>NZ_CP074197.1 GCF_023921805.1 Ruminococcus sp. FMBCY1 | reverse complement strand
TGAAAATCACGGGACGCGGCATTGCGTTATATTTGTTATCACCGCTTTGTTTGCCGCGTACAACCACATTTACGCTTTGCTTGCGGTCGGCGTGATTTTCATTTTCGTGAATATCTATGCTTTTGTAAAAGACGGAAAGCTGATAAAAGCAATCATAATATCTGATATAGCTATGACGGTGGGATATTCTCCGTGGATTATCCCGCTGTTATATCAAACCGAGGCGGCTGCCGGTAGCTTCTGGCTAAAAGGAGTAGAACCGCTTTCGGTGGTTGTGTTTGCATCGGGACTTGTTATTTCCACGCTGATACTCGCCAAAAAGGAAAACCGCAGGTTATCTGTAATATTTGCGATAACCTGCGTATTAAGCGTTCAGGCGATAGGTCTGCTTGTGACAATTTTCATTCGCCCCTTTTACATAGCGAGGTACAGCGTTGTTATATCGGGAATTTTCGCGCTGCTTGTCGCTTTCGGCACACAACATATAAAAGAAAAAGTTAAAAATATTATTTGCGTATTGCTTTGCGCACTTAACGTAGCCTGTCTTATCGGCACGGGAATATTTGAATACAACCCGTCAATGAATAATTTTTTCAACCGCTTTGATGAAATAGCTTCTTCAACAGATACATTTTTATATTGCGACAGCTCATTCGGAATTTTGTCATATTATTATCCCGAAAACACGCATATCTGCACCTACAGTGAGCCTTGGTTTGTGGCATTTGATAATATAGAATGCATAAATAAAAACGAACTTTCCAATAAAATTCCGCCCAACGATACCGTTTGGTTTGTAAAGAATGAATTAACTAAAACACCCGAATATATACAAAGTAATTTTGATTTAGAGTTGGTTGATTCATTCAAATGTGATTTTAATACCTTTAATGTATATTTGGCTAAAAAATAATATGTATTATATGTTCTTACCATCATACTTTTATAATGTTTTATTTTTTATTCTATATAGCAAACTGCTCTTACCACCCTGTTCACGATAACGCTGTTCGGTTTCGATTAATCCGGCTTTTTTCAAATCTTTAATAGCTCTGCGGACGGTAGCAGGCGACAGCTTTATGTCGCCTGCTATTTTGTTTACTGAGGGCCAGCACTCGCCATTTTTGTTGGCTCGGTCGTGGAGATAGGTATAGACTGCTACGGCTCTGTGTGGTAAGTCCATTTGATAGAGAAAAGTTAATCTACTCATTGTCCAGCACCTCCTGTGGTGGTCTTTCGGTTCTTATAACTACTTTTCTTTGCTTGTCTGCGTTCTGTTCAACGTTTGAATTTTCAGGTTCTTCTGTTGATTCGTCTTGCTGTTCTGAATTAATAGTATCGTCACTGTCGGTCTGTTCCGCATTTGGAGAGGTCTTAAGATTTTCATTTTTCTTCTTTTTGTCATCGCTCGCTTCATCAAAATCCGAGTCAGTCACAGGACTATATGCTTTAATTATGTTGTTGAACAACTCCGAACGATTGGCATAGTGGACTTCACGGTTTCCGTTCTCCTTGACCTCATACTTTTCCTCAAACTCAATACCCCATTTAAAAAACAGCTTTAGTTTTACTTTCATAGGATAAAAACCTGTTTTCATAACAACAAATGTGCCTTTCGGAAGTGATTTTAACTCATCGGGGGTCATCAAAGGTCTTTCTATCATCTGCAATGATTGGGACGGATCATTTTTGCTTCTGCTTACAGAGCCTGACATAACAGTTCTTGAACCGAGTGCTTTTGATAGGACTTCCGCACTTGTGCTGTTTGGAGCAAAGCCGCCGAAAATGGTCAGCTGTGTGTTATCTATGATAACATCAGCACCCTCTTTGCCGTAATTTTTCTCAAGTTGTGCGAAGGATTGAATTATTGGCACTATCTGTAACCTCCTTGAACGTGATGCGGAGAACATCATCTCTGCTGAATCAATCTTTGGTAAAGTTCCAAACTCATCGCAGAAAAACACACAACGATTTTTCAGTACACCGCCGTTTTCGTCTGCAACTGAAAGTATTTCACGGTAGAGTTGTTGGATAATCAGTGAAACCATAAAGAATGTGTTGGGATTTTCCTCCGGCATTACAATGAATATTGCACACTTTTCATTACAGAATTTCTCTGCGTCAATCTCCGTATCAAAGCATAAAAGCTGTTCTAACTCACTATCAAGAAAAGCATTCAGCCTTGAAAGTGCCGTACTCATTACGCTTGACATAGCCTGTTCAGCTGTGTTGAGAGCCGCCCCTGCAAACCATTTTGCCTTGTGGTCATCGGGAAGATAATCCATTAATAGCTGAAACTGATTTTTGCCTTTCTTGTTGGTCGGAGCAAGTAACTCCTGAATGATTTTGAATACCGAAACAATATGCCTTTCTTCGGATTCACAGAATTCTGAAACAAGCAGAATGGTTGCTGTTAAAAGTCCCTCTGCCGCATCATAAAAGTAAGCGTTCTGTCCAAATGAAGCCGAGTCCATACCGGAAAGAATAATCGTTTTTGAAATGATTTTTGCGTATTTTTCGGCTCTTGCCTTGTAAACAAGCTGTTCGGGCTCGGCTTTGTATAAGTCCATATACTTATTCACAAGATGCAGGAGATTGTTGCCGTGAGAGCGTGTTGGGTTACGCAAATCTATGACTGAAATTTTGTAGCCGTAATACTTTTCTGCAATCGTTCCATAGTTGCGAACAATGTCGCCCTTTGTGTCGGTTGACAAGAAAGACATACCCGTAGCACAAGCGTATTCAATGCACGGATAAAGCCAATATGCGGTCTTGCCGACACCGGCCGCACCAATCATCAGAGCGTGGACATCGCCTGTGTCAACCATTGCTGTTGTTCCCTTTTTTCTGTTCTTGCAACCGACAACTATACCTTGTTCAGTTGGTCTGCTGTCGGGATTTGTACGCCATTCATCGGGTTTGAAATCAATCTGCTTGTAGGTTCTCTTTATCTCTTTTTTAGTTGCCCAACGAGCCGTGCCGTGCTGACCTTGTCCGACCGTCTTGTTCTTTATGCGGTTCAGGGAGTAGTAATTGCCTACCGTAGAAATGATTATGAACAGGGCAAACATTGAACCTGTGACAATTATCAGCGTTATAATACCTGAGGGCATATTTCTTCAGTCCTTTCATTTTTCAAAATATGCTCGTTCCATTCCTTGTAGTTTGGAATGAGGATTTCATTTTGAATATTCAGTTTGTTCAGTTTGTCGGCTATGCGTTTGTTGGCGGTCTGTCCTGCTTCGTCATTGTCAAAGCAAAGAAAAACATTTTTGATATTCGGATTGTCATTAAGACATTGAAAAAGCACCCTATCCGAAACGGAGCAGGATGCCGCATAGCTGTGTTCTTTCCAATTTTTCTTGTGCATTGAAATGTAGGAAAGCATATCAATGGGAGCTTCGAATAAAAATAGCTTTTCGCTTGTGCCGTTAAAGTGAAAGCTGTACTCGGGCTGACTGCCTGCAACATTTCCTTTGTACGGATTATTCGTTACAGTTCCTCGCTTGTGAGCATGGCGAGGTTTACCGCTTGAATCGTAACCGACAAATACCGCATTGTGATAATTGGCAGATTCATAAATCATTTTTCTCCTCACAAACTCAAAAAGTACATCCTTGTCAATGCCACGAGTCAACAGCAGATAAGAAAAAACTCTGCTCATTCTGTCATTTCTCGGCGGCAGTTCAAAGGGGTTATGCTCTTTTTCTATTGGCGGTGATGTTATGATTTGACCGCCACAGTTATCCAAAAGTATTTCCACCGCTTCGGCATAGTCCTTGTTGTAAAATCTGCGGACGAAGTCAACCGCATCACCGTCTTTCTGTTCATACTGATGATACCAGAGGTGACCTCTGATTGTAACCTTTTGCGAGCCGTCAAACCATTCGTACTCCGAGCCTGATTTCCTGATTTTCTCGCCATGACTTATAAGAAATTGTGCAAGGTCAGTACACCTTGCCTGCTCTCGCTGTTCTTTTGTAAAATGAATGTAGTTTGATATTTTAATCACTTCCTTGAGTATAATTTTTTCTTTCTGCTGTAAGATCTTATAGTGGGTAATTCTTCTCTTATCACTGTGACAGGAGGCACCTATCAGCGTTTGGGTACAGTTATTTCTTGGTGGTAGGCTGATTTTTTGATAGACAATTTTATTTGTCTATGATATGATAATTGTAAAATAACAGATTGATAAATCGGAATTTGTAGTCGCTAGGGAGGTATTTGATGATAGGATATTATTATTGCTCATTGGACACTTTTTTGACCATCTTAAAAAATAAAGAAATATATCTTTCTGATCCATTGAAAATGAATGATAAATTAGAAATAAGGTGGTATTTGGACAGGTTGAATGATGATAATAAAGAAGATGCTTTTGACTCAGTCTTTGAAAGAATGAGGATACGTTCAGGATTAAAGTTTTCTTTTGATGATTTATTAAATTGTCTTAATTTCAAAGGACAGAGGAGTGTTTATATTTCATGTTTCTCTAAAAAGCAAGATTTATTAAGCCAGTGGAGAGCATATGCAGATGATGGAAGAGGAGTTTCGATTGGTTTTGATTTAAACAAGTTAGTGATTGCGGACAACTTTTGGATTGAAAACATAGAATATACCAATAATATAGTTGAAAATGAAAGAGAAAGTGATGTCGAAATTGTAGCTGATACAATAGGGACAGTAATTCGTAGAAATAATATTACTGATAAGAAAATGCAAATAGAAGTATTTTTACATGAACTAATTCCAGTACTTGCAAAATACAAAAATCCAGCTTTTGAGGAGGAAGCGGAAGTTCGCTTAATTTATTGTGATGATATGAAATTTGAAAAGATAATAAATTGTTATGGTGCATTTCAAGAAAAATGGGAATCCAAAACATTGAAGCATGATTTTAGAACTATTGGAAATTGTGATATTACGGAGTTTGTAAGATTAAAATTTAATCCTGATTCTATTGTAGAAATATGCATAGGACCGAAATGTTTGTTAAATAAAAATGATATATTAACTATTTCAAAGGCATTACTGGGTACGGAACCAATTGTTAGAGTTTCAAAGTCCAGTTATCGTTAAGAGGAATCACAAATTCCAGTTTATTGAACTTACATTTTTAACCCCTGAGCCTGCTTTTTATCATTAATCTTCTGCTGTAATTTTTTATCTGTCCTCTGTACTTTCTGCCTTTCTTCAAATCTTAATTGATTTTGAATTATGTTACAGAGATAGCGCAGTAGATAAAGAGAAGAAACTGCAACGCTGTTTCGGTTGGTTTTAATTGAATAATGAGGATACAGAACACCTCTGCTTGAATCAAAGACTGATTCGGCAGAGGTGTTTTCTTCATATTCCAAGAGGTTTGAAACAGGTTCTTCGTCTGTATTCTCACTTTTCTCAATTTCATCCTCGGTGATATTCAATTTCATAGCTTCCTTGATTATTGCATTCTTGATTGATTTAAATTCCTTGTTGTCCACGAGCGGAATTCTTTGCGGCATCTCGTCCGTATAGGTTCGTATTGTGTTTTCTTTTTGCTCGTACCACAGGTCATACAGTTTTTTAATTCTGTCATCACTCGCCAGTTCTTCAACGATAGAATCAACCAACGCCTTTACATCGGGCTTTAAATAACCATAAACCTTTTTGCCTTTCGTTTTTGAAAGCCTATCTGCAAGTTTCAACAGCTTATTCTGAATTGACGCGCTGATATATATTTCAGAGTTGATTTTTGAAACTAAATCCTCTACAATGTCACGAGCCTCAGCACGGAGCTTATCCCTGTGTTCGGTTTGCCTTTCATATATGCACAATAAATCTTGCTGAAAAATATCTTTTGCAAACGATGAACGCAGATTTTCAACTCCCTTTTGCGTGAGATAGCCTTCATTTTCAACCGTTGAATATGCAATCAAATGCACGTGAGGGTGGTGGGATTCGTTGTGAAACGCTGCATACCAACGAAGATTTTGCATTGGGATTTTAAGATTTTTAGCAAGTGCTTCTGTCTGTGTGCGGAGCATATCTCTCCACCGAGCTCCGGTATTAAAGCCAAGCCGTTGTGCATCTTCTCTGCGAATAGAAATTATCGCAGTCCAGATATTACCCTTGTGTTTGTCAAGTTCTTCCGTTAATTTACTCAACTGAACCTGCACACCGTCGTCGGTAAACAGACCGTGTGAGCCGAATCTTTCAGCACGGGGGCGTGTAGCGATGTATTCCGCATAAGCTTTTATGCCTGAAATTTCGTAGGCGTAATCTTCCATAACTCTTGAGATAAAATCAGATGCCGAGCCTTGATTTTGCTTTTCAAGGTAATCAGCGTACTCAAACATATCCTTGCTGTCGGGAAAATCTTTTATAATTTTTTCAATTAAATGTTTCTGTTTTTCTGTTGCAGAAGCAAACTTTTGCGAGCTGTCAAACTTCTCAACTCCCTCACGGGTGGCAATATATTTTGCATAACCGCCTGCACTAACTTTACGGTTCGGCTTGAGATATTTAAACTTTGTAACTAACTTTGCCACATATAATTATCCTTTCTGCCAGTCGTATGCGTCGTCAAAGGAAAACGAACCATTGAGTCGTTTGACTTCCTTGATGCACTCGCCACGAAGCTTTGTAAGTGTCAGTTTGTCTATATCCTGTGATGAAGCAATAATATTCATTGTCATTGCAAGTTCAACCGCCAACTTAAAAATCAATCTACTCATTCGGTTGTCACTCTCGGCAACGATTGATTTCAAGGTTGAAGTAACCACATTGGGAAGATACTCGCTGTTGTCGTTTGACGAGAGATAGCCTGCATAGAAAATGATTGCCTTTTCAATAAACTCACTGCGACTGGAGCAGTTATCTTCCTTATAAATACCCTCGACCATATCAATTGTTGACTGCTTTATCCACAGTGCAAATTTCCGCTTAACTTCTTTTCTGTTATCCGTTTCATTCAAGTGCAAAACCTCCTGTTTTGTCACAACCCACAGTTGCAACTCCTTTATTTTTGGCATTCTATTCGGCAAATCAGGCAGTTAAACCCACAAGTACAACCCCAAGGCTGAAAATTAACCCCTATGGATTTTTGAGGCTGAAAAGTGCGAAAAACCGCATGTCAGCCGGCGTTGCCGTCTGCCGTGAACCGACACGAGGGAGCGACTGCAACCCCGTGTCTTTCTCCTGCTTAAAATTCCACCCTTGAAAAACTGCCCAAATTGCCGTAACTTCGATTTTTCACACCTTGCCACAAACCGCCCGATTTCGACTTTTATTCGATTTCGGATACTTTTCCGACTTCTCCTTTAAAAGCCGACACGAGGCGAATGTGGCGAGAATACCGCCGATATTCATTACTTAATCACTTTGCCGTTTATCACTTCAAAATTGCACTCGGTATATGACAGTCCGTACGCTTTGACTTCACGATTCAGAATATCAAACATTGATTGTTCTATACTGCGAGGGGATAACTTGATTTCATCACTTAATGTGTCATAGCAAATCCATTCCTCGCTGTCGGGTGTATCCTTTACAAGAATATCAAAGCCGAGGAGCATCTTATCGGGAGTAGGAAATACAACAGCGTTGATTTTTACACAGCCGACTGTAAGTGAAGCAAATAGAGTGTCGTGCTTGTCCTTTGGATTTTCGGAAAGTAATTTCTTAACCTCGTTCACTGGCAAATACATTTTGAAAATATATTTATCGCCGAGATGCTTTTTCAATTTCTTTCTCTCGTTCATAAACTCATGCCACCTATTCCCATATCTTCATCTTCATCAGGTGAATCAAACAGATTGTTCTGTTCAAGGTTATCGTAGAATTTCTCTGCACTGTCATTTACGGCTTCGTTTAAAACATTCAAGTCAAAACCGCAGTCCTTGTACCCCTGCAATACAGTATCATAATAGCTTGCGCCGGGCAATCCGAAATTCTGCTTAAGATTCATAATGTAAACCATCGCTGTCGTTTCCGATCCATTACTCATCCGAACAGGCAAGTCCTGCTTGAAGTAGTGAGAGGGATAGCCCTCGTAGCGGTCAAGCAGTTTTTCATCTCTCGGCTGAAGCTCCCACAGTGCAACGGGAACGGACTTACCGACGCAAGGTGCGATTGTCGCATAGGAACAGTGAGGCATACCCTTGAATTGTAATTCGTAATTTTCGACTACACCCTTTCCGACATGCTTTGCTGTTGGACAACGGTATTTCATCTGTTTAAGATTGAGATTACTGCCATAGGCAATGTATAATTTTTTACTCATAATAGATTTCTCTCCTTACATACTCATAACAAAACCCGAATCCTCATTCTGCTCAGTTGCAGTTTCAGATTCGGGTTCGTTGATATTTATATTTTCGTTTGTATTCTGAACTGTATCGTTCAACTGTGCGGCTCGTTTTTGAGCAAGTCTTTCCTTTTGCTTTTCAGCCTGTGCAGGATCCTTCCACGCAATGTTGCCCTCAAGATTTTTCAGCAGATGATGACGAGCTGTTTTGAATTCGTCACCTATCAAACCCAATCTTAAAAGCCAAGTTCTGAAAGTGTACTTTTCATTATCCGACTGAGTTTTAGCGTGTCTTGCAGACTTCTGTATCAATGCCTGATGGCTGATTGCAAGGCACAGCTGAATCGCTGACTTTACTTCTCCTGCGTGTAAAGTGGAATTGAATAGACGAAATTCAATCGTACCCTTGTAGAACACGCTGTGAAGATTCAGTGCGTGGTAGCGAGTATCATCATAATGTCGGTAACTGTAGTCCTCTCCGTCATACCACATTGATTTTATCTGCTCCATTGACATAGGCGGACGGTTATTGATTTCATCAAGAAAGCGAGTGTCCATCTTCTGACAGTAATGCTCACGGGAAACATTTACTTTCAATGCTTTGTATAGCAAGTCCTCTTTCGCCGCCATAATGTTTACGATATTGCGAAGTGTTTTCGGGGTATGCCTTGACGCATCTATGTGACAATGCAGACCGCAGCTTGAGTTGACTCTCGCTCCTGCACCACGAAGCTTTCTGACTAACTCCTGAATGGTTTCTATATCGTCATAGTTGCAAATCGGAGTGACAAATTCAACCGAGTACATTGTGCTTGCATTTGCTCCCGAACGATTTTCGCAACGAACGCTTGCGTCACGCATAATCTTCCACATCCTGCCATCATTATCACGAACAGAATAAGCATCATAACAACCGCCGACATGAGTTGCGTCTGTATGAAAATAACCGGCAATCACTTTCGCCGCAGTACTGCGAGTGATGCCGGTCATTTCTATTTCTATGCCAAAATTTTGCGACCTCAAGTCTTTTCCTCACTTTCAATCTTTGGTTTTTTAGGCTTTGGTGGTTTCACCTGTGAACCTTTCATATCAATGAACTCCCTGACATTTGCAGGGACATATTTTGCGTACAGAGCGTCCACAGATTTTTCAAGTTCTTCCTTGAAATCCAAATCACGCTGTGACATATACAGCCTGATTGCATTCAGCTTTTCATCATCGTACATTATGTTTACGCTTGTTTTCTTCATTTTGATTTTACCTCCACATATTTGATATTTAATTAATTATTTGTAGGCAAAGAAAGTACGACTTATATAACAGCTCATACTCTAACACTTTCTTCCTTATTAGCTATTAGAAAACCACTTTGATTCAAATTATTTTTTATTTAACAATATCATTTTCATTCCTATTAGTAATTTTAGCAGTTTCTTTAATTCATTGCTGAGTTTTGCGTGCTTTTCGTTAGAAACAACATTAACATAATGAAGTTTGAAATATATTTTATTATTACTTTACAAAAAGTAATACAAGAGTTATAATAATTATCACAATTTAGTAATTTCAAATGAATATAATCAAAAATCTCAAGTAACAAGTAATTTTATATTGAAATATATAATAGGAGCATACAAATGAAATACAAAATCTTATCAGCAATAATATCCATCGTACTTATGATTTTGCTTGTAGGCTGTCAGCAGAACAATACAATTATTAAGCCTGATATAGAAACAAAAACTGTGACGGAAAACAGCGAAGGTGATTATATAACTTTTTCACTTGATATTCCTTCAAACTGGAAATTATATGCTCAGAATTATACATCTATTGCTTGTTTTAGTCCTGATGCAAACAAAACAAATGCCAGCGAAAATATTTCTCCCTACAAATTAAGTATAGATAACTATATCATTCCATCACTAATGCCAATAGATGACAAATATAAACAAGCTTATAAAGATTTATTTAGTGGCAAATATGATGGTATTAAAGATTTAATTTGCGATAACATTGAATATATAAATATAGGGAAGGTAATAGACAGTTTCCCGGACGTTACTTTTGAAACTCCTGAAAGCATTATGGATTACTTTAATATACTTGTTGACGGTATAAGTACACCGGATGTTACAATGCCAGAGTCATGGAATGATAAAAAATGGGCAACTGATTTTACTTTCAGTGAATATAACGGTAAGAACGGAAAGATTATTGCGGTAGAATATTCCTATGTAATTATAGATAAAACCTACAAAGCTATTAATTGCTACCGTGATGACGACTTTTCCGTATGCGGAGCTTTTGATGACGATGCAGATCTTTCTTCGGGCGATTTAGCACTATGGGTTGCCGATAATATGGAAATTACCAAACACTATAAAATTGAAGATAATATGATAAAGCAAGAGGGAGTAGATTATTAAATTTTATGTTTTTAAAATCTATATATTGTAATTACAGCCGAAGTATTTTCTACTTCGGCTGTTGTGAATATATTTATGCTTTTACAAATTCAAAAAATGCTGCTTTATCTTGAGGTAATTCACTTATCGGATTAATCATAGGTGTTATATTAAGCCTGCCGTACTGATTTCCGCTCCCTTGATTGACTGCATCATCTTTTGGAACTCGTCATACTTTATCTCCGTTCCGAATTTCTGATTGACGGTTTTTATCAAATCCTCATCAGACTGATTTTTCTTGAAACAGGAAACGAAGTTCTTTACAAAGTCCTCATCCTCTGATTTATCGGACAGAGAAAACAGATAGATAACCTCTGCCTGTGTGTTATAGTCGGACAACTTTTTATTTTTCAGTTGATTTTCAACCTCTGTCATTGTGTCGTTAATAAGCTGTAGATTTTCCATCTGCTCTGCTGAGATATTTTCTTGTATGGACTGGCTAAGCTTGTCTGTATCAATATCCATACTGCCGTTAAAAACGGACACCACAGCAACAATCGGCATAACCACAATTATGATTATGCCGATTATTATACCGCCTATTGTTTTCATTATCTTTTTATCCGTCAGCAGAGCAACTGCTATTTTCTTCAGTGCCGCACCTATGGTAGCACTCATTGAATCACCTCCGCAAATAAAAATCCGATTGACTTTCATTTAAGAAAAACAATCGGATTATAATATTTTTTAATTGTAAAAATAATCTTAAACAGGATATTGACTATCTCACTTATAAAGACAGTTTTCTACATAAATCATCATTCTGTTATTCTGGTAAGCATATTCAATAAATGCTATCAATGGCACTAATCCAACAAACCATGGTTTACTGACAACAAATGGCAATACAAAAGCGACAATTAGAATTAACAATAAAACAACAAAAAGTGATATATGCTCCTTACGCCATTTCTTTTTGAAATATGCTTTTCTTTCCTCAAACGAGAATGCACTTTCTTTTGAAACAGCAATTATGTTTTCATCTGCATTTTTCCGAAACTCTTCGTCTGACATCTTTTGTCCAGCCAACAATTCATTTATGCTAACATTAAATTCCTTTGCAAGTAGTTGGAGCATTTCAATGTCTGGCATATAGTTACCATTTTCCCAGCGAGATATTGTTTTGTTTGTTACACCAATTTTCTCTCCGAGCTTCTCTTGAGTTAGTCCGCTCTGCCGACGAAGCGTAGCAATAAATTTACCGATTTTTATTTGATCCATGACGTTCACCTCCGAAAATATGGTACATCAACGGTTATGAGAATTCTTTCCCACAAACAGAGAATGTGTCAAATATCAATTTATTAACCTGTTATTTTGTAATTATCATACCACAATTTTAAAATTCTGTCTATTCAAAATTTTATCTTCCACCTGCACTTCCGAAAATTTCGGCTTTGTATTCAGGAGCCTGAACAAGAAGCAGATACCTTTCGTTTCCGCAACGGTAAAGGCAAGTGCCACGCTCACCGAATTTTATTAAATCGTATTCGTTCGCTTCAACCATCAGTGCATCCTGAAAATCTTTAGGATTGATATTACCGGGGAAGAATAAGAAGTGATGAGTCGGGATTGAGAACAAGGGTTTTGTGTATTCCTTAACGCTCGGAATCAAAAAATCGTCTATGTTCTGACTGGCTAAAATCACGGCTGAATCCTTTTTGCGGACACGCTTCATTGCGTTGCGGATATACTCAATAGCTGTGAGGTTAGACAAAAATAAATAAAGCTCGTCTATTGATGCAACGGTGTTTCCCTCGCCTAACAACTTGTTAGACATATAGGAAAGGATATTAAACAACATTGCGTCTTTGAGTCTTTTGTTAGTGTCGAGCAAACTCTTAACCCCGAAGCACAAGAATTTGTCATTAGTAATGTTTGTGTGACCGTTGAAATACTTTGATTCTGAACCTACACACATACTGTGAATACCCAGACAAACCTCCTGCAGGATTTCTTCGGTGTAGAGATATTTCCGCTTGTGGTCGTAGGTCATATATTCTTCTTCGCACAAATCATAGAAATCGCTCATCACAGGAAAGTCCGTAGGCTTTTTTGTGCTGTAATCTGTCGTGTCTGTAATGCCGAATCGTGCGTACAGCTTCATAAGCCGAATTTCAATTGTATCAAGCTGTGCGTCCGTGAAATCCTTGTAGGTTCTGAAAAAGTCTTTCAAGAACGCAATGTGCTGTGAAAGTCGAGTAACACGCTTGAACGGTTCGGGAGCTTTGGAGTCAATTTCTTCATTTGCATTACCCCAATCCTTTGGTTCAAGAGGATTGATTTTGTATTTACCAGACATAAAATCAATGTAGCAACCGCCGAGGGCATTTGTCAGATCCTCATACTCCGCTTCGGGGTCAAGGCATAAGATTTTCTTTCCACTTTCACGAATATTTGTAAGGATGAGTTTCAATAAATACGATTTACCCTGACCACTGTTTCCGAGGATAAGGATATTTGATGTGGTTTTGTCCTCTGTTCTGCGGTCAAAATCAACAAGGATATTTGTGCCGTATTTATCTCGCCCAATGTACAAGCCATTAGGATCTGTCTTACCGCTAAAATTAAAAGGAAAAAGATTTGCAACTGAAGAAGCAGGCAACACTCTTTCATATAGACTTCCGAACTGATTACAGCCGATAGGGTTCACCGACAAGAAGCCTTCTTTCTGCCTTAGCGTTAATCTATCCACTTCAATCTTGGAGCGTGTCAGCTCCATTGCAATATCGGTCTGTAACTCCTTCAATTTCTGCTTGTTTTTGGCTTTAAGCTCTATGAACACAGAGCAATGCAATAACGGTTCTTTGTTCTTTCGTAAGTTCGCCATAAGGGTAACAACATCCTGCAAGTTGCCCTGTGCTTCAATGGTTTCATTTACATCGTTACCGCTTGATTTGAGCTTGTTTTTGCGTGTGGCATTCTGAATAATTTTTCTCTGTTCCACACTTTCAACAAGTCTGTGGTATATGCGAAGCATTACGCCGTTTCTGTCTGCAAGCTGTGAGAGTATTGCTTGTTCTTTCGTACTCGGCGGATATTCACGAACCGCCCATACACTGCGGTACGAGTCGCCGACAATGTAATAATCGGTGAAAAATTTTATTGTTGACGGCAGAATCATATCAAAGAAATTCTTTGTGTAGATTTCTTCTGCCTGTTCGGGTGTGAGCACCTTTGGTTTCCTATTGAATAACTTCATTTTCTAACCCCCTTAATTTCGTACTGCTAACACAAGTATACGGTCATCCTGATTATAGCCATAACAGGTTGAAAGTGTTAAAATCTGCTGACCGTAAACAAGTGTAATTCCTGTGCTATACAGAGATTTTGTTTTTGAATAACTGATCCATTTTTCATAGGTTTTGTCCAAATCTGTTGTTATAAATCTGTACCAATCATCATCGGACTTTACTTTTATAACAGAAAAGACGGAGTAAGCAAATACCCCGTCTTTCGTTTCAAGCACAACTGTAGGATGTTCCGAGAAGTAAGAATAATCGATATAGTTGCAAAGGTCTGCAAACATTGTGCCGTTGTTCATATGATGACCGTATATGACTAAATTTGTACTGTCGGCAGAACATCTGCTGTCCAGAAACGGTGTACCGCTGAAGCTGTACTCGCCGTAAAAGTTTTTGTTCAGATATTTCTGCGGATTACTCGGTGTGTGCATAACAGGGTAATTGATGTTTGTGTCTGCTATGCTTATCCAGCCGAAGCATTCGGAATTCATTGAAATGAGTTCTGATATTAAATGAGGTTCGTAATATGTCGTGAAATACATAGACGATTCGTCTTGAACATCATTATCACAATCACTGACTTTTAATAAATTTGGATTTATGAATTGTTCTTTTTCAGTATCATTACCTGTCGATTCCTCAGTAACAATTTCTGCAAGGTTTTTAAAACTTTCATTCTCTTTGTACTCTGTAAACACCTGCGAAAATATTGAAACCAGGCAGGCAATTATAACAACAGAAAATACGCCTATCACAATTCCTATTTTGATTTTTTCTTTATGTTTCTTCATAGATATGCTCCTTTTCATAATACTTTTCGCCGTCATAGTCGGGCATCAAATCACCGTTCATACTTGCGTCAAAATATATTGCAAGAAAACGCTTGATGTCGGCTTTCTTCATTCTGGTTACTTCAAAGCCTTGGTCTGAAATAATCTTCTCAACCCTGTTTGCTTTCTGCAAAACATTTTCGGATTTTGAAGATTTACACCTTGCTATGAACAGAAACTGCCTTGCGGTTGAGGTTTCGGTCTGAATGCTGTCGAGAAAATCCAGATCCTTATTCAATATTTTTCTGACTTTTTCATTCTGTTCAGCTTCAATTCTGCCTTTGATATAGCTTTTGTTTGTATCGAAGCACTCGCAGGAATCGGTACAGGTGATCTCAATATCCGGCACAGCAGAAAGCACCATCATCAGGTGGCGCACCTTGATTTCGATATTCGTGTGGGAAAGCACAGAAATATTTGTAGGCTGAACCATATAAAAATCAGTTCTTCCTTGCCGACCTTCAAACCGTTTTTCGTAAAGGTTTTTATGCCCATCAAATCCTGAACGGACTTGCCTTTGTGCTTTGTTTCCTTCTGATTGTTCTTCATTTATTTGCCCCTTTCTGCCCAGAAATATATCTGTTGAGTTGATATAAAATACTTTACGGCATAGCGTATGAAATCAAGAATTGTTGTATCTTCCAGTCTTATTGACAAAAAGCCGAAACAGAGAGTTACCGCAAGAGGTACTATTATTCTCGTCTGTGCAAGTATCAGTATTGATAACAAAAGCGTTATGCTCATAATTGCAAAATCCCGTAAGCTCCACAGCCATAGATTGGCTGTGGCTTTTAGATTTTGCGGATATAAATAAGTGGTCATAATCTTTAAATTCCTTTCGTCTTAAATCGGAGCAAAGTTCTAACAAGCTTGTTTGATTAGAACTTTGCGATAGATTGCAACTTGTGCCAAGGAGCATTGCTCCTCTGCTTTTTAGCGGAAATTTTACGCTAAAAAGCAGTAATGTTCTACGCAACATAAGTGGAGTAGAACATTGGCACTAAGTTATTTAGCCGCCCTTGCAACACTTCTCGTCAGATTAACAGCAGTTGTTGTTGCGTGAACAATGCTTGTCATATTCACTTTAACTGATGAATCCAGTCCGAACTGCTGTGCAATTCTAGGAACTTCGTTTGATGCAAGCATTATTCCAAGTCCTAAAAGCATATTGCCGGGGAAGGTTAGCAACCCGAGGAACAGCAGAGTTGTCTGCATAAATGCCGTAAGGCACAGTGCCGCTATCTGTTTCATCCACTGATTAAAGCCGTCCTGATATCCTCTCGGAACGCTGAACATATACAACGCACCTACCGCCATTTGTATGAGCAGAATTCCTCCACGCTTGATGTTCGCAAAAAAGATTTTTATTACGCAGTAGGCAAAAGCAATCATACATAACAGATTCAATAATCCGAATGTTGTCTGGTTTGCAACTGCAAAACTGCCCTCTAAAACACTTGTGCTTTGTCCTGCTAAATCAATGCTTTGCTGTCCTGCCATTATGGAGGACAAATCCTTTGAGAATGTGTTTTGCAGGCTGATGCAAAATTTATACAGTTCCACAGGCACAACGCCGAACAGCGAACAGGCAAAGAAACCTTTTAAGACATTAATTGCAGTTGTCTTTATGTTCGCTCTGCCGTTCTGATATTCTATTGCAACATCAAATACGGCGACGACCGTGCCTGCGACGAACAATGCCCAGCCAAACAGCGTAAACAGGTTTATTGTCGCCTGCACCCAAGTGAGGTCGAACACATCTGCTCCCATATTTCCCATCATTGTGAAGAAGTCGGCAACAGCGTTGTAAATCGTTTCATAAAGCCACTGAAGCATTGTGTTCCATATAGCATTTGAGATTTGCTCACCGAGGTAATCGAACACACCTCCTATGGCACTTCCGATTCCGCCGATGAAATCTCCTAACCAGTCAAAAATATAAATCACCTCCACAAAAGGCTGTTATGACTTAACACAACAGCCTTATTTTTATTGTTATCAGAGTATCGTCCAAATGTACAGTGGTGCTGTCAGCGAGAACACAAGACAGCCGAAAAGAATTGCCGGCGCGGTGAATTCAAACTGTCCGTGCTTGCGGTAATCGAGATAAGCAGTAGCAAGTTTAACAAAGAAAAGTATGGCAAGAATCATATCTACCGCAGGAAAGACAACATTGTTTACAACATTTTTAATCTGTGTTTGTGCCGAGTTCCATGTGCTTTCAATGGCTGATGATACATCGCCTGCGGCAAAGACTGTTACCGCCGATATTCCGAGCATTAACAGTATTACTGATATTCCTGCCAACCACTTCAACAACTTAATTTTTCTTGATTTTATCATTTTTTACCTCCGATTTTCTTAGATCATTCTCCGATATATATCTGACTTCGATGTTCAGTTTTTCTGCAAAGCGAATTTCTGTTTTCATACCCTCGGTTAATTCATCACCGAAAACCCAGACCGCATCACACACCCAAAGCATAGAAAGTCCCGCAAGCATACCAAGGTTTCTTTCTTCTTTGTTGCTGTCATCTAAAATCAGCGCATAAAAATGCGGTATGAACGGAGCCATACCGCACTCTAACGCATATCGGGCATATCGTTTTGCGTTTTCAATATTTGCAGATACATTACCGCCCAAAGGCGAACAGATATATGTCCTGTGCATTATTCATCATCCTCATCTTTCTTCTTGAGTTTGATGATAACCACAGAAACAAGACCGCCAAGCGCAACTGCACCTAAACCAATCCAAAAACCGATATTTGAATTGTCTCCTGTCTGCGGTTTTTCAGGTTCAGGCTGCGGATGAATAGTTACAGTCTGATCCTTGTCATCAATGTCAGCGTGAACAGCAATTTCCGTTTCATCACGGTAGAGAGTTTCAAACACAACAATTTCTGTTTCTTTGGTAATTACAGAACCGTCAAAGGTAAAGGATACTGTTACTTCGCCGTCTGCTATTTCGGGTGTGAATGTTACTTCGGAACAAACTTCTTTGCCGTCAACAAGGAATTGCTTACCCGTGGATTTATCCATAAGGATGCCTTTGATTGTGTATTCTTTTCCTGCTGTGAGATGTTTGTAGGAAACAACATCGTCAATGGTAATATCACCGTTAGCTGTGAATTTCTTTTTGCCTTCAATACTTGCCTTTGTTCCGATTTTCGGAAGTTTAACAGTTACGGTCTGACTTTCGTCATCAATTTCAGCGTGGACTGCAAGCTCTTTATTCTCACTGTAAAGGCTTTCAAAAACGACTATGTCAGTATCTTTCTTGATATATCTTGCGTCAAATTCAAAGGAAACAATAACATCTCCTGTTGGTTCATCAGGTGTAAATGTGGTTTCTGAACGGATTTCTTTTTCATCAATTAAAAGTGGTTCGCCTGTTGCCTTATCCATAAGAACACCCTTAACCGTGTACTCCTTGCCGGGTACAAGATGCTTGTACTCTACAACATCTTCAAGTGTGAACACTTCTGTTGCTCCGACTTCCTTTTTGCCGTCAACGGTTGCTGTGGTTTTTAACTCAGGAATTTTATCGTTCTCAACTGTGATTTCGATAATTTCCTTGTTATCAAAAATTGTTACGGCATAGTTTTCTTCATTAGGGAGATAACCCTCAGCAGGCTTTAACTCACGGACAATATATTCACCGTAGGGAACATTGGTAAATTCAAAAATACCGCCCTCGTTTGATTCAGATGTTAAAATTGCAGTTTCTTCTGTAAACTCTGTTTCATCAGTGCTAAATAAGCCGAACAATGCGCCTGCGATATTTTCGCCTGTTTCACGATCAATCTTCAAGCCTTTGATTGTGCCATAGATGATTTCATTTTCAATCGGTTCACCGTCATTTACAGAAATATGAACAGTTGCTGTATCCTGTCCTGCGTATTCAAACACAACAGGGTATTTTTTCTCAGATAGGATATAGTGATTGTCCGTGCTGATTTCCTTAACATAGTAACTGCCGATTGGAAGGTCGGTGGTGAAGGTTGCCTTGCCTTTTTCATCACAGGTGATAATTTCAAGAAGTCCGTCCTTTGGAATGACAGATCCGTTTGCGGCTTTCAAATCTTCATCAGCGTAAAGTCCGAATGGAACATTGAGGATTTCGTCATTACTGCCAATGTTGAATTTCTCGTTCTGTTCAAGCACTTTGGTAAGGTCGATTTCAACCTTTTGTCTGTCGTTTGTAAATGATGTTGAGGTGTTAGTCACCTTTTCATTCTGTCCGGCATAGGTGAGCGCAATATGATTTACAGTCCTGTTCAGAACAAATCCGTTAGGAGCAGTTTTTTCTACAACACGGTATTTGCCGAGGTAAAGCTGTTTGCTTGTTGCTGTGCCTTTTTCACCTGTGGTAATGGCGTCAACAAGAGTATCTTTTGTATATCGAACTGTTCCGTCAGGCGTTGTAATATCCTCATCAGCATAGATTTCAAACACTGCACCCGCCAAACCGCTTACAGAATATTCAGGCTGATATATGGTCGGAAGTGTAACATCATTTCCGTTTTCATCAGTATATCCGCCGCCGACTGCAGTTACATTCGAGAAAATCTCGCCTGTTTTTTCTACGGTAATTGTGCCTTTCTGCGGAGTATTTTTCTTCTCGGTTTTTACAATTGTAACGCCGTTTTCTTCACTTGTGTTTTCTGCTGTAATGTCAAAATATACAGGTGTGCTGTCAAGGATATATCCGTAAGGAGCCTGCACCTCAACGACTGAATAGCCTTTGCTGTAGGGCAGAGATTCGGGTGTAATTAGATAACCCTCGCTGTTCGTGTAGAATGTGTCAATAGTTGTAACCTCGGGATAGGTGTAGGTCATAGTCACGAGCTTTCCGTCAAGATTATAAATCTGAAAGCCTGCACCTGCATACGGAATCTGTTTGCCTGTTTCGCTGTCAACCTTTACTATCTTTACATAGCTTTCAAGGCTTGCGTTATTGATGAGGTATTTGTAAGTCTTATTATTTTCAGAAATAAACACATCAAAATCAGCAATGAACTCTGTACCGTTCCAGCCTTTGGTCTGATGAACAGTGTATGTGCCGTAAGGCAAATCCTTTGTTTCCGCAAAGCCGTATTCATCACATACAAGAGTATCTCTTTCAGTTTCCTTTGCCTTGTTGTAACTACCTGCCGATTTCAGATACACCTGAAATTCTGCACCTTTTTCGGGAGTTTCAATTTTTGTACTGCCGTCATCGGTGTGCTTGATAATTGCAATTTTTCCTTTCAGTATATCTTCGGTAACACCCATTGAAACGCTGTTGTTTTCAAGCGTATATTTTTTCGCCTCTGCACCGATATGATATTCGGTTTCGTCAAGCAGATAACCCTCGCTCGGGTCAATTTCTTTTAAAGTCCAGTTGTCACCGCAAATATAATAAGATGTGGTAAAACTGCCGTTTTTATCGGTGGTGTACTTGTCAACCAGTTTGCCGTTATTGTAGATTCCGTAAACTGCTCCTGCAAGTGTTGCATCACCCTGTGCAGACTTTGTTTCAGCGTCTGTTTTTGTAACAGTCAGCTTCCACTTTTTAAGAACATTACTGAAAGAAACAGTTGCCGTTTTCCCACTTTCAACATTTACGGTCTTTGATTTTTGTTCGGCATACTCTGTCGGAGTATGCTCAGTAACCGTGTATTTTCCGGGGACAAGGTCGGTTAATTCAAATTCGCCCTTTGAATTGGTTTTTGCAGTTTTGCTGTAACCATCGCCTTTGACAGTAAACTCAATATTTGCAACATTGCCGTCCTCTGCGGTTTTAACAAGCTTGAGATTGCCCGAGCTTGTCTTGACCTTGAAATATGCTCTTATCGGGTCAGCGTCATTTTCAACTCCTGTGATTACATCCTGAAGGCTTGCGTCACCATATGGAACAAGAGTTGTATTTCCTACGCTTGGCATTGACTTTGCAGAGTTGAATGTTACTGCATCGTTGACTGGCGAAGTTGAAGTCAAGGTCAGCTTGTTGCCTGATACAGATGCGCTCACACCGCCTGTTGTCTTGAAACTGAAACTGGAAAGAATATTGTTGCTGTCGGTAAGAGTTAATGTGTACTTTCCGTCCGAGTATTTCATCTCATAGGTTTCAGCCTTTGAGGCGATTGCAGATGCAAAGCTTGGAACAATTGAGTAATTGGCAAGGCTTTTTGAGATAGCATTGTAAACCGACTTGACTCCTGGGTTTGCGCCGCCTGCACAAATGCCGTCAATGAACTTTGTATTCATACACTTGTAACCGTCAGCAGTACTTCTGCAACCTGAAACAAACTCCCATACAATCAGCTGTGTTGCTACCCATTTCTGATCCTCTGTTCCGCTTAAGCTTTTTTCTGAACCGGGTTTGCCGTAAAGCAGAGCAATGTTGATTGCTTTCTGCTTTGCCGAGCCTAAATTCTTCCAAACGGTTGAGGCACTTTCTGTCAGCGTATTGCCTGAGTAGAGTGTATGACCGGGTTCAATGCAATAGGCTTCTTTGCCGTCTGCAAAAATCTTGCACAGCTCTTCGCCCACTGTACCTACAGTATAACCGTCGCTGACTGTGGTCTGCTGGAATTTGATTGTGTTCCCGGTGCTGTCATAACAGTAATCAAAGGTGATTGTAACCTTATCACCGCTTGCCGCACTTACGGGGAGTGAGAACATTGTTCCGAATATTACGGCAACCGCAAGTAAAAGTGCCGTTATTCTTGTAAGTTTTTTATTTTTGATTAAGTTCGTCATTTTAAAAATCCTTTCATAAAAAATATGGGCCAAGATTTTGCCCTTGCCCCGATTGATGTCTTATTCTGTTTTAAATACAATCATAATTTCATCGCCTGCCCTTCATTGAAATCTTCATCTATATCATCGGACTGCTCACTGCCGTCCGTTATATTTACATACTCGCCGATAATGTTCAGCGCTTCGCAGTAACTGCCAGAACTCGTAACACGACTACACATTTCTTTTGCCTCGTCAGCCATACCGTTTTGTTTGAGAATGTGACTTGCAATTCCTAACAGATTGAATATATTGCCATCCTGACCTATCAACGCACAGTCAGGTTTGACCTTTTCTGCTTTGATTTGCTCATCGGTAATAAATCCACCGAGCTTGTTTTCCACATAGTCGGAAAGCCAAGTTCCGGCAAATGCTGTGTATGACTGTAATCTCCACATTGCAAGCTTGCCGATATCAAGGTGGACATCTTCAAAGGGATAGAGAATACAGGTTACGCCGTCACTCTTGAGCACAGAAACATTCTCAAACTTTGTATTGTCAAGAAGTATTCCCTTGTCTGTGAGCATTTTATTGATGCCGTCCACCCATTCCTGTGTTTCACCGCCGCATCCCTGCAAGATGAGTCCTTCCTTGCCGTTCATACGGCGGAGATCCGAGAGTGTAATATTATTGATTTTCATTGTCATTTTCCTTTCATAAAAATAAGCACCCACAATGAAGTGAGTGCCTTGCTTAATCGTATGCTCAACAGTAGACTACATATATTTTGTTGTTTTCTGCAATTACATTGAATGATAAGTCTCTCGGAGCTATGCCACTGCTTTGGAAGTAGTAGGCTACATACTCAACATCACCATAGCAATCTGCTGTCAGTCTTTGCGTATCATCATAATATGATGCGTTTGTGGGCGAGAACCAGCTTGCGTTGCCTGTGTTCAGTGAGGAATCGTATTTCATTCCAAGCTGCTGACCGTAGGCTATGCAGGCACTCACCGCATACTGAACATCAACCGTTTTTGCTTTGGTAGGCGGTCGTGTCGGCTTTGGTGTAGGTTTCTGCGTTGGCTTTTTAGCGTTTGATTGTGATTTTTGCTGATTGCCACTCTCAACATTCCTGCTGTTGTTCTGAACCTTGGATTGTGTTTCCTGAATTGAATCCGTTGCCGAAGCAACCACCGAATTTTGCCCACTGTCGGCTTTTTCTTTGGTTTTGGTGTTCTCTTCCGAAAGCTCTGTTTCTTTTGAAACTGTGGCTTTTTTGGGGGTTGTGGTTTCAGTCGCTTTTTCTGTTGTTGCCGTTGCAGAAGATTCCGTATATACAGAAACACCCGCGGAAGTTGAAACCGTGGGTGATAAAGAACTGTTATACATTTTTTCTTCTGCCGTACAAGCTGTGAATGTTCCTGTTGCTAAAATCAATGTCAGCATTATTGCGATTTTCTTTTTCATACTATCGCCGTCCTTTCAAGCACTAAGTATATCCAAAGAATTTCAAATGTCCAGAGATTTTTGAATACCAACTGATAATCACTTCTTTTTGGCAGACGCAAACGGTAAACTAACATTCTGTTTTTCCACCCACTTCAAAGAAAGATGAACAAGTGCATCTCTCTGTTCTTCCTCGGATAGGCTGTCGAGGAAATCTTCAAGGGTGAAATTTTCCTCGAATTCTTCAGCAAATTCATTACAGTTATCGCAGATTTTTTCTCTCCTGACAACAACCGAGCCATCATCCTGCTGTGTGAATGATAAAACATCGTTGTATTTGAAACCGATACGCTGACGGATTTCATAGGGAATAGTAATTCTACCTCTTTTGCCAAGGACTCTATACATTTTAAGCATTACTCGTCCTCGCTTTCATCAAGACCGAGCTTTGCTCTGCAATCATCACAAAGACAGTCACTTTCTTCACATTCACAGATGTCATCACACCTCTCAATAACAATTACACCGTTGGTCGCCGTAACCTGAACTGTTGCATCAGATGTGATTCCAGACACGATAACCGTATCAAGCGGTATGCCTATAAATACTAAATTGTTCATTGTTTCATTTTCCATGATATTATGCTCTCCTTTAAAATTTGATCTAAATTTTCTTCATTGTCCGTTTGCAAATCAAGCAGACTTAATTGTCTTGGCTTTGCACGCTCTCGCTCATACAAATCGTAGTTTGCAATCAAAAGTTCAGGAAATTCTCTGCCTGCATCATACTTTTGAACCATACTGTGGATTCGTTTAAAATCAAAGAATGAGTAACCGTTATATAATTCTCTGATTTCTGTGCAATCGTTGTACGATACAAGCCATTTGCCTTTTGCTTTTGCAAGTGCGTTTTTCAGCCTCAAGTGGTCATCCCAAGTGAAACCGCACTGATAAACATACTCGCTTGAATAGTAAGGCGGATCGCAGTAGAAAAAGGCATTATCTCGGTCGTAATGCTTTATCAAGACTTCAAAATCCTGATTTTCAATCACAGTATTTTCAAGTCTTTTGCCGACTTGCTCTATCAGTTGAAACAGGCTCACTACTGAAAAGGGCTGACAGGCAAATGACTTTCCACTGCTTGAATAGCTGTATCGTAGAAGTTTAAGAAACATTACTGCTCTGCGCAAGTCGTAGTCTTGTTTCATTTTTATATACAATTCTATGATTTCTTCTGCTTTCAAGTCGGGAAGAATAATCTTCGTCAATTCCAATTCTTCATCAAGGTATTTGTCCTCAAACTTTTCCTGTTTAAAAAATTTCTTTATTGCATTGAAATCATCCCTTGAATTAAGCGGATAAAATCCGAGCTCTTTTATGAATGCCATAGGTCTGTCACGCATACAGCGAAAGAGGTTTACAAGATTATGGTTATAGTCATTGTAAACTTCGAACTTATCAGGCTTTTTCTTGCCTAAAAGTACAGCTCCTGAGCCTCCGAACGGCTCAATATACCTTTCGTAATTCAGAGGAAACAGGGCGTACAAAATATGAAGGATGGAAGTTTTATTTCCCATCCAACTCACAGGGGTTTTGATATTCATCACTCCATTTCGGAATACCAATCGCCCCTGAAACGACAAAAAGCCGTTGATTAAATTAAAAAAATCTAATCAACGGCTTATATATATGAAAACCAATATCAGTCGTTCGGAACGATTGATATTAGTTGTTATTATTTAATTTTTATCGTTTACTTTTTTGATAATCTTCCCGATTTCAGAGATTACATTTACTGTCACCGCATTTCCTGCCATCTTGTAAAGCCTGCTGTCGGATAGTCCAGTCGCTTTTGCCTTGTCGAACTGATCGTCCGTGAAGCCTTGTAATCTCCAGCACTCCCTCGGAGTAAGCTTTCTGATTCTGCCGATATGGACTTCGCCGTTTGGATCAACAAAAGCAACTGCGAATTTTTCATCATCTGTAAAATTCGTGCTTTCAACGAATACACCTGAATGCTCACCCTTTCGGTTACTGATTCCCGAATCGTGTCTTGCAGTTATGCACCTTGCAATTTCTGTCAGCTTCGGATCGGGGTTCAGGTCGATAAAATAATACGCTTGCGTTGCGGAAGTAGTAAGCGTGTGTGCTATCTGACTTCCGACTCTGCCACGCCTTGAATTTTGTCCCGAAAAGGCGGTATCAATGCTGTCGCCGGGATATGCGATCTGATAACCGTCTTTGGTCTTAGATTTTATCGGCAAGCCAAAGTTTTCAGTATCTTCAACGAGATAAAGTCCCGAATGACCGCCGAATCCTCCCGAACCGCTTGTCAGTGTACAGCTTAGCCCTTTAGATGAGTAGATTCGCTCACCTTGCGTTGGGTTTTCTTTGTATAAGAGCTTTTCCGCTTGTTTGCGTAAAAGATAATACTTCTCCGGCACATTGTCCTCTAAGATATCCGATAATGAACACTCGATTTCGTGACTGTGGAACTCCAAAATTTTTGCTGTTAAGTATCTGCCAGCACACATCATACCCCTCGTCGGCACAAGCTCCGCTTACTCGTTTCGACCGCAAGCGGTCAAAAACTCGTTCGATATGCTGTGCCTCCTCTCCCCAAAAAGCTTATAGCTTTTCGGGGAGAGGAGGATTGTTTCAAATGTTTTGCCTGAGTCATGGTTAAGGAGACCGGGAACGTTTTCGAGGTAGAGATACTTAGGTTTTTTAACGGCAGCAATTCGAGCAATCTCGAAAAACAGCGTTCCTCTTGTATCGTCAAAACCCTTTCTTGCTCCTGCGATTGAGAAGGACTGACAGGGAAATCCGCCGGTAATAAGGTCGAAATCGGGTAACTGTTCGGGTACGATTTTTCTTGCGTCATCAAAGTAAAGTTCACCTCCTGTATCGTACATTGCTTCATATGCCTGCTTTGCATACTTGTCGATTTCGCAGTAACCGACGCACTCAAAACCGCCTATGGCTTCAAGTCCGGAACGGAAACCACCGATGCCAGCAAACATATCAAAAAATCTGATTGCCATAAATCTTCATTCCAACGAAGATTTATATATTAAAAAACGCCTCACATTCCTATTGTCATTCCGTTATCCTCATCAGGAGTTTCATCTTCAACTTCTGATTCGGATTGGTTTTCTGCTTCGATTTCTTCCTGCGTAAGCTTTCTGAATGAATCCTCACCAGGAACTACACCAAGTGAACGACCATTGTCCCACTCAGGGAATATCGTTCCCATTGAATCAACAAATTTTACTGTTCCTCTTGTGCCTGCCGGAACAGGTGCGTAAGGGTCCTTCATATTGATAAGCTCAATTCTTGTTCCCGGCGGATACAATTTCTTTGTGCTTTCAGCTATTCTGCGCTGTCTTTCGTATTCGTTCAAGTTATCTTCTCCAATTTATTTAGTTTTGATTTAAGTAATAGCTTTAGTAGGACTTCTTATTTTTATTGTCACAAAATCAACCTCCATCCTTTTTCTGTTTGTATTGACATTTTTGTTGTCAGAGAAATGTGAGATTTCATTTTCATCACAATCATCATTTCACCTGTCAAAATTAGGTTTCTGCCGCATCTCTCTTTCAAACTTCCTGAGTTCAGGTGTGTCGGTAAAATACATTTAAAATCATTCCTTTCGATTTTTTGTAAATAAAAAAAGGCAACCGTTCTAATCAAAAAATTAAAAACGATTGCCAAATAAAAAAAGAGCCAATTACTATATCTCTAAAATAAGAAATATAATGATTGACTCATATATTTGATAATATTAAATTAAGCAGATTAGCGAAAGTAATCAGTTTTCTTTACCTTTAACTAAATTTTGTAGCTTTTCAACAGCTTCATCTTTAGTTTCAGAATCCTTTACTATTTGGATAATTGAGTTCATAAGAACATCAAATTGTATGTCTGTCATATTTTCGAACTCCATATCTTTTCCTTTCCGATAAATCAATTATCACTTCTACCGGAAATAAATTTTGTATATAAGTAATTAAGGCTCATAGAAAAACTATGAGCCTCTTTTGGCTCCCCCAACTGGGCTCGAACCAGTGACATCATGATTAACAGTCATGCGCTCTACCGACTGAGCTATGGAGGAATATACAATTTTCTTTGATTTTACTCAAAGGTTTTTGTCAAGACTGCACAAAGAGCAATCTTTTTTGTTATTTAAGTCCCCGGTAGTGGACTTAAACGACATATTTAGTTTTTCCTCTGTCTAAGTAATAGTTTCGGGTACATTTCTGTACACTCGCACTACCGACTGAGCTATGGAGGAATATAGTGCAAAACACCTGATTAGGTGTTTCGCCTGTGTTGGCATCTCCCTATCTTTCCGGGCCGTCACCAGCCAAGTATTTTCGGCACCACTGAGCTTAACTTCTGTGTTCGGTATGGGAACAGGTGGACCCTCAGCGTCATCAACACCAACTATTCTCTTGTATTTATTCTTCCCTTATTTGAGAAGTATATACCATCTTCATGGTGACTCGTGCGGGAATCGAACCCGCGTTGCCGGCGTGAGAGGCCGGAGTCTTAACCGCTTGACCAACGAGCCATCTGTTTGTAACAAAGGCTAATGGTCATCTTTTCATTAGCCCCTGTTACCTTTTTGGTGCACCATCAGGGGCTCGAACCCGGGACACCCTGATTAAGAGTCAGGTGCTCTACCAACTGAGCTAATGGTGCATTTCACAGTCGCTTAGACAGCGCCCTGAAAACTGAATAAAGATTAAGCAAAGTGAGAAGCAATATTGTAAATACTTTAATAAGCTGACCAAAAGACTCTTGTGGTCAAGCCCTCGACCTATTAGTACTGCCAAGCTAAATGCCTCACGACACTTACACACGCAGCCTATCAACCTCGTAGTCCTCAAGGGGTCTTACTTGCTTATGCAATGGGATATCTAATCTTGGAGTCGGCTTCACGCTTAGATGCTTTCAGCGTTTATCCGTTCCGTACGTAGCTGCCCAGCCGTGCCATTGGCATGACAACTGGTGCACCAGAGGTACGTCCATCCCGGTCCTCTCGTACTAAGGACAGAGCTCCTCAAATATCCTGCGCCCACGACAGATAGGGACCGAACTGTCTCGCGACGTTCTGAACCCAGCTCGCGTACCACTTTAATCGGCGAACAGCCGAACCCTTGGGACCGAATACAGCCCCAGGATGTGATGAGCCGACATCGAGGTGCCAAACCTCCCCGTCGATGTGGACTCTTGGGGGAGATCAGCCTGTTATCCCCAGGGTAGCTTTTATCCGTTGAGCGACGGCATTTCCATTCACATACCGCCGGATCACTAACTCCAACTTTCGTTACTGCTCGGACCGTCATCCTCGCAGTTAGGCTGGCTTTTGCGTTTACACTCAGAGGCACGGTTTCCGTCCGTGCTGAGCCAACCTTTGAGCGCCTCCGTTACCTTTTCGGAGGCGACCGCCCCAGTCAAACTGCCCACCTGACAATGTCCCCCGACCGGATTCACGGTCGCAGGTTAGAATTCCAGAAACCTAAGGGCGGTATCCCAACAATGACTCCGTATAAGCTGACGCTCATACTTCCCAGTCTCCCGCCTATCCTGTACATAGATTTCCGAAACCCAATATCAGGCTACAGTAAAGCTCCATGGGGTCTTTCCGTCTTGCCGCAGGTAACCGGCATCTTCACCGGTACTACAATTTCGCCGGGTGGGTAGTTGAGACAGTGCCCAGATCGTTACACCATTCGTGCGGGTCGGAACTTACCCGACAAGGAATTTCGCTACCTTAGGACCGTTATAGTTACGGCCGCCGTTTACCGGGGCTTCAATTCGGAGCTTGCACTCCTCCTCTTAACCTTCCGGCACCGGGCAGGTGTCAGCCCCTATACTTCATCTTTCGATTTGGCAGAGACCTGTGTTTTTGCTAAACAGTCGCCTGGGCCTATTCTCTGCGGCTCTTTCGAGCACTCCTTATTCCGAAGTTACGGAGTCAATTTGCCGAGTTCCTTAACTACCCTTCTCCCGCTGGCCTTAGAATTCTCTTCCTGTCCACCTGTGTCGGTTTGCGGTACGGGCGTCTACTTCTATTCACAAAGCTTTTCTCGCCATACGCCACATTTACTTCCCTACTCTTATTTCAGTCCCTTGCGCCCGGGTCAACCATCGCCCGGGTTAAACGCTTTGTATGTGTCCCTTTGTTTAAATTGTAGACGGTAACGGAATATCAACCGTTTGTGCATCGGCTACGCCTTTCGGCCTGACCTTAGCTCCCGACTTACTTGGAGCGGACGAACCTTCCTCCAAAAACCTTAGACTTTCGGCCATTAAGATTCTCACTTAATTCTCGCTACTTATTCCGGCATTCTCACTTCTGTACAGTCCACCGCCGCTTTCGCTACGACTTCACTCCGTACAGAACGCTCTCCTACCATACCTTGCGGTATCCTAAGCTTCGGTGTATAGTTTAGCCCCGTTAAATTTTCGGCGCAGAATCACTCGACCAGTGAGCTATTACGCACTCTTTTAATGAGTGGCTGCTTCTAAGCCAACATCCTGGTTGTCTATGCAATTCCACATCCTTTTCCACTTAACTATACTTTGGGACCTTAGCTGTAGGTCTGGGCTGTTTCCCTTTTGACAATGAAACTTATCTCCCACTGTCTGACTCCTGGAAAACGATTATCTGGCATTCTTAGTTTGATAAGGTTCAGTAACCTCTCGGCCCCTAGCCAATTCAGTGCTTTACCTCCAGTAATCTGTTCCAAGGCTAGCCCTAAAGCTATTTCGGAGAGAACCAGCTATCTCCGGGTTCGATTGGAATTTCTCCGCTACCCACACCTCATCCGCTACCATTTCAACGGGAGTCGGTTCGGCCCTCCATGAAGTTTTACCTGCACTTCAGCCTGGACATGGGTAGGTCACCCGGTTTCGGGTCGAATACAACTGACTTCATGCGCCCTTTTCAGACTCGCTCTCGCTACGGCTTCACACCTTAAGTGCTTAACCTTGCCAGTTACATTCACTCGCCGGACCATTCTACAAAAGGTACCCGATCGTTCGTTGATGAACTTTCGGTGCTTGTAAACACAAGGTTTCAGGTTCTCTTTCACTCCCCTTCCGGGGTGCTTTTCACCTTTCCTTCACAGTACTTCTTCTCTATCGGTCACCGAGTAGTATTTAGGCTTGGAGGATGGTCCCCCCATATTCCCACCGGGTTTCACGTGTCCGGCGGTACTCTGGATACAGTCTGATGTCTTAACTTTTCGCCTACAGGATTTTCACCTTCTTTGATTGCCCTTCCCATGACATTCGGCTAAATCTCGACAATTCATTTTACTGTCCGAACCCCTAACATATTACTACATTAGGTTTGGCCTCTTCCGCATTCGCTCGCCACTACTTACGGAATCTCAGTTGATTTCTCTTCCTCGCCCTACTTAGATGTTTCAGTTCAGGCGGTTCCCCTCATATACCTATGTATTCAGTATATGATGATTAGACTTTCCTCTAATCGGATTGCTCCATTCGGAAATCTACGGATATAACGCTCACTTACAGCTCCCCGTAGCTTATCGCAGTTAGTCACGTCCTTCTTCGGCTCTCGGTGCCAAGGCATTCCCCTTGTGCTCTTTGTAGCTTGACCATTTGAGATATCTTTTGGTTCTTCTTTGTAATGTAAATTACTCTTTTTTCGCAGTTTAATAAGCCATTAGTTTATAACTAATCTTTTATTACCCTTTAAGCTAATTGTAGTATTTATTACCTTCGTTTAACGCTTTCTCTTATTTGAGTTTGTCAAGTTTCATTCTCTTCGCTATTCTTTAAATAACTCCCACTCGTCTAATCTGTTGCAATCACTAAAGTGATTTTACAGCTTAGTCCTCATCAGTCGTTATTTAAAGGCTTCGAGATTCAACTCTTCTTGTTAAAACCTGTCAATAATTACTTTTCTCGCTTTATCTGCTATACTTTATTCAGTTTTCAAGGTACTTTCTTTGAGTACTTTCGTACTCTTGGTGGGCTTAAGTGGACTCGAACCACCGACCTCACGCTTATCAGGCGTGCGCTCTAACCGGCTGAGCTATAAGCCCATATTTCCGGCTTTTCGGTTATTCCCTCAAGCCTTTGGTGGAGATAAGCGGGATCGAACCGCTGACCCCCTGCTTGCAAAGCAGGTGCTCTCCCAGCTGAGCTATACCCCCGTATATCTCGGGCAGGACCCTGAAAATTAAACAACGATTCAATAAATTACTTCCGTAACTGACCTTGGATGTTATATCAGCTTATTTCATCCGATAAATTCTCCATAGAAAGGAGGTGATCCAGCCGCACCTTCCGATACGGCTACCTTGTTACGACTTCACCCCAGTCGCCAATCCTACCTTCGGCAGCGTCCTCCTTGCGGTTAGACTACTGACTTCGGGTATTACCGGCTCCCATGGTGTGACGGGCGGTGTGTACAAGGCCCGGGAACGTATTCACCGCAGCATGCTGATCTGCGATTACTAGCAATTCCATCTTCATACAGGCGGGTTGCAGCCTGCAATCTGAACTGAGAACATTTTTAGGGGTTTGCTCCACATCACTGTATTGCTTCCCTCTGTTAATGTCCATTGTAGTACGTGTGTAGCCCAGGTCATAAGGGGCATGATGATTTGACGTCGTCCCCACCTTCCTCCGTTTTGTCAACGGCAGTCCTATTAGAGTGCTCTTGCGTAGCAACTAATAGCAAGGGTTGCGCTCGTTGCGGGACTTAACCCAACATCTCACGACACGAGCTGACGACAACCATGCACCACCTGTCTCTACTTTCCCCGAAGGGCACCTAACATATCTCTATCTCGTTAGTAGGATGTCAAGACCTGGTAAGGTTCTTCGCGTTGCTTCGAATTAAACCACATACTCCACTGCTTGTGCGGGCCCCCGTCAATTCCTTTGAGTTTCAACCTTGCGGCCGTACTCCCCAGGTGGATTACTTATTGTGTTAACTCCGGCACGGAAGGGGTCAGACCCCCCACACCTAGTAATCATCGTTTACAGCGTGGACTACCAGGGTATCTAATCCTGTTTGCTACCCACGCTTTCGTGCCTCAGCGTCAGTTAAAGCCCAGCAGGCCGCCTTCGCCACTGGTGTTCCTCCCCATCTCTACGCATTTCACCGCTACACGGGGAATTCCGCCTGCCTCTACTTCACTCAAGCTCTGCAGTTTCAAATGCAGGCTATGGGTTGAGCCCATAGATTTCACATCTGACTTGCAAAGCCGCCTACGCACCCTTTACACCCAGTAAATCCGGACAACGCTTGCTCCCTACGTATTACCGCGGCTGCTGGCACGTAGTTAGCCGGAGCTTATTCATTAAGTACCGTCACTTTCTTCGTCCTTAATAAAAGAAGTTTACAATCCGAAGACCTTCATCCTTCACGCGGCGTTGCTGCGTCAGGGTTTCCCCCATTGCGCAATATCCCCCACTGCTGCCTCCCGTAGGAGTCTGGGCCGTGTCTCAGTCCCAATGTGGCCGTTCAACCTCTCAGTCCGGCTACCGATCGCGGTCTTGGTGAGCCGTTACCTCACCAACTAACTAATCGGACGCGAGTCCATCTCTAAGCGATAAATCTTTGATATATCTACCATGCGATAAATATATATTATGCGGTATTAGCATTCTTTTCAGAATGTTATTCCCCTCTTAGAGGCAGGTTACTCACGCGTTACTCACCCGTCCGCCACTAAACTTAATCAAATTCATTCCGAAGAAATCCTTTAAAGAAGTTCCGTTCGACTTGCATGTGTTAGGCACGCCGCCAGCGTTCGTCCTGAGCCAGGATCAAACTCTCTAAAATTTGTATATTAAGCTTTCGCTTACTATCAATTTCAGAGCTTTAATCGCTCATTCCGAATACTAACGTATCCGTAATTCCTGATGCTTTGTTGTGTGCATCTCACTGTAAATCTTTGAGTATCCTCAAAGTATTACGGGTTCCTTTATCTTTCTCGTTGTTTAATTTTCAAGGTCCTACGCACTTTTTGGAAAGTTTTTTGTCGGTTCTTACCGAACCTCTCTCAACAGTGCGTGAATTATTATATCACATTCATTTTCGCTTGTCAACACTTTTTTCAAAGTTTTTAAAAAGTTTTTTGAAATCTCTTTCATTACTTTTAAAAGCTTTTTTCTGTGCTTTCAAACTTTTCTGTTGTTTGTGCTTTCCTCAAGCGACTTCGTTATTATATCACTCCTTTTTACAAATTGCAACCCTTTTTTTCAATTTTTTTCAAAAAATTTTAAATAATTTTTACTTTATCCTTATAAACTCAATATATAGTGTTTACATATATGGAATATACTATTTTTAGTCTGAAATAATACTCTCTTACATATATATCTAATAAAATCAAGTATCACGATTATTAAATTGAAAACTGATTTAATTTCAAAAATTGCTTTTATCTTTAATAGTATATATGTAATCTTAAGATAAAGTCTTATATTGATAAATAACTGTATTACAGGCAATTACTTATTTCAACTGTATAGTTTATATATCAGACAGACTTCGTACAAACTCAATATATTTCTTATATGCTATATGGTAATAGTGCACAAAGCAACTCAAATCAATTTATATTGATTACACAAATTTTGTAAAAATTGTATAATTCATTTGATTTTTTAAAAATTTATGATATTATATATATGTATAGAGTAAGTAATACAAGTTACTTTTCCATACATTTCTTTGCACCGGAGGTTATGATATGAGCTGCAATAACATTATTACAATTACAAGACAGTACGGTTCAGGCGGTCACAACATAGGAAAGGCTCTTTCAGAACGCCTTGGCATTCCATTCTATGATAAGGAGCTTATATCTTTAGCAGCCAAAGAGAGCGGAATTAGTCCTGAAGTATTTGAAAATGTTGATGAGAAGGCTACAAACAGCCTTTTGTACTCTCTTTCATTAGGACTTTATAATTACGGTAACGGTTTTTCATCTATGGGTGATTTACCTGTTAATGACAAGCTCTACATTTTACAGCACAAGATTATCAAGCAGCTTGCCAATGAAGGTCCATGCGTATTCGTTGGCAGATGTGCGGATTATGTTTTGAAGGATCACCAAAACCTCGCTAAGATTTATATCTATGCTGACATTGATGTAAGAACTAAGAGAGCAGTCGAAAGACAAAGTATTGATCCCGCTCGTGCAAAGCAGGCAGTATTAAAAGCAGACAAAAACAGAGCAAACTACTACAGTTTCTATTCAGGAAAAAAGTGGGGCTTGGCAGATAACTATGATTTGTGCATTAACAGTACAGCTCTTTCTACCGAGCAGGCAGTTGACATTATTTGTGAATACTTAAATATTATTAACAAGTAATCCTGTATAATTCCTGCACTTCCTGAATATAATGGTATTGTTTACTATAATATAGGAGGTGTTTTTATGAGAATTATTGTAATGGATATTGATGATTTTATCTTTGGCAATGAAGAATGGCATCAGAGCGAAAGATAACCGTACTTTGTAAAATTGTAAATCGTGAATACGAATAAGATAAAAGTGATGGCTGAAATCAACCATCACTTTTTTGTTTGCCCCTGAAACGATACGAGGGCGTGCTATAATTATATCTATGATAAAAACGGAGATTTTATTCCCCGTTGCTGATAAATGAAAGCGGGTCTGCAAATTGTCTGTCTATCTTAACGGCAACATGAATATGATTTTTGTCGTGTACTTCACAAGGAACTGCACCTATTACACCGATTTTCTGTCCGTTTTCTACCGAATCGCCTTCTTTTACGGTTATTCCGTTTAATCCGCTGTAAATAACTACGGCATTATCGGTTGCAATCTCTACCGTTTTTCCGTACAGTTTATCCTCGTCAACCTTTATTACCGCACCGCCTGTCATTGCGGTTACTTCATCGCCTATCTCACCCGCAAAATCCACTCCGAGATGCGATTTCCATACATTAAGACTTTTATAATACACTGTTTTCTCGCTGTATTCTCTTATAATGTTTTTCTGATTCAGCGGATAACTTAGAGTTAAATCGGTTGAAAGCATAGTTTGTAAGGCATTTCTTGTTGTGTCCTGCTCGGTAGGTTCGGTGTAAGGGGGAATTGTAACCGATATTGTAGGAACAGTTATTTCATTTGCAACTTTAGGAAATGTAGTTTCCTCTGCAATCTCCGTTATACCTGTCACCTGATTATTTACCTCCACTGCCGTGGTGGTGGGTTGCTCCGTAGGTTCTTTTGCTCCCGATATAGTATTATATGTTGAATACACTGCCATAGTTACGGCTATTAAGCAGATAGAAAGCGCAGTATAGAATCCTGCCTTTTCATATCTGCTCTTTTTCTTTCTGCTGTTATTTTCGCTCATAAATAGCACCTCCGTTGTTATTATTGGCTCTGCTGTAATAAATATACAATTATATAAAAATATTTTATTGTATAAATCTGCTACAACATTGAATATACTTGATTTTTTTGCTGAAATTTGGTACTATTAAAGAGTATTTGTGTTTAATAACAAAATAGAGGAGGAAAATATGAGTACAGCAAATATAATAGTTTTATGCTCCTTTGCGGCATATATGGTCATTATGATAATTATTGGCTTTGTATCGTCTAAGGGCACAAAAAACAACGAGGACTATTTCCTCGGCGGACGAAATCTTGGCGGCTGGACCGCTGCACTCTCTGCACAGGCTTCCGATATGAGCGGTTGGCTGCTTATGGGACTTCCGGGTTCGGTTTACCTTGCGGGAACAGGTGAGGTATGGATAGCAGTCGGACTTTTGATCGGCACTATACTCAACTGGTACATTGTTTCGGCACGATTAAGAAAATATACAATCGTTGCAGGAAACTCACTTACAATTCCGAGCTTTTTCCAGAACCGTTACCGTGACGATAAGGGCGTAATAAAAATGGTATCTGCCATTATTATTGCAATATTCTTCACAGTATATACAGCCTCGGCATTCAGTTCGGGCGCAAAGCTTTTCGCTACACTTTTCGGCAACTCTGAAAACTACAACACTGTATATACAATCGGTCTTATAGTTGCTGTAATTGTAATTCTTGTTTATACATTTCTCGGCGGATTTAAGGCTGTTTGCTACACTGACTTTGTACAGGGACTTTTAATGCTTGTTGCCATTATGGCGGTTCCGATAATCGCTTATGTAGCTCTTACATATAACAACAGTTTCTCACAGTCACTTATCGACAGCGGTGTAACAAACCCGGATAATTACCTTAACTTCTTAAAAAATGATGACGGTTCAAATGTTTCTGCCGTTTCTATTATTTCTAACCTTGCATGGGGACTCGGTTACTTTGGTATGCCACACATTCTTATAAGATTTATGGCGGTAAAAAGTGACTCTGAAATCAAAAAATCAAGAAAAATTGCTATCGTATGGGTTATCATTTCGCTTGCCGCATCTTGCCTTATCGGACTTGTTGCAAGAGGTTACCTTATCGAAAACCTTGACGCTACAGCAAGCGAAACAGTATTCATCAGACTTATTCAGCAGATCTTCTCCGATAACGGAATAATGATATTCATCGGCGGTATATTCCTTTGCGGTATTCTTGCCGCTATTATGTCAACAGCCGACAGCCAGCTCCTTGTTACAGCATCTGCCGTGTCAGAGGATATTTACAAAGGCGTTAAGAAAAGCGCTACAGAGAAAAGTGCTCTTAACATCGGTAAGGTTGCGGTAGTTGTTGTTGCAATTATCGGCTTTGTAATTGCCATTAATCCTAACTCAAGTATTATGGGACTTGTTTCTGACGCATGGGCAGGTTTTGGCTCTGCTTTCGGTCCGGTTGTACTTCTTGCGTTATTCTGGAAACGCTCAACACTTGCAGGTGCAATCAGCGGTATGGCAACAGGCGCACTTACAGTTATTGTATGGGACTATTTACCGCTCGTAAACGGTGTAACTCTTTACAAAGCAACAAATCTTTATTCTCTTGTTTTAGGTTTTGCGCTTGCGCTTATCGTAAATATTATAGTTTCTCTTATAGTAAAGAAACCTTCAAAAGAAATTCAGGACGAGTTTGATTCAATCAAAAGCATTGAAATCTAAGATACAAAAACAGGTTGTCGCAATTAAGCGGCAACCTGTTTTTTGTTGATATTCAGTTGTTAAAGAATTTTATTACAAATTCACTGCCTTTATTAAGTTCAGACGATACACTTATGTATCCGCCTTGCTTTTCAATAATTGTCTTTGCAAGTGAAAGTCCTATACCCACACTGTCATCACTTGAATTTTTGCCCTTATAAAATCGTTCAAATATATGAGGCAAATCTTCTTTTGTAATACCGCTGCCGTTATCCTTTATGCTGATTTTTGTATAAAGTTTATTTTGGTCAGCGGTTATTTTTATGTTTCCGTTGTGCGAGTGTTCAATACAGTTTTTAATTATGTTCGTAACAGCCTCGCAAAGCCATTTTCTGTCGCAATTAAGAATTATGTCATTGCAGTCGGTTTCAAGTCTTACACCCAAAATTTCAGCCATTACAGCGGTATTTTTAATACATTCATCAACAATGCTTTTCACCTCAACCTGCTCATATCTGAATTTAACCGCCTCTGCGTCAAGTTTTGATAACTTAAGAAGACTTTGCACCAAAAAAGAAATAGTATTCGTGTTGTGCTTAATATCATTTAAAAATTCACGCCTTATTTCAAGCGGCATATCGTCATCGTCAAGAATATTATCAACCATTACAATTATTGATGTAAGCGGAGTTTTAAGCTGATGTGAAATATCGGAAAGCGATTTTTGTAAATTCTCTTTGTCTTTATTAGAATTTTCTGCCTGCTCTCTGAATTTTACGGCAGTTCGGTAAATTTGATTGTCAAGCAGTGAGAGTTCATCTTCACTGTTTCGGTCAATCTGTAATGAATAATCACCCAGATTTATACGCTCAATCCGCTTTGCAATATCCATAGTCTGTTTCTTTTGAATTTTTAAATACCCTAAAAACAGAACCGCAAAAGCAAGTCCAAATGCTATACAAACAGATACCGAAAGAATCACATATTTGTATGAGCCTTGATTGTTGTATGAAACCCAATCCTTTTCGGGGTGAATTCCGTACTTATTTAAAAATTCCGAATTATCCGTATATTCGGTTTTATTATTAAGTATTTCGGCTACTTCTTTTTCGCTGACATCAGGGTATTTTTCAAGCAGTATATTTACAAGCTGATTTATGGTATCGTTACTTGTTTTTCTTATATTCTCAAGACCGATAAAAGTAAAAACAGCTGATATTACACAAAATACAATTGTTATCGCAAGACCCGCACATACAAACTTTTGAGCATTTTTCATTCGCTGACCTCCGCAACCTGATACCCCATTCCCTTTACCGTTTTTATTATATCCGCATCAAGTTTTTTGCGTATTCTCTTGATATATACGGTAAGCGTATTGTCGTTTACAAAGTTTCCGGATACATCCCATATTTTTTCAAATATCAGTTCCCGTGTTACCACTTTACCTGCATTTTGCATTAACAGCGACAATAATTTATATTCAAGTGCGGTAAGTTCAAGCTGTTTTCCGTTTTCAAACACCGCCGATTTATCCAAATCAAGCGTAACGCCCGATACTGTAATTATGTTCTTTTTACTGTTTTTATTCGCCACTCGCTTTATGCGTGCAATAAGTTCTCTTGTAGAAAAAGGCTTTGTTATGTAATCGTCCGCACCAAGTTCAAGTCCGTTTACTACACTGTCTTCATCATCAACAGCGGTAAGAAAAATTACAGGCAAATCGGAATATCTGCGAATTTTTTTAAACAAATCAAAGCCGTTTCCGTCGGGAAGCATTATATCAAGCACTGCTACATCATAATTAAAAGGTGCTTTTCGTACAGCCTCGTCTAAACTAAGACAGTATTCACAACTGTAGCCGTTCTGTGCAAATGCATACTCAAGTCCTTTTATTATGCTTTTGTTATCCTCAACAAGCAGTATCTTCATACTAACACTTCCCTTCTTTTGTGATTATATCACCCTGTAAGCCGATATGTCAAATATTATCGTTGCGTATGGTTTCAATTATATTCTGTTTATTCACTTTGCTGATAGAAATTTTCATAATAAGCCATACAACAAAGAATACGAACACTATGCTTATGAGTACAGCCATAGTCGGGAATGAATAGTCAAGCATAATGGTATTTCCCGTAGCCTTAAATATAGCATAACCTCCGAGCAATCCGAGCGGAACACCGATAAGCAAGGATTTTAAACCGTAGAACAAACTTTCAAGTCTTATCATTCTGTTAAATTCTTTCTTTGTCATACCGATAGACTTGAGCATCGCAAATTCCTTACTGCGCAAACGCATATTGGTATTGATTGTGTTAAATACATTTGTTATACCGATAAGTGAAATTACAATAATAAAACCGTAAGCAAAGATTGCAATAATAAGCACAATGGCATTCATCTGTTCTTTTTGCTCGTTAATATTAAAAACATCAAGATTTTCTATATCAAGATTATTTATATATTCTACCGTATTTACAGGGTCAGCCGAATCAATAACAATGACTCCTGTTGTATGGTCATTATCCTCGGCAAACAGCTTTTTAAAATAATCCTCACTTACAAGCACACTTCCCTCATTTAGGGTACTCATAATACTTGAAACTATAGACCCCGGCACTTCCTTATTAATTGTATCATATATAACAAGGTCAACAGACTTATAATCATCCGGATTATATACAAAATCAGGATCTGTTTTCTGAATTTCTTTAATATCATCCTCAGTATATGACGGGGTTCCGTTAGGATACAACTTTACAACAGTGTTCATAGGCAAGTCAAATTCCTTACCCTTGATAAGAATATTATCCGAATTGTAGTATTTAAAATCATTCGTAATAAGTGCTTTATCCTTGACATCATCATAATTATATCCAAGTGCGGTTACATACTCCTTAAAGCTCTTATTATCCACACCAAACACATACGCTAAATCGCCGCCCGATAACTCTGCCGCTTTGGCATCCTCCGTATAATAATCGGTAAGCCCCACTATATTGCCATAATAATTTTCACAGGCTTTTATGCTTGAATTTATATCCGTATCAGCAATGATTCTTTTGTAAACATTTTCGTATTCATCATATGACAGCTTATCGTTTGCAAGTACAGTAATATTGTAAGAAATATCCTTAAAGTGATCACCTGCAATTTTTAATCCGTACTCAATAAAGGTGGAAATTGAAATAAACATTGCAACTGTTATAATAATAGAAATTACAGTAGTGCGGTACTTCTTTTTACTGCGTTTAAGGTTTTTATAGGCAATTTCTCCGCCCACACCAAACAGCTTTTTAATAAATTTCGGTGATTTATAGCTTTTCTTTTTATTAATCTTAATGTCGTTGTTGCCTCTGATTGCGGTAATCGGAGCAATTCTTGAGGCTCTGAAAGCCGATGAAAGCGTAGAAAACAGAATAATAACCGCTGACATTACAGCAGAAATAACCGCTACCCACCATGGAACAGCATAAACAAATGAGATTCCGTTCAGCATATTTTCGAGCAATGCGTTCAAAATTACCACAAGCAGCGCAATTACACCTACGCCAAGCAAAATGCCTGCCGGAATACCGATTATGCCAAGCACAAAGCCCTCAAAAAGCACATTATGCCTTATCTGCTTTGATGTAGCACCGATTGAAGCAAGCATACCGTACAACTTTGTTTTTTCGGTAATTGAAATTGCAAAGCTGTTGCGGATAACAAAAATACTTGAAATTGCAATAATTACAATAATTATTACAGCTAATGATAAAAGCATTCTCATATACTCGTCACTTAGCGCAAAGCCTTTGTATCTCAGCAAATCTTTGTTTATACTCGCCTCATAAAAATCGCCGTTTTCAAGATAAACTTCAAAATCATTTTTTAAACTCTCAAAATCGTCACCCGTTAAATTTAAAATCTCACCGCTCGTTGTAATATAATCTTTTTCACCGTCTGATGTAAAACTTATAAACAAATCATTTATATCGGCATTTTCTTCAGCTAAAGTGAAAGCGGAACTGCTCGCAGAATTGCTGTCTGCCGCAAAATATGATGAAGAAACCTTATTAAACACACCTACAACAGTGTAAGTCTTTTTATGAGTATCGACAAGTTTTTCCAAACCATTTTCGTCAATAAAATATTCGGTATCGTTTAACGGTATTTCCGCACCCGATACATAAACTCTTTTGCCCAAGTCAAGTGTAATTGTATCGCCTATTTTAAATTCCGCTCTGCTGTTCTCAATTACACTCTGCGAAAGCACAAGTTCGTTTCCGTTTTGCGGAAGTCTGCCCTCTTTAAGTGTAACATTAAAGCAGTCTGTAAATGATTTTTCGTTAAATGCAACCACATTTATGTACGGCTTTGTGTCAAATTTCGCCTGCGGCAGATATGCGCAACCGAGATTTTGTTTTATATAAATGTCCTTTACATTTCTGTTTGCCTGCGCATTGTCAATAATTTTTTTGTTTGCTCCTTTTACAAATAAATCATAATTACCCGTAATATTAATTTGTAAGTTTACCATTGTCTGTTGTGCGCTTGCCGCCATACCGGCAACAACCATAATCAAAGCGCACGAAAGCATAATACCGATAATCGTAACAATCGTACGGCTTTTATTCAACTTTAAATTTTTAACAGTAAGTTTATTCAGTATCTTCAAGCCTTACGCCTCCCTTAAAATTTTGCCGTCCTGAATTGTAATAATTCTGTCGGCTTCCTTTGCAATTTCAAGATTGTGCGTAATCATAATTATTGTCTGATTAAAGTCACGGTTAGACATTTTCAAAATACTCATAATTTCTTCTGTGGATTTTGAATCAAGGTTACCTGTCGGCTCGTCAGCAAGCAGAATAGCCGGATTATTTATTAAAGCTCTTGCAATCGAGGTTCTCTGTTGCTGACCGCCCGAAAGCTCGTTTGGCAGATGATTTCTTCTTTCAAAAAGTCCGAAAGACTTTAAAATCAAATCCATTCTCTCTTTGTCGGGTCTGTTACCGTCAAGGTCACACGGAAGAGAGATATTTTCTTCCACCGTAAGAATCGGAATAAGATTATAGAACTGATAAACAATGCCAATCTGTCTGCGTCTGAAAATAGCAAGTTTATCATTATTCATATTATTTATTTCGTTTCCGTCTATATAAATTTTGCCGCTTGTCGGTCTGTCAACACCGCCGAGCAAATGCAAAAGCGTTGATTTTCCGCTGCCGCTTGCGCCTACTATAGCAACAAATTCGCCCTTATTTACAGACAAAGAAATATTGTCAACCGCATTTACAATATTATCTCCCTCTCCGTAGGTTTTTACAAGATTTTCAACTTTGAGTATTTCCATAATAATTCCTCCAAATTTATTTTACAGGTTTATTATAAATACTCATAATGACGCTAAAGTGACTGCTAAATAATTTTTTTGTTTTTGCAAAGCAATTTGCATATGCAGCTTATAGGTATGCACAAAAGCGTCCACAACATACTGTAAAACGGGCAAACCTGTCCTTTAAAATTCAGCGTACAATTGCTGTAATCCCAGACATTAAGTTTAAATTTTACATTTACTATAAATCCGCATATTCCCTCCATAAGTGTGATAACGGCACCGCCTATAAGGCATTTGCTGCGTAAACACAGTTTTGGGAATTTTTTATATATTCTGAAAATTGTAAGAAAACAACTGCCGCCCGTAACCGCCATTGTCCAATGAGTTTTTCTGCGCCACAGTATTTCAAGCAAAGCATAAGCAACTCCGCCGATTGAAAACAGTATACAATCACATTTTAATCTCTTTAACAAAAAAATCACCGTTTTTATTATGTCCAAAAACGGTGATTTAAATTCTGATTATTAAATTTCCAATTCATTAACTATATTTTTCAGTTCATCAAGCGAATATAAGCAATTGATTGCCGACAGCATAGCATTGGCAGTAAGGTAAGACGGCATATCTAAGTGCTTTAACAAGGCTTTTCTTAATTTCTCGGAGTTTTCCCTGCCGGAAAGACCGAGCCTGTATAAGTCGGCTTTTGTTACCTCTTCTCTGTCTGCCTGTTCATCTTCACCGATTATTGTAGCTCCGCTTTTGCGAATTGCCTTGATAATCACATCATCGCTCACTCCCTCAACACCAAGAAAGCCCTCTTTTGAACCGTGCGCCTTACGCTTTTCCTTGCCGTTTATCTGCGGTATGTAGCAATGTTTTATCTTACTTTTGTCAACCGTACCACGCAAAAAATTTCTTATAACAAAGCCTGCGGAATCGCTGTCAGTAAATACAAGTATTCCCCTCGTCTGTGCTATTTTGCGGATAAGCGTTTGCTTTTCTTTATCCGAAAACACACGGAAACCGTTTGTTTCGATAATCGTTGTGTCTACAAGATTTTTCAATTTTATTTTGTCATATCTGCCCTCAACTATTATTGCCTCTTTTATTTTAAGCAATTAAACTCTTCCCCTCTCAGCGGTCAGCAAAAGCTGTGCAATCAGTTTTTCAAAGAACACTCTGTCATTTACCGAAACACTTTTAAATTCGGTTTCCGCCTGCAAAAGCAAACTAAGCGATTTTCTTAAAGCCTGCGTAGAAACTCGCTTTGTTGCCCTTCTTGCATTATCAAGTACAAACGCTCTGTTTTTATAATTAAACTTACTCGCAACCTCCGTTTTTTGTACGCCGCTTTCATCAGCAACTCTGATTCTGTATGCGTCTATAAAAGCCTGCGATAAAATAAAAAGCATATCCGCCGTCTTTTCCTGCTGATAAAATAAGGTGTCAAGCGTATTAAAGGCTTTTTGTGCATTGCCGTTAAGCACAGCGTCCGAAAGCGCAAAAATCTTTGATTCAAGTGTAACCGTCGCAAGTTTTTCTATGTCTTCGTCAGAGATTTCTTCTCCCTTTGCATATGCGGAAATTTTATCTATCTCATTTTTCAGCATATTAAGGTCACGACCGCAAAGCGAAATAAGTTGTGTGGCATTTACCTGTGAAATGAATTTTCCGTTTGCATTCGCCCATTTTGCAATAAACTTAACAAGCTCGTTTTGAGTAAGAGTATTGAACTCGCAAACGATTCCGTTTTTATCGGCATATTTTTTTAATGCAGGCAAAACGGTTTTATTTTTAACAGGTTTTACAGACGGCAAAGAAACTATAAATACGCAACCGTCAGGCACTGCCTTGTATATATCTGCAAACCTTGCGTTATCATTTGCATTAAATTCATCGAAAGCCGCATCGCTTACGAGAACACAGTTAAATTCACTCATAAACGGAACTATTTGTACAGAGGCGGCAAGCTCGTCAAAATTAATGCTGTCACCAAATGAATGAAAATTAAACTCTGACGGTGTCTTACCTGCTACAGCCGTAACAAGCTTATCGGTATATTTTTTTACATACATTTGCTCTTCGCCGTAAATCAAATACACCTTTGCAAAATTTCTTTCTTTTATATGCTTGTCCATCTGTTTATCTGTTAGTACAGCCATATTTCCTCCGTCAATCAATAACAATCTGCAGATTTTTGTCCCGTACAAAAATCATATCTTCGCAATCTTTTGCGTTTGCATCGTCGGTATTCGTAATAATTCTTTTACCGCAAATATCTTGCAAATTATCTCCGTCTTTATCGGTAATTATGTAATCTGCTTTTCTGTGTTTTTCCAAAATATCTTCTGCCTTGCAATTACCGTCAAGTAACAAAACAGTGGTGCTTTCGGTGCTGATATACTGGTACACACCGCTTTCCGTGCTTACTGCTTCATCTTTGGTTTCCGAATTTAAATTAAGCGTAAAACTTTTATTTACAGTAAAATATTTTACATTACCGTTATCTTCATTCTCACCTTTACTATCATATATCAAAACATCCGATTCGTCAAATTTTGTTTGGAAAATATCGGCATAAAGCAAACTTCCGTCCGAATCCGAAGGCACAATCAAAAAATCAAGCAAAGTCGTATCTTCCATAATATCAGACACGGCATAATATACATTTGTTGCTTCACCGCCGCAACTGACAACCGAGCAATTTTTTCCACGCTTTACCGTAACCGTATTTCCTCCCGTTGCGTAAATATTAATGACGGTTGTATTTACATCAATTACGGAGTAAACCGCAAAACCGAGTGCAAGAACACACAGCGAAATAACAGCGCTCTTAACGGCATAGTTTGCTTTGTTTTTAACAAAATATCCGACAATCACCATAACCGCAATAAGAGCAAGCCAAATGTAAAAATACGGTTTTCGTGCGTTTACCGAAGAAAACGGAATATCCGAAAATGTGCCGACAATAAAAATTACATACTTACTTAACTGCTCACATACAAAGGTAAGCGGATAAGCAATAATACTTACAATTCCAAAGCCGTAAAGAATCACCGCAAGCAACGCACAAGCTACAAGTACGCTTACCGCAGGCGAAAGTATAATGGAAAGCAAGATTGAAAATACCGATACTTTACCAAACATCAACACTGAAATCGGCATTGTCCATACAGCGGCAGAAACGGAAACCGCAAATAAGTTTACTGTAAATTCAACGGGCTTTTTAAGTCTTTTCAATTTTGCAAATTTGCCCATTATATAAACTGAAATTTTTCTTGCCCACAATATTATTCCAAGCGTTGCGGTAAAAGATAAAAGCATACCCACATCGGCAACAGCTGTAGGATTGGGTACGGTGAGAATTAAAGCCGCAATTCCGAGCGAATTGAGCGAATCGCCTTTGCGCATAAACATTTTTCCCGAATACACTACGGCAAGCATTACTCCCGCTCTTACAACAGACGGTGCAAATCCTGTTACCGCCATAAATGAAAATTCGCACATAAGCATTATCATCGAACGCAAAACTCTGTTTTTTATAATTTTCTTGATACACAAAAATACAAAACTGCTGATTATGGCAAGATGCATACCCGACACAACTATCAAAAAACTTACGCCGCAACGGGTAAAATCGTTCTGAATTTCTTGCGATAAAGCGGTTTTTTCTCCCAATAAAACCGCTCTGCACAGTGATGCGCAATCCTGCGACATATTTTGTTCAAAACTGTCCGCAAAATTTTCTCTTATCTTTACAGCTTGATAATACAGAGGCTTGTCATCGGTCTTTTTTACAATATAAGCAAAGTTTTTATTAACAGATGCCTGTAAAAACGCACCGTCAGCAATCATCTGACTTTTAGTACATTCTTTTAATGGCAAAACACAGCTTATTCTGTCAAATTCTTCAACATTTAATTCATTAATTGTTGAAAGACAGATTTTCAGTTTTTCGATTTTTCCGTTTATACTATCGGTTTCAATTAAATATCTGTAAGTATCGTACTGCACCGTGGGTTGCTCAAGTACAGTTGCCGTCACATATATTTCTCTTTCGGAATATTTATCTACAATCGGCTGTTTAACAAATATATTATATCCGCTGAAAATCGTACTTGCAAATGCTGCTGTCAAACAAAAGCCAAGCACCGTATGCCGTAAATTTCTATTTTTAAGTATAAAGAGCACAATAATAGTTCCGGCAAAACACACAGCGGTTAATATTGCCGCTGCTAAATCCGACTCTAAATAAAAAAGCGCCGCTTGCACAGAAAGATAAGTAATACCAATCAATGCAAACGGTCGTTTCATAAAATTCAATCCTTATTTATCAGTTTTATTTAAAAAACAGCGGCAATTCCTCAAGATAAATAATATCTTTTCTGCCTCTTGCGTCACCTTCGGCAAGCACAGCCGCTTTACCTACTATATTTCCGCCGGCCTTAGTAACAAGCTCTTCAATTGCCTCAAGGCTCTGACCTGTTGAAACAACATCATCAACAATCAAAACTCTTTTGCCCTTAATAAAGTTTGCGTCACCCTCGCCAAGATAAAGCTTTTGCTCATTCTCGGTTGTGATTGACTTAACATTTACTTCAATAGGGTTTCTCATATAAACCTTAACGCCTTTACGGGCAACAACATAATTTTTACAGCCCTGTCTTGCCATTTCATAGCAAAGAGGAATACCTTTTGCCTCTGCCGTAACAACAACATCGTGTTCAGGGCAAATCTTTAACAGTTCTTTAGCAGATGCTTCGGTAATTTCAACATCGCCAAACATAATAAAAGCTGCAATATCAAGTTTATCGCTTACAGGAAAAAACTCAAGTTCACGCTCGTGACCTGCAATAGTAATTTTGTATGTACCCATCTTTTCCACCTCTTAAGCCATATTTTCAGCAAGCTTTTTGCCGCCAAGCAAATGGAAGTGCAAGTGCTTTACTGACTGACAGCCATCCTCACCGCAGTTATTAACAATACGATAGCCGTTCTCAAGACCAAGTGATTTTGCAATCTCCGGAATTTTTGAGAATATGTAACCGACTATCTCACAGTTATCGGCAGTAATTTCATCAGCACAGCAGATATGCTGTTTCGGAACAATAAGAGTGTGAACAGGTGCTTGTGGATTTAAGTCCTTGAATGCAAGGATTTTATCATCCTCATAAACCTTTGTAGACGGAATAGAACCGTCAACTATTTTACAAAAAATACAGTCAGACATAATATTCGACCTTTCAATAAAATTATCCGTCATTATTTTACAACTTTTGCAAAAGTCCGTCAAGCGTTTGTCTTTTTCTTTGCGGTAATTTTCTTTTCTTCGCCACGCATAAGTCTTTTGATGTTATCCTTATGCTTAACAATAACAAATATACCGATAATCAATGCCGCAACCGTTGACAAGATAACATAGCCTAAAGAATATCCGTTCGGATAATCAAACAAGAATGTTGCAAGGAATGTAAATGGGCCGTAAAGTACAGCCGCTGTTATGCTCGAAAGCGAAATGATTTTTGAACAAGCAAAAACAATAAGGAAAGCTGCGATAACCGCAATAAATACTCTCCAATCCTCGCTTGCTATAAGAGCGGCAGCGGTTACAACACCTTTACCGCCTTTAAAGTGGAAATAAACAGGATACGAATGTCCGAGTATTGCAAAAATACCGGCTATATACTTGCCGCAGTTGCCAAATTCATTTGAAAGAATCTGACTGTCTGCAGGAATAGTCGAGAAAATCAACCAGCCGATAATAACCGCAACCACACACTTAAGTGCGTCACATACGATTGTAAAAATTGCAGGCACTTTTCCTACGGAACGCAGAACATTTGTAAATCCTGCATTACCGCTGCCCATTTCACGAATGTCTTTCTTACCGCCCGTTACAATCTTTGTAACTATAACGGCTGTATTCACACTGCCTAAAAGATAAGCTATAACGGCAGTAATTATAATTCTCCAACAATTATACGCTAAAAACGATAAATAAAAATTCATTACTTTTCGCCACGCTCCCTGATAATAATTCTGATTGGTGTGCCCTCAAGTCCGAATGCCTCTCTGATTCTGTTTTCAAGATAGCGCTGATAAGAAAAGTGGAATAATTGAGCGTTATTACAGAAGAAAATAAATGTCGGCGGCTTAACCGATGCCTGGGTAACATAAAAAATCTTTAATCTCTTGCCTTTATCCGACGGCGGCTGAACTCTTGTTGTAGCCTGTGCAAGCAATTCATTGAGCATACCTGTTGTAATTCTTCTTGCAGACTGCTCCGCACAGCTTACAATAAATTCAAACAACCTGTCAATACGCTGACCTGTCTTTGCAGAAATAAATACCTTAGGAGCATAAGACATAAATGCAAAGTCTGTATCAAGTTTTTTCCTGAACTCCTGCATTGTCTTGTCGTTTTTCTCAATTGCATCCCATTTATTTACAGCAAGAATACAAGCCTTGCCTGCCTCGTGAGCAAGTCCTGCTACCTTTGTATCCTGCTCGGTAACGCCTGCCTCTGCGTCAATCATAATAACGCATACATCACTGCGTTCAATAGCCATCTTTGCTCTGATAATACTGTACTTTTCAATATCATCATAAATTTTATTCTGACGACGAAGTCCTGCTGTATCGGTAAAGTTAAATTTACCGTACTTATTTTCAATCATTGTGTCAATGGTATCTCTTGTAGTACCCGCAATGTCAGAAACTATGCAGCGCTCCTCGTTTGTAATTTTATTAATGAGCGATGATTTACCTGCATTTGGCTTGCCTATAACAGCCACATTAATTACTGTGCCGTCATCCTCGCTGTCCTCTGTAAAATCAAGGTGTTCAAACACATTGTCAAGCAAATCGCCCGTGCCGTGTCCGTGAACAGATGAAACCTGAATAGGATCTCCGAGTCCGAGATTATAGAATTCATAAAATTCAGGAGTCGGTTCGCCGATTCCGTCACATTTATTTACACAAAGCACAATCGGCTTGTTTGATTTCATAAGCATCTGCGCAATATCCATATCTGTGGCAACCATACCTGTTTTGCCGTCCGTAACAAGAATAATTACATTTGCGGTATCAATGGCAAGTTGTGCCTGTCTGCGCATCTGCGACAAAATAATATCGTCGGATTTCGGTTCAATACCGCCTGTGTCAATTATAAACGCTTTTTTGCCGAGCCATTCAACCTCGCCGTAAATACGGTCACGGGTAACACCCGGTGTATCATCGACTATTGAAAGTCTTTGACCGATAAGTTTATTAAAAAGTGTAGATTTACCGACATTCGGTCTGCCTACAATCGCAATTACAGGTTTATTCATTCTTCTATCATTCCTTTACCGTGGTAACTTCTCTTACAAGTTCGTCACCGTTGTTATTTACAATTCCAAGAGAAATATTAAGCTCACGCTCAACATCTTCAACCGAAACATCATCAAGGAAAATGTCATTTTCAAATCTAAGCATAGATGACGGAATAAAAAGTTTGTCGCCAAGGTCTTTGTCTTTCAGCTGGTCAATCAAGTCACCGCCTGTGACCAAACCCGACACATTAACTCCTCCGCCGAAAAAGTTATTTTTAATTGCAACAACATTTATCTCTATATTCGGAAATTTTGTTGCAATAATCTTCATCATATCTCTCAAATAAGGTGCAACAGCCTCGCCGCATGCCATAGTCACCTTATAATTCAATGCATCATTGTACTCGCTGTCCTCCACAGCAAACTCAATTTCTTCTTTAAGACAGGCAATCATACCAATACCGTCTTCTACGGCGGGAAAGCCCTCATAAAAATCAGGATCGGGAATCGGTCTGTTAGCCTTTATATAAAATTCATCGCCGGCATAAAAAATTCTTCTGCCGTACTTTTTAACACATTCATCACCGAATTTTTCGATTATATCAAGCGTCTGTGCGGCAGTTTCTTGATTGTATTCCGTAAGCGGATATAATCCTTGACGGTATTTTGTAAGTCCTACAGGCACGACAGCGGTCATATTAACTCCAAGTTTTTCAAGATCGGTAAAAGTACGGAGAAGTTCATCACCGTCATTTATACCGGGGCAAGCAACAATCTGACAGTTAAGACTGATTCCTGCCTTTGCAAAACTTTCAAGATGTCTTAACGCATCACCTGCAAAACGGTTATGCATCATCTTACAGCGCAGTTGTGGATTCGTAGTGTGAACCGACACATTTATCGGGCTGATGTGCATTTTTATGATTCTGTCAATTTCGTGCTGTGTAAGGTTTGTGAGCGTAATGTAATTACCAAACAAAAATGAAAGTCTGCTGTCATCGTCTTTAAAATAAAGTGATTCACGCATGCCTTTAGGCAATTGGTCTATAAAACAGAAAATACACTTATTACGGCAACTCTTTTGCTCGTCCATCAGATAAGTTTCAAACTCAAGACCGATTTCCTCGTATTCACTTTTCACAATACGCACTGTTCTGATTTCGCCGTTTTTATCTTTAATCTCGAGTGTCAAATCTCTGTTTACCTGATAAAAACGGTAATCGAGGACATCTTCGATTATATTTCCGTTAATACTAAGCAGAATTTCACCGCTTTTAATTTTTGCTCTGTCTGCGTGACTGTTAGCAGTCACACCAAATATATTTACAGCCACGAACTCACCTCACACTTATTTTACACAAAAATCACGAAAAATTCAAGGTATCAGAGCAAAACAAAAGGGCGTACAGAATTCTGCCGCCCATAATGTTTGTACCGTAATTAGTTCTCGTTAGCTTTTACGATTACCTGTCTGCCGTTATACATACCGCAGTTGCCGCAAGCTCTGTGAGCTGCCTTGTACTCACCGCAGTTAGGGCAAATTACAAGTGTTGGAGCGTTGAGCTTCCAAACTGTTGAACGTCTTGAACTCTTTCTTGCGTGTGAAGTTTTTCTCTTTGGTACTGCCATTACAAAGACCTCCTTACAATAACATATATCAATCCATAAGTTGTTTAAGAATCTCGAGCCTTGGGTCAACCTGCTTTTTATCGCAATCGCATTCACCCTCATTAAGATTATGACCGCACTGACTGCACAGTCCTTTACAATCTTCTTTACAGAGGTTTTTCTGCGGAAGCGACAACAGCACATCAGAAATAACCGTTTCATCAAGGTCGAGTACAAAATCAGGTGTTTCAATATAGTCGTCGTTGCCGTCAGTTTCAAGAGTACGGGCAAGCTTATGAGTAAACTTGTACTTCATCTTCCTTGTAAATTCTTCTCCACATCTGTCGCAGCTGCGAACATAGTCAAAGCTGACAAGCAAAGTAAGGTCAACAAGTGATGCCCTGTTTCCTGCTGTTGCGGTAATATCAAGCGGTGTTTTGAATGGAAAAACGCCGTCAATGTCAATATTGCTTATATCCAGCTTATAGCTGATTGTTTTTTCTTCGCCTTCATTTTGAAAGACACTTTTAAGTTCAAAAAGCATAATTGCACCTCTTGACCGCATAAACGCATATTAAAACGCTATTGATTATTATACAAAAGTATTTGCGCTTTGTCAACCGATATTTACGATAAATTCTTCATAAATACGCTATTTTTTTAATTTTTTTCAAAATTATTATTTATAGGAATTATAAGTAAAATTCATTGTCAATGCACAAAATACAAGTTATAAATTTAAGTAAATATCAGACATATTAAAATGAGTTTATAGGGTATTTTTTCTGTTCTAAATTTTGGTTAAACTTGATAAATTGGGTTTGGCGGAGCGTCGGTCGGGCATTGAAATTTAGCTAACGCTAAATTATCCTCCCAAAGACAAAAAAGTTTACTCAATTTTTTCAAAAATTGCGGGTTTGGGCAGCGCCCATAAAAATCTTCCGATATAACGATTTATCAAACGCTAACAGCCACGCTGTTTGCGTGCTTGCACATAGTTTGAAAAACAGGCGACAGCATTTTATAAAAGAAATAATGAACTTTTCATTATATATCGAATGGCTTTCTTGTTGCTATCGCATTTAAGGGCATTCGCCGTTGCGTTCAAGCCGCCAAACAGGGAGCTGTTTGGCTATCGTCAGATTGTGTAAGCGGAAAGTATTTGTGGGCTTTGCCCACACCCACAACCTTTGAAAAGGTTGACCAAACTTTTATAATTATTTGGTAAAACATTTTACAAACCATAATTTACACAATTTTTCTGAAATTTATTCTTAATCATAATATCAAAAATGGGCTGACCTGTCAGGTCAGCCCAAAGAAATCTAAATTATTACTAATTAAGATTAGAACATCTCTCTCTTGCGAATGACGAACATTACGCCTGTAGCAGAAACAAGAAGAGTAAGAATTACAACTGCGAGTGTAGCGTCACCTGTCTTAACTGTGCCGTTATCATTGTTAGTTGTGTTGTTGCCGTTATTAGCTGTATCAGCTGTGCCCGGCTTAACTGTTGCGCCTGTCGATGATGTAGCATCTTCAGTTGCAGGAGCTATTGTTGTTTCAGAAGCCTTAGTTGTCTCAGTAGCCTTAGTTGTCTCAGTTGCCTTTGTTGTTTCAGGAGCCTTTGTTGTCTCAGTTGCCTTTGTTGTTTCAGGAGCCTTTGTTGTCTCAGGAACTGTTGGCGCTACATATGTTGACTCTGTAAGAGTTGTATTAGCAACCTTAAGAACTGAAGGATCCTTAATTTCAGAATCAACTACGAACGAGTTCATTGTTGAAGCATCAACCTGCATTTTGTCGGGGTCAAGCTCGCCTGTTGTAAGAACTCTTACGTCAAGGTCGATAGTTGTTTCAACATTTTCAGGCTCACCGATTACATCAAATGTAACCTGTATAAATGGCTTCTTAGAGTCGATTGCGTAAAGACCAAGGTCAGAAGCGTTAGAATTGATTTTTCCCGGAAGGCTTGTATTAAAAACATAGCCGCTTGGAATCTGTGGCATAATGGCGAGTTTCTTGCCTGTAGCATCAAGGTTTGACTTGTTGTTATACTCAAGAACAGTGTTATCAAATTTTAAGTACCACTCAAGGTTTACGAGATCTCTGTCTGTGCCAAGGTAGTAAGTAACTGTAACCTGCTTTGTTGAGTTATCATACACAGCCTTAGCATCTGAGAAGACGTTTGACTTAGCATTTACTGTAAGAGCAGGCTTTGAAACTGGAGCAGGAGCTGTTGTAGCTTCCTCTGAAGCTGTTGTTTCAACTGCCTCTGTTGTAGCTACAGTTGAGTCAGGCTCTGTTGGTGTTGGTTTAACACCGTCCTCTTTATCCTTAAGTGCCTTTTCAAATGACATATACTCTGTGTTGTAAACAGCGCCGTCACCCTTTACAGGTGTGTAACCATATTCGCCGTTACCATAGTAGTAGTACCACTGACCACGGCATGTAAGCTTCTGGTTGAGTGGGTTCTCTTCAATTCTGTTTTCATCAATAACATAAATCATGTTATTAAAATTTCTGATACCTTCCGGATAAAGCTCGTTACTAGGATCGTCTTCATCAGTTTTAGGCCAGTAACCCCAAGCCTCTTCACCATCATCGTCTACACATGTAACATCTGATGTCTGAGCAGCCTTTGTGTACTGAGGAGCCGTTGGATCATCACCGCCGTCAACATAGTTGTTGAAGATGAGCTTAGGAACATCCGTTGGAACATCAATACAGAAAATGTTTTCGTTCTCAGTTTCTTTAACCTTATACATATCCTGCCATGTTTCGCAAGCATCTGTGCCTTCCCACCAGTATGCACCTGTTGATGTTGTGAACTCATTTTCCCATCTCTGTGGCATATAGAAATAATATCTATATGTTTCAGTTCCCTCTGAAGGAACATAGTTACCATCGCTGTCTGTGTCAGCTGAAACGCTAACTGCTGCAACTGCTACCATTGAAGCAGAAAGAGCCATAGCCAACATAAGACTAATGATTTTCTTGGACATTAGAAATTTCCTCCTATAAAAATATGTTTCCGATATACTCGGTATGACAATTATATAATAATTTGCTCAAAAAATCAAGGCTTTTTCAAAAAAACAGGTCGATTATAGGGTGTAATAATAACCAAAAATCAGTTACAATTTTTAAACAATTTTTAAACAATTTTTAATTTTGCAATAAACAGTCAAAACTGTTCGTCACTTTAAGTCATATCGTTGTCAATATTGTCACTATCAGTATTCAAACCGTTTTTCGTATTTTCTTTATGTCTGAAATACATAACTCCGCCGATTGCTCCGCCTATCAGCAGCAAGCCGCAAACGATTACAATCGTTGTAACCGATGCACCCGAACCCGATTTCTGCACATCAACATATTGCGTATTGCCTTGGTTATTTTGCGGCATCATTGTTGTTTTTTCGCCGATTACAGCTTTATGGTCCGTTTTTTCATCTGTATTATCATTTCCTTTACCGTCTATATAATTAATAAAATTTCCCTGGTAAGTATTTATATATTTTTCCGCTTCTTCAACAATCGGTGTTTTTTCTGAAACAACAGTTTTTCCGTCTGACTTAATATCATAGGTTATGGTATATGCAGTAAGAGTATTCATATCGCTGTCATACATTTCTTTAATAAAATATGTAACATTAGTATTTCCGGATTTTTTAACCTTAAAATTCATAGATACAAGCTGTGTACGGGATGAAAAGCTTGCATAATTTGATATATCAGAGAAATTAAAAGTCATATATCCGTCAAGATTTCCATTATAAATCACACCGTTCAAATTATCAAAATTAATAGAATCAGTGTCAATTTCAAGGTAATCTGTATCATAAAAAACATATGCCTGCATACCCATTACATCTTTTGATGCATCAGCAATATACATTGAATATGTAAATGTGTCCCCCACAGCAACAGAAGCAGCATCGTTAATTTTCACTTCTTCCGCCGCATTTGCATTTAGAGGTACAGCGCAAAGCATCATAAGTGCAGAACAACAAGCTAACGTAGTTTTAATTTTTTTAAACATAAAATCAATTCCTTATATATAATACATTTATTATATAATATTATAAACAAAATTTCAACGAACTTATATAAAATTTAATTTGAATTTTATGTGATAATTTTAAAAAAGAAATAAATCTATGTTGAGTTATATTTTAAACATAAGATAAACACCATAAATTGTGGTTTAGCAGAGTGTCGGTCGGGCATTAAAATTTAGATAACGCTAAATTATCCTCCCAAAAGCAAAAAAGTTTACTCAATTTTTTCAAAAATTGCGGGTTGGGACAGCGCCCATAAAATCTTCCGATATAACAATTTATCAGGCGCAAACAGCCACGCTGTTTGCGTGCTTGCACATAGTTTGAAAAACAGGCGACAGCCTTTTATAAAAGAAATGATTAACTTTTCATTATATATCGAATGGCTTTCTTATTGCTATCGCTTTTTAAGGCTAACGCCGTTGTGTTCAAGTCGCCAAACAGCGAGCTGTTTGGCTATCATCAGATTGCGTAAACGGAAAGTATTTGTGGGCCTTGCCCACACCCACGACCTTTGAAAAGGTCGACCAAACTTTTATAATTACTTGCCGAAACAATTTGCTAAACCATAATTTAGACTTCTGAATTATAAACAAAAAACACCCTCTGATTTCTCAGAGGGTGAAAAAACTAAGTTTTATTAATGCTTATAAAAGATTATTTAACCTTCTTGCGGGTAAAGTAAACTACACCGGTAGCTGATACAAGTACAAGGAGGATAACTGCTGCCATAGAAGCATTACCTGTCTTAACTGTACCATTGTTGTTATTGGCTGTACTGTTGCCATTGTTACCGTTGTTAGCTGTATCGGCTGTACCCGGCTTAACTGTTGCGCCTGTTGAAGATGTTGCATCTTCTGTTGCAGGAGCAAGAGTTGTATTAGGTGTTGTTGTATTCTGTGCAATTGTTGTTGCAGGAACTGTTGTTGCCGGAACTGTTGTTGCTGGAACTGTTGTTTCAGGAACTGTTGTTGCTGGAACTGTTGTTTCAGGAACTGTTGTTGCCGGAACTGTTGTTTCAGGAGCTGTTGATGGTGCTTGAGAAGCTTCTGTTACAGTTACTGTAGCAACTGCGCCAAGCTTTGTAGCATAGTTGAAGTTTGAAAGGTCAATTCTGAGTGTTACATCAGCAAACTCATATGGTACATTTACAGTGAGGTTCTGACCGTTGTATACAGCGTCAAATGCAACGCCGGATTCAGGTGTGAAGCCCTCTTCTGCACTGCCCCAGCTGTCAGCCCACTTGCCGTTAGCTGCGAACTTAACCTGGTAGTTGTCAAACTCAGGTACATTGTGATATGTAATCTCATAAACCTTATCTGCAACCTGCTCCATCTCATTAGCTGTTGGATCCCAAGCTACGCCGTTTAACCATGATTCATCATCAGGGTCACCGTTACCAACAGCATGCATGCTTTTGATTTCAATATCAGAAACGATCTGAACACCGTCACCTGAAACAGTGATTTTGCGTGTATTGCTGTCATATGTAACTGTTACATCACAAGCGGCAAGAACATTAAAGGTTATATTGTTGTCTCCGCCGTTATCACCGATCCAATTCTGACCGCCATCAGCTGTATTTTCTACAACCTTAATCTGAAGTGAATCAGCAATCTGAACATTGGTAAATACCTTAGTGTATGTACCGTCGCCGTTATCTGTCATAACATTTTCAGGAGCTTCTTCCGGGCTACCCTTCCATAAAACACCGCAAAGTTCTTCTGAACCTGCTACAACATATGTTGAACCTGCAGGAGCAGGAGCTGTTGTTGGTTCAGCTGTTGTTGGAACAACAGGTGTAACTTTACCTGCCTGAATTTCAGTTTCAACTGAATATTTTGTTGATGTTTCAGCAAGAACGCCATCTCTTACAAGACCCTCTTCCTGAGCCTCGTCTGTTACGCCCTCAGCGTTTGCAAGTGAGAGTGTAAGGTTATCAACTGTGAGGTTTACATCTGTTTCGCCAAGACCAAGTTTCTTGAATACAACTGAAACAAATGGTGTCTTCTGGTTGAAATTGTAAAGCTCAAGGCTTGACATATTACCATAAACCTTGCCTGCTGTTGCAGAGTTTACTACTACACCGTTTGTGTAAGGAGTCATAACACTGTCAAGAGCGAGCATTGTTGGGTCATAAGTAAGGTTGAAGTCTGCGTTAAGAACATTCTTCTCTGACTCAAAGTAATAAGTTACTGTTACATACTCTTCGTCACCTGCAACAACATTAGATGATGCAGGGAATAAGTTAGAAGTAGCATTTACAGTAAGAGCACCAGCAGGAACTTCTTCTGTAGTTTCAGGAACTGTTGTTTCCGGAACTGTAGTTTCAGGAACTGTTGTTTCTGGAACTGTTGTTTCAGGAACTGTTGTTTCAGGAGCTTCTGTTGACTCTGTCGATGGAACAAATGTTGACTCTGTGAGTTTTGTTTCAGCAGAAACAATATATGAAGGATCTACTATTTTATACTCCAGTACGAATGATACCATTGTATCAGGATCAACTCTCATTGTATTAAAGTCCATTTCGCCCTTTGTAAGAACTCTTACATTAAGGTTTACATTTGTTTCAACATTTTCAGGATTACCCTTTACATCTAAAACAATCTTAATAAACGGAACCTTTGCATCAATTGTGTAAAGGCCAAGGTCAGAAGAGTTGGCGTTTACCTTGCCGGGGATACTTGTGTTGATTACAGAACTGCTTGTAATCTGTGGCATAATACCAAGTTTCTTACCTGTTGAATCAAGGTTGTTCTTGTTGTTTACCTCAAATATGTTACTGTCATATGTGAAGTACCATTCGAGGTTTACAAGGTCACAATTTGTACCAAGATAGTAGCATACTGTTACCTGATTTGTTTTGCTGTTGTATTCTGCTTTTGCTGTTGAGAATACATTAGATGTTGCATTTACTGTAAGAGGTGCTTTCTCCGGAGCAGCTGTTGCCTGTGTAGCAGGAGCAGTTGTTGCTTCTGTTGTAGCAACTTCTGTTGTTTCAGCAGGAGTTGACACTTCAGTTACTGTAACGGTTGCCTTAGCACCGGCCTTTGTAGCATAGTCGAAGTTTGTAAGGTCGAGCTTGAGTGTTACATCAGCAAATTCATAAGGAACATTAACGGTAAGGTTCTCTCCGTTATATGCTGCGTCAAACTCTACGCCTGATTCAGGTGTGAAGTTTTCCGCTGCACCGCCCCAACTGTCAGTCCATCCGCCGTTAGCGGCAAACTTAACCTGATAGTTGTCGAACTTAGATACATTCTTGAATGTAATCTCATAAACTTTTTCTGAAACTTCTGTCATAGGGTTAGCTGCAGGATCCCAAGCTACACCGTTTAACCAAGCTGCATCTTCAGGATCGCCGTTACCAACAGCATTGATGCTCTTGATATCGAGATTTGTTACAAACTGAACGCCGTCGCCTGTAACAGTGATTTCTTTAGTAGAAGAATCAAATTTTACTGTTACATCACTTGCAGCAGTTACATTAAATGTAATGTTATTGCCTGTTGCGTCGCCAATCCAGTTCTGTGAACCGTCAGCACCATTTTCTACAACCTTAAGTGTAAGACCTGATGCCGGCTGAACATTGGTAAATACTTTTGTGTAAGTACCGTCGCCATTGTCTGTCATAACATTTGCAGGAGCTTCTTCTGGGCTGCCCTTCCATAAAACGCCGCAAAGTTCTTCTGCGCCGGCAACTACATATGTTGTATCTGCAGCAGAAACTGAAATTGCTGCAAATGACAATGAAGTTACCATAAGCATCAGAGAGACAACAAGGCTTAATGCTTTTTTGAACATTTTCTTTTTCCTCCTTTAATAATAATGCTTCTATAAGCTATTCTATTATATAATAGAAACTCCCCAAAAGTCAAATGAATTTGACACTTTGGAGAGTTATTTTTATAAATTTTTGTTATTTTGGCTAATTGCACAAAAACAAGATTGTTTTTTCGGTCATTCGTAACCATTAATATTATGAGATTGCCAGTTCCAAGAGTCACGGCACATATCTTCAAGATTTTTTTCGGCTTTCCAACCGAGAATTTCATATGCTTTTGTCGGATCGGCGTAACATTCTGCTATATCGCCCGCTCTTCTCGGCTTTATATCATAAGGAATTTCAATATTATTAACCTTGCTGAATGCCTTAACAATATCAAGTACGCTGTAGCCTGTGCCTGTGCCGAGATTAAAGATTTCTGTGCCCTTGTGCTGTTCGGCATAATCAATAGCTTTTACATGACCTTTTGCAAGATCCACAACATGGATATAATCTCTTACGCCTGTGCCGTCATGTGTAGGATAGTCATTACCAAACACACCGAGTCTTTTAAGTCTGCCTGCAGCAACCTGTGTAATATAAGGCATAAGGTTGTTTGGAATACCGTTAGGATTTTCGCCGATTCTACCGCTTTCGTGAGCACCGATCGGATTGAAATATCTTAAAAGAACTACGGAAAGATTGCTGTCAGCCTTAGCTGCATCGGTAAGAATCTGCTCGTTCATAAGTTTTGTCCAACCGTATGGGTTAGTGCAGCCAGTCGGCATTGTTTCCACGAGCGGAACTCTCTCGGGAATCCCGTATACAGTAGCAGATGAGCTGAAAACAAAGTTTGCTACCGAATATTTCTTCATAACCTCGAGCAAAGCAAGTGTAGAATCAAGGTTATTTCTGTAATAAGCAACAGGAATCTCGCAGCTCTCGCCTACTGCCTTTAATCCTGCAAAATGAATTACAGCGTCAATTTTATTTTCGGCAAAGAGCTTGTCGAGCGCCTCGACATCACAAACATCAATATTATAAAGCGGAATTTTTTTACCTGTAATCTCCTCAACCCTTTCAATAGCCTTTGGAGAGCTGTTTGAAAAATTATCGGCAACAACTACTGTATGACCTGCGTTTATAAGTTCAATGCAGGTATGTGTACCAATGTAGCCTGCGCCGCCTGTAAGCAAAACATTCATAATAATTACCTTTCTATATTATATAACTTTAATTAACACTTTTCAGGTTCGGGATACTCAACGCCAAAGGTATCGGCTGTAACCTTTTTCATAATCTGAGCGTCAAGCGGCTTGTCTGCAAAGTCTGTGTCACACTCAGCAATCTTGTTTACAACATCCATACCATCAATTACCTTACCGAAAGCGGCGTACTGACCGTCAAGGTGAGGCGCATTCTTGTGCATGATAAAGAACTGTGAGCCTGCTGAGTTCGGCATCATTGAGCGAGCCATAGAGAGAACACCCTCTGTGTGCTTGAGGTTATTTTCAAAACCATTGATAGCAAATTCGCCCTTAATGCTGTAACCCGGGCCGCCCATACCTGTTCCGTCAGGACAACCGCCCTGAATCATAAAGCCGTAAATTACTCTGTGAAAAGTAAGTCCGTCATAAAAACCTTTATTTACAAGGCTTAAAAAGTTATTTACTGTGTTTGGTGCAATTTCAGGATAAAGCTCGGCTTTAATTACAGAGCCGTTCTCCATTTCAATAGTAATTACAGGATTCTGTGACATAATAAATCGTCCTTTCATCTATATATCATATCAAGCATATCATATCAAGCTGATTTTAATAGCTATCCCTTGTCTATAATTTTACGATATATTCCATAAAATATCAAGTGAATTTTTATACTTAAAAATATTTAATAATAAAATTTAATAACTTTACTTTTTAATAAAAATATGATACAATAAATAGAAATAGTTATATAATCTTTTTGTAATATTTTATTAATTTTATGTATTAAGGGATTGAACATTAATATTATCATTGTTCAAGGAGTGTTTTTATTGTCATTATCAGTCCACAAGTCAGCCGAAGATTACCTCGAGGCTATACTTTTAATTAAACAAAAAAGAGGATGCGTTCGTTCTATCGACATAGTAAATCTTCTCGGTTTTTCAAAGCCAAGCGTAAGCGTTGCCATGAAAAAGCTAAGAGAAAACGATTACATTCTTATGGACAGCGAGGGTTATATCACCCTTACCGAAAGCGGAATGAATATTGCGCAGAAAATTCTTGAAAAGCATAATTATATAGCCGAACTTTTAATTTCTCTCGGTGTAAGCGAAGAAACAGCTTATGAAGATTCATGTAAAATCGAGCACGATATAAGCGAAGAGAGTTTTATGGCATTAAAAAAGCTATCGGGAATTTTAGCCGATAAAACAAATAACTGATAAAATAAACAGCAGTCATTATTATGTGGTGACCCCAAAAAGTTAGACCTAAAAAATCTAACTTTTGGGGGTCGGGTCATTACTTTACGATATAGACTGCTGTTTTTATATTGTTCTATTTTCTTTTCTTTATTAATTACGGTTTAACAAAATACTTTTATAGTTACTTGGCAAAACAGTTTGCTAAACTATATTTAAAATCTTTTGAATTTAAATTATTATACAGTAAACTCTGTCAATAATCAATAATTTTCTTCGTGAATTTCAAAGTATGACTGTGGGTGAGCGCACACAGGGCAAACCTGCGGAGCTTTCTCTCCTACTACAATATGACCGCAGTTACGACATTCCCATACCTTAACTTCACTCTTTGCAAACACTTCCTGCATTTCAACATTATGGAGTAATGCACGGTAACGCTCTTCGTGTGCTTTTTCAATAGCACCGACCATACGGAATTTCTTTGCGAGTTCAGGAAATCCCTCTTCCTCCGCTGTCTTTGCAAAGCCTTCGTACATATCAGTCCACTCGTAATTTTCGCCCTCTGCAGCTGCGGCAAGATTTTCTGCTGTACTGCCAATACCGTTCAATTCTTTAAACCACATCTTTGCATGTTCTTTTTCATTATCTGCTGTTTTCAGGAATAATGAAGCTATCTGCTCAAATCCGTCTTTCTTAGCCTTTGACGCAAAGTAAGTATATTTATTTCTTGCCTGTGATTCACCTGAAAAAGCCTCAAGTAAATTTTTCTCTGTCTGTGTACCGGCATATTTATTTGCCATAAAGTTCAACCCTTTCTAATTCATATTTTCTATAATTATCATATAAATCAGTAATTATTACTGTATTTATATGATATACTATTGTCTAGTATTTGTCAACACTTTTCCGAAAATTTTTTCAAAAAATAAAAAGGCAACTTTTACATTGCCTTTCTACCGAATTATAAAGTTTTAATTTTACACAAGCTCTATCGGAGCAAGCTGCGGAAAGATATTTCTCAATACCGTATATATCATTATCGCTATAAACGCACCCCATAAAAAGTATTTGCTGTGTACAAATGTGCGCAGTTTTTTTCCGAAAGCTCTGAAAACGAGTTCAATATAAAGTACAAATAATGTAGCAAGAGAAACTATAACCAACGGATTTTGCTTTAACGACAATATAACATCTCCGTGAATTAGCGCATAAACCGCTCTTGTACAGCCGCATCCGGGACAGTAAATTCCTGTAAGCTCGTATAAATAACAAGACGGTAATGTTATGTATCTGAAAACATACAACGAAAACAAATACGCCATACCAACAGATGCAAACGGTAATATAAATACCAATATTTTTTGATATGTTTTATATGGAGTAATTATTTATACCACCTCGTATATAAACTTGCTGTAAAAATTAATAATAATTATAGCTGCTTGAACCGCTGAATATAGCAGCACCTGTTGCTGCTGAAATAATAATCATAATAATCATAATACCTAATGCAATCGCAGACAAGATAAGCTGTGCTCTTGCAAAATTCTTAAGTGACTTTTTAGGTGTGCTGCCAAAAGCCCAAACAAACATCATAATAAGATAAACAATAGGGCCTACGCACGGAATGATATTAAGGCAGAAAATTCCGATCCAGTGAAGAACAGAAACATGCTCTTCGTCATTGCTCATATTGTTATAGTTAGGCTGCTGATAAGACGGAGTCTGATTGTAACCAGTGCCGTAAGAATTCTGATAATTTTGATTGTTGTCAGTCCCATATGGTCGCTGGTAATCCTGTGCGGAATAGTTTTGCGAACCGTATGGCTGCTGATAGTCCTGTGCAGAATATGTATTCTGATTTTGCTGTGGATTTTGGTTATTGTTCCAAGAATCGTTGTTGTAATTGTCCATAGTTTTCCTCCAAATTTTAATAAGCCACAAAAGCAAATTAATATAACCTACTCAATATAATTATAAAATACAGTTATTTTAATGTCAATAATTTATTGAAAATATTATAATTTTACAAACCTGCTTAATATGTAATCTCCACAGGAGCAAGTGCGGGAAAAATATTTCTTAAAATTGTATAAACAATCAATAAAGCAAACATTATCCATATAAAGCCTTGCATATTAATAAATGTATTTGTTTTTTTACCAAAAGCACGGAGTACGAACTGAATATACAGAATAAGCACAATAACTATTCCAACCGCTAAAAAAGCATTTTGCCTTAGCGAAAGCAGAATATCTCCGTGAACAAGCGCATATACCGCTCTTGTCGCTCCACAGCCGGGGCAATACAAACCTGTAAACTGATGTATATAACACGGTGGCAATGAAATGTACTTAAACGCAAAAGCACAAATCAGATAACACAAAAAAAGTGAGGCAAACGGTAAAATTAAAACCAAAATTTTTTGATATGTTTTGCACGGCTTAATAATAAAAATCACCCCAAAGCAAAACAAGCAGACATATAGTCCGCTTGTTGCTTGCTATGTAATAAAATTAATAGTAAATTAGGAAATTGAACTGATAAATGCGCCTGAAACAATTTGAGTAATAAGAAGTATTGCCCATATTACTAAAGCAATAATAGAAAGAATGATACCTGCAGTTGCAAGTCCGTTATTTTCAGGCTTTGCCTTTTTAGAATTAATACCAAGAATAAGACCAACTATACCGCAAGGAGCACAACAGCAAAGACCTATAATACCGAGTACAAGTGATGCAGTAGCATTATTCTTTGCGCTTTTATCCTCTACAGGATACTGATTGTAGTTAGGATACTGCTGCTGATAGTTATTCTGATTGTAGTTATTGTAATCAGGCTGTGAACCGTATGGCTGCTGATAATCATTTGCACCATATGACTGCTGCTGATAACCCTGATTATTGTCTGTACCGTAAGGCTGCTGGTAACCCTGATTATTGTCTGTACCGTAAGGCTGCTGGTAACCCTGATTTGAGTAGTTATTCTGCTGTGGATCCGGGCCGTTGCCCTGTGGGTTATTCAAAGAATCGTTGTTGTAGCCGTTATTGTTGTAATTGTCCATCTTTTTCCTCCATAAATTTGTAAGCATAAAATCAGCAAACCACTGTAAATATACATAATTTGCCTTAATGTTTATTATAAAGTACAAGTCAACAAATGTCAACAAGTAATTAATAAATGCCACAAATTAATACATATTTATTTACAGTTCAATACTCATAGTGGCAAAAGCGTTAAGGTCTGTGCTTGCAATATTTCCGCTTAAAAATTCATAATATCCCTGCGAGCCAACCATTGCCGCATTGTCACCGCAAAGAGATTTTTCGGGCATATAAAAAGCAAGTCCGTGCTTATCACATTCTTCCTGTAAAGAAGAACGCAAAAGTCGGTTTGCAGACACACCACCCGCAATAACCAGCTTGTCAACCTTTAAATCTTCTGCCGCTTTCAAAAAATTGGTTTTTAAACAGTCAACAACCGCATATCTGAAAGATGCGCAAACATCTGCCTTGTTAAGTTCTATGCCCTTTTGCGCAGAATTATGAATTAGATTTATTACAGCTGTTTTAAGTCCCGAAAAGCTGAAATCATACTGTGAACCGCTTACGGTAGGTCTTGGCAACTTAAATGCAAAAGGATCGCCGTCCTCTGCTACCTTATCAAGTGCAATTCCGCCCGGATACGGCATACCCATAGTTCTTGCCGCTTTATCAAATGCCTCGCCTGCCGCATCATCTCTTGTTTTGCCGATAATGCGCATTTTTGTGTAATCCTCAACCATCACAATATGACTGTGACCGCCCGAAACAACAAGGCAAAGAAACGGCGGTTTTAAATCGGGATTAGAAATATAATTAGAGGCAATGTGCGACCTTAAATGATGGGTCGGAACAAGCGGAAGTCCTGTTGAAAGAGAAAGTCCCTTTGCAAAATTAACTCCTACAAGCAAAGCCCCTATAAGACCAGGTGCGTATGTAACCGCAATTGCATCTATTTCTTTTAAAGTAAGTTCTGCCTGCTCAAGCGAGTTTTTTACAACAGGCACTATTGCCTCGGCGTGTCTGCGGGATGCAATTTCGGGAACAACACCGCCATACAGTTTATGCTCCTCAACCTGAGAGGCAACAACAGAGGATATAACTTTTCTTCCGTCCTCAACAACCGCTGCTGCGGTTTCGTCACAAGAGGACTCTATTGCAAGTATCTTCATAAAAATAATCCTTTCGTTTTATCAAAAATACTTTGTCATCAGTATTGCGTTTTCGACAGGTTCAGAATAATAATTCTTTCTCTCCCCCACCTTAACAAAGCCTGCGTTTGAATACAGTCTTATTGCATTTTCATTGGATTGTCTTACCTCAAGAGTCAAAAAAGCCAGGCTGTTTTTCTTGGCAAAGGTAACAAGAGTATTTATCAAAGCCGTACCTATGCCCTTTTTTCGTGCGCTTTCATCAACCGCCACATTAAAAATATATCCTTCGTCAACAACAACATTCATTCCTATGTAGCCGAGAACCTTATCGTCCTCAACGCTTACATAAAAATGTGAGCCGTTGTTTTTTAGTTCAGACTCAAGACTTTTTAATGACCACGGATGAGAAAAGCATTTATTTTCAATCTCTGCCACCTGTAAAAGGTGGCTTTCTTTCATTTCTTCAATTCTCATATTGTTTTAAAATTTCCTTAACGGCACTGCAAATTTCATCTCGGCACTGTCTGTAAACCTCAACACCGCACATATACGGGTCGGCAACATTAATAACCTCGATTTTATCGGCAGGGACAGCGCACTGTGTCATAAGAAAAAACTTGTGGCTTGTCGACATACAATAAAATTTATCGTATTCGTCAAGTTTTTTATCGGAATAAGCCGTAGAATGCATATCCGAAATATCAATACCGATTTCTTTGCAGACTTCAACCGAATTTTCAGAAACAGGCATACCCGTAACAGTTGTTGTACCCATACTCTCTGCCCTTACGGCAAGTCCTTTTTCCTCTGCAAAACGGTTAAAAACAGCCTCTGCCATAGGGCTGCGGCAAGTATTGCCTGTGCATACAAACATAATTTTATTTTTTGGCATCATACCAAGTCCTTCCGACAGCAGCGTCGGCGGTAAGAGGAACAGAAAGTTTTACGGCGTTTTCCATTTCCTCCTGCAACAGCTTTGCCACTGTTTCCTTTTCGTTTTCGGGAGCCTCGACAATCAACTCATCGTGCACCTGCAAAATAAGTCTTGCCTGCAAGCCCTCTTTTTTCATTCTTTCGTCAACTTTAATCATTGCGATTTTGATAATATCTGCGGCAGTGCCCTGAATCGGCATATTTCTTGCCACACGCTCACCGAAAGCTCTCATCATATGCTTGCCCGAGCTAAGTTCAGGCAAATATCTTCTTCTGCCGAACATTGTTTCAACATAACCGTCACGCTTTGCTTTTTCAACGACATTTTTCATATATTCGTCAACGCCGCTGTAATGAGCGAGGTAGTCTTTAATATATTTAGATGCCTCTTTATTGGTTACTTTAATATCCTTGGCAAGTGAGTAAGCACCGATTCCGTAAACTATACCGAAGTTTACCGCCTTGGCACGGCTACGCATTGTGGGAGTAACCATTTCAACAGGCATATTAAACACCTGTGACGCTGTAATAGTGTGAATATCGGCATTCGTATTAAATGCCTCTATCATATTCTTATCGCCTGAAATATGAGCAAGCACTCTTAATTCAATTTGAGAATAGTCGGCATCAACAAGCACCCAACCCTCTCTTGCGGCAAAAAACCTTCTCAATTCTCTGCCGATTTCTGTACGGACAGGGATATTTTGTAAATTAGGCTCTGTTGAGCTGATTCTTCCCGTTCTGGTTTCGGTTTGATTAAAACTTGAGTGTATTCTGCCGTCCTCGGCAATAACCTTTAACAGCCCCTCACAATAGGTTGAATAAAGTTTTGCAAGCGTACGATACGAAAGCACCATTTCAACCGCAGGATGTTCGTAGCGCAGACTTTCAAGCACCTCTGCGTTTGTACTGTAGCCGCTTTTTGTTTTCTTCTTACACGGAAGTCCTAAATCTTCAAAAAGCGCCTTGCCAAGCTGTTTCGGAGAATTTATATTAAATTCATAACCGATGCTTGTGTATATCTCATTTTCAAGATTTTTTATCTGTTCGTGCAATATCTTGCCGTAGTCCTCTATACCCTGCCTGTCAACGGCAAATCCGATGTTCTCCATTTTAGCAAGCACCTTTGCAAGAGGAATTTCAATATCTGTCAACAGCTTTTCCTGTTCGTTTGTATCTATATCTTTCTTAAGTTTTTCGCAAAGCACATCATATACGGCAAGAGCGGAAAGTTCCGAAAACTTCTCGTTTTTCGGAAGCGTTATTCCGTAACCGCCGCATAAATTTTCGTCACTGTAATCTTTTGATGACGGCTCAATAAGATATGCCGCAAGTTCAATATCAAAAGCAAGCGATTTTACTTCAATATTCTTCTTATCGGCATAAGCAAAAACTGTCTTGCTGCCGTGAGTAAATTTCAAAATCTCTTCATTTTCAAGAAGTCTGTCGAAAAATTCGTTATCCTTAACAATATAAACTTTACCGTCAAAAAGAATGTTGCAAACAGGATTTTCTATATCAGAAAAATCAGTTTTAAAATATACCTTACCCTGTTTTTTAATATTCTCATACAGAACATTAGCATCTGCATTTTCTACAACTTCAAAGTTCTGCACAGCTGCAGGCTTTTCCTCCGCTGTCGGCATTTCTTTTAATCCGAGTTTGTCGATAAGCGAGAATAGCTCAAGTTTTGCCATAAACCTCGCACATTCTTCGGGGTCTTTCAATTCTACTTTGTAATCCTCAACATTTGTATTGATAGGAACTTCGCAGAAAATCTCACCGAGCATACGACTTAACTTCGCATTTTCCTCGGAATTTTTAAGTTTATTTCTGATGCCGTCCTTAACATCTATCTCGTCAATATGGCTGTAAATGTACTCCACACTGCCAAAGCGTGAAATCAAATCGCCCGCACCCTTTGGACCAATGCCTGCAACGCCCGGAATGTTATCGGACGAATCGCCTTGAATAGCCTTAATTTCTATAAGCTGTTTTGGTGTAACGCCGTAATCCTCAAGAATTTTTGCGGGTGTATAACTGATGTCTTGCTTGTTTGTGCAGAGATGCACTGTTGTTGTATCGGAAACAAGCTGTAAGCTGTCACGGTCACCTGTCGCAATCACACATTCGTTGCCGTTTTTCTCGCAAGCCTTTGCAAATGTTCCCAAAATATCGTCGGCCTCATATCCCTCGCAGGTCACAAGAGTATAACCCAAAAGCTGTAAAAGCTCTTTTAGCGGTTTAATCTGTGAGGCAAGCTCTTCCGGCATACCTTTTCTTGTTGCCTTGTAGCCTGCATATGCCTTGTGGCGGAATGTAGGAGCTTTAAGGTCAAAAGCAATAGCTACCGCATCGGGATTTTCTTCGTTTTTTATTTTTGTGAGCATTGTAAGAAATCCGTAAATCGCATTTGTAAACTGACCGTCTTTTGTTGTAAGCGGTCTTATACCGTAAAAAGCACGGTTTACTATACTGTTTCCGTCAATAACAAGCATTCTCATAGCTTATACATCACATCCATTACTTTTCCGTTTTTAATATAAATTCTCGGTACACGCTTGCCTACAAGGCAAACTACTTCATAGTTAATAGTATCAGTATTTTTTGCAAGGTCATCGGCTGTCATTTCGCCGTTTTCGCCTGTTCCGAAAATCACTACCTCGTCACCGATTTTTACATCTTCAATATCGGTAACATCAATCATAGTCTGGTCCATACATATTCTGCCCACAATTTTTGCTTTTTTACCGTTGACAAGCATATATCCGTCTTTTGCGTTCTGACGAATAAAACCGTCGGCATATCCAATCGGAACAGTTGCAATCTTCATATCTTTAGGAGCGGTAAATGTTCTTCCGTATGAAATATCAGCACCCTTTTTAAGATTTTTTACATATGCAACCGTTGATTTTAAAGTCATTGCGGGAATAAGATTTAAATTATTCTGAATTTTATACGACGGAGCAAGTCCGTAAAGTATAATACCTGCTCTTACCATATCGCAATATGTATGCTCGTAATCTTCAATAGCACCGCTGTTTGAACAGTGGCAAATCTTAATGTTAATTCCCGATTCTTTAAGTTTATCCCTTACATAAGAAAAGCAACTGTACTGCTTTTCTGTAAAGTCTTTGCCGTCCTCGGCTTCATCCGACACACAGAAATGAGTAAACATACCCTCAAGCTCAAGATTTTTGAGAGTGCAGGCTGTTCTAATTTCTTCGACAGAATAATCATCTCTCGGAAATTCCTGGCACATAAAACCTATTCTGCTCATACCGGTATCAACTTTGATGTGAATTTTACAAACCACATTCTGCTCACAACAAGCCTTAGAAAGCATTTTTGCATAATCAAGGCTGTAAACTGCCTGAGAAATATTGTATTCTGCAAGTCGCTTAGCCTCATTTGCAGGAGTAAATCCTAAAATTACGATAGGAAGTGTTGCGCCTGCCTCACGAATTTCTATACCCTCGTCAATATTTGAAACGGCAAAAAAGTCAGCGCCAAGTTGCTCATAGAGTTTAGACAGTTCAACGGCGCCGTGACCGTAACCGTCTGCTTTTATAACGCAGCAAATCTTTGCTCTGCCGCCAACTTTGTTTTTTATTTCATTAAAATTATGCTTAATTGCATCAAGCGATACCTCTGCCCAGGTTCTCTTTAAGTAATCCATCAAACTACCTCTTTTATTTTTATTCGCATCTAATTTAATACCGTAAACATCTGTATTTTTTACAAATCAAATTGTACTGTCTTAAATATTTATTATAATACTTTTACACCGATAAATCAATCCATATTGACAAAGAAAAACTAAGTGCTAAAATATTAGTAGATTACGCACAAAAGGTTGATTTTATGGAAATAAATATTCGCAAAGCAGTCAAAAGTGATTACCCTGCCATGGTTAAAATCTGGAACGAAGTTGTAGAGGACGGAATAGCCTTTCCGCAGCTTGATTTACTTGACGAAAACAGCGGTGCGGAATTTTTCGGTTCACAAACATATTGTGCGGTTGCGGAAAATACCGAAAGTCACGAAATTTTAGGCTTATACATTCTTCACCCCAACAATGTAGGCAGATGCGGTCACATTTGCAACGCAAGCTATGCTGTAAAAAGCAGTGCAAGAAATTTACATATCGGTGAAAAGCTTGTTTCGGATTGCCTTGTTCAAGGCAAGGAAAACGGATTTACAAAAATGCAACAACTGTAGTTAAAACAGAAATGTTGGAATATCATTTCAATAATTTAGGAGGTTGGGCAGGAGATTTATAAACGTTAATGATTAATACTTATATTCAATTGGACGGTAGTGATAATTATGATGAATTTTATAATAAATTTTATCAATTAATTGGTGACAATGATTTTTCATTATCTATGAAGGATTTGTATGCTGATACAGATGCATATAATATCTACACTTTATTAGATGGAACCTCAAATTGTTTAGCTGATTCAACTAAAACATATTATAGTGATGGTTACAAAAAAAGATATAGTTCATTTACAAATAATTGGAACAGAGAAACAATATTAAACCTTGTTAAAACCTATACAAATACTAATTATCTTTTAGATATAGATATGTTAAGGTGGCCATTATTCAATGAATCAAATAAGGTTGATGGAACTGAATATTATAATTTTTCAGAAAATCAATCGAATGCATCTGCCGAGGCTTTTACTGACTTTTTGATGCATCAGTTGCAAAAGGAGAGATAATATTGAAGTTTAAAATTATCGTCATAATCGAAACGATTATTATTGTATTTTTATTTTTATTGTTGCCTTTATCTTGCAGTTATATCAGTGAACATACAACAATAAAAGATCCACAATGGTTCAGAGAAGTTTCTCCCGATGAACAACACACTATTGTAGCTAATTTTATCGGCAACAATACTTCGGAAAGAATCTGCGTTCAAATAATGATATTTAATGAAAATCATGAAACGTCAACTATGATGATTACTGTGGATAATGACGGTGATGTTCCGGATGAAAAAAACTACAGATTGGAATGGCATGATGAATATGTAAAAATAACGACCATCAATAATAAAGGGAGTGAAAAATCCTTTAGATTATATTGGGAGGATTTGAATTTCAGCAGTAGCACATATGATGAATCCAATAGGTTTTTATTCGACTGGTAATTTTTCATTTAATAAAGCCCATGAAAACCAACTGTGGTGATTATAGTAAATAATATAGTTTATCAGCCAGAAGGGGCTGTCGCAAATGAGTGAAATTTGCAACAGTCCCTATTTTTTTGATAGATTAAGTTTTAGTAAGAATGAAATTTTAAAAAAGTTGAAAATATCTTCAATGGCATACGCACTAATTCAGAGGGTGGATAAAATTTCCATCCTCTTTTTTCGGATTGTTTACTTTTCTTAACGCTATGCGATTTTTTTCTCAAATAAAGGTTTGTGAAAACGGTCAGATTTTGTTCGGTTCCATAGTTTTTGAATATTGAAAGCGAATGCAAGAAGAAAAAATTGCGTTTCGGTCTTTTTTTTCCTCTCGTTAAAAATCTTCTAAATGCAAAGTCTTGCTTGATTACTCCGAATGCTCCCTCTACCTGAATTGAACGGTTCATTCTCAGGATAATACCCTCATCTGTAGTTATCCGTTGTGTGGCTTCCTTCTTCTGCCTTGCCATTGTCGGAGAAAACGCTATCTTTCGATTTTCATATTTTCCCTTGTAGCATTTTTCTCGGTGCGGACAGCCTGAACAGTCCTCACATATATAATTTCTCCTTGTTGTTTCATATCCATTCTGACTTTTGCGTTTGCTATCATAAGCAAAGATCAGCTTTTTGCCATTAGGACACACAAAGTAATCTCCTGTTTCATCGTAAAAGAGATTCTCTTTGCGGTAAATATCATTCTTGTATTTTCGCTTTTTGCTAATCTCATAATCGGCAGGCTTGATATACGCATTTTGTTCTTCCGATTCAAGATATGTGTAATTTTCCTCACTTGCATATCCTGCATCTGCTATGATATTTTCGTATTTCTTTTCGGTGTTTTTTCGTATTCTCTCTAGAAACGGTATCAGTGTAGTTGTGTCTGTGGGATTAGGAAACAAGCCTACTCCGACAATATATTCGCTCTCTACTCCTATCTGTACATTGTATCCCGGCTTGAGCTGTCCGTTGAGCATATGATCCTCTTTCATCCTCATAAAGGTCGCATCCGTATCAGTTTTTGAATAGCTCTTTCTCTTGCCGCATATTTCTAGACTTTTGTTGTAGTTGTCCAGTCTTTCAAGATAACTGTAAAGTTTCTCGTAATCCCGTTGCAGCTGCGTTTTGTGTTTGCCTCATCCATGTACAAATTCAATATTAAGCAATTGAATTGAACAGTTCAGAAACTCAATTACCTCTTCCAAATTACTTCCGTCGGCTAATCCGTATTTTTCACAAATAGAAGCCAGTTCCTGATTAATTTTATTTTTTAATTTTTGTAGATTCTTTTCTACCGCCTTCGCCCAGACAAAGGTATATCTGTTGGCATTGGCTTCTATTTTTGTACCGTCTATGAATATGTTTTTGTAAGAAATTTCGCCTAAATCACAGAGTTTTTCAACCAATTGACAGAACAACTCCTCAATTACTCCGGCAAGCCTTTCATTTTGAAATCTTGCAAAGGTTGAGTGGTTCGGAACAGGTTCCTCCTGCGAAAGCCACATAAAGCGAATATCATTTTTGCATGCTTTTTCAATATCCCTGCTTGAATAAATGCCGTTCATATATGCAAACACAAGTATCTCAAACAAAACTGCCGGATCTATTTTTCGCCAGCTTCTCAGGTACAAAGAATAGAGCTTTGTGTAATCTAATTCATCACATATTTCCGCTAATTTTCTTACGGATCATTTTTCTCGATTTTTATTTCTAAATTTAATGGTAAAACCAATTGATTTCTGCTTCTCATTGTTGTATAATTTACTTGCTTTCTTTGTGGTTTTGTTTGCAATTAAATTATACTATAGAAAGCACTAACCGGGCAACCCTTTCGGGCTACCCGGCTTTTCTTTTTGGAGCTGTTATTGCGACAGCACCCTTAATTTTTATTTTAATGCGTCAATGGCAGCAGTAATGAGTGCAATCTGCTCTCTTTCCTTTGCAGCCTGACCCTTTACTTTTTCGATAACGGCTTCAGGTGCTTTTGCAACAAAGCCTGCATTGTTAAGCTTACCCTCGCTCTGTGCAAGTCTTTTCTTAACCTGCTCAAGCTCCTTGTTAAGTCTTGCAAGTTCTGCGTCTTTGTCAACAAGCTCACTAAGCGGAATATAAATCTTTGCGTCAGCGGTAACAACCGTTACTGCACCGTCAATGTCAAAACTCTCCGCAACTTCAACTTCATTTGCAGAAGCAAGTTTCTGAATGAAAGGTGTGCCGTTGGTAAATGTATCCGCAAACTTAGTTGCAACATAAACCTTAGCTTTCTTTGACGGAGGAACATTCATCTCACTGCGGCGGTTACGGATAGCACGGATAGCGTCCATAACTCTTTCCATTTCGGCAACATCCTCCGGGAAGTCAAGTTCTGCCTTGAACTCCGGATACTTAGCAAGCATAACGGTTTCACCCTCGTGAGGAATAGTCTGCCAAATTTCTTCTGTTACATACGGCATAAACGGATGGAGAAGTCTTAAAATCTGATCAAGTACATAAAGAAGTACCTGTCTTGCATTTTGAGCGTCCTCGCCGTCACCCGAAAGTCTTGTCTTAGCAAGTTCAATATACCAGTCGCAGTAACAATCCCAAATGAACTCGTAAACTTTCTGAACAGCAATACCAAGCTCAAATTTTTCAAGGTTTTCGTTTACTTCCTTAGCCACTGTATTGAATTTAGAAACAATCCACTTGTCCTCTGTTGTAAGAGTATCGGGAAGTTTGTTCTCAACATCATAATCGTCGATATTCATATGAACATAACGGGCAGCATTCCAAAGCTTATTGGCAAAGTTTGCACAAGCCTCGATACGCTTTTCCGAATATCTGATGTCATTTCCCGGTGAGTTACCCGTTACAAGCAAGAATCTGAGCGCATCGGCACCGTATCTGTTGATAACATCAATCGGGTCAGGACCGTTACCGAGTGACTTAGACATCTTTCTGCCAAGCTCATCTCTTACAATACCGTGCATAAATACGGTCTTGAACGGTGCTTGACCTGTCTGCTCAATAGCAGAGAATATCATTCTTGCAACCCAGAAGAAAATAATATCATAACCGGTTACAAGTGTATTTGTAGGATAGAAATACTCAAGCTCAGGTGTCTTGTCAGGCCAGCCGAGTGTTGAGAACGGCCATAAAGCCGAACTGAACCATGTATCAAGAGTATCTTCGTCCTGATGCAAATGGTTTTTACCGCACTTAGGGCAAACTACGGGAGTTTCCTTTGCTACGATAACCTCACCGCAATCGTCACAATACCAAGCAGGAATTCTGTGTCCCCACCAAAGCTGACGGGAAATACACCAATCCTTGATGTTCTCCATCCAGTGATAATATACTTTTTCAAATCTTTCCGGAATAATCTGTGTCTGCTTTTCCTTAACACACTTGATTGCAGGCTTTGCAAGAGGTTCCATTTTTACGAACCACTGCTTTGACACTCTCGGCTCAACAGTTGTCTTACAACGGTAGCAAGTACCTACATTGTGAGTGTGAGGCTCAATCTTAACGAGGAAACCGCCCTCTTCAAGGTCTTTAACGATTGCTTCACGGCACTCGTATCTGTCCATACCCTGATATTTACCGGCATTTTCGTTCATATGGGCTGTATCGTCCATAACATTGATTACCTCAAGGTTATGTCTTAAGCCGACTTCAAAGTCGTTAGGGTCGTGTGCAGGAGTAATTTTAACTACACCTGTACCAAAATCCTTTTCAACATATGCATCGGCAACAACAGGAATTTCTCTGCCTACAAGCGGAAGAATAAGTGTTTTGCCTACAATGTCTTTATATCTTTCATCATCGGGATTTACTGCAACCGCAGTATCGCCCAAAAGTGTTTCAGGTCTTGTTGTAGCAAGCTCAACATAACCGCTGCCGTCCTTTAACGGATAGCGGAGATGCCAGAAAAAGCCCTCCTGCTCTGCAAAATCAACTTCTGCGTCTGAAATTGATGTGCAGCAATGCGGGCACCAGTTGATAATACGCTCACCACGGTAGATAAGTCCTTTATTGTAAAGTTTTACGAAAACTTCCTTAACCGCCTTAGAACAACCCTCGTCCATTGTAAAGCGCTCACGCTGCCAGTCACAGCTTGAACCGAGTTTACGGAACTGACGGGTAATTCTTCCGCCGTACTCTTCTTTCCACTCCCAGGCACGCTTGAGGAAACCCTCTCTGCCTAAATCATCTTTGGTAACGCCCTCTTTGCGCATAGCCTCAACGATTTTAGCCTCTGTCGCAATAGACGCATGGTCTGTACCCGGAAGCCAAAGTGCAGCATAGCCCTGCATTCTTCTCCAACGAATGAGAGTATCCTGAAGTGTAAGGTCAAGTGCGTGACCGATATGCAGCTGACCTGTAATGTTTGGCGGCGGCATAACGATTGTGTATGGTTTTTTATCTTTGTCAACTTCTGCATGGAAGTAGTTGCCCTTCATCCAGAAATCATAAATTCTGTCCTCAAACTCAGACGGTTTGTAGGATTTAGCAAGCTCCTTTGCCATAATCATATCTCCTTACAATTTATTCGGGCAAATTACCCGACAAATATACCTTTATATTATCGCATTTTGCTTGCAATTTGTCAATTATGCAGAGATAAAAAATCATATTATTTGCAGCAAATTGCCAAATGGTATACGGTTATGATTTTATTGACATCATAATTTCAAGGTGATAAAATACTTATAGCTTACTTTAACTTAAGAGGTGCAAAACTATGCAATACACAATCGGTGAAATTTCAAAAAGACTTGATATGCAGCCGTCAACTCTTAGATATTATGACAAAGAAGGACTTATGCCTAATGTAAAGCGTACAAACGGCGGTATCCGCATTTTTGACGATTCCGATTACGAATTATTAACTCTCATTGAATGTCTTAAAAGAACAGGTATGTCGCTTAAAGACATCAAAGTTTTTATAGATTGGACTCTCGAGGGGGATTCTTCAATTGACAAGCGACTTGAGCTTATCAGAAAGCAAAGAGATGCCGTACTTGCTCAAATGGAAAAACTGAATGAAACTCTCGGAATTTTAGATTACAAATGCTGGTATTACGAAACTGCGCAAAAAGCCGGCACTTGCAAAATTCACGATACACTAAGTGCCGACGATATACCGCAGGAACTGAAAAAAGCGGTGTCAAAACTTAAAGGTCACCAGTAATTCATATAAATTCTTACAATTTGCACATTCATATCATTAATATGTTAGAAATACTTTACATTCCGTAAATTGACTAAAAACGCAAAAAATGATAAAATAATATATATTATATCAATATCGGGATGTGTCACAATGAAATGTATTATAAAGCGCACCTTACCTGTTTTCTTATCACTTTTTGCTGTAATTTTTCTTTTCAGCGGTTGCGGTGATAAAAGCGAAAATGAGGTGTTAAAGGGAAAATGGGTCCCTGTATCTGCCGTTATCGACGGAGAAACCGTACAATACAGCGAGCTTGAGCTTAAGGACGGATATTTTGAATTTAATTTTAAAGGAAACGGCAGCTGTACCGCAACGCTTGCGGGTATTGAATATAAAGGCAGTTATGTTTTCAGCGGCACAAGCGTTGACGCTACACTAAACGGCAACAGCGAAAAGCTGAGTTATGAAGCGACAAGGCAAACTCTCACCTATTCGTACGATAACACAACATCATTTACATTTATAAAAGACCAAAATTAAAACTTTCCCCTGCATATTTTTGAGTATGCAGGGGAATTTTTATGCTTCTGTTTTATTGTTAATCTGTTTTTTGTATAACTTTTTCATCAATACAACCGAAATAACGGCAGACAAAATCTCTGCAACAGGTACGGAAAGCCAAATTATCCATTCGCCGCAAATTGATTTATTGACAAGCACAGTAAATATCCACGCAAGAGGCAATACAAACACAAGTTGTCTGCAAACTGAAACTATCAGCGACTGCATTCCGCCGTTAATTGCCTGAAACATTCCCTGAAAAGCTATGTTAATGCCGGCAAATATAAAACTTGCAGAAACAATCCGCATTGCGCCGATACATAACAATTGTGTTTCACCCGAAAGTCCAAAAGCACTTGAAAGCGGATTAGCTATAATTTCTATTACCGCCAGACCTACAAACATTATTACTGTTGTGTAAATTGAGCCGAATTTTATACTGTCGTCAATTCTCTTTTTACTCTTCATTCCAAACGCATATGACATAATCGGAGTTATGGCATCTCTTAATCCGAACGCTGCAAAAAGTATGAATTGCTGTATTTTATAGTACAATCCGTAAGCTGTTACCATCGCCTCACTGACCGTACCCAAAATAAGATTAAAGCCGTAAGTCATAACCGACATAAGTGCCTGTGCAATTATTGCAGGCAAACCGATTTTGTAAATGTTCAGTATTGTATTTGCCGACGGCTTAATGTTTTTAACATTATTGGTTATATCTTTGTTAAACTTTATATGAAAAATAAAAGCAACCGCAAGTGAAATAATTTGACCGATAACCGTAGCGTATGCAGCACCCTTTACACCGAATTTCGGACAGCCTAACAAACCGTAAATCATAATAGGGTCAAGAATAATATTTGCAACTGCGCCGCAGATCTGTGCAATTGTCGAAAATACCGATTTGCCTGTTGCTTGTAAAAGTTTTTCATAAAGAGAGAAAAATACAAGTCCAAAAGAATATACGCAGCATATTCTTAAATAATCACACGCCATTTCCAAAACAATTCCGTTTGCAGTCTGCGTGCCGATATATAATTTAACACCGAACAATCCGAATATTAAAAACACTGCGTAAATAACAACAGCAAGAAATACACCGTTACCCGCAGCCTTATCGGCATAGTTTCTGTTACCCTCTCCAAGGCTTTTTGCTACAAGAACATTAACACCCACACCTGTACCTATGCCGATTGCAACTATTAACATTTGCAAAGGGAAGGCAAGCGTAAGCGCATTAAGCGCAAGTTCACCGTTATCTTCCATATTAGATACAAAAGCACTGTCAACAATATTATAAACTGCTTGCAGTACCATAGAAAGTATCATAGGAACACCCATTCTAAGCATAAGGCTTTTAACAGGCAAAATTTCCATTTTATCTTTTTCTTTTATTTTTTTCATAAAAACACCTCTTAAAACAAAAAAGTGCTGCACTACTGATTGGAATTACGCAGTAGTGCAACACATCTTTATATATTATACTATTTTGGTTTTGCAGATGTCAAAGGAAGTTTTCACTAAATAATATCAGTTATTCTTTGAAATTATTATCTGAAGATTAGTAATATCGTTGATATCTATTATTCCGTTGCCGTCAATATCGGCATTATCAAAGCTGACGGTATCATTTATATCAACAAAATCCGAACCGTCCTCTGCTTTTTCGCCTGCAACAAACAGCTGAATTACCGTGCTGTCTGTAATATCAATATTGCCGTCTTTATTTACATCGCCCTTGCTTTTTGCAAATAACGATATGTCAGTATTACTGCCGATATTTTCTTCTTTAACAACAACTTCCGTTACTGCCGAATCGTAAAAATAACCGACAGCTGATTTTTTCTGCTTAATATAATAAGTGCCAACCTGTAACGGCTTAGCAAATTCGGCTATACCGTTATTGTCTGTTATTGCCGTATCAATAAGATTTTGACATTCCACATCTGAAAACAATTCAAACTCCGCACAGTTTATCGGGGCTTTAAACTCATTTGTAAGATTTACTCTTACTGTCGAAGTATCCAACTTTATTGGTGTATTTTCAGCTTGAGCATAATAAACCGTAAGACCGCTCCATGTATATTGATAAACATTATCAAGAATTATTCTGTCAGAAAATAATTCAAAGCCTTTCGGAGCAACAACCTGCTTTGCGTAATAATTACCGTATGGCATATAAAGAGCTGAATCGAACGCACTTTCATTCCATTTAATATTATTTACATCGTCGGTTTTTTCTTTTGAGGTTGCGCATACCCAGCCGTCTTCGCCTGTTTTCATATAACCGCAAAAAGTGTTATCGGAATTATAAACTTCATAAACCGCACCGCTAAGTGAATAATTTTCATTATTATCGGTCAATTCGGAATAAGATGACACATTCTGAATACGGAGTGCTATTTTAGGTGTCTTGTTTATTTTGCTTAATTTATGGTTATTTTCATTTACAGCTACACCTGCATAGTATCTTTCCGTACCGCCCCATGTCAATGTAGACTTTTCAAATTTATATACCGTGTTGTCTGCAACATACCCGTTCGGTGTTTTTGTTTCTTTGCACCAATAAGAAGTATTTGCAACAGGCACACCTCTCGCAACCGCACTTGATGAAGAATACTGTTGACTGCTCGTCAAACCAAATGCACCGAATCCGTCAGACTGCGGTACAATTTTTCCGACAGGCTTTCTACAAGCCGAGTCAGCATAAACCGTGTATTCAAACTGTGAATAATCGTATGAAGTACCCTTTAATCCGCTTTGTGTGCTGTTAAGCTGAATATTAAGATCAATACCGTTTGAACAACCTGTTTTAAATACATACAATCCGTAGCAAGTACCCCTCGGTTCAATATTTGTGATTGTATTTACATTTTTATATTGAGAATGCCAGAACTTGTTATTTTTTGAATTATTGCCGTAAAAAATACCGACATGAGCGTCAGCCGTACCGAGCATAAAAATAATATCGCCTTTTTCAAGCACTCCGCTGTTCAATGCATTATTAATGGCACTTGTACCGTCAAAATAATATGTCTTGATATTGTTATTGCCCGCCCAATTAATCCATGTATCCTGACCCGTATCATAAGCCGCATACGAATAACTCGGAATATGAGTGTTTGCGTATGCATAGCTTACCGACTGACCCTTTTGTGCCTTGGTATTTGCAAGCGACTTGTAAAGTATATGCCATACAAATCCTGTGCAGTTCATCTGCGGCTTGTACGATGAACCGTTAAGCTCGTCTTGTCTGCCGTAACCTACACAGTAATATCCGCTGTTTGGTGAATATAAATCTGTATTAAAGTACCCTTTGGTATCTCCTTTTGGTGTACGATGGTCGCCCGATGTATATTTTGTACCGAGATAATAATCAGTACCTACAGATGAATCATAATTTTTAGAAACAGTGTAAGTCTGATAATCATTGCTTGAATCATTATCGTGATTTACAATCCATTTGTAGTATTCGGCAGTATCTATTCCCAATGCTTCGCATACGGTTTTACTGCCCCATTTGCTGTAAGAAACCGATTCTGTTACTTCTGCGCCAAATGCAGTAACTGTAGAAGAAAATGCAAGCACGGCAGTCAGCGTAATTGCAGATAATTTTTTTATTCCTCTCATTTTCATTCCTCAATTCAAAAAAATTCTTTATCAAAAATTGTGGGAAAGTATGGTTTAGCGCACGAGTTAAACCATAATCTATTAATGTTACCCCAACATTTAAAATAGGACATTAAAACAAAACTTTAAAAGGGCGACAGAATAGCTCTGCCGCCCTATGACTTCATTATATTATGCTTTTAGATAGCACGAACACGGATTACACCTTCAATAGCTGCAATAGCAGCAGCGTTTTCAGGGTTACCGCCTGCAACATCAATAATTGCATAAGCGTAGTCGCCACGGCTCTTTGAAAGCATATTTTCTACATTGCCTTTTACCTCTGAAAGTACCTTCTTAAGAAGTTCAGGTACATTCTTGTGCATTACGCAGAAACGAACATTCTCTGTATTTGTTCTTGCAAGTGAAAGTGCAGGATAGTTTACAGAATTTACGATGTTACCGTTTTCGAGGTACTCTTTAAGCTCATCGCAAGCCATAATTGCGCAGTTATCTTCACTTTCGGGAGTTGATGCACCGAGATGTGGAAGACAAATGATATTCTCTTCGCCGATAATATCATCAGTTGCAAAGTCTGTTACATACTTAGCAACCTTACCGCTCTTAACAGCCTCAAGAACAGCTGTTGAATTTACAAGACCGTCACGGCTGAAGTTGAGAATACGAACGCCGTCTTTCATCTTAGCAATCATATCTGCATCAACCATATCCTTAGTGTCAGCTGTAAGAGGAACATGGATTGTAAGGTAATCACAGTTTACCATTACATCTTCGCCGCTCTTCATAAGCTTAACGGCAGGATTGAGCTTTAATGCGTTTGTTACAGACATAAACGGATCAAAACCGATTACATCCATACCGAGTGCAACGGCACAGTTGGCAACAAGAATACCTATAGCGCCAAGACCGATTACGCCGAGAGTTTTGCCCTTAATTTCAGGACCTACAAACTGGCTCTTGCCTTTTTCTACCATCTTTCCTACTGCGTCACCGTTGCCCTTGAGTGTCTTTGCCCAGTCTGCACCCTCCATTACTCTTCTTGAAGAGAGTAAAAGACCTGCAATTACAAGCTCTTTAACAGCATTTGCATTAGCACCCGGAGTATTGAAAACCACAATACCCTTTTCTGAACAAACATCTTTAGGAATGTTGTTTGTACCTGCGCCTGCTCTTGCAATGGCAAGGAGATTATCTTCAAACTGCATATCGTGCATAGCAGCACTTCTTACGAGAACTGCGTCAGGATTCTGAACATCGTCACCGTAAGCGTAATTGTCACCAAGGCGGCTTGTGCCAACGGCAGCAATTTTATTGAGAGTAAGTATATTAAACATTGTATTCATCCTCTTTTATTTTATTTAAAGCAGATTGTTTGAGCAAAAATTACTTGTTTTCTGCCTCAAACTTCTTCATAAAGTCAACAAGAGCAACTACACCCTCATATGGCATAGCATTGTAGATAGAAGCTCTCATACCGCCAACTGTACGGTGACCCTTGATGTTTACAAGACCTGCCTCTGTTGCCTCTTTAACAAACTTAGCATCAAGGTCAGCATTGCCTGTTACGAACGGAACATTCATAAGTGAACGATCCTCAGGAACAACAGTACCCTTAAAGAGTTCTGAATTATCAAGGAAGTCATAAAGAAGTTTAGCCTTTTTCTCGTTAAGCTCTTTCATCTTGTCAAGACCGCCGATTTCGTTCTTAATCCACTCAAGAACGAGCTTTGCAATATAAATTGTGTAGCAAGGAGGTGTGTTGAAAAGTGAATCGGCGTCAGCGTGAGTTTTGTAGTTGAGCATTGTAGGACAAATATCCATAGCATTGCCGATAAGGTCCTCACGAACAATTGCGATTGTAAGACCTGCAGGAGCCATATTCTTTTGAGCACCTGCAAAGAGTGCGCCAAACTTAGTTACATCAATAGGCTCTGAAAGAATACAAGATGAAATATCTGCAATAAGCGGAATATCGCCTGTATCCGGAAGTTCGTGATAAACAGTACCGTAAATAGTATTGTTCATACAAATATACACATAGTCGGCGTCCTCTCTGAACATTGACTTATCTGTCTTAGGAATATAAGAGAAAGTTTTATCCTCCGAAGAAGCAACAGCCTTAGCATCGCCATAGCGAGCAGCCTCTTTGTAAGCTTTTTTAGCCCACTGACCTGTGATTATGTAGTCAGCCTTATTGTTCTTGTTCATAAAGTTGAGTGCTACCATAGCAAACTGTGTAGAACCGCCGCCCTGGAGGAACATAACCTTGTAATTGTCAGGAATGTTCATAATCTCACGAAGTAAAGCTTCGGCGTCCTTAATGATTTTATCATATGTTTTGCTGCGGTGTGACATTTCCATTACACTCTGTCCGCTGCCATGATAATCAAGCATTTCATCTGCTGCTGTCTTTAATACTGCCTCCGGAAGCATTGAAGGACCGGCAGAAAAGTTATATACTCTTGCCATATTAAAAATCTCCCTTGAAAATATATTTTATTTACAGTTTTAACTAATACTGACTATTAAATTATACCGCCAACTTTTAGCAAAGTCAACAATATTTTGTGTTTAATACATAAAAACAACAATTTATTGTATTATTTCTTAATTTTGCCTATGCAGCCGATAATTTCGTCACGCATACGAACCGCCTCGTTGTAAGCAGCCTTTGCAAAATCATTCTCGGTAATGCCCTGTTTTTTCCATGCGCACATAATACCACGGCTTGAATTGATGATTGCACCAAGACCGTTTTCATCAAATGCGTTTTTAACATCATTTGCACCGCCGCCCTGTGCACCGTAACCCGGTACAAGGAAAAATGTGTGCGGACATTTAGCTCTCATTTCGGCAAGCTGCTCAGGATATGTTGCGCCTACTACTGCGCCGACACCCGAGTAACCGTATTTGCCCTCAAGCTCTGTTCCCCACTCTTCGCACATTTTACCCATTTGCTCATAAACGGTTGTGCCGTCATCAAGTTTCTTATCCTGTAATTCGCCTGAACTTGGGTTAGATGTCTTAACAAGTACAAAAATGCCCTTATCACCGCTCTTGCAGATATTAACAAGCGGTTTGATACCGTCTGTGCCGAGGTAACCGTTTACTGTAAGTGCGTCTGCACCAAAAGCCTCTACCTCTTCGCCTGCAACTGTGGTTGATCCGAGGTGAGCAGCAGCGTAAGCCTCCATTGTTGTACCGATGTCGTTACGCTTACCGTCTGTAATAACAAACATACCCTTTGACTTTGCATATGCGATAGTGTCTGCAAGTGCCTTAACGCCCTGCCAACCGTACATTTCGTAGTAAGCAGCCTGTGGCTTGATTGCAGGAACTACCTCATAAAGAGCGTCAATAAGAGCCTTGTTGAACTCAAACAAAGCGGCAGCCGCACCCTCAAGAGTTTTGCCGTACTTTGCAAAGCACTCCTCTTTGATAAATTCAGGTACATAGTCAAGCTTTGGGTCAAGACCTGCAACTGTAGGATTCTGCATTTCTGCGATTTTATCAATAAGTCTGTCAAATGCCATTTTTTACTCTCCTTTTAAATTCAGTAATAACGCTTACGATATTACTTTTATCTCTATTCCCAATACGCCGTATTTTTCCTGCTGTTTTGCCGAATAATATGCAAGCATATCTTCGGGTGAGGCAGTCTTTACATCTTCCTTTGTATACCCGCATTTAAGTAAAGGAAGATCAGCGTATAATTCTTCAAAAGACTTAAATTTATAAATATTAACAATTTCCGTTTTTAATGTTTTTCGGTTGTCTTCCGTATTTATAAAAGTAATTTCATCTCCGACATTAATCAGTCTGCGTTTTTCGTCATTAAGTCTTAACTCAATGGTTTTTTCTCTGTTTTCAATCATTGCAAACGGAGATGGATTTAATCTCATTATATGCTGCATCAGCTGTTGATAATGTCAAAAAGTTCGTGAGCAAAGTTTGTGTAATCTTTTCTGTCATCCTTAACAAATGAGATAGCCGGACGGGGGTGAGTGTTGTACTGACCTGTAAGCATATAAGGAACATCGTATCCCCACTTAACTCCGCTTTCTCTGAACTGCTGTGTATACTCAAGCATCTTGAGAATCGGGTCAACCTTGTACTTAGGATTTTTGAGGAAACCTAAGAGAAGCTCAAGTGCGCAGTTGCCTGCACCTCTGCCCATACCGTCTACTGTTGCGTCAAGGTAGCTGACACCCTGTGTCATAGCCTCAATAGTATTTGCGAAAGCAAGCTGCTGGTTGTTGTGTGCATGAATACCGACTGACTTGCCGTACTTCTCACCGTATGAACAATATAACTCTGCGAGTTTTCTTGATTCTTCGGGATATAAAGCGCCGTAGCTGTCTACAATATAAAATGCGTTTACAGGGCTTTTGCCGAGAATATCAAGAGCTGTAATAATATCCTCTGTTCTCGCCTTTGAAACAGCCATAATGTTGATTGTGGTTTCATAGCCTTTCTTTGCGCAGTCCTCAATCATTTCTACTGCCGCAGGAATTGTGTTTATATATGTTGCAATTCTTACAAGGTCAATCGGACTTTCGTTCTTTGGAAGAATGTCATTCTTAAAATCTGTTCTGCCAACATCAGCCATAACTGCAATCTTAAGGTCTGTATTGTTTTCGCCAACAACTTCTCTTATGTCGTCATCGTTGCAGAACTTCCACTTACCAAAATCTTTTTCGTTGAAAAGTTCCTTAGATGCCTTATAGCCGAACTCCATATAATCAACACCGGCTTTAACATTTGCTTTGTATAAAGCCTTTACGAATTCGTCGGGGAACTCAAAATTATTACAAAGTCCGCCGTCACGAATTGTAGCGTCAACAACTCGTATATCTTCTCTTACTGATAACAAATCACCTTTTTGTGCCATTTTGCCAAATCTCCTTTAATCTGCGAGCGCTCCGATTATTTATCTTCAAATACGGTTTTTCCGCCCAAAATTGTATATTTAACCTTTCCGCAGAGCGTTTTGCCCTTGAAAGGAGTATTTTTACTCTTGCCGTGCAATTTATCTACATCAACAACCCATTCTTCGTTCAAATCAACGAGTGCAAGGTCTGCAGGCACACCGACTTTGATATGTCCTGCATTGATTCCGAGAATTTCGGCAGGATTTGTGCTCATCTTTTCAACAAGCTCCGAAATTGTAAGAAGTCCTGTTTTTACAAGATATGTGTATGATACCGCAAATGAAGTTTCCATACCGATAGAACCGTTCGGTGCTTTTTCAAAATCGGACTTTTCTTCCGGTGTATGCGGTGCGTGGTCGGTTGCAATAGCGTCAAGCGTACCGTCTTTAAGACCGCTTATTATTTCAACAACATCTTCATGTGTGCGGAGAGGCGGATTCATTCTGAAATCTGCGTCCTTTGCAAGCAATTCTTTTTCTGTCATTGAGAAATAGTGCGGTGCGGTTTCTGCCGTAACCTTAACCCCTCTTCTCTTTGCATCTCTTACAAGTGCAACGCTTGTCTTTGTGCTGACATGACAAATGTGTATCGGCACATCAAGCGCCGCCGCAAGTGCAATTTCTCTTGCGGTACCGCAATCCTCTGCTGCGGCAGGAATACCCTTTACGCCGAGATTTTTGCTTACTTCGCCGCCGTTGATTTTACCGCCGTCTGCAAGGAAAAGATCCTCGCAGTGTGCAACAACCGTCATGCCGAGCTGCGGAGCTTTTTTCATTGCCTCGCTTAAATACTTTGTGTTTTCAACCGGTCTGCCGTCATCCGAAAGAGCAATTGCACCTGCTGATTTAAGTTCTTCAATATCGGTCGGTTCAAGACTTTTGAGTCCCTTTGTAATACTGCCTGCCACATAAACATTGGCGTCGGCATTCTTTGCCTTGTCAAGAATATATTTTACGGTTTCGGCATTATCCGTAGTAGGAATTGTGTTAGGCATTGCAAGTAAACTTGTAACACCGCCCGCAGCAGCTGCTTTACAGCCTGTTATAATATCCTCTTTGTGAGTTTGACCGGGGTCACGAAGATGTACATGCATATCCACAATACCCGGAATAAGTGTTAAGCCGTCTGCATCAATCACATTGCCCTCTGTAGAGATGTTCTCTGCAATTTTTGTGATTTTGCCGTCTTTTACAAGAACATCGGCAACTTTGTCAAGTCCGTCTGACGGTGAAACTATGTGTGCGTTTTTAATTACTAAAGTATTTATTTTAATCACCTCTGATTACTTTCTTCTGTTATTGTTCTGCTGTGGTTTTCTGTTTGGTGTTCTGCGAGCTGACTGAGATGCTCTGCCGTTAGGCTGCGGTCTTCTCTGTGTGGCGCTGTGTACCTTTACAAGACCGTTGCCGTCACGCCTTTGCGCAGCCTGCTGTTTTCTCACACGCTCTCTTTCTCTGCGTTCGAGTTCAGCTTTTTTACGCTTTTTAGCAGCATGCTTACGCTTTATAAGTCTTGAAACATTTGTGCAGAAATATCCGCAGTGTACAAAGAAATTCTTTATTCCGTTACCTGCTTTTTCCGCAGCCGCAATAAAGCTTTCTGTCTTATCGTTATCCACAGCGGTTTCAACCTCTACGGCACGCTTTTCTTCCTCTGAAAGAACATCGTAATCGACCGCATTTTTGAGGTCTGAACTGTCAACATCAATGATACCTACAATTCTTCTCGGCTTTTCCTCAAAGAAATCATAACCTTCATCAAAATCATCGGCTGTATTTTTTTCAGCCTCTCTTCTCAGTTCTTCCTCGTTTTCTTCTTCGACTTCATCTTCCGTTTCTTCTTCGTATTCAGATTCAACTTCTTCAATTGTTTCTTCTATTTCGTCTGTCGGTTCTTCTTCTGTTGAAATTTCTGCCTGTGCAGCTTCTTCGTATTTTCCGTCGTCCGAAATTACTTTTTCTTCCGATTCAATTTCAAAGTCAGCGTTTTCTTTATCTTCGACCGATTGATTTTCAACGGCTGTATCGGTAGCATCCGCATCTGCCTCCTCGGTTATTTCCGAGTTTTCTTCAGCATCGTTTTCATCTTCGGGTTCGTCAACAGCCACGGTTTGAACAACCTCTTCGGTCTGTAAATCCTCCTTAGCCTCTTCAAGTCGGTCTTCAATTACTTCCTGCGGCTCAAGTTTTTCGGCACTTGTTTCTATTACTTCAACATCTGCGCCCTCATTCTTAAGCCTTTCTTTGCTCTCATTTACTATTTCGTCAATTTCATAATCCGAAACTGTCGGCTTTTCGTAAATCTTAACCTTTACTTCTTCTTCGTCAATGTCCTTGTAATCGTCAAAGAGGTCATCGTCTTTTCTGCCACTGCTTATGTCGTTGTTTTCTTCTTTTAACTCATCATAAGCCTGATGAATGCTGACAATATCATCTTCCTGTAATTTTTTTACAGGTTTATTGTTTGATTTGTATTTATCGGTAAGTTCACGCAAAATTTTTTCGTTTTTGCTCTTTTTGTTTTTCTTTCTTGTCTTTTTACCTGCAATCATAACTATGATAAAAAGAATAATAACAACAGCAACTATACCTATGTAAACATATTTTGTAAAGTCGCTTTCCGGGTCAGCTTTTGCATTAAAAGTAACGGTTGAAAGAATTGACTTTAAAGTTTGATAATCGGCAGATGTAACATCGCCGCCGTTATGCTGAATAGTAATATTAATACTCATTCCGTCATAAACGGTGTTTGCCTGATAAGTCTTGATTCTGTCACTGCCGCTCTCTACATTAAGGTCAAATATAAGCCATACAAGGTCTTGCGCCTGATCCGGTGTGCAACTGATATATTCCTCTTGAGAAATAAAGCTTTCTCTCACTTCATAAAGCTTTTCGTCCGAAAGAAGTTTATAATTCTTAATACCCTCGCTGTCACCGTTGCGTGTCATAGTAACCGTGACCGTCGTGGTTGCCTGATTATCCATAGCCTGCATAAAAATATCACTGCTCTTGAAATCAGACATTGTTTTGTCATAATCAAGTCCGAAAACGGAAAAATACTTGTCGGTACTCTTGCTGTCCCTTGTTATGCCAAGCATATTGTCGGGCAGTTGAATTGTCATATTATCAAGTTTTTCAATCTGTATTTTACTGCCCGCCGCACTGCAAACAACGGCAGTACAAGCAACAAGTGCCGCACAAACAAATGCTGTAAAAAATTTTTTTATATTTTTAGCTGTCATACTAAAAGCCTCCGAAAAAACAGAATATTCTGTCAATAAATCCATATACATCAATTATTATACATAATACAAGTAAAAAATACAAGTGCAAGGCGGTGTTTTAAGAGAATTTTTTGAAATTTAAAGCGCTAAAGCGTTCGTTTTTTCCAATAAAGAAAACAAAAACCAAGTGACAGCCATTCCGTCACTTGGTTTTTAAAATAAAATTTCTAATGTTTATTTTTGTAAATTACTCAACAGTAACTGATTTTGCAAGGTTTCTTGGCTTATCAGGGTCATTACCCTTATTGACCGCTGTGTAATAAGCAAGAATCTGGAGCGGAACAACCGCAGAAATCGGCATAAGAAGTTCATCTGTCTGCGGAACTTTAATAACATAATCCGCAATACCGTCCTCAAGAGTTCTTGCACAAGCCTCCGAGCAAACAAGAATATTCATAGCACCTCTCGACTTAACCTCAACAATATTACTGATAGTTTTTGCAATAAGGTCACTCTGTGTTGCAACAGAAATTACAGGCATACCGTCCTCAATAAGAGAAATTGTACCATGCTTTAATTCACCTGCCGCATAGCTCTCGGAGTGAATGTATGATACTTCCTTAAGTTTAAGCGAACCTTCCATTGAAAGAGCATAGTCAAGACCTCTGCCAATGTAGAGCAAGCTGTCTGTTGTGATAAGTTTTGTCGCTACATACTTGCATTTTTCCTCTGTTGTTTCAATAACATACTTAACAGCTTCCGGCATTTTGAGAAGTGCAGACACAAGTCTTTTGCACTCTGCTTCGCTTACGGTTTCCTTTGCAAGAGCAAGCTCAAAGGCAAAAAGATACATAACGGAAAGCTGTGTAATATACGCTTTTGTCGACGCTACAGAAATTTCAGGGCCTGCAAGAGTGTAAATAAGCATATCCGCCTCTCGTGCAATTGAACTTCCCTTTGCGTTTACAATAGCAAGAGTAGTTGCTCCTTTCTGCTTTGCAAGGCGCATTGCGGCAAGGCTGTCGGCAGTTTCACCCGACTGCGAAATAATAATTACAAGGTCGCCTTCACCTACAATAGGATTTCTGTATCTGAACTCTGACGCAATATCAACTGTAACAGGTACTCTCGCAATACTTTCGATAATATATTTACCTACAAGACCGGCATGCATAGCTGTACCGCAGGCAACAACCGAAATTGATTTAAATTCTCTTAATTTTTCGAGTGTAATACCGCATTCTTCAAGGCAAGGCAATCCGGCTCTTACTCTCGGAGCAACGGTGGTTCTGATAGCTTCCGGCTGTTCTTTGATTTCTTTAATCATAAAATGCGGATAACCGCCCTTTTCGGCAGCCTCCATATCCCAATCCGCAACCTTTAACTCTTTTTCGATAGGGTCAAGGTGCTCATCTACAAATGAAACGCCGTCTGCTGTAAGTGTAGCAATCTCATCATGGTCGAGAAGATAGTAATTCTTTGTGTATTTAAGAATTGCAGGAACATCGGACGCAATAAAGGTTTCGCCGTCAGCTACGCCAACAATAAGCGGACTCTCTCTTCTTACGGCAAAAATTCTGTCCGGGAAATCTTTGAACATAATACCGAGAGCAAAAGAGCCCTTAAGTTCAGCCATTACGCTGTCGATAGTTTCAAGCGGATTTCCGTTATACTTATAATCAAGTAGCTGTGCAACAACCTCGGTGTCTGTATCACTGAGGAAAGTTCTGCCCTTTGATGTTAAAAATTCTTTTAATTCAATGTAATTTTCAATAATTCCGTTATGAACAATGGTAACTCTTGCGCCGCTGTGCGGATGTGAGTTTACATCTGACGGCTCACCGTGAGTTGCCCATCTTGTATGGCCTATACCTACATGACCCTCCGGTTTACCCTCAACTGCCATCTTGTCAACAAGATTTTTAAGTTTACCTTTTGTTTTAACTGTTTCAATGCCGTTTTTTCCAAAAACAGCTATACCCGCTGAATCATAACCTCTGTATTCAAGCTTTGTGAGTGCGCTTACAAGCACATCACTGCAGTCTTTAGGTCCAACATATCCAACAATACCACACATTATGTATTCTCTCCTTTGCTGATGAATAAATATATCAGTTTGTCTTATGGTTAAAAGTAGGTACAAGATCCGCAAGAAGTTCTACCGTTTTTTCGCTGTCGTTGCTGTTAGCAACAACTTTAAGCTCATCAAGTTTTTTGAGCAGTTCTGCGGAATTGATATTTATCTGATTACCGATAAATATCTTTTCGTTTGCGGTAGACTTAAGTCCTTCTTCGTCCATCAAAAGTTCCTCAAAAAGTTTTTCGCCCGGTCTTAAGCCCGTGAAAACAATCGGAACATCTTTATATGGAATCTTGCCGTACATACGAATGAGATTTTCGGCAAGAGTTGTAATCTTTACGGGCGCACCCATATCAAGAACAAAAATCTCGCCGCCGTGAGCCATAGCGCCTGCCTCAAGAACAAGCGAAACAGCCTCGGGAATAGTCATAAAATATCTGATTATGTCAGGGTGAGTAACGGTTACAGGTGAACCGCTTTCAATCTGACGCCTGAACAAGGGAATAACCGAACCGTTTGACCCAAGAACATTACCGAAACGAGTGGTTACAAATTCGGTATGAGTGCTGTGCTGAGCCTTGTGCTGAATTATCATTTCACATGCTCTTTTGGTTGCACCCATAACATTAGTCGGATTTACAGCCTTATCGGTTGAAATCATAACAAATTTATCGGCTTTGTACTTTTCTGCAAGTGTTGCAACATTAAAAGTACCGAAAATATTATTTTTAACTGCCTCTTCCGGCACGGTTTCCATAAGAGGAACATGCTTGTGGGCAGCTGCGTGAAATACAAGCTGAGGACGATATGTTTTAAATATCAGTTCCATTTTGTCGTAATCACGGATAGATGAAATCAAAGTTACAAGATTAAGTTTGTTGCCGTACTCAAGCACAAGTTCCTGCTGAATATCATATGCGTTATTTTCGTATATGTCAACAATAATTACCTGCTTAGGCGAATACTTTGCAATCTGTCTTACAAGCTCGCTGCCTATAGAACCGCCGCCGCCTGTAACCATACAGATTTTTCCCGTAACCAATTCTTTTATTTCTTTTTTATCAAATTCAATCGGCTTTCTGCCAAGTAAGTCTGAAATTTTAATTTCTTTAGCCTGTGAAATAAGCTCTGTGTGCTTATCGTCAAACAAAAGCTCGCTCAAATAAGGAATTATCTTGATTTTACAAGTAGTTTCCGAGCAATAATCAAGGATTTTGCGCTTTTCCTCTTCTTCGCAAGACGGAACAGCCACAATAATATTTGTAATCTTTTTATCATTGCAAATCTTAGAAATTTCTCTGCAAAAACCGAGAACAGGCACACCGTTAATGCTTCTGTTAAGTTTTGTTTCATCATCATCAACAAAACCTACCGCAATAAGATTGCGTGCGGGACTGTTTTCGTCATAACTTGCATTCTGAATTTCGGTAAGAATCATTCTGCCTGCATTGCCTGCGCCAACAATAAGCGTACGCTCACAATTATCCGCTCTGCCGACTTCAGTTAAATCAAGGAAAGTACGCTTAAATATAAATCGGAATAAGAGCACTCCGCCTGTTGCGAGAATTGCATATAAAGTAACAAACAAAACAGATTGCTGTATCTGCAAAATCGACATAATAAGATAGCCCAAAGCGAAGCCTGCGAACATCGCCAAACCGCAAACCAAGTAATCCTTTTCATTAAAGTATCGCCAAAGTCTTTTATACGCACCTGCACCGTACATAATAAGCATACACAGTGCTAAGTTTACTATTATTGTATATAACAGTCCTCTGCTTGCTTCCGAAAGTTCCGGAAATATAAGCGACATAGCAAAATTAAGCACAATACCGCTTACCACAATAATAAAAACATCAGCCAAAGCAAGAATAAGCTTACGATAATTTATTTTTTTCATTTTTTAATTGTCCCCTGCAAATTTTATCTGATTATATAAAATTTAATACAAACATATCGTCTAATTTTAAAATATTATACAAATTAACACACAATATTATACATCAAATTTAATTTTTTGTCAAATTGCAAAGCAATGCTCTTTTCTTATTTGCGTAGATAAAATATGTGTTTTTTTTACCTAATTTGACAAATACTTAATTTAGATATAATATAATTTTATAAACAATATAACATTATTCTTAAAGAAAGGACATTTTTATGAAGAAAACAAAGAAAAGACTACCTTTAATTATTTTTTCTGCTTTATTTGCTCTTGCAATAGTCATTGCTTAATTTTTTCAAAAATGAAGTTCAGAACACTCATCATCAAGAAATCACACTAAACTTCCATTATTGAAATCAATTTGATTAATTGCTATAGTAATCAGTTCTTCAATATTTGATAGCTATATAATTTTTTCATATTTTCACTTTTTCTTCTCTCAGCCTCTTCCAGCGCCTCATTATATAAACTCTTGTCAGAATATACTTTATCCCGAGGATATACAATACTTTCGATAATACCATGAAACAAATCATCATAAGCCATTTCTTTCGTATAGCCATCACCAACATTTCCTGCATCAATTTGTGCGTATAATTCATCCAGATGCTGCTGGAAATACGTTTGAAAATCATCATGGTTATCTGTTTTAATCAAGACAAGAGATTCCCCTTCAAAAGTATCACATGTGCGCAATTTATTAATCGAATATTCCTTTAAAAAATCAATAAAAGAATCTAAATCATAAACTCGATTGAATATAGGCATCAAACGTTCCTTCACATATAAAGCCGTCGCTGAAATAATCTCTTCCATTGTATCTTCGGTATATTCAAAACTTACTCTTGCTTCATTTCGTGGAAGGAATGAATTTAAATCCTGTCCAGCATACAATATTGATTTTTTATCGATAGAGGAATGATAGGTAGAAATAATTCCTGCAGTAAGGAAAAATCCTTTTGCCCCTTTATTCCATGCCGGAGCTGTTTTTACTCCAAAAAAAGCCATCAAATCTTCATTGAGCATTTTAACAAAAACATTCAATTTTGAGCAATATCGAAAACCCTCTGTTTGAAATGTTTCACCAAAAATAAGTTTAAATTGTGAATTAAACGACATAAAAAATCTCCTTTGTTATAGTCCAAACATCAACCTGTATGCAAGATAGAATGATGCGGCATCATCTGCAATTCCGCCACCACCTGTAATCACATCTTCTGCAAGTGTTCCTCCAACTATAAGAACAGCTGCTACAGTTCCCCAAAATTGTATCTCTTGTGATGGTTGATATTGCGAAACATATACATAGTTATCATATTTCTCTTCTTCAGGAACCGGCACTGGTACTGGTACTTCATCTGGTTGTTTTTTCTTGAAACTATATACTATAAGTCCATTATTCATATTCCATAAGTTTGCCTATATTTTGGTTATACAAATCGAAATACACAGTTCCTTCTCTCCCCCTTTTCTATCAAATTGACTTGTACAAAAACACTACTATTGTATGATATAATTCGTTATATTTCAATAATTTTCCACCTCTTTTATATCTTTTGCACTTTTGCAAAAAACGCAGTAACATCGTCATTATAACCGACAATGTATTAAAAGCATTTCATCCAGTTCCAATTGCCATTTTTATAATTTGTTATTAGTTGCCACCAGATTTTCTTTCCCTTGTATTTTCCCTTATGAGGGTTCGTAATCAAGGGTAAAATGATATAACACGATACAAGATGTGATGGACAGAACACCAATGAAAAGTTTAGCATTTTCAATGGATTAACGAGTTTTCCATAACAAAATATAACAGTTATTAAATGCTATAGATTTCGTCATTTGAGAACTGAAATTTGCATAATAAATATAACCAAGGGCAATTCCTGATTCGGAACTGCCCTTTTGTTTTAACCTAATACCTTTTTAGCCGTATCTACGCTTTCCTTAGCATCTCTGCAATAGTAGTCAGCGCCGATTTTCATAGCATATTCTTCCGTAAGTACAGCACCGCCGACAAAAATTACGCATTTACTGCTTCCGTCGGGATTCTGTAATTCTTTTGTTTCTCTTACAAGTTTGATTGTATCTTCCATACTCTTAAGGGTAGTTGTCATAAGAGCAGACAAACCAATCATCTTTATATCCTGCTCAATTGCAGTATCGACAACAAGTTGAGGGTCAACATCTTTACCGAGGTCAACAACCGTATAACCGTAGTTGTCAAGCAATACTTTTACAATGTTCTTTCCTATGTCGTGAATATCACCCTTAACGGTTGCAACAATGATTTTGCCCTTGCTTACGGTTTCTCCGCTTGTTTTGGAAATATGTGATTTAATTACATCAAAGCAAGCCTGTGCGGCATTTGCACTCTGAATAAGCTGAGGTAAAAAGATTTTGTTCTTTTCAAAACCCTCTCCCACCTTATCAAGGGCAGGAATAAGCATTTCGTTTACTATTTTCATTGCGTCGCCTGTTTCGGCAAGCATTTTTTCTGTAAGCAACGCACCTTCTTTTTTCAAGCCGTTGAAAACAGCGGTCATAATATCCAAATCGGATGCGGCAGAATTATTATTTGCGGCAGGTGCTTGTACCGCATCGTTATATGCGGCAATAAAATCCATAGAGTTTTTATCAATACCGTCAAGCACACGGTATGCTCTTACCGCACCCGTAATAGAATCAATATTCGGGTTAATAATCGGTAAGTCAAGTCCCTCTTCAAGAGCCATAGTAAGGAAAGTTCTTGTAACAAGGTCACGATTCGGAAGTCCGAATGAAATATTTGAAACACCGAGACAGGTTTTACAGCCAAGTTCGGTTTTTACTCTGTGCAAAGCATTAAGCGTCTGTCTGCAGGCAGACTGTTCGGCAGAAACCGTCATTGTAAGGCAGTCAATAAAAACATCTCTTCTGTCAATGCCGATTGCCTCTGCCCTCTCTACAATTCTTTTTGCAATTTCAAATCTGCCCTCCGCTGTCTTTGGAATACCGTTTTCGTCAAGTGTAAGACCGACAACGCAAGCACCGTATTTTTTAACAAGCGGTAAAACCGTGCTAAGGCTTTTTTCCTCACCGTTTACCGAGTTTACAATCGGTCTGCCGTTATAAGCACGAAGTCCTGCCTCAAGTACATCGGGTTTGGTAGAGTCAATCTGCAGAGGTGCATCGCAAACACTCTGAATTGCTTTGAGCACACGCACCATCATCTGCTTTTCGTCAATTTCGGGATGACCTACATTGACATCAAGAATTTCCGCACCTGCGCCCGTCTGACTAAGTGCCTGTGTAAGAATGTAATCAATATTATTATCAACAAGTGCCTGTTTAAACAGCTTTTTGCCTGTAGGGTTGATTCTTTCGCCGATAATTCTCGGATGATTAACTTCAACAACAGAACTTGCACTGCATACTATTGTATCAACTTGACTTTTTGACGGCTGATATTTTTTATCTGCAAGAGCGTCTTTAAGAGCCTTTATATATTCGGGATTTGTACCGCAGCAGCCGCCGAGAACTTTAACACCATACTTTAACAGTGACAGAGATGACTTTGCAAAATCATCGGGCATAACATCGTATTCATTGGTGTTAGGGTCCGGCAAACCTGCATTCGGCTTAATTACAATAGGAAGATTTGTGTACTTGGAAATCTCACTTACAATCGGCTCAAGATCATCAGGTCCAAGCGAACAGTTTACGCCGAGAGCGTCAACGCCGAGATTTTCCATAGTTACGGCAAAAGCAGACGGCAATGTGCCTGTAAAAGTACGCATATTACGCTCAAATGTCATAGTGGTGAATATTGGCTTGTCGCTGTTCTCCTTTGCGGCAAGTACAGCGGCCTTAAGTTCATAAAGATCCGTCATAGTTTCAAAAGCTATAACATCAGCGTCTTTACCTGCAAGGATAAGCTGTTTGTAATATTCATAAGCCTGTTCAAAAGTAAGCGAACCCGCAGGTTCGAGCAACTGACCGATTGAACCGATGTCAAGGGCAACAAGCGCTCTGTCACCGACAGCGTTTTTAGCAATGCTGATACCTGCTCCTACAATTTCTTCAACACTGTAGCCGCATCCCTCAAGTTTGTACGCATTCGCACCAAAGGTGTTTGCATACACAACATCTGCGCCCGCATCTACATAAGCTTTATGAAATGACGCAATAAGTTCGGGATGTGTAATGTTAAGCGTTTCGGGCACTTCGTCATACTGTACACCGCTTTTTTGAATCATAGTGCCTGTCGCACCGTCAAGTATAATAAATTCTTTTTCCTTTAATAATTCTCTAAACCCCACAATGAAGTCCCTTTCTCCTGAATTTACAGGTTTCTCTCATATTACAGATGGCACAGCCACGCTTTTTTCTTTCTATAGGATTTTTTGAAAGTCCCAGCACCGCCGTAACAGACTTTGTCGGTGTAAGCAAAAAGTTATCGTTTGTGCAAAGTCCTATTTTCTTTGGCGCATCAAGCATTTGCAAAATTATTTTTTGCAATTCAATAGGATAATCTCCGTAGCCCGGGCTGAAGCGGAATGTCATATTATAATCGCTGTATTTTTCCGCAATTATCTTGTCAAAAGCATTGCAGACCTGCTCCACGGCAACACTTGCAAGGCTGTCCATTACCACAGCACGGGCCATATCGGAAATCTGCGAAATTCTGATGAGTTTGTCCACCTCTGAACCGACGGTGGCGCACATAACAATAGCTTTTTCACAACCGTTTAAGTGTGATTCTATATCTTTTCCGCCCATAATCTGCGGGCACGGCAAATCCTTTTCTACATAAAGATATTTTGGCGACGCTTTTTCAAGCACAGCCTTTTCGCATTCATCCATCAGTACATCCATTCGGTAATTAAGCCTGATTCCCGCTCCTCCGAGATAACGCACTGCCTCGTTTCTGTTAAGTTTTTCTAATTCTATCATAGTATAACCCCTATACATTCAATGCAATCGGATTTATTTTAAATACTGCAAATCATTTAATAAAAACTCTCTGTTAAATCATAAATTCAAAACCGACCGCATAGCTATACTTTATTATTGTAACACACAAAGCATAATAAAACAATACAGGTATTTATTTTTTAAATCAATCTTAAAGAAGCCGCAAAAGCGGCTCATTTGCTTAAAAAGTTGCATTTTTTTTTAAAGTATGTTATGATAAAAATGTATAAATATGTACCGAAAGGAATCAATACACTATGAAATACAACAGAATTAAAAAAACTTTGTGCCTTATTGCGGCACTTGCACTTATTCCTGCATTTGCAGTCGGTTGCTCAAACGATAAAAGCGAATCCGAAAATTCAAAAGCAACAGAAGCAACTCCCGCTGCCGTTGCCACAATTGACGAAGCAAAAGTCGGACAGCCTGCCGTATCCGCACTTGAAGATATGGGCATTGTTCCGTCAACCGTAGGTATTAATCCTTCTATAAATCACGACGACAATAAAGTAGGTTTCCAGCTTGACGCTCCTAACGACGGCGACACTATTGCGATTATGCACACCTCAAAGGGTGACATAAAGCTCCGCCTTTTTGCGGACCAAGCGCCAAAAACCGTTACAAACTTTATTAATCTTTCCAAAGAGGGCAAATATGACAACACCATTTTCCACCGAGTAATCAATGATTTTATGATTCAGGGCGGTGACTACGAAAATGCCAACGGCACAGGCGGCACAAGCTCATACGGTGAAAGTTTTGAAGATGAATTCTGCGACAAACTCTTTAACATAAGAGGTGCGGTATCAATGGCAAACAGCGGTCCTGACACAAACGGAAGTCAGTTCTTTATCAATCAGACAACACCCGAAGCTTATAAAAACAACGGTGGTTTTTCTGCCTTTGAAAATCAGTGGGCAAACATTAAAGCACAGCTTGAAAATTATAAAGATTCCGAGCTTTTCTCCGCTTTTGTTCAGCAGTACGGCACATACTGCTACAACACAGATGTAATCAGTGATGACATCAAAAAGCTTTATGACGATAACGGCGGTAACCCATACCTTGACGGCGCTTACAATGCAGTTGACAGAGGTCACACCGTATTTGCACAGGTAATTGAGGGAATGGATGTAGTGGATTCAATCGCATCTGTAGCTGTTGACTCATCGACAAATAAACCTACGGAAGATGTAAAAGTAACTTCTGTAGAAATTACAACATATTCTGCCAATTAAGAGGATTATTATGAACGGAAAGCCTATTATTGCAATAATGTATGATTTTGATAAAACGCTTTGTACAAAAGATATGCAGGGATACGGCTTTATTCCGAGTCTTGGCATAACCGAGGAAGAGTTTTGGAATTACGCCAACGAAATCGGGCACAAGGAGCATATGGATTCAATCCTTGCATATATGTATGCAATGGTTAAAATATCTAAAGATAAGAACATTCCTTTATTAAGGGAAAAACTTGTTGAAACAGGCAAAAAAGTCGAACTTTTTGACGGAGTTTCAAAATGGTTTTCACGAATAAACAATTTCGGTAAAAAACTCGGCGTATGTGTCGAGCACTATGTTATTTCGTCCGGTCTTAAAGAGATTATCGAAGGTACGGATATTGCGAACGAATTTAAAAGTATTTTCGCCTGTGAATTTCTTTACGATGAAAACGGCAACGGAATATGGCCGAAAACCGATGTTAATTACACAAATAAAACTCAATTTGTGTACCGCATAAACAAAGGTGTTCTTGATGTTGCCAACGATAACGACCTCAACAAATCAATGCCCGACGACAGCAAGCGTATTCCTTTTTGCAATATGATTTATATCGGCGACGGTCTTTCCGATGTACCGTGTATGAAAATGATGAAAGCATACGGAGGATATTCCATTGCCGTATATCAAAAGAAAGACGCAAAAGTAGAAGATTTATTACAGCGTGGCAGAGTTGATTACATTTACCCTGCCGACTACAGCGAAAACAGCGGGCTTGACAATACAGTCAAAAATATAATTCAAAAAATGGCAATAAGTGAAACACTTTACCGTGAATATTCAAAACAAAAGCACGAAATTAACAACTGATATTTTTCAAAGGGAATCCTTGACGGGTTCCCTTTTTATTCTGCTATATTCTGTTTGTAAATATTTTGTATTTGTATTGCAGATTTTTGGAAAATAAGGTAATATATAATATATACAAATCATTTCACACAAAACACATATTTTATTTATAAATTAATCTAAAAAAGTAGAAATTATGGTGAAAATATGAATGAATTTAAATCTGTTTTAAATGAAGTTAGAAAAGTTATTAACGGCAAAGACAGGGAAATTATTATTACAATGCTTGCTCTGCTCGCAAACGGCAATATTCTTATAGAGGATATACCGGGCGTCGGCAAAACCACTATGGCTCTTGCTTTTTCAAAGGCTCTCGGACTGAAGTACGGCAGAATACAGTTTACTCCCGATACTCTGCCGTCAGACATAACGGGATTTTCTTCTTTTAACAAAGAAAGCGGAAAAATGCATTTTAACAAAGGAGCTATTTTCTGTAATTTGTTTTTGGCAGATGAGCTTAACCGTACTTCAAGCCGTACTCAAGCGGCTTTGCTTGAGGCAATGGAAGAAAGGCAAGTTACCGTTGACGGACACAGTTATCAGCTTGAAAATCCTTTTTCCGTAATTGCAACCCAAAATCCTGTTGGTGCCTCGGGTACACAACTTTTGCCTGACTCTCAAACCGACCGTTTTACAGTAAGAATTTCAATGGGATACCCTAATTTTGAGGCTGAATGTCAAATGCTTATTAACCGCAGTCGACAAAACCCTCTTGATAAGGTAAAACAAGCAGTTACTGTTGAAGAACTTATTAATATGCAAAACAAAGTAAAAGAAGTTTTTGTAAGCGAAGATATGGCAAAATACATTGTAATGCTCGTAACAGCCACCAGACAGAACAGCCTTTTTGAAAGAGGTGCAAGTCCAAGAGCCGCACTTTCACTTAAAGATATGGCAAAGGCGGCGGCATTTGCGGACGACAGAGATTACATTGTCCCCCGTGACATTCAAAATATTTTTGTTGCTACCATAAGTCATCGTGTTATTTTGAGCGCAGAGGCAAACGCTAAAAAAATCAGCGTTACAAAAGCTCTTAATGAGATTTTGAGAACAACAAGACAACCCAAAATTTAGTGAGGGAAAAATGATAAAGAACATACTTATATATATTGCGGTTCTTGCAATATCATTTTCGTTTGCGGTTTTTTATTATGCCTGGTTTTCCAATTTTCTGCTGATTGTTGTACTTTGTCTGCCTGTTCTTTCATTGTTATGCAGTCTGCCTTTTATGATTTATTCGGCCGTCAAAGGTTTTTCTCTTTATGCTTCCAAGGTCATTTATGCAGGCGATGATGTTGTAATTAATCTTGCGGCAAACAACCGCAACGGTCTTTTCTGCCCTTTGATTAAAGTTCTTGTTTACTCAAAGAACAGTTTTTGCGACAAATCGAAAAAAACAGCGTTTAAATACAGCGGAATGATAAATAAACCCGTAAATATTCCGCTTTCAAAAATCGGCAAAGATTGCGGATTAGTCGAAACACAAACAAGATGGCTTAAGATTTACGATATGCTCGGAATCTTTTTTATTCCCGTAAGGTTTAATACCGCGGCAGAAATACTTGTAATTCCTAAAACCGCAAATTGCAGCGAAGAAGTCCTGACGGGCAAACAAGCTATTATAGGATACAAAAAGAAAGCCGGAGGCGGATTTTCTGATGATTACGAAATCAGAGAATACCGTGACGGCGACAATCTGCGTAATGTTCACTGGAAATTATCTGCCAAAAATGATAATTTAATGGTTCGAGAACCGAGCCTGCCGATTTACAAGAATTTTAAAATTATGCTTATGCTTGGCGACAACCCCGAAAACAACAATAAAGTTTTGGCGAAATTTGCAGGCGTTTGCAAGAACGCAATAAAAAATGAAATTCCGTGTACGGTGTGTACTACCAAAAATGCAGGTGCATATCCCCTTACCCCTCAAACAAATATTTATTCCATATACAAAGCAATTTACACACGGCAAAATCTCGGTAACGCAGATACTTCAAATGCAGAAATTCACAGTATTTTTGCCGACTCCGAGGAGGTGGCAAAATGAAAAAATATTTGCTTTCCACTCTGGCAGACGGTATATGCGTAGTTCTTTTGTCGGTCTGCCCCATACTCTGCTATGCAAGCGCATTTTCGGTTAAACTCGAAGCTTCGGTACTGATTATGGCGGCTGTATTATTTTCAATTGTTTTCAGCCTGCTGTCAGCCTTTGTAAAAAACAATTTGAAATACGCTTTATGTATGACAGTAATCGCTTTTGTGGCATTTTTGGTATTTGTCTTTGCAAATGAGCGTATTTTTGCACAGGCAAACTACGCAATTAACAAACTGCTTGAACTGTATTCGGTTTATCTTCCTGTTTACAGCAACATCAAATTTGCAAGTTATATAGCGAACGACGCTACAGGGTTCTTTGTTTTGCTGTCATTAATTCTGAACGGATTGTTTTCTTTCTTAATATCACGAATTAAATCAATCAAAATTGCAGGACTTTTGAGCATTGTGTTACTTGTACCCTGCTTTGTACTTGTAAACACTTTGCCCGACCTTGTACCGCTGCTTATAATATTTACAGTTCTGTTTGCGCTTTACTTTTCATCGCAGACAAGACAATTAAACTATGCACACAGCGGTGTAATAACTGCGGTTTGTGCCGTTATTTTGGCTGTACTCATTACTGTTTTGGCTGTAATAAATCCGGTTGCCGATTACGAAAGACCGAAGTGGCAGGACAATATGCTGAATACAGTACAAACTCTCACGGGAATGAAAACTTACAACGGCAGCGGCAAAATCTCATCCGCTCTTGCCGAAGTAGGAAATAATGTCAGCTCCGAAGTAGATTTTTCAAATGCAGGCGCACTTACTCAAACAGGGAAAAAGGTTATGACTGTCACATCAAGTACAGACGGCAGAATTTACCTTAAGAGTATGGCATATGCAAATTACGAAAACAACAAATGGTCTGTACTTACCGATGAGCAGGCAGACAACTATCCGCAGGATTATCAATCCTTTATTATGACTATTATGACGCAGTATTTCGAAGAGGCAGAAACCGTAACCATTGACACCGTAAACAAAGAAAATGTTATTTACACACCCTATTATCTTAATTATATCAACAACAATTTTTCGCCTGTATGCGATGTGTTCATAGCAAACACCGACAAGGCAACAAACTACACTATGTTTGTTATACCGTATTCCGAGGAAAATATTAACGACTTTTCACGAATAGAAATAAGTGGCACCTCAAAATACGATGATTTTGCACAATGCTATTTATCTCTGCCAAACGATACCAAACAGGCAATGCTTGAAATTGCCGAGCGCAACAATATTAAAGATTTATCCAAGAGTGATATTTCTCAAACGGTTGCGGCGGTTAAGGACTTTGTTTCACATTCCGCATCGTATTCTCTCAATACACAAAAAGTACCCGATGGCAGAGATGTTGCAGAATGGTTTTTAAACGATGCCGAAACAGGTTATTGTATGCATTTTGCAAATGCCGCCGCCGTAATGTTAAGAGCCTTAGGCGTTCCCGCAAGATATGTAACAGGGTATTGCGCCGATGTTGTTGACGGTAAAGCTATTGTCACCTCAGACAATGCCCATGCTTGGGTGGAATACTTTGACGAACGAATCGGCTGGATTCCTCTTGACGCTACATCATCTGATTTTGAAGTGCCGCAAGCTACCGAATCAGTGCAAACAACAACGCAGGCACAGACAACCTCTCCTACCGTTCAGCCTACTACACAGGCACAAAATACTAAGCCTGTAAAAACAGAAGTAAAGGCAAAAATTTCAACACCTGCCATAATTGTTATAATTATTTTACTGATTATAGCTTTGGCAATCTTAAGAATTATTTTAATACGGTATTACAGAAAATACAGTTTTACTCACAAAGATTATAAATCAAGAGTAATCTGCATTTACAGATATTTAAATAAACTTTCCGTTCATGCAAAAGTCAGAATACCGAAAAAAATTGAAAATATCTGTACCAAAGCAAAGTTTTCCACGCACAATATTTCTGATAAAGAATATAAAATTGTTCTTAATTATGTATTAACATTCAGGAATAAAACAATCGGTAAAATGCCGATTGTTAAAAAGCTGTATTGCATAATAATTCTCGGTATATAAGTAAAAGCTGTACCCCGCAAAGGGATACAGCTTTTTGCTTTACCGCAAGATTACTTACAACCGCAACCCTGTTTTAACTCAAAACTCTGACAGTCTGTGCACTGACATACTGTTGGGTTTGATTCATGTGTACCAACCTTAATTGTTTCAAGTGAGCAGTAGTGTTCTGCCTCGTTGTTATGAGAACAGTTATTTACGGTGCATTTAATGCTACGGTTTACATAGGAATTGTTCATCATTGTAAATCACCTCATACATTATTAGCGAACACTGCGCCGTTGCAGTTCTGTTCGCCCTCTTATTGTCTGCAAAACAACAGTAAATATACCTCACCAAATTCACACTTAATAATAAAATATATTGAGGTGATTTTATGACAGCGATTTCAACTGCCATACTGATTATTTTTGCGGTTATGGGAATAATATACTGCGTAAGGGAAATTACATATTTCCTTTATAAAAACAAAAATAATTGCTCAATCATTATTGTTACTCCGCTTGAAGGAGAAAATCAAAATGCCGAATTTATATTGCGAGGTGCGGCGTCAAGATTAAGATGGTTTTGTCGTGGCGGTAAAGACTGCATACTTTGCCTTGACTGCGATATGGACGAAGAAACCGAAAACATTTGTAAAGCCTTGTGCAAAGAATACGGATTTATTCGTATGATAAAAAAGACTGAACTTATACATCTTTTAAACGAATAATCGCAAGGTGTATTGTTAAAGCAAAAAAACAGTGCTATAATAATTATAATTGTGGCAAAATACCGCTGTATTTTTTAAGGAAACAGGTATGTTTTTATGGATGACAATACACTTTTACAGCTTGAAGGCTATGTTGAAAGCGTAGTTTACAGAAATGAAGAAAACGGTTATACCGTTGTTGAAATATCGGACGATGACGACTATATAACAGCTGTCGGCATTATGCCGAGAGTACATCAGGGCGACCTTTTAAAGCTCACAGGCAACTACAAAGACCACCCGAATTACGGCAGACAGTTCTCTGCCCAGGTCTGTGAGCTTTGCCGTCCGAGCGGTACAGCAGGGATTCTGCGTTACCTTTCTTCCGGTGCAATCCGTGGAATAGGCGCAACAACCGCACAAAGGCTTGTATCTGAATTTGGCGAAAAAACTCTTGATGTTATGGAAAACGAACCCGAAAGAGTAGCAATGCTCAAGGGAATTTCAAAATCAAAGGCAGAAGATTTTTCTCTGCAGCTAAAGCAAAGCACGGGTATCCGCTCGCTTATATTATTCCTCGGCGAATACGGAATAGGCAATGCTGCGGCTGTCAAAATTTTCACAGAACTCGGAACTTCCGCTATTGAACAAATTAAAGAAAACCCGTACATACTTTGCAACGGAGAGTTCGGCATCAGCTTTCAGACCGCCGATTTCATTGCAAAAAAGCGAAATTTTGACGAGCAGAGTACAGAGCGTATTCGTGCAGGCATTGCATATATTTTAATTCACAACGAGGGCAACGGCCACACCTGTTTGCCTTTTGAGGTTCTCTGCAAAAAAGCCGCAGATTTTCTGAAAGTTGACATAGCACTTATTGCTTCAACAATGCAGGAAATGATTTTCGACCGCTCGCTTATCAAAGACAATGTAAACGATAAAGAATTTATTTTTTCTCCTAACACCCATCTTTGTGAACTTTATATAGCCTCAAGAGTGAAAATGCTGCTTGGATTTGCGGCTGAACAAATTAAAAATATTGACACCGAAATTGAAAAATGCGAAAAAAATGACGGAATAGAATATGCCGCACTGCAAAAAGAGGCAATCACACAGGCACTCACAAAAGGTATGCTTGTGCTGACAGGCGGTCCGGGCACAGGTAAAACCACAACATTAAACGCTATTATTAAGATATTGCAAAACAACGGCAAAAAAGTTTTGCTTGCCGCACCGACCGGAAGAGCGGCTCAACGAATGAGTGCTTTAACGGGAGTTGAGGCAAAAACTATTCATCGTCTGCTTGAAGTAAGCTGGGACAAGCACGATAAACCTATTTTTAATAAAAACGAACGCAATCAGCTTAAATGTGACGCCCTCATAGTTGATGAGGTTTCTATGGTTGACACCTTTATTTTTGAAAGCGTTATGAAAGCCTTGCCTATCGGTTGCCGTCTTATACTTGTCGGCGACTCTAACCAGTTGCCGTCCGTAGGGCCGGGCAACATACTCGGCGACCTTACCGACTGCGGAATTGTACCGGTTGTAAGGTTAAACGAAATTTTCCGTCAGGCACAGAAAAGTCTTATTGTTACAAACGCACATAAAATAGTCAACGGCGAAATGCCCGTTCTCAATGCATCAGATAAAGACTTTTTCTTTTTATTAAGGAATAACAAAGCCGAAATTTCTCAAGTAATAGTTGACCTTTGCGCACAAAGATTACCAAAGGCTTACGGTTACTCTGCATTTGACAATATTCAGGTGCTTTGTCCGTCAAAGAAAGGCGAACTTGGCACTGCCGAAATGAATTTCAGACTTCAAAAGGCTCTTAATCCAAAATCAGCCGATAAAGCTGAAATTGAAATTGCATCAAAAACATTCAGAATTGGCGACAAGGTAATGCAGATAAAAAACAACTACGATATAACCTGGATAAGAGATGACGGAGAGCAAGGTTCGGGAATTTTTAACGGCGACATAGGAATTATTGATTCTATCGACCGCAAAAGCCGTACGCTTATAGTTATTTTTGACGACAAGACAGCCAAATACACTTATGAATACGCAACCGATCTTGACTTTGCATATGCGGTCACTGTACATAAAAGCCAGGGTAACGAATTTGACTGCGTAATTATACCTATGTTTCAAGGGCCTCCTCAACTTTATTACAGAAATTTACTTTATACAGCCGTTACACGAGCCAAGAAAACGCTTGTGCTTGTCGGAAATCCAAAAACGGTAGAATATATGGTACAAAATAACCGCCGTACAAAAAGATACAGCGGATTAAAGGAATTTTTACTGCGAGATGAACAGTTATATTAAAAGAGCAATGCTGTTTTTGCAGGACATAATTTTCACCGTAAAGTGCCCATACTGCGAAAAAGTTATTGACAGGAATGACTACGCCTGTAAAGAATGTAAGAGTAAATTTCCGCAAAAAGGCTATGAAACTTACGCTGTCGGAGGATACAAAACAATAGCGCCGTTTAAATATGACGGTATATTTTCAAGCGGTGTAAAAAACTTTAAATTTTATGAAAATCCGTCATATTCCCGCCAACTTGCCATACCTTTGGCTAATGAAATAATCGCAAAATACGGTGTCGGCTGTTTTGATATTATTACCGCCGTACCGATGTATTATAAAAATATGCGTGAACGGGGATATAATCAATCGGAACTTCTTGCAAAAGAATGTGCGGAAATTTTTAACATTCCGTATGCAGAACTTGTTGAAAAGCATAAGAAAAATAAAGCTCAACATACGCTTAAAGGAAAAGAACGAGAAAGCAATGTTCAAGGTGTGTACCGTGTAATTGACAGTCAAGCAGTGGCTGACAAGAATATTCTTATAATTGACGATATTATTACTACGGGCAACACACTCGGAGAATGTTGTAAGGTTCTTAAAAAAGCAGGCTGCAAAAACATATGCTGTGCAGCGCTTTGTGCGGCTATTGTATAACTTAAAAAGGTTGAAAAAATTGGAGTATTACCAATTCTTTCAACCTTTAGTTTTATTGTTTTTAGATAGTTGTGAATAAATTATGGCTTAGTAAATTGTTTTGCCAATCTTTTATAATTGCCTGACTAAGTATTCATAATTCCTAATTTTTAAAGAACATTATACTGTCATTGAAATATACTTTTGAAGAACAGTAACATCGTTTACATCAATTTTTCCGTCGTCGTTTAAGTCACAATAAATTTTATATCTGTTTTCATCAAATATTGAATCTTCTTCGACAAAAAGAGAACCGCTAAGATACATCTGCAAATTTGTAACATCATTTACATTTGTTGACTTATCGGCATTAAGATCGCCGTAATATCTGCCATTAAAATAATATAAAGTATCAATATCAATAACACCGTTAGTGTATAATTCAACAATATTTTGTACTTTATTATCAGCATAAAAGTAATTGCCCACAGGTGAATCTTCATAAATAGGATATACAAAATTTCCTGTTTTTAAAGATTTAATATTATTGTTTGATGAATAATGATCCTCAACTAAAATATAATCAAATTTAACTTCTTCGCTTATTGCAGATAATTTCAAATAAAAAATATCATAATCGCTTTCAGGGCAAGGGTAAGCTAAAGTTTGTTCAATATATTCTCTTGTCAGTTTTTCAATCTTAAAAAATTCATCCCATGTAATTTTGTTATCAACACTGTAGTAGTCTTTATCTGCAAGATCAATAGATACCTTTATATCGGCATCACCAAGGTTTAATATCTGTTCTTTTGTTGAAATGCAGAATAAACATTCACTTGCGGAAAAATATTTTATTTCTGATACTGAATATTTTTCATCAATAATTTTCTTTTTATCATCGGGCTTCTGACTTCTTATATTATTTTTATATTCCTCATAATCACGCAATAATTCATCACTATAAGTCTTTCTGCCGTCTTCATTTACAATAATCTCATCTAAGCGATCGTTTTTATCTGCAAATGTATATATATCTTCACAATATGAAGTTAAATTAATTTTAACCGCAACCGTATCTGTATCCGCAATATCATCAATCGCCCACATAAGTTCTCCTGTTAACTTATTTTTAAAATCGTGATTCCACATCTCTACATCACCAACGGCTGAGTTTCCCGTATCAGCCGCAAATGCTGTTGTTGTGCCGCAAAGAATAGCACTTGCCAAAATTGCTATTGCCATAATACCGCTTATAAGTTTTTTCATAATATAGCCTCCTTTAAGACATAAGTCATATTTCTTACGATTATTGTACTATATCATTAAATATCAAACAAGTGTATTATTGTATAATTTTTCGATTAAATTGTTAGTTATTTAGACTAAACAAAATCATATACAAAAACTCCCTCCGTAAATACGAAGGGAGTAAATAATCTGATTAAATTATCAAACAGGATGAACCATATTTTTCTTGTCGAGCTTATCGCCGTTAATGCCAACTTCGGCATTTCTTCTCTTCTCAAAGAAGTCGAGAGCAACCTTCGGGAACTGAGCGTATGAAAGAACATCCTCTTCCTGCTCAATCCACTGTGAAATCTCACCTCTGAGCTTATCAAGCTCCGGCTCAAGTAAATCTGCAGGACGGCAAGTAATAATTTTCTTATCGCCGCAAATCTTCTTCTGGAATGCAGGATCAATCGGCATTGGTGTTGTGCCGTACTCGCCTGCAACAAGACCCTTAAACTCGTTTGTACACATCTTGTATCTCTCGCCTGTAATTACATTGAATACAGCCTGTGTACCAACAATCTGTGATGTAGGAGTAACGAGCGGTGGGTAACCTGCATCTTTACGAACTCTCGGAACTTCCTCAAGTACCTCTGTAAGCTTGTCTTCTTTGCCTGCCTGCTTAAGCTGTGAAAGAAGGTTAGAAAGCATACCGCCCGGAACCTGATAGATAAGAGCCTTAGCATCTGTAGCAAGCATCTTCTGATCAAGAAGACCGTTCTTAAAGTATTTCTCACGAAGAGTCATAAAGTAAGCACGAATTTCAGCAAGCTGCTTAATGTCAAGACCTGTATCATACGGTGTGCCTGCAAAAGCGGCAACCATTGACTCTGTAGGAGCATGTGAAGTACCGAGTGCAAGTGGGCTGATAGCAGTATCAATACCGTCAGCGCCTGCCTCAACACCCTTTAAAAGACACATTGATGCAAGACCTGATGTGTAGTGTGTATGGAGCTGAACAGGAAGGTCAACAGCCTCTTTAATAGCCTTAACAAGGCTCTCTGTTGCTGTTGGTGTGAGCAATGCAGCCATATCCTTAATGCAGATAGAATCTGCGCCTGCATCGGCAATTCTCTTTGCGTACTCTACATAGTACTCATCAGTAAATACAGGGCCTGTTGTGTAGCTGATTGCTACCTGAGCCTCTGCCTTGCCGTTTTCTCTCTTTGCAGCGTTAATAGCTGTTTTGAGGTTCTTAATATCGTTAAGAGCGTCAAAAATTCTGATAATATCAATACCGTTAGCAACCGAACGCTGAACGAGGTACTCTACGCAGTCATCGGCATAGTGACGGTAACCGAGCATATTCTGACCTCTGAAAAGCATCTGCAGCTTTGTATTCGGACAATGCTCACGAATTGTACGAAGTCTTGCCCATGGGTCTTCATTTAAGAAACGAAGGCAAGCGTCATATGTTGCACCGCCCCAGCACTCAAGTGAATAATAACCGATTTTGTCAAGCTTATCAAGAATCGGGAGCATTTCCTCTGTTGTCATTCTTGTAGCAATAAGTGACTGATGTGCGTCACGCAGGGCAGTTTCGGTAACTCTAATTTTCTTTGCCATTTCGGACATCCCTTTCGTCAGTTATTAGTTAAGAGTAACAAGTGTTTTACCTGAATCTACAGACTCACCCTTAGCAACATCAACAGTTGCAACTACACCGTCCTGAGGAGCCTTTACAGGAGTTTCCATCTTCATAGCCTCAATAAATACGAGGTCGTCACCGGCTTTAACTGACTGACCGGCTGAAACAACAACATTAACAACTGTACCCGGCATAGGAGCTGATACTACTACTGAACCTGCTGCGCCTGCAGGAGCTGCCGGCTTTGCTGCAGGTGCGGGTGCCGCTGCCGGAGCAGGAGCTGCTGCAACAGGAGCTGAAGAACCGCCGAGCTCTTCAACCTGAACATCGTATGCTGTACCGTTTACTGTAATTCTTAAATTTTTCATTTTAAATATCCCCTTTATTTAAACAAACATATTTATCAGATTGTTGAATGTTTCTTAGCAACTGTAGGAACTCTCTTGCCTGCAAGCATATCAAGAGCGGAAATAAGAGTTTTTCTTAAATCCTGCTGTTCAACAATACCGTCAACATAGCCGTTCTGTGCTGCGTTGAAAGCAGAGAGATTTTCTGCCGCAAACTTTTCGGCAACTGCCTTCTGCTCTGCAACAGGAACATTCATAGCGTCAGCTGCAAGAATAAATGCCGCAGCCTCAACATTTACAGGAGAAATAACAGCCTGTGGAAGTGCGTAAACCATATCTGCGTTTGCGCCTGTGCCTGCAAGTGCAATGTAGCCTGAACCGATAGCCTGACCATATACAACAGAAATCTTAACTGTTGTAGCCTCTGCATAAGCCGAAGCAGCCTTTGCAGCTGACTTAATTGATTCAAAGCCCTTACAGTCAACAAATGTAAGTATCGGAAGTGAGAAAGCGTCGCAGAAACGAACAAATTTTGCAATCTTCGTTGTTGCAGGACATGAAAGCACACCGCCGTTTGTCTTTACAATACCAACTACCGAACCGCCAAGACGGGCAAGTCTGACTTTAGCGTCTTTGCCGTAGTTGTCAAAAAGTTTATAAACACTGCCGCCGTCAACAGTTGAACCTACGATGCAATCGCAGTCTGCAGGCTCTTCCTCAAATGACTCCGGAGCAGTATTGAGATTGTTAGACGGAAGATAAAGAACAAGCTCTTTAGCCTTAGCTACAGCCTCAGCAGAATCCTTTGCAACAACAGAAGCAATACCGTGCTCTGCGTTGTACTCCGCACTTGCATTCTCGCCTGTAACATCAAGAGAAAGCTGTGCCTTTTCACTCATAATAACAAAATCCGCACTTGCTGCGTTAAGAGCGTTTGTACCAAGGCAAGTTCCGAGAACTACCGAAATCTGCGGAACCGCACCCGAAACCGCAGCAGCGCTGTTAAGAACCTGACCGCAGCCTGCAAGAAGCTCATTACCCTGCATAAGTCTGCCGCCGACACTGTCGTAAAAACCTACAACAGGAGCGCCTGTTTTAAGTGCAAGATCATAAATCTTTTTAAGCTTTGCAGCCTGTGCCTTACTCATAGCACCGCCGCAAATGTCGCTGTTCTGTGCGAAAGCGTAAACAGGCATACCCTCAACTGTACCAAAGCCTGCAACAACCTCTGCAAAACCTTCGCCGGACTTTGCAAAAGCATCAATTTCAGTAAAGCTGTCTGCATCAAAAAATTCTGTTATTGTTTTATAAGCAGAAGTAGATGCGATTTCAGCCTTTGCCTGATTGATTTTTTCAATACTCATCTTAAACATCCTCCAATACAATGTATTGAATATGCCGACAAATAGCATAAGTCGGCATACTAATTTACCACATATATCATTATATCCTAATATTTATCAAACTACAAGGAAAAAGCAAAGCTATTTTTAAAATTTGAATATTTACAACAATGATTTTGCACAAACATTCTGATTTACTGTGCATTTTAACTTGTGATTTTATTTGATTTTTTGCCCCAAAAGTTAAGTTTTTAAGGCTTTGGATTAAATAAGCTGTTTTCCGTTTACAAACGGGTTTGAAAGCAGTTTTTTTACCTCAATTTCGGTAAGGTCACGCCAATCGCCCTGTTTCAGCATACCCATTTTTACGCCGCCGATTTGTATTCTTTTAAGTCTTGCAACCTCAAGGCCCACAGCCTCGCACATACGGCGGATTTCACGGTTCTTGCCCTCATGAAGTATCATTTCGAGTACAACTCTGCCCGGTTCCTGATGAAGTACATGCACCATTGCAGGGGCTGTCTTTACTCCGTCAAGCTCAATACCGGTTTCAAGCTTAACAAGCTGATCTTCGTCAATAGACGGACGGACTGTTACTCTGTAAATTTTATAAACGCTGTTCTTCGGGTGCATAATTTTGTTTGCCAGCTCACCGTCATTTGTGAGAATGAGCATTCCCTCCGAATCTTTGTCAAGTCTGCCGATAGGGTAAACTCTTGTGCCCACATTTTCCACAAGTTGAGCAACGCATTTTCTGCCTCTGTCATCGCTCATTGTAGTAATAAATCCTCTCGGTTTATTGAGCATAATATAGCGGTAAGACGGCTTTGCGTTGGTAAGCACACGCTTACCGTTTACAAATACCTTATCTGTCGGTCTTACCTTGTCGCCGAGTTGAGCGGTTTTGCCGTTCACTTTTACATGACCGTCAATAATCATCTGCTCTGCTTTTCTTCTTGATGCTATACCGCATTGTGATAATAACTTTTGAAGTCTTATTGGTTCATTCTTTGCCATATGTAAAAAAATCCTTTATCTTAGTCCAAATACTTTTGTTTTTATTCTGCGTATTGCTGTATTCAACAGCGGTTAAATTTGTACTTGCAAGCGTTTTGCCGTCAAGCGTGTATTCTATTCTGCCTACAATATCTCCGTCTTTAACAGGTGCATACAAGAAATTATCGACATATGCGGTTCGTACAACATTGCTTTTCTTGTCAAAAGGCACTACAACATTTTTGCCCTTTGTACCCGTAACACCGATGCACTCGTCATCACCGCCCACACACGGAATTTCAAGGTAATAATCGGAATCATCACACTCAACACAGGCAAGTTTGGAAAAGCCGTAATTATAAAGAGCTATGTGGTCATTCCAATCGTTTCTGTCATTGAGTGTAACGCAAACAAATGTAAGTCCGTCCTTTTTTGCGGAAGAAACTAAACATCTGCCTGCCGCCATTGTGTAGCCTGTTTTTCCGCCCGTACAATACTCATACATAGAGAGCAGACGGTTATGGTTTGTATAGGTTGTTCTCTTTGACTGCGGTTCGCTGAATTCTACCGTAACGCTTTTTTGCAAAGTCAGTTTTGCAAAACTTTCGTTTTCAAGCGCATAGCTCATAAGCAAAGCCATATCGTAAGCCGTAGAATAATGATTTTCGTCATCAAGTCCGCTCGGTGTAACAAAATGTGTGTTTTTCATTCCTATTACAGCCGCCCGATTGTTCATAAGCTCGGAAAATTTTTCTGCACTGCCCGCAATAGAAATTGCCGCCGCATTTGCTGCGTCATTTCCCGATGCCATCATCATTCCTGCCGCTAAATCACTGAGTTTAACCTTTTCCCCCACTTTAAGGTACATCGAACTGCCCTCGGCTGTCATATCCTTGGTAAAAGCAACAACCTTGTCGGCAGAATCGGCATACTCAAGCGTAATGAGTGAAGTCATCAGCTTTGTGGTACTTGCAGGTTTCATTTTTTTATTTTCATTTACAGAAAAATACACTTTCCCGTCATCAACACAATAAAGCACGCAAGCCTGTGCATTTACTGCCGGCTTGTCGGTTTCCTGCGCAAACGCCGTAATCTGTACGGTTTGCGTTAATGTCACCACAACTACAACTATAACGGAAAGTATTTTTTTCATAAGCTCGCCTCCGAACTAATTTTATGCGAAGGCTTTGCCATAAATTACACCATATCTATATCGTCCTGTGTTATTTCCGAGAAATCATCGGCATCTTTCTTCTTGCTGAACATTCCCTTTACTTTTTGAAGAACATCCGGGATCATACCCACAATGCCCTCTGCGGTACTGCCGTTGTTGTCAACGGAAACAAGTCTTACTTCTCCCTGATAAACAGTTAAAAATGCAACAGGCTGAATTGTAACGCCTGCGCCGCTGCCGCCGCCAAAGCAATCTTTATTTTCTTTTTTGGTAGGAAGATCCGAGCCGCCTGCCGCAAAACCGTAGGTTACCTTTGAAACAGGAATAATGAGTGTACCGTCGGGAGCGGTAATCGGCTCGCCGACAATAGTATTTACATCTACCATTTCCTTAATTTTGTTCATAGTAGTGTCCATAAGATTTCCGATAGGATGTTCCATAGTAATTCTCCTTTGTATTGAATAATCGTCATAACTGCACAAACAGATATGCGATAAATATCGTTAATTGTCTTTTATATTTTTAAGCTCCATAAGCATTTTTAATGCCTTAAAGCCGTGTTTTAATACTATTTTAACAAGATGTGCTATTCTTGTTTTAAATATCGCAAAAAACTCAATCTTGGTTTTTGCACCCTCCGTAAAGTCGGGAAGAATATCCACACCGTAATGCGTATATTTCATTGAACTTATAACCGCACTTGTCAGCGGATAGACAACCGAGCAAACCTTGCCGTAATTTATAGCCGTATCGGCAGCGTCTTTTCCTCCGACTTTTATGCTTAACGCAAAGCTTTTGATTATTATGTGTGCAAAAAAGTCTTTTAATACACCTGCGGCAAGCTCTGTAATCCTTGTAAAAAGATTTACAATCCCCGAAAGTCCCAACTCTTTTAAGAAGTTATCATTAGGTTTTTCCTCTTTTTTAGGAGCAGGCTTTTGCGGTTGTTCGGTTTTTTTCTTCTTTTTGGGTTTCTTTTTCTTTGGCACAGGCGGATAAAGAATAATCTTTACAAAGCCTATGCGAAGTCTGCAAAAGAATTGTTTTTTATATTGAACGCAGACCTTTATGGGAATAGCAAGAATTATTGCAAAAAACAAGACTATCCCCAGCAGTATATACAGCCAGAGCAAGGCAAAACCTCCTCCGAGTTTAGTTTATCATTTTAAAAGCAATTTTACTTAATCTTACTGATTTAATATAAATACTGCCTACTTTTTCGCCTTTGGCATCGGTAATTCGTCATACATTGCATTGAATAAACCTGTCAAAAAATCTTTATTATCAACTTCATCCACCAAAAGCATTTCCTTTGCTCCCTCATACGGCAGCTCATATACAGCTGTCGGAATATATTGGATTGCGGATTTTACAGGCTTTACAAGTAATCTGTCATCATATATTCCGCCTATTATTTTACCACGATAGTAAATAATAAATTCACCCATCATAGCACGATAAGTAATTTCTTCCAAATCGGAGAGTTGTCCTAAAACAAACTGCAAATATTCCTTGCTTGACGCCATAATTATTTCTCAACTTCGGTATTTTCAACATCGTTGTTATTTTCTTTTGACTTTTCTTCTTCGGATTTTTCGTCTGAATTATCAGTCTTGTCACTTTCGGGAAGCGGAGGGAGATTTTCTATGCTTTCAAGATTAAAACATCTTAAAAAGTTCTCGGTTGTTCCGTAAAGCAACGGTCTGCCCGGAAGTTCAAGTCTGCCCTTTTCCTCGACAAGTCCCTTTGTGGTAAGACTGCCCAAAACACCACTGCAATCAACGCCCCTCACCTGCTCAACAAAAGCCTTTGTAACAGGCTGATTGTATGCAACAACGGCAAGCACCTCAAGCGCCGCCTGCGAAAGCGGAGTATTTCTGCGCAAGTCCATAACTTTACGGATTTCGGGAGCAAATTTTTTAGCCGATACCATCTGATAGGATTTATTCAGCTTAATTATTCTTATGCCCCTCTCCTGCTTTTCGTAATCATCCATAAGCTCTAAAATTAATTTTTCGGCCTGTGATGGTTTCACTTCTATTGCCTGTGCTATTTTGTCAGGCTCTGCCGGCGAACCGTTTGCAAACAGTATTGCCTCGACTGCCGCTTTTTTATCATACATTTTTGTTCTCCTTGTTATCTATCATATAAACGATTGCGTGGTCGCCGTCACCGTCAACTCTAACACGCTTGCCTTTTACAAGTTCCAGTGTAGCAAGAAAAGTCGCTACAAGTTCGCTCTTTTCTTCGCAGGCGTCAAAAAGTTCTTGATACTCTATTCTTCTGCCTTTCCACAGCTTACGCATTACATGAATAATTCGGCTGCTTACAGACACAAACTTTCGTGCCACAATTACGCTGAATGCCGATTCCGGCGGCGGAAGTTTACGCTTTCCTCTTCCGACTGCACTTACATATGCCTTTGCTATATCCTCGCTCGGATGAATACGGTTGTATGTGAGATCATATTCAACAGGCGACGCCTCTCTGCAAAAGCTGTCGTAATCGTAAATCTCGCTGAATTTCTTGGCTATCTGACGGCAGATTGCATATTCGATAAGCTGTCCTGTAAGCTCCTTTTTAAGCTCCTCAACCTCTTCTTCATACTTAGGGAGCAACATTACTGACTTTATATAAACAAGTCTTGACGCCATCGTAAGAAATTCCGACTCAATGTCAAGCTGATTTTCCTGCATAACCTTAATTTGCTCAAGGTACTGTTCAATAAGCTCGGCTATCGGTATATCGTAAATATCTATTTTGTTTTTTGAAATCAGGGTAAGCAATAAATCAAGCGGACCTTCAAATGCCTCCAACCTGTATTGCAACGGCTGTGAATCCATAGCTCTACCTCTTAAAATAATTCTGCAAAAAATCTGACAGGGCTCAATGCCATATCGCTTAAGAAATTCAAAATTCCGTTTGTGGCAAAACCAAGCACCGTACTAAGACCGCCCGTAAAGATTAAAAAGATAAGTGCCAAAGAGAAAATTGTTTCATACTTTGTCATAAATGCAATTGCCTTATAAGGCAAGAATGCAAATAAAATCTTTGAACCGTCAAGCGGTGGAATCGGAATAAAGTTAAATACCGCAAGACTGACATTACAAGATGCATAAAAAACAAAAAAACTTCTTATCATAAGTCCTATGTCATTCAAATAAAAGAATGACGGGAACGCAAAAGCTAAAATATAATAAATAACCAAACCTACATATGCCGCAAGAAGATTTGCCACAGGGCCTGCAAGAGCGCAAAGCGCCATACCCAGCTTTGGTTTTTTAAAGTTATTGGGATTGATAGGTACAGGCTTTGCCCAACCGAAGCCGACAAATATCATTGCAAGCGCACCTACCATATCAATATGGCTTATAGGATTAAGAGTTAATCTGCCACGGCTTTTTGCCTCTTTGTCACCGAGTAAATACGCAACAAAAGCGTGCGCCCACTCGTGAAACGGCAAAATTAAAAATATAATAAGTAAAACTGCTACCAGATAGGCTACAACATCGTAAAAATTAAACGAGCCTGAAAAAATCTGTTGTAACATAATTATCCTCCAAAATTTTATTTAGCAATTGATTTTGTTTTTAAAGACATTAATTTTCCACAAAACAAGCAAAAGCAAAAAACAGCCATTTAAGCGATATTTCAGAGCAAAATTTATCTATCATAAAGATAAAAATCACACCTAAGCTATATATAATTACTATTATATAATAAAGCAAATAAAAAAACAAGAAAAGAAATTTTAAAAAAACACTTGCATTTTTGTTCGTTTTCTGTTATTATAACAAAGTTAGATGTGAAAAATGATTTTTAAGGAGGTGCAGACGCATGGCAAAATGTGATTTCTGCGGTAAGGATGTAAAGTTCGGCATCAAGGTATCTCACTCACACAGACGTTCCAACAGAACTTGGAAGCCTAATGTACAGCGTGTAAAGGCTATTGTTGATGGCTCTCCAAAGCGTGTATATGCTTGCACCCGTTGCTTACGTTCAGGTAAGGTTACCAGAGCAAACTAATACAGACAAGTCGAAAACCAATGCCGTTCTGATTTTAGAACGGCATTTTTCGTTGTCTTATGCTTAGTTTTAGGTTATTTATTAAAAAAGTTGGTAGAATTATAGTTTATCAGAATATATCTGCAAAGTATTTTTCTAAACCACAACTTAACAGTTACACAGACAAAGCCTTGCTTTCTCAGATTGAAAGCAAGGCTTTTTTTGCTTATAGAGATTACTTATCACAATCATCAACAGAGTTTTGTTCTGTCAATATCTCTAATATCTATTCTCTTTATTTTACCGCTGATAGTCTTTGGCATTTCGTCAATAAATTCAATATGCTGAATATGCTTATATGATGCAACCTTTGAATTTACAAAGTGCTTTATATCCTGCATAAGCTCTTTGCTTTTATCAAATCCTTTGGCAAGGTGGATTGTCGCCTTAATCGCCTGACCTCTTGCTTTATCGGGAATGCCCGTTACCGCACATTCCATAACGGCAGGATGCTCCATAAGCACATTCTCTATTTCAAACGGACCTACTCTGTAACCTCTTGTTTTAATAAGGTCGTCAATTCTGCCCACATACCAATAATAGCCGTCATCATCCATATAAGCAGTATCACCTGTATGATATATGCCGTATTTCCACACATTTGCGTACAAATCTTCATTTCCGCAATAACCCATAAATATGCCGTGTTGATTTTCTGACGGAATTACAACGATTTCTCCGACTTCATTTGCAGGCAGTCTGTTACCCTCATTGTCGGCAATCATAATATTATAAAGGGGTGTGGGCTTGCCGAGTGAACCAATTTTAGCCGTACTTCCGACCAAATTACCGAGCATTAATACAGATTCGGTCTGTCCGAATCCCTCCATAATCTGCAATCCTGTTTGCTTATGTACCTGCTCAAACACTTCCGGATTAAGTGCCTCACCTGCTGTTGTAATGTGCTCAAGGTGTGACAAATCGAATTTCTTCATATCTTTTTTGATAAAATATCTGTAAACCGTAGGAGGTGCACAAAAAGAAGTTACCTTAAAATCTTCAATCACCTTTAAAAGTTTTTCAGGTGAAAAAATATCAAAGTCATACACCATAACTCCGCAACCGCAGAGCCACTGACCGTAAATTTTACCCCATGATGCTTTACCCCAGCCTGTTTCCGCTACCGTAAGGTGAAGCCCGTTTTCCTTGACATTCTGCCAAAATTTTGCGGTCACAATATGCGCTAAAGTATAGGTATGATTGTGCATTACCGCTTTTGGATAACCCGTTGTGCCTGATGTAAAATAAATCAGCATCGGCTCTTTTGCTTTCGTCTGTACTCTTTCAAGGTTTTCGTCAGCATTTTCAATTTCCTTTGTAAGGTTAATGCTGCCCTCAACATCTCTGCGAACCACAAATACTTTTTCAAGTTGAGATTTTACTGTCTTTGCCTGCACCAAAGTTTCGGCTGTAACATCATCAGGAGTTGAAACTGCGAATTTAATATTAGCAGTTTCAATACGGTAGGTAATATCATCAAGGGTAAGCATATTTGTTGCGGGAATAACAACCGCACCGAGTTTATGCAAAGCAGGCACAATGTACCAATACTCGTAATTTCTCTTTAAAATCACAAGTACCTTATCACCTTTTTTTACTCCGTTATTTCTTAATGCGTTAGCCGCTTTATTACTCAAAGTTGCAATATCAGAAAAAGTAAATGTCTTTCTTTCATTATGAACATTTGTCCACTGAACAGCAATATCGTTTGGTGCGCACTTTGCCATTTCATCTACAACATCATAACCGAAATTGTAATTATCGGGATACTTTAATTCAAATTTTTCAAGCACACCGTTTTTATCAAGTGTATAGTCACAAAAATTCTTAAATAACTGCATAATTATCTCCTAAATATTAATACTAAGATAATAATTACAGCGATAAATTGCCATAATTAATAAAATTAAATTTTCAACTATTACTAATCAGTACATACAACAGGTCAATCGTCACCAACCTGCAAGAATATTTTAATTATGTTTTTATTATAAACAATTCCCCCAATAAATACAACACTCCGCATAATGCGAATTATAATATTTTTGCATTATGTTATGCGGTTTCTGCATAAACAATTTTAAAAAATTGGAGCTGTTTTTTTACAGCTCCATAAAGTTTAAGTATAATTATTTATTGAAGATTGACATAATGTCATAGAAAGTATCGTCATCATCGTCTGTAACATCTTTCTTTGACTTTTCAGCAGGTGCGGAAGTTGGTTTTTTCTCCTCTGTAAGGAAACTGTCCTCAACTTTTTTCTTAGCAACCTGACTGTCGGCATTAAAACCTGTAGCAATAACAGTTACGCTGATAGCATCTTCCATCTTATCGTCAATAACAGCACCCCAAATGATGTTAGCGTCTTCAGATACCTTATCTTTAATCATTGTGGATGCAGCGTCAATATCATCAAGGCTTACATCTGCAGAAGCTGTAATGTTAATGATAAGACCCTTAGCGCCGTCAATTGAAGTTTCGAGAAGTGGGCTTGAAATAGCCATATCAGCAGCAACAGTAGCCTTATCTTTGCCTGTTGCACTGCCCATACCCATATGAGCATAACCGGCATCCTTCATTACAGAAGTAACATCGGCAAAGTCAAGGTTTACAAGACCCGGAAGGAGAATAAGGTCAGAAATACTCTGAACACCCTGTCTTAAAACATCATCTGCAATAGCAAATGCGTTCTGAAGTGTGATGCTTGTTTCTGAAACATACTTTAATCTCTCGTTTGGAACAATGATAAGTGAATCAACGCAAGCAGAAAGCTCTGCAATACCCTGCTCAGCCTGTGTCATTCTTCTCTTGCCCTCAAAAGCGAACGGCTTTGTAACAACGCCTACTGTAAGAATACCCATATCCTTGGCAATCTTAGCTACAACAGGAGCTGCACCTGTACCTGTGCCGCCGCCCATACCGGCAGTAACAAATACCATATCTGTATCCTTAAGGAGAGCTGCAATTTCGTCATTGCTTTCTTCAGCTGCGCTCTTACCAATGTCAGGCTTAGAACCGGCACCCTTACCCTTTGTAAGTTTCTCACCGATCTGTACCTTCTGTGAAGCCTTTGAAAGTCTGAGAACGTGCTCATCTGTATTTACAGCGATAAATTCAACATTCTTAACTCCCATATCAACCATGCGGTTTACAGCGTTACCGCCGCCGCCGCCAACACCGATTACTTTAATTTTAGGCATATACTCATTTTCCAATTCAAGTTCAAAAGCCATTTAAACATCCTCCTTGTTATCTATATTCATCCCGTCTATAAATCATAATATCACATTTAAGGCGATTATAATTCATATATTAACACACTTTTGTAAAAATATCAATGCTTTTGCGTGTTTTTTTTAATTTGCTGATTCCATTTTATTCCTATTTGTTTACACAAATATATTTTTCTCTAAAATGCTTTTTATTATGTCAAATATTTACATATAAGAATTATAAATACGAATTATTCGGGTCATCATACTGCGTCGAATAATCTTCTGACGGTTCGCCGCTGTTGTATCCGTCACTGCCGTCAGAATAGCTGTCGGAGCTGTTGTCTGAACCGTTCGAGCCTGACGAATTAAGCGAGCCATATACATCGGCGTATCCGTCACCGTCGGTATCAAAACATTCTGCAATACCGTCGCCGTCAGTATCAAAAGCAACAATACCGTTTCCTATATCTGTGCCGGTTGCAGGAATACTGCCTACATAATTGCCGTTGCTATTAGTGGCAAGTGTAGCAGGCGGTGTTGTTACAGCAGGGGAAGTATTGTCAGCAGCCTGTGACGCAATTGTAGTACCGACAGGCGCAGTAGTAACCGCTATTGTTTCGTTAGGATTAAATCTTGATGTCTTTGTCGTACTGCAAGATGAAACATCAAGAGTACCGTAAATTGCACCTGTTTTGTTAGGGTCAAGCTTTTCGGTTATTATCGCCATTGCCGTTCTGATTTTGTAATCAATATCTTCCGGCAAACCGATAATAACAGCTATTCTGTTGTCATAAACAAGCTCTATATTCGCTGTATTTGTAACATCAATACCCGTTATTCCTTTAAATTCATTTTTGCTTAACGAGTCGGAAATTTCTTCAAGAATTACAGGCACATTTTCATCGCTGTATGATACATATTCGCCGACTGTTGTATTTTTAAGTGAACTGCTTGAAAGTACGGGGTAGTTTGACGAATTGTCAGCCATAACATCAAGTATTCTGCCTTTTGAACTGATAAGCAGGAATTTTCCGTCATTTATAATAACATAAGACGGAACAGCGTCCGTTATGGTTATTTTTATTGTATCGGGCACTACAAAATCAACTTTTGCAGATTCGACATAAGGCAGTTTCTCTGCAATTTTATCGGGTGTTGCAGTCATTTTACCCACAAAAATATTACTCTGCAAAGCTACATTTGCATACGAAAGTATTTGATCTTCGCTGTAAAAGCTGTTTCCCTCTACCTCAATTTTTTCGGTTTTAAAAAGAACTGTAAGCGACAAAATTACGCCGATTAAAAGCACCACGCCGCAGGTAATTGCCGACGCCATAATTCGGCGTTTTTTAATTTGATTTGAAGTCATAGGCTTTTTAAGGCGCTTAACTTTTTCATTTTCCTGCTCGTGAATACTTTGGGCAACTCTTTGCTGCTTTTGGCGCTCACCGAATTCATCTATATAAAAACCGTCATCATAAGCCCTTGGCTTTAGATTTTTGATTTTCTTTTCACTTTTTCTTATAAAGCGTTCTTCCTGACTGAGATCATCTCTCTGCTTTTTCATCTGTTCATTGAGTTTTTGCTCAATTTTGCTGTGAGATTTGTTCTCTGTCTTTTTTTCGGATTTTGTATTATTTTTTGTTGCTTTTGCCTTTTGTGCATTGTAATTTTTCTTTGACGGTGCGGTTTTCGGCTTTTTGTTTTCGCCTTGTTTTTTAGGCTCATTCTGCTTTTTGGCACTGTCTTTATTTTCCTGTTTAGCGGAGGATTTTACTGCCTTTTCCCTGTTTTTTCGGTACTTTTGTGCCTCTTTGGCAGCCTGCTTTCGCTGCTTTCCGATTTTTCTGCGTTCTTCCGCCGAAAGCTCCTTCCTCTTATCTTCTGCCATATTATCCTCCTTACAAATATACCCATCCTAAAGCTTTGATATACTCGCACCCAAAGAACCGAGCATAAGCTCTATATTTTCATATCCTCTTTCCAAATACTCCGAATTACCTATATCGGTAACACCGTCTGCCGAAAGTGCGGCAATTACCAGTGCCGCTCCTCCACGCAAATCGGGCGCATCAACTTTTGCTCCGTACAGTGACCGCACACCCTCTACAACGGCAACCTTTCCTTCTGTTTTTATCTTTGCACCCATTCTGGAAAGTTCGCCTGTATGTCGGTATCTGTTTTCAAAAATATTTTCGACAAACACGGTAGTTCCTTCCGCTACGCTTGCAACTGCCATAAGAGGTGCTTGAGCATCGGTAGGAAAACCGGGATACGGCATTGTACGAATAGTTCTGATAGCCGAAAGTTTTTGCGGTGCGGATATCGTAAGATTTCCGCCGCTTGAGCGTATCTTGCAGCCTGCCTCCTCAAGAACGGGAATAACTGTTCCGAGATGACTCTGCACAATTCCTTTCAGCGTAATTTTTGATTGAGTAACAGCCGCAGCAGACATAAGAGTTGCCGCAACTATTCTGTCGGGAATAATTGTGTGTTGAGTGCCGTTAAGCGACGAAACACCGTCTATCACAACAACTCCCTCGCCTGCGCCGCTGATTTTTGCTCCGCAACTGTTGAGATAATCTGCAAGGTCGCAAATTTCAGGTTCGCAAGCGGCATTTATAATTGTAGTTGTACCGTCAGCGGTACTTGCGGCTATCATAATATCTTCGGTTGCACCTACGCTCGGAAACGAAAGAGCTATTTTTGTGCCTTTCAGCCCCTTTGGTGCAGTACAATCTATTACGCCATGTTTTTCTACAATTTCCGCACCCATTTGTATGAGTGCATTCAGGTGCATATCTATAGGACGAGGTCCAAGATCGCATCCGCCGGGGAACGAAAGTTTGACCGCACCCGTCCGTGCAAGAACAGCACCTAAAAAAATAATTGAACTTCTTGTTTTTCTCATCAGAACATCAGGAATGTCATTTCTGCACAATCCGTCAGCGGTAATGAGCATAGTAGTATGAAATCGCTTTACATTACAGCCGAGATAGCGAAGAATCTGCGAGGATGCCTCAATATCCGAGAGAGCGGGACAATTGAAAAGCACATTCTCGCCCTTTGTCAGAACCGAAGCCGCAATAATCGGCAAGGCGCTGTTTTTTGCACCCTGAACATTAACTTCACCGCTGAGCTTTTCCCGTCCCGTAACAAGAAGTCTTGACACAATAACACCCTCCTACATAAAATACCTTTACATTCTATGTATCAGATGCAAAATGTGTTACACAAGACCAAGCACACCTTTTATAACGGAGTAAATTCTCTCGTTAGCGTCTGTTATAGCGGTTTTTCTTGCATTTTTTGCATATTCGGCAAGTTTTTCGGGATTTGAAAGCATATTGTCTGCCTTTTGCATAAGCAATCTGCCTGTAAGATCCTTTTCTTCAATAATATCGGCAGCACCTGCATTAACAAGCGCCATAGCATTGTGATACTGATGATTTTCCGCAACATTCGGTGACGGAATAAGAATTGCGGGTTTGCCGAGTGCCTGAATTTCGCTAAGTGTAATAGCACCTGCACGGCAGATTACCAAATCCGCAGCCGCCATACAAACATCCATATCATTAATAAACTCTCTTATATCGAGATTGTCAGCTTTTTCAAGGTCACAGCCCTTTTCTTTCAAAAGGTCGGGGAACCATTTTCCGTATTTGCCGTAAGCGTGAATATGTTGGTATCTTCCGTCTATTCCGCTCCTTGCAATTAAATCGGCTACACCCTCGTTAATTTTTCTTGCACCAAGACTGCCGCCGAATGAAAGCACTACAGGTCTTTCGTCAACACCGAGCTTTGCCCGTGCCTCTTCCCTGTTTGCTGTAAGGATTTTACTTCTTACAGGGTTACCCGTAACGGCAAAATCCGCCTTTTTATCAAAATGCTTTTTAGCGTCGGGCACTGCAAGCATTACCTTGTCAACTTCTTTTGCGAGCATTTTGTTTGTAATTCCCGGATAAGCATTCTGCTCGTGAATAACGGTTTTTACACCGAGCTTTGCGGCAGCTCTGATAACCGGACCTGAAACATATCCGCCTGTACCGATGCAAATATCAGGTTTAAATTCTTTTATAATTTTCTTTGCGTCAATAGAAGAAGTGATTGTTCTTTTTACAGTTTTTACATTGTCAACCAAGCCTTTCGGTGAAAGCTTACGGTTAAAACCGCTGATAACAATGAATTTCATATTATATCCTGCCTGCGGAACAAGGGTTTCTTCCATACCGCCCTTGTTGCCCACAAAAAGAAATTCCGTATCGGGTTTCTTCTGCTTTATAAATCCTGCGATGGCAAGAGCAGGGTTTATATGTCCTGCCGTGCCTCCTCCTGCAAGTAAAACTCTCATTTATATACCTCCAAACACTTACTGCTTTTCGATGTTTGCCGTTCTTGAAACCGAAAGCACAAGTCCCATCTGCGCAAGCAGCATAATAAGCGAACTGCCGCCGTAACTGAAGAACGGCAAGCTGATACCTGTATTAGGCAACCAGTCGGTAATTACAAGAATATTAAGTATTACCTGCAAACCGATCTGTGAAGTAAGACCTATACCCAAAAGTTTTCCGAAATTATCTTTTGAACGAAGTGAAAGTGTAATTCCTCTCCATACAAGAAGTGCAAATATAAGAAGTATGAGGACTGCACCCACAAGTCCGAGTTCCTCAACTACAATAGCAAAAATAAAGTCGTTCTGCGGTTCAGGCAAATAAAGGAATTTCTGTCTTGACTGACCGAGTCCGAGACCCCAAAGTCCGCCGGAACCGATTGCGTAAAGTGAGTTTCTTGTCTGCCATGTTGTCTGCCACATATCTTCGGTTGTGTATTCAAGCGACTGTCCCCAACCGTCCATACGGCTCATAGCATATGTAAGTCCGCCTGTCATAGCAAGCACAATTACCAATGCGCCGAGAATAATACCGCCTATTGCAAGGTATCTTGTTTTCATACCGCCAATGTAAAGCATAAGGACGGTAAGCATTGCAATAATAACGATACCCGAGTAGTGAGGCTCAAGGAAAAGTAACATTGCAGTCGTACCGAATACTGTAATACCGGGGAGTACACTGAATTTCGGCAACTGCATTTTATCATAATGCTTACTGCACCAATGAGCAAAGAAAAGTATTGTAGAAAACTTTGCAATCTCTGACGGCTGAATATTAAAAGGACCTAAAGGAATCCAACGGTGTACGCCTGCTTCGCCTGACGGCACGATAAGTACAATTATCAAAGCAAGGTATGAAATACCCATAATAAGAGGAACAACTCTGTGCAGCTTATTATAGTTAAAAAACGAAATACCAAACATACACGCTACGCCGATAGCGGCAAAAATCAACTGTCTTACAAGGTAGTAGTAACTGTTGCCAAGGCTATAGTATGCGACCGGGTAACTTGCCGAAAACATCATAATCAAGCCTATTGTAAGCAACACAAGAATAATAATGCAGAACGGCAAATCTATACCCATACCCGTTGTAATCCAACCCGGCTTTCTTCTGCGCTTTTTACCTGTAGAATTTGCGGAATTCTTTTTAGGAGCGTTAAAGAATTTCTCTTTCTTAGCCTGCTCTGCTTCAAGATATTTCTCGTCATATATTCTGTTTATATCAGCCTTGAGTATCATATTCAGATACGGAGCCATTCGCAAAACCTCCCGTCAGTCTGAAAAAATAAATTAAGCAACTACACCAAAGTAAACAATCAACGCAGAAATCACGCCGAATATTGCTGTTACAATGCTGAATACGCTTACTATCTTAACCTCGCTCCAGCCACACATCTCAAAATGATGGTGAATAGGGCTCATCTTAAATAATCTTTTGCCGTGGGTAGCCTTAAAGTAGCTAACCTGTAAAATAACAGAGAACATCTCACAAAGGTAAACAATACCTATCGGAAGAAGAAGTATAGGCATATCAACAGCAAAAGCTATTGCACATACAAGTCCGCCGAGGAAAAGTGAACCTGTATCGCCCATAAATACCTTTGCAGGGTGGAAGTTCCAAACAAGGAAACCAAGGCAAGCACCTGCCGATGCCGCACTCCACGCTGTTACACCGAGAGCGCTCATCATACATGCTATTACCATAAAGCTTATACATACAAAAAATGTAATTGAACCGTCAAGACCGTCTACGCCGTCGGTAAGATTTACCGCATTGACAATGCCGACAATTACAATTGCCGAAATAATGTAGTAGAAAAATCCGAGGTCAACTCTGCCAACAAAAGGAATTGTTGTTGCAGTGCCGCAGCCTGCAACTGCAAGAATAATAATATAAACAATAGCGGCGGCAAACTGTAAAATAAGTTTTTGCTTTGCTGTCAAACCTAAATTACGCTTTTTTACTACCTTGGTGTAGTCATCAATGAAACCGATAGCACCGTTTGCAAGGGCAAGGAAAAGTCCCGCAAATATCATTACGGTTTCTTTATTAATATCCGCAAAATAAAGGTTTATGAAATTCTTACCGATGCACATATATACAATTGTGCTTATTAATGTAACGGCTGTAATAGCTATAATAAACATAAAACCGCCCATAATCGGAGTACCCTGTTTTTTCTTATGCCACTTAGGGCCGTCTTCAAGAATAGTCTGACCAAAGTGAAGTTTGCGAAGCATTGGAATTAAAAATGCACCCGCAACCGCAGAAATAATAAATGCAACGATAGCCGCTGCAAAAGTCCAAATTCCATATACCATTAATTATCGTTCCTTTCATACGGGCAAAGGGCTTGAATAATCAAAGCCCTGCCCAATGGTTTATTTAACATTGCAGTCCCCTCTGAACCGCAAATTTTAATCGTTCACACTCACCGACGAACTGAAGGTTACGGTAATAAGTGAGCCTTCGCTTACCATAGTGCCCTCTGCTATATCCTGTGATGTACTTACTACACTGCCCGATGCCGCACCCACAAGGCTTACATTAAGTCCGTATGAGCTTGCAACGGCATTTACCTCAGAAACCGAATATCCCACAAGCTTCGGTACTGTTACTTTTTCGGCTGTACTTGCCTCATCTGTGTAAAGCACAATGTTGCCGCCGTTAGGTATCTGTGATGACGGAGCAGGGATCTGAGAAATAACATTATTGCCCTCGCCCTTTACAGTAACTGTAAAGCCGTCATTTTCTGCATTTGTTGTAGCCTCGGATACTGAAAGTCCAACATAAGAACCGGCTACTGTATCAATATACTCAAGCTCGTCATCCGAGTAGCTTGTTTTAATGTCAAGATAAGGAAGAACCTCTGTCATAATATTGATAAATACAGGAGATGCTACCTGAGAACCGTAGTATGAAGCACCGTTTGGTGTATCAAAGAATACAAGCATAGCAACCTGAGGGTCATCGGCAGGAGCGTATCCGCAGAAAGATGCAATATAGTCTTCCTTATAGTTACTGATTATTTCCCCACCCTTTTTCTCGGAAGTACCTGTCTTACCTGCTACACGATAACCGGCAACATAACCCGAAGTCGAACCTGCAGTTGATGTGTTGTATTCAAGAATTTCGTTCATCTTATCAGATGTTTCTTTTGAAACAGCCTGGCGCTTAACTGTCTTTTCAACGGTTTTTACCACATTGCCATCTGAATCTGTGATTTTTGAAACCACATAAGGCTGGAGTACATAACCGCCGTTTGCAACAGCGGCACAAGCTGTAATCATCTGAATAGGTGTGATTTTAAAGTTCTGACCGAATGAACCTACCGCAAGGTCAACTTCATCCATATCTGTAAAGAACTGGTCATCAGCCTCACCGGGAAGGTCAATTCCTGTTTTGTCCGCAAAACCGAATGCTTTATAATACTGTGTATATTTGTTAATGCCAAGCAACTGTCCCATCTGCATAAAAGCAGGGTTACAAGAGTTTACTATTGCCTCTGTAAAGCTTTGTGTGCCGTGGCCTGCAAGGTTATGACAATGAATAGGATCGGCATCAGCGATTGTCATTGAACCCGCACAATAAAATGTACTTGTGTCCGGATTTACAAGACCTTCTTCAAGAACCATTGACGCTGTACACATTTTAAATACAGAACCCGGCTCGTAAGTATCGGCAACAGCCTTATTACGCCACATTGCTGACAAAGCCGCACTTTCCGCTGCATCCTGTTCATTTTCGGGAAGAGCGTCTATTTTTTTCTGTTCTTCGTCTGAAAGCTGATAAGGATTGTTAAGGTCATAACCGTTTGCCGTAACCATAGCCAGAATAGCGCCTGTATTTACATCCATCAATATACATACGCCTTTGTTAAGAACATCATTATCAATGATACCCTGTGCCATATATTTTTCACAAATAGACTGAATTGTTGAGTCGATTGTAAGATAAAGGTTATTACCGTCCTTAGCTGCAACATTCTGCTCATATTGAAAAGGCATTTCAGTACCTATTGAGTTTTTGGCGGTTACGATTCTGCCCGCTGTACCTTTAAGATAAGTATCGTACTCATACTCAATACCCTCAAGACCCTGTTCATCGCTGCCTGTAAATCCAATTACATTAGACGCAAGGTCGTTATTCGGGTAATATCTTTTGTAGTCATCCTGCAGCTGTACCGCATAATCGCTGCAGTCGTAGTCTTTCTTAAGTTTATCGATAAGTTCAAGAATTTTTGTTCTTGTATCAGATTCAATCTTACGCTTTACAACTACATAGTAGCTGTTCTGCTTTGTCTTTTCAAGCAAATCTGCCTTATCAAGTCCGAGAATTTCAGAAAGACCGGAAGCAACAGCCTCTCTCTGCTTATCGGTATCTATATTCGCAGGCGACATAACTACCTGCCATACAGATGCACTTTCCGCAAGTACCTTGCCGTTTGAATCATAAATCGTACCACGCTTTGCGGGGAGTTTTCTGTCCATAAGCTGTTGTTCAACCGCAGCCTGCTGCAATTTTCCGCTCTGTATAGTGGTAAGATAACCGAGTCTTGCAACAATTGCGCCAAAACCGATAACAAGAATAAGTACAATAAGAACTGCCGTTCTGTGTCTTAGGCGCTGATTAGGACCCTTTGCGGCCTTCTTTTTCTTTTCTTTTTTAGTAAAATCGTTTTTCTCCAACAAAATTTCTCCTTTCAACCGCAATAGCCTTATAAAAATGTAAATATTTTACAATAACTGTTCTATACCGAAAAAAGAGCCAAGACACAGTCTTAACTCTTATTCCTCCATAACATTTGTATTAAGTTTGCCGTTATGTTATGACCAAAGATTTGCTATTGAGCTGATAAACTGAGTAAAGAGGTTTTCACTTTCCGGAGAAGTAACCTCTGCCTTATCTCCACCCGATAGTGAAACAAATTCTTGCTGAGAACTTGATGCTTTGGTCAAACCAAGCTGGTTTTCGGCATATTTTTCAATGTCTGATGAGCTAAGCTTTGCCTGCAAGCTCATTTCTGTCTGTGTATAAACACTCTGTGCATTTGAGAGTGTTTCTTTTGCGGTAATAATCTGCTGATTAAGTTCTGTGATTCTTACCTGTCCCACAATAATTGTTGCAATAATCATTGCAACAGCTGCACCGCCGATTGTACCGAGTGCAACCTTAAGCGGATTGTGTCTGCGCTTTCTGATTTTATGTAATTCCTCTTCCGGCAGAGAAATTACTTTTTTACCGGTCTTTTTCTTAGGTTCTTTTACCTTTTCTACTTCTTCGTCACGCTTTGGCAAAGGAGCTGCTGAAGCCTGGTCAAAAAGACTCAAATCATAAGCTGCGTTTCTGTTTTCATATGCCATATTCTGCACCCTGTGCCTTTCCGATATCATTTATAATAAAACACACAATATACTCATTTTTCAAAACGAGCAAAATATTTCACAAATTTAACATTTTAAAAGAATTATACGTATTTAAAGCACGATAAATCGTCTTTAAAGTCCTATATTATGCGTACATATAGTAATTGCAGTATAAAAAAGCTACTACTAATAGTATCTGTAACCTTATTTACAGCTTTGTTATATTTTACTACAATTTAGCTCATTTGTCCATAGCTACCAAAGAAAAAACTATATTTTTTCGCATATTCTCAACTTTGCACTTCTCGCCCTGGGATTTAATTCCAATTCTGTCCCATTTGCACAAATCGGTTTTCTGGTAATAAGTTTTGCCTTGGGCTTATTGCCACATACGCACACCGGAAAATCTTTCGGGCAAGTACATCCCTTACACCATGACGCCATTTTTTGCTTAACAATTCTGTCCTCAAGCGAATGGAATGTAATAACCGCAAGCCTTCCGCCCGAACCGAGCATTTCAAACGCTCCGTCAAGACCTCTGTTAAGTGCTCCGAGTTCGTCATTTACCGCTATTCTTATAGCCTGAAATGTTTTTCTTGCAGGATGTCCTTCTCTTCGCACTTTCTGCGGAACATTCTGTTTGATAATCTCGGCAAGCTGTAAGGTAGTTTCAATTTTCTTTTCTTCTCTCGCTTTCACAATACCCTTTGCAATGGAATCCGCAAATTTTTCTTCACCGTAGGTGTAAATAATTCTGCGTAATTCTTCAAAAGGAAGCGAATTTACCAAATCTGCGGCTGTTGTACCGCTTTGGCTCATTCTCATATCAAGAGGAGCATCCTCGTGAAAAGAAAATCCCCGTTCGGCTGTGTCAAGCTGATGAGAAGAAACACCGATGTCAAGCATAACCCCATCAAGTCTGCCAACGCCTCTTTGCTTTAAAAGCTCGGCAATGTCTGCAAAGTTGCCCTTTATGATTATTGAATTTTCATTTTTGCAAAAACGCTTTGTAAGCGTTTGGATAGCATCGGGATCACGGTCAATTGAGATAAGTTTACCTGTAGTAAGGTGTTTTAGAATCTCACTGCTGTGTCCCCCACCGCCTGCAGTACCATCGGCATAAATGCCGTTTTCTTTAATATTAAGCCCTTCGATGGTTTCATTGAGCAGGACGGGAATATGATTAAATTCCATAGCTTGCTCCTTATCCGAATGAAAGGCTGCCAACTGCGTCGGCAAGCTGTTCCTTCTGTGAATTTACATAATCCTCAAACACTGACTTGCTCCAAATCTCAATACGATTATTAAGACCGATTACAAGAGCATCGCTGTCAAGCTTTGCGTTCTCCCTTAAAGTTTGCGGAAGCTGAACTCTGCCCTGTGAATTAGGCGATACTTCAACAGCGGTTGCCGTAAAAGTATATTGGAGAATCATAGCTTTGTTAGCGGGCAGCTGCATAATCTGTGAACAGAAATGCTCAAAAACTTCCTTAGACATAACCTGAATACAAGGAGTGCCAAATCCCTGTGCTACATAAAAGGTTTCTCCGAGTTCGTCACGGAATTTTGCAGGCAAAACAACTCGTCCTTTTGCATCGATTGAATTATTAGACATTCCGGAAAACATTTTGCCCACCTCCGTTTAGAACTGAATTTCGGTTTTTTGAGTATCATTCAGTCACTAAATGACACCTTATGCCACCGTTTGCTATCATTATACCCCATCAGCTGATAAAAATCAAGATAAATATAGCACAAAATGAAATAAAATTTACAAACCTAAGTAATATTTTTCAGATTTGAAATTATTTTTACCTTATTTTAATTTATAATTCTCAAGCGAAATTATAATACAAAAAAGAGCCGCAAAACCTCCATAAAATCTGGGATTTTTGCGACTCTTAAGAGCTTTGTTGTAACCTTTATAAGCAAAAAGGTTACAAATTCAAAACATTTGTTCCAAGTATTTTAACCTGATAATATATAGTTTTTTATAATTGTGTCACTCAGTGACACCGTTTTACTTTGCAAATTGGCTTTCGTAAAGTTTCTTATAGAAACCGCCCTTTGCAAGCAATTCTTCGTGAGTGCCCTGCTCAATGATATTACCGTCACGCATAACAAGAATAACATCGCTTTCCTTAATCGTAGAAAGTCTGTGTGCAACAACAAAGCTTGTTCTGCCCTGCATAATCTTTGCAAAGGCTTTTTGAACACGAATTTCCGTAAGTGTATCAATAGACGAAGTAGCCTCGTCGAGAATAAGCATTGTCGGATTGGAAAGCATTGCTCTTGCTATACAGAGCAGCTGCTTTTGTCCCTGCGAAAGGTTACCGCCGCCCTCTGAAATCATAGTGTCATAACCATCAGGCATTCTTCTTATAAAGCTGTGCGCATATGCCGCCTTTGCAGCCTCAATAACTTCTTCGTCTGTAGCGTTCGGATTGCCGTACTTAAGATTTTCCATAATAGTGCCGCAGAACAACCAGCTGTCCTGCAAAACCATTCCGTACAGCTTTCTTAGCTCGTCACGCTCCATATCTTTTATATCTACACCGTCAACCGATATTTTACCGCTGTCGGTATCGTAGAATCTCATAAGAAGATTTATAAATGTTGTTTTGCCGCAGCCTGTAGGTCCTACAATTGCAATGTGACTTCCGCTCTTTACATCAAGAGAAAAGTTTGTAATAAGAGGCTTGTCTTTTACATAAGAGAAGTTGACATTCTCAATTTTAACATTACCTTTGCAATTTTCAACTTTAATTGAATCAGGCTTATCTTTCGGTTCGTCTTCGGCGTCAAGCACATCAAATACTCTTCCCGCCGCCGCAATAGCTGTCTGCAACTGCGTAAGCACGCCCGTTACTTCGTTGAACGGCTTTGTATATTGGTTTGCATAGGTTAAAAAACACGAAAGCTGTCCGACCGAAAGTGTGCCTGCAATTGCTGTAATTGCACCGAATATACCGACAGCCGCATACACCGTTGCATTTACAAATCGTGTGCTCGGGTTAGCAAGAGCACCTGCAAACTGTGCTTTAAAGCCTACCGTGTAAAGTTCTTGGTTGTATTTTTCAAAATTTTCAAAAGCTCTGTCTTCATATGAAAAAGCCTTTACAATTCGCTGATTGCCCACATATTCCTCAACATATGAGGAAATATCGCCCTGCAACTGCTGTTGTCTTGCAAAACGGTTATGTGTCATTTTACCTATAAAAGCAGCCACAAATAACGAAAGCGGAGTAAGGATAATTACCGCAAGAGCAATTCTCCAGTCAATTATAAACATAAATACCATTGTTCCGAGAATTGTAACAATACCCGAGAACAACTGCAAAAACATCTGTGAAAGGCCGTCGCCTACGGCATCAACATCATTGATTACTCGGCTGATAAGGTCACCGTGCGAGTGTGTGTCAATGTACGATAGCGGCACATCGTTAAATTTACAGAAAACATCTCTTCTTAAATCTCTTACTGTTTTGTATGAAATTACATTTGTAAAATAAGTCATAGTCCACTGAAAAATCGCAACACCGGCAACACCGACGGCTATATAAATAATTATTTGAAGTACATTTTCAAAATTAACATTGCCTTTATCTATAATATTATCAATGGCATTACCTGTAAGTACAGGAATATAAAGAGTAAGCGAAACGCTTATAATCGCACTTAAAATAGCAAGTGCAAGCAATCCTTTGTATGGTTTTATATATTTTAAAACTCTTCTTACTACTGATTTTTTCAAACTTCCACCTCCGATTTGCTAAGCTGTGAAAGGCAGATTTCCTTGTAGGTTTCGCAGTTTTTAAGCAATTCTTTGTGAGTGCCCTTACCTACGAGCATACCGTCATCAAGCACAAGTATCAAATCAGAATTCATAATTGTTGAACAACGCTGTGTTACAATTATAACCGTCATCTCATGAGTGTACTGACTAAGCGCTTTTCTGAGTGCCGCATCTGTTGCAAAGTCAAGTGCAGAAAAGCTGTCATCAAGAATAAGTACCTTTGGCTGTGCCGCAATTGCTCTTGCAATGCAGAGTCGCTGTCTTTGACCGCCGCTGAAGTTTTTACCGCCCTGCTCAACATGGCTGTCAAGTCCCATAGGCAGCTTTGAAACAAACTCATAAGCCTGTGCGTTTTTAAGCGCAGTAATAATATTTTCATCCGAAAGGTCAGGATTTTCCCATTTCATATTGTCACGGATAGTTCCTTTAAAAAGTATTGACTGCTGCGGAACTATGCCAATCTGTTTTCTTAACTGTTTGAAAGAATAATCTTTAACATTTCTGCCGTCAACCTCCACGCTTCCCTGTGTTACATCATAAAAACGAGGAATAAGGTTGATAAGCGTACTCTTACCCGAGCCTGTACCGCCGATTATACCTACAGTTGAGCCACGCTTGATTTCAAAGCTGATTTTACTAAGCTCATCATCACCGCCGCCATAACTGAAAGAAACATTGTCAAAAGCAATCTTCGGTGTGTTTTCGTCTGTATTTACAGAAATAATCTCTTTTGTGGTTTCTTTTACGCTTGGCTCCGTTTCAAGGACTTCGTTGATTCTTGCTGCCGACGCACTGCCCTTTGTCATTAAAAGCACAAGGTTTGCAACAACTATCATTGCAAGCAAAATCTGCGTCATATAGCTTACAAGCGCAATAATATCACCCGTCTGCATATTACCGGCATCTACATTAATACCGCCGAACCAGATAATTGCAATAATCGCTACATCCGTTACAACATAAGTTGCGGGATTAAGCAGAGCGGAAAGTCTGCTAATACGAATTGAAGTAGCTGCAAGATCCTCCGTAGAATTATCAATTCTCTCTTTTTCGCTTTTCTGCTTTGAAAAAGCTCTGATAACACGGTTACCTGAAAGGTTTTCTCTTGAAACAAGTCCGATTTTATCAAGTTTTTTCTGCATAAGGCTGAAAACCGGAATACTCTTTGTCATTACAAAATAAAGTATAAGACCGATAATAATGGCGGCAATTATAAAAATAATTGACATTCTCACGCTGATTGTCATTGCCATAATAATTGAGCCGATAACAATAAACGGTGCTCTTGTGAGCAATCGTATCGTCATTGCAACCATCTGTTGTGACTGGTTTACATCATTTGTAATTCTTGTAATGAGTGATGGTGTACCGAGTTTGTCAAGTTCTGCGTGAGAAAGTGAGTTGATGTGAGAAAACAACGCTCTTCTCACCTTTGTACCAAAACCTTGTGAGGCTTTTGAAGCAAAATACTGACACACAAGCGCACTAAGCAATCCCGTTGCCGCAAGCGCAACCATTACAAGACCCATACGCAGTACATAGCCTTTGTCGCCGTTGGTGACACCGTTGTCAATTATATCCGCCATTACAAGCGGAACAATAAGCTCAAGTATTGCCTCAAAAAGCTTACATAAAGGGCCGATAATACATTCTTTTTTGTAGTCCTTCAAAAATCTTCTGAGTTTAATCATATTTTCCTCTCAATTTGCCTTTCTTAAATTTAACCTTTTAACAGTATAACATTATTATTTTACATCAAAAAAATTCATATATCAATATCCGCAATTGAAAATATCACTTTTCAAAAATTCATCAATACATTGTGCATCACTTTATTGAGTTTATCGGGTATTTATGTGATAATATTGTAAAAAATAATTATGTTTTCAACAAAGGAGGTACTTACAACGGAAATGTTATTTAAAAACGGTAAAATGAAAAATATAAGCAAATCACAGGTGCTTACATTAAAAGACGAAGTTGCTTATCAGGACGGAATGGTAGTGAGCAAAACCCTTGTACAAAACGATGCAGTAAGCGTAACTCTTTTTTCTTTTGATAAAGGCGAGGAAATCAGCACTCACGAATCGGGTGGCGACGCATTTGTAACCTGCCTTGACGGTGTCGGTAAAATTACTGTTGACGACATTGAGTATATATTAAAAGAAGGCGAATCAATCGTTATGCCTGCAAAACACCCTCACGCAGTTTTCGGTGAAGAACGCTTTAAAATGCTCCTTGTGGTTGTTTTTTGATTTTAGGTTTTTGGATAAAATTATGTTTAGCAGAAAGCGATGGTTAATTTTACAATTGTAATTGACCGGCAAAGTATTCTGTAAACCACTAAATTTATCAGGCTTCAGCAATTCTTTTCAACAAAATATTTAAAGCAAAAAAACAGCAGTTGTACCGACAAAATTCGATACAACTGCTATTTGCTTTTTAAAATGGATTTTTTTATTTCAGTTTTAAGACGCTCAAGCGGAGTGTCTTTTTTATCTATAATCTCTTGTGCTGAAAGAACCTTTGGAGCAAGGTTTGATGCGCCGGGTTGTGAATGCATTTGCATAGTTATATTCTCATGCTGGATAAGCGCAAAAAGCTGACTTAACGACACACAGTCATCAATGGCTTTGATAAGCTCTTTTTTAGGCTTTTTGGCATAACCTGTAACCTTTGCAGCATTCATAATCCCTACTCCTTTCTTTAATGTGAGCCATATTGTTGCATTATACTGTTCTATTATACTTAATTTTCACAATATTTTCAATATAAATTTTGACTTATTTTATTTACAGAAATTTATTTTTGTGTTATCCTGTCATTAATAAATACAAAATAGGAGTTAATATGATGAAAAAAATTAAATACATACTTATTTCGGCACTCCTCGTAAGCACAGTTGCACTGTCAGGCTGCGGCGGCAAGAGCGAAAGCACTGCCGAACAAAGTTCCTACACCCCCACTCCTACAGATACAACAGTAAAAACCACAGGAGAAAAAATTTTAATAAACGATTCCACTCTCGGAGAAATCTGGATAACAGAACTTGCCAATGTTCCCAAAAATACCCTCGATAAAAATAATTTTTCTGCCGACGCTAACTTTAAGTATTACAATGTAAACGGTAAAGCGGCATCAACAGAGGGTGTTGATGTTTCCGATTACAACGGAACTATCGACTGGAAAAAAGTTAAGAATTCGGGCATTGACTTTGCTATGATAAGAATCGGCGGCAGAGGCTACGGCACAGAGGGAACTCTGTATCAAGACGAAAATGCAATAAAAAATATTACAGAGGCAAAAGACAACGGCATCAAAGTCGGTGTTTACTTCTTCTCCCAAGCAATTAATACCGATGAGGCTATTGAGGAGGCAAACTATGTAAAAGACATTCTCGGCGACATCAAACTTGATTATCCCGTTGCTTATGACTGGGAAATTGTAAAAGATGATGATGCAAGAACCGATAATGTTTCTGCTTACGAAGCAACTGAATGTGCAAGAGCATTCTGCCAGACCGTAGAATCAAACGGCTATACCGCATCTATTTACTCTCCGAGCCGTGAACTTTATTTTAAATATGACCTTTCAAGATTAAAGGACTATGACATTTGGTACTGCGAATACAGCGACACGCCTGAATTTTACTATCAATTTTCGATGTGGCAATATACAACCGCAGGTAAGGTTGACGGTATTGACGGCGAAGTTGACCTTAACATTTGCTTTACCGGTATTGCAGACTACGCTTAAAACTATTAAATAAGAAAGAGGTTTTTTATAATGGAAAGAATTGCAAGCTTTCAGGTAAATCACGATACACTTGAACCGGGTGTTTATGTATCGAGAATTGACGGTGACATTACAACATACGATATGAGATTTATTAGGCCGAATACTCCGCCGTTTCTGCCTAACCCTGTTATGCACACTATTGAACATCTTTTTGCAACATATTCACGCAACAGCAAATATGCGGATAAGGTAATTTATTTTGGCCCTATGGGCTGCAGAACGGGATTTTATTTTCTTGTAAGAGATATGTCGCAGGAAGATGCCCTTGAGCTTATTAAAGACACTGTTTTTAAATGTAAGAATCACACAGGCGAAATTCCGGGAAATACTGCCGCGGAGTGCGGAAATTACAAGGAACACGACTTTAACGGTGCTATTGAGGCATTAAATAAATATTACAATAAGTTAAAGAATTTAACAGTCGATAACTTAAAGTATAATTGATTTTGAGAATTATTGTATCTCTTGCATAATATACGCTGTTAGATTTGTGCTAATTACTGGATAAGATTACGGTTTTTAATTCTTCTATTGCAATTTTGTTACTATTTGTTATAATAATAGTGTTAAGTTTGTTACAAGAATGTAACAGTTAATGAGATAGGAGAAATTATTTTGAGTACAAAGTTCATTGGCAAGGACGGCTACCAAGAAATCGAGAGTCTTCCTTTTACAAGGCGCAAACCTCAAGAGCTTAATACCGCTCAGAAAACTGTTCGCTTTATAAAGAGAGCAGCTGCGCTTGCAGCAAAAAAGTTTAAAATAAAATCAACAAGAAAAGTAACCGTAAAAAGAAATGTTACAAAACCTGTTACAAAAAGGCAAAACAAACCTGCCATACAGCAAAAGCCTGTTATGCAGACAAGCTCCAAACGAGCTGAAATCTGTTATTTTGACAGACGATACAGCGCTGCAAGACAGGGTATAAACTTTAATAATACAGATAATCCAACATTAAAGCTTGTTACTGCAACACGCTATAAAAATGACAGAAAATACGCTCACGCCGCACCTGTTTCAAAAGCAAGTGTGCATAAGGCAATCAAGAAGAAAGCTATGCTTGCATCTGTTGCCTGCCTTACTGCCGCTATGATAGGTTTTGCATCGGGCGCAAGTGCACTTTCCGTACCGCCGACAGAAAAGAAAGCGACTGTACAAAGTGCCAGGTCTTCGGGATACTCTTATGTTGACTATACTTCAAATGAATTTTCAAGCATAGCTACAGCAGATGAGGCAACCGATACTGCGGAAAAAGCTGTTACAAATGCAGTTTTGAGCAACAATATCGGCGCTCAACTTTCTGCACTTTATATTAACGGCAAAAAAATCGGCGTTACAGGAGAAACATCTGCCCTCGGCAATGCGTTAAATAAAATTTTATCTGACGCTAAAGAGGGTTATGACGAAAATACTACCGCTGATTTTGCAAATACAGTAAAAATTATCAACGGTAAATTCCCGAATGAAACCGTACTTACGGCAGATGAAGTTCTTGAGCTTGCTAAAGATTACCTTTATGTGGCTGTTACTACTGATGTTACCGATACAATCAGCCTTAATTACGATACTCAATACGATTATGACGATTCAAAGAGCAACACCTACAGCGAAACCAAGCAAGAAGGTGAAAACGGCGAGGCTGAAGTAACCTACAAGGTAACATATATAAACGGAGAACAGACAAATTCTGTTGAAACAGCAAGAAATGTTACAAAAGAGCCTAAGAACGAGATAATTGTTCAGGGCACAAGCGAAGCTCCGTCATACGAGGCAACAGGTTCGTTTATGTGGCCTGTTCCCTACACCCACAACATTGTAAGCTACTACGGCTATCGTTGGGGCAGACTTCATTCAGGCATAGATATTTCAGATGACGGAATCGGCGGTCAGGACATTGTAGCGGCTGACGGCGGCACAGTAACATGGGCAGGATATGATGATTCAGGCTATGGCAACTATGTTATAATCGACCACGGAAACGGATATTATTCATTGTACGGTCACTGCAGTTCACTTGCAGTGAGTCAGGGTGACAAGGTATATAAGGGACAGACTGTAGCCTATGTAGGCTCTACAGGCGACTCCACCGGCGAACATTTACACTTTGAAATCAGAAGAAGTGAAACAAACCGCCTTGACCCTATGGAATTTCTTTAAAAATTGAGGCAATATCACATTAATTGTGGTATTGCCTTTTTAGTTAATTTTTTATTAAAACAGTTCTTTCAAAAGTCGGGGTAAATTATGTTTTAGCGGAGTATCGGTCGGGCATTAAAATTCAGCTAACACTAAATTATCCTCCAAAAAGCAAAAAAAGTTTACTCAATTTTTCAAAAATTGCGGGTTTGGGCAGCGCCCATAAAAATCTTCCGATATAACAATTTATCAGGCGCAAACAGCGTGGCAGTTTGCGTGCTTGCACCGAGTTTGAAAAAACAGGCGACAGCCTTTTATAAAAGAAATCATTAACTTTTCATTATATATCGAATGGCTTTCTTGTTGCTATCGCATTTAATGGCATTCGCCGTTGTGTTCAAGCCGCCAAACAGCGAGCTGTTTGGCTATCGTTAGATTGCATAAACGGAAAGTATTTGTGGGCTTTGCCCACACCCACGACCTTTGAAAAGATCGACCAAACTTTTATAATTGCTTGATAAAGCAATCAGCTAAAACCTAATTCACCTCAAAATTTAATAAAACTCTCTAAGCAAAAGCCTGTTCAGTGAAAACCGAACAGGCTTAATTTACATCTATTAAATATTAATAATCAGCAAGAAGTTCCTTAAATGCTTCCTTAACAATGTTAAGTCCCTTTAAGAGAAGTTCGTCCTCAATTACAAGAGCAGGCATAATTTTCAATACGCTGCCATTTCTGCCGGCTACCTCGCAAATAAGATTCTTTGTAAAGCAAAGGTCAGAAAGTTTAGATGCAAGAGCAGAATCAATCTTTGAGCAGTCAATACCCCACATAAGTCCGATACCTCTAAGCTCAAGTTTATCGTTAAGCGGAAGAATTTCCTTTTCAACAAAGTTCTTTACAATATCACCCTTACGCTTTGTTTCAGCCTCTACATTGTTTTCGAGAAGATACTCAATAGCAGCCTTACCTGCAACAAATGAAAGCTGATTGCCTCTGAATGTGCCGTTATGCTCTCCCGGCTTCCATACATCAATTTCAGGCTTATGAAGTACAATTGACATTGGCATACCGATACCGCCGATTGATTTTGACATTACAACAATGTCAGGCTGAATACCTGCACGCTCAAACGAGAAGAATGAGCCGCTGCGGCAGCAACCGATCTGAATATCATCAACAATCATAAGAATATCGTTCTTTGTGCAGAACTCCCTTACAGCCTTTAAGAACTCAACATCAAATACTCTGATGCCACCCTCTGCCTGTACGGTTTCCATAATAACAGCCGCAGGCTTATCTGTTGCAGAATGGTCGTCATCAATGAGCATCTGCATATACTTAACTACATCAAGACCCTCTACCATATAAGGAGCAGGAATGTGTGTACAATCTGTAAGAGATGCAATAGCGCCGTTTCTCGCAAACATTTCTGATGTTGCGGAAAGTGCACCGAGTGTCATACCGTGGAAACAACCCATAAATGCAAAGATGTTTCTTCTGCCTGTATACTTTCTTGCAAGCTTTAATGCAGCCTCAACAGCGTTTGTACCTGTCGGGCCCGGGAACTGAATTCTGTAGTCAAATCCTCTCGGCTCAAGAATCTTTGTTTCAAGTGTTTCAATAAATTCACGCTTTGGAACTGTGTACATATCAAGTGCGTGAATAATTCCGTCTGTTGAAAAATACTCAAGAGTCTTTGCTTTGATGTATTCATTGTTATGACCGTAGTTTACCGCACCTGCACCGCAGAAAAAGTCTATATATTCGTTGCCCTCTTCATCTTTGATGATTGAACCCTTTGCAGTTGTAAAAACTGTCGGGAAGTGTCGGCAGTAAGAGCGTACTGATGACTCGTATTTTTCAAATGCTTCTGTTTTCATAAAATGCTGTTCCTTTCCTCTTTGCTGCATTTAAGCAATCAATTTGTTTTCCCTATACCTTTTTAGAAATCCTCTTAAAGCGCCGTTCATTATGTTTTCTATCTGCTGCGGATCATCGGGCAAAAGAATTATTGCCTGCGAATCCGATGCAAATACATAACCGTCACTGCCGGAGGAATTTTTTAACCTTTTCATTTCCAACGGCGGATTATCCGCAAAAGCCCTTGCAAAAACACTTGGGCTGTCGCTTTCTCCGCCTATATCTAAGCCACCCGTAACAAAAACTATGTCGTTTGTTTTGAGGGAACTTACAACGAGCTCTCCGAGAGTTTTGCAGTTTGCAGCAAATTTTGCCTCATCTGCAATTAAATCAAGCTCCGAAAAGCTCTTTCTTAACGACCTTTCGCAAAGTGATGTTTTGCGAGCGGCGTAAAAAATCAGTTCACCTGTCATTCTGCCGCTACCTCCTCTGCAGGAGCATCGGTAGCCTGCTGTTTTAATACAGGCTCAAAGTTAGGTGCGATTGTCATATCACTGTAAACCTTGCTGAAATCAAGCTGCCAGCCTTTAAATACATAGTCGTAATAATCATCACTCGGCTTTACGGGATCAGCCGGTGCTTTTGCCGACTTTCCTACTTCAACTTTCTGTTCGCTGATTTGTGTTCCGTCATAGTTAATAAACTTGACTGTTACATAAACCTTAGCCTTCGTTGTAGGTTGAGCGGTTGTTGGCTGTTGTGTCGGTTTTACTGTATTGCCTTGTGCATCTGTTGTAGCAGGTGCGGTAGTTGCCTCAACCACTTTCTGATCCTTAAAGTCATAATCGCCGCTGTACCAGTCAATCTGACCTGCTTCATATGCAGTACAGAAATCTGTTACCTTTGGACGTGTACCGCCGTTTCTGTCATAGTAAACCTGCGGCCATACTGCATTATTATTTGCAGATGCCTGTGAAACATCAACCTTTGCCGATTCGCCGTTCCTTACCTTTCTTGCAACAATTACTGTTCTGAAATCCGTATATTCATACGAACAGGTTGAAAGTGTGATAAGGCTGTCGTCTTCGTTTACATCAACAGGGCAATTCACCATTGAACGAACTCTGACATTATAAACATAGTTCATAAAATCCTTATCATTTTGGAATGAACCTATCATATAGTTAAAGAATTCGCCGTGACTTGACAATGTGTTTGTCTTGAACACGGAAATTATCTTGTATGTCGCATTTTCTTCGGGAGTGTTAAATGTAATTGTCGGAGCTTTTTTGTAGAAATCCATATCTATGGAGTATCTGCCGTATTTGAGCATACCCGCAAACATTGTACCGTCATTCATATGATGACCGTGCATAATAACATTTTTGCTCTTTGTGCTCTCGGTACTTCGATAGTCTATGAACACACTGCCCCAATCATCAGGATTGCCTCTGTAATCTCGGTAAAGATAATACTGAGAAGAACGGCTGTCACCCTCGTGATACAGCACAGGATAGTCGATTCCGGTATCGTTAATCTGTATCCAACCGACAATTTCCTTATTAATATCTTTGAGTTTTGCCCAATCCACTTTTTCTTCTTCTGACGGTTTTTTATCTCCGCCCTGCGAAGTATTATCATCAGTTGTATTATGGTAAATCATCTGAATATCATTCATTTTTTCTTTATTCTGATAACTCAGGTAAACCATATTGTAAAACAGCATTGAAAGAGCGCCGACAAACACAACAAGTGAAACAATTGCAACGGATTTTCTCGCAATTTCCTTACCGCTGTCGCCACGCATCGGAATAAATCGGTATTTCAGTCCTTTTTTGGGAGGAACATACTCAACCTTACTGAATCCGCCGGGATACTCCGCCTCGTTATTTTCAAACACTTCAACAGTTTTTTGAGCCGCCGCCAAAATCATATCGTCGATATTGTTCAGCGAATATTTTTTCTGTGGCAATGCTGTGACTTTCATACCCTTGTACATAAAGCAAAAGCCTTTGCAGCCGTTTCCTAAATCGCCGAGATTAAATATCTTGGATTTCTTTCTGTACAGCTTAAAACTGTCTTTTATCTCCTGCACTCTTTCGTCTGATAATTTCAATTTTTCAGCATTTTTCAGCGCTTTTGTGCGCTTTTTCCAATAGTCTTTCGGAGCTTTGGGTTTTTCGGCTTTTTCCGCCTGTGCAACTACCTCTGAAAAATGTTTTTTAAAGCTGTCCGCACCTTTATCCGAAAGTGCGTTTGCCAAAATTACAACAGAAGGCTTTTCATTATTATCCGCACATTTGTCAAGAGCGGAAATAATTTTTTTACTTTTAAAGTCGACAGGTGTTATATAGGTAAGCGTAAAACCGTTTTCGGCAAGTTTGTCCGAAAGTTCGCCGCTGTCTAATGCAGGGGTATCGTTTTGGTTTACCAATAAAATTTCAATATCCACGCAGGTCCATCCTTTCGTGTCACAGTAATTTTTGTTTTGGTATATATGTTATTCGTCTTTTGCTGAAATCTCTGTTACCTTGAGATTTGCAAGAGCCTCTTCAATCATCGGTTCAAAATTTGCTTTTTCCTGTGCCTCTTTTACATACTTCAAAACAGGTCTTGTTCTCGGGTGCTTTGGAGTAAATACCGTACAGCAATCCTCGTAAGGCTCGATTGAAATATCATAAGTGTCGATTTTATATGAAATATCAATAATCTCCTGCTTATCCATACCGATAAGAGGTCTGAACACAAGCAAGTCTGCCGCATCATCTGTACAGCTTAAAGCACCTATAGTCTGACTTGCAACCTGACCCAAGCTCTCGCCTGTAATAAGCGCCGTGCAATCGTTATCCGCTGCAATTCTTGAAGAAATCTGCATCATAAGTCTGCGCATAATGATTGTAAACAATTCTTCCGGACATTCATTTTTTATAGTTTTCTGAATCTTTGTAAAAGGAACTGTGTACATTGTCATTTTGCCTGCATAACGGCTTACTCGTCTTAAAAGTCTTACTACCTTATCTTCTGCTCTTTTGCTTGTGTAAGGCGGACTTGCAAAGTGAACGGCTGTAAGTTTCAAACCTCTTTTTGCCATCATATATGCGGCAACAGGAGAATCAATACCGCCGCTTATAAGAATAGCAGCATTGCCGCTTGTACCTACAGGAATACCGCCCGCACCTTTATGCGCCGCACCGTGAACATAAGCGCCAAAATCACGAACCTCTACATTTACGATAAGATCCGGATTATGAACATCAACGCTAAGATGCGGGAATTTATCAAGAATAACTCCGCCGAGTTCTGCGCATATTTCGGGCGACTTATAAGGAAAGCGTTTGTCACTTCTTCTTGCCTCAACCTTAAAGGTTTTCACAGCCTTTAACTCTTTTTCAAGATAAACAGGTGCGGTAGCAATAATTGATTCAAGTGTTTTTTCTTCGCAGATTGCCGCTCTCGAATATGACACAATGCCGAATACTCTTGAAATTTTCAGACAAGCCTCGTCAAGGTCAATATCGTCCGAAAGCGGTTTTACATATATAATTGATTGAGCGGATTTTATTTCAAAACTGCCCAAATGTGAAATTGCGTGTCTGATATTCTTTTTGAGAACATCCTCAAATGTACGACGGTTAAGACCCTTAAGTACAATTTCGCCGTCTTTTAAAAGTATGATTTCTTTCATTAATTCTTTACCTTTCAGTTTATCTGTGAACAAGAACTTTTAATCCCTGCGCAAGCGTTGTGCACAGTGCGTCAACATCTTCTTTTGTATTCAGCTTTGAAAAGCTTACACGCAATGCGCTGTCTGCTCTGTAACTTCCGTATCCCATTGAGCTTAACACATAACTCGGTGCGCCCTTTGCACAAGCACTGCCCGAGGAAACATAAATTTCGTATTCCTCAAGGAAATGGAGCATAGTTTCACTTCTAACCTTGCCCGCCGAAAAATTCAGAACATACGGCAAAGCGTTCTGCGGTGAATTTATAACCACTCCGTCTATTTTTGTAAGCTGATTTTTTGCGTATTCGCAAAGTTCGGCAACTTTTTCGTAATTCTTTTCTATTGCAAATTCATTACAGGCAACTCCGAATGCCGCAATCAACGGCAACGGTTCTGTACCCGGGCGGATTTTCTTTTCCTGTTCGCCGCCGTAAGTTCTCGGTACAAGTCGCACACCTTTTTTTATATATATTGCGCCGCATCCCTTTGGAGAATGTACTTTGTGAGCCGACACGCTTACAAGGTCTGCACCGAGTTTTTTAGGATTAACGGCTATTTTGCCGAAAGCCTGAACTGCGTCTGTATGGCAGATAATATCCGATTTTTTTCCTTTTACCGCATCAAAAATCTCTGCAACAGGCATAATAGCACCCGTTTCGTTATTTACATACATAACAGAAACAAGAACTGTATTGTCGTTTACTTCCGCAAGAATATCCTCGGTATGCACAACTCCGTCTTGTCTTGGGCTTACATATGCAATCTCAAAGCCCTCTTGCTCAAGTCTTTTGCAAGACTCCATAATACTGCTGTGCTCAACGGAAGTCGTAACAATCTTAGTACCTCTGCGTTTTTTTGCATATGCAGTGCCGAAAAGAGCAAGGTTATTAGCCTCCGTACCGCCGCTTGTAAAGATGATTTCATCGGTTTGGGCAAAAAGCTGCTTAGCAACCGCCTTTCTCGCCTTTTCAAGCTCCTGTTCCGCAAGCATTCCTCTGTAATGAAGTGAAGATGGGTTTGCGTAATTTTCCGTCATCATCTCAAACGCTTTTTTAGCCGCCGCAAGCGATGCAACGGTTGTAGCGCTGTTATCAAGATAATGCTCCACGATACTCCACCTCACAATACATAAATATACATTTAACATTATACATCATATTTCATCAAAAATAAACTGTTATTTTACATAAACTAATCTTACATAAGAACAAATTTTTAACACATAATATTAGTACATTTAATTAGCAAGTTATAAACGAAACGGAGTTAATGTATATATGATTTCACCAAAAGAATACAATAAAATTGTGACGAAAAATTCACCGAAAAGTAAACTTTTTGTGAACTGCATAAAAGCCTTTTTAATAGGCGGAGCAATATGCACAATCGGGCAGGGATTTACGGATTTATACGCAATGCTCGGTGCGGCAGAAAAAGACAGTAAAACATTGTGTTCCGTAACGCTGATATTCATAGGCATTTTACTGACGGCAATTGGTGTGTATGACAAAATAGCAAAACACGGAGGTGCAGGAACTCTTGTACCGATAACAGGTTTTGCCAATGCAGTATCTTCACCTGCAATTGAATTTAAGTCAGAGGGATATATAGCGGGACTCGGTGCTAAATTATTTATAATTGCAGGTCCGGTAATAGTATACGGAGTTTCTGCATCAATAATTTACGGATTTGTTCTCTGGATTTTGAGTTTGTTCGGAGTACGGCTGTTTTAACAAAAATTATGGTTTAGCAAATTGATTTGCCAATTAATTATAAAAGTTTGGTCGACCTTTTCAAAGGTCGTGGGTGTGGGCAAAGCCCACAAATACTTTCCATTTATGCAATCTAACGATAGCCAAACAGCTCGCTGTTTTGCGGCTTGAACACAACGGCAAAAGCCCTTAAATGCGATAGCAACAAGAAAGCCATTCGATATATAATGAAAAGTTAATCATTTCTTTTATAAAAGGCTGTCGCCTGTTTTTCAAACTATGTGCAAGCACGCAGACAGCGTGGCTGTTTGCGCCTGATAAATTGTTATATCGGAAGATTTTTATGGGCGCTGCCCAAACCCGCAATTTTTGAAAAAATTGAGTAAGCTTTTTGTTTTTTGGAGGATAATTTAGCGTTAGCTAAATTTCAATCCCCCGACCGACACTCCGCTAAACCATAATTTGCCAACATTTTAACAAAAATCGTTTTTAAAGCAAAAGACAAAAAAGCACCGACTTTTCAAATCGGTGCTTAAATTATTACTTATGAAGATTTAATTTTTCCATAATTTTATCGACGGTTTCTTCAAGATTTGACGCATTTTCAAAATTAACGGTTACATCTGCATATTTTTCATAAAGAGGTGTTCTCTCTTTAAAAACATCGTTAAGAGTTTCGCCGTCTTTAAAAGCAATTCCCCTTGTCGCTACATTTGTAACTCTGCGTATAATTTCATCAATCGGCACATTAATATACACAACCGTACCGATTCTCTTCAAATGTTCCATACCTTCTGCGCTAAGTACCATTGAGCCGCCTGTTGCCACAACTGTTTTCTCGCAGTCAAGCTCTTTGCCTACTTGATTTTCAATTTTCAAGAAAGCATCATAGCCGTCCTGATCAAGTATCTTTTGCAGTTTTTTGCCTGTTTTCTTAGTAATAATCAAGTCTAAATCTACAAAAGAATATCCGCTGTATTTTGCAAGCAGAACACCAAGTGTACTCTTACCCGAACCAGGCATTCCTATAAGTATAATGTTATTGTTATTCATATTATAAAATCCTTACATTGAGAGAGTCTGTGCTTGAAGTAGGTGCAGTTCTGTTTGAAGAAATTACAACTACAATATCGCCCTTTTTAAAGTAGCCCGTGCTTAAAGCCTTTTCCATTGCCTGCTTTGTAATGGCATCGGAAGTTTTCTTTTCTTCACCGATAAGTGCTGTAATACCCCAATTAAGGCAAAGTTTTTTACAAACAAGCGAAGAGGTAACAACTGCAATTATCGGAACATTCGGGCGGAAATGTACCATTGCTCTTGCAACTTTACCTGTAGCACTCTCAACAATAATAGCTCTTGCGCCAACCTGATGAGCAATATCTCTTGCCGCACGGCAAATACTGCCTCTGATTGGGTTGCTGTCCTGAATACTGTGATGTTCGATATAGTCTTTAAGAGCTGTAAACTCACCGTTCTGCTCTGCCTCAAAGCATATAGCGTCAAGAGCCTTAACACTTTCAACAGGGTACTTACCTGCGGCAGACTCACCCGAAAGCATAACTGCGCTTGTACCGTCATATACAGCATTGGCAACATCGCTGATTTCAGCTCTTGTAGGACGAGGTGAAGAAGTCATACTCTCAAGCATTTGAGTTGCTGTAATTACATATTTACCTCTTGCAACGCACTTTCTGATAAGTGTTTTCTGAATTTCAGGAAGTTTAATAAACGGAATTTCAACGCCCATATCACCTCTGGCAACCATAATGCCGTCGGCGCAGTCAATAATAGCGTCCATATCGTCAACACCGCTCTGATTTTCAATCTTTGCGATGATTTCAACATATTCAAATCCAAGGCTGTCGATAAAATCTCTTAATGTTTTAACATCTTCGTGTGTACGCACAAACGATGCGGCAACTACATTAGCGCCGTGAGAAAGACCAAATTCAATATCTTTTCTGTCCTGTGCACTGACATAAGGCATATTTATATGATAACCGGGAATATTAATACTCTTTCTGTTCTTAAGTGTACCGCCCTTAACTACTTTGCAAATGATTTCGTTAGGAGTCATACTGTCAACAACTATTGAGATAAGACCGTCATCTAATAATAATTCTCTGCCTATTGCCGCTTTGCCGTCGGCATTGAACAAATCAATAAGCTTAGGGAAAGAAATTGCCACGCCTGTTTCGTCACCGACTTCTTTATTCTTGCAAAGGCTGAAAAGCTGACCTTCAATAAGTTCTATACTGCCGTTTTCAAATGTGCATACTCTTACTTCCGGACCTTTTGTATCTAGAAGAATTGACACAATTTTTCCGCTTTCGGCAATAGCTTCTTTGAGAACATTAAAAGTGTTTTCCAAATCGTCATATGCTCCGTGTGACATATTAATGCGAGCAACATTCATACCTGCGTTGATCATCTCAAGCAAGGTTTCTTTATTGTTGCAGGCAGGACCAATGGTGCAGACAATTTTAGTCTTTCTCATAATAACCTCCATAATTAAATCAAATACTATCCTTAATAATACCCAAAATTTTCACAAATACATTATATACCATTACCGTAAGTTTTTCAATAAATTTTGTGTAAATTTATAATTAAATAATAGAAATATGACTTTTAAAAATCAAAATACCGCTTGAAATCTTCCGAAATCAAGCGGTATAAAAATTTAAATTTTATTGTGCAATTATCTGCTGTAAAGCTGTGACATCTCTCACATCAATAATTCCGTCTTTGTTTATATCAGCCATTTTTACACCTTCAATGTCAAGTGTTGCACTTTCTGCAATGTAAAGCTGAAGAGCCGTTGCATCACGAACATCTAAAATTCCGTCATTGTTAAGGTCATTTTCAATTCTTGGATTTGACGGTTCGTAGTCAGCATACATTTCGTTGCTAAGCCAAGCCGCACGGCTTGTAAGCCAATCGGCACAATAATTGTACTTTCCGTCAAAATTGTTGCTGTACTTTGTAGCAATATTGCTTACTGTATATTTGCCTGTGGAATAGTCAAAGGTAGCTACATTGAGTTTGCTGTGGTCTGCAATCCAGCTGCCTGTATTGAGCAACCAACCGCTCTTGTAGTTCATCTCTGCACTGCCCTTTAGGTAGTTATAATAAACATCAGATGAATAAATTTCTCCCTCACTTACTCCGCTTGACATAAATGTTTTGAGAGCCGGAACAAAGTCCTCAAACCAAACCTGCGGTGCAGCCTTAATAACATTTTTATTTCTCGAAATCAGATTCATAACATTGTTTGTGCTGTTGCTGTTTTTACCTTTATCTTTGTATTTGCACCACCAACCGCTGTACTGTTCATAGTCATTTACTCCTATATTTCCGAGATCCCATTCAACGCCCTTTGCGTTACCGAGCGAGTTATCGTAATCCCATACAGGAGAACCAAAGAATTTCCAATTGCCGTTTTCGTCCTGCTTATATGTAAAGTAAAGACTTGATACGCCCGAATCCCAGTTTTTGCCGAGTTCGTTTATAAGATAAATCTTTGTTACAGAATCAACATCGGCATAATCGGCAAGATTTTCAGTTGAATTTTTAATTGCATTGTAAAAAGAATCAAATTTGTTTTTTACATAATTTTTAACTTCGTTGTAGCCTTTGTCCCCCGGTGCAAGCTCGGGAGTTTTTAATGTAATCTTATTACCGCTTGATGAAGTGAAGTGATAATCATCATCAGTAGCACTTGCGTCAACCTCGCATACAAATTGGAAGTTTTCGTTGATTGAGCCGTCCTTGTTGAGGTAGCCTTTATCGTCAATATCGCTTAAAAGGTTAGTTTTACCTGTGTCAATCTTTTGGCACATCTGGTAAGAACCCCAATAATAGCCGTCTGAATAAAAATCAACATAACGGGAATCTGAGGCATACGGCATATCTACCGCATCAGAAAGGTCATATAAAAATCTGTTTCTTGAAAGAGAATCGTCCTGATAATTTGCAAGCATTGAAAATTTCTTACACTTGTCCATTGAACCGATTGTTACATTATCTTTAAAAGTAACATTGTACGGTTTTTTAGCCTTGCCCCAGGTTGAGTTTCCTCTTCCCTTTATTTTCTTAACATCGGCTGTTTCAATTGTACCGTCTGCATCGATAATTGCGGCTGTTGCGCTTGCGGAATTACTCTTATCACGATTAAGGTATGTAATAAGCTCCGTACCGTTACCGTCGGCATTGTCATTATTGATATATACGGCGGACTCTGCGGTTGATTTCATAAAAATCAAAGTAAAGTTTTTGCCGCCCGCATTTACCTTATACTCAACATTTGTATTGTACGGTACCGAACCCGATTTATGTGAGTCAACAGTAACACCGTTTATTGTAATCGGTGATGAATAAGCGTTGTAAATATCAACTTTTTCTCCGTTTGCCGAAGAAGGCAGGAAGAAATACTTTTTATTACTGTCTATTTCGTTAAAGTTCTCATCGTGCACACTTTGCCATCTCAGCCAAGCCTGTGTATCTTCAGAGTTTAAAACAGCGTGAGCATATAATGCATCATATGTCTTAAATCCCGGTGTAGAAACGGTGGAATCGGTTGTCTGTGCCGCAAGAGCAGATACAGAAAAGCCTGTAGTAAGCATTACAGCAGAAAGTCCTACTGCAATAATTTTTGCTAATTTCATTTCAAACACTCCTAAAAATTCATTCAGTTTTCACATATCTATTATATCATAGAAAAAATTAAATTACAATGTAAAATTTTGCAAATTATTATTTAAATAATTACGCTTTATTTTTATAATATATTTTGCTATAATAGGAACAATAACATTAGATAAGGAATGATTTTATGAATAATTCAAAGCATAAAGCAAAGAGGCTTTCTGTTGCACTTTTGATTGCCGTACTGGCCGTTTCAACATCATTTGCAAGTGTAATGACAGGCTGCGGTAATAAAGATGAGAGTTCATCAACCGCTGCGACCGTAACAAGCACTGCTTCTGCCGCTGAAAACACAACTGTTGCAAACGACAAATCAGAAAGCGAATTAAATACAGAAAGCAGCACTCAAAGCTCAAATTCAAATTCAACTTCAACTGCTAACTCTTCACAAACCTCCGAAAAATCCGAATCGAATGGTTCTTCCGATTCTTCAAAAACCGAATCAAAGTTAGAAAGTTCCAAAAACGATGCATCAAGCAAAAATGACACAAGCAAGAATGACTCGGGCAATAAATCTTCCGATACACTTTCTGTTGACGGTCACGATTACAAAAAAGGCGATACCGTAACAGTTACCTATACAGTTAAAAGCACAAAGGTACTCGCAAACTTCCAGGGTACTATAACTTACGATTCTTCAAAACTTAAAGTTAAAAAAGCCGAGCTCCAAAGTCCTGTTAAATCAAACAGCATTGTTAATGCCAAAAATGCCGGTGTAATTAAATTTAACGGTTCAGACATTACAAGCGGATACGATTTCACAAATGGCGGCGACCTTATTGTAGTAACTTACGAAGTAACGGGTACAGGTTCTGCAAAGACAAGCTATTTATGGGAATCTGCAAGCACTATTGAAAATAATAAGATTATAACCCATATTGATGCCAACGGAAAATCAGACGGTACAGTTTCACTTTCAACATCTTATAAATAAAATGTTAAAAACTCTCGCTTGGGCGGGAGTTTTTTATGTTGGGGCAATATTAATAAATTATGATTTAGCGGAATAAATTGGAAAAGCAACTATAGAAGTTTGGTCGACCTTTTCAAAGGTCGTGGGTGTTGGCAAAGCCCACAAATACTTTCCGTTTATGCAATCTAACGATAGTCGAACGGCTTGCTGTTTGGCGGCTTGAACGCAACGGCGAATACCCTTAAATGCGATAGCAACAAGAAAGCCATTCAATAAACAATAAATAAGCAATTTTTTCCAAAAGACTACCGCCTGTTTTTTCAAACTCGGTGCAAGTATGCAAACAGCGTAGCTGTTTGCGCCTGATAAATTGTTATATCGGAAGATTTTTATGTGTGCTGCCCAAACCCGCAATTTTTGAAAAATTGAGTAAACTTTTTTTGTTTTGGGGAGGATAATTTAGCGTTAACTAAATTTCAATGCCCGACCGACACTCCGCCAAACCATAACTTTTACGAAAAAGGCTCTATAATAAATGTTGGGGTAACAAATAGATCCTACAAAAATAATTTTAAAAAAGTAGAGCATATTTGTCTAAAATCCGTTAAAATGGAATTGACTAGAAACCAGAAACGGAGGAACAAATATGCTCTACAAATATTTTACCGAAAAACTCTTAGGATTGCAAGATGTTGATATAGAAAAAATTGAAGAAATTGATAATTCAATCTATATTAACTGCCGGTTAAAACGAAAACCTCACAAATGTCCTTGCTGTGGCAATTTAACTGATAAGGTTCACGATTATCGTGAACAGCCTATAAAGGATATTCCTGCCTTTGGCAAGCACATCTTTATTCATCTTTATAAGCGTCGATATCGTTGCTCCTGTGGCAAGCGTTTCCCTGAAAATGTCGATTTCCTCCCTCGTTATCATCGTATGACTAACAGATTGTCTTTGTATATCATTGACAAATTGAGAAATGAAGTTTCTTTTTCAAGCGTTGCAAGAGAGGTTAACCTCTCTGTAAGCTCCGTAATCAGGGTTTTTGATTTAGTTTCCTACGCTCCTAAAAAGCTCCCATCTGCTATTTCTATTGATGAATTTAAAGGCAATACGAACAGTGAAAAGTATCAATGTATTCTCACCGATCCTGTCAACAAGGTCGTTTTGGACATTCTTCCAAAAAGATATGCGCATTTCCTAACTGAGTATTTTAACCATTTTGATAAGTCACAGCGTGACAAGGTTCAGTTTTTTGTCAGTGATATGTGGAAACCCTACTCTAATATTTCTTCTGTGTGGTTTAAAAATGCCTCACAGATTGTTGATAAATACCATTGGATACGGCAAGTTATCTGGGCTTTTGAGGCTGTTCGCAAACAAGAACAAAAGAAATTCAGCAAATCTCATCGCAGATACTTCAAGCAATCAAGACAGCTTTTACTAAAAAGATTTGACCTCCTTTCTGACGAACAAAAACAACAGGTAAATGTTATGCTTTTTACTTCTCCAACTCTTTCTACTGCTCATTTTTACAAAGAGGATTTCCTTAAAATCCTTGATTGCAAAGACCGACAGTCTGCAAAAACAGCTTTTTCTAATTGGATAAATTCTGCTTTAGACTGTGGTATTCCTCAATTTAAAAAATGTGCTAATACTATGATTAATTGGCTTCCGGGTATTCTGAATTCTTTTTCTTCCACTATCACCAACGGCTTTACCGAAGGCTGCAACAACAAGATTAAGGTACTTAAGCGTAATGCTTATGGTTACAGAAATTTTAAGCGTTTCCGTAACCGTATTTTACATATGTTTTCTCACCAAATGCAAAAACAAGCGATAGCTTGATTTACTATCGCTTGTTCATTTCAATTCTTCTTTTTTGGGTTTACCCCAACTATTGACATAGAACCCGAAAAAATAGGCGGGTACTCTTTGCAAGTATCCGCCTTAATTTTTAATATTATCTTTTATCAAGTGGAGTATAATTCTTTGTTGTAGAAATACTCATATAAGCAGGACGGATAATCTTACCGCCATTTACGATTTCCTCAAGTCTATGTGCGCTCCAACCTGCAATTCTGGCTGTAGCGAACATCGGTGTATAAAGCTCACAAGGAATGTCAAGCATACTGTAAAGCAAACCGCTGTAAAAATCGACATTGGACGCAACGCCTTTATAAATCTTACGCTTTTTGCCGATAACCTGCGGAGCAAGTCTTTCTACTCTCTCATAAAGTTCAAAGTCCTCATCATAGCCTTCTGCTTTTGCAAGTTTTTGAACTGCGCCCTTAAGAATAATCTGACGAGGGTCAGAAATTGTATAAACAGCGTGACCCATACCATAGATAAGACCCATTCTGTCGAATGTCTGCTTTTCGAGTATTTTTTCAAGGTAATCTGCAATTTCTTCGTCATCTTTCCAGTCTTTTATGTGCTTTTTAATATCCTCAAACATATAGAATACTTTAACATTTGCACCGCCGTGCTTAGGGCCTTTAAGAGATGCCAAAGCCGCTGCAATTGCCGAATAAGTATCTGTACCGGAAGAAGTTACAACATGAGTTGTAAATGTAGAGTTGTTACCGCCGCCGTGCTCCATATGAAGAATAAGCGCCATATCAAGAACTTTTGCCTCAAGCGGTGTGTATTTTCTGTCAGGACGAAGTAATGACAAAATAACCTCCGCTGTGGACATAGTAGGCTCTGCACGGTGAATATAAAGGCTTTTGTCACGGAGATAGTGGTTATATGCATGATAACCGTAAACCGAAAGCATCGGAAATACTGAAATAAGCTGAATACACTGACGAAGAACATTATCTACCGATGTATCATTAGGGTTATCATCGTAACAGAACAAAGTAAGTACGCTTCGAGCAATCGAGTTCATCATATCTTCACTCGGTGCTTTAAGAATAACATCACGAACAAAGTTCTGCGGTAAAGTTCTGTATTTTACAAGCAATTCCTTAAAATCCTTAAGCTGTGCGACATTTGGCATTTCGCCAAAAAGAAGAAGGTAAACAACTTCTTCAAAACCAAAACGATCATCCTCAAGAATACCACCGACAATATCGTTTACATTATATCCACGATAATACAACTCACCGTCGCAAGGAACAAGCTTACCGTCAACTTCTTTATTCTGGATAATTGTGGAAATATCTGTAAGGCCTGTTAATACACCCTTACCGTCAAGGTCACGAAGTCCTCTCTTAACATTATACTTTGAATAAAGACTTGTATCGATCATCGAATTTGAGATCATTTTTTGTGCCAAGTCATGGATAGCCGGTGTGTTATCTGAATAACTGCCCATCAAAATCACTTCCTACAATAAAGATTAGTAAATTTATAATTACCATTAAAGAACATTATATCACATTTTAAAGCAAAAGAAAAGATACAAAATGCTTTAAAGTGTCTTATTTATAATTAAGATTATGTCATATTTATATACATTTTAGCAAAAATATTCATTTATCTGCAAATATATACAAAAAGAGGATGAATTTTACTCCATCCTCTTAGTTGTAATTATAATTATTTAATTATTTAATTACTTAAGATATGTACCGTTTGTACCGATCTTACCGTCAATGCCTGTGAAGCCTGAACCGCAAGCTACATAGCATCTCATGTTGGCTTTACCGATACTGCCTACTGTAAGTGTGCCGTTTGTAACAGTCTTAACATCACCTGTAACAGCGTCAATATACTTGCCGTTAGGAATGTTCTTGAATGTAGCGCCGCCTGAAATAGTTACAAGTGCAAGGCTGTCTACGCCTTCGCTTGAATTTGTATAACGGCGGATAAATGCCATATTACCAGTTACATATTCGCTGTCCTTTGTATACTGACCTTTCTGGAGAGCAGGTACTGCCCTACGAATCATATTCAGTTGTTTAAGGTGAACAGCAAGCGGAGAATTAAGAGTTTCGGCAACTGTTCCCGATGCGCTATATTCACCGAAATCAGTAGCTGAAACATCACCCTCAAGATAATCGCCGAAATATGCACGACCTAAAGTTGAAAGAGGAGCATTTGGACCAAGGTCTATACTTACACCCTTTTGGAATTCAACTTCTGAACCATAGTATAGACATGGAATTCCACGGAATGTAAAGAGAAGTGAAAGGTTTTCTGCCCAAGCCTGAGTACCGCCATTATAACGAGTATCCATATCAGGACCGTAGTCATGGGAGTCAACATAAGTTACATTCCATGTTGAATCATTATAATATGGATCCTCTTCAAGAGCACGGGTAAATGCATTGCTGGCATTAGAGAAGTTCCAATGCATTGGGAAGTCAATAACGCCTGTGCCATTGCCCTTACTGTAATCAGGAGTATGATATGTAATACCATTAAGATAAACATTATCAGAAGTTGGCTGATTACTTGTAGATGAATTGCTTGCATAGTGAGCATTTGTAAGGTTTACATTTTCAAGCTGATCATCGCCGAGAGCATTGATATACTTGCTGTCTGTTTCTGCCCAAGTATAGAAAGGAGCAGAAATTGCAGGGATATTATGGTTCCAGAACTCGCTTACACGAGTACAAACCTCGCCGAATACATAGAAATTCTTTCCGCCTGTCTTAAGCCATGATGGGAAATAGAACTGGTTAAGAGTAAGTCTTGATACATGCTTTTCGGTATCCATTCTGAATGCGTCAACACCCATGTTGATATAATCGCCGTAAACATTGTTAAGATACTCTGCAACCTTTGGATTTTCTGTGTTTACATCAACGCAGTCACCGGCAATCTGTCCTGTCTGTACAGTTGGGCTTTCCCAGCTAAGGTCTTTATAATGATGATAGTTATTTTCCGTGTCATGATCGCCTGAATCAAGAGCCTTAGTATCCTTCATTATATTAAGTCTTGCCTGATACTGATAACCCGGAGCAAGACTGTCATAGTCAGGGAATGTTTTTGCAAAATCCGAATCAGGAATCGGAACCATACAATTAACAGATTCAAGATCCTTAAGTGTGTTATACTCTTTTGTAAACATAGGAGCGAGAGTAGCCTCACCAAAGTTACCTGTATGATTGATAACTATGTCCTGAATAATCTTCATACCTTTTTCATGTGCAGCATCGATAAGATCCTGATATTTAACATCGTCACTCTCATAACGAACATCAACAGTTGAGAAATCAAATGCGTGATAGCCATGGTAGTCATAACCTGACGCATTTGTTACAACAGGAGTAATCCAAATTGCACTGAAGCCTAAAGCCTTGATGTAATCAAGTTTTTCGATAAGGCCCTTAAAGTCGCCTCTCCAAGCAGGGTCTGAATCAGGGTTGTTAGCTTGCTGGTCGTCCCAACAATGAACATTGTTGCCTGTGTCACCGTCATAGAAACGAGTTGTGATTACAAAGTAAATTGAATCTTCACGAAGATCCGTTCTCTGCCAGTCATCAAAATCATTCCAAGACTTAGAAGACCATCTTCCGTTTTTGTACCACCACTCGCCGCTGTTTCTTGTTGTTTCAGCAGACTGAGTGCCGTTTGTAACAAACATCATATTGATTTTTGTTACATTGTCGAATGTGTAGCAGTAGCTGTTATCACCCTCGGCGGTCATTTTAGGACCGGGGTAATCTGTTGCGATATTCTGCGGAAGGCTGTTCCAATAATAGATGTTCGGTGCGCCGTCTTCAGAATACACATGCACTTTAATACCGTCGTATTTAGCCTGAACTGACTCAGCATCGTCAACAGTAGCAGCCGAAACCGACACAATTCCCACTGTTGCCGCAATGCAGACAACGAGCATTAAAGCAATGAGTTTTTTTACCTTTGTCATAGCTTTTCCTCCATTTTCCGTTAAAATCAAAATTTAACATCTACATATAATTATAAAATAGTTATTAACGATTTTTTTTCTGATTTAGAATTATTAGAAATCTGTACTTCCAAACATTTAATACTTGTTTTATGTAATTTATACAAAAAAGTGAACAAAGTGCTGTTTTTTTAAAAAGCAGACAGATTTTTCGACAAAGCAAAAAACTCTCCGATTAAATTCAGAGAGTTTTTATATATCACAACTATTTATATATCACAACTACAAATTATATATTACTTTTCAAAACATATTTTTCAAGTGTTTTTGCGACTCCGTCATCATCATTTGACTCGCAGACATAATTTGCAATCTTTTTTACATCTTCCTCTGCATTGCCCATAGCAACTCCAAGACCCGCATAACCAATCATAGTTATATCATTGTAATTGTCGCCAAAAGCAATCATCTCTTCGTTTGTAAAACCGAGTTTTTCAAGCAGCATAGGCAGCATAGAACCCTTTGTTACGCCGAAAGGCATAATCTCGAGGAAGTACGGTGCGCTCTTATACACATCAAGCAAACCGTCGTAGCGTTTTGCAAGAATTTCGTTATATTTATCAATTTCGGCAGGTTCGCCCGAAAGTAAAAGTTTATTGATTTTTTCAGGAATATTCGCCGCAAAATCTTCCACAACAACCATTTCCATTTTGAGAATATCTCTTTCAACATTTGAATAATCATTCAAAGTGCCGCCTGTAATGATTTTCTTATCATCATAGGTATGAACAGAAAGATTTGATTCTTTCAACACACCGAGTATGTCGGAAAGGTATTCCTTCGGAAAATCCTTACTTACAATAGTTCGTCCGGTAGTACAATCAAGAATTTTTCCTCCGTTGAAAGCCATAATATAACCCTCATAGCGGTCAAGCAATAAATCTCTTGCAATGCTCTGAATCCCCATAGGATGTCTGCCCGAAGCGATTACAACCTTTTTGCCCATTTTTTGAGCGTCAATAATAGCGTATCGAGTGCGTGGAGTAATCTCTTTTTGAGAGTTAGTCAGAGTACCGTCAATGTCAAGTGCAATAATTTTGTAATCCATAATATCACCTTGTACTTAGAAATATTGATTAACAAATCATTTACAATATAACACACAAGTTAAAAAAATGCAAGTATTTGATACATTATGTAAAAAACAACTTTGTTTATAGCTTTATTTTGCCATTATATAAAAAAATATTTACGGATTAAATACAAAAATCGGGACTGGGAAAAATCCCGGTCCCGAACAGCAATAAAAAATTACTGATTATTATTTGTATTGTTTTGAGCATTGTTATCTTTTTCAATATAAATGCCTTGGTCAACAGTATCGTTACGAATAGAAGAATATTCGCTGAGTACCCATGAATACTGACCTGTTGTAATTGTACTTCCGCAGTATTCGCACTTGCCGGAACTTGACATTTCAAGAGGAGCACCGCAATTCGGGCAACTGTGTGACTTAAGCGTCTGACTGTTTGCACTTGTGGTCTTAATGCCTGCATTACGGGCAAAGCGAAGTGTGTATCTCAACTCGTATCTTGCATTAGGATCTCCACGGAGAACCTGACCGGTCTTTTCGTTTATCTCATAGTCTGTAAGACGGGCATTGAGATAAACTGTAACATACTCAAATTCTTTATCTCTGCGATACGCTGTAAGATAAGCTGTACTTACGGCTACATTTTCAATCTTATTGATTACGCCGTTTGCAATCTTGCGATCAATCTGTTTTTGAGTTTGATTGTAGAGATTATCGTGTAAATAAATTCTTACAGGTGAAAGGTCACGCTTGCTCCAAGCGTCCTGAATGGTAACATATACATATCTTGAGAATGATAGGAAATCTTCTGCCGAGAAGTTCGGATCATTCTGCTTGATAAGGTCTGAAATCTGTGCCGTACGGTCAGGAAGTGTAATATTTCTGCCTGCCGACTGCTGAATTGTCTGTGATCTGCCAACAGTAGTAGTTGTTCTTTTAGTTGTTCTTTTGCTGTCCTTTTTGCTCCTTATCATGCCGTAAACAACTATACCGATAACTACAAGGAAAACAACTAACGTTCCGCCAAATCCAAGACCTTCTCCGCTGCTTTCGGAACTGCTGTGGTCTGAACTGTCCCAATCAGAACTGTCACCCCAATCGGAACTGCCGCCCCAGTCAGAGCTGCCGCCCCAATCAGAACCGCCGCTGTCATAGTCATTTGAATCGCCGAAGTCAAGCGGAGGTATTCCTAAGTCCGCTGTTTGGTTAGTATGTACCGATTGATTACTTTCGACAGAAACAGCATTAACTGATGAAAAAGCTGTAAAAGCTATCACCGCCATAAGTACAGTCAGTACAATCGAAAAACATTTTTTCAAAGTTATACACCTTCTTTTAAATTTCACGGTAAATCCGTTTGCTTATTATTGCTCTAATTTTAACATATATTGTAAAAGTTTGCAATTGTATTTAAAATTTTGTTTATAAAAAATCCCGTTGTATTTCTATACATATTGCATATCAGCATTAAAAATTCGATATTTATTATTTTTTTCGGAAATATTTATATTTAAGTGTTGACAATGCAATATTGCGGTGCTATAATAATACCTATAATTTATGTAGGTTTAATAAGGATTGAATTTCAATTACGGACATTACTATAAACATTATATTATAAAGGAGAATGCATTATGAAAATTTACGAGAAAATCACTGACCTCATTGGCAGAACACCTATTATGAAACTCAATAATTACTCTGCTGCACAGGGACTTGACACACCTGTACTTGCAAAGCTTGAATATTTTAATCCGGCAGGAAGTGTTAAGGACAGAGTAGCAAAGGCTATGATTGATGATGCGGAAGAAAAAGGCTTGCTTACATCTGATTCTGTAATCATTGAGCCTACAAGCGGTAACACAGGTATCGGTCTTGCAGCGGTAGCAGCCGCAAGAGGTTACAGAATTATTCTTACAATGCCTGAAACAATGAGTATCGAACGCAGAAATCTTCTTAAGGCTTACGGCGCAGAACTTGTTCTTACTGACGGTGCAAAAGGTATGAAGGGCGCTATCGCAAAGGCTGACGAACTTGCAAGTGAAATTCCGCACAGCTTTATTCCGGGTCAGTTCGTAAACCAGGCAAACCCTGCCGCTCACTTTGCAACAACAGGTCCTGAAATCTGGGAGGATACAGACGGCAAGATTGACATTTTTGTTGCAGGCGTAGGTACAGGCGGTACCGTAACAGGTGTAGGTAAATATCTTAAGTCAAAAAATCCAAATGTAAAAATCGTTGCAGTTGAACCGGCTACATCACCTGTACTTTCAAAGGGTGTTGCAGGTCCTCACAAAATTCAGGGTATCGGCGCAGGCTTTGTTCCCGAAACCCTTGATACTAAAGTATATGATGAAATCTTCGCTGTTGAGAACGAGGCAGCCTTTGCAACAGGCAAAGCTATTGCCCGTACAGAGGGTGTGCTTGTAGGTATTTCTTCGGGTGCGGCAGTATATGCGGCAACCGAGCTTGCTAAACGCCCTGAAAACAAGGGTAAGATAATTGTAGCGCTTCTTCCCGATACAGGCGACCGTTACCTTTCAACTCCAATGTTCTCAGATAAATAATTTTTAATATCTATCCCCTGTAATAAATTATTTAGGAATTTTTTAACAGACCACAAAGACGGAATTTTACTTCGGCTTTGTGGTCTGTTATTTTGGGCTTTTATCAAAAGTTTTTGGGAGAAATTTATGCTTTAGCTGATTATCGTTCAGGCAACAAAGTAACGCAAAAGCTAAATTTTCAAAACTAAACTTTGTGTGTTAAAACATTATTTGCCTAAACAATAAAAAACTAATTAACAAGCAAAGCCATCTTTGACTGATAAAATCAAAGATGGCTTTATAATTTTTTCTATTAACTTATATACTATTATATTACATAGTCATTGCCGATGCTCTCAGTCTGACGGTCAATAATGTCTTGAATAGTGATGCCGTCAAGATACTTTGTAATAACCTCATTAAGTCCCTGCCATACAGGCAAAGTAATGCATTCCTCGCTCATAGGGCAGTTATTCGGAGTGTGGTCAAGACAAGCAACAGGAGCAAGGCTACCCTCTGTAATGCGGAGAATCTCGCCTACCGTATATTGGTCGGGAGTTCTTGCAAGGCGGTATCCACCCTGAAATCCACGGTTTGTAAGTAACACATCGGCTTTATTAAGAATAGGCATAATCTGCTCAAGATATTTTTTGGAAATATTCTGACGAGCCGCAATATCCTTAAGTGCAATGTAACCGTCATTCTGGTGCATTGCCAAATCTATAAGCATTCGCAGTGCGTATCTTCCCTTTGTAGAAATTTTCAAATTAACACCACCTTTTACTAAGTATTTGCAAAAATATAGCATTCATCTATAACATAATAATAACATATATTTAGTAGGTTTTCAAGTTGTTTTTTATCCGATTTATATTTTAATTATCTTTCTATATGTATATTGGTCGCTTATAATTCTATAAATATGTTATAAAACCGGCAAATTTTGCTCTAAAAACCTACTAAACAAATATATTTTTAAAAATTTAAAAAATAGTATTGACAACGGGTAAATTATATGATAATATACAATCACATTAAACCTATGTAATTAGTAAGTTTTAGCAAAGGAGAATTCTAATGCTTCTATTATTTGTAAATCTATTAAGACAGAACTACCGATACGGACGAATGTGCAGTACCTCTGGATGTTGTTGCTGACGCAACAAATACATTACTACATTATTTTTTATTATAACATTGTAACAAACTAAATTAATTATTGAAAGAGGTAAATAAAATGAGCACATTAAAAGATAGAAAATTACACTTTGAAACACTTCAGCTTCATGTAGGACAGGAATCGGCAGACCCGGTAACAGATGCAAGAGCAGTTCCGATTTACGCAACTACTTCTTATGTATTCCACAACAGTCAGCACGCCGCAGATCGTTTTGCACTTAAAGATGCAGGCAACATCTACGGCAGACTTACAAACCCCACAGAAGATATTTTTGAGCAGAGAATTGCAGCTCTTGAGGGTGGTACAGCCGCTCTTGCAGTAGCTTCGGGTGCAGCTGCAATCGCATATACAATTCAGGCTCTTGCTAAAGCAGGCGAGAACATCGTAGCTGCAAAGACAATCTACGGCGGCACATATAACCTTCTCGAACACACACTTCCTGCTTACGGCATTACAACAACATTTGTTGATCCTGATGAAGAGGGTGCTTTTGAAAACGCTATTGACGAGAATACAAAGGCTCTCTACATTGAAACACTCGGCAATCCAAATGCTAACCTTATTGATATTGAGGCTCTCGCAAAGATTGCACACGCACACAATATTCCGCTTGTTGTTGACAGCACATTTGCAACCCCTTACCTTGTAAGACCGTTTGAGTACGGTGCAGACATCGTTGTTCATTCAGCTACAAAGTTCATCGGCGGTCACGGTACGGCAATCGGCGGTGTAATTATTGAGAGCGGTAAGTTTGACTGGGCTGCATCAGGTAAATTCCCACAGTTTGCAGAGCCAAACCCATCATACCACGGTGCTGTATTTACACAGGCTGCTCCGGGTGCTGCATTTGTAACATACATCAGAGCAATTCTTCTCCGTGACACAGGTGCTACAATCTCTCCGTTCCACGCATTCATTTTCTTGCAGGGTCTTGAAACACTTTCACTCCGTGTTGAGCGTCATGTAGAAAACACAAAGAAAGTTCTTGAATTCCTTGTAAATCACCCACAGGTTGAGAGCGTAAACCACCCATCACTTCCAAACTCACCGTATAAGGCACTTTATGATAAGTACTTCCCTAACGGCGGCGGTTCAATCTTTACTTTTGAAATCAAGGGTACAGAAGAAGACGCTAAGAAGTTCATTGATAATCTCCAGGTATTCTCACTTCTTGCAAATGTAGCAGATGTTAAGTCACTTGCTATTCATCCTGCATCAACAACACACTCACAGCTTAACGAGCAGGAGCTTGCAGAGCAGGGCATTAAGCCAAATACAATTCGTCTTTCAATCGGTACAGAGCATATTGATGATATTCTCTTCGATTTACAGGAAGCATTTGAGGCTATTAAATAATCAAATCACATAATTCAAATATTTACGGACTGCATTTTGTGTGCAGTCCGTATTTTGTTTATTACGGTTTAGTGCACAGTTTAAAGCAAATAATTATAAAATACTCTGCTGCTCTAACTTTTGAAAAAATCAGCAAAACACAAAACCTGCGTTATACTCAACAACGCAGGTTTTGTTTATATATCGTAATTTTCAACTATTCGATTACTTTCAAGGCTCTTTTTCACATCAATAATACGCTGATTTCTGCTTCCTCTGAACTTAAGCATCAGGCTCTTTTCTTCAAGTATAAATCTGCCGTCTATAAGGTAGTCCGTCTGTTTGAGCAAATCCATCCATTCGGGATGTTTGTCTGCTCCCTCAAGCAGCTTTTCATAAGTATAGCCCGTGTATGTAACTACATTATAGCCGTTTTCGTGTGCAAGTCTGCCAAGCTCTGCAAATGCCTCTGCCTGACAAAACGGTTCGCCGCCCGAAAAAGTAAGTCCCTGCAAGAGCGGAAGTGACTTTGCGACATTGATTATCTTCTCAACCTTGCCGTCAAAGCCGCCGTCAAAGTCCCACGTTTTTTCGTTGTGGCAGCCCTCGCAGTGATGCGGACAACCCTGGCAAAAAACTGTAAGTCTGAAACCCGGGCCGTCAACTATGCTGTTTTTTATAACACCTGAAAGTCTTATAATATCTTTACTCATAATTATGCTGTAATGTCATCGGAAAAATCTTCCATACCGCAACATTCAGAAACAGAGTGCTTTACCCTATCCCTTACCTCGGCTGCCTTTGCATTGTTAAAACGCTCTGTTGTACCTACAAGGTAGCCTGTAATTCTGCGGATACGCTCAAATCCCTGACCGTTCTTAGTTTCTTTTCTGCCGCACTGCGGGCAATAATCACCGATAATACCTGTATGTCCGCAAACAGGGTCACGGTCAACGGGGTGGTTGATTGCACCGTAGCCGATTCCGCTCTCTTTCATACAACGGATAACAGCCTCAAATGCGTCAATATTCTGTGACGGGTCACCGTCAAGCTCAATATATGAGATGTGACCGCCGTTTGTAAGATTGTGATAAGGTGCTTCAATCTTAATTTTATCAAATGCGGAGATATTGTAATAAACAGGTACATGGAAAGAGTTTGTATAATACTCTCTGTCTGTAACACCCGGAATAATTCCGAAACGCTCTTTATCAATTCTTACAAATCTGCCCGACAAGCCCTCTGCAGGAGTACCGATAACACCGAAGTTAAGTTTGTACTTCTCGGTAGCCTCGTTCATCTTCTTTCTCATATAGCCGACAATTTCAAGGCCGAGCTTTTGTGAAGTTTCGCTCTCGCCGTGATGTTTGCCCGTAAGAACCACAAGACACTCGGCAAGTCCGATAAATCCGATTGTGAGTGAGCCATGCTTTAAAACATCTCTTACAGAATCGTTAGGAGTAAGCTTGTCGCTGTCAAGCCAAATACCCTGACCCATAAGGAAAGGATAGTTTCTGACAAGTTTCTGACACTGAATTTCAAAACGCTCAAGAAGCTGACCTACAACGAGATCGCACATTCTGTCAAGCTGTTCAAAGAAGAAATCAATATTTTTATTTGAAAGAATTGCAAGTCTTGGAAGGTTAATTGAAGTAAAGCTAAGGTTTCCTCTGCCGTATGTAATCTCTCTGTCAGGATCGTAAACATTGCCCATAACTCGTGTACGGCAACCCATATATGCAACCTCTGTTTCAGGATGACCGGGCTTGTAATATTGGAGATTGTACGGTGCGTCGATAAATGAGAAGTTAGGGAAAAGTCTTTTTGCAGAAACTCTCATTGAAAGTTTGTACAAATCGTAGTTCTTATCCTCCGGATTGTAGTTTACGCCCTCTTTTACCTTGAAAATCTGAATTGGGAAAATAGGTGTTTCACCGTTGCCAAGACCTCTTTCCGTAGCGTAAAGGAGGTTCTTCATAACAAGTCTGCCCTCCGGAGAAGTATCTGTACCGTAGTTAAGTGAGCTGAACGGAATCTGTGCGCCTGCTCTTGAATGCATTGTGTTAAGGTTATGGATAAGTGCCTCCATAGCCTGGAAAGTAGCCTTATCTGTTTCAGCCTCGGCATGTTTAAACGCAAAACGCTGAATTTTCTCGGCAACTCTGTCTTCAAACTTTTCTTTAAGAAGTGCAAGCTCCTCCTTTTTATAATTAGGAGTCTGATTTTCGAGTGTCGGCCATTCGCCGCTTGCCTCCTCTGCCTTTTCGCAGATTTCTTTTACTGTAGCGTCAGGATCTTCGGCATCTGTCAAAAGTTCAATTGCTCTTTCAAGATTGATTCTGTAACGCTTTCTGTATGTTTTCTTAACGCCCGGAGCCATTGAGTAATCAAAGTTAGGCACACTCTGACCGCCGTGCTGGTCATTCTGGTTAGACTGAATTGCAATACATGCAAGTGCCGAATATGACGCAATGTCATTAGGTTCTCTCAAATAGCCGTGACCTGTTGAAAAACCGCCTTTAAAAAGGCTTACAAGGTCAATCTGGCAACAAGTTGTGGTAAGTGTAAAGAAATCAAGATCATGAATATGAATATCACCGTCACGATGAGCCTTAGAATACTTAGGGTCGAGAATGTACATTTCATTGAACTGTTTTGCGCCCTCTGAACCGTACTTGAGCATTGTACCCATTGCAGTATCACCGTCAATGTTTGCGTTCTCACGCTTAACATCGTTATCTTTAGCTGATTTAAAAGTAAGGTCCTCATAAATCTTCATGAGCTTTGTGTTCATTTCACGCACTCTTGTACGCTCTGCACGGTAAAGTATATATTCCTTTGCAGTTCTTGCATGACCGTTTTCAATAAGCACCTTTTCAACAGCGTCCTGTACCTGCTCAACTGTAGGAGCCTTATCTCCGCACTTTTTCTCAAGTAAATCTCTTACCTGTACCGAAAGTGCTTTTGCGGCATCATAATCGTTACCGCCGATTGCCTGTGCAGCCTTATAAATGGCTTGTGTTATTTTTTCTGTGTCAAAATTCGCTTCTCGTCCGTCACGCTTAATAATTTTTGTTATCATTTCTCTTCCTCCGTATTTATAACTCCTATATATATCTATATTTAGTGTTACTTTTATAATTTTCACTATATATTGTGGTATATGTATTGCCGAACACAAGTTTTATTCTATCATAAAGAGGCGTTTAATTCAATCGTCAAACTGACAAAAACAGATTTTTTTATTTGTTTAATTTGAGCAATTTTTTTAGGATAATTACAAATTAGAATATTACAAAAATTTTCTATAATATGTGACCGTTTGTTTATATCGCCACAATATATTGTATATTGTTCTTATAATTAAACACTGACATAAAATCAAAACAAAAAGCAATCGGGCCGCTTTATCAAACAGCTTGATTGCTTTTATCAGTAAGTTTTGCAATTTAACGCACGGTTTTAGCCAAACCTTTATAATCACTTAATAAAGTGTTTTGCTAAATCATAATTTAATATTTCCGCCACATTCAAGGCAGATTTTATCAATATGTATTATCGGGATAAGTTTTTCATCAATCTGCGCTATTTTTTCTTTCACGGCATTTAACGCATCTGTTTCTTTTAATTTACATTCAGGCGGAACCACAAGGTCAAAAAGTACACGCTGATGTTCTTCTCCCTTTACAATTCTGAAATCGTGCAGGCTGAGTGCGCCGTCAATACTGTCAAGCGACTCGTTTATCTTTTCTTTTAATTCAATAGTATATTCATCGGAAACCGCAATCGGGTCCATATGAATAGTAACCACGCAATTATACTTTTCCTGTATTTTTCTTTCAAGTCTGTCGATTACATCGTGCGCCTTTAAAATATCGACATCGTAAGGAACTTCCGCATGGAAAGAAATTATACATCTTCCCGGACCGTAATCGTGAATGAGCAAATCGTGAATACCCGTTATAAGTTCGGTAGAAAGCACAATTTCTCTGATTTCGTCTATAAATTCCGGGTCGGGAGTATTTCCGAGCAAAGGTGAAAGACTTTCCTTAAAAGTGCTTATACCCGTATAAAGAATAAATCCGGCTACGGCACAACCGAGCCAACCGTCGATATTCACGCCTGTTACGGCAGATATGCCCAAACCTATTAAAACTACCGAAGTAGCAATACAGTCGGTGAGAGAATCCATTGCCGTTGCCTTAAGAGCAGACGAAGAAATCTTTTTTGACATTGCCCTGTTGAAGAAAAACATCCACAGCTTTACACAGATTGAGCCGATAAGAATACATACCGACAACAAAGTAATTGCTGTGCTTTCTTCGGGATTAATAATTTTTTCAATTGACGATTTCAAAAGCTCCACACCCACAAGGATAATTGCACACGATATTCCCAAACCCGCCACATATTCATATCTGCCGTGACCGTAGGGATGTTCTTCATCGGCAGGTCTGTTGGCAAGTTTAAATCCCAAGAATGTTACAACCGAACTGCCTGCGTCTGACAGGTTATTAAACGCATCTGCCGTTACCGAAATTGAGGCGGTGAGTATCCCCGACAAAAGCTTTGCACTGAACAAAATGAGATTCAGTATTATTCCGACTACACCCGAAAAATTACCGCAAGCCGAACGCACCTGCGGATTTTTTATGTCATCATAATTTTTTATAAACTTTGAAAGCACTAAATCCAACAACTAAAAACACCACTTAACAAATAAACTACACCATATAATGGCATTAACAATAATTTAGCACAGCACATCAAAGTTAGTCAAGAGAAACAAATCCCATTGCAAAGAAATGCAACGGGATTTGATAAAATTATAAAGTTATTTTGCTTATTCAGCGTCAGCCTTAGCTTTTTCAATTATCTTTTGAGCAACATTTGCCGGAGCGTCTTCATATCTTGCAAAAGCAAATTCATAACTTCCTCTGCCCTGCGTAACCTGACGAAGATAGGTTGCGAAATTATCCATCTCTGCCATAGGAACTTCGCCCTCAACAATCTGCATACCGCTGTCCTCGGCAGGAGTCATACCGAGCACTCTGCCTCTGCGCTTGTTTACTTCACCCATTACATCACCCATATTTGAGTCGGGCAATGTAACCTTAAGAGAGCCGATCGGCTCAAGAAGTGTAGGAGATGCGTTTGGAATACCGTTTTTATACGCCATACTTGCGGCAGTTTTAAACGACATTTCCGAAGAGTCAACAGGATGATACGAACCGTCATAAAGTGTAGCTCTGATACCTACCATCGGATAACCTGCAAGCACACCTTTTTTAATGGAATCACGCAAACCCTTTTCTACTGCCGGGAAGAAGTTTTTAGGAACTGCGCCGCCGACAACTCTTTCTGCAAATTCAAGACCTTCGCTCTCGCAAGGCTCAAACTCAATCCAAACATCGCCGAACTGACCGTGACCGCCTGACTGCTTTTTATATCTGCCCTGTGCCGAAACTTTTTTCCTGATAGTTTCACGATATGCGATTTTCTGCTTTTTAAGAACCGCCTCTACATTGAATTTTGACTTTAACTTTGAAATTACAACATCAAGATGCTGCTCGCCCAAGCCTGAAATAAGCATTTCGTGTGTTTCGTGGTTTGTTACATATTTAATAGTAGGGTCTTCCTCGCTTAGCTTTGCAAGTCCCTGTGCTACCTTGTCTTCATCGCCCTTTGTGACAGGATAAATAGCCATTGTATATGATGATACAGGATAATCAATACCCTCAAGCACTACTTTTCTGAGCGGTGAGCAAAGTGTGTCGCCCGTTTTTACAGACGCAAGTTTTGGAATAGCACCGATGTCGCCTGCGCCTATATAATCGGTTTCAATCTGTTTTTTACCTCTTACGGTAAGAACCTTTCCTATTCTCTCCTGTGTGCCTGTTCTCATATTTACAAGCGGAGTATCGGCACTGACTTTTCCCGATACAACCTTAACATAAGAAAGTTTACCTACAAACGGGTCAACAACTGTTTTAAATACAACTGCGGCAGCCGCTGCGTTTTCGTTGACGCTGATTTCAACAGGTTCGCCGTCAACATCAACAGCAATTTCGTCACCTTTATCGGCAGCTGTAGGTGCAAGCCATACAAGACTGTTCAAAAGCTGGTCAAAAGCAAATGTATTGTGTGCGTCACCGCAGAATACAGGGCAAATTGTACCGTCTTTAACGCCCTTACTTACGCCGAGTATAATTTCTTCCGGAGTAAATTCTTCACCCATAATAAACTTGTCGAGCAGCTCCTCGCTTGTTTCCGCAACAGCCTCTTTAATAGCCTCACGCAAGCCCTCAAGTCTGTCGCCCATATCAGGAAGCGGAGTCTGCACTACAGAACCGTCTGTATCATATTTATAAGCCTTATAATCAAAAAGATTTACATATGTATTTGCCTGGCCGTCAACAATGTACGGAACAACAACAGGACAAACAGTAGGGCCGAATGTAGCCTTTAAACTCTCAAATACACGGTAGAATCTGGCGCTTTCATCACAAAGACCGTTTACGAAGAAAATCTTTGTAAGGCCTGCCTTGGTGGCAGCTTTAACAGCCTTTTCGGTACCGACATTTACACCGTCTTTGCCCGATACAACGATAAGTGCTGAATCAGCGGCACGCATACCCTCTGCTACACCGCCCTCAAAGTCGAACAAACCGGGAGTATCTATAATATTTATCTTGGTATTTTTCCATTCAATGGGAGCAACCGAGGTTAAAATTGAAGTCTGGCGCTTGATTTCCTCACTGTCATAATCAAGAACGGTATTACCGTCTGCAATATTACCAAGTCTTTCAGATGCCTTTGCAAGATATATCATACTCTCGGCAACAGATGTTTTACCGCATCCGCCGTGACCTGCAAGGGCAATGTTTAATATTTTTTTAGCATTGTACTGTTTCAAAAGAAACACTCCTTTCGGGATATATATTCAAATCTTAAGCGTTTTCGACAATTAGTAATCAACTTACTTGTCAATTATAGCATATTTGTATAAAACTTACAATAGAAATTTGACGATAAGCTAAAAAATTAACTCCTTGCCTAATAAGACAAGGAGTTAATTGTGCAAATTGCTTATTTTATAAAATTTAAATGTTTAAAACATAAAAATCCGAAAGGTTTTTTGTGCAATTACACCAATTCAATATTACTCAAGAACTGCACCCTGTGCACCCGATGTTACAAGTTTTGCATAACGGGCAAGGTAGCCTGTTGTAATCTTTGGCTGACGAGGTTTCCATTCGGCTTTACGCTTAGCAAACTCTTCGTCAGAAATAAGTAAATTGATAGTATTTGCGTTGATGTCGATTTCAATTGTATCGCCCTCTTCAACAAGTGCGATAGGACCGCCGACTGCTGCCTCAGGTGAAATATGACCGATTGCAGCGCCTCTTGTAGCGCCTGAAAAACGGCCGTCTGTAATAAGAGCTACACAATGACCGAGGCCGCTGCCCATAATAGCAGATGTAGGATTAAGCATTTCTCTCATGCCCGGACCACCCTTAGGACCTTCGTAACGGATAACAACAACATCACCAGGCTTAATATTGCCTGCGTGAATTGCCTCAATAGCGTCCTCCTCGCAGTCAAATACTCTTGCGCTGCCCTTGTGCTGTAACATTTCAGGAGCAACTGCACTTCTCTTAACTACGCAGCCGTCGGGAGCAAGATTACCCTTAAGAACGGCGATACCGCCTGTTGTGCTGTATGGATTTGTGATTGGACGAATAATATCTGTATCCTTAATCTCGCAGCCCTCAATGTTCTCTGCAACAGTCTTGCCTGTAGCTGTGATAAGGTCTGTGTTAAGAAGATTGAGTTTTGTAAGTTCGTTCATAACAGCGTAAACACCGCCTGCCTCGTTGAGGTCTTCCATATATGTATGACCTGCAGGAGCGAGGTGACAAAGGTTAGGTGTCTTTGCGCTGATTTCATTTGCAATATCAAGGTTAAGTTTAACGCCTGCCTCTTTAGCGATAGCAGGAAGGTGAAGCATTGTATTTGTTGAACAACCGAGAGCCATATCAACTGTAAGAGCATTCATAAATGACTTTTCTGTCATAATGTCGAGCGGACGGATATTCTTTTCGAGAAGTTCCATAACCTTCATACCTGCGTGTTTAGCAAGCTTGATTCTCTCTGAATAAACGGCAGGAATTGTACCGTTACCCTGCAAGCCCATACCGATAGCCTCAGTAAGGCAGTTCATACTGTTTGCTGTGTACATACCTGAGCAAGAACCGCAAGACGGACAAGCCTTGTTTTCAAACTCGCAAAGTTCCTCTGCAGAAATTTTGTTTGCCGTGTAAGCGCCTACAGCCTCAAACATACTTGAAAGGCTTGTCTTTTTACCCTTTACATGACCTGCGAGCATTGGACCGCCGCTTACAAAAACGGTAGGAACATTAATTCTTGCGGCAGCCATTAAAAGACCCGGAACATTCTTATCACAGTTAGGAACCATAACAAGAGCGTCAAATGCATGAGCCTTTGCCATAGCCTCTGTTGAGTCGGCAATAAGTTCACGGGTAACAAGCGAATACTTCATACCCTCGTGACCCATAGCAATACCGTCACAAACAGCAATTGCAGGGAAAACAATAGGAACACCGCCTGCAAGAGCAACACCCTGCTTTACAGCGTCAACAATCTTGTCTATATTCATATGTCCCGGAACAATATCGTTCTTGGAGCTGACAATACCGATAAGAGGTTTTTTCATTTCTTCTTCAGTAAGACCGAGAGCGTTCAGAAGTGAGCGCTGCGGTGCGGCATTAACGCCAACCTTAATTACATCACTTTTCATTTTATTATCCTCACTTTATAATTGTTAATAAATCAATGCAAAACCGCACCGATTTACCTCTATAAGCTTTATTCTAAACAACAGGTGTGAAAACTGTTTAGTAATATAATCTTAGCACAATAAGTGCATAAAATCAAGTTAGTAAGTAACATTTCCTGTATTTTATAAATGTATATCCAATAAATATTCGGTATGCTTTTTATAATATAAAAATCTTTTCACAAAAAATAAAAATACATTTTCATACTCAAACTTTGCCAATAACGAATTTTGAACAGGAAAGCAAAAGTAAGAGGTTCCAAGGTCACTGACCTTGGTCGTTTGGGGAAAGGAGATACTTAAGGGGAAAGGGCATCGAAAGCCCTTTCTCCTTAAGCGTGCTTTCTTTTGGAGCTTTTCTTTTCACGCAAAAGAAAAGCGGAATCAGCAGGCATTATAATTCACATTAAAAGCAGTTTAAAAGTAACTGACTAAAAAAATAAGTCTGTTAAATTAAGTTTGAGAATATTTCTCAATCAAGCACCTGCTCCATACCGTATTTCTGAATTTTCAATCCGCATTTATCGTAAAACTTCTTGGCGGATTCGTTACATTCCCATACATTAAGGGTAAGATTATGACAGCCGTTTTTCTTGGCAACATCAAGTACATACTCATAAAGCCGTGTACCGATTTTTAGACCTCTTGAGTTTTCGGAAACACATAAATCATCAATATAAAGACTTGTGTAATTGCTTGATTTTGTGCAATGCCTTTGATAAACACAAAAGGCATATCCCAAAATTACTCCGTCATTGTCTGCAACATAAACAGGCTTTTCGTCATCCGCTAAAATTTCTTTTAATTCGTTTGTTGTATATTTTTTTGAACCTGGAATAAATAAATCAGGTCTTTTGTCCGAATGAACCTTATGCACCTGATAAAGCAATTCTTCAATCTGCGGAATATCCTTTTCTTCTGCTCTTCTTATATTCACAACTATCACTCCGAAAATTAATATTTTTGCAATAATCAACAAATTTATTATACTACTTCTTTCATAGGTGTGCAATAAATTTACCTTTTATTAAAATAATCATCTTTTGTCATTTCCATTTCGGAAACACTCCATATTTCACCGCAAAAGCAGTTTTCTTCCTTGTTTTCATTTTCAATTTCTTTAAATCCGACGGATTTATAACAATGATAAGCCGCAAGATTATTGTCAAAAACTCCGAGAGTAATTTTATTGACTTTCAATATTTCAAACGAATACTTCAGCGCAAGACTGAGCATTTCTTTTCCGTATCCCAATCCTCTTTTAGAATCGTCCGTAATTACAAATCCAAAGCGTAATATCGTTCGTTCTTTATCTGTAAATCTTAAAATGAGATGACCTGCGACAGTGTTGTTATCAATTAATGTCATAGGGTAAAAATTATCCTCATCAATGCAGTCGCCGTTATTATCACAGTATTTTCTGTTCATATCTTCGGCGGTAATCGGATATGTCTGCCACCTGTCAGAACACCACTTTCTGAAAGCAACTTTGTCTTTGCTCCACTTCACAATAAATTTTGCGTCACATTTTTTGTACGGTCTTAGCCTTAGTTTTTTTAAATCAATTTTTGTCTGCATAGTTGCATCCTCCGCTAAAATAAATTTAACATTCAGACAAAAGAAAAAGCCCCAAGCCAAAAAGCTTAGGGCGAATAAAATCCGTGGTACCACCTAAATTCAGAAATACAGTTTCTGCACTTAAACAATGCGGGATAATCAAATTATCCGATATTGCCTCCCTTATAACGGTGGGAACTGCCGTTGAAGCCTACTGAAAATAACTTTGTTCGGTTCAAAGCTCAAAGGCTACCTTCCTTACTTCCGCCACGGGAATTTTCACCGACCATTCCCTCTCTGCAGAGTCAAAAAGTAAGTACTCCTCCTTATCAATGCTTTTGTCTAAATATTATCAGTATATTAACATTGCAAAAATAATATGTCAATACATTTTTCAATTTTCGTAAAAATTCAGAATATCTTTGTAAATATCCGATTTATTTTTCTCGTTAAGAATTTCGTGACGATTGTTTTTATACAGTTTTTGGCTGATGTTTGCATAGCCGAGTTCTTTTAAGAAAACTATAAGTGCGTTAAATTTCTTTTTTGACTGAATAACAGGGTCATTTTCACCTGCTATTACAAAAATCGGTAATCTTTTATTATAAACTTCCCAATCATCCGAATCAAATGCGCTTAATTGCAGTTTAAACAGATTTATAAAACCGTTTGTGGTAAACACAAAACCGCAAAGCTCGTCCTCGTTATACGCTCTGACATTGTCTTTATTTTCCGTTATCCAAGAATTAGGTTCGGCATTCTTTTCGTTGTATCCGATAAAAGTTCCGTTGTTCAGCAATTTATTGGGCGCCTGCTCTTTGTAAAAAGGTTTTAAAATTTTTGAAAGAAAAAGCCCGAAACTTGCATTGCCGTTATGGGTAGGCGGGCCGCAAAGAACAATTTTGTCAATTTCCTTTTCATACTTTTTCATATAATTTCGTGCAACAAGTGTGCCCATACTGTGGCTGAAAATATATAACGGCAGATTCGGATAATTTTTCTTTATATATTCGGTTACAGCGTGCATATCATCTATAACGGCACTGATGTCCTCTGTATAAAAATTGCCGAATTCTCCCTCGTTTATCACACTTGCGCCGTGACCTCTGTGGTCATGAATAACGCATACATAGCCGTTATCATTAAGGTAATTCATAAATTCAAAATATCGTTCTTTATGCTCGCACATTCCGTGTGAAAACTGAACTATAGCCTTTGGCTGTGTTTTCGTTTCTGAAACAGCAACTTCAAGCATTAAATTGTCAAACGGAGATTTTATTTTTTCAATTCTCATTTACAAATTCCTTTCCGCATAAATAAATTTTACATAGTATAAACCTCTTGACCGCAAAAATCAAGAGGTTTATGGGGTATTTTTTATTATGAAAATTTACAAAATATCAGATTTGTTCATCAATCAGCTTTAAAAGTATAGCTTTTGTCCTTTCTTTAAATATTATTTTCAAAAAGATTGCTGTGTTTTTTGAAAAATTCATAGTAAATCTTTGTATTTTCAAGTTCCCACCAATCTTTTACTTCAACCGGGTTTGAGTCGAGGTCATAAATCTTTGCATTGTTCATAGCAAGCAAAAACGGCGAGTGTGTGGCAATTATCAATTGACAGCCGCAATATCGGGTCAGTTCTTCAAGCATTTTTACAAGTTTTAACTGCATTTTTGCCGACATACTGTTTTCGGGTTCGTCAAGGCAATACAACTTGTCGTTTTTCAGCTTTGTTTTAAAGTATTTCAGAGCAGTTTCTCCGTTGCTGAAAAGTTCAGTTTCCTTGCCCGCAGTTCTTTCAATAAACTTTCTGCGTGACACCGATTTCCTGCGTGACATAACCTGCATTTTAAACTGCTCGTAATCGTCCATTCCGCTGAACCTTATACTTTTGCCATACTTTAAAGCACCGTACTCATCACGGGCAATGTCCTTTTTCTCGGAAATTTCGTCATTATTTGTACGAATAGTGAGCATATAATCAAAAATATCATCGCTTGTTATAATACGACTGCCGTCAGGTATTTTGTGCTTGAACCCCTCATCATCGTAGCCGAGAGAATACTCACAATTTTTTACATATTCATCAAATAATTCGCTTGAATTAAACGGAGCGATGCGGTTTAGCTCAAGTTTTTGAGCAATAAGATTTAAAAGTGTGCTTTTTCCCGAACCGTTGCCGCCGTAAAAAATCGTTACATTTTTAAATGAAATCTCATAAAGTTCACGATTTCCGAACATTCTGCACGGGTATGTGTTATCTATATAACCGTAAATGCCGCCGTTGCGTTCACATTGTTTTTGAATCATCGGTTCTTCAAAATCAATCGGTAATGTAAAAGTATCTAAATACATCAAAGATCACCTGCCGTTCGTAATTTATATGTTTTAATAATAACATATAAGGTATACAAAAAACAGTACTGTGCAAAAATTTTCTTTCAAATACAAACAGCTTCTTGAGAAATACATAATACATATCTCAAAAAGCTGTTTTTTAGTAAAGTTATTAACTTAATTCATTTCCGTCGGAATCAAGAAAAACATACTGTGACGGAATTGACGGATAATAAAACACATAAGGAACTTCTTTTACTTTTTCTTCATAAATACCGTTTTCCCCTGTAATTTTAACCGACGCACAATCGGAATTATTTACTACAAATGAATATCCGCCGTTCCAATTAAGGATTGCGATATTATCCGTTTCGCCATTCATAGGTTTATAAGTTCTGACAAACGAATATTTATCGTCGCCTTTTACTTCTACTTCCATCGGGAGATAATAATGTGCCTGATATTCATTGCCTGAAATAAACCAAGCCAAAGCCTTATTATCGGCAACACTCATTCCAGCATATTGTATATCCGTTGTTTCAAAATCCGAAACAGGCATTTCCTTTCGGGCTTTTTCTGTAAGTTCATCTGTTCCGTTATATATCTTTGTACAGCCCGTAAGACTTACGCAAAACAAAACCGTTAAAATCAAAACCGGTTTCCGATATTTTTTGTTTTTCATACAATATGTACTCATTTCCATATCCCCATTCATATAATTTGAATTTATTAAACTATTTTCATATATAAAAGAGGATACGGATTTCCCTCTTCATCATAATCGGTTCTTTTATATGTTACAAATTCCATATGTTTATAAAATCCTACCGTCTGCGGATTGTGTTCATTGGCGGTAACTTCTTTTATACCGAATTTTTCAATACCGTATTTCAAAAGTTGCTTGCCAATACCTTTTCCTCTTTCCGCCGAACAAATAAACAACATTTCAAGCCTATTGTTTTCAGTCCCCATAAATGCGATAATTTTATTAAATTCATTTTCGGCAATAATTAAATGCTCAACCTTACTCAAAGCCTGCGGAACATATTTTTTAATTTGCTTTTACCTCTGTATCAGATAAAAAATGATGCATAGCTCGAACAGAGTCTTCCCAAATATTTAACAGATTTTCCGATAACTGCGGTGTTCTTTCAGCCGCTTCATATATCTTCATATCAATGTCCTTATTTAATTTATTGTTTTTTATATTATAACATTTGATATGTTAAAGTCAATTCAAATAAAAAGCCCTTTGAGAAAAGATTTCTCCTCGCTCAAAGGGCAAGTTGAAAAACTGGAATTTGTAATTACATTTCATACATATTGGCATTCTTTACAATCACTCTATCTCCTTTTTCTAATTGTTCCTTAGAAACTCCTCTTAACCCAAGTCCAACATGTTCTGTTTTATATCCACAACCATTTGATTTTCGTTCTTTTGTATGTATATCGATGGTAGTAATTATAGTCTCTAATACACCTCCATTTGTTTTATAAACACACGCATTTTCTCCTTCTCTACACATTCCTGTTGATATATTTCCTGTGGCAACTGTTCCAACCCCCATAATTATAAATACATCATCAATAATCAATTCAAAGTCTTCTTTTAAACATAATGGAACATCTAATCTGTTCATATACTCTTTTTCTCGCTCTTTTTTGCTTTTACCAAATAATCCCATAGTGTTTCTCCTTTATAACTTCCGATTTGTATTTCTGTTTGTTTTAAAAATGGGCAATCCCGATTGGAATTGCCCATTCGTTATACTATGTATCTTAACATAATATTTTATATTTCACAATCCCTTTGAGAAAAGGCTTTCTCCTCTCTCAAAGGGCAAGTTGGCAAACTGGAAATTGTCTGTTTGTTTACTTGTCTTTTGGATTAATATCAAAATCCAAAATAATACCACAATGATCAGTAAAAGCTAAAGTTCTAAAATCAATTCTGATTTCTTTTAAATTTAAAAAATTTTTCTTTGCCAATATATAATCAATATGTCTATTTCCAACAAATGTTCTAATTTTATTTTTCTTACTATCTGCTTTTATTTTTTTCCCAAAAAAATTTATATAATATGCTTTTTCTTGATTTATACCTTCTTGCCATAAATCAATGTAATAATTATCATTTAAAAGCTCTTCTAAATATTCTTGATTTTCATTATTTGAACATGCATTAAAATCACCGCAAATAATTTTAGAGTCACTTTTCTTAATTTTTGACAGTATCTTTTCACGCTTCCTCTCGTTTTCTCTTTTTTTATCAATTAATGGGAGATGAACACCTGCAAATTTATATTTTTCATATTCAACAAATACACAAGTGTAATCATCATTCAAATCAATATTAGACTTTGAAATATTCTCATCTTTACTAATTGCTACTGATAAATGAATTCGGCTATCAATAGGTTCTTTATAATTTCCTGCCCATTCTGCATGATATTGTTTATTAATCCTGTTATATCTACACTCTTGAATAAATGCTATATCAGGTAAAATAAAGTTAAAGTAATCATTAAAACTGTCATCAATAACGAAATTAAACATATTCATATTAAGTGTCAATAATAGCATTTTTTACCCCTCACAAATTCTGATTTGTATTTCTGTTTATTTTAAAAATGGGCAATCCCGATTGGAATTGCCCACTCATTGCACTAATTATGCGATTTTTTCTTGCTTGCACTTAATTCTGCATCAAATGATGTAGGTTTGATGTAAATCGCTGTTTTTTCAGTTTTTTATCAAATGAAGTACGTCCCGTCTATTCGGTAAAACGGTACATCTTTACATCATCTTAATAGAGCTTTGCACCTGCCGGGATATGGTTATCTACCATTAATAGGTGGAGTTTTTCCTCGCCCTCTTCTGTATGAACGGCGGAAAGGAGCATACCGCAAGAGTCAATACCCATCATTGCTCTCGGTGGAAGATTTGTGATTGCCACAAGTGTCTTGCCGACTAACTCTTCCGGCTCATAATAAGCGTGAATACCGCTTAAAATTGTGCGGTCTGTGCCTGTTCCGTCGTCAAGAGTAAACTGTAAGAGTTTCTTTGACTTTTTAACAGCCTCGCAAGCCTTTACCTTTACCGCACGGAAATCACACTTGCTGAATGAGTCAAAATCTACAAAGTCTTTGAACATAGGCTCGATTTCAACCTTAGAGAAATCGATAACCTCTTCTTTTACTTCTTCCTTAACTTCAGGTGCTTTTTCAGCAGACTTTTTATTGTCGCTGTCTAAAGACTTCATTGTCGGGACGAAATCGTCCACTCACGACTTAAAACCATTTTATAAATTTTATCGCCTATAAATGGGCTTTTATTCAACCTCTCTACACCATTCCCACTTGTTTCGTGAAGGTAAAAATGAGGTTTGGTGTAAAAATTGGTGTAAATGGTGTATATCCTTATTTAGTTTTGGGTTTATAGCATTGCCATCAGTCTTGTATATCATTCTACCACTTTCTCGTCATAAAGTAAAGAAAGCATACCCCGCATCTCTACGGCATATGCTCTCTTTCTGATTCTCTGACTATTTACTGATTAAATTGTAATTCCAATCCCTCAAACTCTGACTTTCTTAATTCCTTTGTTACATCTGTATAGATGTTCAATGTAGTAGATACATCTTTGTGTCCGAGTGCGTCCTGAATGACTTTCACATTCACTCCGGCTTCACACATTCTTGTGGTAAATGTATGTCTGAGAGAATGACAGCTAAAGTGTGGAAGTAAAACCTCTGGATTTTCACTTTCCAGAAACTGCTTATCATTACAGTTTCGTATAATGCGACGAATTGCTTTATTGAGCGTTGCTTGGTGCTGTGGCTGACCAAAACGGTTTACAAAAATGAAATCCGTATATCCATCAACCGTAGCTTCACAATGCAGTCCAAGAAGTTCCTGCCTTTCTTTTTCCATTAAAAATGCTTCTTTCACAAATTCAAGCATTGGAACTTGTCGCATACCTGCCGGTGTCTTGGTTGTATTCACATTGAAATAGCAACCTTTCTTGCTTCCTTCGGTTCTGTGGTCATAATAAACAAGCGTATGATTCACATCTATAATGCTTTCCTCTAAATCTATGTCACACCACCTGAGTCCGGTCAATTCGCCCACACGCAATCCAGTTCCGACCATAACCGCAAATATTGGATACCAATACTGTGCTTCCGGTGTGTTCTTCAGATAGTTAAGAAAAAGTTCCTGCTCTGGTTTGGTTAATGCCCTGCGTTTTTCAGTCTTAAAACAATGTGATTTTTTCAATTCACGCAAAACATTGTCTGTTGGATTGCTTCTGATATAATCATCATCTACTGCCATTTCAAAGACCTGATGTAGAACGGTATGTATGCTATCAATCGTTGCGGGTTTCAGATGTCTTTCATCAACAAGACTGTTGTAATATCTTTTTATATCAGTCTTTTTTATAGACATTATGAATTGAGAACCAATCTGATTACGCACGAATGTCTCGTACATATATTTGTAATTCTCAAAAGTATTATTCTTTATTCCACGTTTCAAATCTCTCCAAAGTTCATACATATCGTTAAGTGATGTATAGCGTGCTTCTGCCTTGATACCGTCTTTCTTGTCCTTGTCGATTTCATCTTCCTTATATCTTAAATCATCCAAGTTCCTAGCATAAATACAATGTCTTTTACGGTTCTCATCTGTCCATCGGAATTGATAAGTACCGTCCGGACGTTGCGATTCCCCTTTGCGGAGAACCTTTCTTGATTTATCTTTTCTTTTTGTATTTGCCATTGTGTTACCTCCTACAATTCTGTGCTTGAGTCAATAAACTCCTCTAACTTCTCTCGTATAATTAAAAGCCTGTCGCTTCTTGCAATTCTGAAACTGCAATCCTTATCCATCAATAGTGCCTTTAATCTTCGCTCTCCAATACCTGAATAAGCAGCCGCTTCCTCGACCGTAAGACATTTCTTTTCCCAAATCGGTATATCCTCCGGTGGTTGCAATAGCTGTTGCTGATATTCATAAAGTTCAGAACCATCTATTTTGTACATCTACATTCCTCCCCTCAAATAGAACACATCTGGTCTAAATATTCTTCAAATTGTTTGCGTTTAATTAGAGTTCTTTTCCCAATTTTCAATGTAAATTGTTTTGCTTCCGGTTGCTTTGTAAGTTCTCGTATTGTTTCTCTACCAATGCCCGTATATACATACATTTCATCAATAGAAAGTGCTATCTTATGCCACAACGGAACGCTCTCGCTTTTACTGGAAAACCACTCATCACTCAATCTGTTCATCATCTGCACCTCCCTTAAATTCCGATGTCTGAATAAATTTCTTGAATGCTTTTCTCTTGATAAATCTGCGATTACCCATCCACAATACAAATGGGCAGGCATATAGATTTGTTATTTCAATCAGTTTTTTTTCACTGATTCCTGTATAAAAAGACGCTTCTCTTATGGTTAATATAGGTTTATGCTCTAATGGCATTTCTTTTTTGCTTTGCATTTCGTCCTCCTTGCGTTGATGGCATCAGTATATTCATTTTTCTGTGATAAGCCCATTATGCAATCGGACTCATCGCAGATTTGACTTTTTACTATATTGAATACTGCCTTTCGAGGTATTCCTCAAAGGATTTTCTCTTGATTACCCTGCGACTTCCTATCCATATCACAAACGGACAATCCTCTGATTCAGACATTTCATATATCTTATTGGCACTTATCCCTGTGTAAATTGAAGTTTCCGTTACCGATAAAACAGGTTTTAACCAAAGCGGAATGTCATAACTTACAATTTCATATCTTTTCTTAGACATTCTGACACCCCTTTCCTCTTGCGTTGTGCTGTCTTTCAGCAATCACATAATCCCAACCGGATTGATTGCATTTATCACAATGGTCTTTGACCTTAGCAAACGGGTCAAGCCGACGCACGATATAATCGGGATTGTGAATATAATCTTTCAGGCACTTTGAGCAAAGGCAACGGATATTTTCTTTCTTTTCTTCCTTATAAATCCAAAGTCCAAAAGTCTTTTTAAGCGTTATATTTATTCGCCTTAAAAGCTGCTCATCTTCAATCGTTCCGATGTAATCTCTGAGTTCATCTTTGTTTACTGTCTGAAGTTGCTCCAGTAGAACCATTGACGGCTTCTTGAGTCCAAACTCCTGACCGAGCAGGATATGTGACGGCAGGTATCTTTTCTTGATAACGCCTGTTACAGCAGCCACAATAATTGTTGGTGCGTTTCTGTTATAATCATCTTCCTGAATTACAAGCACTGGTCGTGTTCCGCTTTGTACCGAACCTGTTCGTGTTCCGAAGTCGTAGTAGAATAAATCCCCACGGCAAATTGTTTTTTCTTTCATATGTAAAACCTCACATTTCTAAATATTTTGAAGTGTCATTCGTATCTGGAATGAAATAACCCCTTCACTCATTGCACAAAAGGATTCATTTTGGACACCCAAAATCAGAGGTTCTCATAAATTTTCTTAAAATTTTTCTTTGCCGCTTCAATAGACTTGCTGACAGAACTGTGATAAGTTCCTTCTTCTGTTGCTATTTCACGACAACTTTTACCCTCAATGACAAACTTATACAATCTTCGTTCCTGAGCTGGTTTCATCATTGAAAGCACTATTTTAACTTTCTCAATTTCACGCAGACGCTGTAATTCTTTCCTCTCTGCAATTTCTTCTGCTTCTCTGAGTTCAAATGGGTCAACAAAATCTAAGAATGCTTCATTATGGAATTGCTCAAATAAATCATCCTCATAACAAAAAGCATCTAAATGTCTTGCATCTCGCATTTCACATCTATGAGTTTCTCTGTTATCGTCAATAATCACTTTTCCCTGTGCCACAGACAGCAGGACAAATGGAGTGTATCTGCTGATAATATCCGGATATTTATCCCACAGTTCTCCTTCAGTAAGTTCAGTTATAATCGCCCATTTCTCTGTGCCGGTATATCCGTCATACTCATATTTGAGGTTGATAAGTTTACAGTCCTTTGCAAATAATTCTTCTTGTTCCGTTAATGTAAGTTTGTTTGTCATTTTCGTAATCTCCTTTGAATTTTCTAAAATTGCTTTTTTATATAGAAAATTTGGAGATTACGGGTATTTAGCTATGTATGCCTGCCACTGCTTTTTCATTTGCTTCTCCGTTTCGGAGCAACAAAAAAATAGCCGAACATCAAGAACGCAAGGATATAGTTATCCCGTTATTCTCAATGTCCGGCTATTTGGTAACTCATTCAGGTTCCGTGGCTCGGTACAAAGCTCAGTTATTCAGTTGTTTGCTCATTTCTTGTTTGTTCTAAATGTTCTGAATTTGAGATTACCTCTGCGCAGTGAAAGGTCAATCTCATTTACATACCCACATTTCGGGCATTTAATTTCAATGTTTCCTGTCGTCATCGTGACTTTATCAAAGATACGCCATTCACAGCGTTTGCACCTGACGATTACTTTCTGTTCCAGTCTTGTCAAATCTTATACACCTCCGGATAAACAGCAAGGTAGTCAAACGGATTATCAAGATAATCCTTGTGCAAGAGTCCAAGCTGTTTCATTCGTATTGCAAGTGCTTTCTTTGAGCATCCTAAAAAATCTGAAAGTGCTGCGTATCTTTCATATACCGCCGGATAATAGATTTTATTTAGGCATTCGATTTTATCCCCAAGCCCAAACAAAAACATTCCTTTTTCTATCAGACACCTCGGAAGCAGAATTGCAGCCGCAAGTGTATTTGCCTGCCATTCCTCCCAATCGGTAATTATTCTGCTTTTCTCTGTGTCTGCGGTTGCCTTGTAATAATGCACTCCGGCTGATTTTTCCGTTATTCCATAATCATTTGGAAACAACATCTTGAATATCTGATGACTGCCTTCGTGCATAAGTGTAAAATTCTTTCTTCCTTTCAGGTTGTTGTCATAGTTAAGGTCAGATTCGACCAGAACCGTTTTGCCATCCAAGAAGAAAAAGGCTTCATCGTCGTTGTTTTCAAATACCTGCACTCCGAGTTCCCCAAACGATGTCATTCCGAGAATGCTTCCATCATAGGAAAGGTGCATATACTCAATCGTCAGTCCAAGTACCTTTTCGAGCATTAGCTCCGGCTCAATGCGGTACACCTGTGATTTCTTTATTTCAGGCAGTTCAAAATATGCCTTTACAAATTTCTCTGAAATTGTTTCTATATCATTTCTCGATAAGCGTTTCAATTACTTAGCCCTCCTAACATTAGGATTTTGCTTCGACAAACCACTTTCCGTTTTCTTCATCGAACAGAAAAGCCGACTGTCCGCAAATCTGAACCGTATAGCGAATGCCTGTGCCACCGACCTTAGTAGCGGCGGCTCTGCACTTCTGCATTACACGGTCAACTTCATATATCTCATCATTTTCAAACTTAATGGAATTCGGACGAGCCGTTCCATCAGGTCTATGCGTCACATTTACTTCGACATATACTTTTCTTCTTTCACACTCCATTGCTTATACCTCATAATTTCTCATTGTTACAACCAATCTTCCCAAATGCTCATATCCGTCGATGTCTTTATCTGAGACTCTGTATTTCGGTTTTGCGTCATCATTCTTGTTAATGTAGCAGGAAAGCCGACCTTTTAGAAACGGCTTATTCAAACCAAAGAATAAAAACATCCCTTCGTATATTACGTAATCGGTAAAATGGTTTCCGCCGTCCGCAATGAAGATAGCCATATCATCACTGCATCCTTTTATTAAACAATCAGGCATTCTTACATATGCCTGTACATCACTTTCATCAATCACAATTAAGCCCTCCTTAGCCGACCATTCCCGTCGGCATAGTGATTTCCACTTTTTCCGGTGGTAGCTGCAAGTCCTGATACAGAACTCCATTCCTTATGCTGTCCTTACCGAAGCATCTGCGGATTGTTTCAATACATTTTTCAAGTCGTTCCAACTTTTCCTGCTTTTCCACATCCATAAATAATCCTATCTGACGGGGCGTGTCTTGAGGAATAAGATTGATTGCTTGGATTGTTACGGAACGGATTGGATTGTACCAACCATACCTTGCTTCAAAAAGTTGAAATGCTCTCTTGGCAAGAACCATCGGCGATTGCGTAGGCAAGTCAATCTTGGTCTGCCATTGTCTTGTACATAGTGTGTTATCTCTAATGTGTATGGCAACTCCCTCGGCACTCAGTCCGTGGACTCGGAGCTTGTGTCCGATGTCTTGGGTCAATTCGAGTAACACGGGCCACACCTGCTCCGGTTTCTCTAAGTCTGCAACTGTCGTTATACCGTGTCCTACGCTCTTGATAGGCGATACGAAGTCTTTCTTGGCAACAAGGGAAAGGTCATTGCCATTTGCGTAATTCCATAATGCAACTCCGTTTTTTTCTAATACGCTTCGCAGGAACTCAGGGTCGGTCTGTGCCAAAGCCCCGATGGTACGAATCCCATAGCTGTCTAATGTACGCTGTGTCGCTCTGCCTACACCGAGCAAATCAGCCGATGGGAGTTTCCATATCTTTTCTCTGAAAGTATCCTTTGGTATAACCGTTACTGCATCTGGCTTCTTCATATCAGAGCCGAGTTTTGCAAATATCTTATTAAATGAAACACCAACGGAGATAGTAAGTCCGAGTTCAAACTTAATCGTTTCTCTGATTTTGTTTGCAACTTCCACCGGAGAGCCGAAAAGACTACCTGTTCCGGTAATATCTAGCCAGCACTCATCCATACCATAAGGTTCTACTTGGTCTGTATATCGTTCGTACACGCTTCTTGCAAGTTTTGAGTATTTTATATATTCCTCATAATGCGGTGGAACAATAACCAAATCCCGACATTTCTGTTGTGCCTGCCAGACGGTATCTCCGGTTTTCACATCAAATGCCTTTGCTTTATAATTCTTAGCAAGGACAATTCCGTGTCGTTCTTCAACAGAACCGCATACAGCAACCGGATATTCTTTCAGAGCAGGGTTAAGCATACACTCAACACTTGCATAGAAGTTGTTCATATCGCAATGTAAAATATTTCGAGCCATTCTGCGTAACCCCCTTGACTTTTTGAGAAGTTTAGTATAAACTATGAGTAGTTAAACTTCTTACTTGCTATTATACGCAATTAAACTTCTCTTGTCAAGAGTGTAGACGAAGTTTAACTACATAATTTAAGACAAGGAGTGAACAATCAAGATGACATTCGGCGAAAAAGTTAAGAACGAACGAAACAGACTCGGATTAAATCAGGATGAGTTGGCGAAAAAAATCGGCGTTACTCGTAGAGTTATCAGTTCCTATGAGAATGACAGTTCCCGTCCAAGAGGAACAGAACGCTATAAGAAACTTGCCGAAGCTCTCGGTGTAAATATCAACTATCTTTTATCGGAAGATGAAGCATTTATTGCAGATGTTGAAGATAATTACGGACACAGAGGTGCAAAGCAGGCAAAAGAACTTCTAGCAGAAGTAACCGGTTTATTTGCCGGCGGAGAAATGGCTGACGAAGACATGCGTGAAATGGTTGATGCCATTCAGGAAGCGTACCTTATTGCTAAGAAAAACAACAAGAAATACACACCGAAAAAGTATCGCAAAGACGAGTAACCTCTCGCTGTGCGTTGTCCGTTTTATGGGACAGCAGATGGTTTATAAAAAAATGGATAATATCCTAAATTGCCAAAGTGAAGTTCGGATTTTTGAGGAAAAAAAGAGAAATACCACGGGTTCACCTTGACAAAAGAGTATGGTAAAATGAAAATGGTTACTGTCTGCGGAAAGCAGGAAAATATGAGTCGTTTATCATTGTCTGAAAGGATAGTTATTGAATGTGGAATTTACCAAAAATTAAGTTTAGGAAAGATAGCAAAAAAGATAGGAAAAACTACGGAATGTGTTTCAAGGGAAATCCGAGCAAATAGAACAATTGCACCGGGAGAGCATCATTGTGGAAAGGATTGTCACTATGCAGGAGAGTGCAAAACCAAAGGATTATGCGGAAAGGATGGATGCTCAAGGCGGTGTGTGACTTGCCGTGAATACGATTGCAGAGAACTTTGCACAAGATACAACAATACCCCTTGCGTTGTACTTTTCAAACCGCCGTATGTTTGCAATGTTTGTGTGCGGAGAAGAAAATGCAAAGCAGATAGAGCTTACTACAATGCTCAGCAAGCAGATGCAATGGCAAAGCGGAGATATTCCAACTCCAGAAGCAAGATACAAACCCGTGGTGAAGACCTTGAAAAACTTGATAAATTGGTTTCACCGTTAATTTTGAAAGGGCAACCACTGACACATATATGGTCGGAACACGGCGATGAACTTGGTATTTCACAAAGAACTCTTTACCGTTACATCGACCAAGGTGTTTTAAGCGTAGGAAACATTGACCTCAGACGAAAGGTGGCATACAAGCCAAGACGGAAGAAAAAAGAAGTGTCCGAAGGCTTTTTGAACCAAGAATTCCGCAAAAACCGAGGCTATGATGATTACCTGAAATATATGGAAAAACATCCCGATACACCCATAATTCAAATGGATACAGTAAAGGGATGTCGTGAACAAGGGAAACGCCTTTTGACACTGCATTTCTGTAACACCAATATGATGCTGATGTTTCTTATGCGTGACGGCAAAGCCGATACCGTAGTGGAACAATTTGATATGCTGACAGGCCTTTTAGGACTTGAAGAATTCCGCAAAGTCTTTCCTGTAATTCTCACCGATAACGGCAGCGAGTTCAAGCATACAAGAGATTTAGAAACTACCGAGGATGGTAAGAAGAGAACCAAGGTCTTTTACTGTGACCCTCAGGCATCCTGGCAAAAGCCACAGATTGAGAAGAACCACGAATTTATCCGTTATGTTCTGCCAAAGGGCAAGACGTTAAATCCATACACGCAGGAAGATATGCTTCTTCTTGCCAACAATATTAACAGTATTCGCCGAGAATCTCTCGGCAACAAATCCCCCTACGAAGCCACCACCGACAAGAGCAGACTTCGGTTGATGGAGCTGATGGGATTACATACCGTACCGGCAGACGAAGTGAACTTAACACCGGCACTGCTGAAACGGTAACTTTAAACAATTGCAGATGGTGACCGCAACATATTTTTAAGCTAAGGCAGGTTGCGTTCACTTTGACAAAACGAGATTTCAATCTGTCTGCTTTGCCATGCAAAAAAGACAGTGAGATATATTAAATTTCGGCTTTTTGAGGGTATATATCCTCTTAAAAGCCACATAAAACCGCTTATTTGGCTTTTTGTTGTAAAAAGGGTATATTTACCCTAACTTCACTTTGTCATTTAAGCAAATGGATAATATATCTGTTATAATGGCACTGCAAGGGAGGTGAGCCGTTTGGGATATAATACGCAGGATGAGATTGTCAAGATAGTGAACCGGCTCATCAAACGATGTGGCACTCGTAATCCATATAAAGTCGCTGATGAGCTTGGGATACATATTCTCTATCGAGATTTTACGAAACAGCGTGGAGCATACAAGGTAATCTTGAAGAATCGATTTATCTTTCTTCAGAACGGTTTGCACCCGGTTATTGAACAAATCGTATTATGGCACGAAATCGGACACGATGTTCTTCATCGCCAAGAAGCAGTTTCAGCCGGAGGATTCAAAGAATTTAATATCTTTGATATGCGTGAAAACCGGATGGAATACGAAGCCAATGTCTTTGCAGCTCAGGCTTCTTTACCGGACGATACGATTATTGAATATATTAAACAGGGGTATGATATTCAGCAAATTGCTCGCTGTATGCACTCCGACATAAATCTTGTCGCTTTGAAAGTTGATACTCTCAATTCACAAGGCTACAATTTTAGGAAACAGGAACATAGAAACGACTTTCTCAGATATAACAGAAAAATGTAAAGACCGTCAATTCTCGAATGAGATCTGACGGTCTTTGCATTACTTCGATTTCCATTATTCTTTGGAACAGCGTAAACTCTGAGAAATATTCAAATACGAGCAACCACAAGCCTATATTGTTGAAAGCACAGAGTATGACAATAAAAATAAAACACCTGTGTTGACAGCAGGACAAAGTCTTATTTTAGGTTATACTGATGAACAGTTTTCAAATTCTGATTATTTATAGTAAATATGGTCTATCAAAATGACTATTTTCTGTTTCATTATTTAACTTAACAAAACAATTCCTATACTAAAAGGCGGAGTTCACTTTACATTTTCCCCATATATTTTTCTGCCATATGTACTGCCATAGCACCATCTGCCACAGCTGTTACTATCTGACGAAGTAACTTTGTTCTGACATCTCCTACAGCATAAACACCTGGAATACTCGTCTCAGTATTTTCACCTGCTACAAGATATCCTTTATTATCCAGTTCTATCTGATTATCTAAAAAATCTGTTGTCGGTTTTCTTCCTATACTCACAAACAGGCCGTCACATTCTATAATGTTTTCTTCTCCTGTAACTGTATCTTTCAACCGCACACCAGTCAATCGTTCTCCATAAATCAGTTCATTTACTGTATTGTTCCATCTAAACTCTATATTTTCAGTTTTCATCAGCTGGTCATGGTAGATTTTCGTTGCACGTAATGTATCTCTTCGATGAACAATGATGACTTTCTTAGCAATTCGACTTAAAAGAACAGCATCTGATACAGCAGAATTTCCACCACCAACAACCACCACGATCTTATCTTTATAAAACATACCATCACAGGAGGCACAATAAGCAACCCCATGACCTATCAATTCTTTTTCTTTAGCGAGACCAAGTTCTCTTGGATTTGCTCCAGTAGCAATCACTACTGTTTTCCCAATATAAATTCCCGAACTAGTTTCTACTCTCTTAAGCTTTCCTGTTAAATCCATATTAAAAACTTCAGCATATTCACTTTTAGCGCCAAATTTTTCCGCCTGTTTTTGCATTTTCTCTGCCAATGAAAATCCGTCAATTCCATTTTCAAAACCAGGATAGTTATCAATCTGCCAGGTCAATGACATCTGACCACCTGCAGATAATTTTTCTAAAACAATTGTATCAAATCCTGCTCTGGCTGCGTATAATGCTGAAGTATACCCTCCAGGTCCTCCCCCCACGATAATCATATCGTAAACATGATTTTCATTCATACAGCAGTCCTCCTTTTATTTTTCCAATGCTTCATTAATAAATTTCTCTATCATTATTTTTGATTCAGGTGCAACAATAGAATCTATTGCCTTTCCATCTCGATATAAAACCAGCGTAGGAATTATCTCAATCTTTTCAGCTTCTGCAATCTGTGGTTCTTCATCAATATTTACTTTTCCAGCAATAAGAATATCGCTGTATTCTTCACTTATTTTTTCATAAGCCGCTCCAATTCTACGGCAATAACCACACCAAGGTGCCCAGAAATCAACCAAAACCGGTTTTTCTTTATGAATTAATTGTCCAAACTTTTCTTTATTTATTGATGTCATATTTTTCAATTCCTTCTCCTGTTTGAACTTAATATACCTCATAAAAAGTCTTACTTCAGTGATGATATCACAGAAAAGATAATTTACTTTATTACACTTCTTTTTATTTCTATTTATGGCATATGCCAGTTACATAATTGACACATCTTAAAAAAGCAAGTATACTATGTTCATAAAGGAGATAACTATTATGAGCTTCGAAAATTATTTTCCACTATGGAATGACTTAAATACAGCACAGAAAAAACTAATTTCAGACAATTTGATCACACAGCATGTGAAAAAAGGAACAATCATTCACAACGGGAACATGGATTGTACCGGATTATTACTGGTTAAATCTGGACAGCTTCGAACTTACATACTTTCAGATGAAGGACGGGAGATTACACTTTACCGTCTGTTCGATATGGATATGTGTCTTTTATCCGCTTCATGTATCATGCGGTCTATTCAATTTGAAGTAACCATTGAAGCAGAAAAAGATACGGATCTTTGGATCATCCCTGCTGAAATTTATAAGGGCATCATGAAAGAATCTGCTCCTGTCGCAAACTATACCAATGAGTTAATGGCTACCCGTTTTTCTGATGTCATGTGGCTGATTGAACAGATTATGTGGAAGAGTTTGGATAAGCGTGTTGCTTCATTTCTTTTAGAAGAGGCCTCTATCGAAGGAACAAACGAGCTGAAAATCACTCATGAGACGATTGCTAATCATCTTGGTTCCCACAGGGAAGTTATCACTCGAATGCTTCGATACTTTCAAGGCGAGGGTCTCGTCAAACTCTCCCGCGGCAAAATTACAATCCTTGATCCAAAAAGACTGGAAACACTCCAAAGGTCATAAAACTGTTTTTCTATAACATATAAAGAAGAATCCTCCATTTATCAGAATTATGAAAGTCATTCTAATAAATGGGGGATCTTTTTATGCTATAAGAAAATTATAAAAATATCGTGATTATTTTTTTAATAATCCATACCACATGCATATGCCCTTTCAATCAGCGCACGGTCATTGACCACTGCATCATAGAAGCGAAATCCGCCAGAGAAATTATACGTTTCATAACCGTTTCCTTCCAGAATACGGCTCGCAATATAACTGCGCAGACCACTCTGGCATATCAGATACACAGGCTTTCCTTTCTCAATTTCACTAATTCGTTCTCTCAGTTCATCTACAGGTATGTTTTTGAATCCATCAATATGCCCCCTGCTGAATTCACCTACAGTTCTCACATCTAGCAACACCACATCTTTATCTTTAGAAATCTTGTCCATATCTTCCAAATGCCATTGCTTTAATGTCCCTTTTGCAATATTGTCTATCATAAATCCAGCCATGTTTACCGGATCCTTGGCAGAAGAATAAGGTGGTGCATATGCCAGATCCAGATCTTTCAACTGGGTTGCATTCAGCCCCGCATGAATTGCTGTTGCCAGCACATCAATACGTTTATCAACTCCTTCATATCCAATAATCTGAGCGCCAAGCAAACGATAGCTCTCTTTTTCGAAAACCACCTTCATGGTCATCACTTTTCCGCCAGGATAGTAACCGGCATGACTCATAGGAGAAAGAATTACTGTATCTACCTCTAATCCTGACTTTTTGGCATTTGTTTCATTGATACCTGTAGTGGCTGCTGTCATATCAAACACTTTTATAACGGAGCTTCCCTGACTGCCCAGATAACGACTATCACCGCCACAAATATTATCAGCGATGATTCTGCCCTGTTTATTGGCTGGTCCTGCCAAAGAAATCAGCGCATCATTACCCGTAACATAATGTTTTACCTGAACTGCATCACCTGCAGCATAAATATCCGGTACAGAGGTTTCCATTCTGTCATTCACTACAATACTTTCCTTGATGCCAAGTTCCAGACCGGCTTCTTTTGCTAATACTGTGTCTGGTGTGACTCCGATTGCCAGAACTACCATATCAGCCTGAAGGGATGGATTATCTTTCAACAGAACCTCCACCCCGTTGTCTTTTTCTTTAAATCCTTCTACTGTATAGCCCAGTACCAGTTTTATCCCATGCTTTCTCATTTCATTATGGATCATGGATGCCATATCCGGGTCAAAAGGGTTCATCAGCTGCTTAGGCCGCTGGACAATCGTAACATCCATGCCAAGCTCCCTCAAATTTTCTGCCAGTTCCAGACCAATAAAACCGCCACCTGCCAATACAGCCGATTTTGGATGGTTCTTATTTATATATTCCTTTATCCGAAAAGTGTCTTCTACGGTACGAAGTGTAAAAAGTTTATCAATACCTACTCCGGGAAGTCTCGGCTGTGTTGGCTTTGCACCTGGAGAAAGAATCAACTTATCATAGTTTTCTTCAAATATCTCATCATTCTCCAAATTTTTCACTGAAACAATTTTACGATCCGGATGTATGGAGATAACTTCATGATGAATTTTCATGTTAATACGGAAGCGTTTAAAAAAACTCTCTGGTGTCTGTAGTGTAAGTTCTTCCGGGTCTGTGATCACGTCTCCAATATAATATGGAAGCCCACAATTAGCATAGGATATGTATCCGGATCTTTCAAACGCAGTAATTTCTGCATGTTCATCCAGTCTGCGTATTCTTGCTGCGGCTGTAGCTCCTCCTGCTACACCTCCTACGATTATTACCTTCATCTTATTTTTCCACCTTTCCTGAGTAAGCTGCAATGCCACCGATATTATTTACTTTAGAGTATCCCATTCGTTGCAGTATCTCAGTTGCCTGACGACTCCGAGAACCGGAATAACAGTATACAAACAGAGGGATATCCTTATTCTTCGCTACAGAAATAATATTGTCTAGTTGCTGCAACGGCACATTTTTACTTTCTGGTATATGTCCTTCCCGATATTCCTGCGGAGTACGGACATCCAGCAGAACTGCACCAGCAGTCCTTTTATATTCTTCTATGCCTTGATTAATATTCGACTGTTTAAAGAGATCAAAAAATCCCATTAGTACACCTCCCTAAAGCATTTCTAAAATCGCATTCTTAGGTCTCGCCCCTGAAACCTGCTGTACAATCTTCCCATTCTTCATAACCACTAAAGTCGGAATGCTCATAATACTGAACTTATTTGCCAATTCAGGCTCTTCATCTACATTAATCTTTCCAACTTTAATATCCCTACGCTCACCTGCAATCTCCTCTACAATAGGTACTACCATACGGCAAGGTGCACACCAAGATGCCCAAAAATCTAAAAGAACGGTTTTATCGGAATTCAGTACTTCGTTCTCAAAATTATTTTTATTGATATTAATAGCAGACATTTTACAGTCCTCCTTATCTTTTTCTTTTTGTAGCTTTATTATAGTCTTAATTTCATTTGTTTTCCGTGATTACATCACCATACCACATTAAATTAACTTCTTGCCATACCATCTACACTTAATATAACACCTGTAATGTAACTCGCCTCATCTGAAGCAAGAAACACAAACGCATTGGCAATATCTTCTGGCTGTCCAAGACGACGCAATGGAATTCTTTCAATCATAGGTTCGATAACTTCCTTTGGCACAGCTTTCATCATATCAGTTTCTGTAATCCCAGGTGCAACAGCATTAACACGAATACCTTTAGGTCCCAGTTCTCTTGCTAATGATACAGTCAATCCGTTTACTGCAAACTTCGATGCCGGATAAGCAACCCCACTTGGCTGTCCCGAAATACTCACCATGGAAGAAGTTGAGAGAATGACCCCCTTGCCTCTTGCCACCATACATTCTGTTGCTACACGAGTAGTATTAAATACTCCTTTTACATTTAGATCCATGACTTTATCGAAAGTCTCCTCTGTATAATCCATAAATGAGGTGTTTTCTGAAATCCCTGCATTATTTACCAGTATGTCGACACATCCATATTTTTCAGTTGCCTCTTTAAAAGCCTTTCTGACAGACTCCATGCTTGCCAGATTTGGACTAATTCCAGCAACTATTGCATTGGGATATTTTTCTTTTAATTTATCTACAGCAACATCTGCCGATTCCTGTGAACTTGCTGCCAACACAACTGAAGCACCTTCCTTCAAGAATTTATCAGCTGTAGCAAATCCTATACCACGGCTTCCGCCCGTAATGATTGCAACTTTATCTTTTAATCTCATTTAGACTACCTCCTTACTTAATTTCTAACTACATTATAAGCAAAAGGTAGATTATTTTCTGTGATATCATCACAAAATATCGCAATAAAAAACCCTGTTGCTCACGCACCAGGGTTTTGGTTTATCCATCCGTATTTAACACAAGATTAGGCTTCTATTCAACTTCTGAAAACTGATCTTTTCCAACATTACATAATGGGCATTCAAAATCTTCCGGAACATCCTCCCACTTTGTTCCTGGTGCAATACCACCTTCAGGATAACCTTCCTCTTCATCATATTCCCATCCGCAAACGTCACATACATATTTCATTAGTTTGTTCCTCCTTATAAATATATTAATACACAGCATATATTACTGTTGTATTTGTGTTGTTCTGTAACCTTAATATGTATAAATGCTTTTAGCATTTCCATAATCCATGCAGGTTACAATATGCATATACTTCTTCTACCTGTTCACCATCGCAAAGACAAAAATCTGCTACCGGCTCCTGCCCTGGATTTAACTGTTTTCTGTATATTCCCTGGTTTGTATTTAATGTAATCCACTCAATGAAATGCTCTTCAAGCATTGGATGTTTTTTCTCTCCGACCACGACATGAACATGACTGCCTTCTACCGTATATACAGGTACATGCTTCTCGGCAGCAGCATCTGTCACTCCGGCTTTTAATTCCTGCATAGGTTCTCCGCAACAAATTACAGGTACACCCTTATCCTTTACCTTTTCAACAATGTTTCCACAATGCTTACAAATATAATACCTTACTTCCATGCCTTTTTCTCCTTCCATGTGTAAAATTTATAATTCAATTGTCTCCATAATCTTTTTCAATGAATCTGCAGATTCCTTAAGCTTTAACGCTTCCTCGCCACTTAAATTAATAGGTATATCAGACTCAATACCATCTGCACCTACAATAGCTGGCATACTTAACGATACTCCGTCAATATCATATACTCCATGAATCATGTGTGATATAGGAAGTATTGATTTTTCATCTCTCATAATCACTTCGCAGATTCTTTTTACAGACATTGCAATTCCATAATATGTAGCGTGCTTTTTGTTTATAATCTCATAAGCACTGTTCTTGACTGCTGTAGCTATTTCTGCCGTGTTTTCCTTGTGCTTGTAATGTCCACGCATTTCACACATTTCACTTAATGGAACACCAGATACATTGGCTGATGACCATGCTACAACTTCGCTGTCTCCATGCTCACCTACTATAAATGCATGAACACTCCTGCTGTCCACAGATAAATGCTCACCAAGCTTATATCTTAATCTGGCACTATCTAACACAGTACCTGATCCAATAACCCTGTTTTCTGGAAGTCCTGATAACTTTATGGCTACCTGAGTCAGGATATCTACCGGATTCGCAACTACAAGCATGATACCTGCAAAATTTCTCTTTGCTATTTCAGGAATGATTGACTTAAATATTGCTACATTTTTATTTACGAGATCAAGCCTTGTCTCTCCCGGTTTCTGTCCCGCTCCGGCAGATATGACAACAATTGCAGCATCAGCCACATCATCATAATCTCCGGCATATATTTTCATTGGACTCGCAAATGGAATACCATGACTGATATCCATCGCTTCTCCTTCTGCCTTGTTCTTATCTGCATCGATAAGGACAATCTCTGTAAACAAGCTACTCTGCATCAGAGCAAATACCGATGCAGAACCAACAAAGCCACAGCCTATCATTACTGCTTTTTTTGAATTAATCACTTTCTTCTTCGTAATAATCTCATCTCCTTAATAATTCTCTTCATGTACTTCAAAATAGCTCTGTGGATGATTACATACCGGACATACTTCAGGCGCCTTAGTTCCTACCACAATATGTCCGCAGTTACGGCATTCCCATACCTTAACTTCGCTCTTTTCAAATACCTGTGCAGTTTCAATATTCTTAAGAAGTGCACGATATCTTTCCTCATGGTGCTTCTCAATCTCACCTACTGCCCTGAATTTTGCTGCAAGCTCAGGGAATCCTTCTTCCTCAGCTGTTTTAGCAAAGCCATCATACATATCTGTCCACTCATAATTTTCGCCTTCTGCCGCTGCCGCCAGGTTTTCCTTTGTATCACCAATTCCTGCTAATTCCTTGAACCACATCTTTGCATGTTCTTTCTCATTATCTGCAGTCTTTAAAAACAATGCTGACATCTGCTCGTAACCTTCCTTTTTCGCTACAGAAGCAAAATAGGTATACTTATTTCTTGCCTGTGATTCCCCTGCAAATGCCTCCTGTAAATTCTTCTCTGTCTGTGTTCCTGCATATTTGTTTTCTGCCATCTCTTTTACCTCCGTTTTCTTTACTACTTTTTCAAAATCTGATGCCGGGTGCTTGCACAAAGGACATATAAAGTCATCCGGTAATTCCTCGCCTACATATTCATATCCGCAAATTCTGCAACGCCATATTGTCTGACCGTCCTCTGTTTTTCCAACCTCCTGTGGCTTAGGCTTAATATTATTCTGATAATAATCATATGTTACTGAAGGAACATTGCTTAAAACTTCCATATCGGTTATCTCACCGATAAACATCGTATGTGAACCCAAGTCCTCTGTTTTAGTAACTGTCACAGAAATGTATGCATTTGTACCTTCTGTAATATAATAAATACCATTCGTGCCCCTGGCACACTGCTCAAATGCTTCAAACTTATTGGTATCTCTTCCTGATTGGAAGCCAAAATGTTTGAACAATTCAAATTGTGCCTTCTGACTTAAGACTGATACAGTAAATTTTCCGGTTCTTTGAATCATATCATGCGTATAATTTGCCTTATTTACACAGACACTTAACTGGTTTGGTTCCGAAGCTGCCTGAATGGCTGTATTAATGATGCATCCGTTATCTTTTTCTGCTTCTTTAGCGGTCAATATAAACAGTCCATAACTCAACTTATACATTGCTTTCCTATCCATGCTGTTCCTCCTTTACCTTCTCCCTGCATTTCGGGCAAATGCCTTTAAATGAAATATCGTAATCCACAAATTCAATTCCATGAGTGTTATGAATTCTTTCCAGCAAATTCGGTATTTGATCCATATCCACATCAAAAATTTCACCGCACTTTATACATCTTACATGGTAATGATTTTTCAATGTAAAATCAAATCGGTTCGGTCCATTCGGAACTTCAACCTTTCTTAATGCACCTTCCTCTACCAATATATCAAGATTTCTATATACAGTTCCTTTTCCAATTGATGGATATGCTTCTTTTATAAATTCATACACTTCATTTGCTGTAACATGTCTTCTCATTTCGTATACGGCATTTCTTACAAGATCTTTTTGAATGGTATTTCTCCTACTTGTCATCAGTCCTCCTTGTTAGGATTTATTCTTAATAAGGATTATATACCATCACTATTATATTGTCAACAGAATAGTAATAATTCTCATTATTATATTAAAGATGCCCATGCTGAGCATCTTTAATATAAATCATTGTTCTATTTTTCGTTCAAAAACATATTCAGTATCTGATGATAAATCAGACCGGAATGAATAACCAAGTCTGTCGAAATTCTTAATATCCTCAGGATTTTCAATACTGTTTTCAGCCATGAACCTAACCATTTCACCACGAGCAATCTTAGCATCCATATCTGCAACAACGCCGAAACATCTATCGCCGCCGTATTCACATTCAAGCTGATTGCCCAGATATGTCTTTGCCTCATTCAAAAACTTAGCCGCTTGCCCATTTGGAAGCCGGTACTCAAGCTTCACATACTCTTTTGCACTCGTCATCGGACACCTGTTGTTTTATTCTTCTCATCGGTCTAAACATAAAATCATTCCTCCGTATTATTCGAAATCAATTCTAACAATCTTCATTTTCATCATATTATCGCCGATTTTTGCCAATATGCGATGTATTTTTTTGACCGACGGCACATTCAGACTTTGATAACCAAGCATATATCCCCTACTTGACACCTCAAATTTGTCTGACCAATGGGCAATTTCCTTTTGAGCATCTCCAACGGAAAAATATGCGTTTACATCTTTAATTTCTGCTTGTTTGAGCCATGTCTTTGATATCATCTTGGCACCTGTCTTACCGCAGGTGTCAAATACAATACGACCTTGTGCAAAATGCTCAGCCATTGCCAAAAACAACGCTTTTACATCTTCTGTAAGGAAATAATAAAATACTCCCGAAGCGAAGAAAATCACTCCGCCGTCGGCTTGAATTTCATTAAACCAAGAGGTATCTTTCAAATCGGCGGCAATATTCTTTTCACGCTCTCCGGCAGGTAACAGAGAATTTCTGACTTCTATAACATCGGGAAAATCTATATTATAAATTCGGCAAGAATCGTTATCGCAATTTCTTCCCGTGTTATCCAAACCGCAGCCCAGATTTACAACTGCGGCGTTTGGATGACTTTTTAAGTATTTCTTAACTTCATACGCTAAATCGTTTTGGCGTATAGCAATCTCCAAAAAGCCAAATTCCTGCATCGTACTGTCGCCCTTTTTCTCAACTTCCGAAAAATCATAATCAATTTGTTTGATTAAGCGTACAGCCGTTTCGTCTTTAAAAAGCTGAGGGAATTTTTCTGTGCATTTCTTTCTTCCGTAAAGTGGAATAATCAATGTTTCCTGAACGGTGTTCTTTTCAATGTGGTACTTCATATGCGTTCTCCTTTACCTCGTATAATGCAAAAAATCCACTTTCAGCTTATCATACGCTTCGGTTTCAATTCCGGTTTCATTCTTCAACTTTTCAAATTCACTTTCCAACATCATAAACTCTTCCCTTGCACTCATTGCGTGATCAGATATGCACAGCTTACCAATAAAATTAGAAAACATAAATCTGTACATCCAAGCACAGAATTTCTTTTTATTTACACAGGTTTCGTATTCCCCTTTGGGCAATATTTCATAGCCTGCTTTTTTCAGCACATCATAACCTTCGATGATAGCATCCATAATGTCTAACGAATACGCTTTATCTTTTTTCAGCAACTTTAAATTACCATTTGCTCTATAGCTTGCAAACACAAGCGGAAGAACAGCACAAGCGTGTGTTTTCAGATAATCATTCATTTTATTATCTATCGTCACTTTTATTTTCGTACCTGCAAATATAGAAGTTATAAATTTATCACTAACATCCTTGCCGTCTGTCCTTCCGATTTCAATTTTATTTAGGCAGATGGAATTTATGTAGCCGTCGTACTTTTTGCCTGCCGCACTAAAAAATGCAAACAATACATTTTTATTCTCCAAATTTTCATATTTCTCAACGGTCATATTGTTACCTACAAACACGATATTTTTGCTTTTGTTGCGTTTTATCATTGGAACAATGCTGTCTAAAGATGAAAATCTGGATACAACAAAAATAGCATCATAAATATCGTCTGTTTGAAGCTTGTCTATAACAGTAAAATAGTCTATTGTTTTCTTTCCAAACTTATGTTTGATTACAAGTCCACCGTTTTTTAAATTTTGGTAGGTTATACCTCTTGCAAGAATGGTTATGTCATTTCCTTTTCGCATAGAGTGTGCCAAATTTGAACCGAGCACACCTGCACCAATAATCAATATTCTCACGTTATCACTCCTTTTTCCCAACCAATACATATTCCGAAAGTGGTTTGCCTTTTATCAATGTCGCTCCAACAACCTGAAAGCCTTCGCTACCGACATATTCTTTCAGTTCTTCGCTTTGCCATTTATGATAGGTTTTAAACCCGGCTTTTTCCTTAAGCCATATCGGCAATTTGGGATAGCCCCTTTCATAAACAAAGGTAGGAGCAAACAAAATTCCGTCTTTTTTCAGAACTCTGTGTATTTCTTTTAGTGCTTTCTCCGGTTGTGGCATGATATGTAATGCATTGGCAATCACAACAACATCAAATTTTTCATCTTCATAAGTCAAATTCGTTGCGTCCTGCACACAAAAGCGGAGCTGTTCACATTTGTGTTCGCCTTGATTGCGTTTTTCAGCTTCTATTATCATATTTTCCGAGTAATCTGTTGCTTCCCAAGAGCCGGATTTTCCTGTCATTAAAAAGGTAATCTGTCCCGTTCCGCAAGCCAATTCCAAGACAGACTTCTCACTGTCTATATACTGTTCTGACAGTTTGCAGATTTGCCGATAAGCAGTATCGTTTTTTGACATAAATGCAGTATATATTCTTGCCATTCTTTCCCAAAAGCCTTTGTTTGTGTTATCTGTCATAGAATTGTCCTCCGTTTCCCTGATTACTTTTCGCAAAGCGGACTCATATTACTCTAATCCATGTTCCTAATTTTCCTTTTGTTGCAGATAAAACATCGCTTTCTGCGTTTCAATCTCTGCTTTGTTGCATATCCTCATCGGCTTGTGCAATCATCTTTCTGTACTGTTCTTTTACACTTTCCGGTGCAAGTATCTGTACCTTGCCATTAAAGCCAAACACCCAACCGAAGAAAGTCGGACTTGCAGACACTTCGGTCTGTATTCTGAATGACGTCATATCGTAAGCAAGTGTAGTTACTTCCTCGCCGAAACGGTCAACCATTGTTTTCATCAAGCTGTTATCACATCGTAAATCCACAAGGACTTTTTCGCCTGAAAACATAAAGAAAACTTCCTTTGTGTAATTCTCAATATCAAAATCATCAGGCATAGGAACAATATCTTTATCCAATATCTCTGGCTTGAAAGCAATACGGTCTACCCTGAAATTGATAACCTTGCTTTTCTTCTCAGAATATCCGAGAACATAATAATAGTCCCCACACCAGAGAAGTTTATACGGACTCAGCTTATATACCTCGCCCTTATTCTTCAGAACCTTTTTCTTTAATCCGGTATAATCATAATACTGGAAAGAAATCTGTTTACCTGCGTTGATGGCGTCATTTATAGCGTCGATGATGTAATATATCTGCTCATTATCCGGCTTAATTCGATTGACCACATAGTTATTACGCTTCAACTTTGCCACCTGCCCCGGGCTGGTCATCGTATGTATCTTCTCAATCAGAGTTTCGCTTTTCTTCTTTGTAATGAACTTCGATGACTCTACTGCGTCTATCAGCAGTTTCAGTTCCGGCAATTCAAACTTACGATTGGCTACAAAGTATTTGCTTTGAGTAGAATGGATAGTAACAATATCCATTCCAAACTCCTGAAGTGCTGCAATGTCTTTCGTAACAGTAGTTCTATGCGCTGAAAACCCGTATTCATCAGCCAATATATTGATTAGCTGCGTCGTCGAAAGCGGATGTTCCTCGTCCGTTCGTTCCTCTAATATTTTCTTTAAGTATAATATTCTTGGTTTTGTTTCCATTGTTTGCCCTTTCCAAGCTATGACTCATATAGTCCTCTGAACATTTCTCCCTGTATCTCGCTGATTTGTTCAATCGGGATAACTGTTTCATCCTGCATAATCAGTTTGCGTTCAAATTCATCAATCTTTTTCACTATACCGGAATGCGTGAGATATGCTCCTCCGGATTTTTTGTCATCAGGCACGAAATAAGTTATTGATACTTCCTGTTCTGTGCCGATATTATCTCTAATCATATTTAACTGGTCATTCAATTTCATAATGACCTCATCGCTCAACTCTAACCGTTCATCCGTTAACCTTGCAGTTTCCTTAATAGCTGCATCGTGTCCTGTAAGTGCCGCAAAAGGAGCAAACTGTGCTGCTCTGTCGTGAAGCGACATACGAGGATGGTTCCTTGATGTCGGATGTGGAAGATTGATTATATCATCATAAGAATGATTGTCCATCTGTTGCAGCACCTCCTTTACTCGGCAAACTGGATTTTGCCACTAAGCATTATTTTTAAACTTTCGCATCTCTGATTCTCTTAACATTTTTATTCATGAGATGTCTACCGAAATGACGGTATGCAAATGCTTTTACTATCGACATTTCCTGATGATGCTCTGTAAGTAACTCATCTGGTGAATTATATATTCCAAAATCTTGATTGATTCCTTCACTTTGTATATAAGTATTATTTCTTTCAAAATCAATCACTGGATTCTGAAAATCTTTTACCGCCACACCATAACCACAAAATGCACCAGAACATTGGCTATTTATTTTTTGCAGCTTATTCAAATATTTCTTATCTAAAATAAATGCTTCAAGTTCATACCATGTATCATCTAAGTACACTTCAACCCAACTATGAAAAACATTCTGCGGAGCATTTTTATAAACAATTCCTGTCATTGCTCCTTTTTGCAATTGCTTATCTATTGTAAACCCATGCACCCTACATGGTATTTTACATGCCCTAAGCAACGCCATAAATAAAGTACCTTTTGTATTACATTGACCATATCCATCACTTAAAACTTTGGATGCAGATATGCTGTCATCAATATTGTAGCCGAATAAAATCTCATCCCTAACGTATAAATATATGGCTTTAATGCATTCAAACTGCTCCAGATCCTTCCAGCCTCTATTCTCTATTAGTGATTGAATTCTGGAATCATTAAAATCTAGCATATGGGTTTCTTTTAAAAACTCTTTCAACCTTTTCCTCCACGCAAATTTCAATTCACATTAAATTTTTGAATTCTACAAATTGTATATTTATCTATTTTGTTGCCACAATACAAAGCCAATGCTTTTTGGCATCTGCATATGGTTTTATTTCCATAAAACCTGCTTCTTTTAAAGCGGTGACAAGTTGATCACAATTATAAATCTTCATACCATCAATTATCTTTGTCCATTTATCGTCTGAGGCATTCATTCCGTCGCTCTCGTTACAAATTAGGAAGGTTCCTCCGTCTTTCAGAACACGATTTACCTCAGAAAAGCATTTTTTCAATTCTGGCCAGAAGTAAACCGTCTCAAAAGCTGAGACATAATCAAATTTTGCATCTGGAAATGGGATGTCAGATACATCTCCCTGAATAACCTTGCATTTTTCCTGTTGAATAGCGGCAGCGTTCAATTTTCCAGATTCTGACACACTAACCTCCGAATAATCCAATCCTGTCACATGGCCATTCCTGCATTTGCTCAGCCAGACCGCAATGTTTGCACCACCTCCGCAGCCAACATCCAGCACCTCAGCGTCCGGATTTACAGAGATATTCGAGAACCCCCATTGTGATAGCCTGTAGTGGCCGCTGTTCATCATCTTTGTCATCAATTTTCCACCGAATCCTTGTGGCTTACGAGTATTTTCAAAAAAGCTCATTGAAATATTCCTCCTTCATATTTAGATTTGTTTAAGCCTTATGACCGCCGATTTGATCGTTTCGGTCTTTGGCGGTTGCACCTTCTTCAAGGTTCATTCCTTTTAACACAGCATTCTTACCAAACTTCTTTTTGATACTAAGCATTGCTTCTTGCATACGCCTTTCCCGTTCCAATTTTTCTTCTTCCTCCGCTTGCTTCTTCTTCAGTGCTTCGTAATCGGTAAACAGGTCAAGCTGCTGATATTCATCTTCCTGTTTGACAGAATTTTCATCTACAAGTTTATTTGCTGTTATTGTTATCCTGCGGACAAGTAAATTCTCGTCAACTATTCTGTCGTATAAATCCATCACAGCATTGGTAATCAATCGAGTAGAGGACGTCTTTTTCTTCAGATTTGCTGTTCCGTGTGCGTGCTTTGGAACTTTGCGTCCATATCGGTCAATCGTAATCTCGCCTTTGTATTGATTTTTTAGGTTCGAATTACTTAAATTTTCAATATCATAGCCGATTGTCAACACAAGTTGGTCAGTTACAACTCCTTTATCCACCAAATCAAGCACCATTTGGTCGGTCATTTCTTTTACAATCAACTTTGCCTTTTCATAATCATAAGGGCAATGCAACACCTGACCGGAAGATACACTGTTTGTTTCTGGCTTATATGCTTTGACCTGCTCCATTGTACAAGGCTCATATCCCCAAGCGTGGTCTATGAGCAGTTCCGCATTGATACCGAACAGCTTGTACAGCAATTCCTCGTTATACAGTTCATTCGGCTTTCCGATAGAACATCTTGCAATATCGCCCATTGTATAAAGTCCGTGTTCCTCTAACTTCTTCGCATAACCATTTCCGACTCTCCAGAAATCGGTTATCGGGCGATGACTCCATAGTTTCTTACGGTATGACATTTCATCAAGTTCAGCAATACGCACACCGTTCTTATCTGGCTCGATATGCTTTGCCACAATATCCATCGCAATCTTGCAGAGATACATATTCGTACCGATTCCTGCGGTTGCAGTTATACCAGTTGTTTTCAAGACATCCTGTATCATCGTCATAGCAAGTTCTCTTGCAGTCATACGATAGGTTTTCAGATAATCAGTCACATCCATAAACACTTCGTCGATTGAATAATGAAATATATCCTCTGGTGCAACATATTTGAGATAAACATTATAAATTCTTGTGCTATACTCCATATAATATGCCATACGAGGAGGAGCAACGATATAATCTATCTCCAATGTAGGATTTGCATCCAACTCTGCCTTGTCATCGGAAGAACCGGTAAATGTTCTGTTTGGTGCTTTCCATCTGCGGTTGTTATTTGCTTCCGTGACCTTTTGAACAACTTCAAACAATCTTGGTCTACCGGGTATCCCATAACTTTTTAATGACGGAGATACCGCAAGGCAGATAGTTTTCTCTGTCCTGCTTTTATCCGCAACCACAAGATTTGTAGTCAATGGGTCGCGATTTCGTTCCTTACATTCCACAGAAGCGTAGAATGATTTCAGGTCGATTGCGATATAGGTCTTTTGCTTTGCCATCATTCTATGCTCCTTTCTGTGATTTCCGTTCTAAACGATAATTTACCGTATCAGTCGCTGATGGTAGCTTGACCGTTCATTAGCATAGGTAAAAGCCAGTCACGGAGTTTCAATAATTGTGTATTTTCTTGCATATTACTATGAATAAGCTCCAAAGATTGCGAAACAATTTGATTAAACTCTCGCAACAATGATTGTGGTGGAATAGGAACAGGCAAGTTACTTAGTGTATCTTGACTCACATTCTGCAAAATTGAACCTCCTGTTTTGGTAGCGGCACTACCTTCTAACTGTTTCAGGTAGAACATTAAGTAATATTTATATATATCATCACAAGGAGTACAGCAGATAATAAATCCACAAAAAATAATATTGCTACTTGGTTTTTGCAGGATTCTTGTAGCTCCCGGTATACCACTTCGTGCGACGATAATACTGTTCTCAGACACACAGTACTTATTGCCTTGTTTTTGTGGAAGACTTATTTCATCCAAGTCATTTTCATTTAATATGAGGTCGGAGGAAGATATATTTCGTACATTTATTATTCTATACATTTTGTCTCCTTCAACACTCTTATCGTAGTTGATACCGTTGCGAAGAGAACATAACTCGCCAAATGATTTTATCTCCCAACCAGCTGGAATCTTACGTTTGATTTTATCATTCCATATCATCAGTCCTCCATCAGCCTTATACTGATGTTTGTCGTTATGAGGAAAATCAAACTGATTAAACCAATAATTATAAATATCTTTGAGTTGGTATGCTAAATTATCGTTTATCTTACTATTCATTAAAATTTTTTCATCAATCGCTGATAATAATTCAACCATTTTATCTTGTGCTATTTTATCAGGCACCTTAAAATCAAGGGATGTTAGATAATCAATATTTATATTATCCTGTGTACTTCCTGAAGCTGCATTCTGTATTGAATTTCTAATAAAATCAAATACATAATACATAAATTTTTCAGATGAAACTTCTTTATAAGCCTTAAAACCAACTACACTATCCGGAAAACACATAGGATAAGCAAGTAATGCTGTTTCTGCGATGTTAGCCGCAATCGTAATGCACAAAGTCTCTGCATCCCATAATTTGCTTTGTTGTAACCCAAATTCCCCGTATTCTTGAGTGTGATGCGTAATATATAGGTTTGCTTCTTTAATTTCACCTGTTTGTACTAATGGATACCCGCCACCCTCAAACAAGTTCTTGTCGTTCCTTGGACGGTGTGTTGATTTTCCTCTTGCAAATTCACCTAAATCAGAAAGTTTCATAGTTTTCCAATTTTTATTATATTTACTTTCGTTGTAAACCATCCTTTTCTCCTTATCCGATATATTTCCTATGTGCAATTTTTACATTGCTTTGTTTTACCATTGCATACTGCAAGGTCGTATCTATCTTCCTATGCCCCAAGAGCTGTTGCAGTTGCTCAATGGGCATTCCTTTGTCTATTGCCATAGTTGCAAGGGTACGCCTGAACTTGTGTGGGTGTACCTTGTGCAATCCTAATTGCTTTCCAAATTCTCTGAGCCTTGTTTCTATACCGCCGATTTTTAGCCTTTCGTGCGGTGCTTTCAGCGATACAAAAAGTGCCGGGTTATCATCGGTTCTGCTGTTTAAGTAATTCTGTAAGTGTATCTTTGTCCTTGCGTCAAAATAGACCACTCGTTCTTTGTTGCCTTTACCGAACACGATACATTCTCGCTCGTTAAAATCAATATCATTTCTGTTGAGCAACACCATTTCTCCGACACGCATACCCGTTGAAGCCAGCATATCAATCATTGCCAAATCTCTCGGCTCGGTGCAGTTATCTCTCATAAGCTCCAACGCTTCATCGGAGTATGTTTCTTTAATGTTCGTGCCGGTTTTGACCTTATGTATTCGCCTGACAGGACTTTTCAATATATAGTCCTCGTCCTCAAGCCACGAAAAGAAGCTTGAAAGAATACGGCGGATATTATCAATCGTAACCTTGCTTGATTTTTTCTTTTCCTGATACTCGGTCAGGTATCGCCTTATGTCGTCAGTTTCAATGTGCTTTACGCTTTTGCCGACGGTTGCAATCATCATTTCGATAGTTGCTTTGTAGTATTTAAGAGATTTCTCGGAACAGCCCTCAATTCGCTTTGCCGACAGGAACAGCTCCATATAGTCCTGCTCCGAGATTTCTTTTTCACTTTCATTTTTTGTTACCTCATAATCAAAAAGTGTATGTTGCAATACCTCTTGCAAGCGTTCTGTCTGTGCGTTATTCAAGAAAGGTAACATAGCCTGAACAACATCTGTAATTAAATTTTGTTTCATTAGTCAATTCTCCTTTTATTTAACTTAGAGAACGACTACGGAGTGGGTAGTCCCCTGATTTAACTCTCGCCACCCACAAGAGTTATGGGATGTATGTTAAACGATAATTTAGCTTCAATGGCTTACGACATTTATATGCACACATTTTTCTCCAAAAAGCCTAATGGTAAGCTAAAAGATATACTCATAGAAGCAGATAAATCATCTGTTCAGGTAGGCGAAGCAAAGCAATCTACCGGAGAATATCCGTTTTTTACAAGTGGCTCGGCTATTTTGAAATGGGATATACCATTTATAAATGGACGAAATTGCTTTTTGAATACCGGAGGTAATGCCGATGTCAAATTCTATGTTGGCGAAGCAGCTTATTCCACGGATACTTGGTGTATTTCTACCAATAACAATATGTCAGATTATTTGTATCTGCTTTTGGTATCAATAAAGCCTGAACTTAACCAAAAATTCTTTCAAGGAACAGGATTAAAGCATTTACAAAAACCATTATTGAAAGACCGACCTATTTATATTCCGGATTTTGAGAAACTCAAAACCTTTAATGAGCAGGTAAATCCTATGTTCAATATTATTTCTGAGAATACGAGAGAAAATCAGGCACTGATTACACTCCGTGACTGGCTTCTGCCTATGTTAATGAACGGTCAAGCCACCATTAGTGACTGATACGGTAAATTATCGTTTATCGCATTATTCAAATTCACTTTTTTCTCTATATCATACAAACATTTGCCAATTTTCCTTTGAGTAGTAATATCCGGTAAGAACACTTCAACATCATAAACATCATCGGGTGATATATTCCTTTGCCTTGTCCCGCTGGCTCTGAATTCAAGTTGGTCTTTCACTAAATTCGTAGCCAATAAATAATGAAGATAATATTTATCCGCCTTGTCATCAACAGGAACAACCTTTCCAACACGCTGATTAAGTACAAAAGTTATTCCTTGCATTTTAGGTACAAATGCAGTATTTCCAAATAATCCAACAACCTGTTCTGTGAGCGGCATAATTAAATCGTCCTCTTTCAAGATAAAGTCATTTGGAAATGAAGCCCCATAAAATGTTGTCTTATCTTTGTTGAATTGGAAGTTATTTGTTGATGAAATATTCGCAAGTGTGACAAGTGCATACTCGCTCTCATCAACATAGTTTTCACTCTTGAACGCAAATCCGTGTTTAATTTTTAGTATTTCTCCCAGCTTAACTTTATTCATACTTCACCTTCTTCAACTGCTCCATAATCTCTGTTTTCAGTTTGTCTCCCTCTGTGAAATATTCCTGCAACTTGTCTGCATATGCTGTCATACGAGCATTAAATTCGTCCTGCGATAATTCCACATATTCGATTTTTACATCAAAATACTGTCCGGCAGAAAGGGAATACTTCTTTTCCTTGATTTCATCATAAGTGACTGCAACAGAGAAATCATCAACAACTTCTTTATTAAGGAAAGTATCTACGATTTTATCAATTTCAAAATCACGAAGTCTGCGTTTCTGATTGTTTCCGTCTTTGTATTCCTCGCCAAGTTTTGAAGCGTCTATCAGCACAACTTTTTCTGTTTCTTTGGAATTATCAAAGAACAGGACAGACACATTCGTACCGGTATTTGCAAATACATTTGATGGCATACTGATACAGCCATACACGATATGTTCATCTACAATATGCTGTAATATCTTCTTTTCGACACCGGATTTCGCTGTTACAAAACCGGTAGGTACAACAATCGCACCTTTTCCTTTTGCTTTAAGGGAATTAAGAACGTGCTGAATAAAAAGGGTGTAAATCGCCATACTCTCTTTTTTCTTCGCCGGAACTTTCGGAACACCAGCCCAAAAGCGAACTGGCATTGCAGCAATTCGCTCTCTTGTATCTGAAAAGTCCATTTTGAACGGAGGGTTGGATACTACATAGTCAAAAGTTCTGAGTTCTGTACCGTTGTCGCTCTTGTGATACGGAGCAACAAGCGTATCTCCCTGAATAGCGTGGTCAAGAGAAGATACCAGACCATTCAGAATAAGATTAAGTTTTAACATCTTATTGCTTCGCTGTGAAATATCCTGTGCAAAAATCGTACACTTATCTTCTCCAATTTGATGAGCAAGAGCCATCAAAAGTGTTCCTGTCCCTGCCGACGGGTCGTAACATTCTATATTGTGCAAATCAGTTGCTTTACCAACAAGTAATCTTGCCATAATCGTTGCGATAGCGTGTGGAGTATAATACTCTGCATACTTTCCGCCGCCTGCGGTATTATAGTCTTTAATCAAATATTCAAATATATCTGCAAAGAAATCGTAATGCTGCTCAAATGCTTCCTCAAAAGAGAAATTAACAAGCTTATCTACCAATGCACGGGCAAACGGTGCTCTTGCAGCATCATCAGTTACATATTGCGTCAGTTTTTCAAAAAGCGGAATCTTTGTATTCTGCGCAGTTTGCGTAGAAAATATATCTATATTCTTATCCGCTATGTCTGTCATTGTGCTGTCAAAAATCAGGTCGAAATCGCCCTTTGCCTGCTGATTCCAAAGATTTGCAATCAAATGTTCCGGATATAAACGTGGAATATCCGATGATAATGTATCAAAAATATCAAGCCTGTCATCTTCTGACATTTCAGCATAAGTAAGTTCCCACTTTTCTGCATTCTTTAAAGCAGGACTTACTTTCTTTACCTCATATCCGAATTTATCGTTAAGAAATTTATAAAGGAAAACCTGTGTAATAATCTTGTATTCATTACCGTCGTTTCCCATACCATAAGTCTGACAAGTCGCTTTCAATGCGTCTATCAGCTCTACGGTTTTTTCTTTTATGGTTTTTGTTTCTGCCATCGTGTTCTCCTTTATGCAACTGAATAAGTTTGATTATACTGGTCTAGATACTGCTTCGTTATTCTACTTTGAATAAATTTTCTGTCATCACGAGCACTCGCTATACCAAGCCTATCAATGCCTAATTTGATTTGTGTCATAACCGTTTGTTCAAAATATGCGTCTTTCTTCAATATGTCGTTTCGGTCATAGACCTTTTGGTCTATATCAGACTTAATAGACTTCAAAACATCCATAATTGATGCGTCATATTCCGAAACAATCGGTTGTTTATTAGCTGCTTTACGAGCAAGATTTTCTTCTCGGATTCTCTTATGAACTCTTGCAAATTTTGCGTCGCCATTATATTTACGGAGCAATACATTATTCTTTTTCTGAAGTTCATCCAATTTTTTTAGAATTTCCTCCAGTTCTTTTCCCTGTTCCTCAATCTCAGTTATGCTTTTCGGTTCAAAACCGTGTTCCTTAAAGCGAAGCAAAAATGCTTCCTGCAATGTCATAAACTCTGGGTCATCGGGGTCAATATTCTGGGTAAAAGCACGAACTGTCTTTCTGTATTTCTCAGTAACATTTTCTTTGCCACCGACAATTTTTAATTCTTCTTCGCTGATTTTACTGAAGTTGAAAGTAATATCTTCCATAGCTTCATTTACAAGCAATTTCGTTGTATCGTCGCTTGCAAAGAGTTCCTTTTGATTTATATTGTCGATATGGTGCTGAACTTCTGAAATAAGAGAAGGCAACTTTGTCAGTTCCATTCTTGCAAAAGTTTCTTTCAGCTCATCATCGCCAAAAGTTCTTACCAAATTACAACAATCACGAGCCGCAATCAAAATCTTTTTAAGTTTCAGCAGTTCTTGCTTATCCTCAATCGTAGATATTTCGGTACTAAACGCTTCTGCATTATCGGTCGTGTAATTGAAAAGAACCTGCTGCACTTCCTGCATTTGCTGAATAAGTTCCTGCGGGTCTTCAATAACCTGCTTAAACGTATCCATTTCATTACCTTTTCCAACTTCATTTGGGTCGTTGAAGCGATTAAGTTCTTTCAAATAGGCTGCATTGGTTTCATCAAAATTACGCTTAATATCAGCAAAATCAATTACATATCCGTAGCGGTTATCCTTATATGGTCTATTCACTCTTGTGATTGCCTGCAAAAGATTGTGGTCTTTTAACTTTCTTCCAAAATACAGTCTTTTCAATCTTGGTGCGTCAAATCCGGTAAGCAGCATATTAAAGACAATAAGAATATCTACCGTCATATTTTTCTTGAAGTTATTGACAATAGTATCTCTCGTATCTTTATCATCACTGTCATACAGAATAAGTCCTGCTTTCAAATTGCTCTTTAAGGAAGCTGTTTTATTAAGTTCGTTTTGGATTTCATCAAAATAAGCAAATAGTTTTCTTGCCTGCTCACTTGTTTCGCAGATAATCATTCCGCCCAGAGTATTATCTCCTTGAATTTGTCTAAATCGTTTCAAATCAGTGATAATATACCGGAGCAGTTCTTTAACATAATTATCGTGTTCAACAATCTGATTTTTCTTAACATCTTTCTTTTCAATCAATGTTTCAAGTTTCTCATAGATTTCCGAAAGACGCTCTTTATATTGAGTTTCTATATCTTCTCGAATGATTTTCAGCGTATATCCATCTAAGATAGATTTATCATAATAATAAGTGTGCAGATAGTTTCCGAATACTCTCCACGACTCTCGTTCCTCTTTTAGCAACGGAGTTCCGGTCAACGCAATCTTAATGGCATTCTTATCTGCATCAAGAAGATTTGCTAAGAATGAGCCTTCCGGCTTATATCCTCTGTGTGCTTCATCTATAATGAAAACTCTCTGCAAATTTGTTGCGTATGCAGGTAAGTCAACTTTTTTTCTATCTTCTTCAAATCGTTGAATATTAACAACTGTTATTTCCGGCTTGCCGGAGTTTCCCTCCTGTGCCTGATTGGTGCGAAATTGTTCCATAAGTTCAGCTCGGGAATTTGCAGTTTTGACAACCAATCCACGAGCTTCAAACTCATCAGATGCCTGTTTCAATAAATCCAATCGGTCAACAATAAAATAGAACTTCGCCACCTTCTCGTGCTTACTGAAGTAATCTGAGAGAACATATGTGAGATTGTAAGACAAGGCTGTTTTGCCGCTTCCCTGTGTATGCCATATCACACCGGAAGTTACACCTTCATCAATTTTTTGTCTGACAATCAAGGCAGCAAACATCTGCTGATAACGCATTATATGTTTTTGGTCTGTAACCTCAATCTTTCCGTCAACCTCTTTTTGAAAACGGACATAAGTAATGCCATACTTCAAAATGAAAAGTAGCCTTTCAGGACTGCACATAGAAGTAAGTACACGGTTTGTCGGTGTATATGTATCCAAATTTGTCTGGTATTCAGGTGTATTATGAATAACCTGACAGTTGAAATCAGATAAGATTTTGCGTTCTACTTCTTTATCTGTATCCTTATATGGAAATTCTTTATTATATGGTGCAATATCTAAGTTGGTTGGATTTTCTTCTCTGAAGCAATTAAATGGTGCAGATTGTCTCGCTGTTGTACAGTAAAACGCACCCTGAACAGGAACAATGCCGCCCATTGTGTCATATTCCATATTATTTGAAAAAATCATTAACTGCGTAATATTCAAAAATCTCCTAAACTTCTTGTTCGGAAATCTCTGATTATTCATTCTCTTGCTTTCTGCAACCATACCGCCGTGATTATTCGGCTTCTTAACTTCTACAAAAACAAGTGGCAATCCGTTTATAAACAAAGTAATATCCGGTCTGAATTCATCTTGGTCACGCTTACAGGTAAATTCAGCAGTAAAATGGTATGTATTATTCTTAGGATTTTCAAAATCCACCAATCTGATTGGCGAAACTGAAGAAAGTCTTTTATAAAAGCTGTGTCCGAGGTCGTCGTTATCCAGTTTCTGCCTTATCATTTTCAAAATCTGTTCTGCTTCTCCCTTATGTTCGGGATTGAGTTTAACAAATTGTTCCTTGAAAACATTGATTAAGATATTCGTATCCGGGTCATAAATAGTCCCAGCCATATCTTCGGTTATCTTTCCAAAATAGGTGTATCCAATTCTCGTGAGATGAACCATTGCCGGCATTTGCACACGAGTAGCCTCGTTAAACATATTACGCTTACCATTGCCTGCCATATCCAGACCTCCTTAATTCACTCATCCAAAATAACTTCGCATATATCCCCAATATCGCAATGAAATACTTTACAAATTCTCATAAGCACATCAAGGGATACTGTTTCATTCTTATTTAATTTTGTTGCAACAGACGATGAAATTTCCGCAGCACGCATTAAATCTTGTCTTTTCATTTGATTATCAATCATAAGTTTTTGAAGTTTGTTGTAGCTTATTCTCATCTGTAACGCTCCTTCGTATTCTCCGTTCCTTTTGGTTACAGTTACTCATTTAATATTATACTATGAACAATCTATTTTTTCAAGATATAGAGATTTATTCGCAACTTTTATCTATCAAGGTGTCACTTTTTACAAACACCTAATGCAACTCTTTTAAATAATAATAAAAAAGAGATGCCGAAGCACCTCAATTATACATTCTATTATTAACGTTCAAAGCAATCATTGCTATGACCTTTTCTATCGCCGGCTCTTTTCCGTCCGGTGCAACCGCTTTCCAAAAAGCTATTGCTTCCGGTTCAGCACTTTTCATTGCTTCCCGAATGGCAAAATGCATTTCCTCTTTTACTGCTTTTTCGGTTGTTCCATTTTCTTTCGCTATTTCTCTGAAAATGTCGTTCATTTCTACTTCCTCCTATGTCTATTAGTATGTGTCTATCACTGACAGTTGTTGTTATAGCATATTCTCTCTGTCGAAGTCCCGAAAAATTTGTCGATAGCAGAAATTTTTTATACTGAAAAAAAGAAAGCTCGTCGATTAGGACGAACTTCTGTGTTTTATGGAAGTATTTGCTTTGACTGCTTCACAAGTGTATCTATGACTTCATAAATTCTGTTTCTATCTTCAGGAGCAAGTTTTTCAAGCTTCTCATTCAGCATTGAGTTCTTGACTGTATATCCCGTTTCCAGAACATCTGTAAGAACCATATCCGATGATACACCTAAAGCATTTACTATCTTTATGAAAGTTTCGAGTGACGGAATTTTCTCTCCACGCTCAACCATACCAATATAATTTGTTGTCAAATCTGTTTTCTCAGCCAAATCTTCTTGGCGTAATTTCTTCGCAAGTCGGAACTTTCTTATATTCTTGCCGATTGTATCGAGCTTCATCACATCACCTCCCTTAGTGTGTTTCCATAACTAACAGTATAGATTAAGTCGATTTCAAATCACACGCACTCAAAGGAAGTCAAACCAACTATTAGTGATGATTCTCAACTATTTTTATGTTATACTATAAAAGTAGTAATTCACGATTGTTAATGGCGAAAGACAAATCACAACCCAAGAGCCAAGTTAAACAATCTCCATAGAATAAACTTAGGGGTAAAAAGGAATGGACGAACAAAAGATAATATTCAGTAATCGGTTTGAAAAAGAGAAATTTGAGGATTACAAAACAGATTTGGAAACTTGCAACGCAATCACTCCCACTTTTTCAGAAGCTAATGATTTTTTGAAATTTATACAGAAGAACCGCAGAAGTGTTCCAAGTAAAGAGCGAATTGCTGACAAAGACAAATTCATCAAGACCGTTTACGAGCTATCCAACAGTTTTGAAATTGACGCTGACCTGATAGAATTTGCCGAGGGATATGCCGCCAAGATTTATGTAGATTATGCCTGCTACACTGGATATATCAAGAAGTTATTAGCAATTCTTTTTATCCTTGCCGATGATATTTCCTTTTTAGACGGCAGTAAAGAAAATGCCGATATGCTTTTCAGTTTTACTTATCACACACATCATATTTTCCTAAACAACAGAGAAACAACCGATTTCTCATAATGTACCCGATGGCTACTCAAGCGAGCAGCCATCTTTTCGATTTTCCAGACACCGTCTGGAATTTTTAATACGCCGGAATACCGTAACCGTAAATATTTCTGCTTCCGACTGTGTATTGTCTTTGTCTGCAAGCGTCGCCTGAGTTACCCTCTACGGTATAAACTGTGCCATTCTCGCATTTCTCTACGATACCAACGTGGTCTGTTGTACCATCGTCCTCCCAGTCAAAGAAGATAATATCTCCGGCTTTCGGTTCATAGTTTCGGTCGTTCCATCTGTTGTTTGACTTGAACCAATTTGCACCGTCAATACAACCCGCAAATTTCGGAATAAGTCCGCTATCAATATAACCGCACTGGTCGGCACACCAAGATACAAAGCAAGCACACCATTCTACTCGACTGTCAAAGCCATACCAACTCCAGTAAGGTTGTCCGCCCTCATTGCCAATCTGAGTAAGAGCAACCTCAACAATCGCCTGATTGCTACCGGCAGTAAAGGCTCGTCCGTATGGATAGTATCTCAGAACATGAGCCGGATATTGGGTATCTCCATAACTGTCCCAACCAAGTCTTTGTGCCTGCTGAGTGGAAAACTCCACTGCATTGGCATAAGAATATCCGCCATACTTCGATTTTGCCCACGAAATATATCCATTACCAAAGTTGTAGCCTTGCAAAGCAAGTTTGATACGCTCCATATCAATCGGACTTTCCACCTCTGCCGAGGTAAGAGCTGCTTTCAATTCCTGAACTCCACACTGGATAGAATATTCAGGGTCTTTAATTCCATTAGGTTCGTGTGGATACTTCGTATTGAAACTGCCCTCTGCTGCCTGCATGGGGTCAAGTCCCCGACCGCCGCTTTCCTGCATCATCACAGCCTTAATCAATTCCACATATTCGGGAATACCATATTGTTTTGCATACTGTCGTATCAATGGGTCGTATGCTTCCACCTCTGCACTTACTTGCGTATAAGTATTGCTTTCACTTCCGCCACCAAACATTGCAACAGCACTTCCAAGTAGGACAACAATCATAATAATTACAACTGCTATCCAACCGCCTGCGGCAATGGCAGCAACCAATGCTTTCGTACCGGCTATGATTGCCTTTACTGTGGCAATAGTCGCTTTTGCTGCGGCTTTCACAGCATTTGCAGTTGCTTTCGCTGTCGCCTTTGCTGCCTGTGCCGCTTTCTGTGAAGCCTTAACGGTGGCTTGTGCTGTTTTCTGTGCGGCTTTTGCTGTCTGCTGACTGGTCTTAATGCTTGCCTTTGCGGTATGCTCGGCAGTCTTAACTGACCTCTGCGTTGTTTTCGCCGCTTCCTTACTAGCAAGTTTGATGTTCTTCTTTCCTGCGGAAGTAGCCGACTGTTTGACCATTTTCTCCGGCTTTTTAAGCGTTTTGATTGCCGATGATGTCTGCGTCTGCGCTGAAGAACTGCCAACCGTTGTAGTTCTTCCTTGCGCTCTCTGAACGTTTATTGATTTTTCGGCTCTCTGCTGTTTGAAGCGTTGAATGCCGTCTTTGGCAGATTGGATATTCTTCTTTGTTTCCTGAACACCTTTTCGCCCTGCTTTATTAAAAGCATACGCACCTTTATGTGCAATTTCATCAATTTCGGCTTCCGTCTTATCAGCAGCATATTCTTCCGCAGTATTCTCATTTGTATTTACCGAATGTTCTGCTTTGTCTTTTGTGGCGATATATGCCTGTTTCATTTTCTGACCGGCAACGGCAGCTTTATCCAAAGTCTTTATTGTACCTTTGACCGTATCTCTTGTTTTAATATCAGCCACATCAAACCTCCTTCCTAAGCCGGTTGAATCACTCTCTTGAATTTTGTCGAACTGTCGGCAATATACTCGTTAATCAATCGGCTTTCTGCTTTTGTTTCTGGATAAGCGGTAATAGAGATTGTCTTTGCGTTCCAGTCAAGAGTGTAGCTGTCGCTTGCAACATTTGTGATGTGGTGCTGTGCTAGAAAATCTCGTAAATGCTTCATTTCTTCAAGGTCATCGGACATAATCACATTCACATAGGTTCTGTCCTTTGACATTTTCTCATTGATAAAGCAGGCGAGAGAACAACCCACACCACCTGCAACGGCAACAACGAGCATCGCAATCTCGTTATTCGCAGAAACAACTCTTTTCGTTATCCAAAAATAAATAAAGTCGGATATGATAACCGCAATGCCTGCAAGTATCCACCGACTTCTCTGTACCAATATTGTTTTTGTTGTACTAAGGGCGTTGTCCGCAACCTTAGCTACAAACAACACCGCTAAATTTATTAAACTAATCATACAAGGCTTATCCCTCCTTACTCAGCCACTTTCTTTGCCACGACAACCATTCTTCCGTTGTTACGGGAATATTCGCAGGTAGAAAGCGTAATCAATTTATCTCCATATTCTGCATTGACTCCTGTATCATATATAGCAAGTTCCTTGCACTTAGCAATATACGCATTGAAATCATCTGCCGTATCTGCATTGACAAAATCATAGTATCTGAAGCTATTTGGACTGTCTGTATATACTTCTGTCTTGAAAGCAGCCACTACTTCGTATTTGCCTTTCTCGGTCAGTGTATCAAACTGAATAGTTTTATGCTTTTCCCAAAAAGATTTATCGGCATACTTCATCAATCCGGCGAACATCGACTTGTCGTTCATATGATGACCGTAGATAACAAGGTTATCTGACGGAGCGTCCACATCGCAGTTTTCCTGCACATACGGGCAACCATAAACTGTGTAGCCTTTATCAAATCCGTGTCTTAGATAGAAATTCGGATTGTCTTTTGACTGCATAACCGGATAGTTGATTTTTGTATCCTCAACTTTTATCCAACCGACCATATCGTTGTTCTGCATATACAGTTCCTGATAGTCCGGCAGAAAGTCCTTATCTTCGGAATAGGACATTGCATCTTCCATATCATCTGTATCCTCGATGGCTTCAATCAAGTTATCATAGAGTTCTGCCTGTTTTTTTGAGTCGCAGTAGTCTTTGACCAAGAAGCCAACACTCACAGCAAGTACAACGCTTAATAGCGATATAACCGCAATTCTTAATTTCTTATTCATCGTTTTATACCTTTACCTTTCCATATCTTTTCGTTTGGACGGAGTCAAATCTCTACAATATTCGGGATACCTGAGTTTGATACCCTCCATAAAGTAGGGAGCATATCCGCAACAGAATAATTCATCCGGTGTGAAAAGGTTTTCTTTTCCCTCCTCCGTAAAACCGTTCCAAAGATTAAAGGCAAGGTGGCAGACCTTGACTGTTCCACTGGTCTGCCAGCCACCATACATCCCCTCCGGCACAATGCAATCGTTCTTAAAATCAAACATTTTTCCGATATTCATTCTGGTTTCTTCTGAAATGCCCATCACATAGAAAAACGCCTGATGATAGCAGTCATTGTGTCTGCACTTTTCGAGATTTTCAAAGACGAAATCTCTGTGTGCTTTGTTTCTGAATTGAATTTTTGCCATAGAAAACACCTCCTTATAAGCCTTCACCGGGCTTCGTCGTCATCAAGCGGTACAACTTCGTATTCTTCGGGAACTTGTTTGCAAACGGTACAAGAGAACTGCCAACCTTGATAAGTCCGTGTCCTGCGTCAACATTTGTGATATACGAAAGCTGAAGGTCGGAGATATTCAAAAGCTTTGCAAGTTCCAGTCTGTCGGTAGAAGCCTGATTGAGCATAATGATAAACTCGCTGTTCGCAAGCATTGTTCTTGCAGTATGGCTCTGCAAAAGGTCGTCCACATTCTGCGTGATACCGGTTGCGTATGCACCGTACTTTCTTACACGCTTCCAGAGTGTAAAGAGGAAGTTTGCAGAATACTCGTGCTGGAACAAGAGGTAAATCTCATCAATGAAGATAAAGGTATGCTTACCCTTTGCTCGGTTCTGTGTGATTCGGTTCAAAATGCTATCGAGGACGACAAGCATACCGATTGGCATAAGCTGCTTACCAAGGTCGAGAATGTCATAACAGATAAGTCGATTGTGAGTGTCTACATTTGTCTGCTTTGCAAATGTGTTCAGCGAACCGTGGGTAAACAACTCAATAGCAAGAGCGATTTCCTTTGCTTCCGGCTCATCCTGTTTGAGAAGTTCATCTCTGAAATCCTGCAAGGTCGGAACCTGACCGGTGTAATCATTCTGCTGATATGTGCGGTAAACGCTTGCAGTGCAACGGTCAATAATGGACTTCTGCTTTGCTCCGAGATTTGTACCGCCGATAAGCTGTTCGCAAAGGGACATAATAAACTCGGATTTCAAGATAACAGGATTTGCTCCGTCGCCATAGTCCTTGTTCATATCCATTGCATTGATATGGTTATTCGATGTTGCGGAGATATTGATAATCTCGCCACCAAGTGCATTTACAAGATGGGAATACTCCCTCTCAGGGTCGATGATGATTACATCGGCGTCAGAAGAAAGGATAATATTTTCAATCTCCCCCTTAGCCGCAAAGGACTTACCACCACCGGATACACCGAGGATAAAGGAATTACCGTTAAGAAGCTGTTTTCGGTCGGCAATTATCATATTTTTACTGATAATATTCTGACCGTAGTAAATACCGTTCTCGTGGTAAATATCCTGAACTCTGAACGGAATAAACACTGCAAGGCTCTCGGTTGTAAGGGTTCTGAAGGTATCAATTTTCCTTGTACCGTATGGCATAACGGTATTGAGTCCGTCCATCTGCTGAAATTTAAGAACCGCAAACTGACAAAGATGCTTTCTCGCTGTTGTGAGCAACGCTTCTGTATCATTATCAAGTTGTTCTTTACTATCCGCCGTATGCACCATCGTAAGCACAGCAAACATCATTCTCTGGTCACGAGTAGTAAGGTCGTCAAGGAATTCCTTCATTTCCTTTTTCTGCTGTTCCATATCATAGGGAACGGTAGCCGAAAAGTTGTTGTTCATATTCTGCTTTCTCTGCCAGTTCGTGATGTTGGTTTCTACACCGAGCAATCTGTTTTCGGCTTCTCTGACTGCTTCATCGGTAGGAACAGGTACAATATCAATGGACATCATCAGATTTCGGTTCATATCCGTAAGTTCCGCCACCATACTGTCCTTGATATAGGACGCATATTCACGTAAAAAGATAACTCTGCCATAACGATTGCCGATTTTGAAATAATCACTTTCAAATTCTAAAGAGTCCGGACAAATATAGTCCTTGAAATCGTGTCCTTTCTTTCGGGTTTCCTTAACATCAAAGTGATACGAGGTTTCCTCTCCCACACGGAAGAAATCGTGAATAATGCGAAGTCGCTCATCTGTTTCAAGTTCCACGCACTTACTGCCAAGTCGTGAAAAGTGTGAAATCAAATCCGCACCTACACGGGCAAAATAAGTTCTTGCGTCGTCTACATTCTTTTTGTTGATGGAGATGGTCACATACTTATCCTGCACCGTTGAATTTGCTCCCGTCGCCTTATCAAGAAGCATTTTATTGTATTCCTCTCGATACTCATCAAGTTCATCTCCGGTTTCAGGAATAAGGATTGTTTTCTCAAAGTCCAAACGGTTCAGTCGTCTGTTGTTGATAGTGAGCTTTGTTGTTGCTCCACTGTCAAGAGAGTTAAGCAGTTCCGAATACTCAAGGAACATCGCTTCCTTATCTTCTCGGCTGGCAACCGCATAGTTAATATCCGTAAACTTAAAAGATTTGGAATACTTATCTTTGCCCACTCTGAAAACACCGTCGTCATAGATGGCAGTAACCGGAATACAGTCCTGCACACCCTTCGGCACAACGAATTTTTCCTTATCCTGCTTAAAGATGTTGTTTAATGTCTTAATCATTATTTTTGTAAGCCTCCTTTGTCTTTTTCTCAATGCTCGGTTTCATCAACTCTAAATAGGTGTTTGTGGAGTGAAAGACCAACTTCTTGGGCATAAGAAATTCGGACTTAATCCACGCCCAGATAAATTTCTCTGCTGTCATTCCGTTGTATTTCACAAAACCGAGAGCTGCAAATGGTGCTGCTCCCAAAATACACACCCACGATACTGTTTCTGTTCCAAGATGCGGTTTGAGTAAGAAGTACAACCCTACTGCCACACCACACGCAAGTACAGAAAAAATGAACTGTCTGAGCGACAGTCCGAAAAACATTGATTCTGTGTAATTTCGTATTTCTCTGTTAATCTTCACTTCCACAGTTCTTCACTCTCCTTAACAAGCAAGTATTTGTTTTAAATCGGTCAGGTTCGGCATCAACTCTGACATCTCCGGTTGCAATATACGCAATATTCTTTTTCGGAATATAGCAAGAACCTAAGAGCAAATCGGTAATGAGAAAAATATCCTCATCATCTGCTCTTTGAAAAAGGCTGACGATTGTTTTCTTCCCTTTAAGTTCAAAATCTTCAGCCGCCTGAACAACCTCGCCGGTAACGAGGTGTAAGTTATATATCTGTACTGTTTTCATTTGTTTTTCCTTTCTCTGCGAATCGGTCGAATTTTAGAAGGCACGACACAAATATCCGTAAGACAAATACGCTCGCCCCTTCTTTTACCGCCGTTATACACGCAGGCTTTACATCTACGGTCAGCAGAGAAATATTTCTGCCGACCTGTCCTGTTTGTGTTTTTCATTTTCTTGAACCTCCGTTATAAGCCCATCATTTCTCTGATAATACGGTCACTCATCTTTACTGCACCGACAAGAACAAGCATATTAAATACAAGTTCTCCGATATATGACCATACCTGTGTGACTGCCGCAGCGTCCGGGTTTACCACCGGCGGACTTGACGCAAACAGTGAGAAGATTATGCAGGCAAGTACGATAACCGCACCCTCAAGCAGTACCGCACAGTAACTTTTAATAAAACTCTTGCCCACATTCTGCGTTGGTTCTCCGGCAAAGGTAGATAGCGGTATCGGTGCTAATGCCGTATACATATACAGTTTGAAAAATCTGCCGTAAACCGTCATTATCAGAATGAATGACAACACCGTAATAAAAAGACCGCCTATCAGAGTCACTGCCCATAGCGGAATGCTTTCAAAGAATCCGCAGTCCTCAATGGTTGTTACCATTTCGGATGGGAGCGTCGTTTGATTCGGTGTCCCAAATCCCGATGATGTCATAATGGTTGAAATGATACCTTGAACGATATTGAATAAAGCAAGCATAAGCTCCATACCGTAGGTTATGACACCTTTGGCAATGGCAAAGCGAACAAACAATTTCAATGCGTGTTCCGGCTTTTTTACATCGGTAAAGCTGCCACAGGTACGGACAACGCCTACCACAAAGAACAGCACTAATAGTGCAAGCCCGATTGCCTGAACTGCTCCGTTAATTGTTACCATCACATTCCATATGCTTCCGCCTTTGAAATCCTGCGGTGTTGTGGTTAAAAGCTGCCATATCTCGCTTAATTTATCGTTCCAAGTTTCAAGAGCGTTTTCGAGGTTTTGAACTACCCAGTTATCGCTCATTCATTCGCACCTCCTTGTAAAAATGGGAGCATACCCGTTTTGCCGAGTATGCCCCGTGATAACTGTTGCTTCTTAGCCTGTGATAAGAGTAAGGATTTCTTTTGCGAAAGTAATGATGATACCTCCGGCAAGAGTAAGAAAACCGTTTGCTCTCTGGGACGGGTCGTGGGACTTCAAAGAAAGTCCGACCTGCACGATACCGAAGCCGAGCAGGATAAGTCCGATTGCACGGATAAGTCCGAAAATGAAATCGGACAGATTGTTTACAACCGTGATAGGGTCGTTTGCCGCAAATGCGGTAACACCTGTGCCGAGTACAATGGTCATTGCCAGTACCGCCACACAATATGCACGGTAGCCTTTCTTAACCTTTCCGGTCATAGGCAGTTTAGAGGTTGCTTTGTTTTCTGTGTTTCTCTTAAAAAATCTCATTGTCATTTCCTCCTGTGATTAAAAATTGTTATCTACTTCAAAATCCTCATCGGACAGAAGTTCATAAGTGGTTTCTCCGTAATTGCTTTCCTCAACCTCATCAGGGTCAATGGCAAGAACGGAAATAGATGAGTGCGGTATCGTTACTTCTCCGTGCTTGTACGGTTTCTCTTTTCCGTCTGTGGTCAGTGCCACATTCGGGTGCTTCAAGATGTCGTACTTAAAATCCATAATTGGTCGCTCCCCTCGGATAAATAAAATCGCATATCGGTTATCCAGCATACGCACTTCATCCGGTGTGAGAAGTTCTCGACCGCTTATCTGATAGTTGGTGGAGTAGTTACCGCTTCGACCGGAACTCTTACCGTAAGTGTTCGTGTCGATAGTTTCTTTGCCGAGCAGTTCCGACACATATTTGTGTGTACTTTGCTCGTTGCCGCCAAGATACAGAAATTCATCGCAGTTGCCCACGATACTTTCCCATTGCTTTTCAAACAAGGCTTTAAGCTGTGCCAAGTTCTGTAATATGATACTGACTGACACACCTCTGGAACGCATTACCGAAAGTATCTTGTCAAAGTCATCCGGCAATGAAACATTGGCAAATTCGTCCATCAGAAAATGGACGGGAACGGGAAGCGAACCTCCGTGGATATGGTCGGCGGCATAGAATAACTGCTGAAACAGTTGGGTATATAAAATCGACACCAGAAAATTGAAACTGGAGTCGTTATCGGGTATCAGGGCAAACAAGGCGACTTTTTTCTCGCCCATAGAGGGCAGGTCTAACTCGTCTGCCGAAGTTAAAGAAGCAAGACTTTCAAGATTGAATTTCTCAAGCCTTGCGGCAAGCGTTATCTGAATGGATTTCAGTGTCTTTGCCGAACCGGAATGATAGGAACGGTAATACTTGAGAGCAATATGGTCGGGATTGTTCATCTCAAGCTCTGCAAATAATTCATCGAGAGGAGATGGTCTTGTATCTTCCTCATCCTCAATCGAACCGGCTCTGAGCATTTCCATAACCATTGCAAAGTTCTGTTCTTCCTCCGGTGCTTCATAGCGTAAATAAAACACCAACGCCAAAAGGAGCATAGAAGCTGAAGTGTCCCAAAACGGGTCTTGGGACTGACTGCCCTTTGGTGTGGTGCTTTTGAATAAGTTAGTTACAAGTTTCTGCACATCGTTGTCGTTCTGAAGATACACAAAAGGATTGTAACAGTGGCTCTTTTCCATAGAGATAAGGTCAAGAACTCTGACCTCATATCCTTTTTTCTCAAGAAGTTTTCCCGTATCTCTCAAGATTTCGCCTTTCGGGTCAAGGATTACAAAAGAGGTATTGCACTGCATAAGGTTGGGCTTACAGTAAAATCTTGTTTTACCTGCACCGGAACCGCCGCATACCAGTGTATTCAGATTTCGTCTGTGCTTTTTCGCATTCAATCCGATACGGACATTCTGCGTCATCAGCTTGTTATCGGAATACGGAGACTGTCTGTACTTCTTATCCACGGCTCTTGCATTGCCCCATTTTGCAGAACCGTGTTCCTCCCGCCTGCGGTAGTTTCTCTGTGTGGAGAAATATATCCCGATACCCATTCCATAGCACAAAAGCAAAATGAGGACAGTTTTCACACTGTCCTCACAAACTTCTATATGAAACGGATTGTTAAATACATTCATCAGGCTCGGCAATATCTCCGGCAATCCGCCTTTAACTGACGGAGCTAAGAGAAGTGCCAGCCACACAACCGGAACAATACCGATGACAGAAAGAATAATCGCAGACTGTCTTTCGTTATCTCGCATCGCCGGAGCGTTCCTTTTCGATAACCTTGAATTTTTTCTTTGGGGCAGTCCCGACCTTGATAATCAGGTCGTCCACAGCATCGGTTGATTTCCCCTCGTTCATTAAATCTGTTTTCTCATCATTAAGAGAACGGATAACGATACCGTGTTCATAATCATCCAACGCTATATGGTAAAGTTCTTCTTTTGCCATATCAGTACCTCTTATCTTTCATAATCTTTTGAGCGTGCCTGCTTTTTCTTATACAGTTCATCTGACACACGGGAATGAATATCTGTCATCGCATTTCTCGTCTTGGATAGTTCAAAACGAATGTCCTTCGGCTCTTTGTTTGCCAACTTATCCGGAATACGGTTGATGGCAAAATTTTGTGTATCAATACCGTACTTTTTGCAAAGCATATATCCGATACATACCGCCTGAAAGCCCATATCGGAACGACTGTAACTGTCGCTGTTGATGGAAAGCTGTGCGTGTCCAAGTTCCTGTGCTACGCACTGAGCAACCGCTACGCTGTCTCCGACATCACGTTTTACATACAAGGTTTGCTCCTCATTGTTGTAAAACGCTGCCATATTCGGATAGGGCAGGTCGTTTGTCGCTTCCACATTCACAGGCGAGGAATCAAGCATTGTGGTAATCAGTGCTTTCGGGTCACGATTAGCTGTCGGTGCCGGCGGTCGTTTCCCATTGGTCTGTGCCACATCAAACACTTTCTTCACATTGTAGGAAATGCCTGTTGTACCGTCACGCTTTGCATATTCCACCGGTTCAAGAATGGATATGCTCTTAGCACCTTTTGTAATTTTAATGTTGTCTTTGCTCCAGTCATCAAAATCTTTAAGCTGTACTGCCTGCGGATATTGCTTGTAAATCAGAAGTGCGTTGACTGCCGAATATCTGTCAAGTCGGCTCTGTGTATCAAGGAACGCTTTGAATTTTTCCGGCGAAGATACAATCTCTTTCGCCGCTTCATCCGCAAGTTGATACACAGCGTCTTTCTCGGCTCGTTTCTTCTCAGCATATTCCTCTTTGGAAAGTCTCGGTCGCTGACCGCCTGCTTTTACAGGAGTAAAATTTTCTGTCATTGTAATTACCTCTCTTTCGGTTTCTTGGATTTTGTTTTTGGCTGTTGGTGTACCGTCTGCTTCGGTACAGAAGGATGCTTTGCCTTATCTGTTTCCGGCTCTTTGCGTTCTGCTTCTTTTTGCTGTTTTGCCTGAGCCTTATAGCGGTCAAGTTTCTCTTTAACCGATGGCTTCTTCTGTCTGTCAACAGCAATACCCTTATCAGTTTGCATATCTTCCGGCTCTGAGTTTTGCCTTGACGGAGGGTTTTTGTCCGTTTTGGCGGTTGTGGGGTTTGACTGTGCGTTTTCCTCTTTCTGAAGTGGTTTTCGTACAGCTTCCTCCGTGATGATTTCATTCTTGGATTTTGTCGGCTTATCTTTTTCCACGGCTTCTCGTTTTTCAACCGCCTTCTGCGATTCTGTTACGATTGCCGCCTTATCCACCTTACCGAGTTCAAATCTCTCAACGATTCTCTGAATTTTAGAAGCGTCCTCCGCACGTGCGATAATATCAATCGGGACATTATCTCCCCTTGTATTCTTATCTCGGAGAACACAATAGAGAACACCGTAGCGTTTTGCCTGTTCGGTGAATTTCTTCAAGTCCTTATTCGGAATAGAAAACACTTTCAATTCTTTGCCCGATTTAATCATATTGGTAAGACGGGCTTTTCCTCTGGTCTTGTTCGCCTGCGTTGCTTCCTGTTTTAATACGGAAGCAAGAAGAATTGCGATATTCTTTGCGGCTGAACCGGTAAGTCTTGCAGCAACTTCAAAGCCTTCAAGGGATAACCTGACGACCTGTTCGGCTGCGTCACCTGAATTTGTCATTTCGCTTTTGCTCCTTTCGCTGTTGTTTTTCTTCTTCGGCTCTGATTGTTTCAAGGTTCTGCTCCATACCCTTTGACCTCTCGGCAATGTCGTTACAGAGTCGAACCTCTTTGTTCAGTTCCCGAATTTTGTCGCTTACTGTCGAAATCTGTTCTTTGACCTTAGACAGCTCATCGTCACTCATCTTTGTTCTTGCTTTTTTTCGCAGGTGCGTTCTGTCGTCATTCAAAGTTTTAATTTGACCTTTCAGCGACTCTTTATATGAGAAAAGCTGCTCGTCCGTAGAAATATTTTCTCGTCCGAGCAGCCTTGTCTCTGCTGTGATTTTATCCAGCTTCAATAAATCCTCTTTCAAAAGATAGTGAAGCCTTGCTGTATTCTGTTTTTTATATTTTGGCAGATAACCGAGCCTGTAACAGTAATGCAGATACAAGCCATACAGTCCGCCCACTTTCTTGATTTTATTTTTTCTTGTAGACAATCGGTACTGCCTGATAACCACCGTCTGCTTTGCAAACGGAACTATGCGTACTCTCTGATTTTCCATAAGCCTACGCCTGATTGCTTCCTCGGTATAATCTTCTCCGAGATTTTTAAGTCGTATGGGTTTCGTGTACCCTTTCGGTACAATCGTCCAGTACTTCCGGCTCTCGCTTAGACAATGCTCATGTCCCATCTGCGTAAGTGCGTAGTCAAGACTTCTGATATTTGTGCTGTGGGCAATCGCTTCATCTATGGCTTCTCGCACCATAGAATATCTGGTCGGCATTCCCGCCTGTTCCTGCTTATAGTAGTAAGAGGATTGCTTACTGCGATTCGGATTCGGATTGTAATATAATCCATATTTCTCACAAATACGGTCGGCAACTTTTCTGAACTTAAACCACGAGGTATCTTGACATCGCTTGCCGTCTTTGAATGAAACAGAGTTAATTACATAGTGGCAATGCAGGTGTTTGGTGTTCAGGTGTGTTGTAACAACAACTTGAAATCTTTTCCCCCACACTTCGTTTGCAAACTCCATTCCGATTTTCTGTGCAAGCTCCGGTGTGATATTTTGTTCCTTAAAACTCAAATATCCGTGATAGGCTTGTATGCCGTCCTCTTTCCCATATGCCTGCTTGACTGAAACAAATTGGTCACGGGCAGTGGTCGGATTACAGTTGATACCTTCCACGAAATATTCTCGTTCGGTTTTTTCTTCGTCCTTTGCATAGGAGAGAACATCTGCAAGTGCCTGATATTGTTCCTCGGTATAAATATCTGCCGCTGTCTTTTCAGGATTAGCGGCATAATCAATAACCTGACCAAGCCTTGAATTGACTGCCCACAACTTGCTTACTGCCATTTCATTTCACTCTTATCGGGTCTTAAATAAGTACGCTCAATATCTGCCTGAAACTTATGCCAACGCTCCGCTTCCTTTTTAAGCTGCGGTGCGTCAACAAAGCCAAGAGCGTTTGCTTTAACTGCAAGTTGATTGATGTTGTTGCCGATAGAAGAAAGCTCACGCATCACATCATAAAATCTTTCATCCGGCTTTTCCCTCGGCTCATATCCTCGAAGAAGCAAACGGATAAGTCCCGCTTCACTCAGGCAAGCCTTTTTTGCCTTCTTCTGCAAATCCTGTGCTTCGTCTCTACTGAACCTAACAATCTTCTGAATGTTTCTTTTCCTCATTTTCTGTGCCATCCTTTCTTGTGATGATATAATGTCTGTCCTTATTTATCTGGAACAGACACATAAAAGTAACTCCTGTAAAGCCGCCGGCAATTACACCGACGGCTACCAATGCTATCTCACGCATAGCGTTCTCCTTTCTCTTGGGGTATTAGGGGCAACCCCTAACGAGGTATTTGGTAGTGTGCTATCCAAATACACTGCTCGCTAAGAATATACAGACTCTCCGGGTTGCCCCATCGTCTGTCTTTTTATCGCTCCATATCTTTTGAAATTGGCTTATATGCTTTCGCTTCAATGCCCTTGTCCGTCTGATAAAAACGCTCCGGATACCGGAACTTATCCTCATATTTTTTCATCAAATCCTTTGGCATACTGAGAAAACTCTCCGACTCAATCGGTGCGTATGCGATAAAGAATTTTCCTGCAATAATGTCGAGGATTTCTTTATCATCGGAGTAAATTGCACGGTTTAACTCAGCACCGTTCATCTTCCCTTCCTCGTTACATACGATTGCAATCTCATCGTCAAAAGGCATATATTCCTCAATATACCCGCCTACGGTTTCCTGCATTGCTTCCAGCGTATCCTCAATCTCAATCTGTTTCGGATACTTGCCCGGTTCAATGAGAAGTACATTTATTTTTTCGCTCATCTCTCAAAACTCCTTTCATTTTTCTTGGAAATTCCTAATTTGATACACAAAAAGTCGTTGACATCTTTCCCGCACTTGGGCGGATCGTCAACGACTTCGTATCTGTCTTTTAATTTTATTTTCAGTGCATTTGCCGCCTTTCTTCCGGCAATATCATTGTCAAAATGAAGCACGATACGGTTAATGTTCTTATTCTCTTCAAGCAGATTTTTAAGTGTAACCGGCACTTTGGATTTCTCTGTTTCTCTGTTAGGCGAATACACGCCGGAGAGAGAAACAAGGTTTAATTTGTGCCAATCCCTGCCCGCCATCTTCGCTAATGTGGCATAGGATAGCAGGTCGATAGCACATTCAAACAGGTGTACCTCTGTGCTTTCTTCATTTGTCAGCCTGAAAGAAAACTGCTTCTTGCTACCGGTGCAGTCGCCCATAATACGACTGCTGTTTGTTGCCCGAAATGCGGCATACTTTGCTTCTTTTTTCTCGTCATAACCAATAAAAACAACATTGTGATATGGCAGTGATTCAATGATAAGTTCCTTATCAAGGCAGTAATTTATGATTTCATAATCAATCCCCCGACTGAAGAGATACTGCGTAACCACATCGTTACTCGGACTTTTATGCGGTAAAAGAAGCGGCTGATTTTCATAACTCCGGCTTTCTTTTTCATAGACCGGAGTAGAAACAGCACACTGTCCCATAATGGTTTCAACCGCTTCTACAAAATCAAGTCCTTTGACTTTGATAAGATAGTCAAGGGCAGACTTACCACCGATACCTCTCGACCACCACATCCATTTCCCGTTTGAAATCTTCAAACTGTCGTGTTCTCTGGTACAGTAAGTGTTACCGCTGTAACGGACAAGTTCGCCCGGTTCATAGGTGCGAAGATAGGTCAGCAAATCCATTCTCTTTGCTTCGGTTATGACTTCCGGTGCTATATATGGCATACTGACCACCTCACATTTCTTTCTTATCTTTCATACGACTTCTCCTTTCGCTTCTCGGTGGATTCGCCCTCATCAGGCTCGCCGCCCACAATTTCATTTTCCTTTTTATCCATATTGAGCAAGATATTCAATTCGTCCAAACGGGCAAGTTTTGACTTCAATTCTTCTTCCTGCACAAACGGTTTTTGGACTTCTTTTTGTGCAGTTTCAAACTGATTTTTCGTATCAGCAAGACTGTCCTTTGCTTTTTCAAGGTCGTCTGCAAAACGCTCAACCGCATTATCAATACGAGTGATATTACCGAAAACATCATCGCCAAGCGATACCTGTTTGCCGGTTTCTCCTTTGACTGTTACGCAATAAAAACGCTCCGTCGTATCAAAAGAAAGTTCTGTTTCAAATCCTCTATACCTGCCCAGAGGAACAGGTGCAGGACTTGTCATCTCCTTGCAGGCTGCAATGATTGCTTTGCCGGCTTCTGCTTTTTCGGAATAAAAAACACCCTTAACCTCCATCCCGACAAAGCGGTCATCTGTTGGTTTCGGGTGTTGTTTTGCAGTTTCCACATCTGCCGTCAAACCGTTAATTCGGTTTTCAAGAGAAGTGATACGCTGCGGATAATATTTAATTATCTTGTCCTCAAGGCTGTACTTTTCAGATAAGAAATTGGATTTTAAAAGCTTCAATTTCTGTACCTGAATGTCCAAATCCATCTTTTCCTTGATATATGGATTGCCTGTTGCAAGCATTTTAATCTCGGCATAAGACAGTGCGGTTTCATCAATATCTTCTGCACTCCTAACAGGAGATTTGCTCGTCATAATCTGACTTGCAAACTTCTGCTTACCCTCAACAAGCTGATACAAATATGCGTCAAAGGTCTGCTTTGTAACATAACGATAGATTTCCACCTTTGGATTTGAATTGCCCTGACGGATAATTCTACCACTGCGTTGCTCCAAGTCTGCCGGTCGCCAAGGACAATCAACATCGTGAAGTGCGATAAGCCTGTCCTGAACATTCGTACCGGCACCCATCTTTTGTGTTGAACCCATTAGCACTCTGACCTCTCCTTTACGAACTTTCTGAAACAGTTCCTTCTTTTTCACATCGGTTTCTGCTTCGTGGATAAATCGGACTTCGCTTTCGGGAACACCTCGCTCTATGAGCTTCTTTCTGATGTCATTGTAGACAGAAAATGTTCCGTCATTCTTTGGTGTCGATAAGTCGCAGAACACTAATTGTGCTGACTTTTTATTTTTGTTTTCCTCCCATATGCGGTACACATTATCAACGCAGGCATTGATTTTGCTGTTCTCGAAGTCCGGCAGCATAGCATTTAGCATACGCTGGTCAAGTGCAAGTTTTCTTCCATCGTTTGTGATTTTAAGCATATTATCTACGCTTGAATCTACACCTCCGCCACGAACTTTCTCGGCTCGCTCTGCAAGGGAGGCAACCATTTCTTTCTGCATTTCGGACGGTTCTACCGACACATTATGATACTCTGCTTCCGGCACAGGAAGATTAAGCATATCGGCTGTTTTAATGTCTGCAACCTCTTTGAACATCGCCATAAGTTCGGGCAGATTATAGAATTTAGCAAAGCGTGTTTTCGCTCTGTAACCCGTTCCTTCCGGCGTAAGTTCTATTGCTGTTACCGTTTCTCCAAATGTGGAAGCCCAAGCATCGAAGTGCTGTAATCCATTTTTTACAAGGGTATTATATTGCAAGTATCGCTGAATGGTATAAAGTTCTACCATACTGTTTGAGATAGGCGTACCTGTCGCAAATACAGTTCCTCGCCCGCCGGTAATCTCATCAAGGTATCGGCACTTCATAAAGAGGTCGGAAGATTTCTGTGCTTCCGTCTGTGCGATACCTCCTACATTACGCATTTTTGTGTAAAGATAAAGGTTCTTGTAGTAATGGCTTTCGTCAATAAAAAGCCTGTCCACACCTAATTCTTCAAAGGTTACAACATCATCCTTTCTGCTTTGGTCGTTGAGTTTTTGTAGCTTTTGCTTGACGGATTTTCTTGATTTTTCAAGCTGTTTGACAGAGAAGTTTTCCCCTCGATTACGCTTTAGTTCTGCAATTCCTTCCGTCAATTCATTCAACTGCTGTTCAAGAATTGCCCTCTGCCTTTCAATGGACATCGGAATTTTCTCAAATTGAGAATGCCCGATGATAACTGCGTCATAATCTCCTGTTGCAATTCTGCCACAGAACTTTTTACGGTTCTTTGTTTCAAAATCTTTCTTCGTTGCAACCAGTATATTTGCCGACGGATAAAGTTGCAAGTATTCCGCCGCCCACTGTTCCGTCAGATGATTCGGTACAACAAACAGCGATTTATTACATAGTCCGAGTCTTTTCGACTCCTGCGATGCCGCTACCATCTCGAACGTCTTGCCTGCCCCGACTGCGTGTGCAAGTAAGGTATTTCCACCATAAAGAATGTGAGCTACAGCATTTCTCTGGTGTTCCCTTAATGTGATTTCCGGATTCATACCACTAAATGTGATGTGACTTCCGTCATACTCACGAGGTCTTATGCTGTTGAATTTTTCGTTATACATCTTTGTCAGCTTTTCTCTGCGGTCAGGGTCTGCCCATATCCAATCCTGAAAACCTTGCTTGATAAGTTCCTGCTTTGCCTGTGCGATTGCCGTCTCCTTTTTATTAAGGACAGCCTTTTTCCTGCCCTCATCATCTTCGATATAGTCAAAGATACGGACATCTTTCAGGTTCAGCGTTTCCTCAATTATCTTGTAGGCATTGATACGACCTGTGCCGTATGTGCTATATGCTTTGACATTGGAACGGTCATAGGATTTACCCTCGATATTCCACTCGCCCGTATAGGGAGAGAAGTGAACTTTTATATTCCACTGTGCATATCTCGGTGTATCAAGGAACTCAAACATAAACTGCTGGATTACTTCCTGCGGTAGCCAAGTAGCACCGAGCCTTACAGATATTTCACTTGCAGTCAAGTCTTTCGGCTGAACCTTTTCCAATGCTTCCACATTGATTTTATAATCTTCAGGATACACCTCGGCAGATTTTTTTGCTGTGATAAGTTTCTCCCTGACATTACCAGATAGATATTCATCTGCCATCAAATACTTTGCCTCGGTTACATTCCCGTACCCGTGAAGAGGATTTAAGAAGATAACACCTTTCAAATCCTGATAGAGTGTTTCTTCATTTTTACCTGTGAGCTTTGACATATATTCCATATCAATTCCGGCTTTTTCTCCCATAGAAACAGCAAGTGCTTCACTGGCGGTATCTACCTTTTCTACCGGCTTATGCGGCTTAATTGTACGCTTGAAGAACATATCTGCCTTGCGTTCCAGTTCTCCGTTTTCGTTAATGACTTCAAGTGCAGAAAGCAAGGCAAAGGAACTGTCATCACTGAAAGCAGAGATATTTGCTCTGCTGTTAATCAGTCCATATTTCTTGGTATAACTGTCATAAAGACTGTTGAGTTTTGACTGCTCGGCTTTGATTTCTTCGTCCGGATAGTCCTCGGTTTGAAGTTCAATCAGATTGCGAACGCTGTCACGAACCGCAATCATACCCTTGATTCTGTTCTCGGCGGTTGCCGACACCTCCACCGGAGTCATACGAGAATTCTCACGGAAATAGATTTTATCGTCCACCACTGTGTAAGAAAAATTCCTTACCGTAGGGTCGGCAGAGATAGAATTATCTTCTTCCTCCAACTCGTCGGTTACTTCGTAATCGTTTATTTCTCCGTGGATATTTGCTACCGCTTCCGATAACAATTCGGATAAATCGGCATTTTCAAACGGTACACAAGTTACTTCTTCTCCAAAGCGTCCACTTACTGTTTTCATCTCGCCCAGTATCATTTCGGAATGTTCCACAAAGTACGAGTTCATCGTGATACCGTCATCGGTTGTGCCAAGTTGTACCCAATTAGGCTCTATATCTATGAGCCTGTCACGCTTTTGCAGGAACAAAATATCCGATACAACCTCTGTACCGGCATTGCCTTTGAAAGTATCATTTGGAAGTCTAATTGCTCCCAACAGGTCGGCTCTTTGTGCGATATATTTTCTGACCGACGAATTGGTTTTATCCATCGTGCCTTTGCTCGTAACAAGTGCCATCACACCGCCGGGTCTTAATTTATCCAAAGACTTGGCAAAGAAATAATCGTGAATAAGGAAGTTATACTTATCGTACCTCTTATCAAGCACCTTGAAATCGCCAAACGGAACATTCCCCACAACTCCGTCAAAGAAACTATCCGGCACATTGACTTCTTCAAATCCCTGTGCTGCTATGGATGATTTCTGATAAAGTTGCTGAGCAATCCCTGCCGAAATCTTATCAAGTTCCACGCCGTAAATCTTTGTGTTTTCCATTGAATTCGGCAGCATACCGATAAAATTACCGATACCGCAGGACGGTTCTAACAGATTGCCCTCACGAAAGCCCATCTGTTCCATTGCCTTGTATATAGCGTCGATAACTTCGGGTGGAGTATAAAAGGCGGTTAATGTGCTTTCTCTTGCGGCGGCATATTCATCGGAAGACAGTGCTGTATATAGCTCAACAAATTCATCTGCCCAAGCAGAATTGTTCTCGTCAAAGGCTTCGGACAAACCTCCCCAGCCGACATATTTAGACAAGATAAGTTGTTCTTCCGGTGTGGCAAATCTGTTTTCAAACTCACACTCTTTCAAAACTTTTATCGCTTCCATATTTCTGCGGAAGCGTTCTTTCTTGCCTGCCGGTTCTACCGGATTGGAACGCAAATCAAAAGTATTTCTCTCTGCCATCGGAATATCCGGGTGCAAATCAAAACTCTTGACCTTGCTCTTTTTATTCTCCCACTGCGGTTTTATCGGTTCAGGCTCTTTATCATAGCCGTTGCCGATACGAATGCCCTCGTTATACATTTCAACGTAGCTGTCGAAGCCATTCTGATTTGCAATGATTTCTCTGTAATCCTCAATCGGAACATTGCCGATATTGGTTACTACCATATCACTTCTTTCGGCATTTTCAATGAGTGCTTCCATTGTGGCTGAAGTACAGTCGGTAAAATCCGGTGTCTGTCTAAAAGCATTATCTGCTTCTTCAAACCATTCTGTACCTACATCGGCAAGAGTTTGATTTGCGATACTGCCGAGGTAATCAAAGAACTCATCTGCCGACTTATTGTCTTGTGCCGCTTTTCTGATTTCATCAAAAGAAAGCGTATTTGTAACATACTGACCGCCGGCATTACTGTCCGGATTAAAGTACATCCAAGTAACGCTTTCCTGTTCTCTGTTAATGAAAAACGCATCCTCATAATCTGTTTTCTGTTCGGTTTCGGTATCACTATGCGTGATATTTTCGTCTGTATCGGCTTTTTCTGCTGCTGGTAATACCGTTACTCTCAAATGGTCATTAAGCGGATTTTCCTGCACCTTACGGTCAAATTCAGCACGCTCAAACTCCTTGTTGAACAATGGCATTTCGGTATCATAAAGCATTACTCTCTCATCATCAAAAGATAAGATTTCATACTCCGCTGCACCGATATATACCGTGTCTCCAAGATGATATTCATATCGGGTATCAGGTAATTGCTGTTCCTGTGTTTGCACTGCAAGCAGACTGCGGACATAATCAATCTTCTCCACACGGTTAATCGGTAAGCCTACGCTGTCCTCAAAAGTGACATCACGCATAGAAACATCGCCACTGATTTTACCGACGCTTTCAATAACAAATCGGCGGTCATCAATCACAATTTTCTTACCGATAATATCGTCATCATTTGCCTGCTCAGCTTCTTCCGGTGGTGCAGTAGAAAGAATTTCCCGATTTCTTTTCTGCTCCTCGATTTCTGCCCGTCTTGCTTCCTGCTTCTCAAGCCACTGCGGATACTGCTCCTTTTCCTTTGGATTTAAGTATCTATCTGCACGGATAAGCTCCCCGATACGCTTTTCCACCTGTGTCCATTTAAGAGTGAGTTTCGGTGCGTCGTTTCCAAATCCTCTTGAAAGAGTTATGCCTTTCCCATCGTGGTTTTCATCAATACCTGCACCGATAATGACAGGATATGAACCTCCCCAACCGTATTCGTTTTTGAGAAAGTCTGCATTTTCTTTTGAAGATAAACTCTTTTGAAACTGCTCGTAGATACGCATTTTACCTTCGTGAATACCGCTTCCACGAGTCAAAACTGCGTCGATAATCTCCTGAGAAAAAGTAAAGGCAGAGGTTTTGTTTTCCTCTGCCTGACCGTCTAATATGAAGCTCATCTGTCCGTCTGCCGACGGTAGTGGTTTCATTCTATCATTTAATTCTCCCAAAAGACGCATTGCTTCAAAGTGCTGTGCAATCACGCTCCAGTTATAGAAACTCTGTGCAGTTCTGCTGTCATAATGACCTTCCCAAAGGTGCAAAACATTTTGAAATGTCTTGTAACCTACGGTTCTGCCATCCTCTAATGTGAGTTCCGTATAGTCGTTATTGAAGATGCTCTTGATATATTCGGTACGGGTATCGCTATCGGTATTTCTCTCATAGAAGTCTTTAATATCTTCGAGAGAAGCCAACAAATGCGGTGTAGTACCGAGTATTTCTCTTATAGTATCATCTCTGCCGAAAAACGGCAGGCTCTTGTCCTCGTTGCTTCTGTCATAATACTCTAAATGAATATTACCTGTGCTTTCACGACTTCCTGTGCCGAGTTCCTGATGTTGTTCATCAAGCGAATCCAATTCATCATATCGTCCGCTTTCATCTGCTCCGTCAGCCCCTCTTGCTGTGCCATCTGCCTGATAAGCGTCTCCTCCAACTCGGTCGCCCTCTGCTGGACTTCCGACAGATGACTGCTCAGTATCCCTTTCGTCAGGAGATTGTAATACTGAACCTTGTGGTGTTCTTTCAGATAAGTTCTCCTCATCTGCGACCATTTGCCCTGAATGACCTCCGGCTGTTCGGGCAGAGTCAGGTTCGGAAGATTGTAATCCCCGACCATCGTGTATGTTATCTCGTTCATAATCGCTGCTCCTTTCGTCTTTGATGTCTTTATTGTATTCCGGTTGCCTGTTTGCTTCAATTATGCGATTTTGACGGTTCAGTGCCATCACTGTTTTTGAGATTTCCGAAAGCCCCATCTCTGCAATATCGCTTGTGGCAAATCCCAGAGCGTTCATCGTATCCTGCGTATTGAAATTGGTAACATCTCGAAAATCATCGGCTTCAAAATATTCGCCGGTATCAATTCCAAGCCTTGTCATCATCATATATGCCACGCTGTTTGTTACAACTTTTTTATACAGACTTGCAATCATCGTTTCGTCAAGTCCTTCAAGGAAACTGTCCTCGGAAGCATAGATGAGGTCATTAAGATAATCCGGCAAATTATCTTCGGCGGCATTTTGTGCGGCACTCATAACTGCTTCGCCCAAAGTGACTTTGTTATCCAGTTCTCCGAATGTGCTTGCAAGCGTTTCAATAACATCGTCAGTGTATTCGTCCCTCATATCCCAAAGCGGAACAGGACGGGAATATCTGCTCTCGTGAGTATCGGAAATATCGAAGTAGTGGGTAAGTCTTTGTCTTGCTCTGTTTTCATCGGCAAATACCGCAATGCCTCTTGCACCTTTATTTACCCATCGTCCAAAACTCCTGTTCCAACGCTCGATTTCAAGAACCGCCGTAGCGTCCGGTCGCTGTGCATAGATAAGCAACTGCTCATCATATCGCAGCTTGTAGTTTCTGCACGCAGACCGCAAGAAATTCTGCCAGTTCTGCGGATTGGAAACAACCGTCTTACAGGTTCTGTCATAGAGTTCGGATATGAGTTCATATTTTCTTGACACTACTTTGCACCTCCTTATCGTTCTTTTTCTTTGCTTTTTGCCGGTTTTATCTTTTCCTTTCCGGCTGGTTCAACGGTATGACCGTTTCTTTCACACAGCTCTGCAAATTCACAGATATGGAAAACATCCGAGCCGATTTGTGTGTGATAGTCGTCGATATATTTACACTCACGCTCCAGTGTTGTTCCGTTTCTTGTGTGAATCAGGATTTTCTCTCCGTCATTTACACGAAATTTTTCGTTGTATCCACTGTCAATAAAGCGGATACTGTTTTCTTTATGTTCCTGACTGCTCATCCGTTCCACCTCCCAAATACGAGAACAACTTGTTGGCTTTGGTTTCTTTCTGAAGTTCGATGATGAGTGCCATATCCGGTATCGTGATACCCGGAATCTTCAAAATACTCTCCATATCAAGCTGTTGTAGTTTCTTTTCTGTATTACAGCCGGAATCAAACAATTTCGCCATTAGCTTTGTTTTCTGTTGAAATGTCGGTTTGCTCATCTTTCCGTCCTCCTTATTCAATTTTTATGACTACACGAATACTGCTGTCGCAGCCACTGCACTGTCTGGAAAGTTCCGGGAACAAAGACTGCACCCTCTGTCTTGACCTGCGGATAGTTTCAAAGCACGGTAAACCGTAGCCCTTATAGTTGTTGACTATATTCTCAAGAGATAAGTCGCCGACTTTCAAATAACTGTATCGGTTGTAATAGCAGAGGATAAGCTGCATATCGTCATACCTTGTTTCAGGGCATTCTCTGAGGATTGCAAGCACCTTGCTGTCAACCGTTCTCTGCTTATTCATAAAGCACCTCCATAAAGTAAATGGACGGAGTTTTTTACGCTCCGCCCACCATTTTGTTTCTTATTTCTTTCTGTTTTTAATCTGTAAGAAGATAAAGCCGCCGATAATAAAGGCGACCAAAACAACTGCTACGATTGTCTTTGCGTCCATTATTCATTGCCCTCCTTTTTCTTCTTTCTCTTGGAAGCAACAACCGTTGCAACAATACCGAGTGCAGAAGCACCTGCAAGTGCTACCCAAAGACCGGTCTTTTTGTCATCACCGGTTTTCGGTGTGTCACGAAGTTCGTTATGCATCTCGATTTCTACCGTTTCGCCGACCTTTACGGTCACTTTCTTATCGGCAGGTAAAATATATCCGGCAGATACATTGTCGCTGACCTCGGACACTGTGTATTCTCCGATACGAAGTCCATCTATGGAGATTTCGCCATTCTTATCGGTTGTAAAGGTGCTGTCATAACCGTTTACACCTGTCACTCTGAAAGTAAATCCTTCCACATTACCGTCGGAAGATGTCTTTTTGATTTTCAGGCTGCCTTTCATCGCTTCGTTGATAAAGCCGACTCCCGCTTTGTTTTCTACCTTGTAGGTGGTTTCATCTTTTTCAATGAATACGGAGTAAACGCCCTTATCAAGCACAAATCCCTCCGGTGCTTTGGTTTCTTGTACAAGATATTTACCGTAGAGAATTTCTTTCATCTCATAGATACCGGTTGCGGTTTCTTCAAGATTTCCGATAAGTTCATCGCCATCGTCCAGTTTACCGTCGCCATTAACATCCTTATACACATCAAAAGTTGCACCTGTCAGTTTGTTATCCGGATAATCAGCGTCCACTTTGGTAAGTTCAATATTACCGTAAATATACTCGTCGGTAATTTCCACTTCGATGACCTGCTCATTCTCCCCGATATTTACTTCGTAAGAAGTATCATCAAGCACAAAGCCTTCAGGAGCTTCAATCTCTCTTACAATCCATTTTCCGTAAGGAACTTTGGCAAAAGAAAAACTGCCGTCCTTTTCAGATGTGGCAGTCATAATAGCGTGTTCTTTTGTATACTCGGTTTCATCTGCTTTGAAAATGCCGATTAAAGCACCGCCCAGTGCTTCTCCGTTCTCGTCAATCTTCTTACCAGATACAGAACCGTAAATGAGTTTGTTCTCAATCGGCTTACCGTCATTTACCTTGATTTCAACCGTTTCGGTGTCCTGACCGGCATACTCGAATGTGAACGGATACTGTGTGTCGGAGAGGATATAATGTTCGTCCGTAGCAATTTCCTTGACATAGTAGCTGCCAAATGGAAGGTCTGTATTTGCAGTCGCTGCTCCGTTTTCATCAAGCGTGATAATCTCAATCAATCCGTCAGCCGGAATAACTGTGCCGCTTGAAGATACAACATCTTCTTTTGCATAGAGTCCGAAACTGATGTTTTTGATTTCATCATTCTTGCCGATACCAAAGGTTTCGTCCTGCTCTAAGATTTTTTCAAGAGAAATCTTCACTTTCTGTCGCTCGTTTACGAAGCTGGTTGCAGTTTCAGTTACCGCTACATCCTGTCCGGCATAAGTGAGTTCCACCGAATGCTTTTCTTTGTTGATGACCATACCTGTCGGTGCTTTGGTTTCTACTACCGTATATTTACCGAGATAGAGTTCCTTACTTTTAGCTGTTCCGTCCTCATCGGTTGTTACAGTATCTACTACATCGCCCTTGTGATAACGAAGTGTACCGTCCGGTGTGATAACATCTTCGTCGGCAGTGATTTCATAAACCGCACCTGCAAGTCCTTTGACCTTATACACCGGCTGATAAATCACATCTTTATCTTCCTCGCCGGATACATTGACACCAAAGAATACTTCGCCGGTTTTCTCAACGGAAATCGTACCTTTCTGTGCCATATTCGGCTTATCCACCTTAATCAATGTGATACCGCCTTCCTGTGTGGAATTTTCTTCTGTCACATCAAAAGAAACAGGAGTACTGTCGAGTACATATCCATACGGAGCCTGAACCTCAACAAGTGAATATCCCTTGCCATAGTCCAGTTTTTCAGGTGTAACAAGCTGACCGTCTGCGTCGGTATAGAATGTGTCGATGGTTGTCGGTGTAGGATAAGTAAATGTCATACTTACTTTGTTACCGGCAGGGTCATAGATTTGGAAGCCTGCACCTGCATACGGAATTGTCTTGCCTGTTTCTGCATCAACCTTTACGACCTTGATATATGACTCAAAGTTGGCATTGTTGATGAGATAACGGTAAGTCTGACCGTCCTGAGAAATGAAAACATCAAAGTCTTTCATAAGCTCACGACCTTCCCAACCTTTGGTCTGATGAACGGTATATACACCATACGGCATATCCTTTGTCTGAGCAAATCCGTTTTCATCGCAAACAATAGTATCTCTTTCATCTTTGTCGGCTTTTTCAAATGAGCCAGAAGATTTCAGATACACTTCAAATTCAGCACCGTTTTCCGGTGTCTCAATCTTGGTTTCCCCATCATCGGCATGTTTGATGATAGCGATATTGCCTTTCATAACCTGCTCTGTCACGTCATTTGCCACAAGATTGTGTTCAATCGTAAAGAGTTTTGGCTCTGCACCCACCTTGTGGATTGTCTTATCAAGGAGATAACCCTCGCTCGGTGTGATTTCTCTGATTGTCCAATCGATGTCGCAGACATATTCCTTTGTTGTGAACTGCCCCTCGCTGTCTGTCACATACTTATCCACAAGTGTGTCGCCTTTATAAATTCCGTAAACAGCACCGGAGAGTTTTGCGTCGCCCTGAGCAGTGCCTTTTTCTCGGTCACTCTTTGTTACTGTAACGCTGAACTTTTTAAGAATATTGGTAAAGTCTCGATTTGTAACCTCGTTCCATTTAATCGGTGCAGTCTGCTTTTCAGGAACGACATAACGGATTTCTGTGTCCACTTCTTCGAGCGTATATGGTGTGCTTCCGCTGATAAGCACATCTTTGAATGTTGCTACACCATTTTTGTCAGTAACCGCATATTCATCAACAGCAATACCTGCAAGGGAAGTACCGTAAAGGTGGAATTTCACACCCTCAACAAGATTATCTTCCGATGATTTAATGACCTGAAGATTACCTCTTTTGAGAACATTATTGAAGTTTACTGTTGCTACCTGACCGGCAACAACGGTTACTCTGTGAACCTCTTGCGGTACATATTTGTCGATAGATTGCTCTGTTACCGTATATACGCCCGGCATAAGGTTGTCAATCTGGAACTTACCACCGTTTGCTGTGGTAACTGTCTGATTTACTCCGTTGCCTGAAATAGTGAAATTGATACCGTCAACCTTTCCGTCCTCAGATGTTTTCACAATCTGACAAGAACCGTAGCTGACTTTCATCTTTACATATCCGCTTACAGGGTCGCTGACTTCCTGTGCGTAAGTAACAACATCCTGCACACTTGAATTTTGACCGTGCTTTCCCTCAGACCATACGATGACACCTCTGCGGACACCGTTTTTCTTACTTGCGGTAATAGTAAATTCCTTACTCGGTGCTTTATCCATTGACACCGTAAGTTTGTTTCCGCTTGTGGAAAATGTTACACCACTGATATTCGCCTTGAAATCATAATTGGAGAGTACACCGTTTGAGTCTGTAAGAGTCGCAACATATTTGCTTCCGTTCCATTCAAGTTCATTTACTTTCGCTGAACCGCTTGATTTAGTACAGAAGCTCGGCACAACTGTATGATTCTGCACACTGCTGACCATACTGTTGTAGTAATTCATAATCTTACTGCGAAGCGGATGTTTGGCATTGATAACATCTTTCACATTGCTGCAACCACTGGCTGCTTTGTGATTAAAGTTTGCGTCACGCTCTCCAACGACTGTTTCCCAAATAAGAAGCTGTGTTGCATAAGCGTGAGCAATACTGTTTGCCGCACTTTCGTTCTGCGACCTCCAGCTTGTTGAAATCGTTCCTCGATAGCCGTACTGCAAGATACGACCGATAAAGAGTCTGATTTCATCGCCGGAGATAACTCCGTTTGCTGTGATATTGTTAAAATAATTTTCATCGTACTTGTTCATACTCTGACCGGAGCTGAGTGAAACACCCGGCTCGATACAATAGGCAATATTACCGGAATATGAACCGATTGCCTTTAAGTTAGTGTGGGTAGAACTGCCGGTATGCCAACCGTTCTTCAAAGTAAGGTTACTGTGTCCCCACACACCGTCGTAATTTGCGTCGCCGTCACGAGGAAAATCAACCATATACACTTTGGTCTTTTCTCCGCTTGCAGCAAACGCTGTGCTTGTCCCAATACTCATAAAAGCACTGAGACTGAGAACCGTCGCCATAACAAACGATACGGCTCTCTTGATTTTCGTCTTTACCATCTAAGTTTCCTCCTTAAAATGAAAGAACGCACCGATTATCTCAGTGCGTCCGATACTGTATTTTATTTTGTTTTTTAGCAGTAGCCGATATAGATTTCATATTCCCCACTTTTTTGTATCTGTTCAGCCTGCTTTGAATATCGTCCTTAATGCCTGTGCGTTTGGCATTGGCGGTTATCGGATTATCCCAACAATCCGTTGCGGTACTGTCCAACTCCAAACCGATACCTTGAGCATAACTCTTGGCGTAACTCAAATAAGGATTAACATCAAAGCTCGGCTTCGTTTCTTCCGTCGGTTTTGGTTTTGTGGGTTTCACTTCTCCCTTAACTGGCGGTGTTTCCGGCTCTGGCTTCGGTTGTTGCTGTGGCTGCTCCTGTTCTTGAATACTGTCAGGCTTTTTCGTTATCTGAACGGATTCATAGCTTTTTGCAGTTTCCGCCCTACTACCTGCCGTAGAAGAAACATCCGACTTTTCCTGCTGACTCGGCTCTGTTGTTGCTTCACTTGATACTGGTTGCTCCGTTTCGGGAACAACACTTGTATCCTCTGCTTTTTCTGTTCCGTTCGTTGTTTCGGTATTACCAGCCGTAGAAGAAATCCTTTTATCCGTGTCATTTCGTGCGGTTTCTTTGGCTATGTTACCGTTACATCCGGCAAACAAAATCATCAAGCAGGCAATCATACAAACCATCCATTTCCTTCTCATAAGCTATCGCTCCTTTCGCCTTAATCGTAATCAATCAGACAAAAAACAGCAAAGGTGCGAATATCCAAACTTTTTATCATATCAGACACTTTGTTTACACTTCAAATGTGCGAACCCTTTATTAGACAGCTATAAGTTATGAGAGATAGGTATATTTAAGTGAGATAGAATATATCTTTTCAGCAAGTAAACAGTAGGTATTAGGGGGTAGAGTGTGAGAAGGGGGAGTAACAAAATCGGCTATCTGCTGTCACGGTCTGCCCGTTGCCTGAGATACTTGTTGTAATGCTCCAATGCCTTGCACACAAAGTCCTCCGTTTGGCTGATTGGGATATTTTTCGGGATGAGTTGTCGCACTCTGTCGCCCCTTAGCACAATCTTCTCTTTCTGGTTTGGCTTTTCCTCCGACATAATGGCTTGGATAGCTTCGGTTGTCAGTTTGCCCTCATCGAAAAACTTTCGCATACGGATAGTCTGGTCGTGAGAGGGAGTTGCGTCGTTCATATCAATCTCGTCAACCACATCACGCTGACAATCTTCGTCAAGATACGACAATTCAACCGCCGGTCGCATTTTAATTCGCCCCTCATCAACAAATTCAAGCAGTTCGGGAACAAGGTTTGTAAGGCGGACATAACGGTAAATTTGATTTTTACTTTCGCCTGTTTTGTCGGCAAGTTCATCACTTGATTTAGCAAATTCATAATTGTTCCCCACTGGGGAATAATTTTTTGCTGGTCTGCCTGCTTGTCTTTTCATTGCGTCCAATCGCATTTTGTAGGCAAAGGCTTTTTCAGAGGGAAGTATCTGCGACCTTTGGAAATTACTTTCCACCATTAGAATTGTGGCTTCATCTCGATTAAGGTCAACAACCTCACATCTTAGCGTTTCAAAACCGGCAAGTTTGCTTGCTCGTTTTCGTCTGTGACCGGATACGAGTTCATATCTTCCGTCCTCTTTCTGCCTTACCGTTGCCGGAGTAATTACTCCACGTTCCTTGATACTCTCGACAAGCTGCTGCATATCTTCATCGTCCCTGACCTTGAACGGGTGGTCTGGGAAATCGTCAATCAGCTCTAATGGAATATCTCGGATTTTAGAAAGTCTTTCTTCCTCTCTCTGTGCCTGCGTTGTAAAAAGGTCATCGAGCCTCGTGAGAGTGAAGTCGCTCTTTCTTCCTGCCATCGGCTAACACCTCCTTTGTAAATTCGGTGTATGCCTTAGACACCGTACTGTTTGGCTCATATGCAAAAATGCTCTTCCCTTTGGAAGAAGTTTCTGCGGCTTTTACAGCAATCGGAATAGATGTGCGATACAGCTTAATCTGATTTCCGAAATTCTCCCGCAACGCTTCCACCGTACTTTTGGCGAGGTTTGTGCGGTTATCCACCAAAGTAAGAAGCATACCGTCTATCTTAATATCCTGATTGATATACTTCTTGACTTTTGAAATGGTCTGCACAAGCTGGGTCATACCTTTAGCCGGCAAATACTGTGCCTGCACCGGAATAATCACGCTGTCTGCCGCAGATAGAGCATTGAGTGTTACCATACTCAGAGAAGGCATACAGTCAATCAAGACAAAATCGTATCTGTCTTTGACCTGACTCAAATAATTCCTCAAAGTGGTTTCTCTGCTCATAGCGTTCATCAGGTTATATTCCATCGCCGAAAGTTCAAGGTTCGCCGGTAAAAGTTCAACACCTTCCTCGTGGTGCAGAATACCGTCTGTCGGGTCATTCATCGTTTCACTAATCACATCTGTAAGTTTCGTTGCAAGCGTGATACCCAAGTTGTCTGTATCTCTCCAACCGAGACAAGTAGTTAAATCTCCCTGTGGGTCTGCGTCTATGAGCAACACTTTCTTACCCTGCATTGCAAGACCAACACCAAGATTAACCGTTGTCGTTGTCTTTCCGACTCCGCCTTTTTGATTGCATATGGCAATCGTTTTGCAGTTTGACACCCCTTGCGTCCTCCTTTCAATTTATTCATAGCCAATAAAATATGACTATGTACTTGACCGTTTCATTTCCTAAACGGTCGTGGCAATATTTATTCTCAATATCCCTTGCCAAGCATATCGCTTTCGGGAAGTCGTTAAGGAACAGACTGCTTATCTGTATCATAGGAATCTAACCTCTGCCGGGTACTCCGCCAGCTCCGTAGAGAAGTATCATTATCTTTCTGACCGTCATCGCCATATCGGTTGCAATCCGATACTCATAGCAGGAGTTCTCGCTGTTCTGAAATTTTCAGAAGTTTCGGCGTACCTGCTAAAGTGGCTATCATCAGAATTAAAGTCTTAACGACCTGTGTATTCAATTGTCAAAGAACAATTGAAAAGGCTTCCGTTTTCATCATCAGGAATTAACCCCTTCACTCATTGCACAAAAGGCTTCATTTTGGACACCCAAAATCGCTGCTTTTCCGAAAAAATTTCAAAAAATTTTTAGGCGACAAAAAAAGCCGCCTATTTTCCTCACAATCAAGGTCAATAGACGGCGGGTAGAAATTTTAACATTTATGATGTATAATAAAACACAGAGGAATATTTGAAGTTGTATTATTGAATAAAATGGAGATTTTGATATGAAAGACAAGGCAAACAAGGGTTATTGGCAACGACTTGCAAAAATATATGCACCTTTGATGGAGTCAGATAAGAAATTTTATAATGCAATCTGCGGATATATTAGAGATTATCTCAAATCTGATATGAATGTATTAGAATTAGCTTGTGGAACAGGGCAGCTATCTTTCCCATTGTCTGATTGTACTAATAGCTGGACGGCAACCGATTTTTCGGAAAATATGATTAAGCAAGCGAAAAGGAGAGGTACAACAGAAAAACTTAGTTTTTGCGTAGCCGATGCAACGGCACTTTCATATGAGAATGAAAATTTTGATTGTGTAGTAATTTCAAATGCACTGCACATTATGCCAGAGCCTGAAAAAGCAATGCAGGAAATTCGTAGAGTATTAAAAAAAGATGGTATTTTGTACGCACCAACCTTCTTATGGGCAGAGAAAAAATCAAGTGGTTTACGAAAGCGATTGATGTCTATTACAGGATTTAAAGCATACAAAGAATGGAACAAGGAAAATTTTTGTGAGTTTATTGCGGATTATGGCTTTACAGTCGTCAAAGTGAATTTGGTGGATGGCGGTTTAGCTCCTGTTGGAGTTTTGATTGCGAAAAAAACTAATTATTAAATTTGAATTTTTCTAAGTGATAGTTACTTTACAAAATAAACTTCATATGTTAGATTGGTCAGCAAAAACTAACTAAAGAAAGAGGTAGATTATGAATAAATTTGATGGTGTTGCAAATACGTTATTTGTTCCGTTAGTGGCAAGAATCAATATCTCTAAAAAATTTCCAGAATATTTTATGGATGAAAAGGCTCTTGAGTTGGAGAAGTATTTACCACAAGGTGTAGATAAAGGTTCTTCTGAATATAGCAATATGGCATCGGTAGCACGTTATTACAATATGGACAAAACAGTTATTGCGTTTGCAAAAAGTTACGCAGAAAGTAATATTGTATATCTTGGTGCAGGATTAGAGACTGCTTATGACCGTTTAAGTGATAAGATTGAAAACAGAACTGTACATTGGTATGAGACTGATTTGCCAGAAGTAATAGAGGCAAGAAAAAAAGTATTTGGTCAGCGAAAAAATGAAACGCTCATTGCAGGCGATATGTTTAAATTGGAATGGGTAAAGGAAATAGACAATTCGCTTCCTACACTGCTAATTGTGTCAGGTGTGTTCCAATATTTCCATGAAGAAGAAATCATAGCATTTATTAAGGGGTGTGGAAAAGCATTTCCAAAAGGTGAGATGTTGTTTGACGCTACAAGTGAGAGTGGATTAAAGTTTACGAACTGGTTTATCAAACGTACAGGAAATGCAAGTGCTATTATGTATTTTGGTATTAACGATAGCAAAGAATTTGCAAACAAATGTAGTATGGAATTATTGGAAGAAAAGACATTCTTTCCAGAAGCATTGAAGATGTTAGGGAAGAAACTTTCTTTTGTTACAAAAGTATCTATGAAGGTTGCAGAGAAGAAGAAACAGGTAATAATTCTTCGTTTGAAATTGAATTAACTACCGTAAAATTTCAGTTTCACGAAGCATAATTAAAGACCGCTTACATTATAAAGGTGTAGGCGGTCTTTTGTGTGTTTAGATATATTAGATTTTGACTTTCTTTTTCTTGGCTGTCAGCACCTTGCAAAGGACATCGTCAACTGCATCAGTGTATCTGCCTTGTGCCAGTAGGTTGTTCTTCAGGCTTATAAGCGAGTGAATCACTCGGTCGTATTCTTCCTTATTAAGATAGATATGGTATTTCTGTTCTCTCATAGTCGTTCCCTCCAATCGGTAAATACTTTTCTGATTTGAGCTACATCAGTTTCTGTATCTGAATAGATAAATATATGTACGCTCTTGAAAACCGCCTTAACTCTGTCAGCATAATCAGCTTCATTTTCGTTGGCTTTATATGGCAGCTTAACAAGTTTAATGTCTCGTTGCTTACATAGGTGGTTTTTCAGTATTTCCATCTGCTCATTGCCGATGGTAAACTCTATGGCAAGTTTCTCTGACGGAATGTAGGTTTCAAGTGGTATTCCTAACAGCTTGTCAGAACCAAGCTGAGCTGTGAGTCCCTTTTTATTTGCATAGTAAGCAACTGCCAAGCCGGGGAACACGGAACGATATTCGATTTCGCAAACGGAACAACCTTTACCAATAATCGTTCTGTCGCTTATCTTTGCTTTCCAAGAATGTCCGAAAGAACATTTCCACCAAACACTTTTCATCGAATTTCTTGACACCTGAGTTGGAAGTATCTTATTAAGCTCGTAATCCCACTCTAAAAGCAGTTTTCTGTCGGTTGTAGCTAAGTCATTGTATCCGACAAGAACGGTTCTATCAGCACATACGGGACATACAGTACCTTTTACACGAGCATTGATAACCGACTTCCACTCATAGCCACAGGTTTTGCACTTCCACCATACATTACGCCTTGATTTTTCATTTACATCACAAGGGTTCAATGGATAATTCTTTTCTGACCACTCAGCCGCAATATGAGAATGGGTAGTCTCCAAGTCATTAAAGCCTTTCAGTAATGTATAGCCACTGCAATAAGGACATTTACTTCCACCAGAACGGGTAGCGATAAGGGTGTACCATTCGTTCCCACAGTCCTTACACTTCCACCAAGCCTTACTGTTGGCAAAGGCTGTTACCATTGTAGGCTGCAAGGGGAGATTTCTGTCTGACCACTCGGCAGCTACTTCCGGATACTGTGAAGCAAGGTCGTTAAATCCTGCAAGTACCTTATTGTGAGAGCAGTATGGACAGCCTGTGCCATTTACTGTTCGGCTCTTAATACTTGCTGTCCACTCGTGTCCGTTTTTACATTTCCATATTACCTTTTTATGAGAAGCAACTGATACCTCGGTAGGTTTCAGTTCGTTCTTCTTCGACCACTCCTGAGCTAACTGTGGTTTGAGTGTTGCTAAATCGTTGATTCCCTCAACCACTCTTGCTCCTGAGCATATGGGGCATTTCTCTCCGCCGGAGCGAGCCTTAACGCTTGCTTGCCATTCGTGACCGCAAGAACCTTTCCACCAAACTCTTTTATTTGAACCGAAGGTTATCTTGTCCGGTGTCAGTGGCAGGTTCTTATCTGACCATTCCGAAACAAGCTCCGGATGTACGCTTTGTAAAGTGTTACTCATAGCATAACCACTCCTTCCTCTGTGATTATCCATATTATATTGACAAACACAGATTCACGGTAGTTTGCGATTCTTCCTATAAAAATTGCCCCGACGGAGCATTTACGCTCCATCAGGGCAGGTTTTACTTGTAGCGGGTCTTATTTTTTTCGTGTCAATAAGGCTCCAACAGCAGCACCAATCAAAACAAGTGGTGCTATTCTTGTGAACAACCACTCCATTGCGTGAAAGCCAATTCCAATAACTGCGTTTTCCGGGTCACTGTAATCCCAACCTAAGTATGGACTATTCAGCAAAATTAAAACCGCAAAAGCAATTACTATAATCACACATAAGAAAATAAAAAACCAATGAATTACTTTTTGCCTTCCTTGTTTTCTTTGTGCTAATTGAAGGTTTATGACCTCAAGCTTTTCAGAAATTGCTCTTAAATCATCAGCTTTCGACTCGGAAATCGTTTCTCCAAGCAAAGTACTTACTGGTGTTTCTAACACTTCTGATATAGAAATCAACATATCAGAATCAGGAACAGACAACCCGGTATCACATAGTTAAAGATATTGGTGTCATTTAATCAATTTTGCCGATAAAGCGGTAGAAGATTTCTACCTCCTGTTCCCGGCTTCCGTCCTCACCTTTGACCGCTTCATGGACAACGATTTTTTCAATCAGCGTATTCAAAAGTTCGGCGGTCAGTTCTGTTGGATTGACGCACTCTTTCATCAAGGCAATCCATTTTTCTGCGTCTGCGGCGTTCTGGCTTTCAGTGGCGATAGCGGATTGAAGCTGTTCAATCTTTGTGTCCAGTTCAGCCTGTTCGCTCTGGTACTTCCCGGACAGCATAGAGAAGTTGTATTCTGTGATACGCCCCGCCGCCCAGTCCTCATACATCCGGGCAAACAGGGTATCGACTTCGGCTTTCCGCTTCTCCGCTTTGTTCAACTCTGCGGCTTGCTTCTTTCTTGCGGCGGCCTGTCCCTTGTCATTGGCATTTAACAGCCGCTTCAAAAGCCGTTCTTCATCATGCTGTACCAGCCTCGACCAGTATTGCAGACGGGAGAGGACATAGGCGTAAAGCACATCATAGCGGATATAATGCATGGAGCATTGGCGTGTGCCCTGTCCGTACTTGCTACAATGATAATGGCCGTAAGGCTTGCTGTTCTGCCTGTTCTCCCCATAGGACAGCGACCAGCCGCAATCCGCACATTTTACCAATCCGGAAAAAATCTGCGTCGTACCATCCTTGCACTTTCTGCGGCGGTTTGCTATCTGCTCCTGTACCTGCCGGAAAACCTGTTCGCTGATAATCGGCTCCTGCGTGTTCTCTACCCGCACCCATTCACTTTGGGGCTTGCGTATCCTCCGCTTGTTCTTAAAGGAAATGTTTGTTTCCCGGTAGTGGATGGTATGGCCGATATAGGTTTCGTCTTTCATAATGCTCTTGACCTGGGCTATCGTCCATGCGTAGCTTTTTTCCTCTGGCGCACCCGCATAGATGTTTGCAAAAGTCCCGTCACGCTGGAAATTGATAAATCCCGGTGTGGGAACCTTTTCCATAATCAGTATTCTTGTGATACTGGCCGCCCCTCTGCCATGAATGGCAAGGTCAAAAATCTTCTCCACTATCCAGCGGGTTTCCTCGTCGATTATCAGCTTGTTTTTGATTTCCGGGTGTTTCCTGTACCCGATGGGAGCATAGGCACCGATACGCTGTCCTGTGGCAAACTTCGCTTTGAAAGCGGCCTTTACCTTGCGGCTCGTATCTTTCGCAAACCATTCATTAAACAGGTTTTTGAACGGGACAAAATCGGAAAGCCCTTTCTCTGTGTCCTCATTCTCCGCAACGGCGATGTAGCGCACCCGTTTTTCCGGGAACAGAAATTCCAGATAGTAGTCCATCATCACATGTTCCCGCCCGAAACGGGAAAGGTCTTTCGTGACAATGCAGTTTACTTTTCCGGCTTCCACATCGTCCATCATGCGCTGAAAATCCGGGCGTTCAAAGTTCGTCCCCGACCAGCCATCGTCCACATACTCACCGACTACATGAAGTCCCTGTTCCTTTGCGTACTGTTGCAGGATTGTCCGCTGTGTTTCAATGCTTACGCTGTCACCATAGTTTTCATCGTCCCGGCTTAATCTCATATAAAGCGCCGTGTTGTAAATCGTAGTATTGTAAGGTTGTTTCACCGTTAAAAATCCTCCTTCTTAAAGAAACAACCCACGCTTACAATACTTTTGCTCTATGGCAATTATATCATAAGCGTGGGCGTGTTATCAATGATGGGCTATCAGGTTGAAGCGGCTTTTTCTGCGGTATGCCGCACCACATCTACAATCAGATCACCGAGGGGCTTCCCGCCTGCGGCGAAGTGTTCGGAGATTTTTATACGGTTGTTCCCACATACAAAATACTGCGTGCCGTTCTCTGCTTGTATGACCTGCCCTGTCCGGGGTGTAAAAATATCGCTTTCGCTTTTTGCCATCCAGTGTCCTCCATATTCAGTTTTCAAGGTACAATGCCGCACAAAGGCGGCGAAAATTTCTGCTTATATCTATCACCTTTCCTTTACCGTGTGCCGCTGCTGACGTTTCAGTTCCGCCAGTATATCCGGCGGGATACGGTCAACCAGCCGCTGTAAATTGTCCAGTTCGCTTTTCAGCTTTGCCCGTTCCATCGTATCTTTCATCTTTCCTTTTTCGCTGGCCTTTGCCCTTGCTTCCAACTTCTCATTCTCCGCCAACAGGTCATTGATTGTGACCTTGTACTTTTTCAACTGCCCGGAGAAGTTCTCCATCTGCGGGAACCACTTTTTCAGCATGGAGAGGGCTTCCTCTTTTTTCTTTCCGGCGTTCAGCGGGTTAATGCCGTCAAGGGCGGCTTCAATGGCTCTGGCCTGTTTGGAGAGGGAAACCGCCTGTTTGAAAAGCCGGGTGGGGATATGCTTCCGGCCTGTCTTGCTGGCGCTTTCCCCACGCTCCAAGTCAGGATATTTCTCCACCATATAGGCGTGAAAATCGTCCTGCCACTTCGTCAGGTTTGCCCGGTTGCCGATAATCTCCTTTGCACACAGGCGGTTGTCCTTTGTCAGCGGAACAAAGGTCAAATGCAGGTGGGGCGTTTTCTCGTCCATGTGTACCACCGCCGACACGATATTTTCCCGTCCTACCCGGCCAATGAGGAAAGCCGCCGCCCTCTGGAAAAACGCCTGTATCTCCTTTGGGGATTTCCCCTTGAAAAACTCCGGGCTGGCAGTTACCAGTGTATCGACAAACCGTGTGCTGTCTTTCCTTGTCCGGCATCCGGCCTGCTCGATACGGCTCTGAATGAAGTGGTAATAGCGTCCCTCCGGCTTGACGATATGGAAGTTGTATTTACTCCGGCTTGTGTCAATGTCGGGGTTGCTGGCGTATTGTTCTTTCTGTCTTTCGTGATGGGCTTCCAGCGGCCTTGCCGGGTTGCCCTTGTGCTTCTCAAACCGCAAAATTGCGTGTTGTGCCATTCTGCTCCTTTCCCCATTCCTTTCCTATCCGGGGTTTTCCACAGGGAAAATCCCGCCGGAATTATCTCTGATACGATAGGAATGGAATGGATATAAATAAATCATTTTAATCTTTGTATTTCTATATACCGTCCGGTTTTCGTACTTCTCAAGATTGATTTCCGTACTTCAAGGGTACGGTTTTCAGTCCTCCGGCGTACCAGAACGGGATTTCTTGAAGTCGGTGTTTGGAACCGCTTCATAGGATTTTGGGAAAATGCGGTTGGGTTTTCCACAGCCCTGCTTCTGGATCTCCACCAGTCCGGCGTATTGCAGTTCCCGCAGGGTGTTCACCGCTTTCTGCCGCCCACAGTGGAGCAGGTCAACCACTTCGCAGATAGGGTAATACAGGAAAATCCGTCCGCAGTCATCCGCCCACCCATTCTTGCGGGACAACTCTGTCCGGCGCAGGATAAAGGCGTACAGAACCTTTGCCTCGTTGGACAGGGGCCTGAATGTGGGGGCTTCAAAGAGGAAATTCGGGAGCCGGGTGAAGCTGAACGCCTTTTCCGGCTGATGGATATAGATGGTATTTGTCATAGTGCGTTTTGTGGACGGTTAGAAGCCCGTTTTCCGGGGCGGGCGATACTTTATACCACCTGCCCCGGTTTGGGGCTTGCGGAGCCTGATAAATCAAGGCTTTTTCCGCTCCTAACTGTCCACAGCAGACCTCCTTTTCCGTTCACTTTCTGTTTTCTGCCGCCTGTGAACTCTGGCGGCACAGCCGGGGCAGTATTTTGCCCGGTTGGATTTTGGGACGAACACGCCGCCGCAGACCTCACAGCGTTTCAAGTCCTTATCCCGGAAAATCCCCGCTTCCAGCGTCCCGTCCAGCGGCAAGACCGCCCAGCGGAACCACTTACAGCAGACCGAGAAAGAAACCGTCTGCGGGCAGGTGCAGGTGTCCCCATCATCAAGGGCAATGCAGTTGCCGTCCTCACAACAACAGCACTCCCGGCGTATCAGGCTGGCCGCCTGTTTCCTCTGCGCCGGTGTCATGCGGTAAAGTGAACCGTCCGGCCTGCGTTCCAGTGGCGGCAAGTCTTTATAGGGGTTATCTCTCATGCGTTCCCTCCATTTTGCTTTCCGTTGCCGTTCCTCCGAAAAGGTTTCCTGCCCCATTCCTGCGGCGTGTTCCGGCGTTGGCACGCTCCCCGCAACTTCGGGACAACTTGTCCCGAAGTGACCTCTGGACAAAGTGTCCAGAAGCTGGCTCCTTGCAGTGCTTCCCCAGCCGGGGTATTCCTTTTCGGACGGTCATTCTGTTTTCAAGGTGCCGTTCATCGATGAACTAAAATAAGTCTACACCTAAATAACCGTCCGTCCCGTATATCCATAAAGTCGGAGATCCGCCCGGAAAACTGCCTATTTCCACGCTCTCGGAATTGTGGTAAAATAAACATAAAAATTGGCTTTCAAGCCATAGGAGGACAATAATCTATGAAAATCGGAATTTTATGTGCGGGTGACGAAGAACTCGCCCCATTTTTGCCCTTGATAAGCAACTGTAAGATAACGGAAAAAGCTATGCTGAAATTCCATGCTGGACAGATTGATAGTGTAGAAGTTGTCGCCCTGTTTTCCGGCGTGTGCAAAGTAAATGCCGCCATAGCCGCTCAGCTTTTGATAGATGTATTTTGCGTGGATATAATTATCAATTCAGGGACAGCGGGCGGTATGGAGCCAGAACTTGAAATATTCGATACAGTTATCTCCACAGAAGTTTGTTACCACGATGTAGCGCCAGACATTTTAACGGAATTTCATCCGTGGATGAATTCTGTGTTTTTGTGGCAGACCCAAAGCTGATAGATATGTCAAAGTCTGCTGTTGACAAGCTTTCAACTTCTGGAAAGGTAGTTTGGGGCCGTATGGTAACGGGAGAATCGTTTATAACCGATGAGAGCCGGCAAAAAATAAACGATGAATTTGCTCCCTTGACGGTTGACATGGAAACTGCCAGTATCGCTCATGTCTGCTATGCAAATGACATACCGTTTATCGCCATTCGGTGTGTGACCGATACTGAAAAACACAGCGGAGTTGATAATTTTGACAAAAACTGTGCAAAAGCATCAAGTATTGCCAAAGATATTACGGTTGCTTTATTAAGAGAAATCAAAAAGTCGTGGTAAGATTGGATGATATTTTAGAACAGAGGACAGAGGGGGGAGAGTATGGCCCTAACTATTCAAGAACGACTAAAAGACCTGCGTGTGGAGCGTGGCTTGACGCTGGAACAGCTTGCGGAACAGACGCACCTCTCCAAATCTGCTTTAGGCAGTTATGAGGGGGACAATCTCAAAGACATCAGCCACTATGCCCTTATTGAGTTAGCAAAGTTTTACGAAGTGACTGTTGATTATCTGCTGGGCCGTTCCCAAACAAAAAATCACCCAAACGCCGATCTTGCAGACCTGCGTTTGAGCGACGATATGATTGAACTATTGAAAAGCGGGCGGGTGGACAATTCCCTTTTGTGTGAACTGGCGACCCACCCGGATTTTCCCCGGCTCATGGCCGACCTTGAAATCTATGTGAACGGCGTGGCGGGAAAACAGGTACAGAGTGCAAACGCCATTGTGGACGCCGTGAGTGCAACGATTATGAAACAACACAATCCCGGCTTGACTGACCCGCAGTTAAGGCAGCTTATCGCCGCCCATATTGACGACGACAGCTTTTGCCGCTATGTGATACAGCAGGACATAAACAAGATAGCCCTCGACCTGCGGGAAGCCCACAAGGACGATTTTTTCAGCGTCCCGGAGGATAGCCCACTGGAAGATTTTTTGCAGGCAGCCGAGGAAACCGCTAAAGAGGACAGCGACCCGGAGCAGGCGGCTATGATGTTTATCTGCAAGCGGCTCAAACTGAATTATAAGAAGCTGTCCGAGGAAGAAAAGAAGTGGCTGAAAAAGATTGCACAGAAGTCGGACTTGCTGAAAAATCCAAAGCCACAGCGAGGACGGAAGTAAGAGAATAATAAATCAGATTATATGGAGGTATTGGTTATGAAAAAATGGTTACTGATAATTTCAGCGACTGTTATTTGCGTTGCTGCCGCTTTTTTATATTTCTTTAGTTTAACTCCCAAAGGAGATACCATTACCAGCAGAGAAAGCATACTGAACACCGCAATTTCAAAGGGGAATGAATGGACTATTGCAAAAGAACTGGAACTTGGCGGTTATATCGTGAGTGGAGCATATAGTGCAGATAATAAATCTACACTTGCCATCTTTGAACCAACAGGAAATGGAGATTACAAATTTAGTACATCAACAAACCGAAATAGTGATGAGATTATTGTTGGTGGCGTTGCAATAAACGGAGAATGGTATGATTTAATTTGGTTTAATGGTGCTAAAACAGAGTATGCCGAAATCACTTATACAATAAATGGACAAGTGCAAGATACATTGAGATACAGCACAGATGATATGGATATTATCTCAATTAAAAACCCAGAAAAAGAGTATTCCATTCATGTGGTTTACTATGACAATGATGGAAATAAGTACGAATAAATTGTTTTTCATCGAGAAAATAGCAAAGCCAGCCGAGCCAGTCAACGGTCAAGATGAACGGCGCATTTCATGCGCCGCCGTTGACAGTCCCGCCCGTCTTTGCTAAAGGGTAATCAAGGCGGGAAAGCCCTAAAATGGTTTCACACCTATTTCAATAATTGGAGGAGATAAAAATGAGATCAGAAAAGGAAGTTTATGATATTGTTTTGAATTTTGCAAAAACAGACAAACGCATTCGCATGGTTACTTTGGAAGGATCTAGAACAAATACAAATATTCCGCCTGATGATTTTCAGGATTTTGATATTACTTTTTTTGTTACGGATATGGACAGCTTCACAAGTGATGATAAATGGCTAGATATATTTGGTGAAAGGTTGATTCTGCAAAAGCCGGAAGATATGGAATTATTTCCAGCTGTAGAAAAGGGATTTTCATATTTAATGCTGTTTACTGATGATGTTAAGATAGATTTAACTTTGCTGCCGCTGGAACTGATAGACGAGTATTTTACATGGGATAAACTGGTAAAGTTACTGTTGGATAAAGACAACCGTATCGTAAAGCCGCCAATACCAACGGATATAGACTACCACTTGCAGAAGCCTACTCAAAGAATGTTTGACGATTGCTGTAATGAATTTTGGAATACTACAACATATGTAGTAAAGGGCTTATGCCGCAAAGAAATTCTTTTTGCTATTGACCATATGAATGATATAGTACGAAAAGAATTGCTTCGCATGATTTCCTGGCTGATTGGTATCAAACAGGGATTTCATTTCAGTTTGGGAAAAAACTATAAATTTATGAAGCAATATGCCCCAGAGGAATTGTGGGAACGACTTATGTCCACTTATAATATGGATTCCTATCCCCATATGTGGGAATCCTTTGAACAATGTATGGCATTGTTCCGGGAGGTTTCGTCAGAAGTGGCATGCCAGTTGGATTACCAGTATCCACTATATGATGAAAAAATCAGTAATTATGTGATTCGGCAAAAGAAAAAATATGGCATTGAAGATGATAACAAATAAAATTTTTTCAATCGAAAAAATTTATTTTGATTATTCAATTTTGAAAAACTGAATACCTCAAAATCAGAAAGAGCGCAGACAAGCACTTTGAGGGATTGACCGCCTTGTCCACCCATTCAGTGGGACGGCGGGCGGCGGTCAAGGCCGGGTGTAAACCCGTTCATTTCAGCCTTGACGGTTACCCGCTGTCCTGTTACTTTTCCGGGAGTGTAGCCACAACTTCGGGACACTTTGTCCACAAGTCGGAGCGTAGGACGATGAACGGGGGCTTTCATATACGCCCTGTCTGCTGTTGAAACCAGACCTGCGCTTACGGCTCCACGCCACACAAGCACAGCCCTGTTTTCCTGCCGCTTCAAATGCCCTTGCCCTCCCCGGCGGCAACGGCATTTTCACGGCAACGCCGACAGAGCGTATAACACACTACACTTTGCTTCGCAAAGTCGTGTGCCAAATGGGGGCGTTGCCCCCTTTGGAAACCCCCACAAGGAAAGGCGGTACGCTACCCCTCCACGGGGCGCATACCGCCTTTTCTTGTTATCCAGCCCTCCGGCTGTATCGGTTGAGCAAAAGTCAGCGTGGGAATGGTGTGGTATCTTTATCTAAGTGAAACCCCTTGCTCCCATTTGGAAATTGTCTGTCGAACCACATTCAGCTTAACAGCAAGTTCCTCTTGTGAAAGTCCTTTTGATTTCCTGATTGATTTTATGTTTTCGTTTAACATTATGGATAACCTCCTTTCTCTGAGTCGTTACCATAATTGTATGTTGGACTGCCCGTTGCTACAAGCAACGCAAATTAACATTCAACTCATCCGTCGTGGTTTTGGGATAAAAATAGGTTTTTAAGTCGAGAAAAGGGCGATGTCCGCTAATTCAGACACCGCCCTCATAAATTCTATTGTATCGCCTGTAATTATGCGATTTTTTAGGCTCTGCACCGTTTCAAGCACCATTTGGTGTAAATTTGGTGTATTTGTGTATTTTCAGAGATTTTTCACAAATGAAGTACATCCCGTTTTGTAGGTTAAAACGGTACTTCTTAATAGAGCTTTGCACCTGCCGGAATGTGGTCATCAACCATCAGAAGATGAAGCTTTTCTTCGCCTTCTTCTTCGTGAACTGCACTGAGGAGCATACCGCAGGAGTCAATGCCCATCATCGCTCTCGGCGGAAGATTTGTGATAGCGATAAGAGTCTTTCCAACCAGCTCTTCAGGCTCATAATAAGCGTGAATACCGCTTAAAATTGTGCGGTCTGTGCCTGTGCCGTCATCAAGAGTGAACTGTAAAAGCTTCTTCGACTTCTTAACCGCCTCGCAAGCCTTAACCTTTACTGCACGGAAATCTGACTTTGAGAATGTTTCAAAATCAACATATTCTTCAAACAAAGGCTCAACCTTTACCTTTGAGAAGTCAATCTTTTCTTCAACAACAGCATCCTTTGTTTTCGGAATGCCTGACGGCTTCTTGTCGGAATCAAGGCTCTTCATTGTCGGGAACAACAATACATCTCTGATTGCAGGTGAATCTGTGAGGAGCATAACAAGTCTGTCAATGCCGTATCCGATACCGCCTGTCGGTGGCATACCGATAGAAAGCGCATTGAGGAAGTCCTCGTCTGTGTGGTTTGCCTCTTCGTCACCGTTTGCAAAAGCCTCTTCCTGCTTAGCGAATCTTTCTCTCTGGTCGATAGGGTCGTTAAGCTCGGAGTAAGCGTTGCACATTTCCCAAGTATTGATAAAGAGCTCAAATCTCTCTACCTTTTCAGGGTCATCAGGCTTTTTCTTTGTAAGAGGAGAAATAGCAAGCGGATGATCCATAACAAATGTAGGCTGGATAAGATTCTTTTCGCAGAACTCTTCAAAGAAAAGGTTTACGATATCGCCCTTTGTATGGCGCTCTTCAAATTCAATGTTCTTCTCTCTTGCAAGAGCCTTAGCCTCTTCGTCTGTCTTTACTTCGTCAAAGTAAATTCCCGCATATTTTTTAATGCAGTCAACCATTGTAATTCTCTCAAAAGGCTTACCGAAATCAATTTCAATGCCGTTATATGTTATTACAGAACTGCCGCATACCTTTTCTGCGAGATATTTAAACATACTCTCTGTAAGGTCCATCATACCGTAGTAATCGGTGTATGCCTGATAAAGCTCCATAAGTGTAAATTCAGGGTTGTGTCTTGTGTCTACACCCTCATTACGAAATACTCGTCCGATTTCGTAAACTTTCTCAAGACCGCCGACAATAAGTCTTTTAAGGTAAAGTTCAAGAGAAATACGAAGTTTTACATCTTCGTCAAGTGCATTGTAATGAGTTTCAAACGGTCTTGCTGCCGCACCGCCTGCATTTGCAACAAGCATAGGGGTTTCAACTTCCATAAATCCTCTTTCATCAAGGAAGTTACGGATTTCTTTGATTATTTTTGAACGCTTTACAAATGTATCCTTAACCTCTTCGTTCATAATGAGGTCAACATAACGCTGTCTGTAACGGGTATCTGTATTTGTAAGACCGTGGTATTTTTCGGGGAGAATCTGGAGGCTCTTTGAAAGAAGTGTTACAGAAGTTGCGTGAATTGAAATCTCGCCAGTCTTTGTCTTAAATACTTCGCCGCTGATGCCAACGATGTCGCCTATATCGTATTTCTTAAAATCTTTGTAGCTGTCTTCGCCGATATTATCTCTTGCCACATAAACCTGAATTGTGCCCTTTAAGTCCTGAATATGGCAGAAAGAAGCCTTACCCATAACACGCTTTGACATAATTCTGCCTGCCAAAGAAACCGACTTGCCCTCAAGCTCTTCAAAGTTTTCTTTAACATCTGAACTGTGGTGTGTAACATCGTACTTTGTTATTTCAAACGGATTCTTGCCTGCCTCCTGTAAAGCCGCAAGCTTTTCACGGCGAATCTTTAAAAGCTCACCGAGATTTTCAGTATTCTGTGACTGATTCTTCTCACTCATTATTTATATTTCCTTTCAACACTGCTTACTTTGAAATCTCTAAAATCTTAAGTCCCTGAACGCCGGCAGGAGTTTCAACCTCAACTACATCGCCTACGCTTCTCTCCATAAGAGCTTTACCAATTGGTGATTCATCAGAAATAACGCCCTCTCTCGGGTTAATTCCGTTTGAACCTGAACCTAAGATTTTGAAAGATACCTGTCTGCCGTTTGAAACATACTCAACCTTTACAACAGAAGTAAGGTGAACATGCTCGTTTGAAGTGTTGCTCTCATCAATGATAACGGCATTTTTAAGAGTAACCTCAACAGTAGCAATACGAGCCTCAAGCATAGCCTGCTCGTTTTTGGCGTCATCATATTCACTGTTCTCCGAAAGGTCACCGTATGAACGGGCAACCTTGATTTTTTCCGCAATTTCTTTTCGTTTTTCGGTTTTTAAGAATTCGAGTTCTTCCTCGTATTTTTTAACGTCTTCTGCTGTAAGCATAATTTGTTTTGCTGCCATTATACATCGTCCTTTCAATCAGAAAAATGAAATCTGTAGAATTCTTACATACTTTTTAATTATAAAATTTTTTAACGCCAATGTCAAGCAAAATGCAAAATATTGGCAGCAAAGCACATATACGGAAAAAGTGAGGCAAGCCTCCTCTATTCATAGGTTTTGTTTATTTTTTCAAACTGCGCATATAAGGATTTTACAGTTTGACTTGTTGAAAAATTACTGCACATTGTCGGCACTATCGAGCCTAAACTGTACTGTCTTCCGAGTGAATACAGTGCAGAACAAAAATACTCCGTTTCAATCTCCTGCGGCTTTATTCTGTCAAAACCGTTAGGCATTTTAAAGTAATACTTATAGTAAATCTCGCCTAAAACCTCCGCTTTCGGTCTGCCGTTTGTCAATATCAATGTTTTGTCATTTGACGAAAAAGTATTTTCTATTGTGCGTGGAGCAATTATGAGTTGACAGAGTTCAAGCTCCTCCGTTCGTTTTGTAACAGTTGCGCAAGCTCCCATATTCTCCATTATCAGTTCGTTTTCATCGTAATATACATCGGGAGAATTTGTAACAACGGTAACATCAGAGGAATATTTCATCACATACTTTAAAAATTCACTGTCCCTGCCGTCGGGATCATATACGCCGATTTTTAATTTTTCCGCAAAATCACACATAGAAAGCAGGCATATTGCAAGATTGGTACAAAGTCTTGCCGTGAAATCCGAATTTTCAAATCTGCGAAAACCACACTCATCGTGGAAATCTATTTTAGGCGAACAGATTATTCTGTTTTTACTGTCGCCGATTATTTTTTCGAGTTTTTCAAATCTCGGTTTTCTTCCGTATGAAATGTATGTAATTTGTTTAAGGTACACACCTCTTGCTCTTTTCACCTGTACTACCGCTCTGTCACGCTTAAGTCTGTCAACTAAACCTTTCATTCCTTTTCTTCGTTCGTGCTTTTTAACAGTCAGTGCCGTAAGCATAAAAAATCCCTCCGCATAACTTTTTATAAAGTATATGCAAAGGGATTAATTTTAATTATTAATTATGATTGATATTCTGTCATTGGGTTATATTTTACACCGTTCAATCTTGTTTCAAAGTGAAGGTGGGCACCTGTTGAATGACCTGTAGAACCTACAAAGCCGATAACTTGTCCCTGATATACATGCTGACCCGTATAAACCATAGTTGTGGAGAGATGACCGTAAACAGTCATCTTACCGCCGTCATGAGCAATCATTACATAGTTGCCGTAACCGCCGCCGCAACCGCATGAACCGTCTTTACCCCAGTTGTGATAACAACCGTTGTAAGAATCAATTACTACGCCTTCTTTTGCGGCAACAACATCCGCTCCCATAATTCCTGAGTCTGCTATATCAATTGCACCGTGGTTATAAGAGCCTCTGTCCTCGTTCCATTCGGAAGTAAGATAGTAATAGCCCGGGCAAGGCCATACAAAGCCTGACGGTGAAACCTCAAGGTCATCGTGAACAGTGCCGCTTGATGAGCCACCGCTGTTTGAATTATTATTTCTTTCCTGCTCGGCACGCTCTGCCTCAAGTCTTGCCTTTTCAGCGTAATAATTAGAAATAGCCTTTTCTATATCATCACTTTCAAGTGCGCCGTTCTGGATTTCGCTTGTCGCCTTATCGCTTGTCTTATAAAGTCCTGCCAAAAGTTCTTTATTCTCTTCAAGAATTTTGTTAAGCTCCTGCTGGTCGCTTTCAAGGCTTGCCTCTTCTGCCTCGAGTGAATCCATATCCTTTTCAAGTTCTGCCTTTTCTTTAGAAATATTCTCAAGGTCGCCCTTAATTGAATTGATAAGATTATTATCGTAATCAGAGAGTGCCTCTACAAGCTCCATTTTATCAAGAAAATCAGAAAAGCTCTTTGCTCCGAAAATAATTTCAAGGTCAGTTGTATTGCCTGCCATATAAATATTTCTGAGTCTGTTGCGGAGAGTATTCATCTGATTTTCAATGCTCTTATTAGCGTTATCAATAGCTGTCTGCTTGTCCTGAATTTTGCCGTTAAGCTCATTAATGCTCTGATGGCTGAGTTCGATTTTATCGTCGAGAACCTGCACCTTGCTTACAAGCGCATTAACATATTCTTCCTGATCTGCAATATTTTCTTTTGTTTTTTCAAGAATTTGCTGATATTTATCGCTCTGAGCCTGAAGTTCCTGTCTTCTGTTCTCAAGTGCGTCAATATCGTTAGGATCAATAGTGGTTGCCTGAGTTTGCTCAGTTGATGCCTCTTGTGCAGCCTGCTCCTCAGCAAATACAGGATAAGCCGAATATGCAAAAATACACATACTGAGAATTGCACAAAGCACTGCTTTGAATCTTTTTTTAGAAATTCGCATTAAATATACTCCTTTGTTATTACCAGCCGAGAATTTCGTTTCCTTCCATCTTCAGATACTTACGCATTGAAATAAAGCTGCCGAATGCACCGATAACCACACCTGCAACAATAAATATACCGCCAACCTGCAGATAAACATCCGAGAACGGAATAGTGGAAATTTTTACAAATGAATTTACTGCCGACATTACGCCTTCATATACCACATAAAGTACGCCTGTACCGATAATGGCTGAAATAAAACCGAGAACCATACCCTCGACTACAAACGGCAGTCGAACAAAAGCATTGGTTGCGCCGACAGACTTCATAATACTTATCTCAAATCGTCTTGAATACATTGTTGTTCTGATTGTATTTGCAATGATAAACAGAGAAATAATCGTAAGTGCAACAACTATCGCAAGACTTATGTAGCTCACAAGATTGCTTATATCGGTAAGTTTTCTCGCAAGCTCACTGCGGTTGTTGATAGAATCAACACCGTCAACCTTTAAAATTGCGTCAATAGTTTGGTCGTACTTTGACAAATCGTCCATTGCAATTATATATGCATCGGGCAACGGGTTGTTGTCGCCGTTTACATTTTCAAATACAGCTTCCGGAAGTGAATCTTTAAATTCGTTGATTGCATCTTCCTTCGGGTAAAATCTTACAGAGGTAATATTATCAAGTTTCTCAAGGTTTTTGCCAATGTAAACCGCCTCAAGGTCAGATGCTCCGTCCTTGATGTAAACGGTTGTTTCATTGGTTTTTCCCACAGAGTCAACTTCCTTTTCTATGTTTACCGAAATAAGTTCAGCCGCACCTGTAAGCACAAGACAGCTTACAAGAACGCATATCGAAGCAATACTCATAATTCGGTTGCTCCATATACTTCTGAAACCTTCTCTTATTAAATAGCCAAAGCCACTCATATTATGTTCCTTTCTTTTTAGTCTGGAACGACATCGTTGTCAACAAAGTTTTCTTTTGTTTCTTTGTTAAGGGCAATACCCTCAATAATTTCGTCAATATCCTCATACTGCGCATCATATGCAAGTGCAGCTTCGGGATTTTTAGTGTCGCTCTTTACTCTGCCGTGGTCAATTACAATTACACGCTTGTTAAACTGTCTTACAAGTTCGTGTTCGTGAGTAACAACAAGTACAGTTGTACCCATATCGTTAATTTCACTCAAAAGTTGAATAATATCATGTGACATTTCAGGGTCAACATTACCTGTCGGCTCATCGGCAATGATAATTTCAGGATTATTTACCAATGCTCTTGCAAGGCTGACACGCTGCTGCTCACCGCCCGAAAGCTCACTTGGCTTGTTTTTCATTTTATTTTTTAGTCCGACAAGCTCAAGAATGTACGGAACTCGTTTTTTAATTGATGATGCGCTCGCTCCGATTGCTCTCATTGCAAAAGCTACATTGTCAAAGACATTCATCTTATCTATCAGTCTGAAGTCCTGAAATACAATACCCATATGACGACGAAGATACGGAACTTTTCTGCGACGCATTTTTGTTATATTAAGATTATTCACGATTATTTCACCTGACGACGGAGTTTCCTCGTGCATAATCAGTTTTAAAAACGTACTTTTACCTGCTCCGGACGCACCTACTATAAAAGCAAACTCGCCCTTGTCTATATGTATAGAAACATCATAAAGCGCATGAGTGCCATTCGGATAGGTTTTAGATACATTGTTAAAATCTATCATAAATTTCACCTTTATTACAAAATACACACTTATTCTGTATATTTTGCGTTATATAATACAATATTTTGTAATATTTTGACAAGTTAATTCTAAAAAGTCAAAATGGCCTGCACTACCGAAAAATCGGCAGTGCAGAGCCATATTAAATTCACTCAATCAATACTTTGCAGGACTTGCGTTAAGGTATTTTTTAACCATAAGAGCTACCTTAAATACGATAGCGTCCTCAAATTCACGAAGGTCAAGACCTGTAAGTTTCTTAATTTTTTCAAGTCTGTAAACAAGTGTATTTCTGTGAACAAAAAGTTTTCTTGATGTTTCAGAAACATTGAGGTTGTTTTCAAAGAAACGCTGAATTGTAAAGAGTGTTTCCTGGTCGAGACTCTCGATTGAACCACGCTTGAAAACTTCCTTTAAGAACATTTCACAAAGAGTTGTTGGAAGCTGATAGATAAGACGGGCAATACCGAGGTTATCATAGCTTACTATTGTACGCTCTGTATCAAATACCTTTGCAACCTCAAGTGCGCTCTGTGCTTCTTTAAATGAACGGGCAAGGTCCTTAATACCTGTTACCGTTGTACCTATACCTACAACGCAGTGGGTGTAGAATTCACTTGAAAGTGTGTCTGAAATAGAGCTTGCAAGCTTTTCAAGGTCACGGCTCTCTGTATCCGCCTTAATCTCTTTTACGAGTGCAATTTCGTACTCATTAATATTGATAACAAAGTCCTTTGACTTGTCCGGGAAAAGATTCTGAATAATATCGTATGCAGAAACATCTGTTTTTGAAACGATTTTGATAAGAAGACAAACTCTTGAAACTTCGCTGTTAAAGTGAAGTTCTCTTGCCTTAAGATAGATATCGCCCGGAAGAATGTTGTCGAGAATTACATTCTTAATAAAGTTTGAACGGTCATATTTCTCGTCATAATACTGCTTAATGCTTGCAAAAGAAACAGAAAGTAGCTGTGCGTACTTCTGAGCATACTCATCTGTACCCTGTACAAATACAGCGTAATCATACTTAGCGTTGCTGCCAAATGACTTATATGTATAGCCGTTGATTACAAAAGGAGCTGTTGAACTTAAGGTTTCTGAATTTACGCTTTCGTTTACCTCACCGATTTTGCCGAGCTCTGAACAAGCTATAACAACAGAAGTTTCGTCAATAACGCCTATTGTTCTGTCAATTGCATCTTTCATCTGGTGAACAATACCCTGGAATAATCTGTTTGACATTTTATTTACCTCTTTTTCTAAGCAAATATTCATATAATTGTAAGCATATTATTCAGGCTGTATTTTGCTTTGACCTTAGCTGCAAACATATACAAAATGCATAACACCTGTAATTTTTGCAAAACAAGCCTTTCTAGCAAAAATTCTTATAATAAGAGCCTAATGAATTAATATATTTAAAATACAATATATCTCTTATATACATATTACACAAAAACGAGAAAAAAATCAACCTCTATTTTCAAATTTCTTTATTTTTTTTATAGATTTTGCATAATCGGCAAAAGGTTACAAAATTGATAACAATATTAAACAAATTTAACCTTTACTTTTTAGTAATTTGCCATAAAAAACCGTTTTTCATCAGAAGTCGTGAAAATTATAGTTTAGCAAATTGATTTGCCAATTAATTATAAAAGTTTGGTCGACCTTTTCAAAGGTCGTGGGTGTGGGCAAAGCCCACAAATACTTTCAGCTTACGCAATCTGACGATAGCCAAACAGCAAGCTGTTTGGCGGCTTGAACGCAACGGCTTTAGCCTTTAAATGCGAAAGCAACAATAAAAGACATTCGTTATATAATGAAAAAAGTTAATTATTTCTTTTCTAAAGGCTGTCGCCTGTTTTAACAAACTTAGTTTTAGCACGCAAACAGCGTGGCTGTTTGCGCCTGATAAATTGTTGTATCGGAAGATTTTATGGGCGCTGCCCAAACCCGCAATTTTTGAAAAAATTGAGTAAACTTTTTTGTTCTTTTGCTGATAATTTAGCGTTAGCTAATTTTCAATGCCCGACCGACACTCCGCTAAACCATAATTTATCTCAATTTTGATAAAGAACAAGAACTCTAAAAGCAAACTAAGGCGGAGCACAATGCGCTCCGCCTTAAATAAGTACATATTAAAATCAGTTAATGATTGTACGCTCTGTTTCTTTATCGAAGATGTGGATCTTATCAAGCTCAAAAGCAGCCTTAATGCTGTCACCCGGCTTAGCGGTTGAAGTAGGCTCAACTCTTGCAGTTACAGGGATACCGCCGATATTTACATAAAGGTAAATCTCAGCACCCATAAGCTCTGTAACATCAACATTACAATCAACAACGCCGTTGTCGCTTGCGCACTTAGCGAGGAACTCAGGCTCATCGTGAACATGCTCAGGACGAATACCGAATACAACTTCCTTGCCTACATATGGATCAAGCACGCCGCCCTTTGTCTTTTCAGAAGGAACGATAATCTGATACTTGTCAAAGCAAAGTGCATACTCTGAACCAACCTTCTTAAGTGTAGCGTCGATAAAGTTCATCTGCGGTGAACCGATAAAGCCTGCTACGAACATATTGCATGGCTTGTCATAGAGATGCTGTGGAGTATCAACCTGCTGAATGAAGCCGTCCTTCATAACAACAATTCTTGTACCCATTGTCATAGCCTCTGTCTGGTCATGAGTTACATAGATGAATGTTGTACCGAGTCTCTGGTAAAGCTTAGAAATCTCTGTTCTCATCTGAGCACGGAGCTTAGCGTCAAGGTTAGAAAGCGGCTCGTCAAGTAAGAATACCTTAGGGTCACGAACGATAGCACGGCCAAGAGCAACACGCTGTCTCTGACCACCTGAAAGAGCCTTTGGCTTTCTGTCGAGATACTGCTCAATACCGAGGATACGAGCTGCCTCTTCTACTCTTCTCTTAATCTCGTCCTTAGGAGTTTTACGGAGCTTAAGACCGAAAGCCATATTATCATATACAGTCATATGCGGATAAAGAGCATAGTTCTGGAATACCATTGCAATATCTCTGTCCTTAGGTGCAACATCGTTAGCGAGCATATCGCCGATGTAAAGTTCACCCTTTGAGATATCCTCAAGACCTGCGATCATACGAAGTGTAGTTGACTTACCGCAACCTGACGGTCCAACGAGAATAATAAATTCCTTGTCTGCAATTTCAAGGTTAAAATCTGTTACGGCTGTAACGCCACCGTCATAGATTTTATAGATGTGTCTTAAAGATACATTTGCCATTTTTATAAACCTCCAATAATCCGATGAAGCAAAAATCCGAAAATCTATATCAAAGAAAATACTGTTTTGCTTTATTACAGTTAATAATATATCACTTTTGCTGTTTTTTTACTATACTGATTTTGACTAAAATTTTAGTCATTATTTTATTTAATTCAGCGACTAGTTAAAAAATACTGCCTGATTTTAGTGCATATTGCCCATAAAGATTGACATTTTGTCTAATTCCGATAACATTTTAGTCTCTCCTATATGCAAATTGCTATCCAAATACAAATCGCCGATTGATATTCGTTTAAGGTGCACAACATTTTTTCCACATACCGCAAACATTTTCTTTACCTGGTGGAATTTACCCTCGCAAATCGTTACAATTGCGGTCGTTTTATCCGGATTTTCGCCGGAAATTTCAAGTTTTGCCGGCATACAGCGTGTTCCGTCGGCAAATACAATACCATTTTCAAAATCACTTATCATTTCTTCGGTAATTTCACCGTCAAGCTGTGCTATGTACTTTTTCTCGACATGTTTTTTCGGCGAAAGCATATTGTGCGCAAATTCCCCGTCATTTGTAATAATAAGAAGTCCCTCGGTATCCTTGTCCAATCTGCCTGCCGGGAATAAGCCGGGGCGCTGAAACTCCTCAGGCAAAAGGTCTATTACGGTTTTCGCTCTTTTATCGTTGCTTGCGGATAGAACTCCGGCAGGTTTGTTCATCATTATATAAACATATTTGCTGTACAAAAGAGGTTGTCCGCCGACGGTAATGTCATCAGCCACAGCATCTACTTTGTGTTGCGGCTGTTTGATACATTCTCCGTTTACGCATACTGCACCGTCTTTTATAAGTTTTTGTACTTCTTTGCGACTGCCGACATTTTGAGAAACCAAAATTTTATCAAGTCTGTCCATTTTACCTTCCTTTCTGCCTAAAACAAAGGCAGATAATCTTCTCCGTATACGCCGCTTGTTATGTGACCGCCGATAATTCGGTTTTTATAAACGAGTATAACAGCCTTTTTTCCGTCATCAATACTGTATGTATAGCGTTTTGCGGGCTTACCCGCATAATTGCTCAAATCAAATACGGATTTTTTCTGAATTTCGTTATACTTTTCATATACGCTGTTAAAATCCTGCGGAATAATTACCTCATCAACTGATTCGTCAACCGCATTTATTCCCAACTGTTGAAAAAATTTTATTCTGTCATCACTGCTGTCAGCCTTTAGCGAATAGTTTTCAGAATTAAATTCCGCATAATCTTCCACATGTGTGAAATCTGCGTTTATAAGAATTATAAATACGGTAATCACTGCCAAAACAACAATTAATGCTACAATAAATCGTTTCTTTTTAAATCGTAAAACAAACATTTCAAAACCTCCATATACTTTATATGTATATGAAAGCTGTGTGCGCAAATTGCATTAAATAAGATTATAAATTTCAAGAGGAGTGTCGGCAAAAACTTTTCCGCCCTCTTTCTTCATCTGTTCAATATCGCCGTAGCCGTAGCTTGCGCCGACAAAATCAATCCCCGTCTGAACAGCGCCTTTGGTATCAAAGTAGGTATCGCCGATAATCACAGCGTTTTCCCTGTCTTTTTCAAGACTTGTACCGAGAGAATTAAGTGCATACGGAATCAAATCTTTTTTATCTTTTCGGCTGCCGTCAAGCGTAGAACCGCACACTGCGTCAAAATACTGTGAAAGTCCGAGAATTTCAATAATCTCTTTGGCAAACAATTCATATTTAGACGAACAAACCGCAATCTTCTTTCCGTCAGTTTTGATTTTTTTAAGCAGTTCTTCAATTCCGTCATAAGCTTTGTTTACAAATTTACCTTCTGTATTATAAATATCTCTGTAAACCTCTACGCCACGCAGACTTTCCTCTTGAGAAAAGTGGCAGATATTCAAAAATGTATCAATTAACGGCGGACCTATATACAATGTGTAATCGCTAAGATCGGGCACGGGTTTTCCCATTTGTTTTATTGCATTTTCGAGAGAATATTTTATACCGTCGGCACTTTTACTGATAGTGCCGTCAAGGTCAAAAAGTATGTAATCGTGCTTAACCATTAAACTTTTCATCCGCCTTTTTCTGGAATTTTTCAGCCTTTACGCTCACTCTTGTGTGAGTTCCCTTTGCAATAATTCCTTTTGCGTCACTTGCGCTTACTTCAAAATTAAAGAATCTGCCGTCATTTTCTTTTAATACGGCTGTAGCGGAAATCTCTGCGCCGAGAGGAGTAGGACTTGTGTGTTCTATAGAAATTGCTGTACCTACTGTTGTAAGTTCGTCATTATTTAAAATTTCTTCGCACAGTTCAAAAGCCGCATTTTCCATAAGAGCAACCACTGCGGGAGTAGCAAGTACGGCAAGTCCGCCGCTGCCCATAGACACCGCAAGCTGCTCTTCTTCTACTTTTATTGTTTTAGTGAGAGTTTTTTCTTCCATAATAATCACCTTTCCCTGTTGTCTATCACGAAAAATTGTGATATACTTATTATTATGATACAATAAAAATATTGATTAGGCAAGTATGCCAATCAATTTTGAGGAGTAAAAGATAATGAAATTAGGCATTGTAGGTTTACCGAATGTCGGTAAAAGCACACTTTTTAACGCAATCACAAATGCAGGTGCTCAAAGTGCAAACTATCCGTTCTGTACAATCGAGCCGAATGTAGGCGTTGTAGCTGTTCCGGACAAGCGTCTTGACAAGCTTGCGGAAATGTATGATCCGGACAAATATACCCCCGCATCAATCGAATTTGTTGACATTGCAGGCCTTGTAAAGGGTGCGTCAAAGGGTGAGGGCCTTGGCAACAAGTTCCTTTCAAATATTCGTGAGTGTGACGCTATCGTTCATGTTGTTCGTTGTTTTGAAAACGATGACATCATTCATGTTGAGGGTTCTATTGACCCTGCAAGAGATATTGAAACAATCAACCTTGAGCTTATTTTATCGGATGTAGAAATGCTTGAGCGTAAAATCGACAGAACGCAGAAAATGCTTAAGGGCGACAAAAAATATCAGAAAGATATTGATTTCTACAAGCGTGTGCTTGAGACACTCGAGGCAGGCAAACCCGCAAGAAGTGTTGAGTGTAACGAAGATGAGGCTCTTTTGCTTTCTGATGTTGCATTGCTCACAACCAAGCCTGTAATTTATGCCGCAAATATGAGCGAAGATGATTTTTCAAACGGTCTTGATTCTAACGAGGGTTACAAGGCAGTTCAGAAAATTGCCGCCGAAGAAAAAGCAGGCGTTCTCCCTATCTGCGCTGAAATTGAGGCTGAAATCGTAGAGATGGATAAAGAAGAAAAAGAACTTTTCCTTTCCGATATGGGACTTGAACAGAGCGGTCTTGACAGGCTTATCAGCGAGTGCTACTCACTTCTCGGTCTTATTTCTTACCTTACAGCCGGCAAACAGGAGGTAAGAGCCTGGACAATCAAAAAAGGTACAAAAGCTCCGCAGGCGGCAGGTAAGATTCACACCGACTTTGAGCGTGGATTTATTCGTGCCGAAGTAATTGCTTATGACGACCTCATTGCTTGCGGAAGTATGTCGGCAGCAAAAGAAAAAGGTCTTGTTCGCAGCGAGGGCAAAGAATATGTTATGAAAGACGGAGATGTAGTTCTTTTCAGATTCAATGTATAATTGCTCATTCTCTTATTAATTATAAAAATTCAGCCACCGTTTTTTGCGGTGGCTTTGTTGTAGGTGAAACAATGGAAATCAATAAAGATTATATATGGAATTATCTTAAAAATTCCGATTTACCGATTATTCTTTACGGAATGGGTGACGGCGCAGACAAAGTTCTGTCCGCTTTTAAAAAATACGGAATAACCGCAAGCGGAGTTATGGCAAGCGATGATTTTGTAAGAGGTCAGAGTTTTCACGAATTCACGGTAAAAAAGCTAAGTGACTTTGAAAATGAGTATTCAGATTTTATAATTGCACTTTGCTTTGCCACTCAACTGCCCGATGTTATGCAAAATATTTTTGAAATTGCCAAAAAGCATAAGGTCGTTGTTCCGAGTGTACCCGCATTCGGCGATATTCTTTTTGACGAAGAATTTGCAGAAAAAAATAAAGGAAGCATAACAAGTGCCCGAAATTTGCTTGCAGATGATTTATCAGTAAAAGTTTTTGACAACATTCTTGAATTTTACAAAACAGGAGAACTCTCTCTGCTTGACGGAATTACAACCGATAAAGACGAGGCTTTCTCTCTCCTGTCGCTCGGTGAAAACGAAACCTATGTTGACCTCGGCGCATACAACGGAGATACGGTAGACGAATTTTTGCATTACACAAACGGCAAATACAAATTTATTACCGCACTTGAACCGAATGCCAAAAACTACAGTAAATTACAGGCGCATTGCTCGGAAATGAAAAATCTTGAACTCTGGCAGCTCGGTGCGTACAGTCACAACACCACTCTTTGTTTTAACAACAAGGCAGGCCGTAACAGTGCCATAGTAAACGAAAGCAACACAAAAACTCCCGTTGCCGCCGTTGATACAATTTTGTGCGGGCGGGCGGCAACATATGTAAAAGCAGATGTTGAGGGCGCTGACTTTGAAACAATTTTGGGCATGAAAAATACGCTGAAAATGTTTAAGCCAAAGCTCAACTTTTCAGCGTATCACAGATTTGAAGATATTTTCAGACTGCCGCTTTTGATTTCGGGAATAAATCCTGAATACAAAATATATTTGCGGCATCATCCGTACATTCCTGCATGGGATACTAATCTCTATTGCATTTAATTATTTTTTGAAGAACCAAATTCATTTAATATATCATCGATTTCGCTTTCATCGGTTACCTTATCGGTGGAAGCGTATTTACTGTAATCAAAATCATCGTCATCATCATTTAAATCGTATGTTGTTTCTACAGCTTTCGGTGCTTCTGCCTCGGCAGCCTTTTCATTTACAAATTCTTCGTTTCTGCGCTTAGCCGCAAGCAATCTTTCCTCTGCTTCCGCCTCTGCCTCTGCCTCTGCTTTTTTACGCTTATCGCCAAAAGCAATATCGCCGACAAACAAGCCGAAAATACCCGAAATAAGGTAAGCAACCAAAAGAATTATGTTTGTAAGGTGGAAACCGCCGTTATAAATAAGCATACTCGGAATGAATACGACAGGAGCTATAAGTGTAAACAAAAAGTCCATTCCGTACTTTGAACAATACATTGCAGCGCACACTATTGCAGTTGCCGGGAAAATAAAATAATATGCCACTGTCGAAAATCCCTGCAAAGATTTTGAAATAAAGATAATCGGCACGAGCATATAAATCAAAAGAATTACCACACCATAGGGTAAATATTTTTTAACCAAACCGTTCATAATAACCTCCGTAATAATATATTGTAACACTCATTCTATTATAACTAAAATTCATAAAAAATCAATAAGCTATGCAATATTTGTTGTTTTGCATTAAAAAACGAGGCTTGCGGTAAGCCTCGTTTTATATTTTTTCTCAATTACTTAAGTCCATCGGTGATTTCCTCGGTATAATCAGCTTTCTGTGACTCAACAAGTTCTTTGTACATATCGCCCTTGTTGGTATAACCGTAAACATTTCTGTAATGATACTCAAGATTGGTTTCACCTGAAATGGAAGTGTTGTTCAAGTCAACATTCTGTGTTCCGTCAGCATACTGCATAATGTCTTTAAATCTAACAGGGAAATAAACAGTGGTTTCGTCAAACGCCTTTTTATCCTCAACGCTCTTTACCTTACCGCTGTAGATAATGTAAATCTGGTTATTGCCGTCCCAGTTCCAGCCGTTTTCATCTTTTGTATAAAGGAAGTATGTACCTTCAAATTTCAAATCAGACACACCGATATACTTATTTTCACCTGCAAAATATGCATTGATAACATCTTCTGTCTGCTTTTTCATAGCATTAAGTGTATCTTCTTTAATATCTGCCGTCTTTGACACATATTGATCAACAGCGGTACACTTAAAGTCCTTTGTGGTTGAAGTAAATACACAACCGTAAGCCTCAACAAAATACTCCGGGTCATTGCTTACTGTAACAGTAATTGTATCGCCGATTTTTATATCGTAGCTTTTGCTAAGGTCATAATAAATGTTCTCATATACCTCGTCTTTTGAATTGTTTACTACTTTGGCATATACATTTGGTGATGTACCTGAAAATTCAACTGTAACACCCTCAAATGGGTCTATTTTCTTGGTTTCTTTAAGTCCCTCAACAGTATATTCTTTCGATTCGCCAACATACTCAATCTTGTATTGTGCTGCGGCATCATTGTCATATTCAAAATTTACCGTTACCGTATCACCGTTTGAAAGACCGCTTGTTTTATCAAGATCGTAGTCAATATCTACCGCATCATAATAATCGTCAATCGAACTCCATGTAATATCCGAATCATAGAGTTTTTTACATGTAATATCCGAATTATAGGCTTTTTTAAACGAAGATGACGCCTTCATCAGATCATCTAAATACTTATCGTAATCAAACTCTGCTGAAGCTGTACCGTATGCGTCGTATCCGTCATAACTTACTTTGATATAATCACTAAGATTAATTTTAGTTTTATGATTAGCAACGAGAACCAAGGATACAATAATAATGATTAATAACGCACAAGCGCCGCCTATAATACCAAAAAGCAACTTTTTATTCATCGGCTTTTTAGGCTTTGCAGGTTGAACGAAAACTCCCTGATTAACACCTGCAGGCTGAAAATTATTAGGCTGAAACTGTGGGTTTTGCGATTGTGCCGAAACACTCTGCTGCGGTTGATTATACTGCGGCTGAACACTCTGTGCATTGTTTTGTGCATCATTTCGGGCATTACTCTGTGATTGAACATTTGCACCACAAAAAATGCAAAATTTACTGTCATCTTTAATTTCTTTGTTACAATTAGGACAAATCATTTGTTATCCTCCTTTCAAAATTTAGACAAACATTTGTACTTTCACATATTTATCACATAAATTATACTATTTCGCACATCAAATGTCAACATTTAAGGTCTATCGTCAATAACAAAAAAGCTATAATATTTATTCAAAAATTCATTGACAATAAATACAAAATAAACTAAAATAAATATGTATGGGATTTATATCCCGATAATATTATCTTAAGAATTTGGGGTGAAAAATTAATGGACGCAGACGGTAATAAAGGCGCAGTACCTGGGCGAAGTTGCAACAAACGAAATGACCGCTATTGCGTTCATTTTTTGTCGCTCAATATATAAACTGAATATGGTGCTCGTCTTTACTCCCTAAACAGCTGAAGGAGGAAAGATGATGGAAACAGTTAAGGTTGGTATAACCGAAACTATCAGAGTGCTGCTTGAAGAAAAAAAGTTTAACACTCTAAGAGATATTCTTGTCACCCTTAAGCCATACGATATTGCTACTATATTTGAAGAGCTGCAGGACGAAAAAACTCCTCTGCTTTTCAGAATTTTGCCGAAAGAGCTTGCCGCCGAAACATTTGTGGAAATGGATGACGAAACTCAAAAGCTCTTGATTCACGGATTCAGCGATACAGAGCTTAAAGAAGTTGTTGACGAGCTTTTTATTGACGATGTGGTTGACCTTGTTGAGGAAATGCCCGCAAATGTTGTTAAGCGAATTTTAAAGCAAGCAGACAAGGATACAAGAAAAACTGTTAACGAACTGCTCAAATATCCCGAGGACAGTGCAGGCTCAATTATGACAACCGAGTACATTGTACTTCGTCCCGAAATGACAGCCGAGCAATCTATAAAAAGAATCAGACGAACAGGTGTAGATAAAGAAACTATCTACATTTGTTATGTTACGGATGACAACTCAAAACTTATCGGTATTACAAGCGTAAAGGATCTGCTTTTATCTGACGATGATGTTATTGTTTCGGAGATAATGGAAGAAAATGTAATTTGTGTAAACACTCTTGACGACCAGGAGAAAGTAGCGCAGATGTTTTCTAACTATAATTTTCTTGCGCTCCCCGTTGTAGATACCGAAAACAGACTTGTCGGCATTGTAACAATCGACGATGCTATTGATGTATTGCAGGAAGAGGCAACCGAGGATATTGAAAAAATGGCTGCCGTAATGCCTTCCGATAAGCCTTATATGAAAACAAGTGTTTTCGGAATTTACAAAAAGCGTATTCCGTGGCTGCTTGTACTTATGCTTTCAGCCACATTTACAAGTGCTATCATATCTCATTTTGAATCTGCGCTTGCGAGCGTAATCGTGCTTTCGTCATTTATTCCGATGATTACAGGTACAGGCGGTAACGCCGGTTCGCAGGCTTCGGTATCGGTTATCCGTGCTCTGTCGCTTGGTGAAATCAAATTCTGCAATGCAGTCAAGGTATTGTGGAAAGAGTTTAGAGTATCTATCCTTTGCGGTGTCACTCTTGCCGCCGCAAATTTTATAAAATTGATGATATTCGATTTAAACGGCAAAGAAAACGCCCTTTTTATCGGACTTGTAGTTTCGCTTACACTTATCGGAACTATTATAATGGCAAAACTCATAGGTTCGTTCTTGCCTATGGTCGCACACAAAATCGGTGTTGACCCTGCCGTAATGGCATCTCCGCTCATCACCACAATTTGCGACGCCTTATCACTTTTAATTTACTTTGGAATTGCAACAACAATTCTTCATATTTAAAAAACAGGTCATATCTGCAAATACAGCAGATATGACCTTAATTTTTTTCGGAATTGAGCAAGCCTAAAATCACTCCCAAAGCTATGTTTTGTTGTTTTGCCGATAATTCTCTGTAGCCGCCGAGCAAATCACATACTGACGAATTGGTATTATCAAAAGAAAATATAGAAACTGCCGACTGTTCATTTACTTTGCCAAACGGTTGATATTACATTGTAATATCATCAGATAACAATGTATCGTCTGATAAAAAATATATGATTGTAAATATGAATTATGCAAAATCAATAATAGGAGATATTAATTATGACGGTTACATCACCATGGAAGATGTCGAACTATTAATGCAATATCTCGCTACCGGTAATTACATTGATAAAAGAATTGCAGATGTAAATAATGATGAACTTATTGATGTTGCTGATGCAATTCAAATAAGCCGATTCATAAATGGCAACGATACTAATTATAATATTGGAAAAGAAATCACTTTAGACAGTTTATTAGGCGATCTAAATTCAGACGGAAAAATATCAGTTAATGATGTAACGGAATTACAAATGTATATTTCTCAATCTAAAGATTTTTCCGATGAGCAAAAAATGCTTGCCGACTACAATCAGAACGGCATAATAGATGTGCTTGATGTAACAGATATACAACAACTCATTGCAAATTCATAAGCTTATCTGCACACAACAAAAGCCTTGCAGGCAAAATCCTGCAAGGCTTTTTTATAGATTATTATAATTAAATATTAACTTGTTCCTCAACAATGGATTCTAAGGCTTCCGACTTTTTGCCGAAAGAAAATACCTTTACCTCTTTGTACCACATACAGCACACAACTGACACTGCAAGCGGTAAAAATCCTAACCATATGCTCTCCCTTGCCCAAAAAATTTCAGCCACGCTTGCAAGAGCAACGCCTATATGGAAGAAAAGCAATGTCATTCCGAAAAACTGCGCTTTGCGTTTCATCTTTATGTCGCCGTCAATAAGATAAGATGTAAGCGATGTTACCGTTTGTCTTATATTATTAGTCGAAAAAATTGTTGAACTGCCATATCCCGCATCGCCTGCGTAAGCGTTCCATTGAATAGGAGCGGCAAAAAACAGCGGCAGCATTGCAAGGTACGCATTTTCTACAAAATTAAGCACGCTTACAAGTATAAAAGTAACCGATGTCAAACCAAGACTTATTATTTTTGTATCAAGTTTTATAAATTTGTGGAGCAACACATATGTCACATTACCGCAAGCATACACCAAAGCGGCAAGCACCATATAAATTAATAAAGAATGTTCCGGCTCAAACAAATTATGTACAATATGTATCATATTTGATGTTTGCGATGAGGCAAGCAGGTCGCAATGATTTATGATTGCGTACGCACCCATAAATCCGCCGATTGAGCTTACACAAAAGTGTAGCCACGCTTCTTTTTTAACATTTTTCTCCACGATTATCGCCCTTTTATTAGTTTTTCGCTCATAATTATATCACAACAAGCGACAAAATTCAATTATAAAAGCGCTGATAAGAACGGGGTTTTCAGCTATCTTTTTGTGTATCGTCAATTAATCTGCCTTTTTCGACATTCGGCTTTATAAAATTGTTGTAAGAATATTCCGCCAAAATTTCAGAACCTTTTGGGGTGTTCTTTTGCCTGCCAAGCACCTGGCTTAATTTTATTTTTCTCTCTGCCCACATCTTACCGTCTGTTGCGTCATTCAGCATTACGGGCTGAACATTGTCCATAGTATGGGCAAATTTTGCCTCGGCTGTTTCGGCATTTTCAAATTCAATCCAAAGATTTTTAAGCTTTTCGCACTGGTCGTCGGGCAAAAGTCCGAAAATTCTGTCTGCCGCTTTCTGTTCCCTTTCGTGTTGAGTTTTCTTGCCCTCTTCGTCATAACAATAGGTATCTCCTGCGTCAATCTCCACAATATCGTGCAGTAAAAGCATTGTAACCGTTTTTAAAACATCTATTTTTTCGTTGGCATACTCACTCAAAAGCACGGTCATAAGCGCCATATGCCATGCGTGCTCGGCATCGTTTTCCTTGCGCTCTCCGCCTGTAAGCAATGTCTGACGCTGTATGAATTTTTCCTTGTCAATTTCCTTTATAAAGTCAAATTGCTTTTTAAGCCTTTCGTCCATAATTACCTCAACTTACAACATTCTTAGGAGTGCCGTTTATAAATGAACCGATATTGTCTGCAACAATATTCATCAATCTTTCCCTTGTCTCAACGGGCGCCCATGCGATGTGAGGAGTTATAATGCAATTCTTTGCCTGCATTAAAATACAGTCCTCCTCCATAGGCTCAACAACCAAGGTATCTACTGCCGCTCCGCCGATAATATCATTCTGCAACGCATCGTAAAGGTCGTTCTCTGCCATTACTCCACCCCTTGCGGTATTCACAAACAATGCATTGTTTTTCATTTTTGCAAACTGCTCTTTGCCAAACATTTTATCCGAATCGCTGTTAAGCGGGCAATGAACCGTTACAATGTCGCTCCTTTCAAGCAACTCGTCAAAACTTACAAACTCCACTCCGTCAGCCTGTTTTTCGGAACGATTATACGTAAGGACTTTCATTTCAAATGCCTGCGCAATTTTTGCAACCGCACTTCCGATACTTCCAAATCCTACAATACCTATTGTTTTTCCTGCAAGCTCGTTTAGCGGATATACAAACGGCGAAAAAGTCTTGCTCCTTTTCCATTGACCGTCGGCAACAAATTTTGCATATTCACGTACCTTGCTGTAATGCTCCAAAATTAATGCAAAAGTATGCTGTGCAACGGCATTTGTGGAATACGAACCCGCATTGCAGACTGTAATACCGTGCTTTCTGCAATATTCTATATCAATGTTATTGTATCCTGTGGCAAAAAGTCCGATATATTTTAAATTCTTTGCAAGTTTTAATGAACCCTCGTCAAGTCGGGTTTTGTTGCAGATAACCATATCTGCGTCCGCAATCTTTTCTGCGACCTCATCATATGTGAGAAGTCCGTACTGCACCACTTCGCCGAACTGTGAAAGTCGGTCGGCAGGTACAAGATTATCCACAACAGTTTGTGCGTCCGTCAGTACAATTTTCATACTGTTACCTCCGTTTTTATAAGTTAAAAATCTAATTTTATTATACACAATTTTTTTAATCTTGCAATCATTTGACAAAAAATGTATAATTATTGTGGAGGTATGACTATGTACAAAAATATTTTATTTGATGTTGACGGCACACTTTTACCTATGGATGTTCACGAATTTGTTAAATATTATTTTGGTTCACTCTGCGAAAAAATGATACCTGTACTTAAAATCGAGCCGAAAGCGCTTACCGATTCTATAATGGCAGGGCTTGGCGCCATGGCTAAAAACGACGGTTCCGCACTTAACAGAGATGTGTTTTGGAAAGCCGCCGCAAAAGTAAGTGGTGTTGACCTTATTAAATACGAAGATATGTTTACCGATTATTATAATAATGAATTTGTCGCCGCAAAGACCGCAACCTTCGTTAATCCTTATGCAAAAAAATGTGTTGATTTTGCAAAAGAAAACGGATACAAAGTAATTGCCGCAACAAACCCGATTTTTCCTAAGCCGGCTACATATAAAAGACTTGAATGGGCAGGACTTAATCCCGAAGATTTTGAATATATTACCGTTTATGACAACTCGTCAAGCTGTAAACCCAATCTTCTGTATTTTAAAGATTTATGCGAAAAATGCAGCATTTCTCCAAAAGAAAGCCTTATGGTCGGCAATGATGTTGACGAAGATTTGTGCTCCGCCGAACTCGGTTTTGACACATTTTTAATTACCGACTGCATTATAAACCGTAATGATAAGGATTATTCATCATACAAAAACGGAAGTTTTGAGGATTTTTATAATTATCTGACCACACTTAACAAATAATTTTATCTGCAACATAATAAAACAAAATTTTCACTCCATATCTATTATTATATAGTTATGGAGTTTTTATTTGCCTTTATAAGGCAAAATAGCGAGCTGAATTTTCAGTAAAAAGGATGTTTAAAATGCTCAAAACAAAATTTGAAAACAATGTGCTGACAGCGTTCATTGAGGGTGAACTTGACCATGACTCTGCCGCAAGAATACGCACAAAGCTTGACGGAATCTGTGAATCAATTAAGCCAAAGCTGTTAAACCTTGACTTTTCCGGGGTATCGTTTATGGACAGCTCAGGAATCGGTCTTGTACTCGGAAGATACCGCCAGATGAAATTACTCGGAGGTTCTGTCAGGGTAATTAACATACCCGAAAATATGTACAGGCTGTTTGCTCTTTCCGGGCTTGAGGGATTGGGGGTGCTGAGATGAATTTAATAAACGAAATGAGCCTTAGCTTTCCGTCAAAAAGCAGTAACGAGGCTTTTGCCCGAAGTGCGGTTTCTGCATTCGTCATCGGTCTTGATCCAACCGTTGCCGAACTTTCAGACATAAAAACCGCAGTTTCCGAGGCTGTAACAAATTGCATTGTGCATGGCTACCGCAGAGAAAGCGGAACTGTCTACATAAACGGAAAAATTTACGAAAACAACAAAGTAGTAATAAAAATTCGTGACAAAGGCTGCGGCATTGCAGACATTGAAAAGGCAATGGAACCGCTCTTTACCACCGCTCCCGAAGAAGACAGAGCAGGTCTTGGCTTTGCGGTTATGCAGAGCTTTTGCGACAAAGTAAAAGTCAAATCCACTGTCGGAAAAGGCACTGCCGTTACGCTTGAAAAAGTCATTTCATCGGGCAGATTCCTTTCAAGAGGTCGTTAAACGGTATGTCGGAAAGCCGTGGTGATATTATCGGGGATAAAAACTCTCTCGCACAAAAGCATATGGGACTTGTCCATTCCTGCTGTAAGCATTTTACAGGCAAAGGAGTGGAATACGAAGAACTGTTTTCGGCAGGTTGTTTGGGACTTGCAAAAGCCGTAGAGCGTTTTGACGAAAGCCGTGGACTAAAATTCTCTACCTATGCCGTACCGGTTATATTGGGAGAAATCAAGCGTATATTTCGTGACGGAGGTTCTGTACGGGTTAGTCGCACTCTTAAGGAACTTTCAATGAAAATTTGCAGACTTAATACCGAGTACGAAAAAAACAACGGCAGAGAAATGAGCGTTACCGAGCTTTCGCAGGCTTTGAATGTAAGTGAAGATAAGATTTGCGAGGCGCTTTCTGCCGGCTCTTCTCCCCTATCCCTTAATGCCGATTATGATGATGAGGGAAATTCCCGAATAGACATACCCGTAAGCGATTCGCAAGAAGAAATCACCGAACGGTTGAGCCTTAATGATGCAATTGCCGAACTTGATGAGCGTGACAGAAAGATTATACATCTGCGCTATTTTCAGAATAAAACCCAATCACAAACCGCCGACTGCCTTGCAATGACGCAGGTGCAGATCAGCCGCAGAGAACGCAAAATTCTTGCCCTCATACGAGAAAAAATGAGCGTTTAGCTCTGCAACTGTCTTGTAAATTGTAAAAATCCCGATAAGGTGAATTTTTTGCCTTATCGGGATTTTATAATGTTTATTCTATGTAATTATTTGATGTTCTTTCCTTTGAATATATTATTTCTCCGTATATTGCAGGAACTATTGCGCTTACCAATACTATAATAATTGATATAAAGAACAATACATTACTTATATTTATTATGAATAATGAAATTATGCCTAATATTATTACTGCAATTCCACACATCACTCCAAAATAAGCTGCAAAGCGATGTACTTTTTTCCAAACGGATTTACTGCTCAATGTGGCGTTTGTTCGTATGCCAAGCAAAGAATTTTGCTTTATTTTAGGCATTAAATTGAATAAATAAACAAACATACAGCCCATAAAAATACAAATTAACGGTAAAAACAGATTATCTATATTTACTTTATTTTGCAATATCAGTGCAATCAGCATCCAAAAAAATAAAAACAAAAAAGCAAAAATTGATACTATACATCTTACGGCATATTTTCGGTACGACTTATAGTTTTCATCATTTTCTTTAACCTTTGCGTAAATCGCATATATAATTGAAAACAATACAAGAATACTCGGAATAAATAAAAGCATCCATTTTGATGAATAGGCATCTGCAATCCCATTAACATTATAATGTGAGGGCAACTCTTCATTTGGATTAAAAGCAATAAAAACACCTGTTACAGCAATATTAATCAATGATATAATTAACAAAATATATTTTTTCATATTATTTATCCTCTCTGCCTGTTAAATCGGACAACATTTTTAACATATCTTCCAATACGCTTGTTTTCAACGAATAAATTACATTTTGACCTATTTTTTCTGAATCCACAAGGTCAGCTTGCTTTAAAATACTGAGATGATTACTTATTGATGGTTTGGTCATATTAAATTCCGCAGCAATTTCTCCGGCATTTAAACTATCCTTTTTTAAAAGTTTAAGTATTTTTCGCCTTGTAGGGTCAGCCAAAGCTTTCCATACATCTCCCATAAAAATCACCCCTTTTATGTATTAGTTAATTAGTTAATTATCTAATTAACTAATACTATTATATCAATTTATTCGTATTTGTCAACAGATATTTATAAGCATACAAAAAGAGCAGTCCAAAATGAACTGCTCATGGTTTTTAGTTTAATGCGGATATTTTTCAAGCAAGTCCTGTAAATCGTACGGTGTTGCCTGATATACATAATAGTTAAGCCAATTTGTAAAAAGCAATGTTGCGTTACTTCTCCACACCATTGGCGGTGTGAGCGACGCATCGTCATTCGGAAAGTAATTGTACGGAACTTTCGGATTGATTCCCTTGTTCTCATCACGAAAATACTCGCTTGCAAGGGTATCTCTGTCATACTCGGCGTGTCCCATTACAAATACCTGTCTGCCGGATTTATTGGTAACTATAGCCACTCCCGCAAGCTCTGACACTGCAAGGATTTCAAGTGCGCTGTTTCTGCGTATATCATCTTCCCTTACTCCCGTATATCTTGAATGAGGAATACAGAAAGTATCGTCAAAGCCACGCATAAGCGGATGATGCGGGTCTAAAATCGTATGATTATAAATACCGCTTAACTTTTCCTTAAGTTTATGCTTTTGGATACCGTAATGATAATACAAACCCGCCTGCGCACCCCAACAAATGTGGAGTGTGGAATAAACATTGTGCTTTGACCATTCCATAATCTTGCAAAGCTCTTCCCAATAGTCAACATCTTCAAACTCAAGCTGTTCAACCGGTGCGCCCGTGATTATCATACCGTCAAAGGTTTCATCCTTTATTTGGTCAAAGGTTTTATAAAAAGTAGTCAGGTGATGAGGTGAGGTGTTTTTTGATGTATGCGATGCCATCTGCAAAAGCTCAATGTCAACCTGTAGAGGACTGTTGCCCAAAAGTCTTAGAAGCTGGGTTTCGGTTGTAATTTTTGTCGGCATCAGGTTTAAAATAATAATCTTAAGCGGACGAATATCCTGCTTTATCGCTATTTCGTTTGGCATAACAAAAATATTCTCAGACTCAAGCACCTTTATTGCAGGCAAATTGCTCTGAACCTTAATCGGCATAGCCTCAGCACCTCCTTATACATTTCAAATATAAAATCAATTAATACTGCTTGCCCCAATAAACCTGGTGCTTAGCAGGTTTGCCGCAGCATACACAAACATCGCTGATGTGCTCCTCGACAAAAGGAATACAACGGCTCTTAACACCGCCTGTAGCATCCTTGAGTTTATCTTCACAAGCGCTGTCGCCGCACCACATAGCCTTAATAAAGCCCGGGTGATTCTTGGCGGTATCAACAAATTCGTCAAAGTTTGTTGCTGTAAATGTTTTTTCTTCTGTATTCTTGCGTGCTCTTTCATACATATCGTTATGAATTGTATCAAGAAGCTCTGCAATATAATCGGAAAGTCCCTCAAGCGGTACAAAATACTTCTCACGGGTATCTCTTCTTACAACTACGCACTGACCCTTTTCTATATCCTTAGGGCCAATCTCAACTCTTACAGGCACGCCTTTCATCTCATACTCAGCAAACTTCCAGCCCGGTGCGTGGTCGCTGTCGTCAAGTTTAGTTCTGAAACGCTTTGTAAGCTCTGCCTTAAGTTCGTAAGCCTTATCAAGTACGCCCTCCTTATGCTGTGCAACAGGAATAATTACAACCTGTACAGGTGAAATTCTCGGCGGGAGCACAAGACCGTCATCATCGCTGTGAACCATAATGATAGCACCGATCATTCTTGTTGACACACCCCATGATGTCTGGTGCGGATAATGCTGCTTATTGTCTTTGCCTGTAAATGTAATGCCAAAGCTCTTTGCAAAGCCATCGCCAAAGTAGTGTGATGTACCGCCCTGGAGAGCAACACCGTTGTGCATCATCGGCTCAATTGTATAGGTTTCTTCTGCACCGGCAAACTTTTCTTTCTCTGTCTTTCTGCCGATTACAGCCGGAATAGCAAGAATTTCTTTATAGAATGCCTCGTAAACATGGAGCATACGGAGTGTTTCTTCCTTTGCCTCTTCTGCCGTTGCATGCATTGTGTGACCTTCCTGCCAAAGGAATTCGGAAGTTCTGAGGAAAGGACGGGTTGTTTTTTCCCATCTTACAACACTGCACCACTGATTGTAGAGTTTTGGAAGATCTCTGTATGTGTTGATAATTTTCTGATAATGTTCGCAGAAAAGAGTTTCCGAAGTAGGGCGAACACAAAGGCGCTCGTTAAGTTTTTCACTGCCGCCTACAGTTACCCATGCACATTCAGGTGCAAAACCCTCTACATGATCCTTTTCTTTCTGTAAAAGGCTTTCAGGGATAAACATAGGCATATACACATTTTCGTGACCTGTTTCTTTAAATCTTCTGTCAAGGTCAGCCTGTATATTCTCCCAAATAGCATAACCGTAAGGACGGATAACCATACATCCCTTAACGCCTGAATAATCAACAAGCTCGGCTTTTTTTACAATGTCAGTGTACCATTTAGCAAAGTCTTCATCTCTGCTTGTAATAGCTTCAACCATTTTTTTGTTGTCTGCCATTTTCATTCCTCCAACTTAAGAAATATTCGTGTATTATAACATTTCTATTATACTATAATTAATTTTTTTTGCAAGTACCGACATTATTTTTATTATAAAAAGGCTCTATAATAAATGTTGGGGTAACAAATAGATCCTACAAAAATAATTTTAAAAAAAGTAGAGCATATTTGTCTAAAATCCGTTAAAATGGAATTGACTAGAAACCAGAAACGGAGGAACAAATATGCTCTACAAATATTTTACCGAAAAACTCTTAGGATTGCAAGATGTTGATATAGAAAAAATTGAAGAAATTGATAATTCAATCCATATTAACTGCCGGTTAAAACGAAAACCTCACAAATGTCCTTGCTGTGGCAATTTAACTGATAAGGTTCACGATTATCGTGAACAGCCTATAAAGGATATTCCTGCCTTTGGCAAGCACATCTTTATTCATCTTTATAAGCGTCGATATCGTTGCTCCTGTGGCAAGCGTTTCCCTGAAAATGTCGATTTCCTCCCTCGTTATCATCGTATGACTAACAGATTGTCTTTGTATATCATTGACAAATTGAGAAATGAAGTTTCTTTTTCAAGCGTTGCAAGAGAGGTTAACCTCTCTGTAAGCTCCGTAATCAGGGTTTTTGATTTAGTTTCCTACGCTCCTAAAAAGCTCCCATCTGCTATTTCTATTGATGAATTTAAAGGCAATACGAACAGTGAAAAGTATCAATGTATTCTCACCGATCCTGTCAACAAGGTTGTTTTGGACATTCTTCCAAAAAGATATGCGCATTTCCTAACTGAGTATTTTAACCATTTTGATAAGTCACAGCGTGACAAGGTTCAGTTTTTTGTCAGTGATATGTGGAAACCCTACTCTAATATTTCTTCTGTGTGGTTTAAAAATGCCTCACAGATTGTTGATAAATACCATTGGATACGGCAAGTTATCTGGGCTTTTGAGGCTGTTCGTAAGCAGGAACAAAAGAAATTCAGCAAATCTCATCGCAGATACTTCAAGCAATCAAGACAGCTTTTACTAAAAAGATTTGACCTCCTTTCTGACGAACAAAAACAACAGGTAAATGTTATGCTTTTTACTTCTCCAACTCTTTCTACTGCTCATTTTTACAAAGAGGATTTCCTTAAAATCCTTGATTGCAAAGACCGACAGTCTGCAAAAACAGCTTTTTCTGATTGGATAAATTCTGCTTTAGACTGTGGTATTGCACAATTTGTAAAATGTGCTAACTCTATGCTCAATTGGCTTCCAGGTATTCTGAATTCTTTTTCTTCTGCTATCACCAACGGTTTTACCGAAGGCTGCAACAACAAGATTAAGGTACTTAAGCGTAATGCTTATGGTTACAGAAATTTTAAGCGTTTCCGTAACCGTATTTTACATATGTTTTCTCACCAAATGCAAAAACAAGCGATAGCTTGATTTACTATCGCTTGTTCGTTTCAATTCTTCTTTTTCGGGTTTACCCCAACTATTGACATAGAGCCTATAAAAAGTAAAAGAGGTCAGACAAACCGCCTGACCTCAAGTTTTTAATTCAATTATGCATTTGCCTCAATGTAAGAAACAAGTGAACCAACAGTCTTGATGTTCTCAATCTCATCATCGGGAACTTCTACACCGAACTCGTCTTCAATTGACATAAGTAAATCTACTACATCAAGTGAATCAGCACCGAGATCTTCCTGTAAATCTGTATCAGCTGTTACCTTATCTTCTTCAACATCGAACTGCTCAGCAAGAATTGCCTTAACTTTTTCCAATACCATTGGAATTCCTCCCATAATAAAAAAATATTTAATGTATCCATTGTAATTATGGACAAAAGTACATATTTTATGCTACAATGGAATAAGCAATCGAGTAATCGGTTTGCTTCTTAGATTATATTATTGTTTATTTATTCTTTTGTCAATAGAATTTTAAAATTTTTCTATTTTTACCAAAAATTTTTTTAGGGGGTATATTTTTATGAGTACTAAAAAATATGCAGTAATCGGTCATCCTATCGGACATACTATGTCACCTTTTATACATACAAAATTGTTTGAGCTTGCAGGAATCGACGCCGTTTATACAAAACTTGATGTTGCTCCGGAAAGTCTCGGATATGAATACGACCACATTTTATCTAAATTGAGCGGCTATAACATTACAATTCCTCACAAGCAGAATATTATTCAGTATCTTGATGAAATTGATGAAAAAGCAAATATGTACGGCAGTGTAAACACTGTTGACAACAGAGATTACACAGCAAAAGGCTACACCACAGATCCCGACGGATTTTTAAAGGCTCTTGATGCGGCAAAAATCAAATTAAACGGCAGAGTTGTAATTTTAGGCTGCGGCGGCGTTGCAAGAACAATGGCTTATGAGGTTGTTCTCAAAAACATTCCCGTTCTTTTTGCAGTAAGATTGGAAGATGTCGAAATTGCAAAGAAACTTTGCGAAGAAATTAAGAGCACTGTTATCGGTTCTCAACCGTCATACTGTCTTATCAGTGAGCTTAACGGCGACATTGATGTACTTATCAACGCAACTCCTATAGGAATGTTCCCTAATGTTGAAAATCAGCCCGTAAGCGATGAAGTTATCGCAAAATGCAAAAATGTTTTTGACGCAGTATATAATCCGCTCGAAACCGTACTTATCCAAAAAGCAAAAGCAAACGGTTCAAACGCTGTCGGCGGTATGTCTATGCTTGTATGGCAGGCTGTTGTTTCACACGAAATATGGGACGGCTCCGTTTATGACCCCGCCGAAATCGAAAAGATATGCATTGCAGCGTCTGACGAGTTAAAGAACAGATAATTTTTGGAGGGCCTAAGATTGGACAATATAGTTTTATGTGGCTTTATGGGTTGCGGAAAAACAACCGTCGGCAGAAATCTTGCCCGTAAGTCAGGCAGAAAGTTCGTTGATATGGACTCTTACATTGAAGAAAAGGCAGGAATGAAAGTATCCGAAATCTTTGAAAAATACGGTGAAAACCGTTTCAGAGATATGGAGCACGAGGCTTGTTTGGAGCTTGCAGATACAAAAGGACTTGTAATTGCCTCCGGCGGAGGTGCTTTTACTTTCCAAAGAAATATTGACGCTTTCAGAGGAAAGGACAAAATAGTTCTGCTCGATGTTCCGCTTGACATTATAAAACAAAGACTTAAAAACGATACAACAAGACCGCTTTTACAGCGTCCCGACAAGGATGAAGCAATGCGTCAGCTTTATGAAAAGCGACTTCCGATATATCTTTCTGCCGCTGACATAACGGTGAGCGGCAAAAGCACTCCGCTCAAAACAGCATATGCAATCCTTAACGCTATTGATACGCAAGAAAAATAATTACGCATATTACAGGGTTGACTGTAACACTTTAAAGTGGTAAAATATGTATAAATTATTTAAATGGGAATGAAAGGATAGTTTAAAAAATGATTATTGTATTAAAACCGTCAGCCTCACCCGAGCAGATTATGAATTTTACAAATATGCTCAAAGAGGAATACAATGTAAAAGTAAATAAATGGGAAGGTGTGCATTCAACAGTTCTCGGACTTATCGGCGACACTACTAAAATTGATATGGACTACATTGACGCTCAAGACATTGTAGAAAATGTTAAGAGAGTTCAGGAACCGTACAAAAAGGCTAACAGAAAGTTCCACCCGGACGATACAAAAATCAAAATCAATGATGATATAACAATCGGCGGCGGCAGTCTGCACATTATGGCAGGTCCATGCTCAGTTGAAAGCGAAACTCAAATTGTCGATATTGCAAAGAGCGTAAAGGCATCGGGCGCAACATTCTTAAGAGGCGGCGCATTCAAGCCGAGAACCTCACCGTACGCTTTCCAGGGCTTAAAAGCAGAAGGTCTTGACCTCTTAAAGATTGCAAGAAAAGAGACAGGACTTCCTATTGTTACCGAAATTATGAGAGCATCTCACATTGATATGTTCGAGAATGTTGACATTATTCAGGTTGGCGCAAGAAATATGCAGAACTTTGAGCTTTTAAAAGAACTTGGCAAGATTGACAAACCTATTCTTTTAAAGAGAGGTCTTTCCGCTACCATTGAAGAATGGCTTATGAGTGCCGAGTACATTATGGCAGGCGGTAACGACAAGGTTATTCTTTGTGAGAGAGGCATAAGAACATACGAAACATTTACAAGAAATACACTTGATATTTCCGCAATTCCTGTTGTAAAGGCTCTTTCACATCTTCCTGTAATCGTTGATCCAAGCCACGCAGCAGGCAAGTCATGGCTTGTTGAGCCGCTTGCAATGGCGGCAGTTGCCGCAGGCGCAGACGGTCTTATCATTGAGGTTCATAATGACCCGCCGCACGCTCTTTCGGACGGTGCGCAGTCACTCACACCCGAACAGTTTGATAAGGTTGCAAAGAAAGTATTTGCACTCAAAAGCTCAATTGACAAAATCAACAGCAAATAATTTTATTTTATATATTTATTCGGAGGCACTGAAAAATGAACATTGCCGTTATCGGTCTTGGTATTATAGGCGGCAGCTTTTGCAAGGCTATAAAAAAATATACCGACAACTTTGTAATCGGTATTAACAGAACGCAGGCAACAGCAGAAAAGGCACTTGAGGCGGGCGCAATCGACAAAATCGGTACTCCCGAAAGCCTCGGTGAATGTGATATTATAATTTTGGCACTTTATCCGCAGGCTGCGGTAGATTTCATAGAAAAATACGGCAGCTATATAAAAAGCGGCGCTATTGTAACCGACAGTTCGGGAATTAAGCGAGCAATTTGCCCAAGTCTTTCTGCTCTTTCAAAAAAATACGGCTTTGTATTCATTGGCAGTCACCCAATGGCAGGCAAAGAAACCAACGGATTTGATGTTTCGGAGGCTGACCTGTATAAGAACGCAAGCTACATAATTACTCCGTGCGGAGCACCTGAGGATAAAATTGAAATTCTTGCCAATCTTGCAAGAAAAATCGGTTTTGGCACAGTTAAAATTACCACTCCCGAAGAACACGACAGAATGATTGCATTCACCTCACAGCTCCCCCATGTGTTGGCTTGTTCTTATGTAATGAGTCCGTGCTGTCCAAATCATAAGGGATTTTCAGCCGGCAGTTATCGTGATGTGTCACGAGTTGCAAATATCAATTCACAACTTTGGAGCGAACTTTTCCTTGAGAATCGTGAACCGCTTATTACCGAGCTTGACATACTCATTGACAATATTACAAAAATTAAAGACGCAATCAAAGCAGAAGACAGAGAAACTCTTGCAGAATTATTGGAGCAGGGACACAAGGTAAAAACTGCTCTCGGCGAATAGAATTGAGGTGCATTATGAGAACAGTCAGAGTAGATACGGGCAAGCCGTATGATATTTGCATTGAAAGAGGAATACTTGACAAATGCGGCGAATACGCAAAGGCTCTTTCAAAGGCAGAAAAGGTTACTATAATTTCAGACAGCAATGTTGCTCCGCTTTATATGGACAGAGTGAAAAATTCTCTTGAAAAAGGGGGATTTAAAGTTGCAACACATATTTTTAAAGCAGGTGAAGAGCAAAAGCACCTCGGCTCTATTGCGGAAATGTACAACACACTTGCGGAATTTTCTATGACAAGAAAAGATATTGTTGTAGCTCTCGGCGGCGGTGTTGTGGGCGATATGGCAGGCTTTGCCGCTGCAAGCTATCTGCGTGGAATTGATTTCATTCAGATTCCTACCTCTCTCCTTTCACAGGTTGATTCATCTGTAGGCGGAAAAACAGGCGTTGATTTACCGCAGGGCAAAAACCTTGTCGGCGCATTTCATCAGCCTATTGCCGTATTGATTGACCCCGACACGCTCAAAACCCTTACCGATGATTATATTTGCGACGGTATGGGTGAAGTTATAAAATACGGCTGCATTAAAGACGAAAAACTCTTTGAAAATCTTGAAAATCAAAATGCACTTGAGCATATTGAAGATATTATCGAAATCTGCGTTTCAATAAAGCGTGATGTTGTAAACCGTGACGAAAAAGAGGCAGGCGAAAGAAAGCTCTTAAACTTCGGTCACACTCTCGGACACGCTATTGAAAAAATCTATAACTTTAAAGGCATAAGCCACGGAATGGCTGTCGCAATCGGTATGGTGCTTATTACAAAAGCAGGTGAAAAACACGGAATTACCGAAAAAGGCACAGCCGACAAAATTTGTGCGCTTTGCAAAAAATACGGTCTGCCGACTACAGATAAATCTACCTTTGAGCAGATGGCACAGGCTGCAAAAGGCGATAAAAAGACAGCAGGCAGCTCAATTGACCTTGTACTTTTAACAAAAATAGGCGACAGCTTTACAAAGAAAGTTGAACTTGCCAATCTCTGCGACTTTATCACAACCTGATTGGAGGATACATATGTCTGATGTAAAATTCAGCCCGTTTGTTCCAAACGGAACTGTAAATGTACCGCCGTCAAAGAGTGATGTTCACAGAGCCATAATCTGCGCAGCCATGGCAAACGGAGTAAGCAGAATTTCTCCCGTTGCCCTTTCAAACGATATTAAGGCAACTATCGGCTGTATTAAAGCACTTGGCGCTGACGCTGTACTTGAAAACAATGTTCTCACAGTTGACGGCACAAATATGTATAAAAACAAAACCGCTTTGCTTGATTGCGGAGAAAGCGGCAGTACATTAAGATTTTTTATTCCGATTGCCGCTGTCGGCAATATTAACGCAACATTTGTGGGCAAAGGCAAACTTCCGCAACGCCCTATCGGAATATTTACAGAGGCTTTGCCAAAGGCGGGTACCGTCTGCAAAACCGAGGGAGGACTTCCCCTTGAAATCAAAGGTCAGCTGAAAAGCGGAATTTTTGAAATTCCCGGCAATGTAAGCTCACAGTTCATCACAGGACTTTTGCTTGCTCTGCCGATTCTTGAGGGTGACAGCGAAATTGTACTCACTTCCCCGCTTGAAAGCGTTGGCTACATTGCAATGACTATCCGCACAATGAAACAATTTGGTGTGAATATTCAAGCCACAGAAAAAGGCTGGCATATTAAAGGCGGTCAATCATATAAGACTTGCGACTATACAACAGACGGTGACTGGTCACAGGCGGCTTTCTTTATGGTACTCGGCGCTGTCAGCGGTAAAGTAACCGTAAAGGGAGTTGCAAAGGATTCCACGCAGGGCGACAAGAAATGCGCTGAAATTCTTACCCGATTCGGCGCTAAAGTTACTCAGCTTGACAACGAAGTAACTGTTGAAAAAGGGGAATTAAAGGCAATCACCATTGACGCATCTCAAATTCCCGACCTTGTTCCCGTACTTTCGGTATGTGCGGCATTTGCAGAGGGCACGACAAAGATTATCAATGCCGAAAGATTAAGAATAAAAGAATGTGACCGACTTAAAGCCACCGCCGAATTGCTGAATAATCTCGGCGGCAAAGTAAAGGAACTTTCGGACGGACTTGAAATCACAGGGGTTTCTTCTCTTAAAGGAGGAAATGTAAACGGCTACAACGATCACAGAATCGTTATGTCTGCCGCTGTTTGCGCCGCAAGAAGTGATGAAGATATAACCGCCACTTTTGCAATGAGCATTAACAAAAGCTACCCCGATTTTTATATAGACTATAACAGCATAGGAGGAAAGGCAAATGTCCTCGACCTACGGTGAAAAAATAAAAATTTCTGTCTTTGGCGAAAGCCACGGCAACGGTATAGGAGTTGTAATCGACGGACTTCCTGCCGGCGTAAAAATTGATATGGACAAAGTGCTTGTTCAGATGTCAAGACGAGCTCCCGGCAAAGACAAAACCGCAACCCCACGCAAAGAAAGCGACCTGCCAAAGGTACTTTCCGGTATGCTTGGAGATACTCTTACAGGCGCACCGTTATGTGCGGTAATTGAAAATACAAACACAAAAAGCGGCGACTACGGCAATCTTCTCAATTGTCCTCGTCCGGGTCACAGCGACTACACGGCTTATGTTAAATATAACGCAAGCAACGATATTCGCGGCGGCGGTCATTTTTCGGGCAGACTTACCGCTCCTATAGTTTTTGCGGGTGCAATCTGCCGTCAGATTCTTGAAGAAAAAGGTATTAAAATTGCCGCTCATATTGCAAGCATCGGCAATGTAAACGACAAATCTTTTAACCCTGTTTCTATTGACGACAAACTTATAAATAAATTAAACAACAGCTCTTTTGCACTTATTGACGATTCGGTCGAAGAAAAAATGCGTGCAGAAGTTGAATCGGCAAGACTTGCTCAGGACAGTATCGGCGGTACAATCGAATGTGCCGTAAGCGGAATTGAGGCAGGCATAGGCGAGCCGATGTTTGAGGGTGTTGAGGGTGTAATCGCAAAAGCTGTTTTCGGTGTGCCTGCAATAAAGGGCATTGAATTCGGCAAAGGCTTTGAACTCTCTAAAATGCGTGGCTCACAGTCCAATGATCCTTTTGAATACAAAGACGGCAAAGTTGTAACAAAAACCAACAACTGCGGCGGTATTCTCGGCGGTATCACAAACGGTATGCCTGTTATATTCAAAGCAGGAGTAAAGCCTACTCCGTCTATTTCTAAAGAACAGGACACAGTCGATTTGCAGAAAAAAGAAAATGCAAAACTTGTTATAAACGGCAGACACGACCCGTGTATTGTACCGAGAGCCGTGCCTGTTATTGAGGCTGTCACAGCCGTTGCTATATTAAATCTTTTATAATAAGGATGAATAAAATGAGAAATCTTTCAGAAATCAGAACTGAAATTGACAGTATAGATGAACAGATTATTGAACTTTTCAAAAAGAGAATGGATTGTGCCAAAGAGGTAGGTAATTACAAAAAAGCCAACAATATTCCTGTTCTGAATCAGGCAAGAGAAAACGAAATTCTTGACGCTATCGAAGAGCGTGGCGGCGAGTACGGTTCATACGCAAGACTGCTTTACTCAAATATTATGGAGCTTTCAAGAGCTTTACAACATAATATTGTCGGCAGTGGTGCAGATATAAAAGAGGTTATCAGCAATGTTGAAACCGAGATACCGAAAACCAATGTTAAAGTCGGTTATCAGGGCATTAAAGGCGCTAACGGTCACGAGGCAACAATACGCCTGTTCCCCGATGCGGAGGCACATTGCTATAAGTCTTTCGGTGATGTTTTTGACGCAGTTGATAAAGGAGAAATTACATTCGGCGTACTTCCTGTTGAAAACTCAAACGCAGGCTCGGTTTCTGCCGTATATGACCTAATACTTAAGCACCGTTTTTACATTGTCGGCGCACTTGATTTGCCTATTGATTACTGTCTTGGAGGTTTAAAACAGGCAGAGTTTTCGGATATTGAAAAGGTATGGTCGCATCCGCAGTCACTTTCACAGTGTGCAGACTACATTGCAAAAAATAATTTTGACTCTACACCATGTTCAAATACAGCAATTGCCGCTCGTGATGTGGCAAAGGAAAAGCGCCTTAATGTTGCGGCTATCTGCTCATACAAGGCGGCAGAGGAATACGGTTTAAAAGTGCTTGACAATCATTTGCAGGATAACGATAAAAACACAACAAGATTTATTGTTATTTCCAAAAAGCTGTTCATCACACCCGATTCAAACAAAATCAGCCTTTGTTTCTCACTTCCTCATGTTACGGGCTCGCTTTACGGCTTACTTTGCAGATTTAATTCTCTCGGTCTTAACCTTACGAAAATTGAATCTCGCCCACGCCCAAGCAGTGACGAGGGGTTTGAATACCTGTTTTACCTTGATTTTTCAGGCAATGTAAGCAGTAAAGAGGTTACAGACCTTATAGCACAGTTAAGTGCGGAAATGCCTGAATTCAGCTTTTTGGGAAACTATTGCGAATATTCAAAATGATTATAAATATATTTTTAGTTTTTGTATATTAATCGACAGAACGTTTTGATTATGTGCAAAACGCTCAAAATTTATTGACAAATTTTGCAAATTAAGTATTGCATTGCATAAAATTTATGATATAATATGCTTATTAAAGTGATAATTCATTTTAATAAGCATTTTTATTTTGAATAATTATTGAACAAAAATAAAAACATAATTGATGAGGTGTTTAATATGGATGATAATAAAAAATTAATTTGCGCCGCAGCCGGTGCACTTGGCGCACTTGTAGCAGTATCAGCTACCGTGTTTGCTATAAAACAGCACAAGAAAAAACAAAACGCAATGCTCCTTGAAGAGCTTGACCTGTGCCTTGACGGCGACGATATTGCGGAACTTGCAAATGAAGCCGAAGAAACAAAAGCTCCCGAAACCGCAGAAGAACCAAAAGCTGAAGAACCCAAAGAATCCGCACCTGTCGCAGAGGAAAAGGTTGAAGAGAAAGCAGAAGAAAAGACAGAAGAAACTGTTACAGAAAAAACTGCCGAATCAACCGAAAAGCCGGTACAGTGCGAAAATACAGAAGAATAATTGTTAAAACTTAAGTGCCTTGCCATATGCAGGGCACTTTTTTTGTCAAAATTTTCAATAAATTATGTTTTAGCGGAGTGTCGGTCGGGCATTGAAATTTAGCTAACGCTAAATTATCCTCCAAAAAACAAAAAAGTTTACTCAATTTTTTCAAAAATTGCGGGTTTGGGCAGCGCCCATAAAATCTTCCGATAGAACAATTTATCAGGCGCAAACAGCCACGCTGTTTGCGTGCTAAAACTAAGTTTGTTAAAACAGGCGACAGCCTTTTAGAAAAGAATTTGCTTATTTATTGTTTAATGAATGGCTTTTTGTTGCTATCGCATTTAAGGGCTTTCGCCGTTGTGTTCATGCCGCCCAACAGCGAGCTGTTTGGCTATCGTTAGATTGCATAACGGAAAGTATTTGTGGGCTTTGCCCACACCCACGACCTTTGAAAAGGTCGACCAAACTTTTATAATTGCTTTTCTGATTTGTTCCGCTAAACCATAATATATCAAGAATATCCCAAAAATTAAATCTATAATTGCAATAATATTTAACGCACACTCATAAAATCAAATAATTGCATATATATTTTATAAGAACAAAAATCACACCGACAGTTTAAATTAACCGTCGGTGTGCCCTACCCTTTTTTAATAATAATTAATTATTAAGTGCATTGATACAATTTGAGCATATAAATTTGCCCTTAAGACATTTCAGATTTTCGGACGAATTGCAGAAAATGCATTTTTCTTCTGCTTTTTTTATTGTAATGCAATCATTGTCAGCCTCGATATGCAGCATATCGCCCGCTTTGATATTAAGATGATTGCGAATATCCTTTGAAATTACAATTCTGCCAGCTCCGTCAATTTCTCTGAAATTAGTAAATATCATTATATCATCTCCTTATCTGAACAGTTTTCTGTGCGTATTTTTTAATTGTAAACCTTAACCGAAGTTACAGGTTGACAATTTTCATCGCTGTATCATTATACCATTTTACGGTTAATATGTCAATAATTACCAAATAAGAATTGTAAATACAATTTTGTAACGGATTTTGTCATATTTGCTTTATTTATGATATTATATTTAGATTTTTGGAAGTTAGGTGAAATAAATGCTTGGTTATGTGTGGGCAGGTCTGATAATTGTCAGTGTGTTGTCGGCAATTTTACTCGGTAATACCGAATCACTGTCTACAGCCCTTATAGAAAGCGGCTCGTCATCAATAAAACTTCTCTTGACAATGGCAGGCATCCTATGCCTATGGTCAGGAATAATGAAAATAGCAGAAGAAAGCGGCTTTACCGCACTTATTTCAAAAATTTTTGCGCCTCTTTTGAGACCGCTTTTTCCAAAGCTTGATAAAAACAGCGAGGCTTTTAAAAGCATTACTATGAACATAAGCGCAAACCTGTTAGGACTTGGCAATGCCGCCACTCCGTTTGGTCTTAAAGCTATGGGAGAACTTAACAGACTAAACAACTGTTCCGATACGGCAAGCAATGAAATGGTCATTTTTGTTGTGCTCAATACCGCCTCTCTGCAGCTTTTGCCTACTACCCTTGCCACACTTCGACAAAGCTACGGAAGTAATGCTCCGTTTGAGGTTATAACAGCCATTTGGATAAGCTCGGCAACCGCTCTCACTGTGGCCCTTACAGTTGCCTGTACACTAAATCTGAAAAAAGCGAGGTGAAATTATGGCTATTATAATGCCTCTATTTGCGACCGTTGTGGTATTGTACGGGCTGATAAAACGAGTGCCTGTTTTCGATTTGTTTATTAAAGGAGTTCGAGAGGGCGTAAAAGTTCTGTACACAATTGCACCTACTATAATCGGATTGGTGTTTGCGGTAGATTTACTGCGTTCGAGCGGTGCAATAGATGTTATATGTAACTTTATCTCCCCTGCCGCAGATTTTTTAGGCTTTCCAAAAGAAATTGTACCAATGGTTCTCTTAAGACCTGTATCGGGCAGTGGTTCAACAGCTTTGTTGACCGCTTTGTATGAAGATTGCGGCCCTGACAGTTTTGCAGGCAGGGTAGCTTCTGTACTTGCAGGATCATCCGAAACCACATTTTACGCTGTGGCAATGTATTTTGGCAGTATTAAGGTAAAAAAAATCCGCCATACCCTTGTTGCCGCTTTGCTTGCCGATTTCACCGCCGCAGTGATGAGCGTGCTGACCGTAAGACTAATTTTCGGGCAAAGCTAAAGGAGCTGTAAAAAACAGCCCCTATGTAAATGAAGTATATTTTCTTTTATTGCTCTCGCAGATACTTACGCCTATTTGTTTGGCTATCGTTAGATTGCGTAAACTGAAAGTATTTGTGGGCTTTGCCCACACCCACAACCTTTGAAAAGGTTGACCAAACTTTTATATATTGACTTTAATTTTATCGAGCAGCTCTCCGACCTTTTCATGAAAAACAAGGTCGGCGGCGCTGTCCATTGGCGTTGCATCACGATTTATCAGTACAAGTTTATTTCCTTTAAAATATCTCACCATACCTGCGGCAGGATAAACCGTGAGGCTTGTGCCTGCAATAATCAGTGTATCTGCATTCGCAATGGCATTAACCGCACCGTTTACTGTTTTATCGTCAAGTCCCTCTTCATACAGCACAACATCAGGCTTGATGATTCCCGAACATTCGCATTTTGGAATACCGTTGCTCTCTTTAATAAACTCGGCAGTATATGATTTACCGCACTTCATACAATAATTTCTCAACACACTTCCGTGCAGTTCATACACTCTCTTACTGCCTGCCGCCTGATGCAGTCCGTCAATATTTTGAGTAACTACTGCGCTGAGTTTTCCTGCTTTTTCAAGCTCAGCAAGTTTATAATGAGCCTTATTCGGCTTTTTGTCAAGACAAAGCATTTTATCTCTGTAAAAGCGATAAAACTCCTCTGTCTTTTTTACAAAGAATGTATGGCTTAGTATGGTTTCGGGCGGATAATCGTACTTTTGATTATAAAGTCCGTCCACACTTCTGAAATCGGGAATACCGCTCTCTGTAGATACCCCCGCACCGCCAAAGAAAACTATCCTATGGCTGTCATCAATCACTTTCTGAAGTTCGTCAACACTACTCATTACTGCATTGCCTCTTTCATCTGCTTTACATACTCGCAAACAGGCTCAACACATTCTTTGCCGTACTTAGCAACGATTTTTACAATTGCGGAACCTACTATTACACCGTCTGCATACTGTGACATATGCTTTGCCTGCTCCGGAGTTGAAATACCAAAACCTACCGCACACGGGGTATCGCTTACAGAACGAACAAGGTCAACCATTTCGCCAATATTTGTTGTAATCTCTTTTCTTACACCTGTTACACCCATTGAAGAAACACAATATACAAAGCCCTGCGCTTCTTTGGCAATGGTTTTAATTCTGTCGTGTGAAGTCGGTGCAATAAGCGAAACAAGCTCTACACCGTGCTTATCACAATAAGGCTGTAACTCTGCCTTTTCCTCAAAAGGAACATCCGGAACGATTACGGCGGAAATACCGCACTCTGCGCACTTTGCCATAAATGCGTCTGTACCGTAAACAAAAATAGGGTTCATATATGTCATTACGGCAAGAGCCGCCTTAATCTGCGGACGAATTCTCTTTACCATATCAAAAATCTTATCGGTTGTAGTACCTGCCGCCAAAGAACGGAGGTCAGCCTCCTGAATTACAACACCCTCGGCAATCGGGTCTGAAAAAGGTATACCGATTTCTATGATATCTGCGCCGTTTTCGCTCATACCTATAAGGAGTTTTTCGGTAGTTTCAAGGTCAGGATCTCCTGCGGTTACAAACGGAATAAAAGCCTTGCCGTTTTTGAAGGCATCTTTAATCTTACTCATAAATATTCTCCCCTCTGTATCTTGCAATAGCGGCAACATCCTTATCGCCTCTGCCCGAAAGATTTACAACAATAATGCTGTCTTTGCTCATTGTAGGAGCAAGTTTAATGCAGTGTGCAACAGCGTGTGCGCTCTCAATAGCAGGTATAATACCCTCTGTGCGTGAAAGATACTCAAATGCGCTTACTGCCTCTTCATCGGTAACAGGCACATATTTTGCTCTGCCTGTATCGCTTAAGTTAGCATGTTCAGGACCGATACCCGGGTAATCAAGACCTGCTGAAATTGAGTATACAGGTGCAATCTGACCGTACTTATCCTGACAGAAATATGATTTCATACCATGGAAAATACCGAGTGTACCGTTTGCGATTGTTGCGGCATTCTTCGGATTATCAACGCCAAGACCCGCTGCCTCACAACCGATAAGCTGTACGCTCTCATCACCGATAAAGTCATAAAATGCGCCCATAGCATTACTGCCGCCGCCAACGCAAGCCATAACCACATCAGGAAGTCTGCCCTCTTTTTCAAGGAGCTGTGCTTTGATTTCCTTACCGATTACGCTCTGGAAATCTCTTACAACCATTGGGAACGGATGCGGGCCCATTACCGAACCGAGTACATAGTGAGTATCGTCAACTCTGTTAGTCCACTCACGCATAGCCTCGTTTACGGCGTCTTTAAGAGTCATTGTGCCTGTTTCAACGGCATTTACCTTTGCGCCGAGAAGTTTCATTCTGTATACATTAAGAGCCTGACGGATTGTATCCTCTTTGCCCATAAAAATCTCACACTCAAGTCCCATAAGTGCGGCAACAGTTGCTGTTGCAACACCGTGCTGACCTGCGCCTGTTTCTGCAATTACTCTTGTTTTGCCCATCTTTTTGGCAAGCAAGCACTGACCAAGACAGTTATTGAGTTTGTGTGAACCCGTATGATTTAAGTCCTCACGCTTTAAATAAATCTTAGCACCGCCTAAATCCTTTGTCATTTTCTCCGCATAATAGAGAAGTGACGGTCTGCCGGCATACTCACGCATAAGTGTGTCAAGCTCTGCGACAAACTCCGGATCGTTTTTATATTTTTCATATGCTTCTTCAAATTCATTAACGGCATTCATTAAAGTTTCGGGAACAAACTGTCCACCGTGAATACCAAACTTACCCTTCGACATTGATTTATCTCCTTTTCTAATACCTTATATATTTATAACTTATCACCGTTAAGTTCTTCAAGTGCTTTCTTTTTATCGGCATTTCTCATAAGAGTTTCGCCAATAAGCAGTCCGTTTACTCCTGCTTCTCTAAGCTCCTGCACATCTTCGGCTGTTTTTATTCCGCTTTCGCCGACAAATAAAACTTCCTTTGGTACAAGTTTTCTCAATCTTGTGCAGGTTGTGAGGTCAACCGTAAAGTCCTTTAAATTTCGGTTATTTACGCCGATTACTCTTGCCCCTGCGTCTAATGCCGACTTCACTTCTTCCTCTGTATGTGCCTCTACCAAAGCTGAAAGTCCGAGTGAATCACAAATTTCAATCCATTTTCTGATTGTTTCGGTATCGAGCAACGCACAAATCAAAAGCACCGCAGACGCTCCGATTACTTTAGCCTCATATATCTGATACTCACAAACTGTAAAATCCTTACGCAAAAGCGGAATTTTTACATTCTGTGATATTTCCTGCAAATATTTATTTTCACCTTTAAACCACTGCGGTTCTGTAAGTACGGATATCGCAGACGCTCCTGCGTTTTCATAATCCTTTGCAATCTGCACATACGGGAAATCCTCTGCAATTATTCCTTTAGACGGAGATGCTTTCTTTACCTCGCAGATATAAGAGCTACCGTCCTTTGCAAGCGCCTTTTCAAAAGGAAATTCATCGGTAATGTTCATTGAAAGCGCTTTGTTTTTTATCTCCTCAAGCGGAATTTGTTTTTCAATTTCCGCATATCTTTCTCGGTTTGCCTGTGCTATTGTTTCAAGTATCATAATATCACCGTTATTCATTAGTAGCCTTTACAAACTGCTCAAGTTTTTCATAAGCCTTGCCACTGTCAATAAGAGTTTCTGCAAGACGGATACCCTCGGCAATATTCTCTGCCTTACCGCCTGCGCAAATACCGAGAGCCGAATTAAGCAATACAATATCTCTCTTTGCTCCCTTTAACTCGCCTTTTAAAATCTGCTTTGTAATCTCCGCATTCTCTTTGCCGTCACCGCCTGCAAGGTCTGCACTGCTGTATGTCGGCATACCGAACTGTTCCGGAGTAATTTCGTATGAGCTGAATTTACCGTTGTTGATTTCACAAACCTTTGTAGGAGCAGTAACGGTTACTTCGTCCATACCGTCTGTACCGTAGAATACATATCCGCGCTTTACGCCAAGGTTTGCAAATACTCTTGCAATCGGTTCAACGAGCGCCTCTGAATACACACCTGTTACCTGCAAGTTTGCAAAAGCAGGGTTTGTAAGAGGTCCTAAAACATTAAAAATATTTCTGATTCCTATATCTTTTCTTACAGGGCCGACAAATCGCATTGATGAATGGTAGCTTTGTGCAAACATAAAGCAAATACCTGTATTTTTAAGGATTTCTTCACTTTTTTCCGGACTTATTGTAAGATTAACTCCAAGAGCCTCCAGACAATCTGCCGCACCGCTCTTACTTGACATTGAACGGTTGCCGTGCTTCGCAACAGAAATTCCTGCGGCTGCAACTACAAAAGCCGCTGTTGTAGAAATATTAAAAGTACCTGTTCCGTCGCCGCCTGTGCCTACAATGTCGAGTACATCGGTATCTCTTTTAACATGAAGTGCCTTGTCACGCATTACGGTTGCGCAAGCTGTAATTTCGTCAATGGTTTCACCCTTAATTTTGAGTGCTGTCAAAAATGCCGCTGTCTGTGCTTGAGTGGCTGTACCGCTCATCATTTCGTTCATTACGGCTGTTGCCTCATCATAAGTTAAGTTATTACCGTTTACTACCTTTTTTATTGCTTCCTTAATCATTTCTGTCACCCTTTCTATGTGTTATCCGTAATCATATATTAATAAAATTCTTTATCATTTCCATACCGTGAGAAGTCAGTATCGACTCCGGGTGGAACTGTAATCCGTAAATTTCGTAATCTCTGTGGCGAACTGCCATAACCTCGCCCATATCGTCCTCTGCCGTAACTATAAGCTCATCGGGAACGGTATCCTTTTTTGCAATCAAAGAATGGTATCTCGCACCGTCAACTACCTTGGGCAAATCGGCAAAAATCTTACAACTGTTGTCAATATTAATATTACTCTTTTTGCCGTGCATAAGTTTTATTGCTCTTGTAATTTCTGCGCCGAATACCTCGCATATTGCCTGATGTCCGAGGCAAATACCGAGTATCGGATACTCGCCTTTAAGCTCTCTTATAACATCTTCACAAATGCCTGCGTCCTTTGGATAACCCGGACCCGGAGAAAGAATAATGTGGGTAGGATTAAGTTTTCTGATTTCATCTACCGTTATTTCGTCATTTCTTACTACCTTTATATCGGGATTAATACTTCCGCAGTACTGTACAAGATTATAAGTAAAGCTGTCGTAATTATCTATAAATAAAATCATATAGCTTCAACCTCTCCTGCATTTTTAACTGCATTTATTACCGCAAGTGCCTTGTTGTAGGTTTCAAGATACTCCGACTTAGGGTCGCTGTCTGCAACAATTCCCGCACCTGCCTGAACATAAACCTTATTTCCTTTTTTAACTGCCATTCTTATTGCGATACAAGTATCAAGATTTCCGTTAAAATCAACATATCCGAGCGCACCGCCATATACCCCGCGAGGTGTTTTTTCAAGTTCGTCTATAATCTGACAAGCTCTGATTTTCGGTGCTCCCGAAAGTGTGCCTGCCGGAAGAAGCGACTCAACCGCATCAAAAGCGTCAAGTCCGTCTTTAAGCTCACCCTCTACCTCACTGCAAATGTGCATTATCTTTGAATATCTTAAAATCTGCTGATATGAAGTAACCTTTACAGAATTGAATTTTGAAATTTTACCTATATCGTTTCTTCCGAGGTCAACAAGCATATTGTGCTCTGCAAGCTCTTTTTCGTCATTAATAAGCTCATCGGCAAGTGCGTCATCTTCCTCTTTTGTAGCGCCTCTCGGTCTTGAACCTGCAATCGGGAATGTATTAAGCACACCGTTCTGAAGTTTAACCAAAGTTTCAGGTGATGTACTTATAATCTCATCGCCCTCAATATTCATATATACCATATAAGGCGATGGGTTTGTAATTCTCAATACTCTGTATGCATTTAAAAGCGAACCTTTGTACTCGGTTTCAAATCTGCGGGATACAACACACTGAAAAATATCGCCGTCAAAAATATATTCCTTGGTTTTATTAACCATATCGCAAAATTCTTCTTCTGTGTATGTGCTTGTAAATTCCACATTTTTATCGCTTTCAAGCTTTGCAAGCGGAGCAGGGGCTGTAATTGTATTGATAATTTCGTTTATATCGTTTACAGCCTGCTCATACTGTCTTTCAGGGTCATAAGTTTTCATATTTACTATGACTGTCATTTTTTCACGAAGATGATCGTATGCAATAATTTTATCAAAAAGCATTAAATCAAAATCATTGGTTTCGCTTTCCTGTATTTTCAAAATCGGTTCGCTGACTGCAATCATAGCATATCCGTAATATCCTACAAGCCCTCCTGTAAACGGCGGCAAATCTTCAAAACGAGGATTTTTGTAATTTTTCATATATTTTCGAATTTCTTCGTATGGCTTGGCGGTTTTAATTGCAGCCTCACCCTCGCCTGTAATGGTGAGAACTCCGTTTTTATAAACAAGTCTTGCCTTAGGATTACAGCCGATAAACGAATATCTGCCCCACTTTACACCGCCCTCGATACTTTCAAGAAGAAAGCACTTGTCTGACTTTTGAAGAATTTTTCTTAACAAAGTAATCGGTGTGACAGAATCGGCGTAAACTTCCTTGTATACAGGGATAACATCGTATTCATCCTTAATTGCCATTACCTCATCATAAGACGGTTTAATCATTTTTCTCACCCTTTATATTTTTTATAAACAAAAAGACCTTTGCCCCAACTAAGGGACAAAGGTCTGAAACGACTTCTGTGGTACCACCCAAATTGACGGAAATTCCGCCCGCTCATACAGCATACTGACATATGCCTCCTGCTGTAACGGTCAGGCTCCGTCGGAAACTACTCGAATACTCTTTCGGTCCGCCCTCACAAGTCCATTCGGAAAAATCTCAACTATCGGCTCACACCAACCGCCGACTCTCTGAAAGCGCCGATTAATCTTACTACTCTTGCTCAATGGTTTATCTTATAAATTAATACTATTATATAGCGGAATTTTTTAAATGTCAATAGCATTTTAGCACTTTAAAGCGAAAATTCAAAATTATTTTGAATTTTCTGCTGTCTTTAAAATTACCGTTGACTGTGCAGGCATTGTAAGCACACCTTCTTTTATAGCTGTGTGCTGATAAACGGCATTTTCATCTTCTGTCGAAGTAAATGCACCATCCTTATCCACAGGGAAACTTGCAACAAGTTCTGCTCTGATTTCAGGATTCGTTATCATATCGTCTGTAATAGTAAGTTCCGCACTTTCTTCGGCATTCATATTATGAATAATCATCAGCTTTGTGCCGTTATACTCAACATAGTAAGCACAAATTGCAGTATTGTCAAAGGTTTGAAGTCCTGTAATTTTGCCACGAGCAATCTCAGGGTTTTGATTTTTGATTTTTATAATTCTGCTGTAAAAGCTAAGTAAAGAATTGGGGTCAGCCTGCTGTTGCTTAGCGCCGCCGTATTTAGTATCTTTCGCAACATCACCTACACCGTTTACCCAAATATTCGGCAAATTATTGCTGTCAAATATCATCGGTGTACGATAAGCCGAATCGGAAGTTGTATTTGGAGCAGTAATTCCGATTTCCTCGCCGTAATATATAAATGGATTGCCCGGGAACAACATATACACTGAGGCTGCCATTTTCTCATAACTAAGACCCTTAGGTTCAAGCGAGTTACCGCTTCTCACCATATCGTGATTTGACAGGAACATTGTCGGAATGTAATTCTCGTTATTGTTGTACATCTTATCGTTATACTTCATTACCTTTTTAGCGATAGCCGTACCACGCTGTGCTATGACCTCGGTTGTAAGTGTACCACTTGACTGTGAGAATTTAAATGCAAACTGACTGTCAATTCCCGACTTAAAGATTTCCTGAATCTTTGAATCATCGTCCCAGTTTTCACCTACTACATAAACATCAGGATTTGTTTCCTTACATTTATCACAGAACCAGTTCAAAAATTCCGTGCCGTCGGTGGATTTATTAGAAAAATATTTTACGGCGTCAAGTCTGAAACCGTCAACACCTCTGTCAAGCCAGAATTTTGTAATTTTTGCAAATTCTTCTCTTGTTTTTTCAGAATTTAAATTCCATTCAGGCATTTCCTCAGTAAAATTAGCCTCACAAGCCATTGCGTGTGACAAATAATTTGTCTGTGTATCAGAATCAAAATATGAAGTGGGATGAATTTCAAAATACTGTGCATAACCGTCAAGATTGCCATCTTCCACCTCTTCGACAGCCTTTAAATAATAAGGATGCTGTGAAGATGCATGATTTAACACAAGGTCAAGTATGATGTTAATACCACGCTTATGACATTCTGAAACAAGTTTGTCAAAAGTTTCAAGTGTGCCGAAATCAGGGTCAATATTGTAATAATCGGTTACATCATATTTATGATATGACGGCGAAGGCATTATAGGTGTTAGCCATATACCGTCAACACCAAGGTCATTGCCTGTATTTGGATCTCCGTCATTAAGATAATCAAGATTATCAATAATACCTTGCAAATCACCAACTTGATCACCGTTTGAATCTGCAAATGAATTAACAAAAATCTGATAATAGTTACGGTATTTATCGGTTGATGCTGTGGCTGTAAGTGTATTTACCGGATCATCATATTCTTTAGTACCGCAGCCTGCAAGAATTGCACTTGTAGAAATTGAAGCAATAAGTAAAAGTGTAAAAAATTTTTTCATAAATCCTCCTTATAAAATCAATAAAGTTAAGTAAGAATTGAAATGTATTCTTTATAGGCTATAAATATTATGGTTTGCAAAATATTTCATCAATCATAAAAGTTCGGTCAAACTTTGCAAAGATTATAGGTATGTGTAAAACACACACAAGCCTAAAAAGGCTTGACCTAAATTTTAATTTTTTTAATCTTAACTATGCTGCAAGCCATAATTTAAAACTTAACTAAAAAGGATGGCAGCCAAAGACTGCCACCCAAAAATGTGCAAATAAAGATTAACCCTTTACGCCGCCGGCTGTTACACCTTCGACATAATACTTCTGCATCTTAAGGAAGAGGAGGGTAATCGGAACAGCAACTACTACTGAACCTGCAAGGAACTGCTTGTAGTACTGTGTCTTAAAGTCAAGGTCAACCATAAGCTGCAAACCGATTGCAACAGTGTAGTAATCACGCTTATCACCCATGATGATCTTAGCAAGAATAAAGTCTGTCCAAGGTCCAATGAATGATGTAAGAACTGTATAAACTACGATTGGTTTTGACATAGGAAGAATAATCTTCCAGAAAATCTGGTTCTTAGTTGCACCGTCAATAGTTGCCGCCTCGTCAAGAGCTCTTGGAATTGTATCAAAGAAGCCCTTTGAAATCTGATAACCAAGACCTGCACCGGCACTGTAACAAATTACAAGTGCTACGAGTGTCTGTGTAAGACCCATTGCCTTTAAGAGGTAATAGATAGCAATCATTGTCATAAATCCGGGGAACATACCGAGAATCATACCAACATTGATAAACTTTTTACGGGATTTAAATCTTAAACGGCTGAATGCGTAACTTACCATAAGTACAGAAATTGTAGAAATTACGCAGCTAAAGCATGCAACAACAAATGTGTTTATAAACCATTTTGTAAAGTTAAGTGTACCGTGGCTTGTAAAAAGGTCAATGTAGTTCTGGAAAGTCCATTCACGAGGAATGAGATAGTTTACTACAGTAACACCTTCTGCACGGAACGAGTGCATTAAAAGATAGATGAATGGGCAAATCCAAATAAATCCGAGAATAGCGAGGATTATGTAGATAAAAGTATTTGCCAAACCTCTTCTGAGTTTGTAGCTTTTTATCATGAGAACGCCTCCTCGTCTTTTGCAGATTTAGATGAGTTAAATACAATAAGTGAAAGTACAGCGCAGATAATAAATACAATGATACCGATCGCCGCAGCAAGGTTGTAGTCAGAAGAGTTCATAGTAAGTTTGAACAACCATGTTACGAGGATATCTGTATAACCTGCCTGATAGAATTTCTCCGTTGTTGGACCACCGCCTGTGAGGAGGTAGATAACGTTAAAGTTATTGATGTTGCCAACGAACTGAGTAATAAGCTGTGGTGTTGTTACGAAGAGCATGTAAGGAAGTGTAATGCTTGTAAATGTTTTTACAGGGCCTGCACCGTCAATACGGGCTGATTCGTAGAGGTCTTCAGGAATATTCATAAGAATACCTGACATTGAAAGAATTGTGTAAGGAATACCTACCCAAAGGTTTACAATGATAACTACTATCTTAGCGATGTTAGGGTCAGTGTTAAGCCACTGAATTTCCACCACCGCGGCATCAGGATTAAACAATCTGCTAATATCTGTAAGTAATACATTAAATGCACCGTCAGTCTGGAGCATCTGATTCATAAGAAGAAGTGATACAAACTGTGGTACAGCGATTGCAATAACAAAGAGAGTTCTCCACAAAGCCTTGAACTTAATACCCTTTTTGTTGATCATAAGAGCAATAATCATACCAAGGATGTAGTTTGTAAAAGTAGCGCAAACAGCCCAAACAAGTGTCCACTTAGCAAGTTCTACGAATGTTGTAGCTCTTGTTGCAGAGTTAGCTACATCAAATACAGATGTAAAGTTTTGGAAACCAACCCAGTGGAACAATGTTCCCGGAGGCATATGCTGAAGGTCATAGTTTGTGAATGCTATAAGTATCATAAAGATGAGTGGAAGAATCTGGAAAATACCAATCATCAGTACAGGGAAAGACAAAAGTGTAATGTGATACTTACCGTCAAGGAATTCCTTGATATCAGTTCTTAATGAAGTTGGCTTTTTGCCTGCTGCAACAAGAAGCTGATGCTTGTAAGCATCTTTTATATTTGCTATGTAAATGGCAAATACAACTACTGTAATTACAATGGTAAGTACAGAATAAAGGAGGATAAGCATTGAGTTATCACCGTAAACAGTTACAGGGAAAATGCCGTCCATCTCTGTGTGAGTCTCAACAGTACCAAGCGAACCAAACTTGGAAATGTAACCCCAACCAAAGAATACCATATAGAGAATGTACAAAACTTCTGAAAGGAAGAATAAAATACCCTTATAGTACTTACCTTTTGAAATGTCACCAAGGCCGAAAATAAGGTAAGAAAGCTTTGTCATAATATCTCCGTTTACAAAGGTTTTGCCGTAATTAGCAAATCCCTTGCCAATGCCAAGAAAAAACTTCACAATAGCATTTCCTAATGCTTTAAAAAAGCCTGCCACTTTACCTGGCAAAGCTTTGAAAAAGTTTTTAGCATTATAGGCAAACTTCTGGAAAGGATTAAGCTGTACATAATCAATATATTTCATTAATAAGCTCTCCTTAAAATAGTTTGCAAAACCTACACCAAACTAATAATATATTCTGCGTTATCAATTAGCATCATAAATACATTAGTAGTTTGGTGTAAATTAATTACAATGTCTGCGACATTGATAACGAGTTTTCACTCAATGGGGCTCTCAGCTACTTGAGAGCCCCACGAGTATGAGAAGATTTATTTTGAAAACTAAAATTATTCGTCTCTTACGTTTGCGATTGTGTCTGTGAGTAACTGCTTGAAGAAGTCAGCGTTTGAAGGATCTGTTTCGTCAGCAATGAGCTTGTTACCGAGGTTTGCATTTGGATCCCAGAATGTTGAAGCTATACTTACCTGTGGTACAGCGAACTTACCCTGCTCAGCAATAGCTGTAAGTACTGCACTGCCTGTAACAACTTCTTCACCGTTTACAGTCTGGTTTGAAGGACCCCAACCGAGCTCTGTAGCTCTTTCTCTCTGGCACTCTTCGCCTGTGAGATAGTTAGCAAGGATCTGAGCTGAACGCGGGAACTTAGAAGATGCGTTTACACCGACGAGCTTGTAACCGAGCATTGAAATTATCTGCTTAGCTTCGCCGTTTACATCGATTGTTGGGAGCTTAGCTGCACCGAAGTTGTCGCCAAGAGCTTCCTTGTTAGAAACTGTGTTCCAAGAACCGTCGATACCGGCACCGCAAGACTTCTGTGCGAAACCGGAAGAAATAGCGTCTGTTGAAAGTGACTGGAATGTACCCTTATAGTCGTGTATAAGCTTTGAGAAAGCCTGGAGTGTTGAAACTACCTCGGCCTCATCATAATCTGTGTACTTCTGAGTAATGCCGTCATCCTCAAGGCCATCGGTCTTAAGACCGCCTGTGAATGTGAACATACATGCGTAGTAGCCGTCACCTGCGTTCATGATGAACTTCTTACCTCCGGCCTTACAAGCTTCGAGGACATCCTCAAATCTGCCTGCCTGCTCGTCAGAAACTACTGACTTATCATATACGAGGTAGTAACCGTTATCACCTGTTTCCGGATAAGCGTAAATCTTACCGTCGAGTGTTGCAGCTGAAACTGACTCTGCTGTGTCTCTCTTAGAAATATCATCAGCATAAGCAGCCTGTGCAATAACGCCTGCTGTCTGAAGCTTGTTGAGCTGGTCACTTGCGAAACCGAATACATCGGCAGCAGCTGAGGCATCGTTAAGAAGGTTTGTAGCAGCATCTTTCTCAGTCTGAGCAACTACTGTAATATCAATCTTCTTGTCCGGATAAAGAGCCTTGAATGCTTCGCACTCTTTTTCAAAAGTAGAAACTGCCTTATCAGGAGCCCATACTTTAAGTGTAATGTTGTCTTCGTCACCAAAGTCGCTGCTTGTTGCAGAAGCACCGTTACCATTTGATTCTGTTTTTGAAGCTGTACTGCTGTCACCTGAACCGCCGCAGCCAACAAGTGCTGTAGCAGCCATCATACTTGCCAAAAGAACGGCAAAAATCTTTTTCATCGGATATTTCCTTCTTTCATAAAATATAAACTTTCATTCCGTTTGAATGATGTGAGGACAGTCCCTCTGTCCTTTCACTACATTTATGATACCAAAAAATCATACAAATTGCAACTACCTTTGTACTTTTTATACAGAGTGTTAAAACTTTAAATTATTTTTGTACATTTTGCAAGTTAAATTTTGAAATTTTGATTTTATTTACAAAATTATCTCTGGCTTTTTGTTAATAATAACAATATTATCTTTGTGCAACTTGTTCATTTGGAGATTATCGTTTTATTTTCGTAAATTACTTAAATTCGTTTCTTATCAGCTAAATGCACATATTTTCGTTTACATAGGTGCTTTTTAGGTAATTTTCACCAACAGATAAAATAAGCCTTTTCGCACAATAAACACACTCCAAAAAAATTCATTATTATTGTTGTATTATTTTCCCTGAATTGTTATAATGTAATAGTAATCACAACTAAAAACGGAGTGAATTTATTATGAAACTAAGTAATTTACTTGCAAACATTGAATATACCGTAATAAATGACGGCAATCCCGAAATAACCGATATTATATATGATTCCCGAAAAGTTACCGACGGTACAGCTTTCGTATGTCTTAAGGGATACACATCCGACGGTCACAAGTATGCGCAATCCGCTGTTGAAAAAGGCGCCGCTGCCCTTATAATAAGTGATGACCTTTCATTCGATGTGCCGAAGAATGTTGCGGTTATTAAAGTGGAAAACACACGAAAAGCACTTGCGTATATCAGCGCCGAGTTTTTTGGCAGACCCGCCGAAAAACTAAAGACCATTGCAATTACAGGTACAAAAGGCAAAACAACCACAACCGCCATGATTGCATCTATTCTTGAATGTGCAGGAATCAAAACAGGCACAATCGGCACTCTCGGTATTTTATATGACGGAAAAGTTGTAAAAACAGACAACACAACCCCGGAATCATACGAAATTCAAAAAGCTATGCACGATATGCTTGAGTGCGGCTGTAAAGCTATGGTTATTGAGGCAAGCTCAATCGGCTTAAAGCATTACAGACTTGCTGATATTACATTTGATGTAGGCATATTTACAAACTTTTCACACGACCATATCGGCGGTGTTGAACATAAGGATATGGCTGAATATCTTTACTGTAAAAGTCTGCTTTTCGGACAGTGCAGACACTCTGCCGGAAATATTGACGATGAAAAATTTACCGAAATCACAAAACTTGCAGTTGAAAAACCTGTAACATTCGGTTTCTCAAATAAAGCCGACTTTGTTGCGTCTGATGAACATTTATTATTTGAAAACGGATTTATCGGCGTTCACTTTGAATTAAGCGGAAAAAAGAAACTTTCTCTTGATGTAAATATCCCCGGTAAATTTAATGTTTATAATGCGCTTGCCGCAATCAGTGCCGTATCTTTCTTTGATATTCCCGACAAAGCTATTGTCGAGGGTCTTCACAAAGCAAAGGTTAAAGGCAGAGTTGAACCTGTACCCGTACCGGGCAACTATTCGCTTATAATAGATTACGCTCATAACGCACTTTCTATGGAAAATGTGCTTTCAACACTCCGACTTTATAAACCTAACCGCCTTATTACAATGTTTGGCGCAGGCGGCAACCGTCCAAAGGTGAGAAGATACGAAATGGGCGAAACTTCGGGCAGACTTTCCGACCTCTCCGTAATCACAGAGGATAACTCCCGTTTTGAAGATGTTATGGATATTATCGAGGACATCAAGACAGGTCTTGCAAAGACAGACGGTAAATATGTAGTTGTTCCTAATCGTAAGGACGCAATAAGATATTGTATGGAAAACGCACAGGACGGCGATATTATCGTTCTTGCGGGCAAAGGTCATGAGGACTATCAGGAAATCAAAGGCGTAAAATACCATATGGATGAGCGTGAACTTGTTGCCGACATTATTAAGGAAATGGCAGAGGAAAAGAAATAATTATCAACAGTTTTTTATAAATCTACATTTGTCAGTTTGATAAATTCATTTTTATTAACGAAAAGGAAATATGCAATGGGTTTATTTAAGGAAAAACCGCCTAAGGAAAAGAATGAAATAAATAATAAGACTTTAAAGGAAAACATTGCTAATGTTGCATTGGCACAATACAGAGTCATTATTTAAAGCAATAACAGATAAAGACACCTTCTATTTTGCGGTTCAGGGTACAAAACTTTTAAGACTTTCATTAAGCGAAGAGCTGTTTAACGCTTATGTAGATGGATTTTTGGAAAGTAACGATGCTTAACAGAAATTTTGGGTTCTGTTTCTAAAATATAAACAGTATTGTTTTTCTACTTATTAAGTTGCAAAATAAATGAATACTGTCAAAATATAAATGCTTAAAATTCATCAGCCGTCATCTTGCGATGGCGGCCGCTTTGTTTTGTCTGTAAAATTGAGATAAAAAATGACTTCACATATTATAGTTGGAGTGAAGTATGGTTTTGCGAAATACTTAGTCAAGAAATTATAAAAGTTTGGTCAACCTTTAAAAAGGCTTGACCTATTTTTTTAATTATTTAGCTTAATCTGTGCGTTAAACCGGAATTTATTATTGTTACCCCAACATTTATAATAAAACCTATTCAAAACAGAAACAAAAAGTGATGCAACAAAGCATTTAAAAAATAAATGTTGCTTTTCGCACAAAATGAAAAAACTTTTCGCATAAAATACAAAAAGTGCGTTTTTGTAAAAATGTATAATGTTGCAAAAAAATACCCACGCAGAAAATCCAAATCTGCGTGGGTATTTTCATTTTTTATTCATTTTTCTGTTTCCATTTGCTTCTACAATAAGATCTTTACCTGTTTTTTTAATCTTATTTGGTTGATATTCGAGCAATTCTGAAATATCACAGTTCAGAACCTCGCATATTCTATCCAAATGTTCAAGATTAATTCTATCACACATTTCATTATAAATGTCGCAGATAGTTGCAGGTCTGATACCTGTTTTCCTCGCCAATTCTGCTTGTGTCATGCGATATTTGCCAAGAATAGTAGATAAATGGATCTTAATCATAATAACGCCCCAAGTAACATAATACCTTAAAGCGTTATTATTTACATAAATATGTAATATTATTACTAATTTAGTAATTTGTTATTATAACTTCTTTGAATTCTGCACGATTTTCATTTGTTACAGGCAGTAAGTTATGCCTGCTTATGTTTCTAATGTTATAATCTTTGTAAAGATTTCTGATAAAATCACAATCATTATAAGATAGTATAAAACGCCCTTTAATCGCCTTTAAAACGGCATTTAAACGGATATGGTCACCATTATTAAAGCTTACATATTTTTTGTTATAATAGCGTTCTGAGGCTACATATGGCGGATCTATATAGAACACAGCTTTTTCACGGTCATATGTTTTAATAAGTGATTCAAAATCCCTGTTTTCTATTATAACATTTTTCAGCCTTGCTTGATAAGCAGGAAGATCATCAATTATGTTGATTATCGTTTTCGCAGCTGTAGCAAACGAACTTCGATTACTGTCAAAGCTGCACTTTATAAGATATAAGTACCGGGCTGCTCTCTGTAAGTCAGACAGCTCAATTTTATTTTCAATCTCATAGCGATACTGATTAAATAATTCACGGGATTGAAGCCAGTCAATTTCAGACTGCAATTGTGAACAATTATACTTAATTTGACGATAAAGATTAATCAAATCACCGTCAATATCATTGAACACTTCCATTTGACCTTTGATTTTATTTTTTCCAAAAAGCACCCAGCCTGCTCCGCCGCATACCTCTATGTAACGCTCGCACTCAGCAGGAATAAGCGAAATGATTTGATTTTTCAGATGACTTTTGCCACCTATCCAGCCTATAAAACTTTTCATTTTGTACCTCCATAATATTAATGTTTGGGGCATTATTATGAAGGGAAAAATAATTTATTTGCTCTCGACCTCCGGCAAGCCTGCTATACTTGTAAGGACAGATAGAACACCTGCCAACGCACTGGTTGACAATACAACTGCCCAATCAACCTCTCTTATCATTGCTGTTGTGCCAATGGTTGCAATAGCTGTTTGAGCAACAGTCTTAATAGCACGCACGGCAGCAGCTTTTATCCATTTTTTAAAATTGTCTTTCATTGTTTTATACCTCCCACAAATTGATACCTTCCATAACCGCCCTCGCCTCAAGTACGGCAATATAGTCTGCCATTGATTTAATCTGCATATTATATGTGCTGCGTGGACAAGTCGGAACGAAAGATAGTTCTCCCTTATCCCAATTATCAAGCATTTTCTTCAATCCCTTATAACGGATTACTAACTGCTGATATTCTGCAATAAATCTTTCCTTGTAGTCCTCACTCACCATACCGTTAATTGTTTCTGCTAAAATCATAATAATTATTCCTCACTTTCGCAAATAATTTTTTTGTTTTCAAACTTTTTATATGCGTCAAGATACATTTCGCCTTTGTCACCATTGTACGTGCATTCGTAATACATCCCGTCGTGTAATGTTGTGCTGATAAGGCATTTGTGGTTTTGCAAAGTCTTACACGACCACACCACAAAAGTGTCAAAATCAGGTGTATCATCTGACTTATCTAAATGATTTAACACATACTTGTTTACCTCTGATACTGCAAGTTTAATAAAATTTGCATTTGTCATAATATTTTACCTCCAAAATTATGTCAAAGTAATCTGCACACCGTCAATTTTAGTGCCGAGAAGTCCTGCGTAACCGTCCTGATTACTGTCTTTTTCTGTATTATGCTGCCAATCCCAAAAGCCTGCACCCTGCTTACGCACTCTGTATGTAGCCTTGAAGTCGCTCACGCCGCTAAACTCGACCTGTACGGCATCAATGACTTTTTCCTTGATGCCTGCAAATCCGTTTCGATTATCATTGATGTTGTAACCTGTTACCCAAGGCAACCAGTCACCGTTGAGCAAGTGCACACGATAGCGAATTTTACCTCTTGATACCTTAAGAGCAATAGCAGAAATCGCCTGCTTGCTTCTTCCTGCTATGTTGCTAAGACCTTTTACTTCGCTGTACCATTTGTGATCAGCAAATACACGATAAGTCAGCGTTGGCTTTTCTGATGTGTTCTTATCAGCACAATTAAAAAGACTCTCATCATACACAATGTTAGTATCAAGCCTGCCGTTGTATCCATTAACACGACCTGTTGAACTATTCTGCCAAATATCACAGTCAATCTCTGCTTTGTCATTGTACTGTGCAAGCCAAATACTGTATTTTCTCTTCAATTTATCATAATCAAGATAGTTGTTAAACCAATTCAGATTGGCATATACACCTGCTCTGTAGTTACTTTTCTTGATCGTTTCGCAAAAGCGTTCCGCAATTTCTGTAAGTTTTGCTTTGCCGAGTTTAGTTTGTGAATTATCTTCCAAATCATAATAAATCGGCATATCAAGAGATTTGTTATTAATGCATTCAAGGCAGGTCTTTGCCTCTTTTTCAGCATCACTAACGCTGTCGGCATAGCTGTACCAGTAAACACCGATTTTCATACCAGCGGTTTTTGCGTTGTAGTAGTGGCTTTCAAACATACTGTCTTTCTGACTTGCTTCTCTGCCATAGCCTGCTCTTATAATGACCGCTTTTATACCGTCATTTTTCATTTTGTTAAAATTAATGCCTTGCTGAAATTCTGAAATATCAACACAAGTTACTTTTGCCATAATCAACCCTCCCAAACTGCCATAATAGCGTTGTAGTACTCCTCGCTGAGCTGTTCCTTTAAAATCTCTCTGTCACTCTCGCAATTTGTATATGCGTTTCGAACATTGCCGCCGACCTGCATTTCTGTGCCGTCGATAACAACAAACTTCTGTCTTAATACGCTTACACTGTCTTTTGTAAGCATATCGAGTGTGATTTTTTCTTTAAGTTCCATAGAATTACCTCCTACTGTCTGATATATGTAATTGTAAAATTGATTTTCTCGTCCTCTGCAAATTTATCCGTTGGCGAGCTGATGTAAAGCCATGAGCCGTCAAGACGGATATTTCTCAGCTTATTTGTAGTTGAGTACACAGCAATACTCGAAAATCGACTTTCGTTTTTTGCAGGGAAAGGCAAGCCTGCCATCTGAATATACGATTTATCCGCAACAAGTTTTGTAATATTTACCGACACCGTAACCACCTTGTCGTTTTTCACATAGTTAAAACCGGCCTCGTTGCCGTCATAAATCGCCTGCGCCGGAGATAATTCTCCTGTACCGCTCTCGAAATTTGAGCTATCATATTTTTTTGCAATACTTTGATTAAGAGTATTAACACTGTTATATAAGGTACCGCTTGTGATATAGTTAGGACTTTTCTCTTTAGGTGCGGTATCAAATGGCATTTTGTCGAGCTTAAGGTTTAACGATCTGTTTATATATGTTTTATCATAAGCATCGGTAATTCCGTAGCCTTCCAAAGTAGTTGCTTTATCAGCTTTTTTATTAATACTTTGATTAAGAGTATTAACTTTGTTATCAATACGTTTATTAATAGTATTAACACTATTGTATACCGTGCCACTTGTGATATAGTTAGGACTATTCTCTTTAGGTGCGGTATCAAATGGCATTGCGTCAAGTTTACGGAGTAATGCCTTATTCAGATATGTTTTATCGTAAGCATCGGTAATTCCGTAACCGGCAAGAGTATCCGCCTTATCAGCTTTTGTAAGTACTTCATCTTTTACTTTTTTGATTGCAGTGTTTATGTCATCTTTTGTTGCGAGCGTACTACCTGCTGGTTCATATTTTGACTTGCTATTAATAGCTTTTTCAGTGATTTTAACAATAAAATGCTGTGCTGTAATAACAGCTCCGCTGCTGTCAGACAGCACAACCTCACATTTAGTCACGCCCGGCAAAGATAAGACTTTATCGGTAAGCTCAACAACGATTACATTATCTGATATTGTGCAATTTTGAGACTCTGCAACTATAACATTATTAGTTACAGCGTTAAGAACAGCAGTCATTGTACTGTCAAGGGTAACTTCTGCATCATTAGCTGTAAGTGTTACATCAATAAATCTTGATTTTTTGTCTAATTGATGACTGTATAAAACCGAAGTTGATGTATTTTTGAGCAGGTCTAAATTAAGTTTGTAATGCTGTATGTTCATCATTGCCTCCTGTTTCTTCTGCAAAAATGACTTCGGATTCAGCAGGAGCTTTATCCTTATCGTTTTCACAAACTGTTTTTTCTTCTGTGATAAATTTCATAATAACCTCCTACCAAGTTGCTTTTTGTAAAATTCCGTTTTTGAATGTCAGCGTAAATTCTTTCCATGTATTTGCTGTACCGTCACTTCTGAACGATGTAACATAGTAACCTTTAAAAGTCCCGCTAATAGAACCGCCCTCAAATTTCCAATCGCTCAAAACTGCTTTGCGTAAATAATTGTTATGTAAATTAAGATCACACCCGGTATGAAGTTGGTCTTTTTCGTAATCGTCAGAAAGCTTTTGAGCAGTATATGTTAGTTTCATAGTGAATGCTTCTGCATCGTCAGAACTCATATATGCCCATGTCATATACGCACTATTTGAATTGAGGTCAAAAGCTAAGCCTCGTTTGCTGTCATCGTTTAAATATGAGTTTGTACCAATCGAGCCGACTTCATTATCATTGTAATAAAAGTCTTGTCCATACTGATTAAGTGACATCAGCTTTTTATCTGATATGTTATAAATATTAAGCTGTGCATTTTCAAACTTTATGTACTCGGATATGTTGTTCCAAGCAATTCGCACATCTTCTGCCGATTGCTGTAAAAGCGTACTCCAACGATTTGTGCCAACAACTTTATTGACTTCGAGAAAAAGTCCCTCTGCGGTCTGAGTAAACAATGATTCATTAACAGAGCTTGCCCAAGATTCAGACACATGGAGAACAGTTGTGTCTAAATCTTGCTTGATTTCATTTACTTTAGTTCTATCGTGTAGCTGTTGAGCGTTAAGCTCTGTAATGCGATTATTTATCGTGGTTAATTTACCTGTGAGCTTTGCCGCTATTGAAGATAGGGAAACAGTATTAAGCAGCGGATTTGCAGGAAATTCTTTAATCTCTACTATCCGGTAGTTTCTTTTTCTGTTGCGGTTACGGTCAACCAAAGTTACTACATCATACAGACTGTAGGATAGAATTTCCTTATAAATCTCCGGCTGAGCTTTGGCAAGGTCGATAACCTTACAGGTGTATGACTGCTCGGGTTCAGCCATATTCGCAAGCTTGACAACACCGTCATCTAAAAGCGACTGAGGGTCTGTGTATCGTTCATCACGCCAAACATAACTGATTACTTTGTCTGTGTAGGTGTGATTTTCAATGTACTCACAGCCGTTATTAACGCTTGCAATAGATAAGCCGTCCTTGCCGTAGGCATACAGTCTTGTAACCAAGCCTGAAGAGCTGCCTTTGTAGTTTAAGTCTGTGAGATTTAATTCGTCGGTAAAATACACTCCTTTCGGCTCGGTGTTGTTTTCGGGCTTTATAAGAGTTATCGTTTTTTGCTTTGTATTGTACTCATACACATTGCCGTAGCTTGTGGAATTGGTACATTGGTTTAAAATATCAAGCACAGTTACATCGCTAAGATCGAAGCTGCAACGCTTGCTTACAAGGGTATCGTTTTTAACACTCCAGTCGGTATTGGAAAGTATTTCAGTACATATGTTATGAAAGCTCTCTGTAGTCTTGTTAAAGCTTGTAAACATATCTGCACGAAGGTCATCAAGATTAAGCTCGCAGACAATCGTTGAAACCGTTTTGCGTTCGTGAATACTTTTAATCAAATATCTCTGATTATCGTATTCAACCTCACCGTCCAAAGCAAAATATTTATACAAGCTGTGCTTAGGCGATATGTCAAATTGCAGGCTCATCATACCGCCGTAGGTTTTTGTAACGCAAAAGGTGCTATCAATATCTGTAAACAGCTTTACATCATTGTTGTAAAAGATTTTTAAAACCATTTAAACACCCCTTAAATCACACATAAACAGGCGTGTAAATTACCTGAATATCAGACTGAGAATTATTACAGCTTATTGTATTAGTTCCGGGATAAAGCAAAGGAAAATCAATTAAGGTGCTGTCAAGGAACTTATTAACTCCGCCGAGCGTAATTAAACCAAGCTCACCGTCAAGAACTAACGGTGTATTTGCCGAAATATTAATAACAACTATTCCCATAATTGAAAGCAATGAGCTTTGCTCGGGTAATGTCACCTTAAGCTTAAACTTACAGGGAGTAGTTGACTGACAATATATTTTACCGTTTGGGGCAACCGTTGCGGTGATTGTCGGCTTGTGACGGACAGCCATAAATATGTATGTAACATCGTGTTCTCCGCTGCTGTCAAATGTAGCAGCGGAGATTGAAGTAACAATTGAAGTGTATATGTATCCGTCCGGCAAAGCTATTTCAACTGTTTTACCGATTAGTTCTGCCTCAAACCTTGCAATATTATCGGTCGCAGCTGCGTATCTGTCCGTAATCTCTGTTCCTTTTGCAGAACAACCGTCCAAGCAAGGAAAGAATGTAAGAGTAACAGTCAGCGTTCTTGTTCCGTATTCGGTTGAATACAGTGCAGGCATTTTGACAAGATTAGTATTAGCTGAAACATTATTTGTAAGCGTTGTACCGCTTACAGCATAGCTAAGCAGTCTTGCACTGTAATTAGAAATATCAATGTTATTTACGGACATCTCTGTCATAGATTGTTACCCTCCCATGCTAATTCCTCCGACATATACGGAGCTGTTGCAACTGCAAACTCTCTGCCGTCAACCTCAAGATGATTTACTATGTTGCCTTGTAGCACTACTTTTTGTTTATCAGCATTTTGCATATCGACCGTATGCACCACATTAGCTGTAAGCTGTTCTGCTACAAAGCTTTTACCTTCTGCTACGGCAGCACGCATTTTCGACACCAAGCCGTTAGCTGACACGCCCGACTGCAAGCGTTCGGTAAATTTTGACGCCACATCATCGGCTTGCTTATAAAGTTTTGGTGCTTCATCTTCAAGTCCGTTTTCGCCACCCTCAAGAGTGTACTTAAAAATTTTGCGGAACACTTTGGACGGAGAGTGTATATCCCACTTCTTTTTGAAAATTGCAAGAATATTATCAGCGACCGATGAAGCACTTGCATATAGCTCAGGTGATCTTTCTTTTATTCCGTTAATCATTCCCTGCATAGCTTCATCCATAGTCTCTTGGCATTCAGGAGGCAATTGGTCATAATTGTTAATAATATCTTCAACAACTTTTTTATCTTCATCTGAGATTTTGCCGCCGTATAGTTCTGTTTGAGATAGCATAGCTAACCAAGTTGAAAGCTGTTCCTGTTGATTTGTATCAAATGATTTTGTGAATTTATCATTTATATCAGCCAATTTTTTATTATGTTGCGAATACTCATTTGCAATTAATTGGTCATATTTTTGCTCAATAAGTAATGTATCGCAACCGCCTGAATCATATTCTTTTTTAATTTCAGCCTGCTTAGCTTGCTCAAGTGCTACAAGGTTGTCGTTACTTCTTTTGTTTTCTCTTGCAATATCTTCATTATACTTTTTTTGATTTTCGGAATAAGTTTTTAAACCATCAGCTCTATCTTTATATCCATCTTGTAAAATCTTAAGAGTTTCGGAACAAAGTGTATTAGCTTCGGCAACTGCAGCATCATAGTCTTTGTTGGCGGCTTCTCGCTGTTGGTTATACCATTCATCTGTATATTGCTCATCAGTACCAATTAAAGCTCTTTTTTCTGCAAGCCAATTGATTTTTTGTTGTTCAGCAGCTTTAACAGTATCATCTCTCGTTTGCTCTGCTGTTGCAGTATATTCACTTGAATAAGCCTCATATTCTTCAAGTGATAAATCGTGGTTTGCGGCTAAATCTTTAGCCATATCCTTAACAACACCCTGATAAGCTTCCTGAACCTTTAGCTGTTCATCTGCAAGCTCCTTTTGCTTTGCGAATAAATCATCAAGTCTTTGAATTTCTTCCTCAGTCAGACTTGTTCGTTCTTCTTTGGCGTGTCGAGCTATTTCCGTAATTTCAGTCTGTACTTCATCCATTTTTTGAGTTAATTCAGACTGTCTTTCATTTGAAATAATGATAGCATCATTAAATCCTTCGAGTGCATCTCCGGACTGCGAAAGGCTGTTAATATAATTTGTTGCACCATCAGCAACATTAGCATAAGCTTCAGCTATTCCCTCATACGATTCTGCAAGAAGTTGCTCAGATGATGTTTCTTGCTCAACACATAAATTCAAAGCTGCTATTCCTGCTGCAAGAGCGGCTACTGCAGTGATTACTATGCCTATCGGATTCAGATTCATAGCTAAGTTCCACGCATATTGAGCCGCAGTGGCAAGTGTAATCTCTCCTGTTAATGCACCTACTGCTATTTGTTTTAAGGTTATAGTATTTAGTGCAGCTGCCTCAGCAAGACTTTCTGCGGTTACCGCTGCCGTATGGGTAGTAAGCAATGCTGTAACTGTTGATATTATCGAATATGATTTGAATGCTGCGTATACAGAAGTTATTACACCTAACAGCACCTCTGAATTATCAGCAAGAAAATCAATTGCTTTAGACAAAGGCGGTAACACTACCTTTGCTACATTTGTAAAAGCCTTACCTAAGTTGACTACAATGTTTTTCACGCTTTCAATAGCCTTTTTAAGACCGCCGTTTTCAAACGACTTTTTAATAGTGTTTACAGCCTCTTTAACGGGTGCTTGAAGTTCTTTAGGCAACAGCTTATTAAGATTATCAACGAGTTCCGAAACAATAACCTTTGCGGCTTTGATTAAGTCATGTGCGTGTTCGATAACGCTTGTTATTAAAGTCTGAATTATATTAACAGCAGACTTTGCAAGTTTATCGGCATTGTTTGCTATACCGTCAACAAAAGCCTGCAAAAAGTCAACAGCGGCATTCAGCATTTCAGGTGCAGCCTCAGCCGCTTTTACTGCAAGCTCTCCAAAAATAGAGCCTGCCTCTTCAATCATTTCCGACAGTCCGCCGTTTTTGAAAGCCTCAGTCAAGCGGTTTACATAGTTTTGTGCCTCGACAGCTGCTTCTTGCAAGGGTTCTGACATACCCTCATAAATTTCAATGCCTAAGCCCTCAAGTCCTGATTTAAGAATAGTAATTTGACCTTGCAGGTTATCCTGCATAGTATCAGCCATTGCCGCAGCCGCACCGTCAGCGTTGTTGATGTTCTGAGTAAGGTTGTCAAAGTCGCTGTCGCTTGCGTTGATAATCGCAAGCATACCGCTCATTGCTTCTTTACCAAAGAGAATGCTTGCTGTAGCAGCCTGTTCGGTTTCGCTCAATCCGCTAAACTTCTCTCTAAGCTGTTTCATTACATCTATAAGAGGCAAAGCGTTACCCTCGGTATCGGAGATAGATATGCCATACTGTGTCATTACATTAGCCATATCTTCCGTTGGAGATGCAAGGTTAGAAAGAGCAGTTTTAAGGCTTGTGCCTGCCATACTGCCCTTGACACTTGCATTAGCCATAAGACCGAGGGCAAGGGAAACATCTTCGACAGAGTAGCCCATTGTGCCGGCAAGAGGAGCAACATATTTAAAACTTTCACCAAGCATAGATACATTAGTATTTGCACTTGATGAGGCTTTGGCAAGTACATCTGCAAAGTGTGTGCTGTCTGATGCTTTTAGGTTAAACGCTGTAAGTGCGTCTGTTACAATATCCGAGGTTGTTGCTAAGTCCAAACCATCAGCGGCGGCAAGGTTCATAATACCGTCAATACCATTGAGCATTGACTCTGTGTCCCAGCCTGCCATAGCCATATATTGTAAAGCTGCTGCCGACTCGGATGCAGAGAACTTTGTTTTTGCACCCATTTCTTTTGCCTTGTCAGTCAGGCTTTGCAATGAATCACCTGTTGCACCGCTGATTGCAGATACTTTTGACATAGCAGCCTCAAATGACGAGCCGACTGTTGCCGCTGCGGTTGCTCCTGCACCGAGTGCGGCTGTAATGCCTGCAAGCGTTGCTGTTACAGCAGATACACCCGCTTGAGCGATTGATTTTATTTTATCAATACCGCCCTTAAAGCCGCTTGTATCTATTTTTGTATCAATTTTAATAGAGCCATCATATGCCAAATTACTCACCACCCTTTAGTGTTGAGGTCATCGGCACATAATGGCTCTACTTGACCTTATTTATTTTTGTTATCGTTTATTACGATTTCAAACTGTTTCTTACAGTTTCGCCCTTTGCAGCATACAAAAATGCCCCTACACCTTGACGATTTGTCAAAGTATATGGGCATTTCATAACCACAGTAGGGGCATTTTACTTTTGATTTATTTTTCATCATTTAAAATTAAAATCAATTACTCTAATATTATCTTTTTGAGCTTCTGATATAGATAAAGTCCCATTTTCAAAAGATACCTTACCTGTTTTATAATTAACAAGTATATCCATTTGTTCCTGTAAACTTAAACCGAAAATATCAGACTTTAACATTCTTACAAGTGCTTTGTAACAAATATCATCAGTACTTTCAGTCGATAAAATTACATTAATATAATCTACTGAAATTTTATTATCAAGTTTAAGCAGAGCAATATCTATATCAATCTTGTCATTATCCGAATTAACCAAGTATAGATTGTCGCTGCATTTTTTATATGTAAAATTTACACCATCTATCGTAAAATCAGACACAATACTTTGAATGAGGTCGTCTTCACTTAATGTAGATAAAACATCACTTTGTGTTGTTTCAGGTTCAAGAGTAGTTTCCTCAACTGCTTTAGAAGCAGGAGATGTTATTTGCGTAACATTTTCAAAAGTAGGATTTGAATTATTAACATTACTTGAGCAAGCTGTGCAGTTGATTGCAAACAATGACAAGATAAGAAAACATAAAGTCTTTTTCATAGTACCACCTCGTGAAATAATATAACTTTAACAATATTATACAAATTTCACAATAGATTGTCAATTGTTTCTCCGTTTATCAGTGCATCTTCAATGTTTGATATTTGCTTTTGCACTTCTTTTTTGAGCGGAAGTTTGTACTGCTTTTTCATTTTTTGATAAAATGCTTTTTGTGAGGCAGTCATCTTTGAATTGATTTCAATAGACCTGTAACCCATTATTTTTACAAACTCTGTACTATCAGACAATGACAACATCAGTGCGTGAAACTTCCACCAGTGAAGCTTTTCCGAGTTTAAATCAATATGATACTGCTGCATAAAAGCGGCACAGATATAACCGTCATCATATTCGTAACTGAACACTTCTTTATGAGATTTACCGTTGACCTTTTGAGGAGGCTTTCCACAGCGGTAAAACCAAAGAATTTGATTTACAGTCGTTTCATCAGCAAATGACGGAGGTTGATTTTTGCAAAAAACAAGTTTTTTAATATCAGCTAAAGTATTTTCTGCTTTTTCCGCATTTTCCGATAAAAGCATTTCAAATTCCAACCAAGTTCTGAAATCAGTGTTGATTTTGTATTCCGTCCCGACAATGTTCAATCTGTCGGGCACAGAATTAATAAGCATATTCATCACTTAACAATCTTTTGACGGTTGATGTAATGATTTTTGTGCTTATTTCTACGCTGCTGACGGTTGCCGAGTTTTGATTTATACTGTTCGCCGACTGCCTTGTCAAGCTTATTAACCGCAACAATAACGCCCTCATACGCATTAATGCAGGTTGTAAGATTTACCGATTCACCAAACACCTTTTTTGCAGTACCTTCACTGAAAACATCATCAAAGAACTCAAAAATAGCAGTGCACTGAATACGAATAAGCTCTGACCTGCGTTTACCGTTTGTATCAAGCTGTTTCATTTTTGCACTTACGGTATCGTTTGCTTTTTCGTAGCGTTCCATTTCGAGGGCATCGGCTACATCAATGTCAGGAAGTGTTACATTATTAATAACCATTATTTATTCCTCCTTATGATTTAGCTGTAAAAGTTTTAGTTGATGTGTCAAAAGTACCCTCAATAGGGTCACCCTTGCCTAAAAAGTTACCTGTGCAGCCCATTTCGCCGTCATCATTTGTAAAAGATGCAACTTCGACAGCGACATTAAACTTGCGTGCGTGATATGATGCACCCGTTGAACCTTCCTTCTGGTCGAGGTCAACGATAACATACTCGGTTTCTGCATCTTCGCCAACGAGCTGATTTTCACCTATGTTCACGATAAAGTTAATAGCGTCCTGCTCTCTAATCTGGTCAATATCAAAAGCAGTAGTCCAATCATATCCGCTGATTGACTTAGTTGCTGATTTATCACATACATACTTACGGCTCTTAGTCTGAGCTGATGGATTTTCATCAAGTGTTTTTGCACCGACACCCAAAAGTGCAAATGCTTTTTCTTTGCTGCCGTTACTGCAGTTAAGATAATTTGCCTGCATTCTTCTCTGTCTAATTACTTCAGCCATTTTTTACCTCCAAATTTTTAGTATATTCCAAACGGCACTGTATTTGATACCTTGCCGTCTTCGTATCATTGTTCATTACATAGCCTGATGACAAAACCTTGATTGACTGAGCAGTACAGCAATCAGGGAGCTTAGGTAATTTGCGGTTTATGTTCTGTTCTGCAATCCAATCCTCAAGCCTTTCGTAAAATTCAAGGTTTGCCATATTTATTCCGTTTTCCTGACTGTAACATTCTCGGCTTGCAAAGATAAAGAGATACTGACACTTAGCCGAGCCGTCAATGTAGCTTTTTACTACAGTTTTGCAAGGTACAGTTTCAATGCTGTACTGCTCTGCATCTTCGCCGAGATAGTCAACATTCAGCTCTGAATCAGCCTCAAGAATTTCACAGTCACAAAACCATTTAAACAATGATTTTATAATTGATGTTTCCATTATTTACCTCCGCACTTTTCCTTTGCGGTTTTCAAAATATCTTCCAAATGGTCTGCTTTCATACGCTCGAACCAAAATTTACCTCGCAAACCGCCTTTTGATGTGCCTTCTTTTCCTTTGCCGGCATTCATATAGTAATTTGTATGAGCATAGACAGCATCGTAAACAACTTCACCTTTACCAATCTTAGTGCCTGTAATGCCACTCTTTTTAAGATAGCCTGTGTCAAACGGTACATAAGGGTCACATCTGCGTAAGACTTCGCTGTCAACAATTTTCTGTACCTTGCCCTCAGCCTGCAAGCCTCGGTCTTTAAGCATTGTTTCAGTTGTGTTAAAAAGCAGTTTAATAATCATTTAACCACCAATTTAATATGCTTTGAATAGTTAGATGCATTGAGATTTTCAGTTACTGATACAATTTCAAGTGCGTCATAATTCTTAATTAAGTCTGCTAAATTTGAAATATCGCAATCAACTTCGCCTTTGACGATATAATCGCCTTTCTTGAGCGTAAAGCAGTTGTAAGCCTCATCGGCAGGCATTGCCTTGTAGGTTGCCTTGTCAACATAATTTTCAAGAGCCGAGTGTGGTACACGGACTATGTATTCCTCGGTTCGCTTTACTTCTTTATCGCTGACAAGAAACTGGTCTGCACCATGGAAATTTACATCACGCAATGTGTATTTGCTCCATAGCTTTTCACGCCCTAAGGCTTTGCTGCAAAAAAGAGTTATAGTTGTATGATTAGTAAACATCAGCATACCCCCTGATACAGCAAGCCTGTGTTGTATAGCTCTTGTCTGATAGCTTTAAACATTGCCCTTTTTTCTCGGTCTGCAAGGTCATCTGCGTTGTAGTCCTTGTATGTAACACTGTAACCGTCTGTGTTCTCGGACTTAATACCTTGCGGAATATTTGCCACGCTCTGACGGAGTTCATATGCCGCCTCGGCAGCGGCGCAAACAGCATTTTTTACAGGCTCAGTAACCTTCTTAACACCGCCGTTGACAATATAGTTGATCAGCCGTTCAGCCTTGCGTGCATAGCTGTTAAACTCCTGAGCAGGTATCAAAGTACCTGCCCAAGAATCTGTATAATAAGAATAATCTGCAAACATATCAAGATACCTTAATATTCCTGAAAACGCCGCACTTAGTTGTATTTTTGAGTGCGACAGCGGCAACCATTTCAACCTCTGCTTTCTTAACTGCACCCGGTGCAGTAAGGTCAGGCATATATGTTTTAATGATTGATGAACCGCTGAGGGAAACTCCGTGGAAAGCATCAAGACCAAGCTGTACAGCATAAAGGTCGGTAAGTCCTGTTACCTTTGAACTTGATGCACCTGTTTCATAGATTGGTACACAGGGAACAGTGGCACTGCCGTTATAGAAGTTGCCCATATCATAGAAAATAATATCGTCATATCCTCTTGCTGTTTTGCCAAATGCGTCCTCTGACTTTGTAAGATAGCCTGCACGCTGAGCAACACTCTTGAGCTTTGCAATGATTTTACTGTTTCCAAGGAACATTGTCGGCTTGCCGTCAATTCCTGAGAGAAACTCATTGAGCATATCAATCATTGACTGATAGTTGCTCGTAAGGAGTGCCGAGGTAGAAAGGTCAATAACCGTCTTGTCCGTTCCTGCATTGTACTCTGTGCTTGTACCCTTGAGCATAGTGGAAAGACCGTCAAAATCAACCGACTTATCAGTCTTTGAACCATTAATGCAAGTGTACTGGAAGTAGTTTTTTGTTGCCTTTGTCTTCTGCTCAAGCTGAAAAGCAATCTCATCTGTTGTCGCCTCTTGAATTACTCTGTCAACCTCAGCAGCACCGCCGAAGATTTTAAGGTCAACGGTTTTCTTGACTTTCTTTGCCTCATTGGCTGTGTATTCGCTGTTAATAGCTCTGCCGGCGGCGGTTGACGGTGTCTGTAACTGCAAGTAGCCGTATGTCATTGTTGAACCGCCGACACCCGGAGATACGGCATCATCAAATGTTAGTTCATCCATAAAAAGAGAACCTCTGCGGAGAGTATCAATTACCTCCTGTGTGACCTTGTCGGCTCTGCCGACACTTGCTTCTGCTAATGTAATAGGCATATGTTTTCCTCCTTATTTCTTGTAAAAATCTTCAACGGCAGACTTTATGTTCGAGCCTGACTTTGCTTTTGCTCCGCCTGTAGGTCCGCCGAGGTCGAGTTTCTTTTTAGGTTCGTCTGCAGCCTTGAAAAGGAAAGGCTTGTTTGTTTTAAGCTCTGCAAGCTGTTCGTCAAGACCTGTGATTTTGCCGTCTTCGCCCTGTGCAATCTTCGACATATCAAGATTAGCCTTGACAGATACCAAATCCGCTGCACCTGCGTTGTTGATTGCAGATTCAACCGACTGCTCAAATTTGTAGTCGTTGAGCTTTTTCTCGCCGTCTGCCTGTGCCTGTGCAAGCTTTGTCTGCCAATCAGGGTCATACCCCTCAAGATTAGCGTTTGCGGTTTCGAGCTGCTTTGACACATCGTCATACTTTTCTTTTTCAATGTACTGACCGCCTGCAAGGTTACCGAGCTTGACATCTGCAGCATTGTTTACCTTTTCGGCAAACTGGTCAAATGTCAGAGCCTCATCACCAAACAAGGCTTTAAGGATTTCCATTAAGTCCATAGTTTTACCTCCGTTTAAATTTTTTACAATATTAAAAGCCCCCGAAAATCGGGAGCTTATAACCTATAAATATAAATTTGTGGCAAAAGTAAAAGGAGTATTTCAAATACCCCTTTAAATACCGTTTAAATTCGTTTAATTTGCATTTTAATTGATTAGTGGTGTAACTTTACATTTTATATAACAAAGCTGATATAAAGCAAATAAAGTAAAGTCAAATGTTATTGTGTTTCTGATAAAGTATTTCATCATAAATTTTGTACATTCGCTTTCCGTTATTATTAACAGTGTCTTCATTATCCATACCACTATCAACAATTTCCATAGTTATTTCATCTTGGAAATCACCAGTTTTTTCTACATCAAAATAAACAAGGTTTCCCTTTTCTTTTATATTCGCAACCATTTTATATGCATATGGAATCTTATCTTTAAGAAAATTAAAATCATTTTTTTGTAATAAGAAAGTCATAATACCACCTATTTCAAATTCACTTGTATTAAATTACCTGTATATGGATTGACCGTTACACCACACTTATCAGTATAATGCAAAATACTATCTCCATTATGCGTGGATTTTGTTTTTCCGTTTATCAAAGCATCTTCAATATCAGATAAAGGTACTCCACTTCTTGGTTTATCGTTATGTGTAGGGTCATTTTTAGTACCAAAAACACGCTCAAGAAAATGCTTACTTTGTGATTTGATTTTTATACCTGATGCAGTAGTTAATCCTATAAGTTCATTTTGTACTTTGTCATAATACTCTTCATATTTATCAAAACCAGTTAATGGTGATAACATACCTTTATCAATAGAACTAACATAATTTTTCAAAAGTGCATATCTTTCAGTATCATTATACTTCACATTGTAATATTCTGCAAGTGTTTTTATGTTATTTATGTTATGCTCTTTACTCCAAGTTTTATAATGCTTGTTAGCTGATGAAACTGCTTTTTGAGCCGTACTCCTGCCAAAACCATACTTTTGTACCCTGTCATTACGCTTGAGCAAACCTGTTTTGTCACAGAAATTGTTAAGCTCAGCTTCACGATTTTTCAGCTTTACGGATTCTTTATTAAAAATATTCTGATAAGCCTTTTTTATTGCTTCGTCATCGGCATTTTTAATGCTTTCATCGTAAGCGGCAAGTATGCGTTTTGACTCCCTGATTTTTCTCTCATAAGCTCGTTGCTTTTGCTCCGCCTCATAAAGCGTGTGCATAGAGCCGTCAGGATACTCAATATTTTTAGCGTCCATCTGCTTTAGCTTTTCTTCGTCATACATTCGTGTACCGCCAAAGTACGGATACCAATCGTGCCTGCAGTTCCACCCCTTAAAGCCGTCGCCTGAGCCGTAGCCGATGTCAGAAAGGGAAAGGTAACCCTTTCTGCCGCTCAAACTTACAACCTGACCTTGCCAATATGAATGACTCGGTCTTGCTCCTGCGTGGGCGGTAATCTCCATAAGGTCACAGCCAAGCTCACGAGCGTTGGCAAGGCATATTTGCCCTGTTGTCTGACCTATACCTGTCATTACATTGCGGCGAACCGCTACATCCATCTTATCCTTGTGACCTGACGGATAAACAACTTCCGCTCCGTTTAATGCTACTTGCTTTATAGCATCAACAATAGCCTGTTGCGGCGAAAATGCACCACTTGTTGCTTTAAGTTCTGCTAAACTGCAAGCATTGATAAAGTTTGTCTGTGATGATACCGCAGTAGTCAAAGTAAGATTGCTTAAATTGCCTTGAGTTTTCTTAAATCCTGCTTCTAATATCTGCAGTTGAGTATCAGACACCTTGATTGACTTAGGGGTAAGACCGTTTTTACGGTAAATCTCATTATCATACTCTGTTGCAGTAATGGCTGCATCTTCAAACAGCTTTTTAAGCTCTGATTCGCATTTACCGCTATACTTTGATATACTGCTTAAAATATCAGCATTGAGAGTGCCAAGCTCATGCATATGCTGTGTTTGCCATATTGCTGTGTCGGTCATTGTTCCGGTTTTAACAATTCTTCGGGCAACATCTCGGACGATAGCCTCTTCAAGCTGACTGTAAAGCTCTACAATATCATCTGCACAATGTGCAAGCTGTTCAGGTGTAAGCATTAAGCACCACCCTCGTTAAAAAAGCTCTGCACACCGCTTTCAGGCAACATTTCTGCCGCCTGTTTGTCGTCTACACCGTAACGCCACTTGAGATAATCGGTCTTTTTGCGGATACTGCTGTTGACTTCGTTAAGCTGTATAGCTTGCTCCTTGTCTTTGTCCTCAAGTACACCGTCACCCCAATTAAAGCTGACTTCGTACTCTCCGCTTGGTGCAAGATTACAAGCATCTGCCATAGCATTGCAAGCATATATGTAGTCTTCAAGCACAGACTCAAGAGAGGACTGCATATCAGACACTGCCGTATAGCTGCGCTGTTTGGATGCTTTTATTTCCTCAGCTGTTTTATCTACATTCTGCGGATTAGAGAGTGTGCCGTAAGCAAGGGAGCAGTTCCATTCAATTCGTCTTAAAATTTCATTAAGACCCCTTGCATAGTTTTCATCACGCAAATTTGGATTAAAAACTTCATAAAACGATTTATCACTGTTTGAGTCAGAGTCAATGTTGATTTTCCTAAAAAGCCTGTCACGAGTAGATGCTGTTTCAAGTGATTTTTCACCCGGTCGCTGTCGCAAAACTTCTTCGCCTGCATCAACAGCAAGCTCACCGCCTTCAAATTCCCACAAATATCTGTCCCATTGCAAGTCAGCTTCGTTAAGCAGCTTAACTGCTCGGCTGTAAACCGACACTCCGAGAGGACTGTCGCTTTCAATGTGGTTTGCAAACGGTACTTTCCAAAACGCAAAAAGAGGACGGTCAACATCATTTATGACAATGTACGGATCAATTCCTGCCCACATTTTGCTGTCAAGATTTTCAGGCTTAATTTCGGATCCGATGTTGTCGGGATTGGAAGAAACAAAAAAGTGACTTTCAATCGTATGCGATTTGTTTTCGTAACTGTAAGTCTGCTTTTCAATTCGAGTGTAGTAATTTTTTCCTTTGACTTCCTGATTAAAAAATGCAGCAGCAGTAATTATACCATTGCTGTAACTAAGAGGGATAAACTTATCCTGTGTGTTGCAATCGGGGAGGATTACACCATTGCGAACATACGGCTTAAGCATTATGCCGCCAACAGTACAGCCTGCCTCCAGTCTTACTCTAAGCTGTTTAGTCAGTTTTTCGTACTGTTCCTGCAAATAGTCTGCTCGCTTTGAACCTGTTATCTTACTTTCAAACTCAATCATAATAAGTCTTGCAAATTCTGATGCTATCGTAGCTCCGAGGTTGAGCGTTTTGCCGTGACAGGCATTGCTCCACCGTGGTTCATCAGCATAAATTTCAAGCCAATCTTCCATGGCGTCTTCCATATCATCATAATGATAACTTACTATATCATCCGGAGATAACTTATTCACGAGTGTCCTTAGCCAACTCAAAAATACATATTTAGCACGCCTTTTCAACTGCTCACCTCCTTGTATTTAAACTCACGCTTTAAGACTGTATAAGCTAAATAGCGTATATCGTCCATTGCGTGGTCATTTTCCTTAACTACTTTGTCAACCTCGGCTTTATCGTCCCAGCGGTACATTCCAAACTCCTCTTGTGATGCCTTGCACTTAACGCCGATTTTAATTCTGCCGTCATTGAGCATTTGGCTCGTGGTTCGGATGCCGTTTATAACATCATTTTTCGCCGACTTAACAAAAAACTTGCCATGCTTTTTGATTGTAGCTTTAAATGATGCGGCGGACGGGTCAATTATCACACGCTCTATATAGCGGTCACCTGCGAGCTTATCAAGCTCTGCATAATGCTCTTCATCGGTGCGTTGATAGCCTTCCTTGCGACTGTTGTAGTAGTATTCATCCACTCTAATAGCCTCGTTGTCAGTTACGCACCACAGTCCCATAGAGCAAGGGTTAATAGTACCGTAGTCCATTGATATGTACCACCGTCCGACAAGCTCATCCGGATTGCCGTCCCACAACTTATCCTTAATATGGTCATTGTAATCCTGATACACAAGACCTTCGGCAATAACCCACTCACCAAGGATAAAGCGGCGGTAAAATGTGCCTTGATAAAGGCTGTAATACCGTTGCTTAACCTTTTCAGAAAGACTAAGGTTATCGTCCATTAAGAATTTAAGCCGCAAAGCGTGCTTTTCAGGAGCCTTTAAAACCCACTCACGATAGAACCAATGGTTGGGGTTATCGGGATTGCAGTTAAACCAAGACCTTGCACCCTCAATAGAGCACCGGGCAAGAGCCTGCTCAACAAATGACCTCGGCATCAGAGCAACCTCATCGAAGAGAACGCCTGCAAGCGTAATGCCCTGAATTAAATCCTGCGAGCTTTCATCTTTACCGCCGAAAATGTAAAATGTGTTTGATTTGCCGTCTTTGCTGATTATCAGCAAGTTTTCCGACCGCTTGTCTTTGATGTCATAACGGTTGTTAAGCATATTAATAAGTGGCTTAATAACATTTCGTCTGCAAGAGCCTACGGTTTTACCGCATATGGCAAAGTTGCAGTCAACAAATGTTGTCATTGCCCAAAAGATAAAAGATATGCTCATACTTACCGTCTTGCCGGAACGGACTGAACCGTCTGCAATTATTGCATCGTATTTATCCTTAATTCCATCAACCTTCCACCAAGAGAGGACTTTTAATTGCTTTTTGGAAAAAGGTTTAAATTTCATCAGCGAAAGCCTCCTTGCCTGCACCTGCAAGTGCCTCAATCAATCCGTCATCAACGGTTGCAACTGTTTCAGGCTTGAAATAGTCTGCATAGAGCCTAATAGCCTGAACATCTCCGCTTTGGCACTTCTTAACGAGTGCCTCACGAATTGCCGTCAGTTCGTCATTTTCGTATTTTTCAATCAGGGCGTTGAGCTTTTTGCGGAAATCCTTTGACTTGACTACTCCATAGGAGAGAGCTAAAGCCTTTAAGTCCTCCACAATATTAAATTCCTGCTTTGTATTTGTATCTTTAAGTAATTGTTCAAGTTTTGACAGCTTATCCATTCGCACTCACCTCCAAAATAAAAACACCCATTAAAGGGTGCTTAAAATAAGTTTAAATACCGTTTTATGCAAGCTTCGCCATCCGCTAACTTTGATGTTATCGGTGCTAAGTGTATAACAACCATTCATCAAGCGAAGACGAATCAATCCGCTGTCTGCTCCGGCATTTGTTCTGTATCTTCTATAAAAGATACTTTTATTTCTTTTTCTTCTCCGGCAACAGTAACCTTGACTGTTGCTTTCTTGTATCTGCGTTCAATTTTTACAATTTTATCTGCATAATCTGTTAAAAATCCGCTGACAACTTTATAACTGTTGTCGTCATTAAATTTTAAAACTGACGGTTCAGAGAGCAAATCCGATAGTCTAAGAACAAACTCTGATTCACTCTCGCTTAACGGAACAGGATTCTGACCGCCGCCAAGAATTTTAATTATTCCGCTGATGTTATTCATAGCGTAGTATTTTGCCCAGTTGTATCGCATAAACACAAAAACATAGCCTGCAAAAACAATGTATGCTTTCTTAATCCATTTTCCGCTCTTGCGAATAATACGATTTTCAACAGGTACAGCCGTTGAAAAGCCTCGCTTTTCTAAAGCATTTGCAACATCAAGCTCACTGTCTGTTCTGACATGAAGTACATACCATTCGTATTTTTCCATACTAAGCCTCCTTTGCCTGCTTTTTGAGCTTATTAATTTCATCCATAAGCTCGTTATACAAGCGTGGGTTACTTTTCTTGATAGTTTCATAAAGCAAGCTCTGATTTTCCTCAAGTGCAATCTGCTTGTCTGACTTGACATCAATGTCTGTTTTGCGTTTGTAAGCAACTGCTCTTGCAAGTGCTGTTGCCTGCCTTAAAAGGTCATCAGCTGACACATCATCAAACTGACCTTCATCAAGTTTTGCAATTGCATCAAACACTTTTTGTGATGCCATTCTTAAAATAGCCTCTGCCGGATCAAGTTCAGGATAACGCTCGGTTTCGGTGAGTATCATTCGGAAATTTTCTTGTGCTATTCTCAACTGCTGTGCGTTTGCTAAAAATCTTGATGCATAACGACTGACTGCCGCCTGCGACAGCTGCTCTCCGTTTTCAGAGAGATATGATACGATTTCTCTGTATGTCTGACCACTAACAAGCATTTGGTCTACTGTGTCCTTGAGATCAGCAGGAAGTTTATCAATCTTTCCGCAAGCCCTGCGGTTGTTTCTGCCCATAGTTACACCTCAACCGAGTTGTCGCTAATTGTGCCGTCAAGCAACTTAATGCCTTTCTGTGATAACTTTGCCTCAAGCTCCTCATATGGTACATCAGCAATATCCGCAAACTCTTTAGTTTTAATCTTACGAAGTAAGATGTACTCTGATAGGAATAAATAATTTACAGAAGAAAGAAAGTCATGCTCAGACACATCACCAAGGGCATATTTAACATCAGATAATTTCTCATAACCTACACGAAGAATGTTAATAGTTCTCAAAACCTGACCGTTGTTTTTAACAAAGTTTCTTGCTTTGATTTTCTGCATATATTCCTGTGCTGCATCAATCATCATTTCTTTTTCCTCCTCTGATAAGCTCCATAATTAGCTTGTTCTGTGTTTTTATTTCTTCTTTAACCTCGTTTATTGAGTTGTAATAATCTTTCTTTGTTAAGCAAGTATCCTTAATTTGTTCTACATCTGTCTGCAGTTTGCCGATAGATTTATTTACATCATTTTTAACATCTTTAAGCTCATCTTTCGTAACATAAGACAGTTGTATCTCTTTAATTTCCTTGTCGTGCCTGTCAGCCTCATTAATAGTACGCTTAAGAAAAAAGCCGATAATTGCTATTGCTCCTGTTACAATAAGACCGAACAACCACCAAGTGTCTGCCGTAAAATTCATATTTTCTTTTCAACTCCATAAAAATAAGGTATTATCAAGTTTCTAACTCAATAATACCTTATAATTCTATATGTCTGTAGAGGACGAATATCCTATATTTTTCTCAAGCCACTAAATATCATCAAAAATACTTAACTGACCATCAAGGCTGTTTTGTGAACATATTGTTCTTACATATCGTTCAGACAGATCATATTCTTTTGCAAGCAAACGACTGTTATAGCCGTTGTATTTAGCTTTGATTTCCGCATTTCTTTCTATTTTCTGCAGTTCACTGTATTTTTGTATATACACTGTATCACCACCGAAAATCTTGCAAAGTTTTACATAACTTTCAATACCTATTACCTCAGCTATATCACGCTGAGTGCCTATGAGATCATCAAGATGTATTTCCACCGTCCTTCCTCCTTTGAGCATTTGCAATGTATTTTTTTAGTATTTCAATCAGTTTAACTCCCTGCTGATATGTAAGCCACGCAAAGGGGTCTTTCGGTAAAGCATCAATATGCAATTCTTTTTTAATTATACCACATAAGCGGTCACCAAGTTTTGCACTTGACGGCTTTTTATCAAGTTTTTCAAGGCTATACATAAGCTGCCATACCTTGCGTGTCTGACCGTCTGACATCTTACCAATACCTTTATCTTCACGCTTTTTTGCTTTGAAAGGATGTACCGTTTTAGGTTCTGTAAGATTAGCGATTCTAAGCTTGTTCACAAGTTCTGCAACAACTTTTTTATATTCCTGTTCGTCGAGCTCTCGGACGCTGCTTTTTTGTGCTATGCTATACACAAGTTCGTGCAGTAAGTCATTTTTATTACCGCTTTCAACAAGTCCAAGCCTTGCACCGATAGCGTATATTCGTTGTGTTTGCTGTGGTTTTAACAAGTCAATCACCTCAGCTTAATGAAATTTTTGTGCTTTCCTCAACCACAAATGCACTCTGAATTTTAAGAAGAATATCGTTAATCTGCTCTTCATCATCAATGCCGTTAATAGTGAGAAGATTTTTAAAATCCTGCCAGACGGCAGCATCAGAAATGAGATAAGCATATTCCTTTGCATCTTCCTCTGACAAGGAAGTAAACTTTAAGATATTGCTGACATCCTTGTCATAGTTAATGCCTTTACACTTCTTAATGAGCTGCTTGCGCTCTTCATCAGTAACGCCGTTCATTTGCTCAATGACTTCTTTTACAGTGCATTTTACATAATTTCCTGTCCAAAGACCTATCAGCATTCGCTTTGCCGGAGATGATATAGAATAGTCCGTTTTTTCGGTAACTGCATCCTCGTATGCTTTACCGAAAATTATTGGTAAGAAGGAATCGTATGTAACCTTAAGACTTTCAGCTGTAACGGCTGTCAGGTCAAACACATCACCCTCATATCGAATACTCTTATACTTCGTATTCTCAAGGTCAGATGTGCACTGCTTTATAATTTCAGCCTCAAGCTTATCCTTACGCTCCTTGAGCTTTCCCATATCAACCTTAATTGCCGCAAGCTCATCAATCTGTTTTCTTAAATCAGTCATTTGTTACATCCACCTTTGCAAGTAATTTTTCAGCACATTTGCGGCAAATAACAACATTGTCAGCAACGATTACATTTTCAACTGTTCCACAAAAGCGACAACAGGGAGCTGACGGCTTAATTGTTACCGTTCCGTCAGCCGAGGTGCTAATATTAACAGCGTTGCCGGGGAACATGCCTGCTTCGGCTCTTATCTGCTTTGGCAAAGTAATTGAGCCGTTTTTGCAAATCTTTTTTGATGTTTCCATATGTGTTTACCTCCTTAATTATTTTTGAATTGTGTGTTCCTCACTCTGCATTTTACGGGCTTGTGACCGTTCCTAAAGGAGCTGCATTAAGGAACAGGGAAATTATCCCTGATTCCAATACTGATCAATACTTTTCAACAAAGCATTTAAGTACATATTTGCTATTGCTTTTCCTTTTTGATTTTTTATTTTTTCAAGATAAATCACAATTAAGGATGCAAGTTCTACTGTTACATCCAAAGGATTTCCGGCAATAGTGGCCTCTCTTTGCTCATCATCTCCGATTACTGAGATAATAACGGTTTTCTCTGCAATAATAGCTTTCTTGGCTTTCTCCATCAAATCGTTTATGTATGCACAGCCTGCCTTTTTAGCTATCTTTTCATCAAAAGTAATATCCATTATAAAACCTCCAAAATTTCAATGCTTTTATTGTTGTCGATAAAGTGCTTTTTCATCTTGTTGAAATTAGTCCAATATGAGAACCACTCCTCGTAGGCATATCTGTCTGCTAATTCTTTTTTAGCTTTCTTACTGCGTATGCCATAAGCCTTATAATCTGCTTCTTTAACAAGTGTTCTCTTCTTACAGCAGAGGAAACGCCTGCGTTCCTCACAATCTTCTGCAAGCCATTTGCCTTTAAAACTTCCGTTAATCCATATTGCAATAGCGTTTTTAAACTGTGATTTTTGGCATAATGTAAGTGTTACTTCGTATCCGTCAATAAGCAGCTTAACTCCCGGTAATAAAACGGATTTTAAGGCTTTATCGACCGTTTTCCAATCTTCTGCGGTCACTGTTATCCCTCTTTTCTTTCAAATAAACTGCAAAAATCAGTTGCTGGATTCATACCACCACGATTTATAATCAGGCAAAAACAATTGTTTTTAGTTATAATGCCATTTTTACAATTTTTGCACAAAACACCAAGTTTCTGTGCTTCTTTTAACAGTTGGTTTGATTGATTATTTTTTGTTAGCATTCATTTTAACCTCCTTGAATAAACTGCAATAATCGCACCTTTCAACAGCAGAGTTTGAAGATATGCAATAACCTTTTTGACTGTTAAGGATACTTTTGCTGTAATTCAGACAGTTACCGCAAATACTGCCCTTACAAATATGTATTGCGGTAACTTCCTTTTGCTTTTCATTTTCTGCGTGAATTAACATTCTTATTCCTCCTAAATAGTCTTAATACATCTGTTTTTAACGCCCAGCCAAAGCAGATGCAAAGCACTACACAAGGGATAAACAGCATTTCAACGCCATATGAGGCTATGCGAAATCCCATCTTTTCGAGCATTGCAAGGGTAATTGCTCCCATACAAAATCCTGTTAAAACATACAACATAATTCTCTTTAAGCTCATTTTAAATTCCTCCGTAAACATTAATTTTCATGGCTTTAGCCATTGCAAGTAAACCGTCATATGTAATATTGCCGTTGTCAACTGCATTTGAAAATACATTACTTGCTCCTCGAATACCCTGCTCTGAGCGAGATATTCCGAGCAGTAAACCTTTTGCTTTTTCGTCATCTGCAACAGGTGGGAAAAGCAACGCTATATCATTTGCAGTAATTGATGTTGTGTGTCTGATTTCAGTAAGTTTTGTTCTGTTTCTTATCTGAGCGAAAGCCTCCTTACTTCTGCCTGTATTGGTTACAGTTTCAATGTTGCCGACAAGGCAAATACCGAGTGTGGGGTTGCTATCGAAGAAAGCTCTGATTGCCTCAATAGTCTTTATAGGAAGGTGCTGAGCTTCATCAATGATAATCACCTTGCGTTCTCCTGCAAAGCTGTCTGACAGCCTCATCCACATTTCATCCTTGCGACCACTTGCCGTAATCTTCTGAGTACGGCACATCAGCTTTAAAAATGCGTTAAGAGTAACCAGACAAGGATTAACGGTAACATATATCGCCGAAGTAGGAAAATCCTCTGCATACTTCTTACAAGCCATAGTCTTTCCGATTCCTGCATCTCCGCACTCAATAGCCAGACCGCCCTTGAGGTGACACAAGCGGATTGTTTCATATACTCCCTCACTTATGCCTGTAGGCTTGTATGTACCGCTTACAACTGCACTCCTGAGGTTTTCCGCTGCGTTCTTGTTTGCAAAAGCCTCGGTCAATGAAGCTTCAAACTTAGCTATATCACCCTTGAATTCACCTTTAAGGTAAGTTGAAATATACGCAGGTGACCAACCAAGTGCTTTAGCCGCTTGATTTTGCGAGCCTTTGCAAGCGTTTTTAATATAATCTCTTAGCTTTTGCTGTAATTCAGGATTGATTGACATATTTATTCCTCCCTCTGTCTTTCTTCAAGATTCCTGATCATTTTTGCTTTATCAATTTTTACTATATTATTCTGACCGACTGCCTGTTTGATTTCGGCAGGCTCTTCATCGGCACGGTGTACGGAAATAATCTTAGGACTAAGCTCATCAGACTTGAGTTTATTCTCCTCTGCTGTGGCAAGAACAAGCTCAAGTGCTGTCTTCTTGCCGAGAGCCGTAATCTGAGTTGCTTTCAGCTCTTGCTTGGTAAGCTTTTCAAAGCTCTTTACTTTGCGGAGAGCCTTAGCAACAGCGTCCTTTGATGAGCCGTAAGCAAGTACCGCATCATTATCTACATGCACTGTCATAATGTAGTTATCCTGTAAATCGTACACTCTCACGGTTGAAATGTCCTCCGGATCGTATCGGCAATACATATCTTTACCAAAGTAATTGAGGATCAGCTCATCATTGTAGTAATCAATCTTTTCTCCTGCAATAGTAAGATGGACACCTCTTCTACCGACCTTCTGACTTCTTGTAGAACGCATAAGCATAAGGTTGAGATCAAGCTCTGATGCAATACGCTTTTCCTTGAGCTGTTCTCTATACACCTGCATACGAGTTTTGCCACTGTCAGAATTAACAGCACCGCTATATTGCTTTTCATTCATATAGTAAGTGAGTATATCCTCAACTGCGTTTGTAAATTCTTCATCAGTAGGGATTTTATCATCATCTTTAAGAACAAACTTAAGCCTTTCAGGGCGTTCTACAACATTTCCGCCTGTATAAGTCGGGAATAATCTCGATAGCCTGTCCTTGACATCTCTGAATCTGCGTTCAATGATTTTAGCCTTTGCGTTTCGTACAAGAGCATTTGTCATTTTTATTCCAAGACGCTCAAATATAGGTGGCGGTGTAAATTTGCCCTTTTGGCTTTTCTTAGTTCTGTGTCCAAGTCCGCCGACATCAAAGGTTAAAAATTCTCTACCGTTATCTACATATATATTTTCTGGTATTCCGTATTTCATAATACCTTTTCGCAGAGCAATGAGCGTAGCCTGTGAGGACGGAGCAGATGTTACATAACAGCCTGTAAAAATACCCGAACGAGCATCAAAAAACGCTGTAAGGTAAAGTCTGTGAACACTTCCGTCCGCTCCTTTTGTCTGAACATCGAAGGTGTGGTTATCTGCAATCCACCATTCATTCGATGCCATACCCTCATATGTTCTGCGTATGTACGGAGCACATCTATCTCTAAATGCTTTCATTCCCTCACGCCCCATAATCTCAAGTGGCTTTGGAATATCATTCTGTACTTTACGATAAAATGCCGAATAAGCCGGCAGTGGTAAGAGCTGAGGAGCAGCTTGTTTAATCCACATATTAGTGTACTCATAACAAGCCTTAATCGGGTGCTGAGCCTCATCAAGATAAAAGCTCATAAAGCAGTCCCACGCTACATCGGGTATAGTTGATGTACCCTTTTTCCAACTTCCTCGGTTGTCAATCAACCCTGCAAGGTCATCTTCTTTTAAAGCCTTTTTCTTTCTATATAAAATGCTTTTTGAAATGTTGATTTCAGGGTTTGCAACCTGTTGCAGCTGGACAAATTTTTCGGTAGCATTCACTTTGCTCAACTTTGATGTTGCACAATATTCATCCCACGACTTGATAATTCGTATCCAGCTTGCAATTTCTTCTCGCTGTTCAGCCGAAAATTCATCAAATTCCTTGTGAGGTCGTTCTGTCTTGCGTTCAGGTAACAAATCCTCAGGGATAGGTATTGCGTGAGATTTATAATATTTAAGTTGTTCTGAATGAGAAAGCTCCGATAAAGGTATTAAATACTTTTTTCGATTGTTGTTGTTCACTGTTTCGTTACTGCAGATATTGCCACCCGAAATAAGCATTTTTATATATCTTTCAGAACATCCTCGTATTTCAGCAACTTCTTTAACTGTAAGATAAGTCAAAAAATCACATCCTTTTGACCTGCCATCATCAGAGCAGGGAGGTCATTTCCTGCTGACCGCCTTGCGGCGGTTTCGGCTTTAGCTGAGTTGAGCGGACGGATTGTTAATACCATTTCTCACTAAAATAGTATTAAGTTCTGAAAACTCATCCCAAGTAATTGCTTTCAGCTTATAAGCCATTTCGGCTTTTCCATATGTTTGGTATGTTAAGTTAAGAGAATGACTGTTCAAAGCGTATCTCGCTTCTCTGTGTAGTTTTTCTAAAATGTCACTCATAATTATTCTCCTTGATTTTTTTAGTTCTAAGATTTCATCAGGTAATAATCCGGTTTCCTCGTATTCGCAAAGTCTTTGCAGCACTTCTCGTGTCTGACCTACCGACAACTCCGCAGGAGCAAGTGTTTTATTGCTCGCTTTGTATCCAACAATGCAGCTTCCTAATTTTATTGTTAATCTTTCCATATATCCTCCTTGATTTTTCTTGTGTCCCCGGCATAGTCGATATGCCGTTTGATATGTTCGTTATATCTGCCGCTTTTCTTAGCTTCATATACTATGTCTGAAATCTGATTAGGATTTCTGTCAAGGTCATTGCCTATTTGCTCTGTACTGTCACCTCGCCAATAATACACGCAAACAAGAAATTCAGTATCTTCTGTAAGTTCTCTGTACGGCTTTTCAACTTTCTTCTTAGGTTTGCGAAGAGGGTGTCCGCACCTGTAGCAAAGCTTTTGGAATGGATAAACAGTTTCAAATCTTACTTCGCATTTTGCACACTTCTTACTGATAAGCTCGCCCATAATGAGCCTCCTATTTAAAATTTAAAAAGACCTTGCAATAAATTCCTTGACCGCTGCTGCACGATCGGAGAAGTAACTTCCACTGTACGGATCACCGTCACTGTCAAGCCACCATACAACCCAAGGCTCAACCGCTTTTGGATTGTGAGCAATAATTACACGATTATTTACATTTCCTAAAACTGTGTATCTGTTAAATACTTTTCCAATCATTTTTATGCCCCCTTGCAAAGCTCATCAACAGTTGTGTTGAGTGCGGCTGCTAATTCAAGACTAACCGCAAGCGAGGGGATTTTTACACCGTTTTCTATATGAGCAATCATTGTTTGATTAACGCCTACAACCTGAGCAAGCTCTTTTTGTGACAAGCCTTGTTGTTTTCTGAATTTTTTTAGATTTTCAGCTATTTTCATTGCAATACCTCCTTGTTTTTAAAATATGACTATGGTATTATTAAGTAAATAAATTACTATGGTATTATTATACTACGCATTTGCTAAGTATTCAAGATAAAATACTTCGCTTTTGCAAAGTTTGGAGATGTGCATAAATGTTTAGTGATATTTTTAAGCAATTACTACAAAATTGCAATGTTACAGCTTATCAGATGTCAAAAGATACTGGTATTTCTGAATCTTTAATAAGTAATTGGAAAAGCGGAAGACAACTTCCAAAGTATGATAGCTTAAATATCCTTGCTGATTATTTCAATGTTTCAGGAGATTTTCTGCTTGGCAGAACTGATGAAATGCCCAAACAGGTTGAAAAGCAGGAATCACAAGTTGTAAAAGAACCAACAAAAAGCAGAATTATTCCTTTATATATTACCGGAGCTTCTGCCGGCACCGGTAATTGGTTGTCTGATGATATTCCTGTTGAATGGATGACTATTCCCAAAACTTCTCTAACAGAACAGGCTGATTTTATGCTTAAAGTTAGGGGAGATAGTATGCAGCCTAAATTCTTCGATAACGATGTTCTATTAATAAAAAAATCTCCTTCAATTTTAGAAGGAGAAATCGGAATTTTCATTTTGAACGGTGATTCATATGTTAAGCAAATGGGAAAAGGAGAGCTTATTTCCCTCAATCCTGCATACAAACCAATCAAATTAGCCGAGTATGATGACATTCGCTGTGCAGGCAAAGTTATAGGCACAGTGGATTTTGAATAAATATACACATTTTATAAATAATTATGTAAAGCTGTTAAATAAACCGATTATTAACAAACAAACTATTAAAATGTTAAAAACATAGTGTTTATCGTAATAGGAAGTGAGTTCCTATTAAATTGTATTTTTCTTCCCTTTGATTTGCTTTAAGTAATTCATTAGTTTTATTGAATAATTCCAATAAAAAGCCGATTTAAAGCCGTTTTAAACGCTTTTAAACACCCGATATTTAAAATATTACGGAGTAATCATTCTGCCACAAAGCAGTCTAATTACTCCGTTTTTCGTTTTCGCACTAAATAGAAAAAACAAGCCGTTTTTCAAAGTGTAATCTTTTTTTACACCTAAAAAACGGCTTGTTTACTATATTTTTATACTTTTAACTTTTTTTAACGGCTTTTTACGCTTTTTCCTATTCTATGTGAAAACTTACAATAAACATCATCATTGCATCACCAAATATTTTATTCGATTTACCTTAATTCAGGCACTACGGCAAAAAAGACTAAGTCCTCATCACCGTCATTAATCAAACTGTGGCTGTGTCCCTTTGGGCAATAATGGCAAGAGCCTGCGGAAAGTTTTTCTTCCGTATCATCATACTTTACCTTGCCGTTGCCGCTAAGAATATAAATAATCTCGCAGTTACCCTCATGAGTATGAAGTCCGATTGACGCACCGCTTTCAAGTCTGCCACGCATAATTTTGGTATCGCCGTCATCAAACATATCGGCTCTGAAAGTTTTTTCTCCTCCCTTAAAATTAGGAAGTTCCTTTGTTTGCATACCGTCAAAATCTATATACATTACATATCACCTTTCTTTATTATACGGAACAATCACAAATATGGTTTCGCCTTGATTCAGTCCGAGAATTTTTCTCTCTATTTTCGGATTTTTATATCTGCGCACCATATCTCGCAGTGCAGTTCCGCCGTGAAATCCGTGCAAAACGGTAACTTCACGCACATCATTCGGCAATTGCTTTAATCTTTGCGTTAAAACTTTTCCCGCACTTTCCACGGTGTGACCGTGCAAATCTATCTCTACAGAATACGGCATCACTACACCTCTTTTCTAAAATTTTACCTCCGCACAAATGTACGGAGGATTTTTTATAAATTATTCGGTAACTTCCGGTTCTGTCGGAGTAGGTTCCGGATCGGGTTCCGGTTCTGTCGGAGCAGGAGTCGGTTCCGGATCGGGTTCGGGAGTTACAGTAGGTTCCGGATCAGGCTGCGGAGCAGGCTCCGGAGCCGGGGTAGGTACATCAGGTGTAACCTGTGATGACGAGTTATTGTTTGAAGATGAGTTATTGTCAGAAGAGTTCGAGTTATTATTGCTCGGTCTTGAAACTACACCGTCGTCGCCGTCGGCAGAGCCGCCGCCAATACCGCCGCTGCTCTCATAAGTTGATGACGGGAGTTCCTCACGGTCAACTTCTTTGCCGTCCTTATAATATACTCTCCACGCTCTTGCAGAAAATTCTTTTCCGCTTGTAGAGCCGATTTCATTTTCTGTTCTTATTTCATCATAATCAGGACTTTGCCATCCCCAAAATGTAGCAGAAAGCGTTGTACCGTCCATTCTACATTCTATAAACATCTGGTAATCTGTCTGATTAGAGAACTTAAGGTCAAGGTTAGGATAATCAATTGTTGCGTCAAGACCTGTAGGAACATAATCGGATGCCCAAAGGTGGCAGTATCTTTCCTCAATCTCAACATTTGCTCTTATTGCGGCATTATAAATAGTTGAACTTGCCTGACAAATTCCGCCGCCGTTGCCCTGCACAAGTTTACCGTCTGCAATCACACCTGCAGGCTTGTAACCGTTTTCAGAAAGGTTTGAATCGCCTGTGCATTCGTTAAACGACCATACTTCCCCCGGTTCAAGTACAGAACCGTTGCAAGCCTCAAGCGCAGTTTTCATATTTGAATTACCGTTTGCGCTGTTGTAAGAAACGGTTTCGTATGTAGAAAGCTTCACAATATTTTTCTTAACCATATCAAGAGAAATATCTGCGTCAACATCTTTAACTACAGCATTGAGTGCCATTGTGCCCGTACCGCTTTTTATAGCTGACGAAAGCTGTGTAACAAGGTCTTTTTCGTCAAGCTCCGCACCTTTTTCGGCATCGGCATATTTAAATCTGTTGTCACCGTCATACGGATTAAATTCAGAAACACGGGCATTTGTCGCCTTTACATCAACTTCTTTTTTAATCTTTTCGGCATTGCTCTTGATAGAATCATCTGTGCAAGTGGCAACGACAGTATATGTCTTTGCGGTTTTGCCCGAACTTTCTTTGTTAAGTTCGTCATTCTTAAGCTGTGTAAGAACACTCTCTGTATTGTATGTATATTTTAAGTCTTTCTGTGTAATTGTGTATGTCTTTTCTTTCGCCTTTACAGAAATTGAAACAGGAGTTATAAACGACTCCTGCTTTGAAGTCAAAAGTTTGAGCGCCTCATCATAAGTTTTGCCCGCAAGTGAAATTCCCGACACCTGTGCATCATCGGAAAAATGGAATCCCAAGCCAAGATTATCGACAGTAGTCTGTCCGTTTTTGCTTGGCATAAGCATAACCACACCCGCAACGGCAATACCGATAACTACCGCACCGGCTGCGCAGCTTGCAATAATAATTTTTTTCTTATTACTTTTTTTGCCGTCTTTTTTATTGTCTTTATTATCGTTTTTTTCCTTTGGTTCAGACTTTTTATTTTCTTTTTTCTTTTTGCGTTTGTTTTCATCTTCGTAAGAAAACACACCTGCATAATGGTGAGCGCCCGAAGGTGAATGTTTTGCGCCTTTTTTAGAATTTGCAGATTCTTCGGCAGTCTTAATACCGTTTGAAACATCTACAAGTTCATCGTCCGAATCATTGTAAAAAATAAAATCCTTGTCATAATCGACCATTAAAAAATTCCTCCGTTTGGGAAATGAACATTTACAATTTCTTTATTATGTATGTTACCAATATAATTTTACTACACTTTTTGGTAAAAATAAAGACATAATTTCAAAAATCATCCTAAAATAATTCCCAAATTTTAATTATACTTTCAGCCTTAATTTTTATGCAATGCTACATTTTTGTGACAAATATTTATTGCAAAAAATTATTTATTAATCTTTTTTTACTTTTCGGTTGAAAATTGTTTATATTAACGATATAATATAGTTTACAGACATTAATATTTAATGGAGCTTTTTATTATGAAAATATTGATTTTTACCGCCTCAACAGGCGGCGGGCACAAAAGAGCCGCTGCCGCACTTGACGCCAAAATAAAAGCGCTCGATGCAAACAATGAGGTAAAGGTCGTTGACGCATTAAAAGCAATCGGCAAAGTTTATGACAAAACAGTCTGCGGCGGTTATCACTTTATGGCTACAAAAATTCCGAAGGTTTACGGTGTGTGCTACAAAGTAACAGACCGCAAAACCATAGTCTATGACGCAGTTATGAAATCAAATACCGCAATGTCAAACAAGCTTTTGAGCATTATAGATGAGTTTAATCCCGATGTTATCATTATGTGCCACCCGTTTATTACAACGATGGTATCAAGATTGAGAAGAAAGGGCAAAATCAGTGCAAAAGCAATCAGCCTTATAACAGACTATGATGCACACCGCACATATTTTGTACCGAACATTGACGCTTATGTACTTGCCGAACCTCAAATGGCGGAAAAATTAGTCAACGAATATGATGTAGATAAAAATATAATTTATCCGCTCGGCATCCCGATTTTTGACAGATTTTCCGAGCCGTTTGATAAAGCTGAAATCTGTAAAAGAGAGGGACTTGACCCCAACATTCCGACTGTTTTGCTTATGGCAGGCTCTTTCGGCGTTACAAGCGTATTAAAATTTTATAAAAGCCTTGTTTTGCAGAAAAAGCAAATTCAATTTATCGTAATTACAGGAAGAAACAAGCACCTTTATACACATCTTAAAGAAGTAATGGAAGAACTTAATGCCCAGGACTGCACAAAACTTCTGTACTTTGTTGACAATGTTGAGGATTATATGCATATATCCGACCTCATCGTAACAAAACCCGGCGGACTTACAGTTACCGAAAGTCTTGCTTGCCGACTTCCACTTGCAATTTACAATGCTTTTCCCGGACAAGAGCGTGATAATGCAGAATTTCTTGTAAAAACGGGTGCCGCAATTATGCTTGATAAATTAAACGGTGCCGAACAGGTTTGCAGACTTCTCGGCAATCCGGACAAACTTGCCGAAATGAAAAGGTTTTGCGGCAATCTTGCACAAGAAAATTCGGCAGAAAAAATTTATGACCTCGCTAAAAAGCTCGTCAATGAAGATTAACGAAAGGACCGTTCAAATAAATGAAAAGAACTATATCAGCCCTGCTTTGCGCAGGCTTAATCGCAGTAACATTTACAGCCTGCTCAAGTGCAGACAGTTTTTCAGACAAGGAAAATCTTTCAAAAAATGTTGAAAGAAACAGCGATACTGAAACCACATTTAATTATTCCGATGGAGCAGTTAGCGCTCCTACGGAATATAATTCTTACTCAAGCGAAGTAAGTGATTTTGAATTAAAACTTTTCCGTAACTATTACAAAAACAATTCCGATAAAAAGAGTTTTGTGTTTGCGCCTGCCAATACTGCTCTCACACTCGGATTACTTGCAAACGGTGCCGCAAAACAAAGCCAGACAAATATTGTCAATGCGCTGAGTGATGAGCTTGTACTTGATTCCGAAAATCAATGTTCGTCATATTTTCAGAGCAGACTTAAAGCCTTTTCTTCTGACGGCACAAATACAGATGAAAACGATAAAAATTCAGAAAAAGCTTATGTAAAACTTAATCAATCAATGTTTTTTAACGACACGGTTGATATAAGAAAGAATTTTCTGAAGGCAAACGCTGACTTTTACGGATCAAATATTTTCAGATTTGTATTTTCAGATGAAAACGCAGTTAAAAAGGTTAATTCCGTACTCGGCGGAAATGCCGTGACTTCTCTTGACAACTCAAATAACCTTTTCTGTACAAGCACATCGGATATATATGACGAATGGCTTAACGCTTACGAAAAAGACGCTGTTGCGGACGGTACTTTTTACTCCGAAAGCGGCGAAAAAACAGTAAAATATATGACCTCTGCAGAAAATTATATTCATACAGACAAAGCGCAGGGCATTATAAAATATATGCGCAACACACCTGTAAAATTTGTTGCAATTATGCCAAATGAGGATACTTCGCTTGAAAGCTACATATCCTCAATGACATATCTTGAGTATTCCGATATGCTCGACAGCTTTAAAATAACATCTCTTACAAATGCCTCTGTTCCCGAATTCAGTATAAAGTCAGACGGCAAACCTACAAGCCTTAAATCCGAACTTGAGGATTGCGGCCTTGCGGATATATTTACCGACAGCATTAACCTTTCAAATATCACTCTTTCAGATGACCTTTTCGTAAATGATATTTCCGAAATTCAGCCGTCTGTTACCGTAAATTCAGCAGGTATCGGCGGCAGTGAAAGCGTTAAAGCAACAGTTACCGCAAACACACTTAAATCCGACTCCAAAACAGCCGACAGCACTCTAAAGTTTGACCGTCCGTTCATATTTATGCTTATAGATAACGAAAGCAACATTCCGCTTTACATCGGAACAGTTGATTTCTGATTATTCGTTATCAGTCAATTTTACAGCAAGCACCGTAATGTCGTCATCGTGACCGTCATTGCGGTGCTTTATTGCTTCCGCAACAACCGCCTGCGCAAGTTCCTGTGTGCTGCCCTTGTTCCATGTTCTTATAAGATTTTCAAGCCATTTTTCGTTACCTGATAATACACCGTCAGACACCATAACCACCACATCTCCTGTTGTCAAGTTGACCGTATCGGTCGAAAATTTAATATTGTTGAGTATTCCGGCAGGAAGTGACGGCATTTCTTTTGCAATCACTCTGCCGTTTTTCTTTATATAGGTAAGCGGTGCACCTGCTTTGTTAAGAGTTACTCTTCCGCTGTACAAATCTATTTTTGCCACATCTACGGTTGAAAGCGATTCGTCCTCGCTCTTTACCATAAGTGCGGAATTTACAATCTGCAGTGAGCTTTCCGGGGTAAGTCCGGACTTTAGAAGTCTTGTCATAATAGAAGTTGCCATATTGCCGTCAACCGCCGCTCTGCCGCCTGTGCCCATACCGTCACACACAATGGCATAAGTATTGCCTGTGCCGTCGTTAAAATAATTAAGGCAGTCGCCGCAAAGTTTGCCACGATTTGCAATATGCTGTTCCGTACCTATTTCCACATCGTAAACAGGCATTTCGCAGAATTTTGCCATTATACTGCCGCCCTCTTTGGTAATAAGAGGCAAATCAAATCTTCTGCCGCAGCATTTTGAAATTTCACGCATTAACTGTCCTTTTGAAAAGCGCTTTGATTTGGGAGAAATTGAAAGTTCAACATTCATTCTTCCGCCCGAAGTTATAAGGCAAATACATTCCATGGGAATAATTCCGACAGCCGACAAAGCGGAAATTACCCTTTCTGCCGCCTCGGTGTCACATTTCATTGCGCTTTTAAATTCATCAGATAAATCGGATAAAATATCCCCGATTCCCGAGAATTGTCCCGCAACGACACTGCGTACATCATCTACCCTGCGTTGAGCCTCCAGACAAGAAATATATTCCCTGTAATTGCTGTTCATACTGTCGGCTATCTCACGCTTTTTGCAGCACTTTTTGACAAAGACCTCCTCAATATCGTTTTCACTCACTCTTCCCTGTTGTTCAAGCCTTTCCTCAAGGCGGCGAAAATCATCATAGGTCACTCCCTCCTGTTTATCGTGACAGTAAACTTTTAATCCACAGCCTGAACAGACATTTTTTCTGACATTGTCGCATACCATATCAAGTGTGGGCGAATACAGCCTTTTAAGTCTGTCGGATACTCCGTTGACATCGTTTTTAACATTATTAATGGCTTTTGAGGCAAAATCAAGCCTCATAACCACATTTTTCCTCAAAGTTTCACCGAGAGAAGCATTTTTTTCATGAGAAAAAACAGGTGCAATAAAATTACCTACTTCTTTGGGCAAAATCATAAAAATGACAGACGCCGTAAAACTTTCTATAAGTACCTCGGCAAGAGCCACCCTGTCGCTGAAAGCAAGGCACATAACCGCATCGGAAATCATAAACGCTATTACGCAGGCAAATTTGCCGACAGTCGAAAACAATCCTGCCATAAGTCCGCCAAATGCGTATCCTCCGCAGATAAAACCTTGATTTCTGCTTGCAATACTGAATATTGCTCCCGTTGCAATTCCGCAGACCGAACCGCCTGCAACACCCCCGTATCTTGCACAAAGCAAGGTAACAAGAACGGCAAGTATTCTGCCGACAGAAATGCCCTCAATGGCAACACTGCCGAACGATAGCATTAAAACACAGCCTGTAAGCACAAGACTTGCGGTTTCCTGTTGGGAAAATGCGGCAATACTGCGTCTTTCGGTTGAAAGCCTTACCGTACTGCTGAAAAAATAAGCCGCCGTACCTGCAAGCACCGCCTCGATAATGCAGTCGGTAAGCGAGGAAAGCGTGCTTGTGCTGACAAATGTGAGTACAACACCCGTTGCAAGAATAGGCAAAAATGCAACAAGCGGAGCAAAAAGTGCGCTGTTCTTCACCCTTTTTATATCGCTTGTAAGCCACCTTATACCTCCTATCGCAACCACAACAGCTATGTACCTGAAACTGTCCGAGGGCGTAAGCAAAATATAGCCAAGCCCTGTGCCTGCAAGTGCCGACAGCAAATATTTTTTTGGTACAGCCGCCGCAAAAGACGCTCCGAAAGGAGATAGATTTCCAAGCATTGCCCCCTTTGACACAAGAACACCGCTGACAAAATATACTATGTTTGTAATCACCGTTCTTGCAAATTCAGCCGAGCCATCAAAATTTTTGCGAACCAGAGCTTTTTTTGCCTCCATTTTTAACATCCTTTTCTTTTTTATATTTAGATAGCATTGTCTGCAACCTTTACCTATATTATAAAATTTTGCACTCAATCGTTTTGTCAGTATGTGGAAGGCAGTTTATATATTCTTTTGTAGAAATAATATTGCTTGCTAAATTAATTAATTTATATTCGGTAAATATAACTCTTATGCTTATTTTTATCAGTATTTAAGCCGTTATTAAGTAATTTTTAAACATTAACGCAATCAAAGAGTTAAATAATTTTATCTTACTGCATTATGTCACAATAAATACAGAAAGCGCAAAAAAGCACAACTGTCATAATGACAGCCGTGCTTTTTGATATTATATGTTAAATTTTTTGCAAAAAATCAGAATAAAAATTTTAAAATCTGACACCAAGCCGACAATTTGCCAAATAATTTATATTCCCTTAACATATTGTCTTAATGTCGGTAAAAAGCCGATTTTATCGGGTGCTTGCAACGGCATTTGCGGTAAAGCGTCGTGTCCGGGCATATTATTTGCCTCAATAAACAACGGTCCGTTCTCTGTAATTGCAACATCCCAACCGATATATCCGAGTTGCGGGAGTTTTTCCGCCGCCTCACAACACATAGCCATTGATTCCTCCCAGAACGGAATTTGATAACCTTTAAGTTCACATCCCGAGCGTGGGTGTTTTTCGTAAACTTTTCTCTGTTTATCACAAGCAGGAAATGCAATTTTGCCCGTTTTCATATCAATAGGCGAATACATACCGCCTGCGTTAATATTATCTACAGGGCGATCGCTGTTGCCCATACGGATACACGCATATATAGCATTAGCCTTGCCATCTGTCAAAACAGTATAAACACGGATTGTGTTTACGGAATCGGGGTTGATTCTGCTCATATTGTGATGCTGTTTTACCACTTCTTCAACAATACTGATATGCCGTCTTTTCAGTTCGTCATACATATCGTCAAGACTGCCAAAATCCGCTTTTTTCAGCTTGTCTACACCTTTGCCGCAGCACAAATCATCAGGCTTACATATAATTTCGTCAAATTTCTGCATAAATTCAACAAATTCACTTTTACTGCATTTTGCAAAATTAAGCCACTTGCGGTGAAGATAATCGTTAAACATAGTGTAAAATTCAGTTTTATTATCAAGAATATGATAGTAATCAGGGTCATTCAAGAGCTTTACAACGGTATTGTTTATACCTCTTGTCACAAATGTTGCCCTCTGTTCGCTGTTGAGATTATAAAATTCACAAAGCAAATAATCCTTATATCCTGCGCCGTACTTAAATCCGCAGGAAACTATATCGGCGAGTATAACCGCTCTCGGTTTGCCTGAAAGTTTATGCACCTGCTTTACAGTATCAAAAAGTGCGCTGTAATCCATATGTGCAATACATCTTACAATATAGCCAAGCTTTCCCATTAAGAAAACTCCTTTATCACTTCAAAAATGTTAAAAAATTGTATCTAAATTATTACCGATTAGTAACTATTTTAAAGCCTGTATTACAAAATGTCAATAGAGATTTTGTGTTTTATATATGAAAGTTTTGAAAAGAAAAACTCACAAAAACATCATTAAAAAGAGAAAAACGGCGGATTTACAATGAAATCCGCCGTTCGTTACAGCTTAAAAAAATATACAAACTATATTGGTTTTAAAACAATGTCTTTTAAAATCGCTATAATAAATATAAGTCTGTCTGTTGTTACTTTCTCTTTGCAAAGCAATCGCTGCAGTAGTAAGACTTGCCTTCCATTGGCTTGAAAGGAATCTTTGCAACACCGCCACACTCTGCGCAGGTTGTTTCAAAAAGTTCACGAGCCGGTTTAGCAGCATTCTTACGAGCCTGTCTGCAAGCTTTGCAACGCTGTGGCTCGTTTACGAAACCTTTTTCAGCATAAAATTCCTGCTCGCCTGCTGTGAAAACAAATTCATTTCCACATTCTTTACATACTAATGTCTTATCTTCGTACATTGTTTTTTACCTCACTTTTGTACTGTATAATTGTTTTGCCCTTTTGCGGAATTGCACCGCTTAATCTTTTAAGGACATATAATGTAAGGAAATTTTCTTTTTGGCTCTTTGCAACGCATTGTCGGCTGACTTTGCGGATATGCCAAGTTTTTTTGCAGCCTCAACATAACTCATTCCGCCGCAGTACAGCATCAGTACCATATACTCTCTTTCCGAAAGCAAGGTTTTAAGTTCGTCTAAAAGCAAAGAATAATGTTCTTTTGCAAGCATCAGCTGCTCCGGGTCTGTACTTTCGCCCTCAAGCTCGTCGTTGTCTGCATCAAGCGACACAAGGCTTGAACTCGGCACGGCTTTTTGCCTTTGAGCTTTACGCACAATAGAAATAAATCTGCGTTTTGCAACAATATCAACATAACTTTTAAAAGAGGCTTTGTTGTTGCTGTCAAATGTTCGACAAGCGTACAAAAGTCCCAAAAGTCCTTCCTGAACAAAGTCGTTGCGCTCGTAACCGTCCGCAGAATATTTTTTTGCCAAAAAGCCAATATTTCGCAAGTATCTTAGCGTAAGCACATCAAAAGCACTGTCATTTCCGCTTTTTACAAGCTCTGCAAGCTTTGCATCCGAAAGCTCTGAAAGATTTTTTAACGATTCAGACACAAGCTCACCTCAAAAGACTTTTCCTTACTGTAAATAATAACCTATTTCCTTTTATTTGTCAATAAGAAAGTAAATATTATTTGTAAATTTTTTTAATCCGTTCGTCAATAATTGTGCAGAATTTACATATTTATATATTTTTTGACTTGTAAGCAAAAAGATAAAATGGTATAATATTATGTAGTTTTTAATAAGAGGTGCTTAAAATGGTTGTGAAAATTAACAGTTTCGGTCTTATGGGAATGGACAGCTATCCCGTAGAGGTTGAGGGCGCAATTAACAAAGGATTTCCCACATTCGATATGGTAGGACTGCCGGATGCCGCCGTAAAGGAAAGCCGTGACCGTGTTAAAAGTGCAATGAAAAATTGCGGATTTAATTTTCCGACCGCACATATCACAATTAACCTCGCCCCTGCCGATATAAAAAAGGAAGGTCCTATATACGATTTGCCAATTCTTATTGCAGTGCTTAAGATGACAGGCGCTGTAGTTGCGGAAATTTCCGACTCGGCATTTTTGGGAGAACTGTCACTCGGCGGAGATGTACGACCCATAAACGGCGTACTCCCTATGGTAATAAAAGCCCGTGAACTCGGTTATCAAAAGATATATGTACCTTTTGCAAACGGCGCAGAGGGCGCAGTGGTTGACGGCATTGAAGTTTATCCCGTTAAAAATATTTTACAACTGATTGCACACTTGAGCGGCGATAAACCTATTGAACCTGCCGTTGCGGAAATTGATGAAGATAATACAGACAAACAGTTTGTGCCCGATTTTTCACAGGTTAAGGGGCAGGCAGAAGTAAAAAGAGCACTGGAAATTGCGGCTGCAGGAGGTCACAACATACTGTTAATCGGTCCTCCCGGATCGGGTAAAAGTATGCTTGCAAAGCGTATTCCGTCAATTCTGCCCGATATGACATTTGAAGAAATGATTGAAACCACAAAAATTCATTCAATAGCAGGTTTGCTCGACAAAAACGGACTTGTACGCACACGACCGTTCCGTTCGCCGCATCATACGGTAACTGCCGTGGGTCTTGGCGGAGGAGGTACAGGAACAGTTCGACCGGGTGAAGTATCGCTTGCTCATAACGGCGTACTTTTTCTTGACGAATTACCCGAATTTTCCCGAATGTCGCTTGAAGTGCTCCGTCAGCCTATTGAGGACGGAAAAATTACGATTTCCCGTTCGCACGGAAGCTACACTTATCCTTGCAACATTATGTTGGTTGCGGCAATGAATCCGTGCCCGTGCGGATATTTTAATGACCCGTCAGGAAAATGCACCTGTACTCCGCAAAAGATACATAATTACCTTAATAAAATCAGCGGTCCGCTGCTTGACCGTTTTGATATACATATAGAGGTATCGGCAGTTAAATTTGACGAGCTTAGAGATAAAGAACAGACGGAGCCGTCTGCCGAAATTAAAAAGCGTGTTGACAAAGCAAGAAAAATTCAATCCGAACGCTACAAAGGCACAAGTACAAGCTGTAACGCAAATATAAATGCCGAACAGTTTGAAAAAGTATGTATTATTGATGACGAGGCGGAGCAAATGCTGAAAAGTGCGTTTGAAAGTATGGGAATGACCGCAAGAGCCTACGACAGAGTGCTTAAAGTCGCAAGGACGATTGCCGACCTTGATAACAGCGAAATCATTAAATCCGACCATATTCTTGAGGCAGTGCAGTATCGCAGTTTGGACAGAAAGTATTGGGGAAAATGATTTTCGGTTATAAAATTCAGATTGGATAATAAAAATTGTCTGACTGAATCACAGATCAGATGCAGACAGCCATAGCGGAGAACAGCCGGATGGCACTTGAACAGAATGAATATGAGAGAAGATATGCTGACCTTACCGAAAGGTACAATACCATCAAAGCAGATTATGACAAGATTTCAGAACAGATTGAAAGCAAAAAGGCTCAGAGGGAATTATTCAAGGGTTTCATCCGGGCATTGGAAAAGCAGGGTGCTTTGGTAGAGGAATTCGATGAGGGACTTTGGAGCAGCCTTGTTCATGAAGTGGTGGTAAAGTCAAAGGATGATATACTATTCATCTTTAAGAACGGATTTAAGATAAAAACGAGATAAATTAAATCCTGATTTGACATATATTATAATAGAAGAAAAAATTCAGAAATTTGATAATAAAAGGTCGTATTCGTCAGTAACCATCGGGCTTGTCGGGTTTGACCTTTTATATTGCAAAAATATGACATAAATATGACATAAAATTGATATGCGAATCAGCCGATATAAGGTATAATAAGTGTGTTGAGTTTTACAAATCGGAATTGACAGAGCTCTTTGAGCGAGGGATGATTCTTGTCCGATGGGCAAGAAGATGGGAGCAAGATACAGAAAAATTGGGATTTGTTTATGAGGTGACTTATGGATATAAAGATTGAAAACGGCAAAATCATTTTTAGCGAGAATAATATTAAATATTCTTTTGATGCTCACGGAGAGTATCCTCGTCCGTCAATAATGCCTGCAATCAGCGTTGGTGGAAAGCATTTGTCAAACAGAAGCGAGGATATAAAAATCGAAAAGCATACAGCCGTTCAGGACATTGCTATCGGAAATAATATGGCTGCATGGTATACTCAGGAATTTCTGCCCGACGGAGCCGATTACAAGTTAAGCAAAAAAGCAAGCATATATATTGGAGATTTCTCTACGGGAAAAGAAAAGCTGATATATAAAGGTGAATGTTACGGTGATCTTTGCTTTTACGAAAACGATTTGTTTTTCAATATAGGCAACAAAGTTGCTGTATATCACTTAAACAGCGGAGAATCCGAAGTATTGTTCAAGCATTCAGGCATCAAGAAAAGCGGCATAGACTTGCATATTACGCCAAAGCGTATCTTTTTTCAGCACTGGACACATAGTAATAACAATACAATGTGGTATGACCGTGAAACACAAAAACTTATCAATCCGCATTTTGATGGATCTGTTATGTTTTTCCTTGATGATGAAACAATTATCTACAAAGGTCTTAATCATACCTGGATTTATGATACTAATTCTATGAAAAAGAAATGTTTTTTCAGTAATAAAGACCGTAATAAGATAATTGAAATGGTAGGAATGTTTTTTGATATCCCTAAAGAACATATTAATAAATATACTTCTTCTTGGACAAAAATAGAGCTCAACGGTTTTGAGAATGGCAGATTATATTTTAAATGTTTCCTTGACTATTTTGAAGAAAGCTCTTCTTTTGAAGATGACCAAAGAAATTGTCATTCATTGGGGCTTCCATCAATAGCTCAAACGCAGATATCCTGCGATCTTTCCGGAAAAAACATTATAATAGAAGCAGACAAATCTGACATCGTAATTGAAGAAAAGCCATATAACACACTCCACATGGAGAAATTCGATTTCACAATGGTTACAAAAAAGGCTTTTCGCGACAAACAAGAAATTAACGAATAATCTATTGGTTGTTTATCATAGTGATAAATTCAAGTTTGTCGGGCTGACGAGATACAGAAAACTAGATAACAATAATCAACAGGCAGGTGGTCTTGTAACGAGACCGTCTGCCTTCTTTTATGCCTGCAAGTGCCATTTCTCAAGGGGTGTTCAAATGAACCCCCTTTGAACACCCCTAGGGGAAATAAGGTTAAATTGTATCAAGTTCAGTGTTCCAACGAATCCGTGCCCGTGCGGATATTTTAATGACCCGTCAGGGAAATGCACCTGTACTCCACAAAAGATACATAATTACCTTAATAAAATCAGCGGTCCGCTGCTTGACCGTTTTGATATACATATAGAGGTATCGGCAGTTAAATTTGACGAGCTTAGAGATAAAGAACAGACGGAGCCGTCTGCCGAAATTAAAAAGCGTGTTGACAAAGCAAGAAAAATTCAGTCCGAACGCTACAAAGGCACAAGTACAAGCTGTAACGCAAATATAAATGCCGAACAGTTTGAAAAAGTATGTATTATTGATTACGAGGCGGAACAAATGCTGAAAAGTGCGTTTGAAAGTATGGGAATGACCGCAAGAGCCTACGACAGAGTGCTTAAAGTCGCAAGGACGATTGCCGACCTTGATAACAGCGAAATCATTAAATCCGACCATATTCTTGAGGCAGTGCAGTATCGCAGTTTGGACAGAAAGTATTGGGGAAAATGATTTTCGGTTATAAAATTCAGATTGGATAATAAAAATTGTCTGACTGACTATAAAATTATCATACTGTTATTAATATAAACAGCCACACCTTGCGGTTCTTTTTTGCAAGGTGCGGCTGTTTTAATCTGTATTTGAATTAACAATTTCCGCAAAGGACGAATACTCCGGCTTTTTTGTAAAACTTTTCAAAGTATCAAAAAAACCTTCTTCCTCACTCTCCCTTTTTATTTCAAACGGTATCTTCTGTTCTCGCAAGGACTGCTTTAAAAACAAATTAACCGCTGTTGACAAATCAAGCCCTAAATCCGAGTACAATTCCTGTGCCGATTTCTTTAACTCGCTGTCTATGTTTATATTTGTACTGACAATCATTTTATCACTTCCGTTTTTATTTACTATACTTATTATATGAAGTATTTTTCATTTGTATGTTTTTAAAAGTCAAGAAAATATCGGCATTTTTAAAAAGGTCAGAAAAAGTCAAAAAAATTTTAAAATTTAGTATTTGCGAGTATTCAGGAGTATTTGCGAGTATTTTTTAAATTAGCATTTGATTTTTGACTTTATTTGACTTTGACTTTCTCTGACTTTAGTTCTATAATAAAGTCACAATCTGAAAGAGAGGCGAGAAAAGATGAGAATGAGCGATTTGGTCGCTAAATATATTACAGAAATGCTCGACGAGCAGAACGGCAGTGCGGAAATTCAGCGAAATGAACTTGCGGGAAATCTTGGTTGTGTGCCAAGTCAAATAAATTATGTTATCACCTCACGCTTTACTCCGGAACAAGGTTACATTGTTGAAAGCAGACGAGGCGGCGGCGGTTACATAAGAATAAGCCGTGTAAGTATGGATAGAGGTACTGCTATAATGCATATAATTAACTCTGTAGGCAATTCGCTTGACAAAGCTTCTGCCGAGGCAATGCTTAACAATATGGTCAACAGGTCGATTATTCAACTTAGCGTTGCAAAGGTTATGGCGTCTGCGTTGTCGGACAGAGCGCTTCATACAGTCGAGCAGGAAAAAAGAGATTCGCTCAGAGCTGATCTTTTTAAGAATATGCTTTTAGCAATATCATAAAAGCAGGAGGTATTTATTATGAAATGTCAAAAATGCGGTGTTAATAATGCTAACACACATGTTAAATCTATAATCAACGGAGAAATCAAAGAATATGACCTTTGCAGTGAATGTGCAAAGAAAATGGGATACACAAATGTGTTCTCTGACATTGAGGATGAATTTTCAAACTTCCTCGGCAGTTTCTTTGGCAACGCACTTCCGGCAAGAACACAGGCAAGAAGATGCGAAACCTGTGGCAGCACTTATTCGGAAATTGCAAAAACAGGTCATGTAGGCTGTGCCAATTGCTATGATGTATTTGGCGACGAACTCTTCCCACTTATCAGAAGAATTCACGGCAACACAACACATTGCGGCAAGAACAGCGACAGAACGGTTCAGAAAGCCGAAAAGCACGAACCTACAAAAGAAGAAAAAATTGCTCAATTAAAAAATGAACTTGACGCAGCAGTCAAAGAACAGAATTTTGAAAGAGCCGCAGAATTAAGAGATACAATCAAAGGAATGGAGGCATAATAATGAGTGACAATTCAGTAATTTCCACAAGAGTAAGACTTGCAAGAAACCTAAAGGATTTTCCTTTTCCCTGCAAGCTTTCACCCGACGGAATGGAAAAGGTTATTGAAAAAGTAAGATCGGCTGTCAAAAACAGCAACAGCTCAATCGCCTCCGACTTTAAATTCATTAAGATGAGCGACCTCACCGAGGCACAGTGTGTTTCCCTTGTAGAGCGCCGAATAGTAAGCCCCGAGTTCATAAGCAATACAGAGGGCAGAGCATTGCTTGTAAATTCCGATGAAAGCCTTTCGATTATGATTAACGAAGAGGATCACATCAGAATACAGGCAATTACAAAAGGTCTTGCGCTTGAGCAGACATATGACCTTGTCGATAAACTCGACACCTTGCTTGATGAAAGCCTTGACTTTGCTTTCAGCGAGAAACTCGGTTATCTTACCCAATGCCCGACAAACCTCGGCACAGGTATGAGAGCGTCGGTAATGTTGCATTTGCCGGCACTTGAAAAGAGCCGAGCAATCGGCAGAATTGCAGGCAATCTTTCAAAACTCGGTCTTACCATAAGAGGCACTCACGGCGAGGGCACAGAGCCAAAGGGAAGTTTATATCAGCTTTCTAACCAGGTTACACTCGGCATCTCCGAAAAAGCTGCCATTGAAAACCTTAAAAATATAACATCACAGCTTATCTCGCAAGAGGAGCTTGCAAGGGAGCGTATCTGTTCAAACATTGATGTTCAGGACAGCATAAGCCGCAGCTTGGGTATTCTTAAATATGCCCGTACAATCGCACACGATGAGGCTTTACAGTTGCTTTCAAATGTTCGTTTGGGCATAGTTTCGGGACAGCTTAAAGATGTTCCTTTGCTTACAATCGACAAGCTGATGACAGATGTTGAACCTGCTACGCTTATGGTAAACAGCGGTAAAAATCTTTCCGCTGCACAGCGTGATGTGGCAAGAGCAGATTTGCTCAGAAAAGCACTTGAAGAAGTGTAAAAAATAATCAGTAAAAAATTATCGAAAGGACTGACGATTATGTATGAATTCAGAGGATTTACTCAAAAGGCAAACAAGGCATTAAACCTTTCTATTGAGTCAGCTCAAAATTTCGGTCACGACTATATTGGCACCGAGCATATTCTGCTTGGTCTTATAAAAGAGGGCAGCGGTGTTGCCGCCGCAGCTCTTGAAGAATGCGGCGTAACGGCGGAGGCACTCGAAAAAGAGATTGCCAATGTTGACGGCAGAGGTATTCAGACTTCCCTCTCACCCGACAGCTTTACTCCCCGTACAAAGCGTGTTCTCAGAACCGCAATGATGATTTCTGCAAGGACAGGCAGCAGCTATGTAGGCACAGAGCATATTTTGCTTGCAATAGTTTCCGAAAGTGACAGCTACGCTACAAGTATTTTAAGAAAACTCGGCGTAAGTTCTAATGCTGTTGCAAATGCGGTTGCAGGCGGCTTACAGAAAGGCTCATCCGAAAATCAGTTTTCGGGGATGGAAAACGGCTACCCACAAGGCAAAGAAGAGGGCGGCTCCGCACTCGAGAAATTCGGCAGAGATTTGACAAAGGCTGCCAAGAACGGTGAAATTGACCCTGTTATCGGCAGAGAAAAAGAAATAAAGAGAGTTATTCAGATTCTCTCAAGGCGTACCAAAAACAACCCTGTGCTTATCGGTGAGCCGGGCGTAGGTAAAACAGCAGTAGCCGAGGGACTTGCCCTTGAAATTGCAAACGGCAATGTACCTGAAATTCTGCGTGACAAAAAGGTTGTAAGTCTTGACCTTACAGGTATGATTGCAGGTGCTAAGTACCGTGGCGACTTTGAGGAAAGAATCAAGTCCGCAATTGATGAAGTTAAAAAGTCAAAGGACACTATCCTCTTTATTGATGAACTCCACACCATTGTAGGTGCAGGGTCTGCCGAGGGCAGTGCCGATGCGGCAAACATCTTAAAGCCGTCGCTTGCAAGAGGTGACTTCCAGGTTATCGGTGCAACAACCATTAACGAATACAGAAAATACATTGAAAAAGATGCGGCTCTTGAGCGTAGATTCCAGCCTGTAAAGGTTGGCGAACCTACAAAGGAGCAGGCTGTTGAAATTCTTAAAGGCTTGCGTGACAGCTACGAGGCACACCACAAGGTAAGAATTACAAACGAGGCTATTGAGGCCGCCGTAAATCTTTCTTCCCGTTACATTGCCGACAGATACCTCCCGGATAAGGCTATCGACCTTATTGATGAGGGTGCATCTAAGGTAAAACTTAAGGGTCTTACCTCTCCTCCGGACATCAAGTCGCTTGAAGAGTTAATTGACAAACTTGAGCAGGAAAAAGCAAGTGCCATTAACGAGCAGGACTTTGAGCGTGCCGCAAAATTAAGAGATGAACAGAAAAATGTTCAGTCACAGCTTGACACAGCCAAAAAGGAATGGTACGAAAACAGAGAGAACCGCAACGGCGAAGTTACTCCGGAGGTTATCGCTGAAATTGTATCGGAATGGACAGGAATCCCTGTTGTTCAGCTTACAAAAGAGGAAAGTGAGCGACTTCTCAACCTTGAAAAAGAACTTCACGAAAGAGTTGTCGGTCAAAACGAGGCAGTAAGCTCCGTTGCCAAGGCAATCCGCCGTGGCAGAGTAGGTCTTAAAGACCCTAAGCGTCCTATCGGTTCATTTATCTTCCTCGGTCCGACAGGCGTAGGTAAAACAGAACTTTGCAAGGCACTTGCCGCCGCTATGTTCGGTGATGAAAACGCTATGCTCCGTATTGATATGAGTGAATATATGGAGAAGCATACGGTATCCCGTCTTGTAGGTTCACCTCCAGGATATGTCGGTTTTGACGAGGGCGGTCAGCTTACGGAAAAGGTAAGAAGAAAACCATACTCGGTAATCCTCTTTGATGAAATCGAAAAGGCACACCCGGATGTATTTAACATTCTTCTCCAAATCCTTGATGACGGCAGACTTACCGACTCACAGGGCAGAACGGTTGACTTCAAAAACACTGTTATCATTATGACATCTAACATAGGTGCAAAACTTCTTACGGAAAAGCACAGTTCACTCGGATTTACCGATGAAAACAGTGAAAACAAGGAAACCGAAAACACCAAGGAGCTTGTGCTCGGCGAACTCAAAAAGGCTTTCCGTCCCGAATTTATTAACCGTATTGACGACATCATCGTATTTGACAGACTCAGCAAGGACGAGATTAAAGAAATTGCAGTCAAGATGCTTGCAGGTCTTAAAAAGCGTTTGTCCGATATGGAAATTGAAATTGAATTTACAGACGAGGCTGTTTCCGCAATTGCCGACAAGGGCTTTGACGAAGTCTACGGTGCAAGACCTCTTCGCCGTGCCATAACATCAGACATTGAAGATCCGCTTTCGGAGAAAATGCTTGACGGCACAATTAAAGCAAAAAGCAAGGTTAAATGCGACTTTGCAGACGGAAAGTTTACCTTTGCCGAAGCAAAGTAAAAAATCCTAAAATTTAATATATATTTTTTGACTTTCGGTTAAAAAATATGTTATAATGATTTATCCGCTAAAATACCGTTTTTGGCGGATAAATCTGCTTTTAGATTTAATTTTGGCTTTGCCGACAAGGAGGTTTTTAATTATGGAAATCACAAAGAATTCTATCATCGGTGATGTTCTCGACAAATATCCCGAAACTGCCGAGGCTTTCTTCAGCATTGGTATGCACTGCCTTGGTTGCCCTGCATCAAGAGGCGAAACAATTGAAGAGGCTTGTATGGTTCACGGTGCAAATGCCGATGAGCTTATTGATGTTCTCAATCAGATTGCAAACAAATAATTTGTCCGTTTTTCACATTCGGGCTGAAAGGATTGATTAATTTGCAAAATAAAATATCTCTCGACAACAGGCTTAGAATGTGTGCGGATTTTGTAAGGCAAAACGCAAGGCTTGCCGATATTGGCACAGACCACGCATATCTTCCGCTGTGGCTGTGCCTTAACGGCACCTGCCCGTCTGCTGTTGCCGCAGACATTAACCCCGAACCTCTCTCAAGAGGCCGGGCTGCAATAAAAAGTTTTAACGCCGAACATTTGATTTCCGCAAGACTTTCAAACGGACTTGAAAACATAGCAGAAAACGAAGCTGACGATTTTGTAATTGCAGGTATGGGCGGGGAACTTATCGCAGCCATTCTTGACAGCTGTACATATGCAAAAAGCAGTGAAAAGCACTTTATTCTACAGCCTATGACCAAAAGTGAAGTTTTGATTAAATACCTTTTTGACAACGGTTTTGAAATTTTAAAACAGGACTGCTGTACCGCCGCAGGCAAATGCTACACAGTACTTCTTGTATGCTACAGCGGTAAAAAACACGAATACACGCAAACCGAGCTGTATTGTGCAAAGCTGCAGCCGTCCGTAAAATCCACACACAGGCTTTTTACAGAAAAGCAAATAACAAAACTTGAAAAACAGGCAAAGGGCGATGCCCGTTACGCTGAAATCGCAAAAAAGCTAAGGGAGATGCTCTGATGACTACAATAAAAGATATACTTGAATTTTTTGAGGAATTTGCACCCGTTGATACCGCTATGGATTTTGACAACTGCGGTCTGCTTATAGGCAGTAAAAACAAACCTGTAAGCCGTGTGCTTGTTGCTCTTGACATAACAAACGAGGTCGTTGACGAAGCAGATAGGCTCGGCGCAGAGCTTATCATAAGTCATCACCCCGTTATTTTTAATGCAATAAAAAAACTTGATTCCTCATCTGTTCCCTACCGTCTTGCGGAAAAAAACATTTCTGCCGTTTGTATGCACACAAACCTTGATTTATCCGAAAGTTTCGGTGTAAACCTTTGCCTTGCAAACGCAGTGGGACTTAAAAACACAAGACTTTGCAAAAGCGGCGAATGTCTTTTTATGGGCGAACTCGACACGGATATTGAAAGTTTTGCAAAAACCGTAAAAACAAATCTCAATTGCAGCGGACTAAGATACACTAATGTAAAAAACGAGATTCACAAAGTCGCAGTATCATCGGGAGCAGGCGGTTCCAATGTGGAAAGTGCATTTTATGAGGGAGGCGATGTTCTGCTTACAGGTGAAATAAAACACCACGAAATTCTGCTTGCAAACGAACTCGGAATTTCAATTGTTGACGCAGGACATTTTAAAACCGAAGATATTGTAATATCTCCGCTTTGCCGTAAACTTTCTGAAAGATTCGGTAACACCGGCTTTACAAAATCGGAAGTATGTAACGATAAGATTAAATACATTTAAGCAATGTATTATTTATTAAATATTCGTTGCAATATCTGTAATAATTTGATATAATAGTATGATGAATATTTATGAGGAGATGCACATTAAGTGCATAATTTTACATTATGAGAATCAGAAAGAAAAAATGGGCAGAGCCTGAACTTGCGGTTTGCGATTTTTTTGTAAAAAATCCTGAAGAACACGCAGGCAAATGGAACGAAACTTTTAACAACGGACTTCCTCTTTACCTTGAAATAGGCTGCGGCAAAGGCGGGTTTGCAGGACAGTTTGCCGTTAAAAATCCGGATAAAAATATTATTGCGGTTGACATTAAAATTGATATGCTCGGCGTCGGCAGACGAAACATTGTTGAAATTTTCAAGAACGAGGGCAAAACAGACGCCGATATTACAAATCTTTTGCTTGTAAACTACAATGTAGAGCAAATTGATAAAATAATTACAAAGGACGATAAAATCAAGGGTATGTTTATTAATTTCTGCAACCCGTGGCCTCGTCCAAAGCACAACAAGAGAAGACTTACATTTCCCAAGAAACTTGAAATGTACAAAAATTTTCTTGACGAAAATGCCGAAATTCGATTTAAGACCGACGACGACGCACTTTTTGCGGACAGTCTTGAATATTTTGAGCAGAGCGGTTACGAAATCATTTACAAAACATACGACCTGCACAACAGCGATGTTACAGACAATATTGAAACCGAGCACGAAAAAATGTTTTCTGCCGAGGGTATAAAAATAAAGTATTTAAGAGCTGTTGTAAAGCACGATTAATTTTAACTTTTTATAAAGGAGGGACGGATATGAAAGTCAAAGCGGTTATTTCCGCCGCACTGTTGTGTGCGTTTGCGATCTCCGCAAGCGGCTGTGACGGCGCAGACATAGGAACAGACAACCTTATCCGCCCTCCGAAAACTGTCGGTGACGAGGCGGAAATCGAACAGCTTATTGCCGACACCGCAGGCAGCGGATACACCTTAAAATATCCTAAGTCGGGCAACTACCGCAGTGCCATAGTTATGAAAGACCTTGACAATGACGGTACCGATGAAGCAATTGCTTTTTACCGCACGCCTAACGAAACCAAAGCGGAAGTGCATATGCTTGTAATGTACTGCGCAAACGACGAATGGAAGCTCTCCGAAAACTGCGCCTTAGACGCAACCGATGTTGACTGCGTTGACTTTGCCGATGTAACGGGCAGCGGTACGCTTGAGATTCTTTCGGGCTACACTACATATAACTCAAGCATTAATAATCTTGCCTGCCACTCATACTCAAACGGCAAAACAAACAGGCTTACTGTTGAAAGCAGTTATTCAAGTTTTTACTGCTCCGATTTTGACAGTGACGGTGTAAACGAAGTAATGCTGCTGTCACTATATACCACAGAAAACGACGCAACGGCAAATATGCTTGTTTACAGCGAGGAACGTAACTGTCTTTACTCAAAGGCAAGCGTAAAAATGGACCCGAATATTACAAGATTTAAAAATATTACGGTAACAGCTGCCGAAAATGGACAAAATGTGCTTATAGTTGACGGTTGTTTTGCCAATGATGATACCGTCACACAGATTATTTATTTTAATACCGAACTTTCGGTTTTGAGAAATCCGCTTTATAAAGAAAAAGATAAAAATATTACTCAACGCTCTGCCGATATAATCTGTACGGATATAAACAACGATTCCGTTACGGAAATTCCTGTCGTTGACAAATTACCTTCAACAAGCGATGAAGATAAATCGGCTGTTGCGGATAAAATAAGCTGGAACAGTTTTTATCCGCAGAGTGAAATTTTAAATCACTTATCCGACCAAATTCCCGATTACCAAAACGGCTACAGCTTTACCGTTCCCGAAAGCTGGGCAGACGGTACATATACCGTCAGACTTGACAGTGAAAAACGGGCTATGAGCTTTTTTGAATGGGATTCCGACAACTTAGGACAAAAAGTATTTGAAATCAGAGCTTTTAAACTTGAGCAATGGGATGTCGGCGAGGACAGTGACGCTTATACATTAATATATAAGAACGAAAGCACAGCATACGCTTTTGCGGATGTAAACGAAGAAACATCACTTTCAATCAGCGAAGACGATATAAAAACAGCTTTTTCACTGATGACAGTTAATAATATATAATTTTTTTGGATAAAACACATTACGGAGGTTTATTATGAAAAAAATTCTTGTTTGTGAGGACGAGGCTGCAATTCGTGACTTTGTCGTTATCAACCTTACAAGAGCAGGCTATGATGTAGTCGAGGCTGACTGCGGCGAGGCTGCACTTCAAAAATACGAAGAACACAACGGCGACTTTGATGTTGCCATTCTTGATGTTATGATGCCGGGTATTGACGGTTTTCAGGTTTGTAAGGAGCTTAGAAGCCGCAACGGCGGTATCGGCATTATTATGCTTTCCGCAAAAACACAGGAAATGGATAAGGTAACAGGTCTTATGCTCGGTGCTGACGATTATGTTTCAAAGCCTTTTTCACCAAGCGAATTGCTCGCAAGAGTTGACTCCCTTTACAGAAGAGTGGCACTTGCACAGTCACACGCCGAAAACAACTTCAAAGAAGAGCTTAAAAGCGGCGAATTTACACTTAACTTAAGAAACCGTGCACTTATGAAAAACGGTAAGATGATTGAACTTACACAGGTTGAATTTCAGATTATGGAATACTTTTTCTCTAATCCGGGTACTGCCCTCGACAGAATGGACATTTTAAACCATGTTTGGGGTGACGCTTATGTCGGCGAGGACAAAATCGTTGATGTAAACATCAGAAGACTTAGAATGAAAGTTGAAGACGAGCCGTCTAATCCTAAGTACATTATCACCGTATGGGGACTTGGCTACAAGTGGAACGCCTGAACTTAAGGAAACACCTTTAAGGAGGGCGACAGCGTAATGTTTAAGGGTATTACAAAACGCTGGATGTTAAACACATTGAGCGTTATATTTACAATAATAGTTCTGATCGTTGTCAGCCTTATCTTTGTTATTACATATGTTTACCAAAGCAGTGTTGAACAAACACTTTCTTCGGCAGGCAATGAATTGTCGCTTGTATTTTCAGACTACGAGAGCGACAACACAACAAGTTTTAATTCATCTGCCCGTGAATATGTTGAAAACTTTGACCGTAAAGAGCAAATGGAAGTTATTGTAATAAATTCATCGGGCAGAGTAATAATGACTTCCACGGGTTTTACCCCGTCGGATAAAACTCAAATGCCTGATTTTCAGGACGCTCAAAACAACTCAAACGGTTACGCCGTATGGAACGGCAAACTTCTCTCCGGAGAAAGAGCAATGAGCGAAACCCGCATTATCAGCAATTCAAACGGCGTTATGCTCGGTGCCGTAAGATACATCGTGTCTATGGAACCCGTGCACTCAAGAATCTTATTTATTTCTGTTCTTTGCGTTGCGGGCGGTCTTGCAATAATGGCGCTTGTATTTTTGTCGGGACTTATGTTTATCCGCTCCATTGTTAAACCGATAGGCGAACTTTCACTTATAGCCGGTCAGATTGCACAGGGCGACTTTTCCGCCTCCGAAAAAATCGAGCATAAGTACGATGACGAAATCGGCGACCTTTGTGACGCTATATCGGATATGGCAAAGGATTTGCAAACTACCGAACAGACTAAAAACGATTTTATTTCAAGAGTATCTCACGAATTAAGAACCCCACTCACGGCAATAAAAGGCTGGGCAGAAACCATGCAGCTCAACGAAAAAGGCAAACTCGACAGGCGCACCTTTGACAAAGGTATGGGCGTTATTATAAAAGAAAGTGCCAGACTTACAAGCATAGTTGAAGAACTTCTTGATTTCAGCCGTATTCAGAGCGGCAGAATGGTGCTTAACAAAGAGAAACTCGATATTCTTGCCGAATTTGACGAAACCGTATATATGCTAAAGGACAGAGCCGTAAACGAGGGCAAGCATTTACTCTATGACGAACCTATGGACGCAATGTATCCGCCTGTTTACGGTGACAGCAACAGACTTAAGCAGGTTTTCCTCAATGTAATTGACAACGCACTTAAATACACACCAAAGGGCGGTGTGGTTGCGGCACAGGTTATTTACAGTAAGGATGACCCCGACATTATAAAAATTATAGTTACCGACACCGGCTGCGGAATACCTGCCGAAGACTTGCCAAAGGTTAAAGAAAAGTTCTATAAGGCAAATCAGACGGTACGAGGCTCGGGAATCGGTCTTGCAGTTGCAGACGAAATTATGAATCTGCACCACGGCTCTCTTGACATCGAAAGCGGAGAGGGCGTTGGCACAACAGTTACTCTTACCTTCCCTATCTACAAAGAGGGTGACGAGGATCAGCCGCAAACAGAAAATGTAAAACTATGAACGAAAGGATTGTGCGATGAGAAAAGTCAGTACAAAAAAAATCACTTCAATAGGCGGCAGTGCTCTTATTGAAGGTATTATGATGCGTGGTCCTAAGCGTACTACCGTATGCGTAAGAACAGGCGAAAACGAAATTTACAGCGAAGACATAAAAATGACTACTATTCCCGAAAAATGCAAACTTTTTAAATTGCCGCTTTTACGAGGAATAGCAGGACTTATTGATTCAATGCGACTTTCTTATAAATCGCTTATGCTTTCCGCTGACAAAGCAGTTGAAGCGGGCGAAGTGGAAGAAGAAGAACCGAGCAAGTTTGAAAAATGGCTTGACGAAAAATTCGGCGACAAACTTGTTAAAGTAATAATGGTGTTTGCTTCAATCTTGGGTGTGGCACTTGCGGTCGGTCTGTTCTTCTTTCTACCGTCTTTCCTGTTTGACCTTACGGCAAATGTCGTACCCGTCTTTCAGGGTGACGGCGAGAGCGCTGTTTTCTGGAAATCAGTTTTTGAGGGTGTATTAAAGATAGCCCTCTTCCTCGGATACATTGTATTATGTTCACAAATGACAGAAATGAAGCGTGTATTTATGTACCACGGTGCAGAGCACAAAACTATTTTCTGCTACGAAAACGAAGAAGAGCTTACCGTTGAGAATGTAAGAAAACAGATTCGTTTCCACCCCAGATGCGGAACAAGTTTTATGGTGCTTATGCTTATTGTAGGCATTGTAATCGGTCTTTTTATTCCCGTTGCTCCGTTTGGAATCGGATTTTTAAGACCTGTATTTAAAATTCTCCTCCTCCCTGTTTCTTGCGGCGTAGGCTATGAGCTTATTAAAATATGCGGAAAGCACGATAACGCTTTTACAAGAATTATTGCCGCTCCGGGACTTTGGGCGCAGAGAATTACAACAAAAGAGCCTGATGACAAGATGATTGAAGTTGCCATTGAGGCTATGAAAGCTGTTATCCCCGATGACGGCACAGATATTATTAACAACAAATAATTGCGAGGCTTTATTATGACTGTCGGCGAGGCTTACAGAAAAACTAAAGACATTTTAACAGAGGCAGGGTTTGAAGCTCCTGCCTTTGAGGCTTTGTGCCTTACGGAAAAAGTTTTCGGGTTTAACCGTCTTGCGCTCATTACAAAGGGCGAAGAAACTGTTGCAAGTGAAGAAAAACTTGCGGTTCTTGCCGAGCTGACAGAAAAACGCCTTAATCACGAACCGCTGCAGTATCTCCTTGGAAAGTGGAGTTTTATGGGAATTGACTTGCTTGTCGGCGAGGGTGTTCTTGTTCCGAGAGATGACACAGAGGTAGTTACTTCGCTTTGCATAGATTACTTATCATGCAAAGAAAGTCCGAATGTAATTGACCTTTGTGCAGGTAGCGGCGCTATTTCTCTTGCGCTTGAAAAATATGCAAACTGCAAAGTAACAGCGGTAGAACTAAGTGACAAGGCTTTTTCGTATCTTACACAAAACATTAAATTAAACAATTCTGCGGTAAACGCCCTGAACGGCGACATTTTTGAATGTCACAAAGACATTGCCGATAACAGTCTTGATCTCATAGTATCAAATCCTCCGTATATCAAAACTGCCGATATTGCATCATTACAGAAAGAAGTTCAACACGAACCTGCAATGGCACTTGACGGCGGCGAAAGCGGTCTGGACTTTTACCGAAGAATTGTTCCTTTATGGAAATCAAAACTTAAAGCAGGCGGTGCGCTTGCTTTTGAGCTTGGAGAAGGTCAATATGACGAGGTAAGCCGTATTTTGGCAGACAACGGCTTTGGCGGAATCACCGAAAGTATAGACTTCGGCGGTATTCAAAGGGCTATAATTGGGACTTTGCTCCAAAAATAGAAAATTAGTTCGATTTTTTAGCCCTATACTTATTGCATTTTTTATGACGATATCTTATAATATACAAGTAATCAAACGGATTAACTAAAATTTAACCTGCATATACGGGAGGTACTTAATAATGGCTTTAGATAAGGAAAAAGCGTTGCAAACTGCGCTTACTCAAATAGAAAAGCAATTCGGTAAAGGTGCAGTTATGCGCCTTGGCGAAAATAAACATATGAATGTTGACCACATTTCAACAGGTTCTCTCACACTTGACATCGCACTCGGTATCGGCGGTCTTCCACGAGGCAGAATCGTTGAAATTTACGGCCCGGAATCTTCGGGTAAAACCACGCTTTCACTCCACTGCATTGCAGAGGGACAGAAAAACAACGGTAATGTTGCCTTTATAGATGTTGAGCACGCACTTGACCCTACCTATGCGGCTGCACTCGGAGTAGATGTTGACTCCCTCCTCGTTTCACAGCCTGATACAGGTGAGGACGCACTTGAAATTGCCGAAGCACTTATCCGAAGCGGCGCTATTGATGTAATAGTTATCGACTCGGTTGCCGCTCTTGTACCAAAGGCTGAAATCGAAGGTGAAATGGGCGACAGCCATGTAGGCTTACACGCAAGACTTATGTCACAGGCATTAAGAAAACTTGCGGGCGCAATCAACAAGAGCAACTGCGTTGCTATCTTTATCAACCAGCTGCGTGAAAAAGTCGGCGTTGTTTACGGCAACCCGGAGGTTACCACGGGCGGCAGAGCGCTTAAGTTCTACAGCTCGGTAAGAATAGATATTCGTAAGCAGGAAGTTCTTAAGCAAAACGGCGAAATGATAGGTGCACACACAAAAGCAAAAGTCGTTAAGAACAAACTTGCACCGCCTTTCAGAGAGGCTGAGTTTGATATTATGTACGGCAAGGGTATTTCAAGAACAGGCGAATTGCTTGACCTTGCAGTAAAGGCAGATGTTGTTCAGAAAGCAGGCGCATGGTTCAGCTATGACGGCAAGCGCCTCGGACAAGGCAGAGATAATGTAAAGGAACTTCTTGAAAACGACAAAGAACTTTCAAAAGAAATTGAAGATAAGCTTATGGCAAATATAGACAAAGTTGTTGCGGCAAGCTCTCCAGCCAAAAAGGGCGCAAAGGCAAAGATAACCGAAGTTGCCAACGCTAAAAAGCCCGCCGACGCTCCTGCAGAAAATGCAAACAGCGCAAACATTGATGTGCTTGTTGACGAATAATGAAAATTACAGAAATCAAACCACGCAGAAAAAGGCTTAGCGCTGTTTATATTGACGGTGAATTTGCCGTTTCTCTCGACACACAAACGCTGATTGAAAACCGCTTTGATGTCGGCAGAGAGATAGACGACGAAGATTTGCACGAAATTATAAAGCTAAGCAATGAAAGGCGTGCAAAAGAAAAAGCTCTTTGGCTGTTGTCGTACAGAGAACATTCAAAAAAAGAGCTTGAGGATAAAATCCGCCGTACGGCAGACGAAGCTTCTGCACAGAAAGCTGTTGACAGAATGGAAGAGCTCGGCCTTGTGGATGACGAGCGTTTTGCAAGACACTATGCCGAAAAACTGCTCAACTCCAAGCATATGTCAAAGCGTGGCATTGCCTTTGAACTTACAAGAAAGGGCATTGATAAAGAAACCGCCGAACAGTTATGCGATGAACTTGATATTGATGTTCACGAACAAATAAGAGCGGTTATTGAGAAAAAATATAGGAATCTATCCGATGAAAAGGTAAAAAGAAGAGCTGTTGCCGCACTGCAAAGGCTCGGTTACCGCTGGGACGACATAAAAAGCGTTCTTTCGGAATATAATGAGGATGAAACAGATGAGTTCTAAAGTTGGTATTGTATCACTCGGTTGCCCTAAAAATCAGGTTGACGCTGAAATGCTGCTTTTTACATTAAAAAGCAAGGGCTTTGAATTAGTAAACGACCCCGCAGACGCAGATGCGGTTATTGTAAACACCTGCGGATTTATTGAATCGGCAAAACAGGAAAGCATTAACGAAATTATAGAACTTGGCAAGCTAAAGCAAGAGGGCAAAATCAAAGCCATTATTGTAACCGGTTGTCTTGCAGAGCGCTATAAAAACGAAATCACCCGTCAGCTTTACGAAGTTGACGCAGCACTCGGAATCGGCGCTAACTCTCAAATTGCGGATGTTGTAGCCGAGTTGCTTTCGGATAATACAGAACATAAAGAAAAAATCGAGGAATTCCCCGACAAACAGCTTTTATGTCTTGAGGGCAGAAGAATACAGTCAACTCCTCCCTACACCGCTTATCTCAAAATTGCGGAGGGCTGCGACAACCGTTGTACATACTGCGCAATTCCTATGATTAGAGGTAAATTCAGAAGCCGCCAACCCGATGCGGTTGTTGAAGAAGCAGAACAGCTTGCCAAAGACGGCGTAAAAGAGATTATTGTTATTGCTCAAGATACAACACGCTACGGTGAAGACCTTTTCGGTGAACCTTACCTTGCAAAACTTTTAAAAAGGCTCTGTAAAATTGACGGATTAAAATGGATAAGAGTGCTTTATTGCTATCCGGACAGACTTACAGATGAACTTATCGACACCTTTGCAGAGGAAGAAAAACTTGTTAATTACATAGATTTACCGCTCCAGCATTGCGACGGCAACATTTTAAAGAGAATGAACAGACACGGCAATCGTGAAAGTCTTACCGCATTACTTAACAAGTTAAGAGCAAAAGTACCCGATATGATTCTTCGTTCAACATTTATTACAGGTTTCCCGGGCGAAACCGACGAACAGTTTGAGGAACTTGCGGAGTTTGCCGCTGAAATTAAATTCCAGCGCCTGGGTTGCTTTGCCTACTCGGCAGAAGAAGGCACACCTGCGGCAAGTTTTCCCGACCAGGTTGACGATGAAATCAAACAGCACAGAGCCGATATTATTATGGAACATCAGCAGAGCGTTATGGCAGAATACTGCGAAAGCCTCATCGGCAAAGAAATTGAGGTGCTTGTAGAAGGTTATGACAGAATTGCGGAATGTTTCTACGGCAGAACCTATGCCGACGCACCTGAAATTGACGGATGTGTATTCTTTACCGCAAGCGGCACCAAACCACAGCCCGGCAGTTTTGTAAAGGTTAAGATTACAGATTATACGGATTGTGACCCAATCGGCGAATTGGCAGAATAATTTTATTTACATATAACCGACATCGGCATATAATATAATGGTGTCAAAAGGAGATCAGAGGGCAATTATGAATTTACCGAACAAACTTACTTTAAGCAGAATAATACTTGTGCCGTTCTTCGTGGCATCCTTGTTAATAAATTTTCCTTTTCACACAGCAGTTGCCCTTGTAATTTTTGTTGTGGCAACTTTTACAGATATGTTTGACGGTAAAATCGCAAGAAGCAGAGGACTTGTAACCGATTTCGGCAAGTTTGCAGACCCGCTTGCAGACAAAATTCTTGTATTAAGCGCATTGCTTTGCTTTGTGCAAACAGGTTGGTGCGACTGCATCGCAGTTATTATCGTACTTTTCAGAGAATTTTCAGTAACTTCTATCCGCCTTGTTGCCGCTTCAAAAGGCAAAGTCGTTGCCGCAAATATTTTCGGCAAAATCAAAACCGTAACCCAGCTTGTAGCTATTATTGCCATACTGTTAATGCAGTTTTTAATTGAATTATTTACCGTAAAATCTGCATTTTCCGTTGATACAATTTTGTATCTCCAAGGCATATTTACAGTAGTTTCACTTTGCCTTATTTGGATTTCAACAATTATGGCTCTTGTTTCGGGCGTAATTTATATTGTTCAGAACAAGCAGTTTATAGCAGATATGTAAAAAATCAACACCACATCGGATGTGATACTTTGTTTAAAACACTAAAGGCCGACCTTGACGCCGTTATGGAGCGTGACCCTGCCGCAAGAAACCGAGCCGAAGTATTCTTTTTATACTCGGGTTTTAAGGCTGTGCGCTCTCACCGTAAGGCTAATTGGTTTTTAAGGCACAATATGAAGTTTATTGCCCGCTGGATTTCACAGCGCAGCAGGCATAAAACAGGAATAGAAATACACCCGGGAGCTACCATAGGCAAGGGATTATTTATTGACCATGGTATGGGCGTAGTTATCGGTGAAACAACTATCATCGGCGACAACTGCACAATTTATCAGAATGTAACCCTCGGCGGTACAGGTAAAGATACGGGAAAACGACACCCTACACTCGGCAACAATGTGCTTGTAGGTTCGGGTGCAAAGGTGCTCGGCCCGTTTAAAGTCGGAGATAACGCACGAATTGCCGCAGGTGCGGTAGTATTGAGCGAAATTCCGCCGAATGCCACAGCGGTAGGTGTACCTGCCCGTGTGGTGAAAATCAACGGAATACGCAGCGAAACTCTCGACCAGATTCATGTTTCAGACCCTGTCGCACTTGCACTTTGCAGTCTGGAACAAAAAATTACAGATCTACAAAAAGAAATTGACGCTCTAAAGGCAGAAAAGGAAAGCAAAAAGTAAAGGAGCAGTAAAATGATTTTATACAATTCATTGGGACAGACAAAACAGGAATTTATACCTCATACAGCAGGCAAGGTTAATATGTACACCTGCGGCCCTACTGTTTACCACTTTGCCCACATCGGCAACCTTAGAACTTATATTATGGAAGATGTGCTTGAAAAGTACCTTCGTTTTGCGGGATATGATGTTAAGCGTGTTATGAATATCACCGATGTCGGCCACCTTTCAAGCGATGCGGATACAGGCGAGGACAAAATGCTCAAAGGTGCAAAGCGTGAGCACAAGACTGTTATGGAAATCGCAAAGTTTTACACTGACGCATTTTTTGAGGACTGTAAAAAGCTCAACATCAAAAGACCTGATGTTGTAGAGCCTGCAACAAACTGCATTGACGAGTTTATTCATATGGTTTCTGTTCTGCTTGAAAAAGGCTATGCCTATATTGCAGGCGGCAATGTATATTTTGATACTTCAAAACTTGATAATTACTATGTTTTCGGAAATATGAACGAAGATGACCTTGCTGTCGGCGTTCGTGACAGCGTTGAAGAAGACAACAATAAGCGTAATAAAGCGGACTTTGTTCTCTGGTTTACCAAGTCAAAATTTGACTCACAGGAGCTTAAGTGGGAAAGCCCATGGGGCGTCGGTTATCCGGGCTGGCATATTGAATGTTCAGCTATCAGCTGTAAGCACAACGGCGAGTATCTCGACATTCACTGCGGCGGTATTGACAACGCATTTCCTCATCATACCAATGAAATTGCACAGAGCGAGGCTTACCTCGGTCATAAGTGGTGCAAGTATTGGTTCCATGTACTCCACCTCAATGATGCAAGAGGTAAAATGAGTAAATCAAAGGGTGATTTTCTTACCGTATCTTTACTTGAAAGCAAAGGTTATAACCCTCTTGTTTACCGTTTATTCTGCCTACAGAGCCATTATCGCAAGCCGCTTACTTTCTCTTATGACAGTCTTGACAATGCGGCTATCGCTTATGACAAACTCATTAAGAAGATTTCTACACTTTCTCCTGACGGAGAGCCTGATATGGAAGCTGCCAAGCCTTATCTTAATGAATTTAATGACGCTCTCGGCAACGACCTTAACACTTCACTCGGTCTTACTGCCGTTTACAGCGTATTAAAAGGCAACATCAGCGATGCAACTAAACTTTATCTCATAGGTGAATTTGACAAGGTTCTCTCTCTTGACCTTACAAAAGCACAGGAGAATAAATCTGAAAACCCTGTAAACGAAGAAGTTGAGTTACTTATTGCACAGCGTACCGAGGCTCGTAAAAACAAAGACTGGGCGACTGCCGACGCTATCCGTGATAAACTTAAAGAAATGAAAGTTGTTGTGGAAGATACAAAAGACGGCATTAAGTGGCATTTTGAAAACTGATTTTAAAACCGAATAGAATAAAATAAAAATCCCTTTCATATACTTTGACATAAGCAAAGTCAATACGGAGGGGATTTTATGCGTCTTTATATAATAACAAAACGAACCTTATTTTCAATTGGATTTTGTCTGCTGATTGGTGTAATTGCGGGCGGAATTGCTTTGACTTCTACCGTACAGGCAATTCAGACCGCAAGCGCACAGCGAGAAATCCCCATTTACTGCGTTGATACAGATAAAAAGCAGGTAGCGCTGTCTTTTGACGCCGCATGGGGCAACGAACAAACCGAACATTTACTTGATATTCTTGATAAATACAATGTAAAAACAACATTTTTTCTTGTCGGCGATTGGGTAGAAAAATATCCCGAGTCTGTAAAAGAGATTTCAAAGCGTGGTCACGATGTAGGCAATCACAGCAATACGCATCCGCATATGACGCAGATGTCGGTTGATGATATGAATATGCAGATTCAGACTTGCAACGAAAAAATCAAAGCATTGACAGGCAAATGCCCTACCCTGTTCCGTGCGCCTTACGGTGACTACAACAACGATGTGGTAAAGACGGTAAAAGCTAATAATATGTACTGCGTGCAGTGGGATGTTGACAGTCTTGATTGGAAAGACCCTACTCCAAATCAGATTACCCTGAACATAACAAATAAACTTAAAGACGGCAGTATTATACTTATGCATAACGGCGCAACAAATACACCCGAAGCTCTGCCAATCGTAATTGAGGCTATAAAAGCACAGGGATACGAAATAGTGCCGATAAGCCAAATTTTGTTAAAAGGCAATTACACAACCGATGTACAAGGTAAAATGCTCCCTGCTCAAAATGCCACATCATAATGTTTTAGCGAAGTAACAATCAGGCAACCACTAAGCTATATGCCAAAATTATAAAATTTTGGTCTAAATTTTTAATTATTCCTCTTAAATTCTTCTCTGATTAACAGCAAAAAGCCTCCGCAATCAAGCGGAGGCTGATTTTATGGGAATTATTCTGCAACCTGATTAATAATAGCAAACTGATAAGCTGTAATCAGGTTAGCTCTCTGTCGCCAAAGAGTCAAAAGCTATTTGTATCATAGAGCAATGTAAGCTGATCAAGATATCCGTTAATCCGGTTGAGCTTATTCTTTGTTGCGGTTAAAAGCTTTGCGTTTGCAAACTCACCGTTAAGTATAGCGTATTTCAAAGCCTTTCTCTGCTCGCTTGTAACAGTCACCTTTGGAATATCCTGCGGCTTTGCAAGTGAATATGTGCTTGTGCTGTCTGAAGTTATTGATACAGCCACAATGGCATTGTCAATAAGTTTATTATTATATATTAAATGTTAAAACAAAAATTCCCTTACAAACCGATATAAATTTAACCTAACCGGTCTGTAAGGAAGTTTTTATTAAATTACATTAAATTTTACTTTAAAGTATTAATACACTGTTTAAAAGTTTCAATAACATACCATGCGTCATCGTCCGACATGGTTGTATTGAGCGGAAGTGTAAGCTGATTTTTATGCATATTATAGGTATTCGGATAATCCGAAATCTTAAAGCCTCTCTTTTTGTATGCGGAAAGCATTGGGAGCGGCTTAAAGTGAACATTGCACATAACACCGTTTTCCGCCATCATATTGTAGAACTTGTTACGATACTCGTCATCTTTTCCGATAAAGCGTACAAAATACAAATGACCGCTGCTCCTGTGATTTTCGTCGCAATGGTTAAGCACCTGAATAGGCAAATCCTTAAATTCCTCGTTATACACACGGATAAGCTCGTGACGGCGTTCAAGGATTTTTTCGTATCTTTGCAGCTGAACCACACCGAGTGCCGCAAGAACATCCGGCATATTACATTTATATTGAGTATCCACAACATCATATTCCCAAGACGCTACCTTGTTCTTCTGATAAGCGTCCTTTGTCTGACCGTGAAGTGACAAAAGCATATACTGCTTGTATATGTCGTCCTCGTCAAGCCATTCGTGCGGACGGTGAACGGCTGCACCGCCCTCAGCAGTAGTCATATTTTTAACTGCGTGAAAACTGAAGTTTGTAAAATCGGCAATTTCTCCGCACATTTTGCCTTTTCTTCTTGCGCCAAAGGCATGTGCGCCGTCTGCCATAACAATTACTCTTCCGAATTTCTCCTGAATTTCATTCTTTGGCTTAAACACGCTTTTCTGTCGTTCAACAGCCTCAAAAATTCTGTCATAATCGCAGATAACACCCGCAAGGTCAACAGGAATGATTGCCTTTGTGTTGTGATTTATGGCAGCCTCCATTTTGTCATAATCCATCTCAAAGCTACCGCTTTTGCAGTCAATCATAACGGGCTTTGCACCGACATGATAAACTATAGACGCTGTAGCTGTGTAAGTATATGCAGGTAAAATTACCTCGTCGCCCGGTCCGATACCGAGAATACGAAGTGTAAGTTCTGCGCAAGAGGTTTGTGAAGAAAGGCAAGCCGCACGCTCAACATTGCAATATTCTGCAATACGGCTTTCAAAAAGTTTTGTTTCGGGACCTGTAGTAATCCAGCCCGACTTTAAAACCTTTACAACCTCGTCAATTTCTGCCTGTGTAATATCAGGCGGCGAAAACGGAATTTTTCTCATTTCAACTTCTCCTTGTAACGGGATATTCAGTGAAAACAATAAGTATATAAAAATACTATAAAATCTATATTTGTAATTAAATGCTAAACTTCATTATACATCATATGTTTATAAAAGTAAAGCAAACAAATTGACTTTTCACTGATTTTGTTCACTATTTTTTAATTTTTCCCTCTCCTGTGCCTGTTTTTTAAGTAAATATTTATTCTTTGTTGCCATTCCGCCTCTTATATGTCTTTCGCTTTTGTTGGTTTCGAGTATTTGCCGCACCTCTCTGTACAATGCAGGATTTACCTTTCTTAATCTTTGGCTTACATCTTTATGTACTGTTGACTTTGAAATTCCGAATTTTTTAGCGGCTTTTCTTACGGTTGCCTTGCTTTCTATTATATATTCGCCGAGCATTGCCGCCCGTTCCTCAACTATACCTTTCATAAATTCCCCTCCGAATGGTTTATGGTAAATTATATGAAAGTGGCAACTTGTGTATGCAAGATAATATCATTTGTGGAAATCAGACATTTTATTACAAGATATTTATGTAAAAGCAACACAGAAATTGCGGCTTTTGTAGATAATAATAAAAAGAAGCGGCAAAGTTTGTGAGTTTATTTGCCTTGTTATATATTTATATTTATGCTAAAATGTAAATAGTAAATAAAACATTTTTAGTTACTATGTTCAAAATAAAGGAGGCTGTAATTATGAAAAAACACAGTCGCTTATACAAAATGTTATCTGTTTTTTCAGCACTTGCAATTACTGCGCCTATGTTTGTAATCTCCGCATCAGCCTCTGTGAACGATTCCTCTGTGGGCAACCCAAACTATATTTCATATAATCAGGATTTTTACAATTCAAACTCCGAGCTTTGCAATACCCTTATAGACAGTATGGAAAATTTGAACAGCGAAATTGATGTTGAAAAATATCAATTATCTATAAATGATATAAAAAAAGCTATGCGCACGGTATCGGAAATAAGCCCCGACCTTTTCTATGTAAGCAAAACAACCTACGGTCTTGCAATCGGTTCTTGCGTAGCAAGAGTTATTCCTACATATATATATTCAAACGAACAGATTGTACAAATGCGAAGCGAGCTTGAAAGCAAGACAAATGAAATTCTTGCAAAAATTCAGCCGAATATGACTGATTTTCAAAAAGCCGCAATAATTCACGATGAAATTGTACTTAACTGTGAATACTCAAATTCACCTGACGCACAATATACCCGTACTTCCGTTTATGATTGTATTGTAAACGGATATGCAAATTGCCAGGGCTATACAAGCTCAATGTCTTATTTGCTTGAAAAAGTAGGTATTAATTCCGAAATTGTTGAATCCTCTCAAATGAATCATATTTGGAATCTCGCTGAAATTGGCGGAAATTATTATCATATTGACGCTACATTTGATGATCCTACGCCCGACAGATACGGTTTTGTATCACACAAATATTTTCTGTTGAGCGACAGCGCAATTAAAACATCGTCGGATATTTCGGTACATTACGGATTTAAAACAAACAATTCTTGTACCGACACCGCTTATGATAACTCATATTACAAAAATCTTAACACAAAATTCTGTTACTCAAATAATCTTTTTTATGCCGCAGACAATAGCAACAGCGGTAAAAACTCAAAAAAACTTGTTGCTTTCAATCCCGAAACCGGTTATGCAGAACCTGTAGCGGATATTTCCGATAAATGGTACACTAACGGCGGTTTAAGTTATTGGCACGACAGTTTTGTAAGTACAGACGAATACAACGGCAATATCTATTTCAATCTTAACAATTTTGTATGCAAATACAATACTGCAAACGGAACGGTAACCCAAGTTACAAATAAAATCAATACTTCAAACTATGTATACATCTATGGTATGAAAGTTGATAACGACGGAAATTTTCTTGCAGATGTAAAAAAATCCCCGTTTGACGATGCAAATATTATTAAACTTAATGTTTTGCCTGAAAACAAACAGGAAAAACTTGATATTGGTTTTGGCAAAGTAAACACTGATTTGTTAATTCCTCCTAAATTTTTATTAGGTGATATTAATGAGGACGGCAATCTTTCAATTCTTGATGTTACTCTTTTACAAATGATTTGCACAAATTCACTTGATGCAAAAGAATCGCAAAAACTTGCGGCGGACTATAACGCTGACGGACAAATTGATGTTAATGATGCAACCGCATTGCAAATTTATATTTCTAAAAACAGTTAGTAGTTTTTTCATTTTATACCATTTTTCCGAAAAGACATCTTCAAGTAATGAAGGTGTCTTTTTTATTCCGTTTTTATATCGGAGTAAAGAAGTTAAAATAAGGTTTAGCAAAATACTTTGTTATAGTCTTATATTTTTTGTAATACTATGTTAAACCATAATATTCCCACTTAAAAAAAGTACAAAAGCAAAACTCCGCACAGGTCAGCCGACAACCTATGCGGAGCGTAATTTTATATTATTTTTCTGTTTTACTGTCTGTAGTATTTGATTCTCTCTTAATCATTTTTCCGTTTACAAAGACATAATCATTACTGCTGTCTGCTCTTTCGACAGCCTGCTGTTCAACTATTTTCTCTACTTTTTCTTCAAATTCTTTATCAACCAATAAATCTTTACCTGTAAAAGAACCAACATTTTCCTGTAATCCCTTCGCTATTATGACATTCACACCATAAGTTGCTATCAAGGGATAGAATAAAACCGCAACTGTTATTGCAATCACCAGCATTGCTCCCTCTGCTGCGGCAATCCATAATATAAAACCAAGCGATACAGCAATAAAGAAAAGCATTGCAAGAATATTTTTAAGGATATTACCGAAAGCAAGTATAAAAGAATTTTTATAAATATCTGATATTTTCAGTTCATACGTAACCGACATTATCGGCACATAAAACATCATAGATGTAAGAATAAGCGAAAACAGAACATATACGGTAAGCATTGAACCGTATGCAAGACTTGAACCGAGCAATGAAAAATAATACATAAACGCAAATATCGAACAAGCTATAATTGCGTAAGTAACAACTCCGTGCAATAAAAACGCCTTAAAATTCTCTTTAACTGTACCGAAAAATGTTTTTGCAACCGGTACATCCTTTTTTTCAATTCCTATTTTTCGCACCGTCATAACAAGTCCCGCAAAAAACGGCATTGACGGAATGATTCCCAGACACCATACTATAATATTGTTAAAACCCGTAAGGTAACCTATCAAAACAAACAACGCCGTAAATACCGCAAACGCAACTGCATTGATAAGTTGGGCAAGCAGTAATCTGGGAAATTCAGTAAAAAACCGTGCAAAAGCACTATTTGAAAAACTGTTCATAAAAACCTTCTCTTTTAAAAGATATTAATACAATTCTACCACATTATAAGCTTTTATAGCAATAGTAATTTAACATTAATAAATTACAAAACTGTAAATTCAACCGATTATTTATGCTGTTTTGATGTGATTACGGCGAAACAAGTCAGATTTTCACTGAAAAATTTGCCGTAATTTTTTGTAATTATTCATTTTACGCAACACCATGTTTTAAAAACAGATATAAATTTTTTAAACTTTTTTCAAAAAACTCTTGCAACTGTGACAAAAATATGTTATCCTTGTGATAACGAAGAAAAGCAAGGATTGCTTTTCACAATGCTCGCAAAGAGTAAATAATTGAAATTAAGGTGAAAATTATGAAAAAGTCAACAATCATAAGAGCATCTGCTCTTTCCGTTGCTGCTCTCATGGCTGCAACATCACTCGTAGGCTGCGGCGGCAACTCAACTTCAAGCGACAGCGGTAGCAAATCAGACGGCGCTAAAAAAGGTTCGGTTTATTATTTAAACTTTAAACCTGAGCAGGACAAGGATTGGCAGGCTTTAGCAGCTAAGTACACAGAAGAAACAGGCGTTAAGGTTACTGTTGAAACTGCTGCCGAGGGTACATACGAATCAACCCTTACAGCTGCAATGGATAAGGACAACGCTCCTACACTCTTCCAGGTAAACGGCCCTGTAGGTCTTGCAAACTGGAAAGATTATTGCTATGACCTTAAAGATTCGAAGCTTTATTCACAGCTAACAAATCAGGATTTTGCTCTTAAAGAAGGCGACAGCGTTTACGGCATTGCTTATGTTGTAGAAACATACGGTATTATTTACAACAAGACACTTCTTAAGAAATATTTTGATTCTGATTTTGCAACAATTAAATCAATTGACAAGCTCAACAACTTTGCAGCTTTAAAGACTGTTGCAGACGAAATTCAGGCTCACGCTTCTGACCTTGGCGTTAAGGGCGCATTCACATCGGCAGGTATGGATTCATCTTCAGACTGGAGATTCAAGACTCACCTTGCTAACCTCCCAATCTACTATGAGTACAAGGCAGACGGCATTACTTCAACAGACGCTATCAAGGGTACATACCTTGACAACTACAAGAACATCTTTGATCTTTACATCACAGATTCAACTTGTGCTCCGACTGATCTTGCAAACAAGACAGCTACAGACGCTGTAACAGAGTTTACATCAGGCGAGGCTGTATTCTATCAGAACGGTACTTGGGAATACACAGGTATTAAGGACGCAGGTCTTACAGACGACGATCTCGGTATGCTCCCGATTTACATCGGTGTTGACGGCGAAGAGAACCAGGGACTTTGCACAGGTTCTGAGAACTACTGGTGTGTAAACAAAAACGCAAGTGAAGATGACATCAACGCTACACTTGATTTCTTAGACTGGTGTGTAACAAGCGAAGCAGGTACATCTGCAATGGCTGACAATATGGGCTTTGTAATTCCTTTCAAGGCTGCTAAGGAAGCTACAAATGTATTTGTAAAGGCTGATGCTGAATACACAGCAGCTGGCAAAACTCCGGTAAGTTGGAACTTTACAACAATGCCAAGTGAAGACTGGAAAAACGGCGTAGGTACAGCTCTTACACAGTATGCAGCAGGCACAGGCTCATGGGACGATGTTAAGACAGCATTCGTACAGGGCTGGGCTACAGAATACGCTAAGGCTAACGGCTAATCCGTAAATCCATTAATCATTAAAGGTTAAAATGTATGGCAGGGGAGGCGGCATCGTCTTCCCTGTTTTTTTGACAGAAAGTTTGACAGAAAGGTAAAAATATGTTTAAAAAACGCAGCAGAAAAATATATTTTCTTGTTTTTGTTGTGCCTACTCTTATTGCTTTTATGATCGGCTTTATATACCCATTCTTTCAGGGCATATACCTTTCGTTCTGTAAATTCCGTACAACAAGTAATGCAACCTGGGTAGGTTTTGACAACTACATAAAAGCTTTTCAGAACGAATCGTTTATCCGCTCATTCTGGTTTACCGCACTTTTTGTGGTAGTATCGGTAATTCTCATTAACGCAATCGCTTTCTTTGTCGCCTATGCTCTTACGCTTGGCATAAGAGGCTCAAATGTTTTCAGAACCGTGTTCTTTATGCCAAACCTTATTGGTGGTATTATTCTCGGTTACATTTGGAAACTTATATTTGACGGTATTTTACAGAATTTCGGCACAAACATTGTGCTTGATGCTAACTTCGGCTTTTGGGGACTTATAATTCTTATGTGCTGGCAGCAAGCCGGATATATGATGATTATTTACATAGCCGGTTTCCAAAGCGTTCCGTCCGACCTCTATGAAGCAGCAAAAATAGACGGTGCAAACAAAAAGCAGTTACTTACAAATGTAACTCTTCCAATGATGGCTCCATCAATTACAATTTGTACATTCCTTACACTTACAAACTCATTTAAATTGTTTGACCAGAACCTTGCCCTCACAGGCGGTGCTCCGGGCGTTCTATCTGAAACAAGCGGTACAATGATTTATCAGACACAGATGATGGCTCTCAATATTTACAACACATTCTACGCTAACCAGAACTCAAGAGGTGTTGGACAGGCTGAGGCTGTAATCTTCTTTGTAATTGTTGTAATTATAGCACTTGCACAGCTTTACTTTACAAGAAAGAGGGAGGTGCAGCAGTAATGGCTAACGAAACAACTAAAGTTGCTCCTGCAACAAAAGTTAAGGCTAAAAAAGAAAAGCCGCCTAAGAAAAAGCAAACAAAGGGTATGAAAATACTCACAGTTATTTTTTCAATAATTTCTGTATTTTATGTTGCACCTGTTTTTATTGTTCTTATGAACTCGTTTAAAACAAATGCAGGTATCAGTAAGTATCCGTTTGCATTGCCGAATGCAGAAACTTTTTACGGACTTAAGAGCTATATTACAGGTATGTTCTTCGGTAACTTCCCATTTTGGAAAACCATTTTATGCTCACTTTTTATTACCGTTGGCGGTGTATTTCTGATTTTGCTCTGCACATCAATGTGTGCATGGTATTTACAGAGATCAAACTCAATTATCTGCAAAATCATCTACTACTTCTGCATTTTCTCAATGGTAGTACCTTTCCAGATGGTTATGTTTACTCTTGCAAAAACAGCCGACAACCTTCACCTCACAAACCCTGTAGGTATTCTTGTAATTTACCTCGGTTTCGGTGCAGGTCTTGCGGTATTTATGTTCTCGGGGTTTGTAAAATCAATTCCGATTGAAATTGAAGAGGCAGCCGATGTTGACGGTGCAGGTCCGCTAAAAACTTTCTTCGGCATAGTTCTTCCGATTATGAAACCTACATTTATTTCGGTTGGTATTCTCGAAACAATGTGGATCTGGAACGACTATCTTCTCCCTTATCTTATTCTTGATAAGTCGCTTTACAAAACCATTCCTATTCATATTCAGTATCTTAACGGTAGTTATGGTCACACAGATACAAGTGCCATTATGGCGCTCATCGTACTCAGCATTATTCCGATAATTATTTTCTACTTTGCTTGTCAGAAATACATTATTGAAGGCGTTGTAGCCGGTGCTGTAAAGGGTTAATAATTTTTCAGGACATTTTCAATGTGAAAATGTCCTGATTTTTTGTATAAGCAAAGCCGAACTCAATCAAGAGCTCGGCTTTATTTTAATTCTTCTGATTTTGTCTTAGTGTACCATTGCGATAGGCTTTTATGAGGTCTTTTAAATCTTTTATGTTCTCTCGTATTTTTTTGCCGTTGTCGGTATCCCCCACAAGTATTCTCTTTTGGCTGACCTCGGTCGCTACCTGATTTGTCTGCATATCTCTGCCGCTGTGGATTGTATAATCAACCGATTTAAACGGCTCGTGAGCGGTCAGCATTAAACCGTATGAATTATAAATCAGCGTATAACCCGCAATACCCGTAACTTTATGATACGGTTGAGAAAATCCGCCGTCAATTATAATAACCTTGCCGTTGCATTTAACGGGACTTTCGCCCTCTGTATGGTGAATAGGCACATGACCGTTTATAATATGAGCATTGTCGCCCTTTATACCGAACATTTTAAAAATTCTGTCTACAACCTCTTCATCATTAAAGAGTCTGTAATAAACATCTTTTATTTCTTTATGGGTGCTCTCGTCTGCGATAAAATACCGTTCAAATGTAGTCATTTTATCCCTGCCGTACAGCGGAGAATCCGCACCGTTCCACAAGAACCACAAAATGTCCCTGCCCACTCGCTTTTCTTCTTCGTTCACGGAGAAAAACGCTTTTCTGGCGCAGCGCTCAAGTTCATCGTAAAGTTCTTTTCCGCATAAATCTTCACCAAAAAGATTTATATTTCTGAAACTGCCGTCCTCATTCATCGGAATACAACCGTGGAAAAGCAGATTATTATTGCAAACCTTATAAAGACTTCCTTTTTGCAAAAGTAAATTAATATGTGATTTCAGCTTTGAACAGTTCACAAATGAATTGCTTAGCTTTGCAATTACCGACTGTTCTTCACTTGTAAGCTCATAAGGATTATTAAAATCAATTGTCGGGAAATATCGGTCAAGCATAGGATATTCCTTACCGTCAATTGTAACCGTTCCTTTGTCTGCGTCAATTTTGTCAAGCAAGCGTCTGTTATCCATATTATACTCGGGATGTTTTGCTATTAACTGTCCCTCAAGTTTAAACTGAATAATCGTAATCGCCTTGTGCATTTTCATTGCGAGCACAGTTTGAGTATCCATCTCACTGCCGTGGCGACTGCGAATTGTAAACTGAGCGCACGGATCGTATGCATAGGTTTCCATTGCAAACAGTATAAGCGGCATCATACTGATTCCGTAACCGTTTTCAAGCACGGAAAGATTATCGTACAAAAGGCTTGTACGCACAATATTGGCAATGCAGGCAGGCTGACCCGCAAAAGCACCCATCCACAGCACATCATGATTGCCCCACTGAATGTCAAGCGAATGATAATTCATCAGGCTGTCCATTACAAAATGCGAGCCATAGCCTCTGTCATAAATATCGCCGATAATATGCAGATGGTCGATAACAAGCCTTTGAATAAGGTTTGACATCTCAACTATAAACTCGTCCGCACAACCTATCTCTATAATTGTATTTATAATTTCATCATAATAAGCCTTTTTATTGAGAACTTCTTTTTTCTCGGTAATAAGCTCCTCAATAACATATCTGAAATTTTCAGGCATAGCTTTTCTGACCTTTGAGCGTGTGTATTTTGAAGATACAATCTGACACACAGACACAAGTCTGTACAGCGTTGTGCGATACCAACTGCTGTCGGCTCTGCCCTGATTTTTTACATACTGTAATTTTTCTGACGGATAATAAATAAGTGAAGCCAAATCTTCTTTTTGGTCTTCAAAAAGAGTATCGCCGAAGACATCGTCAATCTTTTTCATCACAGCGCCCGACCCGTTGCGCAGTACATGGGCAAAGGCTTTGTATTCGCCGTGAATATCAGACAAAAAATGCTCTGTTCCCTTTGGCAAATTTAAAATTGACTGCAAATTAATAATTTCCGTTGCAGCACTGTCTATGGTCGGATATTGCTTTGAAAGACATTCCAAAAATCTTATTTTTTCCATAAATTCACCGCCAATTTCATTATACCCTTATTATATATTCAATTCTTGCATAATTCAATATTTTTATAAAAATCAATAAATCTGTTATGCCGAAAGTCAATAGCAAACGCTTTAGATTTTACAATTTGCATTATTCAGGATATTGAACAAAATCAATATAAAATGTATAATAAAATAAAATTCAACAATACTTGGAGGCATACAATGTCTGAAAAACGGAAATACACACTCGGAGAAGAAATTTTTAACTCTGTATCGCACGGTGTGGGCGCTTGCCTGTCTGTTGCCGGAACAGCAGTAATGATAGTCGCCTCGGTAATCCACACCGATGTATGGGGAATTGTCAGCTCGTGTATATACGGTGCTTCGCTGATTATTCTTTACACAATGTCAACTCTTTATCATTCGTTTACAAACAAAAAAGCCAAGGCTTTTTTCAGAATAATGGACCACAATACAATTTTTCTGCTGATTGCGGGAACATACACACCCATTACTCTTTACTATCTGCAAGGCGCAGTAGGTTGGATATTATTCGGCATAGTGTGGGGTGCGGCAATATTCGGAATTGTAATGAATTCAATTAACCTTGAAAAAGCACGAATACCGTCAATTTTCTGCTATGTGGCAATGGGATGGGTAATAATCTTTGCCATAAAACCGCTTATTGCATCAATGCCGAGTATTTCACTTGTATTTTTAATAATCGGCGGAGCTTTCTATACACTCGGAATTATATTTTACGCAATAAAAAAGGTAAAATACTTTCACTCAATATGGCATCTCTTCACCATTGCAGGCAGTGTTTTTCACTACTTTGCAATCTTACTCGGATTCTGGAATATATAACAAAAAGCGACTGTCTGCGGGCAGTCGTTTTTCATTGAAGCAGCGTTTGCAAACCGATAATTAATCCTATATTTTTCGGCTCTATGTCAATAGTTGGGGTAAATCCGAAAAATAAGAAAGATTCTTTATCAAAAGTTGGGGGAAATTAAGATTTTCGCACAAATTAAGCGAAATAATTTTTAAATTCAGGTCAAGCCTTTTACCTTTTATAATTGCTCGATAAAACAATTTGCTAAATCATAATAACTCAACCGTTAATGAATAACCGTTACTCTTCTTCCGGGTAGGTCATTCCCCATTCTTTGCGAATATCGGTCATAATTTTCATTACATCTCTTGTAAAATCAAGGTGCATTAAGTCAGCGTTACCTGCAACCGTTTGCTCCATATCTTCAACTTCATAAAGCAGGGCATTCTTGGTTTCGCCCTCACTTACAGTTTCTGTATGTCCGTCATCTGTGTATGTTATAACCGCTTTCTGTCCTCTCGGATATTCAAAAATTTCAACATATCCTTTGTCAAAAGCAATTGTGCCACGCTTTGGCTGTTTTGCGTGCAGTGAAAGTATCACAGACGCCATCTCTTCCTCTTTGTTTTTAAGAAGAATACTTGCCTGTTCGTCAACTCCCGTTTGCGCATATTTGACTTGTGAGAGCACTTCGTTGGGGCAAGAGGTCATAAACCATCTTACAAAAGAAAGCGCATATACACCAATATCAAGCATTGCACCGCCCGCAAGATTTCTGTTAAAAAATCTGTTTTTCATATTATATTCTTTGTAACTGCCAAAATTCATCTGCAAAAGTCTTAACTCTCCCAAATCGCCCGACTGGATTTTTTCGTTGAGCGCTTTATAAATCGGCATATGGTAAATTGTCATAGCCTCGGCAAGCACAACATTATTTTCCTTTGCAAGCTTTATTGCCTCTTCAAGTTCTTCCGAATTAAGCGTTATTGATTTTTCGCAAAGCACATGCTTTTTCGCTTTCAGCGCCTTTCTTAAATAAGAAATATGTGTATTATGCGGTGTAGAAATGTAAATAATATCAACATTTTCATCTTCAAACAGCTCGTCAATGCTGTTATAAACCTTTTCAATACCGTACTTTTCGGCAAAAGCAACCGCTTTTTCGTGAGTTCTGTTTGCCACAGAGTACAGCTTTTGTCCACGGCTCTGCATTGCTTGCGCAAGCTCGTTTGCAATTACACCGCAACCAAGTGTTGCCCAATTAAATGTCTTCATCATCACCAGCTCCGTTTCATAATATAATACTTTCGTATTACAAAATCAGTATAGCATTACAAACAGCAATTGTAAATGTAGCTGATGTTAATAATAAGTCAAATTTTGCTTTTTTATTTATAATAATTAACGAAGATGTAATTACAACTTCCACACCTTCTCCGATAGAGCAAACCGAAGCAAAAGAAAATGCTTATTATGACTTTTGGGGTCTTGAATAAAATCAATCCGCTAAAATAATTTAACCTAAAACCTAAAACCGCCGCTCAGATTTTTACTGAGCGGCGGTTTACTGTCTTAATTATTGATATTGTTTTGAATATTTGGATAATATTTTTAGAATCACATATTATTCCATTCACGCATAACCTTTCTTAATTTTAAATCAATATCAATTCTTGTCTGCCGACATTCATCGGCATGCTCTTTAGCTGATTTAAAAATAAATTTCATAACAAATTTTGAAAAGCCCGGCACAAGTAATTTAATTAATGTTTCAGGGAACACAAAATGAGTGCCGTATTTGTACACAAGCACCTCGTAATCACACTTATGAGGCGTTTTCTTTAATCGCTCGTCCATTCGTCTTATATACTTTCCCGTATTCCATAAAGTATCGTCATCTGCGCCGATTAAACATAACTTTCCGCAAATATTTTCAACCTTAATCATTTCTTTTTCGGTGAGATTATACGCTTTTTCGGAATCATCAAAAAGTTTTCTTGAACACAGAATATTGCCTGTTCCTTTTGTTTCCTGTTCTATCACTTTCCAATAATCAGGGTGTTTATACACAAAAGGCATATAATCAAGAGGTTTTCCATGCCACGATAATGTAGATTCACCCTCAATAGGCCATTCTTTACAGCCATCTTTATTACCTTGCATAAACCCCTGCCATACGAAGTCGCTTGGCGTCATTGCAACAGTTAAAGTAATATCAGAAAAATAAGATGCCGCCACCAAAGCAAGCATAAGCAACATACAGACAAAAATAAAAATCCGTCCTCAATGAGAACGGATTTTGGTGGGAGAAGGTGGATTCGAACCACCGAAGTCAGTGACAACAGATTTACAGTCTGCCCCCTTTGGCCACTCGGGAATTCTCCCATATGTAAAGCCTACTGCCTAAACAGTAGGCTTTTTTTGGAGCTGGTGGACGGACTTGAACCCCCGACCTGCTGATTACAAATCAGCTGCTCTACCAACTGAGCTACACCAGCGTTTTTCGCTGTTTCACAAGAGATTTTGTTTTGTTTTTGTATCTCTCGTTGACTGCTCATATATAATACCATACGAGGTTCCAAATGTCAACACTTTTTTCAAACTTTTTTTAAAAATTTCAAAAAAGTTCTTCAACCCCACAAAAGCGGCTTCAAATCCCTTTGTTTTCTTTGTATATAAAAATAAAAAACACCGCAAAGGGTGTTTTTTATTTTTTGGCCCACCCGAAGTACTCTTTCTTATTCTTTTACTCTCTGCCTCGTATATAACGGCTTGTTCTCAATTATAATATCATCAACGCTCCTCCCTAAAAACAGTCCACCGGACTGTTTTCTTAACGGTCGGCTTCAAATCCCTTTTTTCCTTTGTATATAAAAATAAAAAACACCGCAAAGGATGTTTTTTATTTTTTGGCCCACCCGAAGTACTCTTTCTTATTCTTTTACTCTCTGCCTCGTATATAACGGCTTGTTCTCAATTATAATATCATCAACGCTCCTCCCTAAAAACAGTCCACCGGACTGTTTTCTTAACGGTCGGCTTCAAATCCCTTCGTTTTCTTTGTATATAAAAAATAAAAAACACCGCAAAGGATGTTTTTTATTTTTTGGCCCACCCGAAGTACTCTTTCTTATTCTTTTACTCTCTGCCTCGTATATAACGGCTTGTTCTCAATTATAATATCATCAACGCTCCTCCCTAAAAACAGTCCACCGGACTGTTTTCTTAACGGTCGGCTTCAAATCCCTTCGTTTTCTTTGTATATAAAAAATAAAAAACACCGCAAAGGGTGTTTTTTATTTTTTGGCCCACCCGAAGGGATTTGAACCCCCATTCTCCAGAATCGGAATCTGTTGCGTTATCCAATTGCGCCACGGATGGATATTCAGCCGTATTTTCATACGGCTTTTTATATTTAATTAATCTGAAAGTTCTTCCCAAATTGCATACTGTTCTTCCTGTTCATTCTGCAATTCTTCGAGTTTATTTGTAAGTTCAATAAGTTTTTCGTAATCAGCCGCTACTTCCTCGCCTGACAGCAATTCCTGTGTCTGCGCTATTTCTTCATCAAGTCTTTCAATTGCCTCTTCCGCTTTTTTAAGTCTTGTCTGTTTTTTGCGTTCTTCACTCTGTCTTTGCTTTTGCAGAAAGTAATCATTCTGCGGTTTTTCTTTTTTGACCGCCGCTGTCTTAACTTCGGTCTGCTCGGTTCTTATATGCTCAACATAATAATCGTAATTGCCGAGATATTCGGTTATACCGTTCTTATCAAGCACAAGCACTCTATCTGCCAGCTTATTGATAAAATAACGGTCATGGCTGATTATGAGCAAAGTACCGCTATAGTCGGCAAGTGTTTTTTCGAGTTCTTCTCTTGATGCCGAATCAAGGTGGTTTGTAGGCTCGTCAAGCAAAAGGAAGTTACTGCCCTTAAGCATAAGTTTTGCAAGCGAAATTCTCGCTCTTTCGCCGCCGCTCATTTTTGAAAGAGGTTTAAATACCTCGTCACCTCTGAAAAGGAATGATGCAAGCGCACTTCGTACCTCTGTTTGAGTCATTTGAGGAAAAGTATCCCATATTTCATCTACGGCGGTATTTTCAAGGTTAAGGTTTTGCTGTAACTGGTCAAAGTAACCTACCGTTACATTTGTACCGTACTCGTACTCGCCGCTGTCCTGCGGGCATTTTCCCGTTAAAATTCTGAACAGAGTTGTTTTTCCGCAGCCGTTACCGCCGAGAATAAATACTTTCTCGCCCTTTCTGATATGTATGTTTACATCAGAAAACAGCTTTTTATCTCCGAAAGATTTTGAAAGATTACTGCACATAAGAACATCATTGCCGCTTTCAATCTTCGGAGTAAATCTCATTTTTACGGTATCAAGCTCGCTTTCAGGCTTAACAAGCTGTGCCTTTATGCGGTCAGCCTCTTTTTGCTTGCTTGCGGCAGTAATAAAGTTTCTTTCTCTGCCCCAGCGTTTCTGCTGTTCTACTATGCCCTCTATGCGCTTAATTTCGTTTAAGTCATTTTCATATTTATTCTTTAAAGACTCGTTATATGCCTCTTTTTTCTTGATAAATTCAGAGTACGAACCTTTATAGCACATTGTTTTGCAGTGCTCAAGTTCAATCGTCTTGTTTGTAACATTGTCAAGAAAATATCTGTCATGGCTTATTATAATCATTGCGCCCTTAAAGTCACGCAAAAAGCTCTCAAGCCAATTTACTGCGCTTATATCAAGGTGGTTTGTAGGCTCGTCAAGCAAAAGGAAGTTGCTTTTTGAAAGCAAAAGTTTTGCAAGGCTTAATTTTGAACGCTGACCGCCGCTTAAATTTCCGACAGGCATATCAAGTTCTGCCTCTGTAAAGCCGAGCCCGAGCAAAGCCGAGCGTGTGCGGCTTTTGTATGTAAGTCCGCCAAGTCTTTCAAACTCGTCAATAAGCCTTGTCTGGCGCTCTACAAGCGCATTTAAGTCGCCGTCTTTATTTTCTATCGCATTTGTTACTTCGGCTATCTCCTGCTCTGTATCGGTCAAATAATCGAACACGGACAGCAGTTCGTTATAAATGCTGATTCGTGGATTATTGCAGGCATGCTGCTCCATATAGCCGACAACAGTATCCTTGGCAAAAACCACATTGCCCGATGTAGGTGAAATTTCGCCGTCCAATATTTTAAAGAGAGTTGTTTTGCCCACGCCGTTTGCACCGATAAAGCCAACTTTATCCCTTGACTCTACCTCAAACGATACATCGGTAAACAAATTTCTTTCTATAAATGTCATTGTAAGATTACTTACAGATAATGCGGGCAAAAACAACACCTCCGTCTTTACTCATTCTCTATTATTTTACATTAAAATATGAAAAAGAGCAATACAAAATTGAAAATATGCCAAAGATTTACGAGCATATATATAGAAATACCCACATACAGCATTATGTTTATTATAATACTGTCGCCTGCGTTCGCCCATTTGTTTACCAAACAGCTCAACAGAATTACCGCAAGGGGAATTACTCCCTTGATTATAATTGTCTGCCAAAAATTGTTTAAAACAGGCTGCATAACAGGATTAGCCTCTGCAAAGTATCCGCTTGCAAGCAAAGCCTCAGTGCATATCCAATCCGTTATATTGAGAAAATACAGAAAAAACATCTTTTGATAAAAGGTGAATTTTATCCTTTTTGGTTTCTCTGCTTTTTCAACCGCTATGTTTATTGCCTCTGACATTAAAAATCACCTCACAACTATTATTTGCTGTGAGGTGGTTAAATATTACGATTTTTTCCATGCAGACGGTGCAAAAAGGAGCAAGAGCGGGTAAATCTCAAGTCTGCCTGCCAGCATATCGAAAATAAATACTATCTTTGACAAAATGCTGAAATCGGCATAATTTCCTACAGGGCCAACCGCACCAAGACCCGGGCCCGTATTGTTAAGATTTGCCGCTACCGCCGTAAAACTTGTTGTAAAGTCCATATTATCTATGGAAACAAGCAAAAAGCTAATGGCAAACACACCTATATAAAGCACCAAATACATTGAAGTGGTACGCATAATATCGTGATTTACTGCCTTGCCGTCCATTTTTACGAGTTTAACATTTCGTGGGTGTACAAGGAGAGAAAATTCCTTTCTTACCTCCTTAAAAAGCAGGATAATACGGGAAATTTTAAATCCGCCGCCCGTACTGCCCGCCGAAGCACCGATAAATGTAAGAATTATAATAACCGTTTTTGAAAGTTCAGGCCATTTATTAACATCGGTAAGTCCGAAACCTGTTGTAGAAATAATTGATGATACATAGAAAAAGCTCTGATGGAAAGCGTCATACGGCTTGTAAATCGAGCTGATATTAAATGCAATAATTGCAGTTGAAACCGCTACTATTCCAAGGTATATCCACAATTCCTCAAATTTGAGCGATTGTTTGAATTTTCTTGCAATAAGACAGAGATATACCGAGAAATTTATGCCGAACAAAAGCATAAACACGGCAATTACAGTCTGCACATAATAGCTGTCAAAAGCCGCTGCGTTGCTGTTATATATTCCGAATCCGCCTGTACCGGCAGTTGAAAAACTTGTGTTTATTGCCTCAAATACATTAAGACCGCCAAACAAAAGCAAAATAAACTCAAGTGCGGTAAGAGTAATATAAATGCCGTAGAGCATAGTGGCATAATTTCTCATTCGAGGTACAGCCTTGCCTATGATAGGACCGGGGCTTTCTGCTTTCATAAGAAAAATATTCTGCTGTCCGCCGAGTTTAGGGATTATTGCGAGCAAAAAGACGATAACACCCATACCGCCTAACCAGTGAAGAAAACTTCTCCACATAAGCATACCTTTGCTAAGCGCCTCTACATCATTGAGAATTGTTGCGCCGGTTGTAGTGATACCCGATACGGTTTCGTAAAAAGCATCTATAAAAGACGGGATTTCTCCGCTAAGCCAAAACGGCATACAGCCTACAAGCGAAAGCAAAATCCAACTAAGCGCCGTTGATGCAAAACCTGCTTTTTGGTAAAGCACCATATTTTTAGGCTTTTTAACCTTTATAGCAAGTACACCGAGTATTGCGCTTACAACACCGGTAAGCACAAAATACCACGCCTCTTTTTCACCGTAAATTAAAGATGTAATTGTGCCTATCTGCATTGCAACGGCATCAACTATAAGCACCCAACCCAAAATATAAATAATACTTCGTTTATTCATAGTTATTTAACCTCAATGCTTTAAAATATCATCAAGGTCGCTAAGGCCTTTATGCTTAGTAATTACAACTACGGTATCGTCACACATAATTTTATCGCTGCCTTGCGGAAGTATAATTTTTCCGTGACGATTAATGCTGATAACCTGCAAGTTATCTTTTAAATTAAGTTCCTGCAAAGGAATACCCGTTACTCTTGATGTACTGCGCACTCTGAATTCAAGCGCCTCTACAGCGTCATCATTGAGTTTGTACAATGTTTCAACATTACTGCCGAGTGAATTCTGCATTGCACGGATATAACTTGCAATATACTCGCCCGTAAGATTTTTAGGGTGAATAATTGTTTTTATTTTCAAGCCGTGAAGAATAGAGTCAAAAGAAGTATTATTTACCTTAGTAATAACCTTTGCCTTTGACACGCTCTGAATATAAAGAGAAATAAGGATATTCTCTTCATCATAGTCCATAAGTGCAGCCACACCGTCGGCGTGTTCAACGCCTTCGCTTAAGAGAAGATCCTGATCCATACAGTCACCTTGAATAACAACGGCCTCGGGAAGTATGTTTGTAAGTTCCCAACAGCGATCAGAATTTTTTTCAATAATTTTTACGCTTGCACCCGAAGCAATAAGGTTTTTGGCAAGATAGAACGAAATCTTACCTCCGCCAAGCAAAATCACATCTCGGCTTTTACCGATTGATACGCTGATACGCTTAAAGAATTTTGCCGCCACATCGGCCTTTGACGCAACAGAAATTCTGTCACCACCAAGCAGCACAAAGTCACCGTTAGGAATAAATACCTCGTCACCTCGTTCGACAAGGCAAATTCTGACTTTACCTTTTAAAATGTCAATCTGGCTTATCTTTTTATTCGCTATTGAAGAATTCTCGGGAAGAGCGACTTTTATAAGTTCAACCGAGCCTCTGGAAAAAGTGTCGATTTCAAGAGCACCCGAAAATCTGAGAAGTCTGCTCATTTCTTTTGCCGCCGTAAGCTCCGGATTGATAGACATTGAAAGACCGAGAGTATCTTTAACACGGTGAATATCCGCTGCATATTGCGGATTTCTTACTCTTGCAATAGTGTGTGTTGTACCCGCAGCTTTTGCCATAAGGCAGGTATAAAGATTTACTTCATCGAGAGCCGCCGCCGCAATAACAAGGTCAGCCTTTTCCGCCCCTGCCTCCGCAAGCACCTCATACGATGCACCGTTACCCTCTATTCCCATAACATCAAGGGAATTAGAAAGATTTTGCACAGCGTTGCGGTCAATATCAACTACAACAATGTCGTGCCCCTCCGCATTAAGCTGGGACGCTATAGATGTGCCGACTTTACCGCATCCGACAATTACTATCCTCATATTATTACCTCATAAAATTAATTGGACAAAATATGTCAATTATAATTCTAACTAATCATACACCAATTAAATATGAAAATCAATACATACTCGGTAAAATCTCTGTTTATTGAAGTTACAAATCCGTTACAAATCAAAAAGCCCTCAAAAGAGAGCTTTTATACTGTTACGGCATTCCTACTATATAATAAACAAGTACAGAAGAAACGCTGAATACCGTTACAAGAGTGTAAATTGCACCTCTTGCAACAGATTTATATTTTTTGTCTGAAGCTTTGCCTAAATACTGCACCGCAAGTCCCGTAAAGAATGCTCCGAGTATTATAAGCGGTACTGCATATCTTATGTTTTCTGTACATACAAATGGGAATTGGAAACAGAAAATATAATATGATACAAAGAATACTGCATATATCAAAGCAATAAATATTTTATGTGCATTGTTAAGGGCTGAATTTTTCCTTTTATAAAAAGCATAAATCATTGCCGCAAATCCGAATATTCCGATAACAACCGCAGACCAGAACAAAATAATGTTAAACCCTGCAATTTTCGGATAATTGTTTGTGTTTATAAGTTCGTCAAACATTGATGTCTTGAACAATGCCACAAGCGGGTTGTACTCATTATATGACGCACCGTAGGTGACAAACTGATCGCCTACATTTGCATACTGATTTAAACCGAAGTCAAACAGTCTTTTTGCATACGGCAAATTTCCGATATACTGGTCGCTTGTAATTGAAAGTGCCGGCACATAGGTAAGCGGTACTCCGAATTTCAAAAGATTTCTTACCTGCCACCACAGTGCAAGAGGCGCACACACAACGCCAAAGCATAGAAATTGAACGAGGTACTTTTTAAAGTCCTTTAAATTCTTAAAGAAAACATATAAAAATACAAACGCAATTGCAGGTGCTACCATCCATACGGAAAGCTTTGTCATCATTCCCAAGCCAACACAAAGAGAAATTGCCATAATTCTCGGGAAAGTCGGATTTTTATACCAATAAAGCGTATTTAAAACAGCCGCAAGCATAAAGGCAATCGAAAGAATATCGTTGTTTACGCTGCCTGCCATTATGTAGAAAGTGGGACAGAAAGCCACTATTGCGACTGCACATACAAGACCTCTGCCTTTCAAACCCAATTGTCTGAAAATCTTATATGAAAGAACCATACAGATTGAAGAATAGAAAAGTGTGAGAATCTGCACATTTTCGCCCGCAGCATAGTAATCTATACCTAAAAATGTCTGCAAACGCATCCATAATGCCGCTATGATATGGTGGAACGGAGGATGATAGAACTGCCAGTAATTTCTTACATCAAAATCAGGCAGATTAAAGTTTTCGTAAAAATATCTTATATATCCGCAATGACCTATTTCCATATCGAAATTTCCGACATCGTGTTGTCTTACCGAAATATCGGTATAAAGCACATAGGCAAGCCTTAACACAAAACCGAGTGCAAAAATCACAACCACAAAAACCTTATCCGTCAGTCTGTCTGTACAGGCAAGGTAAATAAGCACAAGCGCCGACACAAGCAAACCGTAATTCAGAATATGAAAAGCCGTTGAACCTTTCATAAGTATTATTAAAAACAGCCCTATCGCACCTGCAAATGAGGCGACAGACATAAACAAAGCCATCTTTTTTCTGCTGTCGTCATCGGTTGTGTTTTTTGAACTGAAATAAATTCCGACAGGAACTCCCGCAAATAATACAATGAGCATAGGAACAATCGCAAATATCGGCAAAAGACTTCCGAATGATGTGCTCGTTGTAATAACCGTGCTTGCAAGGCACAATATTGCAACCGCAATGTACGGATGTGAAGTTACAAATTTTATAAAACCGTTGCAAGGATGATTTTCCCTTTGTACAAGGCTGTGCTCATCCTGCACCAAATGGTTAGGTTTAAATTCCATCAGATTACCTCCAAAACCGATTACTTTGTTTCGTGGTATTCTTTTTCGGTATTTACATTCCAAATTGTGCCCTTGTCTGTCTTGCCTGCCTTTATAGCTTCTGCGGCACGGATAGCGGTAAGCATAGAGTGGTCCATATTATTGTAACGATGCTGACCGTTTCTGCCGACGCAGTAAAGGTTTGTGTATGTATCAAGATACTTGATAAGCTCGTCCATTTGAGCATAAGTATCAAAATAAGCGGGATAAGCCTTTTTGATTTTCTCACGGTGAGAGTCGAGAACTTCGCTTGAACTGATAACGCCCATTGATTCAAGTTCTTTTGTAGCAAGCTTAATGCACTCTTCATCGCTTAAATTCCAGAAATCGTCTCCCTCGGCGCAGAAATATTCAAGTCCGATCCATACTGTATTTTCCGGGTCTTCCACCATATACGGCGACCAGTTGTTGAAAATCTGAATTCTGCCGAGTTTTACGCTGGTTTCCTGAACATAAATCCAGCAATCGGGTACGATATTGTTAAGAGTTTTCATCTTGGTTTCATTCTTAAGGTTAAGTTTATTAACAAGAAGTCCGACCGTAACAAAATCTCTGTAAGGAAGATTCTCTGCAATATACTTAATCTCCTTTGAAGGCTCATCGCCTGTCATACCTGCAACAAGGTCTTTAACAGGCATTGACGATACAAAAATATCGCCCTCAATAGTCTTTTCGCCTTCGGGAGTATTGCAAACAACGGCTGTAATCTTGCCGTCTTTGCATACAATATTCTTTACGCTGTGATTTTTAAGAAGTTTTGTGCCTCTTTCAATCGCTCTGTCAGTAGCAATCTCCCAAAGCTGTCCCGGACCGTACTTTGGATACCAGAACTGCTCAATAAGCGAGGTTTCCACCTCTTTTGATGATTTTTTGCCACCGAATGCCTTTGAGAACATATCCTTTAATACGGCTCTGATTGAAAGTCCCTTTACACGCTGTGAACCCCAATCGGCTGAAATTTCACTCGGATGTCTGCCCCACAGCTTTTCTGTATAGCCCTCAAAAAACATTGAATAAAGCACCTTACCGAAACGGTTAATGTAGAAATTCTCAAGAGAATCTTCGGGCTTTTTGAACATTACGGATTTAAGATAGCTGAAACCTGCTTTCATTGTGGTGAGAAAGCCCATATTTTTAATTGTTGCCGCCGACATTGTAACGGGGTAATCAAAGAAGTGCTTGTTATAGTAAATTCTTGAAACTCTGTCACGCACAAGAATAACCTTGTCGTCCTTTTCGGGGTCAGGGCCGTTTTCAACCAGCGGCTTTTCTCTGCCGAGAATTTTATCGTCAAAAGACGGCTTGCCCTGTACAGGCATAAGCTCGCTCCACCAATTCATTACCTCGTCGCTCTTTGAGAAAAAGCGGTGACCGCCGATGTCCATACGGTTGCCGTTGTAGCGTACTGTCTGAGAAATACCGCCTATACGCTCTGTTTCCTCAAGAATTGTAACATCATATTCGCCTTTTGTATCCTTTAAAAGCTCGTTTGCCGCTGTGATACCGGCAGGACCCGCTCCGATAATAATTACTTTTTTCATTATATTTCCTCTCTATCTGTAACAAAATTATTTTTTGCTCTTATCAAATAAAATAAATTTTCTGCCGCAGAAGTTCCATAAAAATACAACTACAGTAGAAACTATCTTGCCGATGTGGTAATACTGAATACCCCAAAGCCAGAAATACTTTGTTTCGCCGTTTACCACAGCAGATTCGCCGCCAAACACAAGACCTGTCGCAAGCGGATTTTGGAAAAGCCAGATAATTGCGGCATTAATTCCGAGACCGATTACACCGATAAGTGCAAAGGCAAGAAATTCCGCAAATCTGTTTTTTATTTTTGAATTTTTAAATATCCAAAATGTGCTGAGCAGGTAATTTACCAACAAACCCGCAACAAAAGAAACGGTTGACGAAACCACGGGATAAACCGAGAAAACCTCTGTCAAAAGCGTCATTACGCCAAAATCAACAACAAAGGCAAAACCGCCTACAAAGCAATACCTGAAAAACTGAATAAAAGTATTGTCGGTATCGCCGACAAACAAGCTCTTGATTTTCATATAATTTTCCTTTCGCACCACAAAGCAGTGCTGTTTTTTCCACACTAAGCTATTATATAATTTTAATTCAAATAATACAAAAAGTCAATCTTTTACGCCATTTTTATACAAATTAACAGCAAAAAAAATAAATACCTCTGCAGCCAAAACGCAACGGTATTTTGTGTTTAACGGATTTTATTTAAAATTATGATTTGCACTGTTAAGATTTTATAATCGCAACGGATAGTTTAGTGGTTTTCAAGCGTTGTCACTCGATTATCACTTTACTAAACCTTAATAAAAAATCAGGTCAGAGGTTATCACATTTTTACGACATTCTCTGACCGAACTTTTATAATTTTGATTGCGAAAAGTTATACTGTTACGCGCTTTTTGCTTGTTTTTGCCTGTTTAATTTAAAATCTGTTTTGCTCCTTAATGGCACGCTCCATATCTCGTTTTGCAGAGCGTTTTGCCATATCCTCTCTCTTATCGTAAAGTTTTTTACCTTTGCACAGACCCACCTGCACTTTAACCTTGCTGTCTTTAAAATAAAGACTTATCGGTATAAGCGAATAGCCCGTCTGTTTTACAATACCAAAGAGGCGGTTGATTTCTTTTTTGTGCATAAGCAGTTTGCGCACACGCATTGGGTCACGATTAAAAATATTGCCGTGGTCATAGGGAGAAATATGCATTCCGTTTATGAAAATTTCGCCCTCAACTATAGAGCACCAACTGTCCTTAAGGTTTACTCTGCCTGCACGGATTGATTTTACCTCTGTTCCGCAAAGCTCAATGCCTGCCTCAAAAGATTCTTCAATAAAATAATCGTGATGTGCCTTTTTGTTCTGCGCTACTGTTTTTAATGAAGCCATTATATTTCACTCCTGCCTTCAAGAGCCTTTGCAAGTGTGTATTCATCAGCATACTCAAGATCTCCTCCGACGGGGATACCGTAAGCAAGTCTTGTAACCTTAACTCCGAGCGGTTTTAACAGCTTTGAAATATATAAAGCTGTTGCATCACCCTCTACGGTCGGGTTTGTTGCCATAATAACCTCTTTAACATCATCTCCGTTAAACCTTGCCAAAAGCTGTTTTATGGTAATGTTATCGGGGCCGATTCCGTTAAGCGGAGAAATTGAGCCGTGCAAAATATGATACACACCGTTGTACTCGTGTGTTTTTTCGATTGCTGAGGCGTCACGGGGAGTTTCAACCACACAAATAACCGACTTATCTCTTGCGGGATTTGCACATACGGGACAAAGTTCTTTATCCGTAAGATTACAGCACTCTGCGCAATAATGGATTTTTGTGTGAGCATCAGTCACAGCCTTTGCAAGTGCCTCTGCGTCTGTTTTTGACAGGTTAAGCACATAATATGCAAGTCTTTGCGCTGTTTTGTGACCGATACCGGGCATTCTTTCAAACTGCTCCACCAACACTTCGAGGGGAGCAACATTATAATTAGACATTATTAAAACATTCCCGGAATGTTAAGTCCGCCTGAAATAGTTTCCATTGTGTCTTCCTTTTCCTTACGAGCAGCTCTTAAAGCCTCGTTTGTAGCTGCAATAATAAGGTCGGAAAGCATCTCTACATCTTCGGCGTCAACAACATCAGGAGAAATATCAATCTTTGTGAGTTCCATCTTACCTGTTAAAGTTACGCTTACTGCGCCGCCGCCCGATGTAGCTGTGTATTCTTTTGCCTCAAGCTCCTGTGAAGCCTGCTCCATATCGTCCTGTAACTTTTGAGCCTGACGAGCGAGCTGCTGAATGTTGTTTGCGCCACCGTTGCCGTAGCCCTTTGGTAATCTTGCTTTCATATTAAAAACATCCTTTCAATTACATATTTATTCTTGTGTTATTTCTACTCCGCTGCCCTCAAGGCTTTGCACAAGAGAGTTGAGCGGGTCTGTTTTTTCAACTTTTTTAGGTGTTGACCTTTTATAAGGTCCGAGGCTGTAATTTTTGCCTGTCAATTCAAGTAAAGTCTGCTTTATTTCTGCTCTTCTGCCGTTTTGTCTTAACAAATCAAACGCAAGCTCATTGTTTGTGTCAATCAAAAGGTAATTTCCGCTTTCGTAAGCTGTCGAACCTGCAAAGGCAGCCGCTATTGACCTTGAAACCGATTTCAGGCTGTCAACTACTTCTACCCATCTTGCAAAAGGCACTGCATTATCGTAAAGTTCGTCAAGGTTTACGCTTGCTCTCTGCGCAACAGATTTAACCTCCGGTGCAGGCTTTGCAACAGGTGCTTTCTTGTGCTCCGGTTCGGGTTTTGCAAACGGTTCTTCAACTTCGGTCTGTGTATTCGGTACACTTGCCGATTGCGCAGCTTCCGCCTGTACGCTCTGCTGTGCAGGCTGTGCGTAATTTACGGTAATTCCACGCTTTACCGCTTTTTCAAGTGCAGTAACTCTTGCGGTCAATGCCTCTACCGTACCGTCAAGTTCGGTTGCCGACAGCTTTACAAGAGCCATCTCAAGCTCTGTTCTGTCGCCTGTTCCCCTGCCCATTCGCTGATATGCCCTTGAAAGCACATCCATATAGAAAACTATATCTGCAAGCGAAAGATAATCCGACTGCGTAACCGCCTGCTCAAACTCATCGTCCGACATTATCAGTATATCTCTCGGATTTTTGATTGTTTTAATAAGCATCAATGCTCTGAAATGTTCAACAAGTTCATCACAAAGCCTTGCCATATCCTTTGACTCGGAATACAGCCTGTCTATTATCTCAAGCGACCTTGTGGGATTCTTGTTAATTATAGCCGCTGCAAGTTCAAAAAGATATGTTTTGCTTACAAGTCCCGCTGCATTGCGGACTACTTCCTCATCAATATGAGAACTTACGGCAAGACAACTGTCCAAAAGCGAAAGTGCGTCACGAAGTGCGCCGTCTGCAACAGATGCAAGCATAAGCGCCGCCGACTCGGTAATCTCTGCATTTTCCTGCGAAACCACATACTCTACTCTGTCTGCTATCGCCTTAGGCGGTATTCTGTGAAAATCAAATCGCTGACATCTTGAACGGATTGTCTGCGGCAGCTTGTGAACCTCGGTAGTGGCAAGTATAAAAATTACATGCTCGGGCGGTTCTTCAAGCGTTTTAAGAAGAGCGTTAAAAGCCTCTGTGGTAAGCATATGTACCTCATCGACAATATACACCCTGTATTTGCACTTTGCGGGCTTAAACTGTACCTCGTCAATTATCTGACGAATATCATCAATTTTACGGTTAGATGCGGCGTCCATCTCGACAATATCAAGAATACTTCCGTCATCAATACCCTTGCAGATTTCACATTCGCCGCAAGGATTGCCGTTTTGCGGATTAAGACAGTTTACAGCCTTGGCAAGAATTTTTGCGCAGGTGGTTTTGCCTGTTCCTCGTGAGCCTGTAAAGAGGTAAGCGTGGTTAAGTCTGCCGGACGAAACCTCGTTTTGCAAAGTCGAGGTAATATGCTCCTGTCCCGAAACATCGGTAAACACGGCAGGTCGCCACTTGCGGTAAAGCACACGGTACATACAAAACACCTCTCTTCAATAAAAAATGCAAGCCGTCAGCCGAATATTATACGGCATCATGCAAATAAGTGAACGACAGACTTACTGCATCGCATCGGCAATACTGCTTAATGCTGCTCGGTTCCCCGCCTGACATGATTCACAGACCCCAATCGTACAGGGCCTGCCGCTCACTTACTTGCACGCTTAACTGGCTTGCAATTACTTTGTAAGTATAGCATAAATTTTCAACAAAATCAATACCTTTTTAATAAAAATGCAAAAGGTCGGCAATTTCAACAATTACCGACCGAATATTTTTACATATAAATGTTATATTCAAATTTACTTTTTAACTTTTTCCTTATACATTACAGTAAATGCTCTGAAAATTATAGAGCCTACGCCGTTTGCGACAGATACTGTTAATATGTAAACAAACATTTTCGCAACCTGTTCAAGTGATGACGCTGCATAAGAAAAATAACAAATATCTGCAATACTGTGTTCAAAGCCTGCAAATATAAAAGCGGGAATACCGAGGAAAATACCGAGATATTTGCCGAGCGGACTGCTGTTTGCGCTGTAATTTTCTACAACAATATACATAATCATACCGCAAAAAATACCGAGAATAAATGTCTGCAAAAAATTCTGCGAAAGTTTATTTTCAGCAAGAACAACAGCTGCCTCGTTATATTTAGGATTTGCAAACCTCAGCGGAACTGTTGTTATAAGACAACCGACAAGGTTACCGAGCCAAATCATAAGGCAATTCGGATTATTTTTTGTAGGAATAACATAGCCGATTTTGCCTGTAAAAAGATTAAACCCAAAAGCACATATACCAAAAAGTCCCAGGCAGAACAAAATTGAACCGAATACTTTATTTTCAGATGAAATAAATGCTGTAACGCCCAATCCAATCATCACGCCGGCAGGTACAGACTTTAAAAATGTGTTCCAATTACTCATATTATAACCCCTTGTTATATACTTTGTATAAATCCGAACTCAAAACGAGAGGTCACAGAAAAAACTCTGCGACCTCCCTAATTGCATTAACCGAAAGGTTTATTATTTATTTAATCCCTCGTAAACTGCAACTGCACATGCAACTGTAGCGCCTACCATCGGGTTGTTACCCATGCCGATAAGGCCCATCATCTCAACATGAGCAGGAACTGAAGATGAACCTGCAAACTGAGCGTCACCGTGCATTCTGCCCATTGAGTCTGTAAGACCGTATGAAGCAGGACCTGCGCCCATGTTATCAGGGTGAAGTGTACGGCCTGTACCGCCGCCTGAAGCAACTGAGAAATACTTAACGCCGTTCTCAATAGCCCACTTCTTGTATGTACCTGCAACAAGGTGCTGGAAACGAGTTGGGTTAGTTGAGTTACCTGTGATAGATACACCAACATTTTCGTGCTGCATAATAGCTACACCTTCACGAACATCGTCTGCGCCGTAGCAACGAACAGCAGCTCTTTCACCGTCTGAGAAAGCTCTCTCTTCAACGATCTTGAGCTCTGATGTGAAGTAATCGAACTGTGTCTTTACATATGTAAAGCCGTTGATTCTTGAAATGATGTAAGCAGCATCCTTACCAAGGCCGTTAAGAATAACCTTAAGCGGCTCTTTTCTTGCCTTGTTAGCGTTACGAGCGATACCGATTGCGCCTTCAGCGGCAGCAAAACTCTCGTGACCTGCGAGGAATGCAAAACACTTTGTTTCATCTCTGAGGAGCATTGCGCCGAGGTTACCGTGACCGCGACCAACATTTCTCTGCTCTGCAACCGAACCAGGGATACAGAAAGCCTCAAGACCGATACCGATGCACTCTGCAGCCTCTGCAGCTGTCTTTACGCCCTTCTTAATAGCTACCGCACAACCAAGTGTGTAAGCCCAACCTGCATTCTCAAATGCGATTGGCTGAACGCCCTTAACGATGTCATAAGCGTCAAAACCCTTGCTGTTGCAAAGCTCTCTTGCCTCTTCAAGACTTGCAATACCGTATTCGGCAAGGCACTTCTCAATTTTAGGCATTCTTCTTTCCATACTTTCAAATGTAACTGCCATTATAGTGTCCTCCTACCGAATTATTCTTCACGAGGGTCAATGTACTTAGCCGCATTATCAAAACGACCGTACTGACCGATGTTGTTTTTGTAAGCTTCGTTTGGCTCTACACCGTGACGAATGTCCTCAAGCATCTTGCCAAGCTTTACGAACTGATAGCCGCAAACCTCGTCATTCTCGTCAAGAGCTGTCTTGAGTACATAGCCCTCGGCCATTTCCATATAACGAACGCCCTTAGCGTTTGTGCTGTACATTGTACCAACCTGTGAACGGAGTCCCTTACCGAGGTCCTCAAGACCTGCGCCGATCGGAAGACCACCCTCTGAGAAAGCTGTCTGGCTTCTGCCGTAAACGAGCTGCTCAAAAATGTTTTTCATAGCTGTGTTGATAGCATCACAAACAAGGTCAGTATTAAGGCACTCAAGTAATGTCTTGTTAGGGAGAATTTCAGCAGCCATAGCAGCTGAGTGAGTCATACCTGAACAACCGATTGTTTCTACAAGAGCCTCTTCTACGATACCGTCTTTTACATTAAGTGTGAGCTTGCAAGCACCCTGCTGAGGTGCGCACCAGCCAATACCGTGTGAAAGACCTGAAATATCCTTAATATCATAGGATTTTACCCACTTACCCTCTTCAGGAATAGGTGCAGGACCGTGTTTTGGACCTTTTGCGACAGTGCACATCTTTTCTACTTCATTTGAATAAATCATGTGTACTTCTCCTTTCGATTATTGTTGAGCCTCTACACTCATACACATTTATTATAATGCGAAATAACGCATTTTTCAAGCATTTTTTACAAATTTTATCCTGCTTTTAATTTGTATATTTTGGATATATGTGTGGCATACTCAACAAAAAAGCACCTGTGCAAAGCAAAGCAATAGTCAGAATTTACTCTGTCATATCAAAAATTTTCACTGATAATTTTAAAAGTATTGCAATTTTAACATAAGTATAAAATATAGTTGAAATAATCAATAAATTATGCTATAATTTTTAGTATGAGCGTGTAAATACTCATATTGTAAAAAATATAATAAAAAGGCTGATGAGGATGAAAAAATTTTTCGAAAATAAGTTAAACACCGTACTCACTGTTATTTTGGGCGTGCTGATACTTACACTTTTAGGTCACTCTGTAATTTCAGCTCTCACACCGCAGACAAAGAAACCCGCCGTATCTACTTCTGACACAGCATACAAAAGCCGTATTAATCCTAATATAACAAAAATCGCCACAGCAGACACCGCAACAAGCGAACCTACGGAGGCTGCTGCAACAAAGCCTACTAAACCGGCTTCAACACAGGCAACAACGGTAAAACCGTCAACCGCTCCTACAACTGTAAAGCCAACGACTGCCAAAGCGTCTACGGTTGCCACAACGCAAGCACCTACGGTACAATTTGCCACAGCAATTCCTGCCGCAGAACCTGCCGATTACAACGAGCAGTGGAACGCAGGCTATCTTGTAGCTATTGACAATCCGGACAAAACATACAAGAGCGGTCAGGTTACACTTTCGGATCACGACAGAGATTTGCTTGAAAGACTTTGTATGGGCGAGTTTGGCTCGGGCGGATTTGTCGGTGCGTCACTTATCGCACAGTCTGTAAAAGACGCAATGTGCTTTGACGGATTTACAAGCGTTGATGCAATCATCAGAGATTATCACTACACAGGCAGTACGGACATTCCCGCAAACGACAATTGCAAACAGGCTGTAAGATATATTTTTGACGAAAACCACGATGCCGTTCAGCACAGAATACTTTATATGTATAACCCTCTCCTTGTTGCAAGCGAATTTCACGAAAGTCAGAATTACATTCTCACATACGAAGATGTAAGATTCTTTGACCGTTGGGGTTATTGATTTTTACTCACCACGCCGATTATTTATAATAATTAAACTCCCTTTTGCAGATAATAGTGCAGAAGGGAGTTTTTTTATGATACGAAGAATCGGAGGTCGCACGCTCGGCTTTGAAGAAATGCCGTCAATAATCGGTTACGCCTCGGTTGCGGGAAAGAAAGAGAGCGAAGGTCCTCTCGGCAAAGGCTTTGACAAGATTATTTATGACAGCTATAACGGTAAGAACACCTATGAACAGGCGGAAAGCACACTGCAATTTACCGCTGTAGAAACCGCAATGCAGAAAGCCGGTGTTAAAGCAGAGGACATCGACTACATTTTTGCAGGAGATTTGCTCAACCAATGTATATCGTCAAGTTTCGGTCTGCGTGATTTCAACATTGCTTACCTCGGGCAGTACGGAGCCTGTTCCACAATGGCTCAAGGCTTGCTTATGACGGCTGTATTTGTTGAGAGCAATGCGGCAAACACCGCTGCGTGCGTTACCTCTTCTCACTTTGCCTCTGCGGAAAGGCAGTACCGTTTTCCTCTCGAATACGGCGGAGTTCGCACACCGACCGCACAGTGGACGGTTACAGGTTCGGGATGTTGCATTGTAAGCAACGCTAAAAAGGGCGCTTGCATAGCTCGGGCAACGGCCGGAAAAATAGTTGACCTTGGCGTAACCGACGCTAATAATATGGGAGCAGCTATGGCGCCTGCCGCAGCACAGACATTCATCGATTACTTTGCCGACACAAATACAAAGCCGTCCGATTATGACGCTGTTTTTACGGGTGACTTGGGCTTGGTCGGCAGCAGGTCGCTCTATGATTTGCTTAGCCTTGAAAACATCGATCTTGAACCAAAGCATTATGACTGCGGTATGATGATTTTTGATTTAGAGGGACAGGATGTTCACGCAGGAGGTTCCGGCTGCGGATGTGCAGGTTCGGTATTTTGCTCGGAAATTTTAAATTCCGTAAACAGTGGAAAATATAACAATATTCTTTTCATGGCAACAGGTGCGTTGATGAGTCCTACCTCATCGGGACAGGGTGAAAGTATCCCGTCGGTCGCTCATTTAATCAACATAAAATTAAGATAAATTTTATAAAAGCTCTGTTCAAAACAAAATTCTTGTGCTATAATAAAGATGTGTAAGGATATTGTTCAAAGTATAATAATTATTTGCTAAAATTATTAACATCTTTTGGAAATTTAACAGTATCAGCGTTGATTAGGAGTTTTGTTTTATGTTCGGGCGGATTCAAACAGTTGACAACAAAGTTCTATATAATATCAGCAGAATGCACAAGCCTGCTTTAACCAAAATTATGGTAGCTTCTTCAAGACTGGGAAATGCCGGCTTTGTATGGTGGGCGATCTGCATACCGTTCTTTGTTGTACCGGAGTGGAGAAAAACAGGCTTTAACTTTGTTTTTGCCCTCTGCCTTGCTCACCTTATGGGCGAAATCATTATTAAACATCTTGTAAAGAGGACACGCCCCTGTCATCTGCTTGAGGACGAGGAGCAGATTATAAACAAACCGAGGTTTTACTCATTCCCGTCAGGTCATACAACGGCGTCATTTGCGTTTGCAACAACGGCACTGTTAAGATGTCAGCCTGCGGCTTGTCTGCCGATTCTTTTCTTGGCATTTATGATTGGCTTTTCAAGAATTTACTTGAGAGTTCACTATCTTACAGATGTAGTTTGCGGTATGCTGCTCGGCTCAACCTGCGGAATTATCTCTGTAATGCTTTTCAATAATGTTTTCAGCTAAAATCAAATAAAAAATATGCACTCTTTGAGTTAATTCTCAAAGAGTGCTTTTTGTTTGACATTGAAATGTAGGGCTTTATCAAAAGTTAGGAAAATTATTGGTTATCATATAAACTTAAGTGAAATAATTAAAAAAATACATTGTATATGAAATGCATCTCCTCACTTATTTCTCCTGTAACCCTCATCGTCTATGTATTCTTCGTGTTGTTTGAGATATTCTTCGTCCTTATCTCCGCAAATTGTATAATCGCACACACAGCCGTTTGCACAGGTTGTTTTTCTTACAAGTCTTGCAAGGATAAGCTCCATAGCGGTATAGTCGGGATTGCACATTGCAGGCATCACTTCCAGCAAATTATGTTCCCTTGCGAAATCCGCAATCGGACATTTTGTAAATTCATAATAGATTGGCTCATCTTTTTTGTACGGAGCTACATTCATATCAAAATCGTCCCACTTGTCGCACTTCTTTTTAGATAAAGCAAAAGACCAATACATCAGCTTTTTATATATCGGTTTATTGCAATCGACAAACTTCAAATTTTTAAATGCAGGCAAAAACAAATTGCCCTCCATCTCCTCGATTTACGCAAGAGATGTTTTTTCTTTGTACACCACATAATAACTGAACAGAGCAATACAATCGTAATTTCCGCCGGCGCCGTTGTGGAAATTCTTTTTTCCGCCTAAATCCGTTCTGTAATCTTTTAAAAATTCAATATACTGAAGCTGAACCTTTGTGAATATTTTTTCAACATCTTAGGCAGAATAATGCAGAGAAATTTTATTTAAAATTTCCTCCCTGCACTGTTTCATATACAATATATGGTGTTCACGGTTAAACACAAGTTCTTTATCTTCCATTCGCCGATTTCCTTTCCTTTTTGAATTTGCCTTTAACCCTTACATTTCAAAATTTTTCGCTTAAATTTTTTGTTGAAAATTATACCTTGACACAAGATTTATACTATTTGTAATCAAATTCTTTCCACATTCAAGTATTAACACCTATGTTGAAAACTCCTTCGTTAATTGTTGAAATATTACATTTCTGTAAAAGATTGGGTGTTACTTGTAAAATGGCTGTAGTTTTGACAGTCGTTTAACATAGCTTTTCACACTTTCCACATAGTTTTCAACATTTATGTTAAAAGATGTGCTAAATACAAATTGTATAAATTAATAATTCTTACTGTTCTTTCTTTTATCAAGATAATTTTGCAAAATTATCGTTGCGGCAACTTCGTCTACCACATTTTTTCTTTTTTTGCCTCTTGTATTTGTATCGTTTAAAAAGTTGTGGGCTGTAATGGTAGTACCTCTTTCGTCCTGCAAATCCACCTGCAACCCTGTTTCGTTGTGTAAACGCTCCGCAAAGGCTCTTGCGTTCTGCGCACTCTCGCCCTCACTGCCGTCCATATTTTTAGGAAGACCCACAACGACGATTTCAGCCTTTAAATTCACAACGGTTTCTTTCACTTTTTCAAAAAGTTTTTCGGGTGATTTTTCAAAAATTACCGTATGCGGCGACGCTAAAAACTCTGTCTTATCGCAAACCGCTATACCTGTTCTTGCTTTGCCCAAATCAACTGCCGCTATTATCATATTAACATCCTTTCAAAAACAGGGAACCCTTCCGAGTTCCCCTTATTCATATTATCGTGACGGTCTTTTTACATCTGATGCAACACTGAATACATCACTTGATTTGCCAAGCACTACAAGGTGGTCGTTTTCATCAAAGACATAATCGCCGCCAAGGTTCAGATTAAGTTCATTATCATTTTTTACCGCAATAATATTAATTTTATGTTTACGGCGAACATCAACATCCATTACCTTTTTTCCAACCCACGATGATACAACGGGAATTTCAAAGATAGAATACTCCGAAGTGAGTTCAATATAATCAAAAATATTGTCTGCATTGTATCTTACCGCAAGGTTTTCGGCAATCTCTTTGTCGGGATATACAACCTCGTCAGCGCCTATTTTCTTTAAAAATTCAACCTGTCTTGCCCTTTTAGCCTTTGCAATTACATACTTTGCACCGAGTTCCTTTAAAATGGAAGTAATTTCGAGGGAGGCATAAAAATCCTCACCGATTGTCACAAAGCAATAATCAAAAGTATTAACTCCTATAGATTTCAAAATTCCGTCTGCCGAGCAGTCACCGCAAAAAGCGTCGTTGAATTCAGGTGAAAGCTCCTGTATGAGTTCCTCGTCCTTGTCTGCAATCATTACTTCATTGCCGAGGTCCTGCATTTTTCGTGCAAGATAAATTCCAATTGTTCCCATTCCGATTACAAGTACCGACTTCATAAATGTTTCTCCTTAACCGATTAATATCTGTTCTGTAGGGCGCTTTACAGGTGCTTCGGGTTTTCTTTGTCCAAACACAAGCACAAGCGAAAGTCCGCCGATTCGTCCGCCATACATCATTATCATTAATATTATTTTTGAAATTGCCGAGATTTGGTTTGTTATGCCTTTTGACACTCCTACAGTGCCTGCCGCCGAGGCGGTTTCAAACAATACCTGCGACATACCCAATCCCTCTACGCTGCAAATAATCATTGACGAAAGCATAACCGCAAAGAGATAAATCAAAATAATTACCGCTGACTGCTTAACCACATCAGACACAATTCTGCGCTTAAAAGTGTTTATATCGTCACCGCCTTTCGCCATTGCAAATACCGCAATCACAACCACCGCTATTGTAGTTGTTTTCAGACCGCCCGCCGTTGAACCCGGGCTACCGCCTATAAGCATAAGAATAAGCGAAAGCAATGTGCCGGAATCCGAGAGATTTGAAAGGTCAATTGTATTAAAACCTGCCGTTCTCGTGGTTACCGACATAAACATAGCGTTTACAATTTTTTGCGGAACAGTCTTGTCGGCAAGTTCGCCGTTGTATTCAAAAATAAAAAAGCCAAGTCCGCCTGCGACAAGCAAAATTGCCGTTGTAACAAGAACTATTTTAGTATGAAGCAAATATTTAGAAAAATGAAATTTATTTTTTAAAATGTCATTCCACACAATAAAGCCGATACCGCCGATTACAATAAGCGACATTATAATTATGTTTACATAGTAATCATTTGTATAGTAAGTCAGCGAAGAATACGGTTGGCGAAATCCCATAAGGTCAAAGCCTGCGTTGCAAAAAGCAGAAATAGCGTGGAAACAACTGTAGTATATTCCTTTCAGCATACCCATTTGCGGACAAAAGCGAAAAGCAAGTAATACAGCACCTATTCCCTCAAATATAAAAGTACCTCCGACTATTTTCTTAACGAGTTTTAAAGTACCGTCAATTTGAGTATTGCCCGATGACTGCATCATCATTTTGCGTTCACGCATATTAATCTTTTTGCGCAAAAATATTGAAATCATTGTTATTATCGTCATAAGACCAAGACCGCCTATCTGAATCATTGTCAGAATAACAATCTGTCCGAAAACAGTCCAATGAGTAAATGTATCAAATACAATCAATCCCGTAACACAGGTTGCGCTTACCGATGTGAAAAGTGAATCAATAAAATTTGTCCATTCCCCCGTCTTTGAGGAAATCGGCAGGCACAAAAGGAAAGTTCCCAACAAAATTACAGGAATAAAGCTCAACGCTATAAATCTCGTGTAGCCGAGCTTTGATATTAACTTGCTTATCATTAAGCATTCACCGCCTTAAATTCTATTGTATCATATTATATAACAATTCACAACCCAAAAAATGCCCCTGCAAGCATTTTGCAGGAGCATAAATTTTAATATTGACTTTTAAGAAGCAATATGAAGAACTATGGTTACTATTCGTACTACAAAAAGTGCGGCTGCAACCCACATAACAGGGTGAATCTGCTTGATTTTACCTGTAACGATCTTGAGGATAACCCAAGAAATAATACCGAACATAATACCTGTTGCAATTGAATATGCAAACGGCATCATAATGATTGCAAGGAAACCGCCAACTGTGTCGGCAATGTCAGACTCAAAGTCCATTTGTGTAATGTTCTTAAGCATTAAAAGTCCAACGAACACAAGAGCAGGAGCTGTTGCAAATGACGGAATTGCAAGGAAAATCGGGTAGAAAGGAATTGCAAGAAGGAAGAGAATACCTGAGGTCATAGCTGTAAGACCTGTTCTGCCGCCCTCGGCAACACCTGTTGTTGACTCAACATAAGAAGTTACGGTTGATGTACCAAGACAAGCACCTACGCAAGTACCTACGGCGTCAGCCATTAAAGCCTTACCTACTCTTGGAAGCTCGCCTTTTTCGTTGAGGAGGTTACCCTGCTGTGCAACACCGATAAGTGTACCTACTGTATCGAAAAGGTCAACAAAGAGGAATGCAAATACAATAACTGCAAAGTTTACTACATTCTGTGCTACATAAGTAAAATCGAACTTAAATAAAGTTTCTGTTGCCATATTCTGAACAGGAGCAAATATTGCATAGTTTGAGAAATCAGGAATAAGTGAAGTGCCCTGATACCAACCGCAAAGCTGTGCAATAATGCCGAAAATGTAAGTAACAATGATGCCGATAAGGATTGAACCCTTAACCTTGAAGTGCCACAAAGCGGCTACAATAAGAAGACCTACAATTGCAAGAACTACATTTGCAGAACCTAAGTCACCGAGTGTTACAAGTGTTGATGACTGAACAGCTGTGCCGTCATAGTAAGCATCGGAAACGATAACGCCTGCACCCTTTAAACCTACAATTGTAATGAAAAGGCCGATACCTGCCGAAATACCGAGTTTTAAGTTCTTAGGTACTTTATTAACAAGTGTTTCACGGAATTTGAAAAGTGAAAGGATAATAAAGATAATACCTTCAACAAGGATTGCTGTAAGAGCAACCTGCCATGGATTTGTAATACCCTGTGATGCAAGCTGCGGAACTACTGTGTATGCAAAGTAAGCATTAAGTCCCATACCGGAAGCAAGAGCAACAGGATAGTTTGCAAAAAATGCCATAAAAAGTGTAGCAAATGCTGCCGATACTGCTGTTGCAGCAAAAACCGCACTTGAGTCCATTCCGGCAGCGCCAAGCATACTTGGGTTTACGGCAAGTATGTAAGCCATTGCAAGGAATGTGGTAACGCCGGCAACAACTTCTGTTTTTACCGCAGTACCATTTTCTTTGAGTTTAAATAGTTTTTCCACTTAGAAAACCCCTTCATTAAATTTTTTATACAAAAGCCAAAAGGCTATTGTTTACCGCATTAATACTAAAAGTATGACACCTTTCGAGCAAAAAGTCAATGCTTTTGCGGCTGGAAAAATATTTTTGTAAGATACTATAAAATATTCCGTTAATTTTTTAACATTAATACAATAACATATTAATATGATAATTTAATATACTGTATTTCACAAAAATTTTTATTAGATTATGGGTAGAAAAATACTTAACCCAAGCTTTTATAATTACTCGGCGAAATATTTTGCTAAACCATAATTACCTAAACTTTCAAAAACAACCGACAACAAAAAATTCCGACCCTTGCAGATCGGAATTTTTTATCTGTTTAATTTTCAGTAAAATTATTCGTCTTTGCCGCAGCACTTCTTGTACTTTTTGCCGCTGCCGCATGGGCAAGGATCGTTTCTGCCGACTTTTTTGCCTTTACGGATAGTTTTGTTGGCTGTGTCTGTCCCGTCACCCGAAGTTTCTGTAGGCTGAGCAACCTGCTCACGCTTTAAAGCAATTTCAATCGGGCTTTCTTTAGGCTCTTCATCTTCGCCGTTATTTAAAACTACCTGATGTGCAGCCTGTGCCTGCTTTAATGCCATACGCTTTGCAGCCTCGATAGCGTCCTGACGCTTTTTAACCTCATATACCTTTTTAGGCATAATGAGCATCATCTTAACTGTATCTTCTCTGATGCTTTCAATCATCTCGTCGAACATATCAAAGCCTTCAATACGGTACTCTACTACAGGGTCATGCTGACCGTATGAACGGAGTCTGATACCTGACTTAAGCTGATCCATATTATCAATGTGATCCATCCAGTGTGTATCAACATTCTTGAGGAGATATACACGCTCCATTTCACGGATAGTTTCGGTCGGCAAAAGCTCCTCGTTTTCTTTATAGATAGCTTTTGCATCTTCGATAAGCATATTCTTAATGTCTTCGGCTTCCATATCCTCAAGGTCTTCGAGGTCAAAGTCGTAACGGCTCTCGTCCTGAATAAGCCAATCCTTATAATAATCCTTAAGGCTCTGGAGATTCCAATGCTCACGAGGGCCGTCCGGGAGATACTGCTTAACGCTTGTGTCAATTGTATCTTCAATCATCTTATAGATAGTATCGTGTAAATCCTCACCGTTAAGAACCTGATCACGCTGACCGTAGATAATTTCTCTCTGCTTGTTAAGAACATCGTCGTACTGGAGTACATCTTTACGAATACCGAAGTTACGGAGTTCGATTTTCTCCTGTGAGCTGTCAATGATATTTGAAATCAACTTAGCGTCAATCGGCATATCATCTTCAACATTAAGGCGCTCCATAACCATCTTCATTCTGTCGCCGCCGAATAAACGCATAAGATCGTCTTCTGTAGAAAGGAAGAACTTACTTACACCCGGGTCGCCCTGACGACCTGCACGGCCCTTAAGCTGGTTATCAATTCGTCTTGATTCGTGGCGCTCTGTACCGATAATGTAAAGGCCGCCTGCTTCTCTTACCTTTTCAGCTTCTTCTTTGATTTCTTCTTTATATTTTGAGTTAAGCTCATCAAATGTCTTTCTTGCATTGAGGATTTCCTCGTTATCTGTTTCTGCGTGACCTGTTGACTCTTCAATAAGTTCATCTGTAAAGCCCTGCTTACGCATAGATGCTTTAGCCATAAATTCAGCGTTACCGCCAAGGATAATATCGGTACCACGGCCTGCCATATTTGTTGCGATTGTAACCGCACCGAGCTTACCTGCCTGTGCTACGATTTCAGCCTCTTTTTCGTGCTGTTTGGCGTTGAGCACATTGTGCTTGATGCCACGCTTTTTAAGCATTTTTGAAAGTTCTTCCGACTTTTCGATAGAAATTGTACCGACAAGTACAGGCTGACCCTTTTCGTGAGCCTCTACAACCTGGTCGATTACATTCTTAAACTTGCCTTTTTCTGTCTTGAATACGGAGTCCGGAAGATCTATACGCTGAACAGGCTTGTTTGTAGGAATTTCAACAACATCAAGTTTGTAAATTTCCTGGAACTCCTCTGCCTCTGTCTGAGCAGTACCTGTCATACCTGAAAGCTTTTTGTAAAGACGGAAGTAGTTTTGGAATGTGATTGTAGCAAGAGTTTTGCTTTCGTTCTGAATCTTTACGCCCTCTTTTGCTTCAATTGCCTGGTGCAAGCCCTCGTTAAAGCGTCTGCCGTACATAAAACGACCTGTAAATTCATCAACAATGATAACTTCGCCGTCTTTAACAACATAGTCAACATCGAGTTTCATAATACCGTGAGCCTTGATAGCCTGGTTTACATGGTGCTGAATTGTAAGGTTTTCCGGGTCTGTAAGGTTTTCAATGCCGAAAAATTCTTCGGCTTTCTTAACACCGTTCTGTGTAAGTGTAGCTGTTTTCTGCTTTTCGTCTACAACATAGTCGATGTCGTTTTCTGCGTAGTAATCCTCCATATCTTCTTTGGAGTCAAGCTCTTCAAAGCGCTGAACCTTTAAAGTTCTGGCAAACTTATCTGCCTTTGCATACAAATCTGTTGACTTGTCGCCCTTACCCGAAATAATAAGAGGTGTTCTTGCCTCATCAATAAGGATTGAGTCAACCTCGTCGACAATTGCGTAAGCGTGGCCACGCTGTACTTTCTGCTCCTTGTAAACAACCATATTATCACGGAGGTAGTCAAATCCGAGTTCGTTGTTTGTACCGTATGTAATATCAGCTTCGTATGCCTTTTTTCTGCCCTCGTTGTCAAGTGAATGAACAATAAGACCTGTGGTAAGTCCGAGGTATCTGTAAAGTTTGCCCATCCATTCGGAGTCACGGCGTGCAAGATAATCGTTGACTGTTACGATATGTACACCCTCGCCTGTAAGACCGTTAAGGTATGCAGGAAGTGTAGCAACCAAAGTTTTACCTTCACCTGTTTTCATTTCGGCAATTCTGCCCTGATGAAGTACGATACCACCTATAATCTGTACCGGATAATGTTTCATACCAAGTACACGCCAAGCACCCTCTCGGCATACAGCAAAGGCATCCGGTAAGATGTCATCTGTAGTTTCGCCGTTTGCAAGACGCTCTTTGAGAACAGCTGTCTGATTTTTGAGTTCGCTTTCGCTCATAGCCGCATACTTGTCCTCAAGTGCAAGCACCTTATCGCAAATCGGCTGAATTCGCTTTAATTCTTTTTTACTGTAATTGCCAAACAAGGCTTTGAGAATATTCATATATAAATGTCCTTTCGGTATAAATTCTTTTTACTGTACGGCAGCTGCACCGAGTGATTTTGCTGCCTGTATCATAGCTGCCTCAACAACAGGGCCCGCATAGGTAAAGCCAAAACCCGAGTCTTCCACAACGCAGGCAAATGCAAGAGGGCAATCCTCGTCCTTTGCATAACCTACCATCCAACCGTTAGGGCCTTTGCCCTCGCCGACCTCGGCAGTACCTGTCTTTGCGCATACTGTAAGTCCGCCAAACAGATCATCGCCGTAGTAATCGGTCATTGTAAAGCGCATCATATCGTCAAGCGCTTCTGCCGTGCTGCTGCTGAAAAGTTCGTTTGTACTGTCCGAGCCGCCCAATCCGAGCACACCCAGAATTGAACCGTCCTTTATCATATACGGTTCTTTTGTTTTGCCGCCGTTTGCGATTGCTCCGCAAATAACAGCCATTTGCATTGGGTTTACTTTGTCATTGTACTGACCGACGCCCGACCAGCCGAGCTGGTTTGTGTTTGCATCACTTACATCGTAATTTCCCTTTGCGGTTTCGTTGTCATCCACCTTAAAGCTGCTGTTTATGCCGGCTTTATTTGCGGTGGCAGTCATTTTTTCTTCGCCGAGTTCAACCGCAAGTTCCGCATAAACAATATTGCAGGAATGTGACATTGCCTCTTTAAAGTTTATGTAACCGTGCGGTTCAACACAGGTTACATCACTTCCGCCGATATCTTCCTTACCAGAACAATACCATGTACGGTCGTAGATGTCGGGAAGATTTTCAATAGCGCAGGCAGAAGTAATTATCTTAAAAATCGAACCGGGCGCATAGGTTGAAGAAATAGTATTGTCAAGATACACACCCTCGTAGTCTTTTTCGTTTTCCTCGGTAATTTCGGGAGGCGCTTCCGGATCGTAAGCCTTTGTACTTACGGAACAGATGACCTCACCTGTTTTGTAGTTATATACAACGCAAGCACCGTCTTTGCCGTAGCCTGACAATACATCATAAGCCGCTGCGCAGGTGTCTGCATCTACCGTAAGATTAATGTCATTGCCCTTTCTTAGAGAATCGGGCATATTCAGTCCCCAAATAAGATTATATCCGATAAGCTGGGAACGGTATCTGCTCTGTAAAGCAGTAGAAATATTAGAAGAATTGTCGCCTATTGTGTGCAAAAGCGAAGTTCTGACGCTTTGGTTTTCATTATAAACTCTTTTTCCGTCAACACTTTGAGCAAGAATATTGCCGTTGCGGTCATAAATTGTACCTGCCTTTGCAAGTCCGTCGGTTCCTGCGATGTGGTAGTTATAGTGCTGATCTACCCAATCGCCCGAATTTGCAACGAGCTTGTAGGCAAAAAAGCCCATACCGCCGATAAAGGCTACCGTAACCGCAAATATAAGCGTACTTCTCCGTAATACTCTTTTCATTCAAACACCGTCCTTTCTCTGATTTATTCAGAGGGTACTGCAAAGCAATACCTCATTCGGTTTTGTAAGATTATTTTTTCACCGCATATGTTCTTTCGTCTGCCGCCTTGATAAATGCAATAAGTCCCCAACAGGAAAGCACACTTGAACCGCCACAGCTGATGAATGGGAATGTTACACCTGTAAGCGGAAGAATATCGGTTGCGCCAAAAACATTGAGTGAAAGCTGTATTACAAGCAAACCCGCAGCACAGCAGGCAGAAATAGAATAGAATGTACTTCTGCTTCTTGTTGTGATTGCTCTTGCATAGATAACAAGGCAAGCTACCGCAACGGCGAGAGTAATTGCAACAATTACACCCATTTCTTCGGAAACCAAGCCAAAGACGAGGTCGCTCTCCGACGCTCCGACGCCCTTTAAAAAGCCGTTGCCTATGCCGACGCCGAAAAGTCCGCCGCTTGCTATATATGTAAGCACATGAGTTTGCTGATAACCTAAGTCATTTGCGTATTCCCACGCATGTCCCCAAGCCTTAAAACGGTCGAGGACATAAGATTTAAAGCGCAACACAATAGACACACCGAATACAGCCGCCACAATGGCAAGAATTACTGTTTTAAAGTCGCCCGAACGCATAAATGAGATTAAAAGGAATGTCATAAAGAATATGAGCGCTGTACCGAAGTCACCCATTAATGCAAGCAATCCTACACAAACAGCCGAGAATATAATAAACTCAAACAAATTCTTTTTTGTCTGTAATCTGTCAAGTGTGTTTGCACCTATAAATATGTATATGATTTTTACTATTTCGGACGGCTGAAGAGAAATACCGCCAATGCTGATCCAGTTAGCCGCACCGTAAGTAATTTTGCCGAATACTATACTCACACCGAGCAGTCCTACTGCGGCAATCATAAGTCCGTATCTTAATTTTGTTGACGAAGTTCTGTCCGGGTCCTCAATAAACTTAATTATTACGCAGAACAGCACCATTCCCACAACTGCGGCAATAAGCTGTACATAAGCCGACCGCTCTACCTGCCGCACAAGCAGCATTACACCCACGCCCGTCAAAAACAGCGCAAGGCTTTCAAGTTCAAAACTCACCCTTTTAAGTACCTTTGAAGAAACAAAGAAAAATGTCCATTCTGCCACTGCAAGGCATCCGAAAAGTACGAGCGGTGAATACTTGTTGGTACCGTCCTGCCAAAATACCGCCTCTACGCACATAAAGAAATGGAAAAGCGTGATTAAAAGCATAAGTTTCCACGACTTCATTGCAGGCTTGTTGTTGGCTTTCTTAAAAAACCAACTGTAACGGAGATTTTCGTCATAATCTTCGCCACGCAAAAACTGAAACTGCGAATTGCCCACACTGATAACATCGTCAATAAGCACTCTGGTTCTGCCCACAGCTTCTTCGCCGTTTACATATGTACCGCCTTTTGAACCCGTATCGCAGATATACCAGCCGCTGGCTCTTCTCAAAAGAACGCAATGATTTCTTGAAACGGCAGGGTCATCAACGACAATGTCGCTTGCCCTGCTTCTGCCGATTGAATTTTCCCAGAAAATAACAGGAAGTTTAAGTCCTGTAACTGTATTGTAAAGTGTAACAAGAGGCTTTTCGGGCCTTCTGCGACGACGCATTGCAGCATAGCACTGATATACAATTATAATAGCATATACGGGCATTAATATTCTTAACGCAACAATGGCTAAATCGTAAATTACCGTCATATCAAGCACAGGCATCCTCCTTGTAATCATAGCTAAAGTTATACATTTATCATAATACCGCATTTTGGTAAAAAAGTCAATAAAAAAAGGCGGTTGACCCCTCAACCGCACAATATTATTTATCAAAAGCTATTATTTGCTTATTAATACCCGTAAATAATTGTCATAATCAGCATTATTACAGGCTGATGCAAAAGATATATTATAAGACTGTATCTTCCTATTACATTTAATATGGGAATTTTAAAATAAAAATATTTCTCCCATTTTATTTTCTTTATTATACGCCATAAAAATATTCCGAACACAAACAAAAACAGCCACGGAATTATCGGGAAATAGTCGCTTGAAACAAAATCATACGAACGAAAGCCCAAGAATGACAGATATTTATATTCGTACAAAAAAGACGGCAGTTCAATAATCGGTATTCCCAAAAATCCTATGTAGCCTGTCGGAACTCCGTATGTAACGGCATAAAGCATAAAGCTCAAAATTGCACCCACTACAGTAGGAATTGCATTAAATAAATCTTTTAGTGCCGAACATATAAGCATTGAAATACCCAATAAATTCAGTATTCCGAACCAAACAACCTGACTCGGTATAGCTATTGCAGTAACTGCTGTAACAACAAAACCGCATAAGCTCACTATTATTCCATTTCTGACCGTATGATTTGAAAAATTAAAAGACACTCCCGAAATAATAATAAACGATACACAAATAAAGCGTTCCCATACGGCAAAAAATGAGTTTGTAAAAGCAGAGCCGTCGCCGTATATTATAAAAATATCATACAATGCGTGAAACGCAACCATATTAATAACGGCAAAGCCACGGATTGAATCAATTAAGTCATATCGTTTTTTACTTTTCAGAGTGTCCTTGTTCATTCGCAAATTCCTTACTTATCCTGTTTCATTCTGCGGTTAAACAGCAATACAGCACAAGCAAAAATTACTGTGGCATATCCGAATACCCAAAGTAATTCGGGTATTATCTGCGAATAATTGCCCTCAAGCGTTGCCCTTAAAGCATTTACGCAATGAATAAACGGCAAAAATTCTGCGATTTTTTGAAATGCACCGCCTACAAGCGAGATGTCAAACCATATATTTGAAAGCCATGCCGACAGGTTTGTGAGTACCGCACCGCATATTATACCTACCATTTTATCACTAAATGCCGTACCGCACAATAGCCCTATTGAAATATATAAAAAAGCAGGAACAATACTTACAACCGTCGCAAGCAAAATATTTGCCGAAAAAGATAAACCGAAAATCAGCGCAAACAAACAGGTAACAAGTGTTTGCAATAAAGCCATAGGAATGAGCGGTACTGTATAACCGAGTATGTAGCCGCTCGGCTTAAGGGGCGAAGCGTAAAGTCTGATAATAAAAGCCGTGCATCTGTCTTTTGAAACCAAAAGCGCAGAAAAAAGCGACAAAAACACAAGTCCGAAAGCGCTTATTCCGCCCGTAAGATTTTTAATTTCAAACAAGGTCATATGTGCCTCTTTCGGAATACTTGAGTTAATTACCGACAACAAAACAAGCAATACAATAGGAAAAGCAATACCGAAAATTGATGTTAAAACATCTCTCTGCAATTCCTTTGCATTTCTTGACGCAAAAGCTAAAGTTTTCATAATCATTTACCCTCTTCCGCAATTTTTACAAAAGCGTCTTCAAAAGATGTGGCATTAACGCTGTTTTTAAGTTCGTCAGTCGTACCCTCAGCCACAAGATTTCCCTTTACCATAATACCTATGCGGTCTGACAGCGACTCCGCCTCTTCGAGATAGTGAGTTGTAAGGATTACCGTAATCTTACCTTTTAAAGCGCTGATTTTATTCCACAATTCTCTTCTTGCCAAAACATCAAGTCCCAAAGTCGGCTCGTCAAGAAATAAAATTTCAGGGTCGCTTATAAGCGCCATTGCAATGCTCAATCTTCTTTGCCAGCCGCCCGATAAAGTTATTGCCTTTGACTTTGCAACTTCCGCAAGCTCAAAATCATCTATCATATTCTGCGCTTTCTGCACCGCCGTTTCTTTTTCAAAGCCGTATATTTCAGCTATCAGCTCAAGATTTTCTCTTACGGTCAGATTTGGCGCAACTGCGGTTTCCTGCGGTGATACATTAATAATTTTCTTAACATCTTCGCTGTCATTTACAATGCTGTATCCGTTAAGCACAGCGTCACCGCTTGTCGGCTTAATCAGACACGAAAGCATTTTTATTGTTGTAGACTTGCCCGCACCGTTTACGCCGAGCAACCCGTAAATTTCGCCTTTATTTATAGAAAGATTAATTGAATTTACCGCAACTTTATCTTTGTATTTTTTTGTAAGATTTTCAGTTTTTATTGCTAACATAAATAAAACCTCATTCCTCAAACACAAAATCACTTGCAATAGAACGGCTTACCTTGCCTATTCCCAAGCCACGCTTTATATCCCCGACAACGAGCAGTTTATCTCCGGGTTTAATGTCAAAAACATCTCTTGCGTGTTTAGGAATAACTATCTGACCACGCTCGCCTACTTTTACAATGCCGAAAACATATTTTCCGTCCTCCGAATTTGTCGATTCCTCTTCAACGGATATTTTATCGTGTACAAGCTCATCGAGCGATATTTCATAAAGATTAGCAAGTTCGCTGCATTTTATAACATCGGGAATACTCTCTTCGTTCTCCCATTTAGCCACAGACTGACGGGAAACATTGATTTTTTCCGCTACTTCTTCCTGTGAATAACCCTTTGTTTTGCGCAGCGCCTTTAAATTCATACCAATCATATTTTTCACACCTTTCATAGCCTAAGTATAGCACAGCAAATTTACATAAACAACCAACTAAATTATACAAGAGATGTAAAGAATAGTTGCGTAATTAAACATATTCTATTAACTCAAAAAATTCAGTGATAAATATTCACAATAAATATATTTATAATGCATTTTTAACATATATTAATAAAAATGCACAAATATACAAAATTGTTTTCTGTTATTATTGCAGTTACATTTTCATCGTTTTTATAGTATAATCAAATATAAGATAAAATAAATATTAGAACTTTACCGACAAATATTTACTTTATCAGTGAAGATGTATAGTTTAGAAAGGAATAATAATTATGAAAAAAATCACAAAAGTTGTTTGTTCAACTGCTCTTATCGTAGGTATGCTTGGAACAGCTCAAGCTTTTTCGGTTTCTGCGATGATAAGACCTATAATTACAGGCGATGTTGACGAGAATTTTAAAGTTGATATCAATGATGTTACACTTCTTCAAAACGGACTTGCCGGCAATGCGGAACTGTCACCAAGACAATTTTATGCAGGAGATGTCAATTTTAACGGTGTAAACGATGTCAGTGATGTTACTCTTATTCAGGAACATATTGCCGGTACATATGAATTTGAGAGAAATAGTACTGCTTCGGAACACATTATCCGTAATTTTTGCGCCGATTATGATTCCGGAAAGGCAATGGCAGGCACTCCTGTAACATTTACCGCAACAATGGATTCGGGCGTTACACCGTTCAGCTATGAATTTTTGATTAACGGCGAGGTTGTTCAGCAAAAATCAGAGTTAAACACATTTACTTATACATTTAGTGAAAGTGGCAGCTATGATGTTTCGGTAAGGAGTTATAACGCTATTGATGATTGCGCAGAGGAAACCCTGTATAATTATACGGTAGTTGACGCATATGAAAGTGAAAACCCTGTTATTGTGGGTATTCATACAGATAAGGACTACATCGGTAAGAGCGATAATAATGTAACAATTACCGCAAATGCATTTATGGGAACTGCTCCTTATCAGTATAAGTTTACACTTGACAACGGTTTATTGGTACAGGATTATTCGGATGACAATAATTTCTTTATTGATATGCATAAACTCGATTATGAGAACAATACTCCGTTAGAAATAGGCGACCATACCGTACTCGTTGAGGTCAAGGATGCAAACGGCAAAACCGCACAGGAAACATTTACATTTGAAGTTAAAGAACCAAGAATGTGATTGTCCGAAACAGCATAATATGATATAAAAATTCAGCCGACAAACTTAGTTTTGTACTATGTTTGTCGGCTTTTTATTATTTGTCAAAGTTGGTGGGATTCGGTTTTAGGAAATTATCGGTCGGGCAACAAAGTAAAGAAAAAGATAAACTTTCCGTCCCGAATATAAAAGTTTGGTCAACCTTTTCAAAGGTTGTGGGTGTGGGCAACGCCCACAAATGCTTTATGCTGTCGCAAATTTTGATAGCCAAATGGCTTGCCGTTTGGCGGCTTGAACATAACGGCGAGAGCATAAAAATTGCGATAGCAACAAAAGAAAAGGCACGCTACTAAAACTACTAATTTGCCTCTTTTCAAGGGCAAATTAGCCACACACAAAAACCTTTGCATCCTTTAGAGTATCTTTTTCTAAGACTGCTCAAGTGCAACTTTCTTACTTTCTGCCACTCATTAGTCTTTACTTTTGTTTTATATTAAAATCTTGATTAATCTAAAGTTTGGTTATTCTACAATATAATTACAACTGTTTGTTTTAATTACAAATCAGTTCGCTTTTATTATTTAATGGGCTCTGCCCAAACCCGCAACCCTTTAAAAAGGGTTGACCTAAATTTTGAATTTATTAAACTAAACTTTGTGTGTTAAACATCATTTACAAATACCACCGTTTCTCCTTAATCTGCCATTCTTGCCAGTAAATTGACTTTTATGCCAAATAGTTGCAATTGTTGTCATTAATGTGTATTATATTAGCTGTAAACAAAAATATGCAATCAAAAAATTAAAGAAATGAGGTAATTGTTTATGAGTAAAGCAGGTGCAATTTTAATCACATTTTTCCTTGGTGGTTTAGGTGTACACAGATTTTTGACAGGTAAAATCGGTACAGGCGTAATTTGGCTTCTTACAGGTGGTGCTTGCGGTATTGGCTGGCTTGTTGACCTTATTATGGTTATTGCCGGTAAATATACTGACAAAGACGGTAATGTATGGGGTACAAACTGATCTTATACATAATGAAATGGGTTACTAATGGCTTTATGTGTTAAGATCAACAACATAAAAGCCAAAAATTCCTATTCTATTGAAAGTTTTTACAAAGCAATTAAAGACAAGCATTTTTCAGCCGGTGTTCCGTCACTGACTAAATACGGTGCCGCAAGTGTTATAACATTCCCTGCAATTGACAGTCAAAACCAAGTATGGATTATGAAAAACGGTTTATCTACCAAGTCGCATAAATTTTCCATACAGAAATCATATGAGGCAGGTCTTGATAATATCGAAAAAATCATTTATCACGACTCTGAAAATCATAGTTCTTTCGGCTTTGATTCGATTATTAACGACAATGCAAAGAAATGCGAACATCTTGTTGACATCACTGCAAAAGAGCTTTTAAAACCTAATCTTTAAAACCGACAGGTACAATCAATTTCCGATTGTACCTGTTCTTTTTATGGTTTTATTCTAAATGTTGGGGTAGCAATAATAAATTATGGTTAGCAAATTGTAAAATGAAGATGAAAGAATAAAAAAAGAATATCCAGAGAAACGATTTCGTAGTAGAATTAAGTTACCACACCTAAATTTGAAAGGAAATCATCACTATGGATGCACTTAATTTTACACAAACACACAAAAGGTCAACACTTAACAAGAGAAACCTTGTGCTTGAGCGTATTTGATGAATGATGCAACGATGAATTTGTGCATTTGGAAAAGCCGCTTCAATAGCCTGTCTGAAACCTGTCAGACCGTCCACGCAGAACAGAAATACATCTTTTTTTATTCATAACTATAGACCTCTTGATATGTAACCTTTGTTTCATTGCATCTCCTTTAATTAAGTTTACTGTTGTTACAGTCCTGTTTCAGAGGAACTATATCTTTTTTAAGTAAGAAGAAGAGTGTACAATATTACAGATTTTATTTAAAATAATGCTAATTAATATCGGTACAAGTAGACCAAATATAAGATATACAAAAGCCCACTGTTGCAAACCGTTTGGAAGATAGTAGTACCATATACTTGATTTAAATGATGCAACATTAAAGTCACCAAACAATGTGCCTGAAGTAATGCGGCTTAATCCGTAGAATACAAATTTTAGGCACATAAAGCCTACAAGCTGATTTACCATAATTCCGTATGTGTTGTCAGCTATAAGCCTTACAAGCTTGCTGTTTCCTATGGCAGGTACAAGCAATCTTGAAACTCTCAACCAAAATGCAATTGCTGTGATTGACGAGATATACGGAATTACAAAACCGTTGTTGAAATTAGTGAACGATGACGGCGTGTACTCCAAATTTTCGCAAAAAGTTAAAAGTATCAGCTGTACAGCAAATATAATTGCAAAGTACGCAACATTATTGAGAGTGTCTTTCTTTTCAAGCACAGCTTTATAAAAGCGACCGAATTCATAACAGGGCAGGAAAAACATTGTTCTGACAAAAAGTTTCACTATACCGTTAATTACAGTCGGATTTTCTATTGCAGTGTTAATTCCTATCATTCCGATTGCGAGATACACTATCAAAACTATAAATTCATTGTCAAGATGAATCAGTTTCAAAAATTTTCTGAACAGCACATTTATTATACAAACCAAAAACAGCGGGTACACAAACCATGAACCGAGGTTATATTGAAAAGCCTCACCGTCAACAAACGGCATAACAAAAAGATTGTATAAATCAGGCTTTGCACCTATAGTAAATCCAAACAAACCGAGAAATGCAACCATACCACCGTAAAATATATTCCACAGATACGCAGGAATAAGAAGCCGCTTTGTGCGTTTCCATATGTATTTTCCGACATTTTCTTCATAATCGGTTTTGTAAAAATATCCCGATATAAATACAAACAGTGCCAAATTATACGAATACGGCGGGAACCAGTTATAAGCAAGTTCCATTCCGCCATGATAACAATGTCCGGAAACTATAATGAAATGATAATTCCGATTGCCGACAAAAGTTTGAATTGCAAATTCACCCCTCCGTCAGTATTAACGCTACGCAAATTTCTACCCTTTTCCAAAATTCAACTCTCCTTAATTTTTGATTTATATTAAATATTACTGCTTATTTTCCCCTTTTACTTAGAGCGTATCTGAAAACAGAAGCGGAGAAACAAATATGCTCTACAAATATTTTACCGAAAAGCTCTTAGGATTGCAAGATGTTAATATAGAAAAAGTTGAAGAAATTGATAATTCAATCCATATTAACTGCCGATTAAAAAGAAAACCTCATAAATGCCCCTGTTGCGGTAAATTAACTGATAAGGTTCACGATTATCGTGAACAGCCTATAAAGGATATTCCTGCCTTTGGTAAGCACATCTTTATTCATCTTTATAAGCGTCGATATCGTTGCTCCTGTGGCAAGTGTTTCCGTAACCGTATTTTACATATGTTTTCTCACCAAATGCAAAAACAAGCGATAGCTTGATTTACTATCACTTGTTCATTTCAATTCTTCTTTTTCGGATTTACCCCAACTATTGACATAGAACCCTATAATAGTAATTTAGAAAAGTTTTAGATAACAAAAAAACAGAGCAGCTATAAAAACTACTCTGTTATGGCTCCCCCAACTGGGCTCGAACCAGTGACATCATGATTAACAGTCATGCGCTCTACCGACTGAGCTATGGAGGAATATAGTGCAAAACACCCGATTAGGTGTTTCGCCTGTGTTGGCATCTCCCTATCTTTCCGGGCCGTCACCAGCCAAGTATTTTCGGCACCACTGAGCTTAACTTCTGTGTTCGGTATGGGAACAGGTGGACCCTCAGCGTCATCAACACCAACTATTCTCTTGTATTTATTCTTCCCTTATTTGAGAAGTATATACCATCTTCATGGTGACTCGTGCGGGAATCGAACCCGCGTTGCCGGCGTGAGAGGCCGGAGTCTTAACCGCTTGACCAACGAGCCATCTGTTTGTAACAAAGGCTAATGGTCATCTTTTCATTAGCCCCTGTTACCTTTTTGGTGCACCATCAGGGGCTCGAACCCGGGACACCCTGATTAAGAGTCAGGTGCTCTACCAACTGAGCTAATGGTGCATTTCACAGTCGCTTAGACAGCGCCCTGAAAACTGAATAAAGATTAAGCAAAGTGAGAAGCAATATTGTAAATACTTTAATAAGCTGACCAAAAGACTCTTGTGGTCAAGCCCTCGACCTATTAGTACTGCCAAGCTAAATGCCTCACGACACTTACACACGCAGCCTATCAACCTCGTAGTCCTCAAGGGGTCTTACTTGCTTATGCAATGGGATATCTAATCTTGGAGTCGGCTTCACGCTTAGATGCTTTCAGCGTTTATCCGTTCCGTACGTAGCTGCCCAGCCGTGCCATTGGCATGACAACTGGTGCACCAGAGGTACGTCCATCCCGGTCCTCTCGTACTAAGGACAGAGCTCCTCAAATATCCTGCGCCCACGACAGATAGGGACCGAACTGTCTCGCGACGTTCTGAACCCAGCTCGCGTACCACTTTAATCGGCGAACAGCCGAACCCTTGGGACCGAATACAGCCCCAGGATGTGATGAGCCGACATCGAGGTGCCAAACCTCCCCGTCGATGTGGACTCTTGGGGGAGATCAGCCTGTTATCCCCAGGGTAGCTTTTATCCGTTGAGCGACGGCATTTCCATTCACATACCGCCGGATCACTAACTCCAACTTTCGTTACTGCTCGGACCGTCATCCTCGCAGTTAGGCTGGCTTTTGCGTTTACACTCAGAGGCACGGTTTCCGTCCGTGCTGAGCCAACCTTTGAGCGCCTCCGTTACCTTTTCGGAGGCGACCGCCCCAGTCAAACTGCCCACCTGACAATGTCCCCCGACCGGATTCACGGTCGCAGGTTAGAATTCCAGAAACCTAAGGGCGGTATCCCAACAATGACTCCGTATAAGCTGACGCTCATACTTCCCAGTCTCCCGCCTATCCTGTACATAGATTTCCGAAACCCAATATCAGGCTACAGTAAAGCTCCATGGGGTCTTTCCGTCTTGCCGCAGGTAACCGGCATCTTCACCGGTACTACAATTTCGCCGGGTGGGTAGTTGAGACAGTGCCCAGATCGTTACACCATTCGTGCGGGTCGGAACTTACCCGACAAGGAATTTCGCTACCTTAGGACCGTTATAGTTACGGCCGCCGTTTACCGGGGCTTCAATTCGGAGCTTGCACTCCTCCTCTTAACCTTCCGGCACCGGGCAGGTGTCAGCCCCTATACTTCATCTTTCGATTTGGCAGAGACCTGTGTTTTTGCTAAACAGTCGCCTGGGCCTATTCTCTGCGGCTCTTTCGAGCACTCCTTATTCCGAAGTTACGGAGTCAATTTGCCGAGTTCCTTAACTACCCTTCTCCCGCTGGCCTTAGAATTCTCTTCCTGTCCACCTGTGTCGGTTTGCGGTACGGGCGTCTACTTCTATTCACAAAGCTTTTCTCGCCATACGCCACATTTACTTCCCTACTCTTATTTCAGTCCCTTGCGCCCGGGTCAACCATCGCCCGGGTTAAACGCTTTGTATGTGTCCCTTTGTTTAAATTGTAGACGGTAACGGAATATCAACCGTTTGTGCATCGGCTACGCCTTTCGGCCTGACCTTAGCTCCCGACTTACTTGGAGCGGACGAACCTTCCTCCAAAAACCTTAGACTTTCGGCCATTAAGATTCTCACTTAATTCTCGCTACTTATTCCGGCATTCTCACTTCTGTACAGTCCACCGCCGCTTTCGCTACGACTTCACTCCGTACAGAACGCTCTCCTACCATACCTTGCGGTATCCTAAGCTTCGGTGTATAGTTTAGCCCCGTTAAATTTTCGGCGCAGAATCACTCGACCAGTGAGCTATTACGCACTCTTTTAATGAGTGGCTGCTTCTAAGCCAACATCCTGGTTGTCTATGCAATTCCACATCCTTTTCCACTTAACTATACTTTGGGACCTTAGCTGTAGGTCTGGGCTGTTTCCCTTTTGACAATGAAACTTATCTCCCACTGTCTGACTCCTGGAAAACGATTATCTGGCATTCTTAGTTTGATAAGGTTCAGTAACCTCTCGGCCCCTAGCCAATTCAGTGCTTTACCTCCAGTAATCTATTCCAAGGCTAGCCCTAAAGCTATTTCGGAGAGAACCAGCTATCTCCGGGTTCGATTGGAATTTCTCCGCTACCCACACCTCATCCGCTACCATTTCAACGGGAGTCGGTTCGGCCCTCCATGAAGTTTTACCTGCACTTCAGCCTGGACATGGGTAGGTCACCCGGTTTCGGGTCGAATACAACTGACTTCATGCGCCCTATTTAGACTCGCTCTCGCTACGGCTTCACACCTTAAGTGCTTAACCTTGCCAGTTACATTCACTCGCCGGACCATTCTACAAAAGGTACCCGATCGTTCGTTGATGAACTTTCGGTGCTTGTAAACACAAGGTTTCAGGTTCTCTTTCACTCCCCTTCCGGGGTGCTTTTCACCTTTCCTTCACAGTACTTCTTCTCTATCGGTCACCGAGTAGTATTTAGGCTTGGAGGATGGTCCCCCCATATTCCCACCGGGTTTCACGTGTCCGGCGGTACTCTGGATACAGTCTGATGTCTTAACTTTTCGCCTACTGGATTTTCACCATCTTTGATTGCCCTTCCCATGACATTCGGCTAAATTTCGACAATTCATTATACTGTCCGAACCCCTAACATATTACTACATTAGGTTTGGCCTCTTCCGCGTTCGCTCGCCACTACTTACGGAATCTCAGTTGATTTCTCTTCCTCGCCCTACTTAGATGTTTCAGTTCAGGCGGTTCCCCTCATATACCTATGTATTCAGTATATGATGATTAGACTTTCCTCTAATCGGATTGCTCCATTCGGAAATCTACGGATATAACGCTCACTTACAGCTCCCCGTAGCTTATCGCAGTTAGTCACGTCCTTCTTCGGCTCTCGGTGCCAAGGCATTCCCCTTGTGCTCTTTGTAGCTTGACCATTTGAGATATCTTTTGGTTCTTCTTTGTAATGTAAATTACTCTTTTTTCGCAGTTTAATAAGCCATTAGTTTATAACTAATCTTTTATTACCCTTTAAGCTAATTGTAGTATTTATTACCTTCGTTTAACGCTTTCTCTTATTTGAGTTTGTCAAGTTTCATTCTCTTCGCTATTCTTTAAATAACTCCCACTCGTCTAATCTGTTGCAATCACTAAAGTGATTTTACAGATTAGTCCTCGTCAGTCGTTATTTAAAGGCTTCGAGATTCAACTCTTCTTGTTAAAACCTGTCAATAATTACTTTTCTCGCTTTATCTGCTATACTTTATTCAGTTTTCAAGGTACTTTCTTTGAGTACTTTCGTACTCTTGGTGGGCTTAAGTGGACTCGAACCACCGACCTCACGCTTATCAGGCGTGCGCTCTAACCGGCTGAGCTATAAGCCCATATTTCCGGCTTTTCGGTTATTCCCTCAAGCCTTTGGTGGAGATAAGCGGGATCGAACCGCTGACCCCCTGCTTGCAAAGCAGGTGCTCTCCCAGCTGAGCTATACCCCCGTATATCTCGGGCAGGACCCTGAAAATTAAACAACGATTCAATAAATTACTTCCGTAACTGACCTTGGATGTTATATCAGCCTATTTCATCTGATAAGTTCTCCATAGAAAGGAGGTGATCCAGCCGCACCTTCCGATACGGCTACCTTGTTACGACTTCACCCCAGTCGCCAATCCTACCTTCGGCAGCGTCCTCCTTGCGGTTAGACTACTGACTTCGGGTATTACCGGCTCCCATGGTGTGACGGGCGGTGTGTACAAGGCCCGGGAACGTATTCACCGCAGCATGCTGATCTGCGATTACTAGCAATTCCATCTTCATACAGGCGGGTTGCAGCCTGCAATCTGAACTGAGAACATTTTTAGGGGTTTGCTCCACATCGCTGTTTTGCTTCCCTCTGTTTATGTCCATTGTAGTACGTGTGTAGCCCAGGTCATAAGGGGCATGATGATTTGACGTCGTCCCCACCTTCCTCCGTTTTGTCAACGGCAGTCCTATTAGAGTGCTCTTGCGTAGCAACTAATAGCAAGGGTTGCGCTCGTTGCGGGACTTAACCCAACATCTCACGACACGAGCTGACGACAACCATGCACCACCTGTCTCTACTTTCCCCGAAAGGCACCTAACATATCTCTATCTCGTTAGTAGGATGTCAAGACCTGGTAAGGTTCTTCGCGTTGCTTCGAATTAAACCACATACTCCACTGCTTGTGCGGGCCCCCGTCAATTCCTTTGAGTTTCAACCTTGCGGCCGTACTCCCCAGGTGGATTACTTATTGTGTTAACTCCGGCACGGAAGGGGTCAGACCCCCCACACCTAGTAATCATCGTTTACAGCGTGGACTACCAGGGTATCTAATCCTGTTTGCTACCCACGCTTTCGTGCCTCAGCGTCAGTTAAAGCCCAGCAGGCCGCCTTCGCCACTGGTGTTCCTCCCCATCTCTACGCATTTCACCGCTACACGGGGAATTCCGCCTGCCTCTACTTCACTCAAGCTCTGCAGTTTCAAATGCAGGCTATGGGTTGAGCCCATAGATTTCACATCTGACTTGCAAAGCCGCCTACGCACCCTTTACACCCAGTAAATCCGGACAACGCTTGCTCCCTACGTATTACCGCGGCTGCTGGCACGTAGTTAGCCGGAGCTTATTCATTAAGTACCGTCACTTTCTTCGTCCTTAATAAAAGAAGTTTACAATCCGAAGACCTTCATCCTTCACGCGGCGTTGCTGCGTCAGGGTTTCCCCCATTGCGCAATATCCCCCACTGCTGCCTCCCGTAGGAGTCTGGGCCGTGTCTCAGTCCCAATGTGGCCGTTCAACCTCTCAGTCCGGCTACCGATCGCGGTCTTGGTGAGCCGTTACCTCACCAACTAACTAATCGGACGCGAGTCCATCTCTAAGCGATAAATCTTTGATATATCTACCATGCGATAAATATATATTATGCGGTATTAGCATTCTTTTCAGAATGTTATTCCCCTCTCAGAGGCAGGTTACTCACGCGTTACTCACCCGTCCGCCACTAAACTTAATCAAATTCATTCCGAAGAAATCCTTTAAAGAAGTTCCGTTCGACTTGCATGTGTTAGGCACGCCGCCAGCGTTCGTCCTGAGCCAGGATCAAACTCTCTAAAATTTGTATATTAAGCTTTCGCTTACTATCAATTTCAGAGCTTTAATCGCTCATTCCGAATACTAACGTATCCGTAATTTCTTGATGCTTTGTTGTGTGCATCTCACTGTAAATCTTTGAGTATCCTCAAAGTATTACGGGTTCCTTTATCTTTCTCGTTGTTTAATTTTCAAGGTCCTACGCACTTTTTGGAAAGTTTTTTGTCGGTTCTTACCGAACCTCTCTCAACAGTGCGTGAATTATTATATCACATTCATTTTCGTTTGTCAACACTTTTTTCAAAGTTTTTAAAAAGTTTTTTGAAATCTCTTTCATTACTTTTAAAAGCTTTTTTCTGTGCCTTCAAACTTTTCTGTTGTTTGTGCTTTCCTCAAGCGACTTCGTTATTATATCACTCCTTTTTACAAATTGCAACCCCTTTTTTCAATTTTTTTAATTTTTCTTAAAAAACAATTTAAAAGCCGCATATTTGTCGCATTTTCATATTAGTGTATAATAAAACTTTCAACGCTTTTAACTATACCCATTATTTAGTTGATTATTCAATACACTTAAAATTATTTTATCAACTCTTTATTTCAAATGTATATCTGTACTTTATACTTATTACTTCACATATACATTATATAAGAAAAGTGTATTTTATAGGAGAAATAATCTTGACAAAAGTTTTTATTCTCTATATAATAGTAACAACAAGTAAATCCCTCTAAAAGCGATGACGGGAACAAGATATTTTGGTATTTCTTCAGAGAGCAGCTGTTTGGTGAAAAGCTGTGATTACCTTTATATGTATAGCTCATCCCCGAGTTTTCTGTGCGAGGTTATGTAGTGCAGAACGCACGACTGCGTTATCGGTCAGGACTTTGTTGGAAGTCTGTAAGGGGTGTACAGTGATGTGCACCTAAAACCGGGTGGTACCACGGATGTTTTATTCGTCCCTTTTTAGGGGCGATTTTTTGTGCAATTAATTAGGAGGCACTTTATATGAAACCAGGATTTGAAAAGTATATTCCTTTTCAGCAGATTAAGCTTGAAAACAGAGAATGGCCAAACAATGTAATTACAAAAGCACCGATATGGTGCAGTGTTGACTTGCGTGACGGCAATCAGGCGCTTGTTGACCCTATGAATATGGAAGAAAAACTTGAATTTTTCCACACGCTTGTTGATATGGGCTTTAAGGAAATTGAAATAGGATTTCCGAGCGCATCCGAAACAGAGTACGAAATCTGCCGTGAATTGATTGAGGGCAACCATATTCCCGATGATGTTACAATTCAGGTACTTGTTCAGGCAAGAGAGCACCTCATCCGCAAAACTTTCGAGGCAGTTAAGGGCGCTAAAAATGTAATCATTCATTTCTACAATTCAACATCTACTTTACAGAGAAAAGTTGTATTTAAAACAGATATGGAAGGCGTTACAAAAATTGCTATTGAAGGCGCAAAACTTATTAAGCAGCTTACAGACGAATATACAGGCGATACAAACTTTAGATTTGAGTATTCTCCCGAAAGTTTCAGCGGTACAGAAGTTGAGAACGCTGTTTACATCTGCGATAAAGTTATGGAAGCTCTCGGTTCTACAAAAGAAAACCCTGTTATCCTCAATCTTCCTAACACTGTTGAAATGTGCACACCAAACACATACGCAGATCAGGTTGAATATTTTATTAAACATATAAAGAACAGAGAGGCTTGCATAATCAGCTTGCATCCGCACAATGACAGAGGCACAGGCGTTGCGTCGGGCGAGCTTGCACTTCTTGCAGGTGCAGAGCGTGTAGAGGGCACACTCTTCGGCAACGGCGAGAGAACCGGTAACCTTGACATTGTTACAATGGGACTTAATATGTTTACACAGGGAGTTGACCCTAAACTCGACTTCTCTAATCTTCCAAAGCTCAGAGAGATTTACGAAAGATGCACAGATATGAAAATCAATCCTCGTCAGCCGTATATCGGTGAACTTGTATTTACTGCTTTTTCGGGTTCTCATCAGGATGCTATCAATAAAGGTATGCAATATATGAAAGACAGCGGCACAGAATATTGGGAAATCCCATACCTCCCTATCGACCCTGCCGACGTTGGAAGAGAGTACGAACCTATTATCAGAATCAACTCTCAATCAGGTAAGGGCGGCGCCGCATTTGTAATGAGCCATAACTTCGGATATGACCTTCCAAAGAAGATGCACCCTGAATTTTCTAAACTTGTTCAGAAAAAGTGTGAAGAACTCGGCAGAGAGCTTATTCCGAAAGAACTTTTTGAAGTATTCAGTGAAAACTATCTTGAAGTTAATCAGAAATACGCTCTTACAAAGCGTAAGATTTACGAAGAAAGCGAAAACGGTAAAGATTATGTGCACTTTAAGGGCAAGATGACTATTAACGGTGCCGATGAAGTTACATTAAGCGGCGTAGGCAACGGCCCGATTGACGCATTCTTTAACGCTATTAAGAAATTCGGACTCGACAAATACGAATTTATCTCTTACAGCCAGCACGCTATTTCACAGGGTTCAGATTCAAAAGCTGTTTCTTACATTGAGCTCAAAAAGCCTGACGGAAAGAACATCTTTGGTATCGGCATTGATTCAAATGTCAATGTTGCATCTGTACTCGGTGTACTTAATGCAATTAACAGAGCTGAAATGTAAAAATATAAAATTAACAGTATAATATCAATATAATTATTAATCCGCTCAATTTTATTATAATTTGAGCGGATTTTAGTTTGTTGGTTTAATGTAAAAATATGGTTCACCACCAAAAGTTTAGTTTTATAAATTCAAAATTCAGGTCAACCCTTTTTAAAGGGTTGCGGGTTTGGGCAGAGCCCATAAAACAATAAAAATGCACTGATTTTAAATATAAAATATTAAGCTGTAATTGCACAATATAATAACTAAACTTTAGATTATTAAAGATTTTAAGATAAAATAAAAGTTAAGACTAATGAGTGGCAGAAAGTAAGAAAGTCGCACTTTAGCAATCTTAGAGAAACGATATTCTAAAGAACACAAAGAGGTTTGCGTGTGTGGCTGATTTGCCCTTAAAAAGTGGCAAATTAGTAGTTTTAGTAGCGTGGCTTTTCCTTTGTTGCTGTCGCATTTTTAGGATTTCGCCGTTATGTTCAATCCGCCAAACAGCAAGCTGTTTGGCTGTTAAAATTTGCAATAACATAAAATTTTGTGGGCGTTGCCCACACCCACAACCTTTGAAAATGTTGACCAGATTTTTAACCTTGGGACGGAAAGTTTAGTTTTGCTTTACTTTGTTGCCCGATGGAAAGTATCCTAAACCACAACTTTCGCAACTATTGCAATTAGTCTTTTAACATCTTTATTTATACAGTCACACTTTCTGTATTTTGCAATATTATGTAGTGTAAACAGAAAGGAGGCAAACGCTTATGTGTAACTTTTTCGGTAATGGCAACAACTGCTGCTCATGGGTTATTCTTCTTATAGTTATCCTTGCTTGTTGTGGCGGTAACGAGTCTTCTAACGGTTGTGGCTGCGGCTGCTAAAAATTAAGTATAAAAATAACCCCCTCAATTGCGAGGGGGTTAAATTCTGTTTGTCTATAAAACTATAATGCGATTATGCACTGTATGCAGACCATGAACCGTGGTTATTGTTTCCCCGAACAGGAGAAGTCTGGATTGAAGTACATCCTGCCTCCGCAATGTTCTTAAGTTCTGCTTTAATGTCGGTGTATTTCCAGTCAAAGCAATGGAGAATAACACCGTAATAAAATTACACATACGACAAAATAAGTAAAAACCTCTTATTTTCGTATAAAATACATTTTAACGCTTTTATCATAACAAAAATGTATTAAATTGGCAACCTGATTATTGCACAATAAGTGCAAAATGTTTTTTGATTATTTTGCTAAATTAAAGCTGCTTGCACTTTGCTTTTGCTAAAATTTTATATATTTAATCTTAAAATAAGCAAATATTTACGCAAATTATTTGTTTGTTTTGTTGAGCAAGTATTTACAGATTTATAAAAACATTAATTTTATTTTGTCAATATATGTGTATTGAAATTTACCGATTTTGTAGTAAAATATCTTTATAGGATGTGATAATATGAAAATCGGCCTTGTAGTTGAGGGTGGTGCGTCACGCACATTTTACTCCTGCGGCGTAATGGACGAAATGCTGAGAGAAAACATATATGCCGACTATGTAATCGGAACTTCGGCAGGCATTTCAAATGCCGTATCTTATGTTTCAAAGCAGATCGGCAGAAACTATATAATAGGAACAAAATATTTAAACGATAAAAGATATATGGGAACAAAGTATTTGCTCAATCCCAAAAAGCGCTGCTACTTTAACCTTGATTTTATTATGGACGAAATTCCAAATAAACTTGTTCCCTTTGACTACGATACTTTTGCAAAATTTAAAGGTGATGTAATCGCAACTCTTACAAATATAAACACAGGCAAAACCGAGTATATGCCTGTTTCACGCTATGACAGAAAATTTGAAATACTAAGAGCGACCTGCGCATTACCGTTGCTTTTTCAGCCGATTATAATAAACGGAAACGAATATCTTGACGGCGGAATTACCGACAGCATTCCGTTTAAACACGCTTTTGATGACGGCTGTGACAAATGCATAGTTATACTTACGCAGGCAAGGGATTACCGCAAAAAAGCCGACAAAACGCTCGAATTTTCCGCAAAGCGCTACAGAAAGAAACCTGAATTTGCAAAGGCGCTTTTAAACAGACCGCAAATGTATAACAAACAGCTTGAAGATATAAAAATGCTTGAAGAACAGGGACTTGTTTATGTAATTGCGCCAAATCAAAGTCTTGGCATAGGCAGAACTGAAAGCGACCCCGAAATAATAGAAAAAATATACAAACAAGGTGAGTCAGATTTAAGAAAACACCTTGATAAACTTAGAAAGTTTATTGAAAATTAAAGGTGTCCATTTATCTGAAATTGCAAAACAATTGTCAGAAGAATGGGCAAACGGAAGAATTAGTATGGAGCAAATATGATACCTATTTATATGACGATTGCAAAGTTTTGAAAAATTTGCTTAACATACAAAATGAAGCTGATTTAAACTTAGCCGATAAATACAAATTTAAAAATTATAAGCCTGTTTTGCACGAATACTTAGAAGATTAACTCTTATCTCTTGACTTTTTTACATTCATTTGGTACAATAGATTATGTTGCAACGGGATGTAGCGCAGCTTGGTAGCGCACACGTCTGGGGGGCGTGGTGTCGCAAGTTCAAATCTTGTCATCCCGACCATTACACGCTAACCGCTCGGTCAGCGTGTTTTTTCTTACTGTAATCCTTTTTATAATGAGGTGAACATATATGCAGATTTCAAGCAGATTTACTCTTGCCGTTCATATTCTTACCTGCATAAAAACTTTCGGTGACAGTAACAAGATTACGAGCGAGTTTTTGGCTGCAAGCACCAATGTTAATCCTGTAATTGTCCGTAAAATTCTCGGGCAGTTAAAAAAAGCGGGTATAGTGGAAGTAGCACGGGGTTCGGGCGGTGCTGTTCTGGCAAAGCCTGAAAATGACATAACATTTCTTGATATTTATAAAGCGGTAGATTGCGTTGGTGACGGCGAGCTTTTCCATTTTCACGAAAATCCTAACCCGCTATGCCCCGTTGGACGAAACATTCACGCCGTTCTTGACGACAGGCTCATAAAAGTCCAGCAGGCAATGGAAAAAGAGCTTGCATCTGTTACATTAAAAGATGTTTTGGACGATACACAAAATATAATAAAATCACAACAATAAAATAATTTGATTAATAATAAGATTTTAAGTATTTTTCTCCTTTTTGAAAATTCTTAAAATCTTTTTTTATTTTTATCGTTGTAACCGTTTGCGTTACAACAAGTTTGTGATAATATATCGTTGTAATTATTAATGTTACAACAAATTCAACACATAAATATTTTTACGGAGGTTTTATTATGAAAAAGACAGATTACAAAGAAATCAAATTAGAAAAAGGCACTATCTTTGAATATTCATTCGGTGAAGTAAAGTTATTGGTTTACCGTACAAATGACTTTATTGACGATGAAGCAATTTTGCTTGTAAAAAACAACAAAACAGTTGTTATCGAATCGCCTTGCTTTAATGACAACATTGCAGAGCTTGAGCAGTTTATTAAAGATACAGGTACTCAAGTTGAGGGTGTTGTACTCGCTTATCATATGGGCGGCGGCACATTCTTGCCGAATGTAAAGAAATATGCTACTAAAAAGGCAAATACTTACGGCACTGTCGGTGGCGGTAAAGCTTTAGTAGAAAATTTCACAAAGGCTTTCGGCAATATCTTCGATTCATCAATTCACTCGGTTACAAATATTATTGCAGGCGAAACATTAAAAATCGCAGATACAAAACTTAGCATTGTAGAAACTGCTGATGCTTTTGATATTGTTTTCCCTGAAATCAATGTTATTTACACTCATATGCTCGGTCACGATTGTCACTCCATTATCGGCGGTGCAGCACATGCCGACGCAATGATTGCCGAACTTGAGGGCTATATTAACAAAAATTATGACCTTATCCTCACATCGCACTATGACCCGGAAGATACAAACGATGTAAAGACTAAGATTGACTATGTAAAGAATATTAAGTCTATTGCAAACAAGTCAGCCAATGCCGAAGAATTTAAGGAAAAAGTAAAGTCAGAATATCCGAATTACTCCGGACTTAACTACCTTGACATTACAGCCGGTGCATTTTTCCCTGCTTAATTAAATTTTCTGCAATAAAATAAATTATAATCCATATTTAAAGGGCAGTCCATTATTTGGACTGCCCTTTTGAGAAGTATAGTAGTGTCAGATATTCAAAATCGTAATTATTTTTCCTTCATATGTAAGCACATTGCTTTCTTGCAAACTCTTTAATTCTCTCATCAATGTGCTTATATCCATTTGTAAATGGTCTGCGAGCTCCTGTCTTGTAAAAGGAATTTGTAATTTGTCACTTTTTTGCTCGCTTTTTAATTGTCGCAAATACTTAATAATTTTATTTTTCGAAAGAGATTCCGCATTAGCAATTATGCGCTGCATAACATTTTCTGTCATTCTGTAAAAAATACTGATAATGTTTTGCTGAACTCTGTTTTGTAAAAAAATAATTGACGGATCGGTTATTAAAAACGAATTTGTTTCAAGTGACAAAACAACCGATTTTTTCCTTGCCTCTACCGATACCGTCGGATACGGAGTATCCAGGCTTATAGCTATCAATTCGTTTCCGTCGGGTTCAAAATGATTTATAAATGTTTTCACACCGTCTATATTTGTTTCATAAGAAGCTATTGAACCGTATAAAACAAAAATCGATTTATCAAGTTCAACATTAAGTATTGCGCCACGATTAAGTTCAAAAATCTTAAATTTAGTATTATATAGAAATTTCTCAATTTCATCATCGGTAAATCCACGAAAAAGTTGAGAATTTCTTAAATGCTCGATATTTTTTTCGATTTGATTCTCCATAAATATAAACAATACTCCTGATTACAAAATATATACTTAAGCTGTCAGATTGATAAAACCTGACAGCTTTATTATATCACTATTATTTTTTATTTCAACGCAATTTTTAAAATCATCAGTTATTAACGGTATATTTTCCGTTTGAACTGCCCGAAATATAAAACTTGGCACTGCCTGTAACAGGAATATCAACAGTCTGACTGCTGCCATTGTTGAATATTACATATGTAGCATCGCTTGGAATATCAATGGTATAAACACTCTGACCTAATTCATTTGTTGTTGACTTAGTCATTGATTTTCCCGGCCATGATGTCATTTTTGTATTGCTGTCAGACCAATAGTAGCAATTCACATTACCCCAGTTGTAGTTATCTGTAAATGTCATAGTATATTTGTCAGATACAGATGAAGTTGTAGGTTGGGTTGTCGGTGTCGGCGCTGTAGTAGGCTGTGTTGTAGGTTTAACCGTTGTCGGCTGTGTCGGAGCGATTCCGCCTTTGTATTGACCTACCTTGGCCTCACTGCTTGGCTGATTTGCAATGTACAGCATAATGTATGTAGCATCTCTGATATCAACAGAACCGTCTTCGTCAACATCGGCAGCAATCTTTTGTTTTTGATTAAATGTAATCATTTCATTGATGCAAAACTGAATTTCAGTTACATCGCTGATTGTAATTTTACCGTCCTGATTTGTATCACCGATAAGTACGCTTTCAGCAGGAGATGTAGTAGGTTGTGCCGTAGTAGGTTGTACTGTTGTAGGCTTTGCCGTAGTAGGTTGTGCTGTTGTACTCTGGGTTGGTACAGGCGTATTATAATCTTCAAAAGTGTGATTTGCTTTGAATATCTTTGTAGCGCCGTTGAGATTTAATCCCGGCTTTGCATCTGCAGGATAACGCTTGCTTGCAGAGTTTGTGCCGTCACTGAAAATAACCGCACCGTTTGCAAGTGAATCTGAAACTTCAATTACATAATAACCTGTAGAAGAATCCAAAGTCATTTTTTCGCCAGGCCATTTTGCATTAGAAACTGCATCTGAATAAATATAAGCATATATATTTGACCAGTTATAAGATGAATTGTCAAAGTAAATTTTTTGCGTTAATGTCGGGTCAACCTTTGTGTAAATGTAGGTTTTATCGGCTGAACCGTTGGCGTTGCTTGCCTTTACATTGATTGTTGTCTTTGTACCGTACGCAAGACCTGCGCCGATTGTAATTTTCGTACCGTCACTGAATGACTGATATTTACCGCCGTCAACGGAATACTGCGAGTTTTCAGCGTTCTTGGTATTTAATGTAAGTGTGTAAGTTTCTGTTTCGTATGTAGAAGAACCCGGAGTTACACTTACCTTTGGCTTAGGATTTTCTTCTTCATAAATAACGGCAATACCGCTTGAGCCGACCTTACCGCTGATTGATGATGAAGTAACCGTAAATGTGTTGCCCGAAATTTTGTCAACATATGTACCCGGTTTTGCATAGCCTCCGCCGTTTTCAACAGAAACATTACCGCTGCCGCTGCCTTTTACAATAACAGCACCGCCGTCTTTACGGGTAATTACGCTGCAGTCGTTTGATTTTTTATAACAATCGGCTTTTCCGTTCATGGCATTGTGGAATTTATTAACTTCCGCAACCTCACTGCTTGTAAAGTGAGTGCTGCCTTTTTCACCGATTTTTATATTATCTTTAATTTTTGATGACGGACGAGAAAAATAAAGAGCCGTTACTTCATTTTGGCTTGCCGCAACAGCATATGCACGGTCAATAACATTCTGGCTCATATCATTTGAATAGCCCCAATCTTTGTTATTTGACCATGTGTCATGGCTTTCGGCCCAATAAATGAGTTTATCGCAGGAAATACCACGATTGCACCAGTTTCCAGACGAATCGGGTGCATCACCGGAATTAAATGAATCACGCAGAGCTTTACCGTAATTGCTGTCGGTTACTGTAATATAGTCTGTATATTCTTTCATTATATCTTCATTTCCGGTTTCTCTGTCATCAGGACCGGTAAGAATTTCGCCATAGTTATATAAACCATACTTTGTTACCGAACTCCAGAAATTATCGCCCTCGCTCGGAACGCCAATATGTTTTGCTGCGTCCCAGCGAATACCGTCAACACCGACTGACTTTAATTCCTGCATATATTTTCCTACTTTTTGCTGAACATATGAATTTTCAGTTGCGATATCAGGCATACCGATTTCTCCGTGTGTTACCTGCCATCTGTTTTTCCAGTCAATACCGCCTCCAAAAGTATGCCAATACTTTGATGGCTTTAAATCTTCTTCTATTCTTGAATGGTCGCCTGCAAGATGATTTGCTACAACATCAACTATTACCTTGATACCATAATTTTCGGCTTCTTTACATAGTGATTCCAACTCTGCCTTTGTACCGAGTTCGCTAGTACCTATATAAAATCCCAACGGCTGATACAACCACCACCATGTACCGGTTCCGCTGCCGGGCTGTGCAGGTGAAGTTTGAATTGTTGTAAAACCTGCCTCGGCAATATTATTTAATTCTGCCTTAATATCATTGTACTTCCAGTTAAAACAGTGCAAAATTACACCGTCCTGAATGTTGTCCATTAAATCGTAATCGCCGACAGAAACCGAATTTTCATCTGATACAACTGCCGCATTTGCCGACACCGCAGCTGTTGCAAAACAAGGCAACAACATACTTGCAGCAAGAGCCGCACTGATTATTCTTTTATTCTTTTTCACGCTTTTTCCTCCCGTAAAATGTTAATTTCAAAACCTAAAAACCATAAAATTACAAAAAGTTTCTAAATAATTGCCTGCTAAACAAAAATCACCTCCAAAAACAAGGCATAATAACAGTATTTACTATTTATTATAATAATTATTTTTTCCCTTATATAATGGTAAATACGAATGTTTATCTTAAGAGGAATAAAATTTAACCGTTATTTTTTGTTCATTTTCACAAACAAGTTCTTAATATCAGCAAAATTTAATTTATAATATCAATTATAATACAAAGCTATGTTAAATTAATTAAAAAGCTTCTGTTTTAATATATTGGAGCAACAATAATACATTACTGTTTAGCGGAATACTTCGTCAGGTAATTACAAAAGTTTGGTAGACAATAATTCACCCCGATTTTTGATAACAAAACAAAATGCCCGACTATGGCGTATAACCATAGTCAGGCATTTAATAAATTCTGTTATTATTTCACAAATTTACCGAGAATATCGAATTTTCCGATAATAGGGAGCTTTTTGCATTTACCCTGTACTGCGTTTACAATACCGTAAATTGCAAGAACAATAAAAGCAATTGACAAAATTGTGTTTATAAAACCGAGTATTGTAAGCAAAACTCCGCCTACTCCAAAAATAATACTTCCACGGAATATGATGCTTATAATTGTGGCTAAAATATAGTAAATAATAGCCTGTGCAACAGATAAAACAGTAATATTCAAACCCTGTGTTGCATGAAATCTTGCGTACTTTGAATCCTTTGCCGCAAAAATAGGTACAAGTACAAGCAAACCGATATAAGCAAGCACTGCCATAACCTTGTTTTCTTTGATATCCATAGGATCAAACTCTGCTGTAACATCATCACTGTTCAAAAAGTTGTTCTGCTGTGTGCCGTACTGGTGCTGTTGAGTCTGCGCCTGCGAAGTTGTGTCATAAACGGGTGTTCCGCAATGTGAGCAGAATGTTGCTCCGTCCGGAATGTTATTGCCGCAATTTTTACAAAAAGCCATTGTTTTTACTCCTTTTTCTTTAAATACCTCATTAATTATTAAAATTAACATTATCTATGATATAATATATCGCAAAATATGTCAAGCAAATATCAAAAAAATGGCAACTAAACATAAATATGTGTTTAGCCGCCATTTTATCTATATTGCTTTAAGAATAAGCATTAATTACTTAAAATACTTAACGCCGCTTTCAAAGATAAGCTGGTCCTTAGCAAACGGAACATTCTTGTAAAGGCTGTCGCCCTTTCTTTCGCTGTGGCCCATTTTTCCTAAGATTCTGCCGTCAGGTGAAGTAATACCCTCGATAGCGCATACGGAACCGTTTACATTATATGTAATGTCTGCACTTGGGTTGCCGTTAAGGTCAACATACTGTGTAGCAATCTGACCGTTTTCGGCAAGCATCTTAACTGTTGCCTCGTCAGCCATAAATCTGCCCTCACCGTGCGACACAGGAATAGCAAATACATCGCCTGCATTTACACTTGCAAACCAAGGTGACTTAACAGAAGTAACTCTTGTGTAAGCCATATGAGAGATATGTCTGCCGATTGTGTTGAATGTAAGTGTCGGGTCTGTCGGCTTAAGTTCTCTGATTTCGCCGTAAGGTACAAGACCGAGTTTGATAAGTGCCTGGAAACCGTTGCAAATACCGAGCATAAGACCGTCACGGTTCTTGAGCATCTCATTTACAGCGTTCGCAATTCTTGGATTACGGAAAGTAGTAGCAATAAACTTACCTGAACCGTCAGGCTCGTCACCGCCGGAGAAACCGCCCGGGAACATAATCATCTGTGACTTAGAAATGATTTTCTCCATAGCCTTGATTGTTTCTTCAATATGAGCGGATGTAAGGTTCTTTACGATAAGGAGTTCAACATTTGCGCCCGCTTTTTCAAAAGCTCTTGCAGAGTCAACCTCGCAGTTTGTACCCGGGAATACAGGGATAAATACTGTAGGTTTAGCAGTCTTAATTGCAGGTGAACTTGTGTTTCTCTCTGTAAAGAGCGGAATATCAACCGCAATTTCAGGGCACTCTGCCTTTGTCGGGAATACCTTTTCAAGCGGAGCAGTCCACTTTTCGATAAGTGTATTTACATCAACAGCAACACCGTTTACTGTAACCTTGCCGTCGTCTGTAACTGTACCGAGGTCATAGCTTACTACACTGTTGTCAAGTTCCGCACCGTCTGCAAGCTCAAGAACAAGTGAACCTGAAAGAGGGGCGAAAAGCTCGTCATTTGTGAGTTTGTTTGTAAATTTAAATCCATAGCCGTTACCGAAACAAGCCTTACATACGCTTGCGGCAGCACCGCCCTCTTTAACAACAGATGCAGAAAGCACCTTGCCCTCGTCAAAGAGTTTGTAAACAGCCTTGTACATAGTGATAAGCTTGTCCCAATCAGGCATAAGAGTTTCTTTATTTTCAGGAACAGGTACATAAATAACCTTTGAACCTACATTTTTGAACTCGGCTGATACTGTCTTGCTTGCCTTTGTCATAGCAACCGCAAAACTTACGAGTGTAGGCGGAACATCAATTGTTTCAAATGTACCCGACATACTGTCCTTACCGCCGATTGACGGAATACCGAGTTTAAGCTGTGCTTCCATTGCACCGAGAAGTGCAGCGGCAGGTTTACCCCAACGCTCCGGTACATCTTTTAATCTTTCAAAATATTCCTGGAATGTAAGGCGGGCTGTAAGTGGGTTGGCACCGATAGCAAGAAGTTTTGAGAGTGACTCAACTACTGCGTATGCCGAACCGTGGAACGGACTCCAGCGTGAAACACCCGGAATAAAGCCGTAGCTCATTGCTGTAGCGTCATCTGTTTCGCCTTTTTCAAGCGGAATCTTAGCGGCCATAGCCTCCTGCGGAGTAAGCTGGTTCTTACCGCCGAACGGCATAATTACTGTTGCGGCACCGATAGATGCGTCAAAACGCTCTGAAAGACCGATCTGTGAGCAAACCTCAAGACGAGCCATATTTTCTTCAAGTGCCTTGTCGGCAGGCATATCCTTTAATACAGCAGGACAAGCCTTACGGTAGCAATCCTCTGCCTTCGGTGCTGTAATATAAGCTGATGAAAGCTGTGTAACACCGTTTGTATTCAAAAATTCACGGCTGAGGTCAACAATCTTGTCGCCTCTCCATGTCATTGTAAGTCTTGGGCTTTCTGTAACGACAGCAACCGCTGTTGCCTCAAGGTTTTCTTTCTCTGCCTCGGCAATAAAGGTTTCTACATCCTTTTTGTCAAGAACAACAGCCATTCTCTCCTGGCTCTCTGAAATAGCAAGCTCTGTACCGTCAAGACCGTCATACTTCTTAGTTACCTTATCAAGGTCAACTGCAAGACCGTCGGCAAGCTCACCGATAGCTACGCATACACCGCCTGCACCGAAGTCGTTGCATCTCTTAATAAGTTTAGCAACCTTAGGGTTACGGAACAAACGCTGAATCTTACGCTCTGTAGGCGGGTTACCCTTCTGAACTTCCGCACCGCAGGTTTCAATAGAGCTTTCTGTATGAGCCTTTGAAGAACCTGTTGCACCGCCGCATCCGTCACGACCTGTTCTGCCGCCCAAAAGTACGATAATATCATCAGGAAGCGGAACTTCACGAATTACATTTTCCTTTGGTGATGCGCCGATAACTGCACCGATTTCAAGTCTTTTTGCTACATAGCCGCTGTCATAAAGCTCTGTAACCTGACCTGTTGCAAGACCGATCTGGTTGCCGTATGAGCTGTAACCGTTAGCCGCACCTGTTGTAATTTTTCTTGATGGGAGCTTACCGGGCATTGTGTCCTTTACAGGAATAGTCGGATCGCCCGAACCTGTAACACGCATTGCCTGATATACATATGAACGACCTGAAAGCGGGTCACGGATAGCACCGCCAAGACAAGTAGCTGCGCCGCCGAAAGGCTCGATTTCTGTCGGGTGGTTATGGGTTTCGTTCTTAAACTGAACGAGCCACTGCTCTGTTTTGCCGTCAATAGTTACAGGAACTTCGATTGAGCAGGCGTTAATCTCTTCGCTCTCGTCAAGGTCAGGAATAAGACCTTTTTTCTTAAGTGACTTCATACCGATAAGAGCCATATCCATAAGAGATACGATTCTCTTTGTATCTTTTCCGTAAACCTCGTCACGGGTAGCATAATACTCATTGAGAGCGTCCTCGATTACCGAACCAAGAGCTGCCTTTTCAACTTCGATTTTCTCAAGTTTTGTAAGGAAAGTTGTGTGACGGCAGTGGTCAGACCAATATGTGTCAATAACACGAAGCTCTGTTACACTTGGGTCACGCTTTTCTGTATCTCTGAAATAGTCACGGCAGAACTTAAGGTCTGACAATGTCATAGCAAAGCCCATTGAGCCGTAATACTTTTCCATTTCTTCGTCGTTAAATTTTATAAAGCCTTCTACACGCTTAACATCGGCAGGAACAGGAGTTGCAATGTCAAGTGTCTGCGGCTTTTCAAGAGAGGCAAGACGGCTCTCTACAGGGTTGATGAGGTAATCCTCAATCTTTTTAAGGTCATCATCCGAAATATCACCTGTTACGGCAACAACTCTTGCTGTAAGCACCTTGCAGCGCTCGCCCTGAGTAAGGAGCTGAACGCACTGCTCGGCAGAGTCGCCACGCTGGTCATACTGACCCGGGAGATATTCCATTGCAAATACCTTCCAGCCGTCCTCAACAGGAAGTGTTTCCTCATAAATAACATCCGCATTCGGCTCTGAAAGAATAGTACCTTTGGCTGCGTTGTACTCGTCGAGTGAAAGTCCCTCAATATCATATCTCATAATGTATCGAAGGTCGGTAACATTTTTCATACCAAGGTTGTGGCGAATGTCCCACAAAGTCTGCTTTGCAAGAACATTAAAGCCATCTCTTTTTTCTACAAAAATTCTGATTACGCCTGACATAGAAGCTCGTCCTCCCGTAAAAATCATATTATTTTAATAATACCACAAAAGCATTTTTTCTTTTTTCGATAAAGTAATTATAAAAATAATTGACGAATAAAATCGTATAAAATTGGTATAAGCAAAAAATTGTCGGTATATAATCCATTAATGTGCATTGTAGGTTATAAAGTTTAGTTTAAAAAAAGTGATAATTTTTGAAAGGGAAATAATTAAAAGACTTATTTTGCCAAGTACAAATTTTATTAGGAAAATAAAAGTTAGAGGTTCCAAGGTCACTGACCTTGGTCGTCTAAGGAAAAGGGATACTTAAGGGGAAAGGGACTCGAAATCCCTTTCCCCTTAAGCGTACTTTCTTTTGGAGCTTTTCTTTTCACGCAAAAGAAAAGCGGAATGGTAGGCATTTTATTATAGTGCATAAGTAGTTTACAGGCAACAAACTTATAAAATAATCTTTCTGCCATATTTTTGCTTACGCAATTAAAAGGCTTTCTCCATTATGTTCAAGCCGCCAAAAGGCTTGCCGTTTGGCTATTAAAATTTGCAATAGATTAAAGTTTTATGGGCGTTGCCCACACTCACAACCTTTGAAAAGGTTGACCAAACTTTTATATTCGTGACAGAAACATTGCTCTTTTCTGCTTCTGTTACCCGACCGAAAATAAGTTAATCCACACCCCTACATTCAAACAACTTCTCAAAATTTCCACAAAAAAACCGCCTGCAAAGCAGACGGTTACACTTAGAATTATAAATTGGCACCTATTCTTCTGAATCTTTCATAACGGGCATTTGTAAGTTCTTCATCGGTAAGTGCAAGATTTTTTTCAAAAGTTCTCTGAATCAAGAGTTTTAGACTCTCAAACATAGCGGCGTCCTCTGCCCTCGGCTCTCTGATAATACGCTCAATTACATGCAAGTCAAATAAATCCTGCGCAGTAAGTTTGAGTGCCTCTGCGGCCTGCGGAGCTTTGGAACTGTCTTTCCAAAGGATAGACGCACAACCCTCCGGAGAAATTGCGGAATAAACAGAATTTTCCATCATCCATACTTCATCTGCAACAGCAAGTGCAAGCGCACCGCCGCTGCCGCCCTCACCTACAACAATTGTAAGCACGGGTGTTTTTAAAGTCATCATCTCCATAAGGTTTTCGGCAATAGCCTGTCCCTGACCTCTTTCTTCCGCTCCGATTCCCGGGTAAGCGCCGCTGGTATCTACAAAGCAAAGAACAGGACGGTGGAACTTTTCAGCCTGTTTCATAAGTCTTAGAGCTTTTCTGTAGCCCTCCGGATGAGCCTGTCCGAAATTGCGCTCCATACGCTCTTTTGTATTTCTGCCCTTTTCAATTCCGATTACGGTTACAGGCATATCGTGCAGCATAGCAAGGCCTGCCACAACTGCCTTATCGTCGGAATATCTCCTGTCGCCGTGCAGTTCAAAAAAGCTGTCGCCGAACATATGATTTATGTAATCAACAGTTGTAATTTTATTGGCATCTCTCGCCGCCATAACTTTATCATAAGCAGACATTATTCCGACACCTCCCCGTATCCGTGCATCTTAAGCAATTTTACAAGTGTAGCTTTCAGGTTGTTTCTGCTTACAACAGCGTCAACAAAACCTTTCTGCATTACAAACTCCGATGTCTGGAAATCCTTTGGGAGTTTCTGACGGAGAGTCTGCTCAATTACTCTCGGGCCTGCAAAAGCTACAAGAGTATCAGGCTCGGCAAGGATAATATCGCCCTCCATAGCAAAAGACGCAGTAACACCGCCTGTTGTAGGGTCGGTAAGAACTGTTATGTATAAAAGTCCGCTGTCGCTGTGGCGCTTAACCGCACCGGAAGTTTTCGCCATCTGCATAAGGGAAAGAATACCCTCCTGCATACGAGCACCGCCCGATACAGTACAAACTATAACCGGAAGTGCGTTTTCGGTAGCATATTCAAAAGCACGGGTGATTTTTTCACCTGTTACCGTACCCATACTGCCCATCATAAAATCGGAATCCATTGCGCAAAGCACTGCGTCAATACCGCCGATTTTACATTCACCGCACATTACGGATTCTTTTGAACCTGTGGCTCTTGCTTTTTCAAGCTTTTGGTCATAGCCTGGAAAATCGAGAATATTTTTGCTTGCCATATTGGCGTCATGCTCGCAAAAACTGCCGTCATCGGCAAGAAGTGCCACACGCTGTTTTGCATTCATTCTGAAATGATGACCGCACTTTGTGCAGACACGGAAGTTTTCTTCCATATCTGTTGTAAGGAGCATAGTGCCGCACTTAGGGCATTTTGTCCACATTTCCTCGGGAACAAACGGTACATTGGTCTGCTCCTCGGGTCTGCTTTCAAGCTCATTTTTCGGTTTTACAAAAGCAAATAAATCCATAGCCTATTACTTCTTTCCGTCCTTATGCTTTTTTTCAAAATCAAGCATAAAGTCAGTAGTATATTCTCCGCTAACAAACTGCTCGTCCGACAAAATCTCGGCAAGTAAGTCACGGTTGATGTCAATTCCGTCAATGGTAAGCTCCGAAAGAGCCATCTTCATCTTTCTTATCGCAAGCTCACGGCTTCTTGCCTGAACAATGAGCTTGCCTATCATAGAATCATAGTAAGGCGGAATAAAATAATCCTGAAATACAGCTGTATCAAAACGGACAAAAGAACCGCCCGGTATATGCAAACGCTTAATTCTTCCGCAGCTCGGTCTGAAACCGTGCTCCGGGTCTTCTGCATTAATACGGCACTCAATAACATTTCCGTGTGTAAAAATGCTGTCCTGGGTTCTTGTAAGTTTTCCGCCTGCCGCAATTCTTATCTGCCACTGTACAATATCAAGACCTGTTACCATCTCGGTAACACCGTGTTCAACCTGAAGACGGGTATTCATCTCCATAAAGTAGAAATTATTATTCATATCAAGCAAAAACTCAACAGTACCTGCATTGACATAATTTACAGCCTTTGCAGCCTTTACAGCCGCTTTCATCATTTCCTTACGGGTTCTGTCATCAAGCGCAGGACTTGGGCTTTCCTCAATCATCTTCTGATTTTTACGCTGGACCGAACATTCTCTTTCACCCAGACAGATAGTATTACCGTATTTGTCGCTCAAAAGCTGCATCTCTATATGCTTTACGGGGTGAATGAACTTTTCCATATAACATGCGCCGTCACCAAAAGCAGACTGTGCCTCCGAAGACGCCGCCGCAAAAGCCTCGTCAAACTGCTCAATGCAGTCTACTCTGCGGATACCCTTTCCGCCGCCGCCCGAACGAGCCTTTATAAGCAGCGGAAAACCGATTTTTTCGGCTTCTTCCCTTGCTTTTACGGGGTCTTCTATAATATCGCAGCCGGGTGTTACGGGAACACCTGCCGCACGCATTGTTTTTCTTGCATTGTCCTTATCGCCGAGTAATTTTATCATCTCTGATGTAGGGCCGATAAAGTTTATGTTACATTGCTCACAAAGAGAAACGAATTTTGCATTCTCCGAGAGCAAACCATAGCCGGGGTGAATGGCTTGTGCGCCGCTTTCTATGGCAACGGTAAGTATAGCAGGCATATTAAGATAGCTGTCGGCAACTCTGCTGCCGCCAACACAATAGCTTTCGTCAGCAAGCTGAACATGCATTGCGTTTTTGTCCGCCTCAGAATATATTGCAACTGTACTGATACCCATTTCTCGGCAAGCACGAATAATTCTTACTGCAATTTCTCCTCGGTTGGCTATAAGTATTTTTGAAAACATTTTATCACTTCCAAAAGAAAATTTGCAATAAGTTACTTATTATTTGGAATAAGAGCAAAAGAAAGCTCGGCACTTACGCAAAGCTTGCCGTCAACATAGCCTTTTGCATCAATAAAATAGAACACACCCTTGCTCTTTGTAAGAGTACATACACTTTCGAGTGTATCGCCGGGTTTTACCTGATTTTTAAACTTTACATTGTTCATTTTTGTAAAGAAAGGTGTGCATCCCTCAACCTTGCCCGCAAGCAGGCAGCAAGCCGACTGTCCCATCATTTCGCAGAGGATAACACCCGGAACAACAGGATTGCCCGGAAAATGTCCCTGTAAAAAGAACTCGTCGCCCTTGATTGTATATCTTCCCTTTGAGGTAACATCGTCGATTTTTTCTGCCTCTTCAACAAGCAGCATATTGTCACGATGCGGTAATATCTTTTTGATTTCTTCCTGATTCATTGTAACTCCTTATTTAACTCTGAACAGAGGCTGACCGTACTCAACAAGGTCGCCGTCCTTAACAAGAACTTCTGTAACCTCGCCGTCAAGCTCTGACTGGATTTCATTCATACACTTCATAGCTTCAACTATGCAGATTGTGTCACCCTTTGAAATTTTCTGTCCCACAGAAACATAAGGATTGCTGTCAGGTGACGGAGCGGCATAAAATACGCCGACAATAGGAGAATTGATTGTTTTGCCCTCGGCAACAGGAGCAGGCTGAGCGGCAGGTGCAGCCTGAACAGTTTCCTGAACAGGTGCGGTAGCAGGAGCATTTGCCTGCATTACAACGGCAGGAGCGGCAGAAATTGCCTTTTCAAGACGGATAGCCGAACCGTCACCGTTTTTTATTTCAAGTACCGAAAGCGATGAGCCTTCAAGCATTTCGATAAATTCTTTAACATCGTTTTTAGAATACATAAATACAGCCCTCCGAATCAGATTTTCTTAAATACTACGCAAGCGTCATGACCGCCAAAACCGAGGTTTGTAGATGCGGCAACTGTTACATCACGCTTAACTGCCTTGTTCGGTGTGTAGTTAAGGTCAAGTTCTTCGTCCTGCTCATTTAAGTGAATTGTTGGCGGAATCATACCGTCACGGAGAGTAAGAACAGAAACAATAGCTTCGATTGCGCCTGTTGCGCCGAGCATATGACCTGTCATTGACTTTGTTGAGCTGATATTTGCATCGTAAGCCTTTTCGCCGAGAGCCGACTTGAACGCCATTGTTTCGGTAAGGTCGTTTAAGTGGGTTGAAGTACCGTGAGCATTGATATAAAGCTGATCGTCATCGGTTGTGCCAGCCTCTGCCATAGCAATTTTGATTGCTCTTGCAAGTCCTGCACCCTCAGGGTCGGGAGCTGTAACATGGTGAGCGTCACAAGTATTGCCGTAACCTGCAAATTCAGCATAAATCTTAGCGCCTCTTGCCTTTGCGTGCTCATATTCTTCAAGTACGAGCATACCTGCGCCCTCGCCCATTACGAAACCGTCACGGTTTTTATCAAACGGGCGTGATGCTGTTTCGGGATCTTCGTTTGTGGAAAGAGCCTTCATATTCTGGAAGCCTGCGATTGTAAGAGGAGCGATAACCGCCTCTGTGCCGCCTGCAATGATTGCGTCTGCATAACCGTCCTTAATTGCGTGGAAAGCCTCACCGATTGAGTGTGTACCTGTTGCACAAGCGCTCATAACCGAAAGTGAAACACCCTTTGCTTTAAAGCGGATAGCTACATTACCTGTGGCAATGTTACCGATCATCATCGGAATAAAGAAAGGAGATACCTTTCTCGGGCCGCCCTCGTTAAGAGCGGTTACATTATTTACAAATGAGTGAAGTCCGCCGATACCTGCGCCGATGTACACACCGAAACGCTCCTCGTTAATATTACCGAGGATTCCGCTGTCATCTACAGCCTGCTGTGCTGCCGCAATAGCGTACTGACAGTAAATATCGAGCTTTCTTAACTCTCTTTTTTCAATATATTTTTCCGGCTCAAAGTTCTTTACAGTACCTGCAAGGTGAACTTTGAGGTCAGAAGTATCAAATGATGTGATTTTTTCAACACCGTTTACACCTGCGAGCATATTTGCCCACATTGTATCTATATCGTTACCTACAGGGGTGATTGCACCCATACCTGTTACTACTACTCTTCTCATAAAGCACCTCCGATTACATTGCAAGTCCGCCGTCAACTTTGATAACTTCGCCTGTTACATAGGCGGCGTCATCAGAGCAGAGGAACGCAACTACATTTGCAACATCTTCAGGTGTACCGATACGCTTTGCAGGAATCTGTGCTTTCATAGCGTCTTTTACCTTGTCTGAAAGTGCGTTTGTCATATCTGTGCCGATGTAACCCGGAGCAACGGCATTAACAGTAACGCCTCTGCCCGCAAGCTCTTTGGCAACAGACTTTGTCATACCGATAATGCCTGCCTTAGATGCCGAATAGTTAGCCTGACCCGCATTACCCATAATACCTACAACAGAAGATGTGCTTACAATTCTGCCGTAGCGTTTTTTCATAAAGTGCTTGTAGGTATGCTTAATCATATTGAATGTACCCTTGAGGTTTACGCCGATTACTGCGTCAAAGTCTTTTTCGTCCATATTGAGTACGAGCTTGTCACGGGTGATACCTGCGTTATTTACAAGAATATCAATTCCGCCGAATTCCTCGATTACCTTGTCAACAACCTCTTTTGATGCGTTAAAATCGGAAACATCGCAGAAATACTGCTCAACCTTTGTGTTGTACTCTGCAAGAGCCTCTTTTGCGGCAATGCCCTCGCTCTCATCGCCAACATAAAGAATAGCAATGTTTGCGCCCTGACTTGCAAGTTTTTTAGCTATTGCAAGACCGATACCTCTTGAACCGCCTGTAATAACGGCTGTCTTGTTTTCAAATTTCATAATATCCTCCAAAATCAAAGGTCAAGTGCTTCAAAATCAGCGGGTGTTTCCACCTTGAAAGCCTTAACGCTGTTGTCAATTCTCTTGATAAGTCCTGTTAAAGTCTTGCCGACACCGATTTCAATAAATGTGTCAACACCGTCTTTAATCATATTTTCAACAATTGTCTGCCATCTTACGGGATTTTCTACCTGTGCTCTTACAAGTTCCTTGTAGTCACCCTCGTACGGCTTTGCTGTATAGTCTGAATAAATTGTTACTTTAGGCTGTGCAAACTCAATGTCCTGCATATACTCCGCAAGACCCTTTGCCGCATCTGCCATAAACGGTGAATGGAAAGCACCGCTTACCGCAAGCAATTTTGCTCTGCCGCCCGCTGCTTTGACAGCCTCGCAGAAAGCCTCTGCATTTTCGCTTGTTGTAGCAACAACTGTCTGTGCGGGCGAGTTATAGTTTACAGGATATGTCTTGTCAAAGTCCTTGCAAACTTCTTCAACTTTTTCGGGAGTAATTTTCATTACGGCAGCCATCGCACCCGGATTTTCGGTCGCCGCCTTATCCATAAGCTCGCCTCTCTTGCAAACGAGTTTGAAAGCTTCTTCGTCCGAAAGAATACCCGAAAAAGCAAGAGCCGCAATTTCGCCGAGTGAAAAGCCTGCAACGCAGTCAGCCTTAACACCCTTTTCTTCAAGGAATCTCGCAGCAGCAAGGTCTGCCGTAAATACACAAGGCTGTGTGTTTACTGTTTTGCAGAGTTCTTCTGTTGTACCCTCAAAGCACTGTGCAGATGTACCTTTGCGGATACCGTCTGCCATATCATATACGCTTTTGGCTGCGGCAGAGGAATTGTAAAGATCCTTGCCCATTCCGCTGTACTGTGCGCCCTGGCCTGAAAAAACAAATGCTATTTTACCCATTTTGTAGCTCCATTCAATACTTCTTCAGCCTGAGCAAACATTTCTGTAATGATTTCTCTTGCAGGCTGTTCTTTTTTTACCATTGCGGCAACCTGACCTGCAAGAACCGTACCGTGCGAAACATCGCCCTCTCTTACAGCAAGTCTTAATCTGCCGACACCCATCTTTTCAAGTTCTTCGTCACTTACTTCCGATGAGTTGTATTCTGCCTTTGTATATTCACGGGTAAAGGAATTACGGATAGCACGAACAGGATGACCGAGTCTTTTACCTGTTACAACTGTATCAATATCCTTTGCCTTTATGATTTTGTCCTTGTATTCCTGTGCGATTGTACATTCTGTGGCAACCAAAAATCTTGTACCTACTTGTACACCTACAGCGCCGAGCATAAATGCCGCAGCAATCTGTCTGCCGTCTGCAATACCGCCTGCTGCAATTACAGGAATGTTTACAGCGTCAACTACCTGCGGAACAAGAGCCATTGTGGTAAGGTCGCCTACATGGCCGCCTGACTCACCGCCCTCTGCAATAACTGCGAATGCACCTAACTTTTCCATCTTTCTTGCAAGAGCAACGCTCGGAACTACAGGGATAACTTTAATACCTGCATCAAGCCACCTCTGCATATACTTACCGGGGTTGCCTGCGCCTGTTGTAATAACCTTTATGCCCTCTTCGATAACAACCTGAACCGCCTCTTCGACAAACGGACTCATAAGCATAATATTTACACCGAAAGGCTTGTCTGTAAGTTCTTTACACTTTTTAATTTCGGCACGGAGCTGTTCTCCGTTTGAATTCATTGCGGCAATAAGGCCGAGACCGCCTGCGTTTGAAACACCGGCTGCAAGATAAGCGTCTGCTACCCAAGCCATACCGCCCTGAAAAATAGGAAATTCAAGGCCGAGTGATTTATCAATAACGGTAGAAATCATATGTACATTCTCCTTTTTTGTATTTCTGCGTCTGCTTTGTGTTTTCGAGCATAACGCAAAACAACATTTGTTCATAATTGCAGTTTTACACTATTGATTAAATACTACCGCAAATTACATAAATTGTCAATACACATAATGCAAATAGTGTAGTTTACATCAACAAGCAATTCTAATCATTTCTATTTTTATTGGCAATCCACATAGTTTATTAATAACTTTTAAAAATCTTTAACTGCAATAGTCCTCCACTGCTCTTCTAAGCGCTTCCTTCCCTGTAATTTCAACACCTTTTTCAAGTTGCATTACATCGCTTTTCGGCAAATTTGAGGACATAGTTCCCGTTTTCAGGTAAATATTACCGCTTTCTTTATAATAAACATTCAGATAGCCGTCCTCTATTTTCAGGATAAAAACATCTTCCTCACACTTATCCTCGGTATTGCTCTGCTGTACGGTTTGAGCCGACGCATCTGTACCTGCGGTAAATAAATTTCCCGTTACCGCACAAGCTATTAATATGATTCCTGTTGCGCAAATAAGCTTTTTCACATCAAAAACTCCCTGTAATTTGCTAAATTCAATACTTTCTCGGCAATAAATTCAGCTTTATTTTTAACTGTTTTAACTATATATTTCCGCTTATTTGTATTATTATACATATATTACATTATATTATATAAAATTTTCCTTTGTAAAAGGCTTATTTTTTAAGAAAAATTTGGCTTTTTATATTTATTTTTTTATTCTCAAGTGGTATAATAATCATTAACTGATATTTTTTGTTTTTGGATAAAATTTAAGAGATTAACTTTGTTTTTGTCAAAGAAGGAGAAATTATGCGTAACAAGCGTGAAACTGACATCAGTCAATATAAAGATATTCAGCCGGAGATTAACCCTGCCGTTCGCAAGGTAAATCCGATAAAAAGATTTTTCAAGGCACTTGGTAAATTTATTTTTACAATTTTCTCGGTATGCGTTGTTGCGGGTCTTATCGCAGCTATTTCGCTCGGAATTTACATTGCGAGCCTTGCGTCCGAACCGACAGGCATTGACCTCAGAGCAAAATCGCTTAACCAGACAAGTTTTATTATGGTACAAAATTCAGACGGCAAGTTTGAACAGTATCAAACTCTTTACAGCACAGAAAACAGAATTTGGGTTGACAACCAAAAGATTCCGCAGGCTATGAAAGACGCCGTTGTTTCCATTGAGGACAAGCGTTTCTTCGACCACCACGGAGTTGACTGGACAAGAACCCTCTCTGCCGTAGTAAGTCTTGCCTCGGGCACAGATTCTTACGGCGGTTCTACAATTACTCAACAGCTTATCAAAAATATAACAGACGACAACGAAGTTTCTCTCACAAGAAAAATGCGTGAAATCTGCAAAGCGCTCAAGCTTGAGAACGAATATACAAAGGACGAAATTCTTGAGGCTTACCTCAATGTTGTAAACTTCGGCAACAACTGTCAGGGTGTTGAGTCGGCGGCTCAGCTTTACTTTGACAAGAGCATTGAGAACTGCTCTATCGCCGAGTGTGCGGCTATTGCAGGCATTACTCAGAACCCGTCAAAATGGAATCCTCTTTCTTATCCGGAAAACAATAAAATCAGACGAGAAATCATCATAAACGAAATGTATGACCAGGGCAAAATCACCGAGGACGAATACGATGCCGCTATGAAAGAGTCTGCAAATATGACTTTTGTAGGCTACACAAGCGATCGTGACGATGAAGACGACAACGACGACGGTTATGTTCAGAACTGGTACATCGACGAGCTTTTCTATGACGCTCAAAAGGACCTTGCACAATACTACAACATCAGCGAGGACGCAGCATCTGATAAACTTTACACAGAGGGTCTTAAAATCTACTGCGCTATGGATATAAGAGCACAGGAAATGATGGAAAATGCAGCTCAAAACATTGACAAAAGCAACGACCCCGAATTACAGATAGCTATGACGCTTATGGGGTTTGACGGCAGAGTAATCGCTACCGTAGGCAGCTCAAACAAAAAGACAGAGGCTTTAAGCTGGGACAGAGCGACAATGTCATCTCTCCAGCCGGGTTCTTCTATCAAGCCTGTTGTAGTTTATCCTTATGCAATCGACAACAAGATGCTTTACTTCTCATCTCAAATTGAGGACGCACCTCTTGAAAAGTACGAAACCAACGAATACGGCGAGCTTGTATCGGGTCCTAAGAACTGGTACGCAGGTTACAAGGGCACAATGCTTTTACCTGACGCTATCGAAATTTCTTCAAACGGTACAGCCGCACAGGCTATGAAAATGATTGGCGGTCCAAGCGTGGCTTACGAACAGGTAGTTACAAAAATGGGCTTTTCACACCTTAGCGAAGAGGACGCTTACAACTCGGGCGGTCTTTCAATCGGCGGTCTTACAGGCGGTGTTACAGTCCGTGAAATGGCATCAGCTTACAGCTATATGGGCAACGGCGGTCTTTACTACAACCCATATACCTACTACTACATCACAGACTCCGAAGACAATATTATTATCGACAACAGAAACGCTGTTCCAAAGCAGGCTTACTCTCCGACAACAGCCGCTATTATGAACAGACTTCTCCACTACAATGTAACCAATTCAGTCAATACAAACGCAGGTTCGGCAAGAATCAGCGGTTGGGATATTATCGGTAAGACAGGTACAACCGATGCCGACAAGGACTCATGGTTCTGCGGTATGTCACCTTACGCAACTCTTGCAATTTGGACAGGTTTTGACAACCCACACACAATTTCAAATACAACAGTGGCAACCAGCACATTCAACAAGGTTATGAGCTCGTACTTAAGCGGTATGGAGCACAAGGACTTCAAATTTCCGTCTAACCTTATTGAAGCACAGTACAGTCCTTATTCGGGTCTTATTGTGTCAACCGAAAATGTTTCGGGCAAATATGTCGGTTATTACACAGAAGACAATATGCCTTCAAACGGCGGTTGGGACGGTTACTACGACTCAAGCGATTCCGATAATTACGATGATTATAATTACGATTCATCATCTAATTATTCAGACAGCTCTTATTCCGGTGACGAAAGTCACTCAGGCGGTGGCGACGGAGATACTTCTTCTGCCGAAAGCCAAGGCGGTGAAGAGCCTAAGCCTGAAGAAAGCGGCGGAGATACCTCATCTGCCGAAAGCCAGGGCGGCGAAGAGCCTAAGCCTGAAGAAAGCGGCGGAGATGTATCTGCTCCGGGAGCTTAAGTCAGTTTATCTTGAAGAACTGTCTGCTTACAGGCAGTTCTTCATTAAATACATAAGGGAGTTATAAATTCCAAACTGAAAGGAAAGGATTTAGAATATGATTTCAGTAGCAATAATGGGCCACGGCGTTGTAGGCTCAGGCGTAGCCGAAATTCTTACAACACACAAACAGAAGCTTTTTGCAAGCATCGGAGAAGAAATTTATGTAAAGCACATTCTTGACCTGCGTGAATTTCCAGACAGCCCTTTGGCCGACAGATTTACAAAGGACTTTAACGACATCTTAAACGACAGAGAAGTAAGAGTTGTTGTTGAGGTTATGGGCGGTCTTAACCCTGCATATGACTTTGTAAAGAAGTGCCTTAAGTCCGGCAAGAGCGTAGTAACATCAAACAAAGAGTTAGTTGCGGCTCACGGTGCAGAGCTTTTACAGATTGCAAAAGACGAAAATGTAAACTTCTTATTTGAGGCATCGGTTGGCGGCGGTATTCCGATTATTCGCCCAATCAGTCAGTGCCTTGTAGCAAATATTGTTGATGAAATTGCAGGTATTTTAAACGGCACAACAAACTTCATCCTCACAAAGATGATTGAGGACGGTATGCAGTTTGACGCTGCCCTCAAACTTGCACAGGATCTCGGCTTTGCCGAAAGAAACCCTGCCGCAGATATTGAAGGTCACGACGCTTGCCGTAAAATCTGTATTCTTGCTTCCCTTGCTTTCGGTAAGCATGTTTATCCGAACTTTGTACATACAGAGGGCATCACCGAGATTACTCTTGAAGATGTAAAATATGCAGAGGCTTACAACTGCGTTATTAAACTTATCGGCAGAGTTAAGCGCCTCGACGACGGCAAGATTGATATAATCGTTGCTCCTATGTTTGTACCAAACAAAAGCCAGCTTGCTAACATTGACTATGAGTTCAACGGCATTATGGTAAGAGGCGACTGCACAGGCGATGTAGTATTCTACGGCAAGGGCGCAGGTAAGCTCCCAACAGCAAGCGCAGTTGTAGCCGATGTAGTTGACTGCTGCAAACACTTAAAGACAAGAAAGTTCTTGTTCTGGGCAGACGGCAACGGCGACAATATTCTTCCTTATGAGGAGTCGGTAACAGCAATGTACATCAGAGCAAACACAACATTCGAGCTTGCTCAGGAAGTATTTGGCTGTATAGATAAAATTGAAAAGGCTGACAGCCCCGAGGGCGAGATTGCCTTTGTAACAGCGCAATTACCCTATGGTGAAATTATTGAAAAAATCGCAGCACTCGAAAGCAGAGGTACAAAGGTTATTTCAAAAATCCGCATAGGTGATTTATAATTGAAAGAGGAGTAAAAGGACATGAGTTTGATAGTTCAGAAATTCGGCGGTAGCTCCGTAGCAAATGCTGAGCGTGTAATGAATGTGGCTAAAATCGTAACAGAAACATACGCTAAGGGCAACGATGTTGTAGTTGTTGTTTCTGCACAGGGCGACACCACAGACGATCTTATCGCAAAAGCCGAAGAAATTAATCCAAATGGTTCAAAGAGAGAAAAAGATATGCTTCTTGCAGCAGGTGAACAGATTTCTATTTCACTTCTTGCAATGGCTATCGAAAAGCTTGGTTACCCTGCTGTATCACTTCTTGGTTGGCAGGCTGGTTTTGAAACAACCAACATTCACACAAGCGCAAGAATCAAAAAGGTTGACCCAAGCCGTATCCGTCATGAACTTGACAAAAAGAGAATTGTTGTTGTTGCCGGTTTCCAGGGTCTTGCTAAAACAGACGATATTACAACTCTCGGCAGAGGCGGTTCCGATACAAGCGCCGTAGCTATTGCAGCTGCAATGCACGCTGACCTTTGTCAGATTTACACAGATGTAGAAGGCGTTTATACAGCCGATCCAAGAAAAGTTGAAAACGCAAGAAAGCTCAAAGAAATTTCTTATGACGAAATGCTTGAGCTTGCTACACTCGGCGCACAGGTACTCAACAACCGTTCAGTTGAAATGGCTAAAAAATATAACATTGAGCTTGAAGTCCTCTCAAGTATGACAAGAGCATCGGGTACAATAGTAAAGGAGAAAACAAAAATGGAAAAAATGTTAATCAGCGGCGTTGCTAAAGATACAGATGTTGCAAGAATTTCTGTAACAGGTATTCCTAATGAGCCTGGTCTTGCTTTTAAAATCTTCTCAAAACTTTCTGCTAAGGATATCAATGTAGATATTATTCTTCAGTCAATCGGTCACGATGGCAAGAAAGACATCAGCTTTACAGTTCCTAAGTCAAGAGGTGCCGAAGCTGCCGAGGCACTCAAGGATTACATTGAGAACTTTGACGGTACAGAAATTCTCGTAGACGAGAGCGTTGCTAAGATTTCTATCGTAGGCGCAGGTATGGAAAGCCATGCAGGCGTTGCTACAAAGATGTTTGAGGCTCTTTACGATGCACAGGTAAACATCCAGATGATCAGCACAAGCGAAATCAAGGTTTCTGTTCTTATTGACGAAAACGACGCAGATAAGGCTGTTAAGGCTATCCACGCTAAGTTCTTTGATTAATTTAGAGTTTTATAAGCATATCAAAAGCTCCTCTTTGTTGGGGAGCTTTTATTTTATCGTTAATTTTTTAAGTTTTTTATAGAACGCTTAGCAAAATAATCATAAAAGTTTGGTCAATCTTTTCAAAGGTTGTGGGTGTTGTGGTTTATCACACAACTTAAGTGAAATAATTAAAAATTTAGGTCAAGCCTTTTTAAAGGCTTGCGGGTTTGGGGAGCGCCCATAATATCTTCCGATATTACAATTTATCGTGCGCAAACAGCCACGCTGTTTGCGTGCTTGCACTTAAGTTTGGCAAAACAGGCGACAGCCATTATAAGCAGAAACGCTAAAAGCATAGTCAACGCATTGCGTTGACTATGAAAATGAAGTGTATTTTCTTTTATTGCTCTCGCAAAGGCTTTCGCCGTTGTGTTCAGACCGCCAAACAGCAAGCTGTTTGGCTATCGTTAGTTTGCGTAAGCAGAAAATATTTGTGGGCTTTGCCCACACCCACGACCTTTAAAAAGGTCGACCAAATCTTTTAGTTATTTTTTTAACATTGCAATAAATTAAGCTAAACCATAATTACCCAATTTTTGATAAAGAAATCTTAATAAAAAGCCAAACAAAAAATCCCGACGGATAAATCCGTCGGGATAAAAAACTTTGGAAATTAAATTACTTAACTTCAACTTCAGCGCCAGCTGCTTCGATCTTAGATTTGATCTCATCAGCCTCGTCCTTAGATACAGCCTCTTTAAGAGTCTTAGGTGCGCCGTCAACGAGAGCCTTAGCTTCCTTAAGACCAAGACCTGTGATCTCACGAACAGCCTTGATAACAGCAATCTTGTTGCCGCCAGCACTCTTAAGAACTACATCAAACTCTGTCTGCTCAGCAGCAGCAGAAGCAGCCTCTACAGGACCTGCAACAGCAACTGCAGCAGCAGCTGATACACCAAACTCATCCTCTACAGCGTGTACAAGCTCTGAAAGCTCGAGAACTGTGAGGCCTTTTAATTCTTCAATAATAGCAGTAATTTTCTCTGATGCCATTTTAATTTACCTCCGATATAATAAGTTGTAAAATTTAAGTTAATATTGCAGATTATTCTGCAGCAGGTTCCTCAGCAGGAGCCTCTTCTGTTGCGGCTGCTAAGCAAGCCTCAACACCGCCCTTATCAACAACAGCCTGAATAGCTCTTGCGAAAGAAGCAATCGGTGCCTGGAATGCACCAAGTACATTTGCGAGAAGTACATCTCTTGTAGGAAGTTTTGAAAGAGCTGTGATTGTATCCATATCAATAACAGCGCCATCAAGGTAACCTGACTTAACCTTAAAGTTATCGTGATCCTTAGCATAATTGCAGAGGATTCTTGCAGCAGCAGCGTATTCGCTGTCGCTTGTAGCGAGAGCTGTTGTACCCTCAAGAACAGGCTTAATGCCCTCAAGACCTACTTCATCACAAGCACGAGATAAAAGTGTGTTCTTAACTACTGAATAGTGTACATTGTTTTCACGAAGTTCTTTTCTAAGCTTTGTATCGTCCTCAGTATTGATACCCTCGTATGAAACAACTAAACCTGTAACAGAGTTCTTAAGTCTTGCTGTAAGTTCTTCAACGATGACTTTCTTCTGCTCTAAAACACTTTGACTTGGCAATTATTTCACCTCCAAAATTTTTTAAACGCAGTATCTAAAGTTCTTAAAAAACAAGGCAGTCCGATTAGACCTCGGACTGCCGCAAAAATACAAAAATAATGTAAAATTGCATCTTCCTCGGCAGGCGGTATAACCTTTATGCATATTGCACCTGCTGTCTTTAGAACAGCGAATTTATATTCACACCAAAGGTGTAAACATTAAAGTAATTATAATCAAACACCAAACTTAGCAGGTGAAATACGAACGCTTGGTCCCATTGTTGATACAATGGCAACTGAACGAATGTACTGACCCTTTGCAGCAGCAGGCTTAGCCTTTACGATAGCTTCCATAAGTGTATCGAAGTTCTCGCCGAGCTTTTCTGCGCCAAAGCTTACCTTACCGATTGGGCAGTGAATGATGTTTGTTTTGTCAAGACGGTACTCAATCTTACCTGCTTTAGCTTCTTTAACAGCCTTAGCAATGTCAGGAGTAACAGTACCTGCCTTTGGGTTTGGCATAAGACCACGAGGACCAAGGATTCTACCTAAACGACCTACAAGACCCATGCAGTCAGGAGTTGTGATAAGAACATCAAAGTCCATCCAGTTTTCCTGCTGAATCTTCTGAGTCATATCCTCAGCACCTACAAAGTCAGCACCTGCTTCCTTTGCAAGCTCCTCATTAGCGCCCTTACAAATTGCAAGAACTCTAACATTTTTACCTGTACCGTTAGGGAGTACAACAGCGCCTCTAACCTGCTGGTCAGCGTGACGGCTGTCAACACCGAGCTTTACATGAAGCTCAACGGTTTCATCAAACTTAGCGGTGCTTGTCTTGATAACAGTTTCAAGAGCCTCGCCTGGTTCGTATAATTTTGATTTGTCAACGAGCTTAGCTGCGTCAACATATTTTTTACCGTGTTTCATCAGTTTTCCTCCATTGATAGGTGGTCAATCGGGAATTCCCTCCCACCCGGATAATTAGTCAACTACTGTAATACCCATGCTTCTTGCAGTACCTGCAACCATGCTGATTGCAGCTTCAAGAGAACCTGCGTTAAGGTCCGGCATTTTCTGCTCTGCGATCTTTGTGATCTGCTCACGAGTAATCTGAGCTACCTTTGTCTTGTTTGGTACGCCAGAACCACTCTCAATGCCGCAAGCCTTCTTAAGAAGAACTGCTGCCGGTGGAGTTTTAGTAACGAAAGTGAATGAACGGTCTGCATAAACTGTGATAACAACAGGGATAATAAGACCTATATCATTCTTTGTGCGCTCGTTAAAATCCTTTGTGAACGCAACGATATTTACGCCGTGCTGACCAAGAGCAGGTCCAACAGGCGGAGCCGGAGTAGCCTTTCCGGCAGGTATCTGTAACTTAATTAAGCCAACTACCTTCTGAGCCATTGTGTTTGCACCTCCAAAATTCGTGGTAAATTGCGGGACACCACTATGTAGGTTCCCTCCCACAGGGAACATTTTGTTCCCAATAATAAGCCGTAAGGCAAATTATCTGCGATTAATCCTCAAGCAGTTCAGCCTGACCTAACTCAAGCTCAACCGGAGTTTCTCGTCCGAACATTGAAACAATGACACGGACATAGTTTTTGTCAGCGTCGATTTCATCAACCACACCGACAAAATCATCAAGGGGACCATCGATAATACGAACTGAATCGCCCACCGAGTAGTTCACCTTTACAGAGCGGGTTTCAACGCCCATTCTGTAAACCTCAGCATCTGTAAGTGGAACAGGTTTAGATCCCGGTCCTACAAATCCTGTGCATCCTCTGATATTTCGTACTACATACCACGTTTCATCAGTGTAAACCATCTTAACAAATACATAGCAAGGATAAATTTTATTTTCAACCTCTTTTGTTTTGTCGCCGACGGTTTCGGTTACGATTTCTGTAGGTACTTTAACATCAACAATCATATCCTGAAGATTTCTGTTCTCTGCAGTTGTCATTAAGTCAGCTGCTACCTTATTTTCGTAGCCGGAATAAGTATGCACTACATACCATTTTGCTTCTTGATCTGCCATTTACTTTCTTCCTTTCGTAAGTTAGTAATAACAGAGATTAAGCTGAAGTGTTCATAACTAAGCCGAGCAGAGCGAAAAGTCCTCTGTCAAGGCCGAAAATGAACAGTCCCACAACTACAATTACGCCGATAACAATACCGAAGTTCTTTGTAGTCTGCTTTGGTGAAGGCCAAGTAATTTTCTTGAGTTCACCCTTGCACGCACTGAGGTACTTAAAAAGCTTTTGAAAAACATTCTGTTTGTTTTTCTTAGCAGGTTTCTTGGCATCCGCTTTCTTAGCGTCAGCCTTTTTAGCTTCAACCTTTTTGTCAGCCATTTTAAACCTCCATTATTTTGTTTCCTTGTGCGGAGTGTGTTTCTTACAGAAACGGCAGTACTTGTTCATTTCAAGTCTGTCGGGACTGTTTTTCTTGTTTTTCATTGTGTTGTAATTACGCTGTTTGCACTCTGTGCAGGCCAATGTGATTTTAACTCTCATAACGGCACCTCCCGGTTTTTTCGGAATATTTTAGCCTCCCTCAATAGGGCAGAAAAATAAAGCCCCTTTCAGAGGTATAACTATTCTATCATATACAAAACACTAAGTCAAGTGTTTTTTCGCAAAAAATCGCAGTATTTCTGCTTTTATATAAGATTAATCATTAAGTGTCGATGCTTTAGAAACATTCTTTTTCTTCGGCTTTTCGGGCTTAACCTTTTTGCCCTTGTATTTTCTTGCGGCTTTTGCGGCCTTTTTCAGGTCATCGCTTAAATACTCAAACACTGTGTTGAACTGCTCATCATCAAGTGCATTGAGCAATACTATGGTGATAATTGCGCGTGTGTCAACATCGCCGTTGTTGTACTGAAGATTAAAGATACCAACGAGTTTTTCAAGCTGCGGCTTTGTTGCTGATTTTACATAATCAACAATCTTCGGAGCAATCTTTTCTTTTGCGAAAGTTGCGCCTCTGAACGGAAAATATCCGTCCTCTTCGTACTTGATTTCCTCTTTAAGTTCAGGGAAAACAGCTACAAAGCGCTTTGCAAGGAACTTTGGATCTGCATTGCCGTCATCGTCCTTTTTCTTTTTCTGCTTAATCTGCTTTGCACGCTTAACGGCAACAGCGCCCGAAACGCCCTCGATAAAGTCGTTTGAAATACTCTCGACATCTTTCTGTGTGCTTTCTTCATCAAGCATCCATGTGGCAAGAGTTTTCCACTCGTTGTCAGGGCCTTCCTCTGTCATAGTACAGGTGCGCAGTACCATATGAGTTTTTTCTTTGTAATAAACTACCGAATAAGCAACATTTTCGCTTGTAAAAAGCGCTACAATTTCCTGCTTATCATCAGCCGCTACCTTTTGTCTTGTATATCCGGCAGGAGCAAGCTGAGCCTCAACCTTACCTGCAATATATTCAAAAGCATTTTTTATTTCCAAAGTCATACATCCTTTCTAAATGTATTCACCAATATATTATACAGTTAATATGTGCACTTGTCAATTACAGAAAAGGGCAACGGCACGCATTATTTTTTTGTTTTAACTTGAAACCGATGCCTTTATATGATATTATTAAGAGGTATAATTTTATGCAATAACGAAAAGAAGGTTTTAATATGTCTTCAGCTAATGCCATCGGTGTGTTTGACTCCGGGCTTGGAGGATTGAGTGCGGTAAGAGAATTTCTGCACATTCTTCCAAATGAAAATATAATATACTTCGGCGATACGGGCAGAGTTCCCTACGGAAACCGAAGCCGAGAAATCATTACAAAATATGCTTTTCAGGATACAAATTTTTTGCTTGAGAATAATGTAAAAATGATTGTTGCCGCCTGCGGTACGGTAAGTTCTGTTGCGGGCAAAAAGCTCGAAAGCGACCTGCCTGTTCCTTACACAGGCGTTATAAATCCGACTGCCTTTGCTACTGCAAAAAAGACAAAAACAGGTAGAATCGGCGTTATAGCCACAGCCGCTACAATAAGCACACATAACTACAAGGCTCGTCTTGAAAAGTTAAATCCCGAATTTAAGGTATTTGAAAAGGCTTGCCCTCTCTTTGTTCCGCTTGTGGAAAACGGATTTATACATAAAGACGATCAGATTGTTCGCCTCACAATAAAGCATTACCTTATGGAGCTTGTGGAAAATGATATTGACACACTCATTTTGGGCTGTACTCATTATCCGTTGCTTGCAGATGCGATTTCAAGCGTAATCGGCAACAGCATTGAGCTTATTGACTCCGGCTACGAAACCGCTTTATACACCAAAAAGGTGCTCGGAGAAAATAATCTCCTCAACAACAGCACCGAGCAAGGCGCTTCATCATTCTTTGTAAGCGACACTCCCGAGGGCTTTGAAAGCGTTGCGGAGTTATTCCTTGGCAAAAATATGGAGCACACGGTAACGCAGATAGATATTGAAAAATACTGATAATCGGAGGAATTTATGGAAAAAGAAAAGAATCCTTATATGATTTCGATTGTCGGTGAGCAGAAAGTTGAAGGACAAGACGACCGCATTGAAGTAATTACCGAGGGTAAATATATGATGAAAAACGGTCATTTCCTTATAAACTACAAGGAATATGACGAAGATTTGCCCGATAAGTTTCTCAACAACCTGGTTAAGGTTGAAAACGAAACCGTTACGATTTCACGCAAAGGACCGTTAAGTTCTCAACTTATACTTGAAAAAGGCAAAAGACATCAGTGTATGTACCAAACCATTGCTGGCACGCTTTCAATCGGTGTGTTTACAAAAACGCTGAACAACAATCTTAACGAAAACGGTGGTTCACTTGAGGTTATCTACACTCTTGACTTCAACTCGGACCTTGTGAGTGAAAACCGATTTAAAATAGACATTGAAAAGAAGAAAGAGGTAGAAAACAATGAACATTTATGCTGAAGCAGTCTGCAAGCTAAAACTTGCAATTAATTCTGCCATTGAAAAGGCAATTTCAGAGGGTGACCTGCCACAGGCAGAATTACCCGATTTTATTATAGAAACACCTGCCGACAGATCACACGGCGACTTTGCAACAAATGCCGCTATGGCTGGCGCAAAGGCTTTCCGTATGCCTCCTTTTAAAATTGCACAGGCTATCACATCACACCTCGACCTTGAGGGTACAATGTGCGAAAGATTTGAAACCGCAGGTCCGGGATTCATCAACTTTTTCCTCGGTTCAAAATTTTATTCCGCAGTAGTAAACAGCGTACTTGAAAATCCGGAAACCTACGGCAATTCGGATTTTGGCAAGGGCGAAAAGGTAATGGTAGAGTTCGTATCCGCAAACCCTACAGGCCCTATGCATATGGGTAACGCAAGAGGCGGCGCACTCGGCGACTGTCTTGCCGCTGTTCTTGATAAGGCAGGCTACAATGTATGGCGTGAATTTTATGTAAACGACGCAGGCAATCAGATTGAAAAGTTCGGCTGCTCACTCGAGGCCCGTTATCTCCAGATTTTTAAGGGTGACGAAATCGTATTCCCCGAGGACGGTTATCAGGGCGTTGACATAACAGAACTTGCACAGGAATATGCCGACATTCACGGCGACAGCCTTGTAAATGTATCTTCCGAAGAGCGCAAAAAAGCTCTTGTAGATTTTGCACTTCCTAAGAATATAAGCAAAATGCAGAGCGATATGGCAAAGTACAACATCACCTATGACAAGTGGTTCTTTGAGAGTGAACTTCATAAGAGCGGCGCTGTAAAGGCGGTTGTTGACACACTCACGGAAAAAGGACTTACATATGAGCAGGACGGCGCTGTATGGTACAAGAACAAGCAGGTACTTACAGAAAAGCTCTTAAAGCAGGGCAAAACTCAAAAATACATTGACAATCTTGAATTAAAAGACGATGTACTCATCCGTCAGAACGGCAACCCTACTTACTTTACAGCCGACATTGCTTATCACAAAAACAAATTTGACAGAGGTTTTACAACTCTTATTGATATATGGGGCGCAGACCACCACGGTCACGTAATGCGTATGAAAGGTGCAATGGACGCTATCGGCTATGACGGTGACAAACTCAATGTTGTGCTTATGCAGCTTGTAAAACTCGTTAAGAACGGCGAAATCGTAAGAATGAGCAAGCGTACAGGTAAAGCAATTCAGCTTGGCGACCTCCTTGAGGAAGTACCTGTTGACAGCGCAAGATTCTTATTCAACACCCGTGAGGCAAATACACAGATGGACTTTGACCTTGACCTTGCGGTTGCACAGGACAACCAGAACCCTGTATATTATGTTCAGTATGCACACGCAAGAATTTGCAGTATCATTAAGGCGCTTGCAAAAGACGGCATTAACCCACGCAAATGTACAGATACGGAGCTTGCACTTCTCACAGCGCCCGAAGAAAAGGAGCTTATCCACCACCTCGCTTCATATACAAATGAGATTGAGAGTGCGGCGAAGGACTATGACCCAACCAAGATTACCCGCTATGTAACACAGCTTGCAACACTTTTCCACAAGTTCTACAATGCGTGCCGTGTTAAGGGCGAAGACGAGGCACTCACACAGGCAAGACTTGCACTTTGCGAAAGCGTAAAGGTTGTAATCAAGAATGTTCTTACAATGTTCAACATCTCTTGCCCTGAGAGTATGTAATTTTAAATTTAATATTTTCAATATAAATAAGGTCTGCAAAGTTTTTAGCTTTGCAGACCTGTTGTTTTATTCGCTCTTCCACTCAAGATACGGACCATCATATTTAATTGTAGTAAATATGCCGTCTTTTATTTCCTGTTTATTATAGTGTCCATAGAGTAATTCTAACTTTTTGTTCACTGTATCATATCGTTCTCCTATCATAACCGATGAAACCGATGAAATATCAGCCGCAAGTGCAGTATCTGCATAATTTAAATACAAATAATTATTATAATAATAAACATCAGGTTCGTTTATCCCAATCTCAAACAACTCTGTTTCATCAAAAGTATCAAGCAATATTTCATAGCATTTTCGTTTAGCAAGTCCGGTATTATCACCTCTTCCTATATAATATAATTTATTGTTTTCTGTATCAAACGATAAACTGTATGCAGAATTTTTACTTACGGTTTCAAAATCCGAGCCATCTTTCTTTATACGACAGACTTTATTTTCTCCTTTAGACGAGTAATTCGCAAAATAAAGGTAATCGCCATACACTTTCATATCTTTTAAATCATAAAAATACAACTGATTTTTAGTATCACTTTCCGGTTCAAAATCATTATACATCAATTCTTTGCCAGAACCGTCAAGCTTCATTTTATATAAACCTGAATTTTCAAAATTAAAACTGTAACTGCCACCGTCAGGAGTATATCCGTTATTAAAATAATAAATATATCCGTCATCTATTGTATATGAAGATGCAACAACATCATACCAATCTACTTCCTTACCGTCAAAACTCATTTTGCCTATTTTATATAAGCTATCTTTTGAAACAGCACTCATATAATCCATAGACGGTTTAATAATAAAGTATAGGTATTGTCCGTCAGTTTTTAAATCATATATTAATTTTGAACCATACTCATCAGCAAAAGCATCTGAATTAATAGTAATCTCTTCTTTTTTTAATATGTTTTTATTATCGGTAAAAGTGTATTTATACAAATTACTTTCTTTTACACAATATATAGCATTATTTATATACACACTTTTATATTTACTTAGTTTTTCAGGTGCAATATTATCAACATATTGTACATTATTATTGTCTTCAGTCGCTTCACAACCAACAGCACTTAACTCTCCGTTTTTGCCTAAATTAACTATTATACCTGCATCTAAATAATAGTCATTGCCATTATTATTAACAACAACTTCATTACCTGTTGATGTTTTTTCGGCTGACGAACAACCCGAAATCACAGTCATACCTATTACAGGCAATAACAATAAAGCGAATAATTTGTTTTTCTTTTTCATAATTGCACTCTCCTCAATAATTTATTACGACCATTTTCTAAATATTATATTCATATCATTCATATATTTAAGTTCTGCCTGAGCCTGTTGTGAATAATATGCGTCCAATGCTGTGTTGCACTCAATTTTCTTTAATGTGCGATTATTTTTTGATTCAATTTCTGCTTTCCTTACAGTTTCTCTGATTAACCTATCCCCTTTATTCTTCATATCTAATAAATCACTATAAATTCTGCTTTGATTATCGATTATAGTATCGAGCTTACTGTTTATCTCGTCTACTGTATATTGTAATCTGTCTGTTTTTATTTCTCTTTTTACAAGATAATATAATCCGTCGGTACCGCCAAGGTGATCGGTAATTTTAAGTCTTAAAAATTCATTCATATATCCTATAGGAATAATTCCCCAATAATTCTTATCAATGCCGCTTTTTAAATACATATCATACAATAATCTGCCGGACTCGCTCATCTTTTGTTTCAGCATATTTCTCTTAGCAATAAGTATTCTCTTTTCAGCCAATTCTGCATTTACCCTTGCGGTATCATTATCTATTTTTTCAAGATAGTTTTTATATGCTCTTTCATACTTTCTCTTTGCTCTGTCTTGTTGTTCCGATTTCTTTGCAAAAGTAATAATACTGCCTATAATTAAACCAATTGCAATCGCAATTACAAAACACCAAAAGCCAAACACCAAGCCACTGCCCAATGCCGAAAATTTAGCACCGCTTAAGGCTCCTCCTCCTGCTTTTTCTAATTTAATAAAAATATTTATTATGCTTATGATGAAAGCTATCAAAACACTTGCTCCTGCACTTTTTCCGATATAATTATCAAAATCGGCATAAACCGTTCTTTTTTCAGGTTCAGAAAAGTGTTCTTGTTTTCCAAGTCTTGATATTTGTCCGTCTAAATCATTTAATACATTTTGCATAAGATAAATATTCTGTTCCATATTATAGATGGTTTGTATTCCTCGTTGAAGTTCACTCATACCGCAATACCTCTCTCGAATTTATAACCGTATGGTTATTATATAAAGATTTTATCACAATTAATGTTATTCTGTCAATAGTAAATAATAAAAAGGGTGATAGAATGCATTACTATAAAAGATTGAGAGAATTAAGGGAAGATCACGATTTAACGCAAAAAGATGTAGCCGATTATTTGCAAATGAAGCAACCGCAGTATTTCCGATACGAATGCGGCAGCAGGGATATTCCCTCGGAGGTTTTAATATCTCTTGCAAAGCTGTACAAAGTTTCTGCCGACTACATTTTAGAATTGAAAGATACAACCGATTAATTTTTATATGCAAAAAGCTGTCGCAAACCGAAAGATTTGGCGACAGCTTTTTAAACATTTTATTGTAATTATGTTAATTTTTATATTTAATGTAAATGTAATAAATTATTGTTTAACAAAATATTTAAACAAAGCAATTATAAAAGTTTGGTCAACCTTTTTTAATTATTTGGCTTAAATCGTGTGCTAAACCATAATGTATTATTGTTACCCAATATTTAGAACAGAAACCATAATCCAAAGATTTAAGTTTTATCAATCAAATAAGTTTTTTTATTTTCTTAGTGTATGCTGACAGCATACACTTTTTTATTTTTATTTTTATATAATAATGTCAACGGATTTACATTAAGGAGTCCTGCAAATAAAAGTCAAGCCATAAAATGAAAACATCATCTAATTTGATATTGGAAACAGTCAGGCAATTTTGCGCACGGTTTTTCTCACCGACAATAAAATTAGTTAGCTTGTTTCGATAACGGGTTAAATTCCTTAACTGATGAATATCAGCCGGAGGAATAAAGCTACCGTTAATTAAATCATGCTTAAAAAGGTCAGCAATTCATTTGGCATCCCTTTTGTCAGTTTTCTTTCCCTTAATTGCTTTAACATATTTTGGGTGAGTCAAAACAATATTGCAGGACAATTCAAGAATGTTGTAAACAGGAATCCAATATTTGCCCGTGGATTCCATACAAATATCCTTACATTCTTTCTCTTTGAGCCAAGTTGCACATCGTTTCAGTTGATTAGTAAAAGTCGAAAAACGATTGCTTTTGTAGGTGGTAATACCCTTGTTGTCGGTAGTTGCAATGCAACAATAGATAAAGGTTTTGTGGACATCTATTTCACAGCAAACAGGATAAACGATTTTTAACATAACACATCCCTCAAAATTAATATTTTGAGAAAACAAACAGGGATTAGATGCTCACTGAAAGATTGAGTAGTATATCTCTCCAAAGATAAGTTTACAGGGTTCAATGCCCTAATTAATTGTGCTTGAAAGAGCATCCGACACACATAAATATTCAGTTCAGTATACGCTGAACCTACTCACCTCTTCGTGCTCTGTAGTGTGTTTGCTTTCTCAAGTACATTCTAACAATTTTTACATAGCTTTACTACAAGTTGCTTTCATTTATTTTTGCGCCTTGTAGCAAGGCGGAAAGGAATGGTCATAATTATGAAAAATACCGTTAAGAAAAATTTATGTACATTTATAGCTGTTATTGTTGCGGCGTCTGCTACAATAGTTTTTGCCGGATGCTCCGACAATGGAGCACCGCAGGCTTCGACAGGCAGTGAGGGCGTTGCAAGTCAAACAAGCGATGATGCATCTGCTGTATCACAGACAAAACAACCGGCAAAGAAGAGAGAAACAATTAAAATTGATGATATTGCATGGAATGTAGATCAAGGAATTGTTGACGGTGAAAAATATGTTCTTTTAGACTATACAAACAATTCAAAATATACAGTTACGGATTTTGAAATGACATTTAAAGAAAAAGGCTCGGTAACGGAAGAGGACAAGGAAAATTTCTACAACGAGATTAAAGATAAATTTTCAATGAGTGATGATGATATTTCCGAATTAAAGCAAAGGGATATTTCTATGCACGCAGAAACCGAAAAAATTGTTGAACCCGGAGAATCCGCAAAAAATATAAACTGCTATTATTACAGCGGTATTTATTATTTAAAAGACATAAATCACTTTAATTTGGTTGAACCCGATGTTGCTACCATAAAATACATTAATGACAATAAAATCTACACTTCATATTATGATTTCAGCACTAAAAAATATTCAGAAGATGAAAATACCGAAGAGGCATATTATTGGACCACATCGGAACTCGGCACAAAAATTCCTAAGCCTGATGTAAAGGTGGTAAAGAAATCCATAGATAATGAAGATTCTTTTGGATTTGAGGCTTACGGTTTATCTTTAGACCAATTTAACGAATATGTTGACAAATGCAAGCAACTCGGCTTTACCGTTGACGAAAGCAGTTATGAGGGCTATTATTCCGCAGATGATAAAGACGGCTATAATGTATATCTTTCATACAAAGAAGATGACGATTATATGACCGTAACCATTGATGCTCCGTCAGAATAAACAATACACTAAAAGGAATCTTGTACAAGGTTCCTTTTTTTATTATGTTAATTTTATATTTCAAATTATGGTTTATCGCACTGTTGAAGCTAAATAATTTTAAAATTTAGGTCAAGCCTTTTTAAAGGCTTGCGGGTTTGGGCAGAGCCCATAATGTCTTATGTTATAACAAATTATTATACACTGACTGCTTGCTGTCAGTGTGCGTGAAAGAAAGTTTAACAAAACAGGCGGCAACCATATAAACAAAAACAGTCAACGCATTGCGCTGACTATGAAATAAAGTATATTTTCTTTAGTTGCTATCGCAAAGCCTTTCGCCGTTGTGTTCAAGCCGCCAAACAGCGAGCTGTTTGGCTATCGTTAGATTGCATAAACGGAAAGTATTTGTGGGCTTTGCCCACACCCACGACCTTTGAAAAGGTCGACCAAACTTTTATAATTGCTTGGCTAAACTGTGAGTTAAACCATAAATTACCCCAACTTTTGATAAAGAACCTTATTTCAATCAAAAACGGCAACACTTATGAATTTAATTTCAAAGTGTTGCCGTTTAATTATTAATTATTTTTCAAGAAAATCAACAAATTTCTCGCCGAGAACCTCTCTCGAATATACCTTACTGATTTTATCATAGTTACTTCTGAGTTGGTCATCCGTAACCTGTGGGAACTTACGAATCTTATCGAGCAAGTCTGCATACGAAGTATAAATACAGCCTTCAATGCCGTTAAGAACTTCCCTTGAACCTGTGTTCTCTGTACAATAAACCATCTTTCCGTTGAGGATAGCCTCAATATACGGCATACCGAATGAATGGTTGAGAGTAAAGTCAACAACCGCATCGTGATTTTTCATCTGATTTTTCGGATTAGAAGTTTCGCCGCAATAACAAATATAATCTTCAACCTCGTTATCAAAAATCTTATCGAGAAATTCGTTAAGATAGTCGCCCGTACCGTAAACATCAATTACAATGTCATCAACATTCTGCTCTTTAAGATACTTGGCAAAGCCGATAAGATTGTTAATGTCAGCCTCACGCTCATGGCTGATTCTCAACAGATACATACCGAGGAAGTAATCACGCTCCGGCACATCAACTTTCTTTTTATTATCGTCCTCTTCTTCTGCTCCTATGTCCTCTCTTGCCACACTTCGGCTTGACTCAAGAGTATTGCCGAGCACGATATAATCCTTATAGTTTTTAAAATTAAATTTATCAATGTAAAGCTGACGGTTTTCTTCACTTACAAATACAGCCTTGCCGATGTCGATTTTCTCCATTTTATTAACAATGTCGGGGAAAAGCTCATTTACAAGTGCGGCTGTACAATGGAAGAAATAGATTTTCTCCTCTATCTTTTCAGAAGTAGCGTCATTAAGGAAAAGGTGGAGAGATTCTCTTGTTGAAATTACAGTCTTACTGTTTATATTCTCAAGTTTCTTTCTCATTGCCATACCTGCATACGGAGAAAGATTCTGTCTGCTGCAATCGCAGTCAAGGTGACCGTAAAGTCCTTTCCATCTAAAGAAGCCACGTTTTAAAAGTTCAATCTTTCTGCGTGAATTTGCCTTATACAATGCTGTAAGCTGCAATCCGTAAGGCATTTCCTTTGGCTTTGCGGTGCACTTTAGCGACAAAAGCTCTACAAGATAGTTTTTCTCAAGCAAAGCCTCCGCAAGCGAACGGGTAGCAAAAACCGTACCGCCTACACCGTAGAAGTTATAACCGAGGAATGTTACCTTATTCTTCTGAATTGCAGAAAATTCCTCATACATTCTGTCAATATGAGCGCCGCTCTCTATAAAGTCATAGTCAATCTCTTCCGGAAGTCTTGACTTAAAGAACGGGTTTATCGTATAGGTTTCGTCGGCAATAGCGTCAACAAGCTGTCTTGCCTTTGTGTAAGAGCACTGCTCAAGCTCCTCTACCTCGCAGTAAAGGTTACGCTTTGCAAGGTAATTCTTCAAATCAGGCTGATACAAAATTACAGGCTTATTGAGCACCGTAAAGTCAAAGCCTACCGAAGAATAGTCTGTAATGAGAACATCATTTTTCGCAAGTTCGTCAAGCACATCTGTTTTGTGCGAATGAATAAACTTGATTCTGTCTGTCTTTGCACATTCCTTAAATTCTTCGATTTTCTCTTCATCAAAAAATTGGTGCAAACAAACCGTAAAAACTGAATTTGTTTTATCAAGATAATCGGCAAGTTTTTGGCTTGAAAGCACACCCTTAATCTGATGCATAAGCATCTGTGTCATATAGTTGTCGCCAAGGTACTCTCTCCATGTCATAAACCAAAGTATATTCTTGCCGTTCTGCGGCTGTGCATGGTATGCCTTGTGGCGCTTTACAAGCTCAATGTAGCGTGGCGGATAAATTCCGTAGTAAAGCTGATAATCTTTGAATTTATTGTAATCCATAAGAGTGGGCTTAATGTTCTTGTTGTAATACAAAAAACGGAACATATTATTATTGTAGCCATAGCCCTTATATTCAATAGCTTTAATGCCAAGCGTGCCGTGCTGTAAGTAAATAAGAGGCTTTTCTATGAAAAAGTCTGTCTTAAAAAAGCCAAGCTTTGTAGGAGTAATATCCTTGTAACTCAAAGAAACAAAGTACATATCGGCATTTAAGTAAATCTTAAAATGCTTTACTGTGTTTTTCCAAACAACAAAACTCTTTTCTTTGTCAGAAAGAGAGGCGTAGGTTTCTTTATTGGCGGCATTTTTTTCAAGCACAATGTACTTGTCTATACCATCCCTGCGGCGTACTACCTGTTTCCAAAAATAATATGAGTTATTATTTGAGGTTGCGGCAAGATTTTCGCCAAACAGCCATATAAAATTTCTACCCATCAAATTACTCCTTTAGTATATGGTTTATGCCTCGGTAATTTTACCGAAACCGCAAAATGCAAATTAAATAAACTGAAATTACAGCTCAAAAGTTGATTTTTCAGGCAAAAGTTTTTCAAATGCGTCAATGACGCCCTGCTTTTTCACCTCAAAATCCGTAGTTTCGGCTGTATCGTTAATACAAATCATATTATGCTTTTGTGAAGGAATATCCCTGCACAAATCGGGATAATTATACTCCTTGACATGATAGCAGTATGCAAAGCTGTCCCTGCGGACTGTATAATTGCCTGCCGCCAACTGCCAGAACTTCATAAGCCACTGGTTTACATTGCCTGTTTTTCTGAATTTATCCATACAGGTAGAATCCAGCGCATCGTATTCTTTTTCCCAAATTTCTTCAAAAGTCGCTTTCATAAAGCTCGACGGAGTGTGCTGATAGTAAAAGCCCGGAAACCAATGCCACGGCAACAAAAGCGTAGTTTTTAAATGATTTTTCATTCCGTTCTTACCGCTATACCACTTTTTCCAGTCACGCTTAAAGACTTTTTCCTTATCGAAATGGTCGTTAATGATAGAAACATCCGCACCGTTAAAGAAACCTGCGCTGTCCTTATTAAAACAAATGCAGTCAAGCGCAAATGTGTCACAAGGCATACCGTCTTTGAAAAAGTCCTCCGGTTTAGTCGGTGCGGTAATAAACATATCGTCATTAAAATACACAAACTGTTCCGAAAGTCCCTTTATACGGTGCAAATTAAGCTCAATAGTATGTGAATTAAAGGTAGGAAGATACTTTGACGGAATGTAATCTTTATGATTTACAATGTTAAGTTTTGGGTTTGTTGTATCAAGCCACTTCGGCAGATGTCCCCAGGTGACAAAGTGAATTTTATTTACCCAAGGGGCAAACTTTTCCACACCTCTGAACCAATACTGCAAGTTGTCCCAATCTCTGAAACGAACTTCACTGTTGGCATTGGTGACCGTTTTGCCGTCATACTTGGCTTTTTCCTCCTGCCACTGCTTATCGTTGCCGTCAACCCAAATTATTACAAAATCAATCGGGTTTGTGTTTTTCTCTTCCATACATACCTCACGGCCATCTTTCTTTGACAGCCTCGTAATTTCTCTTTGAATTTTCCGTATCGTACAAGTCAAAAAATTCCTTGTGTCTGTTTAAATAAAGCTCTGTGTTCGCAAACGAACGCTGTGCCATCTGCTCTATATAGTTCATAAGTTCCTGTTCTTCGTTATAAACAGGGCCAAATCCGTCCTCAGTATAGTCAAAATAACCTTTGCCGTAGTGCTGCTCCGAAAATCTTTCATAATCAAACTGAAAATACGCAAGCGGCTTTTTCATATAAGCAAAGTCAATCTGTACGCTTGAGTAATCGGTAATCATAAATGCCGAGCTTTTCATAAGCTCCTGCACGGTGTATTCGGGATATTTGCAGATTGTAAGGTACGGATTGCTCTTTGAAAAGCAGTCGATAAATCTCTGCATATCCCTGTGCGGGTAAAACATAACAGTACAGCCGTACTTTTCGCAAATTTCTTCAAGTCGTTTGCTGTTGATTATTTTACTCCAATTTTTAAAATAATCGCTCTCGCAAAAAGCCTTTTTATCATCTTCAATGCTTTTTGAAAGTGCGTCTGTACCGATCCAGTCACGCCATGTCGGCATAATAAGTATCTGATTCGGCACTGTTTTAAAATCGTGAAGCTTGTCCCAGCGGGGAAGTCCGAGTAATTTTACAGTGCCCTCGGGATAACCGTAATTATTGTTTACATACTCCCATTCCCTGTATGTGCTGGTGACAAACATACTCATTTTTGTGTTTTTATAATAAAGAAAATCAATATTTGTAAGAATTACCCCATGTTGTAAAAACACACGGCTGTTGCGCAAAATTCCGTAAACCTCAAGCAGATAGCATACGGCATAGTTCGGCTTTCCGCCCTTTTGAGAACTGATGTTTACCTTTGCGGTAAGATATAAAATCCAGTGGGCAAAACTGCCGTACTTTACGGTTTTGCCGGTTTTTTTGACATTTTCGTAATCAACGCTGTTTTTATACACCGCATAAACGCAGTCCTGCTCGGGGTGATTTTTGCACACATATTCAAAAAAGCAAAATCCGTTGTCCGTTGCCTCCACTCCGTTATCGCACACAAGCCATAAATCTTTTCTGAAAATTTTATACACAAGTGCAATCGGCAAGGCAAATATAAACAGAAAAATATGCAGTATATCTCTCGGTTTTACATCTTTGAGTTTTTCAAAAAATCTTGACATACCGCCACCGTTAAGACATAAACTCTTCGTATAAAGGAAGCACCTCTTCGGTAGTGCCCTGCATCTTTACTACGCCATCGTGCAGCCAAAGAATATTGTCACAGAGTTTTCTGAGTGTGTCGGAGCTGTGCGATACAATAACAACGGTTCTGTCTTTGTTCATAATAAGGCTACGCATTTTTTCGTAGCTCTTCTTCTTAAACTTTGCGTCACCAACGCTCAAGACCTCATCAATAAGCATAATCTCGGTTTCGAGAATCGCCGTAATTGAGAACGCAAGTTTAGAGTACATACCGCTTGAATATGTCTTTACAGGGCGGTCAATAAAGTCACCGAGTTCGGAAAATTCAATGATTTCGTCGAGTTTTTCTTCAATCTGCGGTCTTTCAAAGCCTAAAAGCATACCCGAAAGGAAAATATTTTCCCTGCCGCTTAATTTATTCTGAAAGCCTACGCCGATTGAAAGCAAGGAAATCGAATGACCGTGAAGGTCGATTTCGCCTTCGTCAGGCGAGAAAATACCTGCTATAGCTTTTAAAAGGGTTGATTTACCACTGCCGTTTTTGCCGACAATACCCAAAATCTGACCCTTTTCAACCTCAAAAGAAACACCCTTTACAGCCTCAAAATACTCAATTTTCTTATTCTTTCTCGGTGCAAAAATAGACTTTAAAAGCGAAACCTTTTTAAAACATCTGTATTTAATTTTAACATTTCTGACTGAAATTGCTGATTCTCCCATAATTAAATCACCTTTACATAGCTGTTTTCGTGCTTATAAATCGTTCTGATGCCAATAACACTGATAACGATGCCAACAACAAACCACGCAAGCAATGCTACCCAGTGTGGATCCTGATTATAAATAAGCACTCGTCTTAAATCGCAGATAATAAGAGCTATCGGATTACATTTAATCAAAAGCTCACCCAAAATACCGTCAAGTTTATTTTCGATTGAATAGAAAATACCTGAAATGTAGAATCCGAGCTGTAGCACAATAGTAATTACATTGAGCAAGTCCTCAACAAATACGCCAAAGTGGAGCATAATTGTACTGCAAGCAAATGTGATTACCACCAAAAGGGCCATAATCGGCAGTGCCCAGAACATACGCCAGCTCAAAGGCACTTGGTAAATAATCATCAAAAGAACCGTAAGAGCATAGGATACGAGCATCTTAAAACCGTAAACACCGATTTTTTCAAGAATAAATATGTGCTTAGGTATATAAACTTTCGTGACAATCATCTTTTTGGACTGCACGACTTTTACGCAGCTTTTAACAACCTTGCTGAAGAACTGCCAACAGTTAAGACCGATAAATACGAATACCGGGAAATACGGCTCGCCGCTCTTAAATACAAGGATTGCGATAAACGAATACACAAGCATAAAGAAGAACGGATCAAGAATCCACCACAGCCAGCTCAAGAAAGAGCCCGCTACTTCGGACTTAAGTTCCGCCTTTGAAGAAAATACCGTGTAGTTAAAGAATTTTTTGATGTCCTTAAAAAATCTGCTCATCTTTAATAACTCACTTCCAAATCATAAAATTTCATTCTGACACATAATAACCTATCTTGAATTATATCATTATACTGTCAATATTTCAAGTATTGTGTATTTTTCGTGTGACGAATTTTGAGAGCTTTTCTGCAATTTTTCTGTTAAAGAATTTGCAAATAATACACATAATACTTACAATGTCTTAAAAAAAGAATTATTATACAAATTATACTTTACAATATTGTTACATTTAATTCGGCACAGAGTTTTTAACATAATTATAATATAATGTTAAAAACTTTGCCCGATTAAAAAATGACCGCAATCTTTATCGGATTTACGGTCATTTATTTTTTATTCAATTTACATTAATTATTGATATTTTCTTCAAGTTCGTCAACGCTTGTTTCTGTAATTACGGTGTTTCCGTTGTCAAACTTAAAGCTCATATTAAAATAATAATCGCTGTCTTTTCTGATAGCCGCTATGTATTTAAATGTAGTTGTTTTATCACTGTCAATCATTAAATTCAAACTTTGAGAATCATAATCACTGATAAAATATTTATAATTGTCGCTTACAACCGCAATCGGAATAATATAATCGGAAGACAGTCCGTCATAAGGAACTATGTCCGCATCTGTGTCTTCAGACGCTGAAATTTCCTTTAAATATACTTTTTTGCCGCTGTTACTGAAATTATCGGCATTAACGGTAAATTCATATATCGCAAAGGTTTCCGTATCATAAGCAACGCTGTCGTCAAAATCGCTTTCATCTAATGTAGCGCCGCCCGTTTGCAGGTTACTGCCCTTAATATAGGTATCATAAATATATTTTGTGCTCGGCTTTGTTACATCAGTTACTTTTACAGTACCGAAATCGGTATCTGCCTCTTCAAATAAACTGCTGTAAATTTTATCGCAGTTCTTTGTAAAAACAACCTTGCCTTTACTATCGCCGCACTCATAATTATAGTTTATCTTCAAACTGCCGTCCTCTTTACGATTTGAATCACAGCGATATATGGTAAATGTGTCGCTTGTATGCGGTTTTATTGTGAGTTTATCGGGATTTCCGTCAACGCTGACATTTGTAAACGAATAATTCATACTGCTGTCCTTGACGGTAACATTAAAATCATCAAAAGATATTGTGAAATCATCGTCGGTGGTATTTTCAACATAAAAATCAAACTTATACTCTTTCGGAGCATCATATGAGGATGTCATTGACTCTAACGAAAAAGCACCTGTTTGAATATCGGTCATTGTTATGCCGCCAAACAATGTTTCGGCTTTCTCTCCTACTTTGTATTGAGTAGAGTCAATTTTATCAACATCTGTGGGTTCCGACAGTTGTAAATCGAGACTGTTTACTATGGCAGACACTATTACAATTACCACACCTGCCAAAATTACTCCGCCGAGTATGCAGGCGGCAACAATTTTTCCTGTTCTGCCGCTGTTCTTTTTAGGTACAGGCGATTGTGTGGGAATAGGCGCAACTCCGTTCTGCCCCTGTACGGGAACATTTACAAAACCGTTTGGTCTTTGCTGTGGAATATAAGAAAAATTCGTCTGCTGTTGAGGCTGTGTACCCGAAAAATTACTTTGCTGCGGTTGAGCCTGAACATTTTGATAATTATTCTGTTGTGCAGTGTTGGCATAATTTGTATTATTTTGGTTTTGTTCTGCCGATGCAGAATTGTTTAAGGGTTGTTTGTTCTCAATATTTTTATATGGGTTCTGTTTATTTTCGGTTTGTGGTGATTGTGATTTAAGCGAAGTTCCGCACATTGTGCAAAAGTTGCCCTCGCAATCAAATCCGCAGTTTGGACATTTCATAATAAAGTTCTCCTATATTTATGTTTATACACTGCTATAATAAATCAAAAATAAACAAAAGTCAATGCATTTTTAGAATATTTTGCTATTAAATTTACAAAATTGTTGTTGAAATATTTTAGCCGCTGTTGTATAATTTTATTGAAATGTATCGAATAAACTTGCAAAATAATTGAATTTTTGCATTAAACAGAAAAAATATGAAATAACGGGAGTTTTAATTATGAGAGGATTGTATTCTTCAAAGACTAAAATTCGTCAGCAGATATTTACCGAAGTTGCTCGTTTTGCGTACGAGGGCGGTGATTATTCTAAATTTGAAAGTCTGCCTTACAAAATTATCCCGGGCGAGATTTCCACTTACAGAGAAAGCGTTTTCCTTGAGCGTGCCATTGTAGGTGAAAGACTGCGCCTTGCCATGGGACTTAACCTGTTGTCGGCAGATGAACAAGCGCCTATTTCGACAGGCGTTGAAGAAAGTATGATTGACGAAAAGGTATATGAACCGCCGCTGATTAATATTATTAAGTTCGCTTGCCACAGCTGTCCCGAAAAGCGTGTGTTCGTAAGCAACGGCTGTCAAGGTTGTCTTGAACACCCTTGTACCGAGGTTTGCCCGAAAGGCGCTATCTCAATCGTGCACGGCAAATCTTTTATTGACGAAGAAAAATGCATTAAGTGCGGCAAGTGCCAAAGTGCGTGCCCTTACAATGCAATTATAAAGCAGGAGCGCCCCTGCGCAGCTGCCTGCGGTATGAAAGCAATTCACAGTGATGAATACGGCAGAGCGGATATTGACTACAACAAATGCGTAAGCTGCGGAATGTGCCTTGTAAGCTGTCCGTTCAGCGCAATTGTTGACAAAAGCCAGATTTTCCAAACAATAAAGGCTTTACAGAGTGATACTCCCGTTTATGCCGCAGTTGCACCCGCCGTTGCGGGTCAGTTTGCAGGACTTCCCGCAACAAAAATAAGAAATGCGTTCAAGGCACTCGGCTTTGAAGATGTTGTAGAGGTTGCCGTTGGAGCCGATCTTTGCACCGTTGAAGAGGCAAAAGACTTTATGGAAGAAGTGCCTGCCAAACAGCCGTTTATGGCTACTTCGTGCTGTCCCGCATGGAGCGTTATGGCTAAAAAGACATTTCCCGACATTGCGTCTTACATTTCAATGGCTCTCACCCCTATGGTACTTACAGGCAGACTTACAAAGCAGGATCATCCGGGTTGCAGAGTAGTATTTATCGGCCCTTGTGCGGCTAAAAAGCTTGAGGCAAGCCGCAGAAGTATAAGAAGTGACATTGATTTTGTGCTCACTTTTGAAGAAGTGGCGGGAATGTTTGCCGCCAAAGAGGTAGATTTTGCGGCGCTTGAACCCGATGAAAAACCGCTTTCTTTCTCAAGTGCGGACGGCAGAGGTTTTGCCGTAAGCGGCGGTGTTGCAAAAGCGGTTGTAAATGCAATACACAGAATGAACCCTGAGCGTGAAGTAAAAATTGCAAACGCACAGGGACTTGACGAGTGTATGAAATTGTTAAGAATGGCGAAAGCAGGCAAATATAACGGATACCTGCTTGAGGGTATGGCTTGTCCGGGCGGCTGTGTGGCAGGTGCAGGCACAATAAATGTACCCGAAAAATCTGCCGCAGAAAACCTGAAGAGTAAAAAGAGCAGTCCATTTGAAACCGCCTGCGAATCTCCGTATGTAGACATTTTGCCCGAACTTGAAAACCTCTACAATGAGTTTTCTCATAAAAATAATGAATAATTTATGTCAGCGCACCAAACTTTAGATTTATAAATTTAGGTCAACCTTTTTTAAGGGTTGACCTAAATTTTGAATTTATTAAACTAAACTTTCTGTACTAAACCATAATTTATCCCAACTTTTGATAAAGAACCTTTAATTTTTAATAATAAATTTATCAAAAGCGCAGTAAAGCACATAAATCATTGCGAGTGCTATGCTGAACAGCAGAATAAATACCGGTGTAAATGCGGTAATTGAGTTCAGCGATTTTTCAATGAGAAACCATGGGCGAACAATATCCCACGAATTTACTCTTGCATATCTGCCGATATAAATTGCAAACGAACTGAGTAAAATCGTAATTGTACAAAAAGCAACACCCGTCGCCTTTCCGAAACGCTTATTTATTATTTTATGAATTATTCGCATTGACATCATTCCGAACAGCAACCCGAGTATAACCGTAACCGTCAAGTTCAGCACAATAAGCCAAGCGGTCACATTCGTTCCGATTTTTTCATATTCAAGATAAGCGGACTCTTTAAAATAGCTTGTATATTTTAAATCCGTCATCATATACGGCGAATTTGGAAAGAATAATAACCACAAAAGTCCAAATATTACAGCAGGAACAGCTTTTTTCTTACTGAAATAATCTTCGCACAGCATTGCCGCAAACAGCGGAATTACAGCAAGAATATCATTCCATACAATATACCACCAATGCGGTTCTTTTGCGTAAAATGTATACATCGCCGTTGAGATTATTATAAATATAAAGGAAAAATAAGCAAACTTCGCTTTGTTTCCCGCAAATACAGACTTCATATTGTCACCGCCTTGCATAATAAGTTATTATATCACGCTTTCACTGCGGTATCAATAAAATTTTGCAAGCAAAGTTAAAAGTTATTGTTTTTCGGTGCTTTATATGCTAAAATAATTATAATTATTTACGAAAAGAGCTGATAAGCTGTGGAAAAAGAAAACAAAGCTTTTAAAATATTCAGAGTTATAATTACCTTAATTGCCATTGTATTTTTATTGTTGTTTGTATCGGGCGCTCTGTGGGGAATTGTCAACATCGGCAATCTTGTGGGCGGATTGCTGTGTGTATGGCTGATTTTTGTATTCGGCACACGCAATAAGTACAAATCATTAAAAGAAAAACTCAAGAAAAATATATTCGGCAAAATTGTTCTGTACGGCATCAATTTTGGCTTTACCGCACTTCTTTGCTACGGTTTGATTGTTACGGGTCTAATGACATTTGCCTGCATACAACAGCCAAAACAAAATGCAACCGCAATCGTACTTGGCGCTCAAGTTACCGAGGACGGCCCGAGTATGATGCTTACAGGCAGAATAAACAGCGCCGTTAGATATTTGCAGGAAAATCCTGATGCAAAAGCTGTACTTACAGGCGGACAGGGCAGTAATGAACCGATGAGTGAGGCACAGGCTATGTACAACTGCATTGTCGAGGCAGGGATTTCTCCGGACAGGCTTTATATAGAAGACAAAGCGGTAAATACAGGCGAAAATATTGCATTTTCCGAAGAAATAATTAAAGCAAACGGACTTAACGAAAACAAAGCTATAGTTACAGACGGCTTTCACCAGTTGAGGGCGCAGATAATTACAAAACAACAGGGACTGAGCGGAAGTGTCGGCTCGGTAAATGCCGACACTTTCCCCGTTTTTATTCCTACATTTGCCGTCCGTGAATGGTTTGCACTGCCGAATCAGGTTCTATTTCGGTAGCCACAACCTCCGAAATATTTTCATTGGGCTGATATACCGCATTTCGCCTTGAATTGAGTTCATACGGATAAATTTCGTTATCGGTAACATCTACAATCGGTGAATGTTCAAAACCGTTGTTGCGTGACGGCAGTTCAATAGGATACCGCTCGTTGCGTTTGCTTTCTTTTCTATTCATAAAATTAACCACCTTTCCGGGTGGTTATATTTTTTGCGGATTTTTGTATTTTATGCTCACAGTTCTATTTTTTATGTTGAGATGAAAATTAAATTTAAAAATTATAAAAATTTGGTCGACCTTTTCAAAGGTCGTGGGTGTGGGCAAAGCCCACAAATACTTTCCGCTTATGCAAGCTAACGATAGCCGAACAGCTCGCTGTTTGGCGGCTTGAACACAACGGCGAAAGCCTTTAAAAGCGATAGCATCAAGAAAAGCCACTCATTAAACAATGAATAAATAAATTCTTTTCTACAAGGCTACCGCCTGTTTTAACAAACTTAGTTTCAGCACGCAAACAGCGTGGCTGTTTGCGCCTGATAAATTGTTGTATCGGAGGATTTTTATGGGCGCTGCCCAAACCCGCAAGCCTTTAAAAAGGCTTGACCTAAATTTTTAAGTCTATTTCTCAACTGTTATTTTACCCAAATTAAAGCAAAAATCCCGATAAAGTCGCACTTTATCGGGATAAAATTTTAATTAATGCTTAAATTTTGTACCGCCTTTTGATACATCCTGCTTTGGAAGTTCTACATCTGCGGTGTCAAATTTTCTCTTTTTGGTTTTGCCTGTTGCTGGAGCAAATTTGTATCTGCCACGGCTCTTTACTGTAGCAATAATAAAGTAAACAATACCTGCAACACTTAAAATCAAGCACACAATACCTGCATAAAGCATCCAATGTCCGTTATCGGATTTACTTGTGTTTTTCTTGATAAAGTTGAAATCATCGCCGTCGCTGTCGGTAAGAGATGCGTTTTTGAGATTTGCGGAAATATCGTTCCAATCGCTCTGTGAAAGCGTTTTATCGTCAATAGTATCTTTGCTTACAGAATACATCTGTGCAGGAGGCGCAGTGGTTTCGGGTACAGTATATGTTGACTGACCGCCGCCTACATATACATCGTCGCCGTCGCTGTAGTATGGCTTATCATCATAACTGTAAGTAGGCTCTTCATAATAAGGCTCTGTAGGCTCCGGTTCCGGCTCGGGAGCATATGTCGGTTCGGGCTCGGGAGCATATGTCGGTTCGGGTTCCGGCTCGTATGTCGGCTCCGGCTCGGGTTCCGGCTCATATGTCGGTTCCGGCTCGGGAGCAGGCTCGGTTTCAATAATTTCTCCGCCGCTTTCTTCGCCTTCAACCGCACTTACCGAAAAAGCAAATACAGAAAAACTGAGTGCAAGTACGGAAATTAAAGCAATTATTTTTCTTTTCATACTGTTGACTCCTTTCATATATTTAAAAGGTTATTAATCGGTTGAAAATATCTGCACTAAATGCCACACAAAGGCTGTGTGGCATTTTGATTTTTAAACTTTTACTTTGAAGAAGATGAACTTGAAGAACTTGAGCTTGAAGAACTTGAGCTTGCTGATGAGCTTTCAGGTTTTACAAAGTAAAGCTCAGGCTTATACTGATCAAGTACAGACTGATTCTTTTCACAATCTGTCTTTTGAGCAAGGTCATCAACATACTTTGCAAACTCGTCTTTTTTCATATCTGCAAGCAATTTGTTGCGCTGTGTTGAATCGTAAACATAGCTGTCAATGTCTGAGTTGATGTCACCCTTATAGATAAGGTAGTAAACCGCTGTATTGCCTGAACCTACCTTAACTGTCTTAGCCTCGTTCGCTTTCATTTCGCCGAGAGCTGTCTTAAGCTCATCGCCGAGTGAACTGCTTTTAAGGTTTTCTACAGCTGATGTTGACGGATCGTCTGTAAGTGAGTTAGCTGTCTTGTACTTATTTACAATATCGTCAAAAGAAGTACCGTTATTAAGTTCCTTTGCGTAACCGTCAAACTCGTCTGTAATCTTCTTTGCGTCTTCGTCGGAAAGCGCTGCATCTTTGCTGTTGTTTGACTCGTCGGTTGTTGACTCATAAAGATTTGCTTTTATGTACTTATAGTCTGTATAGTTTTCTGTAAAGTATGAAATAAATTCGTCATCCTTTACCTCTTTTGAACCGCCCTCACCGTAAAGCTTTTCAAATACTGCTGTGTATTTTGTGTTATAAAGTGTTGTGCAATATTCAAAGCTTTCAAAAGAAACACCGTAAGGCTCGTACTGGTCTTTATAAGGCATATAGTAGCCGTATGAAGCGTAAGGACCTACTGTCCAATATTCCTCGGCTGTTTTTTTAGCCGAATCTGCGGTAGCGCCGCTCATATCAATGCCGAGCTCCTCAACGAGGTTGTCAGTCACAATGTAATTAAGACACATTGTTTCTGCCTCGTTTTTGATCCAATCTCTTGCAATCGCCTTGTCGCCGTCATCGTCTGTAATCTCAAGGTCAAGCCATGAATCGGAAGCCTCGTCATATGAAGCAAGTTTCGACGCATAATTTTGAGCTTGTGAGTAAGCTGTTTTAAGCGAGTAGCTGTAAACGCCGATTGGCAATTCTACTTTATCTGTCCTGTAAGCCCATTCTGCATTAAGGCTGATTGGAGTGCAGCCAACCGCTGCAACAGCAATAATCAGTGCAAGCAACAATGAACCGATCTTTGCATATGGTTTCATAATATTTACCGTCCTTAAAAAATTCTATTTCACCCGTAAAATGACAGGGTGCGTACTTTATGATTATACACAAAAAAATTTGTATTGTCTATATATTTTCTAAAATTTATTGCTTTTTCGGCAAAATTTTCAGACAACTATCAGATTTTAAATACTTTTTTGAGCATATCAAGCGAAGAACCGCCGCCACATCTTATTGTAATGTACGGTTTGTTGCCCGCAGACAGCATTGCTCTGCCGTTGAGCCTTGAAAGAAGTTCTATAACCTTCGGCGATTTTATCTCTTTGACAAACAGTAAAACATTGGTATCCGTCTGCCTGATTTCGTAAATACCCATTGCGTTTGCACAGTTTCTTATAAGCGCAATATCAATAAGTCCGAGCACGGATTCGGGAATTTCGCCGAAACGGTCTTTGAGTTCGTCCTTAACATCAAGGCTGTCCTCTTTGTTGCGTATATCGGCGATTCTGCGATATACATCAAGTCGGAGAGTAAGGCTTTCTACATAGCTCTCCGGAATGTGCGCATTTACCGAAATATCAATAAGACAATCAAGGTCGGCAGACTGTGCGGCTTCGCCCTTTTCTTCGCTTACTGCCTCGCCCAACAGCTTAAGATACATATCGTATCCGACAGATTCCATATGTCCGTGCTGTTGAGCACCCATAATGTTTCCTGCGCCTCTTAATTCAAGATCTCGCATTGCGATTTTAAATCCGCTGCCAAATTCGGTAAATTCTCTGATAGCGGCAAGGCGCTTTTGCTGAATTTCTGTAAGCACTTTGTTTTTGCGGAATGTAAGATAAGCATAGGCTCTGCGATTGCTTCTGCCTACTCGTCCTCTTAGCTGATGCAGCTGTGAAAGTCCCATTCTGTCCGCATTTTCTATAATTAGCGTATTTGCGTTCGGCAGGTCAACACCCGTTTCTATTATAGTGGTGCATACTAATACATTTACTTCCTGTTCAATCATCATTCGCCATACTTCGCTAAGTTCGTGCTCTTTCATTTTGCCGTGACCTATGGCTATTTTTGCCTCGGGCACAGCCTCAAGAATTCTTGAGGCACAGGATTCAATAGTCGCAACATCGTTATGCAGGTAGAAAACCTGTCCGCCTCTTCTCAGTTCCTTGCGGATAGCCTCGTTAATTACCGCATCGTCATGTTCAAGAACATAAGTCTGTACAGGCTGACGGTTTCGTGGCGCTTCCTCGATTACACTCATATCTCTTAAACCGCTCATTGCCATATTGAGAGTTCTTGGAATAGGTGTAGCCGAAAGAGTAAGAACATCAACATTTTTGCAAAGTTCCTTAAAGCGTTCCTTTTGTGCCACGCCAAAGCGCTGTTCCTCGTCAATGATTGCAAGTCCGAGGTCACGGAACTCCACATCTTTTTGCACAAGTCTGTGCGTGCCGACCACCAAATCTACCTCTCCACGCTTTAGCTTTTCTATAGTTTCTTTCTGTTGTTTTGCCGTTCTGAATCGTGACAGCAATTCAATTCTTATCGGATAGCCCTCAAAGCGCTTGCACACAGTCTGGTAATGCTGCCACGCAAGAATTGTTGTCGGGCAAAGCAATGCGCATTGTTTTGAATCCGCAACGCACTTAAATGCCGCTCGCAGTGCCACCTCTGTTTTGCCAAAACCTACATCACCGCACAAAAGTCTGTCCATCGGTGAGGTTTTCTGCATATCTGTCTTGATTTCATCACAGCACCTAAGCTGGTCGGGAGTTTCTTCGTATTCAAACTTAGCCTCAAAATCGTGCTGCCATTCGTTATCTTGTGAAAAAGCATAGCCCTTTGCTTTCATTCTTGCGGAATAAAGTGCAATAAGCTCCTTTGCAATGTCCTTTACAGATGCTTTTACTCTTGACTTTGCTTTCTGCCAATCCTGCGAGCCGAGTTTATTAAGCCTTACACGACTGTTTTCGGACGGGCCGATATATTTTGCAACCATATCAAGTTGAGTTACGGGCACATAAAGAACATCGCCCTTTGCATACTCAATCTTGATGTAGTCTTTTACAATTCCGTGGGTATCAATTTTACGGATACCGCCGAAAATACCTATACCGTGAACGCTGTGTACCACATAATCGCCCTGCGAAAGCTCCGAAAGGCTGTAAACCTCCCGGCTGTCCTTTGATATTTTCTTTCTTGCTTTCTTTTTCGGCACATACGAAATATGCCCCTGTGTGATAATAAAGAATTTTTCGAGCGGATATTCAAATCCTGCGCTCAAAGTACCGGGCAATACAAATAATGCGTTTTTCTTTATTTCCGACAACTTATCGGCATACTGTGCGGGAATACCGTCATTTCTAAGCGAATCACAAAGGTTTTTTGCCGCCTTGTCCGTTCCCGCAAGCACAACACCGCAGCTTTCTGCAGTGAGCATACCGTTTAAGTCCTCCTCAAGCTGTTTGTATGAACCATTCCATACAGAAAGCTGTTTTGCAGAAAACGATACTATTTTTCTGAGAGGAATTGTTGTTGAACCGTGCACAAAGCCCTCAAGCATAACAATGCCGTGAGAAGTAAAAATATCAACACATTCCGCAAAAGTGAGTGAATACTTGTCAAGACCTCTGCAAAGAATGCCGTCCTCAAAGGCGGATTTTACGGTTTCTTCATTTCTGAAGTCCATTGCTCTGCCACGCTCTGAAATATTGTTAAACTCCGAAGTGAAAATCAAAGTATCTCTGTCGAGATAATCAAATAAGGTTTCGGCTTTATCATATAAAAGCGGAATAAACTTGTCGGTATTTGAAAGCATTGCGCCCGACCTGATGCTGTCCGCCTCCGAAAGCAGTGTTTCCTTAACCTGCGGAGCTTTTTTGCCTCGCACGCCTTTTGCAAGATTTTCTATTTTGTCGGCAAGCACCGTTCTGTCCTCAATAATTACCTCCGCAGACGGCGAAAGACGGATTTCGCCTGCCTTTTCCCCTCTTCGCTGTGTATCAATATCAAAGAAAGAAAGGTCGGTGATTTCATCACCCCAAAATTCCGCACGAACAGGATTTTCGGCATCAGGCATAAAGAAATCGAGAATACCGCCTCTTACAGAAAACTGACCGCTGCCCTCTACCGCATCAAAACGCTCGTATCCGAGCAGGGTAAGTGTTCGTACGGCTTTTTCTATACTGATTTCAAGGTCTTCTTTTAAAGTCAGAACACAGTCCCTCAAAAATTCCTTTGGCACTGTGAACTGCGACGCTGCATCAATACAGCTGACAACTACATCACATTCGCCGTCAATGAGTTTGAGCAGTACCTTAAGTCTTGCGTGTTCGTACTCTCTTGAGGCGCTCTGAATATCTCTGAAATTAAAATCACGCTCGGGGTAAAAATAAGCACGCATACCCATACTTGCAAGGTCATTACAGATTGTCTGCGCCTCTCGCTCGTCGGAGGCAACACAAAAGGCTGTGGCGCTCTTGCGGCAACACAGCGAATAGATAATATGTGCCTTGTGAACGGCGGAAAGTCCCGTAGCGCAAACACTGCCGCCATGCACAACAGCTTTTTCGAGTGAGTTAAAAACCTCACTGTTTTTAAAAACATCAACTAAAAATTTCATAATTCATCTTGCTTTAATTTTTTGTTCACTTTTTATTTATCAAAAATTGGGATAATTACCGATTTTTTCAACATTGTTTTATAAAAATGTTAATTAAACAAATTCATTGCTCTGTCGATTTTTCCGTCTGCCATAAGTTCAACGGCTTTTGCGGCATTTTCAAATACCTGTGCAAGTTTCTTCTGTTCATCGTTGGAAAATCTTGAAAGCACCCAATCCGCTAAATCCCACTCGGGTGTAGGCTTTGCGCCGATTCCTATTTTAACTCGTGGGAACTTATCACTGCCGCTTAAATATATAATACTCTTCATTCCTCTCTGTCCGCCGTCACTGCCCTTTGAGCGAATACGCATTTTACCGACATCGAGGGATATATCGTCAAATAATACTATCACATTTTCAGGTGAAATTTTGTAGAAATTCATCGCCTCTACCACCGCCTGACCGCTGTTGTTCATATATGTGGTAGGTTTCATAAGCATTGCCTTTCTGCCTGCTATATTACATTCGCCGACATAGCTTTTAAATTTTACTCTGTCAACCTTGCAGTCAAGACTCTCGGCTATTGCGTCAATCGCAAGCCAGCCTGCGTTATGACGGGTGTTTTCGTACTTTTTATCGGGGTTTCCGAGTCCTACTACCAAAAGCTCGACACCGCCGCCAAAGCTCTTTTTATTACCAAACATAAATACCTTCCTTTATATAAATTATTCTTTATTAAATTCAATTACAACCCAATCGTCATTGCCGAGGTGGTAAGGATTACCGCAATAAGGGCAATTATGCTCTCTTGTAGCGTCAAAACTGCCGCCGCAGCTTTTACAGCTTACCTTTTTAATAGAAAAACCTGCATCGGCTATTGCATTAATGTTTTTGCAAACAACAATTCTGAATTTTTCTTTTGCTTTTTTTACATCTCCGCAATCAATTTTTAAAACCGTGGTATATGCCGTAATATCGACATAACAATAAGATCCGTTTATTTTAAATCCGTTAAATTTAACGGTTGAGTCGTATTTTACATCTATTATGTCTTTAAATTTATTTTGCATAGGCTTGCCGTCATATGCCGCAAGATTAGTGTAATCGTCACTGAATATCATCAGTTTAATAAGATTTATAACCTTGCCGATAAAAAATTCATAAGAAAAATTCGGGTCAATCTGTCGCATAAGTTTTGGCAGTTTTGTCTTTGCCTTTATATGAGGGCCAAGCAAAAACATACTTTTTATTGCGCCGAATATAAGGTACATAAACATACCTAAGCCCCACAAAAGATATCCGCAAAACGCACCGCCTATAAGTCCGTATAAAGTGCAGAATATAATATTCATTATGAAATCACTGTTTTCGGGCAAAAGATTGCCGTTTTTGTAATTTATAAAAAACAAACTGCCGGCAAACGCAAACATAGTAATCAAAACAACGGCTATAGCTGAATTTTTTACTACTTTTTTTCCGCCTGCAACTTCTTTGATTGCATAAAAGTTGGTAACTTTAGGGAACAAATCGTTAATAATAAATCTTGTTTCGCAGCTTTTACAGCCTGTCAGAAGTTCTCTGATACCGCTGACCGCACCGCAGTTAGGGCAGGCAAGAGCACCGTCAGCATTCTGATTAAGAAGTCTTGTAACGGCAACATATAAATTCTGTCTTATTTTTGATTTTCTTTTCTTTTCATTATTAACATAGACCGTTTCTGTGGTTTTGTAATCCTTACAGCCGATAACGGTCTGATAGTCGCCTTTGTCGGGAACTGTAAAACATTTTACCGCTCCGTCTTTAAAAGTGCTGTCTTTGGTGCTGAAAACAGTTTCTATCTTTGCGTTATGCTCGTCAAGTCTGTGCTTTTGAAGTTCAAGAGCATAGTTTACATCAAGCGAGGCGATTTCGGGCACATTTCCCGCTACAGTCCATTGTGAATATTCATCTACAAATTTATCTATAATTACATTGTTTTCATTGCCTTTATCAAATGTTAAATTAAAAAGATCCATTTCTTTATTATACCTCAAGCAGTTCGTATAACTGTTATGTCTGTTGTTTTTAGGTTAAATTATGATTTAGCACACGGTTAAGATTAAATGATTTTAAAATTTAGGTCAAGCCTTTAAAAAGGTCGAACAAACTTTTTGTAATCGAGGATATATATTGTTATTTTTCAAAATCTGTTTCCCGACCGAAAGTTTGTAAGCCGTAATCCATTAATATTACTCCCATATTTAGAGCAAAACAAAAATAAATCTATTTTCAAATATTAAAATCTTTCAAAAGGCGAAATGGCGGGTTATTTGAAACCCGCCTGTATAATCGCTATTTAATTTTCGGTTCATTAACCAAATGCAGGTGTAAACGGCTTGTCATTGTAAATTCTTGCGATAGCCTCTGCAAATGTAGGAGCAACAGGAAGAACTGTGAACTTGTCAATCATCTTCTCCTGCGGAACAGGGATTGTATCAAGAAGAACAACCTCTTTGATTGCGCTGTTCTTAATTCTCTCGATAGCAGGACCTGAAAGAACTGCGTGTGTAGCACAAGCATAAACTTCAGTAGCACCGCCCTTTTCAACTATAGCGTTTGCTGCGTTGCAAAGTGTGCCTGCTGTGTCAATCATATCGTCAACAAGGATAACCTTTTTGCCTCTTGCGTCACCGATGATGTTCATAACTTCGCAAACATTAGCCTTTGGTCTTCTCTTATCAATAATAGCAAGACCTGTGCCAATCTTAGACGCAAAGTTTCTTGAACGGGTAACCGAACCGAGGTCAGGAGAAACAACGATGTATTCATCAAAGTTTCCGCCGATTTTCTCTCTCATATAGTTAGCAAGGATAGGAGAACCATAGAGGTGGTCAACAGGGATATTAAAGAAGCCCTGAATCTGGTTTGCGTGAAGATCCATTGTAAGCACACGATCGGCACCTGCTGATGTGATGATGTCAGCACAAAGTTTTGCCGAAATCGGATCTCTTGCCTTAGCTTTTCTGTCCTGTCTTGCATAGCCGAAGTAAGGCATAACTGCTGTAATTCTTGCAGCGGAAGCACGCTTCATGGCATCAATCATAATAAGCATTTCCATTAAATTGTCATTTACCGGAGTGCAAGTTGACTGAACGATAAAGCAATCGCTGCCTCTTACAGATTCCTGAAGAGAAACCGCTATTTCACCGTCAGAAAACTGAGTACATTCGCTCTTACCAAGCGGAACTCCAAGGCTGCCTGCAATTCCTTTGGCTACATTTACATTTGAGCTTCCGGTAAAGATTTTAATGTCTTTTCCGTGAAAATTCATTGTAATCGCTCCTTTTTACTCTATAGTTTGTATTCTACTATTATCTTAACAGGTATATCCCCTGTCTTTTGCAATATTGTTAAGCTCCTCAAGCTGTGCGGGATCATTTGCGCCGAGCACTGTGTCGCTGCACTCTGCGGTATAAACGCCTACCTTACAGCCGTCCGAAAGCAAAAGTTTTAATGCGTCGGGCAAATAATATTCCTTTGCATTATTATCGGATGAAATTCTGCCGAGCACAGACAAAAGCTTTTCTGCGTCAAACCAGAAACCGCCCGAATTTACTTCCTTAATCTTAAGGATTTCTTCACTGCCGTCTTTCTGTTCTACGATTGACTTTACATCGCCGTTTTCGTCACGGACAATTCTGCCGTAGCCTGTAGGGTCGTCAACCATTGCGGAAATTACAGTTGCACTTGATTGAGTGTTTATGTGCTGTTCAAGTGACTTTTCAATGGTTTTGCTGTCCATAAAAGGTGCGTCGCCGTTTAAAATCACCACGCTGTCGCCTTTGTGACTTTCAAGAAAGTCTTTAGCCATCATTACTGCGTGGCCTGTACCGAGTCGCTCTGCCTGATAAACCGTTTCAACCTTAAAATCAAGTGTTGACACAAATTCATCTATACATTCTTTTTTAAAGCCCTTTACAATGCAGATGTCATTAACGCCTGCCTTTTTAAGTGAAGAAATAACCCACTCAAGCATAGGCTTGCCAAGTACGAGCGAAAGTGTTTTCGGCTTGTCGCTTTTCATACGCTTGCCTTCGCCGCCCGCAAGAATAATCGCACAATTATTCATATGTAATCTCCTTGGTATTCTGTAATTTGTGTGTTTACTTTAATATGTACACACAACAAGACATATTAATATTATCGCATAAAAAATACAAATTTCAAGAGTATTTTACAAAAAAACAACATTAGGGGTAAATTTAAACGATTTATACAATATTGATGAAGTATAAAATTGAATTTTATAGGAAAAAATTTTAAAAAATCTATAGCTATTTTGAACAAACTTTGTTATAATTATGTGTAGGCTTATACAAGCGGGCGAATTTTGACACAATTTTCGCCACAGCCGTATAATTTATTATTTTTAGGAGGATTACCAAAATGGCAAACAAATGGGTATACCTTTTCTCAGAAGGTAATGCTAACATGCGTGAGCTTCTCGGCGGTAAGGGTGCTAACCTTGCAGAAATGACAAGTTTAGGACTTCCTGTACCACAGGGCTTTACAATTACAACAGAGGCTTGTACTCAGTACTATGAGGACGGCAGAGAGATCAACGAAGAAATTCAGGGTCAGATCAACGAGTACATCGGCAAGATGGAAGAGATCACAGGCAAGAAGTTCGGTGACTTAGAGAATCCGCTCCTCGTTTCAGTTCGTTCAGGTGCCAGAGCATCAATGCCAGGTATGATGGATACAATCCTCAACCTCGGTCTTAACGAAGAAGTTGTTGAAGTTATTGCAAAGAAGTCCAACAACCCTCGTTGGGCTTGGGACTGCTACAGAAGATTTATTCAGATGTATTCTGATGTAGTTATGGAAGTTGGTAAGAAGTACTTTGAAGAGCTTATCGACGAAATGAAGGCTAAGAAGGGCGTTACACAGGACGTTGAGCTTGACGCTGACGATCTTAAGGAGCTTGCTTCACAGTTCAAGGCAGAGTACAAGGCTAAAATCGGCGTTGACTTCCCTGACGATCCTAAGGAGCAGCTTATGGGCGCTATCAAGGCTGTATTCCGTTCATGGGATAACCCAAGAGCTAACGTATATCGTCGTGATAACGATATTCCTTATTCATGGGGTACTGCAGTAAACGTACAGTCAATGGCATTCGGTAATATGGGTGACGATTGCGGTACAGGTGTTGCATTTACAAGAGATCCTGCTACAGGTGAAAAGAAGCTCATGGGTGAGTTCCTTACAAACGCACAGGGCGAAGACGTAGTTGCAGGTGTTCGTACACCAATGCCAATCGCTCAGATGGCTGAAACATTCCCTGAGGCATTTGCTCAGTTCCAGACTGTTTGCAAAACTCTTGAGGATCACTACAGAGATATGCAGGATATGGAGTTCACTGTTGAGAACAAGAAGCTCTATATGCTCCAGACAAGAAACGGTAAGAGAACAGCTCAGGCTGCTCTTAAGATTGCTTGTGACCTCGTTGACGAGGGCATGAGAACAGAGGCAGAGGCAGTTGCTATGATCGACCCTCGTAACCTCGACACACTTCTCCACCCACAGTTTGATGCTGCTGCTCTTAAGGCTGCTACACCAATCGGCAAGGGTCTTGGTGCTTCACCGGGTGCTGCTTGCGGTAAGGTTGTATTCACAGCTGAAGATGCTGAGGCTTGGAACGCAAAGGGCGAGAAGGTTGTTCTCGTTCGTCTTGAGACTTCACCTGAGGACATCACAGGTATGAAGGCTTCACAGGGTATCCTCACAGTTCGTGGCGGTATGACATCACACGCTGCTGTTGTTGCTCGTGGTATGGGTACTTGCTGTGTATCAGGTTGCGGCGACATCAACATGGACGAAGCTAACAAGAAGTTCACACTCGCAGGCAAAGAGTTCCACGAGGGTGACTACATTTCAATCGACGGTTCAACAGGTAACATCTATGACGGTGTTATTCCAACTGTTGACGCTACTATCGCAGGCGAGTTCGGCAGAATTATGAGCTGGGCTGACAAGTACAGAAAGCTTAAAGTAAGAACAAACGCTGATACACCTGCTGATGCTAAAAAGGCTCGTGAGCTCGGTGCCGAGGGTATCGGTCTTTGCCGTACAGAGCATATGTTCTTTGAAGAGGACAGAATCGCTGCATTCAGAGAGATGATCTGCTCTGATACAGTAGAAGAGAGAGAAGCTGCTCTTGATAAGATTCTTCCTTACCAGCAGGGCGACTTCGAGGCTCTTTATGAGGCTCTTGAGGGTAACCCGGTTACAATCAGATTCCTTGATCCGCCACTCCACGAGTTCGTTCCTACAGAGGAAGCTGACATTGAGAAACTTGCTGCTGCTCAGGGCAAGAGCGTTGAAGCAATCAAGGCTATCATTGCTTCACTCCACGAGTTCAACCCAATGATGGGTCACCGTGGCTGCCGTCTTGCAGTAACATATCCTGAAATTGCTAAGATGCAGACAAAGGCTGTTATCCGTGCAGCTATCAATGTTAAGAAGGCTCATCCTGATTGGACAGTTAAGCCTGAAATTATGATTCCGCTCGTATGCGAGGTTAAGGAACTTAAGTATGTTAAGAAGATGGTTGTTGAAACAGCTGACGCTGAAATCGCAGCTGCAGGCATCGAGCTTGAGTACGAAGTTGGTACAATGATCGAGATTCCAAGAGCTGCTCTTACAGCTGACGAGATCGCTACAGAGGCTGACTTCTTCTGCTTCGGTACAAACGACCTTACACAGATGACATTCGGCTTCTCAAGAGATGACGCAGGTAAGTTCCTCAACGCTTACTACGATGCTAAGATATTCGAGAACGATCCATTTGCTAAGCTCGACCAGACAGGTGTTGGCAAGCTCATGGAAACAGCTATTAAGCTCGGTAAGCCTGTAAACAACAAGCTCCACGTAGGTATCTGCGGTGAGCACGGCGGTGACCCATCATCAGTTGAGTTCTGTCATAAGATTGGTCTTGACTATGTATCATGTTCACCATTCCGTGTGCCGATCGCAAGACTTGCTGCTGCTCAGGCTGCTATTGCTGAGATGTAATTCAGTCATTTTTGTACTGATATTATATAGCGTAATATTTTGGGCTGTCCCGTTTTGGGACAGCCCTTTTGCATTGCTTAAATAATAAAAAATCAGAACAAGGCTTTTTAAAGTCTTGCGGGCTTTGCCCACACCCACAAACTTTGAAAAGTCATAATTTATTCGACATCATATTATTGAAAAGTCATATTATTTGTGATAAAATTTACTTGAAAAGTCAGAACGGAGGAAATGATATGCTCTACAGAAAAATCGAAAAATTGATTGACGAACATTTAAAATCTGACACTCAAAAAATTCTTTTGATTGACGGCGCAAGGCAGGTCGGAAAAACATATATTATTCGTTATGTAGGTCAAAGATTATTTGAAAATTTTATTGAAATAAATATGGTTGAAGATTCCATAGGCGACCGTCTTTTTGCCAATACAAAAACTATTGAAGATTTTTATTTGCAAGTAAGTATGATTGCAGGCAATAAAATGAAAGCTAAATCCGACACATTAATATTTATAGATGAAATTCAGGCATATCCGCATTTACTTACACTGCTTAAGTTTTTATCTCAAGATAATAAGTTCACATATATAGCAAGCGGCTCGCTTTTGGGTGTAACATTGTCGCAAACAACATCAATTCCTATAGGAAGTATTCGTAAAGTACGAATGTATCCGCTTGATTTTGAAGAATTTTTGTATGCTAACGGAATGAATGAATTTGTAATCTCCGCAGTGCAAAATAAATTCAAAGAATTACAATCACTTGATGAAAATATGCACAATAAAATGATGGATTATTTTCAAAAATATCTGCTTATAGGCGGTCTTCCGGATGCAGTCAACTCATATCTTAATGAAAAAAATATTCAGTCCGTGCGAAATATCCAAAACGAAACACACGATTATTATGCAGCAGACGCATCAAAATATGATGAAGAAAAAAAGCTAAAAATACGCAGAATTTATGATCTTATTCCTTCTAATATGGAAAATAAAAAGAAACGAGTAATAGCAAAAAACATTGAAAATAAAAAAGGCAAAACTTTTACAGATTACAGTGATGAATTTGAATATCTTATAAGCGCCGGCATAGCACTTAATGTACAGGCAATTTCCAATCCTGTTTTTCCGTTAATTGAATCCACAGGAAAAAATCTGCTGAAACTATATCTTAATGATGTGGGTATTTTGACAAGTATTTTGTACGGTAATAATATCAGAGCAATTTTGGATAATAAAAGCAGTATAAATCTTGGCTCGGTATATGAAACTGTAGTGGCAAGCGAATTGACTGCGCACGGATATAAATTATTTTACTATGACAACCGCAGTAAGGGCGAAGTTGATTATTTGATAGATGACTATAACAGCCTTTCGGCAGTACCTATTGAGGTTAAATCGGGCAAAGATTACACAGTTCACAGTGCTCTTAATACATTTGTACAAAATGAAGACTACCACATAAAAAAAGCCTTTGTAGTATCAAACGAAAGAAAAGTTCAGACAAAAGGCAAAATAACTTATATTCCGATTTATTATATAATGTTTTTTAACGCTAATTCAACTTTGGAAAACAATATAGAATTTTAACACAGCTGAATTATAAGGTAATATAAATAATTTATAGTTTAGCAAAATAATTATAAAAGGCTGACTCGGTATCAATTGCCGAAGTCAGCCTTTTTAGGGAGAGTATATTAAGAAAGAAAAAGAATTTGCAAACTTTTAAATCACATTAACATATTAAATAATTTTAAATTCTTATGAACATACCTTACATACATCCATAGAATAGACCATATTATCTTTTGCAACCATTGTAAGCGGCATTTCAGGCAAAATTATGTTAAAGCCTACAAGGAAGCTTTCTTTACCGCCATCGTGAAGTCCCGTTACAATTCTTACGACATTATTTTTCTTGGCAAATTCAGCCGCTGCACGATCTGCGTTCTTATCAAAAAGCACTGTCATATCCGCACCAAACTGTTTTGATACCATATTAAGGTATTCAATCTGCCAAGCTGCCTCGGTGTAATCGTGTGTAGGCTCAAGCACAGACAATACTCTTAAGTCGCAGTCCGTATCGTCTGCAATCTGCTTTGCAATCTTAATAATTCGGTCGCAATCAAACTGCAGTGTTACACAAGCAAGCACTACAGCACGCTTTTCAGTATTCATTTTGTCACCTCCAAACATTTCCGTGCGTAAGTCGCATTGCACGGTTTATAAATCGTTGTTCAGATAATCCCACAAGTGTGAGGCATCTGCCTGACCATTATATATATAATCCAAATCGGTACCATGCAGGTTAAACATATTCCTGCCGACAAGGAGTCCGATACCGAAGTCGTTGTAATCGTTTCTTGCACTGTACATAACTATATAGTGATTATTCGCATATATGAATGACGGTCTGTAAAGTCCGCCGCCGTCCCACGCTGTATAATCATCTGACGGAGAAGCTACTTTCATTGCTGTTTCCCAATTGAACCCGTCCTCCGATGCTGAAAAATACAGATTCATATGCTTTCTGTCTTTTTTATTGGTTGTAGCGCAGGCTAACAATTCATATCCACGGTTTGTTTTTATTACATCAGGGTGCCATACATATGCACCGTCTTCAAAAGTTAAGTCTGTCGGTTGAGGCTGCGACCATACACCGTTTCTCAATTCTCTGTAATAGAGTTGATAATGACACACATACCATACTTTATATGCACCGTCGTCACGGATTATGGCAGGACTCACCATATCATACTTTTCTTTTTCGTAGGTTTCAAAATAGACAAGTTTGTCGCTCCAATTATCACCGTCATACGAATATCTCATATACAATGCCATATAGTCGGTATCGTAATCCGTATATCTCCAAAACAACTCAAGGCGGTCAAGTTCTTTGTTATATACAAGATGACTGTCCGAATTATAGCGTACGGATTTTTTATAATTTGCAAGCGGCGGCTCTGTAAATTTTACCTCCGAATAATTTATAAGATCGTTTGTTCCGACAATCTGCGGATTTTCGTAGTAGTCATTACCACTTGGATAAGGTGTGTAAGACAACCAAAATCTGTAACCGTTCCATTCCTTACCCATATCAATCAGCTTTGGATGATATGCATTGTTCGGATAGTAACTTTCAATTGTACTGTCGGAATTTATCAAATTAAGTTTGCTTATTGAATTTGAAGAAAAATTAAAATCCTGTTTAAATTTCTTTTTTGAGTCAGTTTCTGTATTTTTACTTTTTAAATTAGTTTGTTTGCTTAAAGCGGCTGATGATATCTGCGGCTTTGTTTCTGATGTTGATGTTGTACTTTCACTCACACCGTTTGAAACAGCATTTCCTGTATTTGCACAGCCTGCAAAAACCGATGCAGTCATAACTGCCACAAGCAAAAATGCAAGTATTCTCTTCATATGTACCCTTTCTAAACTAAATCAGCATTACTAAGTCAACCGTCAACTTTAAAGCCTTTCTCGCTTATCTCGGATTCACTTGAAAAATCTTTATACTGATCTATAAAATTCCAAAACTTCCCGGCGCTGTTTACTCCGTCATTTATATAATCGCAGTTTGTACCGTAAAGATTATACATATCTTTGCCGAATAAAAGTCCCACACCAAAATTTTTGGCGTCATTTCTTCCGCCGTAAAGGACATAATACATTCCGTCCGAATACATAAATGTCGACCTGTAAAGTCCGTTGCCGTCCCAGTCAAAATCGTTACCGGTAGGCTCAAGAACCTTTTTTGCAGTGCCGAATTTCAATCCGTCATCTGACTTTGCATAGTAAAGATTCATATGTTTTCTATCTTGCTTATCTTCGGTTGCACAAGTCAGAATTTCGTACTTATCATTATTCTTAATTAAATCTATATGCCATGTAAATGCATCGTTTTCATAAGGCAGTTTACACATTCTTATTTTTGACCATTTTCCATCCTTGAGTTCACGATACTTTACTTTATAAGCATTTACATACCACACTCTGTATGTACCGCTATCATATACAATACCGGGACTTACCATATCTTCTTTTTTTCTGTCATAGGTTTCAAAAAAAGTTTCCGGTTTGCTCCATGTATTGCCGTCATATGAATAACTCATTAAAAGAGAGGCATAATCAATATCATAGTCTGTGTATCTCCATATTATCTCAAGACGATTCAAGTCATTGTTATAAACGATCTCACTGTCCGAATTAAAGCATCTGCCATTTTTATAATTTGAGAGAACAGGTTGCGAAAATTTAATTTCGGAATAGTTAATTAAATCGTTCGATGCAACAATATGCGGATTTTCGTATTCATCATTGCCTTGCGGATACGGAGTGTATGACACCCAGTATCTGTATCCGTTCCAACCGTCTTTACCTAAATCAAGCACCTTTGGGTGGTAAGCATTGTTTGGAAAGCACTCTTCCTGATACTCATCAACGCATTTTAAGTTCAACTTTGACGGCGAATTTTTGGTAAGTTCAAATCCTGTCATATCAACATTCGGCGATGTAGTAAACTCTGCAGGCTTTTTGTTAATAACAGTTGACGCCATAGTATGCGTGTTTTCGTATTTAGATGCATCGGTGTTTTCCGGTAAATTATATGCGGCAAAAACAGAAACACTAGCCACCGCAACCGCAGTAACAAATATCAACACAAACTTTTTCATTAAAAAGTTGCTCCCTTTCTATACAAATCAGCTTTTATATACGCACTTTGTATTACACTCATTAATACATATAACTATATATCTATACAACGATTTTGTCAAGCAAAAAAGAACAACAATTTTGTTTAGATGCAAAAATGATACAAAAATCGGCGATTTCGTATGATACTATACTTTTTTCTGACTGTGTAAATATCATAGCCTCTGTATATGATTATATTATATTGACCGTGTGAAATTAAGGTGAATTTTGGCATAAGAATTATAAAAGTTTAGTTAACCATAATTTACCCCAACTTTTGATAAATAACCGCCTAAATTCACGGCAAAAAAAATCCGCCATTCACAAAGAACAGCGGATAAGAATTTATTTTTTAGTTAAAATCAAAATAACTCTGTGTCATCGGTTTCGGTGTCGGCGTCAAGGCTTTCGTCCTTAGCATCTCTCTGTGAGAGCCTATTTACATAAGCCTTTAAAGCCTCCATCTCCCTATCAACAGATTTTTTCTCTTCTGTTTTAACTTCTTCTTTTACGGGTTCGTTCTGAACTTCTTTTGCAGGCTCTTCCTTTTTCTCCGGCTGTGCCTCGAAAGGAGAACTTTTGTACTCGTTTTCATTTGAGCAAGCAACTGTAATGTCAACAACCTCTTCGTTTTTAAATTCAGGTTTCGGCTGTGTTTCGGGTGTACCGTAAAAAATATCGTTTGAACTGTCAACAATCTGACGGTAACACTCTCTTGCCTTGGCAATCTTAGCTTTGGAATTTTCAATTACTTCAAAAAGCTTTTTCTGCTGTTCTTCAGAAACGCTCTCGCCTTTCTTTGCATTCTCATAGAAAGACTTACCCAAAGCAATATATGCTCTGTTCATAAGCTCACTTTCACATTTCATAATAAGACGAAGACGGTTAAGTTTTGCATTTGTACGGTTTTTCTCAACAATATTCTGAGTAACATTAGAAATAGTATCTGCCGCAGTGTTGACTGTACCTTTAACAGTATCAAAAAAAGTCATAGCAATATCTCCTTTAACGCATAAATGCGGGTTCGTTTTTATAACACTATTATTATGACAGATATTAAAGATAAAATCAATATTTTTTTTGAATTTGCTTGTTAAAAATGTACTTGTTTGATATAATATTTTAGAAAGAGGTGTTGAAATATGTCGGACAAGGTAATAAAAGCAATAGTGTGTCCGGGTTGTGGAGAACTTAGCAAAGCGGAAATCCACACAAGCATAAATCCTGCACGAGACAAAACTATAAGAAAAAGAGTGCTTGACGGAGAGTTGTTTGATTTCAGATGTCCGTCCTGCGGCTACACCGCTAAACTTAACTATCCGCTTTTATATAACGATATGAAAAACCGTTTTATGGTTTACCTTATACCTAAAATTGACCGTTTTCAGCTTTGCGACAATGAGCTTGAAAACAAATACAGCAATCTGCGCAACATCAACAAGCGAATTGTGCCAACATTCAATGCATTCAAGGAAAAGCTGTTTATTTTTGAATCGGGACTTGACGATATGGCTGTAGAATTGACAAAACTCGCAATTAGCCAGACGGTATCGAAAAAGCTCGGAAACATTGAAGTAAACGAGGGTTACCTGTCAATGTATGACAGAGAAACCAACACAATGGGCTTTACATATTTTACAGGCAAAGACAAAGAACCGTATGTACAAACCGCACGACTTGAAATATACGGCAAGTCAAAGGGAATCATTGACAAATTTGCTTATAAAGACAAAAAACTTAAAGGCTTTATAAAAATTGACCGAGAATGGGCAGAAAATGTACTTTACCGCTATAAACATTTCCGCCACATGGAAAAGGTCAGAAAATTAAATGAGGATTAAAAAATTACACTCCTATCAGTAACCATTACCGATAGGAGTTTTTTGTTTGTATTTTAATGAGTGGTGGGTTGTGGTTTACCGCTCAAATTTTTTGTTATTTAATATTTTGTCGCTTGACTAAAGTAAGCCGAACCACACTTTACCGTTCGCCCTTAAAATCAACTTGCAAATTCAACCGTAATCTCAAGATGAGCAGGGAAGTCTTTTTCAATCATCTTATTTACCCATACTTTATTTAATTCGCTCAAGGAATCGGAAATTTTTACGCTCAAAGCGTTTTGGGACGGATTTTCGGTGATTTTAAAATTACCGAGTCCGTATCCCTCCAAAATTTTATTAAAACCCTCGGGAGTACAAAACTCCTCGTTTGTCTGCTCTCTTATCTTTAAAAGTTCCCGCCTTTTCTCAATACTCAAATCATCTCTCACTGCGCCTGTAAATCTTTCCCGTTCGGTAAGTCCGTAACTTTGCGCCGTGTCAATGAAATATTCTTTAAGCATTTCGTCAAGCTCGTTAAAAAGCAGATCAAGCCCTGCGGCAAAGGCTTTTAATTCCGCATAAGTTCTGCCGCCTGTTCTAACCAAATAAAGTTTGGTATCCGTAAGTTTTTTAATCATTGAAGTATAACTGTCCATCATTTCACCTCAATTTTTACAGTGCCGACCGAAAATACCTGTGCCGCCGTCGCATTCACATCAACAAAATTCGTCGGAAATTTATATGAACAAATACAGCCGCTGTTCATCAGCCTTTTTCCAAGCTCCGCCACATACATAGTACCGCCGATCTCAATTTCATTTAAGTAATCTTTAAACACCTGTGTACAAATGTTCACTATATCATTTCTGATATATCCGTCTTTAGCATACACTGCGACAGACAAATTAATTTTTCTCAATTGTGCCGAAATAACTTTAACATCAACATTCAGTTCTCTGTTTTTGGCGATAAGCACCTGCGCTTGTGCCACTGCCGCCGATGACGGTGAATTTTCTCCGTTGCTTACATATACATCTACCGTGCCCGTACCTCTGCCCTTTGCTATAACTCCCGCTTTAGTAATTCCGGGTACACTTAGCGCAAGTTTTTCGTAATATGCTTTGTTTGTTCCGTTTGACGGCACAAGAAAACTTGCCTTAATTCTTTCCCTTAATTCATCGTCGGTTTCTGCGTCACAACCGTCCTCAAACGGTTCTCTGTTATATGCGTAATTGATTTCCGCAGGTGCGGATACAATGATTTTTGCTGTATTAATGGGAATATTTGAAATCTTACCCGCCTTGTCCGCCTCTGCCGAAACGCTGACAAGTGTATTTCCCGCCGCAATCTCCGCATCTTCAACAGTAACATATCTTAGCGGCTCGGTGTCTGCCGTGGCGACCATACTTCCTTTAGGAATAAAAATGCTGTTTTCAACAGGTTCATTGATAAAGAATGTAAGTTCACCCTGCGCTTTCTGCGCCTGCTTACGCTCAAGTCCTCTTTGAGATGCAAAATAATCAAGATACTCGCCGCTTGCGGTAGCAACAAACATCTGATTTTTCAGCCACTCAATATTTGTCATTGCGTTAAAAATTTCGCCTGCAAGCACTCTCATTCTTATTGCCGCATCACTCGCTTCGTCAAAATCATATTTGCTTTTTGCCGAAAACTCCGATTTCATTCTGTTGTAAATTTCATCATAGGTAATCATCTGTATTAATAATCTCCTCTCTTACGCTTTCGTTGCAAATCAGTCTGATACTGAATTTCGGTTTTCTCAAAGCCAAAACTTTCGCAGTAACTGTCGGAAAATCCGCCAGTGCCTGCGACATTATAAGATTAACTTTTTCTTGAAAATTCTCATCATCAAAATCCACCTGGTTTAGTTCACATCCGAGTTCACGGTTATACACAAAGCCTGCAAATTTTGCGCTGATTTTAAAAAATGCCTGCTGTAAAATTTCATCGTCACCCGAAATATGAATATACCTGCCGCCGCTGTCAACCGCAATATCTTTATTTTTAATCAGCGTATCCGTATCAGTCACCAACCTTTACACCGTTTATATATACCGAGCCGTCATTTTTCAGATATACTTCTGCACCGCCCTTTGACTTAAGCAGGATTTCACCCGGCTGAACGGAAGAAACCTCCGAAATAACGCCCACGCAAACCTCCTTGTCGGCAAGCGGAAGTACAACGGCTTTTTCCTTTACGGGAGGAATAGACACGATTCCGTACGGTGTAACAAAATCAAGTCCTATATGTTCGCCCGAGGCGATGATCGCATTGTTGCCGATTTCACTCATCACAACATTACCGCTCTCCGCTGTAGGTTTATTAATTGAATTTTTACTTAAATTCTCCGCAATCCACATATCAAATCTCCTTTTTCAGTGTAATAACTGTTTTTTCGCTCTTGCTGTCGGCAGTGTATCTTATCTTGTGCACATAAAGTCCGTCATAAGAACCGATAACCTCATCGTTAATCGTTGCTTTGTTGCCGACCTCGCACATAAGCATATACGGACATACAAGTTCAATTTCAAAAGCATTACCGTTGCTGGTGCTTATAATTCTGTCGGCTGTTCCCACAGAACCACCGCCTGTCAATGCGTCAACATATCTTCTGCGCACAAGCCTTGTATCCGCAAGGCTGTTTTTTATTACACTGCCGTATCTGTTGCCCTGCTTCACCTTTAATCTGACATCGGAAATCACCTTGTAACGCTTTATTCTGCTTTCCGCCGAAATATACCTGTAACTTTCATTGTTGCCGAAGCAAAGCACTTCACCGTTGATACCGCCGTTTAATATAACTCTGCCGTCGCCTGTAATTCTCGGCTTTTTTCCGTATTTATTTACGCAATAATTTTCAAGCACCTGCCATTGGCTCATGCCCTTACTGATTTTTATATAACCGAAATAAGGATTGTTGTCGCCGATGTAACCGTTAAAGCCAAACGGCTGTAAATGCCGTTCAAAAATCACGGATGATGACGCATTAAAGTAAATGCAAGGTTCTGCCTCGTTGTCAAGCAAAACACTCGCCATACTCCTCGCCGTAATTTTTACGGTAATTTTCTCACCGCTGCTTTTGGTGATAATTTCGTCAATCTGCCCCTTAAACACTAAGTTTTCGCCGTCAAAGCCGTAAAGAAAATCGCCGTCCTCGCATCCTTTGATATACGGAAATTCAACGGTTACATCATCGGCAGGCACAGAAAACTCACTGTTATACACCACGGTAACGGGTGACGGCAGTAAAAGCATTCCGCTATGCGTTGTCATCTTAAATTTCAGCACAGCTTTATCACCTTTCCTTTTTGCATAAGCTCGTCCGCCCGCTTAACCCACGGATTGAGTTTTAACAGCGTTTCAATCCGAGCATTGAAAGCGTAAGAAATATCCCACAAACATTCGCCTGCTTTTGTGATGTATGTATTTACCGCCGTTTTCTTCTCTTTCTCCATAACTTCTCTGAAAACAAAGCTGTATGTAAGCATATCGGGTACAGGCTCGCCGATTACCGTAAGTTTTTCAAACACCGCATACACCGGTTTTATAAACGGCAAAGCAAGCACACCTACTCCGCCCTCCTCAAAAACTTTCCACAAATTTGCAAACTGCTCGTGGCAATCCGCTCCGCAAAGCTGACCCTTTCCTTTTATAAGCCTGTTTTTTCTGCCGAGGTTCTGAATATATGCCGTGTTTTTCGGTGAGTTAAGCTCCTGTATGTTTTTTTCACACTCAAAACTTATCTCTTCCGGATTATATCTCCATTCATAGTTTTTAAATCTCATAGGAACAAGCGTCATCTTTCTCTTGCCTCTTCTTCCTCCGAAAATCCGTGACTGTATCGTCTGCTCTCTCTTTCAAGTTCCTCGCTGATTTTTTCAGCCTGTCCCTCGTTTTTGGCAAAATCATTTTCTTTGTAATTCATTATGTAACCTCTCTTTTCTCGCAGCCGAGCACCATTTTCAGTATTGAAAAATCGGCGGATTTGTGTCTGCACCATGCACTTTTCACCGTGCAATTTCTGTAGGTTTCACTGCCGTCGGCAGTTTTCAGTTCAATGCTGTCCATTCTGCTTTCCTTTAAAAAGCCCTCTCTGCTCGGCACATTCATTTCTATGGTAACAGTGTATTCGTCCTTTGTATGTGCACAGCTCACACTGTCGCTCATATACTGTTTCACCCCATAAACCGTGCTGTTTTTATGCGTTTCAACACTTATTATTCCTCCAAGGATATTGCCGTTTTTAAGCACGGTAATATCCTCTCCCTTTAAAAATTCCCTCAACCTTTAAACCTCCTCGCAAACAAAAAATTCCATAGTAAACTCAACTTTTCTGAAAATAGCATTTATATCTGTATCAAAATCGATTGCGGATACCGACAGTTCCGAAATTATTTTTTCGGTATCCGCCTTTTTCAATCCCTGCATAATCTCGCAGGTTATTTCAGAAAGTCCGTTGCCGTTTTCATCGGCAGGAGCATAAACAAAGATCTGCACTTTTGCCAAAAATTGCTCGCCCTTTACAGATGCGGAAAGATAATCACCCACATACTTTTTTGAAAGTACGGTATCCGTAACCGCAACTACCGCAAGAAAACTTGTTAAATTTATCTCTGCACCGTGGTTTCCGTGCTCTCTGATAAACTTTACCTTTGCAAGTTTTTCGTTTTGCTTAAGCCTTGCAATAATTCTGTCAAGTTGTGTAGTTATCTGATTCATACTCATCCTCCAATACCTCACCGCACGGTGCAAGTACGCCATATGCATATACTCCGTACCTGCCCACACGGTAAATATCGTATCTCCTAACAATATATTTACGGTCTGCGATTTGTATTACGCTTTTGTCGCAAGTCAGTTTTGTTTCGGGCTTGCCTATATACAAAAATCTTTCCGAAGTAACCGTTCCCGACACTTTGCGTTTTGTTGTACCGTAATATCTGCTGTTATACCTTATCGGCTGAATAAAAGCCTTTGTCTTTTCGTTATCGACCGTAACTTCCGTGCCGTATCTGTCAATAAGTTTGCCTACTGTGCCGTAGATTTTCAAGTTACCACTCTCCCGAACAAAAATCCCTCTTTCTTAATTAAATCAGAACATTTTGCAAGCTGGTCCTGCCAGAGCTTTTCGGCTTTGTCGCCCTCATCGGCAGGAGCTGTTACGGTAACATCTCCCGCCTTAAATGAAGAAACTTCGCTTTTACCGCACATAACATAAAGTTTGTACGCATAAACGGCACATAAAAACTCAATCCTGCGTTCATCGCTTGCGGAAAGCGGTTTGTCGGCAATTCTTGAATACACATAGGCACAGGCATCGTCCACAACACTACGCCACTTAATCGACTCACTGCTCTCAATACCGGAAAGCAGTTCAAATTTTTCAACAATGTTGCCCGTATTCAAAACTTCACCTCATCAGTAAGACAAAGTCTTTACGGAATCCGCAAAAATCTTTGAAAAACCTGCGGTACAGGTGATTGCCGCTCTTTCAAGCTGACGGTCAATAAGTTTGTCATAATCGGTATTTACATTGCCTGCCTGTACCATTTCGAGTGCGCAGTTCTTGTCAAAACCGATAATCTTGCTGCCTGTCATTTCCGGAGCATGAAGGAGAGATGCTCCGAGCGGTGTAATCATTCTGCCGCTTGCCTGAAAATCAAGACCTGCGTTTGCATCCTGCATCTCGCTCATAGAAAGCAACTTCTGCATAGCGTCTGTCGGTGCAATAATTGTATTGAGTTCATACGGTGAAAGCTGTGACCAAAGTTTTAAAAGGTCGGCATAAGTAATTGAACCGCTCGCCGCAACATCAACATTTGCCGCAGGATTTGCGTTGCCGTCACCGTTTACAAGCACATCAATAGCGTCTTTAAGCTGTGCCCTTGCAATGTACTCGCCGATTCGTCTTAATGTAACCGTAAACAAATCAATACGCTGAAATCTTACCGCCTCATATGATGCCACAAGCATTCTGCCACGCTTGTGAAGTTTTACGAGGTTTTCTCTTGTCTTGATTTTTGTCTGCGGAATTACAGCACCCTCGCCCACAGGCTTTAAAGTCTTGTCATCGTCTGTCATATCGGACTCAATGCTTCTGTAATCCATACCGTCAATATTTGTAACGGTAGCCACAATCTGCGGGAGAATATCCGCTCTCTCCATACCCTGTCTTACCGCACGGCTGACATATTCTGGGAAAAGTGCCGCCGAGTCCGAGGATTGGAAGAATTTTTCCACGCAGTCACTGCCGCTGCCGTTCACCTTAATGTCAAAGCGCTTGAGCTGTCTTGAAAAAGCGTCAAGATTTGAAAGCGCCGTACCCTTGTAATTTTCCGACGGGTCAAGAGTTTCGAGCACATCTGTAAGTGTTTTTCCCTTTGCCTGATACATACCCTTTTCAATAGTTAAGTTTTCAAAATTTGCCATAATTAATTACCTCCTTAAAGAATAAAGCCAACCGAGTCGGCTGTTGAATTTAACACAAGATACTCTCTGCCTGTTGTTGATGATGCCACTGCAGAACCCTCGCCCGCAGCAAGCTTCTTGTAACCCACTGTGATTTTTGATTTGGCGGGCATTGTAACATAGCCCTTAAGCTGAACCGTTGCATAACCGCCTCTCAATGAAAGGCAAATACCGCAGAATACTTCTCCGCTTGTGCAAGCCGTTACCTTGCCGTCATCAGTCATTTTTACAGGAACACCCGCTGTTTTAAGATTGGTGCCTGCCTCAAAAGTAAGCACATTTTCGCCATAACCGTTAAAATTTACATTCATTATTTATTCCTCCGTTATATTTTAAAATTGCCGTTTGATTCGGCTGTAATATCGTTCTTCTGTTTGTAAAGTTGGGGAACCGACGGCAAAATGCCGTCCGCCCTTTTTTCAAAAGCATTTTTAAATTCCTTAAGCTGAACTACGCTCATACTCTTTGCAACGCTCTCCATAGTTTCTCTTGAAATATCAGGCTGAACAACAGCCGATAATCTAAGCACTTCCGAAGTAAGGCTGTCACGGTAATATACTCCGTCGGCGGCACTTTTCTTAAGCTCATCTATGTACGAGCAAAGTTTTTTGCACTCTTCACCGCTTAAATTAATATCCTTTTCGGTGTAAATGCTCTTTAAAATTTCTTCCATCTTCATTTCCTTTCCCTTAAAACTTTTAATAACTCCCGCACTTCTTTGTGCAGGCACGGCAACAAAACTCCATTCGTAAGCGTCATAAATACCGCAAAGCTCGCCGTAACACTTTCTGCCGCCGTAGGTTTCGCCCTTTATGTGCGAGCAATGATTAAGGCTTTCGCCGCAAACACTGCATTTTACTTCACCTGCGGCACAGCCTATGCTTACTTCCTTTAAAATACCGCTGTCAATCGCCTGAATAATCTCATCGTTACCCTTGGTTTTCGGAATATATGCCCTTGCGGTAAGTCTGAAATAATCATCACCCGTTGCTGTTTTTCTGCCGTCAACGCTTTCAACCGAACAGGCAAAAATTCTTGCCGTCTGGTTTTTGGCTGTCGGCGAGTGGTCAAAAATACCCGTCTTGCCTACAAAGAGTTTTTCAAGTTCAAAAAGCGACTCCACGGTAAAACGCTCGTTGTCACGGTCAATATCGTTGTCGCACAAAACCACACCGAAAACATATACCTCGTCCTTTGTCAGCTTTCTGCGTGAATACGCATTGATAAGCTCCAATTCCTTATCGGTAACCTCGGCGGTTGTGCTGTCTGTCACCGCATTAATTTCCTTTTTAATCTCTCCTGTCATTTTTCACCTTACCTGTTTCAAATTCAATCTGTTCTGCCCTTGCATTGTTAAGTCTTGCGTTTGAAAGCTGAACCGCATCCTGCATATTAATGTCGTCCCATTCAACAGCAAAACCGTCGGTGTAACCCTCAAGCCTTAACACAGTTCTTATAACTTTGGTAATAATCGGGTTGAGCAATGTTCTGTAATATTCAAGCTCACTTGTAAGAATATCCGCCTGCTGTTCACTCATTCTCTCCGTGCTTGACCACGAAAAGCCGAGTAAAAACGGCGGCAAACCGAGTTTTGCAACAATCTGCTCAAGCAGATGCTTAATAGGCACATCGCAATCGGGAATCTGATTTTCCGCACCGATTACTTTTACCGATACATCACCCACCGAAACAAAGTCGCACACGCTTTCACTGCGCATAGCCTTGCTCCATTCGTCTGCAATAAGTCTTGCGCTGTCCTCTGTAAATACAGTGTTGTCGGACGGTTTGCAAGTAACCGCAAAACGCACATTGCCTACCCTTTCCCAGTTGGTTTTGATTGACTCAAAAATCTTTAAAAGCACCGAACTTACAAACGGCAAACCTTTTAAAAGCGAACTGCCTCTGACAGTGCCGGGTTCGGGATTTAACAGAGTGGCAAACACAAGGTTTGAATACTTAACCGGGGTAATCATTCCGTCGTTTTTTGTGCAAATCACAAGGTCAAGCGGTGAACTGCCCTCCTGTATCTCAACATCGTCAACACTTGCATTGTAAAGTGCGACAACTCTTTTTCCGTCACGGGAAAGCACCATTTCGCCCACAGCCTCGCCGTAAGTCAAAAGTGACTCCATATACGAATACACAAAGCCGTTAATGCCCGTGCCTGTGCCGTTTGTGCATACATTGCTCATAAAATCATCAATAATCTGCTGACAGCGGCTGTTTTTTGCCGTAACGGTAAAAGTACCGAGCAAGCGTATCAGCTTACATATTGCCGCATCTATTACCGGGACTGATTTTCGCAGATTTCTGAACAATTCACGCTCCGCAGCCGTACTGCTAACATCCGAAAACATTGCAAGAGGGGAATTGATTTTCCTCTGTGCGGTCTGCACAACCGTGCCCTTGCTCTCTTTCTTTTTGCGTGAAAACAAATTCAATCTAACACCTCCTATCGCCTAAGGGCAAATACCGAAAAGCCCTTTTTGCCTGTCGATATTGACGCCGTAAAATACCTTATATCATCCATTGAATGGTCATTCTCCTTAATCGGCACATCTGCGCCGTTTTTTGTGTCCCACCTGTAAAGTGCAAATTCTCTCCTTGCGTCTTTGCAGGTTGAGCAGATTTTTATTCTGCCGTCCTTGAGTGCCTGACTTACAAGCCGAATACCGTTTACAACATTGTTTTCGGCGGGCACTGCATTAAATCTTTTATGTCTGCGTATTACCTCAATAAAACTTGCGGCTGACGGGTCAACTACTACCCGACTTACTTTTCTGTTGCCGACAAGCTCTTCGAGTTTTGCGTAGTGCTCCTCGTCGGTGCGTTGATAACCCTCTCTGCGTGAATCAAAATAATACTCCTTAATTCGATACCATACGGAATTTTTTTCACCCCACAAACCGAATGACGCAGGGTTTACCGTACCGTAATCGCACGAAACCGCAAAATCGTCAAAACCGACATCGGGCACTTCGCAGTACATTTTTTCATCGTCCATAAACGGATACACCGCACCGTGCACCGCAACCCATCTGCCGAGCACAAATCGCTGATAAAACACACCTGAATACAAACCCTCGTACCTTTGGCGCACCTCTTTTGAAAGCGACGGATTGTCCTCCATTGTAAAATGCAGGTATAACGCATTTTTGCTGTCGGCTTTCCGAATCCACTCGGTGTAGAACCAGTGACGGGGATATTCGGGATTGCAGTTAAACCAAAACTTTGAACCGTTTACCGAACATCTTGCAAGTGCCTGCTCCACAAAAGAGCGGGGCATAAGCGCCACTTCGTCAAAAAGCACACCGCAAAGTGTCATACCCTGAATGAGAGAGGCAGAGGACTCGTCCTTACCTCCAAAAAGGTAAAACCTGTTTTCAATATCGCCGTAGCGCACGATAAGTAAATTTTTTGAAATTTGCTCACTGCACTCAAAGCCGAGGCTTTTAAGCACGGGAATTATCGGAGTTACCATATTTCTGCGCAGAGAGCGAATAGTCTTTCCGCAGAGGGCAAAATCCGAATTTGCAAAGCTGTAAAAGCTCCACGCAAAAAACGAAATGCTCATACAGAAAGTTTTGCCCGAACGCACTGCGCCGTCACAGATGATTGCGTCGTAATTTTTGTATCGGCTCTCCTTGCACCACCACGAAAGCACCTTAAGCTGTTGTTTTGAAAAAGTATCAACTTTCATCGGTTTCACTTCTCAATGCCTCCGCTCCCTTGGCAATAGCGTCATAAAAAGGAGTTGCCCTGTCCTCTTTTTCGCTGTCGTCTGTCAGCTTTTCAAGTGCTTTGAGCCTGTCAAAAAATTTGATTTCCATAGAACCGTCCTTTGGTCTTTTTATTTCTGAAACCAAAAACAAATCCATATGCTCAAGCTGTTCCCTTGACGGATTTTCCATATATAAAAGCGACACGGCGTCAGAAATTTTGCCGAAAGCAAGCCTTCTGTAACCCACGGTGGCAATCTCCGAAAGCGAACTTGTGCGGCATTTGCCGAGCCTTTTAATTTCATCGGCAATATCTTCTCTGCACAAAAGCTCTTCTCCGCTCCTCTTGGGATTTCTGACAAAGCCTGCGTTATAAGCCGCCTCGTCAGCACTTCCGCAGCTTACAAAACAATTGCAAAAAGTTTTTTCCTTGGCGGTAAGTCCTTTTGATTTTCTTTCCATAAACACCTCCGTTTGAAAAGCAAATTTAAAACTGCCTTTCAACTATACATACAAAAACTTCAAAAATTGCATTAATTAGGCTAATTTTTCAAAAAATAATTTAAAAAAATTTTTAAAATCGGTTTTTTCTAAGTTTTTTCAAAATTCAGTACCCGATTTTAATCAATTTCAATCTTTTAACATATTTTCAATAAAATGTTAAAAACTAAGCCTTGAACAATCATTTAATACAACACGGAGGAAATATGTTTACTACCGATTACAACACAAACCTGCAAGTCCTGTCCGATGCACTTCGCAGTGAACAGAGCTTTGACCTTGTCAAGCGTGACCTTATAATTGCCGACCGTAAAGCTGCTTTATTTTTTATTGACGGGCTTTTAAAAGATGACATTACAGAAAAAATACTTGAATTTTTTTACAAAAATGTAAAATCCGAAAATTTTAAATCCGCACTCTATTTTGCACAGTCCTCAGTCCCTTATGTTGAAGTAGAAGTAACTTCTGACCTCAAAAAAATATGTACAAATGTCTTAAGCGGTATTTCCGCACTTATAATAGAGGATTTTACCGAAGTTATCCTGCTCGACACACGAACATACCCACAGAGAAGTACAAGCGAGCCCGACAACGATAAGGTTCTGCGTGGCAGTCGTGACGGCTTTGTGGAAACGCTGATAAACAACACCGCCCTTATCCGTCGGCGAATCCGTGATACAAATCTCACGGTAAAAGCATACTCGGTAGGCACTCAATCCCACACAGATATCGCAGTTATATATATGGAAAACAAGGTTGACAAAAAGCTCCTTGCAAATCTCGACAAACGCTTAAAAGCCATTGATGTTCCATCGCTTACAATGAATCAGCAAAGCCTTGTCGAGGCGCTCTACAAAAATTTGTGGTACAACCCTTTTCCAAAGGTAAAGCACACGGAGCGCCCCGACACCACGGCATCGGCAATTCTTGACGGAAATATAGTTATTCTCGTCGATAACGCACCGTCTGCCCTGCTTTTGCCGACTTCTATCTTTGATGTGCTCGAAGAAGCTGACGATTATTACTTTCCGCCTGTCACAGGCACATACCTAAAACTTGCACGGTATTTTATAACAATAGTAACCGTGCTTATAACCCCGTTGTGGCTGCTTGCACTGCAAAATCCCGACTACTGCCCCGAGTTTTTTCGCTTTGTACTGCTTGACGAACCGCAGAACATTCCCGTATTCTGGCAACTTATTCTTATGGAGGTCGGAATTGACGGACTGCGGCTTGCCGCTCTCAACACTCCGAACAGTCTTACCACACCGCTTAGTATTATCGGCGCTATAGCTCTTTCTGAGTTTGCCGTTGAGTCGGGCTGGGTATCAATGGATGCAATCCTTTATATGGCGCTTGTCACCGTTGCAAACTTCACACAACCGAATTTTGAACTCGGCTACTCGTTTAAATTCTGCCGTGTACTCCTACTTGTACTGACCTATATATTTAATGTATGGGGATTTATAATTGCGTTTATAATAAATCTCGTTTTACTTTGCACCAATCGTACGCTCTCAAGCAAAAGCTATTTATATCCGCTTGTTCCGTTTAACGGCAAAGAATTTCTGCGCAAAATTCTGCGAATACGCAACCCACGCTAAATCATTACCAAGGTAATTTCTGCATATATTTTACAAACGAGGTGATTATATGCAGAAAAAACTGATGTATCTTGAAATAGCGGGAATTTTATTTATAGTTATAATGTCTGTCTTTATGCAAAATCTGCTTGATTTGAGCGGACACACACTTATCGGCGTAATGTTCGGTTCGGTAAACGACAGTATATGGGAAATAGAAAAAACCTTGCTCTTTCCGTATCTTTTATGGGCGGGAATCGAACTTTTATGTATAAAAATTCCGTTTCGCAAATTTATTGTCGCAAAGGCGGTTTCCCTTTGGTTTTTCTGCCTTTCATATTCGGCAATTTGCCTGCTGTATTCTCTTACAGGTGCGCAAACCCACTTTCTGCCCGAATTTACCGCCGCACTCATTTGCTGTACTTTAGCTTTTTTCATATCTTTCCGCTTGACGGTCGGCAGCAAAAAGTGTGAGGTACTGTTTTACCCCGCATTTTTTATGTTGCTGCTGTTTGTGGTTTTGTACTGCTCGCTCACTCCGTTCCCTATGCACAATTATCTTTTTATGGACAGAACCACAGGGCTGTACGGCATAATTCCCGAAAATTTTGACAAAGGAGCAGTATATCTCGACAGCTTTTTTTCGCTAAACTATTCCTAATCAATTTAATATGTGTTATAATTTAAAGAGTATCTGAAAGCATACAGACAAAATTATGACTTTCAGATACTCAAAAAACAGATTATCGACAAAGCGAGGAAAGCTTTATATGAATAACAGAAACAACGATACAGAAGTAAAGCCTGATGTTATAGCAGGCAGAAATCCTGTAAGCGAGGCTATCCGCAGCGGCAGACCTATTGATAAAATTCTTGTCGCAAGGGGCGAAAAGAGCGGCGCTGTTGTGGGAATTCTTGCCAAAGCCAAGGACAAGGGCATACTTGTAAAAGAAGTTGACCGCACAAAACTTGACTATGTAAGCGGCAACGAAAACCACCAGGGCATTGTCGCTTTTGCCGCTGTCAGAGAATACTCAACGGTAGATGATATTCTTGCGTATGCGGCAGAAAAGGACGAGCCTCCTTTTATTGTAATTCTTGACGAAATCGAAGACCCGCACAACCTCGGCGCTATCATCCGTACCGCAGAATGTGCCGGAGTTCACGGTGTAATTATTCCGAAAAGACGCAGTGTGGGACTTTCCTACACAGTAGGCAAGGCGTCTGCCGGTGCAATAGAATATATGCGTGTGGCAAGAGTAACAAACATTGCCGCCCTGATTGATGACCTTAAGAGCAAGGGCGTATGGGTGTACGGTGCAGATATGAACGGTACAGACTACCAAAAATGCAATTTTTCGGGTGCGTGCGCAATTGTAATAGGCAACGAGGGTAAGGGAATTTCCCGACTTGTGCGTGAGAAATGCGATGTTATAGTATCTTTGCCGATGAAAGGACAAATAAATTCTCTTAATGCATCTGTTGCGGCAGGCATTATAATGTACAGCGCAATGAAAGACAGATAAACGCTTTTTGTTAAAGGAGTGATAAATTTGCCGAATAACCAAACCAATGAGGACAGCAAGCTTATTGACCGTGACAGAGAGGTTGACGAAATCTTAGAGGAATCAAAATACCTCTTAGATCAGGAAAAAATGGAGCTTACTGCTCAAAAATACAGAGCAAAACAGCCTGTTGCCGAAATTTTCAGCAATGCAGATAAAAAGCCGAGGCTTGAAAACAGCAATCCTCTTGATGTGGATAAAGAACAGACTGTAAACGAAAATGAAATTTCAGGCGACAAAACAGCCACCACCCTGCAAGCCGAGCTTGTTCTTGAGGGTACGGACGATGACTACCCGTCACCGCAAAACGAAATTTTAAAAGAAACCGAAAAAAATACGGAGCAGGATAAAGACGAAAAATCGGAGGAAAAGCAAGAAACCGCTCTTGAAGAAAACAAGTCAACAGAGCAAACAAACTCCGACGAAAAAACAGATACGGACTCGGAAAACGAAGACGACGAAGAAATTGTCACCCTTACTCCCGAATATTCCGAGGGCACAACTTTTTCTCAAGATATTTTAGACGATGTCGACCAGTTCAACGACAACGAAACTCACATAAAAAGTATACATACTATTGATATAGATATTACGGACGACGATACCAAACCGCCCAAAGCTCAGAACGAGCCGCAGGGCAAGTTTGACGAACTGTTCAAAACTCCCGAGCCCGATGTAAAACAGCACAAAAAGGTTATAGCCAAAGTGCCTGTTTACCGCAAAGAGGGCGAGCAGAACGCACTGAATGTAAAAGCGGGCAAATTTTCCGAGGTTGTCGGATATGAGTACGAGGAATATATAAAATCAAAAAATCCGTCGGTAATCGCTCATGTAATAAAGCCCGAAACCAAGCGTACAGTCATTGTTGAAGAGGACGATGACGAAGTTGAGCCGCTTGATTTTCATTCGGCATCAGAAAAGATAATGTCGAGCCTTGTGGGATTTTTTTCAAAAGATGCGTCGGACGATAACGACACTCCCGTTAAGGAAACCGAAGTGGTCGATGACTATATGGGCGAAGATGACGAAAAGAGCATAATGCAGGAAATCAACCTGAACATAAAAAAGCTCTTTGGCAGAACAATGCTCACAGGCGGACTTGCACTTGTATCAATAATAATTACGGTGCTTGTAAGACTGTTTCCACAGGCAATATGCAGCGCAGTATTTTTTGCTCCCGTTGCCTATGCGGTAATCAACTTTTTGCTAATCGGTTTTTCAACCTTTGTAAACAGAGTATCAATAATGAGCGGACTTACACCGCTTACGCATTTTAAAGGAAATTCCGATACGGCGGTTGCACTTGCGGCGGTTGCGTCCGTAATACAGACAGTGGTATCTTTCTTCTGTCTGTACGGAGTTACCGGCTTTGACATCAACTACTATACGGTAATAGTTCTGGTTGCTTTCTTTGCCAACAACTTAGGCAAATTGCTTATGGTACTGAGAGTTAAAGAAAACTTTAAGTTTACCGCTGCCGACGGTCAGCGATATGCCGCTAAAATTTACAATAACGAATCTGTGGCAACACAGATGATGAGCGGTACGGCTGTTGAGCAGCCAATCATTGCTTATCAGCACCGCACGGGTTTTCCGTCAAACTTTCTTAAGATCTCCTATGCACCCGACCCCAGTGAAGACCTCGCCTCCAAGCTTGCACCTGCAACCTCAATAATTGCGGTAGTGGTTGCACTCCTTTACGGCATATTCTTCGGTTCGTTTTCGGGTGCGGTAAATGCATTTGCGCTTGTATGTGCGGTATGCGTTCCTGTTTCAACATTACTTGCGGTAAACATTCCTATGTATAACCTCTGCAAAAAGCTTTTGCCTACAGGCGCAATGCTTTCGGGTTATCCGTCGGTAAAACAGTTCTGCGACAGTACGGCGGTAATGATTGATGCAAACGAGCTTTTCCCTGCCGACTCGGTATTCCTTGACGGCATAAAGACTTTTGAGGATTACAATACAGACGAATCGCTTTTGTGCGGAATTGCAATTCTTAAAGAGGCTAAAAACCCGATTGCCAAAGTATTTGAAAAGGTAGTCGATGAAACCGAGGGCGATTTGCCGGAGGTTGAGAGCGTTCTCTACGAAGATGAGCTTGGACTTGTAGGCTGGGTAAACGGTGAACGAATCCTTGTCGGCAACCGTGAGCTTATGACAAAATACAGCGTAGAAACTCCGAGTATTGAGTATGAGGACAAGTACATTCAGAGCGGCAAACAGGTAACATATGTTGCCCGTGCAGGCAGACTGATTGCAATGTTTGTAACTCACTATATCGCCGATTCAATCCTTATGCCTGAACTTCACAGAGCCGAGGCAAACGGAATCAGCATACTTGTTCACTCAACCGACTGCAATATTACAAATGACCTTATATGCAGTCTTTACAATGTATTTTACCGTACGGTAAAGGTACTTCCCACAGGACTTGGCACGGTACTTAAGGAATGTAAGTCTACATTTGAAGAAACTTCAAGAGCTTACCTCATCACAAACGGTAAAACATCGGCTTTCTTAAAGGCTGTATCGGGAAGTGTACAAATAAAGCGTAATATTTCGCTTTCAATCGTAATTCAGCTTATCTCGATTGTACTCGGCGTACTGCTCACAGCCACCCTTGCACTTTATGCGGGAGTAGGCGTGCTCGGCACACTTGAGGTACTTATATATTCAATGTTCTGGGGCGTTGCCACACTTGTTGCACCGCTTATACATAAAACCTGATGAAAGGAAGTTTGCAAAATGAAAATTGCTCCTTCACTCCTCTCTTGTGACTTTGCAAAAATGGGAGAAGAAATTGAAAAAATGGATAAATGCGGTGCCGACTATATGCACCTTGATGTTATGGACGCCCACTTTGTGCCGAACCTCACATTCGGCGCACCTGTAATAAAAGCGGTAAGAAGTTACACCGAAAAACCATTTGATGTACATCTTATGATTTCAGAACCGCTTAAGTATATAGATGATTTTGCAAAAGCCGGCGCAGATATTATTACTTTTCATGCAGAAAGCGACTCCGACATCAGCAAAACTATTGATAAAATCACAGAAAACGGCATAAAACCCGGACTTGTAATTAAGCCGAACACACCTGCAAGCGCAGTTTTCCCATATCTCGACAAATTGTTTATGGTGCTCGTTATGACTGTTGAACCGGGTTTTGGCGGTCAGGGCTTTATGGCGGATATGCTGCCGAAAGTACAGGAAATCAAAGCAGAGTGCGCAAAGCGTGGTCTTGATGTTCTTATTGAGGCAGACGGCGGAATCAGCACATCAACAATCAAACAGGCAGCCGATGCAGGTGTTGATGTATGTGTTGCCGGCACAGCTGTTTTCAAAGCCGAAGACAGCGCAAAAGCCATTGCAGAGCTTAAAGCTATTGCCGAAAATTAATTATTTTATAATATTTAAAAACAAAACACCGTCATTATCGGTTCTGTCCGACAATGACGGTGTTTTTAGTTGTTATGTTGGTTTTGGTGTTGGGGTAAATTATAGCTTAGTTGAATACTTCGTCAGGTAATTATAAAAGTTTGGTCAACCTTTTCAAAGGTTGTGGGTGTGGGCAAAGCCCACAAATACTTTTGTTTGCACAATCTAAATTGCTCACGAATATTTTTATAATTATATCGTCTATATATATGAAAGCTAAAAAGGAGGGATTTAATTGAATGACAAACAAATAATTGATTTGTACTTTTCAAGATCGGAACAATCTATAAAAGAAACAAAAATCAAGTACAGTTCTTTTTGTCGAAAAATAGCATATAACATTCTATCAAATAATGAAGATACCGATGAATGTGAAAATGATACTTACCTTAAAATATGGAATTCAATTCCGCCTAATAACCCTGAAAATTTTAAGGCATACATAGGCAAAATCACAAGGAATATTGCACTTGATATATGGAAGAAAAACCATACTCAAAAAAGAAACGCAGGTATTGAAATTCTTTTCAGCGAAATGGAAGATATATTATCAGTACCACAGACAGACACCGAATATGAACTTGAAGAAATTACACCAATAATTAATAAATGGTTATTAACTCTGAGTAAAAAAGAACAGGCTTTATTTATATTGAGGTATTGGCAAGGAGAATCTGTAAAAAGCATTGCAAAGCAATGGAACACATCTTCAAACAAACTTTCAGGCAAACTTTTCAGATTAAGAAACAATTTAAAACAGGCACTCGAAAAGGAGGGCATATTTCTATGAAAAAAAACAATGATGAAATCTTATATAATTCAATCAGCAATATTGACGAAAACATAATTGCATCTTCTTTGGTTTATAAACCCAAAAGCAAAAAAATTATTATATGGGCAAGCCTTGCAGCCTGTTTATGTGCGGTCTCCGTTACTTATGCAGTCATATATAAAAATAATTTTAATAAGCCGGTCAATAATTCCGAAGTTTTAAGTACAACTAACCGCAGTTCTGACTTTCACATTTACTCCCTACCTAAAGTCTTATCAGAGAACAGTGAAAATTCAAAGCAAAAGGTTTTATTAAGCCCTGTAAAGACTTTACTTGACAGCAACACGGGTATTCATGCAATTACTTATACCGTTGATTTTAAATCAGACGGTTCACCTTACGATGAAAGAGATACTTCTTATAGCGGAAATATCATTAAACAAGATTTATTTGATATATCGCCTGACAGTATAGAATTTTCCATTGCAAGCGATGCTGTTGAATATTATAATGTAACAGTAAAAAATAATTGCATATCTTATCAAAGTGATTCAACCGTTTTTTCAGGTCAAAAATCATTTGAAAATATTAAAATTTCAGACAACGGTTTCATAACATGGCGACCCACCTGCGAAAAATTTTCAACAGAAATTCTGTCTATAACCGGTAAGGAAGAACCCGATTATAACAGTAATATTCTGGATAGAACAGCATACTCCGATGCCGAAAAAACAGTGTATGACAGTATCAAAAATTTTGATGAGTATTTTGGAGATACATTAACCTTTGAATTGCATTATAAAAACAATGCCACAAAAACTGTTTATGTAAATATTTCAATAAATGAAAACGGAAATTATATGGTAAATTACAGTTAAATATTAAAAAACACAGCAGTTCCGAAGAATACACCTTGGAACTGCTGTGTTTTTATAAAATTATAACTCAAGACCGCTTGTAGTCTTTAAAAACTCATTAAGTTTGTTGTAAATAATATCTACGCCGCCTACCGAATCACTCTCAATATTCAGCGGCATAATCGGGTCGTGCACTGAAAGTCTTAACAAGAACCAACCGTCACCGTTATCCTTATCGAATGATACTCTTATACCCTCACGGTTATCGTTTGCAACATTCCAGCCGTTCTGCGCCATTGCATATGCGGTAAGGTCATTAATAATCTTTTCGCCGCAGGCTCTGAAATCGGGCTCAAGGATTTTGAATCTGACTTCTTTACTTTCAACAGGTTCTTTAAGCGCCGCAGTAAGCTCGTCAAGCTCTTTGCCCTCTTTGCGCATTTGAGCCGCTTTAATAATTATCTTTGTGCAAAGGTATGCGCCGTCATCAAGAAAATAATTTTCTTTCATTGCGGCATGACCTGAGGTTTCAATAGCAAGCGGACAATTGATACCCTGTGCATTGAGTTCGAGTGCTTTGTCGATAACATTTTTATAACCTCTGCGATAACGGTAATGCTGACCGCCGAGTGTGTTTTCAATAAATTCCTTAAGACCGGAAGAAGTGATAGAGTCGGTTACAACAGTACCGCCCTCGTTACCCTCAAGTGCAATGGCAGCCGCTACAGCAACAAGGCGGTTACGGTTAATTTCATTGCCCTTGCTGTCAACTGCACCGCCACGATCAACATCAGTGTCAAAAATCACGCCGAGGTCGGCATTTGCCTCTTTTACCGCCTCGCAGATTGACGCCATAGCTGTTGCGTCTTCAGGGTTCGGAATATGGTTCGGGAACATTCCGTCAGGCTCAAGATAGCGACTGCCTGTTGTATCCGCACCGAGTACAGAAAGTACCTTATCGGCATAAAAACCGCCTGCACCGTTACCTGCATCAACTACAATCTTAAAGCCCTTAAGCGGATGATCGTAATCCTCCGCATTTACTTCTTCTTTAATTTTTTTGCAAAGGCCCTTTGCATAATCGGTCATATAATCAACTTTTCTGATTTTGCCGCAAGAATTTTCGGCAGGTGATTCGCCGTTTTGTGCATACTCAAGGATTTCTTCGATATCACTGCCCTCAAGACCGCCCTCACGGGTGAAGAATTTTAGACCGTTTCTGTTAAACGGGTGATGGCTTGCGGTAATCTGCAAAGCACCGTCACAACCGAGGTCAACGGTTGTCATAAACATTGACGGAGTAGATGCAAGCGAACAATCCAGCACGGTTGCTCCGCAGCGTTTAAAACGCTCACTGCAAATTGAAACTATATGCGGGCCGGAAATTCGGCTGTCACGACCGATAGAAATTGTAAGAGTTTCAGGCACTTTGCTGACCTTTTTTGAAAGCCAAAGCACAAAGCCGTCTGCCATTCTTGCCACAACATCATCGGTAAGGTTTACGGGCTGACCCTCAACGCCCTCGCTTGCCACGCCTCTGATGTCTGTACCGCTTTTAAACTGCTTATAAAACTTGTCTAACATTTAAAGTACCATTCCTTTATTGTATTTTCGGATATTTCATTCTAAAAAAGCATACCCTTATTATAAATTACTGCATTAATTATAACCCATAGCCGCAAAAATCTCAATATATAATAATTTTATTTTTGTAAAAAAAGTGATTTTTTGACGCTTAACTTTCCATTTTGGTAGTTATTTTCACTAACAGCATTATAATTTTAATAAGCAAACAAATTTGTTTATCAAATGATTTTTGTGCATAATATATATATTTATATACACCACTTTGTAAGCTGTTCACATTTAATTTGACTTTGCAACAAATTTTTATAAAAAAAATTGTTGACTTTTATGGAATTGTGATTATAATAATAATTGTCAAGTAAACAGTCCGCTTGACTATCGACTGATTATACAGTCAGATTACTCGAGTAAGGTTTAATTAGGTCGAACATAAATAATTATTTTGCCAAATGGTAAATGGCACAACAATTTTATATTATCATTTTGGAGGAATTTTTTATGACACCTATTCTTAGTTTACACAATATTGATGTAGCCGAATTTCTCGCTGTACTTGATACTTGCGAGGGTAATGTATTTCTCGTTACTAACGAAGGCGACAGATTAAATCTTAAAAGCAAACTCTGCCAGATCGTCGGTCTTACAAAACTCATTGAGGGCGGTAAGATTGCCGAAGCAAGCATTATTTGCGAGAATAAAAACGACGAGAGCAAACTCTTCCGTTTTAACTTCTTTGGCGACACTGCAGATGCAGAGATTAATAATTAAACAGCTATTCACGTTTTCACGTTAATTTCAAAACTTCTAAATCCAGAGGCAGTCGCTTAGGCGACTGTTTTTGGCATATAATACATTTTTAGCAAACCTTTTTATAATAATGCACATTTCTTAAGTTTTGTGTTATAATTATAAAAAGGTTATTTATTTTTGGTGGTGTGATAATGAAAATCGCCGTAATTGACGATGAACAAAGATATATGGATATTCTTGCCCGTGTGTGCAACGGATATTTTACAATCAGAAGTGAACAAGGCTCGGTAGATTGTTTTTTAAACGGACAAGATTTTTTAAATAAATGCATTGAAAATCTATATGATGCGGCATTTATAGATATTTATATGAGCCCTATTAACGGAATTGAGCTTGCCGAGGAGCTTAGAAAAATCAGCAAAGATATTGTAATTGTTTTTGTTACTACAAGTTCCGACTTTATGATGCAGGCTTTTTCTGTTCATGCGTTTCACTATATAATAAAACCGTATATGCCTGAACAAATTTACAAAGTTCTTGACGAAGCGGCTTTTTACATAAAAGATAAAGCAAAATTTATTCGGATTGTTTGCGACAGAAAATCCGTAATGATTTCTGTCAAAGAGATTATGTCTATTGAATCCGATGCACATTATCTGAATATTTCTGTTGTGTCCGGTATGACATACCGCACAAGAATGACTATGAATGAATTTTTAAAACTTACCGATAATGACGAAAGATTTATACCCGTAAACCGTGGCGTTGTTCTTAATGCGGATTATATTGAGCGCATTGACGGTGCTCTTTGTATAATGGGCAACGGTACAAGATTTTCGATAAAAGTGCGTGAAAAAAGTATCATAGAGAAACGGGTAAGAGATCATATGTTTAAAAAATTAAGGGAAAATCAGCGGATTTGAGGATAATATGGATAGGATAGAATTTTTAAAGGGACTTTTTTCTTTTTCTATAATCATTCCCGCAAGTATAATGTGTTATTTGCCGATGAAAAATCAGCTTAAATTTTCGGTTAAAAAAATTGCTTTGCTTTTGGCGGGGGCTTTTGTAATTATTGCAACGGTATCTTCTTTAATAACGGTACTTTTTAACATTCGTACGATAAACACGGTGCTTATGCCCGATATGATAATCTGCTTTTTACTGTTTCGGTATACGGTAAAAACAGATTTTGCCAAAACTCTGTTTGTGTTTTTGAGCGTTATATGTCTGTTTTCGACTTTCTCACTGTTTACTTATGAAATTGAATCGTTTTATAAGCCGGAAATGGATTACGGAATAAGTTTTTCGTTTGATTTGCTGTTTATGGGAATAAGTTTGTTCTTTATGGCAATACTTGCGTATCCTATGCTGAAATATTATTCCTGGATGATAGATAACATTAAATATAAAAAGCTTTGGTATTCATTTATGATTTTACCGATTATTGTAACTCTGTTAAATATTTACTCCATACCGATCACATATTTGAATTTGCGTGTGGGATTGATTGGCATAAAGGCGTTAATGATTAACAGTATTATATTTTTGCTGTATATATTGGTATTTGCGCTGTTTTACATATTCAGTAAAACTACAATTGAAAAGACCAAGCTTGAAGAACAGAACTTTATGCTTGAAATACAGACAAGCTATAACGAATCTCTGCAAACATATATTAATCAAACCGCAAAAGCCAGACACGATTTAAAACACTCGGTACATCTTGCGCAGGGTTTGCTTGACGAGGGCGATTTGGACTCATTGAGAAAATACCTTTGCAAGTATTATCAGGCACTTAATATTACTGCTCCCGTAAGATTATGCAGCAGTAACGCTATAAACGCAGTGCTGAATTATTACCGCCAAAGCGCAATTGACAATGAAATAGATATTACTTGGAAAATAAATATGCCTCCTAAATCCGAAATACCCGAAGTTGACTTCTGCGGTATTTTAGGAAACTTAAGTGAAAATGCAATTTCCGCATGCAAAACAATAAGCGAGGGCAGAAAATATTTTGATTTGTCAATCGACTATAAGGGCGACTATATTTATATTGCTGCAACGAATAATTTTTGCGGAGATTTAAAGAAAAGTGACCGAGGCTATGAGTACACAAAACATAAAGGCGGAGGAATTGGACTGCGTTCAATGAGAAATATGGCAGAGGTTTATGGCGGATATTTTGAAGCTGTTGATGTCGACAATAAGTTTTGCGTTAATATGACATTAAAATATGTAGATGTTAATGCATAAATTTTAATTCAAGCCGGACAGCCTAATTAACAATGTTCTATTCTAAATATTGGGATAACTTTAAGCAATTTGCTAAACTATAATTTACTCCGACTTTGACAAATAATCATCAACAAAAACGGCGGTAATCCGAATAGGATTGCCGCCGTAACTTTTAAATAAATCTATTAAAATTCAAGCATAGCAAAACTCTGTGCCGACATTTTTACCTTATTGTCAGCAACCTCTGTTGTACCGATTTCATATACTTTTTTAGCGCCCTTAGCATTGATTTTGATTTCGCTGTCTTTGCCGAGTGGGTTAAAGAGCATTACAAACTTGCCTCTCTTATATCCGAACGGGAATTTACCCGGCTCGAAAATCATTTCAAAATCACCGTTGCCGTGAAGGTCATCGTTTGCGTGACGAATGGCAATAATGTCTGTAACAACCTTATAAATACTGTCAGGGTTGTTCTGCTGATTTTCAACTGTAGGTGCGTTTTCGTCTGTATCAACAGGGAGGTAAGGTGTATCGCTTGCAGAAAAGCCGAGGTTTTTACCGCTGTTCCACTGCATTGGTGTACGCGAACCTGTACGGCTGAAACCGCCCTCTTTGCTTACAAGGTTTTCCTGATATTTCATACCGATTTCGTCACCGTAGTAAAGGAACGGAACACCCGGCATAGTGAAAATCATTGCATATGCAAGTTTAATTGCATCCATACCGAAGTAGTGTGTCATTCTCGGCATATCATGGTTATTTGTCATAAAACTGATGTAGCCGTTATTCTTTGAAAGCTCATAAGCAGGGAGATATTCGTCTGTAAAGTTCTTAATATCGCCCTTGCCGTTTGGATTAAAAATACCATTATTGCCCTCATCGTCACCGTAACGGAAAAGTCTGCTGTAACCGTTGCCGTGGTGGTCAAGATAGAAGTCCATATGGAAACCTGCGTTGTTGATTGCTCTTTCGGGATTGCACCATTCGGCTACCATTGCAGCCTCAGGATAATCTTTGTCGAGCATTTCACGGATACCACGCCAGATTTTTGCTGTTGCAACCTTTTCATCATCGTTCTTTACGAGCGAGTCTGCCATATCAACTCTGAAACCGTCTGCGCCCATATCAAGCCAGAAACGCATAATGTCCTTGATTGCCTCTACTGTAGCAAGGCAGTCCGGATGGTCGCACGGCAGCTGCCACTCCGGATGTGTGATTTCGTGAAAACCGTAGTTGAGAGCAGGCTGTGAGCTGAAGTAGTTTACCAAATAGTTACCGTCACGCTCGCAGATACCGCACATCATTCTGTACTGCGGCGGTGCGTCCCATACTGATTTTGTAAAGATATAACGGTTTGTATACTCACTCTTTTGAGCTTTTTTAGACTCTAAAAACCAAGGGTGAGTGTCCGATGTGTGGCCGGGAACGAGGTCAAGGAGAATTTTCATTCCTTTTTTGTGAGCCTCGTCAAAAAGTCTTACGAGGTCATCGTTTGTGCCGTAGCGGGGAGCAACCTTTTTGTAGTCACGAACATCATAACCTGCGTCCATAAACGGTGAATCGTAAACGGGGTTGAGCCAGATTGCGTTACAGCCGAGCCCTTTTACATAGTCGAGTTTTTCGATGATACCGTTAATATCACCGATACCGTCACCGTTGGTGTCATAAAAGCTTTGCGGGTAAATTTCATAGAAAACCGAATCGTTGAGCCATTGTGGCATAGAAAACATCCTTTCTTTTGTTAATTTTTATTATTACAATAACATAGTAACATTATTGAGGATTTTTGACAAGCATATTATGCGTTTTAACAAAAATATTACTATAATTTGCTTGGTATATTTCCAAAAATAATTACTTGCAGGAAACGGCATTTCATCATAATATATATAAGAATAATTTTGCGGCAAAGCACAATGTGAGGAGGGAGATTTTTTGACGATTGATAAAATAAAAAGCAATAAAATACTGATAACTCTCTGCGATGAAGATATGCGAGATTTTTCGCTTGATTATGATACTTTAAGCCTGTATGACAGCCATTCCAGAAAGATACTTATGCGAATTTTGCAGATAGCCTGTTTTAAAACAGATATAGAAATAAAAGATAAACGAATGATTGTGGAGGCGCTTCCGACTGTTGACGGTTGTATGCTGCTGCTGACGGTTGAGGATAAAAAAAGGAAAAAATACAGACTGCAAAACGGTAAAAAATGCAGCTGCTACGATGTGGGCAACAGCAAGAATTTTCTTGATGTAATTCAGTTACTTTACAAACAGAATGTGTGCTGCAACAAAAATTCTGCCTATGAAAAAGACGGAGTTTACTACCTTATTTTTGATTATCCGGCAGTACCAAAAAGATTTAAGCGTATTTTGCACGAATACGGTGTACGGTGCGGCGATAATATTTTTGCCGCAAATCTGCGGGAAAATGCACAAGAAATCTGTCGTTCAAACGCAATTGCCGTTATTGGAAAATGTTTGTAAAATTATACTATGCATACCTGCTAAACAAAATCGCTCAAACAAAAAAAGCAAGCGCAATCGTCTGCAACACGATTGCGCTTTTGTGATGTTTAAAGTCCCCAGACTGCCATAACTGCGTTGTAGTAATCTTCCGAAAGCTGTTCTTTTAAAATTTTTCTGTCATCTTCACAGTTTGTAAAAGCATTGCGGACATTTTCACCAACCTGTACCTCAACATCGTTAATGTTTATAAATTTCTGTCTTAACACGCTCACTCCCTCTTTTGTAAGCATATCAAGCGTAATTTTTTCTGTAACCTCCATTTTAATCCTCCTATCTGCGAATAATATATGTAACAACAAAATTCATTTTTTCATCTTCAACAAATTTATCGGACGGTGCACTTATGTAAATCCACGAACCGTCTATTCTCACATTACGCAAGTTATTCTTTGTAGAATATACGGCAATACTTGCAAGTCTACTTTCTGCTTTTGACGGGAACGGCAAACCCGTCATTTGCAAATATGTTTTATCCGCCAACATACTTGTAATATTTACAGACACAGTAACTGCGTCGCCGTTCTTTGCGTAAACGAAGTTTCCCGCACTGCCCTCATAAATTGTCTGCGCCGGAGATAATTCTCCCGAACCGATTTCGTTATTCGCCGCATCATATTTGTTTGCAAGCGATTTTTCTATATCGGCTTTGTTCTGCACAACGGTCTGCCTAAGCGAATTAACACTGTTATACACAGTGCCGCTTGTAACATAATTTGGGCTGTTTGCCGCAGGCACGGCATCGAATGGCTTTTTGTCAAGCTTATAGTTTAATGATCTGTTTATATACGTTTTATCATAAGCATCTGTAATTCCGTAACCGGCAAGAGTATCCGCCTTATCCGCTTTTAAATTAAGCTTTGTATCGACACTGCTTTTAAGGTTTTGTATCTCATCATCAACATCATCATAATCATAATAATAGTTTTCAAGATATGCAACACTCGGATAGCTCTCTTCCGTAACATCAGCCTTAAGCGTAACCTTATTTGCTTTTTCTTCTTTAAGAGTAATGTCGCTGTCGGCAATAACTTTTATATTGTTTTCAATCTGCTTATTTTGCTCTGCAATTTTATCCCAACATTTTTTTGTCTCATCTCTCAATGCAAGCGTTTCGCTGTTTGGATTGGTGAATCCCTTGTCCTCAATCGGTATGGATTCTCCCGCAAACAATCTTACAATATCGGTCTGCAAAGTGGTTTCCTCCTCTCTTAATTCAAGCTGAACCTCAACCCAGCCGTGACAGAAAATATCGTTTTTCCCGATTTTCCACATTATATATGTGCTGTTGTTAATAGTTTTTACGGTTTGCGGTGCAACCGTGTTTACACTGCCGTCTTTAAATCTTAAATGAATTGCGGCAATCGTATTTTTGCCGACAAAACCATTCACCGTAAATTCAACTTTACTCACAAGGTTTTCGCCCACAATCCCCGCATTATCTTCTGCGGCAATACCCTCGTACTTTTCTTTGTTAAAAATAATCAAATTATTCACCTCCAACTATGCATAAAAAAATCCTAAAAGTTGCACTAATTGCAACAATTTTTCAAAAAATAAATTTTGAATTGACTATAAAGCCAAAATAAAGTAAAATTATAAATGATATATTATATGTAATGAGATGATTTTTTGAACATCCATAAAATACAGACTGTTGCAAAGAAAGCACTTGCGGCTGCTTTGCCTTTGGCGCTATGTTTTTCAATTGCCGGCTGTTCTTTTAATTTTAAGATTTTCGACAATTCTGATTTTAAGCCGACAAGCGAAAGTGAAGCGCTTTTGTCAGAGATACCGGAGCCTAAGCAAACATCGTACAGCTATTCGGCAATAACAAACGAACACATTAAAAATCTTTACGCACAAATTGAAAACGAATGTCAAAAACCCGTTCCCGCAGAAATACAATGTACGGGCACGCTTACGCAAAAAGATATTTACGAGGCAATAATAGCTTTTAAAAACGACCACCCCGATATATTCTGGATAAAAAACACATTTTCTTACTACGATTACGGCGGTTCAACATATGTAGAACTTTTCTATATTTATTCAGGCACAACGCTTGAAACACAAAAAGAAAAATTTAACGAGGCGCTCAACGACTTTGTAAACAACGCAACTATGTATTCTTCGGAGTATGAGCGTGAAAAGTATGTCAACGATTATATTATTTCAAATTGCGTATATGATGACGAGGCTGCCTACAACAATAACACAAAAGGAAATGTCAGTACCGCCTACGGAGTTCTTGTTGACGGCAAAGCCATATGTGAAGGATATGCCAGGGCATTTCAGCTTTTGTGCAACAAGCTCGGCATTGAATGTGTAAGTATTGCGGGAATGACCGGTGATGTCGGACACGAATGGAACTGCGCAAAAATTGACGGTAATTGGTATCAGGTCGATGTAACATGGAACGACTCGCAAGATGATTTTTCCAACTACTACTACTTTAATCTTACAGACGAGCAAATGTATTCCTCGCACAGGGCAGATGACCTTTTTGATGAAATAGAACCCGATAATTATAATAACGACGAAAACCTTATCGGCAACCTCTATGTGCCCGAATGTAATTCTACCGAGTACAATTATTATAATCAAACTGCACCTATCCTCTATGCGTTTGATGAAGAAAATGACAATACAATTTCAAATGCACTTGCAAATTCCGCCGTAAACGGTGACAATTATTTCAACATAATTGTTGATGACAGTCTTGACTTTGAAGACGCTTATTCAACACTTGTACAAGACGGTTATGTAGTAAACTACATTGAAAGTGCCAACAATATGCTTGGGGGAGAAGTCGAGATTGACACCTCAAGCTATGCATATAAAAACGATACCCTGCGTGTTATTACCATAGTGTTAAACTATATTAATTAAATAAATCATTCTGTTGCAAAAGGAGAGAAATATATGAAATATGATGTTAAAGCCTTTGAGCTTTTGTCAAATGAAGAAATTGCAGACGGAATTTTTGATATGCGTGTAAAAAATGACGAACTTGCACCGCTTGCAAAATGCGGTCAGTTTGCCCATGTATATGTTCCGTCAAAAACTCTGCGCAGACCTATTTCGGTGTGCGACAGCGAAAACGGCGTACTCCGCCTTGTTTACCAGGTTAAGGGCGAGGGCACAAAGATTATGTCCGAAATGAAAAAGGGTGAAGCTGTAGATATTCTTGCTCCGCTTGGCAACGGCTTTAATATTGAAAAAGGCAAGCGCTACTGCCTTATCGGCGGCGGCATCGGTGTTCCTCCTATGCTCTATACAGCAAAGCAAACCGAAAATCCGCTTGTTATCACGGGTTTCCGTAACAAAGACCTTATTATATTACAAGATGATTTTAAAAATGCAGGTGCCGAGCTTGTACTTACAACAGATGACGGCAGTGCAGGCGTACACGGATTTGTTACAGATGTACTTAAAGAAAAGATAAATGAAGTTGACGAGGTTTGCGCCTGCGGTCCTACCCCGATGCTTAAGGCAATTGCTCAAGTTTGCAAAGAATTTAACAAGCCTTGTCAGATTTCACTTGAAGAAAGAATGGCTTGCGGAATCGGCGCTTGTCTTGTCTGCGCCGTTAAGGTACGCAAGAACGGTGAAGAAATTATGCAGCATGTCTGCAAAAACGGACCTGTATTCAACGCAGAGGAGGTTGTATTTTAATGGCTGATTTATCTGTAAAAATTGACGGAGTAGAGTTTTCAAATCCGCTTATCGCCGCTTCGGGCACATTTGGATTCGGTAAGGAGTACGGCGAATTTTATCCGCTTTCAAAACTTGGCGGTATTTCGTGCAAGGGAATTACCTTAAAAAGGCGTGACGGCAACCCACCGCCACGAATCGCAGAAACTCCGTCGGGTATTTTAAATGCCGTCGGACTTCAAAATCCGGGCGTAGATGTATTTATAAACGACGATCTTCCTTGGCTTAAACAGCAAAACACAAGAGTTATCGCAAATATTGCCGGCAACACTCCCGAAGAATACTGCGAAATGGCAGAAAAACTTTCTTCAACTGATGTTGATATGATAGAAATGAATATTTCCTGCCCTAATGTAAAGAGCGGCGGCGTTCAGTTCGGTACAAGCTGTGAATCGGTAGGTTCAATTACAAGTGCGGTAAGAAAGCACTGCACAAAACCGCTTATTGTAAAGCTAAGTCCGAATGTTACAGATATTGCCGAGATTGCTAAGTCGGCAGAGGCAAACGGCGCAGACGCAATTTCAATGATTAACACACTAACAGGTATGAGAATAGACATAAACACAAAGCGCCCGATTATCCGCAACAATACAGGCGGAATGAGCGGCCCTGCAGTGTTCCCCGTTGCAGTAAGAATGGTTTGGCAGGTTTCTAATGCCGTTAAAATTCCGATTATCGGTATGGGCGGCATCAGCACATGGCAAGACGCAGTTGAAATGATGATTGCAGGCGCAAGCGCATTGCAGATTGGCACAGTATTCTTCTCTGACCCATACGCACCGATTAAAATTGCCGAGGGAATTAACGAATACCTTGATAAAAACGGTATGAAGAGCGTTACAGAACTCACAGGCACAATCAAGCCTTGGTAATCGGTAAGGTTTTATAAAAGTTTGGTCAACCTTGACCTGAATTTTTAAATCATTTAAACGAAATTCCTCAGCTAAATCATAAATCGCCTAACATAAAATTCAAAAACGAATAAAATAAAAAAAGAAATCCATAATAACCATAGCACAGGAGGTTATTATGGATTTTTTCAGAGTATTTATAACCGCACCGATCTCGCTTACAGTCCTGTTTTTGCTTGCAAAGCTGATGGGAAATAAGCAGATGTCAGAGCTTAATATGTTTGACTACATCAACGGTATTACAATAGGTTCAATCGCCGCCGAACTGGCGACAGGCGAATTTACCGATATTTACAACGGTGTAATGGCTATGGTTATTTACTCGCTTATAGCAATTATGTTGACTTTCCTATCGCAAAAGTCGCTTCTTCTAAGAAGATTCATTACGGGCAAATCTATTATAATTTACGATAACGGCAAATTTTACAACAAAAACTTAAGTACCGCAAAGATAGATATAAATGAAATTTTGGTAATGTGCCGTTCAAAGGGATATTTTAATTTTGATGAGATACAAACCGTTATCCTTGAAAGCAACGGTCAGCTTTCAATTTTACCGAAAGACAAAAATCGACCGCTCACTCCCGATGATATGAAAATTACGGTTCTTCAATCCGGTGTAGAGGCGGTAGTGATACAGGACGGCAAGGTTTTGGAAAGAAATCTTAAAGCCACGGGAAATAATATTGAGTGGTTAAAAAAAGAACTCAAAAAGCAAAATATAAAAACAAGCGAAGTTTTCATTGCTTTTTGCGACAATAACAACACGCTGAAAGTACACAAAAAGGTCAAATCTAACCCGACAAACGATATTTTTGATTAATTTCTAAAAAAATGTTTAAATTTCGGAAAACTACCAATATTTTGTCACACTGTTGTCACTGTTCGTATGGTATTATATATGTGTAAGATAACTACTGACAAAACTTACATTACAAAGCTAAAACTCATTTTTTCATAGATATTTTCCTCTCTCTTTTTTATAAGCAATCAGCTCGACTTCGGTCGGGCTTTTGCTTTTTTTTGATAATAAACAGTTATGCTCTAAATGACAGGAAAATAATTAAAAAATTTAGGTCAAGCCTTTTTAAAGGTTGACCAAACTTTTATAATTGTTTTACGAATATTCCGCTAAACCATAAATTACCCCAATTTTTAATAAAAAGCACAAAAAAATCAGGCAGTCAGTTTCTATAACCCCATAAGACTGACTGCCTGTTAAATTAAAATTTTAAACCTTAGCTTTACTGCGCTCTGATTTTCTGTACTTTGACGGTGTAATGCCGTAGTACATCTTGAACGCTCTGTTAAAGTTAGAAATATTATTAAAACCTGATTTTCCTGCGATTTCAATAACAGGAGTATCGGTTGTTGTAAGCAAAAGTGCCGCTCTTGACAAACGAAGTTCATTAAGATAATTAATGAAAGTTGTGTTCAAAAGCTCTTTAAACAGATGCGAAATGTAATATCTGCTCAAGTTTGTGTGCTCTGCAATAATGTCGAGAGTAAGCAGATTGCAGAAATTCTCGTTGATATACTCTGTAACTCTGCGCAAAGCCCTATCCTTTTTGCCCTGTGTTTCAATATCGTAAATTTCTAACTTTCCTGACTCAAACAAATAATAGTAAAGTTCATAAAATTTACCTGTTGCCAGAAGATAAAATCCTCTCGGCTTGTCAACCTCTGCCCTAAAAGCAGATTCAAAACATTCGGAAACATTATTGTAGTAATCCTCCCCCGGCTTAAAAGAGAAAAACTTAGTACAGTTTCCGCCTACTATGCTCTTTATAATTACATTCGGAATATACTGCTGTGTAAGATTTGCGCCGTCATTAAGATTTAAAAGCATAATCTCAATATACACATTGTTGTTGTTGTCAAATCTGTGCTTCTGGTTTGGTGCGATAAAGAAAATATCGCCTTTGTTGAGCTGTTCAACACCGAGTGCGGTTTCAATTGTAATAGAACCGCTCCTGACAACACCCATCTCTACTTCATGATGAACGCTCCATAAATCATCTACAACAAGCTCTCCGCACGAAACTCGAAAGCTTGAACTTGTAGATGTTACAGAGTTCAAAAATCTTATTGCCACTGATATTACCCCTTTTATAATATTATTTTGTTTTATAAATATAATAATACAAAAATGTTTTATTGTCAATACAATACATAACAAAATAAAGCAAAATTATACAAATTAATCATCCGAATGTAATATTTTACTTTTTGTTATCTTTTATTATCATAATTTTTAATTAATTATACTCAATATCTTTATTAAGATAAAATTTTACTATAATAAAATCTTATATTTTGTGCGTATGATTATTATTATATCAAAAAGCGGCAGTGATTTTCAATAAAACAAAAATCACTGCCATAAAAACAACTTTGTATATATAAAGCTTAAAAATCAGACATTGTCAGTTGTCATTATTATCTGCCGAATAATTATTATTTACAGAATTAAGATGTTCTTTAAATCCGTCTACCACCCTTTGCGGTGACAAGATTTTAACACCTCCGCCCAGTCCGAATACCCAGGCATAAAACTGACTGCTTATTGAAATTTTTGCACTGAACCTGAACTGATTATCGTTTTCTTTTACAATAAAAATATCGTCACCAAACCTGTCTGCAATTACGCCTACAAGTTCGTTATTAACAAGCATTGTAACTTCAAATTCCTCTCCGCCGTACATCGAGAAAATCTTTCTTGTATATTCGGCGCCGTCAAATTTCTGTATTTCGTCATTAGGTTCACGCTTGTCTTCAAGTATTTCAACGCTTTCAATCTTATCTACTCGGTAATTCTTTATCTTATCCGCCTCGCTGTCGTAACCTATCATATAATAATTTTCGTCGTCCCAGCAAAGCCATATCGGTGAAATTACATATCTCTTGCCGTCACGCCTTGCGGTTTTTACAATATTTGCACCCTGCCCTATATCCCACTTCATATACAAAAAGCTGACCTTTCGGTCATTGGAAATCGCAGTTTGCAGTGTATCGACAACATAATATATTTTTTCGTTAAGACCTTTTACCCTGTTTGTAATAAAGACATCACGCTTAAGTTCTTTTCCCTGAAAGTTACTTACAAGTCCCTCAATTTTTTCGATAAGCTCCATACTTTTTTTGCGTGTAATAAATTTTGAACTTTGAATTGCATCGACAAGCAGTTTAAGCTCCGCAAGCTCAAAATCTCTTGAAGCGACATAATACCTTGTGGTATTTGATTTGATTTTTTCAATGTCAAGTCCGTACATTTGGAGAGAGCTGATATCATCGTAAAGACTTTTTCGCTCGGACTTTATATTAAATTCACTTAATGCGTCAATAATTTCAGTCGCAGTCATTCCGTGGTTATCGTCGGTTCTCTTTAGAAGAATGTCACGCAGATATAAAAGCTTAAGCTTTTGTCCCGATGATTTTGGCATAATATCCTCCGTTTATGCTGTCAGTGTTTGCGCAAACGCAATTACAAGCGGCATAGTTATGATTGAAAATACTGTAGTAACCGCCACAATACTTACCGAAAGTTCGGTATCTTTATTGTATTTTACCGCAAACATTGTAGTTGTAGCGGCAGTCGGTGCGGCAGATGCGATTACGCAGGCAACCGCAAGAGTTGTTTCCACCTTGCACAGATAAAGCACAATTGCTGTTATAACAGGTACCAAAACAAGTCTTAAACCCATTGCAACATAAACAGATACATTTGAAAATGCTTTTTTAAGGTCTGCCTCGGAGAGGTAGTAACCTATAATCATCATCGGCAACGGTGTATTTAAAGCCGCCATATATTCAACAGGCTGACCTATCATATACGGAAGCTTTATGTTAAGCGCAAAAATAATTATCGCAATTACAACACCGATAATACCCGGGTTTGTAATCAGCTTTTTGGCAGAAATTTCTTTAATATCTCCGCTCATACATACAAGTCCGTATGTCCATACAAGAATGTTGAACACAGCTACAAACACTGCGCCGTAAAACAAACCGTCATCACCGAGCACAGCCTCCTGCAACGGGAACGACATAAACGCACAGTTTGAAAAAACTGTTGCAAATCTCAACACTCTTTTTTTGCTGTCCTTACCCTTAAAAATAAGGCTTACCAAAAGTATGGTTGCAGCCATAACGGCTGTTGCGCAAATCGTCATAATTCCTAGTCCGCCCAAAAGTTCAGGTGTAAAATCACGCTGAAAAGCAGACACCATAACGCACGGTGTAACAAAATACAAAACAAGGTTGTTTATATGCTTTGCGGATACATCGGTAATGATTTTTTTCTTACCGCAAGCAAAGCCCAACGAAATCAAAATAAACAGCACAAGTACCTGTTGTGCAACTACAATAAAGTTTTCTAACATTTCCTTTTCCCCCTAAAAATTAAACACATTTAAGTATAGCATAATAACTCATTTTTTCAATGCTTACGCAGTAATACAGCTGAATTTTGGAGGTATATAAAAAATTAATATCATAGAAAAATATCATTTTGTACAAAATTATGTCGAGCATATGGTGCAAACTAACCAATGAAAAGCAAATAATTTTACAAATATGTATTATCCGCTGAAATTATTTGCTTTTATTGACTTTTTGTACTTTGAATTGTATAATATATGTAAATAAAAATAGTTGTTTTTATTGTTATTTCACAGTGATTTTATGTATTTATTTATATTTTGAGAAAGAGGGATTTTACAATGGCAACAAGAAGAACTGCTACAAAATCGGCAGCTGCCAAGGATGCTAAGGTAGAAACAAAGGCTACTGCAACTGCTGTAAAAGAAACTGCTCCCGTAAAGGAAGCTCCTGTAAAGAAAACCGCACCTAAAAAGGTTGCTCCAAAGAAACCTGCTGCCGTAGCTGCCGCAGCAAAGGCTGCTAAGGCAAAGGCTGAAGCCCCTGCAGAAGTTAAAACTGAAACAAAGGTAAACTTTGTTGTTGAGTTTAACAACAAGCAGAACTCGGTAGAAGACATTATTAATAATGTTAAAGCTACATACGGTAAAGATGTAAAGGAAATTTCAATTTACCTCAAGCCTGACGAAAACAAAGCTTACTTTGTTGCCGACGGCGAAGAAAGTTCAATGGATGTATTCTTCTGCTAATTAAAAATTACTGAAATTTTAGGAGTCATACTGTTAGGTATGACTCTTTTTTTGTTTTTTCTTTAATATTTTGGTGAATATTTAATATTTAGATTGATTTTTTACAATTCTGCCTATATAATGAAAATGTATCAAATTCTTGGCACAGACGGTCATACCGAGGTAATAATTTCATTACAAAGGAGCGATATTAAATGATTACAAAGTACACAAGCGGCACCCCTATCCGTACAGACGCTGTTGTAAAAGATTTTGCCGGAATCGACATAAATAAATTCCCGATTGATTACAAAATCGTTGACGGCAAATTCATTTTTAGCTTTGATATGCAGGACAGCGACATAGTTTTCGGTCTTGGCGAAGCGCCGAGAGGAATTAACAAGCGTGGCTGGATTTACGAAAGTTTTTGCAGCGATGACCCATTCCACACAGAAACAAAAAGTTCACTCTACGCCGCACACAACTTTCTTATGTTAAACGGCAGCAAGACTTTCGGTATTTTTATTGATTTCCCCGCAAAAATCCGTTGGGACATCGGTTACACAAAACCAAGCCGCACAGAAATCACTGTTGACGGTACAGATTTTGACATCTACATTATCGAAAACGAGAGCAATAAGCCGATTGACATTGTAAAAGAGTTCCGCAGTGCAATCGGTCAGAGTTACATTCCGCCGTTCTGGGCATTCGGTTATCAGCAGAGCCGTTGGAGTTATCCCGACAAAGCTGCCGTTGACGGCGTAATCAAAGGTTATAATGATGCAAAGATTCCGCTCGACTGCGTATATCTTGACATTGACTATATGAAAGACTACAAGGACTTCACAGTTGACGAAGACAAATTCCCGAATTTTGCAGAATATGTAAAAGAAAAGAAAGAGCAAGGTATTCACCTTATCCCTATCATTGACGCAGGTGTAAAAAAAGAAGCAGGCTACGATGTTTACGAAGAAGGCGTTGAAAACGATTACTTCTGCAAAACCGAGGACGGCGAGATTTTTGAAGGCGGCGTATGGCCGGGTATTGTAGGTTTCCCTGACTTTATGCAGAAAGAAGTTCGTGACTGGTTCGGCGCAAAATACGACAGACTTACAGACGCAGGCATTGACGGTTTCTGGAACGATATGAACGAGCCGGCTATTTTCTATTCAACAAAAGGACTTGAAAAAGCGCTTAATAAAGCAAAATCACTTGAGGGCGAAAACCTCGACCTTTCAAAATTCTTTAACCTCAAAGATACTTTCCTCGGACTTTCCAACAGCCCCGAGGATTACTCAAGCATCTATCATATGATTGACGGCAAGCCTGTTTGCCATGACAGAGTTCATAACATTTACGGCGCAAATATGACAAGAGCCGCAGGAGAACACTTTGCAAAGAAATTCGGCGACGGCAAAATTCTTATGTTCTCAAGAGCCTCTTACATCGGTGCACACCGTTCAAGCGGTATCTGGTTTGGCGACAACCATTCATGGTGGTCACACATTCTTCTTAACCTTAAAATGCTCCCGTCCGCAAATATGTGCGGTTTCCTCTACTGCGGCGCCGACCTCGGCGGATTTAACGAAAACGCAACCCGTGACCTTGTTCTGCGTTTCCTTGCTCTCGGAGTATTTACCCCTCTTATGCGTAACCATTCGGCACTCGGCACAAAGGCTCAGGAGTGCTACAACTTTGAAAACTCCGAAGATTTCAGAGATGTTGTAACCGTCCGCTACAGACTTATCCCTTATCTTTACGATACATTTAAAAAAGCAAGCGAAAACAACGATATGATTTTCCGTCCGCTTGCTTTCGATTACCCCGAAGATAAAATGGCAAGAGAGTGCGAAACTCAGGTTATGCTCGGCGATGAGTGTATGATTTGCCCTGTTTACGAGCAGAATGTAAGCGGCAGATATGTTTACCTCCCTGAGGATATGACATTTGTAAAGCTCAGCGGTGAAAATGCAGAAACCAAGCCTATGGAAAAGGGTGTACACTTCATTGAAGTTGCACTTAACGAAGTACCTCTCTTTATTAAGAAAGGCAAACAAATTCCGCTTTGCAAACCTGCAATGCGTACAAGCGAACTCAACACCGAAGACCTTACTTATATAGGTTGAGTACAAAAATCTAAACAATTAAAAAAATTTTATAACAAGTAAAAAACTAAAGGCTTGCAATTTTTTCTATGCAAGCCTTTTTAATTTGGAAAAAGTAGTTTTCTTGAAGTTTTATACCGAATATGTTATACTATATTTTGAATTCTATTTTACAGAGGTACGTTATATGAACATAATTAATGCAATTTATAATCTTGTCAACAATCCTGTTGTTGAATTAGTATCTTATTATCTAGGTAAAAACCGTGCAAATAACGCTGGTGATGCACTTGAAGAATATATTAAAGATTTGTTTGCTAATACTTTTAATACACCTGAAAACGAAAGATTAGAAAAATTAAGCCAAGTTTTTTCATATTTAGGAAATAATAGTAATCCGCCTGATGCAATCCTACGTGGCGGTGATGCAATTGAAGTAAAAAAAATTGAAACAAATGGTTCTGCATTAGCACTTAATTCAAGCTATCCTAAACATACTTTGAAAAGTAATAGTCCAATGATTTCAGCAGCTTGTAGAAATGCTGAAATCTGGAACGAAAAAGATATGATTTATACTGTTGGTGTTGTAAAAAATAATAAATTAAATCATTTATCTATGGTATATGGTTTAGATTATTGCGCAAGTGATGAATGTTATAGCAGAATAAAATCTACAATTAAATCAGGTGTTGAAAATATTCACGGTGTTGAATTTGCGGAAACCAATGAACTTGGTCGCATAAATAAAGTTGATCCTCTTGGTATAACTTATATGAGAGTAAGGGGTATGTGGGGTATTGAAAATCCTTGGCAAGTATTTAATTATGTATATAACAGAGATTTAAATAAAAAGTTTAATTTTATGTGTATCATAAATGACAAAAAATGGGCAACCTTCGATAATACTGAAATTATTACTGCATTAAATATTAGTAACTTTTCTATTACTAATGTACGAATTAAAAATCCAGATAATCCAGCAAATTTGACATCCGCAAAGCTTATTACTTACAGTATAGATTGAGGTAAAACATGAAAGTTATTAGTCTGTTTTCTGGTTGTGGTGGTCTTGACCTTGGTTTTGAAAAAGCGGGTTTTGAAATACCTATAGCTAATGAATTTGATAAAACAATCTGGGCAACATTCAAGGCTAATCATCCAAAGACAAAGTTAATTGAAAATGATATACGTAACATAAAAGAAGATGAGTTTCCGACAGATGTTGACGGTATTATTGGAGGACCTCCTTGCCAATCTTGGTCAGAAGCAGGAAGTTTAAGAGGTATTGACGATGAACGAGGGAAATTATTTTATGATTATATTAGAATATTGAAAAAAATCCGCCCTAAATTTTTTTTAGCAGAAAATGTACCTGGCATGTTAGCAAGCCGTCATAAATCAGCAGTAGCTAATATAATTTCTATGTTTGATGAATGTGGATATAATACATCAATAAACATGGTAAATGCTAAAGATTATGGTGTGGCAGAAGAAAGAAAAAGAGTATTCTATATTGGTTTCAGCAAAGATATTGATATTAATTTTATATTTCCAAAAGGCAGCACTGAAGCAAATGATAAAAAAATCACTCTTAGAGATATAATATGGGATTTACAATTTACAGCTGTTCCTTCAATAGAAAAAAATTATAGAAATCCAGAGGCAATTAATAATAATGAATATTTTACGGGTGCTTATTCTACAATATTTATGAGTAGAAATCGAGTAAAAAGTTGGGATGAACAGGCATACACCGTACAAGCATCTGGCAGACAATGTCAACTTCATCCGCAAGCTCCTAAAATGGTTAAATATGCAAAAAATGATTGCCGCTTTGTAAAAGGAAAAGAATATTTGTACCGCCGAATGACAGTGCGAGAAATAGCAAGAATACAAGGATTTCCAGATAATTTTAAATTTATATATGAAAAAGTTGATACTGCTTATAAAATGATTGGAAATGCTGTTCCTGTCAATTTAGCATTTGAAATAGCAAAATCAATAAAAGAACAATTAGAAAAAGCAATAAACAAATAAATCTCAAAACGGACTATCTCTTGATGTGACCCCCAAAAGTTAGACTAAGAATCTAATGATTTGGAGATCGCCTCATCTTTTTAAATGGAGATAGTCCATATTATTTATATAAACAATATTATATATATTAAGCATTAATTAACATGTATCCATCTATGCAACCGTCGGTTGCGGAAATGAAAACTAAAATGTATTGCAAAAAGCAGTGGTTGCGGTGTATAATTTGGATAAAGTGAGAGGCAGAACGATCGTCACAAACTCTCAAAGGAGGAAATATGGACATAGAAACAGCAAACAGACTTTTACAATACAGGAAGAAACACAACTTAAGTCAGGAAGAACTCGCAAATAAAATAGGAGTAAGCAGACAGGCGGTGTCAAAATGGGAACGGGCAGAGGCATCTCCCGACACTGATAACCTAATATTGCTTGCCGAGATTTACGGCGTTTCGCTTGACGAACTTTTAAAAGGAGAATCGAACAATTCCTCAAAATCCGAAGCCGAGCAGGAAACCGTATCGGAGGAAAGCGCAGACAACACACAAATCCCCACAGGCGATGAGGGCACAGAGTATATAAAAGCGGATAAAGTATCTTTTAAAAACGGAATCCATGTTGATGCGAAAAACGGCGACAAGGTACACATCAGCTTTGCAGACGGAATACATGTACAAAACAAAGACGGCACTAAGGTTGATATAGGCAAGGACGGAGTGTTTGTAAACGAAAACGGAAAACAGAGAGTTTATACCGATAAAGACGGTCATATAATGCACGATGCCGATATGACCGACGAAATGTTTACAGGAGGAAAGCATAAAAAATTTTGGAATTCGTTTCCCTTTTTCGCTATAGCGCTTGTTGTATTCCTTTGGTGGGGATTCAGCGGTTTATGCTTTGGCTGGGCGCTTAGCTGGATAGTTTTGCTGACAATACCGCTTTACTATTCGCTTGTTGATGCAATTTACAAACGCAAGGCAGACCACTTTGCCTTTCCCGTGCTTGCGGCAATGGCATACATTCTTATGGGATACTTTAACATATTCGGCGGATGGACAGTCGGCTGGGTAGTTTTTCTCACCATTCCGCTTTACTATTGGATATGCTCATTCTTTAAAAATAAAAACGATTAACAGGAGGACATTATGTCAGAATTAAATTTACCGTCAGACCCAATGATTTTATTAAGTTTTATTAACACAAAGTTAAGAGATTTCTATCCGTCGCTTGATGCTCTTTGCGAAGACGCAAACATCAGTAAAGATGAAATCGTAAAAAAGCTCTCCGCCATAGATTATACCTACAACGCAGAGCTTAATAAATTTGTATAAAACTAAACGAACGCCCGATTTCAGCGAAAGCCGAAGTCGGGCGTTTTTTTAACCGTTCTCCAATAAATACGGTCTTAGCTCGCCTGCAAGGTAAAGCGAACCGCAGATAACGAGCGGCATATTTTCATTTTTTGCCTTATCAAGCGCCGTTTCGAGAGCCTTTTTGTTATTATCGAATGCCTCAACTTTCGGAAAATGCTGTTTGCATTTTTCGGCAAGTTCTTCTGCCAATAAAGTTCTCGGATTGTTGACCGTTACCGTAAACACTTCTTCAAAAAGTCCTTCAAGCAGATTGATTGAGCTTGCACTGTCCTTATCGGCAAGCATACCCATAAGGCAAAGCCGCTTTTGATTTGGCAGATACTTTTTGACCGCCTTGCTAAGCGCCTCAATTCCGTTCGGATTATGTGCTCCGTCAAGCAAAACTACGGGATTTTTGCCCATAAGTTCAAGTCTTGCGGGGTTTACCGCCTTTGCCATACCTGCCTTTAATGCATTTTTGCTTACATTGATTTTACCGCTGTCGCAAAGTGCTTTTAATGCGGTCAATGCGGTTTTTGCATTTTCCAACTGATGTTCGCCAATCAAATGCAGTTCAAGCTCTGTACCGTCATATTCAAAAACAGTGCTTTCAAGGCTTTCTGAAATCACTTTTATTTTTGCACTTTCACTTTTGAAAAGTTCAACATTTCTGCTTTTACAAGTACATTCAATCACGCTCATTGCGTTTTCTTCCTGCTTGGAAGTAACGGCAATCGAGCCGTTTTTTATAATACCGCACTTTTGCCACGCAATCTCTTCGATAGTGTTGCCGAGAATTGCCGTATGGTCAAGTCCGATAGTTGTTATTACCGAGCAAAGCGGCGGCAAAATTGTATTTGTACAGTCAAGAAGTCCGCCCATACCTGTTTCAAGCACAACAATGTCGCATTTCTCGTTTGCGTGAATATAAAACTGCAAAGCGTTTACATACTCAAACTCTGTAATAATAACGCCGTCATTACGCAATTCCTCAATAATCGGAAATGTTTTCTCCACCGCCTCGGTGAGCATTTCCTTTGAAATCATACGGTTATTAATCTGTATTCTCTCTCGAAAATCCGTTATATACGGAGAGATAAAAAGACCTGTTTTGTAGCCTGCCTCAACAAGCACAGCCGAAAGCATTGCACAAACCGAACCTTTGCCGTTAGTACCCGCAATGTGAATATACTTTAGTTTATCCTGCGGATTGCCGAGTTTTTCGAGAAAAATTCTCATTCGGTCAAGTCCGGGGCGAGAACCGAATGTCAGCAGTGAATGTATTTTTTCAATAGCCTGTTCGTATGTCATCAGATCAACTCCTTGTAAATTTCATTCTTTTTAAAGCCTGTCAGCGCCGCCGCCTCTTTTGCGGCATCTGTTGCCCTTGCGCCGTTTTCAATCAACTTCTTAGCGGTTTCAACCGCATATTCAAGTGTAAGCTCTTCGGTATCGTCAACCTGCGGCGCACCCTCAAGCACAAGCACAATTTCACCTTTAACACTGCCGTCGCTTAGATTTTCCGCCGCATTTTTTGTTGTGGTACGGATAACTTCCTCGTGAATTTTTGTAATCTCTCGCACAATTGTAAGTTTTCTGTCGCCAAAACTTGCATACAAATCACGCAAAGTCTGCGGCAATTTATGCGGAGCTTCGTAAAAAATCATTGTTCTGTGCTCGTTTGCAAGGCTTTTCAAATGATCTGATCTGCTCTTTTTATTTACGCTCAAAAAGCCCTCAAAAGTAAATCTTCCCGTGCTAAGGCCCGAAACGGCAAGCGCAGAAATAACCGCACTCGGTCCGGGAATTACAACCGTCTTTATGCCACGCTCTTCGCAGAGCTTTACCAAATCTTCGCCCGGATCCGAAATACACGGCATACCCGCATCTGTAACGATGGCGCAGTTTTCGCCCTGCTCTATTCTTGCGCAGATAATCTCTCCACGCTCTCTTTTATTGTGCTCAAAATAGCTGACCATCGGCTTTTTTATGCCAAAGTGATTTAAAAGTTTCAGCGTAACCCTTGTGTCTTCCGCCGCAATAAAATCTACCGATTCAAGAGTTTCCACCGCTCTCGGCGACAGGTCGGAAAGGTTGCCTATCGGTGTACCCGTAACATATAAAATTCCGCTCATAGCTTGTTGTCCTCTGTATTTTCTAAATGATCTGATTTGTAGCTTCCGTAAATTTCAAGCATTTCTTTTGAAAAATTACCGCTTTCGTCCTCTATAAAAAGTGTGGGCAGTACATTTAAAAAGCCCCGTTTTCCGCCTCGTCTGCCCTCAAGCAAAAACAGTTTCGGCGCTTTTGACACTCTCTGCTGTACAAGTCGCAAGGTCTTTGGCTCTATGTCATATTTTCTCATAGACTCCATAACATCGCCTAATCTTTCGGGGCGCTGACACATATAAAATCTGCCGCCAAACTGCAGCAGCTTTGATGCCGCCGAGCAAATGTCATCGAGCGTACATTCGCTTTCGTGTCTTGCAATCAGCCTTGCCGAAGTCGGATTTTTGATTCCTCCTCCGCCGATTTTATATGGCGGATTGCACACAACAACATCATAACAGCCAAAATTCAGCTTGCCTTTAAGGTCGCATAAGTCAGCGTTTATAATTTTAATGTTATCGCAAAGCCCATTGTGTTCAACGCTTTTTTGAGCAAGCGTACAGGCATTTTCCTGAATTTCAACAGCGTCTATTTTTAAGCTTTTATTGTCCCTGCACCACAAGAGCGGAATCGTACCGCATCCTGTGCCAAGTTCCGCACATTTTTTACTGCCTGCGGGCTTTGAAAAATTCGCAAGCAAGATAGTGTCTGTCGAATATCTGTAGCTTTTGGTAACATATATTTCAATGCCGTTGCCCAACGGCTCAAGGTGCAAATTCTCCATTATACAATCGGCAAAGGAAAGTTTTGCCCTCTGCCCTCTCCTTGTAAAATTTAGCTTAACATTTTTATTATACTACTGTAAGGGTAAAACTTCAATAAAAAGCAATATAAACCTTACTGTTTGAAGTGCAATAAATTATTTATCCAATACATCAAGGTCGCTTTTTTCATAACGATTATGTCCCGGCAACTGTTTTTTATATTTCCAACACTTAATAGCCTCGTCAAGGCTATTGCCCTGATTATCGGCAAAGAAATCCCTTATACCCTTATATATGTATTGTATTCAAACTGCTTGTCAATTTTTGCCTTACCGTTTTTCTTTTCTTCAAGTATCCGATAATACGCAGTAATCGCATCGGCATAAGTTTTGCCCGTATTGCTTTTAAGCCATTTCTGAAATGCAGCATTAAAAGAAAATCCGTTGCCGATATGTTCCTTAAAAAACGCTCTGTGCTTTTCCGAGCAAACAAAATTCGGCTCAATTTCCGTGTCAGTTGTAATGTTGCCGATTATCTGTGCCTTTTTCTGCACTTTCTTTGCGGCGATAACCTCGCCTGTATCAAGAAAATGTGCTATTCTCTGTGTTATTTCAAGTTTTCCGCCCGATGTCGGTAAACCGTATCAGCGACAAAAATCGACAAGTTCTTCCTTTAAATAATAAAACTCTCTGAATGTCTTGCCGTCAAGATTTTTGTCGAGCTTCGGTCCATCGCTCATACAATACCTCACTTAATTATTATTCTGCGTACAGTTTGCGGCGTCTATTGCAATTGCGAGCATAAGCACCAAAATTTCGTTTCTCGGGTCTGCATAGTCGATAACATAAGTATCTCCCCAACGGAACAGCTTTTTTGAAATCTGCGCAACCATACTGCAAGCCTCGTAAACGCTGTAGTTCCAAGACATAAAATCGCCCTCACAGCGCCAACCGTTGTAGTCGAGGTTATACTTCGGTTTAAAAAAGGTAAATTTTTTCTCAATACTGCCAAACGGCTGTCCGTTTATTTCTATATCAAAAGTCGGCATAAGCGTAAAAAATCGCTGTTTAATCATACCGATTTCATTGCGATCTCTGTCATATATATGAATCTGATGCGTAAGTCTGAACATTTCAGCCTTAACAAAATATTTCGGCTCGTCATACTCATCATAAACATCGTAAGTATCCGTCCACGAAAAAACTCTTTGTTTAATTAACAGTTTCATTTTAAATACCCTTTCTCTCCGATTAAGGTCACATATTTTTACGCAAAAGCTCTATCGCCTGTTTTCCCGTTATATGTTCAATCGTGATTTCGACACAGCAAAGTCCGCTCCGTTCACGCTCGATTTCCTTTTTCACCGCATTAATATCATTGTTATATTTTAAGCCGAAAGAGAGCATTGCCGAATTGATTTTCTCTTTATTTTCCATAATTTCGGCCTTACCAAAAACTACAACACTCCTAAACAAAGTTGTCAATTTTTCCGAATCAACCTCATCTTTTTCAATAACACAGAAAGAAACTTTCTTGTTTTGCTTAATTGCGTCAAGTTTATGTCCGTTTTTTGCACAGTGGAAGTAAATCTTGCCGTCTTTATATACAAAGTTCAACGGAACAGTATATGGGTAGCCGTCATCACCGCTCACGGCAAGCACACCGCTTTTGCAGTTTTTTAATATTTCCAAAGCCTCATCGTTACTAAGCTGTTGTTTAAATCTTCTCATTTTACGAAACATTTTACCGCCTCCGTTGCTACTATTATAACAAAAATTTTCTTTATTGCAAATCAACAAATATAATGTATTCTTATTATTTATTTTGTAGGCACTTGGTGCTGAAAAAGCTTAACCCCGATAAGCTGTATTTTAATCGCCTGTCGGGGTTGGATTTTTATTTATTGTTCCCTGAATTTAACAGTGCCTGTTGCTGCGTCCATCGAATCTACGATTGCGAGGGATTCAAGCTGATAGCCGAGATTGCGAATTATATTGCCGCCGTTCTGAAAACCTTTTTCAATTGCAATTCCAATGCCCTCTACCGTGCCGCCTGCCTGATTTATAATAGAAATAAGGCCTTGCAAAGCACAACCGTTGGCAAGAAAATCGTCAATAATAAGAACATGGTCGTTTTCGCTTAAAAATTTCTTAGAAACAATCACTTGATTTTTGCATTTGTGTGTGAAAGACTCAACCTCTGCTATGTACATATCGCCGTCAATATTAATGCTTTTCGCTTTTTTCGCAAAAACAACCGGCACATTAAAATGCATAGCCGCAACGCAGGCAATACCTATGCCCGATGCCTCAATGGTGACTATTTTATTTATATTTTTTCCCGCAAATCTTTTCTTAAATTCCGCACCCATTCGGTTGAACAAATCAATATCCATTTGATGGTTCAAAAAGCTGTCAACCTTGAGAACATTGCCCTCTTTAACAATTCCGTCCTTTACAATTCTCTCTTCCAAAAAATTCATAGCATTTCATCTCTTTCCAAATAATATTTTAACTATATTATAATTATATACTATTAAAGCGCAAAAGAAAATCCATTGAAAAAATATTTCAAGGGCTCAAGGTTGAGTTTAATAAAAATAGGGTCAGTGCATACACCAGTTACAAAATATAATATAAATAATAGCTATAAGGAAAAACTTAATCTTAATTGCATTTTTATAAATAATATAGTATTTATAAAACATACATCATGTGATATAATACATATATTAAAATATATGGAGTAAATAATATGAATACAGGACAAATTTTATTTTTTAATGATGAGATTAAATTTGAACGCAAGACAATTTCAGTTGATATTCTTCCACACGGAAAAAAATTAAAGGTTATTTCCTTGTTTAGTGGATGTGGAGGAATGGATCTTGGATTTCGTGGAGATTTTAATATTCGAGGTAAATATTTTGAGAAAAACCCATATGAGATTGTTTTTTCAAATGATATAATTAAAAGAGCATGCGATACCTATTATCATAATTTTAAACATAAACCATTTTGCGGAGATATAAGGGAAATTGATTGTTCTATACTTCCTAAGGCCGATATTGTCATTGGGGGGTTTCCTTGCCAGGATTTCAGTCTTGCAGGAAAAAGAAAAGGTCTTTCTTCAGAGCGTGGAAAACTTTATCTTGAAATGAAAAAAGTAATACAATATGTTAAGCCAATAGCATTTGTTGCTGAAAATGTAGATGGTATTCGACATAACAAGTCAGGCGATAATACTTCAGCTCTTGACATAATTCTTAACGATTTTAGAAGTATTGGTTACAATGTTATATATCGTGTATTAAATGCAGCCGATTATGGCGTTCCTCAAAATCGTGTGCGAGTAATAATTGTTGGAATAAAAAATGAATGTCATAAGACAATGCTATATCCAAAACCAACACATGGAGTAAATAGCAAGTTATCCTGGATAACAGCAAAAGAGGCCATTGATGACTTATGGAATATGATAGATAAAACTAATATTAAGAATCATACATCCAGAGATTATTCCAAAGCTAAATTTTACCCAAATAAAAATATGCAGGGTAATTGTCAAATAAAAGCAGACAAACCATCTCCAACGATACGCTCAGAACATCATGGAAATATAGAAGGGCATTACCGTACCATGAAACCAAATTCACCTGATGATATGACAGGTTGGAGAAGGCTTAGCGTTCGTGAATGTGCAAGATTGCAGACTTTCCCAGATGATTTTGAATTTCCTGTGTCGTCATCTGATGCCTATAAACAAATTGGAAATGCTGTTCCACCTGTATTAGCATGGTATATCGCAAGAGCACTATATATTTCATTGTATACATAAGAATACATAAAAATAGCCGAGATTTAATATTTTCTCGGCTATTTTTTATTATTCAATAAAGTTTTCAAGAAATGTTTTATATTCAGCTTTTTGATGTGGTGACATTTTTTCATATTCACCTAAAAATTCAAGTATAAACTTTCTTAGAGAGTTATTGAACCAAGGTTCATGGTGTTTTGGTTCAATATTTAGTACTATTTTGGTCCATCGTTTAGCAAGTACACTCTGCCAATCTGTCAATAGTTCGTGCTTGATTGATTCGTCATCTGAAGAATAATACGTTATAATAGAATTTCTATATTGTCTACACGAATAATTCCAATTTTGTAATTCTTTAAAAGAAACCTGAGGCCTTGGACTTCTGTCAGGAAACTGCATTTTTGAATTAATTGCATGAAAATACTGACCGACAGCTATTTCAGCATTCCTTTTTCCGTGTTTAACAAAGATTACCCATTCATCAGGAGATATCTGTTGAACACTTGAACCTGGTATAGCGTCTGTTTTAGTGGATTTTAATTCAATAGTTTCATATTCTATTATATTGTTAATTTTAATTGCAACACAAAGATCAGGATTTGTAAATATTGCGTTTTTCCTGAACTTAAGTTGTTGCTTTAATTCTGGGGAAATTTCATCAGGTAAATAAACATGTTCTATAACAGCATTTATAATATTAGGTGTTATTCTAAAACTGTTTTTTTGATTGTTGTAATTAAATAAATCTAAGTATTGAGTTGCTTTAAGTTCAGAAATACTATTGCATTCATTCTCAATGACCCGTTGTAAAAATTCCTTTAGAGGTCTATCGGTATTTGCTTCGTCTGATTGATAGGAAATATTAAGCACTTCGTCACTATGATTATTTAACCACAATTCGAGTTCATACATATAAAGATACATAAAGAGTTGCAAATCATTCATTTTTATACCTCTTAATCAAATCTAAATAATATTTCAACAGGAATTTCTAAAGCATCGGCAATATTAAAAATAAGTTCCAAAGAAATAGGTGTAAGCATATTAGGAGCCTCAATATTACTCATATGCGTTCTACTTATTCCTACTATTTCCGCAAGTTGTATTTGTGTAAGTTTTTTTAATTTCCTTTGATAAGCAATATTGAGACCTAATCTGTAATATTTTTCTTCATTACTAATCATTGCATATTCAGCCATAGTTTCACCTCAAGTATTAGTATATCACAAGATTTTCTGACAAAAACAATCTGTAATATTGCAATAATAAAGTATATGCTTACAAATGCATTCATACAATTAGAATTTAGAACCTATACTGTTTTTAGCTTTTACCGCAACAGCTAAGCTGTGAGGATACCACTGTGGGGCAAAAGAAAACAGCCCTTGCAAATTGCAAAGGCTGTAAAAAGCGAGTATAACAAAGATTATCTCTTTGAGAACTGTGAAAGCGTAAAGAAAACAGTCCGGTGGACTGTTTTTAGCTTTTACCGCAACAGCTAAGCTGTGAGGATACCACTGTGGGGCAAAAGAAAACAGCCCTTGCAAATTTGCAAAGGCTGTAAAAAGCGAGTATAACAAAGATTATCTCTTTGAGAACTTTTCAAACGCAAAGATTGGCTTGTTTACAGGGCTTTTGCGTTTTTTTGTTGCTTGTGTGTTGTGTACGGAGAACAATCCACTACTACTCAAGCAAAGTATCAATATGATTCATTCGTTTTTAAGTATTGCTTAAGTGACGCAGCATTTGAAATTTGTGTAGAAAAGTACTCAATTAATCTAAATATTTTGCTATAGATTTCGTTAAAACGATCCTCATCTAAACTTAATGATTCTAATTTATCGCCGTGGGCAATTTTGTTTCTCATTTCTAAAAGAACTTCGTCGATTAAAACATAATCTTCCTCATACTCATCAGTCGGTAAACCTATTGCGCTCATTATCTCAGTAAATATAGTTGAATTTAAATTGCTATTCGCTGAAATAATATTCTCTGTAGGAATGTTAGAGCCTTGGTTATATCTACATAACAATTTATTGACAATTTCTGTTTGTAAAGTAACCTTTTGGGTTTCATCGAAGTGTCTAATATCATTCTTCAGTGTAATTGCTAAAAAATTCGGTTTAAGTCTATTATAAGGGATTTTTAAACTGGAAACATAAACCAAGTAATAATAAGCTAAATTTTTTATCGCACCTTCCCAATGTGCATAAAGCAAAGTAATTCCAGCACGCAACGCTGTATTCTTTGCGAAGTTGCGTGCTGTATTTATATTTGCTTTAACGGCAGAGAGTTCTTTTTTTCTCCAAGCAATTTCAGAATCAATGACATCTTGAAGTTCATCCTCTGTTCTTATTTTCATACTTTAAAGTACTCCATACTAAACAAAGAAAGGTCTTTGTATCTTGGTATTGATTTAATTCCTGGTGTCGTATTTCTTTTATACACATTTGTTTCAAAAACGCTATTTGCTTTTTCTAAAAGCCATTCATCACGATTTGGTAGTGAAATAATATCATTGATGTTTTTGAAAACACCTGTTGCTATAATCTGAAATACAGCTGCCATAACTGGACCTAAACGCTTTTGTCCACTATATTTTTTAAAGGAATCTTCACCTAATACCCCATATAACAATTGAAATGTTGAAACAAATCTTTTCCTAATATCTACAGTATCTAAATCAGCTCTACACAAACATATGGTTTCCTTGTCTAAAAGCTCAGAAAAATCCGAGTAATTATTTATACTATCCCAATCAATGCTTTGAGTAATCAGCAACCTCAATAATAATTCTACTCTATATTGTTCATCTGCTTTTCTATCAGTTATAGGCAAACAACTTTGAAAATTAGCATCTCTGTTTAATTCCATTACAAATTCATAGAATGCCTTGTTTGTCATTATCATCAAACAGTTTCTTACTTCTTGATCACTCAACAGAGAACCACCAGTATTTAATCTTTGGAATAGTTCATATTTAGTGTTTGGATCACTCTCTTTCTTCATAATAATAATATCCATCCTAGAACGCTTGAAAAACAGTTGTTGTTCCTTGGTAAAACTTAATTCAGAATTTTCGCAATTCCATTGCATTCCAGCGAACGAAGGTAAATAATCAGTCTTTTGTAGAGTTAGTGGCGGCAGTTGATTATCATCTTCATCTTTAAATACACCAACAAATTGAAAAATAGTAGATAATCTCTGAACACCATCAATAACATCCCATACGCCATCATCGTTTTGACTTACAAAAATAGAAGGAATCGGAATATTTAGCATAATTGACTCTATCAGCTTAGTCTTTTGGTATTCACTCCATCTGAAAACTCGTTGGAATTCAGGATGTATATCCATTTCACCATCTCTATATAGATTTATTAACTCTCCAATTGACATCTGATAAGATTCTCTGAATATTTTGCTTGATCGCTCTTTTAATTCATCTTGTAAAGACATAGTGTTTCCTCCTCGTATAATATCTATATTAGCTTCTCTTTAATCTTCTATGTTGTAGTTTTTTCCAAATCTTTCTGCATTGTTTGCACCAATCAGAATCGACACCAAGCAAATCAATAATTGTTTGATCTCCAATATCAAGTGCAAATTCAATATCCAGATTATTGCGTACAATGTTATCTATCCGATTGATAATGTCGTTTTTCTTTTCGGGAGGTAAATCCTGTATCTTGGGCAGCATAATGTTTCCAACCTCACCCGGCAAGATTTCTAAGACACCGCCGCCATAGCTTCTGCCGCAAATCTCAGTAAAAGCAAAGGAAATACTGTTGTAGTACGAGATCAGAACCAGTTCTGGATCTACTCCTTCGTAAAATTTGATTCTATGTGTTGTATCGGTTGAAACCGCATTGCATCGGTTCAATACAAACTTTGGATAAAGATTATTACGACGCAAGAAGAAAGCATCAGGAACCCACACAGACGGAACAATGTACCACCTATCACGGATAGAACACTTATATCCTTTGTCCTCTCCTGAATCCTCACCAAGTTTGATATACTCTTTATGTTTTTCAGAGTATTGCTCTAAAGGAGTATCAGGGAAGTATATGAGCCTAGCTCGTTTTCCGTCTTTTCGGTTTTCGTCCCAATCTTGGCTTGTAAAATAAACGCCGTGAAGGTGAGAACTTCTTCCTATTAACGGTAAAGTTACATCTTCTAAATCGTACATTTCACAAACTTCGTCTGTTACCGAAAAGTAATTATTATTTCCGGTCGTAATACCTACATTAATCAAACCATAATCCGAAAACCTCGTGAAGCGTTTATCGGTTTTTATAGTATTGATAAGTTCCATTTCTTTTGCAGATACAAAATACTTTGTCCACTTTTCTTTAACGTGCTGGAGCTTTTGAAATCCATTTTGACTTAAGTCAAGTTTATCAAAATCATCAAGATTATTCATTTCGACGATCCTGATACCCTTTTCTTCTCCGCCCTTTTCTCCGATAAAAACAATTACTTCTTGCTCAATGTTTGGAAACACTAATTTTTCAAATGTGATTAGTGTTATTTTTTGCAAGTGGTTGGATAGATAAAGCCGCAGATCTTCTGCATAAGCAACTTGAAGTATCTCAGCAGGTAAAACAAACGCTATTTTACCATTTTCGGAAAGCATTTGAACACAGGCAACTACAAAAGCAACCCAAGCATTAATCAGTTTGTTTGCTTTCATACCGTGGGTTGTAAGAATATTAGACTGAATTTTTCGTTGTTTTTCTGCTAAGTACTGATAGCGGATATATGGGGGATTACCGAGAATCAAATCGTAATGTCTGGATTTGTAGTTCCTTTGATAAAAATCGAAGAAATCCTCACAAATGACATCAACATTTTTCATCTCTTTGTATCTGTAGGCAACCTTGTTCGCTTCATCGCTTTCGATCTCAACAGCTTGTATCATCGATATTTGTTCCATTAACCCGATAGAGCTTAAGCTATCAAGGAAAACACCGTCGCCGCAGCTTGGTTCTAACACAGTTTGGATGTTTTCCGGCGCAAAAAGGCTAACCATTGCATTTGCTAAACGCAACGGCGTATAATATGCCCCCCTTAATTTTTGTTCAGAGCTGTCCTTTTTGAGCTTCATAAACTACCTTCTTAAAATTCTAATCGATACACACGGGAAATCAAATCGTCTATTTCTTTAATTAATACATCTTTCTGGCGAACAAGAGTTGTTTCAATTTGCTTAGGCGGGCATTGATCTAATCTATCATTAATGGAATATACCTCACGGCTTGCCTCTACAACTCTATCATATAATGCTTTCTGTTTAGAATCATTAAAATCAAGCTGTACAAAAGGAAGTGAAGATAATACAAAAGTTCCTCTTGAAACAAATCCACCTTCAAAGTCACTGCCAACTATTTGAATGATTTTCTCGGTGTAAGCATTTGCAAGCCACGCTTGGATGTATTCTAATTCATAAGGACTGTCATTCTTTTTGGCAACAGCACAATAACCTGCTGTACCACCCGAAGCAATCAACATATCCTCATTATCTAAAGAATACATTGGATTGTCTTTAGCCATAACTTTAACAATAAGTTTTGGCGTATTAATAAAAGCTGTTAATGCTTGTGTTCTGCCATACTGATACCAAGTGTCAACTGTAGCATTTGGAACATCACGTACTCCTGATTTTGATACGCATTTGGGAACTAATCTATCATAATAATCTGATAAGTACGCATAAGTTCCAGGATAATCCGATTTCATTCTTTCGATTGGAATCAAATGTCCGCTTTTATCATACGGGAATATGATTCTTTTGTCGGTTGAAAGCTTTGTATATGTTGTTAAACCTTTTTCTGTTGCTTTAGTAGGCTTGAAATACGGTTTCAATATTGACTTCTCTACTTCGTATTTCTTGTTGCCTTTTTGAATAGTAACAGTAGTATCATTTTCATCGATTATTTCATCCCCGGAAAACCAATAAATCGGCTTAGGTCTTTCAGCGCTTGTTTGAATACCGTTAAAAACTTCTACCACTTTTTCTAACGGAACAGATACGGACTCAATATTTTTAATTATAGCTAAAAAATCAAAGTCTGGGGTAAGTTTCCACGGAAGGTCATTCAAGGAAGAATTATTAAGTTCAATACTATCTGTCGGTTTTCCCAACCACAAATCATTAGCGGAATCAACATTTGTATATGTAAATCTTTCTTGAACTCGTTTTTGAAGTAACACAATGGAACTATATATTGTCTTATCATCAAAAAGCTGTGCTGCTCCAAAGTCATCAAGGCTAATTAAATGATTGGATAACATACCACGCAATTTAGCGCCAGCACTAATCTTAAAGAATTTGTTTGGAACGATATAACAAACATATCCTTCGTTTTTTACTTTTTGCAGAGCACGCTCAAGAAATATAAAGTACTTGTCGAACTGTTTGTGGGATGATTTATACTTGTTTTTATAAATTGTGAACTCAGCATCGGACAAGAGTTGATGCATATCTTCTGTTGTTACATACGGCGGATTTCCCAAAATCACATCAAAGCCATCAGCCGGCATTTCGTCCCAATCATAAGGAACTATCGAAAGAATTGTATCTGTCGAGTAACGTTTGTCTGCAAACTCGTGATTCCCAACCAAAGCATTACCGTGAAGAATGTTATTACTTAATTCCGGTAATATAGGCGTAGTATCACGCACAGAGGGTTCTGTTTCATTTTCAATAAGTTTAATCAATAACGAAAACTTAGCAACTTCTACAGCGTGAATATCTATGTCGATGCCGAAAATACAGGAACAGAGTAGTTGTTTCTTTTCATCTAAAGGAAGCTTATACTTACCGTTCCCAATTTCAATCAAATGATCTGGTTCATTTGTCAAGTACCACTCTACACAATAAGCTTGCAAATATTGAAACGCTTCTTCAAGATAAACACCAGAACCGCAGGCTATATCAGCTATACGCAAATTGCAGATCTCTGCCGGTGATTTACCTTTGCAAACATTCGACAGCGATTTCTCAACCATATATTTTACAATCTCAGTTGGAGTAGTAACGACAGATCGATTGGCGCAATCTTTCTTTTTAGCTAAACCCATCCGACCATTTTCAAGCAAGATAAGTTGTTCTGTTAAGAACAGCTCATAAATCTTACCTAACATATTCGGCTCAATAATGTTAAACATATATGGGCTTTGCGGATAGTATAACCCTTCGATCATTTCAACAATTACATTGTTATTCAAATCAAAGATAATATTTTCGCCGGAAAACATACCTGAATTATAACGTTTATCTGCTTCTCTAAACAGTTCCTCCAGCTTAGTGTGCAACGCATCCCTATCCGATATAGTTTCATTCAGTTTATGATAAAGCGGAAGATTTCTATCTTCGCAGATTCGTAAAAATACGATTTGGTTAATAAACTCTTGAACAACATCATTAAGCTTCTCTAAAGATGTGTATTGATTCCCTTTAGAATAAAGTTCGTTACTAAGTTTAACTCTCCAGTCATTGATTTGATTTAAAAATAGATTATCTACTTGTTGCTTTTGGCTGCCTTCGCCTTTAAATGTGTCGTTAAAAAACTTGTCAAACTCTCCGGAATATACCGAATCTTTTGAAACAAGGTGAAATATCTCGTCAAACTTATCAATATAATCCTTGTAATGATAGCAACGGTATCTTGAAACTCGACAATCATCAGTCTCTTTTGGTACAGTTGTAGTATCATAAATAATGAAATATTCAAAATTCGTTAGTATGGAAATCTTGTGCTTTGCATTCCATCCGTATTTTCTTGCCTGCATAGCTGGAGCAGATTCAGTATCAATGTCAACAGAAGGCTTTTTCGCTTCTACAAATAGCTTTGTTACACCACGAAGTGTTAATGAATAATCCGGACGATCTGTTTTATTTGAATAGTTTTCTGCAATAACTTCTCGGTATTGTGGAGCTAATCCAGCTTTATTAGGAACATCCCAACCCAACAATTGTAAAAACGGATCTATATACTCAATCCTGCAAGAGTGTTCGTTATAAGCGTTTTTCCCGTCCTTGTATGCAGTAATGTTATTATCAAATCTGGTAACTAAATCTTTGAGAGCATCTTTTCTAACATTCATTAAGAAATCACCTGTCTAATTGAGCATATACTTAGGGTTATTATATCATAGCTTTTCTCAAAATCCAATAGTTTAGCGCCCGAAATTTTATCTTTCGGGCGCTAAATCACTTATTTATAAATCAATTCTGTATTAACGATTTCCGTTGCACGATTGCGGATATTGTTCATTCTCGCAACCCACATCATTTGGTTTTCCGCTTTGAGCTGTTCGGTTACGCCTTCTTTTTCGGAGAGTTGTTTTACTAACCGAAAGAACATATCCTCTGCCTGCTCGTCGATGTCGGCGAGGTAGGCGGTGAGCTTACAGCTTGTCATCAGATTGGTATAGCGGATTTTGTGGTGCTGTTTGATGTACCTCAAATGCCGCTTGCCCCATATCCCGATTTCAACCTTTGGCTGTCCGGGCAGCTCCAAACTCGGCAGATAATAATCACCTTGCATTTCGTAGTGGATACCCGTTTTCTTGTCATAAATTCTTTTTTCCATTGTTCATCAACCTTTCATAATATATTAGCGTGCGTCACGCTGCTTTGACTCTTTGAAACCTCTCGCCTGCTCGATGAGATCGTTAAGTCTGCACTTGCCGAAAACCTTTTCTAACAGACGGTAGGCTTTATTTTGCTCACGGAGCTGATTATTCAATTCTCTCAACCTTGAATTTTCGTGTTTCAGACTTTTGTTTTCGCTATACAATCTGCCGTTCAGATTGTTGATACGGTAGTAATTCTCCCAACCCTCATAGCTTCGGGCAAGGACTGTTCGGACAAGATTTTTCAGCCGATTGATCAGCGGCTCTACTATCTTTTTCTTGTAGCTCTTTGCCGTCATCAAGCCCTGAGGCTCAGGTAATTGGAACTGTGGATTTTCATCAAGTTGTTTTTCAATTCCGCCCATCAGTTCTTGCGCTTCCTCAATTTTCTTTACCGTTTCTTTCCATCCGTTTACCTCTAATTTCTTTTCCTCAATCTCCCGGTCGAGCTCGGCGACCTCTTTGGCTCGCTCCTGTTTTTTGTAATCAAGGACAGATAGGTGCTGCTCGTGCGTGCCCTTCTGTTCCCACTCGATACCGTGCCGCTCCATAATCTGAGCAAGGACTTTCTTTTCGGAAAGTATCCAGCGATTCAGTTCGTTGTCGCTTCTGCCCTCGCCTTTGAAACCCATATTGAGCAGAGCCTGTTTCAGCGAAACTCGTGTTTCCAAACCTCGATTGCTCCCGGTGGTGAACGGTATAAAGTCGATATGGATATGCGGCGTTGCTTCGTCCATATGAAGGTGCGCCGAGAACACTCGCAGATATGGATTGCGTTCTTGGAAGCCCTGATAGTATTCGTCGAGGACTGTCCTCGCAAGCTCGGCGTGCTCTCCTGTTGCCGACATATCTTCCATGTTGCCGATTTGGAAGATGATCTCGTGGAACAGCTTTTCCTGCTTTCCGGACTCGATATGCTTGTAGTAATCGGAAATCTTTCTGTCCTTGCGTTTCTGTTTATCGTTGTACTGTTTTAGAGCTTCATCAAACATTTCGTGATACACTTTCTTGATTGGCTCGTTGCAGTAATCTATATTCAAATGGGTACGCTCGCTGTCCACGTTCTCCGCTGTGAAACTGCGGCTGTTGTGCGTGACGGAGCCTTTACCCACCATTGCGCTGATCGTTCTCTTCATTTATCTACCTCAAATCTGTATAATAATATGGTTATCTCATTGGTTTATCTCTAACTCAGGTTCTGTTACTCTTGCCAAGAGTAACGCAAAAGCACTTTTGACAGCAGAGCCATCAAAAATGCAACCTGCGAGCAGGTTTTGCGCTCTTCGAGGAGCAAGGGCAGCCCTTTGAAAAGAGCTCCCTGCACCCCGCCTAAACTTTATTGCGTGTCAGTCCGTGTCGGCTGTGTCGGTGTTTCACACACCCCACAATCACCGTCACGGCTGTCACGCTTTGACACGCCGCCCTCAAAGATAAGCGTTATCTTTCGACCGTCGTGTGTCCGCTGATAGTGATAGGCGATCTTGTATTCGTCCATCAGACGGTTAACGTTGACGTTCAGCTTTTGTGTAATAGCGTTTGGCTTGATGTCAACGGCGAGATACTCGCAGAGCTCCGTCGGTGTTCCGCTCCATTGCAGATTGTCAGCGTTTATCCTTTCGGCGATTCTGTCGAGCAACGGTTCAGGCGGTGCTTTCCACAATTCGGTTTCGATTTTGTCAAGCTCCCATACCAGTGTTTCTGTGTTCTTCTTCAAGTACACACGCTGGTCTTGCTGATCTCTGCCCGATACTTCGAGCGTGGCGTTGTTACTCGTGCGCTTATCTTTGGAGAGAATAAACGCTCCGTCGGCAGCGCCGAGCAAACCGTTAGTACCGGAAATCATATCGAACTTATCATCAGCTATCTGCTTACGTGTGTGGTGGACGATCAGCATACAGATGTTGTGCCTGTCCGTGAAGCCCTTTAGCTTCGTGATGATTTGGTAGTCGTTGGCGTAACTGTAATTCTCGCCGCCGACCTCTCTGACCTTCTGCAAGGTGTCGATGATCACAAGCGAAGTGTCAGAGTGCTTCTGTAAGAAGCTGTCGAGCTGCTCGTCCAAACCGTTGCCAAGCGGATGAGCTGATACCGAAAAGAACAGGTTTTCGTTTTCGGCTGTTCCGAACATACGATACAGCCGCTTTTGCAATCTCGGATAGTTGTCCTCCAGAGCGAGATACAATACCTTACCCTGCCGAACATCAAAGCCCCACAGGTTTGTGCCTGTGCTGACGTGATAGGCAAGCTGTGCCATCAAAAAACTCTTGCCGATCTTCGGAGAGCCGGCGAAAAGATATGTTCCCCGGTAGAGCAAGCCGTCGATGATCGGCGGCTTACTCTGATAGGCGCTGTCAAACAGCTCGGTCATCGAGACCGTGTGTAAATACGATTCGTCAATATCGCAAAGGTCGTATTTTTCATTCATAGTTCAATCCTCCTTTTAGCTGGCTTCTTTATCTCTAAAGTAGCCGGTTTCTTCCCAAACTTTTTTGTCGGGGCAGTAGTAGTTGTACTCGCTTGATTTGTCAAGCTTCATAGCATAGCCGAATTTCAAGATGCCCTGTTGCAAACCAACACGGACATATTGAGCGTCTTTGCCGATAGCCTTTGCGATCTCGGTAATAGGAACGTTCCTTCCTGTGAATTTCGGACAATCTATATATAGCTTATTCTCCATAGCATATCCTCCTGTTAATTATTTGCGCATTTTAAGTTCGCATATTCATTGTATACGCATTTATATGACTTGTCAATACCTAATTTCAAAAATTGTGTATTTTAATTTCGCAAATGCACTTGCAATTCACAAATAAGTGTGTTATTATTATAATGAGGTGATGACGAAATGGATAATTTGCAAACCTTAATCGGCGAAAGAATCGCCAAACAGCGCAAGCAGCTTCGGATTAGTCAGACCGAGCTTGCGGAACAATTGGGAAAATCACTCCGCACTGTGCAGAAGTACGAAAGTGGAGAAATAGATATGTCCGTCTCTGTATTAGAACAGATAGCGGACATATTAAAAATACCCATCAATTACTTGATAGGCTACGATTCGTCGCATATTAAATTGGAAACATTGGGCGATGTGTATGCGTACTTGTTCGAGCTGGATCGAAAACAAGACCTTCGCTTTGAGGTCGAATTTACTAAAGGACCCGAAACAATCAGAAAGGTATCACTTGTATTCGATGTACACGAAGCTGATGGCAACAGTGCGCTTTATACAATGTTGAGGAACTTCGATTATAATCGTGAAAGTTTTGAAACCTATAAAATCGACTACGAGATGTTCCGTGATTGGGAAGAAAAAGAAATCAAATCCCGGAGCGATTACTTCCTGACGGACAGAGAATATGAGGTTTTAGATAACGAGGAACGGTTAAGAAAATTCAACGAATACTACATAAAGAAGTTCCAAGAACAAGCAAACAAAGGTGATACGGAGCAATAAGCTCTTATCATAAATAAAACTAAAACAAGGAGGTTTTGGAGAGTGAGGTTGCCAAACGGTTACGGCGGCGTCACAAAGCTATCGGGTAGGCGTAGAAAACCCTATATGGTCAGAAAAACTATCGGCTGGCACATTGATGAAAAGACAGACAAAAAGGTTCAGGACTATGTGGTCATAGGCTATGCAGCCACCAAATCTGAGGCACTGCAAATGCTGGCAGACTACAACAACAATCCCTTTGACGTTTCTGCTTCCAAGATCACATTCAAGGAAGTGTATGAGCGTTGGTCTGCGGAGAAGTTTCCAACGGTATCGGATTCCAACGTAAAAGGTTACAAGGCTTCATATAAAGCCTGCGTACCGCTTTACGACAAGGTGTTCAAGGAAATCAAGCTTGTAGAGCTGCAAAACGTCGTGGACACCTGCGGCAAGAATTATCCCACGTTGCGAAAACTGAAAGTTCTTTTGAATCAGCTCTACGAATACGCTATGAAAAATGAGCTGTGCAACAAGGATTACTCCGAATATGTGGACATTGTAAAGCATAAAGGCCGCAACCCGAACAAAAGGGATCGGGAAAAGTTCACCAAAGCAGAAATCGACCGCTTATGGAAAGCGTCAGATGACAAGTATTATCAGATCGTCCTCATGCTGATTTATTCGGGTGTGAGGATTTCCGAAATACTGAATCTAAAACGAGAAGATGTAAACCTGAAAGAACAATATTTTGATATCAAGCTCAGCAAAACTGACAACGGAATCAGACGAGTACCGATCGCCGACAAGGTACTGCCGTTCTTTAAGAGCTGGTACAACGACGGCGAGAGCGAATATCTGCTTCACACCGAAAATGGAAACAAGTTTGATTACCGCAATTACTACGATAGTTATTTTACGCCGCTTATGGTCAATCTGAATATGGATCACACACCGCATTGTACACGACACACATGTATCTCCATGCTGGCGGAAGCACAGGTTGACCAAACCACAATTAAAAAGATTGTCGGACACTCGGGCGCTATGACGATGACCGAAAGAGTGTACACACATTTAGACGTTGAGGTGCTAATCAATGCGATCAATAAAATCTAAAAGCAAAAAAAGAAAGAGATGTCTTTCTGAACTTAGAAAAACATCTCTTTTGATTGCTTATTGAGGTTGAGAACTGTTGCTACTTATGTGTTACTTGCTTGTTGCTTATCTAACACATTTAAGCACATCTCAAACCATCTGAATACTCCAAAAGCCCTGTAAACAGTATCCTTGAAGCGTGCTGAGAAGCACAAAGATTATCTCTTTGAGAACTGTGGTGCTCTACGAGCTGCTTTAAGACCGTATTTCTTACGCTCTTTCATTCTTGGGTCACGAGTTAAGAAGCCTGCCTTCTTAAGTGTTGAACGAAGGTTCTCTGAATCGTACTGAAGAAGTGCTCTGGAAATACCGTGACGGATTGCACCTGCCTGACCTGTAACGCCGCCGCCTGCTACTCTGCAAACGATGTCGAACTTCTGATCTGTTTCTGTTAAGGCGAGAGGCTGTCTAACGATGAGCTTGAGTGTTTCAAGACCGAAATAATCGTCGATGTCACGATCATTGATTGTGATTTTGCCTGTACCCTGGTAAAGTCTTACTCTTGCAACAGAGCTTTTTCTTCTGCCTGTGCCGTAAAAATAAGGTGTCTTATCGTACATTATTAATTTGCCTCCTTCTTTTAAGCTTCAACCATTTCAGGCTTCTGAGCCTGATGATTGTGTTCTGCACCCTCAAAGAGTCTGAGTCTGAGCAAAGCATCTCTGCCGAGTGTGTTCTTTGGAAGCATACCCTTAACAGCAAGCTCCATAGCCTTTGTTGGCTTTGTAGCCATAAGAGTATCGTATCTTGTTTCTTTAAGATGGCCGATATAGCCTGTATGACGCTGCCACTTCTTCTGAGTGAGCTTGTTGCCTGTTAATACAGCGTCCTTGCAGTTGATGATGATTACATGATCGCCGCAATCTACATTTGGTGTAAATGTTGCTTTGTGCTTACCTCTTAAAAGAACTGCTGCCTGAGTAGCAACTCTACCAAGTGGCTTGCCTGCTGCATCAATTACATACCAGCTGCGTTCAATTTCGCTTTTTTTAGCTAAATATGTTGACATAACAAATCCTCCTGTAATTTACTTGTGCCTTAGAATTATAATACATTTATTTTGCATTGTCAACACTTTTTTGCAAAAATTTAATTTACCGTTACACAAACTTTAAAATTCGCTTATATTCTCTTTTATACTCTCTTGTGCTAATGTGTAATTTCAAAAAATATTTTTCTAAAACCTTAGTATTTATCACGATTACAGCTTTTTATAGACAAGCACGCAAAATTCGATTTCGGTCGTAAGTGAGTTTAATTTCTCCAGCTTTTGTTGGTCGGTACGAGAGGTTTTGTAGTAGTACGGAGTCATTTTGAAAAGGCTTTCAATTTGCTCGTTGCTTTTAAGCTCTATGCTGTATTTAAGCTCTTGACTTTCGGCAAGTGTAAAGCCGTCAATCTCTGTGCTTTCTTCGGGATTTTTCAGCGGATTATCGTATATCGCCTTTTTGAGCGAAAAAAGGTGATTTTCAAGCGGAATAACTCTCAAAAGCACTCCGCCCCTTTTTAAAACTCGGTTGTATTCTTCCGGCGCAAAAGGTGAAAATACATTAAGCACCGCATCGCAGGAAAAATCCGCTGTCGGCAAAGCAAATACGCTTGCTACAGCCAAACGAATATTTTTACTGCGCTTTGCCGCTGCAATAAGAGCAAATTTTGAAATATCAATACCCGCTATACTTGCGTTTTTGTCTGCAAGAGCCTTTTCAATTTTTTCCGTATAATAGCAGTCGCCGCAGCCGGCATCAAGTACACAGGCATTTTGCGGAATATATTTTTGCAAAAGTTCGCACATAAGGTCACACAGCGGCTTGTACGAATCTGTATTTAAAAACTCGGTCCTTGCCTCTATCATAAGTTTATCGTCACCGTGACGCTTGCTTTTGGATTTGTTGCTCTGCAAAAGATTGACATAACCCTGCTTTGCACAGTCAAAACAATGGTTATTTATACATCTGTAGGTTCGACCGTCAAGTTTTAATTCTTCTTTGCAGACAGGACAGCAGAAATTCAACATATTATTACCGCCTTTCATTATTAGAATAATAGCATAAATTCTTTTTGATAACAAGTTAAAACAGAGTTGTATGTGCAAAGTGTCACAATTTTTCTATGAACAAATCAAAAATTCAGCTTTTTGCTTCGTAGCTTTATCTTGCAAAATATTGTATAATATTGCTTGATTGTATGAAACATTTATTGTTTTACAAAAATTTTATATTTTGGGGGATAAATAATGAAAAAATTAATCAGTATCGCACTTGTTGCTGTTATGGCGGCAGGCTCAATAGTTTCTGCCAATGCGGCAGTTGTTCGGGAAAATAATAGCGTTCAGGTGCTTGATTCAAGGGTAAAACTTGAAAACAACACCGTAAATGTGTTTACTTATAATCTTAGTAAAAATTCACTTGGCGGAGTGAGTTTTTACGGCAAAAATACAGAAAAACAATATGCTGTACAATATAAGGATTGTATAGGTAAAAATACCGTTATTTCCATGCCGTCAAGCGAAAGCTATACTCGCTTTGTTTCGGCAAACGGCGGTAGCACCGGAAATACTTATGCAGGCTATTCCTTTGCGAATACAGGCGGCGAATATGTAAAACTAAGGGTAAAATTAAGCGATGTTTCAAGCTATTTTAACAGTGACGGTTCATATACCGATACAGACGGAAACGGAGCAACCTACACTCTTAGGGAAAATGGATCCAATCTCACTTTCTTTAGCGGCGGTGCGGTAAACGGTGTTGCACCCGACGAGAACGGCTGTGTGGAAATTTATATAAAAGCAAAACCCGGTGTGAAAACCGCATTTTCAACCTACCTGCCTAATTACAGCGGAATAATAAGTATGTATGTGCCGATGCTTTGTTTTGGCAATATTGACCTTAAAGGCAGTACAAATGTAAACGATGCAACCCTTTTGCAGAGATACCTTGCGGGCAATGCGGAATTTGATAAACTTCAGATGTTTTATTCCGACATAAACCGTGACGGTAAAACAAATGTTAAAGATGTTACAGACTTACAACAAACTATTACCAAATAATTATAAAGGAGTATAAAATGAAAAAATTTGTATGTTTAATTCTTTGTGCGGTGCTGACTGCAGGTGCAGCAGTGACCGCAAACGCAAAAACCGTTAAGCCGCATAAGGGTGTTGAGATTTACAACTCGGCAAAAAACATCGGCAACAACACGCTTTTGGTTTCTGCGTACAATATTCCGTCCGATTATACAAACGGAGTATTATTTACGGGAGGCGATACTCAAAAAAACTACTCCATGAAATTTGCCGATTGTATAGGCGGTGACAAAACACTCTTTATGCCGTCTTCCGAAAAATACGCCCGCTATTTTGTAAGCGGTTCGGGAAACACATACGCAAGTTACACATTTGACAATAAAGGCGGAAGGTATGTTAAAGCAAAAATAAATCTTCACGAGTTAGATCCGAATTATTTTAACAAGGACGGCTCGCATACAATGGAATACTCAAGTATCGGCAGTCATGATCATAAGTTCAAATACGAAAAAGCAGACAACGGCGGTTATTATGACTCCGCCTTGTACTTCCAGAGCGGCGGCGCTGTAACGGGCGCAGTTCCGGATAAGGACGGCTGCGTGGAAATTTATCTGTCTACTAAAATCAATGAACCAACACAATACTGCACTACATTTTCTTACCGCAAAGCTTATGTAGTCGGCGGCGGCGGCGGTACTGTCGGTTCGAATATATACATATTGAGATTCGGCAATATTGACCTTCAAGGCACAGTAGATGTAAACGATGTTACTTTGCTGCAACAGTACATTTCCGGATCGGTTGAGCTTGATTCGCTCCAGTATTATTACACAGATACAAACTTTGACGGTCACCGTGATGTAAGGGATGTTACCACCTTACAGCGAGCAATAGCAAAACGATAATTAAAATTATGGTTTAGCAAAATAATTTTGCAAAGTATTATAAAAGTTTGGTCAACCTTTTCAAAGGTTGTGGGTGTGGGCAAAGCCCACAAATACTTTCCGTTTATGCAATCTAACGATAGCCAAACAGCTTGCTGTTTGGCGGCTTGAACGAATGGGCGGAAGTCAATGCGAGAGCAATAAAAGAAACATACTTAACCTTCATAGGCAACGCAATGCGTTGCCTATATTTTGGGCATTTTCGGTTACAACAGCTACCGCCTGTTTTTTTTAATTTTGTTTTATGCACACTGACAGCAGGCTGTCAGTGTGCATAATAATTTGTTATATCGGAAGATTTTTATAACCGCTGCGCTTACTTTCTTCTGCCTCGGCTACCTTGACGGACTTGGTATAGGAACTGTACTTGCAGCCTTTACAATGGGCAAAGTCGTTGGTATAATAGGTACATATACAGACAAATTCTTTTATTTTGAAACTTACAAAACACTTAAAAAGACCGACAAGGAGATAAAATGAAAGAAATCACGCTTATCGTAAAATATTCCGTTAAAAAAGGTATGGTTAATGACTTTTTGACAGCTCTTAAAAACGAGGGCTTTCCGCAGATTGTACAAAATGAAAACGGCTGTATAAAATACGATTACTTTGTGCCGTCATTCGGAAAAAGCAATGAGGTACTGCTTATTGAAAAATGGCAGTCCGAAAAATTGCAAAAAGAACATCTTAACACACCGCATATGCAAAAGATGAAAACTTTTAAGGACAGATTTGTAGAAAATACGACTGTCGAAATTTTTAAATGAGGGATAAAATGAAAATCAAAAGAACAATTACATCACTTCTCACCGCAGCAATGTTGGCAACAGCGCTTGCAGGCTGTCAGAACACGGGCGAAGCTTCAAAAGCACAGTCGACAAATGACGAGCAAAACAGTCAGGCAACAGTGACAGAAACCACCGCTCCTCCCGACTCGTATTCAGACATTGACGATATGATTTCAAAAATGACGGTTGAAGAAAAAGTCGGACAGCTGTTTTATGTAAATTGTCGTGGCAATGATATGAGCGACGCAATAACCGAATACCACATCGGCGGCGTTTTGCTGTTCGGTGTAGATTTTGACGGCAAGACAAAAGAAGAAGTGAATGCCGATATAAAAGCTATGCAGTCCAATGCCAAAATTCCGCTTATTATTGGCACAGACGAAGAGGGCGGAACGGTTGTAAGAGCGAGCGATAATCCAAACCTAAGAGACAGCGCATACCTTTCACCGAGCGATACATTTGACAACGGCGGTTGGAGCGCTATTGAAGACGACGCATACGATAAAGCGGAATTTCTGCTTTCGCTCGGCGTAAATGTAAATATGGCGCCTGTCTGCGACATCACTTCCAACCCCTATTCATTTATGTATTACAGGTCGTTTTCAAGTGACGCCGCAAGCACAAGCAGATTTGTGGATACGGTTGTAAAAGCAAGCAAAGAGAAAAAACTCGGAACTGTATTAAAGCACTTTCCCGGATACGGAGATAACGGCGACACACATTATTCCAGCGCTACTGACAACAGAACTTTCTCGGACTTGCAGAACAATGATTTTCTGCCGTTTCAGGCAGGTATAGCCGCAGGCGCAGACAGTATTCTTGTGTCGCACGTAACAGTAAATTCGATTGACAGCGATAATCCCGCCTCGCTCTCTGAGCCTGTGCATGAGGTTATAAGAGATAAGCTTAAATTTGACGGAGTTGTTATGACCGATGACCTCGATATGTTTGCCGTTGACGCCCTTGACATTTACGAACCACTCTCGGTTGTCGCTTTTAAAGCAGGCAATGACTTCCTCTGTTGCGGCGATATTGAAAACGAATATACCGCATTGCTTAATGCCGTACAAAGCGGAGAAATTACAGCAGACAGAATCGACGAGTCTGTAAAAAGAATTTTGATATGGAAAAGAAATCTTGCAATTTTATAACTCTTGCCCGACTATGTAAAAACAGTCGGGCTTTTTTACTTGCTTGTATTTAGTGATATAAATAAATCAAAAAATCTATTAACAAGTTTACTTAGCATATGTATAATAAAGTTGACAATAAAACTTGCTCTGATTTTATGCATTTCATTGGACAAAAAATTTGAAGACCTGTTTTACTTTGATTAAACATCCAATCGGCTGTTTATTTTTTGCTTTGCCGCAAGTCAAAATGAATATCTACATTGAATATTCATTAAAATATACATTTTATGCAAAATCAAGCGTAAAAATGAATATTCATTATTTCTGCATATATGCATTTTTATACATATATTGAAGATTTATGCTGAAATCAAGGTTGATTTTGCTGTAAAAACCTTGGGTTTTATTTTGAATTAAGTGCATTTATCACAATTTTACGGTGTATTGAATAATTATTCAAAAAACACTTGATTTTTCCGTCAGAAAGCGTATAATGTAAGAGTAATATAAATCATTTCTATGGAGGAAATTAAAATGGCTGACAATAAAATTAAAAAAGTTGTTCTCGCTTATTCAGGCGGACTTGATACTTCTATTATTATTCCTTGGTTAAAAGAAAACTATGACAACTGCGAGGTTATCGCTGTTTCGGGTGATGTAGGACAGGGCACAGAGCTTGACGGTCTTGAGGAAAAGGCTATTAAGACAGGCGCATCTAAACTTTACATCGAAGACCTTAAAAAGGAGTTTGTTGACGATTACATCATTCCTACAGTTAAAGCAGGCGCTGTTTACGAGGGCAAATACCTTCTCGGTACATCATTTGCCCGTCCTATCATTGCTAAAAGACTTGTAGAGATTGCTAAGGCTGAGGGCGCTGACGCTATCTGCCACGGCTGCACAGGTAAGGGCAACGATCAGGTTCGTTTTGAGCTTGCTATTAAGGCTTATGCTCCTGATATGAAGATTATCGCTCCTTGGAGAACTTGGGAATTCAAGAGCCGTGAGGACGAAATTGAGTACGCTGAAAAGCACAACATTCCGCTCAAGATTAACCGTGAAACAAACTATTCTAAGGATAAAAACCTCTGGCACTTAAGCCACGAAGGTCTTGACCTTGAAGATCCTGCAAATGAGCCTATGTACAACAAGGAGGGCTTCCTTGAACTCGGCGTTTCTCCTGAACAGGCTCCCGACAAGGCAGAGTATGTTACAATTTCATTTGAAAAGGGCGTTCCTACAAAACTTAACGGCGAGGAAATCGACTCTGTTGAGCTTATCAAGGAGCTTAACAAAATCGGCGGCAGAAACGGCGTAGGTATCACAGATATCGTTGAAAACCGTCTTGTAGGTATGAAGGCTCGTGGCGTTTATGAAACTCCGGGCGGCACAATCCTCTACGCTGCACACAACAAGCTTGAGGAAATCTGCCTTGACAAGGATACACTCCACTACAAAAAGAACCTTTCAAACACATTTGCAGAACTCGTTTATGACGGCAAATGGTACACACCTCTCCGTGAGGCTCTCTCGGCATTCGTTGACAGCACACAGGAGTATGTAACAGGTGATGTTAAGTTAAAGCTTTACAAGGGCAACATCATTGACGCAGGCGTTACAAGCCCATATTCACTCTATGATGAAGAAATCGCAACCTTTGACGAGGATCAGGTTTACGATCAGAACGACAGTGCAGGTTTCATCAACCTCTTCGGTCTTCCAATCAAGGTTCGTGCTAAAAAGGGTCTTATTAAGTAATTTTTACTCAAAGACTTTTGTATGAATTAAAATAATTATTCCGGTTCGGGGACAGGGAAATTCTCTGTCCCTGACAGTTGTTTATACGGATATTTTTAAACAGCAATATCAATTATAAATAATACACAAATTAACAATCATTCATTAACCCGAGGTGATTATATGCAGCTTTGGAAAGGCAGATTTAAAAAGGAACTTTCAAAAACCACTAACGATTTTAACAGCTCAATCTCATTTGACAGCCGTATGTATAAAGAGGATATCGAGGGCAGTATTGCCCACGCAACAATGCTCGGCAGATGTGGCATTATCAAACAGGAAGAGGCTGACGACATAGTTCAGGGTCTTAAGGGAATCCTTGCAGACATAGAAAACGGCACTCTCCATATTGATATGGAAGCAGAGGATATTCACACCTTTATTGAGGGCGAGCTTACAAAGAGAATCGGCGACAACGGCAAGCGACTTCACACATCAAGAAGCCGTAACGACCAGGTAGCCGTTGACATTAAACTTTACCTTAAAAAGGAAGTTGTAAATGTTAAAAAGCTCGTTGTTGACCTTATCAAGGTTATTGCCGACAAGGCGGAAAAGTACAGCGAAACCGTTATGCCCGGCTATACTCATTTACAGAGAGCACAGCCGATTACTTTCGGTCACCACCTTTTAGCTTACGGCGAAATGCTTTTAAGAGATGTGTCAAGACTTGAGGACTGCCTTAAGAGAATGGACGAAATGCCGCTCGGCTCTTGTGCTTTAGCAGGCACAACATACCCTATCGACAGAACAATTACAGCCGAGCTGCTCGGTTTTGAAAGAATTACAAACAACTCGCTTGACGGTGTATCCGACAGAGATTACTGCATTGAGTTTGCGTCTGTTCTTTCTATTATTATGGTGCACCTCTCAAGATTTTCAGAAGAAATCATTATGTGGTGCAGCTGGGAATTTAAATTCATTGAGCTTGACGACGCTTTTTCAACAGGTTCTTCAATTATGCCGCAGAAAAAGAATCCTGACATCGCAGAACTCGTCCGTGGCAAGAGCGGCAGAGTTTTCGGCGACAATATGACTTTACTTACAATTATGAAAGGCATTGCCCTTGCATACAATAAAGATATGCAGGAGGACAAAGAGGCAATTTTTGATGCTGTTGATACAGTTAAAATGTGCCTTACAGCCTTTACTCCAATGCTCGACACAATGAAAGTTATTCCGCAGAATATGCGTAAAGCGGCAGCAGGCGGATTTATTAACGCAACCGACTGCGCAGACTGGCTCACAAAGAATGGGGTACCGTTCAGAGATGCATACAAGGCAACAGGCGAACTCGTTGCAAGATGCATTGAGCTTGGTACAGACCTTGAAAACCTCCCGATTGAGGAGTACAAAAAGGTTTGTGATGTATTTAACGATGATGTTTACAGAGCAATTTCACTTGAAACTTGTACAAACGAAAGAAAAGCATTCGGCGGCCCTGCCTCTGAAAATGTAAAGGCACAGGCAAAGCGTGTGGCTGAAATTGCTAAGAATTTATAATTGATTTTATAAATGCAGTTGTTGAAAACAATTTTTGTCTTAAATTAAACTTCCTGCCAATTCCGCTTTTCTTTTGCGTGAAAAGAAAAGCTCCAAAAGAAAGCACGCTCAAGAGAAAAGGGATTTCGAGTCCCTTTTCCCTTAAGAATCCTTTTTCCTTAGACGACCAAAGGTCAGTGACCTTTGGAAACTTCAAACTTTTATTTGTTTGTTTTAGTTAATGTTTGGCGGATTGATTTAAATATAGACTATTAGTATCAGTATAAGAATTGTTAGATATATATTCATAAATAAAGGATTGATTAAAATGATAAAAGCAGGTATTGTAGGCGCAACAGGCTATGCCGGCGCCGAGCTTGTAAGACTTCTGACAAGTCACCCCGAGGCTGAAATTTCAGCTATCAGCTCGGTTTCTTTTGAGGGACAAAAATTAAGCGATGTTTATCCGTCATATACATTTTTAAACGATATGGTCTGTGAAGACCAAGACGCTGTTGTTGAGAAAAGCGAGGTTATCTTCGCCGCACTTCCCCACGGTCTTTCACAGGAACTTGCCGAAAAGTGCATAAGCGCAGGCAAGGCTTTCATTGACCTCGGCGCAGACTTCCGTCTTGAGAGCGAAGAAGAATATACAGAGTGGTACGGCGGTACTTTTCTTGACAAAAAGCTCCACGAGCAGGCTGTTTACGGACTTCCTGAATTTTTCAGAGATAAAATCAAGGGCAAAAAGTTAATTGCAAACCCCGGCTGCTACACTACCTGTTCTCCGCTTGCCATTGCTCCGGCAATCGCAAGCGGACTTGTAAGCACAAAGGGTATCATCTGTGACTGCAAAAGCGGCGTAACAGGTGCAGGCAGAAAACCTACTCAGGGCAACCATTTCCCTGAACTTAACGAGGGTTTCCATGCATACAAGGTTGCAAGTCACCGCCACACACCCGAAATTGAGCAGACACTTTCAAAACTTTCGGGCGAAGATGTAACAATCACATTTGTGCCGCACCTTTTACCTGTAAACAGAGGTATTCTTGCCACTGTTTATGCAGACATTAACGAGGGCGTTACTTTTGAGCAAATCAGAAAAGCGTATGAGGATTTCTACAAAGACGAGTTTTTTGTAAGACTTCTTGACGACGGCAAATGCGCCGACATTCACAATGTACGCTATTCAAACTTCTGTGATGTTTCAATTCATCACGATAAAAGAGCAAATAAGCTTGTGGCTTGCGCAGCTATTGACAATATGGTTAAGGGTGCAGCAGGTCAGGCAATTCAGAATATGAACATTATCTTTGGACTTGACGAAAAAACAGGTCTTGTTATTGTTCCACCTGCTTTTTAATCGGTAAAAGCAAATAAAAAACGGAGGCTTTATTATGGGAAATTACAGATTTATCGAAGGCACAGTTACTTCTCCTATGGGTTTTACAGCAGCCGGTATTTGTGCGTCAATCAAGCCGTCAAACAAAACAAAGCGTGACCTTGCGCTGATTTATTGCGACACTCCCTGTACGGCGGCGGCTGTTTATACCAAAAACCTTGTTAAAAGTTCGGCTATTGAGGTAACAAAAAAGCACCTCGAAAACGGCGTGGCTCAGGCGGTTATCGTAAATTCCGGCAATGCAAACACCTGCAACGCAAACGGATATGACATTGCAAATCATATGTGCCTTATTGCAGGCGAAACTCTCGGTGTAAAAGCGGAAGATGTTATCGTTGCATCAACAGGTGTTATCGGTCAGCCTCTGCCTATTCAGCCTATTTTAAAGGCTTGCGTATATATGAAAGGTCACCTTACAAAAGAGGGCGGCACAGACGCAGCCGAGGCTATTATGACAACCGATACGGTAAAAAAAGAAATGGCTATGCAGATGGAGCTTGACGGCAAAACCGTTACAATCGGCGGTATTGCAAAGGGCAGCGGTATGATTCACATTAATATGGGTACTATGCTCTCTTTTGTTACAACAGATGCGGCTGTTTCTTCGGATATGCTGCGTGAGGCTCTGCGTGAGGCTGTTGAGGACAGTTACAATATGGTAAGCGTTGACGGCGATACATCTACAAACGATACCCTTGCTATTATGGCATCGGGCAAAGCCGGCAACAAAATGATTACCAACAAAAACGAAGATTACTATACATTCTTAAGCGGACTTACCGCAGCTTTCAGAGCACTTGCAAAGAAACTTGCGGGTGACGGCGAAGGCGCAACAAAACTTCTTGTTTGCAAGGTTGAGGGTGCTAAGAGCAAGCCCAACGCTGTTAAAGTTGCAAAGAGCATTATCGGTTCAAGCCTTGTAAAAGCCGCAATGTTCGGTTCGGACGCTAACTGGGGCAGAGTTCTTTGTGCAATCGGTTACAGCGGCGCTGATGTTGATGTTAAAAAGGTAGATGTTTCTTTTGAATCCGCCAAAGGCAATATTCTTGTATGCAAGGACGGCGCAGGAGTTGAGTTTTCGGAAGAAAAAGCAAAGGAAATTCTGCTTGAAAAGGAAATCAACATTCTTGTATCATTAAATGACGGTTTTGGCTATGCCGAGGCTTACGGTTGTGACCTCACTTACGATTATGTAAAGATTAACGGAGATTACAGAACCTAATTGGCAAAGTAATTTGCCAAACCATAATTTATCTGAAAAACGGGCATTAAATTTATATCAGGGGAAATGAAAAATGGATATTAATAAAAGAGCAAAAGTCTTAATACAAGCTATGCCGTATATTCGTAAATTCAGCGGTGAAACAATTGTTGTAAAATACGGCGGCAACGCAATGATAAACGATAAACTCAAAAGCGCCGTTATGAGCGATATTGCACTTATGCGCCTTGTAGGCGTTAATGTTGTGCTTGTTCATGGCGGCGGCCCTGAAATAAATGCAATGCTTAAGGCAGTCGGCAAAGAGAGCAAGTTTGAAAACGGTATGCGTGTTACCGACGAAGAAACTATTGACATTGTGCAGATGGTACTTGCAGGCAAGGTAAACAAAAACCTTGTTCAGCTTATGGAAAAACACGGTGGAAAAGCAATCGGTCTTTGCGGTCTTGACGGCAATATGCTTATGGCGGAAAAACTTGTTACAAGTGCAGACCTCGGCTATGTAGGCGAGATTAAAGAAGTAAATCCGGAACCTTTGCAGAATGTTATCAACAACGGTTATATTCCGATTGTGGCTACCGTTGCAAGCGGTTATGACGGAAATGTTTATAATGTAAACGCAGACATTGCCGCAGCTCACATCGCCGCAAAAATCGGTGCCAAAAAGCTCATTCTTATGACAGACATCAGAGGTCTTTTAAAAGATGTAAACGACGAAGACTCGCTCATATCTGTTGTAAATGTCAGCGAAGTTCCTATGCTCAAGCGTGAGGGCATCATAAAAGGCGGTATGATTCCGAAAATTGACTGCTGTGTTGAGGCTGTAAGAAGCGGCGTAAGCAGAGCACACATTATTGACGGCAGAATTGAACACTCTATCCTCATTGAAATGTTCAGTGATGAGGGTATCGGCACAATGTTCTATTAATAGATTTGCAAATATTTTGCCTACGGGCAGTTGATAAGGAAAAACAGATATGACAATCAGAGAAATGACAATCGATGACTACGAGGAAGTATTTGCCCTCTGGCAGATTACCTCAAAAAGAGCCTTGTCCAAGGCTGACGAAAAAGCAAAAATAGAATCTTATCTGACAAGAAGCGAGGGTATGAGCAAGGTTGCCGTAATTGACGGTAAAATTGTAGGTACTGTACTTGCAAGTCATGACGGCAGACGAGGATTTATTCACCATATGGCGGTTCTGCCCGATTACCGAAGAAACCGAATCGGTCACGAACTTGCAAAAAGCGCTATCAAAGCGATTAAAGACCAAGGGATTGATAAAACTCATATCTTCTGCTATCAGAACAACACCACGGGTCAGAGCTTCTGGCAAGATTTCGGATTTAAAAAGCGTGAGGATATATTTGTTTTTTCCTTTAATAACGAAGATGTAGATAACACTTAAGGGGTGGTATGATGAATACAAAGGAAAAAGATTCGCAGTACATAATGCACACCTACGGCAGATACAATGTAGCTTTAAAAAGCGGCAAGGGTGCAACTGCTTATGACGAGGACGGCAAAAAATATGTAGATGTTGCATCGGGTATCGGTGTAAACAGCCTCGGCTGGTGCGAGGACGGCTGGGTAAAAGCCGTAAGCGAACAAGCAAACACAATTCAGCATATGTCAAACTACTTTTATTGCCCGCAGGCAAGTAATCTTGCCGAAAAACTCTGTACACTTACAGGCTTTTCAAAGGTATGCTTCGGAAACAGCGGTGCGGAGGCTAATGAATGTGCCATTAAAGTTGCGAGAAAATACAGCTTTGATAAGTACGGTGCTGACCGCAATGAGATTATTACACTCAACAATTCTTTCCACGGCAGAACAGTAACCACTCTTTCCGCAACGGGACAAGATGTGTTCCACAACTACTTTTTCCCGTTTACACAGGGATTCGCATATGTTGACGCCAACGATATGAACGCTCTTGAAAATGCCGTAACAGACAAAACCTGCGCAGTTATGCTTGAGCTTATTCAGGGCGAGGGCGGTGTAAATATCCTTGATAAAGACTATGTTCAGAGCCTTGTTAAGTTCTGTAACGAAAAGGATATTCTTGTTATTGTTGACGAGGTGCAGACAGGCGCAGGCAGAACAGGCAAGCTGTTCGCTTTCCAGAATTTTGATGTAAAACCTGACATTTTCACAGTTGCAAAGGGCATTGGCGGCGGACTTCCGATCGGCTTATGCGTTTGCGGCGAAAAACTAAAAGATGTAATGTCACCTTCGACTCACGGCACAACATTCGGTGCAAACCCTGTTGTTTGCGCAGGTGCAAACTATGTGCTTGATAAAATTTCAAAGCCGGAGTTTCTCTCCGAGGTTGAGTCAAAGGGTAAATATATAGAAGAAAAAGTCCTCAAAATGGACGGCGTAAAGGCTGTTCGCAGAATGGGACTTATGATTGGCATTGAGCTTAAAGACGGCGACGCACACGACATTGCGGCAAAATGTGTTGAAAACGGACTTATTATCATTACCGCAAAGTCACTTTTAAGAATGTTGCCGCCGCTTAACATTACAAAAGAAGAAATCGACCTTGCGCTTGATATTCTTGAAAAAACATTAAAGGAGAATTAAAATGAAGCATTTACTTAAACTTGAAGATTGGTCAACAGATGAAATCATCAATACTTTAAACCTTGCCGACCAGCTTAAATACGAGCAGAAACACGGCATTGAGCACAAAATTCTTGCCGGCAAAACTCTTGGTATGATTTTTGAGAAGTCAAGCACAAGAACAAGAGTATCTTTTGAAGTAGGTATGACACAGCTCGGCGGTTATCCGCTCTTCCTTTCATCCAATGATTTACAGATCGGCAGAGGCGAGCCTGTTCAGGATACAGCAAGAGTTCTCTCTCGTTTTCTTGACGGTATTATGATAAGAACATTTAAGCAGGAAGAGGTTGAGGCTCTCGCCGAGTACGGCTCTATTCCGATTATCAACGGTCTTACAGACTACTGCCACCCTTGTCAGGTGCTCGCAGACCTTATGACTATCCGTGAGTTTAAGGGTAAACTTGAGGGACTTAAAATGTGCTTTATCGGTGACGGCAACAATATGATGAACTCTCTCATTGTCGGCGCACTCAGCACAGGTATGTCTTTCTCTGCAGCTTGCCCAAAGGGATATATGCCGCCTGAACACATTATTGAATTCGGTAAAAAGTACGGCAACGGCAAATTTGAAATTGTTGAAGACCCAATGGAGGCTGCAAAGAACGCTGATGTTGTTTATACAGATGTTTGGGCATCTATGGGACAGGAAGAGGAGAAGAAGATCCGTGAACAGGCATTTGCCGGCTATCAGGTAAACAAAGAGCTTATGTCTGTTACAAATCCGGAGTGTATGGTTCTTCACTGCTTACCTGCTCACCGTGGCGAAGAAATCACTGCCGATGTATTTGAAGAGCATGCCAATGAAATCTTTGAAGAGGCAGAAAACAGACTTCATGCGCAAAAAGCTGTTCTTGTTGAATGTATGTCAGACAAGAAAATTCGTGAATAATACCAAAAACAAGCAAGATAAACAACTTTGTTTACTGCAAAAAATAAAAAAACTAAGATTCGACAGTAATTTAATGTAAAGTATTTACAAAAAAGAATTATTGTGTTAAAATATAATTCAAAGTAGATAGTTGGGCAAAATTTTATATATATAATTTTGTTCAACGATTTGCTAAATACTTTAGAGAGGCGGTATAAATAATGAAAAAGTTATCTGCAATCCTTGCATCAGCAACAGTTATTGCTATGGCTAGCGTGCCGGCTTTTGCCGCTGGTATCAACAGCGCAGAACAGGCTGTACTTGACAAGCTTTCAGAAGTAAACACAAGCTACAACGGTGGTTTTGTTACTAATGCTGATGAGATGCTCAACCAGGCTGAAAACTACTTCAACACTATTGACATGACAGACGCAGAATCTAAGGAGATTATTGCGGACATCAATGATGCTGTAGATTACCTTAAGTCACAGGGTGCTTCAACTGTTAAGGATCTTAACAAAGATCAGAAGCAGGAGCTCTTCACTTATGGTCAGAAGGCTGCTAATGTAATCGGTGTTACAGTTTCTTACGACAAGGCAACTAAGACTGTTTCTGCTACTGACAAGAACGGCAACGCAATTGTTAGCACAAAGGTTACAACTGACAGTAAGGGTAACACAACAACTACAAGCAATGCTATTGCTACAACAGGCGCTAATGTAAACACATTCGCTGTTGCTACAGTTGCAGGCGCAGCAGTTGCTCTTGCAGCAGGTGCTACAGTTGTTCTTTCTGTTAAAAAAAGAGAAAGAGCTTGATTGTAAATGTCTGATATGAAAAATACCAGACACAGGCATAAAAAAATTGGTGGGAAGGGTTTTTTAATTCTTCCCTCTATATTTTTTGTGGTAATTTATCTTTTAGGCTACCTTGTACTTATGCCGTCATCTTCTTTAATTTCGGCAGCGGGTCTTATGTTTTCGGACTCTGCAAGAGATTATTCCACAGAATATAACAATATATTTGTGCCGGTGTCAGAAAACGAAAATGAAACCGATTCAAATAAAAAACTGCCTATAAGTGAAATCCAATACCCAAAGACAGGCGAGCAATTCGGCGAACTTATCATAGAGGATTGCTCTATTGACAATAACCTTTTCTTCGGTGACGGAAATGTTGCACTGCGAAACGGCGTAGGCATATATAACGGCAGTTTTATACCGGGTTACGGAAAAACAATTCTTGTTGCCGGACACAACAATACATATTTTAACGGACTTAAAAACGCTAAGGCAGGGCAGACTGTTACCATTAAGACAAGCTACGGCAATTACACATACGAAATTACCGATACGGCTGTAAAGAAAGCGACAGACACCTCTGCGTATGATTTAAACGCAAATGAAGAAAATCTCATAATGTATACCTGTTATCCGTTTGACGAGCTTGGTCTTACAGATCAGAGATTTTTTGTGTATGCAAAATATGTTTCAGGTCCTCAGATTGATAAAACATCAAAGGAGGGCTGAATATGTCAACAGTTAAAAAGATAGTTAATATATTGCTTTCGCTTGTGCTTGCAGTGCTTTTAACAGTGCTTGCGTATGCTGTTTCGCTGCAGTTCACACTGTTTAATGACAGCTTTATGCTTGACAATATGAACACCTGCAATTACATAACCGAGAAAAAGGACGAGATAACAAGCAGTTTGACCGACCTCGGTTATGCAAGCGGACTTGAAGAGGACTTTTTCAACGGCTTGCTTGATGAAATAATGATTCACGAGGATACTGAAAAGTATATACAGGATTATTATTCGGGCGAGGGCAGTGTGATTGATAAAACAGCTTTTAAACAGGCGTTTAATACAGCGCTTGACGATTATATAGAGCAAAAGGGCATAAGCGCCGACAGTGTTTCGAGCGAAAACAGGGAATACCTTATAAAAGAGGCGGCTAAAATTTATAAGCAGTCGCTGGAATTGCCGTTTTTTGGAACATTAGCGGGCAGATTTCAGAATGTTAAAAAACTGTTGCCGTTTGTAATTGCAATATGTGCAGTGCTTTCGGCGCTGATTTGCGTAATATTTGTATTATCAACAAAATGGAAACATAGGGCAGTGCGCCATATTTATTATGCAACAGCCGCCACATTTTTGACAACATTGGTATTGCCGATAGTAATTTTGCTGTCAAAGAAGATTGAAACCTTTAACATAGCGTCAAGAGCAACATATATGCTGTTTGTATCGTGTGCAAATAACATTATAATGTGCGTGCTTGCGTGTTCACTGTTCTTTTTAATAGTATCGGTGGCATTGTTCTTGGTTTATAAACAGCTGTATAAAAAAGCGGTAAGCTGATTTAGAAAAGTATTAAGATACCCGATTGTAGCAAAGGCTATAATCGGGTTTTTGTTTGCTGTTTTGCAGTGATGGGGTGGGAAAAATCAGACGAACTTTTTAAGAAAATGACAAAATTATAAATTATGACTAAGTTTCAGTCGGGCAACAAAGTAAAGCAAAAGCTAAACTCTCCGTCCCGAAGTAAAAAGTTTGGTCAACCTTTTCAAAGGTTGTGGGTGTGGGCAACGCCCACAAATACTTTATGCTATCGCAAATTTTGATAGCCAAACGGCTTGCCGTTTGGCGGCTTGAACACAATGGCGAAAGCCAATGCGACAGCAACAGAGAAAAGATATTCCCTATAATTTGTGCCGTCATTGCTACGCAATGACGGCACATTATTTTATCTATTCCCCTTTTTAAGGCTATCGCCTGTTTTCAAAACATTGTCTTAGCACGCAAACAGCTTTGCTGTTTGCGCCCGATAATTTGATGTAAGGGAAACTTTTTATGGGCTCTGCCCAAACCCGCAAGCCTTTAAAAAGGCTTGACCTAAATTTTTTAATTATTTTACCAAACCATAATTACACCAACTTTTGATAAAGAGCCTTAATTATTAATCTTAGCGCTGAAACACACAAAAAATACCCGACTATAGCTTTTGCTATAATCGGGTAAATGTTTTTTATATGAGAATTACTCTTTGCTCTTAATGTACTCGTCAATAGCTGCTGCGGCTGTTTTGCCTGCACCCATTGCAAGAATTACTGTAGCAGCACCTGTTACAGCGTCACCGCCTGCATATACGCCCTCACGAGATGTAAGACCGTGCTCATCAGTGATAATGCCGCCCCACTTCTGTGTTTCAAGGCCCTTTGTAGTAGCCTTGATAAGTGGGTTTGGTGATGTACCGATAGAAATAACTACTGCGTCAACATCAAGTACAAACTCGCTGCCCGGCTTAACAACAGGTCTTCTTCTGCCGCTTTCGTCAGGTTCACCGAGTTCCATCTCAACGCACTTCATACCTGTTACAAACTCGTTTTCATCACCGAGAATTTCAACAGGGTTGTTAAGGAGCTTAAAGATAATGCCCTCTTCCTTAGCGTGCTCAACTTCTTCTCTTCTTGCAGGAAGTTCCTCTTCACTTCTTCTGTAAACAATGTAAACTTCATCTGCACCAAGACGCTTTGCACAACGGGCAGCGTCCATAGCAACATTACCGCCGCCTACGATAGCAACCTTTTTAGCGTGCATAATAGGTGTAGCGGAATCCTCTTTATAAGACTTCATAAGGTTTGTTCTTGTGAGGAACTCATTTGCGGAATAAACACCGCAAAGGTTCTCACCGGGAATCTTCATAAATCTCGGAAGACCTGCACCTGAACCGATAAATACTGCCTCAAAGCCCATATCGTCCATAAGCTCGTCAATAGAGATAACTCTGCCGATAACCATATTTGTTTCAACCTTAACGCCGAGAGCCTTAAGTGTATCAACTTCTTTCTGAACGATTGACTTTGGAAGTCTGAATTCGGGAATACCGTAAACAAGAACGCCGCCTGCAAGGTGGAGTGCCTCAAAAACAGTTACATCGTAACCCATTTTTGCAAGGTCGCCTGCGCAAGTAAGACCTGAAGGGCCTGAACCTACTACAGCTACCTTATGACCGTTTGGTTCCGGCTTATTTACAACAACATCTGTCTGAGCATTGTGCCAGTCGGCAACAAATCTCTCAAGTCTGCCGATACCTACAGGTTCGGTCTTAATACCTCTTACGCATTTTGACTCACACTGTGTTTCCTGTGGGCAAACACGGCCGCAAACTGCAGGAAGTGAGCTTGATTTTGAAATTACATCATAAGCACCCGAAAAGTTGCCCTGTGCAACTTCCTTAATAAAATCAGGAATTGAAATATGTACCGGACAGCCCGATACGCAAGGCTTATGCTTACAATTAAGGCAACGCTGTGCCTCTTCGATTGCAACTTCCTCTGTGTAGCCTGTAGCTACCTCAAGAAAGTTTTTATTTCTTACATTAGGCTCCTGTGTAGGCATAGGAGCTTTTTTAGGTGACATATTCGGCATAATTACTCAACCTCCTTCTTAAACAGATTACAAGCTTCGCTGTAAGCCTTACGCTCAAATTCCTTGTACATAGCGCCACGCTTCATAGCCTCGTCAAAGTCAACCTGGAAGCCGTCAAAATCAGGGCCGTCAACGCAAGCAAACTTTGTTTCGCCGCCAACCGTAAGACGACAGCCGCCGCACATACCTGTGCCGTCAATCATAATCGGGTTCATAGAAACTGTGGTAGGAATGTTGTAAGGCTTTGTTGTCTTAACAACGAACTTCATCATAATAAGTGGACCGATAGTAATTACAAGGTCGTAGTTCTCGCCGGCTTTAATCATCTCTTCGAGCGGAGTTGTAACAACGCCCTGTCTGCCGTGTGAACCGTCATCTGTCATAACAATAAACTTGTCTGAACAAGCCTTGAATTCGTCTTCAAGAATAACAAGGTCTTTGTTTCTGAAACCGACAATAGAGTGAACCTCTACGCCGAGCTCGTGGAGCTTTTCAGCTATAGGAAGTGCAATTGCGCAACCTACGCCGCCGCCTACAACGCAAACTTTCTTGTAGCCGTCTGTATGAGTAGGAACACCGAGCGGGCCTACAAAATCGTGAAGGCAGTCGCCCTCATTTAAGTGGTTGAGTTTTTCTGTTGTAGCACCGACAATCTGGAAAATAATACGAACTGTACCCTTTTCTCTGTCATAACCTGCAACAGTAAGCGGAATACGCTCACCGTCCTCGTCAACTCTAAGGATAATAAACTGACCCGGCTGTGCTTTTTTTGCAATAAGCGGAGCGTCAATTTCCATAAGAGTAACGGTAGGGTTGAGTGATTTCTTTTTAACTATCTTATACATCTCAAATCTATCCCTTCGTATAATCTTTTTAAATCCAACACATAAAATCGCATTGTATGCTTAATATTAGTTTATCACAATAGCATTAAATTTTCAATACAAATTCGTCTTTTTTCATCATAATCCTTAAGCACTTTTTTCCAAAACAATGTACATACAGCCGTATAAATTCATCTTTTATTGTAAAAATATATTTGATACATTTTCAAATTCGCAGCAAAAAATCCGATTTGCAAAAAGCAAAACAAAATCACTCCAACTCTACATTATAAGTCAGAAAGGATAATAATATGTTTACAAACAAAAAGAAAATCGCACTTGTCGGTACAGGAATGGTCGGTATGAGTTTTGCATATGCGGCTCTGAATCAAAACCTTTGTGACGAGCTTGTACTCATCGACATAAACGAACAGCGAGCCAGAGGCGAGGCAATGGATTTAAACCACGGCATTGCTTTTTCGCCTGCCAGCACAAAAATCTACGCAGGAAATTACAGCGATTGTAAAGATGCCGACATCGTTGTAATCTGTGCGGGTGCCAGTCAGCGGCAACCGTCGCAAAGCAGACTTGAGCTGTTAAAAGGCAATTACGAAATTTTCCGAAAAATTGTTCCGCAGGTAACGGAAAGCGGATTTGAGGGCATATTTATTGTCGCTACAAACCCCGTTGACATTATGACAAGAATTACCTGCGAGCTTTCGGGATTTAAAGCCGAAAAAGTAATCGGCACGGGTACAACCCTTGACACCGCAAGACTTAGGTATCTTTTGGGCGAATACTTTGAAGTTGACCCACGCAACATACACGCCTATGTAATCGGCGAACACGGTGACAGTGAATTTGTACCTTGGTCGCAGGCTCTAATTGCGGTAAAACCGATTTGCGATGTTCTTTCAGACAATTCCAAAAGCTATTTTATGGAGGATTTAGACCGAATAAGCCGAGAAGTCCGTACCGCCGCACACGAAATCATCGCCGCCAAAAAAGCGACATACTACGGCATAGGAATGGCAATAGTGCGTGTAGCAAGAGCCGTGCTTGAAAACGAAAACTCCGTACTCACGGTATCCGTTAGATTACGGGGTGAATACGGCGGCAAAAAAGATGTTTTCCTCGGCAATCCGGCAATAATCGGAAGTGAGGGCGCAAAGCGTATGCTTGAACTAAAACTTACTCCGTCAGAACAAAAATATCTTGAAAATTCATATAACATTTTAAACGACACCTATAAAAGTATTTTGTAAATAAATACAAAGATTAATAATTCGATAAACAGTCCGTCGGGAGAAAACTCCGCTCTCAACGGACTGTTTTTATTTGACTTTAATTTTTCCGAATGTTATAATGTAAGTATAAACAGGAATTTCGGGAGGTAAAGACATATGAAAAAGTTTAGAACCGCAGTGTCTGTTATCATTATGGTCATTGCCGGAATCGTCGGCTTTTTTGTCGGAGCATCTGTTAATGAGGCAATGACAGGAGCAGTTTTGTTCTCGATGATTTCCGGAATTGCGTGCATTATTTACACAATTGATAATTTTGAGAAATAATCGAATATACTTAAAAATAAAATATGATTTTATGTTAAAACTCTTTAAATTCTTGACATTGGTATAAAAATATACTAAAATGTCTGTACTTATAATAAAATATGGTCATCGGAGGACAGGGTGTCGTAACACCATTCCGAGTATTCGGAGCACTTTCGATAAGATGTCGGGTGAGCTCGGTTATTGATAATATAACCGAGCTGTTTTTATGTAAAATAAAGGAGAGTGAAATATGATTCAGTTATTGGAGCATTTTACCTACAAAAAACTTATCCGATTTACAATTCCAACTGTTGCAATGATGATTTTTACATCTGTTTACGGGGTTGTTGACGGACTGTTCGTATCAAATGTTGCGGGCAGTGAGTCTTTTGCGGGAGTTAATCTGATTATGCCGGCACTTATGATGCTCGGCTCTGTGGGATTTATGATTGGTACAGGCGGCAGTGCTCTTGTTTCAAAGACCATTGGCGAGGGCAACAAAAAGCTCGCCAACCGCTATTTTTCAATGCTGATTTATTTTTTGGTAATTGCGAGTATTGTTTTAGCGGCAATCGGTATTTTGTTTATAAGACAAATCTCCGAACTTTTGGGCGCAGAGGGCGAAATGGTTAATATTTGTTCGGTTTACGGCAGAACTCTTTTGTTCGCTCTCCCCTTCTTTATGCTTCAGAACTGCTTTCAAAGTTTTCTTGTAGTTGCCGAAAAACCTGCAATGGGACTTGGAGTTTCTCTTGCCGCAGGACTTACAAATATGGTGCTTGACTTCCTGTTTATCTATGTATTCGGCTTGGGCGTATTTGGCGCTGCGCTTGCAACCGGTATAAGCCAATTTATCGGCGCAATGATCCCGATATTCTACTTTGCACGCAAAAACAAGTCGCCGCTGAAACTTGTTAAAACCAAACTTGAACTTAAACCGATACTTAAAACCTGCACAAACGGCTCTTCCGAAATGGTAACAAACATTTCAATGTCGCTTGTAAATATGCTCTACAATTTACAGCTTGTTAAATATGCGGGTTACGACGGCGTTGTAGCTTACGGCATTATAATGTATGTCGGATTTATTTTTGTCGGCACTTACCTCGGCTACTCGGTCGGAGTTGCTCCGATTATCGGATACCACTACGGTGCAGGAAATACCGATGAGCTGAAAAGCCTTTTCAAAAAAAGTCTTATTTTGCTGTCGGCAACCGCAGTTATCCTTACCGCCTGTGCAGAAATTTTTTCCTCTGCTCTGGCAGGAATTTTCGTAGGATACAACAAAGAACTGCACGATATGACAACCAATGCAATCTGCCTGTTTGCGCTGTCATACATTATAAGCGGTATCAATATCTTTGCATCGGCATTTTTTACAGCGCTGAACAACGGTCTTGTTTCCGCTATAATTTCATTTTTGAGAACGCTCGTTTTTCAAATTGCTTTCATCTTTATTCTCCCCGAACTGCTCGGACTTAACGGAATATGGCTTGCCGTAGTAGGCGCAGAAATTTGCTCGCTGATTATAAGCGTATCATTCTTTGTGGCAAACAGAAAAAAGTATAAATATGTATAAAATAAAAAGCTGTTTTTCTTGTGGGAAAGACAGCTTTTTAACATTATGCTTAAACAGTTAATTAAAAATCAATATATTCTAAAAGAGAATTGCAAAGTTTTATTGGCTTTTTATTTGGCATTGTTTGATATACAGCACCGTTTGTATCTTGCCATATTACTATATCGTCAATATTTGCCTGTTCAATTACATACCAATCCTCAGGCACTTTATTATATTTGCGTTCTTCTTTAGTAACATCAACTACATTCAATCTTTTCGAATTACATATGCCTGTTAATTCATGACCGCTAAATGTAACTGCGCCATATTCTTTAATAATCATTCTATAATCAGAAGCAAATCTAATATTTAATATTAATTCTGCTTCTTTTATATTTTCTTCTGATATATTTCCTATGCTATAAAATTTTGATTTATTTTTTATCAAATTTAAAATATCTTTCACACTTATACTCCTCCCGTAGATATGGCTCTCTGTGCAAATTCAGTCCAAAATTTTGCTCTCTGTTGATTCCATTTGTTTCCCTTACCATGAACTTCGGTCTCTTCTCCGAATTTATGCCATATTGTATTGTTTCCATTTTTCCTATGTTCAGCTTGGGTTAGAATAGCAAGTGTAGAATCAGCTTTCTGTCCGATGTGATGAAGTTCATACGGAATACCGTCAGGGTCAAGTGGAGCAAAGCCGTCTAACATTCTTTGCAAGTTAGTGCGACCATATTCATCAACAAAATTCAAATCTATTTTTCGAATCAATGCAACATTTCCGTTTATAAATTCCGCTGATAATCCGGCTTTTTTACAAATATTATATTGTTCCATGTTTGAAAACTGCTTAATAACATCCAAAGGATATTTTGATTCTTTTTGAATTGAAGCAACTTCATTCATCGTTAAACCATTTAGCGTTGCACCTTTTAGCCCGGCCGCTTCTGAAGCACCGCCAAAAATAGCACCGGTAATTGCTCCCCATTTAAATTCATTACTGCCGGCTAATGTACCGGATTTTATGGCTTCTTCAAAATTACCGGTCTGTATTCCTGTTACTAATCCTGCTGCAACTCCGCCGATTATACCTGATGATAAACCCATAACAGCACTCGTTTTTGCTGATACTGCAAAAACAGCACTCATGGCAGGTAATCCTGCGCCACCGCTTACAACAGAAACCGTTACGCAAATTAATATTACACCTGTTCCGATAGCTACATTTTTAATTACTTGTTCGTAAGTATCATCATACTTTTCAAATTCTTTTACAATGGTTTTTCCGTCATCATCCGAAGTAAAAATATATCTTTTGCCTTGAAAGCATGAATCTAATTCAGACAAAGTATACCCAAAATATATATTCTCTTTTGAGTTGTATTCAACTTCTTCGAGATATTCCTTAGATATATACTGCGTACTTACATTTTCAACAAAGTAATCTTCGCTGTTTAGTTTTTCAACAAGATTTTCATATACTTCATCTTCTATATAATTTAATAAACTTGTATCATCCAGTCCCGTAAAGGTTGGAACTTCTTCTGATAATATACTTTGTGTTACATTTTCTGTTGGAATTGTATCGCTGACTTCACTGTTTATTTGAGATGTACAGCCAACCAGAAGTGTACATATTAATATTAAAGCTATTAGTTTTTTCATTTTTTCACACTCCTGTCGCTATTCGAATATATATCATTATCACTTTCAGCTTTTTTCTTTTTTCGAATAAATACAATTGTAATAATAATTGCCGTTATCGCAATTAATCCAATTGCGATATACAACCAAATAAACCATATTGGTTTTTCATTACTGTTTTGATTCTTATTTACGGTTGATAAAATATTTTCTTTTTTATTTGAATCGCCGTCTGTCGGATTTGTTTCCTCTATAACCGGTAAAGTTTCGTTAGATGCTGTTATCAATGTTCCGTCCTCTGCTACCTTTCCACCTAACGCAAGCTGATGTTCTACATCAGAAATAGACAGTCCTGTTGCTACATGTGCTTTTAATACATCATCCGTACCAACATAAATTACTTTTGTAGTAGTTTGATCTGTATAAATATTTTTTACAGTGATTGTATATATACCTTCATCCGTGTATTCTTCGCCATCTTTTGCGGGTTTATTAAAACGTACATCTTCGGTGAGCCCTTCTGCACCATCTTTGCGTATTTGTTTTTGAATATCAATATTCAAATATCTTGATTTCGCTAAATCCAAATAAAAGCCATTTTCTGTTATTGACTTATTTGTAAGTTCATCTCCGGTTTTAACATCAAAAGGATACACCATGCAATTTCCGTTTCGTACAGAAAATTTGAAAAACACTTTATAGTTATAATATGACGGCAATGGTTTCCAGCCAAATATATTAAAATTAGTTTTACTGATTTCATAATCCAAAGCAACCTCATAGTCGCCCTCTTCACAAAGTTCAACTTTTACAGCTTCGTTTTGTTTTGCACTTGCAGATAAATAATTTGTATAAATAACCGGATCAACAGTATGGTTCTGATAATCAGTATGACGAATAATCAAAGTTCCTTTTCCAAAATCAGTTTTTTCTACACCAAAATATTCATCGTATCCGTTGGTATCGTCACAAATGCTTAGTTCTTCATTGTCATTAAGTTTATCTATATTCTGTTCCAATTCAAACCATAAAGTTACAGTATCACCAACCGTTTTGAGAAAAATCGGACTTTCATTTTCACTGTTTTTAATTCTTGTATATCCGCTAATATAGAATTTTCCTAATTCCCATCCAAAGTGCGGATCGTCTTCTGTAATTTTATCATTTTTTGAAAAACCCGTATCATGCCCGGTATTAACTGTATTTCCTATGTAAAATATATTTTCATTACTTGAATCCGCAGCGTGCACCGCTAAATAAAAGCATTGAATACTACTTATTAAGAGAGCTACTATTATAGCTACAGAGTTTTTAAATGTTTTTCTCATATTTTCCTCATTCCAGTCTTAAAATTTTGTTAATTACTATACATTATAGCAATAAATTAAATTATTTTCAATAATTATTACAATAATTTTATACAACTAAATAAAATGTAAATCTTAAATTATCTTGTATGTATTTCTTTCCGTACAATCACAAATTTATTGCCAACAAATGCAAAATGTGTTATTATAAATATGTATATATTCGGACAGGCGTTCAGTCTGTTAATTCAGGTGCAGGCTTACCTGCAAATATCTGCGAAAAGGTGATAGAATTGTCATTTCCACAGGACAAAATTAGAAATTTCAGCATAATTGCTCATATTGACCACGGCAAAAGTACGCTTGCCGACCGTATTCTTGAGCAGACCAATTCGGTATCTGCCCGTGATATGGAGTCACAGCTCCTTGACGATATGGAACTTGAGCGTGAGCGTGGCATAACAATAAAGGCTCGTGCCGTATCGGTTACTTATGATGCCGACAACGGCGAAAAATATCTTTTCAACCTCATTGACACTCCCGGTCATGTTGACTTTAACTACGAGGTTTCCCGTTCTTTGGCGGCTTGTGAGGGTGCAGTGCTTATTGTTGACGCATCTCAAGGCATTGAGGCTCAAACTCTCGCCAACACTTATCTTGCTGTCGACAGCGGTCTTGAAATTGTGCCCGTAATCAACAAAATCGACCTGCCGAGTGCCGATCCTGACAGAGTTATCGAAGAAATTGAAGATGTAATCGGTATTCCTGCCGAGGACGCACCAAAAATTTCCGCTAAGCAAGGCATCAATATTCACGCTGTCCTCGAAAAAATCGTATCAGACATTCCTGCTCCGACAGGCGATGTCAACGCACCTCTCCGTGCGCTGATTTTTGACAGCTACTACGACAGCTACAAAGGCGTTATCATTTATGTTCGTCTTAAAGAGGGACAGATTCACCCGGGTGACGAATTTAAACTTATGGCAACAGGAAGTACATTCACCGTTGTGGAATGTGGTCTTATGCATGCCACATCAATGGAATCTACCAACGGACTTTATGCCGGCGAGGTTGGCTACATTGCGGCATCTATCAAAACTCTTGCAGACGCAAAGGTTGGTGACACCGTTACCCTTACGGCAAATCCTGCGGCAGAGCCTTTACCGGGTTATCGTGAGGCACAGCCTATGGTTTACTGCGGTATTTATCCTGTTGACGGTGCAAAGTACGGTGATCTTAAAGACGCTCTTGAAAAATTACAGCTTAATGACGCAGCACTCTCTTTTGAACCCGAAACATCTGTTGCTCTCGGTTTTGGCTATCGTTGCGGATTTCTCGGACTTCTTCATATGGAGATTATTCAGGAAAGACTTGAGCGTGAATATCAGCTTGACCTTATTACAACCGCACCGAGCGTAATTTACCGAATAACCAAAACAGACGGCACTGTTGAGATGATTGACAACCCTACAAATTATCCTGACCCTGCGCTTATAGCAATGGCTGAAGAGCCGATGACTACCGCACATATTTACTCACCAAAGGAATATGTGGGCAACATTATGGAGCTTTGCCAGGACAGACGAGGCATATTTATAGATATGCAGTACATTGATGCAGACAGGGTTGACTTGCACTATGAATTACCGCTTGCCGAGATTATTTACGATTTCTTTGATACCTTAAAATCACGCACAAGAGGTTATGCATCTTTTGACTATGAGCTTAAGGATTATGTAAAGAGCAACCTTGTTAAACTTGACATTATGCTCAACGGCGATGTTGTCGATGCACTGTCGTTTATTATTCACGCAGACAAGGCATATGGCAGAGCGAGAAAGATGGCGGAAAAGCTCAAGGAGAAAATTCCAAGACAGCTGTTTGAAGTTCCGATTCAGGCTTGCATTGGCGGTAAAATCATTGCGAGAGAAACCGTTAAGGCTATGAGAAAAGATGTACTTGCAAAGTGCTACGGCGGTGATATTTCCCGTAAAAAGAAACTTCTTGAAAAGCAGAAAGAGGGTAAAAAGCGTATGCGCCAGCTCGGTTCTGTTGAAGTTCCGCAAGAGGCATTTATGGCTGTACTTAAACTCGATACAGATTGATTTAATCGGTAGAATTTATATAATGATAAAATTAAACTCGGATTACGGCAATGGCTGTAATCCGAGTTTTGGTTTTGAGAAAAAGCTGCACTTAAAAACAAAAGAGTTAAAATTTCGGTCAACCCTTTTTAAAGGGTTGCGGGTTTGGGCAGAGCCCATAAAACAGTAAAAATAGACTGATTAAAAATATAAACAAGCATTTGTAATTAATACCACAGAATAACTATACTTTAGATTTATCAAGACTTTAAAATAAAGTAAAAATCAAGATTAATGAGTGGCAGAAAGTAGGAAAGTAGTACTTGAGTGTCAGTAGAAAAAAGGAATTTTAAAGAACGCAAAAGTTTGTGTGTGGCTATTTTGCTCTTGAAAAGTGGCAAAATAGTAGTTGCAGTAGCGTGGCTTTTCCTTTATTGCTGTCACATTTTTAGGCTCTCGCCATTATGTTCAAGCCGCCAAACGGCAAGCCGTTTGGCTATTAAAATTCGCAATAAACTAAAGTTTTGTGGGCGTTGCCCACACCCACAACCTTTGAAAAGGTTGAGCAAACTTTTTAATTCGTGACGGAAAGTCTTTTCATTCGCTAAAATTGTTGCCCGACAAAAAGTAACCTGTTTTTTATTCCACTCGATGGTAACAAAAAGGTTGACCTAAATTTTTTAACTTTATCTCAGTAATTTAATTCTGCAATTACGCAAAAGAAAAATACTCGTCATCGCAAATGCAATGACGAGTACTTATTTTTAAATCATCCGATTATTAAGTGTGATAATTTAGTTTGCTTTGCCGAGATCCCAGTAGCCGAGGAACATACCGTAGCCGTCTGTGCTTGAACCTGTTACCTTAGAATCGCAAACAACGAATGTTTCGTTGTTGTGGTCTGCAACTGAGAATGTACCCTTGTTGTATGCTGAGCTGTAAGCACCGCTCTTTGCGTTAAGTACATTGTAGCCGTTTGAGAGGATTGTTCTGAAAACACCGTTGCTGTTGCAGAATACAACATTCTTTGCACCGTCAATAGCCTCAATCTGATCGCTGTTGAGTGTTACCTTATATACAGAATACTCACCTGCTGTAAGAGCGTTTGTCTTTAATGAAGGTGTGAACTTTTCATCTGTTTTCTCCATAGCAATCTTTGTAAGGCCATTTGCCGAGTTGCTTGAACCGTATGCAAGGTAAACGCCCTTATTCATAGCTGTTTTGCTCTTTGCAGGGTTAGGGAATACACAATAAAGTGTAGCTGTGCTCTCAACAATTTCGATTTCAGATGTTGACCAGTAACCTGTAAATGTGCCGTAGCCCTCAATGCTTGTGCCTGTTGTTACACCGTCACAAATTACAAATGTGTTCTTCTCTCTGTCAGCAAGTTTTGCCTTTGTTGTTGAGTATGTGCTTGAATACTGAGTACCTGCCGGAGCTTTCATAACGCTGTACTTACCGTTGATGTATGTTCTGTAAGTACCTGATGCGTTCTCGAAGATTACATATGATGAAGAATCAATAGCCTTTACCTGATCCTCTGTAAGAGTTACAGTGTATACAGGATATGTGCCGTCTACAAGCTGTGTTGACTTAGAATCAACATCAACATATGTGCTTGTTCTTGTCATCTTAATCTTTGTGAATGAATCGAGCTTATAGTCGTTGCTGTAAGCAAGGTAAACACCCTGATTCCAGCAGTTCTTCCACTTAGCAGATGCAGGAGCTACAGCATTGATAGTTGTGCACTTTGTCCAGTAACCTGTGTATGTACCGAAACCGTCAACGCTTGTGCCTGTTGCTACATCACCGTTCATAATGAATGTGTAGCCGTTGAGGTCTGCTACTGAAGTTTTAGCTGTGTTGTAGTCTGCACTGTATGTGCCTGACGGAGCTTTAAGTAAGTTGTACTTTGAGCTTACATAAGTTCTGTAAGTATTTGACTTGTTTGTAAGAACAACATATGTTGCCTTGTTAATAGCCTCTGCCTGTTCCTTTGTAAGTGATACCGAGTAGAGAGCATATGTGCCGTTTGTGAGTTTTGTTGACTTTAAGTCAGGTGTGAGATACTCTGTTGTCTTTGTGAGCGGAATCTTTGTGAATGAGTTGAGCTGGTAGTTGTTGCTGTATGCAAGGTAAATACCGTCATCCCAACACTTAGGACTTGATACTGTCTTTGGAACAACAAAGTTGAGTGTTACCTCGTCAGTTTGCTCTGCTGTTGCAGAAATCTTTGTGCTTGTCTTAGCTGTGAAGTTTTCAAAACCAGGAGTTGAAGTAACATCTGTCTGAGCTACTCCGCCTCTTACAACAGGTTTAAACTTAAGGTTGTAGTTGCTGTCAAGGTAACCTACGCTAAGTGTTTTAAGGTTGAAGTCAACTGTTGTGTTGCCTGTGCCGATTACATTGAAGTAAACTCTTGCAAGAGCCTTGCCGCCACTGAAATCAGCAAGATTCTGAATTTCACTGAAGTTAGATTTGATTGTGCCCTTAGCGTCCATAATGTTAGTAACCTCGTTAGTAACATATGGCATAAGCTTAGCTGAACGCTCCTTATCAACAGCGAGCTTTGTGTTATCGTAAGTAAGTGTCCACTCTGCATTTACGAGATCCATTGAAGAATCTACAATGTACTCAAGACAAACTGTATCGCCCTTCTTAAATGTTACATTTGCATTTGAGAAGTAGTTAGATTTACTTGAGATATTAAGGTTTGTGCCCTGTGTAGGTGACTGTGTTGTCGGAGCTACTGTAGTCGGCTGTGTAGGTCTTACTGTAGTCGGCTGTGTAGGTCTTACTGTTGTTGGCTGTGTAGGTCTTGCTGTTGTCGGCTGTGTAGCCTGAGAAGCTGTTGTAGGAACAATAAGGCTTGTGATGTCACCGCTTGACATATTGTATGCACCTACAGCTGATGAAACGCTGTTTCTCTCTGCCTTGAATGTAAGCTTTGATGAAGCGTTAAGTGTAGCTGTTGTAACTGTAAATACACCTGTTACATCGTCAGCCTGTGTTGTGTATGCTGTGCCGTTTACTGTTACTGTTACCTTTGAAGCAGGAGCAGCAACACCGCTTACTGTATTCTTGCCCTTAACTGCATAGCCGAGTGCAGGAACATTAAGCTGTAACTTAGCCTTTGCATTCTGTAATGTTGTTATCATTGCAGTAACCTGATCGTCGTCAGCATCACTGCCCTGTGCAACGAGTGCGTCAACCGACTTCATAACTGATTCAACAGTTGTCCATGAAGATGCTGTGTAATCGGAAGAAGTCATTGCTTTAACTTCTCTTCCCTCTTTCTTAAGCTGCTCGAGCGGTGAAGCAGGAGTTTCTACAATCTTAAGATCATAAGAAGAGAATGATGTATTTTTAACTGTGATAATTGCGTCGCCTGTAATGCCTGCAATATCAGCTGACTGTACTTTGCCGCCGTTATTGAGTACTACATTGTAAGCTTCTGTTGTATTAAGGTCAACATAGTAGTCACCGTTATCATCCTTAGATGTAAGCTGTGTGCCAGGCCATGCACCGAGAAGTGTGTTGCTTGCGCCTGTCCAAGCATATACATAAGGAGCTGAACCGTCAGCTGTCTTTACAACAAGACGAGATGTTGTTTTTACAGGAGCTGTTGAGCCGCCCTGTACTTTTTTCTTGAATGTTGCTTTTGACTCAGAAGAACCGATCTCGTTCTCTGCCTCAAGAGTAATTGTAATTGTATCGCCATCGTAAGCTGTGTTACCGATTGTGATTGTGTCGCCGTCTTTTACGATAAACTTGTTACCGCCGTCAATAGAGCACTTAGCCTGCTCGCACTTGTCAAGGCTTACTGTAACAGTCTGTGTACCTGTAAACTCTGCGTCACCCTTAACAGACATAAGAGGTCTGCCGTCAGGCTCTTCAACGAGGATTGTACCGTTCTTGCCGCTGTTGAATGTAACCTTACCGTTTGATACAACAGCAGATGACTGATCGTAAGCATTTACAAGATACTGACCGTCGCTCCAAGTGTCGCCAACGTTGATTGTAACATCAGTATTTGCATTAGCATAGATACAGCCGATTACCTTATCTGTAATGCCGTTCTTGTCGTAATCTCTTGCAAAAGCATAACCTGATGTTGATGTAAGGCTTGTGTTAGAGCCTGCACCTACAGAGATGTGGTTGTTACGGAATACACCGACTTTCTGCCAATGCTCAAGAACATTTGTATCCATTGAGTCCCAGTTCATATCACTTCTGAGTGAGTGACCTGCGCCGCCGTTACCGTCGTTAGGAACACCTGCTACCATTGGACGGTTTGTTTCGTCACCGTAGAATATCTGAATTCCGCCCGGGCATAAAAGAAGGCCTGAACCTGTACCTATAAGGTCGCCTCTTGCGAGAACAGAGTCGTGTGAAGATACATAAGAAAGAACATTGAAGCTGTCATCGTTATTGATAGCCTTTGCAAATCCATCATATGTGCCCTTAACTCTGCCTGCGCTTAAAAGTCCGCCACCCTGAGTTGAGAAGTTGATCATTGAATCAAATCCGCCCTGTGTGTAGTAGCCGTCCTTATTAACACCGTGATCCCAACATTCACCTGTCATCCAGAAATCTTCATCCCAGTCTGCGCCCGGCTTGTCAGGGTTGTTTGCTCTCCACTCTTTAAGAGCGTCAACACAAGCATTCTTAAGGTTTTTCCAAGAAGCAAATTCAACGTGTTTTGCGGTATCGCAACGGAAACCGTCAACACCGTACTCTCTTACCCACTCTGAAAGCCAGCCTGCAAGGTAGTTGCTTACAGTCGCGTTTCTGCCTGTTTTGGTGAAGAAGTTATTAATCTTTGCTGTTTCAGAATCAAGTCTGCCCTCTCTGCTCCACTTTTTCTGGAGAATTTTTGGAAGACCTACTGTAGAAGCCTGCTCTGTTTTAAAGTCAGGAAGACCTGCAAGAGACATTGTGAGGTCACTGCCGCCACCTTCTGTATAACCTGCTACACCGCAACGAATCCAATCAGGACCCCACCAGTTAGCCCAGTCTTCTGCATTTGTATCGTAGTCGATAAAGCTGTGATATGTTTTGTTGTTTATATTCTGATGTGGATAGTATGCGTCTTCCCAGCCCGGTGCTACTGTGCCGTAACCATACTCTGCCATATCGTAAAGCGAGTTGTAACCTGAGTGGTTCATTACGATATCCATAATAACTCTGATGCCGTGCTCATGAGCTGTGTCAACAAGAGTTTCAAACTCCTCGGCAGTACCGAAGTTTGCATCTGTCTGTGTGTAGTCGAGAACATAGTAGCCGTGGTATGAATAGTGAGCGTAACTTGGATTACCGTCGCTGCCTACCACATAACCGTGTGTCTGCTCATACGGAGCGGAAATCCAGATTGCGTTTACACCGAGGTTATTGAAATAACCATCTTCGATAGACTGTGTAACACCGGCAAAGTCGCCGCCGTGGAAGGTAGCTCTATCATCAATGTTAGAAAGAACCTTACCGCTCTGGTCAAGACCTCTGTTGTATGAGTGGTCGTTTGATGTGTTTCCGTTTCTGAAACGGTCGGTTAAGAGAAAGTAAACCGATGCATTGTCCCAAGAAAAGTTATCTTTGCTCTTTGTTGTAGAAGCAGATACTTTTTCTGTAGTATCAACGGTAGCAGCACTTGCCACTGTTGAGAATGCAAAGGTTGTGCTTGACATAACGGTGCAAAGTGCAATTGCAACGCTTGTCGCTTTTAGCATTCCGTGCTTGTTCATTGGTTTGATTACTCCTTTCAAAACTTCCAAGGGCATCCTGCCCTATCGTTTATAATGTTATCACAAAATTATCACAATTTCCATAATTTTATTATAGAAAAATGAAAAACGGCAAATTTTACAAATTCAACTACGGAATTATGTGCAATTTGCCGTTCCATTTTCACATTATTATTGTTAATCAAACAATTCCGGGTGCATTCTGCTGTAATGAAATATGTATTGTTGTGCTATCCCCGCACAATCGCCGAAATCCGACGGCATCATACCGGGGAAAAGCTTTTCCATTGCCCTTTTCATCCATACATCAACAGGAAAAGCCTCTATTCTGTGTAAACCGAAAAGCAGAGTGCAGTCGGCGACCTTAACTCCGACACCCGTAATTTTCATAAGCTCTTTTCGTGCCTGCTCGTAATCAAGCGTGCGGCAGCTTTCAAGGTCAACCTCACCGCTGTAAACCTTTTGTGCCGCATCTATAAGGTAACGATTACGAAAGCCTGCCCTTAAAGGCGCAAGGTCATCGGCTGAAAGTTCCGCCATTTTTTGCGGTGTAGGAAAAGCAAAATCTCCGGGAGAAATTTCTTCTCCGAAGTTTTCGCAAAGTCTTTGAACAATACCCTTGATTCTTTTTATATTGTTATTTTGTGAAATAATGAATGTGCAGAGTGCCTCATAAGGCTCTTGCCTTAATATTCTTATACCGGGAGCATATTTTGCCGCCTCTTTAAGCACGGGGTGAATTTCACTTATTTCTTCTCTGATTTTACCGTAATCAAGTTCGAGGTCAAAGTAATCTTTCCATATACTTTCAAAATCAGCTTTATTTGAGTTTTCGATATACAGACGCTCACCGTCAAGTCTTACTCTGACTTTTTTACCGAAAGCGATTCCGTCAAACGAACCGTCGGCATTTTCTGTCCAGCGAAAGCTCTGACCGCAGTCAAGTGTTTGTCTTAAATCAAGGTCTGTTACATTGTCGATACAGATGTAACCGTCAAATTCGGTGCAGGTCATAATATCCTCCGTATAAATTTTGTTTACAGAATTATTTTGATAAAAATTCTAAATAACATTATACATAGTTTTTCATATAAAAACAACTTATTTGAATTTTGTTCTGAATGTTAAGGGGTGAAATTGTAGTTTAACAAATTGATTTGCCAATTAATTATAAAAGTTTGGTCGACCTTTTCAAAGGTCGTGGGTGTGGGCAAAGCCCACAAATACTTTCCGTTTATGCAATCTGACGATAGCAGAACAGCTTGCTGTTTGGCGGCTTGAACACAACGGCGTTAGCCTTTAAAAGCGATAGCAATAAGAAAAGATATTCGTTATTTCATTAATAAAATATAGGTTCTTTAATGGCTGTCGCCTGTTTTAACAAACTTAGTTTTAACACGCAAACAGCGTGGCTGTTTGCGCCTGATAAATTGTTATATCGGAAGATTTTATGGGCGCTGCCCAAACTCGCAATTTTTGAAAAAATTGAGTAAACTTTTTTGTTTTTGGGAGGATAATTTAGCGTTAGCTAAATTTCAATGTCCGACCGACACTCCGCTAAACCATAATTTAACCCGACTTTTGATAAAAAAGCACCGCCCGTAAATTTTCGTTACGGGCGATGCTTTATCAGATTATTTTAAGTTGTCAGCTGTAAATAATTTAAAATTCATCAAAATATCTCGCAATGTACTGCTGAACTCTTGTTACATCCAAGACAGAAATTTTTCCGTCCTTATTAACATCCGCTGCTTCTTTCTGCTTATCGGTAAAACTTTGATTCTGAGCAATATAAAGCTGTATAGCGGTTACATCGTTTACATCTATCTTTCCGTCGCCTGTAACATCGCCGAGCATTACATCATCGTCACTATACAAATATGCCTTTGTATTTTTGTTTATCGCAAGTTTTTCGTAACCCGCAACAGAAGTAACACCGCTCTGAACTTCGCTGTTTCTTACAACTGCCGCAAAGTTGACTTTTAAATCATTGTCAATAAAACCTACGCAAAGAGTTTTAAGATTAAGGTCTACTGTCGTACTGCCTGTACCTATAACATTAAAGTAAGCTCTTACAAATGTCTTTTTGTTTGTAAAGTCCTTAAGGTCAGTAATATCCGTAAAGTTGGATAAGATACGTCCTGTTTTGATGTTTGTAACCTCGTTTGAAACATTCGGCATAAAATCTTTTGAACGGGCAACATCAAGCTTAAGTTTTGAAGAATCGTAATTAAGTGCCCACTCTGCGTTTACAAGTTTCATTGATGACTGCAGTTCATATTCAACACAAAGCTCTTTGTTGTTTACAAGTGTAACCTTTGCACTCGGGAAGTAGTTTGATGTAGCGGTTACATTAAGATTTTTGCTCTCTGTAGGTTTAGCTGTGGTCGGTTGAGTGGTCGGTTGAGTGGTTGGTTTTGCGGTAGTCGGCTGTGTAGGTCTTGCTGTTGTCGGCTGTGTAGCCTGAGAAGCTGTTGTAGGAACAATAAGGCTTGTGATGTCACCGCTTGACATATTGTATGCACCTACAGCTGATGAAACGCTGTTTCTCTCTGCCTTGAATGTAAGCTTTGATGAAGCGTTAAGTGTAGCTGTTGTAACTGTAAATACACCTGTTACATCGTCAGCCTGTGTTGTGTATGCTGTGCCGTTTACTGTTACTGTTACCTTTGAAGCAGGAGCAGCAACACCGCTTACTGTATTCTTGCCCTTAACTGCATAGCCGAGTGCAGGAACATTAAGCTGTAACTTAGCCTTTGCGTTCTGTAATTTTGTTATCATTGCAGTAACCTGATCGTCGTCAGCATCACTGCCCTGTGCAACGAGTGCGTCAACCGACTTCATAACTGATTCAACAGTTGTCCATGAAGATGCTGTGTAATCGGAAGATGTCATTGCTTTAACTTCTCTTCCCTCTTTCTTAAGCTGCTCGAGCGGTGAAGCAGGAGTCTCTACAATCTCAAGGTCATAAGAAGAGAATGCTGTATTCTTAACTGTGATAATTGCGTCGCCTGTAATGCCTGTAATATCAGCTGACTGTACTTTGCCGCCGTTATTGAGCACTACATTGTAAGTTTCTGTTGTATTAATGTCAACATAGTAGTCACCGTTATCATCCTTAGATGTAAGCTGTGTGCCAGGCCATGCACCGAGAAGTGCGTTGCTTGCGCCTGTCCAAGCATATACATAAGGAGCTGAACCGTCAGCTGTCTTTACAACAAGACGAGATGTTGTTTTTACAGGAGCTGTTGAGCCGCCCTGTACTTTTTTCTTGAATGTTGCTTTTGACTCGGAAGAACCGATCTCGTTCTCTGCCTCAAGAGTAATTGTAATTGTATCGCCATCGTAAGCTGTGTTACCGATTGTGATTGTGTCGCCGTCTTTTACGATAAACTTGTTACCGCCGTCAACAGAGCACTTAGCCTGCTCGCACTTGTCAAGGCTTACTGTAACAGTCTGTGTACCTGTAAACTCTGCGTCACCCTTAACAGACATAAGCGGTCTGCCGTCAGGCTCTTCAACGAGGATTGTACCGTTCTTGCCGCTGTTGAATGTAACCTTACCGTTTGATACAACAGCAGATGACTGATCGTAAGCATTTACAAGATACTGACCGTCGCTCCAAGTATCGCCAACGCTGATTGTAACATCAGTATTTGCATTAGCATAGATACAGCCGATTACCTTATCTGTAATGCCGTTCTTGTCATAATCTCTTGCAAAAGCATAACCTGATGTTGATGCAAGGCTTGTGTTAGAGCCTGCACCTACAGAGATGTGGTTGTTACGGAATACACCGACTTTCTGCCAATGCTCAAGAACATTTGTATCCATTGAGTCCCAGTTCATATCACTTCTGAGTGAGTGACCTGCGCCGCCGTTACCGTCGTTAGGAACACCTGCTACCATTGGACGGTTTGTTTCGTCACCGTAGAATATCTGAATTCCGCCCGGGCATAAAAGAAGGCCTGAACCTGTACCTATAAGGTCGCCTCTTGCGAGAACAGAGTCGTGTGAAGATACATAAGAAAGAACATTGAAGCTGTCATCGTTATTGATAGCCTTTGCAAATCCATCATATGTGCCCTTAACTCTGCCTGCGCTTAAAAGTCCGCCACCCTGAGTTGAGAAGTTGATCATTGAATCAAATCCGCCCTGTGTGTAGTAGCCGTCCTTATTAACACCGTGATCCCAACATTCACCTGTCATCCAGAAATCTTCATCCCAGTCTGCGCCCGGCTTGTTAGGGTTGTTTGCTCTCCACTCTTTAAGAGCGTCAACACAAGCATTCTTAAGGTTTTTCCAAGAAGCAAATTCAACGTGTTTTGCGGTATCGCAACGGAAACCGTCAACACCGTACTCTCTTACCCACTCTGAAAGCCAGCCTGCAAGGTAGTTGCTTACAGTCGCGTTTCTGCCTGTTTTGGTGAAGAAGTTATTAATCTTTGCTGTTTCAGAATCAAGTCTGCCCTCTCTGCTCCACTTTTTCTGGAGAATTTTTGGAAGACCTACTGTAGAAGCCTGTTCTGTTTTAAAGTCAGGAAGACCTGCAAGAGATCTTGTGAGGTCACTGCCGCCACCTTCTGTATAACCTGCTACACCGCAACGAATCCAATCAGGACCCCACCAGTTAGCCCAGTCTTCTGCATTTGTATTGTAGTCGATAAAGCTGTGATATGTTTTGTTGTTTACATTCTGATGTGAATAGTATGCGTCTTCCCAGCCCGGTGCTACTGTGCCGTAACCATACTCTGCCATATCGTAAAGCGAGTTGTAACCTGAGTGGTTCATTACGATATCCATAATAACTCTGATGCCGTGCTCGTGAGCTGTGTCAACAAGAGTTTCAAACTCCTCGGCAGTACCGAAGTTTGCATCTGTCTGTGTGTAGTCGAGAACATAGTAGCCGTGGTATGAATAGTGAGCGTAACTTGGATTACCGTCGCTGCCTACCACATAACCGTGTGTCTGCTCATACGGAGCGGAAATCCAGATTGCGTTTACACCGAGGTTATTGAAATAACCATCTTCGATAGACTGTGTAACACCGGCAAAGTCGCCGCCGTGGAAGGTAGCTCTGTCATCAATGTTAGATACAACCTTACCGCTCTGGTCAAGACCTCTGTTGTATGAGTGGTCGTTTGATGTGTTTCCGTTTCTGAAACGGTCGGTTAAGAGAAAGTAAACCGATGCATTGTCCCAAGAAAAGTTATCCTTGCTCTTTGTTGTAGAAGCAGATACTTTTTCTGTAGTATCAACGGTAGCAGCACTTGCCACTGTTGAGAATGCAAAGGTTGTGCTTGACATAACGGTGCAAAGTGCAATTGCAACGCTTGTCGCTTTTAGCATTCCGTGCTTGTTCATTAGTTTGATTACTCCTTTCAAAATTAATTTAAAGGGCAATCTGCCCTATTTTTGAATTTCTGTCATAAATAATATTATCACATAATTATCACAATTACCATAATTTTATTAATTAAAAAATAAATACGGCAATATTTACAAATAATTTGAGCTACTTATGTGTATTATGCCTTATGCTTTGTAAAATTTAGCGGAGTCGACTATGCTTATACGGTGCTTTATGTAAGGTCAAAAAAAGCAAAGGAACCCGACATAACAATCGGATTCCTTTTTGAAAAAATATATTATTTGTCGCCCGACTTAGTGATTAAACCTGCAATCAAGCCAAAGAATATTGCCGCAGAAATACCTGCCGCAGCACTTTTAAGTCCGCCCGTGAGAATACCGAGAGCGCCGTCCGCAGCAAGTCCCTCTTTTACGCCCTGACTCATCAAAAATCCGAAACCGCTGATAGGAACTGCCGCTCCTGCGCCCGCAAACTCGGCGAAGGGTTCATAAAGTCCGACTGCGCCCAAAATCACACCTGCCACCACAAAGCCTGTAAGTATTCGAGCGGGAGTAAGTTTTGTTTTGTCAATTAAAATCTGACCGATTACGCAAATAAGTCCACCTGTCCAAAATGCATTTATATAATCCATAACAATTCCTCTTTACAAGATTTTATTACCTTTAGTTATTTGCAAATGTGCGATTTTTATTCCGAAATGTGACAGAAAAATGAAAATTTGTGTAGTCGCTATGATTTTTCATAAAAAATATACACAAAACTGTTTTTATATAGTATAATATATGCTGTTGCGATATGACTTTGCGGAGTACACAAAGTTTTTATATGCTTACTATTATTAAGGAGTGAACAAGTCACATGGTTGAGGTTAAAAAACTCACAAAAAATTACGGCAACATCAAAGCTGTCGATAATATCAGCTTTACTGTTGGCGAGGGCGAAATCCTCGGATTTCTTGGCCCGAACGGTGCCGGAAAATCTACCACTATGAATATAATCACAGGGTATATTTCTTCCACATCGGGCACAGTAACTATTGACGGAAAGGAAATACTTGAAAATCCGAAAGAGGCAAAGGCAAAAATCGGTTACCTCCCCGAAATTCCACCGCTTTACACTGATATGACGGTGAAAAAGTATCTTGAATTTATGTTTGACCTCAAAAAGGTTAAACTTCCTAAAAAAGAACACATTGAAGAGGTTATGCGACTTGTTCGTATTACCGAACAGGCAGACAGAATTATTAAAAACCTCTCAAAAGGTTATCGTCAGCGTGTCGGTTTTGCCCAGGCTTTGCTCGGCAATCCGCCCGTGCTTATTCTGGACGAGCCGACTGTCGGACTTGACCCTATGCAGATTATCGAAATCAGAAAACTTATTAAAAGTCTTGGCAAAAAGCATACCATTATATTATCTTCTCATGTGCTGTCGGAAATTTCAGCAACCTGCGACAGAATTCTTGTTATTTCAAACGGTAAAATAGTTGCTGATGCAAAGACAGACGAGCTTTCGTCTTCTACCGCAGGCGAAGAAAAACTTGCGCTTGTAGTCGAGGGTGCCGCTTCGGATATTATCTCTGCAATCAAAAACATTCCTGCGGTTATTCGTGTAAATAAAATCTCCGAAAAGAACGGCAACTCGGCAAAATATATGGTTGAGTACGAAAAAGATCACGACGTACGCCGTGATGTATTTAACGCAATGGCAAGAATCGGCTGTCCGATTCTTGATATGCAGTCGGGCAACGAAACACTTGAGGAAATGTTCCTTAAGCTTACTGCTAACGGCAATTATGACACAGTCGGAGGTAAAAAATAATGGTGGCAATTTTAAAGCGAGAGCTTTCTTCTTATTTTAATTCAGCCGTTGCCTATGTTGTAATGGCGGTATATTTCCTGTTTTCGGGCTTGTTTTTCAGTATGATTTGTATTGAAAACGATACTTCAAGCCTTTCCTATGTTTTCGGAAATATGTTTATTATTATTCTTTTTATAATTCCTATTATCACAATGAAGAGCTTTTCAGAGGAAAAGCGTCAGCGTACAGACCAGGCGCTCCTTACATCGCCTACAAGCCTTTTTGAAATTGTAATGGGCAAGTTCCTCGGAGCACTTATTCTCTTTGCAATATGCTCGCTTATCTTTGTTGTATATGCACTTGTAATTTCATTCTTCACTTCTCCCGACTGGGCGGTTGTGCTTTGTACCGTACTCGGACTTTTGCTTTTAGGCTCTGCTCTTATTGCAATTGACATTTTCATTTCTGTACTTACAGAAAGTATGATTATTTCCGCAGTTGCAGGTATGGGCGTAGGTCTTCTTATTTATATGCTAAGCAACCTTTCAAGCAACATCACCGTTGACTGGATCGCAACTATTGTTAAAAAAATTGATTTTCTTACATACTACACAAACTTTACATACGGTATGCTTAATCTTACAGACATTATATTCTTTTTAAGTGTTACGGGATTGTTCTTGTTCTTTACCGCCCGTGTACTTGAAAAAAGACGCTGGAGCTAAGGAGGTAAAGAGCAATGAGCGAATTGAAAAAAGACACCGTGGCAGAAAACACTGCCGAAGTTAAAACAAAAACAGACGACGATAAAGCGGCTAAGACCGAAAAAACCGAAAAGCCTAAGAAAGACAAGAAAAAGGGCGGATTTAAGAATTTCTTAAAATCAAGAAAAGCCCGCCACGGCTCAATTGCGGCGGCAATTGTTGCAATTGTAATCGCACTTGTTATCGTTCTCAACATAGTGGTTTCGCTTCTCGTTGGAAGATTCCCGAATATGGTTCTTGACTTTACCAAAGAATCTTCATTTGCACTTGAAAACGACACTATAGACTATGTTTCTCACATTGACAAAGACATTAAAATCACTGTTCTTACAACAGAAGAAAAGTTTGAGGGTTCGGGTGCGTATTACATTCAGGCAAACAAACTCCTTGAAAAAATGGAGAGCGCATCAAACGGCAAAATCAAACTTAATTACATTGACCTTTCAAGCAATCCGTCTATTTCACAGAAATATTCAGACGCAGATTGGAGCAAAAACTCAAATATGATGATCATCGAGTGCGGCGACCAGTACAGAGTGCTTACAATTGACGACTGCTTTGAATACGACAAGGATTACTATTCACAGTACGGCACTTACTATGTAACATCTTCACTTGTTGAACAGGCCGTTGTTACAGCTATTCTCAATGTTACTACAGAAGACAAAGTTGTAGTTGATATGATTACAGGTAACCAGGAGCAGGATTCGTCGGCAATCAAAACTCTTTTACAGAACAACGCTTATCAGGTAAACGATGTTTCTCTCGCTACAGGCGACCTTGATGAGGACGCTAAGTTTGCAATCCTTTATGCACCGTCTGTTGACCTTGACGAAGGCACAGTCGAAAAGATTTCAAAGTGGCTTGACAATGACGGCAAATACGGCAGAAACCTTATCTTTATCCCTACAGAAAACAATGTAGACACTCCAAACATTGACAGTCTTTTAAACGAGTGGGGTATGCAGGTAAATCCGGGCTATGTTTATGAAACAAGCACAGACCGCCTTGTAAGCAACAGCTCACCGTACATCTTCACAGTTGACTACACCGACTACTACACAACAGGACTTAAAAATCCTAATATCCCTGTTGTAACACTCTTTGCAAGAAGCGTTACACTTTCGGATTCAAGCGTTTCACACGCACTTCTTACAACATCTACATCAGCAGGTATTTACCCAACAGACGCTGATGACACTTGGAATTACAAAAACGGCATTACAGGCGAAAATATTAATGTTGCCGCCGAGGGCGTTAAGTCAAATACAGACAATGCATCTTCAAAGGTAGTTGTTTTCGGTTCATATTCAATGTTTACTTCTGACATTATGTCATACAACAGCTTTAACAATTCAGGCTACTTTATGAATATGATTAACACACTTGCAGATAAGGACGATGCGGGTATTACCATTGAGGGTAAATCAATGCAGAATGCCGAGCTCGGAATTACCGATGCAACAACAAAGAACACTCTCTTCGTTATATTTGTAATCGTAGTTCCTGTTGCAGTTCTCGTAACAGGCATTGTAATGTGGTTACGCAGGAGGAACAAATAATGAAAAAGAATGTTAAACTTCTTATTATAATCGCAGCCGCAGCAGTTGTGCTCGTAGGCGTAATGCTGTTGCTGATATTCCTGCCGAAATCAGGCGATAACGCAGACCCGATGGACAGCATTGACCCGGGTATTGATATGTCAACATCTGTTGATGGAAACGGTATGCACCAGGCAACCATCAAAACAAACGATAAGGGCGAAATTGAAAATAACAGCTACGGTACTTTGCTTGATTATGTGCCTGCAAAGATTTCAACAATCAATGTTGAAAACACATCGGGTACACTCGACATAAAGTCTGAAACTCCCGTTGATGATAACGGCAAGACAGAAAAAACCGTTTATACTCTTGTAGGCTTTGAAGATTTTGATTTGCAGACAGGCTACGCCGATGCAATCGCAAACGATGCTGCGGCACTTGATTTCAGCAAAGTAATCAGCCTTGACGGTGCAAAATCTTCGGAGTGCGGTTTTGACAATCCGAAAGCAACAGTCCTTGTTACATATACAGACAACACAAAGGCTAAATTCATTGTAGGCGGCAATGCTCCGTCATCGGCAGGAACATATGTAAAGTTCGGTACATCTGACACAATCTACCTTGTAGAAAGTGATGCCGTAGACTCGTTCTCATACAGCCTTACCGATATGTTCTCAAAGGCAATCAATGATGCCGCATCGGATACAGACAATTCACAGTTCAGCAAAATTACACTTTCGGGTAAAAACTTCCCGCAAGCCGTAGTTCTTGAACCGAACAACGACGGAAAGAACTCCGCTGCAACAGTTATCACTTCACCTAATAAGGCTTACGCAAGCGAAGATGCAAGCAGTAAGGTATCAGGTGCAATCAGAGGCTTGTATGCCAAGTCGGTAAAAATGGTAAAACCGTCCGACGCTCAACTCAAAGAACTCGGACTGGCAGATCCGTATGTAACTCTTGAGGCTGTGTATCCGGACACAACAATAAACCTTATTGCATCACAGCCTGACGGCTCGGGCAATGTAAACATTATGGAAAAGGGCGGAAAAGTTGTTTATTCAATGGCATCCGCAAACTTGCCTTGGGTAGATATGAGTTACGAAAAACTTTCGTCAGAGTATGTTCTCCATCCGCTTATGACGGCTGTTTCCACACTTACGGTAAACAACGGTTCCGACACTTATACCTTTGACATAGGCACAAAGGAAACCGCTACAACAAACGATGACGGCGAGGAATCAACTACAACCACAACATCTGTAATGTACGGTGACAGTGAGATTAACTCATCATACTTCTCAACATTCTTCCAGAACCTTACATTACTTAAGAAAAGCGACACAAGCAGTGACAAGCCAAGCGGAAAGGCGGTATTTACAGCCGAGTACAAATATACAGACGGCAGTACAGATACAGTTAAATTCTATGATGCAGGCGGAAACAAATACCTTGCAGAGGTAAACGGCATAAGCGTAGGACACCTTTACAAGACAAATCCAAGTAAACTTATAGAACAGGTTAAAACTGTAGCAAATAATAAAGAGGTTTCAGACTTCGCAATATAATTTGTTATAATTAAACGCTGCACAGCCCGATTCAAGAAACGAATCGGGCTGTGTTTTTGCTCTTTTATCTTTATTGTATTTTAAATTACTCAACAATCCAAGTAACCGTCACCTTTTCCTCTTCCGTACTAACAGGTGACTTTAATTTGTCTGATAATTTATACGATGGACCTGCACTAATCTTATGTACTCCCTCGGCAAGCATGTGAATTTCTTCATCATCATCTCTATTCGGACCTTTTATGGTATCTATTCCTGTAATTTTTTCTCCAACAGACTCTGCGATTGCCTCTGCCTTCGTCTTTGAATCAAGCACCGCCTCTTTTAAAAGTTCTTTATGTATTACATTTATATTTGAAATGCCATAATCACAATCTACATCTGCATTAAAATTCTTGTTCTTTATAAATGACATAATAAAATTTAAAAATTTCATATCAAATGCTGAGTAAATGTTTATTTCTCTGCTAGCATAAAAATTTTTTTCGCCCTCATCATAATACCTCGCATCAACCGAAGTATCGCCCAAAACTATATTCTCAATATCAACGCCGTTCTCATCGAGTACAGAAAGGAACTCCTCACATTGGTTCATCACCTTTTCGAGTGCCTCTGTCGTTGAAGTTTCGCGAGTTCTAAAATCAACAGTAATTTTCATCACATCGCAATGACATACTCGCTTTGCATTGCCTTCAATAGTAAGTTTTCCCATAGTCATATCTCCTTTATAGTATTATAAGAATAGTTTTATATTCTCTATCCTTATCTAAAGTATAACAACTAAGGTGTCCAATAAGCAGTACTTTGCTTTTATAATTTCAAATTTTCCCAAACCCGTAACCCTTTAAAAAGGGTTGACCTAAATTTTGAATTTATTAAACTAAACTTTGTGTGTTAAACCACACTTCTTACTATTAACACAACATTTCACAAGAAAAAACCGCCCGACAATTTTGTCGAGCGGTAAATACAAATCTATTTGATTTTAAATTACTTATCCTGAGCAGCTGCTTTGATTTTCTTTGCAAGATGCGGAGCTGTAAGCTCAAACTTATCGAGAAGCTCAAGTGCAGGGCCGCTGTAACCAAAGCAATCGTTTACGCCAACCTTTGTTACCTTAACAGGATATTCCTCACTTACTACAGAACATACAGCGTCACCAAGACCACCGATTACATTATGCTCTTCAATTGTAATAATTCTGCCTGTTTCTTTTGCAGCCTTAACGATGATTTCTCTGTCGATAGGCTTGATTGTGTGAATATTAATAAGGCGAGCGTTAATGCCCTCTTCCTTAAGCTGCTTACAAGCCTTAAGAGCCTCATTTACACAAAGACCTGTTGCAATAACTGCCACATCGTCACCGTCAAGGAGTGTAATACCCTTGCCAAGTTCAAATGTATAAGTTTCAGGGTCGTTAAAGCTCTCAATAGCAAGTCTGCCAAGACGGATATATACAGGGCCGTCGTACTCGATAGCTGCCTTTGTTGCAGCCATCATCTCGTAGTGGTCGGCAGGGTTGATAACTACCATACCCGGAATTGTACGCATAATACCGATATCCTCAAGGCACTGGTGAGTTGCGCCGTCTTCACCTGTAGAAATACCTGCGTGGCTGCCTGCAATCTTAACATTAAGGTGCGGATAAGCAACCGAGTTTCTGATCTGTTCAAATGCTCTGCCTGTTGCAAACATTGCAAATGATGCCGCTACAGGAATTTTGCCTGCTGCCGCAAGACCTGCCGCAACGCCTACCATATTGCCCTCAGCAATACCGCAGTCGAAAAATCTTTCGGGAAATTCCTTTTTAAAAATACTTGTCTTTGTTGCCGCTGCAAGGTCAGCGTCAAATACAACGATGTCCTCGTTAGTCTTAGCAAGCTCGCAAAGTGCCATACCAAAGCTCTCACGAGTAGCAATTTTCTTTGATTCAGCCATTAGCAATTGCCCTCCAATCTGTCAATTTCAGCCTGAAGCTCGGCTGTAGCCTGCTCGTACTGCTCTTTGTTAGGAGCTGTGCCGTGCCAGCCAACCTGATTTTCCATAAATGAAACGCCCTTGCCCTTTACTGTCTTTGCAAGGATAGCAACAGGCTTGCCCTTAACTTCTCTTGCCTTGTTAAGTGCGTCCTCAATCTGATTGAAGTCATGACCGTCTATCTTAAACACTTCAAAACCAAAACTCTCAAACTTTTTGTCGAGCGGCTCAATACCTGCAACTTCGTCAACTGTACCGTCAATCTGTAAACCGTTCTGGTCAACGAAAATCACAAGATTGTCAAGCTTATTGTGAGCGGCAAACATAGCAGCCTCCCATACCTGACCTTCTTCAACCTCGCCGTCGCCGAGTACAGAATATACACGGTAGCTCTTGTTGCTGATTTTTGCGGAAAGCGCCATACCGCAAGCCGCAGAAATACCCTGTCCGAGTGAGCCTGTGCTCATATCAATGCCGGGTGTGCCCTTCATATCAGGGTGACCCTGTAACATTGCACCTACATGACGGAGCTTTGAAAGCTCGTCCCATTCAAAATAGCCCTTAAGTGCAAGAACCGCATAAAGGCTTGGGCAACAATGGCCCTTTGAAAGAACAAAACGATCTCTGTCCTCCCACTTAGGATTCTTAGGGTCAACATTCATTTCCTTAAAGTAGAGATATGTGAAAATATCCGCTGCCGAAAGGCTACCGCCCGGATGTCCCGACTTAGCACAAAAAGTGCCGAGAATTGCTCCCATTCTTGCCTTTGTTGCAAGGATTTGGAGCTGCTTGATTTCTGAACTGTCCATTCCATTATCCTCCTGATTAACCTTAATATAAGTAATCAATTTCATATACATAGTAACATAATTGCAATAATTTATTTTTCGATATTGGAATTAAAGCGCATTTTCATTAATTATGTCGGAACTTTCTTTAATTATTTTTACAACAGACTGAAATTGCAGATTATTTGTTTGTATTTTTAGCATAATTTTCAAAAAATTACGGCATAAATTGTAGCTTTTCCCTCTCGGTGCTTGAATATTTTTGCCTATCGTGTTACAATAAAATATATTGCTTTTTGACTTTATCAGTTAAAAATGCAAAAAGGAGATTTTTTAAATGGAATATACATTTTCCGACAGGGTTTCTAACCTTAAGCCAAGTGCAATCAGAGAGATTTTTAAATATGCGGCAGACCCCGAGGTTGTATCGCTTTCTGCGGGCAACCCTTCCCCCGATGCCTTTCCCGCAAAGGAAATAGCAGAGATTTCCGCAAAAGTTCTTGCCGAAAATCCTATTTCCGTATTACAGTACAGCGTAAGCGAGGGCTACACTCCCCTGCGCCGACACCTTACCGAATATATGAAAAAAGAACATAACATCGGCAGAGAGGGTGACGATATTTTAATCACCACAGGTGCACAGCAGGTTATGGATTTATGCTCAAAGGCTCTTGTAAACGAGGGTGATGTGGTTATTTGCGAAGCGCCGTCTTTTATCGGTTCTCTCAACACATTCAGAAGTTACAACGCAAAACTTGTCGGCGTTCCCGTTGAGCCTGACGGAATGAGCATTACCGCCCTTGAGCAGGCGCTTAAAGACAACAAAAACGCAAAATTTATTTATACAATACCAAATTTTCAGAATCCGTCGGGCGTTACAATGAGCCTTGAAAAACGCAAGGCTGTTTATGAGCTTGCAAAAAAGTACGGCATTCTTATTCTTGAGGACAACCCTTACGGAGATTTAAGATACAGCGGCGAATTTATCCCAAACATCAAGAGCTTTGACGAGGACGAAATCGTAATTTACTGCGGTTCGTTTTCAAAGGTAATTTCACCGGGTATGCGTGTTGCTTACTGCATTGCGCCAAAGCAGATTTTCCAAAAGCTCGTGGTATGCAAGCAAGGCAGTGATGTTCACACCAATATATGGTCGCAGTATGTTTGCGATGAGTTTATTACAAAATATGACTTCAACGCACATCTTGAAAAATTACGCAAGCTATACACTAAAAAAGCACAATTCTGTATGGATTTGCTCGACAAATACGCAAGTCCCGCAATTACTTATCATAAAATTGACGGCGGACTTTTCATTTGGTGCGACCTGCCCGAAAGCATTGATATGCCGTCATTCTGCAAAGAAGCCGTGCTCAAAAAGGTATGCGTAGTACCGGGCAATGCATTTCTTACAGACGAAAACGAAAAGTGCAACAGTTTCAGAATCAACTTTTCAACACCGACCGATGAACAGCTTGAAAAAGGCATTAAGATACTCGGCGAGCTGGCAAACAGCAAGCTGAAATAAAGGAGAATATTTATGGAAAACGAAAAGAAACAAATCGCATTCAGTGCTATTCAGCCGAGTGGCACAATAACACTTGGCAACTATCTTGGTGCTATCCGCAATTGGGTTACTATGCAGGACGAGTACAACTGCATTTACGCTCTTGCCGATTTACACACCATTACGGTAAGACAAGAGCCGGCTCAAATGAGAAAAAATATTCTCGACGCATACGCATCAATTCTTGCTTGCGGAATTGATACAGAAAAGAGCCTTTTCTTCATTCAGAGCCATGTGCACACACACGCAGAAATGGCATGGGTGCTCGACTGCTACACACAGTTCGGTGAGCTTTCAAGAATGACACAGTTTAAGGACAAGTCGGCAAAGCACGCAGACAACATAAATGCAGGCTTGTTTACATATCCGTCACTTATGGCAGGCGACATTTTGCTTTATCAGGCAGATAAAGTGCCCGTAGGTGCAGACCAGCAGCAGCACATTGAGATTACAAGAGATATTGCAACCCGTTTTAACGGTCTTTACGGCAATGTTTTCAAAATCCCTGAAGGATTTATTCCAAAGAACGGCGCAAGAGTAATGAGCTTGCAGGACCCGACCAAGAAGATGAGTAAATCGGACGAAAATGTAAACGGCTGCGTACATCTTCTCGACTCACCTGAGGCAATTATGCGCAAATTTAAGCGTGCGATTACCGACAGTGAGGCTCATGTTCACTACGGCGAGGGCAAAGACGGAATCAACAACCTTATGGGTATTTACAGCACAATCACAGGTCTTAGCTTTGAGCAGATTGAGCACGACTTTGAGGGCAAGGGATACGGCGACTTTAAGACAGCTGTCGGCGAGGCAGTTGTAGAAGAACTCCGTCCTATTCGTGAGCGTTATGAGTCATATATCAAGGATAAGGCTTACCTTGAAGAGTGCTACCGTAAAGCGGATGAAATTGCACTTAAAATCAGCAGTCGTACAATGAATAAAGTTATGAAAAAGATTGGCTTTATCTTATAATATTATTTAGATTAAGCGTATTTCAATGATAAAATATTGTTTTTACTAAAGCAAAATAATATCGTCCGAGTTTGACCTTTGCTGCAAATTCGGACGATTTTTGTTGTATAATAAATGTATATTTTTGAATTAAAACGAATATTTATTGATTGTTAATTTTATAAATATTCATTTTGAGTGTTGTAAAATTTAGGTTTTCGACATTTAATTATAAAAGTTTGGTCAACCTTTTCAAAGGTTGTGGGTGTGGGCAAAGCCCACAAATACTTTTCGTTTACACAATCTAACGATAGCCAAACAGCCTGCTGTTTGGCGGCTTGAATATAACTGCGTTAGCTTTTGCGAGAGCAACAAAAGAAAATACACTTCCCTTTCACGGTCAACGCAATGCTTTGACCGTGTTTTTAGCTTTTCCGGTTACAATGGCTATTGCCTGTTTTAACAAACTTAGTTTTAGCACGCAAACAACTACGCTGTTTGCGCCTGATAAATTGTTATATCGGAAGATTTTATGGGCGCTGCCCAAACCCGCAAGCCTTTAAAAAGGCTTGACCTAAATTTTTTAATCATTTGACCTAAGCACCGTGTTAAACCACAGTTTTTTTAATGACCTAACCGACAATCTTTTAACACATTTATAACAAATTGTTAATAACTACAAGCACACGCACAAATGCCCGACAATGACTGAATGCATTGTCGGGCATTTAATTTTTTTAAACCAAAATGTTAGTTAAAATTATTCGGAAATATCTGCAGTTTCGGTTGATTCAACAGCATTTTCATCTGCATCTTCAACCTCTGACTTCGGCTCTTCGAGCTTTACGCCTGCATATCTCGGCATACCTGTACCTGCAGGAATAACCTTACCGATAATAACATTTTCCTTAAGACCGATAAGCGGATCAATCTTACCCTTAATAGCTGCATCTGTAAGAACTCTTGTTGTTTCCTGGAATGATGCGGCAGAAAGGAAGCTGTCTGTTGCGAGTGCTGCCTTTGTAATACCGAGGAGCAACTGTGTGAATGTTGCCTCTCTGAGGTTTTCTTCACCGTTAGCAATACGCTTTTTAATCTGCTCGTTCTCAAAGAGAACATCGTTCTTATCGTAGGTCTGACCGGACATAAACTTAGTATCGCCTGCGTCCTCAACTCTTACCTTTCTCATCATCTGACGAACGATAACCTCAATGTGCTTATCGTTGATTTCAACACCCTGTAAACGGTAGGTACTCTGTACCTCTGAAATAAGGTAGTTCATTACTGCGTCTGAACCGAGAATTGCAAGAATATCGTGCGGATTAACAGCACCGTCGGTGATTTTGTCACCTTTCTTGATAATCTGACCTTCCTGAACCTTAACTCTAAAGCCGAAAGGAATAAGGTACTGCTTTTCTTCGCCTGTTTCGTGGTTGAATACAATAGCGTGACGAGCATTTTTGATTTCTTCAAATCTAACTTCACCGTCAATTTCACTGATGATTGCAAGGCTCTTTGGTTTACGGGCCTCGAACAACTCTTCAACTCTTGGAAGACCCTGTGTGATATCTTCTGCCGATGCAACACCGCCGGTATGGAATGTTCTCATTGTAAGCTGTGTACCCGGCTCACCGATTGACTGTGCGGCGATAATACCTACTGCCTCACCGACTGTTACAGGCTGGCGGTTTGCAAGGTTAGAACCGTAGCACTTCTTACAAGCACCGTGCTTAGCACGACAAGAAAGTACGGAACGAATCTTAATTCTTTCAACGCCGCTGTTTACGATAATGTCAGCCTCTTTGTCGCCCATCATTACATCCTTAGAAACAAGGGTGTTGCCGTTTGAATCGCAGAAATCGTCAACGAGGTATCTGCCGATAAGTCTTTCGTGAAGTCCCTCGATAACATTGTTTTCGCCTGCCTTGATGTCGAAAATCTCAAGACCGTCTGTTGTACCGCAGTCGTCCTCACGAATGATAACTTCCTGTGATACATCAACAAGACGACGGGTAAGGTAACCTGAGTCGGCTGTTCTGAGCGCTGTATCTGTAAGACCTTTACGAGCGCCTCGGGATGAAATAAAGTATTCCATAATGTTAAGGCCTTCACGGTAGTTAGCCTTGATAGGAATTTCGATTGTTTTACCTGATGTATTGGCAATAAGACCACGCATACCTGCAAGCTGACGAATCTGGCTCATACTACCACGGGCACCTGAGTCAGCCATCATGAAGATTGGGTTGTAGCGGTCAAGGTTCTTCTGGAGGGCATCGGTTACATCGTTTGTAGCCTTCTCCCAAATCTTAAGAACTTCCTCGTAACGCTCCTCATCGGAACGAAGACCCATCATATAGTCCTCACGAACTGCATCGACATCAGCCTCTGCCTTTTTGATGATTTCTTTCTTGGCAGGAGGAATAACGGCGTCACATACGGCAACAGTAATAGCGCCTCTTGTTGAGTATTTATAGCCCTGTGCCTTGATGTGGTCAAGAACATGGCTTGTAATCTCTGTGCCGTTTATCTTAATACATTTATCAATAATCTTCTTAAGTTTAGACTTACCTACAAGGAAGTCAACCTCAAGTTTAAAGCGGTTTTCAGGCTTGCTTCTGTCAACAAAACCAAGGTTCTGCGGAATCGGGTTGTTAAAGATAATCTTACCGATTGTTGTATCAACAAGGTCGGAATACTTAACGCCGTCAATTACCTTTTCGTATCTTACCTTAATCTTTGAGTGAAGCTGGATAACACCGGTCTGATAAGCCATCATAGCTTCATCAACATCACGGAACACCTTGCCCTCGCCACGCTCGCCGTCCTTATCAAGTGTAAGGTAGTACGAACCGAGGATCATATCCTGTGTAGGAACTGTTACAGGCTGACCGTCTGACGGTTTAAGGAGGTTGCCGGCTGCAAGCATAAGGAATCTTGCCTCTGCCTGTGCCTCTGCGGAAAGCGGTACATGGACAGCCATCTGGTCGCCGTCAAAGTCGGCGTTGTACGCTGTACAAGCAAGCGGGTGAAGCTTAAGTGCTCTGCCCTCAACAAGTACAGGCTCAAATGCCTGAATACCGAGTCTGTGAAGTGTAGGCGCACGGTTGAGAAGAACAGGGTGTCCCTTGATTACAACCTCAAGTGCATCCCAAACCTCGTCCTTTGCACGCTCAACTGCTTTTCTTGCAGCCTTAATATTGATAACAGCCTTAGTTTCTACAAGGCGTTTCATAACAAACGGTTTGAAAAGCTCAATAGCCATTTCCTTAGGAAGACCGCACTGGTACATCTTAAGTTCAGGGCCTACAACGATAACCGAACGACCCGAATAGTCAACACGCTTACCGAGAAGGTTCTGACGGAAACGACCCTGCTTACCTTTAAGCATATCGGAAAGTGACTTGAGCGGACGGTTGTTAGGGCCTGTAACAGGTCTGCCTCTTCTGCCGTTGTCAATGAGAGCGTCTACAGATTCCTGCAGCATTCTCTTCTCGTTTCTGATGATGATTTCAGGAGCGTTAAGCTCAAGGAGCTTTTTAAGACGGTTGTTTCTGTTAATAACTCTTCTGTAAAGGTCGTTAAGGTCAGATGTAGCAAATCTGCCGCCGTCAAGCTGAACCATAGGGCGGATATCAGGCGGAATTACAGGAATAACATCCATAATCATCCATTCGGGGCGGTTGCCCGAAAGGCGGAAACTCTCAACAACATCAAGGCGCTTGAGAATACGAACTCTCTTCTGACCCGATGCTGTTTCAAGCTCTTCTTTAAGCTGTGCAGAGAGCTGCTCAAGGTCAATTTCCTTGAGTAACTTCTGAATAGACTCTGCACCCATACCTGCCTCAAAGTCGTTGTCATACTTTTCACGCATTTCAGCGTACTCTTTTTCGCTCAGGCACTGATTTTTTTCAAGATCACGGCAGTTGCCGGGATCTGTAACAATATATCTTGAGAAATAAAGAACATTTTCAAGTGTTCTCGGAGAAATATCGAGCATAAGAGAAATTCTTGAAGGAATACCCTTGAAGTACCAGATATGAGAAACAGGAGCGGCAAGCTCAATGTGACCCATTCTCTCTCTTCTTACTTTTGCTCTTGTAACCTCAACACCGCAACGGTCACAAATTTTACCCTTAAAACGGATTCTCTTGTATTTACCGCAGTGGCACTCCCAGTCCTTTGTAGGTCCGAAAATACGCTCGCAGAACAAGCCGTCACGCTCAGGTTTTAATGTACGGTAGTTGATTGTTTCGGGCTTTTTAACCTCGCCGTAAGACCAGGCTCTAATTTGCTCAGGGGAAGCAAGTCCGATTTTAATTGAATCAAATGCGTTATTATCTATCATTTTTATACTTCCTCCTTACATATCATTCTTGTTTAAGTCGTCAAAGTCGAAGTAGTCGCTGTCATCGTCATCTGCTGCAAGACCCGAATCGTCAAACATATTGCCCTCTTCGCCTTCTTCGTCGAGGTTGTAACCGTCCATTGACTCGGTCATTACGCTCTCCTCGTTGAACTCGGTTGTAGCTGCATCTGTAATGTCTTCGTCCTCATCAAACTTCTGCTTAATGTCAATTTCCTCGCCCTGTGCGTCAAGAACACGAACATCAAGGGCAAGTGACTGCAATTCTTTAATAAGAACTCTGAATGATTCAGGGATACCCGGTGCAGGAATGTTCTGACCCTTAACGATTGCCTCATAAGTCTTAACTCTGCCGATAACATCGTCAGACTTAACGGTAAGAATTTCCTGAAGTGTATAGGCCGCACCGTAAGCCTCAAGTGCCCAAACTTCCATCTCACCGAAACGCTGACCGCCGAACTGTGCTTTACCGCCGAGAGGCTGCTGTGTAACGAGTGAGTAAGGACCTGTACTTCTTGCGTGAATCTTCTCGTCAACAAGGTGATGGAGCTTAAGGTAATACATATAACCGACGGTTACAGGGTTGTCAAAACGCTCGCCTGTTCTGCCGTCGATAAGCCATGTCTTACCGTCCTCGCTGTAACCTGCATCTTTAAGTGCCTGGAAAATATCGCCTTCGTGAGCGCCGTCAAATACAGGTGTCATAATCTTCCAGCCAAGTGCCTTAGCCGCATAGCCGAGGTGAACCTCGAGCACCTGACCGATGTTCATACGAGAAGGTACGCCCAACGGGTTAAGTACGATGTCAAGCGGTGTGCCGTCAGGAAGGAATGGCATATCCTCTACAGGAAGAATTCTTGAAACGACACCCTTATTACCGTGACGACCCGCCATCTTGTCGCCAACGCTGATTTTACGCTTTAATGCAAGATAAACTCTGACAACCTTGTTTACACCGGGCTGGAGTTCGTTACGGCTGTCGGCTCTTGTAAATACCTTAACATCTACAACTGTACCGCTCTCGCCGTGAGGTACTCTGAGTGAAGTATCTCTTACTTCTCTTGCCTTTTCGCCAAAGATAGCTCTCAAAAGTCTTTCTTCGGCAGTAAGCTCGGTTTCACCCTTTGGTGTAACCTTACCTACAAGAATATCGCCTGCGTGAACCTCTGCACCTACCTGAACAATACCGTCTTCATCAAGGTACTTGAGCATATCTTCGCCGATATTTGGAATATCTCTTGTAATTTCTTCAGGGCCGAGCTTTGTATCTCTTGCCTCTGTATCGTATTCCTCAATATGAATAGATGTATAAACATCATCTCTAACAATTTTTTCGTTAAGGAGAACCGCATCCTCGTAGTTATAACCTTCCCAGGTCATAAAGCCGATGAGTGCGTTCTTACCGATAGCAACTTCACCGTGGTCTGTAGCAGGACCGTCAGCGAGAACTTCGCCTTTCTTAACTCTCTGTCCTCTTTCAACAATAGGACGCTGGTTGATACATGTACCCTGGTTAGAACGCAAGAACTTGATAACCTCAAAGTCCTGAATTCTGCCCGAATCGTACTGTACACGAATGTTGCGGGCGTCAACGCTTAATACAACGCCGTCCTCTTCCGCAAGAATACATACGCCTGAGTCTGTACCTGCCTTGTACTCCATACCTGTACCTACGATAGGTGCTTCTGTTCTGAGGAGCGGCACTGCCTGACGCTGCATGTTCGCACCCATAAGAGCACGGTTTGCGTCATCGTTTTCGAGGAACGGAATCATAGCTGTAGCAACCGAAAGTACCTGCTTAGGCGATACGTCCATAAAGTCAAACTCGTCTGCAGGAAGATCTACGAATTCATCTCTTCTTCTGCCGACAACTCTGGTATGAACAAATCTGCCGTTCTCGTCAAGCGGCTCATTTGCCTGTGCTACGGTGTAGTTGTCTTCAACATCGGCTGTCATATAAACAACTTCGTTTGTAACAACGCCTGTTTCTTTATTAATCTTACGGTACGGTGATTCGATAAAGCCGTACTTGTTGATTCTTGCAAATGATGTAAGGTATGAAATAAGACCGATGTTAGGTCCTTCAGGAGTTTCGATAGGACACATTCTGCCGTAGTGGGTGTAGTGTACATCTCGAACTTCAAAGCCTGCACGATCTCTTGAAAGACCGCCCGGGCCGAGTGCTGACAAACGACGCTTGTGAGTAAGCTCTGCGAGTGGGTTTGTCTGGTCCATGAACTGTGAAAGCGGAGAAGAACCGAAGAACTCTCTGATTGCGGCAGTTACCGGACGAATATTGATAAGTGAGTTAGGAGAAAGCGAGTCCATATCCTGTGACTGTGTAGCCATTCTTTCTCTTACAACTCTGTCAAGTCTTGAGAAACCGATTCTTACCTGGTTCTGTAAAAGCTCGCCTACGCAACGGATTCTTCTGTTGCCGAGGTGGTCGATATCGTCTGTTCTGCCGACACCGTGAGCCACGCAGTTAAGGTAGTTGATTGTAGCAAAAATATCATCTTTTGTGATATGGTTAGGAGTAAGCTCGTCTGCTCTGTCTGTGAGCATTTCCTTAAGCTCTTCCTCGTTCTGTGCTGCGTCAAGAATTTCGCAAAGAACATCAAAACGAACATTCTCACGGATTCCGCATTCAGCCTCTGCATCAAAGTCAACATAAGCCTTGATGTCAACCATACCGTTAGAAATAACTTTAACGATTTTTTCGTCCTGTGCTTTTACATAAGCAATCTGAACGCCGGCATTTTCGATTTCTAAAGCCTTTTCTTTAGTAATTTTCTCATCTCTGAAAGCCATAACCTCGCCTGTGCGTGGGTTAGAGATAGGCTCTGCAATAACCTGGCCTTCAAGTCTGTCGGCAATGCCGAGTTTTTTGTTATACTTGTATCTGCCTACTCTTGACATATCATATCTGCCGGGGTCAAAGAAAAGATTATTGATATGCTGTTGAGAGCTGTCTACTGTAGGAGGCTCTGACGGACGGAGCTTTCTGTAAACTTCGATAAGACCTTCTTCAACACTGCTTGTCTGGTCTTTTTCAATAGTAGCTTTCATTCTCTCGTCGTCGCCGAAGAAGTCGAGAATTTCAGCGTCTGTGCCAAGACCTAAAGATCTGATAAACGCTGTAACGGGAAGCTTACGGTTTTTATCGATACGAACATAGAAAACATCGTTGATGTCTGTTTCGTACTCAAGCCATGCACCACGGTTAGGAATAACGGTAGCGCTGTAAAGCTCTTTACCTGTTTTATCGTGGTCCATCTTATAATAAACGCCCGGGCTTCTTACAAGCTGAGATACAATAACACGCTCTGCACCGTTGATGATGAATGTGCCGCTCGGTGTCATAAGCGGGAAATCGCCCATAAACACATTGCTCTCTTTAATCTCACCTGTAGCTCTGTTTAAAAGTCTTGCTGTAACACGCAAAGCGGCAGAGAATGTAGCATCTCTTGACTTACATTCTACAATGCTGTAATTTGGGTGATCAACATCAATAGAGTAATCAATAAAATCAAGCACAAGATTATTTTGATAATCGGTAATTCCCGACACATCCTTAAATACTTCTTTAAGACCTTCGTCAAGGAACCACTGATAAGACTGCTTCTGGACATCAATAAGGTTAGGCATATCAATAACTTCATTGATTTTGCCAAAGCTCATTCGTTCACGATTGCCGAGCTTAACGGGTTTGACATTAACCATAGGCGTATCACTCCTTAATAAATTTGAGGGCAATGCCCCTGTCAAAAAAACCTCTTGACACTTTGGAGATTTTGTGATAATATCCCCCTGTAAGATAAATTTTTTTGACGATTTGTCCGACTGTGTCGGTACATAACCCCATTATGGTACATTGTACTATTTTACGCTACCAAAGGGAGGTTGTCAAGGGCTTTTTTCTAAAAAAGCAAAAATTTTTCAGAAATTTTGATTTTTAGGCAAATAAAATTCTCCACAGGAAAATAAATCCTGTGGAGATTATTTTTGCCCTAAAATGCAACACCCGACAGCGTGTAAAGAAATATCAATGCCGATTTTGAGGTAAAAAGGTGTTGAGATTTTATCAACAGTTGATAATCGCAATTTATAAGTTTTCAAAATCCCATGCAATATTTGCAATGTCCTGCCCTCCGTAAAAAATACGGATAACCGTAACGGTCAAACTGCGGGTGTCTACCGTATAAAAAGCAATGAATTTGTCAACTGTAACTTTGCGCATTCCTTTACTCTTCCAAGGCTCCCAATCAACGGCAGGATTTCTTAACGACATAAAATCAAGTGAACGAATTGCTTTTCTGATTCGATTTATCTGCTTTTCGGCAGTTGTCGGAACTGACAAAGTAAAAGCAATATAAGTATAAATTTCTTTTAAATCGTCCTTTGCTTTCGGAGAGTACACAACCGAATATAACTTATTCATATACCGAATTCCTTTGCAAGTTCAGCGTCCACCTCATCTGCCGTATAGGTTTTTCCTGCTTTTATAGATTCTTCACCCTTTATTAATTCGGCATTTAATTCAGATTGAGTCATTGAACCGATAGCAGTCGGTTTAACCACAGGAAGTTGAAGATTTAAGGGTAGACTTCTTGTAAGTACAATCTGACTGTAAAGCATCTGAATTGCACTTGACGGAGTAATACCAAGCTGTGCAAGTATATTTTCCGCATTTTCTTTCAAGCCTGTATCAATACGGGCATAAACTGCTGAAGTATTTGCCATATAAATCACGCTCCTTTAACTATATTATATTCACTTATGACGGCAAATGCAAGCAATTGCTTGCAAAATATTTCGATTTTTAAAAATTGTAAATGTAAATAAATCTCGAAAATATTTTATAAACGGTTCTTTATTAAGAATTGGAGGAAATTATGGTATAGCAGGCGGGTTAAGCAAAATAATTTAAAAGTTTAGGTCAAGCCTTAAACTTTTATAATTGTTTAGCAACCGTTAAAAATCGCACAAAAAAACAGTCTGACAAACTCACTGTTTATCAGACTGTCATATTGTTTATTTAATTAAAAAACCTTTGACAAAAATTCCTTTAATCTGTCATTCTTAGGGTTTGTAAAGAATTCCTGCGGCGGCGCTTGCTCTACGATTACGCCCTTATCAACGAATACAACATTTGTACCTACTTCACGGGCAAAACCCATTTCGTGAGTTACAACCACCATTGTCATTCCGTCTTTTGCAAGCCTTTTCATTACTTCAAGAACTTCGCCTACCATTTCTGGGTCAAGTGCGGAAGTAGGCTCGTCAAAAAGCATTACCTCCGGATTCATACAAAGCGCACGGACAATTGCCACACGCTGTTTTTGACCGCCCGAAAGCTGTGACGGATAGTCATTTGCTCTGTCTGCAAGCCCTACTCTTTCAAGCAGCTCCATTGCCTCTTTGGTAGCCTCTTCCTTACTCTTTTTAAGAAGTTTTACAGGGCCGAGAATCATATTCTTAAGCACTGTCATATGAGGGAAAAGGTTAAACTGCTGAAACACCATACCCATTTTTCTGCGGTGGAGGTTTATATCTACATTTCTGTCGTTAATATCAATGCCGTCAAAAATGATTTTTCCGTCTGTCGGCTCTTCAAGCAGGTTAAGGCAACGCAAAAAAGTTGATTTACCCGAACCCGACGCACCGATAACCACCATTACATCGCCCTTGTGAATTTCGGCATTAATGCCCTTGAGCACTTCGTTATTGCCAAAATACTTTTTCAGTCCCTCGACCTTAATTAAAATATCATTGTTAGTGGTCACTGCTGCGCAACCTCCTTTCAAGTTTTTTGAGGAAGTATGTCAGAATCAATACTATAACAAGGTAGATTGCCGCAACCGAAATAAGTGGGAAAAATGCCTCGTAAGTTCTTGAACGAATAAGATTGCCCACATAAGTAAGATCCTGAAGTGCAACATAACCGGCAACCGAAGTTTCCTTTACAAGCACAATAAACTCGTTGCCGAGTGCAGGCAAAACATTTTTGAAAGCCTGCGGAAGAATTACATGGAGCATTGTGCTGCTGTAATTAAATCCGAGCGAACGGCTTGCCTCAAACTGACCTTTGTCGATTGACATAATACCCGAACGCACAATTTCGGCTACATATGCGCCTGAATTGATACCGAATGCGAGTACCGCTGCGATAATTCCGTTTCTTGACGATGAAAATATGATGTAATACATAATCATAAGCTGAATTACAACAGGAGTACCTCTGATTACCGTAATATAGATATTGCAGAGAACATTTAAAAACTTGAGTAAATAATCACTCGGCTTTCTGCATTTTTTACCGGTAAGGTTCTTGTCGTAAGTCGAACGAACCATCGCAATTAAAAAACCGAGGATAATACCTATAACGGCAGCAACGACTGTGATTTCAATCGTTACTCCAAGACCTCTTAAAAACTGCATCCAACGGTCGTCATTAATAAAAGTTCTCTGAAAGCTCGCAGCTATTTCTTGAAAAAACTTATCCATATGTTAAATTCCTTTATATATCAGAAAAGCAGCTTTTATGCTGCCTTTCCGGAAAAATCTTTAATTATTCTTTAACTATAATTACCTGAGTAGCTGTTGTATAGCTGTCAGAGAAGTTGATTGACTGTAATCTTTCATCTGTTACTGTCATACCTGCCATACCGAAATCAGCCTTGCCTGTCTGAACAGATGTTATGATAGAATCAAAGTCCATATCGTCAATAACAAGCTTGTATCCGAGTTTGTCGCAGATAGCCTGTGCCATAGATGCGTCAATACCTACTACTGTGTCGCCGTCATAATACTCGTAAGGCTCAAAGAAAGCGTTTGTTGCCATATGAAGCTCGCCGTTCGGATAATCTGTTCCTGCAGGAGTTACATAAGGTGTTTTTCCCTTTGTATCGTCGCCGATGAAGTTCTTTTCGATTGACTCTGTTGTACCGTCAGCTTTGAGCTCTGCAAGAGCTGTGTTGATTTTGCCGAGGAGGTCTGTATTGTCCTTAGCTACGCAGATTGCATATTCTTCTTCCGCAAACGGTTCGTCAAGAATCTTAAGACCGTCATTAGCGGCAACAAAAGCCTTAGCAGGCTCGCTGTCAATGATAACGCAGTCAATCTTGCCCTGTGTAAGAGCGAGAACAGCGTCTGCACCCTTGTTAAAGCGTTCTACTGTTGAACCCTTTTCCTCGTAATCACTTGCGTAAATATCGCCTGTTGTGCCAAGCTGAACGCCGATTTTTGCGCCCTCAAGGTCATCAACTGTAGCAATTTTCTTTGTTGTGCTGCCACCACAAGCGGCAAGGAGCATTGAAGCCGAACAAATTACGGCCGCAAGCGCCAATGAAATAACTTTTTTCATAGAGATCCCCTTTTCTTTTTAAAAAAATCATACATCTATTATAGTAATACAAAAACCAAAATAAATCAAGTAAAAAAGGTAAGATAAATTTGCTAATTCCTACAAAATATCCGCAAAAATTCCATAATTTTTACATTACGGAAAAAGATATTAAAATTTAGGTTTTTAATGCACTGTTTAAGACAAATTTTTACAATAAAAGAAGACAGCCTTGTCACCCAATTGTTACTTTGCCAAATCATTCACCCGTCACTTAAAAAAGCAAAAACAAAAGCAGGGCGATATTTACACCGATACCGCTCTGCAAAACCGTAAATTATAATTTAACCTTAAGGTTATTGTCTTTTAAATGGTCCTCGCTGATTTTTTATTAAATCAAATTTTATGAAATACAAAAAGATATTCGTGTGCAATGAGTAAAAAGTTATATTTTACACTGTTTGTTTTCCAATAGCCTGTTGCTCTGCAATTATGCTGTTCTTTGATTATGAGTTCTTTTAAAGTAAAACCTGCATCCTGAAATATTTTCATAACTTCAAAACTCATCGGAATCATATGTCCTTTTTGCCTTGTATCTCCCATAAGAATTGCACAAAATTTTTCTTTTTTTAATACTCTGTAACATTCTTTTGCAACAGGTTTCATTTGTTCAAGAAAGTCTTTTACTTTTAACTGTGATAAATCATTTTCAAGTCCGTCACTATATTTAATTATGTTAGCATACGGTGGGTGTGTGCATATTAAATCTATACTCTCATCATCAACAAAATCGAGATTTCGGGCATCACCTTTCCGAATATATACTCTACCTTTTGCATTCTCATATTCAAATTTAGTTTTTTCTTCGCATCGTTCAAGTGCAACATCATTGCAATCAACGCCAATTATATCTCTATTTAATAATTTTGCCTCAACAAGAGTTGTACCTCCACCTGCAAATTGATCAAGTATCATATCATTTTCTTGTGAATATCTAAGAATAATATTTCTTGGTATATATGGTGACCAATTACCTCGCCACTTTGCATCGTGTGTCGCCCAATCCCCACGCTTAGGGAAAGACCAATGAGTGGTCATTTCTAACTCAAAATCTTCAGGCTCCCATTTCTTTATTTTCTTTTTTTTCATAACAAAGCTACCTCACTGATTTTACTATCAAGATAACTGCGATAATATTCCATTCTCCAAATCTTTTATATTAAATATTGTTTCCATAACATCAAAGGTTTCTTCTAAATTATGTCTTGCACTTTTCCAACCGGAACCGTCTGTAAACCAAATAAAAGTAAATCCGTCTATGGTGTCAACCTCTTGTGCAATCTGCTTATAACTTCTTGCTGTTTCGTTGAGTTTTGAACCACCGCTTGCATAAAAGTTTGTTTCAATTCCGTAAATTCTATTTGAAGTTTTTATTACAAAATCAAACCTTTTTTCAGATTTACCGCTATTAGAAATTGCAGAAAGATCTATTCCCCATTTATCGGTTATTGCGTGAATATACATTTCTTTGAAATAGGTTTCATTTTTCTTATAACCGGCTTTTTGTATAAAGCTCTCCACTAAATTTTCCATCAAGTGTCCGCCACGATTTTTTCTACCGTTAGAGTCAAGACCTGTTTCTACACCTGTAGCGTAATCTACAAGATTATTTATTATATGATTTTGCAACAAGTCAAATAAACCTGTTTTTCTCATAAAAATTTTATATTGTTCAATACTGTAATTTTGATTTTTAAAATTATATTTATATTCACCCTCGCTGTCTACAGCATATATTTCACTTGCTCTTACCGCAAGTAAAAGAGGAATACATTTTAAAGTTTCAGGATATTTTGAAAGGATATTTTCAAAATCTTCCTCTATATTATTTGAACCAATCAAACTATTTAAAATATTAAGTTCTACTTTAATCTTATTTATATTATTATATATTTTATTAAAATCTATATAATAATCATAGTTTGCAATACTTCCACGAAATTCAGAAAGCCACTCATCAAAATTTCTTTTCATAATAAAATTTCCTCATCAAAAATTACTTATTAGCAACTCATTAATATTACCTCTGCCATTACCTTTGCTATTAATCATACGCTTAGCTTGTATTCTTTTAATACTATAATTTTTATATAAATCATCAAAGAACATATCGTTTTCATCTGTATTTTGGGGATCTGAATTACTTGCTACAACAATAGCGCCTTTTTCAGAAATTACATTAATAAATTTTGCCAATCTTATTTGTTCTTTGTCATCAAACACTTTAGAAGAATACGAAGTAAAAGATGAAGTTTGTGTTAACGGACGATATGGGGGATCTATATACACAAAAGTTTCATTATCTATAAAATTTTTGCATTTTCTATAATCTCCACATATTATTTTTACATTCTGCAAAAGCTCGCTATTATTTTTCAAATTCAATTCATCACAAATCAGTGGATTTTTATATGCTCCAACAGGTACATTAAAATCACCGTTTCGATTTACTCTATATAATCCATTAAAGCAAGTTTTATTTAAAAATATAAACAGAGCCGCTATATCTAATGCATTGCTTTTATTATCTTCTTTTTTTAATAAATTAAATAAATCTCTATTACTACTAAATATAGCCTTTCTTTGTTCTGTATCAGCGCTAATATATTTTTCTTGCATAACTGATAATTTGCTAATTAGATTATCAATATTATTTTTTATTTGACCATATGTAATAATTAATTCTTTATTAATATCGTTAATTAAAACTTTTTCCGGTTTATAATTAGCCAATACATCAAATAGCACTGCACCACCACCAACGAAAGGTTCGCAATAGCAGTTTATTTTTTCAGGATATTTTTTTCGTATCTCGCTAATCAGCTGACTTTTTCCACCAGCCCATTTTATAAAAGGCTTTGTTTTTATATACATACAATCACTCTCTAATATTCATATCATAACTTATGATACCAAAAAAAAGCCAACATATCAAGATATATTTATTTTCAAATCAAAAAAGCAGAGCGATATTTTTATATCAAATACCACTCTGCAAAATTATGTAATTTTTATTGTTATAAATTAACCTTAAGGTTATTGTCTTTTAAATGGTCCTCGCTGACTTTTTGATAAAGTCTGTTTCCGCTCCAACGGCTGTTGTCGGGAGTGAGGGCGCAAATCAGAGGCATTTTATTTATGCCGTGGCTTTCAAGTTTTTTAAGCATAACATTAAATGTAAGGTGCGGAAAATCCTTGATAACCATAAGCTCATCGTCAAAGTTCGGAGAATCGTCGGGCAACGGTTCAATATCCTTTAATCCGAACAATGTTCCTATAGGCTTTGAAAATTCCTTTTTCGCCGCTGTTTTTACAGGTATTTTCATAGACAAAAGCGTATTTCTTACGGCTTTCAGTCTGTCGCCTTTATAATTATAAAGAAGTACAGCCTCTTTCACGGCAAAACACCTCTGTTTTATTAATTGTATTTTTCAAGAGAAACTTCAATGATTTTTTCGCAAAGTGACGGATAGTCAATACCCTCTGCCGCTGCCTCCTGTGGGAGCAAGCTTGTCGGAGTCATACCGGGAAGTGAGTTTGCCTCAAGACAATAAGCCTCGCCCGATACTTTATCAAGAATAAAGTCAATTCTTGCATAGCTCTGCAAGTTGAGAGCCTTAAATGCAGCCTCGGCAGCTTTACGAAGAACATCGTCCTCGCTTGCAGTAATGTCAGCAGGGCAAATTTCGTCTGTTGCGCCTGCCTGATACTTTGCCACATAATCGTAGAAGCCTGTCTTAGGAATAATCTCAATCGGAGGCAATGCTCTGCCGCCGATAACGCCTACGGAGAACTCTCTGCCCTCTATGAACTGCTCAACTACGATTTCTTTTTCATATTTGAAAGCCTCTTTTACAGACTCTAAATATTCCGCTCTGTTTTCTGCCTTTGTAATGCCTACGCTTGAACCGCCCGAACACGGCTTTACAACGCAAGGATAGTAACTCCAATCCTCTGCGTCTTGGGCTGACTTGTAAACTCTGCCCGCAGGAGTTGTAACTCTGTTCTGAATAAGTACGCTCTTTGTAAGCGCCTTATTCATAGCAAGCGCAGAGCCGAGATAACCCGAACCCGTGTATTTGATGCCGAAAAGGTCAAGTGTAGCCTGAATCTGACCGTTCTCGCCCTCACCGCCGTGAAGAGCAAGATATGTAATATCTGCCTCGGCGCAGATTTCAATAACATTCATACCGATAAATTTTGATGATTTATCAAGGCGGTTCTCCTTGACTGTCTTAATGTCGGGAATTTCCGTGCCGACACCGAGGCTGTCCGTAAAGCTGTAATTGTGCTTGAAGAGTGCGTCAATGTCGCAAAAATTCTCTTCGTAACCCATAAACACATCAAGCAAAACTACTTCGTTACCTTTTTCACGCAAAGCAGACGCTACCTTAATACCCGAAGATATTGATACATCACGCTCTGTACTTAATCCGCCTGCAAGAACAACAATTCTCATAATAACTCTTTCTCCCGTAAAATATATAGATAATTATTCGGTAAATAACAGTCTGTTTTCAGAACATAAAGCTGTCCATACCCCAATGCTCTACTTCATCGTACTTAACATAGCAACGCTTGCCCGCAATGCCGTTTGTCTGCATAATATTGCAGATATTCTCGGTAACTTTGGCATAGCCGTCTTTTGTGCCCTTACCCAGAAGTTTTACTTCAACTATTGCCGCAGGCTCGTCACTGCTGCCCTGAAAACTCATTTTTAATCCGTCATTAACGGCGCACATAACATACGCCTCGCTCTTACCGATTGCCTTAAGCGAACCGGAAAGCTCTTTCATAAGTTCGTCTGCTTTCTCCTTTGAGAAAGTCACATTAGTTTTAACATCTATAAAAGGCATAAAATCTGTCCTTTCGTAAATCATAAGCCAAATAACTATCCTATATTATAATACGCATAAGTTTTTAAAGCAAGGATTTTTTGATGTTGTAATAAAGTTTATAAAAAGCGTTTTTTATACATCTTAAAAAGCAAAATATTTTTGTCATTTTGCATATTAAAACATTAAAATACTATTGAAAACAACGAAGTACAATTGCCGAATACACAATAATACTTTATAAACATTTTATATTATTCACAAAATGCCGTCTTATTTACAGACTCAGAAAATTCGTTATAAAAATTTTAAAAACTGCAAATTATCTGTTGCACTTGAGTGAATTATTTGATATAATAAAATTTAATAATAAACAATTATGAGAAAAGGAAAATGGAGGATAGTTTATGTTGAATACAGATTACAATCAGAAATTCGGCAAAGAAGGTCTTACCTTTGATGATGTTCTTCTCATCCCCGGTGAGTCTGATGTAGAACCTAAAAATGTTGATATTTCATCAAATCTTACAAAAAATATTAAGCTTAACACTCCTGTTGTTACTGCTGCAATGGACACTGTAACCGAAACCGCAATGGCTATTGCTATTGCCAGAGAGGGCGGTATCGGCGCTATTCATAAGAATATGAGCATTGAAAAGCAGGCTGACCAGGTTGACCGTGTTAAGAGAAGTGAAAACGGTGTTATTGTAAATCCGTTCTTCCTTTCTCCTGAAAATACAGTCCGTGACGCTAACGACCTTATGGGCAAATATAAAATTTCCGGTGTTCCGATCTGCCGTGACGGCAAACTTGTAGGTATTATCACAAACCGTGACCTTCGCTTTATGACCGGCGCTGACTTTAACCAGCCTATCGCAAACGTTATGACTTACGAAAGCCTTGTTACCGCTCCTGTAGGCACAACATTAAAGCAGGCACAGGAAATTCTCCGTAAACACAGAATTGAAAAGCTCCCGCTTGTAGGCTCTGACGGCAGCCTTAAGGGACTTATTACAATTAAAGATATTGAAAAGTCGGTTCAGTATCCTAATTCAGCCCGTGATGACAAAGGCAGACTCCTCTGCGGTGCGGCTATCGGCGCTACAGCAGATGTTCTCGACAGAGTTGCCGCTCTTGTTGAGTCACAGGTAGATGTACTCTTCCTCGACTCTGCTCACGGTCACAACTCAAACATTATAAAAACAGTTGCCAAAGTTAAAAAGGCTTATCCTAATGTTCCGCTCGTTGCCGGAAACATTGCTACAGCAGAGGCTGCCAAGGCTCTTATTGAGGCAGGCGCAGACACAGTAAAGGTTGGTATCGGTCCGGGTTCTATCTGTACAACAAGAATTGTTGCAGGTATCGGCGTACCGCAGATTACAGCAATTTACGATGCGGCTTGTGAGGCATCTAAGTACGGTGTACCGGTTATTGCAGACGGCGGTATCAAGTACAGCGGTGATATAGTTAAGGCTCTTGCGGCAGGCGGCAGCGTAGTTATGGTCGGCTCACTTGTTGCAGGCTGCGAAGAAAGCCCGGGAGAAAAAGAGATTTATCAGGGCAGACAGTTCAAAGTTTACCGTGGTATGGGTAGCCTTGGCGCTATGGGCAAAGGCAGCTCCGACAGATACTTCCAGGCAAGCAACAACAAGTTTGTTCCGGAAGGTGTTGAAGGCAGAGTACCTTACAAGGGAACTCTCGGCGACACAATTTATCAGCTTATGGGCGGTCTTAAGTCCGGTATGGGTTACACAGGTTGTGCAACTATTTCTGACCTTCATCAGAAAGCACAGTTTGTAAGAATTTCAGGTGCAGGTCTTCGTGAAAGCCACCCACATGACATTCAGATTACAAAGGAAGCTCCAAACTATTCTTTTAACGGCTGATTTTAAATAAAAAATATTTAACCGCTTGGTGTTTTATGCATCAAGCGGTTTTTTGCGGTTATTATTAAAGTTTTTTCAGGTTCTTTATCAAAAGTTGGGGTAAATTGTGGTTTAGCGGAGTGCTTTATCAAGCAATTATAAAAGTTTGGTCGACCTTTTCAAAGGTCGTGGGTGTGGGCAAAGCCCACAGATACTTTCCGTTTATGCAAGCTAACGATAGCCGAACAGCTCGCTGTTCGGCGGCTTGAACACAACGGCGTTAGCCTTTAAAAATGCGATAGCAACAAGAAAAGAAATTCGTTATTTCATTAATAAAATATAGTTTTTTTAGTGGCTGTCGCCTGTTTTTTCAAACTTAGTTTTAGCACGCAAACAGCGTGGCTGTTTGCGCCTGATAAATTGTTGTATCGGAAGATTTTATGGGCGCTGCCCAAACCCGCAATTTTTGAAAAAATTGCGTAAACTTTTTTGCTTTTGGTAGGATAATTAGCGTTAGCTAAATTTCAATGCACGACCGACACACAACTAAACCATAATTATTATTGTTACCCCAACATTTAGAACAAAACCTTTTTTCAATAAATTTCTCCAAACTTTTTATAAAAGCCCAAACAAAAAACAGCAAGGAAAAATCCTTGCTGTCTTTAAATTCCATTAAGTATTAACTTATGCCTGAGCAGGTGCTCCTACCGGGCAAGTTGCCTCGCATGCTCCGCACTCTACACAAACATCAGCGTCGATAACATACTTGTCATCGCCCTCAGAAATTGCGCTTACAGGACACTCCTCAGCACAAGCTCCGCACTTGATGCACTCATCACTAATCTGGTATGCCATTCAAAAACACCTCCTGTGAAATATTACACCTATATTGTAACATATATTTTTAAAAATGCAATATTTTTAGAACATTTTTCAAAAATAAATATTTTCCAAAAGGTATTTTTGGTTAGTTTACTCTAACCCCTTTAATTTTTCCATTTCTTCTTTATCGACTTTAATGTAGCCGTCTTTAACAATTTTGCACTGCTTTACATTAAAAGTCTTTGCCGGTGCTTCGGGCGGAGTGTTGTTCAGTTTAACCTTAAGCGTGCGGGCAATAAGGTTATTTTCCACTACAAGACCTTTTCCGTCAGGTGTATTGACTATTGCGCCAACCTTAGGAGTTTTCTTTAACAGGTCTGTGTATGCGTCCTGCTCGTACTTAAGGCAGCACATAAGTCTGCCGCAAGTACCCGAAATCTTTACGGGTGAAAGCGAAAGCCCCTGCTCCTTTGCCATTTTTATTGAAACAGGCTGAAACTCGCCCATAAAACTTGCACAGCAAAACGGTTTTCCGCATACACCGAGTCCGCCGAGCATTTTTGCCTCGTCACGCACACCTATCTGTCTTAACTCGATTCTTGTTCTGAATACAGACGCCAAATCCTTTACAAGCGCTCTGAAATCCACTCTGCCGTCTGCTGTAAAGTAAAACAAAATTTTACTGTTGTCAAAAGTACATTCAACGCTTACGAGCTTCATTTCAAGTTTGTGGTTTGCAATTTTCTGCTCGCAAATTCTGTATGCCTCCTTCTCCTTAAGTTTGTTTTCCTCAAGGTGACGAAGGTCATTTTCGGTTGCAATTCTGATAAGCGGCTTGAGCGGATACGCAAGCTCTTCATCAGAAACGGTTTTATTCGGTGTGGCAACCTTACCGCACTCAAGACCTCTTGCGGTTTCTACAATTACCATATCGCCGGCGCTTAACTTATTATCAAGCGGGTCAAAGTAATAGACCTTGCCGACTTCTTTAAATCTGACTCCGATTACCTCTGCCATATTATCCTCCTGTACTCCCCGCTCAAAAAAGCGGAAAGCAAATCCATATTTACATTCTGCGGTATTTTCTGCCTTGCAAGCTCGGTTGCCTCTACAAGCTGCAAAGCCATACCCGTAGTTATTCTTTTATTCAGCTTTTGTGCAAGCTGACCGTCTATTCTCGCACTTATTCCCCGTGCAACCGCTATGCAATCTCTGAAAATCACCGTAAGCACGGCAAGGGTTTCGTCTGCAAGTTTTCTGTCGGAAAAGCCTGTCAATGCCGACAGCAACTGCCACTCGCTCGGCGCAATCGTTCCCTCTGCCACCGCTCTTGCAAGCTCGGTTGCCTGCTCGCTGTAGCTTTCTTCACCTTTAACGGTAAGCACGGTACAGCGTGACAAAATAGTGTTGAGCAATCCTCTTGAATTTTTGCAAAGCAACAAAAACAGGCAATTCTGCGGCGGTTCTTCAAGCAACTTCAAAAATGAATTTTGTACCACAGGCGAAAGCCTTGTATCTGCACTTTCAAACACAAAAATCTTTATATCCGCCTCATTCGGGCGAATACTTGCGTTTTCAATAATATCTCGCATTTGCTCAATGGAATAAATCTGCGATTTCTTTTCAGGTTGGGCATAGTAAATGTCGGGGTGCACCTTCTCCCTTGCTTTTATGCACTGCTCGCATTTTCCGCAAGGCTTATTTTCGGCTCTGCACACCGCCCTCATTGTAAGAAAGGTTGCAAGCCCCTTGCATTTTTCGGCGTCTGCGCCCTCAATTACTATTGCGTGAGGTTGTCTGTTCTGTGAATACAGGCTGTCAAGCCTTTGCTTTAAAGCCTCGTCAAACTCAAAATCCGTGTAATTCAACCTTTCGCCTCCCGACCTTATTTTAGTATAACACAAAAGTGTTCATAATGCTACAAAAATCATTTTACAGCTACGGTATTGGTAATAATTTCACCCTTGTCGGTAATATCAATTATTCCGTAGCTTGCCATATATCCGCCGCAGCTGCCCGGGTTAAGAACATAAAGTCCGTCCTCGTACATAGAAAGCGCAGAGTGAGTATGACCGAAGCAGAGAATATCAGCTTTTGCCTCTCGTGCGGCGCACATAATTGTGTAAAGTCCCACCTTTGCGTTATACAAATGACCGTGGGTTATAAAAATTGTCTTTCCGTTTATTCTCAAGGTTTCGGTCGCAGGCAGCATACTGCCCCAATCGCAATTGCCACGCACGCCGACAACCATTTTATCCTTAAAATTCTGTTTTAAATATTCAACCTGTTCTTCGCCGTCGCCGCAGTGAATAATAACCTCTGCATTCGGCTGCTCGGTAACGGCTTTCATCATTCTGTTAAAATCTCCGTGTGTATCGGACAAAACTAAAATTCTCATACTTACCTCCGCAAAACTAAAGCTAAGTGTTATAAAAATATATAAATACGCATATTATTATCCGAGGTGTTTATATGGCTGATAATAAGAATATGCAGGATATGCTTAAACAAATGTCGCAACAGCTCAACCTGTCGGAAAACGAGCTGAAATCCGCTGCAAAAAAGGGCAATGCAAACAGCATTTTTAAAAATGCCGACAGTAAAACTCAAAAAACAGTGGAGGAAATTTTAAACGACCCGCAAAAAACAAAAGAGCTTTTGGAAAGCCCGCAGGCAAAAGCAATAATTGAAATGCTGAGAAAGGGGAAGTAAAACCCGCCATGGCAGATATTCAGGATAAAATAAACGAAATACTCAGCAATCCCGAGGCTTTGCGACAGGTGCAAAGCCTCGGTGAGCAGCTCGGTCTTGCAGGAAACGCACCCGAAAAACCACAGCCTCCCGAAAAGAAAAACGAGCTTTCCCTGCCCACGGATTTTATGAACGACGACATTGCAAAAAGTCTTATTAAAATTCTGCCCGCCGTTAAATCAATCGGCTGTGAGGACGATACAACAAGGCTTTTAAATGCTCTGCGCCCGTTTTTATCTTGTGAAAAACAGGAAAAACTTGATAAAGCCGAAAAAATGCTTAAGCTGTTCAAAATTCTCCCTCTGCTCAAAGATATAAATATATTTTGAAAAAACTCAAAACTTTTTATTATTTAACTTAATCTGTTCAATAGTATCTCTTACCCGAACATTAGGTTCTGCTCTAAATGTTGCGGTAACATTTAAAAATTACGATTTAACAAATCCCCAAAGTAATATTAACACCCAACCTTTGGAGGTGATAATTTGGCATCGTTTGAAGAAGAGGCTCTGCGCCGTGCGCAACAAATGCACTCTCGCCCACCGCATCAGACGGAGCGTGAGAAAAAGCCTAAACCGCCTGAAAAAAAGTCCGAAGATACTCCGCAAAAAGCAGATAATAAACAAGAAAACAAAGCGCATGGTCAGCAGAAAAGTCTTGTGGATTTTCTGCTCGCCGACAAAGAGCAAAGTCTGATTCTGCTCCTGCTGCTTTTGCTTTCAGGCGAAAAAGCCGACCCGTCGCTTTTGCTTGCATTGATGTATTTGCTTATGTAATTATCTAATCTGACCGTTGCCTCTTATAATAAATTTACAGCTTGTCAGCTCATTAAGTCCCATAGGACCTCTTGCGTGGAGTTTCTGTGTGGAAATTCCGATTTCCGCACCCAAGCCGAACTCTCCGCCGTCCGTAAAACGGGTTGATGCATTTACATACACTGCTGCCGAGTCAACGCAGGCGGTAAATTTATTTGCGTTGTTGTAGTCATTTGTAATTATGCTTTCGCTGTGACCCGTGCTGTACTTTGCAATATGGTCTATAGCGTCATCAAGACTGTCCACAACCTTAACGGCAAGAATATAGTCGAGAAATTCCTTTGCATAATCCTCCTCGGTTGCAGGTATAACGCTGTCGCCGAGGATTTTTCTTGTGGTTTCACAGCCTCTTATCTCCACATTCTTTGTATCGAGAAGTTTCTTTATTTCAGGTAAAGCCTTTTGAGCAATGTTCTTGTGGACAAGGATTGTTTCAATTGCATTGCATACAGACGGACGGGAAGTTTTCGCATTAAAAATAATGTTTGCCGCCATCTGCACATCTGCACTTTCGTCAACATAAATATGGCAGTTGCCTACACCTGTTTCGATTACAGGTACTTTTGCGTTTTCGACAACGGAACGAATAAGTCCTGCGCCGCCACGGGGAATAAGCACATCAAGATAATCGGATAACTGCATAAGCTCTGTTGCGCTCTGTCTTGATGTATCCTTAACAAGTGCGATGCAATCCTTTGGAAAACCAACGCTTTCAACAGCGTTTCTCATAATCTCCGAAACGGCAAGGTTTGAATTGATAGCCTCTTTACCGCCACGCAGAATTACCGCACTGCCTGCCTTAAGGCAAAGTGCCGCCGCATCCGAAGTAACATTCGGACGAGCCTCAAATATGATGCCGATAACGCCCATCGGTACTCTTACTTTCTCAATATTAAGTCCGTTTTTGAGAGTTCTGCCCTCAAGAACATTACCGATTGGGTCGGCAAGAGCGGCTACCTGTTCAACGCCCTCCGCCATACCGTTTATACGCTCGGGAGTAAGTCTTAATCTGTCGAGTAAAGACTCTGTAAGACCGGCGTTTTTTCCGTTTTCTATGTCAATTTCGTTCGCCTTTATAATTTCATCGCTGTGCTCACGCAGAGCCTTTGCAATAGCCAAAAGCGCATCGTCTTTTTTACTGCCCGCCGTACGCAAAAACACCGAGGCATTCTTTGCGTTTGCACCCATAATTTCAAGCTGTGTCATATCAATTCTCCTTTCTGGCAAGGAACTTTGTTCCCACATTCATTCCGTCAAATACATAGTAAAGTACATTCGGATTTGCACCGTTTACAATGTGGCACTCTACCCCACGCTGAGTTGCATAATCCGCTGCGTGCAGTTTTGTAATCATTCCGCCTGTACCTCTGTTTGAGCCTGTGCCTGCCGCCATTTCAAAAATTTCGGGAGAAATTCTGCCCACAACATCAATTTTGTTAGCGTTTGGATTGGTGCGTGGATTATCGTCGTACAGACCGTCTATGTCTGTAAGAATAACAAGTTTATCCGCACCGACAAGACCCGCAACAATGGCGGAAAGCATATCGTTATCGCCAAAGTTGTTGCCCTCAAGTTCATCAATGGCGACCGTATCGTTTTCGTTGATTACAGGGATAATATTCATATCAAGCAGTTCATCAAGAGTATTGATTACATTCTGCTTTTTCTGCTCGGTTTCTACGGCATAGCGTGTTAAAAGTATCTGCGCAACCGAGTGGTTGTATTCGCCGAAAAGTTTGTCATACATAAACATAAGCTCGCACTGACCGATAGCCGCAAGAGCCTGTTTTTTCTTGGTTTCTGTGGGACGAACTGAAAGCCCTGCCTTGCCCATTCCGACGCCGATAGCACCGGAGGACACAAGAATTATCTGCTCACCGCTGTTTTGCAAATCAGCAATAACTTTGCAGAGAGATTCGATACGGCGATAGTTGATTTTTCCGTTTTCGTATGTAAGGGTTGATGTACCCACCTTAATTACGGTAAGCTTTTTTTCCATATTATACCTCACCCGTTTTCAATATTCTTTCAATATTCATTATACTGTATTAATTTTGAAATATCTGCCGCACCGCATACGGCAGCAGACACCTGTATTTAAATTATATCACAACTGCCCCTTAAATTACAACAAAATTTACACAAATGTATATGCGGTTTTTCGCAAAAATTTCATCAAAACTGTTAATTTATATTGACAAAAAGCCGTTAAAATACTAAAATTATAGTATATGTTACTAATTTAATATTTCACGACTTGAAAGGAGCATAACATAATGAAAAAATATGCATTTGGTGTTGATATAGGTGGCACAACAATTAAAATCGGTTTGTTTGAAACTTCGGGCAACCTTATCGAAAAGTGGGAAATTCCTACAAGAACACAGGAAAACGGCACATATATTCTTAACGATATTGCAGAGGCTATTGCGGCAAAACTTGCCGAAAATAACATCAGCGAAAAAGAGATTGAAGGTATCGGCGTTGGCGTTCCCGGCCCTGTAGGCGATGACGGCACAGTATATAAGTGCGTAAACCTTGGCTGGAGCGTATTTAATGTAGCAATCGAGCTTGAAAGAAAGACAGGCTTTAAGGTTAAAGTCGGCAACGACGCAAATGTAGCGGCACTCGGCGAGATGTGGCAAGGCGGCGGCAAGGGCTACAAAAACCTTGTAATGGTAACACTCGGCACAGGCGTTGGCGGCGGTGTAATCATTAACGAAAAGATTATTCCCGGCAGTGACGGTGCGGCAGGCGAAATCGGTCATCTTCGTGTAAAGGAAAGAGAAACCGAAACCTGCGGCTGCGGCAATCACGGCTGTCTTGAGCAGTATGCGTCTGCAACAGGTATTGCGAGAGTAACAAAGAAATATCTTGAAGAGCACGATGACGAAACCGTACTCAGAAACACACCGGAACTTACCGCAAAGGCAATCTTTGACGCAGCAAAACTCGGTGACGAGGTTGCTATTAAGATGGTTGACGAAACCGCAAAGATTCTTGCAAAGGGACTTTCACTTGTTGCCTGCGTAGTAAACCCACAGGTGTTTGTAATTGGCGGCGGTATGTCAAAGGCAGGCGACTTCCTTATTGAGCAGGTACAGAAGTATTATCAGGAATATGCGTTCCACGCTTGCAAAAATACATTCTTTAAACTTGCAGACCTCGGCAATGACGCAGGTATTTACGGTTGCGTAAGAATGATCATTAAATAATTTAATATTGTTTTAATTATCTGTCCGACTTAGGTTTTAACTTAAGTCGGATTTTTTTGTGTGAATTAATAAGATGTTTTTTATTGAAAGTCGGTGTAAATTATGGTTTCAAATTTCTTTTAACATTTTATTAACTCGATGTTAAAAACTTTTCCTCTTCCCTTTTACGCAAAAATCCGAACACCGTTTTAACAAGTGTTCGGATTTTTCATTAAATATTATTTACAAAATCATTTATAACGGCAACCGTTTTCTTACTTGCCATTTCGCAGAACTTTACAAAGTCCATTCCCTTGTTTTCGTTCAGGTCATCGGAAATTGCTCTTAATATTCCGCACGGTACTTCCGTTCTTGAGCATACATGGGCAATCGCCGCACCTTCCATTTCACACGCAAGGGCGTTAAAGGTTTCCCCTATCTTTATTCTTTTCCTAAGCTCCGAAATAAATATATCTCCGCTTGCAATCGTTCCTTTTTCAACTCTTGTATTCTCAAGTTTATTTGCAGAAGCAAAAAGTTTGTCGGCAATCTTTTCGTCGCAATTAAAATACATTACCTTTCTCTCAGGGAAAGAAACCTCACCCTGCAAATCGCCGAGCGCTGTTGTATTCATATCGTGTTCGACCACATTTACAGCCACTACAATGTCGCCGACACTGACTTTTTCGGAAACCGATCCTGCTACGCCGCTGTTTATAATGCAATCGGGCTTATAATTCTGAATCATTGCAAAACTGCACATAGCGGCATTTACCTTGCCCACACCGCAAACCACAACAACAAGCTCTTTGCCGTTAAGTGTTCCGCTTGTGAATGTCATTTTGGCAATTTCCCTTTGCTTTTTGTTTTCCATAAGCGCAATTATGCCGTCTGCCTCTATCTGCATTGCGCAAATTATTCCTATCATAATTATTCTCCCTTAAGCAAAAGCTCTTTCATCTTATGCACATCGCCGTCCATAATTTTATAATTGCTAAGCAGCTCACCCTCAATTTCAGGAGAAATGCTCTGGTGAATATACAATGAATCAATGCCGAAATCGTGAGCACCCTTTATATCCGAAATATAATCGTTGCCAATCATAACAGACTCGCTTTTCTCAAGTCCGTATCTGTCAAACAGAATTTCAAAATAATGACTGTCAGGCTTTGAACACTCCTCATCGGAGCTGATGCAAATACCGTCAAAGTATTTTGTAAGTCCGAGCATATCCATTTCATTTGCGGTAAAACTTCTCTGTGCATTTGAAAGCAAATAAATCTTCTTGCCGTTTGCCTTTAATGCGTCAAAAAATTCTATTACGCCGTCATAAAGCTTAATATACTTTGTGGAAAAACATCTGAACACTGCGCAGGTCTGCTCAACAACAGCCTTAGTTACCTTAACGCCCTTTTGGTTGTAAAGTTTTTTGAATACCTTATCAATCTTGATGTCGATAACGCTGTAGTCCTTGTGTCGTCTGTGTACAGCCTTTTTCTCTGCCTCAACAAGTTTACCGTACTCCTCATTTAACTCTTCAGCGGTATAGATTGCGCCCTTGTAGCCGTAGTAAACTGCCATTTTCTCCCAAAGTTCTTCACTCCACTCATCTGTGTTTATGTCAATCAATGTTCCGTATAAATCAAAAATATAGTTTTTATACATTAAAAAAGCACCCTTTCTATCTATATTTTAACAGTTTTTACTGCTGATTGCAATAGTAATTATTTTGTGTTACACTATTATCTGAGGTGATATTATGGATAAAAAACAAATTGCCCTTATGGCTGTCAATGCGCTCAAAGCAGAGTACCCCGATGCAATTTGCAGCCTTGTATATACAGACCCCCTGCAACTTCTTATAGCCACCCGTCTGGCTGCGCAATGCACAGATGCAAGGGTAAATATAGTTACTCCCGCACTTTTTGAGAGATTTAAAACCGCACAGGACTTTGCAGATTCTACTCCCGAAGAAGTTGCCGAGTACATTAAATCGTGCGGACTTTATAAAACAAAGTCAAAAGACATTGTAGCAATGGCAAAAATGCTTTGCGAGGATTTTGACGGCATTGTTCCCGACAATATTGACGATTTAATAAAATTACCGGGTATCGGCAGAAAAACCGCCAATCTTGTGTGCGGCGATATTTTCGGCAAGCCTGCGGTTGTAGTTGACACGCATTGTATACGAATTACCAAGCGGCTTGGTTTGCACAATTTAAAAGACCAGAAAAAAATAGAGTTCGCTCTGCGTGATCTGCTTCCCCCAAAAGAAAGCAATGACTTTTGCCACAGACTCGTACTCCACGGCAGAGCTGTCTGCACGGCACGAAACGCTAAATGTGAAAGCTGTTGTATGGACGGCTTTTGCCCTAAGAATATATGAGGTGACTATGAACAAAATTAAATTACTTGCACTTGACCTTGACGGCACAACCCTTACAAGCAAAAACACTCTTGCACCTGCCGTTAAATCTGCGCTTGAAAAAGCAATTGAGAACGGCATAATCATTGCGATTGCAACAGGCAGACCCCTCGGCACAATGCCGCAAAGCATCTTGGATATTGAGGGTATTGACTATTTGATTACATCAAACGGCGCCGCAATTTATGATCGGCACGGAAAAAAGATTTATTCCGCTACACTTAAAGAAAACGATGTACTTAAGATTCTTGATGTTATGAAAGACGAGGATATTATTTCGGAGGCTTTTGTTGACGGATTGACTTACACCGACAAGCGTTACAGCGACAATCCGCTTGCATACGGGTGTACCGAGGCATACATAGATTATGTAAAGGCATCGCACGGTCATATTGAAGATATGAGAAAGTTTATATTTGAACACAAGAATGAGCTTGACAGCATTGAATATATTTCTACCGACCCGCAGACAAGAAAAAGAATTTGGACTATGCTTGAAAATGCCGTTGAAGATATTTTTATAACTACTTCGTCCGAGCATTTCATTGAGCTTATGGATAAATCGGCAACCAAAGCCTCTGCCCTATCTCACCTTGCCGAAATGCTCAACATTGATATGCAAAACACCTGTGCTTGCGGCAATGCCGATAATGATGCGGATATGATTGCCGAATCGGGATTTGGAGCGGCTGTCGATGATGCGTCACGCAAGTGCATTGAATGTGCCGATTATGTTGTTCCCGACTCCGATAACGACGGAGTAGCAGTGCTGATTGATTACATTTTGAGTAACTGTTAAACAATGTTTCACGTGAAACATTTGATAAACAGGTTTTCAGTATTGTGATTTCCTAAAAATTATGTTCTAAAGGAAAGTCTGCTTACCAATTATAAAAGTTTGTCAACCTATAAAAAGGCTTGACCTAAATTTTTAATTATCTTACTTAACACCCAAGTGATACCCAACTTATCACACTTTATAAGCTAATCAAAGACAAAACTGCAACTCACTACGGGTTGCAGTTTTTCTGTTATTATTTAATTTTAGGAGCGGTAAGTTCAAAGCTAATGTCGAGGAAAAACTTTATATTCTCTTCACTTGCCGAACCGTCAAGTGCCGCCGTTATCCAATTTTCCTTATTCATATGATACGCAGGATAAAAGCCTTTATTACCAAGTGCAGAGCCAACCATTACTTTATCACACTTAAAATTTACAATATCAATGTACTCGTCACTTTCAACTCCAATACAATGCTTTTTCACCCTCATCACAAGTGCAAACCATTTTCTGTTACCAATATGACGAAAAACAGTTGACTCGGGATCTTTTTGCCACGGGTTATCGCCTTTCACACCGTATGCAGTTTGAACATAGTTTATAAATTCGTTTCTGTTCATAACACCTCAATAAAAAATTTCAATAGATGGAGTAAATTATAATTAACGGGCCGGTTTACCAAGTAAGTATAAAAGTTTGGTCGACCTTTTCAAAGGTCGTGGGTGTGGGCAAAGCCCACAAATACTTTCAATTTACGCAATCTAACGATAGCCAAACAGCTTGCTGTTTGGCGGCTTGAACACAACAGTGTTAGCTTTTAAAAGCGATAGCAATAAGAAAACAAATTAGTTATTCCATTAATAAAAAATAGGTCTTTTTAATGGCTGTCGCCTGTTTTTTCAAACTTAGTTTTAACACGCAAACAGCGAGGCTGTTTGCGCCGAATAAATTGTTATATTGGAAGATATTATGGGCTCTGCCCAAACCCGCAAGCCTTTAAAAAGGCTTGACCTAAATTTTTAATTATTTAATCTTAACCGTGCGTTAAACCATAATTTATTTAATGCTACCAATCATTTAGAATTAAACCACAAAAGGGAAGTCAAACGACCTCCCTTTTGAAATTAATTATTTTGTAGGAACTTCAATTTTTTCTTTGCCGCCCATATATGGTCTAAGTGCAACAGGAATATTAATTGAGCCGTCCTCATTAAGGTTGTTCTCAAGGAATGCAATCAACATTCTCGGAGGTGCAACAACAGTATTATTAAGTGTGTGAGCAAAGTATTTGCCGTTTTCGCCTGTAACTCTGATCTTAAGACGGCGAGCCTGTGCGTCACCGAGGTTTGAACAAGAACCCACTTCAAAATACTTCTTCTGACGAGGTGACCATGCCTCAACATCAAGTGAACGAACCTTTAAGTCTGCAAGGTCGCCGGAACAACACTCAAGTGTACGAACAGGAATATCCATTGAACGGAAAAGGTCAACTGTATTCTGCCAGAGCTTATCAAACCACATTTTGCTGTCCTCAGGCTTACATACAACAATCATTTCCTGCTTTTCAAACTGGTGGATTCTGTAAACACCACGCTCCTCAATACCGTGAGCGCCCTTTTCCTTACGGAAACATGGCGAATAACTTGTGAGTGTATAAGGGAGGTCTTCCTCTTTATTAATTGTGTCAATGAACTTACCGATCATCGAGTGTTCGCTTGTGCCGATAAGATAAAGGTCTTCGCCCTCAATCTTGTACATCATAGCGTCCATTTCAGCAAAGCTCATAACGCCTGTAACAACATTACTTCTAATCATAAAAGGAGGTACGCAGTATGTGAAACCTCTGTCAATCATAAAATCTCTTGCGTAAGCGATAACGGCACTGTGAAGTCTTGCGATGTCGCCCATAAGATAATAGAAACCGTTACCTGCTACCTTTCTTGCAGAGTCAAGGTCAATGCCGTTGAGTTTTTCCATAATGTCTGTGTGGTACGGAATCTCGAAATCAGGTACAACAGGCTCGCCAAAACGCTCAATTTCTACATTCTGGCTGTCATCTTTACCAATCGGAACAGATGGGTCAATCATCTGTGGAATAACCATCATAATCTCGGTTACTTTTGCCGAAAGGTCTTCTTCTTTCTTTTCAAGCTCGGCAAGCTGTTCAGCCTGACGGGTAACCTCTTCTTTAAGAGCCATACCCTCTTCTTTTTTACCTTGAGCCATAAGAGCGCCGATCTGCTTTGAAATTTTGTTTCTGTTAGCACGCAACTCGTCAGCCTGCGCCTTTACTGCTCTGCTTTCAGCGTCAAGCTCGATTACCTTGTCAACAAGTTCAAGTTTGCTGTCCTGAAATTTATTTCTTATGTTCTGCTTTACAGCCTCAGGATTTTCTCTTAAAAATTTAATATCAATCATTTTGCATTTCCTCTCATTATATTTTTAATATGCCATACGGCAAATAGAAATATCTATTTTAATTTATTTGAAAGCTCGGTCAGCTCTTCATCTGAATAGAACTCAATTTGAAGTACGCCGCCTTGCTTACCTTTGTTTTTATTTACCTTGATTTTTCTGCCAAGACTTTCGTTCAGTGCAAGCTCAACCATACTGTAAAAAGACGGTTTTCTCTCCGGTTGAGTATCTTCCTCAACTTCCGTCTTTTTCTTTGCAAGTTTTTCCGCCTGACGAACCGATAAATCTTTTTTATAGATAAGTTCCGCAAGTTCAAGCATATCTTCTTCGTTGTCAAGCATAAGCAATGCTCTTGCGTGGCCTGCGGAAATTTTGTCTTGCTTTACATACTCAAGAACACTGTCCGGCAGTTTTAAAATTCTAAGCGAATTTGCAATTGCAGGTCTTGATTTACCGACGGATGTTGCAACTTCTTCCTGCGAAAAGCCATGCTCGTCAATAAGTGCTTTGTAACCGAGTGCCTCTTCAATAGGCGACAAGTCCTCACGCTGTAGATTTTCGATGAGCGCAAGCTCCATAGTTTCTGTATCCGAAAGTTCTCGAATTGTAACAGGCACTTCGGTAAGTCCTGCCATTCTGCAAGCACGGTATCTTCTTTCGCCTGCTACTATCTGATAGCCGCCGATTGGCAGTGGTCGAACAAGCAAAGGCTGCAGAAGTCCGTGTTGTGAAATACTCTGTGCAAGGTCGGATAATGAATTTTCGTCAAAATCTCTACGAGGCTGGGAGCGGTTTGGTTCGATTTCAGATATTTTCAGCATAACGGAGCTGTTGCTGTCTTCGGTTTCGTTCTCGGCAAAAATAGTATCAAGGCCCTTGCCAAGACCGCCAAATTTTTTACTCATAGCTTCTCTCCTTTGCTATTATTTCCTTTGCAAGTTCCGTGTATGTAATACTTCCCTTGCAATTCTTGTCATAGTAAATTACGGGCATACCAAAGCTTGGAGCCTCCGACAGTCTTACACCTCTCGGAATTACGGTTTTAAACACCTTACGAGGGAAGAATTTTTTAACTTCCTCGACAACCTGCTGTGTAAGATTCAGTCTGCCGTCATACATTGTAAGCAAAACACCTTCAATGTCAATAGTGTTGTTGTATTGTCTTTTAATTCGTCTTACCGTACTCATAAGCTGTGTCAGACCTTCAAGTGCATAATATTCGCACTGAATCGGCACTAAAAAAGTATCTGATGCCGTAAGAGCATTAGTTGTAATAAGTCCGAGTGACGGTGGGCAGTCAATGATTATGTAATCATAGTATTGCTTAATTGGCAAAAGAGCATTTTTTAAAATAGACTCTCTGCCCTTTTTATCGGAAATTTCAAGTTCAGCGGCGGCAAGGTCAAGACTTGACGGCAGAATATGCAAATTTTCATACGGAGTTGTAACAATACAACTCTCTGCCTTAGCACCGTCAACCAAAATTTCATAGGTTGAGGCAGTAACCTTACGCTTATCAATAGCAACACCGCTTGTTGCGTTACCCTGTGGGTCGGCGTCAACGAGCAAAGTTTTTTTGCCCAAAGCGCCCAAACAAGCAGCAAGATTAACCGCTGTGGTGGTTTTGCCAACACCACCTTTCTGGTTTGAAATTGAAATAATTTTAGCCAAAATATCACCTTTACCGTAAAATAATGCGTGTTTTCTAAATCTAATATACATTATACCACTAATAATGCATATTTAAAAGAGTATTTATAGAATAATTGTAATTTTTCTTATATTTTTTGTTTGTTAAACAGTAAAAATGTTTCACGTGAAACATTGTATCAACGGTTGGGTAATTTTGTTTGAGCTCGTACAAAACTTTATACTCGGACTAATAAATTTGGTCAACCTTTAAAAAGGCTTGACCTAAATTTTTTATTATTTGTGCATTAAAAACTTTTTGGCTCTAAAACCCGACTAATTAAATCGCCGCAATACTCAAATAAGGAATTTCTTTTATAACCTCCTCTCCCCCACTCTAACTATCCCAGATATTTTTACATAACACAAAAAGTCCGACAACAACCTTAGTTATTGCCGGACTTTAACGATTTAAATTAATGAAAAGTTATTTACTTATATAATCAATTAAACTTTTCTGTAAGATGTGTGCCAAATATCCTTAGCATACTCTACGATAGCTCTGTCTGATGAGAACTTACCTGCATTAGCAATGTTGATAAGACACTTCTTACCAAACTCTTTACGGTTAGCATAATCTGAGTTAGCTCTGATCTTTGTTTCAACATAAAGTGGGAGATCATAGATGTGGAAGTAGTGGTCTGCCTCCTGCCATGATGTACCATTGATAAGAGCATTGTGGAGTTCAGCAAAGCTGCCCTCGCCCTGAGCGCCGTCATCATCAAATGTGCCGTCGATAAGTGTATCAACAACCTTCTTGATTTCAGGATTAGCCTCATAAAGCTTCTTAGGATCGTAGCCTTCCTTCTTAAGTCTTTCAATATCTTCTACTCTTGCACCGAAGATATACTCGTTCTCTTCGCCTGCGCACTCTGCGATTTCGATGTTTGCACCGTCATATGTGCCGAGTGTTAATGCGCCGTTGAGCATAAACTTCATATTACCTGTACCTGATGCCTCAAGACCTGCGGTAGATGTCTGCTCTGAAAGGTCAGCAGCAACTACGATCTTTTCAGCGTAAGATACATTGTAGTTAGAAATGAATACAACCTTAAGTTTATCCTTTGTATCAGGATCGTTGTTTACAAGGTCAGCAATCTCGTTGATGTACTTAATGATTGCCTTAGCTCTTGCATAACCGGGAGCAGCCTTAGCACCAAAGATAAATGTTGTTGGTGTCCAGTTAGGAAGCTTGCCCTCTTTAATGCGGAAGTAAATTGTCATAATTGAGAAAGCATTGAGAAGCTGTCTTTTATATTCGTGAAGTCTTTTTACCTGAATATCATAGATAGAATCAGGGTTAATCTCTACGCCGTCCATCTTCTTGATGTACTCTGCAAGCTGAACTTTCTTCTTCTTCTTGATTGTGTTAAACTTTGTAATTGTCTTAGCATCAATGCAGTCATTGAGCTTTGAAAGAAGTGAAAGGTCAATAAGCCAGTTGTCGCTGCCAACTTTCTCTGTGATAAGTGCAGAAAGTTCAGGGTTGCAAAGACCTAACCAACGGCGCTGTGTAATACCGTTTGTCTTGTTCTGGAATCTTTCAGGATATACCTGGTACCACTCCTTAAGAACATCGTCCTTGAGGATCTCTGTGTGAAGCTTAGCAACACCGTTTACATATGTGCCTGCATAAGTTGCAAGTCTTGCCATATGAACTGTGTTAGCGTCAACAATACGCATCTTAGCTTTCATATCCTCACTAATGCCCTTAGCTGTGAGCTCTTCCTGGAGCTTATTTGCGATAAGGCAGATGATATGGTAAATTTCAGGAATTACCTGCATCATAAGGTCAGCATGCCACTTCTCGAGAGCCTCGCCGAGAACTGTGTGGTTTGTATAAGCGCAAGTCTTTCTTGCGATTTCAAATGCCTCGTCAAAGTTCATACCCTCGTTCATAAGAAGTCTTACGAGTTCAGGGATTGAACATACAGGGTGTGTATCGTTAAGCTGAATAGCGTTTTCCTTAGCAAAGAAGCTGAAATCGTTGCCGTGCTTTGCTTTGTATCTGCGCATAATATCCTGAAGTGATGCTGAGCAGAAGAAATACTGCTGCTTAAGTCTTAAAACTTTACCTTCATACTTATTATCGTTAGGATAAAGAACCTTAGTGATGTTTTCAGCATCGTTCTTCTCCTGAACTGCTCTGTTGTACTCTGTATTGTTAAATGCCTGGAAGTCAAACTCATTGATAGCTTCAGCCTGCCAAAGTCTGAGTGTGTTGATGTTAGTTGTCTTACAGCCGATAACAGCCATATCGTAAGGAACAGCCTTAACTGTCTGACCCTTAAATGATACTGTTACAGCCTCGTCCTCACGACGGAGGCACCACGGATCATCAAATCTCTGCCAATCGTCAGCAACTTCTACCTGATAACCGTCTTTGATGAGCTGCTTGAAAAGACCATACTTATAACGAATGCCGTAACCGTCGAGCGGTACTTCCATAGTAGCGGCACTGTCGAGATAGCAAGCTGCAAGACGACCAAGACCGCCGTTACCGAGAGCTGCATCGTCAATATCTTCAAATACATTGATGTCAACGCCCTTTTTCTTGAGCATCTTCTTTACATCATCAAGAATACCGAGGCAGTAAAGGTTGTTGTACATCATTCTGCCCATAAGAAATTCAGCAGAGAAGTAGTAAGCTCTGCGCTCGCTGTTGTGTTTAGCTTTGCTTGCTGCCCAGTTGTCGGCAATTTCGCCCATAACAGCCTTGCCGAGAGAAAGATGAAGTTCGGAAGGTGTAAGCTCTTCTATCTTCTTACAATACATAGACTGTGCTGTAAGCTCAAGCTTTTCCATAATATTGCTCATTTGTTTAGTCCTCCAGTCGTCCGCTATTTACAGACATTGTTTTTAATTTTTCTGCAAGCTCATCAGTAAGAGCCGCTTTATCAACTCTCCAAGTCCAGTTACCGCCGAGTGTTGACGGAATGTTCATTCTTGCCTCTTTGCCAAGGCCGAGAATATCCTGAACAGGAATAATAGCCATACCTGCCTTGCTCTCATATGCTGTACGGATAAGACCCCAGTTAAAAGGCTCGTCCTCAGGCATCTGGCAGTAACTTCTTGCATAGCTTACATCCTCAGGCTTAGCTGTTTCTACCCAGCCCATAACGGTGTCATTATCGTGAGTACCTGTGTAAACAATGCAGTTTTCAGTATATTTATGCGGGAGATAATCGTTCTCTTCACCGCTGTCAAAAGCAAACTCAAGTACCTTCATTCCCGGATAACCTGTCTGCTCCATAAGCTCGGTAACATCGGGAGTAAGAGTTCCGAGATCCTCTGCAACAATATCAATCTTGCCGATAGCCTCTTCCATCATCTTGAAGAACTTAATGCGTGGACCTTCAACCCACTCACCGTTAATAGCGTTTTCAGCAGGGTAAGGAATTGAATAGTAGCTTGCAAAAGCTCTGAAGTGGTCGATTCTTGTGAGATCATAAAGCTTTGACGCAGCTTTAATTCTCTCAAACCACCACTCGTAATCTGTTTCTGCGAGGTAATCCCAGTCATAAAGAGGATTGCCCCAGAGCTGACCTGTTGCCGAGAAATAGTCAGGCGGACAACCTGCAACTGCAATAGGATCACCGTCATCATAAAGTTGGAACAACTCAGGATTTGCCCAAGTATCTGCACTATCCATAGCAACATAGATAGGCATATCACCCAAAATCTTAATTCCAAGACCGTTTACATAAGCACGGAAAGCCTCCCACTGCTCATAAAACTTAAACTGTAAGAATTTCCAGAAATCAACATCGTCTTTAAGCTTGCGCTCATAACGCTTAACAGCAGCTTCCTCGTGCATACGGATTTCTTCGTCCGGCCACTCTGTCCAGGAAACCATATTAAAGCTCTTCTTTACAGCCATATAAAGTGCGTAATTCTTGAGCCACTTGCTGTTCTTTCTCTTAAATGAGGAGAAAGCCTTCTGGTCTTTCTTTTTGAAATTATCGTAAGCAATTCTAAGAGCGTCGAATCTGTTGTTGTAGATTTTTTCGTAATCTACTTCAGCATCGTTAGAACCCCAATCATAGCTATCGAGCTGCTCTTTAGTAATAAGACCCTCTTCACAAAGTGTGTCAAGGTCAATCAGGTAAGGGTTACCTGCATAAGTTGAAAAGGACTGATAAGGAGAGTCGCCGTAGCTTGTAGGGCCGACAGGAAGAATCTGCCATACCTTCTGACCTGCCTTTTTGAGGAAGTCAGCGAACTCACGAGCCTCTTTACCAATAGTACCAATTCCGTAGGGGGACGGAAGCGAAGTAACCGACAACAGGATACCTGCACTTCTTTCCATTAAAATCAACTCCATTCTGACGGATATTAAGTTATATTTTCGGGATAAATCAAAAGATTAAATTATAATTACTTAAATGAATTATAATTTAAGGGCAAAAAAACCCCCATATCCACAGTTACGATTTTATTTTACCACAATATTAATTTTTTTACAAGATTTTTTTACAACATTTAGGTTAATTTCCAAATTGTATAAAGAACGGCATTACAAGCAAGTTTTCTTATATAATTTCGGGAATTTTTACTTCCGTTTGTTTCACCGAGCAAAAGTTTTATGGGAAATTTACTGCAATTTGCACAAATTCCCACATAAACAAGTCCGACAGGTTTTTCATCTGTTCCGCCTGTCGGCCCTGCAATACCCGTGGTGCTTGCGCCGATGTCGGCATTTGCAAGTTTTTTTACACCCTCCGCCATCTGCAAAGCGGTTTCGGGCGACACTGCGCCGAGTGTGTTAAGAGTTTCTTCGCTCACTCCGAGCACCTTGTGCTTAATTTCGTTTGCATACGAGCAAACACCGCAGTCAAAAACCTCGCTTGCACCGCTCACGGCGGTAATTCTTCCCGAAAGCAAACCGCCCGTGCAGCTTTCGGCGGTGGCAAGCTTAAGGTTATTTTTTGTGAGCTTTTCCACTACCATATTCTGCAGCTCATCGGGATTTATATTCTCTTCCCTGAAAATTTTTTCCAAATCATCGGCCGTATATGTCAGCATAGTAAGACTTCCTTTTTATAGTATATCCAAATTTATGTAAACTAATTTTAATCATCATCTTCAAGTTTGCCGCCGCAGTTTGGGCAATGCTTTGGATCGCCCTTTGTACTGAACGAAAGCAAACAGTTGCAATGCGGGCATCTGGCTTTTATAAAACCGAACACAAAACCTGCAATAATAATAAATATTCCTATAATAAATGTGGGATGAATGCTGTTCATTCCGAATTTAATCTTTGAAATAAAAGCAAAAATTGCTCCTAAGACACATATTAAACTTGCAAGATACCTGCATTGATTGGGATTTAAAAAATTTTTCATTATTTATTTAATCTTCCTTTATATAAGACATTGGGAGAAAATTCGGAAATTCCGAATTTTCTGTTTTATCAATCCGTACCCGTCAAAAACGCAATACTTCTTTCAATCGAATCTTTTGATGTGCCCCAATCCTGTCCCTGACTGCGGTAATCGAACATTGAACAAAAGTGTGTAATATCCGCCTTAAGGCTTACAAGGTAATTTTTTGTGAGGGCGGCGGTTTCAGCGTAAAAGTCAGGCAAAAGTTTTGACGAAATTCCGCCCTTGCCCGTTGCGGCACTCATTATAAAAGAATAGTGCTTTAAACAGATAAACTGCTGTTCGTTATACAACTTTCTGAATTCTTCGCCCTTTGCCCACTCTACAAAAACTGTTGCCATAAAATGGTGCATATCGCTTGCGATTCTGTCACAGACATAGCAGGAAGATAATTCTTCCTTAATGCCCTCAAGTTGTTTTTTGTCGGGCTTGCCTTTAAGTTTTGCAGGCATATATTTGTCGATAATTTCCTGCAAATGACTTTCTAAAATCAGCGCATTAGGCAATTTTTGACCTACCGTGAACATCTGCGAAAAATGGCGGTGACAAAAACCTTTTTTATTGGTTTCTATTCTGATGTTTGGCTCCATCATTGCATCGCCTGTAATGAATTTAACATACTGCTTTTCGAGCATATCCTCCATCCGGCAGATAGGGCAACCGTCTTTTGGCATAAAAATATCGTTTATCGGTATAGTACAGATTGTTTCCTTCACGGTAATTCTCCTTACACTGTTTATAATTAATAATTATATCACATTTTGACTGTTTTTTATATACTTTTTGGATTTTTTCTTTAATTCATTGTATATTTTTCTATAAGTTTGTTTATTTTTTCCGACTTAAAATAAATATTAAATACAAAGAAAAAGTTTTCAACAGCATTATAATAAATTGTTGAAAACTTTTCTTGTTAATTATATCATTTATAAAGTGTGTCCTTGAAAAAATCCGCTACCATATCCCATAGTTTTTCCTGTGCAAAGAAAATATCTGCGTGTTCTGCGCCGTTTACGGCTACCAATGTTGCGTCGCAACCGTTTTTTATAAGCAAATCATAAAGCACCTTGCCTTGCGAAAACGGAACAGTTGAATCGTTTGTGCCATGAAAAATCATAAAAGGCGGTGCTGACGGTGTTACAAATGATACAGGGCAACATTCCTGCGCCTTTTCCTTGTTGAGAACTACATTCATTCCGAGCATAAGCGACTCCATACTAGTGCCTGCCTCAAGAGCTGATTTGTACGGAAAAGTTGCAAGGTCAGTTGGCGGATAAAACGGACAACAAGCCTGAACTTCGCTTGAATAATCGAGATAATTGCCGACATCAAGGCTTTTGTCGTTGTTGAGTGCGCACATTGCGGCAAGATAACCGCCCGCAGATTCGCCTGCAACACCGAATTTATTTTCGTCAAGAGAGTAACGCTCGGCGTGAGCCTTAAGGTAACGGATAGCCGCCTTTACATCTTCAAGCGGCATTGGGTAAGCGCCCTCGTTGCTGGTACGATACTCAACGCTTGCCACGGCAAAACCGTTAAGAGCGAGTTTTGCAAGGTAAGCAAGGTGAGCGGATTTATCCATTCTTATCCAACCGCCGCCGCAAATCCAAACAATGCAGGGGACTTTTTTCATTCTGCTCTGCGGATAAATCAAATCCAGCTTTAAATCTCGTGTTGTATGACCAAACCAAGCGTCAACCTGAGCAAATGTAATATCAGAAACAGTGTAGTATCTCGGCTTTTCAATATTCAAATCAAGATTAATAATCATAATTTGTCCTTTCTTTGTTAAAAACATATAATAAATAATTAATTTGTAAATTTTATATGATAATTTTAACACAAAATAAATAAAATTACAATAAATAAAATGGCAGTTGCTTTGTTGTTTTATAATTTATTTTGACTATTTTAAGTTTGGCAAAAAAGTTTAGAATAATAAATTCAAAATTTAGGTCAACCCTTTTTAAAGGGTTGCGGGTTTGGGCAGAGCCCATAAAATGCTATAAATTATCGCACATTTTTGATAGCCAAAAGGCTTGCCGTTTGGCGGTTTGAACATAACAGCGATAGCCAAATGCGAGAGCGACAAAAAGAAAAGCTACGCAACTAAAACTACTAATTTGCCACTTTTCAAGGGCAAATTAGCCACACACGCAAACTTTTGCGTCCTTTAGAATATCTTTTCTCTAAGACTGCTCAAGTGCAACTTTCTTACTTTCTGCCACTTAATTAATCTAAAGTTTAGTTATACTATTGAGCAATTACTACTGTTTGCTTTTAATGAAAATAAGTTTATTTTTATTAATTTGTGGGCGTTGCCCACACCCACACCCTTTGAAAAGGTTGACCAAACTTTTAACTTCGAGCAGAAAGTTTGGCTATTATTTTACTTTGTTGCCCGACCGAAAGTCATCTAACCATAATTTACCATAACTTTTGATAAAAAGCAAAAATAAAAAGGACTGCTGTTTTGCAGTCCTTAAAAATCAATCCTCTGTATTATACTTTTTCGGCTCGGTTTCATACACATTATTGCCCTTACTGTCAATTGCTACAATGCAAGGAAAATCTTCGACAGTATATCTTCTGACCGCCTCTGTTCCCAAATCTTCATAACACAGCATTTCTTCTTTTTTAATGCTCTTTGCTATCAAAGCGGCGGCACCGCCGATTGCCGCAAAATACACACAGCCGTTACGGACAATAGCGTCTATTACTTCCTTATTTCTTGCGCCTTTGCCTACCATTCCTTTTAATCCGAGGTCAAGCAATGCAGGTGCGTACTTATCCATTCTATAACTTGATGTAGGGCCTGCAGGGCCTACTGCGTATCCGGGTTTTGCAGGTGCAGGGCCTACATAATAAATTATTTCGCCCTTAATATCTACAGGAAGGTTTTCGCCTTTTTCAATAAGCTCAAAAAGTCTTTTATGTGCCGCATCTCTGCCTGTAAGCATTGTGCCGCTAAGCAAAACGCTTTCGCCTGCTTTTAAATTTTTTATATCTTCATCGCTGAGCGGTAATGTTAATTTTTTAGGCATAGTTCTCTCCCCCTTAAATTTCTGCGCTTGCGTGTCTTGCCGCATGGCAACAAATATTTACCGCAACAGGCATACCTGCGATATGAGTCGGCGAAGTTTCAATATTAACTCCGATTGCTGTTGTAGTTCCTCCAAGACCGGCAGGACCGAATCCCATTTTATTTATGCTCTCAAGCAATTCGTCCTCAAGTTTTGCGTAACGCTCGTCTTCATTGTGTGTGTCAATTGCTCTGAATGTTGCCTTTTTTGCAAGCTGGGCACATCTTTCAAATGTACCGCCGATACCTACGCCTACTACAATAGGTGGGCACGGGTTAGGACCTGCGGTTCTTACAGTATCAAGAATAAATTTTTTTACACCCTCAATTCCGTATGACGGAGTAAGCATTTTTATTGCAGACATATTCTCACTGCCAAAGCCTTTGCCGCCGGCAGTAATTTTTATTTTGTCACCTTTTACAATTCTTGTATGAATAATGGCAGGTGTGTTGTCCTTAGTATTTAATCGGTCAAAAACAGGGTCATTTACTACACTTTTTCTCAAGTAGCCGTCCTTATAAGCCTGTCGTACACCCTCGTTTACCGCATCTTCAAAACTGCCGTCCTCAATAACGACCTTATCGCCGTACTCTACAAACAAAATTGCCATACCTGTATCCTGGCAAAGAGGTACTTCTTCCTTTGCGGCAAGTTTGTCATTCTCAATAATCTGTGTAAGCACACTTTTGCCTACTTTTGACTTTTCGTTTTCTCTTGCTTTTTCAAGAGCGGTCATAATATCTTTGCCAATAAAATAATTGCAGTCGAGAAAAAGCTGTTTTACCGTTTGTGTTACGGTTTCAGCCTTAATTTGTCTGATATTCATACTCAAATTCCTTTCGGTGTGATTTATCCGTATCTTTTATTATAAAACTTTTTGTGACTTATTTCAATGAATTTTGACGCTTTATCTAAAGTTGAAGAAAATTATTGTTTTAAGAAAAGTTGTAATTAAATAATTAAAAAATTTAGGTCAAGCCTTTGAAAAGGTTGACCAAACCTTTACAATTGATTGGTAAAACATTTAGCTAAGCGTTAATTAATAAACTCCAATATTTTTACGCAAAAAGAACAACCACTGTAAAACAGTGGTCGTCCTTTTTGGGTATAATAAAGAAAAAACTTGTAATCAATTTTAATCATCTGTTAAGCAGATGTTTTTTATACTGTGCAGGAGTGTAACCGTAAACCTTTTTGCACTGCGTAATGAATGACTTTACATTTGCAAAGCCGTTTTCAACTGCAGCAACCGTTACGGTAGAATTTTTTGTAAGCATATCCTGCAAAGCATTTTCAAGACGAAGATTTGCAAGGTACTCCGAAAAGCTAACCTGTGTTACGCTCTTAAAGTATTTTGAGAAATAAGACGGCGAAAGATTAACCACGCTTGAAATCTCGTTAAGAGGAATCTCCTGCTTGAAGTTTTCGTTGATATACGCAATAGCGGTTTTTGCATATGAAAAATCACGCTTCGGTATAATGAAAGAATTAGAACTTCTCTTAAGCAAAGTACAATATTTAAGCAATTTGTAGTATAATAAATTAACTCCTGAAATCTGCTTTAATACACCGTATTCGTCATGGTCTATATCAATACTTGCAATCTGGCGCAAAATTTCGCAGATTTCACCTTTTTGCTCGGATCTATCGTGAAGATCAAAGATAACGCTGTCAATTGTCTTGCAAAACATTCTCATATATTCAAACGAAAGCTGAATAATAATCATATTCGCACGATGTCCCATTTTAGGACGAACCAAATGCACATCTTCGCTGTTAAAAATTTTACATTCCCCGGCAGGAAGATCCATAACCTCGCCGTTGTGAGAACACTCTCCAAGACCGTCAAGTACATATACAATCTCCGGTTCACGATGCCAGTGAAGTTCGGTTTTATGTGTATCAGACGATAAATCGCAATATAGAATTTTTGCCGGAATGTTTTTGTCATAATTTACGATTTCGTATTTGTAGTTCATTTTCACTACCTCCGCAAACAGATGTTGCATTTAACAAAATTTTGTTGTATTATGTAATTATTATAAACAAGTTTGTAAATTATTGATATAGATATTTGTTTTTAGTTTATAGATAAATGTTGCATAAAACTAAAAAAACGGAAATTTACAGGTGAAATATGGAAAAATATAATAAATACAATATACAAGCCGCTCATAATATTTTAAACGGAAAGTACCATTTTTCAAAAAAATACAGTATAATTGCCCTTAATCAAAACATTCCCGCCTTATATTATGTACTGAAGGGCAGTGGCATTTTATGGATTGACAAGATAAAATATGATATAACCGAAATGCAAAGTATATTTGTAAGACCAAATGTTGAGGCTACTTTTGAATGCGGAGATGACAACTGCGAATTGCTGTATGTATTTTTTACAGGTGTAGATTATATGTGGCTCATTTCTCATACGGCATTTACATCGGGACTTTATGTTACCCCGCCTATTGAATTACCTGATGTTGAAAAATTGTTCAATATTACTGTTGACGGAAAAGGAGACATTTATCAGAACGCAAGGATAAACGCAAGAATGTGCTATCTGCTTTCTTATTACATACAATATTTTCCTGCGGTAAACGAAGAGTTTAATCACTATGTACTCTCTGCGGCAAAATATATTGAACTCAATTACCGAAATTCAAGTTTTACCGCAACCGATGTTTCAAACTATCTGAAACTCGACCGTTCTTACCTTTATAAGCTGTTTAAATCGGAAATGGGTATGTCTGTACACGATTATATCAATAAATTACGAATTTCAAGGGCAAGTTCATTGCTTGCAACTTCCAATCTTACTATAAAAGATGTTGCAAGCGAATCGGGATTTGCAGATCAAATGTACTTCTCCCGACTTTTTAAAAAGAAAAAAAATCTTACTCCGAGTCAGTACAGGTCATATTTTAAAGATTCACAACAAGATGATATTTAACAAAAATCCGCATTTGTGTAAAATGCGGATTTTCTTGCTTTTAAACATTTTTATTTTGCAAACATCTTTGTTTAGGATTTTATTTTTAGCTTTTACTTACCGAAATATATTTTTGCTTGCTGCTTGTAGGTTTTTCGGGAATGGTCATTTTAAGTTTTCCTTCACTAATTAAAGGAGTTAAATATCTCTTACCAAAACCTTTTGCATTTTTTAAATTAAAGTATTCAGTAATTTCTTTTTTAGTTCTAGGAACTTCGCAAAAATCAAGTATTTTTTCAAAAACATCTTCACCTTGGGTACTGACTTGGGTACTGACTTGGGTATTTTCATCTTTTTGAGGACCGACAATTTCAGTTGCCGCCTTTGAAAGAGGAATAATAATTTTAAATACATCACCTTCAATAAATTCAGGTGTACCGCCGGAATAAAGCTTTGTATATTTAAAAGTGTTTCTCATTCCCGAACCCAACTCATCCGCAAGGGAAACTTCTCTGAAAACTTTTGCAATTACAGGATTTTTTGAAAAAGGTTTAAAATCATTAAGTTCAAGTTCACCGTTACCATGCGAAACATTTCCGTTTTCAGTAAACATTTTATCCTTTTCAATCACAAATTTTGCAACATATCCGGTTGAATAATCACGATGAGCAAGACTGTTAGAAAATATTTCTCGTAAAATAGCATCTCTTGCACTCACAGCCTGCACACCTTCAAGTAAAAAAGGATCACTCAAATGCTTTTTACCAAAATTCATAAGTCTGTCAAATGTATCAAAAAGATTTGTTATTATAACATCTCGGTCGTCATATCTGTCTAAATTTTCAACTCTGAAAATAGCATCGGTTTTATATTGCGGTAAAGCAGATGCTATTATTTCATCTTTACCGAACAATAAAATTGCAGCTAATGTAATACCATCTTTATTGCTGTTACTTTCCCTTGCAATAAGACCAACGCTCCTTAATAACTCCTCATCAGTCATAGTCAGCCAAGGATGGTTTTTATTTCTTGCCCTTGACATTCTTCGTGCTCTCTCTATTACATCTGTGCGTAAATCGGATATATTATATTGTGTAAGTACATTATCAACAAAACATTTACCTTGTTTTCTGGAATATAAATTAAAAACCAAATCACCCGAATTTGTTATATCTACATCAGAATCATTATTTCTATCGTAAATTTTACCTCCGCATCTGCATACTTGTGGATTTTCAGGTACATAAATATGGATTAGATATTTATCTTGAAAAATTATATCTTCAATTTGTAAATACAATAAAGGATAAAATTTTGTGGGATTATTAATTGATGTAACAAAATTTTTCTTGATTTTTTCTATGCAATTCTTGTCAACACCAATTACTGTACCGTCATCTTTAACACCTAAAAAGATATGACCGCCAAATCTATTTGAAAAAGCACAAACAGTTTCATATACATCTTTTGTTATATCAACCGTTGATTTTTTAAACTCAATATCTATACCTTCACCTTTCGATATTAAGTTTTTTGCTTCATCATAAGTCATATAAAATTCTCCGTATTATTGAGTTATAATTATTATAAGTATAAAAAGATTAATTATACTTTAATTCATATCTTCCTTAATCTCAACAACCTTTACAGTGTCAAGTTCAAACCAGAATGTACTGCCTTTGCCGAGGGTGCTTGTTACACCGCATCTTGCGTTGTGGGCATTCAAGATAGATTTTACAATTGACAGTCCAAGACCGGTGCCTATTACACTGCGCTTGTGCTCCTTGTCAACCTTATAATATCTGTCCCAAATGTACTCGAGTTTGTCGGCAGGAATACCCTCACCGTGATCGGTTACATTGATTCTCACCTTTTCACCGATTACCTGCTGGGTAACAACAACCGTTTTGTCCTCGCCTGCATAGTTAATAGCGTTATTTACAAGGTTGTATATAACCTGCGAAATTTTCAGTTCGTCGGCTTTTACAAATACTCTTTCCTTGCATTTATCAAGATAAATATTATATCCGTCCTGCTCCTTGAGCTTTGCATATCTCGCAAAAATAGTTTTGAAACTGTCGGTAATGCAGAAAACCGACTTTTGAAGTTCCATTGTGCCCGACTGCAATTTTGACAAATCAAGCAAATCATTTACAAGGCTTGAAAGTCTTGTTGCCTCGTCAATGATAATCTGAATGTTCTCGGCGGTATTTTCACCCGGTAAATCACGCATAACTTCGCCGTAGCCTGTAATCATAGTAAGCGGTGTGCGCAAATCGTGGGAAATATTTGCGATAAGTTCCCGTTGCAGTCTTTCGTTTGCGGCGAGTTCTTTTTTGGCAAAATTTAAGGTGTCGTTGAGTTCCTGAACCTCAAGATAACCCTTTGAATCAAACTCGACATCGTAGTTTTTCTTTGCAAGTTCTTTTGCCGCCTTTGTTGTAAGCGAAATAGGTTTTGCAATTCTTTGGCTTGCATAAAGTGATATTGCCACAGCAAGCACGAAAAATACAATAGAAATTACAAAAATTTGGTCTTTTATAATTTCAATCGTATTATTAATCGGTGTAATTACGGAAGAAACTATTACAAAACATTCGGTGCCGTCCTCGAGAGAGAGAATTTTGCCGTATGTCATAATTTTTGCTGTACCGCTCGATTTTCTCTTCCAGTTAAATTTACTTGCGGTATCGTTTGTGGCGGTATTTTTCTGATAATCTTCAAAAAGACCGTCCTGTCGTTCGTTCTCACCTATGATTTCAAGGCAGCTTCCGTTGTTATCGGACGCACAAGAATAGTATGAATAAACTTTGTGCGCCTCAATGTTCAGCGAAACCGACGGAGAGGCATAGTTACATTCGTAGCGTTTTTGAAAAAATGCTGTGCTTGTATCGTAAACCTGTACACACAAAGAATTGTATGACGCCACATTTTCTATGGTAGCAAGCGGATTTTGATTATTTTCAAGAGATTCCGCTATTATTTTTGCACTTTTTTCCGCCGCATTTTTCTTGGTAGATGTGTAGAACGATTCAAGAAAAAACGATTGGAATATCCACAGTACAACAAGAATTAAAAGACCGAAAAGCAAAAAATAACATAAAAGTGTGAAATGCAACGGCATTTCTCTGTTTTTTACCTCAGCCCAGCTGAGTTTTCTGAATTTAGAGTGTTTCAAAACGATAGCCAACTCCTCGCAGAGTAACAATACATTTGCTGTAATCTTTCAGACTTTTTCTTAACAGCTTGATGTGAGTATCAAGCGTACGCTCGTCACCGAAGAAATCGTAACCCCATACTTCGCTAATCAGCTTTTCACGGGTGAGCGCAATACCCTTGTTTTTCACCATATAGAAAAACAGCTCGTACTCCTTTGGAGTCATCTCAACTCTTTCGCCGTCAATGGTAACAATTCGTGCGGAAAAATCAACGCTAAGACCTTTGTATGTAAAAATATCCTTTTCAGGCTCGCTGTTTGCCTTTCCGCTTCTCTTTATAACTGCGTTTACACGCATCATAAGTTCCTTTGGTGAAAACGGCTTTACCACATAGTCGTCACTGCCAATTTCAAAGCCGTGAATTTTGTCGTACTCCTCACCTCTTGCCGAAAGCATAATAATAGGTGTGGATTTAAATTTTCTTATTTCTTTGCAAGCCGAAAAACCGTCAAGCTCAGGCATCATAACATCCATAATAATCAAGTCAAAATCCTGTCGTCTGCAAAGCTCGATAGCCTGCATACCATCAACTGCCTCTTCTACCTCGTAGCCCTCAAATTCGGCATATTTTTTAATAATCTGTCTGATTCTGTATTCATCATCAACAACAAGCAATTTGCTCATAACGGCACATCCTTTCGTATCCCTCATTATATATGAATATCGTAACTTTTTAATGTGACAATTTTTTGATGTTCTTTTTAAAATTAATAAAAGTTTGACCAAACTTTTATAACCTATGCGCTGACATCTAATTTCTGCCTAAAAAATTCGTTAATCTATTCCGTAAAATCTTTTTGCATTTTCTGCGGTGATATTTAAAAGCTCCTGCACATCTGTATTTCTGATTTCAGCAATTTTTTCCGCCGTATATTTTATCATTGTACTGTCGCACCTTTTGCCACGGAACGGTACGGGTGACATATACGGACAATCGGTTTCAAGCAAAAGTCTGTCAATCGGCACTTCTTTTGCAACCTCAACGCTGTGTCTTGCATTTTTAAAAGTAACAACTCCGCCAAGACTGATGTAACTTCCGTAGCGCATCACTTCACGCATCATCTCAACACTGCCCGAAAAGCAGTGAACAAGCGCCTTAGGTTTGTACTTTCTCAAATAATTGAGAGTATCGCCGTGCGCCTCTCTGTCATGCACGATTATCGGCATATTCACATCAAGCGAAAGTTTTATCTGTTCTTCAAAAACTCTGTTCTGCAAATCTTTAGGAATATCCCAATGATAATCAAGTCCCGTTTCTCCGACAGCTACAATTTTTTTGTGCTTTAAAAGCTCTGCAACCCGGTCAAGATAATCATTTGGCATATCTTCGAGATTTTCGGGGTGAAATCCAACCGCACCGTACATAAAATCGTATTTTTCGCAAAAATCTATACAGACTTTTGCGGTTTTTAAATCAACAGAGTTGTTTACAATACCGCACACGCCGTTCTCTTTCATTGAGGAAAGCAAAACTTCTCTGTCCTCGTCAAACCATTTGTCATCGTAATGTGCGTGCGAATCAAAAATGTTATAAAAATTATTTTCCATAATTACAAAGCCTTTGCCTTAATTTTTCCCGATTGACGGGGGTATTTTTGCGGTGTGTTTTTAACTTTTCTGACTACCGCAATTGCTCTTTCGCCGCCGTTTTCGGGTAATTCAAAGAAATATTTGTTTTCAAGTTTACCGCCGAGGGTGTTAATTGCATTTAAAGATTCTTTAAATTCCTCGTTTGCCTGTGCGCCCTTCATTGCACAGAACGCACCTCCCACCTTTACATACGGCAGGCAGTATTCACTCAAAACATTCATTCGTGCAACCGCTCTTGACGCAACAAAATCAAAACTTTCTCTCAGCTTTTCATCTCTTGCGCCGTCCTCTGCCCTGCTATGGATAAGCTCTGCGTCTATGCCGAGCTGAGAACAAACCTCATTCAAGAAAACAAGTCTTTTATTAAGGCTGTCTATAAGGGTAAGTTTTATGTCAGGTCTGGCAATTTTCAGAACAACACCCGGAAAACCCGCACCCGTACCGACATCGGCAAGACTGCTGTTCTGCGGAATGTCAACAAAGTTGAGCAAGCTAAGGCTGTCGGCAAAATGCTTGAGTGCCACACCGCTCTCGTCTGTAATTGCGGTAAGATTCATTTTTTCGTTCCACTCTGCAAGCAATTCAAAATATTTTTGAAACTGCTCGTACTGATTTTCCGTGAGTGTGATTTTGTAATCTTTTATATAATTTTGGAGCAAATTCTTAATCATAAATTCCTCCGATTATTTATTCTGTGCAAGCCAAATGAGCAAAACGCTGATGTCGGCAGGCGAAACTCCCGAAATTCTGGATGCCTGTCCAATGCTCAACGGTTTGATTTTATTCAGCTTTTCCTGCGCCTCAAGTCTTAATCCCTTAATTGTTCTGTAGTCAAAATCATCAGGCAGTCGGCGGTTTTCAAGTTTGCGCATCTGCTCAACCTGCTTTAATTGCTTTGAAATGTAGCCTTCGTACTTGATTTCCACTTCAACCTGCTCAAAAATGTTCGGGTCAAGTTTCGGTCTGCCTGTGTCTATACTTTCAAGCGACTTGTAGTCAAGCTGCGGTCTTTTTATAAGGTCAATAAGATGTACTCCCGTGGTAATTTCACTTGTGCCACGCTCTGTAAGAATTTTGTTTACTTCTTCTGTCGGAGAAATTACGGTTGTCTTAAGTCGCTTTATTTCCTGCTTTTTAAGCTCCTGTTTGTTAAGAAATTTTTGGTATCTTTCTTCGCTGATAAGTCCGATTTTGTGGCCGAGCGGAGTAAGTCTTTCGTCCGCATTGTCTTGACGGAGAATCAAGCGGTACTCACTTCTCGATGTCATCATTCTGTAAGGCTCGTTTGCACCCTTGGTTACAAGGTCATCTACAAGAGTGCCGATATAAGAGCCTGCTCTGTCAAGAATGAGCGGAGATTTTCCGAGGACTTTCAAAGCGGCATTAATTCCGGCAACAAGTCCCTGTGCCGCCGCTTCTTCGTAACCCGAACTGCCGTTAAACTGACCCGCACCGAAAAGGTTTGGAAAATCTTTAAATTCAAGCGTTGCAAGCATAGCTGTCGGGTCAACGCAGTCATATTCAATGGCATAGGCAGGGCGCATAATTACGCAGTTTTCAAGACCTTTTATGGTGTGATAAAACTTAAGCTGTACCTCCTCGGGGAGTGATGAGCTCATTCCCTGCAAATACATTTCTTCTGTGTCAAGACCGCACGGCTCAATAAAAAGCTGATGTCTTGGCTTATCCTTAAACCTCATTATTTTATCTTCAAAACTCGGGCAGTAACGAGGGCCTATACCCTCGATTTTACCTGCGTAAAGCGGTGAACGGTGAATATTTTCAAGGATAATCTGCTTGGTTTCGTCATTTGTCCAGCTTATGTAGCAGTCAACCTTGTTCTCGCCCAAACTTTCGGTTTCATACGAAAAAGGCTGCGGCGGTTCGTCACCCTTTTGTACTTCAAGGTCTGTATAATCAATGGAATTTCTTAAAACTCTGGCAGGAGTACCTGTCTTAAATCTTCTTAACGGCAAGCCGAGTTTTTTAAGACTTGCACCAAGAAAAGACGCAGGAAAAATGCCGTCAGGACCGCTTTCGTATGATACTTCGCCCACAAAAATTCTGCCGCCGAGGTATGTGCCTGTGGCAATAACAACCGTCTTGCAATGAAAAACCGCTAACATTCTTGTGGTAAGGTCGTAACCGTCCTCTGTCTTTTCTATTTCAACGATTTCCGCCTGTCTTAATTCAAGATTTTCCTGCAATTCAAGTTTGTGTTTCATAACGGTGGAATATTTGCGGCGGTCAATCTGCGCTCTCAATGAGTGAACGGCAGGACCTTTACCACGGTTGAGCATACGGGACTGCAAAAAACATTCGTCGGCAGTCTTGCCCATTTCGCCGCCGAGTGCGTCAATTTCACGAACAAGATGACCTTTTGCCGTTCCGCCGATTGACGGATTGCAAGGGCAGTTGCCGACGGCATCCATATTTATGGTAAAAACAGCAGTTTTACAGCCAAGTCTGGCGGCAGCCAAAGCCGCCTCAATGCCTGCGTGACCCGCACCGATAACTGCTACATCATATTCTCCTGCAAAATATTTCATATATTTCATTCCTTTTTAGGGTTAATAAATTATAAAAGTTTGGTCAACCTTTAAAAAGGCTTGACCTAAATTTTAAAATTATTTCGCTTAATTTGCACATTAAACCATAATTTACTCTGACTTTCGCTTTTCGATAACAAGATTACTTGCCCACGCAAAAATTATGGAATACTCTGTCTACAACTTCATCACTTGTTCTCTCACCCGTGAGTTCAAGCAAACTTGTAATTGCTTCTTCAATGCTTACAGTGATTGCATCATAGGTAAGTCCGATTTCAAGTGCATTTTTTGCGTCTTTTACAGAGTTTAGGGAGTTCAGTACCGCCTGTCTCTGTCTTTCATTGGAAAGTACACCCTCGCTCGGGTTAAAATTATCCATTCCCGCAATATCTTCAACCGCTTTTACAAGCTCTTCTCTGCCATCTCCGCTTTTTGCCGAAAGATAAACCACATTCTTTATCTTGCTTTCAATGTACTCTGTGTCAAGCTGTTTGTCCAAATCGATTTTGTTGATTATTGCAATGCACGGCACTTCGCCTGCCGATTCTATCAATTCTTTATCGTCATCGTCAAGACTGCGGTTATAGTCAAACACCGCAAGCAAAAGTCCGCACTGCTTTAATCTGTGCTTTGCTCTGTCAACTCCGATTTTTTCTACCTTGTCATTGGTTGTTCTAAGTCCCGCAGTGTCGCTTAACCTAAGAATAACATCTCCGACAATTACCGTGTCTTCAATAATATCTCTGGTTGTGCCGGGTATGTCGGTAACAATACTGCGCTCGCAACCCGAAAGCAAGTTCATAAGAGTGCTTTTTCCTACATTCGGTCTGCCTGCAATTACCGTGTCTATACCCTGCTTTACCGCCTGTCCGCTGTCATAACTCGAAATAAGTCCGTCAAGTATTGCAATGCTGACATCAAACGAATCGTAAAGCTGTTCGTCGGTTACTTCGGCAATATCTTCTTCGGGATAGTCTGCCCATGCGGAAAGATGTGCCGCCGTTGAAAGCAAGAGATTTTTTACTTCGTCAATTTTGTTGCGAACCGCACCCTCTTTTACACAAAGAGCCGCCCTTGCGGCGGAACGGGATTTTGCGGAAATGATGTCGATTACAGCCTCCGCCTCGGAAAGGTCGATTTTTCCGTTTAAAAATGCCCGTTTTGTAAATTCGCCTGCCTGTGCCGGAACTGCGCCTGCATCAAGCACCGCACGAAGTACAAGTTTTGTAATATAGATACCGCCGTGGCATGAAAGCTCGACAACATTTTCGCCCGTATAGCTTAAAGGTTCACGAAAAACAAGAGCAACCGCCTCGTCAATTTCTTCGCCGTCACTTACAATTTTTCCGAAAGATGCGGTATAGCCTTTCATATCGGCAAGTTTTTTATTATTGATGCCTTTAAAAATTTTATCGCATACAGTAAACGCAGAATCACCGGAAATACGAATAACCGAGATACCTCCCTCACCCTGCGCCGTGCTGATAGCAGCAATAGTGTCAGACATAAAATCACTCTCTTTAAAATGGTTTTAAATAAAAAACAAAAGGGAGCAAAAATGCCCCCTTTCTTTAAAAATCATTATTTATCAATTCTGCCGTAAAGTCCGTCAAGGCTTCCTTCGTTAAGGGGCTTTCTGTCGGGATTTACCTCGTTATTAACAGAGTTGTTGTTGTACGGGCGTCTGCCTCCTCTTCCTCTGTTGTAACCTGAATTGCTGTTTCTCTGATATCTCTTGTACTTTGGATCAGGTCCTATTACAACATGACGGTTTGCATTTTCGCCCTCGCTCCATGAAATAGCACCGTTCACCTTCTGTACAGAAGTATGAATAATTCTTCTTTCATACGGGTTCATCGGCTCAAGACTTGTTTTTCTGCCTGTCTTAATTGCCTTGAAAGCAAGCTTTCTGCCGAGAATTTCAAGAGTTTTTTCTCTCTTTTCACGGTAGTCGCCTGTGTTTACAGTAACCTTAAAGTACGAATTGTCAGCGTGATTTGCAACAAGGCTTGTAAGGTACTGCAATGCGTCGAGTGTTTCGCCTCTTCTGCCGATTACAAAACCGACATTTTCACCCTCAAGGTCAAACTCTACGCCGTTTTCAATTTCTTTTTTATTGATAGAAACCGACTCAAGCTTCATATTCTTAAGTACATTGCTTAAAAATTCTTCCGCTGTTTCGGCCGGGCCTGCCTTAAGAGTAATTTTTACCTTAGCGGGTGCACCGCCAAAAAGACCGAATTTCTTTTTCTCGGCACGCTGAATAACCTCAAACTCAACAATCTCGGATTCGTCAATACCGAGCTGTCTTTTTGCGTCTTCAAGGGCGAGAACTTCAGTTTCGCCAACGCCGATTGCTTCTCTAATCATAGTATTCACCTATTTCAATTACTTCTTTTTCTTTTTTCCGTTGCCGTTTGACTTAGAGCTTGTCTTCTGTTCAACAGGTGAGTAAACATAAGGAACTTTTGCCTCGTTTAGCTCCATAAGAGCAATGTGACGAGCCTCTTCTTTTGCAGTAAAGCTTACCGGAGTAAAGAACTTTGCAATAACAAGTGATTGGATAAACGCAATTACTGATGAGCAAATCCAGTAAAAACCTACCGCAGCCGGTACGGTATATGCGATATAGGCTGTGAATAACGGCATTACATACAGCATTACCTTTAGACAACCCTGCTGCTGTGCCATCTGAGCCTTATTGATTCTCTGCATTACTAACTGTGAACCAACATATGATACAAAACAAAGTACAGGAATGAGTGAGTACCATGAGAAAATACCCATATCCTTTGGAATTGTAAGAAGGTTGATTCCCATCATATTAAATCCGTTTGCAAAATCGATTATCTGCTGGCAGTCCGCAGCTGAGAACAGTCCCTGAATTGTTTCAGTGTTCATAATGCTTGGGAACACCCTGATAAGCTCGATTTGCTGATAAGTAGCATTTGTAGTGATTGTGTAACCCGGAATTGTGTTCATATACGAAACAGCACTGTTTACTGTGTCCGAGTTAAGATGAAGTGTGTTTGTAAGAGGATATGCAACGGCATAAAAAATACCGAGCATTACAAGGAGAGGAATTATCATTGTAAGGCAACCGCCCATAGGCTTTACTCCCTCTTTTTCGTAAAGCTTGTTCATTTCCTCCTGGAGCTTAACCTTGTTATTGGCGTATTTTTCCTGGAGCTCCTTTTGTTTTCTTTGCATTCTCATTGTGCCTGCCATAGATTTTTGTTGCTTGACAGTAAATGGGAACAAAATAAGTCTGATTACAATAGTAAATACAACTATTGAAAGACCGAAATCTTTTAGAAAGTAGAAAGCAGCCCAAAGAACATAGCCGAGAATACTTCCAAAAAATCCAAATATATTTGCCATAAGCTACCTCACTTAATTTTTCTTGGCTTGTCCGTTTTTTCCGGGACAGGATCGTAGCCACCCTTTGAAAAAGGATTACAGCGCAGTATCCGCCATATGGTCAGAGCGGTACCCTTTAATGCGCCAAAGCGCTCTATCGCCTCAATTCCGTATTGAGAGCAGGTAGGCTCATACTTGCAACTTTTTGGCAGATGCGGAGAGATTGCAGCTTTATAAAATTTTATCAGCAGAATTAAAATTCTTTTCATAATATTACTTTTTCAGAACGCCGGCAGACTCCATATGATTTTTCATAGCGTCATATACCTTTTGAGATTTTACAAAAGGAGTCCTCGACCTTGCCACAAAGACAAAATCATAACCGGGTTTCAAATCATTGTAAAGCTGATAATATGCGGCACGAATCACACGCCTTGCACGGGTGCGCTTAACCGCTTTTCCGACTTTTTTGCCCGTAGTTATTCCAAAACGCAGGTTATCGGATTTATTTTTTATAACATATGTTACCAAAACAGGACTTACAAAGGATTTTCCCCTCCTGTAAAGTCTGGAAAAATCCCTATTGTCCTTTAAAGTGATGAAGTCACTCAAAATTAAAACCACCTAAGCAAAGTAAAAGCCGCAAACAACAAAGAAAGACCACTGTAATAAAGTGGCCTGTTCTTTAGTAAGACAACCTTTTTCTACCTTTAGCTCTTCTTCTAGCCAATACTTTTCTACCGTTGGCTGTAGACATTCTCTTTCTGAAGCCGTGCTCCTTCTTTCTGTGGAGCTTCTTTGGCTGATAAGTTCTCAACATACTGAAAACCCTCCCTTCAATATATAACCTTGCAATATAGCATTATATATTAATTTTTCTTTATAGTCAACAAAAAATAAAAAGTTTTTTTAAAATTTGTAAAGCAGAGCGGTTTTACGGTTTGCTTATATATACTTATATATAGAAAAAGATTGCTGATAATATTTATTAATATAAAAGTTAATATAAAAAGAAAATTGAAAGAAAAATAAACATCCGATTTTTTATTTTTTCCGTTTCAAAGCAATTATAAAATTTTTGGTTTTCTCTTTTAGTTTTAATTAAGCGTATTTCTAAGTTTTAAAAAAGAGTCTTTTAAAGTCAAAAATTAAATAAAAATCCTCTCTCGGGCTTTAAAAGTACCTTAAAAGCCATTATTTTTAGAGTAATAAAAAGATTGATTTTTTTTAGGAAGTGTTCTATAATATAATAGAATAGATTTACTATGGGGTAATATGGCGATATTGCCGTATTTATTATGGGAGGGAAGTCGTATATGGAATCTTTTGAAGAAGCGTGGGGAATCATATGCAGTTATTGCAAAACTAAAATTACCGATGTCGCTTACAACACTTGGATCAGCAGAATCGAGCCTATCGAACTTGATTTTGACAAGAACAAAGCTGTAATTTTAGTTCCTAACGATTTTCATCGTCAGACTATAACTCGCTGCTATCTTTCTCTACTTAACGAGGCTTTTGAAGCCGTCTTCGGTCAGATTTTCGTTATTGAAATGAAAATTCCCGAAGAAATCTCTGTCAAAGAGGAACAACAGGCAGCTGCAAATGCGGAAATCACAGACATAAGTTATGAATATACTTTTGATACTTTTATTGTCGGCTCATCAAACAAATTTGCTCATGCAGCCTGTCTTGCAGTTGCCACAAATCCCGCCAATGCCTACAATCCGCTGTTTTTATACGGAAATTCTGGTCTTGGCAAAACTCATTTGCTTTATGCAATCGGCAACGAAATCAAGAAAAATTCACCCGAAAAAACTATTTGTTACATAAAAGGTGACGATTTTACCAACGAACTTATCGAGTCACTTCGTATGGCACGAATGAGCGAGTTCAGAAAAAAATACAGACAAGCAGATATTCTGCTCGTCGATGATGTTCAGTTTATCGGCGGTAAGGAAAGTACACAGGAAGAATTTTTCCATACTTTCAATGCTCTTTATGACGCTCACAAGCAGATCGTTCTTACATCCGACCGTCCGCCAAAGGAAATTAAAACCCTTGACGACCGACTTCGTTCAAGATTTGAGTCCGACCTCATTGCCGATGTTCAGCCGCCTGATGTAGAAACAAGAATCGCTATCATTAAAAGAAAGGCAGAGCTTCTCGATCTTGACCTTTCAAATGAGGTTTGCGAGTACATTGCTTCTAAAATCAAGGCTAATATTCGTCAGCTTGAGGGCACAGTTAAAAAATTAAAGGCAAAAAACCTTGTAAATCAGGAGAAAATTACAGTTTCTTCGGTTCAGGAGGTTATTTCAGACATTCTTAATAACGATACTCCGCCGGAGGTTACCGTAGAGCGCATTATCGAGGAAGTTTCCCGTACTTTCGGCGTTACTCCCGAGGCTATCCGTTCTGAAAACAACAGAAGTGCAAACATCAGCAATGCCAGACACATTGCAATTTATATTTCAAGAGAGCTTACAACACTCTCAATGGCAAACATCGGAGAAGAATTCGGCGGCAGACATTACTCCACCGTTATCTACACCGTTAAAAAGGTTAAGAAAATGATGCAGAATGACCGCAAGATCAAAGAGATAATCGACGATACCATCAAAAATATCCGTGACAGGTAGTTCAACGGGTTTTCAACATATTTGGTTACACGATTTTAACCTTTTAACATTATTAACATTACAGTTTTGTAACATTTGTAAACACTTAAATTTCGGCTTAAATGCTTAGCTTTCAGCCGTTTGGTCAATACTTGAAAGCATACAGATTTAACACAACCTGTTAATGCCTTTCCATAATTTCAACATTTTTAGTATGTTCAAAAATATTAAAAATTTATTTGTAAAAAACTTTGAAATATTTTTCCGTAAATTGCACTAATTAATGCAATTTCGGACTTATTTTCACCGTAGTTGAGGGAACACCCTAAAAAGCTGTGTTCACAGCAAAAAAATCAGGAAAAAATCCGTATTTTTATGAGCCTGAAAAAGAGGAGATTTTTGCCTATATATAATAGTATAGAAAAATCTAAAAAAACAGGCTTTGAATTTACAATTTTTAAAGCGTAAAATTTACGGATTTTTTAATCAAAAATGTGGCAGGATTTTTCCGTACAGTCGGAAATCTTATAAAAAACAGCTTTTGAAAGGCTTTTTTATACCGAATCCGATTAACATTTTTATTAACATTTCACTAACAATTTTCAACCCTATGTTGAAAGAAAAAGTCCTTTTAACAGACGATGTAAAAGCTGTTAAAAGGCTGTGGAGTGTTTTGTGGACGGTTTTTTTAAGGAATAATCGGAAAAGTTACAATTTTTTAACAATTTAACACCCCCTACTACTACTACGAAATATTTAAATTATCACTACATAAAGGAGAGCTACACTTGAAAATTTCGTGCTTGCGAACAGACCTCGCTAACGCTGTGTCAAATGTGTCACGAGCAGTATCTTCAAAAGCTGCAATACCCGCTCTTGAAGGTGTGCTTATAAAAGCGTACGACAATTCACTAAATATATCAGGCTACAATCTTGAAATAGGAATCACAACTGACATTGATGTTACCATCCAGGAGGAAGGCGAAATTGTTGTCAGTGCAAAGCTTTTTCTTGATATTGTCAGAAAGTTGCCGGAAGAAATCGTTATGATTGAGACCGACGAAAGAATGGTGACTTACATTACCTGCGGAAATGTAGATTACCAAATTGTGGGAATGTCATCAATCGAATATCCGGATCTTCCTACTTTTGAACAGACAGATATGATTACCGTAAATGCAAAAACTCTGCGTGAAATGATCAGGCAGACAGTATATGCCGTATCCGATAACAACGCAAAGCCGATTTATACGGGTTCGCTTTTTGAAATTGAAGACGGACTTTTCAGAATCGTAGCAATTGACGGCTACAGAATGGCAATCAGAAGTGAAAATGTAGATTCCGAAAGCAAAAATAAATTTGTTGTTCCGGGAAAAACTCAGCTTGAAGTCCTCAAACTTTTGGGCGATGACGAGCAAAATGTAGATATTATCATAGGTCAAAGACACATCACCTTCAAGGTTGACAATTACAGAGTAATTTCAAGACTTATCGAGGGTAATTTTATCGATTACAAGACAACTATTCCGACCGATGTAAAAACAGAGGTCATTATAAACACAAGAGTTATCATAAACTCGGTTGAAAGAATGTCACTTTTAAACAACGACAGAATTCAAAGCCCTGTAAGATGCAATTTTGATAATGACGAAATCAAACTTTCATGTGCGTCTGCAGTCGGCAGAGCAAACGACAGTATCGCAGTTTCGGTTATGGGTGAAAAAGTTGAGATTGGTTTTAACAACAAATATTTGCTTGACGCTCTCAAAAATTGCGATACCGATGAAATCAGACTTGCTTTAAGCGGCCCGATTAAGCCGATGGTTATCAAACCGGTGAAGGGCGACAGCTTTTTGAGCATTGTAGTTCCAATGAGGCTTTCAAATGAAGGATAAAAAAATCAGCATTGACACAGAATTTATAAAATTACAGGATTTGCTTAAGCTTGCAGGTCTTTGCGACACGGGCGGAATGGCAAAAATGATAATTCAGAACGGAGATGTCACCGTAAACGGTGAGGTTTGCACTATGCGTGGCAAAAAAATGCGTAAAGGCGACTTTGCAGAGTTTGACGGAGAAAAAATTACCGTTATCTGAGCTGGGAATGATATTTTTTGAAGGTACTTGCGCTGAAATTTGAAAATTACAGAAATCTTGATGACGCAATTATTACCCCGTGCGACGGTGTGAATGTAATTTACGGCGACAACGCACAGGGAAAAACCAATCTGCTTGAGGCTTTTTGGATGTTTTGCGGCGGTCATTCGTTTCGTGGTTCAAAGGACAACGAACTTATAGGTTTTGGCAAGCCTTTTGCAAAACTCGAAGTACGATTTTTCGGACAGGACAGGGAGCAGACCGCCTCTATAAAATTCAAAGGCAATAAAAAGCAGGTAGAAATCAACTCTGTAGCCAAAAATTCGGCTGCGGCACTGATTGAAAAATATTGTGCGGTCGTTTTTTCGCCCGAACATCTCAATTTAATTAAAAGAGGCCCGTCCGAAAGGCGAAAATTCATTGACAGCGCTATTTGCAGAGAAAAATTAAAAAATGCGGTGGTGCTTTCAAAGTACAACCGCACGCTTAATCAGAGAAATTCTTTGCTCAAAGATATTTACAGGCATCCCAAACTCGAAGAAACTCTTTCAATCTGGGACAATTCCCTGCTCTTGAACGGTGCTATACTCATAAAACAGAGAATGGAGTATCTCCAGATGCTCGAAAAACGGGCTGCGGAATACCATTTTGGCATTTCGGGCGGCAAAGAACAGCTTGAAATCAGGTATTTATCGACTACAAATGCCGAATACGGCGACAGTATTGAGCAAATTCACCAAAAATTATGCGAAACTTTTGAACAAAGTAGGGCAGATGATATAAGAAACGGCTGTACTACAAAAGGTGCGCACAGAGATGATGCGGAGATACTTATAAACGGCAAAAATGCAAGACTTTATGCCTCGCAAGGGCAGCAAAGAAGTGCGGTATTGTCATTAAAACTTGCCGAGGCGGCGGTTTTGTCTGAAAGAATGGGCGAAAAGCCGATAATTTTGCTCGACGATGTTATGAGCGAGCTTGATTCCAAAAGACAGGATTTTTTACTGAATAAACTTGATGACTGCCAGGTTTTTATAACCTGCTGCGAGCAGTCAAACAAGGAGCAGCTTAAGCACGGCAAAATTTTTAATGTTTGTAACGGAGTAATCAGTTGAAATGTATTTACATTTGGGACAGGATACTGTCATAACCACAAAATCAATTATCGGTATTTTTGATATAGACAGATGTACCGTTTCTAAAAAAACGAGAGATTATCTTACAGAGGCAGAGAAAAAAGGAAATGTTGTGAATGTTTCTTACGAACTGCCAAAGTCATTTATTATCTGCAAGGAAAACGGAAAAATCATGGTTTATATAAGCCAGCTTTCGAGTAAAACGCTGTATAAGCGTAACAAAGAAGGTACTTATAAAATATTGCAGTCGGAAATTAATTAATATTACTCAAAGTATAATTTTAATAAAAAACAATATTTAAGCAATGCAATAAAATACAGATTATGTGAATAACTAATGAATATTTATTCATTTTAAAATATATTCAAAAAGAGGGATTGTTTATGAAAGCAAAAAAATGTCCTTACTGTTCAAAACGAATTTCGTATATTTCGGGTTTTTCAAGCAGACGAAAAAGTGAATATATATGCACAAGATGTGGAAAGGAAAGTAAAGTCATAATTAACAAAATGATTTTTGTCGGCTTTGCACTTGCAGTTGCGGTTGCCGCAGGCATTATGCTTTACTGGATTAAGTCGGGCAATATCAGCAATCCTCTCGGAGTTTTGCTTGTTGCCGTACCGCTTGTAATTTTTATGCTTATATCTCCCGTCTTTTTGAATTATGTTCCTCTTAAAAAATATAAGAAATCCATGGAGGCTAAAAAGGCCGGTATGGTTTACTCCGAAAATATTGCCGGCGACATAACCGATGAGTTTGACTTTAACCCGATGAGAACATCACACACAATTACATCCGAACCCGAGGATACAACTCCTAAGGTTGCCATAGATACAAGTGTGTTTAATCAGCTCAAGCAAAAGCGTGACGCCGAGAGAATACATTTGCAGGAAGAGATGAACAGAGCGGACGAAGAAAAAGAGGCAGATAAGGAAACGGATAAGACCGTGGCTTTTGTGCCTGTTATAAGCGATGTAAGCGAAGACCACGCATCTATGGACGCACCGCTTAAGAAAATCCGTTCGGACGCAGATACGGGCTTTTCACGCTCACGCCACTACATTCCGCAAAAGGAAGAGAGCGACGACAACAAAAAAGCCGATACAAACAAATACACCGCAAACAGAAAATTCTAATTTATGCTGAAGTTACCTATTTGTCCTCACTGCCATACCGTTTACGGCTACAGAGAGGTTAAAAAAATTGTAAAAGAAAAATCACATACCTGTTATCACTGCAAAAATGAGTTCAGAGCGAGCATAAGGCCTTGCTTGGTACTTATACTCATTTTGTTTGTTCTCGCCGTAGCGGCGAATGTAGGTGTGTTATATATGAGCCCTAACCTGAACTTCTATGCTTTGGTTGGCATAAATGTGATTTTTATACTGCTGTTCATAGCATTGTACCCACTGTTTGTATCGTTTAAGGATATAAAAAAGGGAAAGAAAAACAAATAAATTTTGGCTTTATTCTAAATGATGGGGCAGCAGTAATGAATTATGGTTTTGCTCACAATTTTAGAGGTATAATTAAAAAATTTAGGTCAAGCCTTTTTAAAGGCTTGCGGGTTTGGGCAGCGCCCATAAAATCTTCCAATATAAGTTTTTATCGGTCGCAAACAGCCTCGCTGTTTGCGTGCTAAGACTAAGTTTGAAAAAAACAGGCGACAGCCATAAAAAAAGACCTATATTTTTTTAATGAAATAACGAATTTCTTTCTTATTTTGCTATCGCATTTAAAAGCTAACGCCGTTGTGTTAAAGCCGCCAAACAGCAAGCTGTTTGGCTATCAAAAATTTGCGTCAGCAAAAAGTATTTGTGGGCTTTGCCCACACCCACAACCTTTGAAAAGGTTGACCAAACTTTTATAATTACCGGACTAAGTATTACACTAAACCGTAATTTATCCTAACTTTTTGATAAAGAAACTAAATTTTATTATTGACAGATTTTTTTGTGATTTGCCAACTGAAAATTTAGAAATTGAAATTAACAACAACCTGACGGTTTATGCGCCGTAATTTTCGGTGCACAAATACGGTCAGAAAAAATACTTTCCGCTCTTTTTAAGAGTGTGAACAGGGCAAAGGCTGTGCCTTGGCTCTGATATTGGAGGTAAAAAAATGGACAATGAAAATAACATTGAGATGACCAAAGTCGAGCAAGAGTACGGTGCCAATGAAATTCAGGTTCTTGAGGGACTTGAAGCGGTCAGAAAAAGACCGGGTATGTACATAGGCTCAACAGGTCCGAGAGGTCTTCATCACCTTGTTTATGAAATTGTAGATAACTCTATCGACGAGGCGCTTGCCGGCTACTGCACAAAGATTGATGTGGTAATCGAGGAGGGAAATATCATCAGAGTTACCGATAACGGCCGTGGTATTCCTGTAGGCATCAACAGCAAGACAGGCTTGCCTGCCGTAACGGTTGTATTTACGGTTCTTCACGCAGGCGGTAAGTTCGGCGGTGGCGGTTACAAGGTGTCGGGCGGCTTGCACGGTGTTGGTGCGTCTGTTGTAAATGCGCTTTCCGAATGGCTTGAAGTAAAGGTTTGCGACGGCAAGGATATTTATATGCAGCGCTATGAAAGAGGTAAGATTGTTACCGACCTCCACAAAATAGGCAAGTCAGACATAAAGGGTACGGAAGTACGCTTTAAGGCAGATCCGCTCATCTTCAAGGAAACCGATGTTTATGAGTACGGTGTGCTTGAAAAGCGTTTGCGTGAGCAGGCTTTTCTTAACGCAGGCGTGCATATTGAGCTTAGAGATGAGAGAAACAAAGACGAAATTATAAAAAACAACTTTGTTTATGAGGGCGGTATAAAGAGCTTTGTCGATTATATTCACAAAAAGAGAGCGCTTGCCGTTATTCATCCCGATGTTATTTATTTTGCCGCAAAGAATGACGAGGACACAATCTCGGTTGAAGTTGCTTTGCAGTATAATGACAGCTACAACGAAAATCTCCTTACATTTGCCAACAACATTCATACCACCGACGGCGGTACTCACGAAGAGGGCTTTAAGCGTGCGCTTACAAGGGTTATGAACGATTACGCAAGAAAGTTCGGCAAACTTAAGGATAACGATAAAAACTTAAGCGGTGAAGATGTGCGAGAGGGTATTACCGCCATCATCAGCGTAAAACTTAAAGAGGCGCAATTTGAGGGACAGACTAAGGCAAAACTCGGTAATACCGAGGTAAGAACCATGGTTGATAAACTCGTAAGCGAAAAACTTATGATTTATCTTGAGGAAAACCCACAGGTTGCAAAGGCTATTTTTGAAAAGTCGCTTGCGTCTGCAAGGGCAAGAGAGGCGGCAAGAAAGGCGAGAGAGAGCGTAAGAAGAAAATCTGCTCTTGAGTCTGCTCAATTACCGGGCAAACTTGCCGACTGTCAGTCAAAAGACAGCGAGATTACCGAAATTTACATCGTAGAGGGTGACTCTGCGGGCGGTTCGGCAAAGGGCGGTCGTGACCGTAAATTCCAGGCTATTCTGCCGCTCTGGGGTAAAATGCTCAATGTAGAAAAGGCAAGACTTGACAGAGTTTACGGAAACGATAAACTTATGCCTGTTATAACCGCACTCGGCACGGGTATAGGCGACGAATTTGATATTACAAAACTGCGTTACGGAAAAATTATTATTATGGCGGATGCCGATGTTGACGGTCAGCATATCAGAACACTTCTTTTGACCTTCTTTTTCAGATTTATGCGTCCGCTCATTGAGGAGGGGCATATCTATATTGCACAGCCTCCGCTTTACAGAATTTCAAAGGGCAAGGAGCACAAGTACGCTTACTCGGACATTGAGCGTGACCAGATTTTAGCCGCAACAGAGGGCAAAACCGAAATTCAGCGTTACAAAGGTCTTGGTGAGATGGACTCCGAACAGCTTTGGGAAACCACTATGAATCCGGAAACAAGACTTATGCTCAGGGTAAACCTCAACGAGGCGGAAGAGGCAGACGAAATCTTCACCATTCTTATGGGCGATAAGGTTGAACCGAGAAGAGAATTTATTGAGAAAAACGCTAAATTCGTTCAAAATCTTGATGTTTAATTCTGTTTTGAACTGAATTTTTTGAGCGGTAAATTTGTGATAATTTAAAACGAATGTTCCGACCGCAGTTTAATTATTTGGGACAAGAATATTATCATTTGGCAAACTGTCTTTTTATAATAAAAATTTCCGACTGTAACTTAGCTGTTGTCGGAAGTAAGAATATATTTTATACAAATTGTCTTATCGTTGTAAAAGGAGTGATTTTTGTGCATTCACGAACTAAATTTCGGGTGCGTTATGCCGAAACGGATTGTATGGGCATTGTTCACCACTCAAATTATCCGATATGGTACGAAATGGGCAGGGGCGACTATATAAAAATGCTCGGCTTTAATTATCGTGAAATGGAAGAACAGGGAATTATGACGCCGCTTTTGAACCTTAACTGTTCATTCGGCAAGCCTGCGTTTTATGACGATGAAATTATTTTACGCACAAAGGTAATTTTAATTTCTGCCGCAAGAATTACTTTTTCATACACAGTAAAGAGAATAGAGCCTGACGGCTCGGAAACAGAACTCGGCTACGGTACTACCGAGCACGGATTTGTCGATTCAAAGACATTCCGCCCGATAAGCATAAGAAAGCGTATGCCCGAGCTTTACGAAAAGATAAAACAATTTACATAAACCTTGAGGAATGAATAATATGGACAACGAAAATATGGAAAATGGAGTATTTAATCACGGAAGAATAAGAGATGTCGATGTGCAGGAAGAAATGAAATCAAGTTTTCTTGACTACTCGATGAGCGTTATTATCTCCCGTGCGTTACCTGATGTTCGTGACGGTTTAAAACCTGTTCACAGGCGTATTCTCTACACAATGTACGAAAAGGGTCTTGACCCTAACAAGCCGTACCATAAGTGCGCAGACACCGTAGGTGCTGTGCTCGGTGCGTATCATCCTCACGGTGATGCGTCTGTTTACGATGCGCTTGTTCGACTTGCACAGGACTTTTCAATGAGATATATGCTTGTTGACGGCCACGGTAACTTCGGTTCGGTTGACGGTGACCCGCCTGCCGCATACAGATACACAGAGGCGAGAATGAGCAAGATTTCTTGCGAAATGCTTACCGATATTGACAAAAAGACGGTTGATTTTCAGCCTAACTTTGACGACAGACTTGAAGAGCCAACCGTACTTCCGAGCAGATTTCCTAACCTGCTTGTAAACGGTTCTGACGGTATCGCCGTAGGTATGGCTACAAAGATTCCTCCGCACAACCTCGGCGAAACCATTGACGCCGCTTGTGCACTTATTGATAATCCAGATATTGACCTTGCCGGTCTTATGGACTATATGCCCGGCCCTGACTTTCCGACAGGCGGCATTATTATGGGCAGAAGCGGTATAAGAGCCACTTATGCGACCGGCAGAGGTAAAATTACCGTGAGAGCCAAAACAGAGATTGTAGAGGCTAAAAACGGCAGATACAAGATTATTGTTACCGAACTGCCTTATCAGGTCAACAAGGCAAGACTTATCGAATACATTGCCGACCTTGTGAAAGACAAGAGAATTGACGGTATTTCTAACATTGAGGACCACTCCGACCGTCAGGGTATGCATATTGAAATTGATGTTAAGCGTGAAGCGTCTGCAAGCATTGTTCTTAACAACCTCTTTAATCTTACACAATTACAGACAACTTTCGGCGCAATTATGCTTGCAATTGTTGACGGTGTTCCTAAGATATTAAACCTTAAGGAAATGCTTACAGAGTATGTAAACTTCCAGCAGGAAATCATACGCAGAAGAACGGAATTTGACCTTAAAAAGGCAAAGGACAGAGAGCATATCCTTGAGGGCTTGAAGATTGCGATTGACTTTATTGACGAGGTAATCTCAATCATCAGAAATAGTAAAGACCAGGCTACCGCTAAGGTAAACCTTATGGAGCGCTTTGGTCTTGACGATGTTCAGGCACAGGCAATTGTTCAGATGCGTTTAGGTCAGCTCACAAATATGGAGCGCACAAAAATTGAAGACGAAATTGCCGCTTTAAAGACAAAAATCGAAGAATACAACGCTATTCTTGCCGATGAGGGCAGACAGCGTGAAATTATCAAGGAAGAGCTTATTGTAATCAGAAATAAGTTTGCAGATCCGAGAAGAACGGAAATCTGCGCTGTCAACGGCGAAGTTGACATTGAGGATCTTATTCCGAATCAGGAATGCGTGCTCACACTTACTCAATTCGGCTATGTAAAGCGCCTTGCTGTTGATACCTACAAGATTCAGAACAGAGGCGGCCGTGGCGTATCGGGTATGTCACGCAGAGAAGAAGATGTTGCGACTGAAATGTTCGTAATTAATTCTCACGATTATGTACTGTTCTTTACCGATAAGGGCAGAGTGTACAGGCTCAAGTGCTATGAAGTGCCGGAGGGAAGCCGTCAGTCAAAGGGTATGAATATTGCAAATCTGCTCCCGATTGCGGCGGACGAAAAGGTAACTTCTATGATTAGAGTGCCTGAATTTGACGAGGAAAAGTACCTTGTTATGGTTACAAAGCAGGGTATTATAAAGAGAATTTCTCTCAATGCATATAATACCGCAAGAAAAGGCGGACTTATTGCCCTTGAACTTAACGAGGGTGACGAGCTTGCATGGGTAAGACTTACAGACGGCAATCAGCAGGTTATTGTGGCTACAAAGAACGGCCTTGCTATCAGATTTGAAGAAACCGATGTTCGTCCTATGGGCAGACAGGCAAGAGGCGTTAAGGCTATTTCTCTGCGTGAGGGCGACTGCGTTGTGGGTATGTGCGTTGTTGCAAATGATGACCTTATTCTTACTGCGTCCGAAACAGGCTTTGGCAGAATTTCAAATGTAAGCGACTACCGCTTGCAGAGCCGTGGCGGTAAGGGTATTACCAACTACCACACCGAAAAATACGGAAATGTTGCGGCTGTCAGTGCGGTTAAGCTTGACGAGGATATTATCATTATTTCGCAGGAGGGCGTAATTATCAGAATTGCCGCCGATACTGTAAGAATCTGTAACAGACCGAGCAAGGGCGTTACTCTTATGAGAATAGGCGAAAACGATAAGGTAGTTACTGTTGCAAGAGCACCTCACGAGGACAGTGAGAGCGAAAAAACAGAGGAAACAGCCGAAGAAGAAACTTCCGAGGAGAATACTGCCCCTGAAACAAATGCCGAAGAGAATACAGAAGAATAAATAAAAAATATAGCCTTCCCGTAAAAAGGAGGGCTATAACATATTTTGATAAAAGTAATTGTCGGGTAAAAATTATGGTTTAGCACAGTTAATCGCAAGGCTAAGATTAAATAATTTAAAAATTTAGGTCAAGCCTTTTTAAAGGTTGACCAAACTTTTCTGATTTTTTGGCAGAGAGCGTGTTTTTTACTTTATTAACCTGAATATTAAATCACATATTTCCGACAAAACCAACACTTTGACTAATCAAACGAGGTAATAGGTATGAAAAAAATTGTGCCTGTACTGTTTGCTTTGGTGCTTGCCTTTTCTTTTGCGGCTTGTAAAGAGCAGAAAACAATTGTAAAAGGCGGTACGGCTTCACTTGACGAAATCCTTGCTTACACAAAGGAAAAAGCGCAGGAGGACAGCACCAATGTGAACGGCAAAAGATATAATATAAATATTGAGAAATTTACCGAGCGCTATAACGAAATAATGTTTCGTTCGGGCGGTGACGAATATCTCAGTATGGAAAATTGGAAAAGGCTCGGAGAAACCAAAAAAGACGCTAACGGAGTTGAGTATTTTTGTTATTACTATGATATAGACAATGCTGAGCTTACCGTGGCGGTTGAGTCACGCAGTCACAAAATAATGAATGTCGGCTGCGGCACTACTATGTCAAAGTATGTGTCTATTGACGGCGAACATCAGTACAGCGAAAGAATACTTAATATGTCGGCTGTTATGGCTGCTGCCGTCGGAGGCTACACAAGCGATGATGTTGAGCTGTTTGAAAAGATTTTTAACGAAACAACCTTTGAAAACAAAAGTTCGCTTGCTTATGAAAACAATATTTTTAACCTTACTACAGGCAAAAAAGACGAAAATAACGACAGTACAATGCTTTTTAGGTATTTTCCCGTTACCGACGAGCATTTGACCGAGTGGAATATTCCGACTTATTCAGAGTAAAGAGGTATTGTTATGACTCCCGAAAAACTTACAGAAATTTTATATCTTGCAGAAAATTTAAAGAAAAATACCAGACACAGTTGGCTTTCAAACGGCAGGCGAGAGAGCGTTGCCGAGCATAGCTGGAGATTGTCGCTGTTTGCTTATTTTGTAAAAGATGAGTTTCCAAATGTAGATATGGACAAGGTGATTATGATGTGTATTTTTCATGACCTTGGCGAGGCTTTTACAGGGGACATTCCGTCATTTTATAAGACGAGCAATGACGAAGAAATCGAAAAGCATAAACTTTGCGAATGGTTAAATACTCTCCCACAGCCTTATAAAGATGAGCTTACTTCTCTTTATAAAGAAATGGACGAGCTTAAAACCGAAGAGGCAAAGCTCTGGAAAGCTATGGATAAACTCGAAGCGTCAATTCAGCATAACGAGGCGGAAATCCGTACATGGCTGCCGCTCGAATATGAATTAAACCCCGTTTACGGCGAAAAAGAATGCAGCTTTAATGAATATATGAAAAGCCTGCAGGAATACACAAAGCAATTGTCTTTAGATAAGATTGCTAAGGAAAGTAAGAAAGATTGAAAAATGCACCAAAAAGTTTCTGACTTTTTGGTGCATTTCTTTGTGTATCGTTTTTTGAGAGATTTTTATACAAATTCAAGTTTTAATTTTTTACCCATACCTTTTGCAATTCTTTCAATTGTTTTTAAAGATGGATTTGCACAGCCGTTTTCAATTTTACTTATATCGCCCTGTGCAATTCCCGTGGCTTCGGAGAGTTGTTTTTGAGTCATATTCATTTCTTTTCTACAATCAAGAATTGCATTGATAAGTTGGTATTCAGGCTCTAAAGCATCATATTCACTCTTAAAATTTTCGTCTTTTAATCTTTCATTTAAAGTTACTCTGAAATTTTTAGACATAATCAAATCTCCTCTCGATTAAGATAATCATTTCTGTATTTTTTAGCTAAAGCAATTTCAGCTTTTGGAGTTTTTTGTGTTTTCTTTATAAATCCGTTTGTAAGTATTATTTTTTGCCCAATTACAAAGAAATAAAAAATTCCGGTAATATCATTTCCGACTTTATTTCTGATTTCAAAAATACCGTCTTCAATATGTTATGAAAATGGCTCTCTAAGTTCATTTCCTCTAATTTCAAGCAATTCAAGATTTTTAAATATTTTTGCCTGCATTTTGTTATCTTGTTTTAAAATGAATTCTTCAACAGTACAGGTTCCGTTTTCTAATTCATAATATTCAACACAAAAACTTATTTATACAACACCTTTATATAATTATAATATAGTATATATCCTATATTATCAAGAACATTTATAATTGACACAATATAATAAGCGTTATTTAGAAAAAGTCAAGGCAGTTAGTGTTTTACGCTGTTATCGCAGACATAAAAATAACCGCCCAACTATCAGACAAGCAAGTGTTGGACGATTATTTAATCCGAAAAACATAATAAAGACTGATTGCTTTATTATATTTTTTCTGTAACTTATTATATATTAATCAAAACGGGCGTGAGGCTCGTTTTTTATTTTAAAAATTATCTGTTTGGAACATTATAATAGAAAGTGCGGCGAGAGGTGCGGTTTCCGCTCTTAAAATTCTTTTGCCGAGGGTTGCCGGACTGCCTCCGTTTGCGATGATTTTATCAACTTCGGACTGCTCAAATCCGCCCTCACTGCCGATAAACATTGCTATACTTTTTGGCTTTTTATCGAGAATTTTATTTACTTTTTCTCCGCCAAGTTCGTAAAAAATAATCTGTTTTTCGCTTTCAAGGCTCATTTGTGCGGCTTTTTCAAAGCTCACGCAGTCGCAAACCTGCGGGATGATTCCTCTTCTGCTCTGCATTGCCGCCTGCAAAGCTATCTTTTGCCAACGCTCGCATTTTTTCTTTATTGACTTTGCATCAGGTCTTGAAACGCATCTTGCCGAGAGCATGGGAACTATTCTTGATATGCCGAGTTCAACGCATTTTTGCACAATATAGTCCATTTTATCGCCCTTTGGCAGAGCCTGATACAGGGTTACGAATACATCGGGTTCATTCTCGCACGGCCTTTTTTCCGTAATTTTTACCGCAGAATATTCGGCTGTAATCTCTGTGAGTACACATTCACACTGCGTATTGTCGGGGGTAACCAGCGTGAGTTCTTCGCCTTTTTTCATTCGCAATGATTTTGATATATGTCGTGCGTTTTCACCTGAAATAACATAGGTGTCGGAAGTGATATTTTCATCTGTAAAAAACCAAGCCATTTAAAAAACCTCTTTTTATTTTGTTGAGGGATTAGCAGGTATAAAGTAAACGGATTAAAAAACTATCTGTAATTTTAAATTTCTAATCTAATCGTTTTGCTAACCCCTGAGCTGTATAAAATCTAATATTTATGTTTTTAATATACCAAAAATACCGCATAAATGCAAGTTTTTACCGCTTTTGTATATACGCACTTTGCCTGTATATACTATATATAGAAAAGAAAATCGTAAAAGGGAGTTTATGTATGCAATTAAAAGGTTCGCAAACAGAGAAAAATCTTGAGGCGGCTCTTGCCGGTGAGTCAATAGCAAGAAACAAATATACATTCTATTCAGATAAGGCAAAAGCCGACGGATACGAACAGATAGCCGAGCTTTTTGAAGAAACCGCAAAGAACGAAAAAGCCCACGCACAGATATGGTACAATCTTCTGAAAGGAAAAACGAGTACAACAGAAGAAAACCTACAGCTTGCTTCGGACGGCGAATATTACGAATGGAATGAAATGTATCCGCAGTTTGCCAAGACAGCGAGAGAAGAGGGCTTTGACTTTATAGCAGGTTTGTTTGAAAAGGTTGCCGAGATAGAAAAGCAACACGAAGAAAGGTTTAAAACTCTGCTTAATAATGTACAGGAAAAACTTGTTTTTTCAAAGGACGGAGATGCGGTATGGATATGCCGAAACTGCGGTCATATTTGCGTCGGAAAAACCGCTCCGACCGTGTGTCCTGTCTGTGCTTACTCACAAAGTTTTTTTCAACTGAAAAGCAATAATTATTAAAAAGAAAATTAAATAAAAAATAGTTAAAAATTGAGTTTTAGAGATAAAGCTCAATTTTTTATTTTGTAAAAAACACAGTATTTAAGCGGTTATTTTAAAATTTGTAAAAATAAAAATAGGTATATTTTTGTTTGTAATACTTTTGTAATATATGCTGATTTTTAGTTACAAACTTGTTACAAATCGGTATCTAAAAAGTAAACTTTCATTTTCTTGCAATTTGACTACAAATTTGCAGGATTTTAATTCAAAAAACGAAAAAATAATTTGCTAATACAGAAAAAAAGTCGAAATTGTTGTGCATTTTCCATAAAAACTTTACTTTCTTACTGTTTGACATATTCAAAATATAAGCCTATAATAACGCCGTTGCTTGCGAACAGCTTTAACAAGCGTTAAAACAGCCTTCACAAGTAACCAAATTTTAGAAAAAAGCCAAACGGAAAGCGGTTTTTGCACTTGCAAAAATCACTGAAGAAAGGAAGAATTTCTTATGATGCTAAAAACATTTTCAAAGCCTGCAATTAAATGGACGGTCGCAGCAATTCTTTGTGCAACTCTTTCTGCAGGAGCTTTGGTAAATGCAGCAGCAGCCACAGCTACAGCAGATGAAGTTACCGCAAGCAAAACTTATGTTGAAAGCTCAACAGAGTTTGAGGTGGGCAACGGCGATGTTGTTGTAAGCACAAACAAAAACTTCAATATGTCTTTTGATGTAATCAAGGCAAATAAAATCACAATCGACAACTGCGGTGAAAAGCAGACTATATCTCTTGCAAAGGGTACGGTTCAGGAAGTTCTTGACAGAACAGGAATTACCCTTACCGACAACAAGAGCGTTACACCGTCGCTTAACACAGTAATCACTGACGATACGAACATTTATGTTTACAACGCAAAAAACATTAAGCTAACAACAAACGGCACAGAGATGAGCGTAAAAGCCCCTGAGGGCACAGTAGAAAACGCTCTTAATATTCTTGGCTACACTGTTACTGACAATGATATTTTAAGCGTTGACAAAAATGCTCAGGTTGAGGACGATATGGAAATCATCCTCAAAAAGGTAACATATGTTGACGAGAAATCAACAGAGAAAATCTCTTACGACACAATCGAAAAAGATTCCGACGATATTCTCACAGGCGAGTCGCAGGTATCTCAGAAAGGCGTTGACGGTGAAAAGGAAGTAACCAAGAGATGTAAATACATTGACGGTAAGTACGCTTCAACAAAGGTAATCGGCGAGAAGGTTACAAAAGAGCCGGTTGACAAGGTTATTCTTAACGGCACAAAGAGAGGCACTATAACCGATACAAGCGGCGCACCTGTTTCATACCGCTATATGGTTTCGGGTTCGGGTACAGCCTATACGGCGGCTCCGGGTTCACTTACAGCAACAGGCGCAACAGTTTACGAGGGCGGCGTTGCGGTAAACCCTGCAATCATTCCTTACGGTTCAAAGCTCTACATTGAGGCGGCAGACGGCAGTCATGTTTACGGCTATGCAACCGCTGTTGACACAGGCGGAGCATTGATGGACGGTTCGGCTATAGTTGACCTCTTCTACTTCAGTTACGATGACTGCGTAAACTTTGGCAGAAGAGATGTTAATGTGTATGTTCTTTAATATATAAATTTAAGCGGAAGTGCGTTTGCATTTCCGCTTTTTCTGTAAAAATAATATAATGCTTGATTTATCGGCAAATATAAGCTATAATATACGAAAAGTGTAAATTCGCATTGAAAGGATTTTGAAATATGAAGAAGATTATCTCTGCATTGTTGATGGCATCTGTAATTGCAATTTCAGCAGCAGGCTGTGGATATAATGATGCTCTTGAGCAGGCGTCTAAGGCAAACCAGCAGACAACATCTGCAAGTCAGTCATCGGATTCTACATCTGACGAAACAAGCAAGGTGACAGACGCCAATTACAAAGATACCTTTGACGGACTTTGCAGCTATATGCAGGATAAGGGTTATTATACAGACAAAGCTGTCAAAACAGAAATGGACGCATCTTTTATCGGCGCAAAGCAGGGCGTTAAGTACAGCATAAGCAATAACCTTGCTATTGAGCTTTATGAGTACGATACAACTAAACTCAACGATACAGCAAAAGAAATCGTTAAAGAGGTAAAGGACAGCAACAGCTTTACTATTATTGAGGGTTATCCTGTAAATGCGGCTTACCTTTCAAATAACGGCAAGTATCTTATGATTTACAACGATACAAAAATAGACAAGGACAACCCTAAAAAAGACTCAAACGAGTATAAGGCAAGAGAAAATGCGGTTGAGGACTTCCTTGCATTTAAAAATTGATTTGTAATTTAATAAGCATAATTAAAAGGAGATACCGAGCGTGGTATCTCCTTACTTTTTGTTTATTCTCAAAATTTATTACCGCAATAAGGGCAGAAGTTCATATCAATAGGCGATTGCTTACCGCATTTGGCACAAATCTTTTCGGCAGAATTATTTTCCGCTTTTTCTGTATTATTAAATACAGGTTGAGGAACAAAATCCTGCGGCGGTGTTTGCGGTGTCGGCTGAACATTATTAACTCTGTTGTCTGCATATGGATTCTCATAAACAAATTGCTGTGAAGGCTGATTATCAATCGGCTGATTGTTTGGAACAACAGGCGGAGCAAACGGTGTGCCGTTATTCTGATTAAACGGCATCTGCGGCTCATTGCCGTGAACAGGCTCGCTATCTCTGTAAAAGCGTGTTGCTTCGCTGTCGACAGGTGAAAGCACAAGGCTGTCGGTTGTTTTCTTTATATAGTTAAAGTACATTAAAGCCACAATGCTTACGAATATAAACGGAATAAGCTCTATAATACCGCAAACTAAGGTAATAGGGTATAAAGTATTTGCAACATTTGTTACTGTATCAAAAAGCTCTGAATTGTTTACAAAATTGCTTGAGAAATTCACACCCGATCTTTCAAGTGTTCCGGATATTTGATTGGCAAAGTAAAACAAAGCGTCAATCGAGCCTGATATAAACATATATCCAATAACAGACGATATAACAGAGATTACCGCATAAACAAAACCCGATACGGCGGTTGCCTTTGCGCCCGCTTTTGTAATAAATACAGATGAAAGCGAATACTTAATGCCTTTTGTAAGTTTACAGGAGGCAAGGAAAAAGATAAACTCGCAGAGTGTACTGATAAAATTAATACCCAGCAGTATAGCAGAAGTTCGGAAAATATCTTCGGGCATACCAGAGCCGAATACAATTAATAAAATAACCAATATCAATGATACTGCAAGCGATATTCCCGTAAAAGCAGTAAAGATAATTGTAAGTACCCTTAAAAATGTAACAGGCGGTTTTAGCTTTACAATTGGCCTGCGGCTTCTTGCTGTGCAGAACAGCAATATAAATGCAAACAAAAAGGCTAAAGACGATATATCAATAGAAAAAGATAAATTGACATTCTCGTTTTTTTCTATAATGTATTTGAATGAAATCATCATAGAAGAAACCGCTGTGACTATTTTGCAAATAGTAGGTACACAAAAGGTAAGCGCAGTGATAAGGATAATAGGTTTTCTGAAAAAACCTCTAAGTATATCAACATTGTGTTGATACGGATTAAAAGGCTGGTTCATAGTTTTCCTCCGATTAAATTGATAATTATATTTTATAATATAGTATAATTAATTGCAATAGAAAGAAATAATTTATACAAAGCTGTCGATATAAATTGTTATTAATGTATTTAGTTAAGCTAAAGCAATTTTAATTGTAAGAAAATAAAGAAAAATACATTGATTATATAGACTGTATATAATATAATATTGAAAATCGTTATGCTTAAGTAAAACACAACTACTATATATTGTGGTTGTGTAAATAAAAAAGTCAAATATAGTCGTATTTAAAATAAAATAGGAATTTTTTTAAAGTTTTTTTAAAAAAGTGTTGACATTTGGCAAAGTAAATGATATAATAATTGAGCACTTGACAGTGACACGGAAAATTCCGATAAACACAAGTGCGTAGGACCTTGAAAATTAAACAACGAGAAAGATAAAGGAACCCGTAATACTTTGAGGATACTCAAAGATTTACAGTGAGATGCACACAACAAAGCATCAAAAATTACGGATACGTTAGTATTCGGAATGAGCGATTAAAGCTCTGAAATTGATAGTAAGCGAAAGCTTAATATACAAATTTTAGAGAGTTTGATCCTGGCTCAGGACGAACGCTGGCGGCGTGCCTAACACATGCAAGTCGAACGGAACTTTTTTAAAAGATTTCTTCGGAATGAATTTGATTAAGTTTAGTGGCGGACGGGTGAGTAACGCGTGAGTAACCTGCCTCTAAGAGGGGAATAACATTCTGAAAAGAATGCTAATACCGCATAACATATATTTATCGCATGGTAGATATATCAAAGATTTATCGCTTAGAGATGGACTCGCGTCCGATTAGTTAGTTGGTGAGGTAACGGCTCACCAAGACCGCGATCGGTAGCCGGACTGAGAGGTTGAACGGCCACATTGGGACTGAGACACGGCCCAGACTCCTACGGGAGGCAGCAGTGGGGGATATTGCGCAATGGGGGAAACCCTGACGCAGCAACGCCGCGTGAAGGATGAAGGTCTTCGGATTGTAAACTTCTTTTATTAAGGACGAAGAAAGTGACGGTACTTAATGAATAAGCTCCGGCTAACTACGTGCCAGCAGCCGCGGTAATACGTAGGGAGCAAGCGTTGTCCGGATTTACTGGGTGTAAAGGGTGCGTAGGCGGCTTTGCAAGTCAGATGTGAAATCTATGGGCTCAACCCATAGCCTGCATTTGAAACTGCAGAGCTTGAGTGAAGTAGAGGCAGGCGGAATTCCCCGTGTAGCGGTGAAATGCGTAGAGATGGGGAGGAACACCAGTGGCGAAGGCGGCCTGCTGGGCTTTAACTGACGCTGAGGCACGAAAGCGTGGGTAGCAAACAGGATTAGATACCCTGGTAGTCCACGCTGTAAACGATGATTACTAGGTGTGGGGGGTCTGACCCCTTCCGTGCCGGAGTTAACACAATAAGTAATCCACCTGGGGAGTACGGCCGCAAGGTTGAAACTCAAAGGAATTGACGGGGGCCCGCACAAGCAGTGGAGTATGTGGTTTAATTCGAAGCAACGCGAAGAACCTTACCAGGTCTTGACATCCTACTAACGAGATAGAGATATGTTAGGTGCCCTTCGGGGAAAGTAGAGACAGGTGGTGCATGGTTGTCGTCAGCTCGTGTCGTGAGATGTTGGGTTAAGTCCCGCAACGAGCGCAACCCTTGCTATTAGTTGCTACGCAAGAGCACTCTAATAGGACTGCCGTTGACAAAACGGAGGAAGGTGGGGACGACGTCAAATCATCATGCCCCTTATGACCTGGGCTACACACGTACTACAATGGATATTAACAGAGGGAAGCAATACAGCGATGTGGAGCAAACCCCTAAAAATGTTCTCAGTTCAGATTGCAGGCTGCAACCCGCCTGTATGAAGATGGAATTGCTAGTAATCGCAGATCAGCATGCTGCGGTGAATACGTTCCCGGGCCTTGTACACACCGCCCGTCACACCATGGGAGCCGGTAATACCCGAAGTCAGTAGTCTAACCGCAAGGAGGACGCTGCCGAAGGTAGGATTGGCGACTGGGGTGAAGTCGTAACAAGGTAGCCGTATCGGAAGGTGCGGCTGGATCACCTCCTTTCTATGGAGAATTTATCGGATGAAATAAGCTGATATAACATCCAAGGTCAGTTACGGAAGTAATTTATTGAATCGTTGTTTAATTTTCAGGGTCCTGCCCGAGATATACGGGGGTATAGCTCAGCTGGGAGAGCACCTGCTTTGCAAGCAGGGGGTCAGCGGTTCGATCCCGCTTATCTCCACCAAAGGCTTGAGGGAATAACCGAAAAGCCGGAAATATGGGCTTATAGCTCAGCCGGTTAGAGCGCACGCCTGATAAGCGTGAGGTCGGTGGTTCGAGTCCACTTAAGCCCACCAAGAGTACGAAAGTACTCAAAGAAAGTACCTTGAAAACTGAATAAAGTATAGCAGATAAAGCGAGAAAAGTAATTATTGACAGGTTTTAACAAGAAGAGTTGAATCTCGAAGCCTTTAAATAACGACTGATGAGGACTAAGCTGTAAAATCACTTTAGTGATTGCAACAGATTAGACGAGTGGGAGTTATTTAAAGAATAGCGAAGAGAATGAAACTTGACAAACTCAAATAAGAGAAAGCGTTAAACGAAGGTAATAAATACTACAATTAGCTTAAAGGGTAATAAAAGATTAGTTATAAACTAATGGCTTATTAAACTGCGAAAAAAGAGTAATTTACATTACAAAGAAGAACCAAAAGATATCTCAAATGGTCAAGCTACAAAGAGCACAAGGGGAATGCCTTGGCACCGAGAGCCGAAGAAGGACGTGACTAACTGCGATAAGCTACGGGGAGCTGTAAGTGAGCGTTATATCCGTAGATTTCCGAATGGAGCAATCCGATTAGAGGAAAGTCTAATCATCATATACTGAATACATAGGTATATGAGGGGAACCGCCTGAACTGAAACATCTAAGTAGGGCGAGGAAGAGAAATCAACTGAGATTCCGTAAGTAGTGGCGAGCGAACGCGGAAGAGGCCAAACCTAATGTAGTAATATGTTAGGGGTTCGGACAGTAAAATGAATTGTCGAGATTTAGCCGAATGTCATGGGAAGGGCAATCAAAGAAGGTGAAAATCCTGTAGGCGAAAAGTTAAGACATCAGACTGTATCCAGAGTACCGCCGGACACGTGAAACCCGGTGGGAATACGGGGGGACCATCCTCCAAGCCTAAATACTACTCGGTGACCGATAGAGAAGAAGTACTGTGAAGGAAAGGTGAAAAGCACCCCGGAAGGGGAGTGAAAGAGAACCTGAAACCTTGTGTTTACAAGCACCGAAAGTTCATCAACGAACGATCGGGTACCTTTTGTAGAATGGTCCGGCGAGTGAATGTAACTGGCAAGGTTAAGCACTTAAGGTGTGAAGCCGTAGCGAGAGCGAGTCTGAAAAGGGCGTATGAAGTCAGTTGTATTCGACCCGAAACCGGGTGACCTACCCATGTCCAGGCTGAAGTGCAGGTAAAACTTCATGGAGGGCCGAACCGACTCCCGTTGAAATGGTAGCGGATGAGGTGTGGGTAGCGGAGAAATTCCAATCGAACCCGGAGATAGCTGGTTCTCTCCGAAATAGCTTTAGGGCTAGCCTTGGAATAGATTACTGGAGGTAAAGCACTGAATTGGCTAGGGGCCGAGAGGTTACTGAACCTTATCAAACTAAGAATGCCAGATAATCGTTTTCCAGGAGTCAGACAGTGGGAGATAAGTTTCATTGTCAAAAGGGAAACAGCCCAGACCTACAGCTAAGGTCCCAAAGTATAGTTAAGTGGAAAAGGATGTGGAATTGCATAGACAACCAGGATGTTGGCTTAGAAGCAGCCACTCATTAAAAGAGTGCGTAATAGCTCACTGGTCGAGTGATTCTGCGCCGAAAATTTAACGGGGCTAAACTATACACCGAAGCTTAGGATACCGCAAGGTATGGTAGGAGAGCGTTCTGTACGGAGTGAAGTCGTAGCGAAAGCGGCGGTGGACTGTACAGAAGTGAGAATGCCGGAATAAGTAGCGAGAATTAAGTGAGAATCTTAATGGCCGAAAGTCTAAGGTTTTTGGAGGAAGGTTCGTCCGCTCCAAGTAAGTCGGGAGCTAAGGTCAGGCCGAAAGGCGTAGCCGATGCACAAACGGTTGATATTCCGTTACCGTCTACAATTTAAACAAAGGGACACATACAAAGCGTTTAACCCGGGCGATGGTTGACCCGGGCGCAAGGGACTGAAATAAGAGTAGGGAAGTAAATGTGGCGTATGGCGAGAAAAGCTTTGTGAATAGAAGTAGACGCCCGTACCGCAAACCGACACAGGTGGACAGGAAGAGAATTCTAAGGCCAGCGGGAGAAGGGTAGTTAAGGAACTCGGCAAATTGACTCCGTAACTTCGGAATAAGGAGTGCTCGAAAGAGCCGCAGAGAATAGGCCCAGGCGACTGTTTAGCAAAAACACAGGTCTCTGCCAAATCGAAAGATGAAGTATAGGGGCTGACACCTGCCCGGTGCCGGAAGGTTAAGAGGAGGAGTGCAAGCTCCGAATTGAAGCCCCGGTAAACGGCGGCCGTAACTATAACGGTCCTAAGGTAGCGAAATTCCTTGTCGGGTAAGTTCCGACCCGCACGAATGGTGTAACGATCTGGGCACTGTCTCAACTACCCACCCGGCGAAATTGTAGTACCGGTGAAGATGCCGGTTACCTGCGGCAAGACGGAAAGACCCCATGGAGCTTTACTGTAGCCTGATATTGGGTTTCGGAAATCTATGTACAGGATAGGCGGGAGACTGGGAAGTATGAGCGTCAGCTTATACGGAGTCATTGTTGGGATACCGCCCTTAGGTTTCTGGAATTCTAACCTGCGACCGTGAATCCGGTCGGGGGACATTGTCAGGTGGGCAGTTTGACTGGGGCGGTCGCCTCCGAAAAGGTAACGGAGGCGCTCAAAGGTTGGCTCAGCACGGACGGAAACCGTGCCTCTGAGTGTAAACGCAAAAGCCAGCCTAACTGCGAGGATGACGGTCCGAGCAGTAACGAAAGTTGGAGTTAGTGATCCGGCGGTATGTGAATGGAAATGCCGTCGCTCAACGGATAAAAGCTACCCTGGGGATAACAGGCTGATCTCCCCCAAGAGTCCACATCGACGGGGAGGTTTGGCACCTCGATGTCGGCTCATCACATCCTGGGGCTGTATTCGGTCCCAAGGGTTCGGCTGTTCGCCGATTAAAGTGGTACGCGAGCTGGGTTCAGAACGTCGCGAGACAGTTCGGTCCCTATCTGTCGTGGGCGCAGGATATTTGAGGAGCTCTGTCCTTAGTACGAGAGGACCGGGATGGACGTACCTCTGGTGCACCAGTTGTCATGCCAATGGCACGGCTGGGCAGCTACGTACGGAACGGATAAACGCTGAAAGCATCTAAGCGTGAAGCCGACTCCAAGATTAGATATCCCATTGCATAAGCAAGTAAGACCCCTTGAGGACTACGAGGTTGATAGGCTGCGTGTGTAAGTGTCGTGAGGCATTTAGCTTGGCAGTACTAATAGGTCGAGGGCTTGACCACAAGAGTCTTTTGGTCAGCTTATTAAAGTATTTATAATATTACTTCTCAATGGTTTGCTTAATCTTTATTCAGTTTTCAGGGTACTCCCTTTAATATACACCTTTAAAGTGAGTTTTGAGATTACAGCACTACTTCGGTAGTGCTTTTTTGTTTGCCTTTTGTGCGTGAAAGTATGTGTTGTACTTTATTTTTGAATTTTTAGGTAGCTTATATTGCTGCTTTATTAAAAGCTGGAGCAGATTATGGTTTAGCACACGAGTTAAGCAAAACTCATAATATCTTCCAATATTATATACTTTATCTGACACAAACTGCTTCACTGTTTGCCGGCTTGAACACAACAGCGTTAGTAAAAAGTATTTGTGGACTTTGCCAATACCTACAACATTTTATAATTGCTTAACAAAGTGTTTTGGTAAAAATAATTAAGTATTAAAACAAAATAATAAATAAATTAACATTTTGTTATAAAGATGTTAATAAAATCAAAATAATAGTTTTTGTTGATATATTATCCTGATATAAATAAAAGATGTCATATTTATAAAATATAATAGAAAGATGTAGCATTTTGTATAAAATATAAGTTGAAAAGACAAATTGATTGGTTAATAGAAATTTAAATAAATATTGACTTTCTATATAATTATGATATAATAATAAGGTCGCTTGAGGAAAGCACAAACAACAGAAAGGTTTGAAAGCACAGAAAAAAGCTTTTAAAAGTAATGAAAGAGATTTCAAAAAACTTTTTAAAAACTTTGAAAAAAGTGTTGACAAACGAAAATGAATGTGATATAATAATTCACGCACTGTTGAGAGAGGTTCGGTAAGAACCGACAAAAAACTTTCCAAAAAGTGCGTAGGACCTTGAAAATTAAACAACGAAAAGATAAAGGAACCCGTAATACTTTGAGGATACTCAAAGATTTACAGTGAGATGCACACAACAAAGCATCAAGAAATTACGGATACGTTAGTATTCGGAATGAGCGATTAAAGCTCTGAAATTGATAGTAAGCGAAAGCTTAATATACAAATTTTAGAGAGTTTGATCCTGGCTCAGGACGAACGCTGGCGGCGTGCCTAACACATGCAAGTCGAACGGAACTTCTTTAAAAGATTTCTTCGGAATGAATTTGATTAAGTTTAGTGGCGGACGGGTGAGTAACGCGTGAGTAACCTGCCTCTAAGAGGGGAATAACATTCTGAAAAGAATGCTAATACCGCATAACATATATTTATCGCATGGTAGATATATCAAAGATTTATCGCTTAGAGATGGACTCGCGTCCGATTAGTTAGTTGGTGAGGTAACGGCTCACCAAGACCGCGATCGGTAGCCGGACTGAGAGGTTGAACGGCCACATTGGGACTGAGACACGGCCCAGACTCCTACGGGAGGCAGCAGTGGGGGATATTGCGCAATGGGGGAAACCCTGACGCAGCAACGCCGCGTGAAGGATGAAGGTCTTCGGATTGTAAACTTCTTTTATTAAGGACGAAGAAAGTGACGGTACTTAATGAATAAGCTCCGGCTAACTACGTGCCAGCAGCCGCGGTAATACGTAGGGAGCAAGCGTTGTCCGGATTTACTGGGTGTAAAGGGTGCGTAGGCGGCTTTGCAAGTCAGATGTGAAATCTATGGGCTCAACCCATAGCCTGCATTTGAAACTGCAGAGCTTGAGTGAAGTAGAGGCAGGCGGAATTCCCCGTGTAGCGGTGAAATGCGTAGAGATGGGGAGGAACACCAGTGGCGAAGGCGGCCTGCTGGGCTTTAACTGACGCTGAGGCACGAAAGCGTGGGTAGCAAACAGGATTAGATACCCTGGTAGTCCACGCTGTAAACGATGATTACTAGGTGTGGGGGGTCTGACCCCTTCCGTGCCGGAGTTAACACAATAAGTAATCCACCTGGGGAGTACGGCCGCAAGGTTGAAACTCAAAGGAATTGACGGGGGCCCGCACAAGCAGTGGAGTATGTGGTTTAATTCGAAGCAACGCGAAGAACCTTACCAGGTCTTGACATCCTACTAACGAGATAGAGATATGTTAGGTGCCCTTCGGGGAAAGTAGAGACAGGTGGTGCATGGTTGTCGTCAGCTCGTGTCGTGAGATGTTGGGTTAAGTCCCGCAACGAGCGCAACCCTTGCTATTAGTTGCTACGCAAGAGCACTCTAATAGGACTGCCGTTGACAAAACGGAGGAAGGTGGGGACGACGTCAAATCATCATGCCCCTTATGACCTGGGCTACACACGTACTACAATGGACATTAACAGAGGGAAGCAATACAGTGATGTGGAGCAAACCCCTAAAAATGTTCTCAGTTCAGATTGCAGGCTGCAACCCGCCTGTATGAAGATGGAATTGCTAGTAATCGCAGATCAGCATGCTGCGGTGAATACGTTCCCGGGCCTTGTACACACCGCCCGTCACACCATGGGAGCCGGTAATACCCGAAGTCAGTAGTCTAACCGCAAGGAGGACGCTGCCGAAGGTAGGATTGGCGACTGGGGTGAAGTCGTAACAAGGTAGCCGTATCGGAAGGTGCGGCTGGATCACCTCCTTTCTATGGAGAACTTATCAGATGAAACAAGCTGATATAACATCCAAGGTCAGTTACGGAAAAATTTATTTAATCGTTGTTTAATTTTCAGGGTCCTGCCCGAGATATACGGGGGTATAGCTCAGCTGGGAGAGCACCTGCTTTGCAAGCAGGGGGTCAGCGGTTCGATCCCGCTTATTTCCACCAAAGGCTTGAGGGAATAACCGAAAAGCCGGAAATATGGGCTTATAGCTCAGCCGGTTAGAGCGCACGCCTGATAAGCGTGAGGTCGGTGGTTCGAGTCCACTTAAGCCCACCAAGAGTACGAAAGTACTCAAAGAAAGTACCTTGAAAACTGAATAAAGTATAGCAGATAAAGCGAGAAAAGTAATTATTGACAGGTTTTAACAAGAAGAGTTGAATCTCGAAGCCTTTAAATAACGACTGATGAGGACTAAGCTGTAAAATCACTTTAGTGATTGCAACAGATTAGACGAGTGGGAGTTATTTAAAGAATAGCGAAGAGAATGAAACTTGACAAACTCAAATAAGAGAAAGCGTTAAACGAAGGTAATAAATACTACAATTAGCTTAAAGGGTAATAAAAGATTAGTTAACAACTAATGGCTTATTAAACTGCGAAAAAAGAGTAATTTACATTACAAAGAAGAACCAAAAGATATCTCAAATGGTCAAGCTACAAAGAGCACAAGGGGAATGCCTTGGCACCGAGAGCCGAAGAAGGACGTGACTAACTGCGATAAGCTACGGGGAGCTGTAAGTGAGCGTTATATCCGTAGATTTCCGAATGGAGCAATCCGATTAGAGGAAAGTCTAATCATCATATACTGAATACATAGGTATATGAGGGGAACCGCCTGAACTGAAACATCTAAGTAGGGCGAGGAAGAGAAATCAACTGAGATTCCGTAAGTAGTGGCGAGCGAACGCGGAAGAGGCCAAACCTAATGTAGTAATATGTTAGGGGTTCGGACAGTAGAATGAATTGTCGAGATTTAGCCGAATGTCATGGGAAGGGCAATCAAAGAAGGTGAAAATCCTGTAGGCGAAAAGTTAAGACATCAGACTGTATCCAGAGTACCGCCGGACACGTGAAACCCGGTGGGAATATGGGGGGACCATCCTCCAAGCCTAAATACTACTCGGTGACCGATAGAGAAGAAGTACTGTGAAGGAAAGGTGAAAAGCACCCCGGAAGGGGAGTGAAAGAGAACCTGAAACCTTGTGTTTACAAGCACCGAAAGTTCATCAACGAACGATCGGGTACCTTTTGTAGAATGGTCCGGCGAGTGAATGTAACTGGCGAGGTTAAGCACTTAAGGTGTGAAGCCGTAGCGAGAGCGAGTCTGAAAAGGGCGCATGAAGTCAGTTGTATTCGACCCGAAACCGGGTGACCTACCCATGTCCAGGCTGAAGTGCAGGTAAAACTTCATGGAGGGCCGAACCGACTCCCGTTGAAATGGTAGCGGATGAGGTGTGGGTAGCGGAGAAATTCCAATCGAACCCGGAGATAGCTGGTTCTCTCCGAAATAGCTTTAGGGCTAGCCTTGGAATAGATTACTGGAGGTAAAGCACTGAATTGGCTAGGGGCCGAGAGGTTACTGAACCTTATCAAACTAAGAATGCCAGATAATCGTTTTCCAGGAGTCAGACAGTGGGAGATAAGTTTCATTGTCAAAAGGGAAACAGCCCAGACCTACAGCTAAGGTCCCAAAGTATAGTTAAGTGGAAAAGGATGTGGAATTGCATAGACAACCAGGATGTTGGCTTAGAAGCAGCCACTCATTAAAAGAGTGCGTAATAGCTCACTGGTCGAGTGATTCTGCGCCGAAAATTTAACGGGGCTAAACTATACACCGAAGCTTAGGATACCGCAAGGTATGGTAGGAGAGCGTTCTGTACGGAGTGAAGTCGTAGCGAAAGCGGCGGTGGACTGTACAGAAGTGAGAATGCCGGAATAAGTAGCGAGAATTAAGTGAGAATCTTAATGGCCGAAAGTCTAAGGTTTTTGGAGGAAGGTTCGTCCGCTCCAAGTAAGTCGGGAGCTAAGGTCAGGCCGAAAGGCGTAGCCGATGCACAAACGGTTGATATTCCGTTACCGTCTACAATTTAAACAAAGGGACACATACAAAGCGTTTAACCCGGGCGATGGTTGACCCGGGCGCAAGGGACTGAAATAAGAGTAGGGAAGTAAATGTGGCGTATGGCGAGAAAAGCTTTGTGAATAGAAGTAGACGCCCGTACCGCAAACCGACACAGGTGGACAGGAAGAGAATTCTAAGGCCAGCGGGAGAAGGGTAGTTAAGGAACTCGGCAAATTGACTCCGTAACTTCGGAATAAGGAGTGCTCGAAAGAGCCGCAGAGAATAGGCCCAGGCGACTGTTTAGCAAAAACACAGGTCTCTGCCAAATCGAAAGATGAAGTATAGGGGCTGACACCTGCCCGGTGCCGGAAGGTTAAGAGGAGGAGTGCAAGCTCCGAATTGAAGCCCCGGTAAACGGCGGCCGTAACTATAACGGTCCTAAGGTAGCGAAATTCCTTGTCGGGTAAGTTCCGACCCGCACGAATGGTGTAACGATCTGGGCACTGTCTCAACTACCCACCCGGCGAAATTGTAGTACCGGTGAAGATGCCGGTTACCTGCGGCAAGACGGAAAGACCCCATGGAGCTTTACTGTAGCCTGATATTGGGTTTCGGAAATCTATGTACAGGATAGGCGGGAGACTGGGAAGTATGAGCGTCAGCTTATACGGAGTCATTGTTGGGATACCGCCCTTAGGTTTCTGGAATTCTAACCTGCGACCGTGAATCCGGTCGGGGGACATTGTCAGGTGGGCAGTTTGACTGGGGCGGTCGCCTCCGAAAAGGTAACGGAGGCGCTCAAAGGTTGGCTCAGCACGGACGGAAACCGTGCCTCTGAGTGTAAACGCAAAAGCCAGCCTAACTGCGAGGATGACGGTCCGAGCAGTAACGAAAGTTGGAGTTAGTGATCCGGCGGTATGTGAATGGAAATGCCGTCGCTCAACGGATAAAAGCTACCCTGGGGATAACAGGCTGATCTCCCCCAAGAGTCCACATCGACGGGGAGGTTTGGCACCTCGATGTCGGCTCATCACATCCTGGGGCTGTATTCGGTCCCAAGGGTTCGGCTGTTCGCCGATTAAAGTGGTACGCGAGCTGGGTTCAGAACGTCGCGAGACAGTTCGGTCCCTATCTGTCGTGGGCGCAGGATATTTGAGGAGCTCTGTCCTTAGTACGAGAGGACCGGGATGGACGTACCTCTGGTGCACCAGTTGTCATGCCAATGGCACGGCTGGGCAGCTACGTACGGAACGGATAAACGCTGAAAGCATCTAAGCGTGAAGCCGACTCCAAGATTAGATATCCCATTGCATAAGCAAGTAAGACCCCTTGAGGACTACGAGGTTGATAGGCTGCGTGTGTAAGTGTCGTGAGGCATTTAGCTTGGCAGTACTAATAGGTCGAGGGCTTGACCACAAGAGTCTTTTGGTCAGCTTATTAAAGTATTTATAATATTACTTCTCAATGGTTTGCTTAACCTTTATTCAGTTTTCAGGGTACTCCCTTTAATATACACCTTTAAGGTGAGTTTTGAGATTACAGCACTACTTCGGTAGTGCTTTTTTGTTTGCCTTTTGTGCGTGAAAGTATGTGTTGTACTTTATTTTTGAATTATGAATTTTTGGGTAGCTTATATTGCTGCTTTATTAAAAGTTGTAGCAGATTATGGTTCAGCACACGAGTTAAGCAAAGCTCATAATATCTTCCAATATTATATACTTTATCTGACACAAACTGCCTCGCTGTTTGCCGGCTTGAACACAACAGCGTTAGTAAAAAGTATTTGTGGGCTTTGCCCATACCTACAACCTTTGAAAATGTTGACCAAACTTTTATAATTGCTAGGCTAACATAATAAAATTTGTTTGTACATTATAATAGTATCAAAATTTACATATCACTATTATCAATAATAAATATACAATTTTGTATGATATAGTTATACTTTCAAAATATTGCTTAGCGGTTTGTAAAATGTGTATTTTTATTGCAATTATTTGGTTTTATGTTATAATAATACAAAATATGTTGTTAATAAACGACAAAAAAGAGGAGAGTATATTAAATGAAAAAATTTTTTGCGGTAGTTATTTGTGCTGTTATGATAGTATCTGCTACAGCATGTACAGGCAGTAACAAAGGCGATAATGTTGAAAGCAGTGCAGAAATTGTTAATAGTACAGTATCAAACGATGAGAGTTCGCAGGCAGAGTCAAACAAAGATGATTCTAAAATGTTTGCGAGTATTCAGGAATATCTTGAATATCCAAATACGAAAAAATCTATTGAAACTATGAAAAGCACCCTTTCAACAACTCTTTATGATTTTGATTGTTATGCTGACGGTGATGCACTCATATATGAATATAAGTTTACAAAGCAGATTTCCGATGATAAGCTTGAAAATGTGAAGAATATACTTGATGATACTTTTGAAGATATGGATTCTACTTTATCTGATCTTATGGAAGAACTTTTAGAGTATGTAGATATTGAAAATCCGATTATTTCTGTAAAGTATGTAAATAATGACGGTTCTGTAATCACAGAAAAATCATTTGATAAGTCAATTCTTGAGGAAACAACATCAGATGTTAATTCAAGCGATGAGAAATCGGTATAAGTGAAAAGTTGTCAGCTCACCACCTTTTATGGGTAGTGATTGTTGTTTTATATAACTTTTTATGATAAAATGAAAATATTATAAAACAACAGGGAGTTTTTTATGAAACGATTTTTTGCAATATTCATTTGCATTGCTACAGCATTGATATTTGTTGCCTGCACAAATAATTCTGAAACAAAAAGCAGTAAAACCAAAACTACGCAAATATCCGCACAGAACAGCGGTGATGAAAAAAGTTTTGCGAGCATAGAGGACTATATAAACGCAGAAGAAACCCAAAAGGCCATAGACAGTATGAAAAAATCATATGAGTGTATGTATGATTTTGATTGCTATGCGGAGGATAACAAATTTGTTTACGAGTACAAATATCTTGAAACTGTAGGCGATGAGGCATTGCCGCAGATAAAGAAAGCGTTTGACGAAAAGTTTGAAGAAATGAAATCGGTCGTAAAGCCGTTGATGGAGCAGCTTGTAGGCAATGTAATGGAAGAAAATCCGATTGTGGTATTAAGGTTTTGTAACAGCGACGGTTCTGTAATTTCGGAAAAAGAATATGATAAAACCGTTCTTGATGAATCTGTATCCGAAAAATAAAAGCTGCAATATAACTAACAAATTTTATAATAATTTTTAATCATCACCTGTTAGGGGTGGTGATTATTTTTGTATGGAGTTTAAATGGTCTGTTTGAATTTTGGAATAAAGTTAATAATTAGGGTTTAGCAGAGTATTTCGTAAAAATTATAAAAGTTTGGTCAACCTTTGAAAAGGCTTGACCTGAATTTTTAAATTATTTGCCTTAAACACTGTGTTAAACCATAATTTTCCCAACTTTCAATAAATTCCCATTAAAATAAAAATATTCTTGCAACCTTTTTATAATTAAAAAAGTGTTATATACAAAGGTGGTGAAATAATGAATGATTTAAACAACGATGATTTTGTTACAGATGTCGTAAATGAATATTCCGATACGATTTACAGGGTGGCTTTGAACATAACAAAAAACAGTGCTGACGCATTTGATGTGTGTCAGGAAGTTTTTATAAGATTAATTAAAAACAAACATAAAATCAAAGACCGCAGTCATCTGAAAGCATGGCTTTTGCGTGTTGCCGTAAATTGCGCCAAAAGCTGCAAAACATCGGCATATGTTCGCCATTGCGTACCGCTTGCCGAGGCAAGAGAACAGGGTGTGTCGGATAATACTTTTGATAAAGCAATTTTTCAATTCGTTATGCAATTGCCGCCAAAGTACAGCGTTGCGATTTATTTGTTTTATTATGAAGATTTAAAAATCAGTGAGATTTCAAAAATACTGAATGTAACACAATCAACGGTTAAATCAAGACTAGCAAGGGGCAGAAAACAACTTAGAGAAATTATTGAAAGGGAGCAATCATATGACTGATAAAAAAGATTTTAATGCGGAAGTATATAAAAATAATGTGAAAAATATTAAACTTAGCGAAAAGCAGAAAGCTGAATTGATAAAAGTAATGCGTAATACCGAAAAACAATATAAACAAAACAATGTATCGCACAAAGTTTTCAATTTGAAAACAGGAACAGCGGCAGCAATAGCCGCAGTGTTTGTATTTGTTGCAATATATGCAGGATTTTTTAAACCGAATACAGAGCGAATTTCCTCAAATAAAAATATTTTTACAATAACGGCAAACGCCGCCGAAATTGAGGACAAGTCTGAAATAGGTGTATTTTCGTCGGTCAACGGAAGTCAATATTTATTGAAAGATTTTAATAATGATGACACGATTTATCGAAACGCACAGGGAAAAACCGATTATTTTAATGATTTTGAACTTACAAACCTTAAAATCAGCGGAAAAAATATTGAGAGCGTGACATTTAATTCAAAACAAAAAGGAATTTATTTTCTTATAAATTCATATATAAACGATAATGAAAATTCGGAAGATGCAGAAGACGGCAATAGTTATAATTATTATAACAGTATAGCCATAGCCGAAATCGGAGATTTTTCAAATTACGGAAGTCTTGATAATTCACAATATACAAAAGCGGAATTTAAAGAACATTCGGACGGTTTATATGGGGAGTTTTGTGACGGATTTACATTTACGGTAAAAAACCCGAGTGAAAACGAACAGGAGATAAAACTTGATAAAGCGATAAATCTTATGGTTGAAACCGACAGAACAGACAGTGAAATTGACAATTGGGCAGACGAATATTACCGACTTGACAGTGAACTTTTAAGTATGAGAGCGAAAAATTGTATGAGTGATGACGGAGAAAATCAAGTTACAGATGAGGAAAATGCTCTTGAAACAAAGATGGAAAATATAAATAACAGCATACTTTCAAAAATTGTTGACGGGGCAGAGATTGATGTAAGCGTGCAGTTTACGGACGGAAGTGTTCAAAGCGAAAAAATCAGAATTTCTTACAATAACGGCAATTGCGGCGGGGAAGATAATTTCCCGAGTATTACTTTCAGATTGGTGTGAGTTTGGTTTAGCGAATAGTCAAACTAATAAATTTAAAAATTTAGGTCAAGCCTTTGAAAAGGTTGACCAAACTATTATAATTGTTTGGCAGGAATTTTGATGCTTTTCAAAATCTGTAATTTAATAAACATACAAAAAAGACCGCTATCATCAAAATAGCGGTCTTTAAATATTCGATTATCAATATGACTGTATTGCAGAGAGCATTTTTTCAGGTGTTATTTGTGTATATTTCATTCCGTCAAACACAAGGTCATTGCCGTCAAAGGTATAATCATATGTGTCTGTCTGCTCGCCGTCCATATCATAAACGGCTTTCACCTTATTGAGTTTTGTATTGTATGTGAAATATGTAAATGTTGTGCCGTAGGAGTTGCAGTACATTCTGCCGTCCTCGCCAAAGTAATAGTAAAGTCCTGTTCCGCTGTCCCATGCGCCTACAAGTTTTTCGTCTATCTGCGGATTTTCCGGTGCGCTTGGAACAAAGGTCGGATTATCCACCTTTTCAAGCACTGAATCTTCACCGTTATTTGTAATTGTAATTTTTTTGCCGTCCTCGGCAACTGTATATGAATACTCGCCGTTAATGCCGAACATAAGCTGACATTTAAAGGTTTCTTCGCCTGTACTTTCGTCAGTGCCGACCGAATATTTGCCGCAATATCCCATATTTCCCACAATAATTGACGCTCCGCCTTTACCGTTAAACAAAAAAGTAAAACTTTCAAGTTTAGAGCCTGCGCCTTCCGCTATTCTCCAAAATCCGGCAAATGGGTCTGCCGGATTTTCCAGCGGTGCATGCAGAGCATCAAGGCTGAAATTCACTCCTTCGGGTGCGGTTGTCTGTGCCTGTGTCGCTTGAGTTTCTGTCGGTGTACTGCTACTCGATTCGGCATTTGTGCCGTTTGAACAACCGGCCGCAGTTACGACAAGCATTGAACATACAAGTGTGGTTATAATCGACTTAGTAAAAATTTTTTTCATTGCAAAATTACTCCAAATTTAATTTTGAGGCGGTTTTTCCTCAACATATTAATTTTATTATTATCTGCTGTAAAAGTCAATATCGTTGCAATAATTTATGCACACCGTTGTGTCAGCGGTATCTGATTTGTGCGGTTTTCTCCGAAAAGCCTCCGAGTTTTGTATAAACCTTTGCTTCAACATCAATGGGCACTTCATAAATAATAATGCATACGGCTTTTTCGTTATCTTCGCTGTTTTCTTTACTGCGGCAGTAAGTTATGTGGGGACTTGTATATCTTTCGGAGTAGTACATATTTGTACATACCACGGTATCGTCTTTGTTGTCTAACTCTACCGCACATAAGTATAACGAATATTTTTTAAAAAATTCGTCGTTATATCTGTTGTCAACATTAATTACATCACCCATAGGCATAACTTTACTGTATATCTCATTTAAATAGTTTAAGCTGTCATATGTATCTTTGGTACTGCGTATTCCCATTAATGTACCGGAAACCGTATCTGTAAGGTTTATTATTTCGTCTATTGCGTTGCCCTTCGAGTCGTCGGAGTACACATATTCGTCAATAGCGTCAGCATATACTGTGTTGATTGGGTCTTTATAATAAAAGTTACTTTCATCGTTTGTTTTGTCGCTATAACCCGAAGTTGATATATAAACATACCGTGGAGTAAATTCAAAACTTCTTAAACAAATGATATTGCACACCAAAAGCACTGTAATAGGCACAAGGCACATAGCAAGCCGTATAAATATATTGCAATTCAAATACTTTACCGCATATATAATGAAAGCGACGCTTAAAGCAATCAAAAACCACAGCAGTACGGGGACGCAAAAGCTGTATACAATAAATTCGCCGACTATCAGAACAGCCTCCGTAATGATTATTGCTTTCATATTAGTTATTGTGAGCGAGTGGTAAATATATCTGTATGCCGAAAAAATGCCTGCGCCCAGAACAAGTATAAACAGTTCCATAAAAAAAGGCATAGCTTTTGCATACATTTCTTCTTGGAAAAATATTCTTGTTGCAAAGAGTATCGTATTTTCCGCAATTAACACGATAAACAGAAATAAAGCCGTGTTGTCCAAAACAGAGTGTTTTTTGTATTTTCTTTCTTTTTCTGCCTCTTTTTCTGCCTGTTGTTCCCGTAACTGAACGGCATCATCGTTTTCCGTGTTTTCTTCACCGTAAAATTTAAATTCGTTCATATTATTCCTATATTCCTTATTTTTGATATATTCAGAATTTTCTGCCTGTTTATTATAATAAGAAACAAAATTGTTTGTCAATGCTTTTTGTTTGGTTATCAGAATTTGCCTAAGAGTGGGTTTCGTTAAATAATAAGGTTTTGTTCTGAAAGTTTGGTCAACCTTTAATAAAAATCCAAAAAATCATACAAAAAGTCCTGCAAAGCATTAAAGCCTTACAGGACTGATTATAATATACAATTTTAAATAAAACTTATGCGGCGGAAGATACGATTCTTTTGCCTTTCCAAGTGCCTCTCTGCCAACGGATAAACACAATAATTCCTCTGAATATTTCATCGCACGCCATACCTATCCATACGCCTGCAAGTCCCATATTCATTACAATTCCGAGCACATACGCAAGCAGTACGCTTATGCCCCACATTGAGAAGATTGCAAGTATTGTCGGGAATTTTACATCGCCTGCGGCTTTCATGGAGTTAATGATTACAATGTTTGTTGTTCTGCCTATTTCAAGGAAAATCGAAATGAACATCATATTTGAAGCAAGCTCGACAACTGCCATATCGTCTGAAAATGCTTTGAAAGTATATCCCGATACAAGCCAGTTAATAACGGCAATGGAAATCGAAACTATCATACCGATTCTTAGCGTTTTCATAACTCTTTTATATGCAAAGTCGTAGTCGTTTGCGCCAACGCTGTGTCCTACAATTATCTGCGTTGCAATGGCAGCGGAATAAGCAAACATATATGTAAAAGTACACATCATATTTGCGTAAATTCGTGCGTTAATTGCGACCATTCCCATTGTGTTGATAAGTGCCTGCAGCACAAGCTGTGAAAAGTTATAACTTATGTTTTCGCCTGCGGTCGGGATTCCGAGTTTTAACAATTCTTTAAGAATATTTATAGGGAACGGGCGGAGGTATTTAATACCGAGTCTGCCTTGAATAACCTTATAGAAGTAAATAATTGCGGCTACAAGCGCAAAAATACGGCTTAAGCATGTAGAAATCGCAACACCCTCTGTGCCAAGGTCAAGAAAAGAAAGCGGGCCGTAAAGGAAACAGTAGTTACCCACGATATTTACAATATTCATACCGAGGGATACAAACATTCCGAATCCCGTTTTGCCGTGGCTCATAAATATTGCTGAAAAAGCATTGAAGACCGCCTGTGTAAATATTGTACCGCCGACTATTTTCATATACATATTGGCGTCAGGTATCATTTCGGTAGGTACCTGCATAATAATAAGTAGGGGTTCGCTGAACAAAAATACAATAAGACTTATTACCACGCTTAGCGCAAGGTTAAATGAAATTGCAACCGTGTAGATTTTATTCATTTTTTCAAATTGCTTTGCGCCGAGGTATTGGCTTACAATAACGCCCGTTGCACTCGATATAATGTTGAACGCAAGGTTTAAAAATCCGAGAATAGAGTTTGCATTGCCTATTGCACCGACTGCAATGTCATTGTAGTTTGACAGCATAATAGTGTCAATGTAGCCGAGCGAAAGTCCGAGCAGTGACTGAAAAAATATCGGCAGTGCAAGACTGAATACCGTTCGTTTTAAGGGATCAACTTGTTTTTCCTTTAATTTGGCAGACGACTCAGCCATAAAAAAACACTTCCTTTATAAGATGTATGTTGACTTTATATTTTAATATTGTATAATAAGGTCAGAAAATAAACCTTATATTGCTTATAATTGTTTTTAAGATTTTATATTATGAAAGGATAAATAAAATGAAAATTTGCGTATTCGGTGCTTCAAGCGAGCAGATAGAGAAAATTTATATAGATACCGCCGAAAGTCTGGGCAGAGCGATTGCAAACCGTGGCGACGCCGTAATTTACGGCGCAGGAAAATACGGTGTAATGGGTGCGACCGCAAGGGGCGTAACCTCTGAAAAAGGTGAACTTATAGGTGTAGCGCCTGAATTTTTCAAGAAAGACAATGTTCTTTACGACAAGTGCACAGAACTTGTTTTTACGGACACGATGCGTGAGCGTAAAGGTGTAATGGAAGACCGTGCGGACGCTTTTGTAATTTGCGCAGGCGGTATCGGCACTTTTGAAGAATTTTTTGAAGTGCTTACTCTCAAACAGCTTAGTCAGCACAGAAAGCCGATTGTTATGTACAATGTAAACGGATATTACGATTCACTCATAAATATGATGAAAAAGTCCGTATCAGAGGGCTTTATGAGTGACGATTGTCTTAAACTCTTTACCGTAGCAAATACCGAACAAGAGGTTTTTGAGCAGATAGACAACTATAAAGAATATACCTACGATAAGTACGGCTTTTTAAGGGACGGTGACAACAATGGCTGATCGTTGTGACCAATGCACATATTTTGTAGAAGATGACGAGTACGGTGACTACTGTTCTTTGAGTCTTGATGAAGACGAAATGGAAAAGTTTTTGACAGGCAATACCGAACAATGCCATTATTTCAGGCTCTATGACGAGTACAAAATCGTGCAGAAACAAAATTAAATCTTCTTTATTCCAAAAATATAATGTGAATATAAAATTCACATTGATTAAAGATTTATAATATTTATTTAAAATCTCAGAAAAATTCAATTTTTGTTCTTTTTTATATCTTATCAAAAAAACTTCCTTTTTTCAAGGAAGTTTTTTTGTTTTTATTGTCATTTATAAACAGATAGAATAATAAAAAGATATAATCCGTAAAAATATAAACTATTCAAAATACCGAACTTTTGTTGTTTTGTTAGTGCAACTATACAAAAGTTATTCAAATATTGATATTTCCGTTGAAATGGTGTGCCAAAAGTATTAAAATAATATAGTGGCTTATAGAAAAAATGTAGTAATGTTTACAAACAAACTGTTTTGTGAATGCGGAAAATTACAAGAGAGGGGGAGTGCGTGATGAGTTTTTTGGGTAAAGCTATTGAGCGTATGATGACCGAAAATATCTCCCGTCATAAGCGTAAACGCTTGATAATCTTTATAACTGTCATCACTTTGCTCTCTATGGTTACCACAACGGTTGCGTGATTCAGCGTAAATACTTTTGCCGGTGTAGATAACCTCAATTTAAGCATTTCCGTAAGCGCACAGCTGAAAGTAGGTATGGAAAACTACGGTACAGAAATCGACGGACTTGATTATGTTCTTGCCCGCAAAGTTTTCAGAAAGTTTGAGGCGCTTAATCTCTCTTATATAAGAGATGAAATTGACGGCTTGCTTGCTTATCTTGACGAGCTGTTCGGTGAAGAGAATATGAACGAATGTAAAGACTACTTAAAGATGCTCAAAAAGCTTGTATAATTTGCAAAATAAGGGCGAACTTTGTTTGCCCTTTAGCTGATTTATTGACATTGTTCATTTTTGCTGATAAACTATATATAATGGCTTTTGTTACGCTAAAATAAAATTATAAGGAGTGTCTAAAATGGTGGATTTTAGTAAGTATTACAGATCTTACAAGTATATGCAGGATATGCTGAAATCGGATTTTACTCACAATTATATAGAAGAGGCTCTCAAAGACGGGGACGAGGGCAAAGATTCTATATTCGGCAAAACTAATGAAAAAGTAATTGATATGGATTGGGTTATCGCAATCGAAGAAACACTGCCGTATATTCAAAAAGCAATTGAAGAACAGGGCAGATTTATCAAACAGGCAGAAAATGTTGTTCGCATTAAAAAGGCAAAGAAAATTCTTACGGTTGAGCGTGAGGAGGGTTTTGCTATTTACGAAAATCGTGTGCTTTTGACCCTTATTCACAAGGCGCTTATGTTTGTTGATGACAAATATTCAAAAATGAAAGATGTACCTAACGATTCTTACAATAATATAACAATGAACCGTCACCTTGAGCTTAATCAGCAAAAGCTTGATTTCAGCGTTAATTATGTAAACGAAGACCACGAATCACTTGCAGAAGACCTTGATATAGAGGATATTGAGTCGCTTTCAGATTTTGACCGTATCCGCAGAATTCGTCAGGGACTTAACGAGTGTCTTGCAACTCCGCTTATGAAAGAGATTGCAAAAGAACCGCAGGTAAAACCGCCGCTCACACAGACTAACCTGCTCAAGGAAAACCCTAACTTTAAAAAGGCAGTAGAGTTGTGGAGCTTCCTTGATACATACAAAAAGCAGGGCTTTGAACTCGTAGGCGAAGAGTACAACGGTAAGATGACTGACGAGAACAAGGAAGATGTATATCTTGCTATGGAATTTCAGCATTTTATGATGTCGATTACCACTAACCCCGCACTCAGAAAAATGTTGCAGGAAAAGTACGAAGAAGAAAATGCCCTTGCCAAAGAAGAGTCTGACCGCCCAGAAAAGGTAAAGGAAATGGTACTTGAGGCACAGACAGAGGCAGTGCACAAAGAAGAAATTGAAAAACTTACTGCGGAGATTACGGAACTTAAGCAGAAAATCGCAGAGCAAAAGCAAAAGATTGAGGAGCAGGCAAACATTATAAAGACACAGGAGGGCAAAATCGCTGCTCTTGAAAACGAAAGAGAAAGTCACGCAAAGCAGGTAGAGCAGATGAATGCCGACTTTGCCGAGAAAACAAGAATTGCGGAAGAAAATTTTGCAAACCGACTTAGTGCAAAGCAGAAAGAATTTGACGACGCACAGACCGCTCACAACGAATATGTAACAAAGCTCAACACAGATAATGCAAATAAGATTGCCGAGTTAAATACTAACCACAGCAACGAGGTTGCACAGCTTAAGAGCGATTATGAAAACAGAATTGATACTATTAATAAAGAAAACGCAACCGCAACAGCTAATTTGAAATCCGATTACGAGGGACAGCTTACTTCCATGAAAGCGGATTACACCTCGCAGATTAAGAATTACGAAAAGCAGATTGCCGATATTAATGCGGAAAACGCTAAGAATGTAAAAGAACTTAACGATAACCACGCCAAAGAAATCAAGACCATTACCAAAGAATGCGAAAAGAGAATGGCTGATTTTGAAAAAGAAACTACCAAGAAGATGAACGATACTATAGCTGATGTTAAAAAGAAAGCTAAAGACGAAGTTCGTCAGGCTGAAAAAACAGCAAAAGAAAAAATTGCAGAGGCAAAGGGCGAAAATAAGCTCTTTAAGAAGAAAAAAGAGGTATTCGAGGCGGCTTATGCGGCAGGTTCGGTAGGACTTATGGCAATGCTTGCCGAAAAATACGCATCTGAGGGCAGAACAGACTTTGCCGACCACCTTGTATCGGCAACAGCGGCAATCAGAGCAATTATGATTGCGCCCACACCAAAGGGTATTACACTCACAATGTACACCCACGGTTCCGCAAAACTCTTAAAACTTTATGCAGGCGTTACAAGATACGATGTAGCTATCGGCGACACTGTTTCTTCATTCGGCGGTGTTGAGGGACAGCCTGTATTTATCAGCTTTGCAGGTGTTGGAAGTGAGGTTGCCGACGAGATTGCAGGTAAAATCAAAGAAACAGCTGATTGTAAGGTAACTGTTTCTCAAAACAGAAGAATACAGTCAACGGGAATTATCGGCATATATTTCTGCGGAGAATAAGCAGGTATGCTATGAATAAGTCGGCACAGCCCGACGAAGATGTCGATTGGTCGCAGGCAACTCCCGGTGTTGATTACCTTTGCTTTGACCTTTATATGAGAATGCAGAATCCGAGAAAAATTTACATTACCGAAACTTCAGCTCTCACTCCGCTTGACAGTGTGCTCACCCGGGATAATGAAACCAATAAAAGCAGTAACCCGAGCACATACGGTAATTTTTCAAAGGATTGTATGATTGGCGCAACAAGATTTTCCGTAAACAGCGCCGACGGTACAGAAAATAAACTTAAGTGTATCCATAGTGACGGTTTCCTTTCGGATTTTTGTTGTGGTAACTTAATTCTACTACGAAATCGTTTCTATGGATATTCTTTTTTATTCTTTCATCTTCATTTTACAATCTGCGTTTTTATGATTTTTAAAAAACTTACACACTTTTCTTGACAAAGCCTATGAGTTAAAAATTGTTTCAACTTACTATTGCAATTTGCGTAATTTTATTTTGAAACATTCTTTTGAAAATAATAATGCCATTTTCTTTGTAGATGATATTAGTAGTTTTCAGGATATTATTTACTTTAATGTTGTCGAATACGGAATGGATAAAGAAGGTGCAATAAATTCAAAAGGCAAACAGATATATGCTGTATATGATGAACTATTATCTCAAATATAACACAACTATATTTTTGTTGTGTTAGTTTTGTTATATAAAAAGTAAAGTTACACTACTAATCAATTAAAACGCAAATTAAACGATTTTAAACGGCATTTAAAGGAGCTGTAAAAAACAGCCTAAATAAAAAAACGACTGCATTCTAACCTAAAGGTAGGAATGCAGTCATTTTTGTGATATAATTTAATATCAATGAAAAACCATATCAACAAGGTACATAAAACTAAAAAGTTTTCTACATTAAAGGTGCTTGGTTTTGCACCTTTTCGAGTTATGCCCAAATTTTAAACATTTTTAACATTCTTTATATTTTCATATCATATTTTTATACAATTTCAAGAATGCAAGCAAAAAAATCACCGAGGCTCACTATTTCGTGAATCTCGGCTTTTTGATATGCTGCTTTTTACAGCACCTATCGTCAGATTGCATAAACGGAAAGTATTTGTTGGCTTGCCCACACCCACCACCTTTTATAATTGCTTGACAAAGGATTCCGCTATACCTTAATGTACCGGAATTTTTGTTAGTAAACATTTTTTATTTTGCTGTTTGGGGGCAAATTAAAAATATCTGATTAATGAAATAACTTTACCCAGAATAGCGACTTCATCTGCGATAATCGGTTCAAAATCGTCATTTTCAGGCTGTAATCTGAAATGGCCGTTTTCCTTATAAAATCGTTTAACCGTTGCCTCGTCGCCGATAAGGGCAACTACTATTTCGCCGTTGGACGCAACAGGTGTGCGGTTTACAATTACAATGTCACCGTCAAAAATACCTGCTTTTATCATACTTTCGCCTTTTACATGCAGTGCAAAAAGTTCCCTGCCACGGCTAAGACTTTCGGGAATAGGTATGTATGTTTCGATTTCTTCAACGGCAAGGATAGGATAACCTGCCGCAACACTGCCCACAAGAGGAACATTTACACTGCGCTCTTCACCTGCGATGCGTATGCAGCGGTTTAAACCGTGCTCACGCTCAATAAGTCCTTTTTCTTCGAGTGCGCTTAGGTGATGATGAACCGTTGAAGTTGATTTTAACCCCGTAGCCTCGCATATTTCACGCACAGACGGAGTTCTGCCTTCATCCGCACACTGTTTTAAAAAATTAAATATAGCCTGCTGGCTCTTGCTTAATGGTTTCATAGTAACCTCACAAATTGCAAAAGTGCCGATTTGTAACAAACTATTTACGGCCTATAATATTATAACATATTTTCCCCGAAAAATCAAACATTTGTTTTATGTTTTGAAAAATATTTTTTTCAATAGTTTTTCATATTGACTTCACATGATTTTCAAATAAATATAGTTTAATATAACTGTACTCAAAAGGCGGAACCGCAACCGCCGAGTATATTGTTCTACCCTCCTCAATACGGGCACTCGGCCCGTAATTGTACCCCTCATTTTTTTAAGAACAGGAAAGCACCGTGTAATCATCAGCACGGTGCTTTTCAATTTGCGATTGACATTAAAAATATAAGAACAAAGTGTATTTTATAAAAAACGCTTTGAATTGTTTGTGCAAATTTTTCAAAAACGCTATTTATCTTTTTGCAATTTAACAAATACAAAATTGTTTATAACACAGTTCAGATAAAAAATTAAGCTTTATAAAGCTCTCCGCCAAATCATAATTTATCAATTCAAAAAGCAAACATATTAAAGGAGGTTGTCGACTTAAAAGCCGAACAACCTCCTTCTTATACAAACAAATATTTATTTTTCATCAAACATTATGACTTAAGAAATTTAATATCGGCATCAATACTGTTGACAAAATCAGTTGCTTTCTTTATGTAAATACAGGTCTTTGTATTTTCTTCTGTTTTCATAGCATTGATTAAAGAACAGTTTTGCATTACGGTATTGACAGCAAGATAAAGAGTACAGTATTTAACCTGCTTTTCTCCGTCCTTTTTCTCCTGTGTAAACAAATGTTTTCTGATGTTAAAGCAACAATTATCGGTAAAAATAAATTTGTGTGTTAATACCTGATCTCTGTTTTGCCAGCTGTTTAAGTTATTAAAATCCACATTATTAAATGTACAACCCGAAAAAGTTAATGTTACATTTTCAACATCTGTTCTCGGAATATAAAGATAAGTATAGTTTCCTACCGTTTCCTCGCTGTCATTTGAAATTTTAACATCATACTCAAATTTATTTATCTGACAATTCACAAAATTAACAGTTGTATTACTTGATGCACAACTTATAATTTCTTGGCACTTACAGTGATCACCGCTGTTATGCTCATCTTTATCTTTACCGATATTAAATTTACAATCTTTCACATCGATTTTGCCGAATATATTTTTCACAGTGCTATTGCCAAAAGCAAGAACACCGCCGCCGTCGTATGTGTCGTTGTAAACATTCCAAGTACAGCCCTGAATATTTATATGCTTAATTTTTTCTTTACAAAGATCAGTATCGTTCGGCAATGTATTACTCCAAATTGTTACCATATCCGATCTGTGATTTCTTGTAAATACACAATTTGATAAACCTACATAATCAATGTCGCCTTTTAAGAACAGCAACGCAGTAGATGATTCTTCCTCTTTATCTCCTACCTGATTTAAACTGCCGTATAAGGTTTTGTTAGTAAAAGAACAATTGTTTAATTTCACATAATCGGCAACTGCCTTAAGGTCAAAAAATACAGCGCCTGCTCTGATTTCGTTATTACTTCCATCAGTCGGCTGTGCCTCTGACAAATCAGGTGTTACGATAACATCACATTTATCCCATGTATGATATCTTCCGACAGAAACACCGTCAACTAAAGAATTTGTAATTTTGACAGCGCACGGCACAGATTTATAAGTAATATCATTTACCGTAGTTTCAGTAAATCCGCAATTTTTAGTATTCCAATTAAAAGTGATATTATTAATGTATGTATTACTTGCAAAACAAATAATATACGGATTAATATTATTCGTTTTCTTCAACGCTTCGTCTGACAATTCAATTGTGGTAACTTCATTGTTTGCTTTAAGAAATTCGCCTCTCCATATTACTCTGTCCTTTATATACAAAGCACTCTTAAGAGAGTATGTTTTTAAACCGAATAACAGTTTTATATTATTACTGCCGATTGCATTAAAAAATTCACTTAGTAAAGAACCGTTGTTATTGCTTGCGGCATTGAAATCAGGGTGGCGTAATTCGTTGTTTTCGGCATCTACAACGCCGAAACATTCGATAGGAATTCCTGCTTTTGCCTGATCATTAGTAAAAACCGGAACCGCATAATAATTTTCGCTGATCTTAATTCCAAATGTTTTCTTATCCTTTGAAACAGAATAAGTAAAACCGTAACCGTCATCTTTATTAAAATAACCCGAAGTGGTTACAGTATCTCCCTCGTTAAAATTTTCTGCATTATTAATCATTTCTAAGAAAGTAAAGTTTGAATCCATAAAAATCTCCTTTATTTTATATTATTTTGAAAAGCTTTTCGCCTACACTGTAAAAACTCCGAAAATTGCACAAATTAGCACAATTTTTATTTAAGCTTTTTAAGTGCAAAAGAACTTTTGTATTAACGCACAAATATTCGCATTAATTTTTGTTCGTTTTATAAAATAAATGAGAACAGAATAAACTTTTATAATTTCTCGGCAGAGCATTTTATTGACTGTAACTTCAACACAAAACAACAGGCAGATGTAATATTACACCTGCCTGTTGTTTATAGATTAATTATTGCAAATAATTATATTATTTTGTCAAAACCTCAACGATTTCGCTGATATACATTTTATGGAAGTCGTTGTCGTACCACTTATCTACAGCGTCGTTATCAACAATGCTTTCGGCGTTCAAAAATTGTGCGTACATCTTTTTACATACAAGTACAAGTTTAGCCTCTGCAAAGTATGGAATACCGTCCTCTGTAAAAGCAGGTGTAAGACCTGTTTCGGCAACTTTGTCAATATCTCTGCCGCTCTTTGAACCGCAAAGCTTGAGTGCGTCACGGTATTTTTCGTCAAAAAAGCTCATTGTGTAGTAACCGTTATTCTCAATAAATTCAAATGTATATCTCTGCGGACGAATAAATGTAAACGCAACAGGCTTGCCCCACATAATGCCTGCGCCGCCCCAGCTGATTGTCATTGTGTTAAATTTATCGGAATTTCCGCTTGTTACAAGCGCCCAATCCTTGCCGATAAGGTCAAAAACGCTTTCGTTGATGGCTGACGGATTAATTTTCTTAAAATCTGACATAAATATCCTCCTTAAATTCTGCTCTTGCTTTAAAATAGATGAGAGCAGGTTTTTATTTTATTATTTTGTGCCTGTAGAGCCGAAACCGCCCTCGCCACGCTCTGTATCGGAAAGTTCGCTGACTTCTGTAACGGTTGGGACGATTACAGGTGCAATCACCATTTGTGCCACTCTTTCAAACGGCTCGACGGTGTAAGGTTTATCCGAAACATTGCAAAGACCGACGCAGATTTCGCCCCTGTAGTCGCTGTCAATCACGCCAACGCCGTTGGCAAGGCAGATTCCGTGCTTGATGCCGAGTCCGCTCCTGGCGTAAACAAATGCGGCAACCGACGGGTTGGGCAACTCGATTGCTATACCCGTGGGAATAACCGCAATCTTCTGCGGCTCAACGGTGATTTTTTCGGTAATGCAGGCATATAAATCCATACCGGCGGCACCGCTTGTTGCAATTTTGGGAATTTTTGCGTTATCTTTTACTTTTTTTATCTTTAATTCCATAACTGTCCTTTCAAATTAAGTTGCATTTGTAATCTTGTTTTGCAGGATTTTTTTAAATTCCTTGCAAAAGAAAAATTTACTGAATTTTAATAATGTTTTATTAGAATATTAAAAACCTGTAATTTCTGTAACAAGGCATTAATTTAATTCTTTTAAACAATTTAAACAGAGTTATTAACATTAACATTGTTTTAACAATGCTATTTAACACCCCTTAGATATAAACCTCTTGTTGATTTGACTTTTAACATCGGATTTTGCGTAAATTCGCATATACTTTCCACATTTTCAACATAGTTTTCAACAGTTAAACGAAGTGAATAAAAAGATGTTGAAAGTGTTGAAAACTCATTTTGGGGTATATAAAGGGGTACACAGTTCAGCACTTCGGTACAAATTCCGTCACATTTCAGCGGGAATTTCTCACCCTTTCTGTCCGTCATTTTTGAGCTGCTTTTGCAAGTTTTGCAAGAAATGTTTTCGCTCTTTGCAGGGCAGTTTACCGTAAGCATAAGAGGAAGATATCCGTAGGTGATAATGCCCCTCTTGATTGTGCCGCCCAGGCGGTTTATTCGCTCGAAAGTAAGTTCAAAACTGAGTTCAACATCCTCAAGTCCGTATTCCTCCGCCCAGAGCAGGTCATATGTGTTTACAAGGTTAAGTCCGAAACTTCCGTGCACACGCATATTTTCGCTTTTTGCCATATACACGGCGGCAAGATTTCCGCAGAGTGCGTCATTTACACCAAGCTGTTTTACCTCGCTTAGCCTTTTTGCTATTCTTTCTTCGTTTTTAAAAAGTCCTCTCGGAATTTCCACACCTATATTGCAGCCGTCAGCCATAAGCGATTTCAGTTTTTCGTTATCGGTATAAATAGGAACATAAATAAGTTCGCAGGCTTTGAAAGCGGGTGAAAACTTTGCGGTAGTCATTCTTGCCCTTATTCCGTTGCCTTTTGGCACACAGGAAGTGTCGGGTGCTGTAATTTCAATATCATTTATTTTGTAGTTATGCCGCTTTGTCCTTAAATCGTCAAGTTGAGCAAGTGCCTCTCTGCGCATCGCATTCAAAACAGAAAGCGGTAACGAGAGGCTGTCCTCTGTATTTATACTCAAGCTTTCAAAAAAATATGCCGTTGAGCCTGTCTTTTTAAGCTGGGTTTCGCATTTTGTTTTGTCAAGCGCAACCTTTTCTGCTTTTTGACAGACAAAGTCGGAAGTAACTTTTATATTATGCGTTCCGTCCGTGATTGCAAGGGTCGGATTTTCGCCGATTTTCGCTGTGAATGTACCGTTTATTGCAATATCGGAAAGTTCGTCCTTGTAGCTTTGACGGATTTTTGAAAAAAGTTTTTCGTCTGCCGATACAACATCGTTTTTTCTGCGGTATCCGAACATTTCATAGCCTGTTTTGCCTGTATAATAACCGTCGGTAAATCCTGTTCGTGAAAAAACATTTTTCAAAATTTCTGCCGTATCTTCGCTTATAAATCCGTTGTCACGCTGTTCTTTGCAGGCACGCACGGCGGCAGACACATACTCGGGGCGTTTCATTCTTCCCTCAATTTTAGCAGAGGCTACACCCATTTCCTGCAACTGCGTAATATATGGTATAATGCTGTTGTCTTTAAGGCTTAGTGCGTGACCGTCCTTAACCTTTCCTACCGAAAACGGCAGACGGCACGGCTGGGCGCAAGCACCTCGGTTTCCGCTCCTTGAGCCGAGCATTGCGCTGAAGTAGCATTGTCCCGAAACGCACATACAAAGCGCACCGTGCACAAATACTTCGAGTTCAACGGGGATTTCGGCGGCTTTTTCAAGTTCTGCCTTGCTCATTTCTCTTGACACAACAACTCGTTCAAAGCCCATTTCATAAAGAGCCTTTACACCGAGGTACGAGTGAACGCTCATTTGTGTGGATGCGTGTAGGTGCATTGACGGCACAAGCTGACGGGCAAGGCGTGCGACACCCATATTCTGTACAATAAGTGCGTCAACATCTGCTCTTGCGGCAATCAGCACAGCCTCTTTAAGCCTTTGCATTTCATCGTCAAAAACAATTGTGTTTAAGGTGACATACACCTTTACCGAATGAATATGGCAGTAACGAACCGCCTCTTTAAGCTCGTTTTCGTCAAAATTATGCGCAGAAGAACGGGCGGAAAATTCCTTTTCGCCCAGATAAACAGCGTCTGCTCCGCTTCGTACGGCAGCAATAACACTGTCCATACTGCCTGCAGGCGCAAGAATTTCAATTTTATTTTCCATAACCATTATTGTAATCAATCAAATAATTAATCAAAAAGCGAGATCTGCTGTTGGCGCATTTTGCGGATGATTTCATCGCTTTCCTCATCATCTTCGCCCTCGTTTTCCTCTGCCTGCGCAGAATTAACCGCCTTTTGCAGAGCGTTTCTCAATTGTTCGTTTTCCTTTTCAAGTCTTTTATATTTGCGGGTAAGTGCAGTGTTTTCGTTAATAACCTCTGCAAGTCGGGTTTTGTACTCCGTACACTGCTTATTAAGGTCATTTGTTTGACGAATAATCTTATCTGCCTTTGAAATGCACTCTTTTTTATTGCGCAAAGCCTTGTTGCGGTCATCGCAAAAATTAAGTGCCGCCAATATAGCGCAATCTCTTGTGTCAAGGTGATTTGTTGATGTTACAATTTTCTTGATTTGTGCTATAACATCATCGGCAACGCCTTGCACATATTTTTCGTCATCTGCAGTAATCAGCGCATAGCTCCTGCCCTCAATCTGCACGCTGACTTTTCTTTTAGTATTCATTACAGCACCTCTCCATATTCAGACTCTGCCTGCAAAATAACAGAGTTTTTTACAATAAATTATAATCCACACTAAATTATAATATAAAAAGATGCGTTATTAAAGAATTATGTTAAAGTTGTAATCTAATTTTGATATAATTATCCTTATATGTCGGTTTTTTGTTGTTTTTTGTCAATTATATTGTAAACTGCTAACTCTTGTGTTAATATATAGTATGTGCGACAAAACGGTAGAGTTTTGTCGATTTCGCATTGTTTTACTAATGATAATATTGTTTTTTTTGATAGTAATTAATAACAGTTTATTAATATTACATATCAAAAAGCCTTTTGCGGAATATTATTTTACAGGGAAGTGATTATATGCCAGTTCCTTTTGATTCACAAAAAATTTACTATCGTACACCTTTCGGTGCGGTAGAAGAGGGAACGACCATACATTTAAGAATACTTTTGCCAAGAGATCTCCACACTCAGAGAGCGGATTTGGCAGTAAAGTATGACTACGATTACAACTGGGAATACTTCGGCTTTTTCTGGTGCGGCACATTTGATGACGCTACTGAAATCTGGGAGGCTGACTTTACTCCTAACAAAATCGGTCTGTACTGGTATGGCTTTAAACTTCAAACAAAATACGGCCTCAGATATATTGTACCGTCTGATCCGTATAATATCAGCACCATAGAAACTTCACCGGGCAGAAGTTGGCAGCTTACCTGCTACAAAAAGGGTTTTACAACTCCAAAGTGGCCTGTTGGCGGTGTAATGTATCAGATTTTGCCTGACAGATTTAATTTTAGCGGCGAAGAAAAGAACCTTACCCGTACAGATTTTCAGCGTAATACCGATTGGTATGCACTCCCACAGTGGTGGCCTAACGAGAACGGCGAAATTACAAACAGCGATTTCTTTATGGGAGATTTAAAGGGTATTACTCAAAAACTCGACTACCTTGAGGAGTTGGGTGTAAGTTGTATTTATCTTAATCCTATCAGTGAGGCATACTCAAACCACCGTTACGATACAGGCGACTATTCAAAGGTTGACCCTATCCTCGGTACAAACGAGGATTTCATAAATCTTTGTGCAGAGGCTAAAAAGAGAGGAATCCATGTTATTAACGATGGTGTTTACTCTCATACAGGTTCTGACAGTAAGTATTTTAACAGAAACGGCAGATACGGCGAGCATACAGGCGCTTACAGAGATCAAAATTCTCCGTATTACAGCTGGTATAAGTTTAACAATTGGCCGAATGATTACCACTCATGGTGGGGATTTTACACCTTGCCGGAGGTAAACGAAACCGACCCGAAGTTCAATGAATATATCAACGGCAAAGACGGTATCGTAAGAACCTATATGCGTTACGGAAATTCGGGATGGCGTCTTGATGTTGCCGATGAACTTCCCGACGAGTTTATGGAAAATCTTCGTAAAGCGGTAAAGGAAGAAGATCCCGAGGGCTTTATTGTAGGCGAAGTATGGGAAGACGCAAGTAACAAGGAGAGTTACGGCGCAAGAAGAAAATTCTTGCTCGGCGAAGAGCTTGACTCGGTTATGAACTATGTTTTCAGAAACGCAATCCTTGATTTCTGCCGTGGTGCAGACGCAAAATATGTTATGAACCAGATTATGAGTGTCATAGAGAACTATCCTCGTCCGGTTCTCCGTGTTCTTATGAACTCACTTTCAACTCACGATACAGAGCGTGCGCTTACAGTTATTGCAGGCGAGCCGCTCAATGGCAGAGATCGTCAGTGGCAGGCAAATCAAAAGTTAAGCTACGACCAGCGTAAGCGTGGTATAGCACTTTTAAAGCTTGCCGTAGGTATGCAGTATACTTTACCGGGTTTCCCGTGCGTATATTACGGTGATGAGGCAGGTCTTGAGGGCTATCGTGACCCGTTCAACCGTTGCTGTTATCCGTGGGGCAGAGAGGATAAGGAACTTATCGAGTGGCATAAGGCTCTCGGTAATTTAAGAAAGTCCTGCTCACCGCTTTGGGACGGTGATTTTGTAAAGGTTACGGCTGACAAAAATTTTCTGAGCTATATCCGTCTTGACAGCAAGTCATCGCTTTATTGTGCGTTTAATGCAAGCAATGAAGAAAGAATTCTGGACCCACCGCCGGGATATGCAGACGGTACACCTATTTTAGATACAAAGCTCGAAAACGGAAAATTAACAATTCCACCGCTCAGCTGCGCATTTATTATTAATGAAACAGACAGAAGATTGAGCCTTGCTTATTAATTAAAACTACAAATTTTATTTATACCAAATCTTAAAGAACGGTTTGCAGCGTGCAGACCGTTCTTTTGTTCTTTAAATTATGTATTTGGAAAATACTTTACCGTGCAATCATAAAAGTTTAGTCAACCTTTAAAAGGCTTGAACTGAATTTTTAAATTATTAAATCTATAATGTTATATTTATAAGCCAAAATGGTTTTGTTCTAAATGTTGGGGTAACAATAATAAATTATGGTTTAGCAAATTGATTTGCCAATCAATTATAAAAGTTTGGTCGACCTTTTCAAAGGTCGTGGGTGTGGGCAAAGCCCACAAATACTTTCCGTTTATGCAAGCTAACGATAGGCGAACAGCTCGCTGTTTGGCGGCTTGAACGCAACGGCGAAAGCCCATAAATGCGATAGCAATAAGAAAAGAAATTCGTTATTTCATTAATAAAATATAGGCTTTTTTAATGGCTGTCGCCTGTTTTAGCAAACTTAGTTTTAGCACGCAAACAGCGTGGCTGTTTGCGCCTGATAAATTGTTGTATCGGAAGATTTTATGGGCGCTGCCCAAACCCGCAATTTTTGAAAAAATTGAGTAAACTTTTTTGTTTTTGGGAGGATAATTTAGCGTTAGCTAAATTTCAATGCCCGACCGACACTCCGCCAAACTACAATTTACCCCAACTTTTGATAAAGAACCGCCAAAATACACGCAAAAAAGCAGTTCCGAATTTACGAAACTGCCTTTTTATCAAATCAAGTATTAATGTTTTGGGCTTTTGCTTTTTTGAGTTTTTACAGGCGGTGGGGTAGGGGCGATTTCTTCCACTGCGGTTCCGCCCTTTTTCTTTTTAATAATGTAAACATAAACGCAAATTGCCACAAATCCTGCAAGGCATACCGCCGTTGCAACAGCGCCCGGCTTAAATCCCTTTGGATAATACACAAGCTCTATGCTGTGCTCGCCCTTGTTGAGGTTGAATGCTATAAGCGCATTGCCGACAGGTGTAATTTCAGCTTCTCTGCCGTCAACATATGCGGTCCAGCCGCCCTCTTCATAAGGAACAGAGGTGTAGAAAAGTCCGTCCTCGCTTGCGCTTATTGTGCCCTTCATAGATGAGCCTGTAAGCTCGGTTGTTGTCATAACATCTTTGCTTATCTGTGCGTATCCCTGTTCATAAACATTTTGGTCGAGCATATTTACATACACATGCGCACTGCCTGCCTGTCCCTGCGGAAGTTCGGCATAAACAGAGATTTTATCACCCTCGTTTACATATCCGCCGCAAGCAATGTACGGTCTGCCCATTCCGAGAGTTTGCGTATTTGTCGAATCGTCGTTTATCATAAATGAAACATCGTCTTTACCGTCAATGTCGGCATAAACATACACATATCCCGAGTACGGCGCTGTGTAGTTCCACTTAAGGTGCGGTGTTGTGGTTGTATCGGTACAGTTGTAGCTGTAGTTGCCGTAAGAAAGTTTATTTACGGGGAACTGTGAGTAGTCTGTGTGTCCCTGCGAAACAACCTCAAGCTGTGTATATACATTTTCGTTTACGCCTGTTGCAAGTTTAAAGAACTCGTTTTGCTGGTCAAACGGGTTAAACTGGTCCTCGTTTTTGTTTACCTGCCACTTGAGCAAGTCGGAATTAACCATAAAGCCCATAGGAATGTAATGTTCGTTTTTGAGCAAGGTTATGCCGCCCGACTGGTAGGTATTTGTAAGGTCATAACTGTTTTTGTAAGTACCCTCTCTTGAAATCAGATACTTAAGGTTCATAAATGTGTTTGTTACAGGCGAGCTTTCGGCATATGTGTAACGGTTGCCGCTCTGCCAGCCCATCATACCGAAGTTCTCAAAGAATACGGTCATATCTTCGTTAGCCATTGAGTTGAACATTGAAAGTCCGTTATAGCCGTTGAGTGAACCGTCATTGAGGGTTTGTGTGCTTGTCATTTCGGCACGCCACATTTCCTTGGTATCTTTTTCGAGGTTATCCATATATTCAATTACAGAGGCTGTGTTTCCCTCACCTCGAGGGTAATCGAATGTGCCCGTTACGGTTGTGGTTTTAACACCGATATATGCGGTAGCGCCGCTTTCGCCCACGACTATGACCGCAAGTATAATCAAAAGCACCTGCTTTGGAATAATTCTTTTTGTATAGAGGAAAAGCACAATGCATACGAGTGCCGCAATAACAGCTGTACCCACGATAGCGTATGTTTCCTGTGTATCAATGGCAATCAGAATGATAACTGCCGAGAAGAGCGCCGCCAAAATTACATCCCAACAGGTGGTAAAGTCAATCAGCATAAATGCTCTGTAAGCCATAACCACAATTACAAAGCTGATAAGATAGCTGAAACGGTAAGGAATCATATTTGTAAAGTGGAAGCCGTGCCAAATGTAGTCGAGCTGACGGATAACGCAGCTTAACATCATAAAGAGAACAAGACAGCCGTCAACGATTTTTTCCTTAAGTGTGATTTTCTTAGATGTAAGGAATACGATGCCGAGTACCAAAGAAACTGTACCGCAGGCAATGTTAGGCAGGGCGTCAGCCTCCTTTGTTGCCGGAGTTATGAATGTAAGAAGATTTGAGAAAATCTTTTTCATAGCCTCAAGCGTACCCAAAAGGTCGTTTGTAGAGCCTATGTTAATTGCGTATGTAGACGGGAATGTACTCGAGGTTGCGTGGGTGTTTTGCAGGGCAAAGAACGCAGGCAACAGGAAGAATGCCGTCATACCGATTGCAAGTAATGAGAAAAGTGCGGTTTTTGCAAGTTTTGTAAAAAAGCTTTTAAAGCCGTCCCACTTAACAATGCTGTATGCAATGAAAATAAGAAGAACGAAAATACAGGTAAACAAACCTATGTAGTAGTTTGAAAGCAAAGAAACCGCAAGAGTAATTGTAAACAGTCTGAATTTGCCCTCTGTAAGGAGTTTAACAATTCCGAGTGCCACAAGCGGAGTAATGCAGACCGTGTCAAGCCATATTGTGTTCCAATAGTAGCCCATAAAGAATGCGCAGAACGAAAAAGTTGTACCGAACACAACAAGAGAAAAATCGTTCTTTTTGAAAACCGAGCGCAGGAAAATCGCAGTAAAGCAGCCTGCAAAGGCAACCTTTGCACAAACGCTGAACATAAGAAATTCCCTAAGCCACTGTGACGGAATAAATACGCACAAGAAGTTCATAGGGCCTGCAAGGTAGTATGACATAAGCGAAAAGTAATTTACGCCGCCGCCCTGCGTCCAAGACCAGAACAGTGATTCGCCGTGCTTAAGCTTATCCTGAAAATCTACCAAAAACGGATAATACTGGTGCCAAAGGTCAGTAACAAGAATTTGCTTGTCGCCAAACGGAGAAACCTCCATTATCGCAAAGCCTATGGTCATAAGAACAAACGGCAGGAAAAAGGCAATTATAATGTAAATGTTTTTCTTTAAAAATGCCTTAAATCCCTTTTGCTCAACCGCAGGCTTTTCGGGCAGCTTTTTTGCTTTTGTTTGTAAAGCTGTCATAAGCATAAGAATTAAACCTCCATAAAATTGTGTTTGCCCTTTTAAAGACAGGGCGTTACCGATTAGTTATGCTTTTGCATATACTATAACTTATATATTGTAACACTTTATTTAGTCAAGGTAAATAATATTTTAAAAAAAGAAAATGAATTTTGAAAAATTGTCAGTAGTACCAATGTACTTGTCAAAAATCGACAAAAACAGGGGATAAAATTTTATGTTGATTTTTTTTCACTGTTATATACATATTCGTTGTTTTATGGTATGATTTTATTAAATTAATGAAAAAGGGAGGCAGGACTATGAAAAAATCTAAAATATTAGTATCAACGGCGCTTGCACTTTGTATGGGAGCAACGGCAGTAACACCTGCATTTGCGGCGGATAATGAAAGCTTTACTTTTACAAAAATCGGCGATTACAACGCAGACGGTGTAGCAAGTGTATCAGACATTACTGCATTACAGTTACAGCTTGGCGGAAATGGTACAATTTCGGGCACTGCTCTTGAGCATATCGACTTTGACGGTGACGGCGCTTTTAATGTAAATGACATTACAGAATTGCAGAAAATGGTTGCCGGTACGGAATATACTTGCTATCAAAAAACAGACAGCTCATATAAAAACATTCCTATGCGCTATTATGACTATGACTATAACGGTAACTCTAAAGGCGATATTATTGAATATGAAACAATCTACACACCGGAGAATTACATTATGACTGTTGATGAAATGAGGAGAAATTCAGTTAAAGGAATTTCTCTCATAACATCAAAGGAACAGTTTGTCGATTTGTTTAAAGCGGAGTCGCCGGAATTTGACGACGAGTTTTTCAAAGATAACGCTCTTTTTGTAATACTCACAGCCAGGGATTGGTATGATTATACAGGAATAAACTCCTTTGCGGTTGACGGAAACAAGCTGATAGTATATGATTATGAGGTCGAAACTTTTTGGGAGTATGGCGAAAAGTGTTGTCGCAATAATATTTACAGACTGAATAAGGCTGACATCGAAAATATTACAGAAATTAACTTTTATACACAATATTTAGCACAGTAAATCTAACCCCCTCTCCGAGTGGAGAGGGGGTTTTGCGTTTGATACAATATTGCAGGAGTTAAATTGTCAGTAGTACCAATGTACTTGTCAAAAATCTACAAAAACAAGGGATAAAATTTTCCGTCATAGCAATCTGTCGGGTGTAAACAGCTTGACTGTTTGCGTGCTAAGACTAAGTTTGACAAAACTTTTTATTATCCGATAGTTATTAATAGACTTTCAGTTTTTTACCTATAAAGCATATCACAGCTTTTGTATGAACAGCAATGTCGATACGTTATTTATTATTAACTTTTATCTTGTCGTAAGGACTTTCTTGTTGCGAGCATTTTGCCTTTTATATAGTAAAAATCATCTCTGAAATCACTGCGGAAACTGTTGTAATAATTGTCAAACGGATTGTGAATGTGAAATACTGCCGTGTTCGGATTCATTACCGACACAATATTTCCCGCCGCACGGAGAAAAAACTCGTGGTGATCTATCATTCTTATGTTATCGTCCCAGCCTATTTCTTTGATTTTCTGCGTTCTCGCAAGAAAAATATTCGGGACTTTTCCATATACAATATGGTTTTCGTCTATCTTTGTCAAATGCGGTATTTTAAGCGGTTTATAGGCATTTTTCATATCAAATTCATTGTAATTTCGGGCGATTTTCTGCACAGGAGTACATTTGCCTGCGGTAAGAGGCACAAATCCGACAAGGTCAATGTCTTTGTGCGACTTAAGAAAACTAAGCTCGTCATAAATATTTGAAAGCGGAGTTAAAAGCTCGTCATCGTCCATACGCATTAAATACTCGGTTTTAACCTCGGCAAGTGCGAGATTAAGCCCCTTGCTGAGTCCGCTGTTGAACGGCATATGAATTACGGTAGGCGGATTGTGTTTTGCTTTTATTTCAAGCGGAACTTTGCTGTCGTCTGCAATCACCACTTTTGCACCGGGGTAGTGTTTTTGAATGTTTTTATACAGCTTTTTTGCCTGCTTTTGCCTTTCAAAGGACTTGAACATAAATGTTACATTTTGTGTAACTTCGTGTGCCTGCTCGGCAGTCGGCATTTTCTTTCCGCTGATTTTCCATTTTAAATTCAAATATCCGAACTGTAACTTTGCAAATATATCAAACGCAACTTTTGCAAGCGGTGCAAGAGGACTTTTTGATATTTTTTTGGCAATGTCCATTGCTTTACTCATAATATCACATCTTTGTTTTAATGATTAGGGTAGTATTTTGCCAAACAATTATAAAAGGTTGACCAAGCTTTTATAATCGGTTAAAAATTCAGGTAATCTCTAATTTCTCTCAATTAAAAAATAACCGTTTAAAAATCGCAATACTCCCGATATAACCTATGTTAATGTCGGGAGTATTCTTGTTTTATCATTTCTTTTCTTTAAAGGCAAAGAATCTTTGTCCTATGTAGTTGAACGCTACAAACAGGCAAGAGCCGAGTATCATTGAGGTATAGCCTGCAAACTGTTCAACCGTAAATGAGAACATTGTAAAATTATTCGCCGTACAAATCCATTTGATTAGCGGAATCGCTATGCAATACGATAGTGCGTAGCAAACGGCAATGTTCAGCGCAAAGCGTAAAATCGGTTTCCAACCCTTTTCTGTATTTTTAAATGTAAAGTATTTGTTAAGAAAATAGCTTACAATACTGCCGATTAAGTATCCGAGAGCCGAGGCGAGCCACACACCCCATTCGTATCTGTCCCACGCAAAAAGCGCAAAGAGCACAAACTGCAAGCCGTTGCCAACGAGGGTATTGATTACGCCGACCAGAATAAACTTCCAAAACTTTATATCAAAAAACTTTTTTATAAAATCGCCCATAATTATTCCTTTTCCTCGTTGTTTTCGTCCTCAAAATTAGAGAATTTTGTTATGTAAATCGGTCTGTCCTTGGTTTCCATATAAATTCTGCCTATGTATTCGCCAAGAATACCGATAGACATTTCGGTAATTCCGCCCAAAAACAGAACCGCACACAAGGTAGTTACATAACCCGGTGTGGTAATTCCGAAAAACAACGTCTGAACAAGGGTTATCATTATATAGATAAGCGAAATAACAAAGATTATCGCACCCATTACTGCCGTAAAACGGAGGGGAGCAACCGAAAAACAGGTAATTCCGTCAATCGCATAACGAAAAAGACTTGAGAATTTCCATGTTGTCTGTCCAAGCTGACGGTCAACGGTTTTAAATGAAATCCATTTTGTGTTGAAACCTACCCAAGAGAATATTCCCTTTGAAAATCTCTGAACTTCGGCGAGTTCAAGAATAGAATCGACGACCTGTCTTTTCATCATTCTGAAATCCATAGCGCCGTAAGGCATTTTGGTATCGGTGAGTTTATTTGAAAGAGCAAAGAACATTTTTGAGAAAATTCCTCTGAATTTGCTTTCACCCTCTCGTTCGTCACGCTTTGTGGCGCAGACATCGTAGCCCTCGTTTTCGAGAGCGTCTGCCATTTGTGGGAAAAGTGTCGGCGGATGCTGCAAATCGGCGTCCATAACCACCACATAATCGGCGGTGGAATGTTGAAGTCCTGCGTACATAGCCGCTTCTTTACCGAAATTTCTTGAAAATGAAATATACTTTACATTGGAAAACTGCTTTGCAAGCTTTTTCATAACAAGGTAAGTTTTATCTTTACTGCCGTCATTGACGAGGATATATCGAAATGAATATTCAGGCATTGAGTCAATAACCTTATTGGTTTCAAGCACAAAATGCTCAAGTCCCTCTTCTTCGTTGTAACACGGTACTATTAAATCTATAGTTTTCATAATAATTCGCCTTTATGTTGTTAAATTTGTATAAGCCTATAATTATTTTTATTATACCAAAAGTACACACAAAAGTCTATATTTTTATAAATTATTTGAGAAGTGACGAAAGGTAAATTTATTTTTGTTAAAGTTGGAATAACAAAAAAATAAACTTACAAAAAGAAAAACGGCAAAACCTTAGCAGTTAAGCCGTTTTTAAGTGGTTGCGGGAGCCGGATTTGAACCGACGACCTTCGGGTTATGAGTGTGAGATATATAGTTTATAGTTTCCATATTTCCCTCTTTATTTTCCATTGCTTTAAATCTATAATATATTAGTATAATAAATGAAAGAGTGGTAAACAATGGAAAAATCAATTACATTTAAAGAGCTATCACAACGATGGCTATCTGTGTCGTCTTTGGGTAAAACTTATACCTATCAGCAGAATTTACAGTCTTACATCAATCACCTTAATAATGGAATAGGTGAATGTAAAGTGACTGATGTAAAGCCTGCTCATATTGACGAAATAATAAGACGGCTGTATATAGAAAACCCGAACACCAAAAAACCGACTTCCAAAAAAGTCTTGAAAAATATAGTTGACTGTGCTACTCGAATTTTTGATTACGCTATCGAAAACGAGCTAATCTACAAAAATCCAGCAAGAAACAAAAAGAAAGTCATTCCAAAAAATGCACCGACAAAAATAGTTGGTGCAATCACTCCCGAACAGCAGCAACTCGTAATTGATACAGAACACCGAGCCAAAATTGCAGCTGTAATAATGATGTTTATGGGATTGCGAACCGGTGAAGTGCTTGCTCTTGAATGGGGAGATATTGATTTAGTCAACTATAAGCTCTCTGTCAATAAAAGAACGCAAAGAATTTCGAGCAATAAGTATATTGTAACAGAAGGTACAAAAAATGGCAAGTGCCGTTATGTTTCAATTCCTGTTAATTTAGGAGCTTGGTTAAAAAAACAAAAGGATATATCAAATTCATACCTTGTGATTCCAAATAGAGTCGGAGAGCTCCAATCTCCAACTCAATGGAGAAGTTTATGGAAATCCTATCAGAACGAAATAAACTACACAGCCTATTGCAAAAAATGTGCCGATGCAGGAATAAAACCTGAAAGCAAACATACTCCAACAGGTATTCCAAAAATTATAAATACATTTAGTGCTCATCAGCTCAGACATACATATGCAACGCTTCTGTATATATCAGGAGTTGATGTGCTTACAGCGTCGGAGCTGTTAGGACATAGCAACATAGAAATAACTCTTAAAATATATACACATCTTGACGAGCAATTTAGAGAACTAAATATAAGCAAATTTGACAATTATATTCAGTCAGATTTAGACATAGAAAATATTTAATTAGTAAACAAAAGTCGATTACATTGTAGTCGGCTTTTTTATTTTATAAAAAGTGGACAATTTGTCCAGAAAAGGAGTAAGACTTATGAAAAAGACAATCGCAATCGTAAACAAAAAAGGTGGAGTAGGCAAGACAACAACTGCACTTAACTTAGCAGCAGGACTTTCAAAAGAGGGCAAAAGGGTATTGCTCATCGACCTCGACCAGCAAGCCAATCTATCGTTTTGGCTCAACTATGAGTTTGACGGCAAACCTACTATCGCAGAGATGATAATGTTTTCAGTCAGCGGAATGTATATTGATTACAACGCTTGTATCAGACATTTTTCTTCTGAGGGTTTTGATTATATACCGGCATTGAGTGCAAGTCTTGACGGTATTCCTTCCTACCTCGCCGGCAAAAACGATTGCACAAATATTTTAAAAAAGCTGTTATCTGCAGATAGCTTTAGTGAATATGATTACATACTCATTGATTGTTCTCCTGCAACTGACCTACTTGTAACTAACGCTATTGCAGCAGCAGACAAGCTGCTTATCCCGGTGCAGTGCGACATAATGTCATACAACAAGGTCAATGACATTCTTCAGCAACTCGTCAACACAAAAAATGATACTGATGTATCGAAGTATATACTTGGTATCTTAGGTACAATGTATCAGAAAGGCACAACCCACAGCAAAGAAGTATATGATGCACTCAAAGCGTCTTATGAAGATTTAGTGTTTAATACAACTATTTCTTATAAGACAGCTGCCAAAAACGCTGTTGGCTATCATCAGAGTAGCGTTAAATCGAATGCTAAAGCGAATACATTAGGTCAGGAATATATGTCAGTTGTCAATGAAATCGTTGAGAGAATGGAGGGCTAAACAATGAAAAAGATGTCAATTCAGACAGGTAGTCTTAATTTTAATGTAACAGGCACAGGAAACCCTACCGCTATTCTCAACGATAATACTGTTGTAGAAATTGAAACTGACAAGCTCTCTATAGACAATGAACAACAGTTTAAAATACATAATGATACTATAAGTTTTCTTGCAAAGTGCATTAAGACTGATGGTCAAATTTCACCTTGCATTGTTATTCCTCTCACTGATAATAAGTATCAAATAGTTGACGGCAGACACAGATATTTAGCTGTCAAAGAAGCAGGCTTGCCGTTTGTAAAATGTATCATTCGCAACGATTTAGCAACCGATAAGGTTGCATATAAAAAGGTTCAGCTTACTACTAACCTTGCAAGAAATAACGACTATCTCCCCTCGGAGCTTGCTTATGGTTACAAGGAGTTGCAGGAACTTGGTTACACTCGTCAGCAGATGTCAGCGGAAACCGATACTGACGAAAAGAAAATTTACAGGTATATAAGACTTAATAACTTAATCAAGCCGTTGCTTGATATGACGGATAACGAGAAAATCCCGGTGCTTGCTGCAGTAGAGCTTTCGTATTTAAGCGAGAATGAACAAACAAAGCTTTTTGAATTTCTGCTGAACAATACAAGCTGTAAAGTGAGTTTTAAAATAGCAAAAGCTCTCAAAAAAGATTTTGCAAATTATGAATATTACTTTTGGCACTTTGATTATGACAATTATATTGTAAATAATCCGACAAATGATTTTTCTGATACTGAAACAGATAATTTATCTGCCGTTTCAGATACAAAAGAAGAAAAGGCTGAGGAACGAGTTAAGAAAGAGAATACAGAAAGTTCTCTGACATCAGAACAGTTATCAGTATCACCAGCAGTAGAAAAAACAAGACAAACTGATGCTGACACCATTCAAGTAATTGCTCCTGAAAATATTTCTTTATCTGACAGAAGCATAATTGCAAAGACAGTAATTACTGCTACAAGAATTGACTATTACATTATCAGAGAATTTTTTGATGCAAATGATTGTTATAACTACCTTAAGAAGAATTATATTGAAGGCTATTACAGTGCTGTCGGGGTAAAAATTGACGACTGCAGGGTATCGTATAATTTTCGGGCAGCTCACAATATGTTTTCAATCAAGGTTAATAAAACAACATATATTATGCAGCATAAAATCCTTGAACGCATAGTAAGACAGTATATTCGGGAACATTATACCACAGATGATATTGTCAAAATCATAAAGATTGGAGTAGAAAATGAAGATTAGTAACATACAGCTCCGCATTAAACGATACCGCAAAGGTTCTAACATCAAAGCTATTGCTTCTGTTGTCATTGATGATTCTTTTATCATCAATGACATACAGCTTATTAAGATTGCCGACAAATATCACTTGAAATTTCCGGCAACTAAAGTTGCTGAAAAAATCGGGCAAGAAAGTATAGTGCCGATTAACAATAAAATCCGTCAGACAATTACTAAAGCAGTGATTGATAGTTACACTGATATAATGAAAGAGGATCACTAATGGATATTTATATACCAAAATCATTAATGACAGCTGAATACAAAAATTACTCAGCAGAAGCAAAATTGTTATTTTCAATCTTGCTTACCAATTCTGCAACAGCCACAAGCATTATGCAAGTAGCAAGTCTTATCGAAAACATTGGAGCTGCAAAAATCAATACTTATCATAAGGAGTTTAAAAAAATCGAAAGAGAGTGTGCAGTATGAAATTCGATTTTTTCAGAGGAAACGAATGTGAACAATACTTGTTCTACAGAGTACCACAAGTTCTTTTTACTGATGATGAATTTAGATATATTTCGTCTGAAGCTAAACTGCTGTATGGTTTCTTGCTTGACAGAACGGCTCTATCAGCTAAAAATAAGTGGACTGACGAGGACGGCAAAGTCTATGTGTATTTCACGCAAGACGAAGCCAAAGAAAAGCTCAACATTGGAACAGGCAAGGCTACTAAGATATTCAGCGAGCTTGATGAAATAGGACTGATAATTCGTATCCGACAAGGGCAAGGCAATCCTTGTAAGATTTATGTTATGAATTTTGCAAAACCATTATCTCAGGCTCAGACCTCCGAAAATCAGAAGTCTGAAAAAAGCAAAATGGAAGTCTTGAATGCCAAAAAAGACAACTTAAGACTTACGAAAAGTGAAAGTCTGAAACAGATAAAAAGGAAGTCAAGACTTCCAAAAAATGAAAGTCAAGACCTTCAAAAGTCAGAAGTCTTAAACTCCGAAAAAGACAGTTCAAGACCCCCGAAAATTGAAAGTCAAGACTTCCAAAAATCGGAATGTAATAATACTGAGAATAGTCATACTGAGAATAGTCAGAACAATCTATCTTCTATCTCTGAGGGATTGAGTGACGGAATAGTGGAATATTCTCAATGTATTGAAAATATTAAAGAACAAATATCATACGATAGTTTGTATTCACAAGGTACAGAAGAAAATTATCTTAATTTCATCATAAGTCTGATTGCCGATGTATATATCAATCAAAATTCAGGCGATATGTTTAATATCAACAACATAAGCGTTTCTTCTGCAAGAGTTGCCAAACGCTTTAGCTTGCTTGATGATACACACATAACATATGTGATTAGCAAGCTAAAGCAGGCTTTTAAATCGCAACAAATCAAAAACATTCGAAAATACACTATAAGCTGTCTATACAATGCACCTGTGATAATTGATATTGATATTGATTCACAGTTAGCTTATAAAGGTGATTGATAGAAAGGAGCGTATATATGAGCATTTGGGACGATTATAAAACAAGCGTAAGGACAAGGATAAATGTTAAGCAAGATAGACTTTTGCTGACCGAAAGGCAGTGGAAGCTCAAGCATTATGTTAAGCTTAACGATAAATGCGGTAAGTATCTATGGGTTAATGCTTATTGTCCTAATCAAAAACTGTATCTATGGGATGAGGAAGTACGCAAAATGACTGATGAAGAACTTACAGCCTGCCGAACAAAAGAGAAAGAAAAGCGAGTTGCTCATCAAAAAGCCTTCTTACAGCAACAAAAGGTAAAGAAGGAGGAAGAGTTACTGCAACTGCGTCGAGAAATCACACAGGACATTATTAAAAACACTTTTACAGCTCAAAATTTTGACTCAGGCATAGAATATGACGAAATAGTCATAGATACAGAAACAACAGGACTTAATGCCGATACCGATGAGCTGTTACAGGTGTCAATTATAGACAGTCAGGGAAATACGCTATTTAATAGCTATATTAAGCCGCTTTTCACAGAAAATTGGGATGGAGCTATGGCGGTAAATCATATAACCCCCGAAATGGTAGCAAACGCACCCAACATCATTGAAGTCAAGCAAGAAATTAACAAGATAATTAATTCAGCGAATGTGATTGTTGGATACAACATACTTTTCGATTTAGAATTTCTTGCTGCTTTTGGTATCGAAAACAGCAAGGCGACTGCCATAGATGTTATGCAAGATTTTGCAGACATATACGGCGAATGGAGTGATAAGTATGGCTGCAATAAATGTCAGAAACTAACTAAGTGTGCAGAATATTACGGATATGATTGGGGAACAGACATTGCTCACGATAGTTTGGCTGATTGTCGTGCAACATTATATTGCTACCAAAAAATGTTGAAGGAGTAGAGAAAAAGGAGAAAAATATATATGATTTGGTTGGGTTTAGTTGCATTTGTAGTTGTGATTGTTAAGATGATTATCAACTTAAAAAATAATTATTATGATAAAGATGAAAAGATTCTGGTTATGTCTTTATATGGATTTATTTGTGTTTTAATATGTATTTTTACATATTTACTTTGTATCGTCATTCCACCAATTCCTACAGAATCATCAATATCCACTAAAAGTATCGAAATAACAGAATTCAAAATTATAAAAGATAATACACTAAAAGATGATTGCTTTTTTGATACTAATGAATATACATACACTACAGCTGACAATACAGTATATAACAATGTTAGAGTCGACATCTTAGGAGAAATCAAAAATGATTCAATTACCTCAATTGAAGTGCAAAATAATACTCCGAAAAAATTGATAATTACAGAAAATAAAAACTTTGATTTAAGAAGTCTTTTTATAGTTACAACTTATGAATACACTTTTGTATAACAGAATAAGGAGGATTTGCGTGTTTAAAAAAATAGTTTCTTTTGTTCTTGTGGTTATAGCAGTAGCAACTTGTTCGACAGTTGGACAAGCTGCTACATACCAAAAAGGCGATGTAAATAAAGACGGTAATATTAACATTACCGATGTAACACTTACACAAATATATATAGCCGGTCATACCCCCGCTAATTTCACTTTGTATTACGCTGATTTCAATGGTGACGGCAGTATAACCGTCAATGATATATCAGCTATACAACTGTATATGACTAATCAATTATTCATATATAACGATTTCTTTTATACCGTTGCAAACAACACTGCAACGATAACTAACTACAGAGGTACAGCTAAAAAGCTCAGCGTCCCCAATTATATGTATACAGATAAGCAGGAAGCAATCAAAGTCACAGCAATAGGTAACAAAGCTTTGTATGGTAAATATCAGCTTACAGAAGTAACTATTGCAGATAATATAAGAAAAATCGGAGATTATGCTTTTGCAAATTGCAAAAACTTAACTACAGTTACAATAAAAAATGATAAGTGCCATATTGACAGTTCATCATTTGAAAACTGTCCGATAAGTAGTTTTAAATTTGGATAAGCGGACAAATTGTCCGATAGAGGAGAAAAGATTATGGTTGAATACGTTAAAGAAGCTGAATTAAGGATAATGAACCTTTTTTGGAAATACAAAGAATGCACACGCAATGAAATAGCAGAGCATTGTGCAAAATTAAAATATCCATATACTGATACATACATATTTAATGTTGTAAGACAATTAGAAAAACGCAATTTCATTAAATCTTGTGGCTTGCGTGCCGGTGTTACACGATGCTCAATAGTGTATAAGCCAACATTTACCAAAGCAGAATTTTGTTTTTACTTGCTCAATCCAAATGAGCAAGACGCTAAAGAACTTGTATCATTATGCAATGATTTACTTACAAACCGCACTTGATGATTTAACCCTATTCTCCTTTTTAACAAATGGCAAAAGCACAACAGCTTGTGCGGAGCTGTTGTACCTTTGCATTATGCATTAATAAGTGAGGTAATTTATGAATATAATCTATCTTATTATGATAACTGTTTCACCGATTTTTATAACAATTTCACTTTACAACATCATTGAAATATACAGAAAAATAAAATATGTAGATAAATATGGAATATTAATGGCAGCTTATTGGTTTGCAGTTGAAGTCATAGGTTTAGTATGTTTGTTCCCAATTTTACTAAATTGAGATTATCCAATTATCAAAGGAAGGAAATAAAAATGTTAAAAGTAAATTCTGAAAAATTTGAAAAAACTGACAATTAAATAATCTAAAATTAAGCTGTTAAGTATAAAAAAATTGACTGTTTTTTTATTATATGAAATAAGGAGATAGCATATGAAAGTAAAAGTAAAGAATATGAGTTGGGACAACGAACAGAAGAAAGAAATTGAAACAATAAAAGAGAGAAAAATCACTGTAAGGCTTTCGGACGCAGATTGTGACCGACTGGCGAGAAAATGTGGGGAGTATGGTCTGACTATTGGAGAGCTGATAGAGAATTTTGTCGGAGATTTAGTTGGTGGTACTTACTCAAACGGAAGTGATGAAAGAGATTATGCCAACAAGTGGTTCGAGCGTTGTTGGTTTGGAATGTTCCCCGAAGAAACACTTTTAAAATTTCTTTTGCACACGGGTTATGATGTGTATGATGATTTTTTAGAAATCATAGATGATATTGAAAATGGATATGCAGAACTGGAAGATTACAAAAAAGACCAGAGTGTTTTTGACGAGGAAGAAATCGAATTTTTGAAAACCGATATTGATGACTGGGAGAAGCAAATCGCAGAAATCAAATCGGACTATCTCAAAAAGAATGAGAAAGCCGACTGGGAGAAAGAAGTCGAAAAAGTCAACGAATGGTGGAAAGCAAAGGAGAGGTTAATCAATGAATAGGACAAGACCAAAGCAGTTAAGTAAATTTCTTGACTGCTTTTTATATCCAAAAATTTGAAAGAATATTGATATTGACAAACAAAAATGTGAATTGTAAAATTAAGATATAAAGACATATACGAAAGGGGTCAGAGTTATGACTACACAGGAAATGAACACAAACATTACAAATACGAATGAATCAGCAGAGAAAAAGACGAATAAGAAAAAGGCTATTGGTATTGTTGCGGTTGCGGCAGTAACGGTGGCGGCGGTCATTATTGCTATGCTGACCGCTTGCGAAAATAAACAGCCTACGGAAACAGCAGATGAGGTTATTGGCACATCTGTTCAGACTGTTACACAGGTTGTGACGGACAGTCAGGGCAATACACATATTGAAGAAGAAACAAAAGTCGTTGAGGTTAAGCAGACACAGCCTGCGGAGAAGTCGGAAAAAGCTACGGAAGCTCAGGCACAGAATGTAGCAAAGACCGACAGCAAGCAGAACAACGGCGGTCAGAGCAACAATAACAGCAACGGCAACAGCAATCAGACTAACAACAATAATAACAATGGCGGCAACGGTCAGACAAGCAAGAGCAACGGCTCATCAGGCAGCACAAACAAGCCTGCAAGCAATTCAGGCTCAAGCGGTTCATCAAGTCAGAGTAAACCGTCAGGCGGTTCATCAAGCAGCTCAAGTCAGAGCAAGCCGTCAAGTGGCTCCGGCTCATCATCTTCAAGTAAGCCTGAACCGGCACCGGCTACACAGCCTGCAACAAAAGACCCACACGAGGGCAAAACTTGGCACGATGCAGAGTACAAAACCGAAAAAGTTTGGGTAGTTGATGAAGAAGGTTACACTTGGCAATGTCCGATATATGAAGACCGTACAGTTACAATATGTAATATATGCGGTGCAGAAATCACTGGCAATGTTCAAGGTCACGATGAAGCGGTTCATTTACCAAACGGCGATGATTTTAGTTATCGTGTCGAAACTGTATCAACAATTGTTGGCTATGAAACTGAAACAGTTCCCGAAAAAGGTCATTATGAAACAAAAACAACTCTCGTAAGAGCAGCAGGTTGGTATTAATCAAATAAAATACATCAATTAAAGCAGTTAAGTTTTGAACTTAGCTGCTTTTTTTATTACAAAAAATCTGAAAGGAGCACCAATATGAGCAGAAGTCCACCAAACTAATAAGATATATACTATCTCATTGAAAGGAGAGAAAAACTTAATAATGAAAATTCTTAAAAAGTTTACAGCCGTAATCATTTCGCTTGTTACTGTCTTTGCGATGTTTCCTATTGCTAATATTACGGCAAGTGCTTATTCATATACAGGGCTGTCTGAAATTGGTAACAAAATTTTGCTTGAATCGTCAGCAAAGCCTATCCCTTGGACAGACAGCCTTGTAGCTTATGAGTTTAAAATTAACGGTGAGATTGGGTATTGCATAGACCCAAATACACCTGCACAGAAAACAGAGGGCAAGACTGTTGAATTTACGGACTTTTTTGGAGAAACAGGCAAAGAAGTAATTAAACTTGACCCAAATTCCAATAACGAGAATGAAAAAGCACTAATAGCTGCTCTTAATACCTTTTACGGTGTAGCTTATGGTGATTATTTCAGCAACTTTGAGGTTAATGGAAAATCAGCTAAAAGCATTTTGGATAAATATATTAACAACTCTTTGTATGAGCCGTTGTTTGCCAAAATTGATAAGGAATTTGGCAGCAAAGCAAACGAGAAAAAGTATTATATTTTATCTCACTATACTTTAAGCCAGTTAGAACATCAGATGTTAGGTGATCCAACATCTGAATGGAAAGCTTGGTATGGCGATACCGATACAATCATTAACGAGCTTGCTGATTTTGCCCATAGTATTGCTAAATCGTCAAGTAACTGGTCGGTAATTAAAAAAAGAAGTGAAAGCAGTAACTTTTACATTTGTCAGCCGAAGCCGTCTGACGGTACATATTGCCAACACTTAATAGTAAGAATACCGAAAAAAGCTAAATTATATCTTGAAAAGTCAGGTACAAGCGAAGAAATCAAAAACCTGACAGAACAGACAACTGATAAAGATTACTTGAATTTCGCAGGTGCACAGTACACCTTGTATAGCGATGATAACAAAGCAGTTGCAGTTGCGGAGCTTGATAAAAACGGTAACATTGCTAAAATTAAGTATTCGTATTCCAATCAGGACTGGATTACAAAGAATTACTTTGAGATTGTTTCAGGTCAGTATTACCTCAAGGAAACCAAAGCCCCGGCAAACGGTTACTTCGCTCTTAGCGACAAGAAATACAATGTTACAGTCACAACAGATGATTGCAATAACGAAAGAATACTTGATATTCTTCAACTGTCTGATACCGAAATCGTTAAGCTGAAATTCAAAAAAGAAAGCAGTAATCCTGATTTGACAACAGACAATGACTGCTATTCATTAGACGGTGGTATGTTTGCTGTATTTGCAAACAAAAAGAGTGCTTATGATTATCTTGCAGATAACAGTGTAAAGAATAACATCGTTAGATACTTCATCACCGACAGCAACGGTGATTGTAAAGCTATATCTAAAGACGGCAACTCTTGGGACTATAACGCAAATTCAGACCTGTATAAAATTGCATACAGTGACAGCTATTATGCTGTCGAAATGGTAGCACCTAAAGGCTATATGCTAAATAAATCAGCCACAAAGTTCACATTAAGTGATACCGATAACGGTTTTGCTATTCTATCTGCTACTATTATCGATAGACCTGAAAATGACCCCGTTCGTATTGTTTTACGAAAGAAAGATGCTATAACAGGTCAGACAACTAATATGGCTGATGCTGAATTTACATTATGTTATTATCAGGGATATTATTACTCTGAAAGTGAACTTGAGGGGAAAAAGCCTGAACGAAAATGGGTGTTAAAGACTGACGGTGACGGTTACTGTCGCTTAGCTGATGAATATAGAGCAGATAGTGACTATAACGAAAAATTCTATGTTACAACAACAGGCAATCCTACCTTACCATTAGGAACTTTTACTGTGCAAGAAACCAAAGCCCCGACAGGCTACAAAATCAATCCTGAATTGTTTATCCGACAAATTAAGGTTGATGAAGCCACAGGCTCAATCACAACCTTTAACGAGATTGAAGTACCTGAACCCAGAGATACTGTTTATGGTAATCTTACAATCTACAAAACCGCAGATGACAGTAAGCGAGGAGCTAATACTGCTAAGGATGTATGGTTTAATGTCAAGTCTGATGACGGAGTGACAGACGAAAACATAGTAACAAAAAGCAAGGGCATAGACGGTGCAGCAACGCTCAGCGACTTGCCTGTTTACAAAGCAAGCGGAGAATATGTAAAATACATAATCACAGAGCTTGGCTACAAAAATGCAGACGGTACATACTCGATACCTGACAGATATATTCCTCCTGCTAAAAAAACCGTTACGCTAAAGGAAAATGTTACTCTTTCATTTTATTTTGCAAACAGACTGCAAAAGACAGGCTTAATCGTTCAAAAAGAGTCTGAGGACGGCATTGTAAGCGGCTTTTACTTCTCGGTAAAGTCTGATGACGGCAAAACAAATAAGGTGCTTGTAACAGGCGAGGACGGCACTGCTCAGCTTACTAACCTTGCTGTATATAATACAAGCAACGAAAAGGTTAAATACACAATTGACGAATTAGGCTTTAAAAATGCAGACGGTACATATTACTTCCCTGCTAAGTATGTAAAGCCTGCGGCTCAGACAGTTACACTTGAGGACGGCAAAAGCTTTGTAGTTACGATGAAAAACCTGCTCAAGCGTGGCAGTGTAGAGCTTTTAAAAACAGACGGCAACAGCAATCCGCTTGAGGGTATTGAGTTTGAACTCTACAACACAAAAACAGGCATTGTTAATGTTATAAATAAAAACAGCAGTATTATGTACGAAGCTGCCGACAGCAAGACGGCTGATACGGTAACAAAGCTCGTTACCGACAGCGACGGCAGAATTATTGTAAATAACCTCTTGCCTGGTGATTATTACTTCATTGAAACAGACAGCAAAGGTAATATGCCGTATGCAGGCAAAATTAACTTTACCATTTCGCCCGACAGCTTAGATACACTTGATATACAGCTTACGGTTAAGAATAACAGCGTCTTCATTCCTGAAACCGGCGGAACAGGCAACAACAGACCGATTTACATTGAAATCGGCGCCGCTGTATTAGCATTTACTTTTCTTGTGGGTGCTATTGGTTTTGGTATAAGGAAAAAGAAGAAACACATCGGCAAAAAGGCTCAACAGTAAATCTGTTGGGCTTTTTCCATACAACGGACAAATTGTCCGCAAAAAATTTTTAAGGAGGGGTTTTCTTATGAGAAAATCAATTAGAAAATCATTCACAGGCAAACTGCTCGCAGTAGTAATGATGTTGACATTACTCTTTGCGGCGATCCCAACAGCAAGTGCGGCTACTGCACTTAAGACAGACCAAAAGGTAAATATCAGTGTAAAATGCACTAAACCGGGCTATACTTTTGAACTTTTCAGAGTTGCGGACCTCAAGAGCACAACAGCTACTCCGTTCAAAACAGAGTACACATCTCTTGTAAATTCAATCAGCGCAGAAATTCTTGCAGGCGATTCAAAGGCTGCTCTTGACGCACTCGATAACGCTGATTTAAGTACGGCAGTATCACAGGGTACATTTACTTCATCAGCAACAAACACAACACAGAGCTTTTCAAACCTTAAACAGGGTATTTATTACATCAAGTGTGTTAAGTACCCTGCCGGTGTTACAAGTATCACAAACTCTGTTCTTGCTCTCCCATATTACAATAACGGTTGGGTATACAGCTACGCTGAAATCAATCTTGCAAGCAAGGTAGCTGACAGCACACCGTCAACAGAAAAGTCAATTACCAACAGCACAAAGAACAATACTAACTATACAGATGTAAGCCTTGGCGACACTGTAAACTTTAAGCTCAAGAATACAGTAGCAGGCTCAAATGACATTAAGCTCACAACATATGCTGTATATGATGATATGTCAGCAGGTCTTACACTTAACAAAAGTTCATTCAAGGTTACACTTGTTGACGCTAAAGGTGCTAAAGTAGCCGACCTCACCAAAGGCACAGATTACAAGGTAAATGTAACAAGCGAGGGTGAGGGCAAAAACACAAAGTTTAATGTTGCACTTACTTCCGAGTATCTTGCAAAGTCAGATTTTTATACAAGCAACACAAAATTTGTTATTGTAACATATTCTACAACAGTCAACAAATACGCTGTAGTCGGTACAGCAGGCAACCCGAATGAAGATGTAAAACTTGAATACGGTAATGATTCAGGTGTTGACAGCGTTCCGGGCAATAAGGTATATGTTTACACTTATCGCATTGGTGTAAACAAGCTCGATGAGGCAGGCAATCCGCTTGCAGGTGCAACCTTTGACCTGTATAACGATAAAGCTCATACAAATGTTATTGGAACGGGTACATCAGACAGCAACGGTAATGTAATTTTTAAAAATTCAGCAAATGAGGAAATCTCATTACAGAGCGGAACATATTACATTGTAGAAACTGTTGCTCCTGCAGGCTACAATGTTTACGGCAAGGTAATTGAAGTTGAAATCCCTGTACAGTATAATTCAGTATTCACTAAAAACACTTGGGTACAGAACGCACCTGATAACGGCACAGTAGAAATTACTGTAACAGATACAATCGTATTCTTCCCTAAGACAGGCGGATATGTAGGCTTCATCAGAGTGGCTGGTGTGGCTTGTGTAGGCATTTCTCTTGCATTGGTACTTGCATACCTCATCAAGAAGAAATCAGCTAAGACAGCTAAATAATTAAACTATAACAAAAGGGCTGCCGATTTATCGGTGGCCCTTGCTCACAAAAAATTATGAAAACTAAAATATTTTTTATATCCCTCTGCGTTCTTGCTGCGGTCGGAATAGGCTTTATAGTATATCCCAACATTGCCGATTACATCAACAGTAAAAGCAATGAAACAGTTATAAAAAACTACAGTGAAAGCACTCAAACAATGTCTGATTATGAAATCGACAATGAGCTTGCTAAGGCTCAAAATTTTAACGAATTGCTCGCAAAGAGTGCGTTAAACGATGAAGAAAAAGACGAATACAATGCAGCAATGTCAGAGTATGAGAACATTCTCAACTATGACGATATAATGTGTACTATCGAAATTCCAAAGATAAATGTTGACTTACCGGTGTATCACGACAGCACCAACAGAGAAGAAAAACTCAAAAACGGCTGTGTACATTTGGCAAACACTTCCTTGCCCATTGGCGGTGCAAGCACACACGCTGTTATATCCGCTCACTCCGGTTATCCTGAACAGGTGTTCTTTGATGAGTTGGACAAACTGCAAATCGGAGATACCTTTAAAATAAATGTACTGAATAAAACACTCACATACAAGGTGTGTGAGATTAATATAGTTGACCCTGACGATTCAAGTAAACTTGAAATTGAGAACGGCAAAGACTATGTGACATTAGTCACTTGCTATCCGTACTCAATTAATACACACCGGCTTTGCGTTCGTGGCGAAAGGGTTGAAGATACGATTACTGATACTGCAACAGCTGATGAGGTGATTAGTAATAAAAGTAATCGTGTTTATACTTGGTGGGATTTGGTTTATTTCTCTGCATTGCTCTGTTTTCTTATGTTTGTTATTTATGTATTTCGTGGATCACCTTTCTATCCCTTTAAGGCGATTAAAGAATGGACTATTGCAAAAATTAAATGGATACGCAGATTACTAAAGCAAAAATAATCTGTTAATTCAATTCTGAAAGGACTGATTTTTTGTTAAAGTTAAAAATTGATTTAAAAGGAAATATATCTGAATTTTTGCAAAATCTCACTTGTGATGACGATATAGCAGATACATTGGTTACTATCATAGATAGAATTATTATAGATGAATATATTAAACCGAGTCCTATTGAAAATTCTTTGCCATTAAGCCAAAAAGAAGAATTAATTTATAACAAAAGAAATGAAATTTTATCAATGATGTCAAAAAGAAAAATCGATACAAATTACATTTTTTCAAGTCAAACAAGTGACCTATATTCAAATATATAACCGAATTAAACAATATATTATAAAAAATTATAAGGTGTATAATAAAATGAATATTAATATCACACCTATACTCTTCTTGTCTTCCAATACAGAATTTTTTGATACTATACATAATTATCTTTTTTATTTATTACTTTCATTAATTATATTATATATCTTTTTTATCTACAATGCTTTTAAATGTTGCGGAAGGGAAAAAGAGCAAAAGGAAATTAAAAAACAGAAAACAATCTCAAAAGTTCCAGTTATGATAAAGGGAGGTACTGATATGGTAGAAAATATGATAGGCAAAAAAGTTTTCTTGATTGATGACTTAGGTGACGGAGAAATGCTGATGTGCAGTGATACCGTTACCGCAATTCTTATAGAAGAAAACGGTATGAGCGTAAGGTGCAAAACATCAGGCAATGAATTTTGGACTATTGGTGAAAACGCTTTTTTCAGCGAATGTGAAGCTAAACAGGCATTTGAGGAGTATATATGATTATTTACGGTGATATAACAAAGCTCGATGATATAGAAGCTATTGTGAATGCTTCTAACGGTATTGGCTATATGGGTGGAAGAGTGTGCGTTAAGGAATTACATAAAGGTGTAGCCGAAAGTATACAGTATGTTACAAAAGGAGCAGTTGAGAAGCTTGCTAAAAAAGAATGTAAAGCTCATCATATATTCGGCTATGCTCCCGGAGAGGTGTTTGTTACAGATGCTCCAAATATGGAATATAAAAAAATTATTCACGCTGTAACAATGCGATTTCCGGGTGGTAAAGCGAAATTTGAAACAATAGAAAAACTTATACCTAAAATAAAATTGACAGCCGAAAAATTAAATCTTCGCTCTGTAGCAGTGCCTTTGCTTGGTACAGGTACAGGAAAACTTAATCGCAAAGCGGTTAAAGAACTACTGATAAATAATCTTGTAAGCAGCAAAGTGATTTTTTATATTGTATTACCTTATTGATTTATGATGTTTTATTAATGTTAGCTGAAATCTTCTTATTTGATGATTAAATAAGCTACTGAAAGATGTAAGGAGTTATTAAATAAAATGACAGTCAAAGAACTACTAAATAAATACGATTTTTATAATTACGACAAAACAGGATTTGAAAGTTTTGCAGTGTTTTTTCCAAAAGATGATTTTGAAAAGGCAAAAAGTTTCGATATTGATTATATTGATTCAATCGAAAATCATAAGGAGCTAATCGAAAAGCAACTGGATTTAGAAGTTTTGTATTATAAAATTATGCGTGCTGACGAACTTGAAAAAACAATTTTCAAGCACGAAACTTGGACTCACAATGACAAAGTTGCATTTGCTTTTTCAAAATGGATTTGTATATTAGTTAAGACTTTGCAAAATAATTATTAAGTACAAAATGGAGTGGCAAAGAAATGTTTTTATATTTAAATATTATGGTGTTTTACATCTATTTTCAAGTTTGGATTTGTCTTTTTACAGAACCTTTGACAAAAGCATTAAAAGAATGTTTTTGCATTATCTTTGCAAATTTGTTTCCTTTAGCATTATTTTTATATTGCTTTCACGATGAAATTAACCATTTAATGAGTATATTAATATTCGTGTTTGATAAAGGCAGTTCTCCTTTTATTTTATGTTTTATTGTATATTTTGTTGCATATATGATTTTTAAATACGGTTTATATATTATAACCTATTTAGCATTAGAACAAGGCATTAAAAAAATATTTTTATCGATGTGTAGAAAATAATTGAATATATGAAAAAGCAGCTTTGCTTTTTGTTAAGGAGAGATATTACTTATGGGATATAGAATTAAATCACGCTTTATTTATAAGCAAGTAGGACAAAGACTAAAACAGCTGCGAAATCAAAAAGGTGTTTCTCAGAAAGTAGTTGCAGACTATTTGGGAGTCGACAGAAGTACCTATACTAACTACGAATTGGGAACTTCTACAATGACATATGTAACTATACTAATGCTTGCAAGATACTTTTCTGTTGACTTCAATACCTTGCTCTGCTATGACCTTCAAACCCCAAATTAATACAAATAAACGAAAGGGAGTGAAAAAATGAACGATAATTCATCTTTTAACATTTGCTGTGCAGCAGTGCTTGTGACATTAGTGCAAATTGTATTTATTGGATTAAAGCTGCTTAATGTAACTAATTGGAGCTGGTGGTATGTGTTGTCACCTACACTGATTTATGTAGGTTTATGGTTCATAACCGCAATTATAATATTTTTTACTGACGATTAAGTTAGAGAAAAGAAAGAGGAACGGAAAATGAATAAGATATTCAAGAAATTGCTGATTACAGCAACAGCAATATTGTCAGTCATCTGTTACAGCACATCTGTATTTGCTGCCGGCTTTGATGTGAATAACGATGATAGCGTTAGTGTAAACGATGTAACCTTTTTACAGGGCGAAATATCAGAATTTACCGACAATATGGACTATGACCTGAACAGTGACGGTAGAATTGATGTAAACGATGTATCGTTTTTACAAATTGAAATCAGCAATCAGAGCGTAGAAAATAATACACAGATAAGTATATCAACAAAAGAATATTGCAAAAATGTCGGTGATACTTTTACGATTTCTGTTGATACAAATAATGATGTAAATGAGATCACCTTTACATCATCTGACAGTTCTGTTGCTAAAATTATTTCAACGGAAAAAAGTTTGGCAAAAGTAAAAGTGAATAAAGTTGGCAATGCAACTGTTACTATAAAACAATGTAATAAAATAATTACAACAAAAGTAAAAGTTGAAAAAGCAAAATGTATTGATGTTTCTGAATGGAACGGTGATATTAATTTTAGCAAAGTAAAAAACGCAGGCATAACTTGTGTTATTCTCCGAGCAGGCTATGGCAAAGACCCGAACCAAGAAGATAATAAATTCAATGAGTATTATAGACAGGCTAAAGCCGCAGGACTGAATGTAGGTGCGTATTGGTATAGTTACGCTACATCTGTCGATGCCGCAAAAGCGGAAGTAAGAAATTGTATGAAAACCATTAGGGGCAAAGAGTTTGACTTGCCTGTTTTTCTTGATGTTGAAGAATACAGACAGGCTGTTTTGCCACGCAGAACATTGACTGATATTATTTCAACCTTTTGTGACGGAGTAAAGGGTTATGGATTTGATGTTGGAATGTATAGTGCAAAATCAATGCTTGTTGACAGTGCTTATCCTGATGAGCTTGCAAGCAAATATTTAATTTGGATGGCAGCACCAAATAATTCGTACAATGAGCTTCCGCCATTTGTTGACATTCATCAGTACAGTTGGAAAGGCAAGGTTGATGGAATTTCCGAAAAGGTTGATATGAATTACATATATAATTTAAACTGTTAATTGTAAGAAAACATTATCACAAGTATTAATATTAAATTATTGGAGGATGAAAATGAGTATTTCCGAATACAAAAAAACTAAAAATTATAGTATTCAAAAAAAATTAATTGAAGCAACTAAATTTTCAATTTATATTACGATTTCCATTATACCTATATATTTATTTGCATTGGCAATGCCTCATATAGCAATTACTCCTGATGAAATATTAACTAAATCAGATTCTGAATTTTTTAATGTGATGTTGACTATACAAAACATAATTCTTTTTATTTTCCTTTTATCATTACTTATTAATATAATCTTAGTTATTTATGATTTTATTATGGGTATTCGATTTAGAGTATCAAAAAAATATAAAGAAATCTTTGAGGCAATAGCAATAGTTTCAACAGTCAGCGTATGGAATTGTATTTTCTTACATAGCTTTTTAAATATAATAGACAGTAAATAGCAAAATAAGAACGCTTACACAAAAGCCGAAATTGAAAAATCAAAATAATAAATTGTTGGAGGAAAAATAATGAGAACAACAACTAATGAAAAATTAGAAAAGGTAATTACAGATATTGAAAACACAAAAGCTGAAATTGAAAAATTAAAAGAAAAAATTAAAAAGCTCAACGCACAAAAAAAGAAGCTTGAGTTGCAAATTGAAAAAGAAAAGCACAACGAGCTGTGCTCGGTTTTGTCGGACTACGGAATTAAATCCGTAAATGATTTTCAGGACTTTTTGGAAAAGTATACATCGGAAGCAAGTGCTGACGAAAATGCAAATGGAGAAAATTGATTATAAATCAATTTTCGGATTGTACAGAAAAAGTTTCTTTTTCTGTTGGTGAGCGTATGCGATTTAGTTTTTATAAAAATAAAAACTATGGGGTTTCAGGGGTATACACCTGACCAGCGATTTGTACGCACAAATCGGATTTTGTGCGTACAAAATCTGTGCTGGCGTATCATCATTTCGTGCCGAAATGATGATACAAAAGCCCTCAGAAAAAGAAAGGCAAAAATCAGGCAAATTTGCAGTTTTGGGAGGACAAAATGAAAAAGGAAGCTAAAAGCTATAGGATATATATAAGAGTGTCAGAAGCCGAAAAAGCGGAAATAGCATATCAGGCTGCACTCAACAATATGTCAATTTCGGAGTACATTCTAAAATGTGTAAGACGAAAGCGAATAGTAGTATGCGAGAATTTTCCCGAACTGCTATATCAATTATCCGCACTTGGCAATAACCTCAATCAGATTGCAGCAATCGCAAACACAAACAAATACATTTCTTCAAATCAAATAGAATCAGCAAAAAATATTCTATCCGACTGTTACGATAAAATGTCTGAATTCGTTTCGTATATCTGTGAGCCAAAATCTGATTCAGAAAATTCTCACAATCAGCTGAGTGAAGAAGTCGTTGAAGAAATCAACAATGCTTTGGCAATTATAAACAGTCGAGTGAATTCAGCAAAGAAGGAAATGTAATTAATGGCAGTAGTTAAAACAATAAACAAAGACCCTAAAAAGCAAATGTCTAATCGAATGACATCAAATGCACACATCTTTAATGCGTTGAACTACATAACTCGCAAAGATAAAACAACTCCTGAACTTACTTACTGCAATTTAACAAATTCAAATTTTACAAATTGGGAAACAACAAAATTTTTTCAACAAACAAGAAAAATGTATGATAAGGATAATAAAATTCTTGCACATCATCTTGTGCAATCTTTTGCGGTTAATGATAAATTAACACCTGAGCTTGCAAACAAAATAGGCAGAGAGTTAATTCATAAATGTTTCCCTGATATGCAGGTTGTAATGACTACTCACCTTGACGGTAAGTGTTTACATAATCACTTTATTATTAATTCAGTATCACCAATCGACGGACACAAATTTCTTGACAATATGAAAACCGTCAGAATGATTAGACGAGTTTCGGATGAGCTGTGCTACAAGTACGGTTTAAATGTAATTGAAAATCCGCAACAAACGTGCAGACTTGATGATGCTACGTTTCGCAAAGCCATTGAGGGCAAAAGTTGGAAATTTAATCTTGTCAATGATATTGATAAAGCACTTGAAGATTGCAAAACAAAAGAAGAGTTTATAAACTTTTTTGAAAGCAACGATTATGAAATTAAATACGGCAACGCACATATTGTGTTTCACAAAAACGGCGAAGCAAAATCGATAAGAGCCGACACACTTGCAAAACAATTTGGCAATAAATATTGCAAAGCCAATATTGATAAAGCATTAGGTTTGCAAACCGAAAAGAAGAAAAAGAAAACCTACAGAAAAGAAAATACACAAAAAGTTTTAGAGGAAATGGAACAAGAAGCTAAAAGACAATGGGAGCGTTACGAAAAGCGTTACGCTGATAAAGTTAAAGTAACAAATCATAAGTATTTCGAAAACTTACGCTTTTTTAAAAATCCTTTTGCGTTTACTCTGAAATTAATAAAGCACATATTTACAAATTCTAAAAAATCAGTTCACAAAAATGTAATCAAGCAAAATTTAAAATATACAGTCAGACAAACTACAGATTATACAAAGATGAAAAAAAGAATATCAAATGTACCGTATAAGGAATTAACAGGTACACTTGGTAATACGGCACAAATTAAGTTATACAGCTTCCAGCTTGCTAAACTATTCAATGACGGGATACTGTGTTATGCAAATGTTGATATGACAACAGGTATTGCTATGGTTACGGTTAAAGAACACAATCTTAAAAGAATAGCAAATGTTCTCGGTCTTGAAAATGCTGACTCTATTATTTCACAAGCTGACACCATCAGAAACAAAAAAACATATGCAAGACTTAAAAAGTCAGGCAAAGAACTTGAGTATCTGATGGTAAACAAAAAGCAAATTGAAATTTTAAATTTAAAATGTGTTCAGTTTGCAAAATTTCAAAAATCAGAAGATAAGTTCAATATCGTTTTTCTCGAAAATGATAAAGACAGAATATTGAATTTACTATATCCGAATAAATCAACAGAGCCAACTGCACCAACATTTGTGCAGGTCAACGCTCAGATTAACAGAAGATTGAAAAAACAATCAGAAGAAACAGGAGAAAAACTTTGTTACAAGGTTATAAGCTCAAAGCAATATGACCTTATTAAAAACTCAGATATTGATTTTGCTGTGTTTAAAAAAGAAAACGGAACTTACAATCTTGTTTTTCTTGAGAGCGACAGCAACAATATAAATAATATATTATATCCCGGAAAGAAGGTAACCTTGCAATAATAGTTTTGCGAGCTAATTCAATTTGACATTTAAGAAAAGGAGGACTCTATATGCTACCAAACTTATATAAGTGCGATGGACTTTATTACTTAATCAAAAAAAGTTCAAGTTAGGCTTGACTTTTACGCTTTAAAGTAATAAAATGTTAGGAGAATAATGATGTCAATAGAATATGAAAACAAAGTAAAAAATTATCTTCGTATGCTTGAAAATGAAACAAGATATATTACAGCAACACCCGAAGATTGGCTCAAATTCTTGCATACATCTTGCAATAACTACAAACTTGATTTCAGAGAACTTGTTTTAGTCAATACAACTTTTCCAAATGCAACGGCGTTGTTGCAGCTTAAAGACTGGAATAGTAAATTTGGCAGGAAAGTAAAAAAACAAGAAACCGGTATTCCCTCTTTGGATTTTACACAAGGCAAAAGAATAAGGGTGAAATACTATTTCGATATTTCGCAAACCGTTGAAACCGAAAATTCAAAGCCTGTGCCATTATGGAGATACAACAATAAACACGAAAGTAATGTGGTTAAAGCTCTGAACTCAAAATTTAATTTAAAATGTTCCAATTTTGAAACTGCAATTTCAGGAGCTATCAACAAACTTACTTTAATAAGTCTTGACAGCAATTACAATTATTTGCAAAAAGTTTATAATAATACACCTTTGGTTAAATTCGGAGCTACTGCAAAAAAAATATACGGTGATATGATTGCAAAAAGTGCAATGGCTGTAGTGGTTTCTCGTTGCGGATATGATATTACAAAATTGTTTAATGCAAATGATTTTCAAGATGTAACTATGTTTGATAGCTCAAAAACAACACTGGCTCTTGGCAGCGCAACATTAAATACCGCAAAAGAAATTTTAAATGTTATATCATATACCATTAACAAAGAAATTGAAAAGGAGAAAAGTTATGAGCGAAACAAGGAAAACAGTCAATGGAATAGATTATATTCTGGGCGAGGACGAGATTTGGTATCCGGACCTTCCACTTCCGGAGTTCGAGTTGAACAATTGGGGAGTAGCAAGGAGAGATTACTTGAAGAACAACGACGAGATGCTATTCGAAGAAATGATGATGACGGGAGAGATTCTTCAGCACCTCGAAACAGTTCAAACTCAGGCTCAGGAGAGGTACGAAACATTGATAGAGCAGAAGAGGAAAGCATTGGGAGTAACCGAGGAACTCAAGGAGAAAGACTGGCTCAAGTGGGTACAATTAGCCAACAGCATTCAGGAGGAAGCTCGTCAGGAAGTTCTCGAAGAAATGATTTACATCTAAATGAAGAAAATTTAAAAAGCAATACAGAAGCAGAGGTAATTGATAATTCCTCTGCTTTTTCTATTTCTCAGGAGCAAATCAATAAGATTATTACTGAGGGAAGTGGCGTTGTAAACGGAAAATATAGAATATACGAGCAATTTGCGAAAGACGAAACTTTAAAAGATAATGCTCAATTTTTGAAAAATGAGTATGGGATTGGCGGTAAGTCAAGTGCCGCAACTTATAACCATATTGGTGTCGATTGGGATGGAAAAGGGCTGTTATTAGCTAAGAAAAACACCGAAAATAAAATATTACTCAAATGGGAAAAAGTCGCTAAGATTATATCCTATCTCATCAAAACCGACGGATACCTAAATTCAGCTGAAAAACAAGGTTACATTGACTATAAGAAAGCAAAAGAACTACCCGCAGAGAAACAAAAAGAAGCCGAAATCCCTGCTGAGGAGTTAGAACTTGCATATTCTGTAGGGAAAAAGTGTTACATCGGAGCTGATGAGTATAAGATTATCGGTATAACCGATAATGCTGTATCATTGTTTGACAGCCGTTATCCTTTGCTCAGTACAGATATGAGCAAAGAAGAGTTTGAAAAAAAGATTACAGAAAATAGGCAGTTTAATGAACATTTATTTGTTAAAAAATCGCTTGATAAAGATTTATTTTTCAATAATTTAGACAAAGAATCGTTTACATACATTTATTACAATCCTGATGCAGATTCAGGCGGTCAGTTTGTTATTACAGAAATACCTTACGAACAAGTTATTGAAGCATCAAAAAAATACCCTGATAACACATCTGAATTTTTTGACTATATTGTTTCAGTAGGAAGACAAACTGCAGTCGATGTTGACAGTGAATTCTTCCGTGATTCACTCGACAAATACAACAGTAACAGCCACTTCGCCGAAGGTCTGACTGATGATGTAAAAAATCAGCTTACAAATATTGCTTTGTCAGGCGATACCGATTTCAACCAAAAGGGTTATTATGACTCTTATTCAGAGATACAATCAGAACATCCTGATGCGATAATACTATTCCGTATGGGTGACTTTTATGAGGTGTTATGTGATAATGCTCAAGAAGCAGCCGAGGCACTTAATTTAACGCTTATGTCACGAACAATTAACGGAGAAAAGATACCAATGGTCGGATTTCCGTCCTCTTATCTTGAAGATAACGAAAACTTGCTTGTTGAAATCGGTTATAAAATATTGACCGTTGAGCCGGAGGATATAGCGGAAAGAGCAAGCTTGCGTAACAAAGCACAGGAAGTTGCAAAGCAAAATAATTTGCCTTTTTCCGATAAATTCAGTATGGGTTTCGAAGATGATTTCGATACGGCAGTTTATGACGGAAGTATGTCAGCTGATGATTATGAAAAATTACAGCAAGCTGACATCGAACCAAAAGCCGACCGTCCGACAATCACTTGCGACTGGAGCGAACATTCTGCGTTTGAAGATGGCAAGACTTATTCGGTAGCAGATTTTGACAGAATTATGAAGTCTGCCGATGATGAATGGGTCAGACTCAGACAGTATGAGCAAGACACATATGGCAATGATATGGACGCAATATATCAAGCTTACGAAGATGGTGAAATTGACGGAGTTCATCAAGGCTATGCCAAAACAAAATTCATTATCAATATGCCCGACGGCACAAAATACACAGAGCGGCAGGATATAGGCGACGGTGACGGCGGTGTTATTGACTTTTTAAGGCAGTATGATAACTATAAAAATCTTGTGCCAATACTTGAACAGGAAAGAGATAACGAACCATCACTCTTAACTCCTGTTTATGGGGAAGAATTTGTAAAAGAAGTGGAAGAGCAATCGGACAATTTGTCCGCTCAGCAAAAGCGAGAAGATGTTATTTTTTCTTCTGATGGTAAAAACTATGTAATCACAGATGATAATTTTGCCGATGGTACAAAAAGTGAGCGTTATGCCAATAATATTAACGCAATAAAAACGCTTAAGGAAATTGAAAGCAGCAACAGACAGGCTACACCAGCAGAACAAGAAATACTTGCAAAGTATGTAGGTTGGGGAGGTCTTGACAGCTACTTCAAAGCTGAAAACAACGCACAACTAAAAGCTCTACTAAACGATGATGAGTATAAAGCTGCATTAGCAAGCACACTTACATCATTCTATACACCTCCTGCAGTTATCCGAGCAGTGTATAATGCACTTAATAACTTAGGATTTAAAACAGGCAATATCCTTGAGCCAAGCTGCGGTGTCGGCAACTTTATGGGGTTATGCCCGACCAATATGTCAGACAGCAAATTCTACGGAGTAGAGCTTGATGATATATCCGGCAGAATTGCAAGTAAGCTGTATCCGCAGGCTAATATTGCGGTGCAAGGCTTTGAAACAACCAATCTTCCCGATAATTTTTTTGACGCTGCAGTCGGTAATGTTCCGTTTGCTCAGCTTAAAGTGCTTGATAAAAAGTACGATAAATATAATTTCCTTATTCACGATTACTTTTTTGCAAAGACATTGGATAAGGTAAGACCGGGCGGCATAATTGCTTTTATTACTTCTAAGGGTACAATGGACAAAAAGTCCTCTAAAGTAAGAAAATACATAGCACAGAGAGCGGAACTTCTCGGAGCAATCAGACTTCCAAATGATACTTTTTCAAAGACCGCCGGAACGGAGGTTACTTCCGATATTCTGATACTGAAAAAGCGTGAGAGAATGATTGACATTGAGCCTGATTGGGTACATCTTGGCAAAGATGATAACGGTATTACAATTAACAGCTACTTTGTCGAACACCCGGAAATGATACTCGGCGAAATGCAAGAAGTTTCAGGACCGTTCGGAGCAAAAGCAGAGTGCATTGCTTATGAAAATGCAAATCTTGAGGACTTGCTGAATGAAGCTGTATCTAATATTGACGGAGAGTATAAAGCACAGGCAATTGAAAAGCTCTTTGAAGATACGGAAGATGATGAGGACGCAGACTTAATTCCTGCTACTCCTGATGTTAAAAATTTCTCTTATACAGTTGTTGACGGTGATATATATTATCGTCAAAACAGCATTATGGAGAAACAGAAGCCTAATAAAACCGCCGAAAAAAGAATAAAAGCTCTTGTTAAAGTAAGAGAGGCTCTTCGAGAAGTTCTTAATAATCAACTTGAGGATATGCCTGATGAGGTTATTGCAAACTCTCAGCGAAAGCTCAATATTATCTATGATAAGTTCGTCAATGAGTACGGTTATATTAATTCAAAAGCAAATATGAAGGCTTTCGAAAAAGATAACTCAATCAATTTGCTTGCATCACTCGAAAAATTTGACAGTGAAAAGAATTATAAAGGCAAATCGGATATTTTTAGCAAGCGAACAATTCAACCGCATAAAGCTGTTGATAAAGTCGATACAGCATCTGACGCACTTGCGGTATCAATTTCAGAAAAAGCAAAGATTGACTTGGAATATATGAGTCAACTCTACGGCAAATCTGTTGATGATATTATTGATGAGCTTAAGGGGGTAATATTTAATGTACCCGGAACGGACGTTTATCAAACTGCTGATGAGTATCTGTCAGGCAATGTAAGAGAAAAACTCAGAACAGCTTTATCATATAGTTACGATAAGCCGGAGCAATATGACAGCAATATAACCGCACTTAAAGCTGTTCAGCCCGTTGACTTAACTGCAACTGAGATTGATGTTCGTTTAGGTGCAACTTGGTTGCCTGTTGATGTGGTAAGGGACTTTATGTATGAAACTATAGGAACTCCCCGATACATAAGGGATTCGATAGATGTTTCGTATTCTGAATATAATTCCGAGTGGAGAATATCACATAAGAGCTTCGATAAATCTGTAAATGCAGTCAGCACATATGGTACTAAGAGAATCAATGCTTACAAAATACTTGAAGATACACTCAATTTAAGAGATGTAAAAATATTTGATAATGTTTTTGAGGACGGCAAGGAAAAAAGAATACTGAACAAGGAGGAAACAGCCATTGCTCAGAGTAAGCAGGAGCTTATAAAGAGTCGCTTTGCAAGTTGGATTTTTTCAGACAGAGATAGACGAGAAAGACTTTGCCGTCTTTACAACGAAAAATTTAACTCTGTTCGTCCTCGTGAGTATGACGGCAGTCACCTCATTTTTGATGGAATGAACAGTGAAATACAGTTAAGAGAACATCAGAGAAACGCAGTAGCTCACGCAATATACGGCGGAAATACATTACTCGCACATACCGTCGGAGCCGGAAAGACCTTTGAAATGGTCGCTATCGCAATGGAGAGTAAGCGTTTAGGTTTATGCAATAAGTCGCTGTTTGTTGTACCAAATCATATTACTGAGCAAATGGGTATTGAATTTATGCAGCTCTATCCTGCCGCTAATATCTTGGTTGCGACAAAGAAAGACTTTGAAACAGCGAACAGAAAGAAATTCTGCAGCCGTATAGCAACGGGAGATTACGATGCAGTTATCATTGGTCATTCGCAATTTGAAAAGATACCGATGAGCATTGAAAGGCAGCGTCAGATTATCGAAACGCAGATTGATGATGTTATTGAAAGCATTGCGTTTGCACAAGACAACAACGCTGAAAACTTTACAATAAAACAGCTCGAAAAAACAAAAAAGAATTTGGAAAACAAACTACAAAAGCTCAACGACCAATCAAGGAAAGATGATGTTGTTACCTTTGAGGAGCTTGGTGTAGACAGATTGTTCGTTGACGAAGCACACTACTACAAAAACTTGTTCCTTTACACTAAAATGCGAAATGTAGCAGGTGTAAGTCAGACCGAAGCACAGAAGTCAAGCGACCTCTTTATGAAGTGCCGTTATCTTGATGAGATTACAGACGGTAAAGGTATTATATTTGCAACAGGTACTCCTATAAGCAATTCAATGACAGAGTTATACACAATGCAGAGGTATTTGCAGTACAACAAACTTGTTGATTTAGGATTGAGTAATTTTGATGCGTGGGCTTCTACCTTTGGTGAAACGGTAACAGCACTCGAACTCTCCCCGGAAGGCAATGGGTACAGAGCCAAGACAAGATTTGCTAAATTCTTTAATTTGCCTGAACTGATGAGTACCTTTAGGGAAATTGCAGACATTAAAACCGCTGATGTTTTAGATTTAGATGTTCCTGAAGTAGAACGACATAATGTTCTTACCAAACCATCAGAGCAACAAAAAGATATTCTCGCCGGACTTGCAGAAAGAGCGGAAAATGTTCGTAGTAGTGCTGTTGACCCTTCGACAGATAATATGCTCAAGATTACTAATGACGGCAGAAAACTTGCACTTGACCAGCGCCTTATCAATCCTATGCTGCCTGATTTTGAGGGAAGTAAATTGAATGCTTGTGCGGATAATATTTTTTCTCTGTGGGATAAAACAAAAGAAGATAGACTTGCACAGATGGTTTTCTGTGACATATCTACTCCCAACGGCGCAGGAAAATTTAATGTATATGACGATTTAAAAGAAAAACTCATAGCAAAAGGTGTTCCCGAAAACGAAATTGCATTTATTCACGATGCTAAGACTAATCAGCAGAAGCAAGATATTTTCAGTCAAGTAAGAAGTGGCAAAATAAGGGTTATTATCGGCTCTACCAGTAAAATGGGAGCGGGTACTAACTGTCAGGATAAACTTATAGCCTTACATCACCTCGATTGCCCTTGGCGTCCTGCAGATTTACAGCAGCGTGAAGGCAGAATTATAAGACAGGGCAATAAAAATTCTTTGGTACATATCTATAGCTATGTAACTGAAAATACTTTTGATGCGTATTTGTATCAGCTTGTTGAAAACAAGCAAAAGTTTATAAGTCAGATAATGACGAGTAAATCACCTGTTCGTTCTGCAGAAGATGTTGATGAGCAGGCTCTATCCTACTCTGAAATCAAGGCTCTTGCAAGTGGTAATCCGCTGATAAAAGAGAAGATGGATTTAGATGTTCAGGTGTCAAAGCTCAAAATTTTAAAAGCAAACTTTTTAACTGTAAAGTACGAACTTGAGGATAAAATTGCTAAACAATTCCCTTATAAGATTGCTGAGGCTAAATACAAAGTCGAAAAGATAGAAAAAGACATAGCTCTTGCTCAAAGTCATATTACCGATGATTTTGAACTTAAAATTAAAGGCATTACTTATAATGACAAAAAAGAAGCAGGACAACAACTGCTTCTTGCTTGTGATAAAAGCATTGGCTCTGATAAAGTCAGAATTGGTGAATATAAAGGCTTTATTCTCGACCTAAGATTTGATGCTTACCATAGTAATAAATATATTTTAACGCTTAATGGCTCTGCTCATTATGATGTTGAATTAGGTCAGGATATTTTCGGCAATGTGACGAGAATTGATAATGTACTTAAATCCTTGCCCGGTGAGCTTGAAAAAGCAAAAAATGAACTTTCAAAGGTTGAGAGCGACTGTGATTCAGCAAAAGAAGCTGTCAATACCACTTTTGACAAAGAAGAAGAGCTTAATACGAAGCTTGCTCGTCTGAAAGAGCTTAACACTATCCTTGAAGTGGACAATTCGTCTATTAAAAAGAATGAAGATACCGCAGATAATAACGAAGATGATTATTACTATGCTAAGGTCAACGAAAAGCAAAAAGACATTCTTTTTTCTGAGGGTTACAAAGATTTTGCACCCTCGGATGACGGAGGAAAATTTATCGTAAAATATCCTGCTGCTGACAAAGTCAAAGTGCAACAGTTACTCAACAATAATGCTATTAAATTATAATGAAAGGTCGGTAAATATGAATACAACAGTAAAAAACGAGGTAATGTTACCGGAATTTGTAAGTCAGCTTATCAGAATTGCTAAATCTGAGGGTATGAACAATGACAGTAACGACATAGAGAAGTTTGGCAAATATGTTGCAGAACTTCAGACTCAAATTATTGCTTTAGAAAAGCAAATTGAAGCTATGAATAAAAGTCTTGAAAACCTTCAAGACGAAAAGATTAAAGATGCTCAGAAAACAATGATTAATGAGAGCAAAAATAAAGTTTCAAATTTAAAATCATATGGAAAAAAATGTAGCAGCACATTAAAATCACTTCTTATGACTTTCAGACTGAAAGGTAGTAATGCTTTCAAAATAGCTTTGAAGGCAACAAAATTTGATTCGCTTGTAAAAGAAGGTGCAAAACTCAATCATTCAGCTTCGGAAACATTCAAAGCAAGTGCGGAACGAACTAAGTTGCTTTCTAAGGAATTGGGCGGAGTAAGGCATTCCGCCGCAAATGCGGTAGCAGTGCTTGCCGGTAAAGATGTAACCGAAGCTCCAAAGCACCTTGATAATGATAAAGGCTTGCTTCATCTTATTGAAAAAGGTTTTACAGGTTTATCACAGAAATGTGATAAACTTGGCTCTCGTGCGGACAATTTGTCCGATGAAATCGGTTACAGATATATGAAAATTTCAGCAGAACAAAAGGATGTTCTTTCCTCCGAGGGATACAAAGAGTTTTCAAAGTCTGATGATGGAAATTATATTATTAAGTATCCGGCAGAAGAAAAAAACAATATTATTAAAATTGTAAATAATCAGAATAATACAATGAAAATGTGAGGTAATTGATATGACAAACAAAAAAGTAATTTATCAGGATATACCGATTGAAAATGCTCGTAAATCTGTTGGAGCAATTGAAAAACTCCGCAACCGAGATACTGACGGTGACGGAAGATGCGATTTTGTTGATAATAATTACAATAAACCTTCTGATGTTTACTTGAAACTTAGCGAAGAAGAGTATCAACGCTTGTTGCAAACAAAGCGTGACGAATATATCAGCAATACACGCAAGTCCGGTGATCACTACATAGTTAAATGTAGTGAAGCTAACAAAGATGAAGTCGTAAGGTTAATCAGAACTGTAAAACATTCAATGCCAATGACATAAGAGGTGAACATAATGAGTGATAACTTTACCGTTCAGCCACCGAATACGCTGTCGCAAGTTATAATAACTCATCTTCAGCAAGCACGAAGAGGAACGGTTGCTCTTGCTAATGTGACTGTTGATGATACTATCACTATTAACAGCATTGCTCTCAAAGAAAGCAAATATGGTGGTCTGTATGTAAAAATGCCTGCAAAGCTAACTACAGACGGTACATACATTGACGTTGCACATCCGTTTAACAGCAAGGTCAGGCAGACGCTTAATGATAAGCTGATTGATATGTACGAAACAGGTCAATTTACTTATATTGACAATGCTACAAGCAACAAGAAATATTCACCGCAAGTAAGAATTGTAAATTGCTCTAAATATAGTGAGGGAAACACCTTTCTTGCTCGTGCGGATTTAGTAGTATCTTCTTTTGTGGTGCATAATGTAAAACTTAGGCATACAGACAATGGTAATTTAACAATCAGTATGCCGGCTTACTTATCTTCTACCGGTGAATACCGCTCAATTGTAGTGCCAAAGAGCAAAAATTCTTATCAGTTGCTTAATAAGGCATACATCAATGAGTACAACACTGAGTATATGTACAAAAGAGCAACTGATGATAATATTAAGCGGTTAAAAAAAGCTGGTGTAGAGTTTCAGCTTGCAAAGTCAGCAACTGACAATCTCATTAAATTTAAAGCTACTGATGCCAATAAGGTAATGTCAGTTATAAATCAGGCAACAGTTTCAGCACCAAAAATCATAGGATAAATTTTTAAAGAGGGAGTATTGATTGCTCCCTCTTTTGTTGTTTAAGGAGATGGTCATATTGTCACAACCAAGTCAAAATATCTTGCGTAATCGTAAGAAAAGCAAAAAACCTATGATTATTATGCTAAGCATTATGTTTGTTATCTTTTTTCTGTTGGTGTCATTAGGTATTTATTCGGTTCTTAATTACGCTTATACGAATCATATCACTGTTCAAGATATGAAGGCTTTTCAGTTGCTGACAGCTATCAGCAATATGTTTTCATTTGATTTTTCTTTGCCGTTTGGAATTGAGATAATTAAGCAAATTTTAAAGATACATCTTTCGCTATGGTGGGTCTATCTTATAGCTGCTGCATTAATATGGGTAATGCTTTTATCAGCAGACAGAAATGATTTCAAGGGAATGGAACACGGTTCTGCCAAATGGGCTGATGATGAGATGATAGAAGAATTTTCAAATCCTGAAAAAGCAATTCCTGTTGCAAAAGATTTTTATGTGCCAATCGACGGTTCAAAAACTGCCAATCTCAATGAGCTTATGATTGGTGGTTCAGGTGCGGGTAAGACGTTCAGAGGTATTAAGCCGCATATAATGCAAATGCTCGGTAGCTATGTAGTTACCGACCCAAAGGGCGAGTTGTATCGTGACTTATCCCGTATGCTTATTGCAAATGGCTACAAGGTCAGAGTGCTAAATCTCAAAGACTTGCATTACAGTAATTCTTACAATCCTTTCGTGTATCTTAAATCAGAACAAGATGTTTTTTCATTGTCTGACCTGTTTATGAAAAATACAAAAGGTGAGGGCGAAAAAGATGATTTTTGGAGCGGTGACGCTCAAAAAATTCTTTCAATGCTTATGCTTTACCTTTTTAAAGACGATACAGAAATAAAATCGTTCGGCAGAGTGGTTCGTTTAGTAAATAGTGTAGCGTATTCCAATAATCAGATTGATATGTCTTGTGAACTTGCAAGATGTATGAACAAGCACGCTGCTAAGTACCCGAATGATTTTGGAACAATAAGCTGGACAGGCTTTCAGGGACTTCCACAGGAAACAATGGCTTCGGTTCTTGAAGTATTATCTAACAGACTCACGCTGTTTGCTACTACCGATTTGGACGCAATCACATCAACTGATGAGATGGACTTTGATATGGTCGGTGTCGAAAAAACTGTAATATTTCTTATTTTACCCGCAGCAAGAAACACATACAAGGCAATCTCAAATATCTTCTATACTCAGCTGTTTGAGCGACTTATGTATATAGCTGATACGAAGTACAACGGCTGTTTACCATTGCTTGTAAGCTGTGAAATGGACGAGTTTGCGAACATAGGTGAAGTACCTTCCTTCAATGAAATTCTTTCTGTTGTAAGAAGCTACAACATAAGAATATGTATTGTGTTGCAAGGTCTTGCACAGCTTAAGGCTATCTACGAAAAAACATACGAAGCTATCATCGGTAACTGTGATATTTTCACTTTGCTTGGCTCAAAGGATAAGGATACACTCGAATATGTATCCGCTAAGCTCGATAAAATTACTGTTCGTGGTGATAGCAGAAGTTTTAACAGAGGAATGTCAAATGGTGGAGGTGGTCAGGATACCGAAGCGTATATTGAAAGACCTCTGCTCTATCCTAACGAAATCAAAAAGGCAATTAAGCCTAAAGGCAAGACTCGAAAATATGGCGGAAGCTGCATAGTTTTTGTTGGATATGAAGACCCTGTTTATTTGCCAAAATTCGATACTCCCTCTCACCCACGCTTTGCCGAGTGTGGCTCGAAATACAAAGAGTATGTGCATAATTGTACAGATGTTTCTGTTGTGTATATGCCGATATGGAAGCGACGATTAATTGAATATCATAAAATGTATGATAAGCATAATACACAATCTAAAGAAGAGCTAAAAGCATATGAAGAAGAAGTCGAAATACAGAAAGAGCAGGAGCAAGCAGAGCTTGAAGCTGAATTTGAACGTAATAATGTTCAGATTGAACTTCCTGCGAATGAAGAACCGTCAGAAGAAGAATATGAGGAATACTGCGAAAGTGTTGACAACGGAGAGTTACCTCCTGTGCAGGATTTTTCAGATGAGCCTTATGAGGACGATTTTATGTTTGACATAAGTCCTGTAGTTGAAAAAATAAAGGAGATGCAACAAGTAAATGAATAGTGTTGAAGATACTGCTCAGACAATGTTTGCTACACAAACTGTTAAAGGCATAGTGCAACAAGCAACATCAATCATTATTAATAAATCAATTTACGGCAACAACGGAAAAAATCATAATGTTGTAACCGAAACAGCACAACAATCCGTGCAACAGAAAAGCAATAATGTAAATGAATTGTCAAGCAATATTAAGCTAACAGGGCAATTCACTGATATTGCTTATGCTGACACAGACAAAATCACTGAAAAAGCTATATCTGAACTGTGTAAGGATGACGAAAAGCTCTTAAATAATGTAATGGATACATACAACAACGCTGTTAACGACGGCTTGCTCAAGCGTGAGTGGTCGAAAACCGAGAGTGATGTAATCTATACTCTTACCGACAAAGGCAAAGAGCTGGTCAATTCAGAGAATTTTAAAAAGCAGCTCGAAAAAAACATCAAGAATACATTGTACAACGAAAACTTTAAAAATACAGCCGTGGTAGAATTTACCGGAACTAAAGATGATGTAAATGTATTTAGGTATGTAGATACACTCAATATCAAATCCTTTGATAATAACCCCGTTATGAAAAAAATGTTTGATATGCTTAAAAAGTATGAGTTTATTAGCGTAGATGAGAACGGCAATGCAAAGCCGACTGATAAACTTAATACCTATTTTGCCCAGCAGGACAGAAAAGGTATTAAGACAAATCTCAAAATTACAAAAGTTACACCTGATAATATGCAGCAAGCGGCAGATAAAATACAAAAAGCGAAACAAGCAGCACAAGCAACAAAAAAGAATGCCGAAGTAGCTACTAAGGCTGCTAAAACAACGGTAAATGCGGCTGCTAAGACGGGAGCGGCAACAGCTACAGCCGGGGTTTCTATTGCTGTTGACATTAGTAAAAAAGGTTTTGAGTTACTAAAAAAATCAAGCAACAGTTTTAGTACACAAAATCACATAAATAAGTCATAAAGGAGAGTTTTAATGCTCTCTTTTTTATTTTATAAAAGCGGACAATTTGTCCGCTTAATTTTTTAGAAAGGGGTTTTCAAAAATGAAAATCAATGTTAAGAAAGCAGGAAAAAATATTATTAAAGCATATGCAACGGTAGCTGTTATTGCTAATACAATTGCTTTAAATGTTTCGGCGTCCGCACTTCCTGAGGGTATGCCTGATAATGTTGATACAAGCAGTTATGATGCAATTGTAAGTATTGTATTTTGGGCAGCCGGTATTATTATTGCTTCAGCCTCTATGGTTCCCGGATTTCACGCAATGAGCGAAGGTAAAGCTAATGAAGATAAGAGAGGATTTAACTCCGGTCTTACAGCTGTAATTGTCGGTGCTGTTTGTAGTATCGCGTGTGTTGCTGTGCGATATATCTTTTTCTGATTTTCAAAAAAATTGTGGCTGTACATTTATGTATGGCCACAATGGAGGTGCATTTTTGATTGAAAAAACGTATTAATAAAAAAACAAATCGTAAAATAATCGGTATAGTTTTTATCGTTATTACATTGTTATCAATATCTTCCATTTCGGCTTTTGCGGTATCAACTTCCTGGGGACTTGTTCTTGATAGAGTTGATACAAGCTATTTTCATTCGTTTGTAGATAAAAGTGATTGGTCAGAAGTCAGAAAAAGATGTTATAACAATGCTGATGATTTATCGTCTAAGTTCAATGGTTATTTGGTAAATACCAATCCCGAACAGAATATTGTTAATCAACTTAATTATATTCGTGCGAACGGTGACCAAGTATTAGCAGCGAACTATGGCTCGGAATGGAATAATTTATATTCAGAAATAAGCAATTTAATAGATGATGTGGATCAAATTTGTGGTGGAGGTAGTAATATTCCTGTTGTAAATGGTAAAGAAGTTACAACTGAAGTATATCAAAATATGATTAGTAACATCACGGATAAATACAATGAACTTTATCAATTAACTACTAAAATTTATTCATCTTATACATCAGCAAAATTTACTGCTTCCGATACTGTTGAAATTCTTGGAAAAAACGGATATGAGATATTTACAACTTTGTGGAATGAACTCGGTGTGCTGATTAAAGCAATCGGTACAGGTTCTACATCTACATCATATTTATTCGGTGTTTCCTGGACTTCGGATAATATTAAAGATATAGCTAATACGGTAAGTCCTATTATTAAGGCTTTTGCATATGGTTTGGCTGGTGTGCTATTTGGTATAAATGTATCTCGTTCGGCTTTACAGTTTGAGTTAATGGAAGCTAAAGGGCTTTTTAAAATATTTGCAAGAGTCTTGCTTATTAAAGTCTGGATAGACTTATCTATAAACATATGTATATATGTCTTAGCAATAGTTAATAGTTTAACTTCTCAAGTTATAAATACATTTACATACAGTCAGACTATTTTTGATGCATATAATGCGAGCAGCAATCAATCTGTGGTCGATAACGATGCTTTTGGAGGAATAGGAGCTATTATTAATCTTATTACTTCTTTTTCACACAGTTTGCCTGAACTAATACTTGAAGGTGCTGTTATATTCTGCATACTTAGCGTTGTTATTAAACTTATTGCGAGAGGATTTGAAATAACAGCATTAGTTACTATTTCGCCATTATTCTTTTCTACTTTAATTGGAGAAGAAACAAGACCCTATTTTAAAAAATTTATGGCAGCGTTTTTATCTACTTGTTGTTATTTGCTTTTTGTAGCAGCAGTATATGCTGTCGGCACTGTATGGATAAGTGATAGCCTTACATCTGCTTCAACTGCACAGGGCGTATTATCTTGGTTCGGTAAAAATTTTGCAACAGCTTTAATTCTTATAGCTTGTTGTCATATTGTTAGAAAGCCACCAAAAGTTTTGACAGATTTAGTTTCAGTGTAGTGGGAGGTTAATATGAGAAAAGTACAGATGACGAAGCAACAAACTATCAGACCTTATGAAAAAATGTTTGGATTGACAATTAAGCAAATTATAGGAATAGTTATAGGTGGAGTGACGGTAATAGCTACACTTGTTATACTGTTATTCGTTTTAAAATTACCGACGGAATTAGTTATGGCATTGATTTTTGTAGAAGTAGTTTCTACAATTCTTATAAGTATAGTAAGAGTGAACGGTATGAGCCTTATCAAACATTTTATTGTGTGTATGAAAGGTCCTGTTTACAGACCTTACCAAAGCAAAGGAGCTAAATACTATGAAGAAAACGACGAGTAAAATATATGTTGAACAGGAAAAAGAAAACCCGCAGAGAAAAAAGTCACAGTCTAAAAAAGTAAAGAAAACCGCTCAGGATACTATTCCTTTTGACGAGATTTATGATAATGGCATTTTTCGTATAGGTGATACATATTCCCTGATTTTTTATATTCCAAACATTGATTATAAGGTGTTTAAAGATAATGAGCGTAACGGCATATACAAAAGGTATCAAAAACTTCTTAACTGTTTGCCGTCTGAGGTTAAATATCAAGAATTTATTGTTAATACAGACATTGACATTAATAATTATGTAGATGCTTTAGTTCCGCAATACAATGGTGTTTGTACTCAAGAAATATATGATAGCTTTGTTGAGAAGCAAAAAGCTATCATCGCAGAAGCCGAGAACAGTTCTTGTGAACAGCAAATATATGGTGCTCTTTCATTTAAGCCTGTTGTGAAAATGGATAGTATCAATGTACTTTTTAAGCATTATAATGAAATTGCAGCTCAGTTTGCTGAGATTAATATCAAGACTGAACTTCTCCCGCCTGAGAAAAGTTTTGAAATCATTCATCGCATTTACCACTTTTCTAATCCTGAACAGTTTTTACTCCCTACATCTTTTTTCAATGTAGATGTAAATCTTAAAGATTATCTTGCACCGTCATCATTTAAGTTTGCTTCCAAATACAATGAAGTCGGCTTAGATTATTCTTGTGTGATGTTCGCAAAAAGGTTTTCAAGAACTTGTGATGATGAGTTTGTTATGGACTTGCTTGACAATTCTTCTAAAATCATTGTCAGTAAGCATTTTTCAAGACTTGAAAAGGACACGAGCCTTGACATTCTCAAGGAGCAGATGAATGACCTACAGGGTAGAATTGACCGTAGACTTGAGATAAATTATAAGCGTAGTGGTGCAAGTGGTGGTAGTAGTTTCATTCCTTGGTCTTTGCAGAGGAGAAAAAAAGAGCTTGAAGCTCTTGAGGAAAAATTATCATCTACAGACTGTGATTTGTTTGAATTTGCTATGTATATCTATGTTGCAGCTAACAGCCTTAAAGAACTCAATGACCTAAGAGATTATATTAAGCAAACAGCTCGCAGACATCAGGTTACACTTGATGTACTGACAGGCGCTACAATTCAAGAAAAAGGTTTGCAGTGTATATTGCCATTTGCTCAGCCGGCTTTGTCCGATGATAAAACTTTGCTGGGGCAACCGTTTTACTTCGCTACTGATGAGGTAGCGAATCTCATTCCTTTTACTTATCAAAACAATATTATCCAGTCGGGAATATGCTACGGCATTAATCAGATTACGCATATGCCGATTATTATAGACAGAAGTGAGGGACTTAACGCTAACGGCTTTGTCGTCGGCACTTCGGGTGCAGGTAAATCAATGGCAGGCAAGTTGGAGTTTCTGAACGGAGCATTGAAGTATCCTGATGATGTATTTATTTTTCTTGACCCTGAGAGGGAATATATGGCAGCAATGACTAAGAATAATGCTTTTGACGCACAGGTGATTACTGTTTCGCCAAACACAAATACGCATATAAACTTATTTGATACTGATATAACATATACAGACGAGGGTCAATCCGCCGTCGCTCTCAAGACAGACTTTATAATGACATTTTGCGAATGTGTAAAAGGCTCTGGGCTTACTGCAAACGAAAAAACTGTACTTGACAGATGTGTAAACTTAGTGTATCAAGATTTCTTGGCTAATGATGGTGACAAAAAATATTTGCCAACGCTCGTAGATTTCTACAACATTTTGCTTGCCCAGACCGAAAAGGAAGCAAAGGATATGGCACTTAAACTTGAACTGTATGTTAAAGGTAACTTCAGCACATTTGCTCATCATACCAATGTTGACCTTAACAAGAGAATTATTATCTATGATGTACAAGAAATGGGCAAGCAGCTCTCTGACATTGGCTCTCTTGTAATTCTTGAAAGTATTTGGCAAAAGGTTATTGAAAACCGAAAACGAGGTATTCGTACTTGGTTTACTACGGATGAGTTTTCTATGTTCTTCCGAGATACAAACGGTGTGTTTAGAACAGGCGATTTCTTCGAAAACGTGTATAAAAGAATTCGTAAGTATGGAGGTGTAGCGTCAGGTTACACACAAAATATGTCAGAAGTTATGGAAAGCCCGCAGGCAACAAAAATGCTACAAAACAGCAATTTTTGCATTATGTTGGCTCAGAATGAAACAGACTTAGATAAGATTAAGAGTATGTTCAAATTATCAGAAAAACAGGCGGCTTATCTTGATATTGATGAGCCCGGCAAAGGTCTGATTAAGAACGGTAAGCAGATAATCCCATTTGATAATCAGATTAATAAAAATTCAGCTGTGTACAAGTTGTTCTCAACCAAAATGGCTGACCAAAAGAAAGAGTGATGATACAATGAATGTATTAATTGTAGCCGACAGGGTCAACGGCAAAGCATATACGGATATTATTAATAAGCTGAAAAATACTAAAACCATAGGTGTAATTAATACAGTATCTCAAACATTAGTTACAGAAATTGGAACTCGCTATACACCTAATGCAATAATTATTGATACGGCAGTAGATTATAATAATCTTTTGCCGCAGATAACCGAACAGATAGGCAATACATACAACTACATCAAAATAGTAGTATTGGCAGAAGCAGACGAGAGCAGAATATTCCCGTCTGCTTCTGTAATTAAAGGTGCAATATCAAGTGCTAAGCTCGCTCAGATACTTGAATCAACAGGGGATAATGTTGTGACCGGCATTGACAATGAGAGCAAAGAAGTTCCAAAGCCTGTAGAAAAAGCACCTAAGAAAACACCGACTCGAAAGCCGAAAAAAATTAAGAACAAGAAAAAGAGGAAAGACTTTAAATTTAATCCGCTATTGTTAATTCCTTTTGTAGCTGTTGTGGTATTGATTGTTGTTGCACTGTGTGTCAAATCCTGTAATAAAGCAACGGATAAACCATCAGCAGAAACAACATCAAGTATTAAAGAAGTTGTTACTACTACAGCTAATCAAACTCAACCTGTATCAATCCAAAGTGTAACCATTCCTGCACAGGCAACAGTGTCCGTTGCAACTGTTGCAGCCGACAATACTCAACCTGCAACTGCTGCCATTGCTACCGTAAGCAATAGCCATCAGAACGACACAAAAGAAGAAAGTCGTTTCAAGAGCGAGAGTAGAAATAATAATAATCAAAGCAACAACAATCACAACTCAAATGATAATCAGAATAACAACGGTGGAAACAACGCAGGTTCTCATAGTTATGTTACAGTAAGCAAGCCTGAATATAATTACTCAAGCAATCAGAGCAAGGATATAGAGGTAAGTGGTATATCACTTAATTATCTTTCAAAAACTTTAACAGCGGGTGAAAGTATAAACTTATCTGCTAATATAACTCCCTCAAATGCAACAAATAAGTCAGTCAGCTGGAGCACATCAAATTCTAATGTAGCTACAGTAAATAACGGCTATGTAGTTTCCCATTCTGCGGGTACAGCTTATATAACTGCAACTGCCGGTAATCATTCTGCAACTTGCACTGTTGTAGTCAAAGAAAAGGAAACTCAAGACAGTGTATACATAACACCGGCTGAAAAGTATTGTAATATTAATGAGGTGATCACCTTTACTCTTATTAATGCAAATAACTGTTCATTCAATATTAGCAACCCAAGTGCAGTTCAAATAATAGGCGGAGGAACAAATAGAATACAAATTAAAGCAAAATCAAGAACAACGGTTACTATTACGGCAACCAATAACAGCACAGGCAGAGAATATACAGCAAAATTAATTATTGAATAAAGTTGCATTTTGAATTTCCTAATGCGAAGTAAGTCAAAAAGTCTGTTGAAAAAACAACAGGCTTTTTTAATTGCTCTGATATAGAACAACTAAAAAAGCCTATTGTATTAATGAAACGAGGTGAATTTATGAACAGAAATCTTTTTAAAATGCCTAACGATATTTTTGGCGGTAAGCTCTCTGCCGGAGAAATCAAAGTCCTTGCGGCTCTCCATTCGCTACGCTCTAAATCGATATACAGAGGGCAGAAGTATATCAAGGTAAATCAAGCCACAATTGCCCGTATTTGCGGCTTTTCTTCTGCACGAACAGTTTCATCGGCTATTGCCAAACTTTCCTTATACGGCTATATTCGAGCTATTAGACGCTATTATGCCGATTACCATAAGCTGGACGCATATGTATATACCCTGCCGGTTATGAGAAAAAACTATTTCTTTGTTGACCGTAAAATATTTAAGCATAAACTTACATCAGCTCAGTTTAGAATGTATTTATTCTTCTGCAAGGCTGCGAATCCATCTAATAAGCGTTGTTGGAACAGCTTTAATGATATTGCCAACGCTTTAGGAATTAAGCGTACAGTTGTAGTTAAGACTGTAAAGGAGCTTATTTCAATGAAGCTCGTAAGGAAGTATAGAATTAAAAAAAGTGACGGCAGCTTTTCTGATAATCATTACAAGGTTATTCCTTTGCAATATACCTATAAATTTAGGAGAAAAAGGAAAAGACCTTGCCGCTCACTACTTCGACAAGGTCTAAATATATGCTATAAATTAGCATATGCATCTTCACTTACAAGTGTAAAACAAACGGTTGCATTTGTCAAGAGGAAAAGTAGGAAAAATTTATTTTTTGTAACAAGGGGTAGTCCATTTTTTTGCAGTACATATGATAGTACCCACTTTTATACCAACAGAAAAAAGAATAGAATTAGATTATACTTAAAGTATAGATGTAATTTAACCTTATATCACTTAAAAAATCCGTTCAAATGCAATGACTCGCACAGCAAGCGCAAAAAATGAACTTGTATTGCGTTTTTCTTATTCTGCTGGTTATCTTGCAAATATGCTGATTGTCTGATATAATGTTCAAGTAAGGAAACGGTGGCGGCTGTTTCAGCTCCCTTGCGAAAGGGGGTGAGTATCTTAATGACTGATGTAATTTTATTACTCACATTTGCTATTGCTTTGACAGTAGTAAATGAAATCATAAAGAACATAAGAAAGAAATAACCGCCCTGTACTGCGAATACAAGGCGGTTGTCATTTAATATAACCATTTTGTAAGCGAAACAGCTAAAACCGTTTCTTTACACTATTATATTATCACAATCAAAAATTTATGTCAACAGTCGCAGAGCTTTTCTGTGGCTGTTTTTTGTTAGTGGACAAATTGTCCGCTTTGGAGGTAGTTAGTTTTGAGTATAATTATAATTTCAATATTCTACATTTATTATCTGATTGCAGTTAATTATTATCGGCGAGAGCTGCATTTCAGATTTATTGCGTACAACAAAATGCCAGGAAAAGATAAAGCACCGATTTCAATTAAGAAGTTGGTGCTTTTTTCTGCAATTATTGTTGCAATTATTACGGTTGTCGGCTTATGTGTTGGAAACAACACACTTATTTTAATAAACACATTACCTGTCATAGCACTGACTTTTCATTTACATTTAATGCGTAAAAGAATTGCCGAAGCTGACAGAAATAATAACAAGGAGGACTAATTATGAAGGTTATAAAAAGCCGTGACGGTCAGGAATATTACAATTTCACAAGGGAGGAAAAGGAGCAGGCAAAACAGATGTCCACGCTCGAATACTTGGAAAGAACATATGGCTATCATTTTACGAAAGCAGGCACTATGATGCGTTGCAGGGAACACGATAGCTTTATTGTGCGTGCTGACGGACGAGGTTGGTATTGGAACAGCAGAGGATTTGGTGGTTCTGATGTTATAGAATTTATGATGAAAGTGGAAAACAAGTCATATGAAGAAGCCCTGATGACACTTTTTAATGTGAACAAAAGTAATTCCGTTGCAGTACCGCAATACAAAAAAGCGGAGCAGCTTCCTCCGGAAGAACTAAAAAAAAATTTGCAAATGCCGGTAGCTGTACAAGGTAAGTACAAACGAGTATTTGCTTATTTAACGAAAACTCGCTGCATAGCTCCTGAAATAGTCAATGAGCTTATGCACAAAAAGTATTTATACGAGGATGTAATGCACAACTGTGTGTTTGTCGGTTACGGAACAAATAAACTGCCGGCATATGCTACTGTGCGTGGCACTTTAACGGAAGTGCAGTACAGAAAAGACTCTCCCGGTTCAGATAAGAGTATATCATTTTCTGTTATGGGAAAGGATAATACAACGGTAGATGTATTTGAATCACCTATTGATTTGCTTTCACACGCAACAATGTGCAATATCGAAACAGGTAATCCGCAAGAATGGCTTAACGCCACACGCTTAAGTCTTGCCGGTGTATCTGACAGAGCATTAGAAACTTTTTTGCAAAATCATCAGACAGTCAGACATATAAACTTACGATTAGATAATGACCTCGCAGGCCGAAAAGCTTGTGAGGTCATTTCCGAAAAATACAAAAATCAAGGTTATCGTGTTGATACAATCCTGCCACGCACAAAAGACTACAACGAAGATTTGTGCAGATATGCTGAACTACACAATATGCCGGACTTGCCTTTACAGCTACCAACAGAAAAAGAAAATCAGGCAGCTTATACTTACTTAACGGAGAAGCTCGGTATAGCACCCGAAATTGTTACTACGCTGATTAACAAGAATTATATTTGCTCAGATGCAGAGAATATTTCTTTTGTTGGTCATAATCGAGGTAGATCACCTGTTTATTCTTATAGCGTAAGCATTAACGATAATTCCGTTAGTGTATCGGGGTCAACAAAAAATAGCTTCTACTTAAAAGGTTACGATAAAAGTAAAGTTATTGTATATAAATCTCCGATTGACTTATTGGCTGACGCAACTATGAGCAATATCGCTTATAACAGCAAGCGTGAATGGCTCAACTCCACACGCTTGAGCCTTTGCGGAACTGATGATAAAGCACTTCAGAATTTCCTGTCCGAAAACCCTGAGGTAAAACAGGTATGCTTTTCATTTGGTGGAAAGGAGATAGACATTGAAACGAGCAGACATTTTTTGCAGAAGTATAGTGAAAAAGGCTATGCCTGTACAAGATTTGAGTCTGTTGGGGAGAGTATAACGGAAGAATTATCGGCAATGATACAACAAAACATTCGCTGTAATACATTAAAGAAATAAGTTTTTTGTATTTATTATTAATTATATACTTTTTTATTCTTCTCTAAAAAGCGAATGAATTGCATACATACCGTAAGCATTTCATATTAGGCAATATTAAAATATGCTCTTAATATTTTTGCAAGAATATTTATATATGCTAAAAAATAAAAATATGGTATTGACAAGAATATTAATGTATGCTATTATTAAAGCAACAAGGAGGTATATATATGAATTCTAAAATAACTTATAAATCAACTATTAACCTTAGCGAAGAAAACAAAGCATTACTTGATAGAATAAAGTTGGATAAACCGACTTCTTTGGGTAAGATAATCAATCATACAATGGATACTTTTCTCAATATTCCTGATAGAGTAAAAGCAGAACTTCTTGATTTTATAAAGTCGAGAATCTCGAGTATTGAACAGGAAATACGATTATTATCTCCACACGAAGAATTCTATAAAAAAAGTTTGATTGAAAGTTATAACGCCTATTGTAACATAGCAAACTTTTTAAACGAAGGCAAAGACATTATAGTTAAAGAAGATGAAAAAAAAGAGTACAAAAAATATGACATTAAAAACGGTGTATTGATTTGTCCTAAAGATTGGATAGTGCTAAATCCAGAAGAAGCTAAAAATATGGAATATGCCGGGGTTGTTGAGTGTCGCAATTCTGAAGTTTTTGGGAAAAAACATTTCAATGTTACGATCCCCCATTTCGTTTTTTTTAGTAACAAAAAGTACTCAAATGAATATGATACCGAATACATACATTATATAAACAATCTCTGCACTATGAAATGGTCAAACTTTAACACTGTATTAAAGCATCAAGTTACCCCGATATTGGACCAAACGCAAGCTAACCAAGTATTAAATGAATCAGATTATATGAATGCTCCTACTATCGGACACTTTTCAATATATGTACAAGGCGATACTAATTACGAAGCTAACTATGAGCCCCCTGCTGGAGCTAAAATAATTAAACAAAAATAATATTAACCTAAGTTTACAGAAAAATCGCAACAAACAAAATTGCTTGTTGCGATTTTTTCACAAATTGTTATATCTTGCTTGACAATGGTTTATAATTATGCTAATCTTAATTTAATATTAGTTTATAGAGGAGAATATTGTCAAATGAAAAAATGTTTAGCATTATGTATCTTAGCAATTTTTGCTGTTTCACTGACAGCTTGCAGTGGAACAAATACCGTACCATCTTCAATCGATGCAGCAACTCAAGCTGTTGCTACAACAGCTGCTCCAACGGAAGCACCAACAGAAGCAACAGAGTATAAAATTCATTTGCCGTATTCGTGCTTTCCGGCAGGAGGGTTACCTACAGATAGTGACTTAATCCTTACTAACGAAGATAGTGAGTGTGGCATAATAAGCAAAGAAAAAGTGTCAACCGGAGGTATGATTATTACAGTCGAAAAAGACAAGTATGACCAGTTGTTGGAACACCAAAAGAATAAGTTGTGTAAGCTTATAGAGCGTGAACAAGCCGGTATGTATATAGATAGAATAGAGTACAACGATGATTTTTCGGAAATTATTGAGTATCAAGTTCCTGAAGAAACTGAGCCTGAGCACAGTTCTGACGATGACCAAAATCGTGCTCAGGTGTTTACTTTACCGTATAAAGATTATTCGCATAACCAAGAAATCAATTATGAGAGTGTATATTATCAAGCACTACTAAAGAAAAATGATGGCAGCGAAATTATAACCTGTACATATATAGTAAAGAATAGCGAAGGAGAAGTATTAGATACAAAAGTTTACCCTTCAACATAAGGTAATATAAACAGAAAAGGCTTCACCTAAAACAGGTGAAGCCTTTTTTTCTCTAAAAAGCAAAAAGTAAACAAAACTGTTTACTCATACAAAAATACTATAATAAAATATACTTTAAACATTGACATTACAGGAAATATATGGTATAATGAATCTTGTAAAAAGGACATAAAAGTCCATAGACACCAAAATATCTGCAAATATCTTGGTGTCCCGCTAACAGAGTATTGGAAGTACTCAGTGGCGTTATGGCTTATTTATAGTGTATTATAACACAAAATAAGCAAACTGTCAACTTTTACTTGCCTGCTCTGACAACGGTCGGACGCAGGTCTTTTTTATACTCAAAACTAAATAAATCAAAACTTCGAACATCAGTACACCTATTGTTCTCAGAGTTACGCCGTGACCATATGCACTTTTGAATGTTGCGAAACATTCTTGCGAGAAGCGAGCCAATATTGTCAGTACCATTATTGCTACAATGTTGCCTAGAACAATGTTAAATAAAAGGGTGAAAGGGAGATAATATTCCCTGTTCAATACTTGGCTGTGCAAATACCGTATGTTCATAACCGGACAATTTGTCCGCTTACAACATATAGTATGCAAAACTCATAAATCGCAGCATTGCGTGAGCCACACACGATTACTAAGTGATTAGCATAATCTAAGACCAAAGGAAAGATGTTTGATGTTTTCTGTTCTAATTAATTTACAAAAAGAAAGGATGAATAAATATGATTATCACACCACCGGGACGCTACTTTGATATAGTAGTACCTCAAGAGATAACCAAACTATTAAACATCAATATTTGTACTCCTGAATATCAGGAAACACAATGCAGTATAAACGGCTATAAGAAAATCAACGAAAACGAAGATTTTTTAGGTACAGTCTACGGCACTATCAACATTGTCAGAGAAGGACTTCTAATATTTATTCTTTCGTATGAATACAATATCGAAGAATTTACCGAAAGCTGTACTTTAAAAGTTGAAGAATCGTTTACTGAAATGTTAAGAGAGTTATATAAAAAAGATTAAAAATCTAATTCTTTCAAGATATAAATTCTCCACTCGTTATCAACTTTTTTAACAGAAATATAACCTAAATCTTTTAACAGACCACGGTAATATGGAATTATCGTATAATGATTATATGCAGCTTTATCACAGTCGGTCAATACTTTTTGTTCTTCTTTTAGCTTTACCCCAACCGCATAGTTTCTGCCTTGCTCTTGGGATTTCTTTAGATAGAGGTTATATAAACCTTTTAAATATTTATACATATTTCCTCTATCATTAAGAGATTGTTCAATCAGTAACTGCCTCTTGTGTTCGAGTTTTTGATACATAGTATTCCCCCTAATAATTATAATAAGATGAAAATATTATAATTATCAGATTGGTAGCATAAAAAACATCTGTAGTACATCTTAGGTAAACAAGTCCATCGCACTGATAATATGGATATAGCAAAGTGATTTAAGTAGCTTTGCGGCTATTTAAATCACTTTACTCAATTTGGTTGCGGGAGCCGGATTTGAACCGACGACCTTCGGGTTATGAGCCCGACGAGCTACCGAGCTGCTCTATCCCGCGATATTTATTGCCTGTATCTTTACAGCTATATTATAATACACCTTGTTATCAAATTTGTCAAGCCTTTTTATAATATATTTTTAAAAAATCAAAAATATATTTGCAAGCCGTAAATGTTTTGTAATATCGGCAATATTATTCGGGCTTTTTGTTGTTTAGTTTTACTTTGATTATTGCATTTTTTGTATGATATTGGTATAATAAAAATACAGCTCATTTGCTGAAAAGGGAGGAATTTTTTATGTGTCAGAAAAAACCGTATTACATCACGACACCGATTTACTATCCGTCAGGCAATCCGCATATCGGACATTGCTATACAACTGTTGCTTGCGACTCTATCGCTCGTTACAGACGAATGCAGGGCTATGATGTAATGTTTCTTACGGGTACTGACGAGCATGGTCTTAAAATTGAGCAGAAAGCTGCCGAAAAGGGTGTGACTCCCAAGGAATATGTTGACGAAGTAGTAAAAACCTTCAAGAGCCTTTGGAACTTTATGAATGTTGACTATGACAGATATATAAGAACCACCGATGATTACCACATCAAGACTGTTCAGAAGATTTTTAAAGAACTTTACGATAAGGGATACATTTATAAGGGCGAGTATTCGGGTAAATACTGCACTCCTTGTGAGAGCTTCTGGACAGAAAGCCAGCTTGTTGACGGCAAATGTCCGGATTGCGGCAGAGAGGTTACAGAGGCTAAGGAAGAGGCTTATTTCTTCAAAATGGCACCTTTTGCCGACAGAATTGAAAAATTACTTACGGAAACCGACTATTTACAGCCGAAAACCCGTGCGACAGAGCTTGTAAACAACTTTATCAAGCCGGGCCTTGAGGACCTTTGTGTGTCGAGAACTTCTTTTAAGTGGGGTATTCCTGTAACTTTTGACGATAAGCATGTTATATATGTGTGGATTGACGCACTTTCAAACTATATTTCTGCGCTTGGCTTTTATAACGACGCTTATAATGATTTTGATAAATTCTGGCCTGCCGATGTGCATATGGTTGCAAAGGATATTATGCGTTTCCACGCTATCATTTGGCCTGCAATGCTTATGGCTCTCGATTTGCCGCTTCCAAAGCACCTTGCGGTTCACGGTTGGATTACTTTTAACGGTCAGAAGATGAGTAAATCACTCGGCAATGTTGTAGACCCGTTTGTACTTGGCAAGAGATACGGCGCAGACGCTATCCGTTATCACATTCTTCGTGAAATGGCACTCGGCGCAGACAGCTCGTTCTCTAACGAAATTATGATAAACCGTATTAACTCCGACCTTGCAAACGGCTTTGGCAACCTTGTGTCAAGAACCGTTGCAATGGTTGAAAAATATTTTGGTGGCACACTTCCTACAGAGCGTGAAGGCGGAGAATTTGACGATGACCTCATCGCAACCGCTACCGCACTTAAGTCGAGCGTTGATGACTTTATTGATAAAACCCAGCTTAACAATGCGCTCGCCGAGATTTTCAAGGTAGTTTCCCGTGCTAACAAGTACATTGACGAAACAGCACCGTGGGTGATTGCAAAGGACGAAACAAAGAAAGCAAGACTTGCAACTGTTCTTTACAATTTGCTTGAAACTATCAGAATCACAGCCACACTTCTCTCTGCATTTATGCCGACTACAATGCCAAAGGCACTTGAGCAGATTGGCGCTTGCGAGAAGTGCGCTACTTACGAAAATGCCGATAAATTCGGTGTTCTTCCGCTTGATGTGACAGTCAAGAAAGGTGAGGCTCTGTTCCCGAGAATTGATGTTGAGAAAGAAATCGAAGAACTCAACGCAATTATCAAGAATAACGAAAAGGTTGACGAAAAGACAGAGAAACTCAAAGAAGAAATTGAGGGCGTTGCTCAAATCGGTATTGACGATTTCTGCAAGGTTGACCTCAGAGTTGCCGAAATTAAGGCTTGCGAGCCGATTAAAAAGGCTAAAAAGCTTTTGAAACTCACAATTTTTGACGGTGTAAAAGAGAGAACCGTTGCTTCGGGTATCGCAAAATTCTATACACCTGACGACCTTATCGGAAGAAAGATTATTCTTGTATCAAACCTCAAGCCTGCAAAGCTCTGCGGTGTTGAAAGCTGCGGAATGATTCTTGCCGCAACTTGCGGAGAAGAAATAAAGGTAATCTTTGTAGACGATATGGAACCCGGCTCAAAAATCAGCTGATTTGTTTTAAATTAAAATTGTTGCCCGATTACGGATTTTCCGTAGTCGGGCATTTTTGTGCATTTATATTCTAATGTTGGGGGTAATATTAACAAATTATGGTTTAACTCACAGTTTAGCCAAGCAATTATAAAAGTTTGGTCGACCTTTTCAAAGGTCGTGGGTGTGGGCAAAGCCCACAAATACTTTTTGCTAACGCAATTTTCAGATAGCCTAACAGTTTGCTGTTTGGCGGCTTGAACACAACGGCGAAAGCCTTTAAAAATGCGATAGCAACAAGAAAAGAAATTCGTTATTTCATTAATAAAATATATTTTTTAATGGCTGTCGCCTGTTTTAACAAACTTAGTTTTAGCACGCAAACAGCGTGGCTGTTTGCGCCTGATAAATTGTTGTATCGGAAGATTTTATGGGCGCTGCCCAAACCCGCAATTTTTGAAAAAATTGAGTAAACTTTTTTGTTTTTTGGAGGATAATTTAGCGTTAGCTAAATTTCAATGCCCGACCGACACTCCGCTAAACCATAATTTCCCGAATTTTTATTATAAAACCGAATTTTAAACTTCAACGAATCAAAACACCCGATTACGGAAAAAGTGTAATCGGGTGTTTTATCATATAATCTTATTAAAAATTACTTTTTAAATCCGTCTTTAAGTGACACACTACGGTTAAATACAAGGTGTTCGGGTGAAGAATCCTTATTGTCTACGCAGAAGTAGCCTATTCTCATAAACTGGAAGCTCTGCGGAGCAACAGCGGTTTCAAGGTTTTTCTCTGCCTTACAGCCTGTAAGAACTTCAAGTGACTTCGGATTGAGGTAGTCAAGGAAGTTTCTGTCGCCTGTATCGGGATCGGGTACTGTAAAGAGGTTATCGTAAAGTCTTACCTCTGCATCTGCGCAGTTGTTTGCGTCAACCCAATGGATTGTACCTCTTACTTTTCTGCCGTCAGGTGTGTTGCCGCCTCTGGTTTCGGGGTCATACTCGGCATAAACCTCTACCACATTGCCGTCCTCGTCCTTTTTGCAGCCTGTGCATTTTACAATGTAAGTTGACTTAAGTCTTACTTCATTGCCCGGATAAAGGCGCTGGTACTTTTTAATCGGCTCTTCCATAAAGTCGTCTGCCTCAATAAAACATTCTCTTGAGAAAGTAACCGTTCTTGTACCGTCCTCCGGTCGGTTCGGGTTGTCTTCAACCTCAAACTCCTCAACCTTACCCTCCGGATAGTTTGTGATAACGAGCTTTATAGGGTGGAGTACGCACATTGCACGCTTTGCGTTCTCATTTAAATCGTCACGCAGGCAATGCTCAAGAAAACCGTACTCAACGATAGAATTTACCTTTGATACGCCGATCTGCTCCGTAAACGAACGGATAGACTTAGGGGTATAACCTCTTCTTCTAAGTCCGCAGAGCGTAGGCATTCTTGGGTCATCCCAACCGCTTACATAATTCTTTTCAACAAGTTCACGGAGTTTACGCTTTGACATAACTGTGTTGTTAATGCCAAGACGGGCAAACTCAATCTGACGAGGCTTGTTAGGAACGGAAATATTATTGATAACCCAATCGTAAAGCGGACGGTGAGCTTCAAACTCAAGTGAGCAAAGGCTGTGTGTAATACCCTCGATAGCATCTTCAATCGGGTGCGCAAAATCGTACATAGGGTAGATGCACCACTTGTCGCCTGTACGGTGGTGAGTAAGACGGTTAATTCTGTAAATAACAGGGTCACGCATATTAAAGTTGCCTGACGCAAGGTCAATTTTTGCACGGAGCGTCATTTTGCCGTCCTCAAATTCGCCTGCTTTCATTCTTGCAAAAAGGTCAAGGCTTTCTTCAATTGGTCTGTCACGATACGGGCTCTTTGCCGGTGTTTGTGTATCGCCTCTGTTTTCTCTCATCTGTTCGGGTGTGAGTTCGCATACATATGCAAGTCCCTTTTTGATAAGTTCAACAGCGTAATCGTACATTTGGTCAAAGTATTCCGATGCAAAGTAGAAACGGTCTTCCCAGTCAAAGCCGAGCCACTTGATGTCCTCTTTGATAGCGTCAACATACTCTACATCTTCCTTTGTAGGGTTTGTGTCGTCCATACGAAGATTGCATATGCCGCCGAATTTCTCGGCTGTGCCAAAGTCAATGCAAATAGCCTTTGCGTGACCTATGTGGAGGTAGCCGTTTGGCTCGGGAGGAAAACGGGTGTGTACCTTTTTGCCCTCAAATCTGCCGCCCTCGGCAATATCCTCTTCAATAAATGTATGAATAAAGTTACCGCTTGGTGTTTCGGTAGCCTCTGTGTTTTTTATCTCGTCTGCCATATATATCCCTCTGTATTACTCAATTTTGCAAGATTTTTAATTAATCTGAAGCAAAAGTCGTTTTATTCTGCAAGTATTGCCATACCTTTTTCAAGTCTTGCAAGTGACTCATCTCTGCCGAGAATGTCAAGAATTTCAACAGCACCGCCCGGTGTAACGGTTTTGCCTGCGGCCGCAATTCTTACAGGCCACATTACCGTGCCGTTTTTAAGCTCTTTTTCGACAGCCATATTAATAAGGCAATCGTGAATTGAAGTTTCGTTCCATTCAGGCATAGCCTTTAATCTGTCATAAGCCTCTTTCAAAACTACGGGTGAATTTTCAAGATTTGTCTTGCTCTTTTTATTTACGAAAAGTTCCTTTGTGTAACTCGGCAATTCTGCAAAGAAATCGAGCATTTCAGGAATCTGTGTAAGCTGTGTTGTACGCTTTTGGAGAATTGCCGCAAACTTTTCGTATGGCATCTGTTTGTCGCCAAATACCTTTTTATAGTAAGGCATTGCAACCTCGGTGAATTTTTCAGGGGTCATAGCCTTGATGTATTCACCGTTAAACCAAGAGAGTTTATCGTAGTCAAATACAGCGGGTGACTTGCTGATGCCGCTTATGTCAAATGCCTTTTCAAGCTCCTTAAGAGTGAAAATTTCCTGATTGTCTTTCGGGCACCAACCGAGAAGTGCAATATAGTTAATGATAGCTTCCGGTAAGTAACCCTCGTCAATCAAATCATAAAAGCCTGTTGCACCGTGACGCTTTGAAAGTTTGGATACATTGCCGTCAGCGTCCTTACCCATAATGAGCGGGAGGTGAATATAAGTAGGAATTTCCCAACCGAATGCCTCGTAAAGGAGGTTGTACTTAGGTGTTGAGCTAAGGTACTCACAGCCACGGACAACATGAGTAATGCCCATTGTGTGGTCGTCAATTACATTTGCAAAGTTGTATGTCGGGTAGCCGTCTGTTTTAATAAGAATTTGATCCTGCAACTCTGTATTTTCAACGGTGATTTCACCGAATACTGCGTCAGTAAAGGTTGTACTGCCCTCAATCGGCATTTTCTGACGGATTACATAAGGAACGCCCTCGGCGAGTAGTCTGTCGATTTCTTCCTGCGGAAGATCACGGCAATGTCTGTCATAGCCGCCGCCGACTGTTTCGTTCTGGATTTTTTCAAGGCGCTCTTTTGAGCAGAAGCAACGGTAAGCCTTGCCCTCTTTTATAAGCTGTTCGGCGTAAGGAAGATACATATCCTTTCTCTCTGACTGAACATAAGGGCCAAAGTCGCCGCCGAGGTCAGGACCTTCGTCGTGTTGAAGTCCTGCAAGTTTTAAAGTATTATAAATAACATCAACCGCACCGTCAACAAGTCTTTCACGGTCGGTATCTTCGATTCTCAAAATAAATTTGCCGTTTTGGGATTTTGCAACAAGGTACTCGTAAAGAGCGGTACGCAGGTTGCCGACATGCATAAATCCTGTAGGACTTGGAGCATATCTTGTACGAACTGTAAGCTCAGGCATAGTTTTACCCTCTCTCTATAAAAATTAGCTTTATTCTTTATTATATCAATAATGGCGGTACTTTTCAATATTTTTAACCGCTTTTTTTGGTTGATGCATAAAAGTTATGTGTGTAGGCAATGCACGCTGACAGTTAAAAATTATACAGCCTTACTTAATATCTCGCAAAAACTCAATATTCTCATACGAATGTTCAACTTCTTTTGAGTACAAGCCGATTATTCTGTGTCTGTCATCAGCAGTCAAGCTGCCCTTTTCAGCAAATTTATACATCTGTAAAATATATGCCGATTTAACCGCAAGTGCCGTTAAATCAAAACATTCCGTAACATCATAGCTGTCTATTGAGTTTAAAAAATATCTGAAAATATAGTAATAAATCAGGTTTTTATACTCGTATTCGTAATTGTGTATGTATTCTCTGAATTTCAGAATATCGTCTTTATTCGGCTTATATTTGCTTGCGCCCGTAAGCAGATGTTTCCATTCGGCGGTCATTATGTCAAGCTGTAACAGCAAATTTACAGTTTGACCGTACTCTTTTATAAAACTATCCTCTGTAATCACAGCGGATTTGTAACAGATTCCGTCAAATTCGGACTGAACCTTTAAGCAAATTTGATATATGCCGTTCAGGCAATCGAATATATCGTTATCCGTATTTTTCAGTACCGCAAATATTTTTTGCCTTGCACCCAATAACAATTGCATTACCGAAAAATCATAATCGCACGGCTCGGCATCTTCTCTGTTGTCTGCGGTAATTATTTTATCCATTGCACCGTTTTTCAGCATTAATCTTAGTGCTTCGGGACAGGCAAGCGAGAGTATTTTTTCCTGAAATTGCGAATAATCTAGCGTTATCCTCGGAAATCTTTTGCAGGTTTCGCAAAGTGCGTTTTCGCCCATATTTATATAAATATCGCAGAGCATATCTTTATTCCAGAACGGGCAACGGTTGTTGTTAAGAGTAAAAATTCTGTCGCCGTCAGCGTCAATCGTCATTACACTTCTTAGTTTTTCTCCGAATGCCCCGTCTGCGTTTTTATATTTTATATAGCTGTCATCGTCAACCACAACATCCCATTCTTTGCAGCAGCTGTCGGGACATTTGTCGGCTATGCATTTAAAATCTTTGTAAAATTCGTGGTAAGCGGTTTTCATAAAAACAACCCCGTTGTAAATTGTCAGTTTATTTATAGTTTGGCAGAGTGTTTTATCGGATAATAATAAAAGTTTGGTCAACCTTTTATTATTACTCCTTATAGCACAACTCCCGACTGTAACTTTCGTTAAAGTCGGGAGTAAAAATTACATCTCTGTGATTATCTCATTTACAGTTTTTCCCGGAGGAATCATAGGAAGTACATTCTGGTCCGGACTGATTCTGCAATCAACGAGTACAGGCTTATTAAGAGCAAATGCCTTTTCAAGTACAGGCTTAATATCTTCTTTTGTGTTAATTCTCATACCGTCAATACCAAAGGCATTGGCAAGTGCGACAAAGTCGGTTGCACGGTGCGGGTCGGTCTGTGAGAAACGGTTGCCGTAAAACAACTTCTGCCACTGACGAACCATACCGAGAACTGTGTTGTTCATAACAAGGATTACAACAGGCAAGTCGTATGATTTCATAGTAACAAGCTCGTTTAAGTTCATATGAAAACTTCCGTCGCCCGTAACAAGTACAACTCGCTTGTCGGGATGAGCTGTTTGTGCGCCGATTGCTGCGCCCATACCAAAGCCCATTGTGCCAAGTCCGCCCGAAGTAAGGAGTGTGCGTGGTGTCTGTGCTTTATTGAACTGCGCAACCCACATCTGATGCTGTCCTACATCGGTAGCAACAATGTCATCGTCACTCTTTATTTCATTGAGTGCGCCGAGAATTTCTTTCGGCTGCGGATACTTGTCGTCGGCAGGAATTTTATTATCAAGATAATGTTTCCATTCGCCGAGAGTTTCAAGCCATTCTGCGTGATTCTGCTGTTCCATACCGTCGCAGAGTGCCTCAAGTATATATTCAAGGTCACCGAGCACATACTCGCTTACCTTAACATTTTTATTGATTTCTTTTTCGTCAATTTCAAGCTGTACAATTTCAGCCTGTGCGCCGAATTTATCTCTGTCGCCAGCAACACGGTCAGAAAATCTTGCACCGCACGCAATAATAAGGTCGCACTTGTCGGTAGCCATACCTGTTTCATAGCCTCCGTGCATACCTATATTACCCATACAAAGCGGGTGGTCGGCAGGAATACAGCCAAGTCCCATAAGCGAACAGCAAACGGGAATATCTGTAAGCTCTGCAAATTTTTTGAAAATTTCCGTTGCGTTTGCGCTGATAATACCGCCGCCTGCATATATAATAGGCTGTTTGGCATTTCTTATCATATCCTGAACTTTTTTGATTTTTTCGGGATTTTTAATGCTTACTCTTTCAACTTCTTTAGGCTTTACAACCTCAAATTCGGTTTTGTTTGCGGTAACATCCTTTGGTACATCAACCAAAACAGGACCTTTTCTGCCTGATTGAGCAATTTCAAAAGCCTTACGGAGAGTAGGAGCAAGGTCTTCGACTTTTTCTACAAGGAAACTTGCTTTTGTGATTGGCTTTACAATGTTTACAATATCAACTTCCTGAAAACTGTCCCTGCCAAGCTGGTCGGTAGTAACATTACCTGTGATTGCAACAACAGGTATACTGTCGATATTTGCGGTAGCAATACCTGTAACAATATTAGTGGCACCCGGACCTGAAGTTGTAATTACAACGCCTGTTTTGCCTGTAGCTCTTGCGTAACCGTCGGCAGCGTGTGACGCACCCTGCTCGTGAGCGGTAAGAATATGGTTGATTCTGTCGCTGTACTTATAAAGAGCGTCATATGTATTAAGAGCCGCACCGCCCGGATAACCGAATACGGTATCAACTCCTTGCTCTAACAAACACTCACAAATAATTTCTGCACCTGAAAGCTGCATTTAACCTCTCTCCAATCCTCTTTATATGGCTTACAAATCTATTATATCAAAATGCCATCAGATTTAAATTCTTTAAATATACGTTACCTTTTATTTTACATAATAACAGCAAAAAAGTCAATATTTTTATAATTATAAGATGTTTGTTGCAAAGAGGTGATAAATGAATATTAATTTATAAAGACAAAAATATAAAGACAAAAAGTTTGATGTTAAAATTCCGATAAAAATAATAGGCTTCATAATAGGCTTCGCACGGGTTTATAAAATTCGATAATGGTATCAATCGTGTTTGTGTATCTGAGATTCTGTGGCGCAGGTTTTTCAAGGTCAATCTTTTTGTCGCAGTCCCATATATTCATTTTCCGGTCATAATAGTCTGTTTCTTTAAACATAAAAGCTCTTTAAAAGTGATAATAAAAAAAGTGTATCATACAAAACAAAATAAAACAAATTAGTATTTTACGAAAAAACAGATTAAAAGGTTATTTTTAGCCACATTTTTATAATATGAATTACAAAATTTGATAAAAACGCCCACAAACAATTTTGTTTATTATTGACATAATGGTAAATATATGAGAAAATATTAATGCAAAATTTTACAAAGGAGTATTTAACAAATGAACAATAAGATGTTAAAAAAAGCAGTATCGGCATTGCTTGCGGTTGTTGCAGTTTCGTCTGTTGCAATCAGTGCGTCTGCGTATGACATAAATAAATACGATTTAAACAGTGACGGAATTCTTGATGTGCGAGATGTCACCTATCTGCAAAACGCCATTGCAAACGGCGATAATATTGACGGCAAAGCAGACTTTGACGGTTCGGGCTCTATAAACATAAACGATGTTACCTATGCCCAAAATATAATTAACGGCAGTTTTTATATAAAGCCTGACTTTAATTTGCAGTCAAATTCAAAGAGCAAACTTAATTTAAAGAGCGTGTATATAGGCGCTGACAGTGAGTATCCGAACAATGCTTACCATCCAAAGGTTGTGGATATGGGCAAAAAATGGAACGGATACCGCTATTGGCTGTCATACACACCGTATCCGAACGGAAACGATAAGTACGAAAATCCGACAATTGTAGGTTCAAACGACCTTATAAATTATTCGGAAATCAAATTTTGCGAGGGTATTCGAGATGATTACAAGGCAGGGGTAAGGTTTAATTCCGACTCCGAGCTTGTGTATAATCCCGACAAAAACCGTTTGGAACTTTTTTGGCGATATACAGATTACGAAAAAAACTATATGGCTCTTTATATGCGTTACTCATATGACGGCAATAAATGGAGCGGCCGTACACCTGTGTATGAAACCGATAACCGCAAAAAATACGATATGGTAAGTCCTGCAATCGTTTACGAAAACGGGACTTACGAGCTGTGGTATGTAAACGGCTACAAGGTTTGGTACAAGGAGTATAAGGACGGTGTTTGGTCGGACAGTGCGGTGACTGCATTAACTTACCCGACAACGACATATACATGGCATATTGATGTTGAAAAAATTAACGGAAAATACGAACTCCTTGCTTGCTCGACCCAAAATAAATCAGACCGCAAGCATATGAGCCTTTACCACTCAACATCGTCAAACGGCTTTGATTGGAGCGAAGCGCAGGTTGTGCTCAAACCGTCGTCCGATCCGTCAAATTGGGACGGCGGCGGACTGTACCGTTCGGCTTTTATTTATACAAACGGTAACTATATAGTGCTGTACAGCGGAAGAAACGACAACGGCGATTTTGGCACGGGACTTGTATTCGGCGACAGTATGAATAAGTTGCAAGGTACAGACCTTGACTTTATCGGCAATCAGAAAACCTCGGCAGACAAGCTGTGGAAATATATAAATCAATAAAAGTGGGCGGGTTATGAAAAAATCATTAAAAATAATGTCCGTCTTTATGTCGGCAATTCTTACCTTAGGCTCACTCGGCGCAGTATCGCTGACAGCAGGCGCTCAAGAAAGCATTGGCACTGTCACAAAAATAACAAGCGGTGACTTTGTTTATACCGTAGAGGACAATGTCGCTACCATTGTGGATTACACAGGCTCGGCAAACGCACTTGTAATTCCGCAGACGATAGACGGCCGCAAAATCGTACGCATTGGCGACTATGCTTTATCTAAAAAAGCAAAATTAAACAGTGTTGTTGTGCCGGAGTCAGTCGAGAGCATCGGCTCAAGTGCTTTTGAGGATTCTGTTGACCTCAAAAAGGTTACTCTGCCCGACGGCGTAACCAAAATCGGACCTTCTGCATTTTACGGCTGTTCAAAATTAACAACGGTAAATATTCCTGCCAAATTAGAGGAAATTGATGATTACACATTCAGCGGCTGTACTCAGCTTACAGATATAAAACTCTCGGAGTCGGTTACTTATGTCGGTGAAAGCGCATTTGAAGGCTGTTCAAACCTAAATTCAGTAACGCTTTCCGAAAATACAGAAACAATCGGCGATAGTGCTTTTTATGAGTGCGACTCACTTTACAGTATAAATCTTGAAAATGTAAGTCAGATTGGCGCAGGCGCCTTTGTGTATTGTTCAAATCTCGATGATATTGACCTTACGAACTGCTCGCTTATAGGCGAAAATGCGTTTTTCGTATGTCAAAGCCTTATTAATATAAAATTTCCCGACTCTATATACTCAATTCCGCAAACTGCCTTTGAATACACTCTTTGGGAGCAGAGTGCTCCTGACGGTGTGCTTTATGCAGGCGACTTTGCATACAAGATAATCGGTGATTTTACAGACAGCACATTGACATTTAAAGATGATACATACGCAATTAATGACGATTTCCTTTCTTATAACGAATATGTTAAAAAAATCAATTTGCCCGACAGCCTTACAAGTATCGGTGTATCCGCTTTTGAGGGGTGTTCCGCACTTAAAACAGTAACAATCCCGGATTCCTGCGGAGTGCAGGCAATGGCATTTTACGGTTGTTCAAGTCTTACAGACATAAATTATAATGAAACTGCGGTATGGACAGCGCCGTCTGCATTTGTAGAAACAGCTTGGTACAACAGCCAGCCCGACGGTATTGTATATCACGGCAAATCAGCTTGTGCATATAAGGGCGACTTTAAGGCAAACGAAACTATAAAAGACGGTACGGTTGTTGTGGCTGACGGTCTTTTCTACGGTGACGAGGAACTGACAAGCATTGATATAGCCGACAGTGTAGAGTATATAGGCAGTATGGCTTTTGAGGAATGTATAAATCTTAGAGAGGTAAAACTGCCGAAGAGTTTATATACAATTTGTGAAGAAACATTTTACGGCTGCGAAAGTCTTGAAAGTATCACTTTACCCGATGTTGTAAATATCGGTGAGTCGGCTTTTGCACATTGTATAAGCCTTAAGAATATCGTTATTCCGGAAAGCGTGGAATTCGGTATTGACGACAGTGCATTTTTAAACTGCACTTTACTTCAGAAAGTAACCGTTAACGGAAATATTCAACAGATTGGTTCTGCAGTATTTATGAACTGCGAAAATCTTAAATCAATTAACATTCCGAAAAGCGTTGAATCAATCGGCAATGATGTGTTTGAATTTTGCGATAATGTAACAATCAAATGTTACGAAAATTCATATGCTCACGAATACGCAAAAACAAACGGCATTAATTATTCGTTGATTTTTGATGAGAGAGAATTCGGCGACATCAACAATGACGGCAAAGTAGATGTAAACGATGTAACTCATTTGCAGAGATATATTGCAGGCTTTACCGATGAGAGCGGTGCACCGATTATTCCTGACAGCGACCTTGGCTATGCGGATATAACAGATGAAGGCACAATTGATTCAAGAGATGTTACAGCTTTGCAGATGATACTTACAAATAAGTAATCGGATAATTTTATTAGATTATGGTTTAGCGGAGTGTCGCTCAGGGATTGAAATTTAGCTAACGCTAAATTATCCGTCCAAAAACAAAAAAGTTTACTCAATTTTTTCAAAAATTGCGGGTTTGGGCAGCGCCCATAAAATCTTCCGATATAACAATTTATCAGGCGCAAACAGCCACGCTGTTTGCGTGCTTGCACATAGTTTGAAAAACAGGCGACAGCCTTTTATAAAAGAAATAATTAACTTTTTTCATTATATAGTGAATGTCTTTTCTTTTTGCTTTCGCATTTAAAGGCATTCGCCGTTGCGTTAAGTCGCCAAACAGCTTGCTATTTGGCTATCGTCAGATTGCAATAAACGGAAAGTTTGGCTGTTGCTTTACTTTGTTGCCCGAATTAAGCTAAGCAAAATGAGCTTAGAATATTTCACACAAAAACTCCCCTTGAGCATTAGCCAAGGGGAGTTAATCATTTAATTTTATTTTAAGAATGTTGCAAATCTCTTTGTTACCAGTGCAAATACAGCATAACAGCCAAAGCCTGCAACTACAATAATCCAGCGGACAAGCCACAAATCCATAAGCAGATACGCAAGCACGATGGCAACTATAAATATTATTGTCGGCAATGCAAACTGTCTGATAGGGAAGAGGTCTTTGTCTAGCTTTTTTGAGTGACGGGAGTGCATTATAAAAGAAACCATATAAGACGCTACCGTTGTAAAGCAGGCTGCCATACCGCCGAACATCGGCACAAAAATAAAGTTGAGCACAATGTTTGTAACTGCCGCCACAATGGTGTTGAATGCTATGTATTTTGTGGACTTGTAGTAATATTCTACATTTACATAAACCGTATACATATACATTTCAAAAGATGCAAATACAAGCGGCGGAATCATATATATACCGCTGTAATACTCCTTTGTAGCCATGATTTTTACAATTTCAGGCGCAACAAACATCAGGCAAAGCATTACAACAAGGGCGATTTCAAGGTACTTTGTAATATTTTTGTTGATGATATCCTTTTCATTGGTCATCAGCTTTCGTGTAAACCAAGGCACCCACACCGCCTCAAGAGATGCGGTAACAGCCATCGCAACCATACTTAGATTATAAATCAGGCTGTAAACACCTGTTTCGGAAGAATTATACAGGTTGGTAATCATAATTCGGTCTGAGCTTGACAGCAGTACAAGCGAAAGTCCGTGAAAAATAAGCGGCAATGAGTAGGTGAGGGCATATTTCCAATACAACTTGTTAAATACCTTTTTGCCCCTTATAAATGACGCAATCACAAAGTATATGCCCACTATGGTGTAAACAGCGGCATATGGGATAATGTAACCCATATACTTATTGTCGCCATGCATATTTAGAATTGTTATAATTGCGGCAACCTGTATCGTAAGGTTCGGCAGTGCCAGCAAAAGGGTCTTTTTTATGTAGTCAACCTTCATCATATATTTGGTGGTCATTGCGGTTGATACAAACTGAAAATACGACTGCATAAGACAGCAGATTACAAGCACAATGTCAATGTCGCTCCATATGAGCATTCCTGTAATTATGAGCGCCGAAGAACCCACAAAGCTGAGAAGTGACAGTCCGTAGATTGAGGACATATATCCCTCGATATCGTCACCAAAGTCAATGTAAGCCGTTCTTATTGAGTTGCCGAGCGACATACCCACTATGAGTGTAAGTATGCTTACCCACGAAAGGTAGGTTTGCGATATACCGTACTCAGAGGTTGTGAGAAGTCGTGTGAATATAGGGATTGTAAAGAAAGCAAGCGCTTTGTTAAAAAGATTTCCTACAAGGTAAAATGCGCTCGCTTTAAGGCTTTTGTTGCCCTTTTCCGCTTTACTTGCCAAGTGAAAGTCACTTCCTTAAATAATAATGATAGCTGTGTTTTTTCTTCAGCGAATGCTTTCCCTTTTCTTCAAAAATAAAGTTTCCGTCCTCGTCCTTTTTTGGCAGAGCATAAGGAATAAAGGCGGCCAAAGTAAGGATTGAGAAGAAGTAGTAAATGTTGTAGTATGCCTCGCTTTGCAGCATAATCATAAAGGCACAAATTGCGCCCGATACAATAAAAGGAATTTTGCCGTTTTTTCTGTTTCTATACAGCGCCACACCGCAGATGATAAGAATTGCAAAGAAGATTAAAAATCCCGGCAGGCCGCTTTTGTATAAAAGGTCAAGATAATAGTTGTGGGCATGGGTAGCGCCGATAAGATCTCGTGATGCCTGATTTTCAATTTCACCAACACCAAATACAGGTGATTTTGCAAAGGCGGCAAGCGCACTGTCCCAAATCTTAGTTCTTCCCGTAAAGGTAAGGTCCCTGCCGAGCATATCTACAATAATAAACGCAAATGCCTCCTGTAATCTGAGGATGATTACACCGAAGAAATACGCAATATTTATTGCGAGATAGGTAATGATATTGAGAAAATTCGGCATTTTGTTTATGAGTGCAAGCAAGAGGAAGAGTGTAAATACAGTCATACCGATTACACTTGTTGCCGAGAACGCAAGTATTACAGTGGCAAACGATACCGCAGTAATTACAAATGACGAAAGCGTCAGCTTGTTGTACTTTCTCAGCGAGCGAACTATTGAGAAGATAATCGCAGGGAAAAACAGCATAATTGAGTTGTTTCTGTATCCGAGAAAGTAGTTTTGCGTAAATGTGTTAAACTCGTACATACCTTGCGGAAACAGAAGTACAGTTGCAAAATTTATAAGCACAAACAGTCCGAGCGTAAACGATGCGCCGTCAAGCAGTGCGTCGGGGTCTGTTTTCAGTCCCATTTCCACAACAAGGCAGATTGCAAGGGCATTTAGTATGGCGATGAACAGTGAGGTGTAATTACCTCCGCAATAAATTGTTGCAAGTACACGCCACACCTCAAAGAAAACTATTCCTACAAAGAACAGCGACACTTTTTGGTAAAAGTAAACGAACCATACGCCGAGAACGGCTATTACCATAACCTTAAACACATTTGATATGGTATCGAATGTGTGCAGCGCAGGCATTTGAGAAAACATTGCAGGCTTATAAAGCACCATAAATACAAGGGCGATAAACCAGCGTTGATTCATTAGCTTTTTCATTATAACCTCCTTATATTACAGTATCTTTTTAAGCCTTTTAAGGACGGGTAAAATACCGAGTTTGCTTAAAACTTTGTTGCGTTTAATTTTAAATTCCCTCTTTTTGTCAACCGTTGCATATTTAAACACAAGTTCGTCAAAAGGAACGGTGTCAAGCCGATTAAAGAAAGCCTCTCTGTTTGGGTGCGCCTTTGTCGGTGTGCCCATAACAGGATAGGTGAGCCTGAGCTTTTCTTTTGGAATATCTCTGAAAAAGATTTCGCTTTTAATATTGTTAAAGAGCCTTTTGCCTTTTTCGTTGTTTAGCAGTACAAAAGAAATTCCCTTGTGGTCGTCAAGGTCGGGGAAAATCTGCTGAATAAGCCACAAATCTCCGAGTGTAATATCGCTGATTCGTGGGAAAGACTTTAGTCGGCAGGTGCTGCAAGCAGGACGGTTGAAAAGTGAAAAACCAAATCCTCTTGCGAAGGCATCGTCTTTCCAAAAAGCCGATTTTTCGTGGTCTTTATACTTAATGGTGAGGGAATAATTTTCCCAGCTTATCCTTTTGTCACGGAAAGAAATCGAGTCGATATGTTCGTTATTCGCATTTGCAAATTCAAGGTACTTATTCCAAATTTTCGGTGACGGAGCACCATGGCAGAACAAATCAACCGTTATAAGATTTTCGTAATTCTTGCCCAAAAAGCTCTTTAGCGCCCTTATCTGACAGGGAGTGCCTGAGAAAAGAACCGTTTTCTTATTATCGAGCAAGGCTTTGGTTTTCTTATAAATGCCCTGAGTGTTACTCTGAACATATTTTGAACTTCTGAATTTTTTAAGGTCATCTATATTATCAACGGCAATGTGTCTTACACCGAAGTTTTCATCAAACGCAGCGCCTATAACAACGCCGCCGTTGCTTATTATTGCTTTTGCAAGGTGGGTAAAAATTCCGCCCGAAGTGCTCTCGTGGCGAATATTCTCATCTTTGCTGTATGCCGCAACAGCCGAAAATTCAGCTGTACCCTTTTTAAACTGCTTTATCGGGCAGGCTTTAATGCACGCACCGCAGCCTATGCACGCCGATTCGTCAACATTTGCATACACAAATCCCTCGCTGTCGGGTTTCATACTTATAGCTTTGACAGGGCATTTGTCGGCACACGCCGAACAGCCGCAGCAATCGTGCTTGTCATACAGCTTTATATGTTTTTCATGGGCAGGCAAAATTCCGTCAAGCGCAGCGGTAATGTATTCGGCAGAATGAGCCTTTAATTTTTCAAGCCTTGCCTGCACCTGTGTATAATCAATAGTTTTGTTTAGTTTGCCGTCCCATTCGTCGGCAAGCTCGCTGTCTTTTATCTGTCTGTATTCAAGACCAAGGCTTTTTAAAAGCGACTCAAGCCTTGTGTTGGTTGAACCCTTAGTGCCCGGAGCAAAGCGCTCGAACACAAAGTATTGCCTTTCAAAAATGGTAGAGAACGCACTGCCATGGAAAGAATCGGTGCAAACATACTTTGCGTTTTTAATAAGGTTTACAAAGCCGTCGGGCGCAATATCGTAAAGCGCAAGGTCAGCATATCCGTTGTCCGACTCCGTATAGCCGTCAATATACGGCAGGCACACAACCTTTAAGCCTGTTTTTTCGGCGAGCTTTCTAACCTTTTTTCTATGCTCAGGATTTTTGCCGAGGAAGTAGCAGAATATGTACTCGCCGTCAACTTTCGGTGTACTTCCGCTCATTTTGTCCCATATTTTCTTGTCAACCATAAGGGTTGGGTCAAGAACAAGCTGAGCCTCTTTGTTTGTGAGGTTTTTTATTATGTCGCAGCCGCTCATCTCTCGGCAGGAAAGGCTGTCAAAGCCGTTGATAGCTGATTTATAAAGGCTTTCATCGGCTTTCTCAACCGAGCTTATGCCAAAACTCGGCGCATACGCAATTCTGCGAGTTCTCTTTGGAACGAAAGAAAGCGTGTAATACTGCTGTTGAATATGAACAGGCAGCCAAATTTGGTCGCTTCCGCAAATTACGGCATCGTATCTTTTGCTGTATTCTTTTAGAGCTGCAAGGCTGAGAAAATTACGGGTTATGCGCAGATTTTGATTTACAAAATTGTCAAAGCCTGCGTTCCTCTGAGCCATACACTTTGAGTATTCCGCATTGCCTGCCGTACCCTTTTGCGACTTTTTATATTTGATTTTTGCCGCAAGTTTTTTGGGCGAGAGCAGTGTGGCGAGCTTGTCTTTTTTGCTCGATGTATATGTAAAGTTGATAATTTCGGTATCATATCCCATTTCGGTAAATATGGACTGCATAGCATATGCCTGCAATTTTGTACCGTAATTTTGAGTTTTAAATGGGGTTGCCAGACCTAACATAAATTTCTGAACCTCCGAAGTTTAGTTGCCTTTTGTTTTATCTTCATAAAATTGCTGCAGCTTTTTAGCCTCAACAGAAATTTCAAAGCCGCAGTTTTCTATTTCCTTAGCCGTATCTTTTCGCTCGTAGTCAAGGCTGTTTTCAAGAATTTGCTTTGCCCAGAGTTTATCCTCTGACTGAGAATCAATAAAGTGCATAAGCGGTGTGCAGTCAACCTCCTCAGGCACAACCTTTGCCGTACCAAAGGTCATAAGACCTGCCGCCTGAGCCTCAATATACACAATGCCAAAGCCCTCGTATCTTGACGGAAGAACAAATGCGTCAAATGCCTGCATAACATCGGGCACATCTTTTCTAAGTCCCGTATAGGTAATTTTATCGGAAAATCCGTTCTCTTCGGCATATTTTTTAAGTCCGTCAAATTTTGCATAGCTTTTGTAGTCGCCGACTATAACAAGGTGAGAATCGGGGTGGAGCTTGCAAATTTCATTGAATATGCTCAACATTCTTTCGGGATTTTTCTGATAATAAAGTCTGCCTACAAAGCCTACCGCAAAGGTGGTGTCGGCTATGCCAAACTCGTTTCTCATTCTTTTTCTTGTGCTCGGATTGTAGGAGTAGCTTTTTGTATCAATCGCATTCGGCAAAACTCTGAAATTGCTTTTTTCAAGAATTTTGTCACCGAAAAGATACCTGCCTGCGTCCTTACTGCAAGCAAAAAAGTCTGTTGCGTAGCGGCGAAGTCCTACCTTTAGCACACTGTTATACATTCTTTTTACAAAGCTCGGATTGTTTACATACGCAAGGTGTGCGTGGGCAATTCTTGTTTTTATGCCGTATTTTTTGCCGAGCTTGCAGTACAGCGCCGACCATTCCTCCATATTTGAGTGGAGAATATCGTAATTGCCGTTTTTCATAATCTCGCTGACCTGCCTGATGTTCTCGCTCATATTTTGCGATTTGGGAGTAACACGAAAAATATTACAGCCCATTTTTTTAAATGCGTCCTCGTTAAGACTGCCGTTTTTAACTGACGGCAAATCATCAATTATGATGTCAAATTTTACATCGTTGTGGTTCATATGGGTGTAAAAGTTCAATAAAACAGCGCCCACACCGCCACCGTTGATTCCGACAGCAATCTGTAATACTTTCATTTTCGTTTCCTTCCTGTTTTGCTTAATGCAGTTTTTTCAGTACCCTCTTTACGCCGAGAGGTATCATTTTTTTGATTTTGGTTTTCGGGTTTACCTTGAACGCAAGTTTTGTTTTGACATAGCTGTCAAAATCTAAGCCGTCAAAGCCGTCATAAATTGTATCTCTGCACGCCGGTCTTTCTGATGCCACGACAAGGTTTGAGTTCATGGCAGAGGCTTTTTCGTAATCCGATTCTATAATTTCGAGCCTGTCTTTTATCAGGTCAAAATAATCTTTGCCCTTTTCGGTATTTACGAGTACGAGAGATACTCCGTTTTCGTCATAAAAATCGGGGTGAAATTTTTGAATACCCCAAAAATCGGCAAGCGAAATATCGCCCACTCTGTTTTTATTGGCAAATTTACATTCGTAACAGCTCTCTCGGTAGGTTTTGCAGTAGAGAAAGGCGCTGTAATACGGGTCAAAAAATCCGTAGTCCGACTTGCTTTTTTTGCCGTTTTCAGCCTTGTAATACAAGTCCCAGCCTCGTTTTTCTTTACTTCTGAAATTGTATGAGGTGAGTTTTCCGCCGAGCTTTCTGCCCATATAGTCAACATAATTTTTAAAGAGTGCAGGACTTGGCACACCATGGCACACAATGTCAACGGTAAGCAGTTTTTCGCAGTCCTTGTTAAGGAATGTTTTAAGTCCTGCGACCTGACAGCCTGTACCGCTGAACAAAACATATTTATCGTCTGCAAGCAAGGTTTTTACCTGCTTATAAATACCTCGGGTGTCGCTCTGCACATACTTAGAGCTTTGCAATTTGTAAAGCTCGCTTTCATTGCTTACGGCAATGTGCCTTGCAACAAGATTTTCGTCATATGCACAGCCGAAAACAACGCCGCCTTTTGCAAGCACTTCCTTTGCAAGCGGAATAAAAAGTCCGCCCGATGTGCTTTTAAAAGCCGAGGTGCGGTCTTTGTACTTTGCCGCATACACCTTTGGCTCATCGCAACGCTTTGCGTCAGTCATAATGGGGCAGTGCTTTACGCACAGACCGCAGTCAACGCACTTGCTTTCGTCAACAACAGGGTAGAGAAATCCCTCGCTGTCGGGTTGTATGGTTATACATTTTTTAGGACAAATCTGCTCACAGCCTGAGCAGCCGCAGCAGCTTTTGCCAAGCTGAAGTATATTGTTCACAATTAATCACCTATCATATTTTTAAGAATATCAAGCGATTTTTTACGCTCTGCCGATATTTTTTCGTTTACCTTTTCAAAATCTATTTTTTCGCTGTCAATGTCAAAGTCGTTGTAGCTTTTGAGTATTCTGTTTTCATAGCCGATAAGCTGAAGAATACTTGAGATTCTTTCGCTGTAACTCTTTGGCAGAACATCGGTAAATTGTGTGTTAAGACCGATTGCAAAGGCAGTGCCATGGAAAGAATCGGTAAGGAAATGCTCGGCATTTTTTATGTACCACAAAAATTCACCGATTGGAGGACAGCAAACAAATTTGCCGCTCCTCACAATATGGTGGAAACAGTGGCTCAGTCGGTAGAGTTTAAGTCCCTTTTTCTTTGCGTACTGCTTTGCGTATTCGTCAAATTGTTTGTTTGGGTGGAGCTGATACACAAGCACATATTTTTCGATGCACTCTCGCTGAGGTATGAGCTTTTCCCACTCCGATTTTTCAAGCAAAAAGGTAGGGTCAAGCACCTGCTCGGCAGGCACTCCGAGTTCGTTTGCGATTTTTACACCGCTGTTTTCACGAATTGTAATTTTATCGTAGCGTTTAAGCCACTTTTTAATGTTTTCTTTGTCATTTGGCAAAACTTCACTGCCGCCAAAACTTGCGGCATATGCAATCTTCTTTGCACTGTCGGGCAAAAACGACAGAAAATATACAGGGTCAATCTCACCGCACACAACGGTATTCCACACCTGATCACTGCCTGTCATATAAATATCTGCCTGAGGAATATCGGCGGCAAGCTCCTGTTCGCTGTTGTATTCCTTGTCGGTCACCTTAACGATTTTTCTGTACTCTGCAAATCGCTTATCCGCAAATTTATATACGGGATTTTGAGTTGCTTTAAAAACAAGACGAGTGAGTGCATTTTTAGGCTCTATAATAAATGTTGGGGTAACAAATAGATCCTACAAAAATAATTTTAAAAAAGTAGAGCATATTTGTCTAAAATCCGTTAAAATGGAATTGACTAGAAACCAGAAACGGAGGAACAAATATGCTCTACAAATATTTTACCGAAAAACTCTTAGGATTGCAAGATGTTGATATAGAAAAAATTGAAGAAATTGATAATTCAATCTATATTAACTGCCGGTTAAAACGAAAACCTCACAAATGTCCTTGCTGTGGCAATTTAACTGATAAGGTTCACGATTATCGTGAACAGCCTATAAAGGATATTCCTGCCTTTGGCAAGCACATCTTTATTCATCTTTATAAGCGTCGATATCGTTGCTCCTGTGGCAAGCGTTTCCCTGAAAATGTCGATTTCCTCCCTCGTTATCATCGTATGACTAACAGATTGTCTTTGTATATCATTGACAAATTGAGAAATGAAGTTTCTTTTTCAAGCGTTGCAAGAGAGGTTAACCTCTCTGTAAGCTCCGTAATCAGGGTTTTTGATTTAGTTTCCTACGCTCCTAAAAAGCTCCCATCTGCTATTTCTATTGATGAATTTAAAGGCAATACGAACAGTGAAAAGTATCAATGTATTCTCACCGATCCTGTCAACAAGGTCGTTTTGGACATTCTTCCAAAAAGATATGCGCATTTCCTAACTGAGTATTTTAACCATTTTGATAAGTCACAGCGTGACAAGGTTCAGTTTTTTGTCAGTGATATGTGGAAACCCTACTCTAATATTTCTTCTGTGTGGTTTAAAAATGCCTCACAGATTGTTGATAAATACCATTGGATACGGCAAGTTATCTGGGCTTTTGAGGCTGTTCGCAAACAAGAACAAAAGAAATTCAGCAAATCTCATCGCAGATACTTCAAGCAATCAAGACAGCTTTTACTAAAAAGATTTGACCTCCTTTCTGACGAACAAAAACAACAGGTAAATGTTATGCTTTTTACTTCTCCAACTCTTTCTACTGCTCATTTTTACAAAGAGGATTTCCTTAAAATCCTTGATTGCAAAGACCGACAGTCTGCAAAAACAGCTTTTTCTAATTGGATAAATTCTGCTTTAGACTGTGGTATTCCTCAATTTAAAAAATGTGCTAATACTATGATTAATTGGCTTCCGGGTATTCTGAATTCTTTTTCTTCCACTATCACCAACGGCTTTACCGAAGGCTGCAACAACAAGATTAAGGTACTTAAGCGTAATGCTTATGGTTACAGAAATTTTAAGCGTTTCCGTAACCGTATTTTACATATGTTTTCTCACCAAATGCAAAAACAAGCGATAGCTTGATTTACTATCGCTTGTTCATTTCAATTCTTCTTTTTTGGGTTTACCCCAACTATTGACATAGAACCCATTTTTATTCCACTTTGCACTCACACTTTTGAGCCTTGTGTCAACAAGATTTTCGGTTTTTTCGTCTGTTCTGTAATAATCTATACATACGGCATTTGCGCCGAGCTTTTCAAGAGCGGTTTGTGTTGCATATGCCTGAAGTACAGAGCCGTAGTTAGATACGGCGTGTCTTGTAAGATATGCAACGGTTTTCTTCTTTTCCATATGTTACTCCAAAGTTTCAATAGTGATTCCGCCGTTGCTTTTCACAACAGAGTTTGCGGGAATGTCACGATAAATTACACAGCCTGCGCCTATAACGCAGTTGTCGCCGATTTCTACGCCTTTAAGAATAACGGCATTGGTGCAAATCCAGCAGTTACTGCCGATTTTCACCTTGCCCACCGAGTAACCCTGCTCACGAATGAGCTTTGTTCTATCTCTGAATTTATGGTTTTGGTCATAAATTTTTACATTTTCGCCGAAAATTGTATGGTCGCCGATTTCTACGCTTTCAAGGCAGTTGATAGAACAGCCACGATTGAAAAAGCAATCGTTACCGATTTTGATTGACGCACCCTTTTCAAGGTAAAGTCCAAAATTTTTGCGGAAAGTTGTGTTTTTGCCGATAGAAAATCTTTTTCCGAACATAATTTTAAAACATAGCTTTTTAAAAACGGCTTTTAAGCGCCAATATATTTTTAATAATGTCATATCTTTTTGCCACCCTTTGCTTTAATCAAATCTTTGTAGCAGTTCATCAGCTTTTCATAGTATTTTTCGCAGTCGCAGTTATCCCTTGCCTTTTCAAGCGCCGCCTTTGACATTGCAAGGTACTCGTCCTCGGTAAGATTGTTCATCTTTTCAAGGCAAGCACAAAGGCTGTCGGGATTATTCGGCTCGCAAATAAAGCCTGTTTTTCCGTCATCAACAATTTCGGGCAGACCGCCGTTGTTGCTTACAATGGCAGGCTTGCCGAGTGCAATAGCCTCAAGAATAGAGTAAGGCCCGTTTTCGTACCATTCGCTCGGCAGAATAACGCACTTTGCCTCTTCAACATATTTTTTCAGTGCGTCACCGCTCTGAAAACCTGTAAAAATAACCTTTTCTGTAAGGTTGTTTTCTTTAACATAGTTTTCAAGCTCCTCACGCAGAGGACCGTCACCCACAAGGTAAAGTTTGTTTTTAAAGTTGCCCTTGTGGTATGCCTTTACAAGTGACATAAGTCCCTTTTCAACCGAAAGTCTGCCAAAGAAAAGGAAATAGTCCTTTGCGTTGCTGCATAGCTTGTATTCTGTGCCGACAGGCAAAAAGTTCACCCAATGCACAACGGGATTTTTTGTGATGCCCGATTTTACAAACTGCTTTCTGTAAAAATCAGACGGACAAATGTAGAAGTCGATTTTATCGTACATCTTCATTCTCTCGTAGTTCTTAGCCTCAATAACAGCAAGGTAGGTTTGAAGTGCGGAGTTTTTTACGCATTTCTGCTCAAGTGCAGGCTTGTAGCTGTGCTCAGCCACGCAGCGGTCGCACACCTTGTCGCCGCAAAGCATAGTGTGTGTAGGGCACACGCAGTTGAGGTCGTGTGCCGTAAACACAACAGGAATATTATACTTTTGTATTGCGTTCAAAATAGAAAGCGTAATGTGTCTGTGAACCAAATTTATATGCACAATATCGGGCTTTTCTGCCTCAATAAGCTGTTCGATTTTCTTTTTAGCATCAAACGAATACAGGGCGTGCATACCTGCTGTGAGTTTCTCAAACGGCGACATACTCTTGTTGAAATCAACATTTTTTGAAAAATACTTTGCCTGTGCGCAATCGTAATTTTTTTCGTCCTGCATAGCAAAATATATTACTTCGTTGCCATGTTCTTCAAGCAATTTTGCAAGTCCGAAGTGATAGGTTTCACTGCCGCCTTTTACATAGTGGTATTTATTTACAAGCAGAATTTTCATTTATTCGGCCCTGCCTTTTTGTTTTAATGCTCGTGCCATAGGGTAGAGCTTTGAGTGAACAAGCGAGATTACGGCAATCATCATACCCTTTGGCATGGCATTGCACACACTTGTCATCAGTTTTTTAGATTTTTTTCTGTCATCGGGGTACTGCGGAAAGTCTTTCCATGGCGACATAGTCTTGTACTTTAGGTAATCGCCGACAAACGGGTGGTTGTTGTTTTCGTTCCATGGTCGTGTACCCGACAAAAAGCACGAAGTATAGTGAATAATATACGGGTCTGTTACCGTTTCGCTGTACTCCTGTTCGCTTAGATGGTGCTCAGGCTTTCTGACCTTCATCAGGTCTTTAAAATTAAAGTCGAAGAATACAGTCATTGCGTCATATTTTGTATGTACTACCTTTACAAGTCCCTTTTTGGAGAGAACACCGTTGAGCACACCTTGGTCAACATAGGTTATGTCGCCGTTGTGCGCAATGATAAAGTCGAGAAATTCCTTTTCAACATTCATCTCACGCCAGCTTTTAAGGTCAATGAGCAGTACGCCGTTGTTTGTGTAGGTGCTGTTGCTGTCAAGGTTAAGCTCGGTTTTGTAGCGGTCACTTCGGCAGTCGTCAACAGCCGCCACAACCTTGTCACCGAGGTCTGTTTCCCAAAATTCCTTTAGCGAGTGGCGAATAACTGTGTCGCAGTCAAGATAAATACATCTGTCTATATCGTCAGGCAAAATGGTGCAAAGAAAAAGTCTGAAAAAGGTACTGATATTCCATCTGCCAACCTCAATTTCCACGCCTGCCTTTTTGTTGAGGTCGGGCTGAGGTATAAAGTGAATGGTGCGTCCGTATTTGCCGACCATTTCTTCAAAGCGATGTTTGTTCTCGGCAGAAATACTGTTGTCTATCATATAAATATTGATGCTTTCAGAGTCTGTATTGTTATGAAGTAAAGACATTATCGACACACCCGCAATCGGTGCATAGCTGTCAGAACTTGAATAAACTATGTTCATTTTACCCTCCGTAAAAATATTTTTAAGTCATTATTTAAGATACTTTTCTTCAAATTCCTTAAACGACTGGAGATTTTTGTCTTTATCGGCTAAAATAAGATTTTCAATACCGCCGATTTCGTCAAACGGCCACTCAACGCCAAAGTCTGGGTCGTTATACATAATGCCGTCATCATACTCGCCGTAGAACTTTTCGCCGCATTTGTAAGAAACAACGGACGGCTCAAGCACAAGGTAGCCATGAGCAAAATGTTCGGGAACATAAAGTTCGTTCATATTTTCTTCGGAAAGGTAGAAACCCTGCCACTTTTTAAAGGTAGGGGAGTCGGGACGAAGGTCAACGATAACATCAAAAACCTTGCCTTTAATGCATCTTACAAGCTTTGCCTGCTCGTGTACACGCTGAAAATGGAGCGCACGAATAACGCCCTTGTGAGATACTGTATAGAAAACTTCCGCAAGGTTGTGCTCAAGACCGTTAGCCTCGAAAACCTCTTTTGAGTAATCCTTAATAAATGCGCCTCTTACATCTGTTGCGCAAAACGGTTTAATAAGATATGCACCCTCAAAATCGGTATTGCAAAATTCAAACTTCTGAATCATATAAATAATCTCCTTAAAATGTTTCTATTCTGAAAATTAACCCATAATTTTCAGAAAAACGCAGTTTGCATTACGAATATAAAGGGCGAAAGATAAATTTCGCCCTGATTTTTAGTCTACGGACTTAATCCACTCCATAGTAAGCCTTGTGCCCTCTGCAAAGGAAATCTCAGGTTTGAAGTGGCAGTCTGTTTCTATGTCGGTTGTATCAAATGCCTCAAGCGGCATATTTACACCTGTAAACGGCACATCACCGAAAATCGGTTTTGCTTCAGGTGCAAGCTCGTTCTGCATTTCGAGAATGAACTCCTTGAGTGGTCTTGCGTTGCCACTGCCTATTGTGTACTCTTTGTTTGCAATGCCGTATTCGCCGATTGCCTCAAAGGCTCTTGCAACATCGTCTATATAAATGAAATCGTAATTTTGTGTAGCGGCTGTAAACTGTAAAGGCTCGCCTGCAATAATTTTGCGAATTGTTGAATTAACAAATCTCGGCGAAAACTCTCCTGCGCCGTAAGCGTTGGTAATTACCGCCCAGCAAAGGTCTATGTCAAGGCTGTTTGCAATCGGCTTGCAGATAGAACGGGCAATGAGCTTGCCTGCACCGTAAATGTACGGCAAGCCGGGTTTGCTTTCCTGTGTGTAAACGGCCGTATAGGTTTCCTTTTCCATAATCGAACCTGCGTTTACAAACTTTTTGCACTGCATTTTGTCGGCTGTTCTGAGCGCACGAGCTGTCCAAAGTGCGTTTTGCAGCTGAATGTTCTCGTCGCATCTGAGCGGGCCTGCTGAGCCAACCCATGCAAAGTGGTAGAAAACATCAACATCTCTGTCTGAAATTTTATCAAAGAGAGTTTCAATTTCATCAAGCTCGCAGTACACAATTTCAATACCGTCAAGTTTTTCTATGTTGTCGATTTTTTCGTTTTTATCTTTTACAACGGCATAAACCTTAACTCCGTCAGCGCAAAGTCTTTTGCATACATTTGAGCCGACAAAGCCGTTTGAGCCTGTTACAATCGCCTTTTTCATCACTAAACCTCTTTTGTTGATGATATATTTAAATTCTGCTTGCTAAAAATTCCTCAATCTGTTTGTCCATACATTTTCTGACATCGCCTTTTTCCATATAACAGCGTGACCATTCAACAGTTTTTTCAACGGCCTCGGTTACATGCCAATGCGGTTTCCAGTCAAATACAGCCTTGAGTTTTGAGCAGTCGAGTTTTAAGAAATTCGCTTCGTGTACGGCATTTTTCTCGCTTTTGTTTATCCAATTGATTTTGCCGTCGGCATACTTTACAAACAAGTCAACAAGCTCGCCTGTAGTAACGCAGTCACATTCGTCGGGACCTACATTGTAGTAGTCCGCAAATTTTATGTCCTCATACTGAGCCTTTGCAATCATAAGATACGCAAACAACGGCTCAAGCACATGCTGATACGGTCTTGTTGAATGAGGATTACGAACGATTATATCTTCGCCTTTTTCAAGTGCACGAACGCAGTCGGGAATAATTCTGTCGTTTGCAAAATCGCCGCCGCCGATTACATTGCCGGCTCTTGCAGTCGAAATTGCCACTCTGCCGTCGGCAAAAAATGAATTTTTGTAGCTGTGAGTTACAAGCTCCGAACAGCTCTTGCTGTTTGAATACGGGTCAAAGCCGTCAAGCGGTTCATTCTCACGGTAGCCCCATTGCCACTCCTTATTTTCGTAAACCTTGTCTGTGGTAACATTCAAAAATGATTTTACGCAGTCCGACTGTCTTACACATTCAAGAATGTTTACAGTGCCCATTACATTTGTTTCGTATGTATAGGCAGGCATCTTGTAGCTGTCACGCACAATCGGCTGTGCCGCAAGGTGAAGTACAATTTCGGGCTGTGCCTCGTCAAATGCCTTTTTTAGCAAATCAAAATCACGAATATCGCCGATAACGGACTTAATGTCACCTTCGATGTTTGCAATTTCAAATAAATTCGGGCTTGTAGGTGGGTTAAGAGAGTAGCCGGTAACCTGTGCGCCCGCATTTGCAAGGATTTTGCAGAGCCAACTGCCCTTAAAGCCTGTGTGACCTGTTACAAATACTCTTTTACCTTTATAAAAATTAAGCATTAATCTTTCCATACCTTCCACGGTGCTTTGTTTGTGCTCCAGAGTTTTTCGAGCTTTTCTTTATCACGAAGAGTGTCCATACACTGCCAGAAACCATTGTGTTTCCAGCACACAATCTGACCTTCTTTTGCAAGCTGTTCCATAGGCTCACGCTCAAACATAATTGTATCGTCTTTTACATAGTCGAGCACCTTTGGTTCGAGCACCATAAAGCCTGCGTTTATCCAACCTGAGTCAATGTCGCTCTTTTCACGAAATGCCTTTACCTCGTTGTCGCTTGAAAGGTCAAGCACACCAAAGCGGCTTTCGGGTTTGACTGCCGACATAGTGGCAAGTCTGCCGTTCTTTTTGTGGAACTCTAAAAGTGCGTTTATATCTACATCAGAAACACCGTCACCGTAGGTCATAAAGAAAGGTTCATCGCCTATAAAGTCACGCACTCTCTTAAGTCGGCCGCCTGTCATTGTGTTAAGTCCCGTATCAACAACCGTGACCTTCCACTGTTCGGCCCTTTTGTTATGTACGATTATTTTATCGTCCTGTGTAAAATCAAATGTTATGTCCGAAGTATGCAGAAAATAATCCGCAAACCATTCTTTAATTACATGCTGTTTGTATCCTGCGCATATAATAAATTCGTTTACTCCGTAATATGAATAAAGTTTCATAATATGCCACAAAATCGGCATACCGCCTATTTCAATCATAGGCTTTGGCTTGAACTGCGATTCTTCGGAAATTCTTGTTCCAAAGCCACCTGCAAGTAATACAGCTTTCATTGCTTTTCCTCCTTAAATCGCACCTACACGCTTAAATACAGAAATAAATGTTTTGAAAATTATTTTTAAATCAAGTAATACGGAACGGTTCTTTACATAGTAAATTTCCATAGCTCTTCTGCGTGTGTATGTAGTGGCGCTTCTGCCGTTTGCCGCCCAAAAGCCTGTAAGACCCGGCTTTACGCTGAGCAGCATATTGCGGTAGTTACCGTAAATTTTAGTTTCAACATCCATAACGGGGCGAGGGCCTACAACAGAAATATCGCCCTTAAGAATGTTAATAAGCTGTGGAAGTTCGTCAAGACTTGTTTTTCTCATAAATTTTCCTACTTTTGTAACTCGAGGGTCGTTTTCAAGCTTAAAGTTTCTTTCGTATTCGGCTTTTTGCTCGGGTGTGAACTGCTTTATAAGTTCTTCCGCATTTGTTACCATACTTCTGAACTTATAGATTTTTATTGTTTTGCCGCCTTTGCCGACACGCTTGTGCGCAAAGAAAACAGGACCTTCGCTTGTGGTTTTTATAAGTATGGAAATAATGATAAAAACAGGTGAAAGAACAATCAAACCGATGAGTGAACATACAATATCGAAAACACGCTTTACAAAATCGTAAATCGGCTTCGGTTTAACTGAATGTGTGTTTGATGCTGCCGCTTTCGATGTGTCGGTAATATTTGCTTTTCCCATAATTGCTTCCGTTTTATCCTCCGTAAATTTTTATTATACCCAATTAATTACCTGTGTAATTAAATAAAATTGCTCTGAAGTATTAAAGATTAGTCTTTGGTTGAACTGCTGTAATATCCGCCGTATCTTGAGTAGTAACCCTTGCCTTTTCTTGTTTCCTGCGGTTTAACTCTGTTAAGAATAACTCCGATGATTTTTGCATCTGTACGCTCGACTGTTTCTACGGTTTTTGCAAGCTCGGGATATGTAGTTGAGTTGTTTCTTGCAACAATTACAACACCGTCCGCTGCCTTAAGAATCGGAACTGCATCGATTACGATGCCGACAGGCGGTGTGTCAAAAATAATGTAGTCGTACTCTTTTTCAGCCGTCTTGATAAGGTCAGCCATAGCCTCACTCGCAAGCAGCTCGGACGGGTTAGGAGGAATTGCGCCGTAGGCAATCGCCTTGAGGTTGTCAATCTTAGTGTCCTTTATAATGTCCTCAAGCGAACACTCGTCATTAAGATAGTTTGTAAGACCGGGTGTAGGCTCAATTTTAAGTGCTGTGTTTACTCTCGGACGGCGAAGGTCGCACTCAACTACAAGCACCTTGGTGTCAACCTGCTGAGCAAGTGCCGACGCAACATTGATAGAGGTTACGGTTTTGCCTTCACTTTTTGTCGATGATGTAAAAGCTACCTTTTTGCAGCCTTTTTTGAGAATTGAATAAGCTATGTTTGTTCTTGCGGCTTTGTATGATTCACGAACCTGAAAGCCGAGAACATCAGTATCTATTGAACGATCAATTTTTGTTTTATTCTTTTTCATTGCTGTGTAACTCCTTTACTTATTTGCCGTATCTGTTGCCGTATTTGTTTGCATTTTTCTGATTTGAAAAATACTCAAAGTCAGGAATTGCGGCAAGAATAGGAAGATCAAGAATAGTTGTCATTTCTTCGTTGTATTTAATCTTCACATCGAGGAAGTCACGAACAAATGAAATGATAAGAGCAAGTATAAGTCCGCCGAGAAATGCAATAATTGTGTTTCTTGTTACATTCGGTGATGTAGGCACTTTCGGTGTATCTGCCTCATCGACAATCTTGAGTTTTGCGTTGTCCTTTACATTTGCGATTATCTTAGGTGCTATTTTAGCAATGGAGTCGCCTATTTCTTTTGATTCATAAGGACTTGGCGATACAACTATCGCCTTAAATACCTCGGTATCCTCAATGCTTTCAAACTTAATCATAGCTTTGAGCTGTGACGCTGTGTATTTTTCGTGGAGCTCCTTTGAAACCTCGCTGTAAAATGTGTTTGAATCGAGCAGCTCAATGTAGGTTAAAACAAGGTTTTTAGCGTAGTTTACACTCTGGTTGTCTTCCATAGCAGAGGAAGTGTTGTAGTTTGTTTCAACATAGAGCTTTACGCTTGAGGTGTATGTTTTCTGAATAAAAAATGTAGTTACAAAAACCGATATGATTGCAAATAAACACGATACAACCAAAATGAAAACGATGTTTTTCTTAATTACTCTTGTTATGTCCTTAAACGATATTTCCATTAAAATGATTCTCCTCCCAGCTTTTACAGCAAACGCAAATGCATTTTCGCAGTTGCAATAATCAACATAAAAGCCGATAATTCTTCAAAATATAACATTACTATTATATTTGAAAACAACTTAAAAATCAATACTGCTAAAATGCGGTAAATTTGACGATTTTATATGCGAACAAGAGAATTTTGTACAAATATAACAAAATCTTTGTTATATTTGTTAAATTAAAAAATGCAAAATTTTATTATTTGGTAATTATGTATATATTTTTGAAACAAAAAACAAATAACCGCCACACTAATAAATAAAATTATACAAAAACAAAAATGTTTATCAGCAAAATTTCTACACATACAAAATTGTATGTGTTTAACGAGTTTGCTTTTTTAGTAAAAATGATGTGAACATCAAATACAAATTTATAAAAGGAATAATAAAAACACCCTTTTGATGCAATAATTCAAAAGGGTGCACAAACAGATATGCAGTTTAAAACAAAATTGTATATTATTGAAAATCGAATAATTACAGATTCTTTTCGTATATAAGTCTTAATCCCTCGAGTACAAGGTCGTCGTTTACGGTAATGTCTTTTTTGCAGAACTTTACAATGTGCGGTGCAAATCCGCCTGTTGCAACAAGAGTGCATTTGTGACCCGTTTCCGCTTCAAAGCGGTCGATTACGCCGTCAATCATTGCGGCATTGCCGTAAATTATGCCGCTGCGTATACAGTCGGCAGTATTTGTTCCGATTGCCTTTTGCGGCGCAGAAAAACTGACCGACGGCAAAAGTGCGCATTTTGCGGTAAGTGCGTCAAGTGAAATCTGCACACCCGGCAAAATAACTCCGCCGCAATAAGCCTTGTGCTCGTTCATATAAAGAATGGTTGTGGCAGTGCCCATTCCGATTACGATTACCGGGCAGGGGTACTGTTCTTTTAAAGCAACGCACATACATACAATGTCCGAGCCTACGGCGCCGGGGTTGTCAAGGCGAATGTCAAGACCTGTTTTAATGCCCGGTCCGACAACCAAACTTTCTACATTTGCCACAGTAAAAATAGCTTTTCCGAGCAGGTCGGTTACTATGGGTACTACGCTTGAGATTATTGAGCCGTTAATTTCGTTTACATCAACATTGTTTATTCTGAATATAGTATAAAGGTCAACTGCGTAATCGTCGGCGGTTTTACTGCGATTAGTGGAAAATCTTAACTTCATAAGCAGTTTTTCACCTTTGTAAAGTGCAAATTTTATATTTGTATTGCCCACATCCGTGCATAGCAACATAAATATCACCTCATTGTAATTGCTTGGAAAAAACATCCTGCAACTCTAAATTATATCGTATTTTTCCTTTTGTTTCAACTCTATTTTAAAATCTGTTTTGCTTATGGATGTAAATATTTGCCGCATTTGCGGATTTACTCGAAAAATGAAAAATTGTATTGTTTTTAGACTAAATATGTTGTATAATAAAATATGCTTTAATTAATATAATGATATAATGAGGAAACAGCGTTTAATTATCTGTTGCTTTTTTTAAGACGGGAGAGTGTATATATGGCAGATAAATACAACTTAGACTATTTTGATGACGACAGAGTTGCGGCTCAACGCAGTCAATACAGGAGAGAATACCGTCAGCCGATGAACAGACCGCCGCAAAACGGCAGAGGGCCTGTACCTAATAATCGAAATAATGTGCATCGCAAGCCGCCTAAAAGAAAAAGATTCAGCAGAAGACTTAGAAACCGCATTATTATTGTAAGTGTTGGAATACTTATATTAATACTTATAATCACAATAATTTCTTCAATGTTCAGAGCCTGTACCGGTTCGGACAAAAAAGTTGACAATAATTCCGATAAAACAATACCGCCTACACAGGCAGCAACCACTCAACCCGCAACACAAGCAGCAAACGCAGCGGCACTTAATTTTGTTACGCCTAATATTAAGGACGATAACACAACAGGATATATGGGTACAAACGCTTACATCTGGAACGGCGCCGCATATGAGCTTTTCGGCGGCGATGAATACAGAGCACAGCTTTATGCCGATTCAATCAACAGCTATCAGCAGAAGTTAAGCGGAATTAAGGTTTACAATATGGTTGTTCCCAACCATACGGAAATGGGACTTCCGCAAAGACTTAAAAACAGCTCCGCTCCGTCGGATTCACAGGCAGAGAACATCAAGCAGATTTATTCAAAGCTAAACAGCTCTGTAACACCGATAAATGCTTACAACAAAATTGCCGAGCACTGCAACGAATATGTTTATTACAATTCCGACCACCACTGGACAGGACTTGGCGCATATTACGCATATACAGCGTTTGCGGAGGCAACAAATCAGGCTGTTCTTGATTTAAGCACTTGCACGGAAAATAAAATTGAGGGCTTTACGGGTTCGTTTGCAAACACAAATGACGGACTTACAACCGATACCGTAAGCTATTGGACATTCCCTTATAATGTTACAATGGATATTACGGATTCAAACGGCACTGTATCAAACTACGATTCGCCTTATTATCAGTATGCGGAGGCGGGTTCAAATACATACAGTTTATTTATTATGGGCGACAATCCGCTCACGGTTTTACATTCCGATTCCGAAAACGGTACGGGCAAGAAGATTGCCGTTGTCAAAGAAAGCTACGGCAACGCATTCTCACCGTATCTTACAAATAATTATTCCGAAGTTCATATTATAGATTTCAGATATTTCGGACAGAATCTTGCAGACTACTGCAAGCAGAACGGCATTACAGAGGTTCTTTACCTCAACGGCATTATGAGTGCAAATACTCAGGTACAGCTCGACAGTATGGACGGCTTACTGAATTAATTGTTGATTTTTATTTGAATTAAGAAAGGAGGCAGCGGCAATGCTTGCGGAAAATGTAAGAGTAAATGTGTTTGGCAAGGTCGGAAAAGGTTTTTTCTCCGCCTATGTTTCGGGCAATTCCTTTTCAAACAAAAGCGCTTATCTTGTTACACGCAAGGACAGAGTTGAAGAATACTTTGACGGTGTGGTTATTGCCGTTGCCAAATTTGAGGGACTCAAGGGCGATAAATTCATAGTCGCTCCGTACGGAGAGATTTATTACGAGCCGGAGCTTAAAAAAATACTTGCCCGCTTGCGTAATGTAAAAGTGGAGAGTATAAGCTGTCTTTACGAAAAATCCTGCGGTGCGGTGATTTTTTACCGCAACAAGCAGAATACAAAGGTATTGCTTGTGAAGAACAGCAACGGCAGATATTGGAGCTTTCCGAAAGGTCATATAGAAAACGACGAAAACGAGCAGGAAACCGCTTTGAGAGAAATCAAAGAGGAAACAGGGCTTGATGTTACCCTTGCAAAGGGATTTAGAGAAATCAGCGAGTATTGCCCGTTCGGCAAAATTCGCAAGCGGGTAGTGTTCTTCCTTGCACAGGCGTTTACCGACAGCGTAAAAATTCAGGAGGAAGAAATCGACAGTTACATCTGGGTTGACCTCCAGCAGGCACGAAAACTTTGCACCTATGACAACGATTTAAGAATTATAGAAAAAGCCGAAACCGCAATACATTTAATGAGAAATTAATTTGAAATCCGTTTCATATATATAATCGGGTGATTATATATGAAACGGATTATTTTATTGCTTATTTCTGCTTTTGTGCTTGCCTGTTCGGTTATGACGATTGTCGGCGGAAAGGAAACCGATAATTTTATAAAGTATGCGGAATTTAATGTTACGGCAGACGCTCTGCAAAAAGCCGTCAGTTACGATGTTTCTTCACAGTCGGAAGATACCAAACTGAATTATATAGAAATTTTATCGTACCTCGGCGCAAAATACGGCGGCGATTTTTCAAAATACAAGCAAAGCGATATGGATAACCTCTGCGAAAAGCTGAAAGACGGCAAAACAATAGCCGAGCTTACCAAGGATATGAAATACTATACATATTATTATAATGTATATACGGCAGTGCTCAGCGGTATGGTTGGAAATTTTGAGGAAGAACAGTCTGACGGCAGTATAAAGCAGGACTACGGAGTGCGGTGGTTTTCGCCGATTGCAAAGACTTTTCCGTATTCGCATTACGATGACTTCGGTGCAAAGCGGACATTCGGATACACAAGACCGCATTTGGGACACGACCTGATGTCGGCAGTCGGTACTCCCGTTATAGCCGTTGAATCGGGCAAGGTCGAGTGCCTCGGCTGGAACAGATACGGCGGTTGGCGAATCGGCATACGCTCGCTTGACAATAAAAGGTATTGGTATTATGCGCATTTGCGGCAGAACCGCCCCTATGCTGAGAACCTCAAGGAGGGCGATACGGTTACGGCAGGCGATGTTATAGGCTATGTGGGCAGAACAGGTTACAGCGATACCGAAAACATAAACGGAATTACCGAAAGCCATCTCCATATAGGGCTTGAGCTTGTTTTTGACGAAAGCCAAAAGGAAAGCGACAACGAAATATGGGTGGATATGTACGCACTCATAAGTACCCTTGAACAGCATAAAAGCTCAACCGTCAGAAACAGTGAAACAAAAGAGTTTAAAAGAGAGTTTTCTTTTAAAGAAATTAGTTGATAATGCCAAAATTCGAGGACAGCAATTATATTTGCTTTAATTTCATTGACTGTACCATAAAAATAATGTAAAATAAACAGTAATCGCCCTCACCAAAAGCGGTGAGGGTATTTTATGGTGTGCAAATCCCGACAATTATTATATTGCGTTCAGAGCAATGAATTGTCAGGTTAAAAAGGATATATAACGCTTGATTTTGTACTTATTTTATAGAATATTTGGGGGTATACAGATTGGTTTTTTCAAGCCTTGTATTTATGTTTGCGTATCTGCCGCTTACTCTGCTCATATATTACATTGTGCCGAGAAAAGGCAGAAACATTTTTCTGTTCTTTATAAACCTTTTGTTCTACGGCTGGGGCGAGCCGAAACTTATCGTGCTTATGCTCATAAACATAGCCGTAAACTACATAGGCGGATACCTTGTAGATAAATTTAAAGATGACCCGAAAAAGCGGAAACTTGTGCTGATACTTACCTGCGTTATCGACATCGGCACACTCGCTGTGTTTAAGTACACGGGAATGATTGTGGAAACCGTTAATATGCTGCCGTTCCTGAATCTGCCGACTCCGCAGATTTCTTTGCCGATCGGTATCAGCTTCTATACATTCCAGACAATGAGTTATGTAATTGATGTTTACAGAGGCGATGCGCCCGTATCCAAAAATCCGATTAACTTCGGTACATATGTAGCGCTTTTTCCGCAGTTGATTGCAGGCCCTATCGTTCGTTACCGTGATGTTGCCGAACAGCTCACAAACAGAAAAGAAACCTTGGACGAGTTTACAAAGGGTGTAAATCTGTTTATAATCGGTCTTGGCAAGAAAGTTTTGATTGCAAATCAGATGGGTAATCTTAGCACGGCAATGTTTGCCACAACCGACGAAAACGGCGTTGTCGGCACTTGGGTAGGAATTATAGCGTACAGCTTTCAGCTTTATTTTGACTTTTCGGGTTATTCCGATATGGCTTGCGGTCTCGGCAATATGCTCGGCTTTGAGTTCCTCAAAAACTTTAACTATCCGTACATTTCAAAATCTGTTACCGAGTTTTGGAGAAGATGGCACATTTCGCTTTCCACATGGTTTAAGGAATATGTTTATATTCCGCTCGGCGGCAACAGAAAGGGCGTAAAAAGACAGGTGCTTAACCTCCTCATTGTGTGGGGACTTACAGGCATTTGGCATGGTGCGTCATGGAACTTTGTATTATGGGGACTTTACTACGGCGTTTTGCTTATTTTTGAAAAATTTGTTTTCAAAAAGGTTCTCGACAAACTGCCATCGGCAATTCAGCATATCTACACAATGTTTATAGTAGTTATCGGCTGGGGACTTTTCTACTTTACAGATATGAGCAAGCTCGGTACATTCCTCGGAGATTTGTTTAACTTCGGCAACGGTATCTGCGGCGAGCAGGCTTTAAATCTTATACTTTCGTACCTGCCGCTTATCATTGCAGCGGCTGTTGCAAGCACACCGCTTGCGGCAAAGCTTTATGCAAAGGTACAGAATACAAAGTATATCGGTTTTGCGCAGACCGCATTTGTTGCAATTGTGCTTGTACTTTGCACAGCCTCACTTGTAAATCAGAGCTATAACCCGTTCCTATATTTCAGATTTTAACGGTAGGAAAGGAGAGTATTTATGAAATATGCAGCAAAACATTCAGCAAAACATATGGAATCCTCAAAGCCTGTCTGCCGACATCTGCCGAGCTTTGTATTTATAATTTTTATATTCGGCTTTGCAATCTGGTTTTTGATAAATCCAAAAGCGGATTACAGCTCAAGCGAAAAAAGATATTTGCAAAAATTCCCGACAGTGTCGGTAAATTCTGTGCTTGACGGCAAATTCGGCACTGATTTTGAAAAATACTTTGCCGACCATTTTCCTATGCGTACCCAATGGGTAGGCGCAAACGCTTACTTTAATCTCTCTGTCGGCAACAACGGCGCAGACGGTGTTTACAATTGTAAGAACGGCTACCTTATAAATAAGCCGATACTTGATACCGACACACTTGAGAGCAATGTGCAGACAATCGCAGATTTTGCGAAATCAGTCGATGTTCCCGTAACGGTAACACTTGTGCCGTCAACAGGCTACATCGCAAATGATGTTCTTCCTGCGGTTCACGATACATATACAGATGACGAAAAAATCGAGAACGCACAGAAAGTGCTTACCGAAAGCGGTGCGGATTTTGTGGATTTGCGTTCCACATTCAAAAATGCCTATGCAAACGGCACGCAGCTTTACTACAAAACCGACCATCATTGGACAACGGCAGGTGCATATACGGGTTATACGGAAATATGCAAGTCGCTCGGAATAACCCCTGCCGACAAGAGCCTGTTTACGGTCGAAAAGTACAACGATTTCTACGGTACAACCTACTCAACAAGCGGTTTTTGGCTCACACAGCCGGATACCATTGAAATTTGGAACAATAAAAATAACACCGAAAAGAATATCAGCGTAGAGATTATTGAGGGCGACGAAAAACAGGATTACCACTCAATGTATTTCTACAATCATCTTGAAGAGGACGATAAATACCCTGTATTCATAGACGGAAACCACGCAATGACAAGAATCAAGAATACAAATGCCACAGGCGGAAAAATTATCCTTGTAAAGGACAGCTTTTCACATTGTCTTGCGCCGTTCCTTGCAGAAAATTACAGTGAGGTAATACTCGTCGATATGCGTTATTACAAAAACAGCATTTCAGAACTTGCACAGCAGGAAAAACCCGATAATATCCTGGTGCTCTACGGCATAGATAACCTTGCAACCGATACCGACATTGCGTGGCTGTCGTAAAATGATTAATAGCGGTAAAATTGACACTCGGCTTTTTAGTCGGGTGTTTATTTTTGCGTGGATAAATTTTAATATTTTTAGTATAAAATTGTTGTTTTATGAAATATTTATGCTATAATGATTTCAGTGAAATATAAGAACTAAAGGCGGTGAGGGTAATTAACAGCATAGGAAGAAATATATTTAAAGCTATTCATGAGGGCAAGTGGCTTTATATAGAGTATAAAAACAAAAGTGATACAATAAGTAACGAGATTTTGCTAAGCTATCATTATCGCTGTAATAAAGCTATAATAGATTTCAGCAATAAAAAATATTATAATAATAAACTGAAAATTAAAACAGTATCTCAAAGCACACAGCCCCTGACATTTGTTGATATTCAATCGGAAAATCCTGATTCGGGAAAAGATAATAATACAGGTAACAATTCTGGTTCGGGAACAAATGAAAATGGAGGAGAAAAGATAGAATCTGTTTCAACAGGAGACGAATCTGCAGTTGGATTTTGGAGCCTAATGGCTGTAATCATGGTAAGTATAGTGATGTGTATGGCATTTACAAAAATAAGACGTAAAAAGCAGAGAAATTAAGGAGCCACATAAGTGTTCAGAAAAAAGTATAAAGTAGTATTAAAAGTAGTAGTATTAGCAATTGTTCTTGGAGTTCTATTAAATGCTTGTAGTAAAAGACAAACAGTAACCGAGGAATATAATACAATAAGTGATTTGGCGTATTCTGAAAAATGTAAAATTGAACCAATCATATATATTGAAGAAAAAACAGGATTTGTTCCATATATTGTATTAACTAATGATTATAATGGTAAAACACTTTTGTTAAGAAAAGAAATTCTTCCAGAGAATAGAAGAGTTAGTGATTATTCGGCTTACTATGAAGAAAGCGAAATTGATAATTACTTAATGGGAGAGTTTTTTGATAATTTACCTATTCAAACTCGTTGCTTAATTCAAGATTCGGAAATAGAGATTTTAGATGAACGATGCTTGAATCAAATAGATGATAGCGTGATAACTATTGTAAGAAAAGTGTTTTTGTTGTCTTTTACTGAACTTGGATATAAAAAAAATGGGCATGTCGGAGTTGAAGGGGTGCCATTGTTGTATTTTAAAGATAATAAGAATCGTTTTGCTACTACGAATAATGGAAAGTTTACTGTAAGTTGGTGGTTAAGAAGTGCGGATTCTACATATGATTCTTGTGTATATGCAGTAGGACCGGAAGGTGAAATTGGAAGCACGAATGCATGCAATATGAATGGCATCAGGCCAGCATTTTGTGTTGACGGTAAGCAAGAAATATATAAAGAAGAGGGCAGATATATTTTAAAATAACATAACTTATTTATATTAAAGTGATTATGTTATTTTGAAAGAATTATTGAAATTCATTTGCCTGTGCTATCTAAACGTTAATTGGCTACATTTTATTACTTAGTTTGATAAGTCATAATTTATCAATGTTACCAATAATTAGGATACAACAAAAAATCCGACAATAGTTTTTACTACTGTCGGATTTTTGATTGTTAAACTTATTCTTCTGTAATATCTTCGGCTTTTTTCGGGATAAAGTTATTTAGGAAACTTGCTTTTTTGCCTCTGTTTTTAAGGTAGATAAATCCCAAACCGTTAAACACAACTGCGCCGACAAAGTTTACCATTAAATCTTTCATTGTATCAATAAGACCGATGTCGAGGTAGCCGTTGATGCCGAGGTCTTTGCCGTTTACGGTTGTAGAGGTTATTCCGCTTATATGGGTAACGGCGTTTGTATCGTTGCCCGAAAGCAGGGTAGAGTTGATTGTTGTGACGATTGTGTCTTTCTGCATATCTTTGCCGAGAAAAGTGTCAACACCAAACTCGAAAAATTCCCAAACTGTACCTGCCGTCATTGAAAAACAGAACGAGAACAGGCATACAAAGATAGGGGAAAGGTTAAATTTAACCCTTTTACTGCGGTTCAAAATATCGGTAAGTCCGAATCCCACGCCTGCGCAGATAAAACCGTTCAGCGTATGAAGAATTGTGTCGAGAAAAGGTATTTTTTCATAGAATGAACCGATTTCACCGAGAATATTTGCCGAGAATACAAACAGTATCATAAAGGTTTCAAGCACGCTCGGCAGTTCTATGTGAAGACTGCGGTCAATGAACGACGGAATCAACATAAGTATAAATGTAAGTCCGCAAGTCATTGCGCTTTCGTATTTGCCACGGATGATGTTGAGAACAAATATAAATATAATTACAAGCCTTAGTATAAAGTAAAGTGCGGCAAGCTCCTTGTTTTGCTTAACACTGATAAGCAAAGTGTGCGGCTTTTTTGCCTTTTGTGCCTTGTTTTTATTTTTTTTCACTCGTTTCACCTCTTAAAATTTTGTCATACATTATTATATGTAAGTGTTGATGTTTATTTTCTAAAAAGATTCTGTTTTAAATTTTTGGTATATTATTCAGCAAACTGTTTTGCCAAGCAATTATAAAGGTTTGACCTAAATTTTTAAATCATTTTGCTTAACTCGTGCGCTAAATCAAATTTACTCCGACTTTTGATAAAGAACCTAAAAATAAGTCAGTCCGATTTATTTATTCTCGGACTGCTTTTTGTTAAGATTTTTGCTCTGCGTCCTGTTTTTCGGCAAGCTCTTTATTAAGCTCCTCTTTTGCTACAGCAAGCATAAGCTTGATTCTGTTTTCCTGGTTTACCTTTGGCGCACCCGGGTCGTAGTCTATTGTAACTATGTTTGCTTTCGGGTTTACTTCCTTGATTTTGCGGATAGCGCCCTTGCCGTTGATGTGGTTCGGCAGACAGCCGAAGGGCTGTGTACAAACAATGTTTTCGTAGCCTGTTTCGGCAAGCTCAAGCATTTCTGCGGTAAGTAACCAACCCTCGCCCATTTTGCTGCCGTATCCGATAATGCCCTTTACAAGCTGTTTTGTATGAGCGTATTCGTGCGGCGGAACGAAGTTATATTTCTTTGCCGATTCAATCATAAGTGCTTCGAGTTTTGTGAGGTAGTCAAGCAGCATTTTACAAAATGTGGATTTAATCTTTGCACCGCCGTAAAGTTTGGCGTCCTCAATTCGGTTGTCAACCTTAAATGAAGCAAAGCCCATAAGACCCGGCACACAAACCTCGCAGTCCTGTGAAGCCAAAAAATCCTCAAGTCCGTTATTCGCCATTTTGGAATATTTTACATAAATTTCGCCTACGATGCCGACTTTAACCTTTGGCACTTTATTAAGCTTAATTTCCGAAAAAGATTTTGTGATTTTATCAAGATTTTCGTCAATTTCTTCAAGCGTATAGCCGTTGCCCTCGATAAGCATTTTAGAAATCTTATCGCTCCAATCGGCAACAAGCGCCATACTTTCGCCTTTATTTACCTCATAAGGCTTTGTCTGGTTAGAAAGGAGCATAAGCTGATCGCCGTAAACAAGACCGCCGACAAATCTTCTGATAAGCGGAAGTGTGAGCGAAAAACCGCTGTTCTTTTCCATACCGAAAGAAAGCGAGATTACGGGTACAAACTCAAAACCTGCTTTTTTAAGCGCTTTTCTTAACAGGAAGATATAGTTTGAGGCACGACAGCCGCCGCCTGTTTGGGTAATCATAAGCGCTGTTTTATGCACATCGTATTTGCCACTCTGTAAAGCGTGTATAAACTGTCCGATTACAAGGAGCGCAGGGTAACAGGTGTCGTTATGAACATATTTAAGACCTGTCTGTGCAATTTCAGGGCCGCAGGTGTCGAGAAGTTCCGACTTGTAGCCGTAGTAGTTAAAAACATTCTGAAGTATATTGAAATGAATAGGTGCCATATTCGGCATAAGGATTGTGTATTCCTTTTTCATTTCTTTTGTAAAAAGCAAACGACCTGTTTTGCTGTCATATTTAAGTTCAGCCATTTAAAGCACAACCTTTCAAACGGTGGTTAATCGTTGTCAATAGCAGCAAGCAAGCTGCGGATACGAATTTTAACTGCACCAAGATTTGTGATTTCGTCAATTTTAATCTGTGTGTAGATTTTGCCCTCTTTTTCAAGAATTTCTCTTACCTCGTCGGTAGTAATGGCATCTACGCCGCAGCCAAAGGAAACAAGCTGTATAAGCTCCATATCCTTTCTTGTTGTAACATACTTAGCGGCAGCGTACAGTCTTGAATGATATGTCCACTGGTTAAGTACATTGGTGTGGAATTTCTCAACCCTCGGAGATACAACATCTTCGCTGACGATTGCTACATTAAAACTCGAAATAAGTTTATCAATGCCGTGGTTGATTTCGGGGTCTACATGGTAAGGTCTGCCGGCAAGCACCATTATCTTTTTACCCTCTTTTTCGGCTTTTTCAATAATCTCGTTGCCCTTTGCGATTACCTTTTTCCTGTACTTATCCTGTTCGTCATAAGCAAGTTTTGCGGCCTTTCTTACCTCGTTAAGTGTAAGGTCGGGGAAATATTTAGAAAGTGCCTCATATGCTTTCTGCGGGAAATGCTTTGGTATATGTACTCCGAAGTATTCCTTTATAAAGCAGATTTTCTGCACATCTTTCATATTGTTGTTGATAACTTCGGGATAGTAGGCAACAACAGGACAGTTGTAGTGGTTATCGCCGAGGTGTTCGTCAAAGTTGTATGACATACAAGGGTAGAAAATAGTTTCTGCTCCCTCGTCAATCAAAGTCTGAATGTGTCCGTGCACAAGTTTTGCAGGGAAACAAATTGTATCACTCGGAATTGTCTGCTGTCCGCGCTGATATATCTTTCTTGTCGAGAACGGTGAGTGGAATACTTCAAACTTAAGTTCTGTAAAGAATCTGTACCAGAACGGGTACATTTCAAACATATTGAGCGCCATAGGCATACCGAGCTTACCACGGAGTCCCTCTACAGGTTTGTACTCTTCGAGCAGTTTGAGCTTCAGAGCGTACATATTGAGTTCGCTCGACTGCGATTTCTTTGTAATCGGACGCTCACAACGGTTGCCTGCAATAAATCTTCTGCCGCCGCCAAAGCTGTTGATTGTAAGTCGGCAGTTGTTGCTGCACATACCGCAGTTTGTAACCTTTATATCGTGAACAAAGTTTTTGAGAGTCTCTTTATTTGCAAGTTTACTCTTGCCGTTGCCTTTTGATTTATTTTTTGAATATAGCGCCGCACCGTATGCGCCCATAAGACCCGCAATGTTAGGTCGAACAACCTCAACGCCCATTTCCTGCTCAAATGCACGGAGTACGGCGTCGTTAAGGAATGTGCCGCCCTGTACAACAACTCTTTTGCCGAGTTCGTCAGGGCTTGACGCTCTGATAACTTTGTAGAGTGCATTCTTTACAACGCTTAAGGAAAGACCTGCGGAAATATCCTCGATTGTTGCGCCGTCCTTTTGAGCCTGTTTAACGCTTGAGTTCATAAATACCGTACATCTCGAACCGAGGTCAACAGGGCGCTTTGCAAAAAGTCCGAGCTTTGCAAAGTCGGCAATTTCGTAACCGAGAGCGTTTGCGAATGTCTGCAAGAAACTGCCGCATCCGGAAGAACAAGCCTCGTTAAGGAAGATGTTGTCGATTGCGCCGTTGTGAATTTTAAAGCATTTGATGTCCTGACCGCCGATGTCGATGATAAATTCAACATCGGGCATAAAGTATTTTGCGGCAGTGAAATGCGCAATTGTTTCTACTATGCCGTAGTCAACATCAAAAGCGTTCTTTATAATCTCTTCGCCGTAACCTGTAACGGCAGAAGAAACTATGTTGATTTCGGGGTTGATTGCATAGACTTCCTCAAGAAAACCTTTGATAATCTCTACAGGATTTCCTTTTGACGGAAGATATTTTGAATAAAGAAGTTCGCCGTCGTCGTTGAGAACAACGCCCTTAACGGTGGTAGAGCCTGCGTCCATACCCACATAAGCCTTGCCTTTGTAGCCTTTAAGTTCCTTTTGAAGAACGGTTGCTTTTGCGTGACGGTCAGAGAATTTTTTGTAATCTTCTTCGTCTTTGAAAAGCGGAGGGTTAAAGGCAAAGTTGCCGCTTCCACGGTAATTTTTTACTTCTTCGATTACCTTGTCAAAGTCAATTGTTTTTTCGGCGCAAAGTGCCGCACCGCAGGCAACAAAGTAAAGTGAATTTTCAGGGCATATACCCTTTGTGTTTAAAGTTCTGTCAAAGCAGTTTCTAAGCTCGCTCATAAAGGTGAGAGGACCACCGAGATATACAACCTGACCTTCAATTTCTCGTCCCTGTGCAAGACCTGCGACAGTCTGGCTTACAACGGCGTTGAAGATACTTTCGGCTATATCGCTCTTTCTTGCGCCTTGGTTTAAAAGAGGCTGAATATCCGTCTTTGCAAATACGCCGCAGCGTGATGCGATAGTGTATGTTTTTTCGTACTGCTTTGCAAGTTCGTCAAGATCTTCAAGCGGAACATTGAGCAGTGTTGCCATCTGGTCGATGAATGCACCGGTACCGCCGGCACAGGTACCGTTCATACGCACTTCAAGACCGTTTGTGAGGAACAGAATTTTTGCGTCCTCACCGCCGAGTTCAATGACAACATCTGTGCCCGGAATAAATGTATTTGTAGCAACTCTTGTTGCGTAAACTTCCTGCACAAAGTCAATGTTGCTTGACTCCGCAACGCCCATACCGGCAGAACCGGAAAGCGCAACGGCTGCGTTTTCAACACCCTTTACCTTACTGCGTACAGTTGCGAGAATTTCGGCAATTTTCTCGGTTATTTGAGAATAATGTCGTTCGTAGGTGCTGTATATAATTTTATTTTCTTCGTCCAAAACAACGCATTTTATTGTAGTTGAGCCAATGTCAAGTCCTAATTTCAACATACTGCCTCCGTGCCTTATAAAGTTATATAAAGTCATATTATGTCAATTGATTATCCAAACTATTATACGCTTTTTTTGTTTAATTTTAATTCTTTAATCGCAATATAATTTCTTTAATAAAAATGACTATTATTTTCAAAAATATCAGCCGTTAAGTTGTATGTTTTCTTGCCAAAATAATACAATTTTCGCATAATGTATGTATAACAATTTTTTGCGTATAAAAATTATTGACGAATTTTACGGTTTTATGGCAATTAACAAACTTTTGTTTTGTCTAAAAATCACCTGAATCGGCGAAAAACTCGGTTTTATGCGGAAATTTAAAATATTTGGTAAAGTTTTAGAAAAATCGGGCGAAAACATATGCGTTATTGTTGAAAACCTCTTTACAAATTAACATTTAAGTGTTAAAATTTATTATGATACAGTATGTATCTTTAAAAATTGTATTAAATGCGGCAAACGGTGTTGTCGCTGACATACTTTAAGGAGGACAATTCCAATGGCAAGAAAAATGAAAACTATGGACGGTAACAGCGCTGTTGCTCATGTTTCTTATGCGTTTACAGATGTTGCTGCTATCTATCCTATCACACCTTCTTCCGTAATGGCTGACCTTACCGATAAGTTCTCGGCAATGGGCACTAAAAACCTTTTCGGCAGAGAAGTACAGGTTACGGAAATGCAGTCGGAAGGCGGTGCTTCCGGTGCGGTTCACGGTTCGCTTGCAGCCGGTGCTTTAACCACAACTTACACAGCTTCACAGGGCTTGCTTCTTATGATTCCGAATATGTACAAGATGGCAGGCGAGCTTTTACCGGGCGTAATTCATGTATCTGCCCGTGCTCTTACAAGCCACGCTCTTTCAATTTTCGGTGACCATTCAGATATTTATGCTTGCCGTCAGACAGGCTATGCAATGCTCTGTTCAAACAACCCACAGGAATGTATGGACCTTGCTGCCGTTGCACATCTTTCGGCTATCAAGGGCAGAGTTCCTTTCCTCCACTTCTTTGACGGTTTCAGAACCTCTCACGAGATTCAGAAGATTGAAGAGTGGGATTATGCGGATCTCGCAGATATGCTCGATTGGGACGCAGTAGAGGCATTCCGCAGAAGAGCACTTAACCCTGAGCACCCTGTAACAAGAGGTACAGCTCAGAACGACGACATCTTCTTCCAGGCAAGAGAGGCCTGCAACAAGTACTACGATGCAGTACCCGAAGTTGTTGTTGAATATATGAACAAAGTAAACGAGAAGATCGGCACAAACTACAAGCCGTTCAACTACTACGGTGCAGAGGATGCAGAGCACATTATCGTTGCTATGGGTTCTGTATGTGATTGTGCAGAAGAGGTTGTAGACTTCCTTAACGCTGCAGGCGAAAAGGTTGGTCTTTTAAAGGTTCACCTTTACAGACCGTTCGTTGCAGATTACCTTTTAAGCGAGCTTCCTAAGACAGTTAAAACTATCTCTGTTCTTGACAGAACAAAAGAGCCGGGTTCAATCGGTGAGCCTCTTTATCTTGATGTTCTTGCTGCTATCAACGGTTCTGACTTTGCCGGCGTAAAGGTTTACACAGGCAGATACGGTCTTGGTTCTAAGGATACAACTCCTGCCGACATCATTGCCGTTTACAGAAACGCAGAGAGCGACGCTCCTAAGAGAAGATTTACAATCGGCATTGTTGATGATGTTACAAACCTTTCACTCCCGATTGTTGAAAACCCTGACACAACTCCAAAGGGTACACATTCATGTAAGTTCTGGGGTCTTGGCGCCGACGGTACAGTAGGTGCAAACAAGAACTCAATCAAGATTATCGGTGACAATACCGATATGTACGCACAGGGCTACTTTGCTTATGACTCAAAGAAGTCGGGCGGTCTTACGGTTTCTCACCTGCGTTTCGGTAATCAGCCTATCAAATCAACTTATTACATTTCTAAGGCTGACTTCGTTGCTTGTCATAACCCATCATATGTTGACAAGTACGACATCGTAGACGACCTCAAGGAAGGCGGTTCATTCCTCCTCAACTGTCCTTGGGATGTTGACGAGCTTTCAGAAAGATTCCCTGGCAAGATGAAGAGAATTCTTGCTACAAGAAATATCAATTTCTACACAATCGACGGTATTAAGATCGGTAAGGAAATCGGTCTTGGCGGCAGAATCAACACTGTTCTTCAGTCAGCATTCTTTAAGATTGCTGACATTATCCCGGCTGAAAAGGCTAAGGAGCTTATGAAGGCAGCCGCTAAGAAGTCATATATGAAGAAAGGTCAGGCTATCGTAGATATGAACTACGCAGCTATTGATCGTGGTATGGAAGACCTCAAGAAGGTTGAAATTCCTGCTGATTGGGCAAATGCCGCTGACGATAAGGCAAGCGATGTAGTTCCGGGCGAGGGCGCACTCGTTGAGTATGTAAACGGTATCCTCAAGCCTGTAAATGAGTACAAGGGCAACAAGCTCCCTGTATCTGCATTTATGGATCATGTTGACGGTACTGCTCCTAACGGTTCAGCCGCTTATGAAAAGCGTGGTATCGCAGTTGATGTTCCTGAGTGGAATTCAGACAACTGTATTCAGTGTAACAAGTGTGCTATCGTATGTCCTCACGCTGTAATCCGTCCTGTTGCTATGACAGAGGACGAGCTTGCGGCCGCTCCGCAGGGCACAAAGAGCATTCCAATGATCGGTCTTAAGGAGCTCAAGTTCGTTATGACTGTATCTACACTTGACTGTACAGGCTGCGGCGCTTGTGCTAATGTATGTCCGGGCAAGAAGGGCGAAAAGGCTCTTACAATGAAGTCAATCGACAGCCAGCGTGCAGAGCAGGCTGTATTTGATTATGCGGTAACTCTTGACGAAAAGCCTGAAGTAGCCGCTAAGTTTAAGTTCTCTACAGTTAAGGGCAGCCAGTTTAAGCAGCCGCTCCTTGAGTTCTCGGGTGCTTGCGCAGGCTGCGGTGAAACACCTTATGCTAAGCTCGTTACACAGCTCTTCGGTGACAGAATGTTCATTGCCAATGCAACAGGCTGTTCATCAATTTGGGGTGCATCTGCTCCGGCAACACCATACACAAAGAACAAGAAAGGCTTTGGTCCTGCTTGGCAGAACTCACTCTTTGAGGATAACGCCGAGTTTGGTCTTGGTATGGCTCTCGGTCAGAAAGCTATCCGCAACAGACTTGTAGAGTATGTTGAGAACATTCAGAAAGATACAGACAGCGACGAGTTAAAGACAGCTTGTCAGAACTACCTCGACACAGTTTGCGATTCAACAGCAAGCCGTCCTGCAACAGACGCACTTATTGCAGAGCTTGAAAAGAATGTTGATGACGCTAAGGTTGGCGAACTTGCCAAGAAGACACTTATCGACAAAGACGAACTTGCTAAGAAGTCAATGTGGATCTTCGGCGGTGACGGTTGGGCTTACGATATCGGCTTTGGCGGTCTTGACCATGTTATCGCATCAGGCGAAAATGTAAATATTCTCGTATTCGATACAGAGGTTTACTCAAATACAGGCGGACAGGCTTCTAAGGCTACTCCTGTAGGTTCTGTTGCACAGTTTGCCGCTGCAGGTAAGTCTGTTAAGAAGAAAGACCTTGCCGCTATCGCTATGAGCTACGGCTATGTATATGTAGCACAGTGTGCAATGGGCGCTGACAACAATCAGGTACTCAAGGCTATGGTAGAGGCTGAAAGCTACAACGGCCCGTCACTTGTTATCTGCTACGCTCCATGTATCAACCACGGTATTAAGGGCGGTATGAGCATTGCTCAGCAGGAAGAGAAGAAGGCTGTTGAGGCAGGTTATTGGAATATCTTCCGTTATGACCCACGCCGTGCCGATGAGGGCAAGAATCCGTTTATGCTCGATTGCAAGGCTCCAAGCGCTTCTTATCGTGACTTTATTATGGGTGAGGTTCGTTATAACTCACTTACCCGTTCATTCCCTGAAAGAGCAGAACAGCTCTTTGCTAAGGCTGAAAAGGTTGCAGAAGAGAAGTACGCTCACCTTGAAAAACTTGCAAGTCTTCCTGATGCAGAGTAATTTTATAAAGTAATAAATAAAATTTAATAAATTTGCGTTGCTCCCTGCTTTAAAAGTAGGGGGCAACCGCACTGATTTTATTTTTAAGAATAAAAATTATTTATCGGCTAACAATAAAAACAGCGTAAAGATATGTATTAAAACGACAGCAACCGTTGCTTTCTGTGTTTTTCTTCACGAAAAAAGCAGTAAAATACTGATGCTTTTAAGTTTTTTGAAAAAAATTAAAAAAATTTCAAAAAACTTTTAAAAAGCCCTTGACAAATTGGGGCTGTTATATTATAATCTATCTTGCTGATTTGATGTTGGCGAACAGATGGCGGAATAGCTCAGCTGGCTAGAGCACTCGGTTCATACCCGAGGTGTCGTAGGTTCAAGTCCTATTTCCGCTACCATACGGCCCGGTGGTCAAGCGGTTAAGACACCGCCCTTTCACGGCGGTAACACGAGTTCGATTCTCGTCCGGGTCACCAAACAATTAGCCGGTGTGGTGGAATAGGCAGACACAAGGGACTTAAAATCCCTCGGTCATTGCGACCGTACCGGTTCAAGTCCGGTCACCGGCACCATGAAAAGGTCTATTGTCGTAAGACAATAGACCTTTTCGCTTTTATAAAAATTAAGTTAAGATACGGCTTGTTAAAGTGGCTTTATTTGTTCTGTCTTAAATGTTGAGATAACATTAATAAATTAAGGCTTAGCAAATTTATTTGCCAATCAATTATAAAAGTTTGGTCAACCTTTTTAAAGATTAATGTAAATTACGATTTTAAGACAAACAAGTACACCTTTAATCTTACAGGCAAAAGAGCGGGCACAGCAACCTACAAACTTGTATATTTCACCGGCGACAAAACCACAAAGACAATCACAGCTACAATTAATGTTGACTCACAGGGAATGTTACAAAACCCTGCTTAATAAATGCTAAACTATACTTCGGAACAGCTCACAAATGTGGGCTGTTTTTTGCGTGCGGAAAATGATAAATAAATTGCTGCGGATTTTGTATATACCTGAAAAATCAGTGATTTTTGCCACATAAGCACATAGCTGAAATATTTTTTGCCGAAAAATTTATCGCTCCCAAAATAATACTTGTTTTGACGGCAAAAGGTGATATAATTTAAAAACAAACTGCATTTTTAAAATTTTTATTTACATAAAAACCGAATACGGAGCAATTAAGAATTATATACAAGCTGTACTTGCATTTAAAATAACGGACTGCAAATTCGCAAGAGATTTTATAACAGAAAAAATCAAACGATAATTTAGTATAATTTTACCATTAAATTATGGTAAAAATGTAAAAACCCAAAAAGTATAACGATAAAATTATATATTTTGCATAAAAAGTCTATATAATTTTTGTTTGATAAAATTACTTACTTTTATTGCTCTTTTGACAAAAATATGATAGAATAATTCAGAGGTAGTATGTATTATGGATAATGTTATAGTTGTAGCCTCCGGAAAAGGAGGCACGGGAAAGTCAACAGTGTGCATTTGCCTTTCGGTTGCCCTTATTAAACAGGGCAAAAAAGTTTTGCTTATCGACTGCGACTGCGGTATGCGTGGTCTTGATATTATGCTCGATATGGAAAACGACATTGTTTTTGATGCGGCAGATGCCGTAAGCGGTAACTGTTCTTTTACAGACGCAGTTTATAAAAGTAAAAACAATGAGAATCTTTATCTTATGGCGGCACCTTTTGACACCGATAACGAGCTTAGTCCCGGGGTATTCCGTCAGCTTGTCGATACATTAAAAGCTGACTATGATTTTGTTATTATTGATTCACCCGCAGGCATCGGCTCGGGCTTTGTTACAGCTGCTACGCCCGCCGACAGGGCGCTTATTGTAGCCAACGCAGAGCCGACAAGCGTAAGAGGCGGATTAAAAGTAAAAAACAAGCTTGACGCTTTGGGTATAAAAAATCAAAGGCTTGTTATAAACCGCTTTGACAGAAAAACTTTTACCGAGCTCGGTTTTTATGCCGACCTTGACGAAGTTATTGATGCGGTACAAACTCAACTTATCGCACTTGTACCGTTTGACATAAGAATATCAGTTATTATGCAGCGTGGAGTTGCAGGGCTTAACTGGAGTGCCGCAGCATCGGTTTTTGATTGTCTGGCACGAAGGCTTGAGGGGCAAAGAGTTCCCTTGGCATTTAAAGGATAAGCCTTTTAATATATAGGGAGGAATTTGTGTATGAATATTGCTCTTATTGCGCACGATGAAAAAAAGGAACTTATGGTTCAGTTCTGCATTGCTTACTGCGGTGTTTTAAGCAGAAATAACCTTTGTGCGACAGGCACTACGGGCAAAATGGTTTCAGAGGCAACAGGCCTTACAATTCAGAAGTTTTTGGCAGGCTCACAGGGCGGCAGTCAGCAGATTGCGGCAAGAATTGCCTGCAACGAAGTTGATATGCTTCTCTTTTTCAGAGATCCGCTCAATCCAAAGCCTAATGAGCCTAACGATATGAATATGCTCAGACTTTGCGATATGCACAATATTCCTGTTGCTACAAACATCGCAACCGCAGAGGTACTTATTCACGGTCTTGAGCGTGGCGACCTTGACTGGAGAAATATTTTAAAGTAAAAAACGATTTCATTGTCGGGCGGTTTTGTGCTGCCCGATAATTGTGTTTATACGGAATTTTCGATTAATATAAAAGGTTTTATAATTTGGAGGAAATAATGGGAGTAATCACCAAAAAGATTAAGGGCACAGAAGATGTTTTGCCAAAGGACAGCTACCGCTGGCAGTTCGTTGAAGATGTTATGCGTAAAGAATCGGCGGCTTACGGATTTAAAGAGATTCGTACACCTGTTTTTGAGCACACAGAGCTTTTTGCAAGAGGTGTGGGTCAGACAACAGATGTTGTTCAGAAAGAAATGTACACATTCGATACAAAGGGCGGAGAAAGTGTTACACTTCGTCCCGAGGGTACGGCAGGCGCAGCAAGAGCAGTGCTTGAGCACGGTCTTGTAAATGACAGCTTACCTATCAAGGCAAGCTATTTTGTGTCTTGCTACCGCTACGAAAAGCCGCAGGCAGGCAGATTAAGAGAGTTCCACCAATTCGGTCTTGAGTGCTACGGTACACAGTCACCTGTTGCCGATGCAGAGCTTATCTGCGCCGCACAGTCTATTTTTGACCGCCTTGGCATTAAACAGCTCAGACTTGAAATTAATTCTATCGGCTGTCCTACTTGTCGTGCCGAGTACCACAAGGCGCTCAAGGAGTATTTTTACGGATACAAAGACGAGCTTTGCGAAACCTGCAATTCAAGACTTGAAAAGAACCCGATGAGAATACTCGACTGTAAAAGTCCTGTCTGCTCAAAGATTGCACAGGGCGCACCTAAAATTACAGATTATCTTTGCGACGAGTGTAAAGAGCACTTTGCAAGCGTTCAGAAATACCTTGATGCCGCAGGTGTTGAATATACAGTAAATCCTACAATAGTTCGTGGTCTTGACTACTACACAAAAACTGTTTTTGAGTTCGTTACCGACTTTATCGGTGCTCAAGGCACAGTTTGCGGCGGCGGCAGATACGACGGACTTATTGAGGAGCTCGGCGGAAAGCACTTGCCGTCACTCGGATTTGCAATGGGCATTGAAAGACTTTTAATGCTTATGGACAAACAGGGCATTGAAATTCCGAAACCGTCAACCTGCGACCTCTATGTTGCTGTTATGGGCGAGAGTGCGTCGCTTAAATCATTTGAAATTATCAAAGCTGTCCGTTCCTGCGGACTTATTGCCGAAACCGATGTTGTAGGCAGAGGATTAAGAGCACAGATGAAATATGCCGACAAAATCGGCGCAAAGTTCTCTATGGTGCTCGGCGACAATGAGATTGAGCAGGGCAAGGCAGTTATTAAGAATATGTCGAGCGGCGAGCAGACTGAAATTGTACTTGACGATACATTTGCAGAGAAATTTATGGTACTTCAGCTTGCCGATGTTGACAGCTTTAAGCTGTAAGCGTTGACAACTTAATTTAAGGAGATATACAAAAATGGCAGAATTTATGACAGGACTTAAACGAACCGACTATTGCTCCGACCTTAGAATCGGCGATGTCGGCAGAGAAGTAACAGTTTGCGGTTGGGTACAGCGTTGCCGTGACCTCGGTCAGCTTATTTTTATTGACCTTCGTGACCGCACAGGCATTGTTCAGCTTGCTTTTAACGATAAGACGGATAAAGAAATTTTTGATAAAGCTTTTGCTTGCCGCAGTGAGTATGTTTTGGCGGCAAAAGGCATAGTATGTGAGAGAAGCTCCAAGAACAAGGATATTCCTACAGGCGATATTGAGGTTATGGTAACAGACCTTAGAGTTCTTTCAAAGGCACAGACACCGCCTTTTGAAATTGTTGACGAAACAAGCACAAACGAGGAGTTAAGACTTAAATACCGTTATCTTGACCTTCGCCGCCGTCCTATTCAGAACAACATTATTATGAGAAGTAAGATTGCAAAGGTTGCAAGAGATTATTTCTACGAGAACGGCTTTATTGAGATTGAAACTCCGATGATGATTAAATCAACTCCGGAGGGCGCAAGAGATTACCTTGTACCGTCAAGAATCCACAAGGGAAAGTTCTATGCTCTTCCGCAGTCACCGCAGATTTACAAGCAGCTTTTGATGGTATCGGGTTTTGACCGTTACATTCAGCTTGCCCGTTGTTTCAGAGATGAGGACTTAAGAGCCGACCGTCAGCCTGAGTTTACACAGATTGATATGGAGCTTTCGTTTGTTGATATGGACGAAATTATGGAAATCAACGAGGGACTTTTCAAGCGTTTGTTTAAAGAAGTGCTTGGCAAGGAGCTTGTAACTCCGTTTGAGAAAATGACATACAACGACGCTATGGAGAACTACGGTTCAGATAAGCCTGATATTCGTTTCGATATGAAGATTCAGAATATCTCCGACCTCGTAAAGGACTGCGGCTTCAGCGTATTTACAAGCGCTATTGAAAACGGCGGTTCTGTTCGTGCCATTGTTGCAAAGAATGCGGCGTCTGTATATACAAGAAAAGAAATTGACAAACTTACAGAGTATGTAAAGGGCATCGGTGCAAAGGGTCTTGCCTATGTAAGATGGGTTGACGAGCCGAATGCATCATTTAAGAAGTTTATGACAGAGGAAGAGCTTTCCGCTATTTACGAAAGACTCGGTGCAGAGAAGGGCGATGTAATCTTCATTGTTGCCGATAAAAACAGCACAGTTCTTACAACTCTCGGTGCATTAAGACTTAAGGTCGCAAAGGTTCTCGACATTATTCCCGATGAATTTAAGTTCCTCTGGATTGTTGACTTCCCGTTCTTTGAGTATGACGAAGAGAGCGGCGAGTGGCTTGCAATGCATCATCCGTTTACAATGCCTAAGGAAGAGTGCTTGCAGTACCTCGACACAGACCCGTCAAAGGTTATTGCAAAGGCTTACGACCTCACTCTTAACGGAACAGAGCTTTCAAGCGGTTCAATGCGTATTACAGATTATGAGTTACAGCAGAGAATGTTTAAGGCATTAAAACTTACCGACGAGGAAATTGAAGCAAAATTCGGCTTCCTTGTAGAAGCGTATAAGTACGGCGCTCCGCCACACGGCGGTATGGGCATTGGCCTTGACCGTGTTACAATGCTTATGTGCGGTACAGACAGCCTTCGTGATGTTACGGCATTCCCTAAGGTTCAGAATGCAAGCGAGCTTATGTCAGCTTGTCCGTCCGTTGTTGACGATGAGAGCCTCGATGTTCTCGGAATTTCAGTAAAACCGCAGGAGTAAACGATGAATCAATTGTTTGTCGGAGCGGTTTCGTCAGGTGTGCCTGTCGGACTTATAGTTACACTTGTATTGATTGCAGCGGCTGCCATTGCCATTGCGGTGGCAGTCTATAAAATAAAACACGGAATCAGACAGATTTCAAGAAATATGTTCGGTACGGATTCTTTTGTACAGGGAATCAATAATCAGAAAAGGGAAATGAGTGAAACTCCACGCTCTTTGCAGGCTATGACGGGCCTTTGCCTGCCGAGAATACAAAGAGATTTCCCGGAGTTTGACTATGACGATTACAAACAAAAGTCAGAAACCGTACTGCGCAGTTATATGAACTCAATTGAGGAAAAAAATCCGAAGCTTTTGTACGGCGAGTGCTCCACAGCCTTAAAAGACAGCGTAAAGAGTATTATTACCGACCTGTCAAACAGAGGCTACAAGCAGAATTACGATGATATTGTAATTCACCGTACGGAGATTTCACGATACACAAAGGACGGCGCAACCGCAAGGATTTTGTTTGTATCGTCTGTAGGTTCTTATGCCTATACCACCGACGCCGCAGGCAGTGTGGTTTACGGCAGCAGGGATATGAAAACTCAAAGTGTTTACGAAACCGAGCTTGTGTACATACAGAATGTTGACATGGTTGCAAACGGCAGTGAGGGACTTGGTATTAATTGCCCTAACTGCGGCGCACCGATTAAGAACTTAGGTCAGAAATTCTGTGAATACTGCGGCACAGGCATTACGGAAATTAACATAAGAGCGTGGAAATTCTCGTCAATAAGAGAACAAACCAACGCTACAAGACCATATTAATTTATAAACAATTGCACTTAGGCAATGTTGAAAATCAGAGTGAATTATGGTTTAGCAAATTGCTTTGTTTAACTTGTGTGTTAAATAATAATTTATTTGTTACCCCAACATTTTTGAAAACAAACCTGTAACAGATTAAGAAGATTTAATCTAAAGCAAAAACCTTCGTTTCAGTGCAATTATATCAGCTCACAAAAATTAAAAAATAAAGAAAATTTCTTGTAAAGGAGATAAGACTATGGGCATTATCAGAGCAGCCATTAACTCGGTTAAAGGCGGATTGGCAGATTCTTGGCAGGAGGTTATTCAGCCAAGACCAATGAGCGGAACTCTCGCAATGGTTCCCGGTGAAAAGATAACACACGGCACATCTCAAAACACAAAGGGCACACCAAACATCGTATCAAACGGTTCGGTTATTCAGGTATATGACAACCAGTGTATGCTCCTTATTGACGGCGGTAAGGTAGTTGACTTTACTGCAGAACCGGGTTATTACCAGGTAAGCAACAGCTCAATGCCGTCACTTTTCTGCGGTCAGTTTGGCGACTCTCTTAAAGAAACATTCTCCCGTATTAAATACGGCGGAATTCCGTCACAGTCGCAGTATGTAATTTACATCAATCTTGCCGAAATTACAGGTATTCTTTTCGGCACAAAGAATGTTGTAAACTACTTCGACAGTTTCTACAATGCAGAACTTTTTCTCCGTGCGCACGGTACATATTCTATTAAGATTACCGACCCGCTTAAGTTCTATCAGGAAGTAATCGACAAGGGTCTTGTAACAGCTTGTCAGCCGTTTGACTACAAGTCAAAGTCAATCCAGTATAACACAGAGTTTGAGGCAGCTTTAAGTTCTGCTATCAACAACTTCTCTGCTGACGGTTACAGAATCAGCTTTATTAAGGGTAAATCCCGTGAATTCGGTCAGTATATGGCTAAAACTCTCGACCAGGAATGGGAGCAGCAGCGTGGTTTCCAGGTTCAGGCAGTTGCTATCAACATTTCTTACAATGACGAGAGCACAGAGCTTATCAATATGAGAAACAAGGGCGCAATGCTTTCGGACGCAGCGGTTCAGCAGGGCTATGTAGCAGCTAATGTTGCCGAAGGTATGAAAGCGGCAGGCTCAAACTCAAACGGCGCAATGGCAGGCTTTATGGGTATGGGCATGGGTATGAATGCAGGCGGTAATATCCTCGGCGGCTATCAGCAGAACCCACACTACAATAATCAGCAGCCACAGCAGCCTCAACAGCCACAGGGCAATCCGCTTGGCGGCGCACAGCCTGCTCAGCCGCAGCAGAACGCTCAACAGCCTGTACAGCCTCAGTCGGCAGATAGCTGGACTTGCGCTTGCGGTGCGGTAAATACAGGCAAATTCTGCCCTGAATGCGGCGCAAAAAAGCCTGACGCACCTAAAAAGCATTTCTGTGTAAACTGCGGATATGAATTAAAAGAAAATCAGAAGTTCTGTCCTGAATGCGGTACAAAGGCAGAATAATTTAAGAGGGATAAGGCAATAAATGGGTACAGTCAATTATAACTGCCCATCCTGTGCGGCACCGCTTACTTTTAACCCGCAAAGGCAAAGATTTTGCTGTGAATACTGTCTTTCGGAGTTTTCTCCGGAGAAGATTCAGCAAATTTACGCCGAAAGGGAATAAAGCGGTGCTGACAGCCAACAGGAATTTAAAGAGGAATTGCACGACGGTTATGTGTTCCATTGCGATTCCTGCGGCGCAGAGGTTGTTACCACTTCATCTACAGCGGCAACAACCTGCTTTTACTGCCACAATCCTGTTGTGCTCAAGGGCAGATTGTCGGGAGATTTCAGACCCGACAGAATTATTCCGTTTAAGTTGTCACGAGAACAAGCTGTTTCAGCTTTTATGGGATAAAACAAAAGGTAAAAAGTTTTTGCCCAAAGATTTTTTAAGCGACTCAAATATTGAGAAAATGACAGGAGTATATTTCCCATATTGGTACATAGATACTCAACAGGATTCTCATATGACGGCAAGGGGCAAAAAGTACAGGCACTGGAAATCCGGTGACAGACGATATACCTAAACTTCGTATTATGACCTGTTCAGAAGCGGCGACTATGACGGCGCTTGCGATGAATTTATCGAAACGGTTGAGCAATACTATAATGCGGGTGTAGATACAAGCAAAGACGCAAGCTACAGCAATATAATTGAAGCACAGCTTACTCCGCTTGAGAAGGTTATAAAAGGCTTTCTCTACGGTATAGTGTTTATGCTGATGGGCGGCTTGGCAGGATTTCTTGTCAGTCTGGGCGTTCGTTACGCTTACGGCAAAAACGGCAAGGGTGCGAGTTATGACCTTGCTAAAAACAGCTCGCTTAACCTTACGGAAAGCAGAGATCAGTTTTTATACAAAAATGTGACTTATACTACCGTGTCGAATTCAAGCTCAAGCTCGTCGTCGCACAGAAGTCACAGGAGCAGCAGCAGTCACCGTTCAAGTCATTCATCACACGGCGGCGGTGGCAGACATTTTTAAATTTGCAACAACGGTGTTCTTTATATCGGCTTAAGAACAAAATCAGAATTTTTACAAACTGTCGGCAGGAATTTTGTTCCTGCCGATTTTTAAAAGAATATTTTTGATGCAGATGAGTTGCGTTTTAATAAACCATACTTTTTACAAAATTATAAAAGTTTGGTCAACCTTTTTAAAGGCTTGACCTAAATTTTAAAAATTATTTAATCTTTACTCCAAACCAAATCCCAACAGGCAATGCAAAAGTATTACCCGTACAGCGTTTTATTAAAGAATATGAAAAATTATGAAATTATAGATAAGCTCTACGCCTATCACAATGCAGACAGAGCAGAGTTTACAGCATTAATAAATACTGTTACAGACGAAGAACTTGAGTACCTGCGCAAAAAGGCACAGCAGACGGCACAAAAATACTACGGTAACAAGGTGTATATCCGTGGTTTGATTGAGATTTCAAGTATTTGTAAAAATGACTGCCTTTACTGCGGTATACGCAGGTCAAATGCAGATGCCGTTCGTTACCGCCTCTCAAAAGAGCAGATTTTGCAGTGCTGCGATACAGGCTACCCGCTCGGTTTTCGCACCTTTGTTTTGCAGGGCGGAGAGGACGGATATTTTACCGATGATGTTATGTGCGATATTGTGCAAAAAATCAAGCAAAAATATCCCGACTGCGCAGTAACGCTTTCTCTCGGCGAACGCAGTTACGAAAGTTACAAAAGACTGTTTGATTCGGGTGCAGACCGATATCTTCTTCGTCACGAAACGGCAGACAAAGAGCATTACGAAAAATTACACCCTGACAATATGTCGCATCAAAACAGGCTCGATTGCCTGTACAATCTTAAAAAAATAGGTTATCAGACAGGTGCAGGTTTTATGGTCGGTTCGCCTTTTCAGACCGCCGAAAATCTTGCGGATGATCTGATTTTTATAAAAAACCTCAATCCGCAGATGTGCGGTATAGGCCCGTTTATTCCGCATAAAGACACGCCGTTTGCCAAGCAGCCTACAGGCAGTGTGCGGCTTTGCCTTATGCTCATCTCAATAATAAGACTGCTGTTGCCGAGCGTACTGCTGCCGTCAACAACCGCACTCGGTACGGCGGACATCAACGGCAGGGAAAAGGGAATACTGCACGGCGCAAATGTGGTTATGCCAAACCTTTCTCCGCTTGAGCACAGAAAGGATTATTCTCTGTACGATAATAAAATTTGTACGGGTGACGAGTCGGCGCTGTGCATAAGTTGTATGAAAAACAGAATGAAGTCAATCGGCTACGAAGTTGTGACCGATGTGGGAAATTATATTGCTCCTTAGTTGCGACAGGAAAGGAAATATGAAATGTATGACAAAAAATCTCTTAAAGCAGAGGAATTTATTAACGACGGTGAAATTCTCGACACCCTAAAATATGCAGACGAAAACAAAGATAACCTTGCACTCATAGACAAAATCATCGACAAGGCAAGGCTTAGAAAAGGACTTGACCACAGGGAGGCAAGCGTATTGCTTGCGTGCGAGGACAGCGAAAGAATTGCAAAAATTTATGACCTTGCCGAGCAGATAAAAAAAGATTTTTACGGCGACAGAATCGTTATGTTTGCCCCTCTTTATCTTTCAAATTATTGTGTAAACGGTTGTGTTTACTGCCCGTATCATCTTAAAAATAAACATATCTGTCGTAAAAAACTTACGCAGGAAGAAGTGAAGAGCGAGGTTATCGCATTGCAGGATATGGGGCACAAAAGGCTTGCGATTGAAGCGGGCGAAGACCCCGTAAACAATCCGATTGAGTACATTCTTGAGTGCATAAAGACGATTTATTCAATTAACCATAAAAACGGCGCAATCAGACGAGTTAATGTAAATATTGCCGCCACCACGGTTGAAAATTACAGAAAGCTAAAGGATGCCGGCATAGGAACTTATATTCTTTTTCAGGAAACTTACAACAAAAAGAGCTACGAAGAGCTCCACCCCACAGGTCCGAAACATAATTACGATTACCATACCGAGGCAATGGACAGGGCAATGCAGGGAGGAATTGACGATGTGGGAATTGGCGTGCTGTTTGGATTGGAACTTTACCGCTATGAATTTGCGGGACTTTTAATGCACGCAGAGCATCTTGAGGCGGTTCACGGAGTAGGTCCGCATACAATCAGCGTCCCACGAATTAAGCACGCAGACGATATAGATCCAGACTCATTTGACAACGGAATAGATGATGAAACTTTTGCGAAAATTTGCGCACTGATAAGAATTTCCGTACCGTACACGGGTATGATTATTTCGACCAGAGAGAGTAAGGCGGTGCGTGAAAAGGTAATAAGACTCGGTGTGTCGCAAATCAGCGGTGCGTCCTGCACAAGCGTTGGCGGTTATGCCGAACCCGAAAAAGAGGACGAGAATACGGCTCAATTTGATGTGTCGGACAATCGTACGCTTGACGAGGTTGTAAATTGGCTAATAAGCCTTGGCTATATCCCGTCATTCTGCACGGCTTGTTATCGTGAGGGCAGGACGGGCGACAGATTTATGTCGCTTTGCAAAAGCGGTCAGATTCAAAACTGCTGTCATCCAAATGCGCTTATGACGCTTAAGGAGTATCTTATGGACTATGCAAGCGAGGACACAAGAAAAATCGGAGAAAAGCTGATTGAAAAAGAGCTTTTGAAAATTCCCAATGAAAAAGTAAGAAAAATTGCCGCACAACACATTGCAGAGATAGAAAACGGCAGTCGGGATTTTCGTTTTTAAGAGGTGCTTATGGGACTTAATGATACTCCGCTTGCCGAGAGGGTGCATATTGCATTTTTCGGCAAGCGCAATGCAGGAAAATCAAGCCTTGTAAATGCGGTTACGGGGCAGAATTTGTCGGTTGTATCCGATATTAAGGGCACTACTACGGACCCTGTAATGAAAGCTATGGAACTGTTGCCGCTCGGTCCTGTTGTAATAATTGATACACCGGGTATTGACGATGAGGGCAGTCTTGGTGAAATGCGGATTGAAAAGGCAAGACAAGTGCTTGACGGAACGGATATTGCAGTGCTTGTGGTTGACGGTTCGATGGGAAAAACAGCGGCAGATTCTGAACTTATAAATCTGTTTGAACAGAAAAACATACCGTATGTTGTGGCTTATAACAAGGCTGATTTGCTGAAAAATCCACCGCATACAGATGACGGAATGCTTGTAAGCGCAGAACAAAATACAGGTGTTTTTGAGTTGAAAGAAAGAATAGCAAGCCTGTTAAAATCCGACAGAGAGCAGAGAACGCTTTGCTCGGATTTAATTAGCGCAGGTGATACGGTAGTGCTTGTTGTGCCGATAGACAAGGCTGCGCCAAAAGGCAGAATAATTTTGCCACAGCAAATGGTAATACGGGAAATTCTCGATTCGGGCGCAATCGCCGTTGTAACGAGGGACAGCGAATTTGAACAGACTTTGAACTCGCTTGCCCAAAAGCCGTCGCTTGTAATTACCGACAGTCAGGCTTTTGCGGCAATCGCAAAACTCACCCCGAAAGACATCAGACTTACTTCTTTTTCAATTCTTATGGCAAGGTATAAGGGCGTGCTTGACACTGCCGCAAAGGGTGCAAAAGCTATAGATTCGCTTTGTGACGGTGACACGATTCTTATAAGCGAGGGATGTACTCACCACCGCCAATGCGATGATATTGGCACGGTAAAACTTCCACGGCTTTTAAGAAAATACACGGGTAAGAGCATAAAAACAGAAACAAGCTCGGGCAGAGATTTTCCCTCTGACCTTACAAAATATAAACTTGTAATACATTGCGGCGGCTGTATGCTTAACGAAAAAGAAGTTGACAGCCGCAGACAAAAAGCCGAAAACGCAGGCGTACCGTTTACAAACTACGGCATAGCAATTTCATATATGCGTGGAATTTTTAATGGCAGTTTGTTTGTAAATAAAATATGATGAAACGACCTCACAAAAGTTATATGCTTTTGTGGAGTAAATTATGGTTTGCCACATAAAGTTTAGTATAATAAATTCAAAATTTAGGTCAACCCTTTTTAAAGGGTTGCGGGTTTGGGCAGAGCCCATAAAACATTAAAAACACACTGATTTTTAATAAAAACAAATGGTTGAATTTATATCATAGGATAAATAAACCTTAGATTGTTCAAGACCTTAAAATAAAACAAAAGTCAAGATTAATAAGTGGCAGAAAGTAAGAAAGTCACACTTTAGCGGTCTTAGAGAAAAGATAATATAAAGGATGCAAAAGTTTGCGTGTGTGGCTAATTTGCCCTTAAAAAGTGGCAAATTAGTAGTTTTAGTAGCGTAGCTTTTCTTTTTGTTGCTATCGCATTTAAGGGCATTCGCCGTTGCGCTCAAGCCGCCAAACAGCTCGCTGTTTGGCTATCGTCAGATTGCGTAAGCGGAAAGTATTTATGGGCGCTGCCCAAACCCGCAATTTTTGAAAAAATTGAGTAAACTTTTTTGTTTTTGGGAGGATAATTTAGCGTTAGCTAAATTTCAATGCCCGACCGACACTCCGCTAAACCATAATTTTCTTACACTTTGAATAAAAATCGTAAAAAATAATTCTATGTTAAACAGCAAAAATCCGACCTCATAATGAAGTCGGATTTTGCTGTTTATTTATTTGAGCTTTGCATTAAGCTAAACCGCATTTTTCGATAAAGTCGTAAAGACCTTTCTTGTTATTCTTAATCATCTTTGCTCTGATGTTGAACATCATAATTGTGAGGAGTGTAAAGATAATTGCAATTGAGAGAAGAACGATTGTTACTTCAAGGATATTGCCGTTACCTGAAATTGTACCTCTGAATGCGTCAACAGCATAGCTGAATGGCAACCACTTGTGAATTGTAGCAACGAAGTCGCCTGAAATTTCGATTGGGTAAGTACCTGCAGAACCTGCAAGCTGTACAACCATGAAGATAAGCATTAAGAAGCTGCCTACCTTACCAAGCCATACATTGAAGAAGTAAAGAATTGACATAAATGCGATTGCGGTAATTCCTGCTACGAGGAATGTGTTTAAAAGCTCGGTAGGTTCAAAGTGTAAGAACAACTGGAGTGAACCTATCATTGCATAAGCGGCAACAAGTGCTACGAGATAAGCAATGCCTGCTTTGCTTAGCCACCAAGAGAAACCTGACTTGATTGTGCCATGGTGCTCGGTGAGAGGATACATAATACAGAATGCTATACAAAGTACCCACAAACCAACGCACATCATATAAGCCGCCATTGCGTGACCGTTATTTTCTACATTTGAAATCTTAGTTTCGTTTGATTTTACAGGGCTTGAAATCATTTCATATACTGCATCGTCGCCCTTGTTTTCGTCTATTGTCTTTTGTCCGTCTTCAAGACCTGTCTTTAAGGTGTTTGCACCGTCCTTAAGGTCTGAAAGTCCGTTGCCGAGTGTAATCGAACCGTCGTAAAGCTGACCTGCGCCATCGTTAAGTGTTACTGCACCGTCGGCAAGCTGATTAGCACCGCTTGTAAGTTTTGAATTGTTTGCTGTAAGAGTAGCAAAACCGCTTGTGAGTGTTTTTGTACCGTCATCAAGAGTTTTAGTACCGTCTGCAAGAGTCTTAGTACCGCTCTTTAATTCATCAGCACCGCTGTCAAGTGATTTAGCACCGCTTGAAAGCTGACTCGCACCGCTTGAAAGCTGATTTGCACCTGAATTTAATTGAGCCGAATTATCGTTAAGCTGTGTAAGTCCGCCGCCTACCTGTGCAACACCGCTTGTGTATGATGTAAGACCGCTTGATAGCGACTTAGCACCGTCAGATACCTGTGAAATACCTCCGTCAAGAGTTGACATACCCGGAATAATCTGAGTATCAAGTGCGTAGCTTACATTTGCAAGACCGCTGTACATTCCGTTTACGGCTGTCTTAGCACCGTCGAGAACAAGCTCTTTGTTTTCGTTAAGCTGAGCAACACCGTTTTTAAGCTCTGTTACCTTTGAAAGTGAAGGAGTAACCTGCTCAAATACTGCGCCGATTGCTGTTGCGTCATTTGCTGCTGTTGTAACATTTGCCGCAAGGCTGTCTGCAATTTCTTTTACTTGAGCGGCAGTCTGTAAATCGCCGCTTGCCTGCAATTGAGCCGCAAGCACATAAAGTGATTTTGCGTTATCGCCTGCGTTTGTAAGGCTGTTTGTAAGATCGGTTTTAACAGCATTGAGAGCTGCAAGCTCTTCCTCGCTCGGAAGTGAAGTGTTCTGCAATTCATCGTTCATCTTGCCGATAGCTGCCGAATAAGTATCAAGTCCGTTGCTAAGCTGTGTGATTGTATCTTCGCTCGGCAAACCGCTTTTTACTGTACTGCTCATCTGATTAAGTCCGCCGAGAATTTGCGCACTGCCTGATGAAAGCTGTTCGTTGCCTGCGGTAAGCTGCTGTGCGCCGGCTGTAAGTGCCGAACTGTTTGCGTTAAGTGCAGCCGCACCGTCATTAGCCTGTTTTACACCGTCTGTATAGGTTTTTAAACCGCTTTCAAGTGTTTTTGCGCCGCTCTCAAGAGTGGCTGTACCTGATGTGAGAGTTTTTGTACCGTCGGAAAGTGAATTTGCGCCGTCATTGAGCTTTAATGCACCTGTAAGTAAAGATGTAGCACCGTTTGCAAGTGTAGTTGAGCCGTCTGAAAGCTGATTTACACCGTCAAGGTAAGATGAAAGACCAACCTTGAGTTCGCTTGTGCCGTCTTTAAAAGTAAGTGTGCCTTCCGACAAAGTTTTTAAATTATCTGAAATAGTTTTGTTGCCGTCCGAAAGTTTTTCTGTGCCGTCATAAATTTCGCCTGCACCGTCTGCGGCGTCTTTCATACCGTCACCCGCCTCGGAAATCTTATCAAAGATTGTTTCGGCATAGGTCTTTGTGACCTCCTGAGCGACCGATGTCTTGATTTTTTCAAGAGCGGTTTCGCTCATTTTCATTGCTATATAATTTGTACCCGGATTTGTCTTGTAGTCAAGTTCCATCTTCTTTGGAACTGTGTCCATAAGAGTGGTAGCGTTTTCAGAGAAATTCTTTGGAACGGTGATTACCATATAGTAAGTACCGTTTTTAAGTCCACGCTCGGCTTGGTCTGCGTCTGTAAAGTTAAAACACAGCGAGCCGTCTTCTTTGAGCTTGTCAACAAGTTTTTGACCTACATTAAGGGTTTCGCCCTCATACTCGACCGGTTCGTCAAGGTTTACCACTGCGACAGGCAATTCATCGAGTTTGCCGTATGGGTCCCACATTGAACCGAGGAAAAGCGTGGTGTAAATTGCAGGGATTGCAATGATGAATACTAATACAATCATCAGTATCTTGTTACGCCACAGGCTTTTCCATTCCTGCTTTACCATAACAGTATTCTCCTTTCTTTGCACTAATCAACTCCGTTGTTATTAAACTATATTATATATTTTAATAGATAAGGTGTTGATTTTCTTTGCGATATATATTATAATATCTATAAAAGAAACATTCAAGCATTAAAATTAACGCTTATGTTTAATAATAGACATTTGATGTAATAATGTTGAGGATTGGTGAATAAATTATGGCAGTACGAACAGACAGGCGTGTAAGAAAAACAAAGGCGGCGTTGAGGCACGGACTTGCGGTACTTACAAAGAAAAAAAGCATAAAGGAAATCACGGTAAAAGAGCTGGTTGAAGAGGTTGATATTAACCGTTCGACTTTCTATCTGCACTATACCGATATATACAGTATGGTGGCTGAACTCGAAAGCGAGCTTTTGGAGGAATTTAAGAATGCAATAGATTTGTATCCGCCGACAAACAGTGAAGAAGAGATGTGCAGATTCTTTGAGCACATTTATAATATTTTGAATGACAACCGTGAAATCTGCGTTGCTCTTGTAAGCGAAAACGGCGACATTTCTTTTATCCGTCAGGTCGAAACCTTTGTGTCGGAAAGGATAAAGAAAATATTTGAAAGCGGTATGGTTAAAAATTTGTATGATCTAAGATATGTTTTTGATTTTTGCATTTCCGGCGGTATGGGACTTTTCAAGCATTGGCTTACCGATGAAAACGCTCTTGAGCCTGCGCATATGGCAAAGATTACCACGGATATGGTTGTGGGCACTTTAAAGAGTTTTGACAATAACTTTCGGGTGTCGGATTATTCAAAAATAAAGCTTTGATTTTTGCGTATTATATAATGTATAGTAAAATCGACTGCGAAAATTTATATACACAGGAAAATTTTGCGTAAAAAGAAAGAAAATCAGAGTTTTTTTCTTAAATCTCTTGCATTTTTTGAAGTTATATGCTATTATAATTGACATATGACTGATACTTTAAGGAGGTGGGACAATGCCAAACATTAAATCTGCAAAAAAGCGTGTAAAGGTTATCGCTACTAAGACAGCTCAGAACAAGGCTGTAAAGTCAGCTTTAAAGACAGTTATCAAAAAGGCTTACTACGCTGTTGACACTAATGCTGCCAACAAAACAGAGGCAGTTAGTCTTGCTATGAAGAAAATCGACCAGGCAGCAGCTAAGGGTATTATGCATAAGAATACAGCTGCAAGAAGCAAGTCATCTCTTGCAAAAAGACTTAATGCATCTGCATAAGTTAAAGATTTTGAATTGCAACCTTAAAAGCAGAGATTTTTCTCTGCTTTTTTTGTTTTTATGTTGACATTTTTTTGAAAAATGGTAGAATATATTTAGATAATACGCATATAATATTGCCGTTAATTTAACATAATCGGGAGGAATAACATATGAAAAAGAAACATTTTTGGCTCATAATCAGCATTATTTCGGCGGTTGCCGTAGCTTCTGCTGCGCTTACAGCTTTCTTCATTGTTAAAGATAAGCAGAAGAAAGACGATGAAGAGCTTATGGAGTACCTCGACAGCTCTATTGAATAAAATTCTTAAAGGTCATCCGCTTGGGTGACCTTGTTTGTTACGGAGTGATTTTGTGATACAACACGAGCTTGACAGACTTTTAAAAGAAGCTAAGGGCAATAAAGAGTTGAAAGAAAAATTAATTGCCACAAAAAATGCGGAAGATCCCGTATCCGAATTTTGCTCGCTTTGTCAAAGTCTTGGCTATGATATAAAGATAGGCGAACTGTTTGCCTGCGGTCAGGATATGAACGATTCAAAGTTAAGAAGCGTGAACGGCGGCGGAGTAAACGGAATTGACGGTTGGGACGATACCTATGAGCAATTTTTCCTTACTCTCGAATGGTGCAAATAAAAAAGCAGGGATTGTGCCCTGCTTTTGTTATTGATTTTAACTTATAAGTGCTGTATAATAAAGATGTAAAGAAACGGCTTTAGCTGTTTCGCTAAAACGATTTAGTTATTTTTTAACAACCGCCTTGTACTTGCACTACAGGGCGGTTATTTCTTTCTTATGTTCTTTATGATTTCATTTACTGCTGTCAAAGCAATAGCAAATGCAATTAAGTATGTAATACTCTCGACCATAAAATATAACACCCCCTTTCGCAAGGGAGCTGAAACAGCCGCCACCGTTTCTTTACATTTGACATTATAACAAATTTTTTAAAGCTGTTCACCGAAAAATTTTGTTACACACTGTTGCTTGCAAAATCATAATAATATTGCAATTTTTCGCCATATGTGGTACTATAAATGATGGATAGTATTCGCTTTGAAACTGTACCACTTTATATTTTTACTATTATCCGTTCGCCTGTATCCGCTCGGAACAGGACAATACGGAAAGCGGTACGGGATTTACTTAGTTTTTGTAAATCCTTTTATTTCTTTTTAGCGGTATGTTCAAATACTTTTAAGGAGAATTACCAATGAAAAAAACTGTAACAACATTTGCCAAAGCTAAGCAGTCGGGAGAAAAGCTTACAATGCTTACCGCCTACGATTATTCAACTGCAAAGCTTATGGATGAGTCCGGTGTAGATGCTATTTTGGTCGGCGATTCACTGGGTAATGTAATTTTAGGATATGACAGCACAGTTGCCGTTACTATGGAAGATATGATTCATCACGGTGCGGCGGTTGCAAGAGGCGCAAAAGAGGCAATGGTAGTTGTGGATATGCCGTTTATGTCATACCAGACCTCTGTTTATGACGCACTTGTAAATGCGGGCAGACTTATGAAAGAGGCTAACGCAGGCGCAGTAAAACTTGAGGGCGGCGAAAGTGTTTGCGAGGCAATCAAAGCTATTACACAGGCAGGTATTCCTGTTATGGCACATCTCGGACTTACTCCGCAGTCTGTAAATGCTTTCGGCGGATTTAAAGTTCAGTGCAAGGACGAGCTTTCCGCTAAAAAACTTGTTAAAGACGCTCTTGCCGTACAAGAGGCAGGCGCTTTTGCGGTTGTGCTTGAGTGCGTTCCCGCAAAACTTGCGGAATATGTTACAAGTATTCTCGATATTCCGACTATCGGTATCGGTGCAGGCGCAGGCTGTGACGGTCAGGTGCTTGTATATCAGGATATGCTCGGAATGTTCAGCGACTATACACCGAAATTTGTTAAGAAATATGCAGATGCCGGTACATTTATGCGACAGGCATTTACCGATTATATAAACGAAACCAAGTCAGGTGCTTTCCCAAGTGAAGAGCATTGCTTTAAGATAGATGAAAATGTGATGGAAAAGGTTATGGAGGAAGAAAAATGATTAAGCGTACAGGTTCTGTTGCGGAAGTAAGACAGCAGGTTAAAGAATGGAAAAAGCAGGGACTTACAGTAGGTCTTGTGCCGACAATGGGATATCTTCATGAGGGTCACAAGAGCCTTATTGACAGAGCAGTAAAAGAAAATGACAGAGTAGTTGTAAGCATTTTTGTAAACCCTATTCAGTTTGCTCCGAACGAGGATTTGGAAAGCTACCCGAGAGATATTGAAAAGGATACCGAGCTTTGCACAAATGCAGGCGCAAGCCTTATTTTTAATCCGACACCCGAGGAAATGTATCCGAACGGATTTTCAACAAATGTTGTAATGAATAATCTTACAAAAGAACTTTGCGGCAAAACAAGACCGACTCATTTCGGCGGTGTTTGCACAGTTGTAAGCAAGCTCTTTAATATTGTTGCGCCGGACAGAGCGTATTTTGGCGAAAAGGACGCTCAACAGCTTGCTATTATTAAGAGAATGGTAGCTGACCTTAATTTTGATATTGAAATCAAGGGTTGCCCTATCGTTCGTGAGGCAGACGGCCTTGCAAAAAGCTCAAGAAACACTTACCTTTCAGCCGAAGAAAGACAGGCGGCACTTGTGCTTAGCAAGAGTATTGCACTCGGCAAGAAAATGGTTGAGGACGGCGAGCGTAACGCTCAAACCGTAATTGACGCTATGAAAAAGTGCATTTCGGCAGAACCGCTTGCAAAGATTGACTATGTAAGCGTGGTAGACGCACTCAGCATTACACCTATTGATGAATACAAAGGCTATGTGCTTACCGCAATTGCCGTTTATATCGGCAAGACAAGACTTATTGACAACTTTATTGTTGACATCGACACACTGTAAGCGTGTTTTCAGAAAGGGAGAGAGTTATGACAGTTACAATGCTTAAAAGTAAAATTCACCGTGCAACTGTTACTCAGGCAGAGCTTGATTATGTAGGCTCAATCACCATTGACGAGGCATTAATGAAAGCGTCGGGCATAATGGAGTACGAAAAAGTACAGATTGCCGATGTAAACAACGGTCAGCGTTTTGAAACCTATGTTATTGCAGGTGAGGAAGGCTCGGGTGTTATCTGTCTTAACGGCGCAGCGGCAAGATGTGTGCAAAAGGGCGACAAGGTAATTATTATGAGCTATGCTCAAATTGACAATACAAAGGCTTTAGAGCACAAGCCAAAGGTTGTGTTTGTCGACGACGACAACCGCATTACAAGAATTACATCATACGAAAAACACGGTCTTTTAAAGGATATGGAGGACTGAAATGTTTAAAGGCAAGAACATAATTCTTGGTGTGACAAGCAGCATTGCCGCTTACAAATCGGCAAATGTTGCAAGCGCACTTGTTAAAAAAGGTTGTAATGTCAATGTGCTTATGACTGAAAATGCAACGAATTTTATTAATCCTCTAACCTTTGAGGAGCTTACAAAGCACAAATGCATTATTGATACTTTTGACAGAAATGTTCAGTATAATGTTGCGCATATTTCTCTTGCTGTAAGTGCTGACGCATTTATAATTGCGCCTGCATCCGCAAATGTTATCGGCAAAATAGCAAACGGAATTGCAGACGATATGCTTACTACCACTGTTATGGCATGCAAGTGCCCTGTTATTATTTCGCCTGCCATGAATACAAATATGTACGAAAATCCAATTGTTCAAGACAATATTGCAAAACTTGAACGATTCGGATATATTATAGTTCCGCCTGCCGAGGGCAGACTTGCCTGCGGTACAATCGGTAAGGGCAAAATGCCCGATGAGCAGGTGTTGCTCGACTATCTTGAAAGAGCATTGTCGGATAAACAGGATTTCAAAGGAAAAAGGGTGCTTGTTACCGCAGGCCCTACTCAAGAGAGTATCGACCCTGTTCGCTATATTACAAATCATTCTTCGGGCAAAATGGGTTATGCCGTTGCAAGACAGGCCATGCTTAGAGGTGCGGAGGTTACTCTTGTGTCGGGCAAGGTGAATTTACCGCCTGTTCCTTTTGTAAAAATGATATATATAACCACTGCAGAAGATATGTACAATGCGGTCACTGCGGAATTTGAAAATACCGATATTGTTATAAAGGCAGCGGCGGTAGCTGATTTCAGACCAAAGCGGATTGCAGACGATAAGCTTAAAAAAGCAGACGGAATGGACAGCATAGAGCTTGAACCGACAAAAGACATATTAAAAGAACTCGGAAAAAATAAAAAGGATAGGTTTATTTGCGGATTTTCGATGGAAACCAAAAATATGACCGAAAATTCAAGAAAAAAACTTGAAAATAAAAACCTTGATATGATAGTTTGCAACAACTTAAAGGTTGAAGGTGCAGGCTTTCAGGGTGACACGAATGTTGTTACCGTTATAGACAAAACGAATATAACAGAACTTGGTATAATGTCCAAAACAGAGGTTGCGGACAAAATCCTTGACAGAATCGCAGAAATTAATAAATAATAATTTAAAATAAGATTTTCAGATTGGATGATTTTTATGCATGAGAAAATAGTTGAACTTCTCTCTCAAACAGAAGATTATATTTCCGGACAAGAGCTTTCGACACAGCTCGGAGTTTCCCGTCAGGCCGTATGGAAAGCCATAAACACTCTCAAGTCACAGGGATATGTTTTTGACTCGATTACACGCAAAGGCTACAAGCTGGTTGCGTATCCGGAGCATCTCAACAAATATGCGGTAAAATCACATCTGAATACAAATCTTATCGGTAAAAATCTTATTGTTCTGGATTCGGTAACATCTACAAACGATTATTTAAAAACTCTCGGTGCAGAGGACTGCGAAAGCGGAACTTTGGTTGCGGCAAGAGAACAGACAAAAGGCAAGGGCAGACTTGGCAGAGTATGGCAGACAAAGAAAGATGACGGAATTGCATTTTCTTTTCTGCTTCGCCCCGACCTTGCACCCAATGAAATTACAGGTATCACACCGCTTGCAGGTCTTGCGGTGTGCAAGGCAATAAGGGATTATACAGGCATTGACTGCAAAATCAAGTGGCCTAACGATATTATCACCGGACATAAAAAACTTGTGGGCATACTTACCGAACTAAGCGCTGAATTTTCTGCGGTTGAATACACAATTACGGGTATAGGCATAAATGTTGAGCATACGCAGTTTCCGCAGGAAATTGCGCACAAAGCTACATCAATATTCCTTGAAACAGGCAAGCATATCGACCGCAACGAGTTTTTGGCGGTTGTTATCGAATATCTTGAAAGAGAACTTTTGACTAATGATTTACGACTTACCGAAAAGGCTCTCAAAGAATACACTTCGCTCTGTGCAACTATCGGCAGAAATGTCAGCTTTTTCAGAAATTCACAGCAGCTGAACGGAGTAGCTGAAAAAATTGACAATAACGGCGAGTTGGTCGTAAAACTTGAGGACGGTACTCTGCACACAGTAAATTCCGGAGAAGTAACGGTTCAGGGTATCTATTAATTGGAGGAAGAAATGCCGATATACAAAATAGCCGACCTTAATATTGAGATAAACCCCAAATATGAAAAAACAAGCAAACAGCTTGCAGCTTATATCACAGATGAAAAGACGGCTGACTTTTGTGTTGAGGCAGAGCAAAGCGAGATTGACAGATTGGTTGCCGGCGGCGGAATTGATTACCTTAGCGAAAGCTGTATAATCAATACCTTGGTTTGCAGAGAAATTCTTGACAACTATGACGGACTTTTCTTTCACAGTTCGGCTTTAATGTTCGACGGCGGCGCTTATGTTTTTTCTGCGCCGAGCGGAACAGGAAAATCCACACACACTGCACTTTGGCAAAGGCATTTTGGCGGCAGGGTGCAGATGATTAACGATGACAAACCGATAATCAGGAAAAAAGGCGGAGTTTTTTATGTTTACGGAACTCCGTGGATGGGCAAGTCAAATATCGGAGCAAATATTTCTGCACCGCTCGGAGCGGTGTTCCTGCTTGAGCGTGACAGAGTAAATTATGCCGAAAAGGTAAGTGCGGGAAAAGTTTTTCCGAAACTGCTTGAGGCAACTTTAATTTCCAAAAAACAAGACAGAATGAGCAAAATTCTTGAATTGTACGACGAGATTTTCTCGGCTGTCGATTTGTATTCATTGCATTGCACAATAAGTGACGATGCGGTTACGGCGGCGTACGACGCAATTTGTAAATAACGCTTATCGAAAGGAAATTACTATGGATTTTGAAAAAGTAGTATCTGTTAAAAATATGAGAGAAAGTGACGCACGCACAATTGCGGAGCGTACCCCTTCGGCAGAGCTTATGATGAGAGCGGCACAGGGCATTTTTGATAAAGTGAAGTTTGCGGGAAAAACCTGCGTTGTATGCGGCAAGGGCAACAACGGCGGCGACGGTTATGCGCTTGCGTGTATTCTTGCAAGACATTCTATGGCTTGTACAATTGTGAGAGCTGTTGAAGGCTTTTCAAAAGACGGACTTTATTATTATCAACTTGCAAAATCACTGGGCGTTAATGAAATATCACTTTATGAGGCAGGCAATTTTGAGGGATACGACATTGTTGTGGACTGTCTGCTCGGTACAGGATTTTCGGGCAAGGTTGAGGGTGAAATTGCACAGGCAATCACCCAAATAAATATGACTCCTGCGTATGTTGTAAGCGCCGACATTAACAGCGGCATTAACGGCGACACAGGTTACGGCGAACTTGCGGTAAATTCAGACATCACAGTGTCTATCGGCAGTCTTAAGACGGGACTTTTCCTGAATGACGCACCGTATTATATTGATTCGCTTACAAATGCCGACATTGGCATTGAACTTTTGCTTGACGAGTACAAGCTGATAGATTACGATAATCTGGAACTTTTTGAGGGATATAATTCGGAGGTATATACAACCGAAGAATTTATGGAGAAGTTTAATTATTCTCCCGAAACCTGCAACATTACCGAAATCGTAGCAGAGATGAGCGTTAAGAACAAGAAAACAATTGTTGTAAAGACAGAACATTCGGCGGTTATTGCAGATGTAAAATATGTGTATTTCTGCGCCGATTATATAAGAAATTAATAATGCCTTTATTTTGGCTTTTGTATATTGCAAAACATAAAAGCGTATGATAAAATAGCTTTTGAAAGGGATTGATGTTATGCGAAATTTAATGCAGAAATTTGCAGTTTTTATGCAGGGCAGATACGGTACAGATAAGCTTAACAACTGCCTTTTTGTGCTGTTTCTTGTGCTATGGTTTGTAAATATCTTTGTGTTTGCACCGATACCGACGCTGATTATCGACGCCTTTGAAATTGCGATAATTGTTATTACCGTGTTTCGTTCGCTTTCACGCAATATCTCCAAAAGAAGTGCGGAAAACCGAGCTTTTATGCCTGTTTACAATGCCGTTACAGGTTGGTTTAAGCTGACTTATAAAAAAATTCGTGACCGCAAAGAATACCGTTACTTAAAGTGTCCTATCTGCAAGGCACAGCTTAGAGTACGAAATGTAAAAGGTAAACACAGAGTACACTGCCCTAAATGCGGAAGTGAATTTGATAAGAAAATATAACCGATAAAAAGCCGCTTGTTCAGAGCGGCTTTTTTGTTTGTACTGCTTTTGTCAAAAATTGGGGTAATTTATGGTTTGGCAAAATGATTTACCAAACTTTTATAATTGATTGGCAAATCAATTTGTTAAACCATAATTTATTGATATTACTAAACATTTTAAACAGAACCGTTTTTATATAGATTTTCCTATATTTCTTTTTGGCAAATAAGCGTATTATATGAGTTCTTACTGTTGAATTTAGCAATTAATTATGATACAATAATCTATATATGCAATTACAAAATTTTGTTTTGACAGATTACCGAAAGGGGTTTTATATATGTGCGGTATTTGTGGCTTTACAGGCGAAGTTATCGACAGAGATAAGGTCATTAAAAATATGACCGATGTCATCACTCACAGAGGACCTGACTCCGACGGTGTGTTTATGGACGATCACATCGCAATGGGTTTTCGCCGACTTTCAATTATTGACCTTGACGCAGGTCATCAGCCGATTTATAACGAGGATAAAACACTTGTTCTCACTTTTAACGGAGAAATTTATAACTACAGAGAGTTAAGAAAAGTTCTTATTGAAAAGGGACATAAATTCTATACAGACACCGACAGCGAAGTGCTTATTCACGGCTTTGAGGAGTGGAGAGAGGATCTCCTCTTAAAGCTCAGAGGAATGTTCGGCTTTGCTATTTATAATACAAAGGATAACTCCGTTTTTGTTGCCCGTGACTTCTTTGGCATTAAGCCGATGCACTACACAATGATTGACGGCGAATTTGTTTATGCGAGTGAAATCAAGAGTATTCTTGAGCACCCTAAGTTTGTTAAGAGGTTTAACAAAAGAGCACTCGATACATACCTTTCATATCAGTACGCTGTTCCGCCCGAAACTTTCTTTGAGGGTGTATTCTGCCTTATGCCGGGTCACTACCTTTGGTACAAAGACGGCGAAGTGGAAACTACACGCTATTGGGAGGCTCGTTTTAATCCTAATGAAGAGCTTACCGAGGAAGAGGCTGTCAACTCAATTGAAAAGGTATTTGAAAATTCGGTAAATGCCCACAAAATCGCTGATGTTGAGGTTGGTTGTTTCCTTTCAAGCGGTGTTGACTCAAGCTATGTTTCAACATATTTTGCAGACCAGAAAACTTTTACGGTAGGCTTTGATTTTGGCGAGCACTACAACGAAATCAGCTGGGCAAAGGGTCTTAGTGAGAAAATCGGTGTTGAACATCATACACACCTTATTTCAAGCGAAGAATTCTGGGATGCAGTTCCTACCGTACAGTATCATATGGACCAGCCGCTTGCCGACCCATCTTGTATTGCGCTTTACTTTGTATCAAGACTTGCAAGCGAGTATGTAAAGGTTGTACTTTCGGGTGAGGGCGCAGACGAATTGTTCGGCGGCTATACTTGCTACAATGAGCCGAGAGTATTTAAAATTTATCAGACAATCGTTCCGCATTGTATCAGAAAAGCAATCAGAGCCGTATGTAAAAAACTCCCTGACATCAAGGGCAGAGATTACCTTATCAGAGCGACAGACCCGCTTGAGGAGCGCTATATCGGTAATGCCTTTATGTATGATTATAAAGAAAAGAGAGAACTTTTAAAAGACCCTAACATTGCAAGCCGTCCGCAGGATTATGCAAAGAAATATTACTACCGTTGCCGCAGATATGACGATGTTACAAAGATGCAGTATCTTGACATCAATATGTGGCTGGTAGGCGATATTCTTTTAAAAGCCGACAGAATGAGTATGGCAAACTCTCTTGAGCTTAGAGTTCCGTTCCTTGATAAAGAAGTATTCAAGGTTGCGTCCACCCTTCCTACAAAGCTTCGTTGCAACCGTCACAATACTAAGTACGCTATGCGTAAGGCTGCCGTTCGCCATATGCCGGAGGCTACAGCCGAAAAAGAAAAACTCGGTTTCCCTGTTCCTACAAGAGTATGGCTCAGAGATGAGAAGTATTATAATGTTGTAAAGAAAAAGTTTAAGGGCAAAACTGCCGAGAAATTCTTTAATACAGATATTCTCATTCGTTGGCTTGATGAGCATTTCAGCAACAAAGAGGATAACAGCCGTAAGGTATGGACAATCTATGTATTCCTTGTATGGTATGATATTTACTTTAACGAGGACAACGAAAAGGTAGAAAAGCCTGTAAATCACCTTGACGAATTAAGAGCAATTGCCGAGGCAAGACAGGAAAAAAAGCTTAACGAGTTTGGCGAGGCTATTATGACGGAGGCTGAAAAGCTTGACAAAGATTATGACGCACCAAACTTTGGCATAGATAAATCGGCACAAAAGGCTGAAAAGGCGCAGACAGCGGAAAAAGAACCCGTAAAGGCGGAAAAAGCCGAAAACGAGACAGAACCTGTTAAAGAAGATGCCGTAGAAGAAGTTAAGACGGAAAATCAGCCGCAAGAGGTTAAAGCCGAAGAAGTTAAGGCTGAAAATGAAGAGCCTGCAGAAGAGGTAAAGTCCGAGGAAGAAAAAATCGAGGACGAGCCTGTAATTGAAGATGAACCGCAGGAGCAAGAGCCTGCACAGGTTGAAGAAACACCAAAGGAAGAGGAATATGTAAATATTTCAAATCCGGAGGACAAAGAGGTTTATGAAAAGCCAAAGAAACCGAGCACTCCGCAGGAGGAGCTTGAAATGGCTATTGAGGGCATTGAAAAGCGCTCAAAATATCTTGATGAACCGAATGTAATTTCAGACGAGGCGATTGACGAAATCGTAAAGTCAATTAAGTTCTTTGATGACGAGGACTGATTAAAAACCGTATAAAATATAACTGCCCGACACCACTAAGCGGTTGTCGGGCAGATGATTATAACCACAGAATAAAATATTTTTCAGTTGGAAAATTAGGATTAGTAAGTCGGCTTTTTATCAAAAGGCGGAGGGAATTATTGTTTAGCGCACGGTTAAGATTAAAAGATTTTAGAATTCAGGTCAAGCCTTTGAAAAGTTTGACCGAACTTTTATAATTTTTGCAAAACTCTCTGCTGAATTCTGATTAATTTACTGACATAAAAACTCAAAAACACAAAAATTATACAATAACTCCGAGGCAGAGCATATTCAGCATAATTTTGTATTCGGGTTCAAAATCGGAGAGCGGCAAGGGGTTTTTGCCTTTTCCCATTTCTATGGTGAGAGCCGGACGGCGGAATTTTTCAATAAACCAATCTTTAAAGCCGCCGCCTGTCGCAATATCCTCGGGTACAGAGATATTGTAACCGCTTGCTTGGGAGAGTACGGACGCAAGTCGAAAACTCATAACGGGAGTGTGCTTGCCGAACGAGCAGTAAATCTCTCTGCCCTGACTGTGAAAAGCAATGGCACGGTCAAAGTTGTTGCGTTTGCACAGGTTTGTGAGCGCCTTGGTTTCAGGCTCGCTTTCGGGAGCGTTGCCGCCGAAACGGGTGGCGGATGGAGCTTTTATGTTCATACTCAGTTCACGGTTTTTAAGCTCGTTCCAACCTGCGTTGAAGTTGTGGTTAATGTCCACACCCCTTGCGTTTGCCTGCCAGACTTTGTTTTCTTTAGAGGCTTTTTCCACAAGAGATTTGTATTTGAGAGCGGCATCGGAGCCGTGAATTGCGATTTCAACTCCGTCGGGATTTACGCAAGGCACAATCGTAAGTCCTTTTTCACGGAGAAAATCTCGTATTTTATAGCGACCGACAACGGAATCGTTCTCCATTGCATCGGCGCATTGTTCAAAAAATTTGAGAACCGCCGTAACGGTAAGATATTCGGAACCGTGAAAGCCTGCGCAGTAAAGCACGCAGTTTTTTGTGTTGCCGATGTGCAAAACATCAATACATCTGCCGCATACGCTTTTGCCTGCGAATGAATGATGAACAAAACTGTATTTTTCGCAGATGTCGTTAATAATTTTTCTTCTGGTCTGGTAGTCGGGCATTACATTGTAGTCTGTCATAAAAATTTCCTTTCTGTTTTTTTCCTTAAATTAAAATTCAAATGAGGTATAGGTATGAAACTTTTTGAAAAAACCATAAACAGCACTTCTGTTTTTGACGGCAGAATTTTGCATATTACCCTTGACGATGTTGAACTTGAGGACGGTAAAAAGTCTAAAAGGGAAGTTGTAAATCACCCCGGCGGAGTTACCGTAGCCGCCCTTGACAACGACAACAACCTGCTTTTTGTAAGACAATTTCGTTATCCGTACAAAGAGGTTGTGCTTGAGCTTCCTGCAGGCAAGCTCGAAAAAGGCTCAACTCCGCTTGAAAACGGCAAGCGTGAATTGCTTGAAGAAACAGGCGCACAGGGATATTCTTATACTTCACTCGGTCAGCTTTATCCGTCACCCGGCTACACCAACGAGATAATTCATCTTTATGTATGCAGAATAAAGAGCGAGGGTGAAAGCAAGCCTGACGAGGGCGAATTTTTGGATGTCGAGAAAATTCCGCTCGACAAGGCGGTTGAAATGGTGCTCAACAATCAGTTGCCGGATGCAAAAACTCAAGTAGCCGTGCTGAAAACGGCAATGCTGCTTAAAAGCGGAAAAATTTAACTTGCAGATGCTCTGCAATTAAGGTATGAATAAATATATGCAAACTTTTTTTGAATTATTACCCGAAAAACAAAATACATCAGCGGCACTCGGCTTTTTTGACGGCTTGCACATCGGTCACCGCAAGGTTATCGGCGAGGCGGTAAGGGGCAGTGAAAACGGACTTGTGCCGATTTGCTTTACCTTTGCACAAAGTCCGAAAAGTGTGCTTAAAAATCAACCGCAAGAGGCGTTGATGAGCGTTGAAGATAAAAAAACAGTGCTGTCCGAAATCGGAATACAGCACCTGTATATGTGCGATTTCAAGTCGGTTGTTGATGTTGCGCCACGAAAATTTGTGGAAGATATGTTAATAAAAACTCTGAAAGCAAAAAAACTTTGCTGCGGTTTTAATTACACTTTCGGTAAAAACGGCGAGGGAAATACCGAGCTGCTCGCCGAAATTTGCAAGGAAAACGGAATTGAGTTGCAGGTTTTGCCGCCTGTTGAAGAAAAAGAGGGAGTAGTTTCGTCAACGCTTATCCGTGAACTTATTAAGGACGGAAATATGCGCAGGGCAAACGAACTTTTAGGTTCATATTTCGGATTCGGCGGAGAGGTTGTACACGGTCAGCACTTGGGCAGAGAACTCGGAACACCGACTCTTAATCAGTCTTTGCACGAAGAACTTGTTGTGCCGAAGTTTGGCGTGTATGCATCGTGCGTTACTCTTGATGACGGCAGAAAATTCTGCGGCGTTACAAATATAGGAGTAAAACCGACAGTAGGCAATTTTGCCCCGCTTTGCGAAACTTGGATGCCCGACTACAGTGGAGAAGAGTTGTACGGCAAGACGGTAGATGTGCGGCTTATAGATTTTATAAGAGGCGAAAAGAAATTTTCTTCGCTTGATGAATTGAAAAAAGCTATCTTTGACAACGCAAAGACAGCCGAGAAAATGTTTTCTGAAATTAATAATTTATAATAATCAGCCTGACAACAGATTTGAATGTTGTCAGGCTTTTACATTTATGGTTCTGTTTTAAATGTGGGATAACAATAATAAATTACGGTTTGGCAAATTGTTTCGACAAGTAATTATAAAAGTTTGGTCGACCTTTTCAAAGGTCGTGGGTGTGGGCAAAGCCCACAAATACTTTCCGATTACGCAATCTGACGATAGCCAAACAGCTCGCTGTTTGGCGGCTTGAACACAACGGCGAAAGCCTTTAAATGCGATAGCAACAATAAAAGACATTCGTTATATAATGAAAAAGTTAATTATTTCTTTTCTAAAAGGCTGTCGCCTGTTTTAGCAAACTTAGTTTTAGCACGCAAACAGCGTGGCTGTTTGCGCCTGATAAATTGTTGTATCGGAAGATTTTATGGGCGCTGCCCAAACCCGCAATTTTTGAAAAAATTGAGTAAACTTTTTTATTTTTTGGGAGGATAATTTAGCGTTAGCTAAAATTCAATGCCCGACCGACACTCTGCTAAAACATAATTTAGCAAATAGCTTAGACTAAATCGGAACGAAAATTTTAAAATGATTTAATATTACTTCCTATTAAACTTTTTTACCTTTTCCGAAAGGCTTTGTAAATCCTCTTTTGAAAGTTCAGGCAGATGTTCGAGGTCGTCAAGAAATTTTGCTATACTTTCCTTTTCCTTTAGCTTTGTACTCTCAATATAATAGCTTGTAATAATTCCCGGTACTACCGCTATTATCAGTATGGAACATATCGACAGGAAAATCGACATTGCCCTGCCGAGTATCGTAACGGCGGTTATGTCGCCAAAACCTATGGTCGTGGCTACGCTGAAACAGTACCATACACTGTCAATCGGAGTTTTTATGTTCGGCTCAACTATCCATACACCAATGCTTACACCTGCAAATATTATTATGTATGTTGTCAAAAACTTAAGTGCTCCTGTCCGTTTAAGTATAATTTTTATCAGCCGAGTTTTTTTCATATCTTCACCGCCTGCCTTTTATAACAAAATTATATCAATTCTGCGTATAACAGTCAATATTTTTAGCAAAATTAAACAGTCGAATTTTTGGTCAGAGTTTTTGCATCGATTTTCACAAAACAGGTGAAAAATTATTATGCAAAGAAAACACCGTCAGCGCAAAGAGTTGACGGTGTTAAAAAGCCTATTTTCTTGTTTGTTTTCATAATTGAAAGGTTTTCGCTATTGTGTTTAAGCTGCCAAACAGCAAGCCGGTTGGCTATCGGAGTTTGCGTTAGCCCTTAATAAACAACTGTTCCCAATAATATCTGTACGGAGCATTTTGGTCAACATAACACGAAACACCGATTTTGTTATATTTGCTGTTCATTATGTTTGCTCTGTGCGACGGAGAATTCATCCATTCTTTTACTACAGCTTCGGGTGTGTTCTGTCCTGCGGCAATGTTTTCGGCTGCCGAAGTGTACGAAACATTATTCTGCTTTAAAACCATAGACCAGCTTGTGCCGTCAGGGCGCTGGTGTGAAAACAGAGTTGCTGTTTCTTTTGAACGAATGTTTGAAAGGTTTGTAAGAGTTGTGTCTTTTGTGAGAGGAGAAAGTCCCTCTTTTGCCCGTGCCGCATTTACAAGTTCAATTACCTTATCGGCAAATTCTTTATTATAGCTTGCAGATCCGCTCGGCTGTGTGGTAGGCTGCGGTTGTGAAGTCGGTTGTACGGTGGTCGGCTGTGTTGCAGGCTGTGTCGGAGTTTCTCCTCCCGAAATGAGCATTTGAGCCGAGGTTACATCCTGAACATCAATTTTGCCGTCATTGTTATAGTCGGCAATTTTTTTCTGATTGTCTGTCAGTTCTCCGTCACCTGCTATTTTTATCTGCAAGTATGTAACATCCTGCACATCAAATCTGCCGTCATCGTTTAAGTCGTATTTTTGCGTATCAAGTGCTGATGCCGAAACAATTGCAGTTGCCGCTACTGCTGTGGCGGTAAGTGTTACGGCGATAATTTGTTTTAAATTTATCATATGAACTCCTGTGATTTTAACTCTGATAGATATTTAAAAGAATGTTTTTGATGTCCCAAAGTTTTTTCGAGAGGTCAACATAGTAGTTGTGCGGGTTCTCAAATCGCTTTACCTCGTCCCAAAGGAGTCCGATTTGGTCTTTGCAGTATTTTGCAATATCTTCAATCTTTGGCGATTCATACACGCACTTGCCGTCCTTAAATATCGGTACAAGTAATTCTTTTGCGGTAAAGTCTGTGAGAGTTTTTGCTTTCCATGTTGCATTCTGGTCGAAAATGGTGTGTGGTTTTGAGAAATCCATTACTTCGTCGTACACGCAAAGTTCGTCGGCAAGAGCCTTGCCGCTCTCGTTGTCATAATAACGGTAAAGTTTTTTGAAATGAGGATTTGTGATTTTTGATGTGTTCTCGCTGACTTTGATTTTCGGGATAATTTCGCCGCTTGTGGGTTCTTCAACGGCAACAAGTTTATATACACCGCCGAATACAGGCGAACTTGACGAAGTTATAAGTCTTTCGCCAACTCCGAAAACATCGACCTGTGCACCCTGCATCATAAGGTCACGGATAAGGTACTCGTCGAGTGAGTTTGACGCAACAATTTTGCAGTTTTCAAGTCCTGCCTCGTCAAGCATTTTTCTCGCTTTTTTAGAAAGGTAAGAAATATCGCCCGAATCAAGACGAATTGCAAATTTGTTAATGCCCTTTGGAACAAGCACTTCTTTAAATACTCTTATTGCGTTCGGAACGCCGCTTTTAAGCGTGTTGTAAGTATCGACAAGAAGTGTCGGGTTCTCAGGATAAAGCTCGCAGTAGGTGCGGAATGCTGTATATTCGTTGTCGAACATCTGAATCCAGGAATGAGCCATTGTGCCGCCTGCGGGTACGCCGTAAAGTGCGTCTGTAAGTGTGCAGGCTGTACCGGCACAACCGCCTATGTATGCGGCTCTTGCACCGTCAACGGCACCTGTTGCGCCCTGTGCACGGCGAGAACCAAACTCAAGAACAGTTCTGCCCTGTGCGGCACGAACAATTCTGTTTGCCTTTGTTGCAATGAGAGTCTGATGATTGATTGTAAGAAGTAAAAATGTTTCGATAAGCTGTGCCTCTATGGCAGGAGCTTTTACCGTAATAATCGGTTCGTTAGGGAAGATAGGAGTTCCCTCGGGAATAGCGTAAATATCACCTGTGAATTTGAAATTTGAAAGATATTTTAAAAATTCTTCGTCAAAAATTCCTTTTTCTCTAAGATATTCAATATCGGTTTCGGAGAAGTGGAGATTTTTGATGTAGTCAATTACCTGCTCAAGGCCTGCCGCAATGGCAAAACCGCCGTTGTCGGGTACTTTGCGGAAGAAAAGGTCGAAGTAAACAGTCTTTTTGTAAAAGCCGTTTTTAAAATAGCCGTTTGACATTGTAAGCTCGTAAAAATCGCAGAGCATGGAATAGTTAGTTTCTGTCATTATAAATCACCTTAATAAAATTTGATTTGCATTGTGTTTCGAATCTATCAGCTTTCGGTTTGTTCAAGATTTTTTACACCCTTGCTAAGGCAAAGCCTTTGTGCAAAAACCGCAAGCACATACATAACAATAACAAGTCCAAGGTTAATTATAACAGGTTCAACGCCAAAAATCCATAGCAATACAAGAGAAATTGCACAAATAGCGGCGGTAATTGCTATAATTATGGCTGCATTGATTACGGTATTGTAGTTACCTCGCAAAGCGTTGATTTCATCGTCCCATACAAGTTTAGGGTTTATTGTGTCCAAGAATATACCGAGGTAGGTTACAAAAACAACGCAGATAAGGCTTAAAAGAATATGTATAAGCGGAATTACGATGAATACAAACGGGTTAAAGCTGTCTGCGAGAATTGCGCAGTAAATATTAAATGCAATTACATAGAGCACCATAACAGAGCCGCTGATGATTATACTTGTAAGTGCTTTTGCATTCAGTTGAACTCTTAATGTAACGGGAATATAGCGCATAAATTGGAAGTGCTTGCCCTCTCTTGAAATTGCGGAAGAAGCGATACTGTTAATTGCCGTGACAAGGGCGGAAATTACAACAGCCGCTACGGTAATTACAGTAATACTTTTTTGATCTCCCGCAAGGTACGGTGTAAGTGTGCCCGACAAAAAGTTTGTACTGCCCTGCAAAATCATAATAACAGCCATAAAAACAGGCCACAAAAGGTTAATGGCTATGCAGTCCATAAAGAAAGGCGGAGTTCTGAAAAGGATAAGAAATTCTTTTTTCAAATAACTTGCAAAAACTCCTTTTTGGGTTGATTCTTCAACAGCCTGACTTGCAATGCTTTTACTGCGTTTGGATTTTGTGGTATTGATGTCCGACACACCTTTGATATACATTTTTGACGCAAGGAAAAGGAAGACTGCAACAAAAATTACATTTGCAAGCAAGTATAAAAGCAGTTGATATACGGATTCGCTTGAGATAGAATCCATCATAAGCGGAATGTGCGGAAAAATAAAGTTCATAACATTTAAAAATCCGTTGTCTGCGCTTGCAAGCGAAGTAACGATTGCGTCGGGATTAAATCCGCTGATGCTTACGAGAGCAACCAATGCGCCGACTATAAGCACGGCAGTGCCGATACCTGTAATTTTATTGAGGAAATCACGATTTTTTACCGAGTGGGTAAAGTACATAAATATAACGGCAATAATTCCGCAGTAAGCAAGAGGAATAATGGGAACGGTAAGTATGCCGATTATTGAAGTTATAACACCTGTAAGCGAAAATCCCTTTGCCGACATAAAGCCTACGCAAGCGCCGAGAATAAGGATAAATTCCATTATGTTTTCCGAAAGCAGGGAATAAGCAAACTTTGCGCTTACGATTTCTCTCGGCTTTAACGGAAGAGGAATGAGATTTTCAATATCGTTTGAAAAATAAAATATATTGATAATTACATTAATTCCGAATACTACGGAAAGGATAGAAATAATATGTAAAATTACTTCCGCACCCTGTGTTGCTCCGCCGTATGTCATTACGCCAAGTGTTAGAGCATAGGTGATTATTCCGACAAGCGCACCTGCCGGTATCATAATAAGAAGCACAACCGCCGTACCCATAATTGTATAAAAATGTTTGGAACGCTTTTTTTCTGCGGAGGTTAGCTCGGTTGTTTTTATAAAGGTTTTTAATAAATTAAAAAAATTACTCATTTTCAGTCAGCTCCAAAAAGATTTGTTCAAGTGATTTGCCTGTGTTCTGACTACAAAGATTATCGAGAGTGCCGTCATAAAGCGATTTGCCCTTTTTTATTATGATAACCTTGTCGCAGAGTTTTTCGGCAACTTCAAGTATGTGGGTGGAGAAAAATACGCAGTTACCCGCATCTGCGTGTTCACGCATCATAGCTTTCAGTTCAAAAGCACTCTTAGGGTCAAGACCGATGAGCGGTTCGTCAAGAATCCATACATCGGGATTGTGCACAAGTGCGGCGGCAACCATAATTTTCTGACGCATACCGTGCGAGTAGCTTAGCATAGGTGCGTTTAAGCTGTCGGTAAGTCCGAATCTGTCGCAAACTTCGGTAAATCTCTTTTTGCGCACATCTGACGGAACTTTGTAGATGTCACCGATGAAATTGAGAAACTCAATTCCTTTGAGCCTTAAGAACATATCGGGACTGTCGGCAATGTAACCGATACTTTTCTTTGCCTCAAGCGGTTCTTTTTTTATGTCGTGACCGTTGATGCTTATTTCACCGCTGTCACTTGAGAGAATACCTGTAAGCATTTTGATTGTGGTGGTTTTGCCCGAACCGTTCGGTCCGATAAAACCTACAATTTCGCCTTTATTTACAGTAAAAGACAGGTCGTCTACTGCTTTTAAAGTGTTGTTAAATACCTTTGTAACATTATTGAATTTTATCATAATATCAGTCCTTTATATGAATGTATTTATATAAATATTATAAAATCAGATATAGTCCCTGTCAATTATTTTTACATTGTTTTTAAAATTTGTTCTAATGCGACATATTTTGAAAAGCTTTTTGTATATGCAAAGTTTGGCAACAACAATAACCCCTCCGACAACGCATATTAACAGCGTTGCCGGAGGGGTTATGCTTTTAAGCCTGTAATTGATTTAAAATTTTATTTCTTATTCTTTTTTAGTTTACCGATTACATAAATCAGTACAAAGCCGAGCAGGAAAGCGCCTACTACACATTTAAACACAATGCCGAGCACACCGTCAAACATTGCAATTCCCGAAAAACTGTTCATAGCGTACCATACAGTCATAAAGCTGAAAAAACCCCCGATGATGTAGCACAAAGAACCGAGCTTTTTTGCCGATACGAACATATACAGAGCGATTATTGCCCATAATATAAAGTAAAAGGATTTTATGGTTTCCATTTGTTGATCTCCTATAAATCTAATGTATTAATGATTTAAAGTTTAAGGTCGGGAATATACTGCTTTATAATTGAAATTAATCCGACCTTTGGAGTATCTTCGTCGGGTAACTGCGGAAAGTCATATGCCGCATAGTCATTGCCCTCGATAATCGCAGGTCCGTTCTCCGAAATGCATACATCCCAACCGCAATACTTAAATTCGGGTTCTTCCAGTGCCGCATTTTTAACAAGCTCCTTGACCTCTTCGCAGTAAGGAATTTTAAAACCTTTAAATTTTATTCCCGAATACGGGTGTTCGTATGCAATTTCCATATCGGAAGTATGTCCCGGCCCTGTTACCGTACCTGTATCGAGGTCAAAGTGACAGGCAAAACCGCCGTTTTCAAGATTATCTACAAATTTACCGTTATTTCCTGTTTTAAACACCGCATACAAAATATTCGGCTTGCCGTCTACCACAAGTGTGGCAATTCTTAAGCAGTTAATTGAGTGAGGATAAATTTTTGAAACATCGGGGTGTTGTTTTATTGCCTCTTCAAGTACACCGAATTCGTTTTCTTTGTCAAAAACATAATTATAAAATTCTTCGTCACTCTTAAAGTCCGCTTTAACAAGTTTTTCAATGCCTTTGCCGCATTCGCCGAAAGCAGGCTTTGCAATGAAAACATCCCAAGGCTTAATAAATTCGCTGAATTGCTCCAAAGTAATCTTTTCCTCAATTACAAGTACCCGTCTGCCAAGATATTTTGCAAATCTGGTATCAAATAATCTTTTATCGTTAAATATTTCGGCACTTGTAAGATCGTTCTGCATTAACATAAAACGCTTGTTTTTAAAGCGTGTCATATACGTTTTGCGTTGGTCTGCAGTCATATTGTAGTATTCAAACAGAACATAGTCATTATATCCCGCTCTGTATTTAAAAAAGCAACCTACCATATCAAAGAAAATGCCGGCTTTGTTTTTGCCGGATTTTGTGTGAACGGTATTTATTGCGCCGGAAAGTTTGCTGAATGTTGCGCCGGAGCAAACTCTGAAAAAGTAACCGATTCTCATAATAACCTCTTTTGTATCTTAGTTGTATCAAAATTACGGCTAATTTAAGCCATTTTGTGTAGTTAAGGGTGTATTTGTCAATATAACTTCCATTATAGTATATTTTGCGCTGAAATGTCAATAATGGTGACGGATTTGTGAAAAGTTTTTGAAAAGTAAAATTTTTCTGATAAAACTCTTGACTTTTGCTGACTTTAAGATTATAGTATAAGCATAAGAGTTAGCACTCACACACAGAGAGTGCTAAAACAACAAAAAACGCAGGCAGAGAGGTGATACCTATGGAGCTTGCGGAAAGAAAGCAAAAAATTCTTTCGGCTGTTGTTGAAAACTTTATAAAGACAGGTGAGCCTGTAGGTTCAAAAACTCTGATAGACGAAACGGATTTAAAAGTTTCATCGGCTACGGTAAGAAATGATATGGCAGACCTCACACAAAAGGGTTATCTTGTTCAGCCGCATACATCGGCAGGCAGAATACCTACTCAGCAGGGCTACAGATACTATGTTGACAATCTTATGAAGATTGTGGCGGTGTCACAGCGGGGCAGAGAACTTGTGGAGGATAAACTTTACAGAAATGCCGAATCACCCGAAAATATTTTAAAATCGGCGGCAGATCTTCTTTCGGAGCTGACAGGACTTACCGCAGTTGCCACAGCACCGAATTCCGCAGAAAGCAGGATTCACAAAATCAGCTTTGTGCAGACGGGTTCGCACACGGCAATGACTGTTGTAATTGCCTCAAACGGCATTATAAAAAATCAGCTTTTCAGATGCGAATTTATAATCACTCCCGAAATTCTTGAAGTGTTTGACAAAGCGCTTAACGAATTGTTTGACGGAGTAAGGCTTTCTTCGATAAATCGTCCGTTTATACAGACGGCAGCGGCAAGATTTGGCGAGTTATCGCTCTTTATGCCAAGTGTGCTTACGGCGATAAAAGATGCGGCAGACAAGGCAAACGAAGTCGGAATCTTTTTGAGCGGTCAGACAAAGCCGTTGTTTATGCAGAATGTAAATTTTCTTGCGGCAAGAAATGTAATTGAACTTCTTTCAAGGAAAGGAGATCTTGCAGGTGTTCTTACAAGCCTGCCGATAGGTACTTCGGTAAGTATAGGTACAGAAAACAGCCGTATAGAACTTGCGTACAGCTCGGTAATTTCTTCAAGCTATAGCGTAAAAGATACACCGTCCGGTACGCTTGCCGTAATAGCTCCGATACGAACGGATTACGGCAGAGTGATTTCGATTATAGAATGTATAAGCGAATGTGTAAGTAAAATAATAAGCGAGCTTATAGAGCATTAATATAGAATTAATATAGAAAGGAAAGGTAATATGTCAAAGAAAAAAGAAGTGACAAAAGACGAAGCTGTTGTAAACGAGAATACATCCGAACAGACAGCTGAAGCGGTTACGGAAGAAATTGATGAAACCGCCAAAAAAATAGCTGAACTTGAGGAGGAGCTCAACTCACAGAAAGACAAATATCTTCGCCTTTGTGCCGAGTATGACAACTACCGCAAGCGTACAGCAAACGAAAAGCTTTCTATTTATGATGACGCAACAGCAAAGGCGGTTACAGAGCTTTTGCCTGTAGCAGACAGTATTCAGATGGCTATTACAAATTTAAAAGATTGTGACCCCGAAATTTTAAAGGGCATTGAGCTTATTTCAAATCAGCTTGCAAAGTCGCTTGAAAAGCTCAAGGTTGAGCCTTTCGGTGCGCAGGGTGAGGAGTTTAATCCGGAAATTCACAACGCAATCTCAAAGATTGACGATGAGAATTTTGAAAAGAACTGTATTTCACAGGTGTTCCAGACAGGTTACAAAATCGGTGATAAAATTATTCGTCATGCAATGGTTCAGGTTGCAAATTGCGACTAAGACCTTTATATAAATAAATCAGTATAAAAGTAAAACAAATATATTCAGGAGGAATTCATTATGGCAAAGACAATAGGTATAGATTTAGGTACAACAAACTCATGTGTAGCAGTTATCGAAGGCGGCGAGCCTGTAGTTATTCCTAACGCCGAGGGCGCAAGAACAACTCCTTCCGTTGTTGCTTTCTCAAAAGACGGTGAGCGTATGGTAGGTCAGGTTGCAAAGCGCCAGGCTATCACAAACCCTGACAAGACAGTTTCTTCTATTAAGAGAGAAATGGGTACATCATATAAAGTATCAATTGACGGCAAGCAGTACACACCGCAGGAAATTTCAGCTATGATTCTTTCAAAGTTAAAGGCAGACGCTGAAGCATACCTCGGCGAAAAGGTAACACAGGCAGTTATTACAGTTCCTGCTTACTTTACAGACGCACAGCGTCAGGCTACTAAGGATGCAGGTAAGATTGCAGGTCTTGATGTAAAGAGAATTATCAACGAGCCTACAGCAGCTGCTCTTTCATACGGTATAGATAAAGAAAAAGACCAGAAGGTTATGGTATATGACCTCGGCGGCGGTACATTCGATGTATCTATCATTGAGATGGGCGACGGTGTTCAGGAAGTTCTTGCAACAGCAGGTAACAACCGCCTCGGTGGTGATGACTTCGATAAGAGAATTATCGACTGGATGGTAACATCATTCAAAAACGAAACAGGTATTGACCTTTCATCAGATAAGGTTGCTATGCAGCGTTTCAAAGAGGCTGCAGAGAAAGCTAAGATAGAGCTTTCGGGCGTTACAACATCTTCAATCAACCTCCCGTTCATTACAGCAGACCAGACAGGTCCTAAGCACCTTGACTTAACACTTACAAGAGCTAAGTTTGACGAACTTACAGCAGACCTTGTAGAGGCTACAATGGGTCCGGTTCGTTCGGCTCTCTCTGATTCAGGTTTACAGATCAGTCAGATTGACAAGGTTCTTATGGTCGGCGGTTCTTCAAGAATTCCTGCTGTACAGGAAGCTGTTAAAAAACTTATCGGCAAAGAGCCGTTCAAGGGCATTAACCCTGATGAGTGCGTAGCTGTAGGTGCTGCTATTCAGGGCGGCGTTCTCGGCGGCGAGGTAGAGGGACTTCTTCTCCTCGATGTTACACCTCTTTCACTCGGTGTTGAAACAATGGGCGGCGTAATGACAAAGATTATTGAGAGAAACACAACAATTCCTACAAAGAAGAGCCAGATTTTCTCAACTGCCGCTGATAACCAGACACAGGTTGAAATCAATGTTTTACAGGGTGAGCGTGAATTTGCAAGAGATAACAAGCAGCTCGGTTTGTTTGCTCTCACAGGCATTGCTCCAGCTATGCGTGGTATTCCACAGATTGAAGTAACATTTGATATTGATGCAAACGGTATTGTTAATGTATCTGCAAAAGACCTCGGTACAGGCAAGGAGCAGAAGATTCAGATTCAGAACTCAACCTCAATGAGCAAGGAAGATATCGACAAGGCTGTTAAGGAAGCAGAGCAGTACGCCGCAGAAGATAAGAAGCACCGTGAAGAGGTTGACGCTAAGAACGAAGCAGAGAACCTTGTATATCAGGCTGAAAAGCTCGTAAACGAGAGCGGCGACAAGATTTCAGAGGACGAAAAGAATACAATCAATACAAAGTGTGCTGCAGTTAAGGACGCTATCGCTAAGAACGACAAGTCTATGATTGACACTGCTAAGGAGGATTTACAGAAAGCTGTTTACGAAGTTTCCGCAAAACTTTATCAGCAGGCAAATCCGCAGGGTGCACAGGGTGCGGCTCCGCAGGGTGACCCACAGCAGGGCACACAGGGCGGCTCAAACGGTGACCCTAACGTATATGATGCCGATTTTAAGGATGTTGACGGCAACTGATTAAAAACGGCACCTATAAATAGATTTACACAATGATTGACTTCATTTGTTTTTCCTGTTAAAATTTGTTAAAGGGGCTGTTTTTTGCAACGGCTCCTTTAGCACTGTATGGATTTTTGACAGCGTATATAGATAACCTTTATACAGCTGATAACAAGTTATTAAAAGGTGAGAATGATGGCAGATAAAAGAGATTATTACGAGGTGCTTGGCGTTTCTAAGGGAGCAAGCGAAGATGAAATTAAAAAGGCTTACCGTCAGAGCGCTAAAAAGTACCACCCTGACCTCCATCCGGGAGATAAGGAATGTGAAGAAAAATTCAAAGAAGTCAACGAGGCTTACGAGGTACTTTCAGATAAAGATAAAAAAGCCCGCTATGACCAGTACGGTCACGCAGGCGTAGACCCTAACTTCGGTGCGGGCGGCGCAGGCGGTTACGGTGCATACGGTCAGGGCATTGATATAGATGATATTTTTTCAAGCTTTTTCGGCGGATTCGGAGGCAGACGCTCCAATAATCCTAATGCTCCGAGCCGAGGCAGCGATGTTGAGGCAAGCATTTATATTTCATTTGAAGAGGCTGCAAAGGGCTGTAAAAAGACCGTAAGCTACGATTGCGTTTCTTCTTGTGACGAATGTCACGGTACGGGCGCAAAACCCGGTACTCAGCCTAAGACCTGCTCTGTGTGCGGAGGCTCGGGCAGAGTTACAATCAGCCAGCGTTCACCTTTCGGAGTTGTTCAGACACAGCGTGCCTGTGACGCTTGTCACGGTAAAGGCAAGATTATTGACAGTCCTTGCCCTAAGTGCGGCGGTTCGGGCAGAAAGCGCAGGACTAAAACTGTTGATATTACAGTTCCGGCAGGCATTAAAGACCAGCAGATTCTTAATGTCGGCGGCAGAGGCAACGCAGGTTACAACGGCGGCCCGTCGGGTGACCTTCATGTATATGTAAATGTTCAGCCGCATCCTGTATTTGAACGCAGAGGCGATGATGTATGGTGCAATCTTCCTCTCACATTTGCACAGGCTGCTCTCGGCGCAGAGGTGGTTGTTCCTACTCTCGACGGCAAGGTTTCGTATCAGGTTCACGAGGGTACACAGCCGGGCGATGTATTTAAGCTTAAGGGCAAAGGCATTCAGCGTCTTAACGGCAGAGGAAAAGGCGACCAGTATGTGCGTGTAACCATTGAAGTTCCGAAGAATCTTAACGCTAAGCAGAAAAATCTTATAAAAGAATTTGAGAATGTTACAAACGAAAAGAACTACGCACAGCGCAACAGCTTTTTTGAGAAAATAAAGAGAATGTTCAACGAATAATTCTGATAATAGTATATAAAGGGGCTTAACAAATGGAGTCTTGGACAGAAATAAAAATTGCGGTAAACGCAAAGGATATAGACAGGGCAGGCGACATTGCGAATGTTGTAGTGCCTTACGGAATTTATATTGAGGACTACACTGCTCTTGAGCAGGAAGTGCAGGAGATTGCACACATTGACCTTATAGATGAGGATTTGCTCAAGAAAGACAGGAGCGTTGCCTATGTTCATATTTACCTTGAGCCTGATGTTTCTCCGAACGAGGCTGTAGCCTTTTTGTCCGAAAGGTATAATGCAGAGGGCATTGAGCATAAAATTGAATTGCTCGACTGTGCCGAAGAGGATTGGAGAAACAATTGGAAAAAGTATTTTAATCCGATTGCCGTTGGAGAAAAGCTCCTTATTTGCCCGAGTTGGAGAGATGATTACGATCCGCAGGGCAGAATAGTTTTGAATATTGACCCGGGTCTTGCGTTTGGCACAGGCAGTCACGAAACCACAAGACTTTGCCTTGAAATGTGCGAAAAGTATATGAAAAAAGGCGACAAAGTGCTTGATGTGGGTTGTGGCAGCGGTGTGCTCGGTATTGCGTCTTTGCTTATGGGTGCAGAAAGTGCCGTCGGAGTTGACATTGACGATGTTGCGGTAAGAACCGCAAAAGAAAATGCCGAAATTAACAATGTGGCTGACCGCTTTACTGCAATCTGCGGCAGCTTTACAGATAAAGTAACAGGTAAGTATGACATTGTACTTGCAAATATTGTAGCAGACGCAATTATGTTCCTTTCAAAAGGTGTAAAAGACTTTATGAAAGACGATGCGGTTTATATTATGAGCGGTATTATTGATACCCGTGCCGAAGAGGTAAAGGAATCAATCGGCAAGGATTTTGACATTATAGAAGAACACCTTGAAAAAGGTTGGGTGTGCCTTGCCGCAAAAGCAAAAAAATAAGGTAATAAATGTGCTGTATAGTGCGATATTTACTGAACATTTGTCATAAAACTGTCACAATAGTGTGATAAAATCTAAATAATTTTGATGCTCGGAGGCACGATTATGAAAAAACCAAATAAAAAGAATACAGTAAATCTGTTTTTCTCTGCATTCCTTATTCTTGCGTTTGTAGTATGCGCACACTTTTTCTCTAATTTTGCACTTGGACAGAATCAGGTGCTTTCAAATGTAATTCAGTTGTTTGTTTACACAGTGTTCGGTCTGCTTTTGTTCTATGCAACAAGAGTCGGCGACGGAAAGCCTGTAAAGCGTTTTTCACCGATTACATTAATAATTATGGTATTGCCTGCGCTTTACATAATGATTGCAAGCATAGCAAGCGGTATGCCGCTCCACAGCGCATTTGTTATAAATGACAGTTCAATCAGCATTGTAACAACACTTGCAGCCGTTGTATTCGGTTACGGTATTCCATACACATTCTTAAGCGGTTTTGAAATTGCCGAGGAAGAGAACGAAAGCGAGAAAAAATTCGTTGAGGGCGGTATAGAAGCTGACATTCAGGATGTTGAAAATGAAGAAGAATCAGAGGAAACTTCCGAAAATGCCGAAGAAACCGAAACAAGCGAAGAAAACACAGAAGAATAATTTGTTTTACTTATTAATTTGACAGCGACTTGACAAAATCGAGCCGCTGTTTTATTATTTAAGCGGTGCCTTATACGGTTATTTAAGAATTAAAGGCTTTTTATCATAAGTTTGGGTAATTTATAGTTTAGCGTAATACTTCAGCCAAGTAATTATAAAAGTTTGGTCAACCTTTGAAAAGGCTTGACCTAAATTTTTAAATTATTACACTAAACCGTGAGCCAAACAATAATTTATTATTGTTACCCCAACATTTAGAACCGAATTAAAGAGGGTGAATTTATGGACGAAAAGGATAAGTTTGACGGAACAGAAAAAATTGAAGAGGAAGAAGAAAAAGTATATATTGCCCGTCACGCAAAAAAAGATGAAGAGGACAGATTTGCGGATATTGAAAATTTTGATGTTGATAATACCGAAACTGTTGAAAATAAAGAAGTTGAAAAAAATTCAAACGATGTACCGAATAATGAGCCTGCCATAGACAGCGCAGAGAATTTTGATGTTCACAGCGATAATTACGGCGATGATTTTGACTGTCAATCGATAGCAAGCAAAAATCATATACCGTCGGATAATCCGAAAAAAAGCAACAGAGATTACGGTGACGGTTTTGACGCTCAAACGGGTGAGGACAGACACGAATTTAAGCGCAGACAACCGAATAATGACGACTATTATGAGAATAATGCAGATACGGACGATTATTCGGGAAAGCCGAAAAAGCAGAAAAAAGCGAAAAAACAAAAGCAGAAAAACAGTAAGGCGGCTATGGTATGCGTAGTGGTAGCCGTTGCGGTTATAGTAGTATGTGTGCTTGCTTTTGTGCTTTCAAAATGTTCGTTTGGCAATAAAAAACCGACGGTGACAAATGCACCTACCACGAAAGCGACTGTTGCCACAACTCAAGAGCCGACAACCGAGCATTACGAGCCTGAAACCGAAACGGAGTATGTTCCCGATTACACGGAGAATGTGGAGGAAACCACAGAACAGTCTTACACAGAGGAGTACACCGAGCCGGAAACAGAGCCTTACACAGAAGAATATACCGAACCCGAAACTTACGAATCTGCCCCGGATACAGAACCTGTAACGGAGTATGTTCCCGACGAAACAACACAAATTGTATAAAATGGAGATGTAAAAAATATGGGATGTAGTCATGATTGTTCATCTTGCAGCTCTGACTGCAAGTCAAAAAATTCGGAAAGTTTGCGTGAAAGCCTTAATCAATACAGCAGTGTAAAGAAAGTAATTGCCGTAGTATCGGGCAAGGGCGGAGTAGGCAAAAGCCTTGTTACTTCAACTCTTGCGGTAACTTTCAATCGTCTTGGTAAAAAAACGGCTATTCTTGACGCAGATATTACAGGCCCGTCAATTCCAAAGGCTTTTGGCATTAACGAAAGAGCAAAGGGCAATGAATACGGAATTATTCCTGTTACAACCGAAACGGGAATTGATATTATGTCAGTAAACCTTTTGCTTGAAAATCCGACCGACCCTGTTGTATGGCGTTCGCCTGTCATTACAGGCACGGTAAAGCAGTTTTGGAAAGATGTTATCTGGGAAAACGAGGACTATATGTTTGTTGATATGCCTCCGGGAACAGGAGATGTTCCGCTTACCGTATTCCAGAGTTTGCCGATTGACGGAATCATTGTAGTTGCATCTCCGCAGGAGCTTGTTTCCATGATTGTTGAAAAGGCGGTAAAAATGGCAAATATGATGAATGTGCCGATTCTCGGTCTTGTTGAGAATATGAGTTATTTTGTATGTCCCGATTGCGGCAAAAAGCATAATATTTTCGGTGAAAGCCATATTGATGAAATTGCCGAGCGTTACAATACAAAGGTACTTGCAAAGCTTCCTATTGACAGCGACCTTGCCAAGTGTGTTGACGAGGGCAGAGTAGAACTCTTTGAGGGCAACTACCTTGATGATGCCGCACAGGAAATCGAAAAAGCACTTGCGTGAATAATAAGTTATGACTTTGCGCAAATTTAAGATAAAATCTTATAATCGTTTTACGAAATGTTTTTCTGAAACATAATTTTAAAGCTAAGGCTCTTCTGAACGGAGAGCCTTTTGTTATGCACTTTAGTTAAATAAATTGTAATTTTATGCTTTATTATAATATCCAAAAATATGCTTGCATTTATATGCGTTAAAATGGTATAATTATGCTGTTCTATGGAATGTAATTGATATAAATTTGGAGGAACAGAAAAATGCACAGATGTCCGGATTGCGGAGAAAGATTTGAGGGTAATATATGTACCTTTTGCGGCAGATCCGTACCGCAAGAAGAATTAGAACAGGAAAAAGCCGTTCAGGAAAAATCCGACGAACAGGCAAATATAAATAATTCTGAAGAAATGTCGAAATCTGCAGTTGAAAATACTGCTTTAAACAGTGCCGGTGTTCAGCCTGTAAACGAATACGCACAAAACGGTTACAACACACAGCCTGTAAACAACTATGCTCAAAAAAATTACAATTCACAGCATAGTTACGGAAACCCTAATTACAGTAACAGCGCAATGCCGAGCGGTTATACTAATCAAAATCAGCCGTTTTCAGATGTTGTAAATGCCCGTGAAAAGAAAAAATCAAAAACAACTCTCATAGTTGTTCTTGTTATTGCAAGTGTATTGATTATCAGCCTTTGTGTTATCGGATATACCGTCATAACGAATGTAATCAAAAACAATAAATTTAATATGGGAACAGGTGAGCTTACGGGTGCGGATGACTCTGCTGCCGTTTCGTCCGTGAGTATTGATTTTGACGAAAACTCGTATTGCTTTTACACTGAAAACGATGACGGAACTGTTACAGTCACAGGCATTGACACCTGGGATTACTACCATAATTTTACGGATGAAGTTGTAGATGATACTTACAATTTTTATTTTAATATTCCGAGTGAAATTAACGGCAAAACCGTAACTGCTGTCGAAAAAATCAATCCGTCCAATCCTCTTTCCTCGGGTATTCTCCATATTCATATTACAATACCGGGTACAGTAAAGACAATACAGAGCGATACTTTTAACCTGTCGGAATATGTGCGTGAAATTACCCTTGAAGACGGTGTTGAAACTCTTGAGCCTGACGCTATTGTGGATTGCTATTCGTTTGATAGGGTTAATATTCCGGAATCGGTGACTGTTATAGGCGAGCATGCGGTAGGCTTTTATATTGCGGGAGATACATTTTCAGAGCCTGTCGGCAAAAGAGAATATACCCGTTCTCCGCTTACTTACATATACACTAAAGAAGGCTCGGCTGCCGACAGATACGCTAAGGATAACGATTTGTACATTAAATACAACTGATGCTTTGATTAATCGTGAGCGCATAAATTCTAAAGGCTTTTATTGAAGGCTGAGATAATTGCTTAGATGAAATTATGTAAAATAATAAACTTAAGGTTCTCTGCTGCGGAGAACCTTTTTGTTATGAAATTATAAAAATATACAATATATTGCTTTTTATATGTAAATAAAAGCAATTGATTTTTGCATAAACAAAATGGTATAATTATGCAATAGTATGGCAAATATATTTTGCTTATTTAAGGAGAGGTATAGTAAATGAAATGTCCTAATTGCGGAAATGAAATCACAGGTAAGTTTTGCACAAGCTGCGGCACACCCGCTCCTGTCGAAGAGCCTGTAAAAGAGCAGGAAACTCAAACACAGCCTGCACAGTCGGATAATTTTGCGGCAAACAATTATAATTCCGAACCTGCACAGCAGAATGTTGCTGACAACAATTCACAGCCAAACAGCTTCGGTGCGGATAATTACAACACACAGCCAAACAATTTCGGTCCGGACGCATATAATTCACCTTCGGGTTTTGGTGCCGACGCAAACAATGCACAGCCTGCACCACAGCCGTATCAGTATAATTCATCTGCTAATCAGCCAAACGGTATGCCTGTAAATAACGGTTACACAGGTCAGCAGTTTACAAATGTTCCTAACAACAATATGCCTAATCAGCCTAAAAAAGGTATGAGCGGCGGTAAGATTGCAGCTATTGTAATCAGCGTTATTCTCGGTATCATTCTCATTCTTGGCATCATTATCAGTGCTGTTGCTTGCCATGCATATAAGTCTCTTGAAAGCGGATTAAAAGATAATATCAGTACATTTGTAAGCAATTATAACAACGAAAGTTCATATTATAATTGGGAAACATCAGACGGAGATTCCGATGTGTCAAAAGTTACAGACAATGACGGTGAAATTTATGATGAAAGCACCTGTTGCTTTTACAAGGTATTTAACGGCAACGAAGTTTCTGTCACAGGTGTAAATATGTATGATGTCGTTGACGGAGATTACACAACAAAGCACATTGAATTTACACTTCCGAGTGAAATTGAAGGCAAAAAGGTAACAGATATTTACAACGCTTATATCTACAATCCTACAAACAACGATGACAAAGATGTTGAAATCAAGGTTACCGTTCCGGGCAGTGTAAAAACTATTCAGGCATATGCTTTCCTCAATTGCGAAAGCCTTACAGAGCTCGTTCTTGAAGACGGTGTAACAGAACTTGAGAACGAGGCTATTGTAGAATGTGAGAACTTAAAGAAAATTACAGTTCCTGAATCCACAACAATTCTCGGCGAATATGCATTCGGTTTCTTAAGCTCTGACGGTATGAGCTCTGACTACACTCCTGCAAAAGATCTCGTAGTAGTTGCAAAGAAAAATTCAGTTGCGGAACAGTTTGCAAAGGAAAACAATTTCAAAGTCGAAAACAACTGATTTTAACATTTTTGCTTATTAACAAACTAAAATTTTAACAAAAACCGCTCTCTGCTTTTACGGAGGGCGGCTTTTTCGGTATATAAAGAAAAATTTGGGGTAAAATAGTATCTGCTGCGGCACAAATTAAAAAAACTCAAGTAAAAATGCCGTAAAATCGGGATAAAAATGCTTGACAAAATGATATTTGTTGGGTTATAATACTAAATTGCAGAGCAATGTGTAATTGCACCTTGCTCGCCAATCGGCTCTGCTTGTCAGAGCGGTTAATCAATTTCTTAATATTTTGGAAAGGAGGAAAAATATGCCTACATTTAACCAGTTGGTAAGAAAGGGCAGAGAGGTTTCCGAAAAGAAAGCTAAGGCTCCTGCACTCTTAAAGGGTTGGAACTCTAAGAAGCGTGTTGCTATCAACCAGAGCTCACCACAGAAGAGAGGTGTGTGCACAGCCGTAAAGACTGCTACACCTAAAAAGCCTAACTCAGCTCTCAGAAAGATTGCCAGAGTAAGACTTTCTAACGGTATCGAAGTTAGTTCTTACATCCCAGGTGTTGGTCACAACCTTCAGGAGCACAGCGTTGTTCTTATTCGTGGTGGCCGTGTTAAGGACTTGCCTGGTGTTCGTTATCACATTGTTCGTGGTACACTCGACGCACAGGGCGTTGCAGGAAGAATGCAGTCCCGTTCTAAGTATGGCGCAAAGCGTCCAAAGGCAGGTAAATAAGGAATTGACATAACTTCGGCTTAAATTGATTTTAAGTTCTGCTATGCGGCAGGATTTCTATATATATTTATGGATTTCTTGTTGGCATACGGGAGTTTGTCGCTTTCGAGTACCTATGATATCTCAATTATTGTGAAGGAGGGAAGCAAAGTGCCAAGAAGAGGTTCTATTGCGAAGCGTGACGTATTACCGGATCCGCTTTATAATTCAAAACTTGTAACTCGTCTTATCAATAACATTATGTATGACGGTAAAAAGGGCGTTGCTCAGAAGATTGTTTACGGTGCATTTGAAATCATTGCTGATAAGACAGGTAATAACCCACTTGAGGTTTTCGAGCAGGCTATGGAAAATGTAATGCCAGTTCTCGAGGTAAAGGCTCGCCGTGTAGGTGGTGCCACATATCAGGTTCCTATGGAGGTTCGTCCTGAGAGAAGACAGACACTCGGTCTTCGTTGGATTTCAACTTACTCAAGAGCCAGAAATGAAAGAACAATGAAGGAAAGACTTGCAGGAGAAATTCTTGATGCTACTAACAGCACAGGCGGTGCCTTCAAAAAGCGTGAAGACACTCATAAGATGGCTGAAGCAAACAAGGCTTTCGCTCATTACAGATGGTAATTTTTATTACCGGAGTAATTTTTAGAGGAGGATTTTATGCCAAGACAGGTTTCACTTGAACAGACAAGAAACATCGGTATCATGGCTCACATCGATGCCGGTAAAACTACAACAACAGAGCGTATCCTGTATTACACTGGCGTAAACCATAAAATCGGCGAAACACACGATGGTGCTTCAACTATGGACTGGATGGTTCAGGAGAAAGAACGTGGTATCACAATCACTTCTGCTGCAACAACAGCATTTTGGTTCGGTAGCAAGCATCAGTACAAGAAACACAGAATCAACATCATCGACACACCTGGTCACGTTGACTTCACCGTTGAAGTTGAGCGTTCACTCCGTGTACTTGACGGTTCTGTAACAGTTCTTTGTGCTAAGGGCGGCGTTGAGCCTCAGTCTGAAACCGTATGGCGTCAGGCTGACAACTACGGTGTACCAAGAATGGTTTACGTAAATAAAATGGACATCATGGGTGCTAACTTCTACCATGTTGTACAGATGATGAAGGACAGACTTAAATGTAACGCTGTTCCGATTCAGCTCCCAATCGGTGCCGAAAGCGACTTCACAGGTATTATCGACCTCGTTACTATGAAGGCCGAGATTTACCACAATGAAGACGGTACAGATTACAGTGAGGAAGAAATTCCTGAGAACATGCAGGATCTTGCTAATGAGTATCACGAGAAACTCATCGAGTCAGTTGCTGAGCTTGACGAGGATCTTATGGAGAAATACTTCGGCGGCGAGGAAATTTCTATAGATGAAATTAAGAAAGTTATCAGAAAAGCTACAATCGACAATACAATGGTTCCTGTAACTTGCGGTTCTTCATACCGTAACAAGGGCGTTCAGATGCTCCTTGACGCTATTATCGATTATATGCCTGCTCCAACCGATGTTCCTGCTATCAAGGGTACAAACCCTGAAACAGGCGAAGAAGTTGAAAGACATTCTTCTGATACAGAGCCATTTGCGGCTCTCGCATTTAAGATTGCAACTGACCCATTCGTAGGTAAGCTCTGCTTCTTCAGAGTTTACTCAGGTATTGTTAAGGCCGGAGATACAGTTTACAACTCTGTAAAAGACAACAACGAGCGTATGGGCAGAATTCTTCAGATGCACGCTAACGACAGAAAAGATATCGACTGCTGCTATGCAGGTGATATTGCTGCTGCTGTTGGTCTTAAGAATACAACAACAGGTGACACACTCTGCGACGAAAAGAATCCTGTAGTTCTTGAGTCTATGGAGTTCCCGGAGCCTGTTATCAGAGTAGCTATCGAGCCTAAGACTAAAGCCGGTCAGGAAAAGATGGGTATTGCTCTTGCAAAGCTTGCAGAAGAAGACCCAACATTCCGTGCCTATACTGATGAAGAAACAGGTCAGACAATTATCGCAGGTATGGGTGAGCTTCACCTTGAGATTATCGTTGACCGTCTTCTCCGTGAGTTTAAGGTAGAGGCTAATATCGGTGCTCCACAGGTTGCTTACAAAGAAACAATCCGTAAAGAGGCTTCTGTTGATGAGAAGTATGCTCGTCAGTCAGGTGGTAAGGGTCAGTACGGTCATGTTAAGATTAATGTATTCCCTAACAAGGACAAGGGTTACGAGTTCGTTAATAACATTGTCGGCGGTGCTATTCCTAAGGAATATATTCCTGCTGTTGACCAGGGTATCCAGGGCGCAATGCTCAGCGGTGTACTCGCAGGTTACAATGTAGTTGACGTTAAGGTTGAGCTTTATGATGGATCTTACCACGAGGTTGACTCATCAGAAATGGCATTTAAGATTGCCGGTTCTATGGCATTCAAAGAGGCTATGAGAAAAGCTGACCCTGTTCTCCTTGAGCCTATCATGAAGGTTACAGTTATCGTTCCTGACGAATACCTCGGTGATGTTATCGGCGACCTTAACTCTCGTCGTGGTATGATCCAGAGCATGGAAGCAGAGAACGGTGCACAGAGAGTAACAGCTCATGTTCCGCTTTCAGAAATGTTTGGTTATGCTACTGATATGCGTTCTAAGACACAGGGCCGTGGTCAGTATGTAATGGAGCCTGATACTTATGCAGAAGTTCCGAAGAACATTGCTGAAAAGATTATGAGCGAGAGAGCTAAGAAGGACTAATTAATCCTTTTTGCTGAATATATTAGGTTTTTTATAAAAACCTCTTGATTTTTTGCTGATTTGTTGGTACAATAGCATTAAATCTATTGTAATGTAAATTACAATGAATTACCATATTTAAGGAGGAAATTTCCAATGGCAAGAGAAAAATTCGAAAGAAATAAACCCCATGTAAACATTGGTACAATCGGCCACGTTGACCATGGTAAAACAACACTTACAGCTGCAATTACAAAGGTTCTCAACTTAGAAGGCGACGCTGACTTCGTTGATTACGCTAACATCGATAAGGCTCCTGAAGAGAGAGAGCGTGGTATCACAATTAACACAGCTCACGTTGAGTACGAGACAGAAAAGCGTCACTATGCACACGTTGACTGCCCAGGCCATGCTGACTATGTAAAGAACATGATCACAGGTGCTGCTCAGATGGACGGCGCTATCCTCGTTGTATCAGCTGCTGACGGTCCTATGCCACAGACAAGAGAGCACATCCTTCTTTCTCGTCAGGTAGGTGTACCTTACATCGTAGTATTCATGAACAAGACAGACCAGGTTGACGATCCTGAGCTTCTTGAGCTCGTAGAGATGGAGATCCGTGACCTCCTCAACGAGTATGGCTTCCCGGGCGATGAAACACCAATCATCAAGGGTTCAGCTTACCTCGCACTTACAAGCGATTCTAAGGATCCTAATGCTCCTGAGTATGCTTGCATCCACGAGCTTATGGATGCTGTTGACGAGTTTATCCCAACTCCTGACCGTAAGGCTGACCAGCCATTCCTTATGCCTGTTGAGGACGTATTCACAATCACAGGTCGTGGTACAGTTGCTACAGGTAGAGTTGAAAGAGGTCAGATCAGAACTTCTGAGGAAGTTGAGATCGTTGGTCTTACAGATGAGAAGAGAAAAGTTGTTGTTACAGGTCTTGAGATGTTCAGAAAGACTCTTGACTATGCTGAGGCTGGTGACAACGTAGGTGTACTTCTCCGTGGTGTTCAGAGAAATGAAATCCAGAGAGGTCAGGTACTTGCTAAGCCAGGTACAATTCACCCACACACAAAGTTCCGTGGTCAGGTTTACGTTCTTACAAAGGACGAGGGTGGCCGTCATACTCCATTCTTTAACAACTACCGTCCACAGTTCTACTTCAGAACAACTGACGTTACAGGTACAATCTCACTCCCAGAGGGTACAGAGATGTGTATGCCTGGCGATAACGTTGAGATGGATGTTGAGCTTATCACTCCAATCGCTATCGAAGTAGGTCTTCGTTTCGCTATCCGTGAGGGTGGTAGAACAGTAGGTTCAGGTGCAGTTATCGCTATTAACGAGTAATTCACTTTGAATTTATAACACTTTCTTAAATAATTGAGCCGATTCGTAAGAGTCGGCTCTTTTTGTGTTTATTGAAAAGTAAATTTGGGTTTTGACTATTTGTAAAATGTGGAAAAGTATGATTTCCTTTTCTTGTTGCTTTCACTTTTCAAGGCTAACACCGTTGTTTTCAAGCCGCAAAACAGCAAACTGTTTTGCTATCATTAGATTGCATAAACGGAAAGTATTTGTGGGCTTTGCCCACACCCACAACCTTTGAAAAGGTTGACCAAACTTTTCAAATTATTTAGTCACAACAGTTTGATAAGTTATTCATTAATCATTATTTTAATTATTTATTTAATTATCAAATTAAAATGCATTATTTTATGTAATAATAAAAATATATTGCTTTTATTATTTCAAGACAGTATAATTAAAAAGAATGGGGTTTTTACGGATAAAAACTCAAAAAAAGAGAAAGAGGAATTAAAATGGATAAAAACAATGGCGCAATCTATGATGCCCGCAAACTTGGCAAACCAAAGATGATAATCCTTGGTATTCAACATATGTTTGCAATGTTCGGCGCAACAATTCTTGTTCCGATTATCACAGGACTTGACATCTCGACTACCTTGCTTATGGCAGGACTCGGTACTCTGTTGTTTCACTGCATAACAAAGTTTAAAGTACCTGCTTTTCTCGGTTCTTCATTTGCTTTTCTTGGCGGTTATGCCGCTATCAAAGCGCTTGCACCCGATGACCCTAACAGTATGTTGCCGTATGCTTGCCTCGGTGTAGCGTGTGCAGGTTTGGTTTATTTCATTCTTGCCGCAATTATCAAAGCTGTCGGCATTGAAAAAGTTATGAGATTTTTCCCTCCTGTTGTTACAGGTCCAATCATTATTGCTATTGGTCTTGGACTTGCTCCGTCTGCCGTTTCAAACTGTACGACTAACTGGCTGCTTGCCTTTGTTGCTCTCGCCGGAATTGTTATATTTAACATATGGGGCAAGGGAATGGCAAAAATCATTCCGATTATTCTCGGATTGCTTATTTCTTACGGTGTAGGACTTGTCCTTTACTTTATTTCGCAGGCAAACCCTGACCTTATTCAGAATGTACCGTGGTTATTCTCAGGCGGTGCAGACGCAAACGGTGTTTATCAGCCTATTTTCGATTTCACAAGTGTAAACACAATTTGCGATAATATTGCTAAGGGCAATATTTTTGGCAGTGAAGGTCTTATCGGTATTCCGATTCATTTGGAGAAAACCGTATTCGGCGGTATCGACTATTCTAACACCGCTCTTATCGCATCATCAATTATTGCCATTGTTCCAATCGCTTTTGCCACAATGATGGAGCATATCGGTGACATTTGTGCTATCAGTTCAACAACAGGAAACAATTATATTCAGGATCCGGGTCTTCACAGAACTCTTACCGGTGACGGTTTAGCAACAACTGTTGCTTCACTTTTTGGCGGCCCTGCAAACACAACATATGGCGAAAATACAGGCGTACTTGCACTTACAAAGGTTTATGACCCACGAGTAATCAGAATTGCCGCTTTCTTTGCTGTAGGTGTATCATTCTTCCCGATTGTATCTGCAATTATCGGTTCAATTCCAAGCTGTATTATCGGCGGTATTTCATTCGTACTTTATGGTATGATTTCTGCAATCGGTGTAAGAAATGTTGTGGAAAATAAGGTTGACTTTACAAAAAGCCGTAACCTTATTGTTGCCGCTGTAATCCTTGTGTGTGCGCTCGGACTTTCAAGCGATACAGTAAGTTTTGCAATCGGCAGTGCAACAATTACACTTTCACCGCTTGCCGTTGCATCAATCGCCGGTATTGTCCTCAATGCGATTTTCCCGGGCAAGGATTATAAATTTAATACTGCAAATGCCTCCGACGCCGCTAACTTTGAAAAAGAAGTTGATCCGAAAGAGAAGAAAAAGTAAATTTATATTTAAAACCGAGTGCTGTTAATTCAACACTCGGTTTTTTTGCTTTTTATCAAAAGTTTGGGTAAATTATGCTTTAGAAAAATAATTTTGCCAAGTATTATAAAAGTTTGGTCAACCTTTAAAAAGTCTTGACCTAAATTTTAAATTTATTACACTAAACCGTGAGCTAAACAACGATTAATCCTAATTCATAATTAAAGAACCTTTTTATTATCCACAATATTCAGAAGATAATCTTCTGAATATGTTACTCAAATTATAATAAATATAAAATTTCAACACTCACCACACAAAAATGTTAAAAACTTTTCTGGTTGCAAAGTCGTTTTTCTGCCATTGCCCAATTTACTGCTTTTACAAAATCCTCGATATAGGCTTTGCGGTCATTGTAGTGCTTTAGGTAGTATGCGTGTTCCCAAACATCAATATTAAGTATCGGTATAAATCCTCTGCAAAGCGGTGTATCCTGATTTTTGGTAGTAATAATTTTCAGTTTTTTGCCGTCATATACAAGCCACGCATATCCCGAGCCAAAGACAGACATCGCCGCATCGGTAAACTCATTTTTGAAATTTTCAAAACTTGTGAAACTTTCGCTCATTTTTCTGTGCAGAGCACCACGCTCAAGCCCATGGCAATCGGGGCTCATACCGTTAAAATAAAATCTGTGATTATATACGCCGCCCGCATTGTTTATAACATCTCTGCGTTTTTCATCGGGAATACGGCAGGGATTTTTTAATATTTCCTGCAAACTTAATTTTTGAAGCTGTCTGCATTCGCTCATCAGCAAATTTAACTTGTCAATATATGCTTGCAGGTGTCTGTCGTGATGCAAAATCATTGTTTTTTCATCAATGTACGGCTCAAGCGCATTGTATGGATAGCGCAACGGCGTGTTTTCAAACGGGTATTTATTGTCCATAGCAAATCATCCTTTCAGATTATTTTATGCCTCAGCATTGCTATAGTTACCGGTTGAGTATGCAAAAATGATTTTTTATTCATATAATTGAATTTATGAAATGTAAAAAAAGTTGAAAAACGGCGTATGTTCTGTTATAATGTAAAATAGCAGTAAATTTTTTTATTTTATTGATAATGAGTTTATATGTGATAATAATAAAAGCAGGAGGTATTGCTATGGTTAAAGAAATTGTTGCAGAAGAATTTGAATCCGAAGTTCTTGGTGCAGATGTGCCTGTGCTTGTTGATTTTTGGGCAGAGTGGTGCAGTCCTTGCAGAATGATGGGTCCTGTTTTTAAGGAGCTCTCTACAGAGATTGGCTCACAGATGAAATTTTTTAAGCTTAATGTGGAAACCGAGCGTCAGGTTGCCGATTACTACGGCGTTATGAGTATTCCTACACTTATCCTTTTTAAAAACGGTGAAGAAGTGCTCAGACTTACGGGCCTTCGCAAAAAAGAAGCTATGCTTGAAGAATTAAAGCCTTATTTAAGCTGATGAGCATAAAAAATTACAAGGTAGCCGCTGCACTTGCAATATTTTGCACTTTGCTTTGGGGTACTGCGTTTCCTTTTATAAAAGTAGGCTATGCGCAGTTTGGCATAGAGGGAAACGACATAGGCTCAAAGCTGCTTTTTGCAGGTGCAAGGTTTACCCTTGCAGGAATAATGGTGCTTTTCATTTTTTTAGTCAAGAACAAGCACTTGCCTAAAATTGAGAAAAACGGCATTATGCCTGTTATGCTGCTCGGTTCGGTGCAGACTTTCGGGCAGTATATTTTTACATATATCGGCATAGGATTTACAAGCGGTGCCAACACCTCGGTTATAACCGCCTGTGCAACTTTTTTTACCGTGCTTTTTGCTCCGCTGTTTTTTAAGTCGGACAAACTGAACATTTGTAAAATAATCGGTTGCGTGCTCGGCTTTTGCGGAGTTTTGTGTGTAAACAGCGGCGGCGGTGTGACTGTCGACACGCTGTTCGGCGATTTTATGATATTGATGTCAACTTTGTCGGCGGCCGCGGGTAATTTTATTTCTAAGGGAATAGTCCGTGACCGAGAACCGATTTCGGTCACGGGATTTCAATTGCTGTTCGGCGGAATACTGCTTTTAATTGCGGGTTTTGTTACAGGCGGAAAACTTGATTTTTCAAGCATAAAAGCATTGCTTGTGCTTTTGTGGCTTGCTTTTGTATCTGCCGCCGCATTCGCAATCTGGACGGCTTTGCTAAAACATCACCCTGCAAGCAGAATTTGCGTTTTCAATTTGCTTGTGCCTGTGTTCGGCACTTTGCTTTCCGGCATTATGCTGGGCGAAAGTGTTTTTGGCATAGAAACAATTGTATCGGTAGTATTGATTTGCGCAGGTATATTTATATCTAATATGCAGATAAAAAAGAGGTGTGAGCGGTGAAAATTCAAGGTGTAATATCTGATATGGACGGAGTTATTCTCGACTCCGAAAAACTTTATGTTCGCTTTTGGTGCGAGGCAGGAAGATTTTACGGATTTCCTATGGAAGAAAAACACGCTTTGTCAATAAGGAGTATGGCTCGGCCGCTTGCCTCGGCTAAGCTCAAGGGAATATTCGGCGACGGTTTCGATTATGAGGCTGTGCGCTCAAAAAGAGTTGAGCTTATGGACAACTATGTTGAGAAAAACGGTATTGAAGTTAAGAGCGGCGCAAAAGAATTGCTTTCTTTTCTGAAAGAAAACGGCTATAAAGTCGCTCTTGCAACGGCAACTCCTCCGCAGAGGGCAGAGAGATACCTTAAGGCACATGATTTATATAAATATTTTGATGTTACGGTGAGTGCGTCAATGGTAAGCGTTGGCAAGCCTGCACCCGACATCTACCTCAAGGCGGCGGAAATGCTCGGACTTTCTCCGCAAAATTGCGTTGCGCTTGAGGATTCTCCAAACGGCATTAAATCGGCAAGCTCGGCAGGCTGTGTAACAGTAATGGTGCCTGACCTTGACAAGCCGAGTAATGATATAATTCCGCTTTTGCACGGTGTTGCAGACGGACTAAGTGATGTGAAAAGGATTTTGAGGGAGCTTGAGGATTGTAATATACAGTAACCTTGAGCAATTGAGCAAAAAAGAAGAAGGGATTGAACTCGATGGATTTTCTACAAATGCTGAATGACTTTTTTACAAAGTTTGACAACATTTTATGGGGTGTGCCAATGATAGTAATTTTGCTTGGCGCACACATTTATATGACCGTCAGAACAAAGTTTGTTCAGCGCAAAACATTTAAAGCGATTAAGCTTTCTGTTACAAAAGACCCTGATTCAGACGGCGACATCAGCCCGTTTCAGGCGCTTACTACAGCACTTGCCTCTACAATAGGTACAGGTAATATTATCGGTGTAGGTACGGCTATTGCGCTTGGCGGTGCAGGTGCGGTGCTGTGGTGCTGGATTTCAGGCGTGTTTGGTATTGCCACAAAGTATGCGGAGTCGCTTATTGCGGTGAAATACCGTGTAAAAACTCGAGACGGTAAAATGCGCGGCGGCGCAATGTATGCTATTGAAAACGGCGTATCAAAGAAAACAGGAATTAACTTTAAGTGGGTAGCCGTATTGTTTGCGATATTTGCGTTGTTTGCTTCATTCGGCGTTGGCTGCGGTGTTCAAACAAATGCGATTGCAAAGATTATGGATACAACCTTTAATCCTGACAAAACATATATGCTCCACTTCTTCGGAATGGATATTTCGACTGTTGCGCTTATTTCGGGTGTTGTAATTGCAATTTGCGTTGCTCTTGTTATTTTCGGCGGTATTAAGTCTATTTCAAGAGTATGCGAAAAACTCGTACCTCTTATGGCAATACTCTATGTTATCGGTTGTATCATTATTTTATCAATTAACTTTGATGTGCTTTGGCAGACAGTTACACTTATTTGCGAGTCGGCTTTCAGCTTTAAGGCATTAGGCGGCGGACTTGCGGGTACAGGCATTATGCTTGCGGCTCGTTACGGTGTTGCAAGAGGCCTTTTCAGCAACGAATCAGGTATGGGTTCTGCTCCGATTGTTGCATCTGCAGCCCAGTCAAGAAACTCGGTTCGTCAGGCGCTTATTTCATCGACAGGTACATTTTGGGATACTGTTGTTGTATGTCTTATGACAGGTCTTGTAATTGTAAGTTCATGTATTAAGAACCCGAACATTGATACAGCTTCGGTTGAGGGCGGCGAACTTACATCTGCCGCATTTGCACAGATTCCGTACATAGGCACACCGATTCTTGTTGTCGGTATCGTATTGTTTGCATTTTCAACAATTCTCGGTTGGAGTTACTATGCCGAGAGCTGTGTTGATTATCTTTTCGGCCCAAATGGAATTATCCCTTACAAGGTGCTGTTTATAGTTATTCTTCTTATTGCTCCGATTACATCTCTTGATATTGTATGGACAATGTCAGATATTTTTAACGCTTTTATGACATTGCCGAATATATTTGCAATGGTGGTGCTCGCACCTGTTATTACAAAGGAAACAAATTATTATCTTTACGGCAACAGACTTGATGAGTACGATAAAACTCCTGTTCCGTTTGTTAAAAGAAGAAAGTAAAATTTTGCCCGACTTTAGCATAAAACTAAGGTCGGGCTTTTGCTTTGAAGATATAAAATTACATTGAGAGTTTTATAATCAAACAGCTTAAATCAATAAAAAATATATGACCCTTTAGCAAAAAAATTCGTTTTTGCAAAGGAAGTGTTTGTTTTTGCTTGTAAACCAAGTGCAGTGTTGTGATTTTACAAAATCATAACATATGGAATCATATTATTTTTAATCATATAATGTGTTCATAATTGAACCTCCTTTATTTGATGATTTAATTATAAAGGAGATTTTCCGTAAACAGAACAACACAAACGGTAAAAAATGTCGGAATCAAAATATAAAATAAGCAGTCGGCTCGGCGACTGCTTAAGTAAGAATTTTAAGTTATCAGATTTTATCTGCAATTTCACCGAGGCGCTTGTAAATGCTGTTAGCCTCTACATAACCTCTTACAAATGAAAGCGGATAGATGTTTGTGTTTCTGCCGATTACCGAACCGGGGTTGAGTACACTGTTACAGCCTACCTCAACATGATCACCGAGCATTGCGCCGAATTTTTTAACGCCGGTTTCTATCTTTTCGTTATCGCAATTAACGGTAACAAGCGACTTGTCGCTCTTGAGGTTAGAGGTAATTGTACCTGCGCCTGTGTGCGACTTATAGCCCAAGATACTGTCGCCGATGTAGTTGTAGTGCGGAACCTGAACACCGTCAAAGAGGATAGAGTTCTTAAGCTCTGTTGAGTTGCCTACAACTGCGCCTTTGCCGACGATTGCGCAGCCCCTGATGAAAGCGCAGTGCCTTACCTCTGCATCCTCACAGATGATGAGAGGGCCGCCGAGATGTGCGGACGGATAAACAGTCGCACTTTTTGCAACCCATATATTTTCGCCACGCTGTTCGTAGATTTCGGGGTCAAGAGTTTTGCCGAGCTCGATTATAAAATCTTTGATTTTAGGAAGTGCCTCCCAAGGATAGTCGAGTTTTTCAAGAAGTGGTTTTGCAATTGTTTTGTCGAGGTCATAAAGATTTTTTATGAGCATTTTTTCATTCATTATGTATTATTTCCTTTCGGTTTAAAATCAAATTATGCTGCAAAAAACAGCCAATATCCGTGAGTGTCTTTACCTGCAATAAATTTTACACCGTCACTTGTGTATTCCGAAAAAACATAGTTCTTTTTGTCAAGCGGAGAGGTGACGGTAACACAGTTGCCCGTGCCGCACCATCTTTCGTTAAATACATTGATGCCCTTTATTACAAAGTAGTCTTTTGAAGTTTTGCCTAAATATCTGTGTTCGGTCATTTTACATCACCTTTTTTACAAATAATCTTTTTGTTAAGACGGTTATCCCAGCCGAAATTTTTAAATATAAGACAAGTTATTATTGCAAGCGCAATACCGAGTACAGCACCGCAGATTACATCTGTAGGATAGTGTACACAGTTGTAAAGCCTTGAAAACGCAATGAGAAAAGCGAGTACAGCCGTAAAAACGGCGAATTTTTCTTTGCGTATGATAATTACCGTTGCAGCGGCAAACGACGAGGTTGTGTGTCCCGACGGAAAACTGTAGCCCGACGGAATATGCCCGTTTACGGTAAAGTCGTAGGTTACAAACGGACGGGGACGGCAGATAATATTTTTTATGCCAAACTCACCGAGCAGCAATCCCAAAGTCATTGCGCAAAGCATTATAACTCCCGTTGCCCTTGTCTTTTTGAAAAGGCAGAGCGTAAGTCCGAGTATAATCCAGATAAGGCCTTTTTCGCCGAGAAAGCTCATTACAGCCATAAATGTATCAAGAAAATCACATTTTATGCCTTGTATTGACTGCAAAACCGATGCGTCCCACGGAGTGATTGTTTCAAAAAAAGACATAATTTCTCCTATTAATGTTATATGCCGCTTGCTGATATGTTTATATACATATTATAGCAAACGGCGGTTGTTTTTTCAATAAATATTAATCAACAATATATTTTTCTGCTTTAGAATACAGCTTTTCGTCAAGGATTGCCTCAACCTTAATTCCCTCTGCAACATATTCTTCGTTAATCAGGGTTGCGTTTTTACGGATTTCTGCCACAAGTCCGGCATCGGAAAAAGGAATAAGCAGAGAAACTTTCTTTACTCTTACGGGGAGGTTATCGTCAACAGCTTTTAAAAGGTCGTCAATGCCTGTGCCGTTTTTGGCGCTTATCTTGACATATGAGCCTATCTCCTGCGGAAAACTCTCTTCTTCCAAAAGGTCGCATTTGTTGAGCACGGTAATGATAGGAGTGTCGCCGCAGCCGAGTGAATTTAAAAGGTCGGTTGTAACCTGCATATGCACTCTTGTCTCATCGCTCGAGGCATCGCATACATTCAAAATAATGTCTGACAGAGCCGCCTCTTCAAGAGTTGAGCGGAAAGCCTCAACAAGGTGGTGCGGAAGTCTGCGTACAAGTCCTACCGTGTCAATCATCATAACCGTAACGCCGCTCGGCAGTTTGAGCGCCCTTGATGTAGGGTCAAGAGTTGCAAAAAGTTTGTCCTGAGCAAGCACACCCGCATCGGTAAGATAATTCATAAGGGTGGATTTTCCTGCGTTTGTGTAACCGACAATTGCACAGGTGATTACTCCGTCTTTTTCTCTGCGCTTTCTCAACATTGAGCGGTGCTGCTCCACTTCGGCAAGTTCGGATTTCAAAGTTTCCATTCTTCTGCTGATGTGTCGGCGGTCGGTTTCAAGTTTTGTTTCGCCCGGGCCTCTTGTGCCTATGCCGCCGCCAAGTCGTGACATTGCCACGCCCTTACCTGTAAGTCGGGGCATCAGGTACTTTAGCTGTGCAAGTTCTACCTGCAGTTTGCCCTCTTTTGACCTTGCACGGAGAGCAAATATATCGAGAATAAGCATTGTGCGGTCAATGGTTCGTGTGTCGGTTTCTGCCTCTATATTTCGTATTTGAGTAGGGGAAAGCTCGCAGTCAAACACGAGCAAGTCGATTTCCTGTTGTTTGCAAATATCCGAAATTTCCTGCAATTTGCCTGTGCCCACATAAGTGCCTGTTTCGGGGCGCTTTAGATTTTGCGTGACAGTAAATACAGGTTCTGCACCCGCACTTTTTACAAGCTCTTTAAGTTCGGCAAGAGAAGCCTCTGCGTCATAGTCGCCTGTGTCAACGCTGACAAGTACAGCCTGCGTAATTTTTTCTTCGTTACTTATCATTTCCATAATTTCTCCGTTTTTGTCAGAAAATAAAAGATTTTGTTTACATTTTATTTACTATTCCTTTAATAAGTAGTATAATATATCGGTATAAATTTGTAAACAACATTTTTACTATTAATTATTTGCAAATTAAATTTATATAATCGGATATAATCGGGGTTTTACAAATGGATAAAAAATTTGATGTAATAATTGTAGGTACAGGTGCTGCCGGACTTTATGCGGCACTCAATCTGCCGGAGGATATTAACGCTTTGCTCGTTTCAAAAAAAGAGCTTACGCTTTCCAACTCCTCGTTGGCACAGGGCGGTGTGGCAGCAGTGCTTGATACTGTTCACGACAGTTACAAGTTGCATATTACCGATACACTTATTGCAGGTAAATACAAGAATACTCTTGATGCGGTAGAAAAACTTGTTACGGAGGGCCCGTCGGATGTACTGAACATCAAGGAGCTTGGTGTTGACTTTGACCTTAACGAGGACGGCACAATGTGCAAAACTCTTGAGGCGGGTCACAGCAGACACAGAATTGTGCATCATAAGGATTCAACGGGTAAGGCGATTGTTGACGCACTTATTGAGGTAGTTAAGACACGCAAAAATATTACAATTCTTGACAACTGCCTTGTGTATGCGATTGATAAGGTGCTTAACGGCTTTTATGTAAGTGTTGTTAAGGACGGCGAAAGCAAGACCTACGGCTGTAACTTCTGCCTGCTTGCCACAGGCGGTATAGGCAGAGTTTATAAATACACCACAAACTCGGCTATTGCCACAGGTGACGGCATTGCTTTCGCATATATGATGGGTGCAAAAATCAAGCACCTTTCAAGAATTCAGTTCCACCCGACTGCTTTTGCGGCTGAAAAGGACAGAGAAAGATTTTTGATAAGTGAGGCTGTTCGTGGCGAGGGTGCTGTTCTGCTTAACTGCGAGGGCAGACGATTTGCCTCGGATTATGACAGCAGAGGCGAGCTTGCTCCGAGAGATGTTGTGTCTAATGCGGTTATCAGAGAGTCTATCAAAACACACAGCGAGAAGTTCTATCTTGACATTACACACAAGCCTGCTGAATTTGTTAAAAACAGATTTCCTATGATTTACGAGCGCTGTCTTGAAGAGGGCGTTGACATTACGGTCGACAAGATTCCCGTATTCCCATGTCAGCACTACCTTATGGGCGGTATTGATGTTGATACCAACTCGGAAACTTCTATTGAGGGCCTTTTTGCGGCCGGCGAATGTTCGCATACAGGTGTGCACGGCGCTAACCGTCTTGCAAGTAACTCATTGCTTGAGGCGCTTGTGTTCTCAAGAACTGCCGCAAATGTAATGACGGAAAGACTCAGAAAAGAGCGCAAACCGCTCGGCAGACAACCCATTAAAAAGCCGATTGAGGGCAAGGCGTTGCCGCATGGCTACCGTTCACAGATAAGAGAGATTTTACAGGATACATATTTTGTACTTCCAAAGCCCGAGAAAGCGGAGGAAAGCTACAACAAGGTTGAGAAAATTCTCTCTGACCTTGTATCGGACGATTTTGCAATTACACCCGACTATGTAGAGGCAAGAAGTATTGCAATCGTTGCAAGTATTATTCTTGAAGAATTTAAGGAGGGCATTAAATAATGCTAATCAACAGTATTTATGCAGATAACATTATAAAAACAGCTTTGCTTGAGGATATTAACTACCTTGATACCACAACCGACTACCTCATTGACGAGGAACAGGAAGATACCGCTAAATTCCTTGCAAAGAGCGACGGTGTGCTTTGCGGTATTGAGATTGCACTGCGAGTTTTTGAGATTTTACAGCCGACAGGTTTTGAGGCTAAGGTTTATAAAAAAGACGGCGATTTGCTCAAAAAGGGCGATATTATTGCGGAAATCTACGGCAAAACCCGTACAATCTTAAAAGGCGAGCGTACAGCGCTTAACCTTATTCAGCATATGAGCGGTATTGCTACCGCAACGCACAATGCGGTTGAAATCGTAAAGGGTACCAACGCATCTATTGCAGATACAAGAAAAACTCTTCCGGGACTTCGTGCTTTGCAGAAGTACGCTGTTACAGTAGGCGGCGGCAGAAATCATCGTTACAACCTTTCGGACGCTGCTATGCTTAAGGACAATCACATTGATGCAGGCGGCGGCATTGCAAATGCTGTTGCCAAGCTCAAAACAAAGCTCGGCCATATGACAAAGATTGAACTTGAGGTAAGAAACCTTGACGAGTTAAGACAGGCGCTTGAGGCTGATGTTGATGTAATTATGCTTGACAATATGAGCCCTGCTCTTATGAAAGAGGCTGTTGAGATTACAAACGGCAAAGCGTTGCTTGAGGCAAGCGGCGGTATTACAGACGAAACTTTAAGAGAAATTGCCGAAACAGGCGTTGACATTATTTCAATGGGTGCGCTTACCCACTCTGTAAAGGCATTTGATATTTCGCTTAAAATCGCAAAATAATTTTTATACACATAATAAAGAAAAGTAGGGTAGAATGAAGAAAACAGGAATAAATAAAAATGTGATTATGCTCTGCGAATGTGCAGTTATGGTTGCGCTTGCAACTGTATTGAGCCTGATAAAAATCGAGTTCCCGTACGGCGGAAGTATTACGATTTGCAGTATGCTGCCGATTTTAATTATCGGTTATCGTTACAAGCCGTTGGTAGGTTGTCTGACAGGTGTTGTCTACGGACTTATTCAGATGCTTTTCGGTATGTCAAACTTTGCGTATGCAACTTCTTGGCAGGCAGCTCTTATGATTCTCTTCTTCGACTACCTTATTGCCTTTGGCGTAATCGGTCTGGGCGGAGTTTTCAGAGGTATTAAAAATCAGGCAGTTGGACTTGCTTTGGGCGCATTGCTTGCAAGCGTGTTGAGATTTTTGTGCCATTTCTTAAGCGGTATTACCGTGTGGGCAGGTTTTGCGGACGGTATGCCTGTGTGGCTGTATTCGCTTATATACAACGGTTTGTATATGCTCCCCGAATTTGGCATTTTGATTGTAGCGGCTATTGCTTTGGGACTTTTGGTTGATTTCAGAAGCGAAAAACTCGGAGCAATTAAAAGAAACAAAAAATAATTTCAATCATAGGCCTTCCTCTTATGAGGGAGGCTTGTTTAAAAGGTTCTTTTTCGATAGTTGGAGTAAATTATGGTTTAGCATAATTCATTGTCGGGTAATTATAAAAGTATTTTGATAAACCTTAATTATCTTCGCTTAGGAAAACATCCGTTTAAAAATATTTGCGGAAACTTTAATGTAACAGTTACAGAATGAAAGGATAACTAAATGAACAACAAACTTATTAACCGAGAGATACGCACGCTGTCAAATTACAGCTCTCTGCCGCTTTTGTGTTTTGTGATTTTATCGCAGGTGAGCTCGTACTTTGTATATTTTATATTTGACCTGCTTAAAGGCACGGCACTTTACGATGACTACGGCTTTAAAATGCTTATAAGCTACTGCGTTATATACCTTGTTGTAATGCCGCTTATTCTGCTGATTTTCTCTGAACTGCGGGGCAAACGGGTAAGGCTTTCGCTGAAAACTTGTTTTGTAAAACCTGCAAAGCCTGCCGGTTGGGTGTGTAAGTATGTAATAATAGCAATCGGTCTGACATATTTGATTGCTGTTTCGTCATCTATTATAAGTGCAATCCTTGAGTCGTTCGGAATAAAGCTAAATACATCGGATATTTCATTCGGTAATTCGCCTTTCGGAGTAATTGCAACGGTTGTGGCTTTGCCTTTGTTCGCTCCTTTCTTTGAAGAGCTTTTATTCAGAGGAAGTATTTACAGAAATAATGAGCCGATGGGACAGTGGTTTGCAATCATTGTGTCCGGTGCGGCTTTCGGACTGTGGCATACAAACTGTGTTCAGACTGTTTATGCAGCGGGTATGGGAATTATTGCCTGCGCACTCTATGCTAAAACACGCTCAATAATTCCGTCAATGATAGTGCATTTTGTTATTAATTCAATAGGGGCGCTTCAACAGCTTTGTATGAACGGACTTGATACCGATATACTTAAGGACGCAAATAGAGAATACATTATGAACCATTACGGACAGATTATGTTTATAGGCCTTATGGAACTTGCTGTGTTTGGAATAATTATTGCGGCAATAGTTCTTTCTATAATTGAGCTTGTAAAACACCGTGGCCGCTTTCCTTTATATAAAGGAAGATATAATATGTCGCTCGGTAAAAAACTCGGTGTGTACTTTTCGGCTCCTGTAACTGTTGTTGCATATGCAGTGCTGATTTTTGAAACAATAGCAAATGCTTTGTACGGCGGATAAAAATATAAAATAAATGCCGAACTTTCTTTTGATTGTAATTTCCGTTTTTAATAAAGAACCGATAAAGTTAAGCGGTGACATCTTGTGAATGTCACCGCTTTTTAATATGCTTAATTTTAAACTGTCGGTGCTGTACCTGTAATAATTGCTGTTGCGAATGAACCTGCCGGGATTGTAACAGGTTCGGCTGTGCCTGTAGGGAAGGTGAGGGTATTGCCAACCTGCGTCCATTGGTCTGCGGTGTAAATAATTGTAGGCTGACCGTTTACGGTAAGCTCAATTCCCGTTACTGTATAGCCTGTAGGCAGAGTGTCGGTAAATACAATATTTTCTGCGGCAACCGTACCTTCGTTTTGAGCTATCAGAGTGTAAGGAAGCACTCCTCCCGAAGCAACGGTTGACGGAGCGGCCTTAAGCAAGGTTACAAGTTCCTGCTGTGCGGGTGTTATTGTTGCTGTATCAGATGCGGTAACTGTTGTGGCAAGAGGAGTGGTTGCCGTTACCGTAGCTGTATTTGTGATTTCGTTAGCCTGTGCGGCAGAAGGAAGAAGTGACAGTGCTATTGTAATCGACTGTCCTGCCGCAAGTGTGCCGAGATTTGAAATCACGAGAGAATCGGCGGTTCTTGTAACACTTGGCGAAAGCGCTGTTGCCCCTTGGCGAGCAACTATTGAGTTATCTACATAGCTAAGCAGTTTGGCGGTGGTTTCACTTCCGAGGTTATCAGACACTGTAATGTCGGTAAGATTGCCTGTTCCTGTGTTTGTTACTGTTATAACATAACCTACAGGCTCTCCCGGTACATAGTTTGTGAGCAGAGCGTCTTTTACAATAGCGACGGATTGCGACTCACGAACTTCTGTATCGACTTCGTTTGAACTTGCAGTGCGTTCATTATTAAAGGTAAGTGAAGCGGAGTTTGTGATAATTGCCATATTTTCACCTCCTTGCCTTTTTGGTGAAATCCGTAAAATTATCATCTTAAATTTTATTTGCTTTTTTATTTTTTACTTCATTTATTTTGCGAGAAACTTTACTTGTCCCTCGGTATATAGTATGATAATGAAGATAAAGTGTTACATTATATAAAGAAAAACAGACAGCCGAAGCTGTCCGTTAAAACTCAATTCCTATTCTGCCTGTAATTCCCCTGTCATACGGGTGCTTGATTTTTTTGAACTCGGTAATATAATCTGCGCAATCCATAAATTTTTGCGGAGGATTGTGTCCTGTCATAACTATTTCCATACTTGACGGTGCGTTTGTTATAAATTCGTAAACCTCGCTCTCGGAAAGCATATGGGCATTGATTGCCTCAAACACCTCGTCAAGCACAACCATATCATACTTTTCGGTAAGAGCGGTTGTAACGGCGTTGTCGAAAATACCTTTAAATATTTTTGCAGCCTGTGCCTTTTCTTTATCGTCCATATCAAAAGTAAATTTAAGCTCAAGCGGGCAGAATGTAAGAGTAACATTTTCGGTATGGCTCAGTATATGCCTTTCTCCCGAAAATTCTGTTTTTAAGAATTGTACAAACAGCACTTTCATTTTACTGCCTGCCGCTCTGACCGCAAGACCTATTGCAGCTGTGGTTTTGCCCTTGCCGTCGCCGTAATAAATGTGTTTCACAAAAATCAACTCCAAAACTTTGTATGAGTATAATTATATATGTTTAGCGCTGATTTGACAATAATGTCAAATTGCACAAAAATATATTTAAAATTTCTTGAAAGTTCTATAACGCTATATTTGCTAAAAGCTTGCAAAATAGGGGAACATATTGTATAATAATGCTTGCGTGACTGCAATATAGATATGCGATGAAGCGGGAGGTTGCGGCTGAAACAGGTCGGTTTTTCCGTGGAGTATGTCCGATTTTAAACCGGGCGATTTACAATGAAACACTGAACATACTTTGACATAGGGGTTGCTGTGTCTATAGCTATGCTCAAGAAGCTTTCAGAACGTCCCGGTTAACTGAATAGTTAAACGGGTTTTTTAATGCAGGGTGGTGAAACACCCGGCTGTGTTATTAAAAAAGTTCTAAAGCGAACGCCCGCCAACTAACGAAGAACCGCAAAAACGGTTCGGCAAAATTTTTAAGGAGGCGACGATAATGGCAGTCAAGGAAAAGATTAGAATAAGATTAAAGGGTTACGATCATCAGCTCGTTGATCAGTCAGCTGAGAGAATCGTTGCAACAGCAAAGCGTACAGGCGCAAGAGTTTCAGGTCCTGTACCGCTTCCAACAGAGAAGCAGGTTGTTACAATTCTTCGTGCTGTTCATAAGTATAAGGACAGCCGTGAGCAGTTTGAGATGAGAACTCACAAGCGTCTTATCGACATCTTAAGACCGTCAAACAAGACAGTCGAAGCTCTTATGAGCTTAGAGCTCCCTGCCGGCGTTGATATCGAGATTAAGTTATAATCCGTACCAACCTACAAGCAGACAGGGTCAAGTTGGTGAAAACCAACCAATAACCTAACAAGGAGGATACATTTTATGCAGAAAGCAATCATCGGTAAGAAAATCGGTATGACACAGATTTTCGATGAAAAGGGAGTGTTCGTTCCCGTAACTGTTATCGAAGCAGGCCCATGTGTGGTTACAGCTAAGAAGACAGTTGAAAACGACGGCTACGCATCAGTTCAGCTTGGCTATGGCGATTTAAAGCCACACAAGGTTACAAAGCCAATGAAGGGCTTTTTTGACAAGAACGGTGTAGCACCAAAGAAAACTCTTAAAGAATTCCGTTTTGCTGACACAGACGCTTACAATGTAGGCGATCTCGTAAAGGCAGACGTATTCACCCCTGGTGACAAGATCGATGTTACCGGCAAGAGCAAAGGTAAGGGTACAGCCGGCGTAATTAAGCGTTGGAACTTCCAGCGTCTTAAGGAAACTCACGGTACAGGTCCTTGCGTTCGTCACGGCGGTTCAATCGGCGCTTGTTCATCTCCTTCAAGAGTATGGAAGGGCAAGAGAATGGCAGGCCATCTCGGCACTGAGCAGGTAACAGTACAGAACCTCACAGTTGTTAAGGTTGATGTTGAAAACAACCTTATCGCTATCAAGGGTGCTGTTCCAGGCCCAAATAAGGGAATCGTTGTAATCAAAGATTCCGTAAAGGCTTAAGGAAGGGGGATTATAAATGCCTAATTTTGCAGTAGTAGATATGGAAGGCAAGCAGGTTGGTTCTATCGACCTTAGCGAGTCCGTATTCGGTATTGAGCCAAACACAGCAGTTATGCATCAGATGGTTGTAAACTATCTTGCTAACCAGCGTCACGGCACACAGTCTGCTCTTACAAGAGCTGAAGTTTCAGGTGGCGGCAGAAAGCCATGGAGACAGAAGGGTACAGGCCGTGCAAGACAGGGTTCAACTCGTTCACCACAGTGGACACACGGTGGTATTGTATTTGCTCCAAAGCCAAGAAGCTACAGATTTACTGTAAACAAGAAAGTAAGAAGACTTGCTATGAAGTCAGCTTTCTCAGCTAAGGCTGTGGATAAGGGAATCATCATTGTTGATTCAATCGCAATGACAGAGTACAAAACAAAGAAAATCGCTGCTATGCTCGAGGCTATCGGTGCAGAGAAGAAAGCTCTCATCGTTCTTCCTGAGAATAACAGCATGATCGTTAAGTCAGCATCTAACATTCCGGGTGTTAAGACTGCACAGGTAAACACACTTAATGTTTACGATATTCTTAATGCAGGCACACTCGTAATCGCAAAGGATGCTGTAAGCAAGATTGAGGAGGTATATGCATGATTGCTCAGGATATCGTAATTCGTCCGATTATTACAGAGAAGAGTATGTCAGGTGTTTTAAACAAGGTATATACCTTTGAAGTTGCTAAATCGGCTAATAAAATTGAAATCGCAAAAGCTTGCGAAGAGCTTTTCAAGGTTGAGGTTGCTAAGGTTAATACAGTAAGTGTTCGTGGTAAGTTCCGCCGTCAGGGCAGAAACAACGGCGGTTACTCAAAGAGCTGGAAGAAAGCAATCGTAACACTTAAAGAAAACAGCAAGCCTATCGAATTTTTTGAAGGCATGATGTAAGCCTGAAAAATTATTCAGGCAGAATGTATGGGAAAGAGCCATTTTCCCGCAAAGCCATCATGAGGAGAGTGAAACCAAATGGCAATTAAAGTATTTAAGCCGACCATTAACTCCAGAAGAAATATGTCGGTAACAGATTTTTCTGTTCTTTCAAAGGTTGCACCTGAAAAGAGCTTACTCGCTCCTTTAAACAAAAAGTCAGGTCGTAACAGCTACGGCAGAATTACTGTTCGTCACAGAGGCGGCGGTAACCGTAGAAAATATCGTATCATTGATTTCAAGCGTCAGAAATTTGATGTAGAAGGCACAGTTAAGACACTTGAGTACGATCCAAACCGTTCAGCATTCATCGCTCTTATTGAGTACACTGACGGCGATAAAGCTTACATTATTGCTCCGGAAGGACTTAAGGTAGGCGACAAAGTTACAGCAGGTGAGAACGCAGATATTAAGCCGGGTAATGCATTACCTCTTACTGCTATTCCTGTAGGTACATTCATTCATAATGTTGAGCTTTATCCAGGCAGAGGTGCTCAGCTTGCTCGTTCAGCAGGTAATATGGCACAGCTCATGGCTAAGGAAAACGGTCTTGCACTTTTAAGACTTCCTTCAGGCGAGCTCAGAAATGTTCCTGAAAGCTGCATGGCTACAATCGGCCAGGTAGGTAACGTTGATCACGAGAATGTAAAGATCGGTAAAGCCGGTCGTAAGAGAAATATGGGTTGGAGACCTACAGTTCGTGGTTCTGTAATGAACCCTAACGATCACCCGCACGGCGGTGGTGAAGGTAAATCTCCTGTTGGTCGTCCGGGACCTGTTACTCCTTGGGGTAAGCCTGCACTCGGTTACAAGACTCGTAAGAACAACAAGAGCAGCGACAAGCTTATCGTTCGCAGAAGAAACGGTAAGTAAGGCAGAGAAAGGAGCTTAAATTATGAGTAGAAGTACTAAAAAAGGCCCTTTTGTACAGCCTGTATTGCTCAAAAGGGTTCAGGAGATGAACGAAAAGGGTGAAAAGAGAATTCTTAAGACTTGGTCAAGAAGCTCAACAATTTTCCCTGAATTCGTTGGTCACACATTCGCAGTTCACGACGGTCGTAAGCATGTTCCTGTATATGTTACAGAAGATATGGTTGGTCACAAGCTCGGTGAGTTTGCTCCTACCAGAACATTTAAGGGACACGCAGGATCTAAGACATCTAAGTAAGCGGAAGGAGAGTATTGCAGATGGAAGCTAAAGCAATTGCAAAATTTGTTCGTATCTCACCCCGCAAGGTAGGCGTTGTTCTTGACCTTATCAGAGGTAAAGACGCTAAATATGCGGAAGCTGTTCTCAAGCACACTCCTAAGGCCGCTAGCGAGCCACTTTTAAAGTTGCTCAATTCAGCTATGGCTAACGCTGAGAATAATCATGATATGGATGTATCAAGACTGTATGTTGCTGAATGCAACGCAACAGCAGGCCCCATCCTTAAAAGAATTCGTCCGAGAGCACAGGGCAGAGCGTTCAGAATTAACAAGAGAACATCTCACATCAGCCTTGTCCTCAAGGAAAAAGAAGACTAAGGGGAGGTTTAAATATGGGTCAGAAAGTTAATCCGCACGGTTTGCGTGTCGGTGTAATTAAAGATTGGGATTCCCGTTGGTTTGCAGACAAGAAGAACTTTGGTGCAACACTCGTTGAGGACTATAACCTCCGTAAAACACTCAAGGCTCAGCTCTACAACTTCGGTATCGCAAAAATTGAAATTGAGCGTGACGGCAAAAAGGTTAAGATTAGCATTCACTGTGCTAAGCCGGGCCTTGTTATCGGTAAGGGCGGCGCAGAGATTGAGAAGCTCAAGGCTCAGTGCGAAGCTATGCTTAAGAAGCCTGTTGCTATCAATATAGTAGAAGTTAAAGCTCCTGAGCTTGACGCTCAGCTTGTTGCTGAAAATGTTGCTCAGCAGCTCGAAAAGAGAATTTCATTCCGTCGTGCTATGAAGCAGTCAATCGGTAACGCAATGCGTCGTGGCGCTAAGGGTATTAAAATTATGTGTTCAGGTCGTCTTGGCGGCGCTGAAATCGCTCGTTCAGAGCAGTACCACGAGGGTACTATTCCGCTTCAGACACTTCGTGCCGACATCGACTACGGCTTTGCCGAGGCTAACACTACTTACGGTAAGATTGGCGTTAAGGTATGGCTTTACAAGGGCGAGGTTTTAAACGAAGTTAAGTCAAGAAAGCCACGCAGAGAAGGAGGCAGAAAGTAATGTTATTACCAAAGAGAGTTAAGTACAGAAGAGTACACAGAGGTCGTATGACAGGTAAGGCTCTTCGTGGTAACAAGGTTACTTACGGTGATTTCGGTCTTCAGGCTACAGAGCCTGCATGGATTACTTCAAACCAGATCGAAGCTGCCCGTGTTGCTATGACTCGTTACTGCAAAAGATTCGGTAAAGTATGGATCAAAATTTTCCCTGACAAGCCTGTTACTGCAAAGCCTGCAGAAACTCGAATGGGTTCAGGTAAAGGTTCACCTGAGTATTGGGTAGCCGTTGTTAAGCCGGGCAGAGTTATGTTTGAGCTTGGCGGTGTAGATGAAGCTACTGCAAGAGAGGCTCTTCGCCTTGCTGCAAATAAGCTTCCAATTAAGTGCAAGTTTGTAAAGAAAGAGGAGGGTGAGCAGTAATGAAAGCATCAGAAATTAGAGAAATGTCTGTAGAAGAGCTCGAGTTAAAGCTCGCAGACCTCAAGGAAGAGTTATTTAACCTTCGTTTCCAGCTTGCTGTTAATCAGCTTGAAAACTCATCCAGAATTGGCGCCGTAAAGAAAGACATCGCAAGAGTTTCTACAATTCTTCGTATGCGTGAACTCAATGGCGCTGAGGCTTAAGAGAGGAGGACTTAACAGTGAGTGAGAGAAATATGAGAAAAGTTGTTGTCGGTAAGGTTGTAAGCAACAAGATGGACAAGACTATTGTTGTAGCAGTCGAGGACAGCGTAAAGCATAAGCTTTATAACAAAATTGTTAAGCGTACAGTTCGTTTTAAGGCACATGACGAGAATAACGAGTGTGGCATTGGCGACCGTGTAAAGATTATGGAGACCCGTCCTCTTTCTAAGGATAAAAGATGGAGACTCGTCGAGATTATTGAGAAAGCAAAATAAGTTGCGGCTTTTGAGAAAAGGAGGAATACACTGTGATTCAACAGCAGACACTTCTCAAGGTTGCCGATAATACAGGTGCAAAAGAACTTATGTGCATTCGTGTACTCGGCGGTACCAGAAGAAGATATGCCAACATTGGCGATGTAATCGTTGCTTCAGTTAAAAAAGCAGCACCCGGCGGTGTTGTTAAAAAAGGCGACGTTGTTAAGGCTGTGGTAGTTCGTTCTGCAAAGGGCGTAAGACGTGAGGACGGTACTTATATCCGTTTTGACGAGAATGCAGCTGTTATTATTAAGGAAGATAAGAACCCTAAGGGTACTCGTATCTTCGGACCAGTAGCAAGAGAGCTCCGTGATAAGGATTATATGAAGATCTTATCACTTGCTCCTGAAGTACTTTAATTGGAGGTGTCACAATATGAGTAAAGTTCATGTAAAAACAGGCGACACCGTTATCGTTATCAGCGGTAAGGATAAGGGCAAGCAGGGTCAGGTTCTTGCTGTCAGCCCAAAAGAAGGCAAAGTTATTGTTGAGAAGGTAAACATGGTTTCTAAGCATGTTAAGCCAAGAAAAATGGGCGAGCAGGGTGGCATCGTTAAGGCTGAAGGCGCTATGTATGCATCTAAGGTTCAGATCGTTTGCCCTCGTTGCAAGAAGCAGACAAGAGTTGCTCACAAGATTTACGAAGACGGTTCTAAGGGCCGTGTTTGCGCTAAATGTGGCGAAGCACTTTAAGGAGGATATAAGATATGGCAAGACTTAAAGAATATTATTCAAAAGAAGTTGCACCTGCTCTTATGAACAAGTTCTCCTATAAGAGCACAATGCAGATTCCAAAGCTTGACAAGATTGTTATCAATGTTGGTGCAGGCGAAGCAAGAGAAAATTCAAAGGTTATCGACGCTATTTCTAAGGACCTTGGTATTATCACAGGTCAGAAGGCACTTGTTTGCCGTGCAAGAAAGTCAGTTGCTAACTTTAAGCTCAGAGAGGGTATGCCGATCGGCTGTAAGGTAACACTTAGAGGCGAGAGAATGTATGAGTTCCTCGACAGATTCTTTAATGTAGCACTTCCGAGAGTAAGAGACTTCAGAGGTATTAACCCTAACTCTTTTGACGGCAGAGGCAACTACAATATGGGTCTTAAAGAACAGCTCATTTTCCCTGAAATTGAGTATGACAAGGTTGACAAGGTTCGTGGTATGGACATTTGTTTCGTTACCACTGCAACTACAGACGAAGAGGCTCGTGAGCTTTTAACACTTATGGGCGCACCGTTTTCAAAGTAAGGAGGGATTGTTGTGGCTAAGACTTCAATGAAAGTTAAGCAGCAGAGAGAGCAGAAGTTCTCAACAAGAGAGTACACAAGATGTAACATCTGTGGTAGACCACACGCCTACCTCCGTAAGTTTGGTATTTGCCGTATTTGCTTCCGTGAGCTCGCTTACAAGGGCGAAATTCCGGGCGTAAAGAAAGCAAGCTGGTAAGGACAAGGGAGGTAACATCTAATGCAGATTACAGATACAATTGCTGATTTACTTACAAGAATCCGTAATGCTAACTCAGCTAAGCACGATACTGTAGAAATTCCTTCTTCAAACCTTAAGAAGTCAATCTGTCAGATTCTTCTTGACGAGGGTTATATCAAGAATTTCACAGTTATAGAAGATGGTAAGCAGGGCGTTATTAAGGTTACTCTTAAGTACGTTGACGGCAAGACTCCTGTTATTACAGGTCTTCGCCGTGTATCTAAGCCCGGTTTACGTATTTACAGCAATGTAGAAGATATGCCAAAGGTTATGAAGGGCCTCGGTATTGCCATTATTTCAACATCAAAGGGCGTAATGACAGATCGTCAGGCTCGTGCTGAACATATTGGCGGCGAAGTTCTTGCTTACATTTGGTAAGGAGGTACGATAAATGTCTCGAATTGGAAGAAAACCTATAAATATTCCCGCCGGAGTTACAGCTTCAATTGCTGACGGCGTTATCACTGTTAAGGGACCGAAGGGCTCACTTGATTTCAAGTACAACCCGGCTATGACAGTAGAAGTTAAGGGCGATGTAATCGAAGTTACCCGCCCTGACGACACAAAAGAAAACCGCTCACTTCACGGCCTTACAAGAACACTTATCCACAATATGGTTATCGGTGTTACAGAGGGCTACAAGAAGACTCTTGAGGTAAACGGCGTTGGTTACCGTGTTCAGAAGCAGGGTAACAAGTGCGTTATGAACCTTGGTTATTCACACCAGGTTATCGTTGAGGATACAGACGACATCAAGATTGAAGTTCCTGATCCAAACAAAATCATAATCACAGGCATTGACAAGCAAAAGGTTGGTCAGTTTGCTGCCGAGGTTAGAGAAAAGCGTCCACCGGAGCCATATAAGGGCAAGGGTATTAAGTACGATTATGAAGTTATCCGCCGCAAGGAAGGTAAAGCAGGTAAGGGTAAATAATTAAGGAGTGAATGACTATGGTAAGCAGACCTGAAACAAAAAAAGCACGCATTAAGCGTCATAAGAGAATCCGCAGCAAGATCAGCGGTACTGCTCAGTGTCCACGTTTATGCGTATTCCGCTCCACAAACAACATCTATGCTCAGCTTATTGATGACGTAGCTGGTGTTACTCTTGCTCAGGCTTCAAGCCTTGACAAGAGCATTGAAGGCAATGGCGGAAACAAAGAAGCAGCTAAGGCAGTAGGCAAGCTTATTGCACAGCGTGCAGCTGAAAAGAATATCGTTGATGTTGTATTTGACAGAGGCGGTAACATTTATCACGGCCGTGTTAAGGAATTGGCCGAAGGCGCTCGTGAGGGCGGACTCAATTTCTAAGGATAGGAGGAATAACTTTGGCTAAAACAGTAGAAGTAACAGGCGAATTAAAAGAAAGAGTAGTTACTATCAACCGTGTATCAAAAACGGTTAAAGGCGGTCGTATTTTTAAGTTTGCAGCTCTCGTAGTTGTAGGCGACGGCAACGGCGTAGTAGGCTTTGGTATCGGCAAGGCTGGTGAGGTTCCTGATGCTATCCGTAAGGGCATTGAGGATGCAAAGAAAAACCTTATGAAGGTTTCACTTAGAGGTACAACAATCCCTCATGAAATCGTTGGTGAATTTGGTGCAGGCAGAGTTCTTATGAAGCCTGCAGCTCCCGGTACCGGTGTTATCGCAGGTGGTCCGGTTCGTGCCGTTATAGAGGCAGTAGGTATTAAGGATATCAGAACAAAGGCTCTTCGTTCAAACAATCCTTGCAATGTTGTAAGAGCAACACTTGCAGGTCTTGCAGCTCTCAGAACTGCTGAAGAAGTTGCCGCTGTACGTGGTAAATCCGTTAAGGAAATCGTATAACAGGGAGGTTGTAAACTATGACAATTAAGTTAGTAAAGAGCCTCATCGGCTGTACAAAACCACAGATCGCAACCGCCCAGGCTTTAGGTCTGAAGAAAATCGGCGATGTAACAACTCAGCCTGATAACGCTCAGACAAAAGGCAAGGTAGCAAAAATTTCTCACCTCGTAGAGGTTATCGAAGCATAAGCAAGGAGGTGCGTACTTATGAAGTTACATGAACTTTCACCGGTTGAGGGCTCAAAGAAGGACTCAAAGAGAATTGGCAGAGGTCACGGCTCAGGCTGGGGTAAGACTGCAGGCAAGGGACACAAGGGCCAGAAGGCTCGTTCAGGCGGCAGTATTCGTCCGGGTTTTGAAGGCGGTCAGATGCCACTTCAGCGTAGAGTTCCAAAGAGAGGCTTCAATAACATTTTCGCTAAGAATGTTGTTGCAATTAACCTCAGTACTTTAAACAGAAAGTTTGAAAACGGTGCTACAGTTGACGTAGAAGCTTTAGTAAATGCCGGCGTTATTAAGAACGGTTTTGACACAGTAAAGGTTCTCGGCAACGGTAAAATCGACAAAAAACTTACAGTAAAGGTATCTGCTTTCTCCGAATCTGCTAAAGCAGCCATTGAGGCGGCAGGCGGAAAGACAGAGGTGGTATAATTGTTAAAAACAATTAGAAATGCCTGGTCAATACCTGACCTTCGTAAGAAACTTTTATTTACACTTATGATTATCATCGTATTCAGAATCGGTTCAGTTATTCCTGTTCCGTTTCTGGATATGAGTGCACTCGCTACCGCCATGAACGGTATGAACGAGGGCAATACTATGCTTGCATATCTTAACACATTGTCAGGCGGCGCTTTTGCAAATGCAACACTTTTTGCAATGGGCGTTACACCTTACATCAACAGCTCAATTATTATGCAGCTCCTCACTGTTGCAATTCCTCCTCTTGAGAGAATGGCAAAAGAGGGAGAGGCAGGCAGAAGAAAAATCGGTACTATTACCCGTTATGTAACAGTTGGTCTTGGTCTTGTTCAGGGCTTTGCTTATTGGTTCTATCTCCACAGATCCGGTGTTACAGTTTACACAGAGGGTTTCTCACTCTGGTTCTCTGCTATTGTAATTATTCTTGTTTTCACAGCCGGCACAGCACTTATGATGTGGCTTGGCGAGCAGATTAACACAAACGGTATCGGAAACGGTATTTCAATTCTCCTTTTCGCAGGTATCGTTGCTCAGCTTCCTTACACATTAAGTATGCTCGGTCAGTTCTGGAAACTTGCAGGCGAGGGTTCAACTCAGTTCTATTTCCTCGTTCCGCTTTGGATTGTTATTTTTGTTGCCATTGTATGGGTTATCACATTTATGCAGGACAGCGAAAGAAGAATTCCGATCCAGTATGCAAAGAGAGTTGTTGGCAGAAAGATGTATGGCGGTCAGTCAAGTCACCTTCCAATCAAGGTTGCACTCGGCGGCGTACTTCCAATCATCTTTGCAAGCTCAATTCTTTCTATCCCGGGTACTATTAATCTTTTCGCAAAGGTTAAAGACGGTTTCTGGGGTGCTTTCTTCAATGCATTTGATACAAGCGGTTGGCTTTATAATGTATTGTACTTTATCTTAATTATAATGTTCGCATATTTCTATACTACTATTCAATACAATCCGATTGAAATGGCAAACAACCTTAAGTCAAACAACGGTACAATTCCGGGTATTCGTCCGGGCGCACCGACAGCTGACTACATAAGAAATATTCTTTCAAGAATTACTCTTATCGGCGCTCTCTTCCTCGCAGTAATCGCACTTGTTCCAAGTATTTACGGTTCTGCTACAGGCATGGGTCGTATGGCTATCGGCGGTACTTCAATCATCATTCTCGTTGGTGTTGCACTTGAAACAGTAAAACAGCTTGAGTCACAGATGATGATGAGACATTATAAAGGTTTTCTTGACTAATTTCTTGACTTATTGAGATAAAAGGAGTATAATAAAATGAACATTATTATGTTAGGTGCTCCGGGTGCAGGTAAAGGTACTCAAGCAGCTGTACTTTGTGAGCATTTTGGAATTCCCACTATTTCAACCGGAAATATGATCCGTGAAGCGCTGAAAAACGGCACTGAGATGGGTTTGAAAGCTAAGTCTTTTATGGACGAAGGCAAACTCGTTCCCGACGAGGTTGTTATCGGCATCGTAAAGGAAAGACTTTCACAGGATGACTGCTCTAAGGGTTTTATCCTTGACGGTTTCCCAAGAACCATTCCTCAGGCTGAGGCTCTGGATAAAATGGGCGTTGAAATTCAGTATGTTATCAACATTGATGTTGCCGACGAAAGAATTATCAAGCGTATGTCCGGACGCCGTGTTTGCGAAAATTGTGGCAAGCCTTATCACCTCACTAACCTTCCACCAAAGGTTGAGGGCGTTTGCGATGATTGTAACGGCACCCTTGTTCAGCGCAAGGACGACCACCCAGATACTGTACTTGCTCGCCTTGCTGTATATCACAAAGAGACTGAGCCTCTCGCAGCTTATTACGAGAAGCAGGGCAAGCTCATTAATGTAGAGGGTAAAGACGATGTAGTTTCTACTACAAAGCTTATCTTAGAAGCAATCGAGGCTTAAGTATGGTTATTGTAAAAACAGCACGGGAAATTTCTAAAATGAAAGATGCATGCAGAATATCAGCGGAGGCACTCCGTGTTGCAGGTGAGGCTGTAAAGCCGGGTATCACCACTTACGAAATTGATACTATAGTTCGCAAATATATCGAGAAACAGGGTGCTACACCCTCGTTTCTCGGTTATGGCGGTTTTCCTGCAAGTGCTTGCATTTCCGTAAATAATGTGGTTATCCATGGCATACCGAGTAAAAAACAGATTCTTAAAGAGGGCGACATTGTAAGCGTTGATGTCGGCGCATTTTACGAAGGCTTTCACGGCGATAATGCCTATACGTTTGCCTGCGGTAAAATCAGTGACGAAGCTCAGCGTTTGCTTGACGCAACTAAAGAAGGCCTTTTTGAGGGAATTAAAATGGCTGTTGCCGGAAATCGTGTAGGCGATATAGGCAGCGCTGTTCAGAAGTATGTCGAAGCTCGCAGTTACTCGGTGGTACGAGATTTTGTCGGCCACGGCGTAGGTGCGAAATTACACGAAGACCCAAGTATCCCCAATTACGGCACACCGGGCAGAGGCGTAAGACTGTTGCCGGGTATGACAATCGCTATTGAACCTATGGTAACTCAGGGCTCCTATGAGGTGCGTGTTCTTGATGATGAGTGGACTACCGTTACGGTTGACGGTAAGCTTGCCGCACATTTTGAACATACAGTAGCAATTACTCCTGACGGTCCTAAGATTATGACTCTTTGTGATTAAAGGTGATTTATGAACATTCAAAAGGGTAGCATAGTCAGAGCAAAGTCAGGGCGTGACAAAGGTAAATTTTTCCTTGTACTCTCGGTTGAGGGTCATTTTGCGTTTATAGCAGACGGTAAAACCCGTAAGCTTGAAAAACCGAAGAAGAAAAATTTACTTCATCTTGCGGCTACAACTGTAGTTTATACAGGTTCAGCAGAAACCAATCCGCAGATAAAACGAATTTTAAGTGATTTAAAAAACGACTAACGGAGGTTTATGATATGTCCAAACAGGATGTAATTGAAATCGAGGGTATTGTAAGGGAGGCTCTCCCTAACGCACAGTTTAAGGTTGAGCTGCCTAACGGTCACGTGATCTTAGCTGTTATTTCAGGCAAATTGCGTATGAATTTTATCCGCATTTTGCCGGGCGACAAGGTAACGGTGGAAATGTCACCGTATGACCTGACAAGAGGAAGAATTACCTGGCGTTCTAAATAAGCCGGGGCAATACGACTTTTTAGAAAGGAATGATTAACTAATGAAAGTCAGACCTTCAGTAAAGAAAATGTGCGATAAGTGCAAAGTAATCAAAAGAAAAGGTAAGATTTTAGTTATTTGCGAAAACCCTAAGCACAAACAGCGTCAGGGTTAATTACCTTAAAAACATTAAAACACAGACTACTAATTTAATTTATTGATTTTTGATGGAGGTGCAACTGAATGGCTCGTATAGCAGGTGTTGACTTACCAAGAGATAAAAGAGTTGAAATCGGTTTAACTTATATCTACGGTATCGGCCGTAAAACTGCAGGCGACATTATTGCTGCAACAGGTGTAAATCCTGACACTCGTGTTAGAGATTTAACAGAAGAGGATGTATCAAAGCTCAGAGAATATATTGAGCATCATTGTCGTGTTGAAGGTGACCTTCGCCGTGACATAGCTTATGATATAAAAAGACTTATTGATATTGGTTGTTACCGTGGCGTTCGTCACAGAAAAGGTCTTCCGGTAAGAGGTCAGCGTTCTAAGACTAACGCTCGTACCCGTAAGGGCCCACGCAAAACCATGGCTAACAAGAAGAAGTAAGGAGGGCAATGGATTATGGCAGCACCAAAGGGTGGTAAGAAAGTTATTCGCCGTCGCCGTGAACGCAAAAATATTGAAAAAGGCGCAGCACATATTCAGTCAACTTTTAATAACACAATCGTTACTATTTCCGATACACAGGGCAACGCTGTATCTTGGGCAAGTGCCGGCGAACTCGGCTTCAGAGGCTCAAAGAAGTCAACTCCGTTTGCCGCACAGTCAGCAGCAGAGACAGCTGCAAAGGCTGCAATGGAACACGGTATGAAGTCCGTTGAAGTATATGTTAAAGGTCCGGGACAGGGCCGTGAAGCTGCAATCAGAGCTTTACAGTCAGCAGGTCTTGAGGTTACTATGATTAAGGATGTAACTCCAATTCCTCACAACGGATGCCGTCCTCCTAAGAGAAGACGTGTATAGTATTTAAAATATTCTATTGGAGTGAAAATAAAATGGCAGTAAACAGAGATCCTATCTTAAAAAGATGCAGATACCTGGGCATTAGCCCTACTGTTGTAGGCATAAACAAGGAATCTTTCAGAAAGCCAAATGCAAATGGTAGAAGGAAGGTTTCAGAATACGGCTTACAGCTTAAAGAGAAGCAGAAGTTAAAGTTTATCTACGGCGTTCTTGAGAAGCAGTTCTATCACTACTATGAAATTGCTACAAAAATGGAAGGTCAGGCAGGTACTAACCTCATCGTTTGTCTTGAAACAAGACTTGACAACATCATCTTCAGAATGGGTATGGCTCAGACAAGAAGAGATGCAAGACAGGTTGTTACTCACGGTCATTTCCTCGTAAATGGTCAGAGAGTTGATATCCCATCTTACAGAGTTAAGGTTGGCGATGTTATCACAATCAGAGACAAGAGCAAGAACAGCGTTAAGTTTAAAGAAATTCTTGACAAGACAAGCGGCAGACTCTCACCAAAGTGGCTCGAGGTAAATAAGGATGAATACACAGCAAAGGTTGTTGCTTTGCCAAGTCTTGAGGACATTGACTACGAAGTAGCTCCTCACCTTATTGTTGAGTTGTACTCCAAGTAATCCCTTTTTTCACAGGCAGGTTACACACGCATTGGCTGCGTTATGCAGCCGCATAATGTTTAGGAGGATTCGCGAATGATCGAAATTGAAAAGCCAAGAATTGAAACCGAGGAATTAACCGAGGATGGAAAGCACGGCAGATTTGTTGTTGAACCGCTCGAGCGTGGCTTTGGCAACACATTGGGCAACAGCCTGCGCAGAGTTTTGCTTTCTTCTCTTGAAGGCTGTGCCGTTACATCTATCAAGATTGACGGAGTTCTTCACGAATTTTCAACTATTCCCGGCGTAAAGGAAGACGTTACGGAAATTGTTCTTAATATGAAAAGCGTTGTTGCAAAGCTTTACGAAACAAGCCCAAAGGTTGTTGAAATCTCAGCACAGGGTCCTTGCGTAGTAACTGCCGGAGATATTAAATGTGACAGCGAGGTTGAGATTCTCAATCCTGAGCAGCACATTGCAACTCTCGGTGAGGATGCAAAGCTCAATATGGAAATCACCATTGACAAGGGCAGAGGATACATCCCTGCTGAACGCAACAAGCTTATTAGCGGCAATAATGTTATTGGCGTTTTACCTATTGATTCTATTTATACTCCCGTATTAAAGGTAAATTACACAGTTGACAACACTCGTGTAGGTCAGATTACTGACTATGACAAACTCACACTTGATGTTTGGACAAACGGTGTTATCAATGCACAGGAGGCTGTTTCACTTGCAGCTAAGGTGCTTACCGAGCACTTAAACCTCTTTGTAAACCTTTCGGATAAGGCTTCAAGCGCAGAGGTTATGGTTGAAAAAGACGATAAGGGCAAGGAGAAAATCCTTGAAATGACAATTGAGGATCTCGATTTGTCAGTTCGTTCTTTCAACTGCTTAAAGCGTGCCGGTATTAATACGGTAGAAGATTTGATCAACAAGTCAGAAGAGGATATGATGAAGGTAAGAAACCTCGGCAGAAAATCTCTCGAGGAAGTAATCCAGAAACTCAATTCTCTCGGATTTAGTCTTCAGAAGGAAGACGAATAAACACTTTAAAAACCCAACGGTAAAGGAGTGAACACAATGCCAGGTACAAGAAAATTAGGAAGAACAACTGCTCAGAGAACAGCTATGCTCCGTGCAATGGTTACATTCCTTCTCGAAAACGGCAAAATCGAAACAACTCTTACTCGTGCCAAGGAAGTTCAGGCTATGGCAGAGAAGATGATTACTACAGCAAAAGAAGATAACCTTCACAACAGAAGACTCGTTTTAGGTTTTGTTACTAAGGAAGAGGTTACAGTAAAGCTCTTTACTGAAATCGCTCCAAAGTATGCTGACAGAAACGGCGGTTATACAAGAGTAACAAAGATCGGTCCTCGTCGTGGTGACGGTGCAGAGATGGCTGTTATCGAGTTAATCTGATTTTTCGGTAATAATATTTGCTGATATACGCTCTCAACTTCGGTTGAGAGCGTTTTTGCGTTTGCTTTAATGTTATGCTTAGATTTTTATGGTTTTGTTCTAAATGTTGGGGTAACAATAATAAATTATGGTTTAGCGGAATACTTCACAAGGCAATTATAAAAGTTTGGTCGACCTTTTCAAAGGTCGTGGGTGTGGGCAAAGCCTACAAATACTTTGCGTTTACACAATCTAACGATAGCCAAACAGGCGAAAGCCTTTGCGAGAGCAACAAAAGAAAATACACTTCATTTTTCATAGTCAACGCAATGCGTTGACTATGTTTTTAGCGTTTCTGTTTATAATGGCTGTCGCCTGTTTTAACAAACTAAGTCTTAACACGCAAACAGCGTGGCTGTTTGCGCCTGATAAATTGTTATACCGAAAGATTTTATGGGCGCTGCCCAAACCCGCAATTTTTGAAAAAATTGAGTAAACTTTTTTGCTTTTAGGAGGATAATTTAGCGTTAGCTAAATTTCAATGCCCAACCGACACTCCGCTAAACCACAATTTACCCCAACTTTTGATAAAGAACCATTTTTATTAAAGGTTTGGTAAATTACGGTTTAACCATTGCTTTGCCAATTAATTATAAAAGTTTAGTCAACCTTTTCAACGGTTGTTGGTGTGGGTAAAGCCCACAAATACTTTGCGTTTACACAATCTAACGATAGCCAAACGGCAAGCTGTTTGGCAGCCTAAACACAACGGTGTTACCCTTTAAATGCGACAGCAACAAGAAAAGCCACTTGTTATATAATTTAAAAAACGACCGCTGTCATTATCGGACAGCGGTCATTATGATTATATAATTTTATTACTTGCTTTCCTGCAAAGTTATGGTAACTTTATCTGTACTGCCGTTTGAGCTGCGGTAATATTCAAGCTCAATTGTATCGCCTGCTTTATGGCTTTCGAGTATATCATAAAACTCGGCGAAGTTGCTTACCTTTTTACCGTCGGCACCTGTGATAATATCGTTTTCTTTAAGGTCTGTGTTTGCGCAAGGACCGTCCTCGTCAATGCTGTAAATCGCAATGCCCGCAGGCGTGTTTCCACTGCTCTGTACATTTTCACCTGTAACGCCAATTTTTACTCTGCCCTGCACATAGCCGTATTTCATAATGTCATCAATAACATCTTTTACTGTGGCAGAAGGAATTGCAAAGCCCATACCCTCATAATCTGTAGCGGCGATTTTTGCGGATGAAACTCCGATTACCTGACCGTACATATTTACAAGAGCGCCGCCGGAATTGCCGGGGTTAATGGCTGCATCTGTCTGAATGAATTTTACATTTGTCGTAATACTGCTCTGTCTGTCAACTGCAGATACAATACCCTGAGTGATTGAGTTGTTATACTTAACTCCGCCGGGATTACCTATAGCTATTACACTTTCACCAAGTGAAACATCTTTGGAGTTACCGAAGTTTGCGACCTTAAGTCCGCTTGCATCGTCCATTTTCAAAAGAGCAAGGTCTGTGCGTGTATCGTAACCAACAACACCTGCTTTGTACTGCTTGCCGTCGGAAGTAACGACCTGTATAAGGTAGAGAGTTTTGCTGTTGCCGACTACATGAGCATTTGTAATCACATAACCGTCTGATGTAATTATAATTCCGCTGCCCTGCGAAGTGCACTGTGAATCATCTGTGATTTCGTCTGAATAGCAAAGAACGCCGACAATAGAATCTGTTACTTCGTTGCTTGCATATTCGGTGTTGTATTTGGAATCTTTGGCATCGCTCGGTTTAGCTTTTAAGTCAATTCCATCATAAGAAGAATTTGTCTTGTTGCTGTAATCGGATTCATTATGCTCTTGAGTGCTTGAACTATCATTGTTAAAGTACGGACTGTCACTCGGTAATGTAAATGTATAGCTGTTATTTGTATTATTTTTGTTGTCGTTTGAATTTGACGCAACATAGGCAATCATTCCGCAGATACTGCCTACACAAAGCAATGACAGCACAACTATTATTACAATTATGCCGGGTGTCATCTTTTTGCGTGGCATATTCGGCATTGGCGGTTGTGCGTATGTATTTGAATAATCAACAGGCGGCTTTTGCTGCGGTACATAAGGCTGTCCGTATGGCTGCTGATTAAAGTTTGGCTGTTGATAATTCTGCTGTCCGTACTGCGGTTGATATTGTTGATACTGAGGTGCGTACGGTTGAGAATATTGCTGCTGTGTATTAGCGTATTGTCCATACTGAGGCTGATACACAGGTCTGCCGCCAGCCTGCGGATTGCCGTACGGCTGATATTGAGGCGGTTGCGGATTAAACGGCTGTTGATATTGCGGATTCGGATTATACTGCTGATTAAAGTTTGGGTTGTATTGTCCGTTGCAGCCGTTGTTTTGATAATATCCGTTTTGCTGCGGCTGTTCAAAATTCGGTGTTTGAGGAGCAAAGTCATTTTGCGGTTGCTGAGGTTGAGAAAATCCATTTTCAAACGGTTTTTCAGGCTCAAAATTTCGATACTGCGGTGTTACCGATTGTTCGTTAGTCGTTTCTGCGTTGTTTTCTGAATTTTCGGTTTCAAAAACAGGCGCAGTCTGCGGCTCGGTCGGTTTTTCGGTAAAAGGCTTTTCAGGTTCAAACTGATTATTAGAATTGAAATTATTATCCATAAAAATATCTCCTTATTAGTAATGCATAATTCGTACTTGTATAAAATAATTAAGTCAAACTTATATGTTGCAAACTTTTTAATTATGAATTACTAATTTATAGCTTTCATAAGTATTATATATCTTTATTGTTTTAAAAGCAACAAAATTATATCACGCTTATGTGAGTATATATTGAAAATTAGGTGATTTTACAAGATTTTTCCTGTAATTTCTTCAAAAAACCAAAAAACTTTTGCAAAAGACTTTATATTTGAAATGATTTATTGTATAATAAAAGTAACTCGGAGCGACTATATTTTTTGTTCCGAAAATTTACTACAAAGGAAGATTAATATGCCATTAGTAAACGCTAAAGAAATGCTTACAAAAGCAAAAGCAGGCCACTATGCAGTTGGTCAGTTCAACATCAATAACCTTGAGTGGACAAAGTCAATTCTTTTAACTGCTCAGGAGCTTAACTCACCTGTAATTCTCGGTGTATCTGAGGGCGCAGGTAAATATATGTGCGGTTACAAGACAGTCGTTGGTATGGTAAACGGTATGCTCGAAGAGCTTAACATTACTGTTCCGGTTGCTCTCCACCTTGATCACGGTTCATACGAAGGCGCTAAGGCTTGCATTAAGGCAGGTTTCAGCTCAATTATGTTTGACGGTTCTCACTACCCAATCGAAGAGAACATTGCTAAGACTAAGGAACTCGTAGCTGCTTGTAACATTCTCGGTCTTTCACTTGAGGCTGAAGTTGGTTCAATCGGAGGTGAGGAAGACGGCGTTATCGGTATGGGCGAGTGCGCAGATCCTAAGGAATGTAAAATGGTTGCTGACCTCGGCGTAACAATGCTCGCTGCAGGTATCGGTAACATTCACGGTAAGTATCCTGCAAACTGGAAGGGCCTTAGCTTTGAAACTCTTGATGCGATTCAGCAGCTTACAGGCGATATGCCACTCGTTCTCCACGGCGGTACAGGCATCCCTGCTGATATGATCAAGAAGGCTATTTCACTCGGTGTTTCAAAGATCAATGTAAATACAGAGTGCCAGCTTGCATTTGCCGATGCTACAAGAAAGTATGTTGAGGCAGGTAAGGACTTAGAGGGTAAGGGCTTTGACCCAAGAAAGCTCCTTGCTCCGGGTGCAGAGGCTATCAAGGCTACTGTTAAAGAGAAAATGGAACTCTTCGGTTCAGTTGGTAAGGCTTAATCGTATAGCTTAATATTTTCACAAATTTAAGGCTTCGTCTTTTGACGGAGCCTTTTTTGTGCTGCACACTTTGTTGCTCACATATTTTCAACAAAATAATGCACAAAATTTCGTTGGTGAAATTTTGAATTAATATTGACATATATTATTAACTGTTGTAACATATTAATATAATATTTTGAGAAAATGCGGAATATTAAATCAAAATTACAAAGAGGTTGATAATGTGAAATATAATAAATTATTAAAAGGTATTACTGCTTCCGCACTTGCACTTACAGTGCCTATGTCAATGCTTGCTATGGGCGGATTGGCAGTGTCGGCAGCAAGCACCGATGAAAATGTAGGCGAAGGCACAAAGATTTACTTTGATATTGACTCAACAGGTTGGGAAAACTATACTACGATTTATTGCCATATCTGGAGAGCTGACGGTACGGGAGAATGGACAAATTGGCAAACAAGGAAAGAAATATGCACTAAAGAAGATAACGGTTTATACTCCTATGATGTTGCAAAAACTGGCAATGCCGACGAAATCGTGCAGTCGGGCGACCACAATTACTATTGCGTAATTTTCAGTGCAGACACAGGTATGCAGACATATAACACAATTATGAACGGCAACTGCCTTGGCGATACCTGCTATGTTACAGGTAATTTATTGGAAAATCCTGCAGACAGTTGGAAAACATGTACAGAGGCGGCATGGAAGAATCATCCCGAGTGTGGTCCTGTAAAAGCAATTACTTCAACAAGCAGGGTAATAGGTTCTGCTTTACCTGACGGTGTGACCGATGCCGATCTTTTGGCAGAGTATTTATGTGTATACTTTTACGAAGAAGTCGATCCCCAAGAAACAGGCAACCTTGCAAAAATACTTAATGTTAAGAAAAATGACCTTATCGACAGCGTTAAAGTAAAAATTAATAAACAAAAAGCTGATTATCTTAACGATGATGAAGCAGAAAAAAAGCTGAATACTATTCTTGATGTTATTAATACCGCTTACCAAGATATTTCCGATTCGGACGAGTATGATATAAACCTTGACGGTAAGTTTGATGTACAGGATGTTACATATTTGCAGTTAGGCATTTCGGGAAAAAATCAGTTTAACGATACGCAGAAAGAAATTGCCGATTATAACAACGACGGCAAAATTGATGTTCAGGATGTAACGAAAGCGCAAATGATTATTTCAGAAGTAACTGTACCGGTTAAACCGAATCCCACGCCCGATCCTGAGCCAGAGCCTGAGCCTGAACCTACAACAAGCTATAACAGAGAATTTGCTGACAGGGTTATTGAACTTGTAAATATTGAGCGTGCCAAAGAGGGACTGAAACCGCTGAAAAAAGATGATACACTTAACGGTCTTTCTGATATTCGTGCAAAAGAAACAGTTACTTTATTTGATCATAAACGACCTAACGGTACAAAATGGTCAACAATTCTTAAGGAAAACAATGTATCTTACACTAATGCGGCTGAGAATATTGCATCAGGATATTCAACACCGGAGGATGTTGTGAATGCATGGATGAATTCGGAAGGTCACAGAGCAAGTATTATGAGCAAAACTTATGAAAAAATCGGTGTTTCTTGCTATATCGATAATAATTCTAAATATAAATATTATTGGGATCAGTTGTTTATAAAGGACTAAAAAGCAATATGACGAATATAAAAGCAATACTGTATGATATGTACGGTATTGCTTTTTATTTATGCTACACATAACCAATACTTTATCTATTGAAAATTTAACCAAAATGATGTATAATATAATATTAGTACGAAAGAATGTAGTACGCATTATTAATTAAAAAGGAAGTAATTTTATGGCTAAGAAAGAATTTAAATCAGAGTCAAAAAGACTTCTCGACCTGATGATTAATTCAATTTATACTCATAAGGAGATTTTCCTTAGAGAGCTTATTTCAAATGCAAGCGATGCTATTGATAAGCTTTGCTTTATTGCACTTACAGACGATAAGCTTAATATGAGCAGAGATGATTTTAAGATTTTTATAAAGCCCGACAAGGAAAACCGTACACTTACAATTACCGATAACGGTATCGGTATGGATAAAGACGACCTTGAAAACAACCTTGGCACAATCGCATCTTCGGGTTCATACAAGTTTAAGCAGGAAATGAGCGAAAAGCAGGACGATATTGACATTATCGGTCAGTTCGGCGTCGGCTTTTACTCCGCTTTTATGGTAGCAAAGAAAATTACCGTTGTTACTAAGAAATACGGCTGTGACACAGCTTACAAGTGGGAATCGGACGGTGCAGACGGTTACGAAATCACCGAAACAGAGAGGGACGAAATCGGTACAACAATTGTACTTGAAATTAAGGACAATACAGAGGAAGAAAACTATGATGAGTTCCTTGAGCAGTACAGAATCCAGGGACTTATCAAGAAGTATTCCGACTATATCCGCTATCCGATTATGATGGATATGACTCACAGCAGAGTTAAGGAAGAAACCAAGGACAGCGAAAAACCGGAGTATGAGGATTATACAGAAACCGAAACTCTTAACAGTATGCTCCCAATCTGGCAAAGAGCAAAGAAAGATGTTAAGCAGGAGGAGTACGATAATTTTTATCGTGAAAAGTTTATGGCTATGGACAAGCCTTTGCATACAATCGTAACTTCCGTAGAGGGTGTTGTTACATACAAGGCATTGCTTTTCATTCCGTCACAGGCACCTTACGATTACTATACAAAGGAATACAAAAAGGGACTTCAGCTTTATTCAAGCGGTGTTCTTATTATGGAAAACTGCGAGGAGCTTTTACCTGAACATTTCAGATTTGTAAAGGGTATTGTTGACAGTGCAGACCTTTCTCTTAACATTTCAAGAGAGATGCTCCAGCATGACCGTCACCTTATCACTATTGCACAGAACATTGAGAAGAAGATTAAGAACGAGCTTACTTCAATGCTTGCAAATGACAGAGAAAATTATGAAAAGTTCTTCAATGCCTTTGGCAGACAGCTTAAGTACGGAGTATCTGCCGACTACGGTATGCATAAAGAAGAATTACAAGACTTACTTATGTATTACTCTTCTACAGAGAAAAAACTTGTAACTCTTTCGGAATATGTTGACAGAATGAAAGAGGATCAGAAGTTTATTTACTTTGCAGTCGGCGAGAACATTTCTTCAATTGACAATCTCCCACAGACAGAACTTTTGCGTTCAAAGGGTTACGAAATCCTCTATTGTACAGAAGAAATTGATGAGTTCTCACTCCAGACACTTATGCAGTATAAGGATAAGAAATTCTGCTCGGCAACAAACGATGACCTCGGCATTGAGAATGACGAGAACAAAGAGGAAGAAAAGGACAGCAGTGCAATCCTTACTTTTGTAAAAGAAACACTCGGCGACAAGGTAAGCGAAGTTGTTGCGTCTAAAAAGTTGGTTTCTCACCCTGTTTGCCTTACCGCAAAGGGCGGAATTTCATTTGAAATGGAAAAGTACTTCAACGCAGTTCAGCCTGACAGCGGTATGAAAGCTCAGCGAGTTCTTGAGCTTAATATGAACCACTCGGCTGTAAAGGCAATGGAAAGCGCAGTGCAGACAGACATTGAAAAAGCAAAGAAGTACGCAGAGCTTCTCTACGATCAGGCTCTCCTCATTGCAGGACTTCCGATTGAAAATCCCGGCGAATATGCAGATCTCGTTTGCAGTCTTATGGTGTAATTAAATAATTATCTTAAAGCGGTTGCATTAGTTGCATCCGCTTTTTTGTTGCAATTTTTGTGTGTGCGTGTTATTATAAAAACGGGTGATTTAATGAAAAAATCCGGAGTGTTTACATTCTTTTATAGGCTGTTGCTCACGCTTATGCTTATGGTCGGTATTAACGGCATTTTTCTTGCAGAGATGCTTGACAGGTGGTATTTGCCGCTTATCAGTGTTTTTGCGTTTGTTGCCGCAAATGTTTTTCCGTCCGGTGCAAAGGACGGCTATCCGTCTTTTAAATTCAGAATGATTGCACACGGCAGTGAATTGCTCTTGCAATTTTTAATAACAACTCTGCTTTCAAGTGTGATTTATATTCAGTCGGCTTTTCAAATGTTACCTGACAATTGGGTAAAATGGGCGCTGTGCCTTGGAGGTGCTCTGCTTGCGGAGTTTATTTTGTTTTGGAACGGTATCATTTCCGTTTATTGCACATCGGTTCAACTTGGTATAAAGCATAGGTTTATCGGAATAATTTGCGGTTTTATTCCGATTGTAAATTTATTTTGTCTTGGCGTTATTATAAAAATAACTATGCAAGAGGTTAATTTTGAGATTGATAAAGCCGAACAAGACAGAAAAAGAATTAATGAGAAAATTTGCAAAACAAAATACCCTGTGTTGCTTGTGCACGGTGTGTTTTTTCGTGACAGCACATATTTCAATTATTGGGGCAGAGTGCCGGCAGAGCTTATTGCAAATGGCGCAGAAATTTACTACGGTAATCACGAATCGGCCGCATCTGTAGATGACAGCGCCAAAGAGATTGCCGAGAGAATTAAACAAATCGTTGCGGAAACAGGTTGTGAAAAGCTGAACATTATTGCTCATTCAAAGGGCGGGCTTGATTGCAGAAAGGCGATTGCCTGTTACGGCGTTGAAGATATGACAGCATCGCTCACCACAATAAACACTCCGCATCGTGGTTGCGGTTTTGCCGACTATCTTTTAACAAAAGTTTCGCCTAATGTTAAAAACAAAATTGCTTTTGCATACAATAACGCACTTTTAAAGTTTGGCGACAAAAATCCCGACTTCATCTCTGCCGTAACCGACCTTACGCAGGCAAATTGTACGAAACTTAACGCTGATGTATTTGACTCACCAAAGGTTTATTATCAGAGCTTTGGCTCAAAGCTGAACAGAGCGTCGGGCGGAAAATTTCCGCTTAACTTTTCATACAATCTTGTAAAATATTTTGACGGCGAGAATGACGGCTTGGTTTCAGAAAACTCCTTTGCCTGGGGCGAAAAATATACATACATTACTAAAAAAGGTAAAAGAGGTATTTCTCACGGAGATATGATTGACCTTAACCGTGAAAATATTAAGGACTTTGACATAAGAGAATTTTATGTGCAGATGCTTGCAGACTTGAAAAAATCAGGTTATTGATAAGGAGGATAAAGATAAATGAAAAGAAAAGACTATATTTCATGGGACGAATACTTTATGGGTGTGGCTATTCTTGCCTCAAAGCGCAGTAAAGACCCGAACACTCAGGTGGGTGCGTGTATTGTAGACAATAACAATATCATTCTTTCAACTGGTTACAACGGCTTTCCTTTCGGCTGTTCCGATGATGATTATCCGTGGTGCAGAGATGGTGAAGACACAAAGTACAGCTATGTGGTACACGCCGAGCTTAATGCTATACTTAATGCAAGAGGCAAAAATCTTAAGGGCGCAAGGCTGTATGTTGACCTTTTTCCTTGCAACGAATGTGCAAAAGCCATTATTCAGTCGGGTATAGCAGAGGTTGTTTATCTTTATGATAAATATGCCGACAGCGCCGCAACTGTTGCGTCTAAAAGAATGTTGCAGTCGGCAGGGGTAGCGTGCCGTAAATTTACTTCCGACAAAAAGAGCCTTTCAATTGATTTTGAAAAGTAATATTGAGAAAAATATATAGCCTTTGACTTGTTTTCGGTCAAAGGCTATAAGATTATTTGAGATAGCATTAATAAATTATGGTTTAGCAAATTGATTTTCCAAGCAATTATAAAAGTTTGGTCAACTTTTTCAAAGGCTGTGGGTGTGGGCAAAGCCCACAAATACTTTCCGCTTATGCAATGATGTGACCTTTTTGTGTTAAAGTTGACAAATAAAAAAATTTATATTTTTGATGATTGTATATGTAACTGAATTGCACAATTTTGTATTGACAGTAAATTTCATATTTGCTATTATTTTTATTGTATATTGAGAAGTATATAAAATATTTTGTCATAATGACAAGGAGAGAAAATAAATGAAAAAAATATTAGCATCAATTATTGCTGTGGTTTTAGCTGTAAGCGGGTTATCTGTGATTTCAATTACAGCAAATGCGGCAACTATTTTTATAAGCGGCAACTATGAATATACTGTAAATTCAGATGATACCGTAAATATTGCGGGATATAAGGGTATAGCAACTGATATTATAATTCCGTCACAAATTTTAAATAAAAATGTTGTAAAAATTTCTGATAATTCTTTTTACAACAATAGCACATTAACTTCTGTTAAAATACCAAATACAATAAAAGTTGTCGGTTCAATGGCATTTCACAATTGTACAAAACTTTCAAAAGTTACATTACCAAGCAATCTTACGGAAATTGGCTATAATGCATTTGAAGGAACAACAGCACTTACAACAATTACAATTCCAAAAACAGTTACAACAGCCGGTAATAATGTATTTAACGGTTCGGCACTTAAAACAGCCGCTATAGAAAACGGCGCAACAGCAGTAGCAGACAATCTTTTCAGTAACGCTAAAAATTTAACTAAAGTAACAATTCCGAATACAGTAAAGAAAGTAGGCTCAATGTCATTCTACGGTTGTAAAAGTCTATCATCGGTAACATTGCCAAATACTCTTACCGAAATCGGCTATAGCGCATTTAACGGAACAACAGCGCTCACAACAATTACAATTCCAAAAACGGTTACAACAGCCGGTAATAATGTATTTAACGGTTCGGCACTTAAAACAGCCACTATAGAAAACGGTGCAACAGCAGTAGCAGACAATCTTTTCAGTAACGCTAAAAATTTAACTAAAGTAACAATTCCGAATACAGTAAAGAAAGTAGGCTCAATGTCATTTTATCATTGTGAAAAACTTTCGTCGGTAACATTGCCAAATACTCTTACCGAAATCGGCTATAGCGCATTTAACGGAACAACAGCGCTCACAACAATTACAATACCGAAGACTGTAACCAAAGCAGGCAGTGATGTGTTTGAAGATTCGGGACTAAAAACAGCCACTATAGAAAACGGTGCAACAGCAGTAGCAGACAATCTTTTCAGTAACGCTAAAAATTTAACTAAAGTAACTATACCGAATACAGTTAAAAAAATCGGCTCAATGTCATTCTACAGTTGTAAAAGTCTATCATCGGTAACTTTGCCAAATACTCTTACCGAAATCGGCTATAGCGCATTTGACGGAACAACAGCGCTCACAACAATTACAATACCGAAGACTGTAACCAAAGCAGGCATTGATGTATTTAACGGTTCGGCACTTAAAACAGCCACTATAGAAAACGGTGCAACAACAGTAGCAGACAATCTTTTCAGTAACGCTAAAAATTTAACTAAAGTAACAATTCCGAATACAGTAAAGAAAGTAGGCTCAATGTCATTTTATCATTGTGAAAAACTTTCATCGGTAACATTGCCAAATACTCTTACCGAAATCGGCTATAGCGCATTTAACGGAACAACAGCGCTCACAACAATTACAATACCGAAGACTGTAACCAAAGCAGGCATTGATGTATTTAACGGTTCGGCACTTAAAACAGCCACAATCGAAAACGGCGCAACAGCAGTAGCAGACAATCTTTTCAGTAACGCTAAAAATTTAACTAAAGTAACAATTCCGAATACAGTAAAGAAAATCGGTTCAATGTCCTTTTATGACTGTACAAAATTATCCTCGGTAACTTTGCCGAATACTCTTACATCAATCGAAACATCTGCATTTAAAAATTGCCAAGCTATGAAATCTATTACTATTCCAAAGAGTGTTACATATTTTGGTACAACCGCAGTGGGCTATAGTGATGGCAGCGTTATTGACGGATTTATAATTTACGGCTATAAAAATACAAAGGCGCAGACATACGCAATCAAAAATAAAATTACATTCAAAGCATTGCAGGAGGAAACTGTACCTGTAGGTGATATAAATAATGACGGCAAAATAGATGTATCGGATGTTACATACTTACAGATGTATCTTTCGGGCAATTCATCATATGTAATTAAAAATACAAAGACGGCAGACGCAAACGGCGACGGTAAAATTGATGTTGCCGATGTTACAAAGATTCAGACTATTATTGCTTCGTAATTAAAACTTAATATTAAAAGTACATTAAAGCTGTTCGGGCAAGAGTTATCGAACAGCTTTTTGCTTTTATAAATGATAAAATACGGGAATAAAAAGACAGTAATCGGGATAGAATATTTTTGAATAATCTTGACTGATTTATGACTGAATCTGAATGACTTAAAAATGCAAAAGCAAAATCACTTGTTAAAACGTACAAAATTATATGCAATTTTTGATATAAACTAACTGAATTTCAATTTTGATGAATTTTTTTGAAAGAATTTGCTTGACTTTAACAAAACAGGTGTTATAATGTAGTCAAGAGGTGAGGGAAATGCTTACTCAGGAAAGATATCAAACAATACTTCAAATATTAAGCGAGAAAAACACAGTCACGGTACAGGAGCTTACAAAGCTTTTGAATACATCGGAGTCAACCATAAGGCGTGACCTCACAACACTTGACGAGATGGGCAAGCTTAATAAAGTATTCGGAGGAGCAACCTCAATTCACCAGCTTTCGGGCGTATATGAGGCTGATGTGAAATCAAGAGAAGGTATAATGCTTGACGAAAAGAAAGCAATCGCAATTTATTGTGCAAAACTTATTAACGATACGGATTTTGTATATATAGACGCAGGCACAACCACTGATATTCTCACAGATTACATTACAAACAAAAACGCAACCTATGTTACAAACGGTATTACCCACGCAAAAAATCTTATAAGAAAGGGACTTACAACATACACAATCGGCGGCAGAATCAAACCTGCTACCGAGGCTATTATGGGCGCGGAAGGTTTAAGGTCGCTGAAAACCTTTAACTTTACAAAATCCTTTATGGGTACTAACGGAATTGAATTAAATGCAGGCTTTACCACTCCTGATATGGAAGAGGGCTTGATCAAAGAGGAAGTTATAAAAAGAAGTTATATGTCTTTTGTTCTTGCCGACAATACCAAATTCAGAAAGGTATTTCCGATTACCTTTGCAGAGCTTAAAGACTGCTGTATTATAACCGACAAACTCCCGTATAATGAGTTTTCGGAAAAAACAATAATCAAGGAGGTTATGAAGTGATTTACACAGTTACACTAAACCCGTCAATTGATTACATCGTTCGTCTTGATGAGCTTAAGACAGGCATTACAAACAGAACAACAAGTGAGGAATATTACATCGGCGGCAAGGGAATAAATGTTTCGTGCGTACTTGCCGAACTCGGTATCAAGAGCACAGCGCTTGGTTTTGTTGCAGGATTTACCGGAGAGGCTATTGAAAAAGGTCTTAAAAATCCTAAAATCACAGCAGATTTTATCACGCTTAAAAGCGGAATTTCAAGAATAAACATCAAAATCAAGGCAGGCGAAGAAACCGAAATCAACTGTCAAGGACCGCACATAGATGAGGAAGAACTTTTGAATCTGTTTGATAAAATCGACAATATTCAGAGTGGTGATACACTTATCATTGCAGGAAATATTCCAAATACATTGCCTGACGATGTTTATGAAAGAATCATCGAAAAACTTGACGGAAAAGATGTAAGAATTGTAGTTGATGCAACTAAAAAGTTGCTTGTTAATTCACTAAAATACAAACCGTTTTTAATCAAACCGAATCGTCAGGAGCTTTCAGAAATTTTTGACACAACAGTAAAGACAGAAAGCGATGTTGTCAAATATGCGCAGGAATTGCAGAAAATGGGTGCAAAAAATGTTCTCGTTTCTCTGGGCGGCGACGGTGCATTACTTGTTGACGAATTCGGAAAGGTTCATAAAGAGGGCGTTATTAAAGGTCACAAGGTACTGAATACAGTAGGCTCGGGTGACTCGATGGTAGCAGGCTTTGTAGCCGGCTGCATTGACAAAAATGATTACGCCTATGCGTTAAAGCTCGGCAGTGCCTGCGGAAATGCAACAGCATTTTTAAACGGACTTGCCACAAAAGATAAAATTGATGAATTGCTCGCTCAATTCTGAGTGGGTAGAAATAAATAAACTAAAAAGGAGAAAAATTTATGCGTATTACTGATTTATTAAAACAAAGTGCCATAGAGCTTAATGTATCAGTGGCATCAAAACAGGCAGCAATCGACAAGCTCGTTTCATTGCACGAAAAGAGCGGAAACCTTGTAAACGCAGCCGAGTATAAGAAAGGAATCCTCGCAAGAGAGGAAATGGGAACAACAGCAGTCGGTATGGAAGTTGCCATTCCGCACGCAAAGAGCACAGCAGTTAAAGCTCCTGCACTTGCTGCAATTACAGTTCCTAACGGTGTAGATTATGAGGCTCCGGACGGACAGCCTTGCAAACTTATTTTTATGATAGCGGCTACAACAGACGGCGATGTTCACCTTGAGGTTCTCGCAAGACTTATGCAGCTTTTAATGCATGAAGATTTTACAGCGAAACTTAAAGCCGCAAAAACTCCGAAAGAATTTATCTCTATTATTGACGCAAAAGAAACAGAGAAGTTCCCCGATGAACCAAAGGCAGAAGTTCCTGCAAAGAAGGGTTACAGAGTTCTTGCTATCACAGCTTGTCCAACAGGTATTGCTCATACTTATATGGCGGCTGAATCACTCCAGAAAGCCGGCGACAGCCTTAACATTCCGATTAAGGTTGAAACAAACGGTTCGGGCGGTGCAAAGAATGTGCTTACCGAAGAAGAAATTGCAAATTGTGACGGTATCATCATTGCCGCTGACATCACAATAAATCTTGCCCGTTTTGACGGCAAGCCCGTTTTACAGTGTGCCGTTTCAGACGGTATTCATAAGCCGGAAGAGCTTATCAACAAGATTGTAAACAAAGAAGTTCCCGTATATCATCACAAAGGCGGTTCTGCAGATGCTCCAAAGAAGAGAGGCGGCGCTTACGGTCACCTTATGAACGGTGTATCACATATGCTCCCGTTCGTTGTAGCAGGCGGTATTTTCATTGCAATTGCATTCCTCATTGATATTGCATGCGGTGTTAACGCACAGGAGGCTGGCAGTACATTCGGTACGGTAACTCCTGCAGCCGCATGGTTTAAGACACTCGGCGGTGTGGCATTTAACCTTATGGTTCCTATTCTTTCCGGCTTTATCGCAATGTCAATTGCAGACCGTCCCGGCCTTCTCGTTGGTCTTGTAGGCGGTTTCCTTGCAACATCAGGCGCAACCTTTGCAGATCCGGGTGCTGTTAACACAGTTCCGTCAGGCTTCCTCGGTGGATTGCTTGCAGGTTTCGCAGGCGGTTACTTAATGCTTGCTATTGAAAAAATGTGCGATAAGATGCCTAAGGCTCTTGAGGGTATCAAGCCCGTTCTCATCTATCCGCTTCTCGGACTCGGCGGTATTCTTGTTGTAATGTGCGCAGTCAACCCGTTCATGGGTATGATTAACTCAGGTATGTCAGACGGCCTTAACGCTATTGCCTCTAACCCTGCAATGATGGTTCCGCTCTGTGCGCTCCTCGCAGGTATGATGTCTATCGACATGGGTGGTCCTTTCAACAAGGCAGCTTATGCATTCGCAACACTTAACCTTGCAAACGCAGACGATCAGGCATACATCATTATGGCAGCAGTTATGATCGGCGGTATGGTTCCTCCAATCGCAATCGCTCTTTCAAACACATTCTTCAAGAATCGTTGGACAGACGAAGAAAGAAAGAATGCTCCCGTAAACTATGTAATGGGACTTTCATTCATCACAGAAGGTGCAATTCCTTACGCAGCAGGTCATCCGCTTCAGGTTATCCCTTCATGTATCGTTGGTTCTGCAGTAGCAGGCGCATTTTCAGCTCTCTTTGGCTGTAAGCTTATGGCTCCTCACGGCGGTATCTTCGTATTCGCAACAATGCAGGGTACATGGTATTTCTACCTCCTTGCTCTTGCAATCGGTGCAGTAGTTTCAATGTTTATGCTTGCACTTCTTAAAAAACCTCTTAACAGAGAGATTAAAAAAGTTAAATAAATTTCACAAAAAATCTTCCATTCTTTCTTAAAATATGATAAAATAAACTTAATTCAGACAGGGAGTAACCCTCCCTGTCTGACACAAAACTATTATAAAGGGGTTTTCTATTATGGTATCAAAAAAACTTACATTAAATAATGCATCAGGTTTTCATATGCGTCCCGCATCAGTATTTGCAACAGCAATGGCAAAGTTCCAGAGTGATGTTACAATTGATTTCAACTCAAACAAAATCAATGCAAAAAGTCTTTTAAATATTATTGCAGCTTGCATTAAGTGCGGCAGCGAGTTTGTAGTAGAATGTAACGGTCCTGACGAAGAAGAGGCTCTTGCAAAGGCAGTAGAGCTTATTGAAGGCGGACTTGGTGAATAAAAACGGGAGCGTGTCTTTTGGCACGCTTTCTTTCTAAAATTTGAAAGCAGGTGAGGTTATGTTACACGGAACACCCGCTTCCGAGGGTATCGGACTCGGAAGAGTAATGATTGTAGAAGAAGCAAAACTTGAATATAATAATGTAACTGTTACGGATACCGAGGCAGAGGTTGAGCGTTTCAGAAATGCGGTTAAAATATTTTGCGACAATACTGCGGCACAGGCAGATGCGCTGAAAGCGTCGGCAGGTAAAAAAGAGGCAGAAATTCTTGAGGGTCACATTCAGATGATGAAAGACCCGTATATGTGCGGCGAAATCGAAAAGTTGATTGATAACGGTCAGTGTGCCGAGGCTGCACTTGAGTATATGTGCGATATGTTCATCTCTATGTTTTCTGCCACAGATGACGAACTTACACAGCAGAGAGCGGCAGATGTAAAAGACTTAAAAACAAGTATGCTAAGCATTTTGCTCGGAGTAAAAGAAGTAAAACTTTCGGCAGCGCCAAAGGGTACGGTAGTTGTCGCAAAAGAACTTACTCCGTCCATGACAGCAGGCATCAATAAAGAAAATATTGTCGGAATTATTACCGAAACAGGCGGCAAAACATCTCATTCGGCTATCCTTGCAAGGGCACTTGAAATTCCCGCCGTGCTAAGCGTAAACGGTGCGGTTTCAAAACTTTCGGCCGGTGCTTATGTAATCGTTGACGGCAGTGAGGGCGTAGTAATTGATGAGCCGGATGACGCTGTTATTCAGGAGTACGATACAAAGAGAATTAATTTTCTTAAAGAGCGCAAAGAACTTGAAAATTTCAGAGGCAAGGCAACTAAAGCTTTAAGCGGTGAGGAATATGAGCTTTTCTGCAATATCGGCAAGCCGGAGGATGCAATAAAGGCAGTTGATGCAGACGGCGAGGGCGTTGGTTTGTTCAGAACTGAATTTTTATTTATGGACAGAACCGCTTTGCCTACAGAGGACGAGCAGTTTGACGCTTACAAAAAGGCGGCACTTACATTAAAGGGAAAGCCTGTAATTATCAGAACTCTTGACATCGGCGGCGACAAGGAAATTCCTTATCTCGGACTTAAAAAAGAGGAAAATCCTTTCTTGGGCTTCAGAGCAATCAGATATTGCTTAAAGCATAAAGATTTGTTCAAAACACAGCTCCGTGCAATTGTAAGAGCAAGCGCTTTTGGCGATGTAAGAATTATGTTCCCGCTTATTACAGCCGTTGAAGAACTTAGAGAGGGCAAGGCTCTTGTTGAAGAGGTTAAGGCTGAACTTAGGGAACAGGGAGTAGAATTTAACGAAAATATCCCTGTAGGCATTATGACAGAAACCTCGGCGGCAGTTATGATTGCTGATATTCTTGCAAAAGAATCCGACTTTTTCAGCATTGGTACAAATGACCTTACGGGTTATACAATGGCTTGCGACAGAGGAAATGACGATGTTGCATATCTGTATTCTCCGTTACAGCCAAGTGTATTAAGGGGCATTAAGTATATTATTGATTGCGCAAACAAGAATAATATTTCTGTAGGTATGTGCGGCGAGGCAGCGGCTAACCCGATGATGGTGCCGTTACTTATGTCATTCGGACTTACCGAGTTCAGTGTATCCGCACCGTCGGTATTAAAGGTAAGAAAAACAATTTCTACATGGTCAAAGGCAGAGGCAGACAAGGTTGCCGAAAAGGTACTTGCAATGACTACCGAAAAAGAGATAAGCGACTATCTTAAAACTCTTTTATAATTAATCAGATAACAAGTTTCATAATCAAACTCTAAATAATAGTTTGCGAAGGGCAGTGTTCGTTTGAGCACTGCCCAAAGCCTTTTCTGAGGTTCTTTATCAAAATTGGTTTAATTTATGGCTTAGCGGTGTACATCTGCAAAACCGTGATTAAACAATATTCCTTTTTCCGACAAGATATGTTATAATATCTGCGGATAGGTGATTTATGTGAATAATGATTATTTAGTTAAGAAAAAGCCGATGTATGCGCTTTTTGTGTTTGCTCTGCCTATTATTATAGGTAATATTTTTCAGCAGACATACACTATGGCGGACTCGGCTATTGTAGGCAGATTTGTAAGTGAAAAGGCTTTGGCGGCGGTAGGTGCGTCATATTCGCTTACGAATATTTTTATTTGTGTGGCAATTGGTGGCGGAATAGGTGCGTCGGTAATAGTCAGTAGGTATTTTGGCGCCAAGGAATATAAAAAGACAAAAACGGCAGTGTACACTGCGCTGATTGCTTTTACCGCACTTAGTGTTTTGCTTGGAATTATCGGTCTTGTGTTCAGCCGTCTTATTCTTATTGCGCTCAATACTCCGTCTGATGTACTTGATCTGGCGGTCGATTATCTGAACATTTACTTTGCGGGTTTGCCGTTTTTATTTATGTATAATGTGCTTTCCGCAATGTTCAATGCACTCGGAAAATCTAAAATACCGCTTTATTTTTTGATTTTTTCATCGGTGTTCAATGTTGCGCTCGACCTTTTGCTCGTAAAAAATTTCAGTATGGGTGTAACGGGCGTTGCCTGGGCAACACTTATTGCACAAGGAATTTCGGTTGTATTATCATTCATAGTGCTTGTGTGGGAGTTTAAAAAGCTCAACATAGGTCGTGCAAAATTTTTTGAAAAGAGTGAGCTTTTGCCTATGGCAAAAATTGCTTTTCCGTCAATTATTCAGCAGTCAACGGTATCAATCGGAATGATGCTTGTGCAGTCGGTGGTAAACGGCTTCGGTTCGGAGGCTCTCGCAGGATATTCTGCCGCAATAAGAGTGGAATCGCTTTGCATAGTTCCCTTTAACAGTATAAACAATGCTGTGTCTTCGTACACTGCGCAAAATTTGGGTGCAAAGAATGAAAAGCGTGTTGTAGAGGGTTACCATGCCGCAAACATTCTTGTGGCAGCATTTTCTCTTTTACTTATTCTGATTATAGAACCTTTTAACGGTTCGATTGTATCAATGTTTCTCGGTGATGACGGCACAATAACCGCAATGAATACGGGCTGCGGATACCTTAGTTTTATGGGGTGGTTCTTCTGCTTTATCGGATTTAAAATGGCGGTTGACGGACTTTTGCGAGGTGCTGGAGATATGAAAATGTTTACAGTCGCAAACTTTGTAAATCTGTTTATCCGTGTGTTTGTCGCAATGGCATTTGCACCGATTTTCGGCTTGCAAATGGTATGGATTGCAGTGCCGATCGGTTGGTTTTCAAATTGGGTTATATCCTTTTTGGAGTACAGAACAGGCAAGTGGAAAAGGATATATAAGAGATAACTGTAAACTAAATAAAAATATTATATAAAATATAGGTATATGATTTATACAATAAGTCATATGCCTTGCTTTTTTGTTCAAAAATCATTTATACTCTTTGGTCAAGTAAACAAAATTATTTTTTATTGTTGTAAATAAAATGAGGCAATGATATAATTTTAAATAAAGTTTGAATTTAGGAGTTGATTTTTTTTATGAAAACAAGCAAAAAAATTATAAGTTTGTTGCTTAGTGCAGCTATCATTATGTCTGCCATGGTGATAACAGCTGTTTCGGCGGCTGCCGCAGCAGACGGCTCAGAGGTATATTTTGATAATTCGGTTTTTAATTGGGAAAATGTTTATATTTATGCCTATGGCACAAAAGAAAATGCCAAATGGCCGGGTCAGCTGATGAGCGCAACTGATAACGGACTTTACAAGGCAAGCTTTACTTCAGCATATAAATCAGAAAGCATTATTTTTAATAACGGCAAAGAAAAGGACGAGGGCAAGGAGCAGTATCCAAAGGCAAGCGGACTTTCTTTAAAGGCAGGTCAGTGCAAGCTTCTCACAGCCGCAAAGCAGTGGGTAGATTACGGCAAGCCTGATTCTCATGGATACGGAATTGCTTACACAGCCTCCGGTAAAAGCTTTTCGTCAGAATTTTTGCAGGTTCAGCTCGGACTAAAAAATGCCTCAGTAGGATACTATTCTGTTGACGGTTCGGCAAAAAAATCTTATACCGACGGCACAATTATTGAAATAGGCGAGGGTAAAATCGGTAACAGCGAAATTACTCTTGTGCTTACAGCAACAGGCGATGACGGTGTTGAAACAACACAGACTTTCACTTACAACAAAACATTTACAGCAGACAAAACAACTTTTTCTGCTGACTCGGACGGACACACAACAGCTCCCGAAAGCGGCTATTACGGAACAAACCCGAATATGCAGCTGGGTAAATACAAGACAATTTCTGTTGACGGCGATGTAAGCGATTGGGACAGCTCAATGATTATTGCTCAGGGTACAGCAAACGATGACCCCCGAGTATATATGCCATCTTCAATGCATGAGCAGCCGTGGGACGCATACGCTCTCTATGGCGCATGGGACGATGAAAACCTCTACTTTATGTGGGAAATGGCAAATACATCATACATTACTTCTCCGAGCGATAATTTTGCGGCATCAAATGAGGCTCGCCCTTGGAGAAACAGTATTCCAATGTATATTGCGCTTTCAATAGACCCAAGCAAGCAGGCAACAGGCAAGGCAGTAGGCACAAACAAAGACGGCTCTGTTTACACAAATCCGTTTGTATGGGGTTGTGACGGCGGCGTAGCAAAAGACGGCGGTGTAGGCTTTACAACTCACATTGATACACTTGTTGCTTTCGATTCAAACAATTCAAACGGCGGCGCATCAATCTTCAAGGCTGATGTTCAGGATACGGACGGAACATACCTGTTTGATTATGATACAAGAGTTCCGATTGGCGTAACAAGCTATCAGGCACAGGATAACCGGAACGGATTCAAAATTAAATATGCAAACGGCACAAAGAGCGAAACTCTCTACGGTGTAAGAGAAGTAAAGGGCGACAGAACATTAGGCGACAACACTGACCCTAACTCAAATTGGGTTGATTTCTTTAAACTCGGCTACAAGAAAAACTACGGTTATGTTTACGAGGTTGCTATTCCTTACTCTGCACTCGGTATCGACAGAAATTATGTAGAAACTCAGGGCATTGGCGCAATGCAGATTCTCACATACGGTACTTCGGGTATGGATACACTTCCACACGACCCCTCAATGCTTGATGTTGCAGATGGTGAATACAGCTACGATCCGTCTACTTCACACGAAAAAGAGGATATAGACAACATTACAGTTCCGCTTGCAAGACTTGGCAAGATCCTCCCTGATACACAGGTTCAGGAGGCAGAGTTTGAAGTAAACTTTGGCGCAGACAAGAGCTCATCTCAGCCTGTTGGCACAGCACTCGAGCTTAAAGCAGAGCCATACAACAACCATGGCAATGTTACTTACGAGTTTGCGGTAAACGGTGCAACTGTAAAGACTTCATCTGACAATACATACAATTTTACAGCAAATAATGCAGGCACATACACATTGTCTGTAAAGGCTATTGATTCAGACGGCTGTATAGCTGAAAGCACAAAGTCATTCTATATTTCGGACGGCGGCGAGCAGGAAACTATCCTCAAGGGCGATGTAAACCGCGACGGAGTTGTAGATGTAAACGATGTTACACACTTACAGATTCACATTTCAAATGACGATAAAAATCAGCTTATTGATGTTACAAACAAGGCTTGGTTTGACGCTGCCGATATGTACGGCGACGGCAAGCTTGATATTCTTGACGCAACCGCATTACAGATTTATATCGCATAATTCGTAAAAGTTATAATCATATTCAAAAGGATTGCAGAGCAAAATCTGCAATCCTTTTTTGTGTATACAGGATGCAAGAATAGTGTAAAATTGCCTATATTGTATTGACATATAAGCTCTTGTAATCGTATTTACAATGCTTTTACTCTATACTTCAGGCAAGATTAAGGCAACAGAAAAATTTAAATCTGTTACACTTGCACTTTTACTTTCAACAATAAGCATTTCAATCCTTGCTTTTATCGGCTACCTCATTACTGCAACAAGAGGTTATGTAATGATTTTCGCAGGAAATCCTATCTTTGACATAGCAATGTCAGTTATTTTTATTATTATCGCAGCTTTGTTTCTTATCAGCGACTTTCAGATTATTCGTGAAACAGTTGAAAATCAGCGCCCAAAAGAATACGAGTGGTCAGTTTCATTTGGCTTGGCATTTACAGTAATTTGGCTCTACTTCAAGGTTCTTGACCTCTTAATAAGAATTTATGACGCTAAAAACTAATTACGGAGAATAATTATGAGTGCAATATTATCGACACAAAATTTAGTGAAAAAATACGGTTATAAAATTGTTTCTAACAACATCAGCCTTACGATAAACAAAGGTGATATTTACGGATTTGTGGGCAAGAACGGCGCAGGCAAAACTACATTTATGCGCCAGGTGTTAGGGCTTGCTTTTCCCGACAGTGGCGAAATTACCCTCTTTGGCGGTGAGCCGCTCAACACTGCAAGGAAGAAAATCGGTTCGCTCATTGAGTTTCCGTCAATTTATAAAAACTGCACCGCATACGAAAATATGAAGAGAATGGCAATTCTTACAGGAAGTTCAGACAAAAGTGTCAGGAAAATTCTTGATTTTGTAGGTCTTGGCAATACAGGCAACAAAAAAGCAGGACAGTTTTCGCTCGGTATGCGCCAGCGACTTGGAATTGCTATGGCTTTGCTCGGCAATCCAGAATTGCTTATTCTTGACGAACCGATAAACGGACTTGATCCGACAGGTATTATGGAGATTCGTGATTTAATCATCAGACTAAATACCGAAAAGAAAATTACCTTTATGATTTCAAGCCATTTGCTTGAGGAACTGTCAAAGATTGCCACACGATATGGATTTATTCATGACGGCAAACTTATAGAAGAAATTTCCGCTGTTGAGCTTTCACAAAAATGCAGCGACAGAGTTTTAATTGTGCCTGACAATCCGCAAAAAGCGGCGGAGATTTTATCAAAAATTATGCCGCCTCAACAGATACATATTTATAATAAATCTGTTTATCTTGACTCAATGATTGACAGAACGGGTCAAATTAATAAATATCTTGTTGAAAATGGTGTTACGGTAAATCAGATTTCTATTCACGCAATTAATCTTGAAGAATACTTTTTACGCAAGGTAGGGGCATAAAATGAAAAGGTTATTATTATTTGAACTTCGTGAGCTTTTCAAAAACAAAAGCCTTTATATTTGGACTTTTTCATCGGTTGCACTTAGTTTGATTTACCTGCTTTGCTCATTCGGTATGTTTTCGTTACAATCTTCGCAAAATATGCAGTGAATAGTATCACCGGAGTCCGGTATTATCAGTGCAATAGGATTTTTTAAAACAAGTCCCGTTACAGTATTTATACTAATGTTTATTTGCAGCTTTATTTGCAATGATTTTGACAACGGCATATTGAAAAATATTATTTCACGAGGTTACAGCAGACAGTCGATTTTTACGGCAAAGTTTATGGCGGTTATTGTCAGCACCCTTTTTATGGTAATCCTCAATTTAGTTGCTGTTTTTGCGGTATCAAGCGCTTTATATCATAACATCGGCTCAATATACGCTCTGTTTATTCCGCAATTAATTATCCTTGTGTTTGGACTTATCTCATTTGCCGGCATATTCTTTATGCTGTGTTCAATCTTTAAAAAGAGCGCTCCTGCAATAGTTGTTTCGTTGCTTGCTCTTTTGGCTTTGCCAACAGGAATTTCGATAATCAGCTCATACTTACATATTAATTTAAGCTGTTTATGGCTTGGTAATGCGGTTTCTATCCTTGCAGTAAATAACATTTCGGTACAAACATTACTCGCAAGCGGAGTTTGCATTATAGTTTATTTAGTGGTTTCTTACATTGTTTCTATTTCAGTGGTTAAGAAATTGGAAGTTTGATTTTTATATTAGCAGAAATCTCATTTCATTGATTTTGAAATGAGATTTTTGCTTTTTCGGGCAATTTTTTTGGTTTTGATAAGGAGGGGAAGATTAGTTTTTGTAAAACGATATAATAAAGAAAACGGCAGTGTGAGGTTAATACTCACACTGCCAAAGTTTTCAACATTTCAAACTTAAATTGTTAATTATTTTTCGTCGCCAAAGCAGATACCCATCTTTCTTGCTGCAGCTACTATTTCGTGGTCGGCAGGAACGGCTTTAAGTTTACCTGCGATTTCTTCGAGCGGAACTGCAACTACTTTATTATTTACAAGTGCAACCATTTTGCCGTAGTCACCGTTTATGATAAGTTCGGCAGCTGCAATACCGAAACGGGTGGAGAGCACACGGTCGTATGCGTCAGGACTTCCGCCTCTCTGGAAATGTCCGGGTACGGTAACTCTTGTTTCCTGACCAGTTGCGTCTTGAATTTCTTTTGCAATTTTGTATGAGATTGACGGATATGCGATTTCAGCCATAGCGGCTTTTCTTTTTTTCTTCGGCATAGCCGCAAGCTCTTTTGAAATTGCACCTTCTGCAACGGCGAGAATTGAGAATTTCTTTCCGCTTTCGGTTCTTTTCTTAATTGTATTAATTACGGAATTAATATCGTACGGAATTTCCGGAATTAAAATAACATCCGCACCGCCGGCAATACCTGCATACAAAGTCAGCCAGCCAACCTTGTGACCCATAACCTCAACAATGAAAACTCTTCCGTGTGAGGTTGCGGTGGTGTGAATACAGTCGATAACATTTGTTGCAATGTCAACGGCGCTCTGAAAACCAAATGTTTTATCTGTACCCCAAAGGTCATTGTCAATTGTTTTTGGCAGAGAAACAACATTCAAGCCCTCTTCACGCAAGAGGTTTGCGGTTTTCTGTGTGCCGTTTCCGCCGAGAACAACAAGGCAGTCAAGCTCAAGCTTCTTATAGTTCTTTTTCATTTCGGCAACTTTATCAACGCTGTTTTCGTCAATAACTCTCATAAGTTTGAACGGCTGTCTTGATGTGCCGAGAATAGTACCGCCCCTTGTAAGAATACCCGAAAAATCATCAGGTTTCATCATCCTTGTTTCGTTGTAAATAAGTCCTCGGTAGCCGTCAATAATGCCGATAATCTGCACACCGTCATTGCCGTAATTCTGATAAAGTGTTTTTGCGACTGCACGGATAGTAGAGTTAAGTCCCTGACAGTCACCGCCGCTTGTTAAAATACCGATTCTTTTCATTCTGCTTTTTCTCCTTCCTTTGCAGGTACTATAGGAGTGCCTACTGTTCTTACATATGTCTGTTTTTTAACGGCATTTTGTGCCTGTTGTGCAAGTTTTGAAAAATGTTTTTGGCTGTTAAGTCGTTTTCTGCCACGCTTATCTACAAGGTGATATGTGGTGTCGGGTAACTGCTTTCTTGCATTTACCGTGTCTTTTAGCGTAACTTTTAAAATCTGTTCAACCCTGTTTTTAATGTCTTCGTCCTCAACAGGGAACACAAGTTCAACTCGTCTGTCAAGGTTTCTCTGCATCCAGTCTGCACTGCCAAGGTAGTAGAGCGGATTGCCGTTGTTTTCAAATTTAAAAATTCGGCTGTGCTCAAGGAGTTGTCCTACAATGCTGATTACCTTTATATTTTCACTCCACCCCTTTAATCCGGGAATAAGACAGCAAATACCACGCACGATAAGTTCAATTTTTACGCCTGCCTGCGATGCCTCGTAAAGCAAGCAGATGATTGCGGGGTCTACAAGTGAATTTACCTTTGCAGTGATTGATGCGGGAAGTCCCTGTTTTGCATTTTCGATTTCTTTTCTTATCATTTCCTCAAAGAAAGGTCGCATACCTTGAGGAGCAACAATAAATTTATTGTATTCGGGCGGTAAAGAATAGCCTGTAAGTGTGTTGAATAATGACGATGCGTCAAGACCGTATTCCTCTCGGCAGGTAAACATACCGATATCTGTATAGAATCTCGCTGTGCTGTCGTTGTAGTTACCTGTACCCATATGCAGATAACGGCGGATTCCGTCCTTGTCTTTTCTGACAACAAGACAGATTTTACAGTGGGTTTTAAGACCTGTAAGACCGTAAATTACATGACAGCCTGCTTTTTCAAGTTTGGTTGCCCACTGAATGTTATTTTCTTCGTCAAAACGAGCTTTAAGTTCTACAAGTACAGTAACCTGTTTGCCGTTTTCGGCGGCTTTAATAAGTGCCGCAACGATAGGAGAGTTACCGCTTACACGGTATAAAGTCTGCTTGATTGCAAGTACATTCGGGTCTTTTGCGGCTTTTTTGACAAAGTCAACCACCACATCAAAACTCTCATACGGATGATGGACAAGTCTGTCTTTTTCACGGATAGCCTCAAAAATATCATCGCAATCGTAAAACTCGGCAGGCGGATTTACAGGTGTAATAGGCTCGAAACAGAGCTTTTCGCAGCCCTTTATTCTTGCAAATTTAGAAAGGAAAGTAAGGTCAAGCGGACCGTGCTGTACATAAATTTCGTCCTCGGTTACATGCAATGCATCTACAAGGAATTTGCGGATTGACTTGTGGCATTTTTTAGAAAACTCAAGTCTTACAGGCACACCTCGCTGACGCTTTTTAATGGATTTTTTAATTTCCTCCATAAGGTCTTCCGTGTCCTCGTCAATGTCAAGGTCAGAGTCCCTTGTGATTCTGAAAGCTGCCGACTGTTTGATGTTATAAAGCTCAAACAGTTCACCGAGGTGAATAGTAATAATTCTTTCAAGGGTTATAAAGTCACGCTTGCCTTTTGCGGGAAGTTCCAAAAATCTCGGAAGGATTGACGGCACTTGTACAAGCGCATAAAATTCTTCTCCCTCTGCATTTGTAAGCAGAACTGCAATGTTAAGACTTTTGTTTGCAAGCAATGGGAAAGGTCGGCTTGTGTCAACCGCCATCGGTGTGAGAACAGGGAATACCACTCTCTGAAAATAATCGTCTGCAAATGCTTTTTGCTCGTCGGTCATTTCATCTGCCTTAACAAAGTTAATACCGTTTGCTCTCAGTGACGGAATAATGGAACGATTGTAGCAGTTGTACTGCTTTTCGGCAAAGGCATGTACTTTTTCACTGATTTTTTTCATCTGCATTTTAGGGGTAAGTCCCGATGGGTCGGGCTTATTTGTGCCACGATGAATATTATCAAGTACGCCTGCAACACGAACCATAAAAAATTCGTCAAGGTTAGACGCTGTAATAGAAAGGAAGTTACACCTTTCCATTATAGGATTTTCCTTTTCAAAAGCCTCTTCAAGTACACGGGCGTTAAAATCGAGCCAGCTTAGCTCTCTGTTATTGTAAGGCATTTCAAGCCATTTTTTTAATTCTTGTTTCTTTTTTACATCAATTGTTGAAGTCATTATATCACTCCTTGTTATTCTTATTATATTGTTAAATCTTAAATATTTCAAGTAAAATTTATGTAAAAGTTACAAAAAAATTTTGAAAAGTCATTCCTAATTATTCGCATTAAAAATATGGACAACCTTTTTTTAATCAAAGGCTTGACCTAAATTATAAATTACTCGCCTTAAACCACAATTTGTGCCAAGTTTTGATAAAAACTTTTTTAGTGAATTGTTATTTACCTTAAATCTGAAATTGTAAAAAATAACCGCCTTGTAGTTGCGATTACAAGGCGGTTATAAAAATAATTTGTCTTAAAAGATAAACAGCTAAAGCCGTTTCTTTACACTAACTATATTATCGTAATTAAAAATTCGTGTCAACAGATTTATGTCAACAGTCACTGATACTGTTGAAAAATATTTGACGGAAAAATATAATGATTCATTTACTTTTGATTCCTATGGAAACAACTCTTGGTCATCTGTAAAAACCACATTTATATATAGAGATAAACAAAATAATAAGTTCTGTGTTGAATTTGATAATAATTCAGCTATAGATAATTCCGGAAGCATACTTTACGATAAAGAAATTCAACAGGATTTACAGAAAGGTACAAATAGTGAAAATAAAGTTTTTGCAGACACAAGTTTATTGTATTTCGGACTTAACGAAAAATTTAACAATTACAATGCTTAGCAAATCTCATCGCAGATATTTCGAAAAAAATAACACACCCTGAAAAACCAAGGTGTGTTATTGGCGCGCTGGAAGAGACTCGAACTCCCGACCTTCTGATTCGTAGTCAGACACTCTATCCAGCTGAGCTACCAGCGCATATGCGGTTAATTATTAACCGCAAGTAGTATATTACCACATTCTTTTATAAAAAGCAAGTGTTTTTTAAAATTTTTTAAATTTTATCATCAAAAAATGCAAAAAATGCTCTGTAAGCCATATATACATCAATTTTTGATACGATTTCAAACGGTGCGTGCATACAAAGTACAGGCACACCGAGGTCAACTACATCAACATTCATATTGGCAACATATTTTGCGATTGTTCCGCCGCCGCCCATATCAACTTTACCGAGTTCGCCGACTTGCCACATTACATTGTTTTTCTCAAGCAAAGCTCTTACCTTGCCCATATACTCGGCAGACGCATCGGAAGTATCGTACTTTCCACCGTGACCTGTGTATTTTGAAATTACAACGCCTTCGTTAATATAGCAAGAGTTCTTTGCTTCGTAAGCGGATGCATATGTTGGGTCATAAGCTGCGCTTACATCTGCCGAAAGACAGGTGCTCTTAGACAGTGCTTTGTAGCCGTCAATACCGTCCTGCTTTGCAAGGTCATATATAAAGTAACGCAAAAAGTCGCTCTGCATACCTGTATTGCCGTCGCTGCCTGTTTCTTCTTTATCTGTAAGATAAGTAACGCAGGTCTGCTCCGGAGTTTCAACATCAAGCGAAGCCATTATTGCAGGGTAAGCGCAAACCTTATCATCGTGACCGTAACCGCCTATCATACTTGCGTCAAAGCCGATATCTCTTGCTTTGAATGACGGAATAAGACAAAGTTCTGCCGAAAGGAAATCCCCCTCAACTATGCCGTATTTCTTATTGAGAATTGACATTACATTGAGTTTTACAAGGTCTTTTTCGTCTTCGCCGTCAGCATATGGACGAGAGCCGACAAGAACATTGAGGTCTTCACCTGTAAACACCTTTGCAAGCGGCTTTGAAACCTGGTCTTTAGCAAGGTGTGGAAGCAAATCAGTAACGCAAAAACAAGATTCGTTTTCATCGTCACCCCAAGTAATGTTTACCTTTGTGCCGTCAAGTTTTACAACTGTGCCGTGGAGTGAGAGGGGAAGTGCTGTCCACTGATATTTTTTAAGACCGCCGTAGTAATGTGTTTTGAAAAGTGCGAGGTTTGTGTCCTCATAAAGTGGATTCGGCTTTAAATCAATTCGTGGTGAGTCAATGTGAGCGATTGCAAGTCTTGCACCGTTCTTTACACCGTTTTTGCCGATAACAGCAAGTGCGATTGCTTTGTCACGGTTTACATAATAAACCTTATCGCCTGCGTTATATGACGCATTTTCATCGTATTCTGTAAAGCCTGCTTTTTTTGCAAGTTCAAGTGTGTAGCTTACAGCCTCACGCTCAACAGGAGAATGGTCTAAAAACTTTTTATAGCCTACGCAGAAATCGTCTGCTTTTTTAATCTCTTCGGCATTGAGAATTGCTGCGCCCTTGCTGCCTTTCATCATAATTTCTTCTTTAAGAAGTGTAGCTTTGCTTTTTTCGTCTGACATATTTATCTTCCTTTCATCAGATGTACCATATTATTTTATGAATAATATAACTCAATATACTTTGCTTTTGCGTCCGTTACCCGTTCAACATATTCTTTTGTTTCGGGATACGGTATATCTGTAAGCGTTACACCGTCGGTACTGTAATTCGGATCATCAAGCCAGTCCGAAACCACAAATCCTGCGTTGTACGCCGCAATAGCCGATGTTTCTGTCCCATAAAAATCAAGAAAATATTTTAAAAGATAAGAGCCGTAATCTATACAGATTTCGGGGTTATACAAATCTTCTTCCGTATATTTGCCCTCGCAATCTCTTACCTGCTGCAGCCATTCAAACGAACTTGGCATAACCTGCATAATTCCGCAAGCACCCGCATCCGACTGTGCGTCTGCATTAAAGCCGCTTTCCGTACGGATAACGGCATATATGAGTGATTCGTCGAGTTCGTAATCTTTTGCGGCTTTTTGAACATATTGGCTGTAATCTCTCGGATAGCTGAGTTCGAGCAGTTGTTTTTTTGCGTTGTCATAGTAATTAAATACAAACAGTGCAAGCAAGACCGCCGTTAAAACTATGCAACCGCCAACAATAAAATTTTTTCCCTTCTTTTTGGGTTTCTTTTTGTATCGGGGATTTGCCGCCATTAAATCACCTGCCGTATGTATCCGAATAGCCCCTCGGCTTTGTCGATAAGTTCTTGCTTTGTGCCGTTGTTTTCAAGAATAAAGTCCGAATTATCTTTAAAATAGTTTTCGGAAAGTTGAGCGTTTATACGACTTTCCGCCATTTCTTCCGAAATTCCGTCACGCTGCATTATGCGCTGTTTGCGTATGTTTTCATCAGCCGTAACGCTTATGATATAATCGCAAATTACATTTGCTTTACTCTCAAAAAGCTGCGGTGCGTCAAATACAATGAATTTTTTATCGCTGTTGACAAGTTTTTCCGCCTTTTCAAGGAAAAGGGAAAGTACAAACGGGTGGATAAGTTTGCCGAGAACGGCGGTTTTTTCTTTTGTTGCAAATGCCCTTTGAGCAAGTTTCTTTCGGTCAAGATTTTTGTTAGGCAAAATAATGTCACTGCCAAATTCAGCCGAAAGTATCTTAAGACATACCGAGTCGGGCATATAAAGTTCCGCAACAAGCTCATCTGCATTTATTACCGCTGTGCCGTTTTTTGCAAAAACTTTTGATACAGTGCTTTTGCCTGCGCCCGTCTGACCTGTAAGCCCCAATATTTTATATTTTTTCAAGGTCTATCACCTCATAGCCTGCGGCCCTTATAAGTCTGTTGTAAAGTGCCATACCTACGCCATCGCAGGACGGAAGTCTTGAGTAAGCGGTGTCAATTCCGCCGACCTCGTCAACCTCTCTCAGCATATCAAAAAGTCTGTGTGCCTGCTGTGCATAGTCTTGCCTTTTGCCGAGCGAAAATGTTTTTACCTTAAGCTGCGCAATATCTTCATCACAACAAAGTGCGGCGGTTTTGCCGTCGTCCTTGCTGTTCACATAATTAATATATTCTTCGTCTGTGCCTTTAAGAAGTATAACTCTCGCTTTCGGCGAATAATGCTTGTACTTCATACCCGGGCTTGCCGCCTTTTGGTTAGGGTCAAGTTTGTCGAGTACCGCCTTGTTAAGTTCGACTTCTCCGATTGTATCTCTCAATTGTTCAAGGGTGATTCCGCCCGGTCTTAACAGGCAAGGAACTTCGCCCGCAAGAGTGATAACCGTACTTTCAACGCCGACTTCACTTGCGCCGCCGTCAATAACAGCCTCTATTTTACCGTTCATATCATTCATAACATGGGTTGCGGTTGTAGGACTCGGAGAACCCGAAATGTTTGCGGACGGCGCAGCGAGCGGTGTATTTGCCGCCTTAATGAGCGCTCTTGCAACAGGGTGTGACGGACAGCGAATTGCAACGGTTTCAAGACCTGCTGACACTTCGTCAGGAATAATCTCCGATTTTTTCATTATAATTGTAAGAGGGCCCGGCATAAATTTTTCGGCAAGAATTTTTGCCTTTTGGGGAATTTCGGAGACAAGACCGAATTTTTCAATATCCCCAAACTCCGCAATATGAACAATCAGCGGATTATCCATCGGTCTGCCTTTTGCCTTAAAAATTTTGGCAACGGCTTTACCGTTGAGAGCGTCTGCCGCAAGTCCGTAAACGGTTTCGGTCGGCATACCTACAAGTCCGCCGTTTCTTAGGATTTCTCCTGCTTTATTTATATTTTCCTGTGTACTGTCGAGCAATAATGTTTGCATATTGTCACCTTGCTTATGAATTTTCCATACTTTCTTTGAGTTTTTCTGCTCTGTCTGCGGTAACAAGAGCGTCTATAACTTCATCAAGATTTCCATTTAATATATCCTCAAGTTTGTAAAGCGTAAGTCCGATTCTGTGGTCAGTCAGTCTGCCCTGCGGATAGTTGTAGGTTCTAATTCTTTCACTTCTGTCGCCCGTGCCGACCTGTGACTTACGGTTAGCGGCAATTTCACTCGCCTGCTTATCCTGCTTTTCTTTTAAAAGTCGGCTCTTGAGCACCTTGAGCGCTTTATCTTTGTTTTTGTACTGACTTCTTTCGTCCTGACACTCAACAACCGTACCTGTCGGCAAATGAGTAATACGGATAGCCGAACTTGTTTTGTTGATATGCTGACCGCCTGCGCCGCTTGAACGGAAAGTATCTATTTTCAAATCTTTAGGGTCAATTTCAAGCTCCACATCTTCCGCCTCAGGAAGAACGGCAACGGTTGTGGTAGAAGTATGCACTCTGCCCTGACTTTCGGTTTCGGGCACACGCTGAACACGGTGTACACCGCTTTCGTATTTAAAGCGTGAGTAAGCACCCTCGCCCTCAATCATAAAAGAAATTTCTTTATAGCCGCCGAGCTCGGTTTCGTTTGCGTTTACTATTTCTACTTTATAACCCTTTTTCTCGGCATACATACTGTACATTCTGAAAAGCACCGCACTGAACAGTGCCGACTCTTCGCCGCCTGCTCCGCCACGAATTTCCACAATAACATTTCGTTCGTCATTTGGGTTTTTCGGCAAAAGCAAAATCTTAAGCTTTTCCGAAAGCTCCTCTATGTTCTGTTTTGCCTCGTCAAGTTCAAGCTGTGCAAGTTCCTTTAAGTCGCTGTCGCCGCTCTCTTCAAGAATTTCAATGCTTTCGTCTTGAGATTTTACCGCCTGTTTGTACTCTCGGTAAGTAAGCACTATTTCTTCAATAGACTTAAGCTCTTTCATTGTTTTCTGATATTGCTCCGGATCTGCCGCAACAGACGGTTCGTAAAGTCTTTGCGAAAGTTCGGAGTATCTTTTATCAAAAATTTCTATTTTTTCAAACATATTATTTTTCCTTATCGGTTAAAATTTTTTTAATATTCTTTTCGATTTTATTTCTCGGCACCATAACTTCTCTGCCGCAGTTTGTACAACGGATCTTAAAATCCATTCCAATCCTTAATATTTCAAATTCCTTGCAACCGCACGGGTGCGGTTTTTTCATTTCAACTCTGTCACCGACATTAACCTTCATATTAACACTTCCGATTGCACAAAAGCTAAAAATATAAGTAAAACAGACGCTTTTTTCGGTTTCTCGACCATTTGTCAGCATTTTGTTTTATGCTACTATTGGTTTTTATTATATATCAATACTGCCAAAATATCAAGAGCCTGCTTTAATGACTTTTACAAAGATTACAAATAATTACAACATTATTAAAAAAATATTGCCTTTTGCGGAGCTTTGTGGTAAAATGTTCTTTGATAAACAGAAATGTAAACATAATTGACAGAAAGGAAGATTTAAATTGTTTTTTAAAAAACTCAAAAGAATTCCGGCAATGTTTTTAGTTTGTGCATTACTTTTTACCACAGTATTTTCGTATTCAATGATTGCTAATGCGTCATCGTCTTTTACACCAAGACTTGATGCACCGTCATACAGCAATGATTATTATTACAGCAATAAAAATATTTATTACCAATACGGCTATGGTATGCCAAACTGCACAGCTTATGCTTACGGCAGAGCATACGAAATTCTTGGCAGAGATCCCGGACTTTGTCACTATGACGCTTACGAGTGGTATGACTACAACGACGGCTACAGCAGAGGTCAGACTCCGAAAGTCGGCGCTGTTGCTTGTTGGGAATATTACAGAAACGGCGAAACAGGCGGTCATGTTGCCGTTGTTGAAAAGGTAGAGAACGGTACTGTTACATTTTCAAACTCTGCGTGGGGTTGGAAAAACTTCTATCTTACATATGCAGATGTTAATGACCCTGCAATGGGTGAATCAGGTTGGAATTTCCAAGGCTTTATTTACCTTGGCGACTTTAACAAGGGCAGTGACAGCGATAATGTTGTTACAGACTACAAAAACGGTGTTTATGAGGTTGAAGTAAGCGATTATCTTAATATGAGAGAGAGCGCAACAACTTCATCAAAAACTGTTTATCAGATTAACAACGGTACAGAACTTTATGTTACAGATGTAAAACAGTCCGGCGGTTACACATGGGGTTATACAACTTATAAAAATGTAAAGGGTTGGGTAGCTCTTGATTATTGTAAATATCTTAGGGACAAGCCGCTTGATAACGGAAACAACTACGAGCACGGTGATATTAATATGAACGGTGCTATAGATATTCTTGATATTACAGAACTTCAGATGTATGTATCTAAAAACGCTGATTTCACCGATACACAGTTAAAGCTCGCAGATGTTGACGGAAACGGCAAAATTGATATAAGCGATGTAACAGAATTACAGCGTATCATTTCATTAAATAAAGCATAAACAAAATTACGGTCATTCGCATAAAGTTTGCGAATGACCGTTTTTTGTCAGTGAATTTTAGATTTTATCGAAAGTTGGGGTAAATTGAGAATTAGCTAAGCGCTTTTTAACAATTATAAAAGTAAGGTGTAAGGTCAACATTTTTAAAGGTTTGACCTAAATTTATTTATATACAAAATGATTGCCTATTTTCAACCTTTCAAAAATGCAACGATTCTTTCAAATTGCATTGAGTGTGAGGCTTTTACCAAAACTGTATCACCTTTTTTGAGCAGGCTTTTTAGGTCGGGTAGGAGAGAGTCTATGTCTGCATACCACTTTCCGCCGCTGCCCTCGACAAGTGCTTTGGCAAGCGGGCCGACTGCAATTACAAGGTCAACGCCTTTTTCTTTTGCGTGTTCGCCTGTTTTGCGGTGCATTTCAAGTTCGTTTGTGCCGAGTTCTTTCATATCGCCGAGAATTGCAACGGTTCTGCCGCTGAAATTTACAAGTGTGTCAATACTTGCCATAACGGAGGTCGGGTTTGCGTTGTAGCAGTCGTCAATGATTTTGTAATCTTCGGTATTGATAACATTTGCACGGCTGCCTACGGTTTTATAAGCCTCAACACCTTTTACAAGTTGTTCGTCATTAAGTCCGCAAAGTTTGCCTACTGCCACGGCTGCAAGTGCGTTTGAAACCATATAACTGCCGATTGCAGGAATTTTTACGGAAAGTTTTGTGTCGCCGAAACAAAGGTCGGCAAGCACTCCGCCGTCCGCATTGTTTTGAATATTTTCTGCGTAATAGTCATTTTTGCGGTCAAGACCGAAGAAGATTGGCTTTTTGCCGTTTACTTCCGTTACTGTAGAAAGTTTATCATCGTCGCCGTTGAGTACAAATTCCGCATTTTCGCTTGCAAATTTAAACATTTCGGTTTTTGCCTTTAAAACGCCGTTGCGGTCGCCGAGGTTTTCAAGGTGACAACAGCCGATAATTGTAAGTACGCATACAGTCGGCTGTACCATCTGCGCAAGTCGGCTCATTTCGCCAAAGTCTGAAATACCCATTTCTATTACAGCAGCCTCGGTATCTTCGGGCATTGCAAGGAGAGTGAGCGGTACGCCGAGTTCGTTATTTAGGTTGCCTTGTGTTTTGTGAGTTTTGTATTTTTGAGAAAGTACGGCATAGAGCATCTCTTTTGTAGAAGTTTTGCCTACACTGCCGGATACGCCTACTACAGGAATATCAAATTTTTTGCGGTAGGCCATACCGATTTTTTTAACCGCCTCAAGTGTTGAGTCAACAAGAATATACGGCTTTGTCGGGTTCTGCGGCGCTTTTTCGCAAACAGCGCAGACAGCGCCGTCAGCATAGCATTTTTCAATAAAATCGTGTCCGTCAACACGCTCTCCTTTAATGGCAAGGAAAAGAGAATTTTCCATAATGCATCTGCTGTCACGCTCAACCGATGAAATTGCGGTTGATTTTAAGCTTTCGTCGCCGACATATTTACCGCCGCAGGCAGCGGCTATTTCTTCGAGAGTAAATTTTTTCATATTAATCACACCCTGTAAAATTTTATTTGTTTTATATACTCTAAATATACCAAAAATACCTTGCTTTTGCAATAGCGGTAATATTCGGCGGTTATATAATTATTCAATCGGTTATGCAAGTTTTGCATAACCGATTGATTTATTAATAAAATAAGAATAGCTTTATTTATTGACTAATCAGTCTATTTTTGCTATTATTTTATTTGTAATAAATTTAGTTTTATTCTGAAAGGCGAGATAGTATGCAGTTGTACAAACAGTTTTGCAATGAAGAATTTAATAGTGATAATACGCTGAAAAGTTTTAAATTAAAATTTGATGATAATTATAATTTCGGATACGATGTGCTTGATAAAATGGCAGAGAAAGCACCGAATGACATTGCACTTGTGTGGACAAATCCCGAGGGCGAAGAACGAATTTTTACTTTTGCCGACTTAAGCAGATTAAGCAATAAAGCCGCAAATGTTTTCTTGAAATACGGTATAAAAAAGGGCGACAGAGTTTTGCTGATGCTCAAGCGCAACTATGAATATTGGTACATTGTTACGGCTCTGCACAAACTCGGAGTTGTTGCAATTCCCGCTACAAATATGCTTACTGCCGAGGATATAAGCTACAGAGTAAATGTTGCAAATATTAAAATGGCTGTATGTACTCCTGACAGCGAAACGATTGAACATCTGCTAACAGCGGCAAACCGAGAAAATTCATTAAAAACCGTATTTGTTGCGAGAGAAGATTTTGACGGTACGGTAAATATTACAAAAGAAATTGAAGCTGCAAGCGACGAGCTTGAACGGGTAGAAACCAAAGCTGACGAGCCAATGCTTATCTACTTTACATCGGGCACAACAGGCTATCCGAAGGCGGTTGTGCATAATCATATTTATTCTTTGTGCCATATAATTTCCGCAAAATATTGGCAGAATGTAAAAGAGGGCGGACTGCATTTTTCAATTGCCGAAACAGGCTGGGCAAAGGCGTCATACGGAAAAATCTACGGTCAGTGGCTTTGCGGTTGTGCGGTTATGGCTTTTGATTTCGATAAATTTTCTCCGTCAAAAATTTTGAAAGTAATTGAAAAATTTAAGGTTACATCATTCTGCGCACCTCCGACCGCTTACAGATATTTTGTGAAAAAAGGTATGCAGAAGTATGATTTGAGTTCACTCGAATACTTGACAACTGCAGGTGAGGCGCTCAATCCGATTGTTGCCGAGGCTGTATATCAACAAACAGGACTTCATCCGATGGAGGGTTACGGTCAGAGTGAAACCACATTGCTCATTGCAAATCTCAACGGTACTCACGGCAAAACGGGTTCAATCGGAAAACCAAGCCCTATGTATAATATAAAACTTGTTGACAGCAACGGCGATGAAGTAAAGCAGGGCGAAACAGGCGAAATAGTAGTTGTTCCGCCAAAAGACAGAAAGCAGTACGGTATATTTACAGGCTACATAGGTGACGAGCAGATGTACCAATATGCGTGGAGAAACGGAATGTACCACACAAACGATACCGCATATATGGACGAGGACGGCTATTTTTGGTATGTCGGCAGAGCCGATGACCTTATAAAAACAAGAGGATACAGAGTAGGCCCGTTTGAAATTGAAAATGTGCTTATGAAACACCCCGCCGTGCTTGAGTGCGCAGTAATCGGTGTTCCCGATGATAGCCGTGGACAGGCAATCAAGGCAATTATTAAAACCGTTGACGGCTGCGAAGCGGACAAAAATCTTGTAAATGAAATTAAAGGATTTTCAAACAAGCGTCTTGCATCATATAAGTGGATTCAGTACATTGAATTTACCGATGAAATGCCAAAGACTGTAAGCGGAAAAATTAAGCGTGTTGCCCTTAAGGCAAGAGCCTGAAAGTTTTGAAATTAACATAATATATGCGTTTCTGTGCGCAAAAAAATCACCGTAAAGTTTTTGCTTTACGGTGATTTTTGAGTTTTTATTAAAAACTGTAATAAATTATGTTTTGACAGAATACTTTGCCAAATAATTATAAAATTCGGTTTAAGCTATTGATTTAAATATCTACAATATGATATATTTATTCTGTAACTTATGAAGTATATGAGGCGATTATATGTCAAATGCAATTCCTACAGAACTTTCGGTAAACGGTAAAAATTACTCCGTAATAAAATTGCTTGGCAAAGGCAAGGGCGGTTATTCTTACCTTGCATCCGACGGTACAAATCAGTATGTTTTAAAGCAGATTCATCACGAGCCGTGCAGCTATTATCAGTTTGGCGACAAAATTCAATCCGAATTAAATGATTATAACCGCCTTAAAAAAATCGGAATAACTATGCCGAAAATGCTCGACATAGATATTGAAAACGAACGGATATTAAAGGAGTACATAGAGGGCGACACAATATTTGATATGGTAAAGGCAGACAGAGTAAAGTCAGAATATGCGGAGCAGGTAAAAGCAATGTGCAAACTGCTTTACGCAAATAACACGAATATAGATTATTTCCCGACAAACTTTGTAGTGCAAAACGAAACCCTTTATTACATAGACTACGAATGTAATGATTATATGGAAGAGTGGAATTTTGAAAATTGGGGTATAAAGTATTGGTCAAAAACTCCTGAATTTATTGAATATGTAAATACACATTAATTTTAAAATCGGTACGCTCTGTGCCGATTTTTTAAATGCAGATTGGTTATACTGTTAATGTAAATCTTTTCAGAGGTGCTTTAATGGTAAAGATAATAACAGATTCTGCATCGGATTTTGAACCGAACGAACTGAAAAAATTAATGATTGATTGTATTCCTCTTTCCGTAAATTTCGGCGATGAGGAGTACAAGGATAATGTTACTATTTCAAAAGATGAGTTTTTCGATAAACTAAAAAATACAACGGAAACCGTCAAAACTTCGCAACCGTCACTGCATGATATAGTAGAAGAATTTGAGGTTGCCGAGCATAGCAAAGACGGAGGTGTGGCAATTTTTATGTCGTCAAAAATCAGCGGAACGGCAAATACCGCACAAATTGCCTGCGATATGATCGGCTGCAAAAATGTGTATGTTATTGATTCACTGACCGCTTCGGCAGGTCAAAAACTGCTTGTTGAATATGCGGTAAAACTGCGCAGACAAGGGAAAAACTCAAAAGAAATTTATGAAGAAATCGAGCGCATAAAAACAAAAATATCTTTGCTTGCCTGCCTCGATACCCTTGAATATCTGCATAACGGCGGCAGAGTAAGTCAGACAAAAGCAATGCTTACGACTGTTGCCCGTATAAAGCCTGTAATAAGACTCAGCGGAGGCAATGTTGAGTTGCTTGCAAAAAGTTTTAACATTAAGCGTGGCATAAAAAGCCTTGCCGAAAGGCTTGAAAGGGAAGAACTTAATCCTCATTTCCCTGTATATGTAATGTACTCCGACAACGAAAGCCTTGCAAATGATTTGACAAGCGACATAAAAAGGCTGCTGCCGAATGTGCATGGCGTTGAAACTGTAAAAGTCGGTGCGGTTATAGGCAGTCACATAGGCACAAATGCGTGTGGAATTGCATTTGTAAAATTATGATTTTAAAGATTACGGTTTAATAAAAAAGTTTGAATAAGTGTTTTACAATTGCTAAAGATGCACTCAATTTCGGAGTGCGTCTTTATTGTGTATTGAGATGTTTTTATATTTGACTCTTTTTATGTTGTTAAATTATCCCCGATATGCTATAATCAGAAAAAACTAAGCGAGGGATAAATATGGTAAGAGAAGTAGTAAGAGATCCGATGTTTTTACAGAGAAAATCGGTTGAAGCAAATATGTCGGATATGCCTATAGCCGTTGATTTGCTTGATACTTTAAAAGCAAATTTTGAGGGCTGTGTAGGTATGGCCGCAAATATGATTGGCGTTTCAAAAAGAATTATTGCAATAAGCGATAACGGAAAGTATATTCTTATGTTTAATCCTGAAATCGTTAAGGCTTACGGTGAATACGAAACCGAAGAGGGCTGTCTGTCGCTTGACGGGGAGCGCAAAACAAAGCGTTATAAAACTGTAACCGTAAAATATGCCAACGATAAATTCAAAACGGTTACACGCACTTTCACAAATTTTACGGCACAGATAATTCAGCACGAAATAGACCATTGCAACGGAATTTTAATATAAAGCAGTCTATAAAAATGCAATGTTCCGAGTGGGCTTGAAAATGAGCCGACCACAAAAAGTTAGACTCTATGAATTTATCAATTTTTGTATAAGCGTTATCCTGATTTTTATGGGCATTATGAAAGTTTTATAAAATTTCTTGCAAAATTGAATATCCATATACTTTGTGCTTGAATTTGGCTATGATAAGAAAAATTTAAATTTCAGCTGATTTTTTTGCAAAAATCTATTGACAAAGGGTAAAAATAACGCTATAATTCAAGTTGTAAAGTAAAGTTTCCGGAAAACTTCTTATTTTAATTTAATTTGAAAATGAATAATCAAGAACAAAGAGGTTCACTTTATCTTTGAAGAATTTGCAATTTAAATTTATTTTCCTGCAAATTTCAAAGATACGGTGAACCTTGTTTTTATTCAGTCGGTTTATGTGGAGGTTTTAAAATGGATGCAGGAAATATAGCTTTTATGCTTATCTGCTCGGCTTTGGTGTTCCTTATGACTCCCGGCCTTGCAATGTTTTACGGCGGACTTGTTCGCAAAAAGAATGTAGTAAACACAATGATGACTTCAATTTTCATCATCGGTACAGGCATTGTAATGTGGGTGCTTTTCGGTTACTCACTTTCGTTCGCACCAAGCTCAAACGGCATTATAGGCGACCTTAGTTGGATAGGACTTGAGGGCGTATCTCTTACCGATGGTTACATAGACGGTGCGGCTATTCCTAATATGGTATTCTGCGGATTTCAGATGATGTTTGCAATTATTACTCCTGCTCTTATTACAGGTGCTGTTGCGGGCAGAATGAAGTTTAAATCACTTTTCGTATTTATCATTCTTTGGTCTTTAATTGTTTATTATCCTCTTGCTCATATGGTATGGGCAGACGGCGGACTTCTCGGTCTTGACGGTATCGGTGCTCTTGATTTTGCCGGCGGTGATGTTGTTCACATCAGTTCGGGTGTATCAGCTCTTGTCCTTTGCATTATCCTCGGCAAACGCCACGATTACGAACACGCTAACTACAGAATCCACAATATTCCTACAGTAGTTTTAGGTGCTTCACTTCTTATGTTCGGTTGGTTCGGCTTTAATGCAGGTTCTGCACTTGAGGCAAACGGACTTTCTGCACACGCATTTATGACAACAGCCGTTTCTGCGGCAGCCGCAATCCTTTCTTGGATGCTTTGCGATGTAATTAAAAATAAAAAGCCTACACTTATCGGTGCAAGCACAGGTATGGTTGCAGGTCTTGTAGGCATTACTCCGGGCGCAGGTTTTGTTCCGATTTGGGCGGCAGTAATTATAGGTCTTACAACAAGCCCTGTTTGCTACCTTATGATTTCATTCGGTAAAAAGAAATTCGGCTTTGACGACGCACTCGACGCATTCAGCTGTCACGGTACAGGCGGTATCTGGGGCGGACTTCTTACAGGTGTGTTCTCAAGCACAGCTATTAACGCAGACGCAGGCAACGGACTTATCTACGGTGAGTTTGCTCAGTTCGGCGCACAGGCTTTAGGTATTGTAATTACACTTGTAATTGCAGTTGCAGGTACACTTATCTGTTACGGCTTAACAAGAATTATTACAGGTAAAATCAGAGTAAGCAAGCGTGATGAAATGCTCGGACTTGATATTACACAGCACGGTGAAGCTGCTTACCCGTCATTTAACGGTCTTGATAATTAACGGAGGATTAACATATGGATAACAATAACGAAGTTCAGCTTATTAAAATAGAGGCTGTTGTAAGAGAGGAAATGTTCCTCGATGTAAAAAAAGCGTTAATGGATATAGGCGTAAACGGAATCACAGCCTATCAGGTTGTAGGCTGCGGTATTCAAAGAGGTATGTCCGAATATGTAAGAGGTCAAAAAGTAGATGTGCAGGTATTGCCTAAAATCAAGTTTGAAATAGTTGTTTCATCAGAAGAATGGGAAGCAAAAACCATAGAAGCTATTAAAAAGACTGCGTTTACAGGCAATCCGGGTGACGGTAAAATCTTTACTTACTACTTAAAGCAGGCGGTAAAAATCCGTACAGGCGAAACCGGCTACGATGCAATTCAAACTCCTAATTTTGACGATTAATAAAAGTAAGTTATGTTGGTTTAAAAATCTTTCTAATTTATATTTTCAAAATAAAAGTGCGGTAACTGCGGTTATTGCGCTTTTGTTTTTGTAATAATTTTAAAATTTAGGTCAAGCCTTAAGGTTGACCAAACTTTTATAATCGTTAAATACACCGAAAAAATATTATTGAAAAATCGGCAAACATCATAGCAAAGTCCTGTTTATTACCCAGCCGGTACTGTATAATTTAATTATAACAAACCTAAATTGCCAAAGTGAAGTTCGGATTTTTGAGGAAAAAAAGAGAAATACCACGGGTTCACCTTGACAAAAGAGTATGGTAAAATGAAAACGGTTACTGTCTGCGGAAAGCAGGAAAATATGAGTCGTTTATCATTGTCTGAAAGGATAGTTATTGAATGTGGAATTTACCAAAAATTAAGTTTAGGAACTTCACTTTGTCATTTAAGCTAATTATAACAAAGCCCCAAATAAACTTAAGGAGTTGTACAAATGCCTGACGCTGATTTATATGTTAATGTCTGCATTTTCGTAATTATAAGCTACGCTATGCGTTATCCCGTAAAGTCAATATTGTTCAAAAAGCCCCAATCTCAACAAAAAAATAAGAAACGAAATGCGGCAACAAGGCATACATCACGCAGAAAAGCTGCGTAAAAAATAACAAGACAGCTTAGTATATAGGCTGTCTTGTTTGTGCTTATTCAGTTGTTTTTTGCTTACGGGCAACTGCCTCGCAAAGTGCAATAAAAATAATAAAAAGCGGTGTTGTAATCGGTTGAGCAAGGTTTACCACGGCCTGCACGGCATAGCTGATAACAGATACCGCAAAAGCAATTGCAATCGGATTTTTACTTGCGGATTTAATCGCACCTTTCAGCGCTCCGAAAATTATCGAAAGGTAAGAAGCAAGTCCGAAAATTCCCGTAGTAATAAGGTAATTTATGTATTCGTTGTGGGCACAGTTTGTGGAGCTGTCACCGTAATGTTTAAGCCCCTCAAAATACGGTTCAAACACTGTGGCAAAGGTGTCAGGTCCGCATCCGAAAAGTTTGTTGTAAAGAGAAAAATCTCCGAATATATAGAAAGACCTTATCCACATATAGCCACGGTGAGTACCCCAGCTGTCATTAAATCTCAAAAAACTTTTCAAAAAGCCGATATTTGTTTTTGTGTCAATTACGCTGAAATAATATACGGCAAAAAGCATTGCAATAATGCAGGCAACAAATATACTGCCGATTATAATAGGAACGGCAAGAGGTAAAGTCTTGTCGGGAGTTTTGCTGTCTGCAAAAAATAAAATTGCGGTAATTATTGCGAACAATGCAATTGCCGCCCATATGATTTTTGAGTAAACAAGCAGACTTTGAAATTCCGAGATACCTTTTGATTTGTCACCCATAAAAAAGGAAAACAAACGAAGAATTTTGCCGCTTAACAGCATAATTGTTGTTGCGAGGAAAAATCTTTTAAGTCTTGCAATGCTGCGTGAAAACCATATTAAAAGCACGGCAAAAACAGTGCCAAGACCAAGTATACCCGAGTAGCTGTCGGCTGTCATAAGAGCCATATAACCGAATGCGGACGAAATATGATAAACGATACGGTGATTACGATTTTTGCTTATAACCGAAAAAGCGACGGTTACGGGCATAACAATGCAGATAAAACTTGACATAAGGTTTTTGTTGCCAATTGTGGAGGTAAAGTTTGTGATTGTCTGCTCGTCTGTAAGGCTTGCAAACATTCCAAGCGGATCTATGTAAAAACAGTTGAGAATATCAAGCAGATATATTGCAATTGAACAACCTGCAAGGGCAACAAAGACATAGTTTTTAAAACAAAAAAATCTGGTAATTAAAAAATAAACCACCGCATAAAAAATCATCAGCAATAAACCGTTGTTTCTTCCGCTAAGACCCAAGAAAGCATCGGCAGGATCTTGAGAAAAAACAGTGGATACGGTGCATACCAAAATGAATGCACCAAATGCATAGTCCGTAAACGATAACTTTTTGTACCAAGGCACGGATTCGGCTTTGTCTTTTGTTCCGCTTTGCGAATCGGAATTAGTGATTGCAACAGCGCCAATCATCAAAACAAGCACCGCAGTGACAACAAGAAAAAAATAATATTTGTCGTGTCTTATATTATAGTAGTAATCCGTGTAAAATAGGGGAAAGAGCGTAAACATCGCAAGCAAAAAGAAGTTGACAAACTTGCTTTTTACAGAATATTTATCCTCGTTCAACCCGTTTGAGATTTTTAGTTTTGTATTGTCAGACATATAAAACCGCCCTTCAAAGTAATATATTTAATCAGTGTAATCATATTTTATACCCCATAACAGCGTATGTCAATTAAAGAAAAATAAAAATCACGAAAGTTTCAAAAAAATTAAAAATAATTGTTGACAAATCAAATTTTATGTTATATAATAATGAAGCTGACTTGTTGAGGCGACAAAAATTAAATAATTTCGAGGTGTAGCTCAGTTTGGTAGAGTGCTTGGTTTGGGACCAAGATGCCGCAGGTTCAAGTCCTGTCACCTCGACCATAGAAAAACCGCACTATTAAGCCGTTTTCAGGCGTTTTAGTGCGGTTTGTTGTTTTTTGCTACCCACTTAAAACCATATAAAAAGGTATAAAAAATTGCAAACAGGTGGCTCAAGAGGTGGCTCAAAAAAAATTATGCTCCGAGAAAAAAATATAAATTCTCGGAGCATTTTTGCGAAAAATATTATACAAACTTTTAACTTACATTTTGTGCAAGATAACTATCGAGCTTTGAAACATTTGTTTTCTTCTTTTCAGCAACAAAATGCGTATATATGTTCATTGTTGTTTCAGGCTTACTGTGACCGAGCTGGTGCTGCACATAAAGTACATCGTAACCTGCATAAAACAAGTTCGTTGCGTGAGTATGTCTTAAATAATGAGCTGTAAAAGGCTGTATAATCTGCGGAACACCGTTAGGGTCGTATTTACTGCGTTTTCTCTCTATGTCAATTACACCGCTTTTACCGCTGTTATACACAACGATATTTAAGTCAGTCATATAGCTTTCCCACAGTCTGCGCCAAGCACTTTTATTCATTAATGCACCCTTTGCCGTTGTGACAACATAATCAAATGGGGTGTGGCTTGGCTGTACTTTCAAGAAATTCACAAGAGTTTGTGGTATGTCGACCGTGCGGATAGAATTATCGGTTTTTGCTCCCTGCTCAATAACTGCTTTACCCGATTTCGTCCTAAGAACTTGATGTACATTTATTGTTGCGTTACCCAAATCAATGTCGCACCATTGAAGTGCAAGACATTCACCAAGTCGCAGTCCGGATAAAAGCATTATCATTGCAGGTAACTGTGCTCTGTGTGGTGTGTTAATTATCAATGCTTGTTCTTCATTGGTTAATGCTCTGCGGTGTTTGGGTGCAGCGGCTGCGTTAGGGATTTCTATGTATTGTGCTGCGTTGTATTCCGTTACCCTATTCTTTATAGCATACTTAAAAACTTGACCTGCGGACATCTTAAATTCTTTTAAAGATTTTCTTGCAGTTGGCTTTCCTGTATGTGGATTTCTTTTTGCAAGACGGTCAATAATTCGTTGAAAGTCACCATAATTAAGTTTTAGCAGTTCATAGTTTCGTAATTCGTCAAAGTGTTCAATATTGCTTTTATAAGCCGCAAGCTGATTTTCAGTCACGAGGTTAGCTTTGTATTCAATCCAGGCGTCAACCCAATCTCCCCAAGTTACAAGTGAAGATATTACCGTACAACCTTTTGCGATTTTCTGTCGGATTTCCGCTTCTTTCTCTTTAACTTCCTTAACTGTCGAGCCGTAAACAGATTTATACTGCTTTTTACCGCTTTCATCACAACCGAGGAACACTCTAATGCGGTATCTGCCGTCTTTTTGTTTTTTCATTTTATAAACACTCCTTTTTAATGTAAAAAGGGTGCAAAAATCCCCTGAAATTCAATGCTTGAAAAATTCAGGGGATTGTGGTACAATATTATTGCGTTAATATCGTATCATCTGCACCCTGTGTAGGTGATCCCGCTCTGTTCGAGGACCAGTCGAGCAGGGCGGTTTTTTATATTATTGTTTAACTCCAAGATAATCAATTAAAGCGTTTTGAAATACTTTAGAGCAGTTTACGCCGTCCTTATCTGCCATATCTGCAAGCCAAGCCGGGAGAGAAAGAGTTTTCTTTACAAAGCGGTTGTTGAGCTTGTCACGAAAGGCAGGCATAAACACTTCAATAACAGCTGGGACTTGATTTTTTTCAAGTGTGATGTTCTGAATTTGTGTAGGTTCGGGAATTTCTTCGCCGTCCTGCTCAAGTCCCCAAAGGTGAAGTCCAAGTGCCTCGTGAGCGTTTTTTAATGCCTCTTCCATAGTATCGGCACAAGGCAGACAACCCGGTAAGTCAGGAAATTCAATAGAAATGCCGTCTTCTGCAACATCAAATACTGCAATGAACGAATATCTGTCTTTCATAGTAAAAACCTCCGTAATAGTTTTAAGGGGATGCAGGCATTATTCAAATTTAATGCCTGCTTGCTTTTCAATGCTCTTTAAGGTTTTAATCGGAAAATCTTTTCTCGGGTGAGTAACTGTTACTCTGCCTTTCTTGGTTGGGTGTTTAAATTGGTGGTGGTCGCCAACGCAACCGACCTCATACCAACCGTCAGCATTAAGAATTTTGATTACATCTCTTGAAGTATAGCTTTTCAACTTTATCTCCCCTTTATGTATATATTATAATACATAATTTATTATGTGTCAATAGCTTTTGATAAATAATTTATTACATAATATTGTAAAATCCCACAACTTTGCCAAGAATGCAGAGCAAAGTATTATTTTAGGGCGGATTTATTTACTCATCTTCTTCATCTATTGTGTAATCATTTGTATAATTTTCATTAGATGATTGAGATTGTCTAAATTCTTCTGCGAGCATAGTTTTATTAAATTCAGCAGTCGGCTCAATTTTGTTTACAAGCTCTTCAAGTTCATCTACTGTAGTATAGAAAAACTCCTTACGCATATTGACTTTATTAACTCTTTTATCGTTCAAAATGCTATGTAATTTACTTTCAAGTCCAACAGCATCTTCCGAAAAAATGAAACTATGTACATCAAATTTAAATGGTACAGAAGCATTTCCTAATTCGTTTACTCTGTCTTGCGGGTCAATTCTTCTTGTCATACCAACTTTAAATACATTTTCACCGAACGACCCAAGATTACTTATAATATATACATTACCTGCCTTACCATTTTGAAGTTGAACGATATTATCTTTTTTAATAGTGACATCAGCAAGTTTTGCTTGCAATTCGAGAATTTTAGCATTTAAAGCTTTACTTTCTTCATCTGCCGAAGCTTTTAACTGCTCTTTTAATTTTTCAATTTCATTGTTATATTTAAGTTCTTCGTTTTCAATCTTCTTCTTTTCCTGCTCAAGTGCCTTGCGTTCTTCAGCTTCTTGACGAATTTGCTCTTTAATAGCAAGTTGCTCTTGCTTCGCCTGCTCTTTTTTTACATAATAGTTATACTCTATTTTTACAGCATTTATAAATAAATATTCTATTTCGCCTATAAATTTTGTAAGAGTTCCAGCTATATTCTGATTACCTTGAGCTGCGATATTCAGATATTTTTGAGAAGTATTTTTTACTTGCTCAATAGCATTATCTAATTTTTCATATTTCAGATTATATAAGATATTCTGCAATTCTGCTCTTAAAGCTATTACCATTAAATCATAAATAGCTTGATTCGCCTTTGTAGTGTACCTGCTACGATATTGTGATAAAACTTTTTCGATTTGTTTGTCATTATCTTTAAATGCTTTTCTTAAACTTTTAACATCCATATAATGTAGCTTAAGAATAACAGACGGTGACAACTCTTCAAGTTCATCAAACTCTGATTTATATAATTTCAATTCTGCTAAATCAGGAGAATATTCAAAAAAATTAGATATAGAATAATCAATACTCTTGTATAGCTCTTTCGTTCTGTCTAATTTGTTTTTAGCTGTTTTTAATTTCTTTTCTGTTTTTTCGATTTCAACATTTAAGCTCAGTATTCTCTCATCTGTTTTAATCTTTAAATCATTAAGCTTTTCTTTTGCTGATTCAGTTTCATCGTTAAGCTTATTTTTTAATAAAGCACGCTGATTTTCAAGATTTAAAGCTTCTTCTTTGCTTTTCTCAATTTCTTGCTTTAATTGTTGAATAATTCTCTGTGATGTATCGTAATCATCAAAGCACAATTCGCTTAATTTTTGCTTTAACTCATCATTTTGTTTTTTTAGCGTTTCAATTTCACTCTTATATTGTGAAACTTTAAAAATATCAAAAAATCCCATTGCTAAGCTCCTCACATAATATAATATTTGACAAAATATATAATATATTGTAAAATAGATTTAGAGGAGTGCGTTTTCTTCTCACATCTTTTTTAGTCAGTCGTAGGTGGTGCTACGACTGACTTTTATTTTTATTAATAAATTGATTAAATTGTTTTATAACTTTTTGCTCGAGTGGGTGCTTATAAAAAGCATTTCTTTTTTCAAGCTCTTGCATACGCTCTGATCTATATGTCGCAGCTTCAAGACTTATATTACATAACCGAGATATTTCCTCAGCAGTTAAGGCTTTGAGTTCGTGCAATACACACGCAGGAGCAAGCAAGTCACGAGCGAATACATTAGCTGCGCTCTCGGTATCATTCTGTACTGCAAATGTTCTGTATGCTATTTTGTCCACGAGCATATGTCCGAGCAAAATGTGCCCTAATTCGTGAGCAATAGTAAACCTACAGCGCCGTGAACTATCTGTATCTCTATATACAATTATAAAACTGTTATTATTTACAATTGTAACACCGCTTGCATTGTTTTGAAGAATATTAACATCGCTGTTTTTAACTAAATTAATATCATTTGATTTTCTAACAATATTCGTAACCTCAATGGGTAGTGTCTTAATATCGTAGTCTAATATACATTGCCATGCGGCGTTACGAGCATTTTTGTATTTGCCGTAATCCATTCATCACACCTCGTAGGTATTTTAACCAACGAGGCATTTTTTATTTACAAATCAGATTCATCTTCAACGGATTTAGCATTTTTAAGTAATTCAAGTTTTTCTTTTGAAATTTTTTGAAATTCAATAGGTCTATTATCGCTGCTCCTCGCAGCGGTTAAAACTGTAACATACTCTTCACTTGAATCATCGTTAATATTTAGTAACTTATCAATAGCCGGTTGCATTTCAGGCTTATTTCTATATGCAACAACAAGTTTCTTTTCGTGTGCATTAAGAGTTAATTCTTTACTATCACAATTATAATTTGATCTATCCATAGGAACATCAAATCCCATTAACCAGGCTTCATTAACATTTAGTGCAAGACCCAATATGTATAATTTATTTTGTCCCGGTTCAACTTTACCACTAACATATTGACTTAAATCATTTTTATTAAGTTTAATTCCGTATTTTTCGCTATATGGAGCAGCTAAATTAAGAATATCAACTTGTTTAAGATTTAAATCTGACATTATTTGTTTCAATCTATATGAAGTTGTATACTTTTTCACTTATATCACCTTGCTTTAAGTGTATTGTAACACATCTTGAACAAAAGTTCAATAGCATATTGAAAAAAAGTTCAATTTTTTTGAAGAAAAGTATTGACATAGTAATCAAGCTGTGTTATTCTAAAATTGTTCAAAGAGATTGAACTACAAAGGAGTTGATTAAATGCCATTCGATTATAGAAAACTTGAAGGACTGGTTAAAGAAAAATGCAGGACTAGAGCCATTTTTGCATATAAAATGGGCTTATCAGAGCGAAGCATATCTTTAAAAATGAACGGAAAAACACAATGGAAACAAACCGAAATCTGCACAGCTTGTGAGATTTTAGGAATTAGTAATGAAGATATACCGAAATATTTTTTTGATCCAAAAGTTCAAAGCATTGAACATATTAAGACAGCATAAAAACTGAACAGAACAAATAAGAACAGATTGGAGGTGTAAAAATATATTTTCATTATATTTTTTGGGAGCAATCGGAGTTGCACTTGAAATAATTGCTTTAATTTATACATTTGCATACAAAAATTCCAAGTATGCTATATCAATAATAACACACATACTTGGAACCGTTTGCTGTTTATTATACTTATGTATTCTACTTATTTTGAAATTCTAACATTATATTTCTTAGCAATAATTTTTGCCAATGATTCTAAAGCAACTTTTGTTTCGGAATACTTAAAAGACGATATACCTTGATTTATAGAATCTATATAATGCCAATCTGATTCATCAATATATAAGTATATCTCCGTAGCACATTTTCCGAAATTAGATGATGCCTTTTTGTCATTGTAGTAGATAACTCTGCCGGCAGCTGATAGATAAGCTTCAATAACCTCGGCTCTATGCTTAATGTAAAAATCATTATTTTCTTTTACATTATTTGAGAGCATTGCCAAATTCTTCTCCTTAATTGAATAATGCCCATTTATTATTGCAGTGACTATCGGAGAAAGAACAGAAAATAAAAGTGCAGATATAGAAATTATTAAGGCAACAGTACTATCCATTATTACACCTCCTTACAATTTGATTTTAACATTGTAAGGAATAAAACACAATTAATTTTTACAAAGATATTAAAACAGCATAAGAGGTGATAACAATGTTTTTAAGTGTATACGCAGTAATTGCTACCGTTGTAGCGGTAGTAGCAATTATAAAAGCTGTGAAGTGGAAAATCGCAACAAGAGCAATTACACTATTTTGCGAAGAAAAGTTCAGGTCCCCCACTAAAGAAGAAATTGCCGACTGCACAAAGCGAGCAGCCGACAATACGATAAAGTTTAAATAATTCCAAATTGAGCTTTTATAAGTTCCGTTACAACATTTGAAGCAATTTGGGTAACTGCGGAAAGAGAGTTGCTACCAACAACTCCAGCAATCTTTTTAACCTTGCCCCATATATTATCATTACGAATATTAGCAAGAAATTGATGCCCATCAGGCGATAAATCTGCAATCGTTACATATTTTCCCCCATCAAATGAATGCACATCAATAATAAGATTTGCTATCTTACATTGTCTAATGTGGTAGAGTAGCTCCTCGGCAGAATATTTTTGGAGATTGTCAGGAAGAGTATCATCAAATTTTAACTCCAATATTCTGTGATAATCAACATCTTTTTCGATTGCGAGTAAAATATCACGAACACAATCCGAATTTAACCGCATAGCTTGCACCTCCTTTCATTGAAATTATATCACATTGTATTGAGGATGCAAAGCAACGAAACTAACAAAGAGGTGATTATATGAAAAGTAAAACGATAGTGGACTGGGATGAGGTTCCTGTAATAGTCGATGTGCCATATGTAGCAAGGCTGCTCGGCTTTAAAGCCGAAACCATAACGGAGAAGTGCAGAAGAAAGAAAATTCCTGCACACAAGGTACTTAACGAGTGGAGATTTTACAAAGAGGAACTTCAGGAGTTTTTAAGAGAGGAGTGATTATTATGAGAGTTGCAATTATTACAAAAGAGAGTATGTTTAAGCTTGTAAAGACATATGCAGGCAGTGTGTACGAAATGTACAGGGACGATTATTTTGCAATGGCAAAGAGTGCAGAGGACTGCAAGTTTGAGCTTAGAGAGGACAAGGCGGTACTTAGATTTAAGGGTGTTGAGATTTACCCTGATGATTACGAGGGCGACAAAGAGCAGGAGGCAGACGAATGGACAACGGCTACGCTGTATCGCAAGGGTTACCCTAATGAGAATGAGATTTGCTGGAGACTGTCTGTTGAGGTTGACGGTGAATACATTGAGTTTGAGGCAGGCGAGGAGCTTATGGAGCTTTGCGGAATGGAGCTTGAGTGATGGAAAGGCTTGAGAAGTATAACTTTAAGTGCACTTTGGTAAGTGCGGGGAAATACTGCAAAGGAGGCAACTGTTGTTTTTTCTGCGGTAAGAAAGGCGAGTGCGACAAGGCGTGTAAAAACGATCCTACGGCGTGCGGATATGCAAAGGAGATGAAGAACGAATGAGGACGGAAAACATACTTATCAACATTAAGGACGGCGAGGTAATGACATTGCAGGGACTTGATACAGTGACAGCCGAAAGGCTCGAAGACATACTAAACTATGTAGCTGAAACTAAAGAGAGCCTCGACAATCACAAACTTTGTAACAAAGCAGTCGGATTTAAGCGTGTTGTTAAGAACTGCAAGAAGTTTATTAAGTGCTGCAAGTATGCGGTTAAGGGTTAATACAGATGTTTAAAGTTAGGTGCAAAGAAGATATTTTTGAGCCGCTGGAGGAAAGTAATGACAGCAGAGGAGATTAAAGAGGCATTTATCAACAGAGAGCCTGTTGTGCTGAGCTTGCCGAATATGATTGAAAAACGATTTGACAGTATTAATGCTGTGATATACCGCAGAAGTCAAAAAGGCAGGATGATGGTATCGGTTGAACTTGTTGATATGGTTCAGACGGATATGGGAAAAAGGCAGCACCTTATTGTTGCAAGAGGTGCAAACATAAAAAAAGAGCGCTGACACAGGGCAGTGGTCAACGCTCAAGTAAGGCTTATTGCCTAAACTACATATTTATTATAGCAATAAGCCGCAGAAAAATCAAGAGGTGAAATTATGAAAAAGTCGATTGAAAAAAGGACAAGAATATTGCTGCTCGCTTTGGGCATTACTCCGAATCTGATAGGATACGGATATTCTGCAAGTGCGATTTGCAAGCTGATTGAGCAGAGAAAAGCACGCAAGAAGGTGAGCTATTGCAAGCTGTACGAGGAAGTAGGCAAAGAGTTCTTTTCTAACGGCAACAGAGTCGAGAGAGCAATAAGAAATGCAATAGCGAATACGCTGCCACGAAATAAAGTATTGTGGGAAAACATACTGAATTTCAAATGCAGCGGAAAGCTAACGGTGAGTGAGTTTTTATCGCTTTGTGCCGAAAAACTGTTGATGAGCGATGAATAAAATCAATTAACTGAGTTAATAAGCTCCGCACAGCTTGTTATATATTGGTAATTAACTTTTGTTGATTATTCTTCCTAAAATTTAATATACTGACTTGCATAATGTTACTGCGGAGCAGGTGCGGCTGCTCCGGCACACTAAAAATAAAAGAGGTTTTCACAATGGCAGAGAATATAATGGAAAGACTTAACAGAATTGGTGCTGAGAAGAAGATTGCTGATTTTAAAGTTAAGCAAAAACAAGATTATGAGTTTAAGAAAAGATATGCATATATAAGAGCATGGGAGTTTTATAACGAGGCTGCAAAGCGTGATTTAAATGTTCATGTGAGCGTAGGCGGACTTGACAGTATTACTTTGTTTATGTTTTTGAGGTCAATAGGAATTAATGCGCCCGGCGTAAGCGTTAGTATACTTGAAGATGTGAGCATTCAGAGAGTACATAAACAATTAGGAATTGAGCGCTTAAAGTCAGCTGTAAGATATGTTGACGAGAACGGAACGGAGCATAGATGGAAAAAGCCAGAGATATTGCAGGAGTTTGGATTTCCTGTATTGTCAAAAGAGATTGCAGGTAAGATTGAAACTTTGCAACATCCGACTGAGAAAAATAAAACAGTAAGACACGCAATAATAACAGGTGAAACGGGAGAGTTTGGCGGTTATAGGAAAAACACACGAATGAAACTGAGCAACAAATGGCTCGAGAAATTTGGCGGTTATGAGAACGAAAATGAGGGTGTGAATTATGGCATACCGAATTTTAAAGTTTCATCGAAATGCTGCTACTATTTAAAGGAAAAGCCTTGCGACGACTGGGCGAAAGAACATAACAGCGTGCCATATCTGGGACTTATGGCGTCTGAGGGTGGTAGAAGAGCAAAGTCACTTATGATTAATGGGTGTAACTATTTTGGCAAGACAACGGTGCGATCAGCTCCATTCGCTATTTTTAACAGGCAGGATATTTTACAGCTTGCGCTTGAGCTGGAAGTACCTGTTCCTGAAATTTACGGAACGATTGAGCGCAAAGATGACGGTACTCTGTATACAACAAAGGCACAGCGCACAGGCTGCTCTATGTGTGGATTTGGTATTCAACTTGAAAAAAGGCCGCATAGATTTGATTTGCTCAAAGAGCGAAACCCCAAAGAGTGGGAGTATTGGATGTACCGTTGTTGTAAAGACGAGGACGGAACTCAGTACGGCTGGGCAAGGGTGCTTGATTACATAGGGATAGAATATTGAGGTGAAAGGCTATGAAAAAAGTTTTAGACAGACTGGACAAGAAATGTATAGAGATAAGCAGATACAATAAGCTGCACAACACGCATTACAGCTATGGAGAGTACAGCGCTTTAGTGCGTGAGGGCAAGATTAGGGGCAGCGAGAAAGCAGGAGAAAAGAAAAAGGCAGGTAAAAAATGAGAAGGAACTGGACGCAGGAAGAGGTTGATTACTTACGGAATGCGTGGGGAAATGTTAGACTTGGGCTGATTTGTAAAAATTTGAGCAGGAGTGAAAACTCGGTGCTGCAAAAAGTTTACAGGCTGCACTTGGGAGCGTTCCTCGAAAACAGTATATATATCACTAAAAATCAGTTGTTTAAAGCATTGGGACTTAATTATTCGAACTCATATAGCAAAATTTCTTGGTTTTTGAGCAGAGGACTTAAAACTCATAAGGTAAGGCGCAATGAACAGGTCTTTGAAACGGTGATGATTGAAGAGTTTTGGGATTGGGCGTACAAGAATCAAGGCTTTTTGGATTTTTCAAAGTTTGAAAAGAATAGTTTGGGTGCAGAGCCTGAATGGGTTGACAGGAAAAGAAAGTCTGATATTGTGCGGATACAGCATATTAAGACTACGCCTTGGACAAAATGGGAGGACAACTACTTGAGCGAGCTGCTAAAAAAGCAGAAATACGGATACAAGGAGTTGTCAAAAATTCTATGCCGCTCAGAGGGGGCAATACAAAGGAGAATATGCGATCTTAACATTAGATACCGCCCGGTGAAAGCGGATAATCATATACCCTGGAGCGAGGAAGAATTTGAGATACTTGGAGAAATGATTAAGGAAGGCTGTAAGTACGAGGAAATATCAGAAAAAATAAACCGTTCCGCCAAAGCTATTAGAGGTCGAGTGTTTGACCATTATTTGACCGAGAGGCTTGATTTAGTTCGTGCATATATTGGGAATGACCGGTTTGGAGATAATATTCCGATTAGACCGCTAAAATACAGAAGGCTGATGGCTGAAGATGATAGAGCAGCGGCAAACAGTTTGCTTGCTGCTCTTGCAGGAGAGATTAGATGTATTGCTAAAGAGAAATCTCCTGTGGCAGATGAGTTCAAACAGTATTGGCAAAAAGATATGTGCAAGTTATGGGACGATGTAAAAGGATGTCTTGCAAATGAGAATGTCTGTGACAGCTGCACATCATTTAAGAGAGTTGAACCGCAGTTTTGCAAAAGGTGCGGTATTACTTTTTTTGAAAGGAAAAGTAACGACATATGTAATGCGTGCAGATCTGCGAGAATTAAGCAAGCTCAGAGGAAATATGCGATACTGAGCAATAAAAGGAGAATATAGATGAGAGAAATATTATTTAGAGGTAAATTCGGAAACGAATGGAAGTACGGATTTTTAAGTATTGAACCCCAGGGTCTGGTAATTAAAGAGCAGTACAAGAACAATACTTCAAATGTGTGGCATATTTACGCTGATACAGTTGGACAGTATACGGGCTTGACTGACAAAAACGGTACGAAAATTTTTGAGGGAGATATCCTTGATTTTTCTGACCGCTCGGATGGTGACGGCTATGGAGTTGTTGTGTATGACACAAATGAAACTGAATTTGGAATTGTGTATGATTCACTCTTTGAGGGATTAGGCAGACACTATCATTCAAAAAATATTGAAGTTATCGGCAACATCTATGACAATCCGGAACTTGTAGGAGATGAAAATAATGATTGATTGTTCAAGAACTGAAAATTACTTTGCCGAAAAGCAAAGGATGACGAAAAAACATAAACTAAATCACGGTGGATATGCATGTAAACTTAATTGTGCTGACTGCCCTTTGAGCCATTTAAATAATGGTTCTACGATGTTGTGTTCAGACTTTGAAGCACTCTATCCCGAAAAAGCTATTGAAAGCGTCCAAAAGTGGAGTAATGAACACCCACAGAAAACTTACTTAGGTGAGTTTTTAAAAAACTATCCGAATGCTCCTCTTAACCGTGACGGAGTGCCTAAAATGTGCCTATATGTCTTAGGATTTATGAGCATGGATGATTGTCGCGACGGCTGCATAGAATGTTGGAATCAGCCAATTAAGGAGTGATTTGGTTGAGTCAGAGAAAATCAATTTCCAAAGCAACAAGACTTAAAGTTTATGAGAAGTACAATGGACGGTGTGCTTATTGTGGTTGCACACTCACTTTAAAAGAAATGCAAGTTGACCATATACAGAGCGTGTATTGGTATAACGGTGCAAACGATATTGAAAATTATAATCCTGCCTGCAGGATGTGCAATTTTTACAAGTCAACAATGACAGTTGATGATTTTAGAAAACAGTTATGCACATTGCTTTTAAGGTTGGAAAAGGTCTTTATTTTTCGATTAGCTGTGAAGTATGGACTAATTAAAAAAACGGACAATCCAATTGAATTTTACTTTGAAAATCAAAATAAAACAGGTAAGGAGAGTGAAAACAATGACTAATTATGAGAAAATCAAATCAATGAGCATCCATGATATGACTCAATTCTTATTCATACACCAATTCGATAAGTGTGGAAATTGCGTTTATTACAAAAAGCAATGCAACGGTTATTACTTTGATGATAAAAGTTGTACCACAGGGATTAAAAATTGGCTTGAAAGTGAGGCAGAAGAATGACGCTTGATGAATTAAAAGCAGAAATAACGGAACGCATAGAAAGTGAGCAGGACAAGCTGAACAGGCTTAACGAAAGCAGAAAAGACAGGAACTACTACATAAGCGAGGGTATGCTGATTGCATTTCAAATTGTTTCAGATTATCTTGACGATTTGGAGGTGATACTTGATGAATAGCACAAGCCTTACAAAAAAAGAGCGAATACAAAAATTTGGAGAGGTTTTTACATCGGTTGAAACAGTGAACCAAATGCTTGATATGCTACCGCCCGAAACTTTTAAGCCTGAACGGACTTTCCTTGAGCCCTGCTGTGGTGAGGGAGTTTTTATAATCGAAATTTTAAAGCGCAAGTTTGCAAATTGCAAAAAGAGAAAAGACTACACTACATCGCTGAAATCTGTATACGGAATGGAATTACAGGCGGACAATGTTGAGAAATGTATTCAGAATGTTCTGAATTTGTGTGGTGAGTATTTCAAGGTTACTAAAACAGAGAAAATGATTGTTAATGAACATATAATGCAAGCCGACAGTCTTAAGGTTATGAATATGATAAATGAAAGGAGAATGTAGATGAGAGAAATATTATTCAGAGGCAAGAGAGTAGATAATGGTGCGTGGGTCGAAGGTTTATTGGCAATAATATGGTGGCAGTATCACATTATGCAACCTAATGATGAAAATACAGCTTACCCGATTATCCTCAAAACCATTGGACAGTACACAGGCTTTAAGGACAAGGACGGTGCTAAGATTTTTGAGGGTGATATTTTGGCGTTTGATGATATGGACGGCAGTAAAGGAATTTACGAAGTCTTTTGGGACGGCAATAACGGCAAGTTTGCTATTGCAGCAAGCGGCAACAGAAATTATGTTGATGATTTCGAGTTGTTTGAAAGGAACGAATATTTCAAGTGGTTTACGGTTATCGGCAATATCTATGATAATCCCGAACTTTTGGAGGAGTGAAAGTAATGACAAATGAGGCGTATGAGCAGATCAAGCTATTCAACTGGGTTGCATATGCAAGGAACACTTATCCACAGCTTGACTTGCTGTTTCATGTACCAAATGGCGGCAAGAGAAATCAGAAAGAGGCGTTTAACCTTAAAAGGCAAGGTGTGAGAGCCGGTGTGCCTGATTTGTGCCTGCCTGTATCGAGGGGTAAATATCACGCACTTTACATTGAACTCAAGGTGGGCAACAACAAGGCGACTGAAAAGCAGCGAAAATGGATTAAGAGGCTAAGAGAGCAGGGCAATTTGGCGCTCGTGTGTTACGGATGGGAGGAGGCCTCGGCTGTACTGCTTAAGTACATAAAGCTAAAGGCGGACAGTGAAGATGAAAAGCTGTGAGAATTGCAGGCATTTTACACGCTGCTCAGCGAGGAGCAGAGGAGTGTTGTGCAACTGCTACGAAAAATATACAAAAAGAAAGGATGAAACAAAGAAAATGGCAGAGGAAAAGGTACTGGTTTTTAAGTATGCCGAACCGGTTGGATATGAAGGCGAGATTAGAGGTATGGTTGAGATGATTGACAGGGTTGAGATTGAGAACTTTTTGAGGAGTGAGAAACTCAAAAACAAGGACTTGCTTAAAGGCAGAATTAAGATGATTTATTCGGGCAGCGGCAAGGATAATCTTGAGAACAAGGATACAGGCGAGATTTACAAGGGAACGGTTATGTTTGTAGGCGTTTCAAGAGAGGACATTGTTAATCTTACTGATAATCAGATTAAGGCAATTAAGTGTGTTTACAGAAAGGTGAGTTAGAGAATGTACGGGGGTATTGTAATTGCGTTATTTGCGGCTTATTCTTTTATCTTTTATGGAATTTACAGAATTGATAAAAAAAAACAAAAGAAGAGATAGAAAACTTGAAAAGCTGCATTACTCACAGGGACAAGTTGATGGATGAAATGTCGGAAGAGGCACAAAAGCTCGCAGATGAAAAAGAAAAAGCTGTAAAGGCTTGCAGAAAGTACAGAGAAAAGGTGAACCTTGTGTATGGAAATCTTAAGAATCTTAATGATACATACAGCAGCAATGAAGTGAACTTGTGCAAGGCGATTGAACAGAACATATACCTGAGCGGACAGCTGAAAGCGTATAAGGACGCATATGGTGAGATAAAACAGAGCGGGAATTAAGGTGTAACGGAAAGAAAAAAGCGGCCATTGAGCCGCTTGACTTTCCTGCTAAAGCAATTATTTAAGTGACGAACTTTGAGAAAGGATGTATAATATAATGTTTACATACAAAAGAACTATTAAAAGTGGTCCGCTTACAGAAATTGAATATTACAGATCCTTTCGCAAAATTGGAAAAAATTACGGGGGTAGAAAAATAAATCAGAGTCTTACACCCGAAAAGCAAAAAAGAGCTAACAGAATGCGAGCAATCAAAAATATGCAGAGGCTTATACTCTGCAATTTTACAAGCGGTGACTATTTTGTAAGGCTGAACGTGCCAAGGGCGGAGTTTACGGAAGATGAATTCGAAAAGATTGCAAGCAAATGGAAAAGAAAAATGCGTGACGCTTTTCGAAAAATTGGAAAAAAGTTTAAGTACATTTCGTTTACGGAGTGTGGAAAGCTGGGCAAGAACTGGCATATGCACATTATCGTGGAGCGTGAGGCTCTTGAATTTGTAGAAAAGTATTGGGAGTACGACGGCATAAACTTTACTGCACTATACACAAGCGGTTACTACGAAAAACTTGCGGAATACATAAGCAAAGATGTAGCAGGGGAAAAGAGGATAAGGACGGCGAGATGTCTTAAAAAGCCTGATGTTACTGTAAAAGAGGCAGGGCGCAGGGAGATTAAGAAACTTGAGCGTGGTGAAATGATAAAAATTCCTGACGGCTGTTTTATGCTCAAGGACGATGAGAACTACAATTACAACGATATAACAGGTGCAAGCTGGTACTTTGCTTTTTTGCCTCTTGCGTACGAAAAATTTGATATTTCATAAACAAGCTGTCTGCGGACGGCTTATTGGTGCAGGGGGGTGAACGAAATGGTGGACAAGAGTACGAAAGCAATTTGCCCATTTTTTTGCAAAAGCGTGAATTCAAAAAACTTGAAAAAGGCGAGGCTTTGCAAATTCCACAAGGCTATTATCTTGTGCGTGACGAAATGTGGATTAATGACTTCACTGGAGCAAGCTATCATTTTGTATTTATGCAATTGACTGCAACAAGGAGGCTGACAAACAATGAATCTAAAACAAATCAGAGAAATGAGTGACAATATCTGTAATTACAGAGTCAGGATAGCCACTCTTGAAGCAGAGGTAACGCACATTACCTCAAACATTACTGCTGCAAACGGAGCAAGTGCGTCAGGGAGCATTGACAAGATAGTGCCCCAAATAGCTGACCTTCGGAACGAATTACACAACACAGAAACGAGAAGAGCTGTTGCAATATGTAGTATACCAGCTGAAACAACAGAGGGCAGCTGCTTAATTTTGCATTTGCGTGATAAGCGTTCTTGGAAAGAAATAGCGTTCATTATGGGCGGAGGGAATACAGAGGACGGAGTGCGTATGATGTGCAATCGCTATGAGTGGTGAAAGTTGTTCGTTTGTTCGCTCGAGGGTGTGTTAGAATATAATTGAGCAAAGCTCAGAAAATACAAAGTTAAACAAGTCGCTGTTAATGCAGCGGCTTATTTATTTGCAAAATGATAAAAAGATATGTAACAACAGAATGGATAATACAACAAATACAGGACGGCAAAGCATACAGGTTCTATTTGACCGCTGACTGGCAAAGAGTGCGAGATAAAAAGCGTACAATGGAGCACGATGAATGTGAACGGTGCAGAGCCGTAGGAAAATATAGCCCCTGTGAAGTGGTGCATCACAAGAAGTACCTTAAAGCAAGACCTGATCTTGCTCTTGACATCAACAATCTTGAATGTTTGTGCAAAGATTGTCATTACAAAGAGCATCACAAACTGCAAGAAAAAATTTTTTCAGAAGAATTTTCCGAGAAATGGTAGCACCCCCGGGGTCAAAAATCGCACTTACCTCAAGCGTATGGATAACGGTGTACAGGGTAGACAATTTGTCCTCGCACGCACGCACGAGAAATTTTTGTGAAAGGATCAATAAAATGGCACAAGTTAAAATGGCAAAAATCAAAGAAAGCTTAATTGAACAACTCACATTAAAAGGAGCAGACATTGATGTGTATCGTGACTTAATCGAAAGTTACATTTTCTACACTAAACTTGAACGACAAATGCAAGCTGACATCAAGAAAAACGGCCTGTCATACAAGGCAATTTCCTCGACAGGTAAAGAATATACTAAAGACAATCCGTCAGTGAAAAATTCAATAATGTACAACAAGCAAAGACTTGCGATTCTTTCGCAAATGGGGCTATCAATCAACAAGGTCGAAAGTGATGTAAATGACGAACTGTAAATACCTTGACGATTACATAAAGCAAGTAAAAAGCGGTCAATATCGTGTATGCAAAGAGCAAATACAGCTTGTAAATTTCATAGAAAAAGTATTCGAAAACGAGCAAGTCTATGTTGACAGTGAGCAGGTTGAAAAGTATTTTGCACTACAGAAATATTTTCCATACGAATTATTTGCATGGGAAAAGTTTTGTTTTATTCTGCACAATTGCACATATTCCGCACCGGGCGTATTAAGATTTCCCGATTTAGTTTGTGTGGTCGGGCGAGGTGCAGGAAAAAACGGCTATCTTGCATTTGAAGATTTTTCTCTGCTCACGCCTGTCAACGGCATACGCAATTATGACATTGACATTTGTGCAACATCAGAAGAGCAAGCAAGCACAACTTTTAATGACATCTACGAGATTTTGGAAAACAATTCTACAAAAATGCAGCGGCATTTTAAGTGGAATAAAACAGAGATTACGAACATAAAGACTAATTCAACAATCAGATACAGAACTTCAAACAGCAAAACGAAAGACGGAGGCAGACCCGGCAAAGTAGATTTTGACGAAAAGCACGCATATGAAAATTATAAGCTCATTGATGTTTTCACAACAGGCTTAGGTAAAAAAGCTATGCCACGCAGAACAACAATTACAACTATGGGAGATGTTCGGGACGGGCCACTTGACAACGAGCTTGCCGCAGGTCTTGAAGTGCTGAATGGTGATGCACCTGACAACGGCACTCTTTATTTCATATGCAGGTTAGACAACGAAAAAGAGGTATATGAGCAAGAAAATTGGTACAAAGCAAATCCGTCGTTGCAATATTTTCCAAATTTGTTAAGAGAAATTCAAAAGGAATTTGAGGATTGGAAGCGTGACAAAGTAAACAATTCATCTTTTATGACTAAGCGTATGAATATCCCCAAAGGTACAGAAATGCACCCGGTTACAGCGTGGGAAAACATAAAAGCCACAAACAGACCGCTACCCGATTTGGAAGGCAAAACTTGTGTATTTGGTCTTGACTATACTAAAACAACAGATTTTCTCGGAGCAGGTTTGCTGTTTATGATTGATAACGAAATTGTTTGGAAACCGATGTCGTGGTATTGCTCACAATCCGCTGACCTCAGCAGAATTAAATTTCCGTATGATAAACAGCCTGACCTACAACGAGTTGATGGTGCAGAAATATCGCCACAAATTGTTGCAGAATGGCTCAAAGAACAGAAAAAGCACTACAACATCATAGCAGGAGCGTTGGATAACTACCGATACACTTTGCTCAAAAGTCCTCTATTGGAGTGTGGATTTGAGTGTGACCGCAAGGGTCTTAATAACTTAAAACTCGTTCGGCCGTCAGATAAAATGCTGGTAGCTCCGCTGATAGCGTCTGATTTTGCAAACCATAAAATCGTATGGGGTGATTCGGCGTTAATGCGTTGGTACACGAACAATACATCTGCAACAGAGGATAAAAATGGCAATATCAGCTACGGCAAAATCGAGCCAAAGTCGAGAAAAACAGACGGCTTTATGGCTTTTGTAGCAGCATATACACAATTAGATTTGCTCAGACAAAGCCAGCCTATTTCAACAGACAATTTTAAGAAATTTTTTAAAGCTATCAGCATATAAGGTGGTGATATTTTGAATATTTTTAGTTTTTTCCGCAGAAAAATTAAAGCAGCCCCTCAAGAAAATGACAACAGCTTTGATGATAGTTATTCTGCCGCCGAGCAGCGGTTTAGGCTAACAGAACTTGCACTGTTTACTGCAATTGATTTTATAGCCAAAAGCATTGCCAAGTGCGAATTTGTTACTGTAATTGATAACAAGGAGTACAAAGGGCTTGAATACTATCTATGGAATTATGCACCGAACAAACATCAGACGAAAGTCGAGTTTTTAACGCAGGCAATTTCAAAATTAATCTTTGACAACGAATTGTTAATTATTTCAACTGCTGATAATCAGTTGCTTATTGCAGATAGCTATTGCAAAACGGAATATGCTGTTTTTGATGATATTTTTACAAGTGTAACTTGCCGAAATTTTACATATCAGCGTACTTTTAGTGAAAGTGAAGTAATTTATTTAAAGTACAACAGCTTTGCTCTCAGAGGCTTATTAGCCGAAATGTGCACTACATACGAGCAGCTTATGATGTCTGCTCAAGAGCGCTACAATAAAGCCGCAGGGCATAAAGGTATAGTAACTTTTGAAAACTTCAACTTTGGCGATAAAGATTTTAACGAAACATTTTCTGAAATTCTCGGAAAGCAGTTCAAAAAATATTATGAGTCAAAAAATGCTGTACTACCTATTTTCAAAGGAATGAAGTATACAGAGCCTGCAACAGAGGCAGGGAAAACTACAAACAGTGAAATTACCGATATTCAAAAGCTAAGAGCAGAGGCATATGCAACTGTTGGAAACGCTTTACACATTCCGCCGGCTATCCTTAGTGGCGAGGCATCTATGCTTTCAGACGCTATGGATTGTGCTATCTCAAATGCAATAGATCCTCTTGCTCAAATGCTCGAACAAGAAATTACAAAAAAGAAATTTGGAAATTCCGAATTTTTAAAAGGCAATTATATGCTTATTGATACAACAACCGTTAAGCATATAGATGCGATAAGCAATGCAAATAATCTTGACAAATCAATAGCAAGCGGTGTTCTTTCCCCTGCCAAGGCTCAAAAGTATTGTAATATGCTGCCTTGCGAAGAAGAATGGGCACAGAAATATTACATTACAAAGAACTATCAGACAGCAGATGAAACATTGAAAGGTGGTGAAACTCAGTGAAAGAAAGAAACTACAAAATCAGGCAGATTGCGGATGAAAATGTCTTGCAAATCTATTTGTACGGTGAAATTGAACCGGGGTATTTAGACTGTTGGGGCTATTACTACGGTTCAACTACAAGTGCAGAGTATATCCGCAAAGCAGTTGATAAAGCGGGGGCTATTAGCAGTATCGAACTGTACATCAATTCAGTTGGTGGTTATGTTGACGAAGGTGTTGCTATTTACAATCTGTTAAAAAGGCAGAATGTACCTGTTACTGCGTATATTGACGGTATGGCGTGTTCAATTGCAAGTGTAGTAGCTATGGCAGCGGATAAAATCATAATGCCGTCTAATACAACAATGATGATTCATCACGCTATCGGTGCTTGCTACGGTAACGCTAAGGAACATAGAGAATACGCCGAACAGCTTGATAAAATCAGCGAAGCAAGCACAAATTCATATCTTGTACACGCAGGCGATAAGCTTACGAGAGATGTGCTCGAGCCACTACTTGACGCTGAAACATTCCTTACTGCACAGGAGGCACTCGAACTCGGCTTGTGTGATGAAATTCTCGACCCTGTTGACTTAACGGATTCAAAAGAAGTTATCGAACAGGCTGAACAGAGAAAAAATCCTAAAGCAAAACAAGCAGCGGCAGAACTCACAAAAATGCTTGGTAAAAAGCTACAGGAACCAAACCTCACTCAGCACGAAAAAGACAGCTTTGATTTTTTTGAAACATTTTTCAAAAACAAAAACTATTTATAAAGGAGATTAAAAATGAAAAATCTTGATTTTATCAACAATGCAAAAACAAATTTTGCAAAGCAGTTGAAGGAAGCGTTCGCAGACAAAGACGAAGCTAAGATGACATCTGCGTTTGAGCAGTACGCTACAAGTCTTCAGCAGGCTATTATCGACACAGCAGCGGAAGTAGGTGCGACCGCCGACAACGCTATCCTTGCAAAAAGAGGGTTCCGCCAGCTCACATCAGCTGAGCAGACCTTTTACAACAACATTAAAACTGCATCTAAGTCGGTCGATGTTAAGCAGAGCCTTGCAGGTCTTGATGTAACTATTCCGCAGACTGTAATTGATACAGTTCTTGAAGACATTTCAAATGAGCATCCACTTCTTGATGCTATCAATATTGAAAACACTTACGGCTCAGTGAAAGCAATTTTTGCAACTGATACAAAGCAGATGGCGGCTTGGGGCGCTCTTAATTCTCAGATTGCACAGGAACTTGCTGGCACTATCGAAGAAAAAGACTTCTCGGCATCAAAGCTTACAGCATTTATTCCTGTTCCAAAGGATATGCTTGAACTCGGAGCTACATACATTGACGCTTATGTTCGCAGAATTCTTGCTGACGCTCTTGCTTACGGACTTGAAGACGGTTTTATCAATGGTGACGGCAAAAACAAGCCTGTGGGTATTCTCAAGAATATTAACGGCGCAGTAACCGCAGGTGCATTTCCTGACAAGACAGCGACTAAAGTTACAAAACTTGACATTAAGTCATATATGCCTCTAATTGGTAAGATTGCAAAAGGCAAAGGTGGCAAAACTAAGTCAGTGCCGTTTGTTGACTTAATTGTCAATCCTGTTGATTACCTCACGAAGGTTATTCCTGCAACTACAGTTCTCGCTACTGACGGTAGCTATAAAAACAACATTTTCCCTTATCCTACACGAGTATTTCAGTCTGAAATGATTGCAGTAGGTACTGCTGCTCTTGGCCAGCTTTCTAAATACAAAGCCTGCGTATCGACAGGCAAGGGCGGTAAACTCGAATACTCTGATCAGAACCAGTTTCTCGAGGACAATCGTGTATACACAATTAAAACATTCGCAACAGGTTTCTCGTATGATGAAACTGATTTCTTAAAGCTTGATATCAGCGCTCTTGAACCGCTCGCTATCGAGGTTACTCTCAATTCTAAATCATCAACATAATAAGCAGGAGGTGTTGAATTATGGCACAGTTAATTGATGATGTGATTAATATGCTTGATTTTGACAGCGAACACATCAAAACTGACGATAGCGCAAAATCAAAAATTAATATCATAATTGAAAATGGCAAGCAACACCTCCGCTCTTTCCATCCTGCCTTAACTGATGAGGATTTCATACGCTCTACAAGAGCAAGAAGTTTGTTGTTTGACTACTGCCGATATGCTTACAGCAACGCAACAGAACAGTTTGACAACAACTTTGCAGCGGATATTTTGATGTTAAGGCAAGAATATGAGGTAAAAGCTTATGACTCAAAGTGATATTAAGTTTTTGACATTTAATGACGGTGTAGCTTTTGTTTTTGATACAGACGAAAACGATACTATTATCGCTAACACAGCACGAAAGTATCGCTTTGGCAACGAAAAAGTCGGGGTTACTCGTTACTATGGTGCAAAGCAAAATGATATTGAACTTTCTAAAGTGATACATATACATTGTGATGAGAAAATTCAGCCGGATATGGCTTTGGTAATTGACTGCACAAGATACAAAATTGAGCAGGTACAACATGACAGATGTAAAAATCCACCTTGCACTATTTTATCTTTGTCCTGCCGAGGCTTATACAAGGAGAAAGCAAATGACTTTTAAAAATTATGACGAATTCGTCGGCTTACTTGAAACTTGCAACTTCAAAGTTGCCGAAGCTGATTTTAGCAAACCAGTTGAAACTCCATTTATTGCCTATTTCAAAGATGAAGATAAAAATGTATATGCAGACGGAAAAGTTATTTTTACTTTATATAGCAAGATTGATATTGAGCTATATACAGACAGAACAGACCATGCAAGCGAAGAAAAATTTGCAGAATGGCTTAATAGCAATAATCTTGTTTGGAAAAAGACTAACCGAGCGTGGATTGCGGCAGAAAAAATGTGTGTATCATATTATGAAGTAAGAGTTGATTACAAAATATGAGCAACAAAAAATGCGGTATCGACAGAATTGGCGAAACTATATCTCGTGAAGTTGCAGGGTATACGGCAGACATACAAATTGGCGTAATACAACTTGTTAATACTAAAGCAGATGAGCTTAAAGAAGCAATTAAAAAAGCGGCACCTGTTGGCAAAAGAAAAAAATATCGCAGATCGTTCAAAGTAAAAGTTACAAACGAACTTAATGCTTACTATGAAAAGACAGTCTTTGCCTCAGGCAAAGAATACAGGCTTACACACTTGCTCGAAAAACCTCACGCAAGCAGAAAAGGCGGAACTGTAATGCCAAAAGTGCACATTGCTCCTGCAAGCGAGCAAATTCACAAAGAATTTGAAAATGAAGTTAAAAAACTAATTCTCTCTTCAAAGGCAATGGGTGGAGGAATTAAAAGAAAATAACGAAGGAGATTATCTTATGAACAAAACAATCGCAAAAGTAGGCTATGCTATGCTTACAGAAACAACAGAAGGCAAAATTACATATGGCGAGGTTAAATGGTTTAAGTCCGACAAAGCAGGCGGCAGAACAGTCGGTGCAGAGCCAAGTGGTGAATCAACTACCGTATATGCAGACGGTTTGCCTGTTATAGTTGCAAATAACAATGCAGGCTACAACATCAGTCTTGAGCTTATTGCTATCGTTGATGATATTGAAAAGGACTGGTACGGCAATGCTGAGGCAACCGAAGGTGGATTTATCGAAAAAGGCGGAATCAGCGTATTGCCTCGCTTTGCTTTGCTTGTTGCTAAAGAGCGTTATGACAGCGACAAACTCTATGAAATTGACACATACTTTGACTGCGTTGCATCTACAAGAGCCACACGCAACGATAAGACATCAGAGGGTAACTTTGATCCGCAGTTTCCGACATTTACAATCACTTCAAAACCACGCCCGGACAATGATTTTGTAAGATATACTTCGTACGAAGACACATTGCCGACAGCAGTTGTAATACCGACAGTTAAGGGAGCAGAATAATGGACAAAACGCTTACAATCGGCGACAGAAAGCTCGAAGTTGAAGTAACAGCATATACTATGCTTATTTATGAAGATAATTTTAAAGGGCACAGCTTTCTCAAAGATGTAGATATGTTGACAGCTAATCCAAATAAAGTACAGTACAGCTCAACTGTGCGCATTTTATGGGCAGCGGCTAAATCTGCAGACGATACAATAAAACCAATCAAAGAATTTTCAAAGCAGTATAGCATTGGAGAAGTAATATCAACAGCACAGCCCCTTGTGGACCTCATTGTAGAATCACTGAAAACAAGCTCAAAAAAAGCAACAGCGGCAGCAGTCTGAAAGTACAAATGACGGCACAGGAAATTTTATCCTATGCCGTCAAATGCGGTCTGACTGTCGCTGACACGAAAACTTTTTCAATTGGTTTTATTTTAGATTATATTGACACTTATTACAAGCTCAAAAGCAATCAGAACATACACGCTGATGAAGAAAAATACTTGAAACTTAAATCAGTGTTGCCATTCGTTGAAGAAAAATACAACAGCGGAAACATTACTTATCAACAATATTCTGAATGGATGAGCGATTACAAAAGATTGGAGGATATATATGGCATCAACTATTAAAGGCATTACAGTTAAAATTGCAGGTGAAACAACGGACTTGCAAAAAGCGTTGAAGAATATACAATCCTCTTCACGTTCATTACAGAGCGAGCTAAAAACAATTAACAATCAGCTTAAATTTGATCCGGATAATACAGTTCTGCTGGCACAAAAGCAAGATGTTTTGCGTGAACAGATTAAAAGCAGTACATCTGCTCTCCAAGAGCTTAATGAAGTTAAAGAGCAAGTTGAAGAACAAGCTAAAAACGGCGAAATATCTGCGGATCAGTTCAGAGCATATCAGCGTGAAGTTGAAAAAGCAAAAAGTCAGCTTGAAAACTTTGAAAAGCAGCTTGCCGATACAGCTGACGAATTTAAAAACCTTGAAGATAAGAGCCAAAAAACCGATTTAAGCAGCTTTAAAAAAGAGCTTGATGATGTAAAAAGCTCAGCTTCAAATCTTAAAGATGTTATCTCTGACACAGCGGCAGGAATTGGCTCTGTATTAGGGGCAGCAGGCGGTTCAGCCGTAGCTGCAATAACAAGTGCTAACAGCGAAAAGAAAGCTCTCAATTCATTACAGGCACAAACAGGCTTAACGAAAGACGAACTGCTCAAGTACAAAAGTGTAATTAATGACATATACAAAGATAACTTTGGTGAATCGCAAGAAGAAATCGCCGATACTCTTGCAAAAATTAAGCAGGTTACGAGTGAAACAGACCCGAGCAAGCTTAAAGAAATGGCAGAAAACCTATATACTCTGCAAGATACTTTTGACGGTTTTGATATAAATGAAACATTAAGAGGTATAAACGGATTAGTCACTAATATGGGACTTTCTGCCGAAGATGCGTTCGACTTAATCGTAAAAGGTGCTCAAAACGGTTTGAATTATAGCGGAGAGCTTGCAGACAACCTTGCGGAATACTCTCAGATATGGGGACAAGCAGGTTTTTCGGCTGAACAAACTTTTAGTATTCTCGAAAATGGTACAAAAAACGGCGCTTACAATCTGGATAAAGTTAATGACTTTGTAAAAGAGTTCACAATATCATTATCTGACGGCAGAATTGAGGAAAATATCGGCAGTTTTTCAGAAGACACCGCAACATTGTTCAATAAATGGAAAGACGGTAAGGCAACCGCAGCGGATGTTTTCTATTCTGTAATAAAAGATTTAAAGAACGCAAAAACAGACCAAGAGGCGCTAACAACAGCCTCAAATGTGTGGTCGAGCCTCGGTGAAGATAATGCGCTGAAAGTTATAACTTCTCTCGGTGATGTTAACGACAGTTATAAAGATGTTGAAGGTTCAATGCAAAAAATCAAAGACATTAAATACGATGATGTCGAGTCGGACTGGGAAAGCCTCGGAAGAACAATAAAAACAGATGTTATAAATCCTGTCGGCAAATCTCTTTTTCCCGAAGTAAAAAAGCTTTGTGATTTCACTTCCAAGAATACCGATAAAATTATTCCGATTTTGAAAACAGTTGGCTCACTTACAGCAGGTATTTGGGGAGGCAAGAAAATTTCCGCATTATATACAGCTACATCACAGCTCGTTAATTCTTATAAAGTGTTAAAAACAGCTACTGAAGGGGCTGCTTTAGCTCAAGAGGGCTTAAATCTTGCACAAAAAGCTAATGCTATCGGTGCTGTAGTATCAATAGCGACAACACTCATAGGCACTATCTATGCTTGGAGCGAAGCAAGCCGGGACAATTCACAAGAGTTAGACGAATGGCAAGAAAAAATAGATGTGGCAAAAGAAAAAAACAAAGAACTCACAGACAGTTATCAAACTTTTATAGATAAGCGTAATGAAAAAGTAAGCACAGCAACAAGCGAAAATCAGTATTACGATAATCTCTGGGAAGAGTTGAAAAAAATCGTTGACGAAAACGGAAAAGTTAATAGTGGTTACGAAGACAGGGCAAAATTCATTACAACAAAGCTTAGTGATTTAACAGGCACAGAGATTAAGCTAAATGATGGCGTTATCGATAATTATAAAAACCTTAGAGATACTATTCAAGAAGTTATCGACAAAAAGAAAGCCAACAACATATTGTCAGCTTATGATTCAAGCTACAACGAGGCTGTTCAAGGTAAAACAGGTCAGCTAAAAAGTGTTGAGCAAGCAGAAAGAGAGTATAAAACGAAAGCTAATAATACAAAAGCTCTGGAAGACTTAATTGCTGAAAAAGAAAGATTGCTAAAAAAGTATGAAAACAAGCGACAGCAAGCAGCTGACGATGGAAAAGACCAGTCTGAAATATTGAACTGGTCATACAAAATCGCCGATGTTGTGAATGAAATTGAAGATTTAGAGAAAGAACTTTCAAAAGCAAAAGAGTATGAAGAAGAAGCAAAAACCACTTTAGACACTCAAAAAAGAACGTACACTGCATACTTATCAACAATTGAAAATTATGAAAATCTGCAAACTGCTATTTTAAATGACAATGAAAAGGACACATCTGACGCACTAAGAAAAATTCAAAACGATTTCATAAGTGCAAAAGCCGGCACAGGAGAAATATTAAAGCAGCAGTGTATAGATTACCGTTCTCGCTTTGCCGAAATTCAGCAAGCGCTCGCAGAAGGAAAAACAGACTACTACACAGCTGATGATCTTACAAATATGCAACTGCTTCTTGAAGCTGCAGAAGATGAGTATGCTAAATATTGTCAAAGTTCACTTGAAACAGGAGAAAAAGCAACAAGTAATGTAGCCGAAGGTGTAGAAAAAGGCGCAACGGTCGTATATCAATCATCGCAAAAAGCGGCAAAAAAGGGTTCATCAGGTTTTGCGAGCGAGCAATCTGAAAGAGTTAAAATAGGCAGCAAAAATGTAGATGATTATACATCTGGAATTGATAAAAGCAGTGAAAAAGCACGAGATGCAGGCACAAGAGTAGGCAAAAAAGCACGCAGCGGCGCTAAAAGTGTTTCTCTGTTTAACACAGGCAATAATTTTGTTCAAGGTTTCATCAATGGCATTTCCAACGGCGACGCTATCAAAAATATATGGGACACCGCTTGCGGTATCGGTGGCTTAGCGTTGGGAGCGGTCAAGAAAATTCTTGGTATTAATTCGCCTTCAAAGGAAGCTAAAAAAATCGGTAATTATTTTACAGAGGGCTTAGCGATTGGTATTAGCGGTAACAAAAGCAAGGTGAGGTTAAGCACAGAAAGTATTGCAAGAGATATGCTTGGCAGCTTTGATTTTAGCGAAACAGTCGGCTATATTAATGTGCTGAACGATAAGTTCAATAACATTAAAAGTTTAGACCATACCGCATCAAGTACAACAAATAAAGTTATCACAAATGCTCCAAGAGTTGCTCTGAACTATTATGGAAATGTCAACATAAATAATGATTTAGATATTGACGATTTCAACGAGCGTGTTTCTCACGCAGTTATAGATACTCTGAACCAAGAATGTTAAGGAGGCGGATTATATGCACAACTTAGAATACAACGGCACAAGCCTGCGCAAACTCGGATTTTGCATAGCCAATGCACCTTTTTATCATATATCAAACAGAAAATTTGAGATAGTTGACATATACGGCAAAGACGGAGGAATAATCGCCGATAATGGTTTCTATGAAAATATTGATGTGTCGTATGAAATAAACAGCTTGCCTTGGCTTGTTTACAACGATACTCAAAGTTTGATTCGTATGCTTGCAGAAGAATTTGCAAATTTTGACGGCAAATACAAAGAATTACGAGATACATATAACACGGGATATTATGCAAAAGCTATATGCAAAAGCATAGATAAAATAGAATATAAGGCAGACAAATGTGTATCAACTATTCTTAATTTTACAAGACAGCCGTTTTGGTACAGTGATGAAGGGCAAAAAACAATATCTTTTAGTGCAGCGGCAAACTCTCAAAAAGAAACTGAATTCTATGTTTATAACCCCGAAAAGTTCTCTGCAGAGCCGTATTTTCGTATTTATCACTCACAAGATTTAACACTTGATGTTAATAACGCACAAATCAAAATAAAGGCTGCTTTTGTTGGCAATGAAAATTTAATTGAACTTGATTCTGAAATGCAATCTGCATTTTGTGGCATAACAGATATGAACGCATACATATCTTGCACAAGCTTTCCTGTTTTTACTTCGGGCTGGAATAAAATTAAAGTAATTTCAGAAAAGGAAAATGCGTTCAGTAAAATTAATATCATTCCAAGATGGAGGCGATTATAATGTTTCCTCTGCTGTATGATAACGCTCAAAATTCAACAAATGCTTTCGACTATAACGGCTATGGCTTTATTACAGAATGCACAGAATTTAAAGTTACAGAAGAACGAAACGGAGCGTATACATTTCAAGCAAAAATCAAAGGCACTGACAGATTGATTGATAAGATTAAAAACGGAGCGTACATAAAAGCAAAAGCAAACTCGCATGACAATCCTCAACTCTTTTACATCGAGAAAATCGAAGTTGATAAATACGGAGATATGACAATTTCAGGAAGTCACATATCACGATTATTCTTCCAAAACGGTACAGTTCCGATGTATTATAACTATTCAGAAGTGGATTCCCCATCAGCAATTATGTCAAATCTTCAATATGAAGTATGGTACTCAGATGCACCATACAGTTGGTTTAATTTCTCATCTAATATTGGAGTCAAAAAAGAATTTTCACTCGGGTTTAACTCGGCAGAAACATTTGAGAATATTTTACTTAACGAGGAAAACGGATTGACGGCAGTATTTAAAGCAGAATTGCTCTGTGATAACTTCAACATCAATTTATTGCTAAATCGAGGCACAGATACTCACCGTATTGCATTTGGCTCTAATATATCTGAATTTAAACAAGTTAATTCGATTAATGAATATTACACGCACATCATGCCATACGCAGAATGCGAAACAACAGACGGCAAAAAAGTAACAGTTACAGCTACTGAACCTTACCTTACAAATCTAAATGCGACTTTAAAGAAAACATATCTGTACGATTGTTCAAGTAAAATAACAAGAACTAAAGTCGATCCACAGACAGGCTATAACTACAATGAAGTAAGAACTATGCTTGAAGACGCAGTTAAAGAATATTTACAAGATACAGAGCAAGTAGCCGAATATGTAAATATAACAGTCACTCTTGAATCTGAACTTGAGGCGCTGAAAAATTGTAGTCTATGCGACAAAGTGACAATTGTTCATAAAGACGGTTCAGAAATTGAAAGCAAAATCGCAAAAACAGTATATGACAGCATTAGCGAAAAATACACAGAAATCGGCATAGGAGAAGTTAATCTCAAGATGTCTGATTTTTTAAAAATCAAAAGGAGATTTAGAAGATAATGAAACTTAAACATATTCCTGCTACAATTGACATCAACAGTCGCAACGAGCAGCGAATTGCAGGTATTGTCAATATTAATGACAAAAAGACAAGATATCTTGATGTAACGATAATTGCAAGTGGAGAAAAACTCGATTTAAGCGGTTGCACAGTTACTGCGATTTTTGTTATTGATGATGTTTTAGTCAATAATGCAGTTGATTGCACAGTCACAAACAATATAGTTACTATTCCACTTGAGAATTTCAATGGCAGATATGGATATCTCAGCATAGAACTTAACATTGTAAAAGACGGAACAGTGATTGTAAATACACCTGTGCCGCTCAAGATCCAAGTGACATCTTCTATCGCTGATAGCGCTAAAATTTCAGAGAAAACATATGGAACTATCGCGGAAACAGTTAAAGAAGTGTATGACGCTCGTGGAACATATGAGAATTTGAGCAATAGACTTACTGGCATTGATAATGAAATAACAGACATTGACGAAACAGTGACAATGAAGATTAATCTTAAAGCGGATAAGGCGACAACCTTGGCAGGGTATGGCATTGAGGACGCATATACAAAAACATATGTGTCCAAGGCGCTTAGCTATAAGCTTGACAAAAAGCCGTTTGATTCAGAACCCACGCAAGCTAGTCCGAACTATGTTACAAGCGGAACGGTTTACGGCAGTATCAGTACACTTAAAAGTGATGTGAACAAGGCACTTGCGACAAAATATGACAGCTCAAATGTTGAGAGCGGTACGGGCAGTCTTACACCCGGACAGGCGATTTATGACGGCAACGAGGGCAGTTTTAACTATGTGAAAAACGGCAGAGTGGTTACTGTATCGGTAAACATTACAAAACTTGTTGCGGATAAATCGTATATTCAGATGGCAGGCTTACCTTTCCCGGCAAAAAACGAAAGTAGGTTGTCGAGCTTTGCTGTGTATTCAACAGCAAGTAATTTAAAAAATATCAGACTTGACGGCTCTTGGCTTTACATCAACTCAACTGACAAATTTGTCGAGGGTGAAAAAATCAATTTCATTATTACATACATAATCAAATAAGGAGCGAATTACTATGGAAATCAAAGAAAGAATTACACTCGATATGCTTACAAAGGACAGCGTGAGCGTGTTAAGACAGAAGTTTATCAATCTCGGCGGCGAAGATGTGCAGGTCGGCGAAAATGTCCGCAACGCATATACAAACTGCGAGAGTGACAGAGCAATTTTAAAGGAACAACTTTCAGAGGAATATTACAACGCTATTATGGCAGTATGGGAGGTATAGATATGTCATATAAATTTAAAGAAATATGGTGCAATAAAGGTAATTTCACAGAGAGCAACAGAAAATCTTCGGAAATTGATACACTTGTTATTCATTACACCGGCAACAACGGCGACACAGCAGAAAACAACGGTAACTACTTTAAGAATAATGTAGTTGAAACATCTGCACATTATTTTGTCGATGATACAACGGTTGTACGATCTGTCGCTGACAAAAATATTGCTTGGCATGCAGGCGACTGGGATATTAATTGCCGTTCAATCGGAATTGAAATTGCAGGTTCAACAACAGAATGCACAGGCAAGACACTTGAAAATGTAATCTTACTTGCTCAACGACTTATGAAAAAGTATAACATCAAAAAAGACAAAGTAATTCGCCATTATGATGCTAACGGTAAAATCTGCCCTGGCTTTTGGTGCGGTTCATCAGCAAAGGACAAGCTGTGGAAAGAACAGTTTTTAAATAAACTTGAGAGTAACTCTGAAAGCAAAGAAGACTCTAAAGTTGAAAAAGATGATAAACCTACGATTGAATATTGCGTATTTGCAGGCGGTAGGTGGTTACCAACTGTAAAAGGTTTATCAGACTTCGCAGGCATTGCCGGCGAGGCAATCAGCGGTCTTGCAATCAAAGTAACAAAAGGTAAGATTAAGTACAGAGTGCATATTAAAGACGGTCACTGGCTTAGCTGGGTTACAGGTTTTAATCTTAATGATGATGTAAACGGCTATGCCGGTATTCTCGGAATGGATATTGATGCTGTACAGATTTATTATACAACTCCTGCTGATGTTAAATCCGCACACGGCAGCTACTATAAGGCTACATACAGAGTTTCTGCAGTTAAAGAAGACTATTACGATTGGCAGCACGATGACGAAAAAGACAGTACGCAGGACGGCTATGCAGGTTCGTTCTGCAAAGCCATTGACAGAGTGCAGATTACTTTGACTTAACGAGGCGGTGAGAAAATGGCAACAGAAATCATTGTAGCTTTAATTGGCTTGGGCGGTAGTGCTTTAGGCTCAATTTTGGGCATAATTGCAAGCAGTAAGCTAACAGCGTACAAAATTGAACAGCTTGAGAAAAAAGTAGACAAGCATAACAGCGTAATAGAACGAGTTTATAAAATCGAACAGCACGAGGCTGTTGTTGACGAAGAAATCAAGGTCGCAAATCACAGAATAGCAGACCTCGAAAATAAATAAAAGCGGAGGTGATATAATGCGAAAAATCACAAATTGGAAGTCTTGGGCAAAGGCTGCAGGAGTGAGAGCAGTAAGAACAACAGCGCAGACGGCAGTTGCTACTATCGGAACAGCAGCGGTCATAAGCGAAATCAACTGGGTTGCGGTTGTATCAGCAAGCGCAGTGGCAGGACTGCTTTCAATCTTAACAAGTGTTGCAGGCTTGCCGGAAGTGTCAGAGTAATAATACATAAGTTTAGCCCCTCAAATACCGTTCTGGTACTTGAGGGCTAATTTTTTTGCTTGACAGTAGAACATATGTTTGATAAAATTAATTTATGAATTATATATTATTTTTAGACATACTATGTAATGGTTGAAGTGCATAAAAAAATATTAACTAAATGTTAAAAGGTGATAAACTTATGGAAAAATTGGAAGAATTATTGAAAAATGGATATCAAAAGTGTTATAATTACAAAAACAAAATTTTATGCATTTGTGAAAGATACTGTATAGAGGTAACAAAAATGGATGTAAAAGAACTGGCTATTGGGATTATTTCGTATTATAATAATGCCAACAAACAAATATCTAATCTTAAACTGCAAAAAATCTTATATTATATTCAAGGATATGCTATGAGAGTAACTAATAGTATTGCTTTTGATTCAAAAATTTATAATTGGCCTTATGGTCCAGTTATTGAAGAAATTTACTTTGAATACAACGAGTGCCGTGCAAAAAACATTGTCTTGAAAGAAGATGATAGAACTAATTGTTTCTTGAAAGACAAATCTGCACAAGCAAAATTAATTTTAGATGTACTTAATCATTGTGCCGATAAAACAGCCTATGAATTAGTAAGAATGACACATAGTGAGGATCCTTGGAAAAATTCAAAATTGCATGAAGAAATTACAATTGAGAGTATTAGTAAATATTTTTCTGATCACGATCCGTTAAATATAGGAGCATAAAAGTATAGTGGAATTAGATTATATTTTTGATAAATTGGTTGAAGAACCTATCGAGGATATTAATAACAGTAAAAGTATAAAAACTGTTTATGATGATTTTGAAAAATTATATCGTAATCCCGATTATAGACATTCATATTATGAAATATCTAAATATCTCGAAGAATTAGAATGCGATGAAAGTGATATGTTAGAACAAAGTTTATCAGTTTTATTTGAATACTCCGCCGAAATTAATCGATCGTCAGTAGTTACTATGAAACTTAACAAACTTTTAGACCATGTCAGCTTAGAATCATTGCGCCTCTCGCGAATGAAAAAAGTAAAATATTTGGAAACCAGTATAAGTGATAAGTTGAAAAATACACTTAACGAAGTAAATACTAAACAGCAAGAAATGAAAGAAATTGATAATAAAATAAATAGTATACATGCAGAGGTTATTACAATACTTGGCATATTTGCGGGTTTAGTGATTGGTTTTTCAATTGATTTTCAACTTTTAGCACAGAGCTTTGCAAATTTAGATGATGTAAGTTTTTATAAAGAAATAAGCTATTTATGTGTTATCGGTATTATATTATTCGACAGTATTTTCTTGCTTATGTTTGCTGTGTCAAGAATTTCTGGACGCAGTTTGGCAATAAATTGTAAATATAAAGATTGTCAAAACTGTAAGGAATGTAAGCATAAGATGAAAATCTTACACAAATATCCATATTTGTTTTGGTATAATTTAATTCTATCACTTGTTTTCGTTATATGTATTGTTGTTAATTATATACTTAAAGGTAGTTGCTAATTAAAATCTTGTTACAAATAACTTCAAAATGGATTTTTATGGTATATAAATCGTCCTACTTGAGTTTAGATTATAATATATTAAAGCTCAGGTGGCTCAGCAGGTGGCTCAAGATTAATAGAAACTCAGTATTTATCAGATATTTTAAAGATTGATTTTGTGGTTTGGGACCAAGATGCCGCAGGTTCAAGTCCTGTCACCTCGACCAAAAACGGTGGTTTTTCAACCACCGTTTATTTTTTGCCAAATTTTCTTAAAGTACTCTAAAATGGCTTAAACACTGGGGTTATGAGCTGTTGCTCAGTTAATTTGAGTAAATTTGAAAACACTTGAATTAAGATAAAGTGCTGTCAAAATTGCTGTCAATCGCAGTCAAAAGTGCTGTCAAAAACGCAGTCAGTAAGCGGCTTAATGAACACTCAAAATTTCAAAAGTGCAGTCATTTTTAAAAATTGCACGCAAAATACTAAAAACAGCCTAAATTCGCTTATCGTTTGTCCGACTGAAAAAATATTTTTGGAGGTCAACATTATGACAAATACTAAAATTACTTACTCTCAACAAGGCGACTATCTTTTACCAGACCTAAAACTCCCCCAACAATCGAAATGCGAAATCGGCGTTTTCGGACTGCGGCATAAAAATTATTTGCTCCGATACCACAAGATAAGATATTATAATCTGCTGACTTCAGGCAAACTTGTGGAGTATCTATCCGATATTGATAATCAGGCGAATGAACTGTTTACAACGCTTATAAAGCAACTATCCGAAAAAGAAAATGTGACCGAACAGCTAAAAGCTGAAAACCAAGCAGAATGGATACGCAGGATGAACTCAATCCGCAACAGAGCATTGGAAATTGTCAACAAAGAATTGATTTACAAATAAGCCAATATAAATCGTCATAATTTGAAATGTCATAAAATTATCGACTTACTTCTATTGAAAAGTCATTGATATTGTGCTATAATTCTATTGAAAAGTCAGATTTGAGGTGATTGCGTGTTATTCCGAAAGATTGAAACGTTGATAGAAGAACATCTGAAAAGCGATACCAAGAAGATTTTGCTGATTGACGGAGCTCGTCAGGTCGGCAAAACATACATCATCCGTTATGTGGGGCAAAAGTTGTTTGAAAACTTTATTGAGCTGAATATGGTGGAGGATTCGCTGGGTGAACGCCTTTTCGCCGAGGTAAAGACTGTTGACGATTTTTATCTTCAGGTCAGTATGCTTGCGGGTAATAAGATGAAACAGGAAGAAAATACGCTGATTTTTATTGATGAAATTCAGGCGTATCCTCATCTGCTCACGCTTTTGAAATTTCTTTCTCAAGACGGAAAGTTTACCTTTATTGCAAGCGGCTCACTGCTGGGTGTCACATTGTCGCAGACGACCTCAATCCCTATGGGTAGCATCCGCAAGGTACGGATGTTTCCGCTGGATTTTGAAGAATTCCTCTATGCAAACGGACTTAATGAATTTGCCATATCGGCAATGCGTAAAAAGTTTGAGTGTGAAGAATCACTTGATGAGCCTACACACAATAAAATGATGGACTTGTTCCGAAAGTATTTGCTTGTGGGCGGTCTTCCGGACGCTGTGAACTCGTATCTGAATGACCATAACATTCAGCTTGTCCGTGACATTCAAAGCGAAATTCACGACTATTATGCCGCTGACGCTTCCAAGTATGACGAGGAGAAAAAACTGAAAATCCGGCGCATTTATGACCTTATTCCGTCCAATATGGAAAACAAGAAAAAGCGTGTGGTGGCGCAAAACATTGAAAATAAAAGAGGCAAAACATTCGGCGATTACAGCGATGAATTTGAGTACCTCATAAGTGCCGGTATTGCTCTGAATGTTCAGGCAATCTCCAATCCGGTTTTTCCGCTGATTGAATCCACCGGAAAAAACCTGCTGAAGCTGTATCTGAACGATGTGGGAATTCTCACGGGAATTTTGTACGGAAACAATATCCGTGCTGTTTTAGATGATGAAAAGAGCGTTAATCTCGGTTCAGTCTATGAAAGCGTTGTCGCTAGCGAGCTAATTGCTCACGGCTATAAGCTGTTCTATTACGATAACCGCAGTAAGGGTGAGGTTGACTATCTTATTGATGATTACAACAGCCTGTCCGCCGTGCCTATAGAGGTAAAGTCCGGCAAGGATTACACTGTTCACAGTGCGCTGAACACCTTTGTTCAGAATGAGGATTATCATATCAAAAAGGCTTATGTCCTCTCCAATGAAAGAACCGTCACGCACAACGGAAAGATAACATATCTGCCAATTTATTACATTATGTTTTTTCAAAACACACCTAATACAAAAGATTTGAATTTTTAAAATTCAAAGTAACAAAAACCTCCTTTGTGATGCAGTAACCGCACCCAAGGAGGTTTTATAATGCAAACATTATTTGAATAAATGAATATAGCATACATAGTACAATACAATTATAGCTCATAAATATATCTCTGCACCAATGGCGAAAAAGCGGATGACCACCAATATTCAAAAACAAGTAACCGAAGTGGAAAATTAAGAGGTAGTGTTAGTTTGAAGAAACGCTTTCTATATCGCACCAACAGTGTTCGATTATCCAATATGCTTTTTTGCAAAAACTGACTTCTCAAGGAAAATGTACTGTCTCAGCAGATTAAGGTTATGATTAAATGCTTGAAACAACAACAGACACAGCGAACAAACTCACGTGCCTTTTACTATTTTGAAATAATCTGAATAATAGAATATCGTTTTACAAAACAATCATTAGTTTTGCTCATCTGGTATTCCTAATATGTTATTATATATTAGTTTTGATAAAAATTCAGTTCTACTTACGGGATTGAAAGTCTTTCCCTTATATCTTTGCACAAAACCTTTTGGACACATTAGAGCCGATTCGTTATAAATATTGTATTTGTCCTCAAGAGACTTATTTTTACACCGTCTGTTTAAATTCTCTTCCAATAAAAATAAATTTCCTATTTGTGCATTTTCTATTCCATTAGAATCAGGTAAAATGTGTTCTATAGTAACTTCCAAATTAACATCACGGTTTGAAATGTATTTCTCAATTAAATTCAAAACAAGTTGACAACGATCTTTGCATTTTGAATCACTATATATTGGCCAACAGTGTGAATAGCCAATGTTTTTAAAGCTATTAGTAAAAGCTTCTAAAGTTGGTAATTTACTACGCATATTTTTGAGAAATTCCTCAAGATTATCATCTGAGAAATTTGTTTCTAATACATAAGCATATTTGTAAACTGTATCGCTTAGCATATTTGAATTTTCTTGCCCGATTATTTTATAACAAATATAAAAGTTGTATATAAAATTTAAAATCTCGAGGTATCTATTTTCGCTTATTATTTCTAAAGATAATAGATGTCTTAAACTTAATAGGAGTGGACGAAAAACCACAACTCGTTTTGTTTTGAAAAACATAAATACTTCTTTTTCCTTAGGCAAGCAATTAGTTTGGTTAATGAACGCAGTATAGTAATCAGATTTTAATTTTATATCATCTAATAGTTTGTCAACATTCCTACCACGGGTAGCATTTTGCAATGATTTATATACACTTATTGATTGCTTTTTATCGTTATTGTAATTGTATTTATGAAGAGCATAGTGTCTTAAGAAGTCATCAATGCTACTGCCTAAATTATTTTCAATCTCTTCCCAAATGTGTTTGGCATCATCTCTTCTTTCTTTAGGCTGAAGATATCTCATTATGTAGTTTTTTAGCAGTTCGTGATCTTCCAGATCTAAACCACGGGCATTAAGTATTTCAAATATAGTATAGGAATCCTCATCTGTAGAAGAAATAATATTAACATATCCTATTCCGATCAATGCATCTCGTGTAGCGAGCAATTTTTCATCATCTAAATTTTGAAGCTTTCCTGCAAAAAATTTGAAAGCATTTATTATGGATTTGTCTTTTGCTTGGGAAACGGTGCACAGGTTGGCAAATGCCGTAATACTATATGAGGATAAATCTTTCTGTGAACAATCTTTCAATTTATTTACTATTTTTGGCAAAGATAGATGATATTCAGGATAAACAATTTCTCTATCTTTTGCTTTTATATCTTTTGCAATGAGATACTTTAATGTACCATTAAAATCGTCTAACATTCCTCTTTTTTTTAGCATAAACATAATAGAAGCAAGAAAAATTGTGAGTGTTAAAATTCTTTGCTGACCGTCAATTATTGTGTATTTTTGTAAACCTTCATCTTTTCCTTCATCTTTTAGAACAATACTTCCTATAAAGTGGGATTGTGAAATACCATCCACTACTAATTCAACATCGTCATATATGTCTGCCCAGTTTTGTGTGTTCCAGACATATCTACGCTGATTCCTTGGTATACAGTAAATAGCGTCATTTAGTAATTTATCTACTGATTTTTCTTTTGCTTCAAAAGACATTTTTATACTCCTTTGTTTTTAAATATGATTTATTTCGAGAGATACTGGTGCTAAAAAATAACTCGTGTTTTATTAACATTGTTTTAGCTTTTCGCATAGCGGCAGGATTTCTTCCAGCTTGGCAACGATGCGCTTTTGCTCGGCAAGGTGTGGGAGAGGTAGTAAACTGGTTGCTAAATAGTCCTTATGGATACGCTGCTGACCAGCTGTTCCAGTGAATGACTTGACACCGTTGGCAATAAAGTATTCAGTTTTAAAGAACCACAGCAAGTACTCTCTAAGAACAGTATTGTTGATAACTCTAACAATCGATAATTCTGTTGTTCCTGCTCCATATCCGTTAATCAAATCTCGAAACACAACTGATTTTCTATTTTGAAAGCACGGTGTGATTTTTGCTATGCCAATATCTCCATTAGCAAAATGTGTAAAGCCCTTTTTTATTGCTCCCCATTTTTTAACTTCAAAAGTATGAGTATTCCTAAATCCATCTGACACACAGGACATAGGAACAAACGAAGTATCAATATTGTTATCTATATCATTTTTAGGGTTGAGTGTAACAATTTGCGCAACACGCACCCACTTCCAGCTCTCCGGAATATCAAACGGAATCTCATCCTCTGTAATTTCCGGCAGGGGTTTTTCTTTTTTGATTTTGCCCGCTTTAATAAGTTTCTGCTTTTCTGCCTGAATCTGCTTATACAGTTCTTCGGCGGTGCCTTCTTCGGGGCGCTGTTCAACCAGTTTTCCCTGAATAGCCATTTGAAGAATTGATTTCTGCATATCCGCAGGGAAACGCTTGTTTAAGTCCTCCAGCCTGTTCCATGCCTTTTCATAGCGGTCAATATACGGCAACAGTTCCTCAATCTTCGCTACAATGCGCTTTTGCTCGGTAAGGGGTGGGAGCGGAATCAAAAGTTCTTGAATCCTTTTAATTGCCAGTTTTGGCTGTCCAACCTTGGTTGTTGCGTCTATAATTTGCTGTTGTACCAAAGACGACTCCAAACACTTTATCAGCCAATCTTGATCGATAATGGAAAAAACAAGTCTATCTGCGTTTTCTGTAAGATTGGCTCCATCGATTTCCGGAGGAATTTTTCCAACTCTGCCTATCGTTCCTGCAACTGTAATATACACATCCTCTTTGTGTATTACATAGCGGGAAATAGACGGATATATGTCGGTCGGAACGTATAGCAGATTCTCTGCCAACACGCTACCGTTCTTCATGTCAGAAACACGGATATATTTATATCCTGTGTTGTCTGCTGTTAGCGTTCTGCCCGCTGGAATTCGTTTGCCACCTAAGACAGACACTATCTCACCGAGCTTAATCCATATCCAATCTACAGGAATATCAAACGGAATTTCATTCTCCGTAATCTCCGGCAAGGGCTTTCCTTTTTTGATTTTGCCCGCTTTAATAAGTTTCTGCTTTTCTGCCTGAATCTGCTTATACAGTTCTTCGCCTGTGCCTTCTTCGGGGCGTTGTTCTACCAACTTTCCCTGAATAGCCAATTGTAAAATACTCGCTTTCAATTCCTGCGGTGTCATTCCCGACCACCTCCGAGAATGGCGGTTATGTCAGCCAGCACACGGTCAATTTCTGCGTTCAGCGACGCCCGTTCCTCCTGATAACGCTGAATAAGATCCATTGGATCAAGTATTTCTTCTTCAATATGGGGATAACCACAAAGGTCAAGGTTATAATTCGTAATTGCTAAACCATTAGAATCTCTTAACTCAATATCACCATTTTCTGTTTTGTAAGCAGTATATTTTTTAGCTTTGTCAAAACCGTCTATGCTGATTTTCTGACGGTTGTTCCACCACTTGATAACAGGCTCAAAATGCTCCAGCTTCATCGGTTTGGTTTTTGAGAAATGCTTATATCCCTCGGGCATATCAAGACGGTAAAACCAGGTTTCTTCGGTAGGCTTGGTGCGGTCAAAGAACAGAATGTTGGTAGTGATAGATGTATATGGAGCAAAAACACTGCTCGGCATACGCACAACGGTATGCAGATTAAATTCGGATAGCAGTTTCTTTTTAATATTTATCTTCGCATTATCTGTGCCGAACAGAAAGCCGTCAGGCAGGATAACAGCGGCACGACCGTTCTTTTTAAGGCGGTACATAATCACCGACATAAAGAGGTCGGCGGTTTCACTGCTTGCAAGGTCAGAGGGAAAATGATTTTTTACTTCTGCCTTTTCCGAGCCGCCGTAAGGAGGATTCATCAGAATAACGTCAAACTGATCGTCCTCGGTGTAGTCCAATACATCGTGGAGCAAGGAGTTCGAGTGGAAAACCTGCGGAACATCAAGATCGTGCAAAAGCATATTTGTAATGCAGAGCATATACGGAAACTGCTTTTTCTCGATACCGTAGATAGAATTATTGTATTTTTCTTTATCCTCGGTGGTTGTGACTTGCTTGTCCAGTTCTTTCAGCCAGCTTGTGATAAATCCGCCGGTGCCGCAGGCAAAATCCGCCATTTTTTCGCCGATTTTCGGCTGAATCATCTTTGACATAAAATCGGTTACAGCACGGGGTGTGTAAAATTCACCGGCAGAACCAGCGCTTTGCAGTTCTTTCAGAATGGATTCATAAATCTCGCCGAAAGCGTGGCTTTCCTCATAATCGCTGAGATCCAGTTCATCAATGACATTGATAACCTGACGGAGTAATACACCGTCTTTCATATAGTTGTTTGCGTCGGCAAAGGTGGTTTGCACAATAGCCTTTTTTATGGGAGTAGATGCGGTAACAGGCAGATTTTTGAGAGTCGGAAACAGCGTGTTGTTTACAAAATTAAGTAATGTATCTCCAGTCATGGCAGAGCCGGAACGGTCGTCTGCCGCCCAAGCTGACCAACGACATTCTTCGGGAATGATGGATACATAGTTTTCTTCATCCATATCCCAGTCCTGTTCTTTTGCGTCATATACTTTTAAAAAGAGCATCCATGCAATCTGCTCAATACGCTGGGCATCACCGTTGATACCTGCGTCATTGCGCATAATGTCACGAAGTCTTTTTACAAATCCCGATAGATTGCTCATTAAAATTAACCTGCCTTATATAGTTCTTCTTCCAATGCTTTTACAGCTTGAATGTAGCCTGCTTTTCCGCCAAAATAGGTGGCGATTTTTGAGGGCTTTCCGAATTTCTTAAACGGATCAAGCTGTAAAATCTCGGTTTTCTCAATTTCGTAAATACCTGTGTTCATATATTTATCGAGGAGGGCTTCCAGCACTTCTCTTGCAACACCGCTGTATTTGCTCAGAAAATCACGCTTTTTTACATTATTCGCACGCTCTTTGCGTGTAAGCGGCTTTTGATTAAAGGCGACATGGCAAATGAAGTCAAAATCATCCACATCGGTCATACCTTGCTCCGCTTTCATTTGCTCAAGGTCTATGCCTTGTTCTTTCAACAGTCCCCGAATAGCTTCTTTCTTTTCTTCGGAAGTCCACTTTGAAATAAAGTTGTCAAGAGAAGCATATTTGCCGAGAATATTAGACTTTGTATAGTCAACAATGCTTTCCTGACGGAGAAGCTTGCCCAGGGCGTCATAAACTTCCACCCGCTTTCCGATGATATGAACATCACAGCCGTTTTCATCAACAACATATTTGTCAACAGTAGGGGGTGGCGAAACAGAATCACTGCCATTACCGGGTGTATCGGGTTTCGGTGTCGGCTTGTGATTAGGGTCAAAGCCTTCTACAATCTCAATAGGGCCGTCCCAATCGGGATCGGAAAACAGTCTTGTCACATTGCGGAAGTCCATTACGACAAAATGATTTTTACCTTCCTTTTCACGCAGACGAGTGCCACGACCGATTATCTGCTTGAATTCTGTCATAGAGTTAATCATTTCATCGAGAACAATCAGCTTTGTCATCTTGCAATCCGCTCCTGTGGAAAGAAGCTTTGAGGTTGTTGCAATTACCGGATAGGGTGCAGATACGGAAATAAAGTAGTCAAGCTTGCTTTTGCCGTAAGTATCGGAGCCTGTGATACGAACAACATAGTCGGGATTTTCTTTGACCATATCGGCGTTGAGATTATTCAGCGCAATACGCATACGCTCTGCGTGATCTTCAGTAGCACAAAATACGATGGTTTTCTGCATTCTGTCGGTACTCTTGAGATATTCGGTTATCTCCCTTGCAACCTCGTATGTGCGGTCTTCAAGAATAATATTGTAATCAAAGTCGCTGTTAGTATAAATGCGATCTTCAATTTCATTTCCGAATTTATCAAGCTGTCCCTTGTAAGGCCGCCAGCCGTCTGAAATGTCGGTTGTTATATTTATAACCCTGAACGGAGCAAGAAAGCCGTCTTCAATACCCTCTCGCAAACTGTATGTATATACAGGCTCTCCAAAGTAATCAATGTTTGAAATATATTTGGTTTCCTTCGGAGTTGCAGTCATACCGATTTGTGTAGCAGAGAAGAAATAATCAAGAATTTTGCGCCAGTTGCTGTCCTTTTTTGCAGAACCTCGATGGCACTCATCAACAATAATTAGGTCAAAGAAATCCTGATTAAATAACTTTGCAAATCGAGCAACTGTTTCTTCACCGCTTTCTTCATCTTCGTTTTCTTCGTTGCCTGCAAGCTGTTGATAAAGAGAAAAATATACCTCGTGAGAAGTTATGGTAACGGGATCGTCTTTTGCAAAATTTATCTTATGTATTACTTTTTCAAGAGGAGAGAAATCCTGCTGAATCGACTGATCCACGAGAATATTGCGGTCAGCCAAATACAGAACTTTCTTTTTGAGTCTGCTTTTTAAAAGGCGGTAAACAATCTGAAATGCCGTATAGGTTTTGCCTGTACCCGTTGCCATAACGAGCAGTAAACGCTCTTGTCCGTTTGCGATTGCTTCAACGGTACGGTTAATAGCGTTACGCTGATAATATCTCGGATCATATGTGTTCTGGCTTGAGTAGTAAGGCTGATTGATTATTTTTCTTTCGTTATCAGATATGCCTTTGCCGCCGTTTGTTTCGCTTTCCCATCTGGCAGTAAGTTCATCCACAGTCGGAAATTCGTCCATAGGCAGTGTACGTTCCAAACCAGTCAGAAGGTCGTGTTCCTGAAATCCGTCACCGTTTGAACTGTATGCAAACGGAATATCCTGCATTTTGGCATAGGTAATCGCTTGCTGCAAACCGTAAGATATAAAATGATTATTATCTTTGGCTTCAACAATCGCAATAGGTTTATTTTTTGTTAAGTAAAGAACATAATCAGCCTTCTTTGGTTTTTCACGGGTTACAATATTTCCTTTCAGATTGATGCGACCGTCTGTTATTTTGGTTTCCATCGTAATACGGTCGAGTCCCCATTTTGCTTGTACTGCAGGAGTTATATATTGTAGCTTTATGTCTTCCTCAGTCATCTGCTTTTTATCTAAAATCATTGTCAGCCCTCCCTCGTATTACATTTTAAGCATTATATCACTTTGGCAAATATAATTATACTATTATAATATAACACATTTCGACATATAAATCAATGATTATTGGCGATTTATACTAAAAAGAACAGAAATATCACTAACATAATTTTAAAAAAAGGAGCTGTATGTCTTAACAACTCCGTAATAAAAATCTATAATTTGTTTTTTGTCCTGCAAATCACGATATGCCTTTTTTCGGGTAGCCAAAGAATTATATATTTTACCGATAGTGCAAAACTGCATAAAACTTTTAACTCAACACTTGCTGTAAGGCAGGTGTTATTTTTTTTAATTCATTTTTGAGAAAATTTTTTTAGAACATGGGTTGAATTTCAGGCTCGCCCACTCCAAATAAGTAGAGGGATATATTTATTTGAATATCAAACGAAAACGGAAAATTCATTTTTTATAGCACAAAAAAATAAAAAACTTTTCAAAAATACCCTGACAAAACGCCTGTGTTTGTCCAAATAAGTGAGAGGGTATTTTGAAATTTTTTGAAAATACACCCCCTCCAAAATACTGATTTTGTCCATACAAGTGAAGGGGATAAAGAAATATATTTTTAATTTTCTTTATCAAATTCGAGAAAATTCATTAACAAATTATTTTCTAAGGAAGTGAATCTAAACAATGAAAAACGCTTATTTTCAATGTGTCAGTACTCGAAAGAGAGAAAGAAAAAAGTAAACCAAGGAAACCTATGACAAATCTTAGCGAGCAGACTGTTTGTATCCACAAGCGGATAAAACAGTAAAAGCTCGTTAGTGGATACCCCTAAAACCCCGGAAAAAATAAGAAAAGGAAGGTAACATATGAAATCCAAATTTATCAAACTGCCAAAGGCTCTCTTTGATGATGCATATATAGACTTGTCGTGCGGTGCAAAGCTGCTCTACTCGCTGTTGCTTGACCGCAGAATGCTTTCGGAGCAGAACAGTATGACTGACTCAAACGGCAGAGCCATTGTGTACTTCACAAACAATGAAGTCTGTCAAAAGCTGAAATGCAGTCATGACAAGGCTACGAAGCTTTTTCGTGAGCTTGAACGTTTCAAGCTTATACATAGGCTAAGGCAGGGCAAAGGCAAGCCTGACATTATTTATGTTGATAACTTTATTGACAGCGAAGAAGCCTCATTCAAGAGTGCGGAAAATACGCTTTGCAGAGTGCAAAAATTAAGTGTACCTGACTGCGGAAAATCAGCAGGAAATAAAACTGAAATTAATAATACCGATAGGAGTAATACCAATCTATCAATCGACTATGACGAGGTTGAGAATGAAATAAAATTCCAAATTGAATATGATGTACTGGCGGAGCGTGATTACGGCAGTGTGCTCGACGAAATTGTCAGACTTATGACAGACACTTACTGTTACGCAAGTGATACTGTTCGGATTAACAAACGGCAAATCCCCATACAGTCTGTTCGCAAACGACTGTCAATGGTAACCGCCGAGCATATCGAATATGTAATAAGCTCGCTTGAAAAGAATAAAAGCAAAATCAAAAATATGAGAGCCTATCTGCTTACGACTCTCTACAACTCAATTGACACTATGGAAACCGACTGCTTGTACGGTAATTAGGGAGGAAATCAAAATGGATGAAAAAATAAAATTTTTAGGCACAAAAGAAGTTGCCGAGGCACTCGGATGCAGTCTGCCGGCTGCCCGAAACATTATGATGAGGGCTGATTTCCCGTTGGTGAGAGTCGGCAAAAACTTCAAGGTCAGTGAGCAGGCTTTTATAGAATGGAGCAGCAAGCGCAGAGTATAAAATAAGGCGAAAATCTGTTGACGGCTTATCGCTTTTGGAGTATTATAAATACAGTCGGATAACGATAAGCTGTCTTTAGGTTTTGAAAGGACGGATTACAATAAACGCTAAAGACACAAAGAAAAAACAAACCTACGGCAACGGCTCAATATATTTTGTAGAAAGCCGTCATCGCTTTGCAGGTCAGGTTTATTTGACAATCGACGGTGAAAAGGAACGCCGCACCGTTTACGGAAAAACAAAGAAAATCGTCAAGGACAAAATGCGTGAGCTGCAAATTCAGGCTCTCGCAGGCAACCTCGAAAAGCGCAACCGTAACAAGGTTGAGATAAAAACAATTCATCAGCTTGCCGAAAAGATGATAGAGGAACAGCTTGCCCTAAATGAAATCAGGCAGTCAACCTATGACCGCAAAATGGAAACTCTGAAAATGCTTTCCGATATTTCTGATAAGCAGCTTACGGAAGTCACCGAGGACGATATAGTCGGTTTTTTCAAGGTAAAGCTTGATTATTCCCAGTCGAGCATAAATAAGATGTATCAGCTTTTGGGAGCAGTATTTGTAAAAGCAATTAGCAAAAAACTCATTGAGAGCAATCCTTTGAGCGACATCAAGTGCCCGAAATCGAGAAAAAAGCAAATTCCTGTCAGAGCCTTGACGGTTGACGAGCAGATAAGGCTTTTGAATGTGCTGAAAACCGAGGACATACACTACGGCGACATAATGCTTTTGTCAATGTTTACGGGAATGCGAATCGGCGAGTGTTGTGCCCTCACGGCAGAGGATATCAATCTAACCGACAAAACAATAAATGTCAGTAAAACCGTATCGAGAGGCGAATTTGGAAACACCGTAATCAACGATACCAAAACCGCCGCAGGTATGAGAACGCTTTTTATCAGCGATGATGTTGCAGACTTTTTGAAAGAATGTTTAGGCGGCAGAAAAAGAGGTTTGCTGTTCACTTCAAGCAACGGCGGGCTTGTCACTTCAAACCAAGTCAACTATGTTTACTCAAATGTGATTAAGAATTACGACATTCTTGACAGCTCGGTGTACGGCAGGGTAGATTTACATTCACTCAGGCATACATACGCAACGAGGTGTATTGAAAGCGGAATGCCTGCAAAGGTGCTTCAAAAGCTTTTAGGACACACGGACATAAACATCACGCTGAATGTTTACTGCTCTGTATTTGAAAAGTTTAAAAACGAGCACCTTGCGATTGCTGACGAATATATGAAAGCAAACAACCTGCAAATCGCCTGAAAATGAAAAAATCGCTGTCAAAACCGCAGTCAATTGCGACTAAGTCAGCATTTAAGCCACTTATAAAGGTCACCTCGACCATAGAAAAACCGCACTATTAAGCCATTTTCAGGCGTTTTAGTGCGGTTTGTTGTTTTTGAAAATCACCGCAAAAACCCGTTAAAAATCATATAAAATTCTAAAAATGTTAGGCAAATGTTAGGCAAGTAAAAACTTCAGAATACGGCTTGTATCCTGGAGCTTTTTACTATAATATAAAAGATGTTACGCTTGATGAGCTTTGCAAGTAATTAAGTGCCCTTTAACTGCAAAAACAGTAGTTAAAGGGCTAATTTTATGTATTCTTATTCTTCTGATATTTCCGGCAAACCTGCAACACTTGTCAACAGCGAAAGAACTCCCGAAAGTACACTTGCCGAGGCGACCGCAACCCAATTCACATCGCTTAACACTGCAGATACACCGATAACCGAAATTGCAGTTTGAGCAACGGTTTTTACTGCTCTTACGCCTGCACATTTTGCCCACGATTTCCAATTTGTAATTTTTTTCATATTATTACCTCATTATTTTTTCTCAAGGTCTGCAATTCTGAGATTTGCAACTTTGATTTCTTCATCTGTAACGGCTGAATTTTTTTCAAGATTAAACACTCGCTCTTGCAAATGATTGTATTTATCTTGCTTTTGCTCAAGTTTATCTATACGATAAACAATAAGCGATTTTGTTTTTTCATTTTCGCTCTCTTGCTTTTTCCGATTTGAAACATTGATAATTAGCTGACAAATAATACTGCCGCAAGCAACAATGAGCGATGTAATAATTTCCGTTGCCATATTAACACCGCCAATTAAGACAGAATAAGCTGTAATCTGTCTATGTAACAGTCATATGCACCTGCGTAGCCTTCTTGTCCGTTTGATGTTTGAATATCGTGCTGCCAATCAAAATACTCTTTGTTAATTTCTGATACACGGTATTTTGCAACAAGATACTTGCCAATACTGTTTACAACATTTTCAGGAGTTGTGTAATATACTTTAATTGCATCAATTTTACTGCCGTCACCTGCATAACCGTCTTTGTAATCATTAATATTGTAACCGCTTTTTTTGATTGTTTCACAAAATAGTTCTGTAATCTCTGTAAGTTTTGTTTTGCCGAGTTTAACTTGCGAATTATCTTCCAAATCATAATAAATCGGCATATCAAGAGATTTGTTGTTAATGCACTCAAGAATTATCATATTTTCACTTTTTGCGTTTTTGTAATGGCTTTCAAACATACTGTCTTTCTGACTTGATTCTCTGCCATAGCCTGTCCTTATAATGACTGCTTTTATACCGTCATTTTTCATTTTGTTGAAATTAATATCTTTCTGAAATTCAGAAATGTCAACACAAGATATTTTTGTCGTATTTATGCCTCCTTAACAAAGTTTATAACTAAACTCTTTGATGTCGATAGCAGCGGTGTCCTGAATGGCATTACCGGATATATTGGTAGCCGATAGCTTTGTTATGCAAAGTAGCGGATATACGGTTATATCCTTATCCTTATATTTGCTTATGTCAAAAGCAATATTTTTTGTAATATAGCTTGTGTTAAAGATTATATTCGTTTTACCGTAGTCCAACGATGAATCTAAATATTCGTAAACAAGTTTGCCCGCTTCGTTTTTATAAGAAACCTGTACGGTAGGGAAGATTCCGAATGCTTTGTATTCACTTACTTTTGCGGTAAGTTTCAGATATAATACTTCATTTGTATTATTTTTTAAATTAATTTTGTAGCCTCGTCTGTAAGCAACTTTTGCAAAATCTATGTTATTGATACCTTTTAGGTCGTCAACGGTATATGTCGGTAATTCCGAATAATCGTTAAGATTAAGTTTTAAAATATCCGGATTTTCGGAGAGATTATCTGTTACTGTAAGGTAATTTAACCCATCGCTGTTTTTCATATAGTTGTTGATGACAGGAGAAATCATTTTTATGTCAGTCATAGATTTATCTGTTACTGTTTCGCCGTTAATTTTAATTATATTAAGCGGATTGTCATATTTCTGCTTAAGAGTGTTATACTCGTTTAAATTTGTATAATTGTAAAATTTATCTTCTTTATTTTCTTTGTTTTTGTCTGTATATGTATAAACATACGGCAAAAAACAAACATTGTACATATCCGGACCTTTGAGAGAATCACAAACAGATACATCAATAATATTGTTAATGTTGTTTTTGCCGGCAATTCTGATAGAACTCTCTTCAAATGAGTTCCAATAATCATAGCAGCTTGTTATATTGCCTTGAATATAATTGTTGTGATTATTATCAGTTAAAAGAATACCGGCGGCATTATTTAACGGCTTTTCTCCGTTTTTAAGTCTTGAACCTGAAATAAAGTTATTGGCAAGGCTTTGAAAACCTGTAATTACACAACTTTTGCAATTAGTCATCATAAGTCCGTGTCTGCCGTTTTGCTGTACAGACACATTACTTAAATTAATACAAGAGGCATTACTTAAAGTATTATCCATATTTACACCGTCGCCTCTGTTACCCCATGATTTTATATTTGTGCCGTTAAAGCCGCCAATATTAATTTTAATACCGTGTTTGCGGTTCTGATGTGTATCAAGATTTACAATTTTATTTCCGTATCCTCCGTTGTACAAACCGCACTCGCCGTTTTCGTATGTACGAATATTAGAAAGATGACAGCCGATACATGTAGTTTCCAATTTTATTCCGGACAAAGGGCAATTGGAAACATTGATGTTTTCAATTGTGTTATCGGAAGAATTACTGTTGCTTATTTTAATACCGTGATATTTGTAATCATCTTCTGAAATTTTACCCTTAACTGAAAAAGAGCTTAGAGTGCAGTTTGATGAACCGGTGATATGAATTATACAATCGTCATTTTTATATTTATATTCATTCGTTTCACTGTCTTTATCATCATTGTGTTTGATTATGGTTTTGTTAATACCCGCACCAAAGATTTTAAGGTTAGGTTTTTCAATTGTTAATTTACCGATTTTATAAATACCTGCGGGAATATATACTACCTTATTTTCTTTTATTGCTTTTTGCAGTGCGTCGGTATCGTCGTTTACGCCGTCACCTACAGCTCCGTAGAACTGTGGAATTGAGAAATACGATGAGTATGAAAATGTTACAGCTTTTGTAGAAGTCAAATCGTTATACTTGCAAAGAGTACCGTCGGATGTCAGAATAAAGCGTATGTTATTAACGATTGTCATAATGAACGAAATTTTGTTATTTTCGCCGTTTCCTATTTCTCCCGTGTAAAGTGTGTCACTGTCAATGTAAGTCAGCAAGTCAGTTACTGAGTTTACAGTTCCTACATTGCAGTGCTTTTCGTAATTTTCAAGATTGTTGTTAGTCATATTTATACCTCCAAATAGATTATTGTATAACTTAAAAAGTTACTTTGCTTTCAAAAAATTAGCAGATAATTTATTTAAATTATCTGAATAAAGTATTATAATTATCTCGTAACTTTTCAAGTTACTTTTATTATAGCAAGCGTTTTGTAACTTGTCAAGATATTTTAAACAGTGTTGCATAAGATTTTTTCTTGACAAGTTACTTTTGCGGCTATATAATTATGGAAATGATTAATTTAAACACAAAAAGGTGATATTATGACTGTTGGTGAGCGTATAAAAAAAATCAGACAACAAAATGCGATTTCTCAAACGGAGCTTGCAAATGCCTGCAAAATAAGTAAACAAACATTATATAAATACGAAAATAATATAATAACCAATATACCGTTTGATAAAATAGAATTGATAGCCGACTGTTTATCTACATCTCCGTCTTATATAATGGGGTGGGCGGAATATGATTTAAGCAATGTAAAAAATATTGAATCTATGCCGGAAATGGTAAAAGTTCCTTTAGTTGGTACAATTGCCTGCGGTGAGCCTATACTTGCGCAGGAGAACATTGAAGACTATATAAATATGCCTGAAAAAACCAAAGGTACATTTGCACTAAGATGTAAAGGCGATAGTATGATTAATGCTCGCATATTTGACGGAGATATAGTATTTATAAGGGAACAGCCGGAGGTAGAAAACGGAGAGATAGCAGCGGTACTCATTGACGATGAGGCTACTTTAAAGCGTGTATATAAAACAGAATTCAGCATAGAACTCAGACCCGAAAATCCTACCTTCAAATCGCTTTATTATCAAAAAGATGAGATGAACAAAGTCCGTATTCTGGGCAAAGCAGTAGGCTTTTACAGTAATGTGTTGTAATATTTTATACTCGATTATATCAACAAAAATAATCGGTAATCACTGATTAAAAAAATTTATTAATTATAAGAAAGAAAACCAAATACTTTGACAACAAAACGGTAAAATCAACGCAATATTGTAAAACAAAATTAATTATGCCTACACAATTCGACATACCATTTTTTGGTAATGTGATATTATAATGTCACAGGGACAAACCCCTGATGCTTAAAAGACACGGGATGGTAAGGTTGACTTTTTTATTTAACAATGATAACAAAATCACTGAAATACCAATAATAAGAATACGACCTAACAAGGCTCAGCCTCGAAAACAATTTGACGAAGCCTCTCTTACATCATTATCGCAGTCCATAACAGAAAACGGTATCTTGCAGCCGCTGACTGTCAGAAGGGCAAGTCAAAGTGAATATGAGCTGATTGCCGGTGAACGCCGTCTTCGTGCGTCGGTTATGGCAGGACTAAAAAAAGTCCCCTGCATAATCGTTAAGTGTTCTGACAAAGAGTCTGCGATCTTTGCTCTCCTTGAAAATCTACAGCGTAGCGACCTCGGCGTGTTCGAGGAAGCTCGCGGGATTTCAAGACTTATCCGAAGATTTGGCCTTACTCAAGAGGAGGCGGCTCAAAGGCTTGGCAAAACGCAATCTACCATTGCCAACAAGCTAAGACTTTTGCGCCTTACATACGAAGAACAGGAGCTTATTATCAGCGCAGGTCTTACGGAGCGCCATGCCAGGGCATTACTCCGAATAGAAGACGAGGGCAAAAGGCGAGAAGTCCTAAGCAAGGTAATAGCTCTTAATCTTAACACTCAACAGACCGACAATCTTGTAGGCGAAGTCTTGAATGACTGCCCAAAGCATATTAAAAGTATGGGAAGCAGTAAAGCGGTGATAAAAGATGTGCGTATTTTTGTAAACACCATCAACAAAGCGGTAGATACTATGCGGCTTGCAGGCATTGACGCTAAGACAGTTAAAAGTGAAAACCCTAACTATATCGAATACACAATTAAAATCCCTAAAAAAAGTGCAAGCGATAATAAATCCGCTTAAATTTACTAACAAGAGGGTGCGAAAGCATCCGTTCCACTCATACCCATTTCCTTATCTAAACCCCTTGCAAACAGCCGTACAGTGTAAAAAACTGTACGGTTGTTTGCGTTCGCAATTAATAATTTTTTGCCGTTTCGTTCAAGCCGCCGAACAGCAGGCTGTTCGGCTACAGAAAAATTTTGTTAGCAGACAGTATCGTTGGCTTTGTCCACACCCACAACTTTTGAAAGGGGCGACCAAGCTTTCATAATTGTAACGGACAAGTTTCTGAAAATTTTGACATTATTATAAGTCGGTGTTAAAATAAAATTACATTATAATGAAAAGGAATGATTTGTATGTCTAAGGGAGATATTGCAAAGCAAAATTTTATGAACGGTTACAATTGTTCTCAAGCGGTTTTGCTTGCATTTTGCGAGGATTTTGGACTTGAAAAAGAAACAGCATTAAAAATTTCCGAACCGTTCGGCGGCGGTATGGGCAGAATGAGAGAAGTTTGCGGTACTGTTACAGGTATGTTTATGGTGATAGGTCTTGCAATGGGTAATGACAATTCTAAAGACAATACCACAAAGAAAAATGTTTATAAATCGGTTCAGGAGCTTGCCGCAAAGTTTAAAGAAGACAACGGCTCGATTATTTGCAGAGAGCTTTTGGGTCTTCAAAAAGCCAATAAAGAAAGCTATGTGCCGTCAGAACGCACCAACGAATACTATAAAAAGCGTCCTTGTCCGGAGCTTTGCAAGTATGCGGCAGATATTCTTGAAGAATATCTTAAGAAAGAAAACCTCATTTAAACAACTGTTATTATATAAAATATATGATTTTGTGAATTGTCAACCAAAATTCAATTGCAGGTTGACAATTCGGTAAAACCGAGTTATAATATTGTCAACTTAATAAACCAAATAGGTTGACGATAAGGAGAAAGAACAATGTTAGAGGTAAAATCAAAGGCAACATCAAAAAGCAAAGCCGCTTTGCTTGATTTAGTATTTGTGGCACTCTTTGCCGCTGTAATGACAGTTTGTGCGCAAATTCAGATTCCGTTCGGAGAAGTTCCGTTTACACTTCAAACTCTCGGTGTATTTATTGCAGCGTCATTACTCGGTTGGAAAAGAGGTACACTCAGTGTTATAGTTTATGTACTTCTCGGTCTTGCCGGTGTTCCTGTGTTTGCAGGTTTCAGCGGAGGTATAGGTGTACTTTTCGGACCGACAGGCGGATATATTATCGGCTTTATTTTTACAGCTTTAATTGTAGGTCTTATGACAGAAAAACTCGGCAAAAAACTTTGGGTTGAAATTGTTTCTATGATTTTGGGCCTTGCTGTTTGTTATGCATTCGGCACAGTATGGTTTATGTTCCAAATGAAAATGGGACTTGTTGAGTCACTTTTACTGTGCGTAGTTCCTTATCTTATTGCTGACGCACTCAAAATTGCATTTTCAGCTGTATTGGTAAATCGTCTTGACAAAGTTATCAAGCTTTAATCTGCGACCGCACCACAGCCTTTGCATACAATTTTTCGTAGGAAAAGGCTACAGCAGTGATTTTGTGCAGAATATGACAAATGTAATTGAATATCTGAATAAAGAAAATCCGCTGATTACCTTAACGGGCAGTTGTAATGATGTTCTTTGCAGTAAATGCCCGAATAATAAATCACAGCTTTGTGCCGATAATGATAAAGTGGCAAGTTTTGACAATGCTTGTCTGAAAGAATATAATTTAAAAATCGGTGACGAAATCGAGTGGCTTGCGCTTAAAGATATGGCAAAAAGCAGGATAATTTCACAAGGAAAACTTAGTGAAGTCTGCAAAAATTGTCAGTGGAAATGTTACGATATTTAATAAGCTTACAACATCCCCATATAAAAAATCCCTGTTCAGCGCTGAACAGGGATTTTTGCTGTTTGTTAATTTTTGTTGAGTTGAGAGTAAAAGATTATCATTGTTTAAAAGAATGCTTCGTCAATCAATTATAAAAGTTTGGTCAACCTTTTCAAAAATAAATAATTCTGTTTTAATGGCTGTCGCCTGTTTTTTCAAACTAAGTGCAAGCACGCAAACAGCGTGACTGTTTGCGCCTGATAAATTGCAATATCGGAAGATATTATGGTCGCTGCCCAAACCCGCAAGCCTTTAAAAAGGCTTGACCTAAATTTTATTAAACCGTCTTTTTATTAGCTTTTGCGGTAAGTTTTTCAATTTCTATCACAAAAACATCTGTGCGTTCAAATGCGCCTTTTATATGGTTTTCACCGTCTTCCGCAAATTCGGGAGAGTATTTTTGCACCAGAAGCCGCAGTGCTTTTTCTTTTTCGGTAACTGTTTTTGACGCATAACCAAAGGCAATGGCACTTTCATAACCTGTTGTGAATTTTTCGGAAATAACATCTGATTTTGTAACGACAGTAAACGAAACTTTGCCCGAAAATCTTAGGTTATCCTGTTTGTGACCGACATTTTTGGCACAGTGAAAGTAGATTTTGCCGTCATCGTAAGCGTAGTTTACGGGTACACCGTACGGATAGCCGTCTGCGCCGATGGTAGAAAGCACACCGAAGCTGCCCGATTTCAGAATTTCTAAGGCGGCATTTTCGTCAACTGCTCTGTCTTTTCTGCGGATTTCATAGTCTTTCATATTAATCAACTCCAAGATTGTTCATTACCATACCTGTAATCATTTTTGGATAGAAATATGTGGATTTCTGCGGCATTTTTTCTCCTGCGGCGGCAACATCACGAATTTCGGTAACTCTTGTAGGGTTGAGTACAAATGAGCATTGAAACTCGCCTTTGTCAACTCCGTCAATTGCCTCTGTAAAGAATTTTGTGTATGTAAGGTTAATCTGTTTTGCCATATTTTCCTTGTCAATTCCAAAGATTTTTTCAAGAATAAGTGTATGGAGAACAGAAACATCAAGCGACTGTGACGCCTTGCTTACATTGGGGAGCATTTGGCTCATAAAGTCGATATTTTTGAGTGTCAGCAAGAACCATTCGCCCTTGCCGCAATAGAAACCGAATGCTTTTTTGCCCTCGTCATAGAGTTTTTTCAAATCTTCCTCCATGGTGTCCGTGCCTTCTTTTTCGTCTATGTAGAAGAATTCGGAGCACTTTTCGAGTACCGCCTCTTTGTCGAAGTTCGGTAAATCTCTCACAAGGCGGTGGGTAGGGAATACCACAAGTCCCGGATGCTCCATATCTACGAGGTAAATCATCTGGAAGTCCTGCGGATCGCCCGGCTTTGAAATGCCGTTTTCTCTGCAATAATTTCTGTAATTGAGAGCGGTTTCGTATCTGTGGTGACCGTCGGCAATATATAGTTTTCTGTCTGCAAAATCGGCAACAAGCTTCGCAATGATTTCTTCGTCGGTTTCAATCCAAAGGCGATGTGTAACACCCGTTTCGTCTGTAAATTCAAGGTCGGCTTTTGCCTTTGACTGCTCATCAATGGTAGCGAGAGTTGTATGTTTTTCGTCCATATAGAGAGCGTAAATCTGACTGAAATTGCAGTTTGTTGCTTTCATAAGATTTAAACGGTCTTCTTTAGCCTTTGAAAGGGTAAATTCGTGCGGTAAGATAATGCCTTTTGAAAATTCTTCAAGCTGAACTCTCGCAATAATGCCCTTTATGCTTTTGCGTGTGTTGCCAACGGAAAATTCTTCCTCGTAAATATAGATAGCAGGCTTATCCTCAATTTTCAAAATGCCTTTATCCTGCCACATTTTTAAAATATCTCTTGCGCAAGCGTAAGGATTTTCACCCTCTTTTGGCAATTCAAGACGAATAATGTTGTATTCGTTTTCTTTAATAAAAGCAAGTCTTTCTTGCTCGCTGATTATGTCGTACGGAGGACAGCAAAGAGAGGAAATTTCGCCTGCCTTTGCGGTGTTGTATCTCATACCTTTGAATGCTTTAATAACTGCCATAGCCGTTACCTCCAATTGAATTAATAAAATTCCCGAACAAGGAATATAAAATTATAAGAATTATAAGAAAAAATAATACTATCATATATATTGTACCACGAATATGTAGGAATTTCAATAAATTTGTTGCAAAAAGCAGTGCTTTTATATACTTTTTGAATAATACAGAAACAAAAATTCTTATAAAATTAAATGAAAAGATTGACAATACAGATATAATATGATATAATATCACTTGCGTAAAATAAATACGCGCCAATAGCTCAGTTGGTTAGAGCTACCGGCTCATAACCGGTCGGTCCGGGGTTCGAGTCCCTGTTGGCGCACCAAGCAAAAACCGCATTAGAAAACTGTTTTTCAGCTTTTTAATGCGGTTGTTTTTATATCGTGATACACAGAAATACAAGGAAAAACAGTGTACTACAGAAAAATGCATTGAAATAAATTTAAAAAAACGCTTGACTTTTGAGTTCTGAAAGAACATGATATAATTACACTCAATAGAGGTGAACAAAGACGAATAGACTGCAAGCGTCAGAAAGGAGATTAAAATGAAAGAAGATATGACAAGACTTGAGATACTTACTTTATTGCTATCTATCAAAGCGTTGCTTGACAGTGATAATATTGATAAAGCAAAAGAGTTAATTGATGAAGTAATTGCCGAGGCAAAAAGAACAAGCTCTGACGATTAAATCAGAGCCTTATATTTAATATCAAGAGAAAGGAAGTTATATTTACGGCTTATATTAAAAAAACAGATAACCCCAAAATGGGTAGACCGAGTGAAAATCTTACTCATGATATAAAAGTTAGGGTTGATGATGAATTAAATTCTCAAATTGAAAAATACGCAGTCAAATGCACTCTTTCAAAAGCGGCTGCAATAAGAGAGATTTTATCATCATTTTTTGCACAAAATTAAAAGGTACTATTCTGAATATCTGGGTAACAATAATAAATTATGGTTTATCAAATTGATTTGCCAATCAATTATAAAAGTTTGGTCGACCTTTTCAAAGGTCGTGGGTGTGGGCAAAGCCCACAAATACTTTCCGTTTATGCAATCTAAGGATAACCAAACAGCCTGCTGTTTGCGCCTGATAAATTGTTATATCGGAAGATTTTATGGGCGCTGCCAAAACCCGCAATTTTTGAAAAATTGAGTAAACTTTTTTGTTTTTGGGAGGATAATTTAGCGTTAGCTAAATTTCAATGCCCGACCGACACTCCGCCAAACCATAATTCATCCTAACTTTTGATAAAGAGCCCAAAAAGAAATGCAGATAGGGAAGATCCCTGTCTGCATTTCCGATTATAAAGAGGTCGGACAAAAATGACCTTAATATAAAATTAATTTAAAAACTGAAAAATTCACCTAATCAGTTGTTATTCTTCAACTGTTTCAATTTTTTCTTCAGCTTTAGTTTCCTTAGTTTCTTCCTTTTCTTCAACTACAGGCTTTTCATCGACTTTTTCTTCTGCCTTGCTTTCAGCTTTTGCGGCTTTTTCAGCCTTTGCTTTCTTAAGAGCGGCAGCCTTGCGGTTTGTAGTCTTTTTCTCCTTTGGCTTTTCGGGTGCAGGAAGTTCCTTGTCAAGCTCAATGTAGATTACGGAAAGCGGTGCAAGCGTAATGTTGATTGAGTACGGAAGATCGTGATCGGCTGCATCCTGTGCCTTTAATTCGCCCTCGTTTACGATACCGCAGCCGCCGAATTCCTCTGCCTCGGAGTTGAGAACTTCTTTATAGATACCAAACTTCGGAACACCGATTTTGTAGTTCTCACGGAGCATTGGCTGGAAGTTACATACAACAATAACTTCGCTTCCGTCATAAGCAATTCTTCTGAAAGAAATAATGCTATGCTTATAATCGTCGAGAGCAATCCACTGAAAACCGTTCCAGTCGTAGTCGTTTTCGTGCATTGCAGGTGTATCGCAATAGAATTTATTTGCTGTTGCAAAGAAGTGATTAAGCTGACGGTGCTTTTCGTAGCCGAGCAAGTTCCACTGGAGCTGTTCGGTAGAATTCCACTCGTCAAACTGTCCGAGCTCACTGCCCATAAACATAAGTTTTTTACCGGGATGAGCAAGCATATAAGCAAGGAATCCTCTTACGCCCGCAAACTTGTTGTCATACAGACCCGGCATTTTGTTGATAAGCGAGCCTTTGCCGTAAACAACTTCATCATGAGAGATAGGGAGCATAAAGCTTTCGCTGAATGCGTAAACCATACTGAATGTAAGAGTATCGTGGTGATAATTTCTGTAAAGCGGGTCAAGGCTGATGTATGAGAGCATATCGTTCATCCAACCCATATTCCACTTGTAGTCAAATCCAAGTCCCATATCCTTTGGCGGGAAACCGGTAACATTCGGCCATGCTGTGCTCTCTTCGGCAATCATCATAGCTTCCGGGTGGAACATATGCACAACAGTGTTAAGCTTCTGTAAGAAATCAACAGCAACAAGATTTTCTCTGCCGCCGTAGATATTTGCAAGCCATTCGCCGTCTTTACGGTTGTAGTCGAGGTAGAGCATAGATGCAACGGCGTCAACTCTGATGCCGTCAATATGATATTGGTCAAGCCAGAACATTGCGGATGAAAGCAAGAAACTTGCTACTTCGTAACGTGCATAGTTAAAGATATATGTACCCCATTCCTTGTGTTCGCCGATTCTCCAATCCTCGTATTCATAACAGCCTGTACCGTCAAATCTGCCAAGACCGTGCTCGTCCTTGGGGAAGTGAGCAGGTACCCAGTCAAGAATAACGCCGATACCTTCCTGATGACATTTGTCAACAAAATACATAAGGTCTTTAGGAGTACCGTAACGGGAAGTTGCCGCAAAGTAACCTGTTACCTGATAGCCCCAGCTGCCGTCAAACGGATATTCTGTAAGAGGCATAAACTCAATGTGAGTGTAGCCCATTTCTTTTACATAAGGAATAAGCTCCTCGGCGAGCTTTCTATAGCTGAATACATTGCCGTCCTCGTATTTTCTCCAAGAACCTGCGTGCATTTCATATACATTGATAGGAGCGTTCTTGTGCGGGTGAGCTTTCTTGTGCTCAAGCCACTCGCTGTCGTTCCATTCATAACCGTGAATTTCATATACACGAGATGCGTTATCAGGTCTTGTCTGGCAATGGAATGCATATGGGTCGGTTTTCATTACCTTTTGCATTGACGGAGTTTCTACGCAATATTTATAGCAAGCATATTCCCATACACCCTCAATAAACAATTCCCATACGCCTGAATTGTCGATTTTATACATATAGTTTGCATCGGGGTTCCAATCGTTGAAATCACCTACAACGGATACGGAAAGTGCGTTTGGTGCCCATACTCTGAACACAACGCCGTCTCTGTCGCCCCAGTTTACAAAATGAGAGCCCATAAATTCATAAGCTGTAACAGATTCGCCCTGCAAAAACTGTTCAAGCGGAGTTCTTTTGTCATTTAAACTAAAAGCCATTTATATATCCTCTTTTCTTTAAGAAATTTGGGAAAAGGGCGCATATTGCTCGTTTTTACAAAAAATAAATCCGCAGTATGCTTTTACAGTGTTTCCCTTGATTTAATTATATGTTTATAGTATAATATATTCTACACAAATATACAAGAGTTAATTTTAATTTTTATGTAAATTATTTTACAAATTATTAAAATTTGTTTATTTTTTCAAAAAAATTTAAGGTGAAATTTTATGGATAAAAGAGTAAAAAATACCACAAAGGCACTCAAGCAGACACTTTTTGATATGCTTGAGCAAATGCCTTTGAGCAAAATTACAGTAACCTCTCTCTGTAAGCAGGCGGGAGTGAACAGAGTTACCTTTTATCACCATTTCGCCGATGTTTACGATATGATTTCTCAAATAGAAATCAGCTATGTTGAAGAATTAAAGGATTATAATTTTAAATTTACGCAGAACGGCAAGGTGAATTTCCTTTGGATTGTGCGCTTTGTAAAGAAGTATTCGGATTTTTACAAAGTGGTTTTCAATAACAATATCCAGACTAAATTACTTGACGAAATGTATGCGGAGCTCAAAAAAGAGTATTGTGCGGCATTTGGCAAAAAGGATATTCCGCAGACCAAACTTGAGTATATGTTTACATTTCTCGAAAGCGGTGCGTCAAGTATTTTAAAAAAGTGGGTAAGAGGCGGAATGGCAGAGAGCGAAGAATATATCGCCGACCTTATAAGCGAAATATTTATCAGTATGCACAGTCATATATAATAGTTGCCCACAGCCGAAAATTATGTTAAAATATGTAGTCAAATGAAAGAAAAAATTACGGATGGTGTATATATGAAAAAAAGATTTCTTGACAGCGGAAAAATTGTAGGCACTCACGGCATAAAAGGCGAATTAAGAATTGACCCGTGGTGCGACAGTCCCGAATTTTTGTGCTGCTTTAAAAAACTTTATCTTGACGAGCAGGGCAGAGAGAGCATAAAAGTTAAGTCACGCCCTCACAAAAATATTGTGCTTTGCAAGGTTGACGGAATAGATACAATTGAGCAGGCGGATAAAATGAGAGGCAAGACAATTTATATCGACCGAGAGGAGATCGTCCTTGACGAGGGTGTAAACTTTGTTCAGGATTTGCTCGGCCTTGAGGTAAAAGACGCCGACAATGCAACTGTTTACGGCAAAATTACAGATGTTTTGCGCACAGGTGCTAATGATGTTTATGAGATAACAGATGACAACGGCAAAAAATATCTTGCACCCGTTATTGACGAGGTTATTACAGAAACCAATGTTGATGACGGATATGTTCTTATTCGCCCGATGAAAGGAATATTTGACGATGAGGATTGATATAATAACCTTATTCCCCGAGATGTTTACTCCTGTTTTGGGTGACAGTATAATCGGCAGAGCACAAAAAAGCGGTGCGCTTGAAATACATTGTCATCAACTGCGTGACTATGCTTTTGACAAGCACAGACGAGTTGACGATACCCCGTACGGCGGCGGAATGGGAATGTTGATGAAAGCCGAGCCTATAGCGCTTTGCTTTGAGGATATATGCGATAAAATCGGCAAAAGACCGCATTTTGTTTATATGTCACCGCAGGGAAAAACTCTTACGCAGCAAAGACTTAAGGAAATAGCTGAGATTGAGAATGTCTGCATATTGTGCGGTCATTACGAGGGCGTCGACCAGCGTTTGCTTGATGAATTTATAGACGAGGAAATTTCAATCGGCGACTATGTGCTTACAGGCGGCGAACTTCCTGCAATGGTATTCACGGACGCACTTTCAAGAATGGTACCGGGTGTACTTTCAAATAATGAATGTTTTACCGAGGAAAGCCATTTTAACGGTTTGCTTGAGTATCCTCAATACACAAAACCGTCGGTATGGAGGGGCAAAGAAGTGCCCGAAGTGCTTTTGAGCGGTCATCATGCAAACATAGCAAAGTGGCAGAAAGAAAAAAGTCTTGAGGTAACCCGTGCAAAGCGCCCGGACTTGCTTGAAAAGATAAAAGAACAGCAATAAGAATTAACAATAATTTAGTGCTGCAAAATAATATTTAGCAATACTTAATATAATTTAATTTCAGTTTTAGTAAAGTTGCACAACAACAGACCGAAATTTTTGGTTGTAAGTGAGTATTAAACCAAAAATTAATTAACTTATTGACCTTTTTTTGAAAAAATACTATAATATTTATTAAAAGATTGCAAAATGCAGTCGGATTACAAAACGGGTTAAATTATATGGCAAGAGAGGGATTTTAAAATGTATGTTAAGGAAGTATTAGTACAGAACAAGGCAGGCTTACATGCTCGCCCAGCTACATTTTTCATTCAGAAGGCTAACGAATACAAGTCAACTGTATGGGTAGAAAAGGAAGAAAGACGAGTTAATGCAAAGAGCCTTCTCGGCGTATTGTCACTTGGTATTATCGGCGGTACAACCATCAAGGTTATTGCTGACGGTTCAGACGAAACAGAGGCTGTTGACGGTCTTGTTGCTCTCGTTGAGTCAGGTTTTGCTGAATAAGTTAAATAATTTATACTCTTTCAGAATTTAAGGGCGGTTTTCCGCCCTTTTTGTTTTGCCTTTTTAAAGGTTGACCAAGCTTTTATAATTGCTTGTCGAAACAATTTGTTAAACCATAGTTTTAAATATTCCAAAAACACAAAAAACAAATCCGATTTACATTATTTTCAAAAAGATTTTTAAAACCTATTGACAAACGGAAACGGTGGTGTTACAATAAACCTACTTTATCGGTAGGAATACTAAGTTTTAGGAAAATTCCCGCTTTTTAAAGTAATATTATTATATATCCGCACACAATGCGGAAATTTAAAATCAGAAGGGTGATAATATGAGCGAAAAGAATGTAAAAGATTTAGGCTTTCAGACAAGAGCCGTGCATACAGGCAACGGTGTTGACGGCGAAACAGGAGCAATTAAGAGGCCTATAACTATGGCAAACAGCTATGAATTGCCCTATGACCCAAGTGACCTTAACTGGAGCAGTGCAGGTAAAAACCTTTATACAAGAAACGGAGGCTCAAACCAGCAGTATCTTCAGGAAAAAGTTGCCTCTCTTGAGGGCGGCGAAGATTGCGTGGTGCTTGCAAGCGGTGTTGCCGCTTTGTCGGGACTGTTCTTTGCTTTACTCAAAAGCGGTGACCATGTAATTTTCTCAAGCGTTACTTATATTGCGGTTTACAGACTTTTAAACGAGCTTTTAAACAATAAATTCGGTGTGGAAACAACAATTGTTGATACCTCCGACCCCGAAAATGTAAGAAAGGCAATCCGCCCGAACACAAAACTTATTCATATAGAAACTCCGGGCAACCCCACACTTACAATTTCGGACATCAAGGCGATTGCAGACATTGCGCACGAAAACAATGCACTGTTATCTGTTGACAATACATTTGCTTCTCCGTACAACCAAAGACCCGTTGAGCTTGGCGCAGACTTTTCGATTGAAAGCCTTACAAAATATATCAACGGTCACGGTGACGCAATGGGCGGTGCTATTATCGGTAAAAAAGAATACCTCGACATCATCAGAGCACAGTCGCAGATTAACCTCGGTGCAACAATCAGCCCGTTCAATGCTTGGCTTATTATGCGTGGTGCGGTTACTTTACCGCTTAGAATGAAACAGCACAATGAAAATGCACTCAAAGTCGCTAAATATTTAAAGACTGTAAAGGGTGTAAGTTTTGTGGCTTATCCGGGACTTAAAGACCACCCGAACCACGATATCGCCAAAAAGCAGATGACAAACGGTTTCGGCGGTGTGCTTTCGTTCGGACTCAAGGCTGACCACGATACATATAACAGATTTGTAAGCTATTTGAATGTCATAACTTCGGCAGTTTCTCTCGGTCACGATGAAAGCCTTATCGTTTTCCTCGGAGAAAATGACGAAAGACAGTATCTTTATCCCGAAGAATTCCACAACGGCTTTTTCAGATTCAGCGTCGGCATTGAAGATGCAGAAGATATTATTGCAGACCTTGAACAGGCATTTAAGAAGGAAAATTTATTATGATAAGAAAAGCCACGGTGCTTGATTTGCCGGCTGTCAAAGAAATTTACAATTATGCGGTTTTAAACACTACCGCAACCTATGACATAAATCCCAAAGATGACAAATACTTTGTTGATATGTTAAATGAGCATACAGGCAAGTATTTGCTCTCTGTGTATGAGGAAAACGGCAATGTAATCGGTTATGTTGCACTTTCCCGCTACAGCAAAAGAGATGCATACGACATTACAGCCGAACTTTCGGTATATGTAAAAAACGATTGTCAAAACAGGCACATCGGCACTCAACTTATTGAGTATGCACTTCAAGAGGCGCAAAAGAATAATCGGTTCTTGACTGTGGTTTCGCTCATCACAAGTGAGAACGAGCACAGCATTTATTTACATAAACAGTTCGGATTTGAATTTGGCGGAAGAATTAAAAACGCAGGATTCAAATTTGACAGGCTCTTGGACGTAGATATTTATCACAAGAATTTCTGATGAGTTTTTAACGGATTGGCGCAGATGTATTGACTTTTATCAATTAATATGGTATTATCAGAACATATAAAACCTATTAGGTTTATAGGACTTCAAGAGAGGAGAGCAACCTTATGACAAAGCTTGTTTCATATGTAAAAAGCTCTATGTGTTGCTGTTGCATGTGCACAATGTGTATGTGTTTATTTCCCATGCTCTCCGACGAAAAGTTTTGACCAGATAAAGTTTTACTGACCGGAGTGCATATGTTCTTCGGTCTTTTTTAATGCTTTTTATTATTCTGTGCATAAAATGTTAAGAGATTAGGAAAAAGGTGAAAAAATGAATTGGGAATTTATTTTTAAATATCTTCCTTTGTACCAAGAGGCAGCTTTGCTCACTTTAAAAATCGGACTTATCGGAATCGCCGTTTCTATTATAATCGGTCTTTTCTGTTCATTGGTTCAGTATTACAAAGTGCCCGTGCTAAGGCAGATTGCAACGGTATATATTGAAATATCCCGTAACACTCCGTTGCTTATTCAGTTGTTTTTTATTTACTATGCGCTGCCAAAGGTTGGCGTGCAGGTAAGCTCTGAAATGGCAGGCTATATCGGTCTTGCTTTCCTGGGCGGAAGCTATATGTCGGAAACTTTCAGGAGCGGACTTGAATCTGTAGATAAAATTCAAACCGAAAGTGCTTTAAGTCTTGGTATGAAGCATCCGCAGATTATGAGATATGTAATACTGCCGCAGGCTTTTTCAACAAGTGTACCGCCGTTTGTGGCAAATGTAATATTCTTGCTTAAAGAAACAAGTGTATTCAGCGCAGTAAGCCTTATGGACCTTATGTTTGTTGCAAAGGACTTAATCGGTCTTTACTACAAAACAACAGAGTGTCTGTTTATGCTTGTTGTGTTCTATCTTATTATACTACTGCCTGTTTCAATACTTGGAAGTGTGCTGGAAAGGAAACTGAGATATGCCGGATTTGGGGATTGATGTTCTTTTTAAGGGAACAAACTTTATACGCCTTTTGGGCGGCTTGTGGACTGCACTTGAAATCAGTCTTATTTCAGTCGGTCTTAGCATACCGCTTGGCATTTTGCTTGGCATTGTAATGACTATACCAAACAAAGTAATAAAAGTTATAACAAAAATTTATCTTGAAATTATCAGAATAATGCCGCAGCTTGTGTTGCTTTTTATAGTGTTCTTCGGTGCAACAAGAACTATGGGAATTAACCTTTCGGGCGAGGTTGCCTCGGTAATAGTGTTTACGCTTTGGGGTACGGCAGAGATGGGCGACTTGGTGCGAGGCTCAATTATCAGTATTCCGAAACACCAGTCGGAAAGCAGTCTTGCGCTCGGACTCAGCAAAGCACAAACCTATTTATTTATAATAATTCCGCAGACGGTACGCAGACTTTTGCCGCTTTCAATCAACCTTGTTACAAGAATGATAAAGACTACAAGCCTTATCCTTATGATTGGCGTTGTAGAGGTTATAAAGGTTGCACAACAGATTATTGAGGCAAACCGTGCCACAAGCCCGAACGCAGCGTTCGGTGTGTACCTTGTAGTATTCATTATGTACTTTATAGTTTGCTTCTCAATAAGTATGGTTGCAAAACATCTTGAAAAGAAATGGAGTTGAGGAAATGTCGCAGGAACTGTTAAAAATAGAAAATCTTACAAAGCGTTACGATGATAACACCGTACTTCAAAGCATTAATATGACAGTCCGTCAGGGTGAAGTTGTGGTAATTATCGGCCCGAGCGGCTGTGGCAAGAGTACCTTTTTACGATGTATAAACGGCCTTGAGCCTATACAGGAGGGTACAATTTCTTTTGAGGGCGAGTTAATCGACCGCAAAAGCAAAAATATAGCGGAAATTCGTCAAAAAATTGGTATGGTGTTTCAGAATTACGAGCTTTTCCCCCACCTTACCGTTATGGATAATATTTTGCTTGCACCTACAAAAGTGCAGAAAAGAAGTAAAGAAGAAGTAAAAAAAGAGGCGGAAGAGCTGCTCGAAAAAGTCGGATTAAGCGAAAAGAGCAACAGCTATCCACGACAGCTTTCGGGCGGTCAGAAACAGAGAGTTGCAATTGTAAGAGCCTTGTGTATGCACCCGGACATTTTGCTTTTTGATGAGGTTACAGCCGCACTTGACCCCGAAATGGTAAGGGAAGTGCTTGATGTAATGCTCGGACTTGCAAAGCAGGGAAGAACAATGCTTATTGTTACCCACGAAATGCAGTTTGCCCGTGCGGTTGCCGACAGAATAGTATTTTTTGACGGCGGTCACATTGTGGAAGAGGGTAAACCCGAAGAGTTCTTCACAAATCCAAAGACCGAGAGAGCTAAAAAATTCCTTGATATTTTTGAGTTTGACTCAATAAAATAAATTTTCTTTAAGAAAGAGGAGAGATTATTATGAAAAGAATTACAAAAATCATTTCTGCAATCCTTGCAGTGTTAGTTGTTACAGCGGTGTTTGCAGGTTGCTCAAGTTCAAACGACAATTCAACCGCTAACGGCTTTAGAACACTTGATGAAATCAAATCATCGGGTACAATCAATATCGGCGTATTTTCCGACAAAAACCCATTCGGTTATGTTGACGAAAACGGCGAGTATCAGGGCTACGATGTTTACTTTGCAAACCGACTTGGCGAGGACCTCGGCGTAAAAGTAAACTTTGTTTCAACTGAGGCTGCAAACAGAATCGAATACCTCCAGACAGGTAAGGTAGACCTCATTCTTGCAAACTTTACAGTTACAGACGAGAGAAAAGAAGAGGTTGACTTTGCACTTCCTTATATGAGCGTTTCACTCGGTGTTGTATCTCCGAAGAGCAAAACAATAACAAGCCTTGACAATTGGAACGAAAGCGACAGTATGATTGTAATTTCAGGTACAACTGCCGAAACTTACCTCACAAAGAACTATCCGAACATCAAACTTCAGAAGTATGACGCATATGCACAGGCAAAGACAGCTCTTGAAAATGGCAGCGGCGCAGCTTGGGCAAATGACAATACAGAGGTTATCGCATACGCAAACCAGAACAGTGACTTTGTTGTAGGTATTCCTGAACTCGGTTCGGCAGATACAATTGCTCCTGCCGTAACAAAGGGCAACGATACACTCCTTAACTGGATTAACGATGAAATTAAAGCACTCGGTAAAGAAAACTTCTTCCACAAAGATTACGAGGCAACACTCCTCGAAACCTATGGTAAGGATTACGAAGATCAGCTTGTAATCGAGGGCGGCGAGCTTGCTTCTTCAACAAACGATACAGCTAAATAATTTAACTTAATATTCAATAAAACAACGGCAATCGGAATTTAATCCGGCTGCCGTTGTTTTATTGGTCCTTTATTAAAAGTTTTTATCAAAAGTTGGAGTAAATTATGGTTTAGCAAATTGTTTCGACAAGTAATTATAAAAGTTTGGTCGACCTTTTCAAAGGCCGTGGGTGTGGGCAAAGCCCACAATACTTTTTGCTAACGCAAAATATCGATAGCCAAACAGCTTGCTGTTTGGCGGCTTGAACAAATAGGCGAAAGCCTTTGCGAGGGCGACAAAAGAAAATACACTTCTCTTCATAGTCAACGCATTGCGTTGACTATGTTGTTAGCTTTTCTGTTTATAATGGCTACCGCCTGTTTTTAACAAACTTAGTTTTAGCACGCAAACAGCGTGGCTGTTTGCGCCCGATTAATTGCAATATAGGAAGATATTATGGGCGCTGCCCAAACCCGCAAGCCTTTAAAAAGGCTTGACCTAAATTTTAAAATCATTTAGCTTAACCTGTGCACTAAACCGCAATTTCCCTTAGTTTTTGATAAAATTGATTTGTCAAATCACAAAACAACAGCCGCAGCCGAAACTGAGGTTATTGTTTTATATTTTACTGATTTAGGAAAGGAGTAAATATAAACAGATTATGAGTTGATTACAACATTACCGCCAAAGCCTGTGCTCTGAATTACATCAGCAGAGTCAATTCCGTTTATTGTAGCTGTGTGTCCGTTATAACCTGCCGCATAAACAGGGAGTTTGTTTGCGATAATAAAGCTTGAATTGGTTGATGTTAAAGTTGCGTCATACGGATAAGATATAGCCCCCTCTGCGCCACGGTTGCCTACTACTACTGCCGCTACAGGCACTTCGTTGCCGCTTTCCCATTTTTTGTTATCGTATTGATCCCAATTGTTCTGTTGTATCATATCGGTTGTGGCATTTGATTTAACTGTTGAGTTTTTTACTGTTTGAGACGAGATTGCTCTATAATCGTATGCGGTTGTTATTGGATTGCGGAAAAATCGGTATGGCAAAAGAAGCTTGCTTGGAAATTTTTGATTTGAACAATGATGATAATTTAGGTGCAAGATTTATTTTAATGCATATTTACGCATATTTTGAAGATGAAAAATATGCGGTTAAGTTGTTTGAAAGGTATGACTGCCAAAAATCGACGCAATTTTTATTGCCTTTGTCAACTTTATATTATAAGCTTGGAAAAACTCGCAAAGCCACAGCTTATATTAAAGAACTTGTCAATATAAATAAAGATACACACAATTTCTTTAATCGTTTGGTGATAGGCGAAGGTTTGTCAGACATTGAGTTTGGTATGTATGGTTATCGTGCAAATTCTATTGAAGAACTTGCAATTGATGTTACAGATAATAAGTTTCTTTTTGTAAATTGCGGTGTTTATTTTAAATGGGTATTAAAAACAATTAAGAGTATTGATTAATAAAAGCCTCGCCAAAATCATTTAATTTGGCGAGGTTCTTTTGTACCAAGGCGTGTAAAGCTGTTGCTGTCAAGTTTTGAATTTAATAACCCTATATAGTTGTCTGCAAGAATTTTAATATATTTTATTGCAATACATTAAGCAAAGACCAAATTTTCTTTATGAAGTGTAATAATGTTATTATATTTGTTTAAATATGTGTTTTTATGTCTAACAACATTAAAATGATTTATTTTTCAAAAATTCCTTGACAAATTACGCAAAGTTTGATATAATACATCTTGTCTTGAAAATTAAACAGATATAGGGGTATAGCTCAGTTGGTAGAGCAGCGGTCTCCAAAACCGCGTGCCGAGGGTTCAAGTCCTTCTGCCCCTGCCAAAGGAAACGGTCTGAGTAAAGACCGTTTTTTATTTAAAAGAATTTTCAAAAATCCCTTGCAATCTCATATTAATGGTGTTATAATTAAATACAATAAGTATTGTAAAGTAAGGAGTGGGAAGTAAGCCCACTCCTTTCTGTTTGCAACTGCGGTGTTATTGAGTGGTGTATGTTTATTGTATTGTATCGGCTTATACACTTGTAATCGGTCGGTTATAACTTGCAACATTAAACTAACCTGCGCTTGATTGCTTTACGGTTGCTTACGGCGAAAATAATTTGCAACTGCGTTATGCTTTGTTGCAAACGCTCATAAGGAGGTATTTATGGCAAAGAAAAAAGGCGGTCTTACCGTGACTAAGGTTTGGGAGCTTTGCGAGCCTATTGTTAAGGATTTCGGACTTTCGCTTTGGGATGTGCGTTATGTTAAAGAGGGCGCCGACTGGTTTTTAAGAGTTTATATCGACAAGCCTGACGGCATTGATATTACCGATTGCGAGAATGTATCCCGTGCTATTGACAAGCCGCTTGACGAGCTTGACCCTATTGAGAGTGCATATTGCCTTGAGGTATGCTCTCCGGGGCTTGAGCGTGAGCTTGTGCGTGACGAGCATTTTATGCAGTTTATCGGCGCTGACATCAAAGTCAAAATGCTCCGTCCTATCGAGGGCATAGGCAGAGAATTCGGCGGCGTGCTTGACGCTTACGATAACGGCGAGGTAACAATCTCCGACCACGACGGAGAGAACCATATAACTATCAATAAAAAAGATGCGTCTTGGATTAAACTTGACGACTTTGATATGTAACTTCAGTTTATTAAAACAATTTTAAGATAAGAGAAAAGGATGATCAGAAAAATGAATACTAAGGAACTTTTTGCTGCTCTTGAAATGCTTGAAAAAGAAAAAGGCATTCCAATGGACTATATGATTGAAAACATCGAAAAAGGTATTGAGGTTGCCTGCAAAAATTACTACGGCGGTAACGACGAAGTGGTTTTCAAAATTCTTCCGGACAGAAATGTCTTTGATGTAAGACTTATGAAAACTGTTGTTGAAGAAGTTTTTGACCCTGATTACGAGATTTCGCTTGAGGACGCACAGAAGGTCCTTAAGAGAAAAGCAATCAATATTGACGATAAGGTTGCTATTCCGCTCGACCCTAAGGACTTAGGCAGAATTGCAATCGGCGCTGCGAGAAATACTATTCGTCAGGGTATCCGTACAGGCGAAAAAGGTCAGACGCTTTCAGAGTTCAAGAGCAAGCTCGGCGAACTCGTTACAGCTACTGTTGAAAGAATTGACCCTAAGAGCGGTGCGGCAGTTATCAGAATAGGCAAGAGCGAGGCTATGCTCCCTAAGAGCGAGCAAATCGGTCACGATAACCTCAAGGAGGGCGACCACATCAAGGTTTATATCGCTGATGTAAAGACAAGCGAAAAAGGTCCTCGTGCTATAATTTCAAGATCACATCAAGACCTTGTTAAAAGACTTTTTGAGCAGGAAGTACCTGAAATTTTCGACGGTGTTGTTGAAATCAAATCGGTTTCCCGTGAGGCAGGTTCAAGAACCAAAATGGCTGTTGTCAGCAAAAATCCCGACATTGACGCTGTAGGTGCTTGTATCGGTACAAAGGGCGCTCGTGTAAACAGCATTGTTGACGAGCTTGGCGGTGAGAAGATTGATATTATCGAATACAGCGATGACCCGCAGAAGTACATTTCAGCCGCACTTTCTCCTGCAAAGGTATTGAGCGTTGAAATTACAGACCTTGAGAACAAGAACTGCAGAGTAACTGTTCCGGACGGTCAGCTTTCTCTTGCTATCGGCAACAAGGGTCAGAATGCCCGCCTTGCCGCAAGACTTACAGGCTGGAAGATTGACATTCGTCCCGAAAGCGGTTTCTTCGGAGAAGATGAAGAGGACGAAAAACTCGAAGTTGCCGAGGATACAACAGCAGAAGATACACTTGAGCTTGACGATACAGCAGAAGAGAATACAGAGGCACTTGACCTTGACGGCGAGAAAACTGCCGAGGCTGATGTTGAGGCTGACGAGAATACAAACGAAGAATAATTTTATATAAAATATAAATATATAAATGCAGGGAGGGATTTTATGACACAGAAAAAACAGCCGCTTAGAAAATGCACAGGTTGTGGCGAAATGAAAGAAAAGCGTGAGCTTATCAGAGTAGTAAAAGCTCCCGATACCAAGGACGAGAACGGCAATGTAACCGCAAAGGGCGAGATAAGTCTTGACCTTACGGGTAAAAAGTCGGGAAGAGGAGCGTATATTTGCCACGACATAAAATGTTTTGAAAAAGCGAGAAAGGCAAGACGGTTTGAAAGAGCGTTTTCCTGCAAAATCCCCGACGAAGTTTATGAACAGCTTGAAAACAGCTTGAAAGCGGACAGCTAAGGGAGGCAGTCGGATATGAATGACAGAATATTGTCGTTGCTCGGATTGTGCCGTCGTGCAGGAAAGCTTGTAATCGGAGCTGACCCCTGCATTGACTCAATGGCAAAGAGCAAGGCAAAACTGATTTTATATGCAAATGATTTTTCACAAAACAGCTTAAAGCCTGTTTTATTGCAGGCGCATAAGCAAAATGTTCGTGTACTTGAAGTAAACAGAACCAAAGATGAAATAAGTTTTTCACTCGGCAAACTTTGCGGAGTTTTATCGGTGGAGGACAAAGGTTTTGCAGATAAGCTTGCTATGCTTATTGAAGGTGAACAGAGAGGAGAATAATATGATAAAATACAAAGTAAGAGATGTTGCCAAGGATTTAGGCGTTAGTGTAAAAGAAATTTCAGATATTCTTGAGAAAAATTGCGGTGTTACAAAAAAGGCTATGGCTACTCTTGAGGAAAGCGAACTTAATATTGTTTTTGACGCTGTAACACAGAAAAACAATGTGGCAAATTTTGATAAGTTTTTTGCGTCAAGAAATAAAACCGCAGAACCTGCAAAGACAGAGGTTAAAGCCGAGAAAAAGGCTAATAATAAAGACAGCAAAGACAACAAGCCGAACGGCAGAAAGAATGACCGCAAGTCTGACAATAAGGACAACAAGGCAGAGGGCAAAAAGCAGAATAAAGTTCAGGATAAGCCTGCAAAGCAGACAAAGGCTGAACCAAAGGCAGAGTCAAAGCCTGTTGAAATTACAAGCGAGGAAGAAACTTCAACACGTAAGCGCAGAGTAATTGATACTCGTGCCGTAAATGTTGATGTTGAGCGTTACAACCAGAAGTACGATGACCTTGCAAACGCATCTTCAAAGATGAGAAGTACGGACAACACTGTTAAAAAGCAGAAGTTTACCAACCGTTCTCAAAAGCAGAAGGGCAGAAGACAGGGCAAGAGAGAAACAGAGCAGGAGCGTTTGAAGCGTATTGCGCTTGAGCGTAAGCAAAAGCAGATGACAATTCAAATTCCTGATGAAATTGTTGTTCAGGAGCTCGCTTTAAGACTTAAGGCTACTGTTGCCGAGGTTGTTAAAAAGGCATTCCTTATGGGTACAATGGTAACAGCAACCGACACAATCGACTTTGATACAGCGTCACTCATTGCAATGGAGTTCCACGCAAAGGTTGAAAAAGAAGTTGTGGTTACAATCGAAGAAAGAATTATTGACGACAGTGAAGATGACGATACAAATCTCGTAGAGAGAGCGCCGGTTGTAGTTGTAATGGGTCATGTTGACCATGGTAAAACTTCAATCCTTGACGCTATCCGTCATGCAAATGTTACAGCAGGCGAGGCAGGCGGTATTACTCAGCACATTGGTGCTTACAGAGTAGAAATCAACGGCAAGCCTATCACCTTCCTTGACACACCGGGTCACGAGGCTTTCACTACTATGAGAGCAAGAGGTGCGCAGGTAACAGATATTGCAATCCTTGTTGTTGCTGCCGATGACGGTATTATGCCGCAGACAGTAGAGGCTATCAACCATGCTAAAGCCGCAGGCGTATCTGTAATTGTTGCTATCAACAAAATGGATAAGGTCGGCGCAAATCCTGAGAATGTAAAGCAGCAGCTCACAGAGTATGAGCTAGTTCCTGAGGAGTGGGGCGGCGACACACCTTGTATTCCTGTATCTGCAAAAACCAAAGAGGGCCTTGACGACCTCCTAGAAATGGTAACACTTATTGCAGAAATGAAAGAGCTTAAGGCTAACCCTGACAGAGCCGCAAAGGGTACTGTTATTGAGGCTCGTCTTGATAAGGGCAGAGGTCCTATTGCCACTGTACTTGTACAGAACGGTACACTTCATCAGGGTGACATCGTAATTGCAGGTACTTGCGTAGGCAGAGTAAGAGTAATGGTAAACGATAAGGGCGAGAGAGTAAAAGAGGCAGGCCCTTCGGTTCCTGTTGAAATTACAGGTCTTGCAGAAGTTCCGCAGGGCGGCGATATATTCAACGCTGTTTCTGATGAAAAACTTGCAAGAGAGCTTGTTGAGCAGAGAAAGGCATCTCAGAAAGAGGAGCAGTTCAAGGCACAGACAAAGGTTACACTCGACAACCTCTTTGACCAGATGAAGTTAGGCGAGGTTAAGGAATTACAGATTATCGTTAAAGCCGATGTTCAGGGTTCTGTTGAGGCTGTAAAGCAGTCGCTCGAAAAACTCTCTAATGACGAGGTAAGAGTAAATGTAATTCATGGCGGTGTAGGTGCTATCAATGAATCCGATGTAATGCTTGCCGAGGCTTCAAATGCAATTATAGTAGGCTTTAATGTTCGTCCTGACAGCGTTGCTGCCGCAAATGCGGAAAGTGCAGGCGTTGATATGCGTCTTTACAGAATTATTTACGATTGCATTGAGGAGATAGAGGCTGCTATGAAGGGTATGCTCGCTCCTAAGACAAGAGAGGTAGTTCTCGGTACAGCAGAATGCAGAAATGTAATTAAGATTAAGTCCGTAGGTACAATTTCAGGTTCTTATGTAAAGAGCGGTAAGATTGTAAGAAACGCAGGCGTAAGAGTTATTCGTGACGGTATCGTAATTGCCGAGGATACAATCGCATCATTACAGCGTTTTAAAGATGCGGTTAAGGAAGTAAACGAGGGCTACGAGTGCGGTATCGGTCTTGAGCGTTTTAACGATATTAAAGAGGGCGACCTTTTCGAGGCTTACACAATCGAGGAGTATCGTGATTAATCAGTGATTAGCGGTTAGCGGACAAAGTGATGAAAATTGCTTTGCCGCTAATCGTATTATTATGACATAGCTGATTAAGAATATTAAATTATGGTTTAGCGGAGTGTCGGTCGGGCGTTGAAATTTAGCTAACGCTAAATTTCAGCAAAAGAACAAAAAAGTTTACTCAATTTTTTCAAAAATTGCGGGTTTGGGCAGCGCCCATAAAATCTTCCGATACAACAATTTATCAGGCGCAAACAGCGTGGCTGTTTGCATGCTTGCACATAGTTTGAAAAACAGGCGACAGCTTTTTATAAAAGAAATGATTAACTTTTCATTATATATCGAATGGCTTTCTTGTTGCTATCGCACTTTTAAAGGCTAACGCCGTTGTGTTCAAGCCGCAAAACAGCTCGCTGTTTGGCTATCGTTAGATTGCATAAGCGGAAAGTATTTGTATGCGTTGCCCACACCCACGACCTTTGAAAAGGTCGACCAAACTTTTATAATTGCTTGATAAAGCAATCAGCTAAACAATAATTTATTTTATTATTTTACTTTGAGTTACAGTGCTCCGAATTACGAATCACAACTATGGAGGATATTATGGCAGGACATAGATTAGAACGCACTACCGAGGATATAAAGCGTGAACTTACGGCTATTTTTCGTGAGCTTAAAGACCCTCGTGTGCAGCAGGCTTTTTTATCAATCATTCGTGTTGATGTTACTAATGACCTTTCTTATTGTACGGTTTATGTAAGCGCTATGGAGGGACTTGACCGTGCCAACGAGGCAGTTAAGGGACTTAAGTCCGCAGCAGGCTTTATTCGCCGTGAGCTTTTTCACCGTCTTACACTCAGATATGTTCCACAGCTTATTTTTAAGGCTACCGACAGCATTGAGTACAGTGCAAACATCAGCAGAATTTTAAATGACTTGGACATTCCCGAGGACGAGGTGGACGAAGATGAATCTTTATGATATTTCCGTTTTCCTCAGAGAACACAATAATTATGAAATATTAACTCATAACTACCCCGACGGCGATACTCTCGGCAGCGGATATGCGCTTTGCCTTGCTTTCCAACAGCTTGGCAAAAATGCAAGGGTAATTACCGCAAATCTGCCCGAAAAATTCAAGTACCTTACAGACGGAATAGAGGAGCAGTCCTTTACCGCCGACTACATTATAAGTACAGATGTTGCGGCAGACAGCCTTTTAGCGCCGAATATGGAAAAGTATCTCGGCAAAATTGACATTTGCATTGACCACCATGGCTCTAATTCCGTTACCGCTAAGGAGAAATTTGTCGATAAATACGCAGCGGCAAACTGCGAAATTATCTATAAACTTCTTATGCGTATGGGCGTAAACTTTACAAAGCAGATTGTAAATTGCCTTTATACGGGTATTTCTACCGATACGGGCTGTTTCCGCTATACAAACACCACTGCCGATACATTCAGAATTGCCGCAAGCCTTGTTGAGCTCGGCTGTAATTCGGCGTACATCAATAAGGTGATGTTTGAAACCAAATCAAAAGAGAAAATTATGCTTGAGCGTGAAGTTTACGATACTATCACTTATTGTGCAGACGGCAAGTGTGCGATTGTGTGGGTTACTCTCGATATGCTCAAAAGCCTTAATATCGGCGAGGATGAAATAGAGGGTCTTGCCTCTATTCCCCGTCAGATTGAGGGTGTATTGATAGGCATTACTATGAAAGAAAAAGAGGGCGGATTTTTCAAAATTTCCGTTCGTACAAACGGCAACATTGACGCTGCAAAATTCTGTTCACGCTTTGGCGGCGGCGGACATAAGGCGGCGGCAGGCTGTTCTATAAACGGCAGTCTTGAAGATGTGCGCAGTCAGCTTATAAAAGCAGCGGAAGAAACTTTATGAACGGTGTAATAATTATAAATAAACCGCAGAAATTTACTTCGTTTGATGTGGTGGCTGTGATACGAAAGCTGACAGGTCAGCGTAAAATCGGTCATACAGGCACACTTGACCCAAACGCAACGGGTGTGTTGCCCATACTTCTCGGCAATGCCACAAAAGCGCAGGATATAGTGCCGAATCACGATAAATCATATACCGCAAAATTCCGCCTCGGAATGACAACCGATACCCTCGATATATGGGGTGCCGTAACATCACAAAGCGATAAAACCGCAACCGAGGCAGATGTTTTATCGGCACTTGAAAATTTCAGAGGTGAAATCGAGCAGATGCCGCCGATGTACTCGGCAATCAAGGTAAACGGTCAAAGACTTTACGACCTTGCAAGACAGGGAAAAGAAGTTGAACGAAAGCCGAGAAAAGTTACGGTTTACAGACTTGAACTTAAAGATTTTGACGAAGAAAGCCAAAGCGGAACATTGAATATAAGCTGTTCCAAGGGAACATATATCCGAACAATAATTGACGATTTAGGTAAAATTCTCAAAACGGGTGCAGTAATGACTGCTTTGTGCAGGACGGCTGCGTGCGGCTATAACCTTGCTGACAGCATTACGCTTGAAACTGCAAGAGAATTAGCCGAAAAGGGAGAAATTTCAGAGCATATTATGCGCACGGAAACTCTTTTTGCAAGTTACCGCAAAATATATGTGTCTGACGCACAGGCAAAACGCTTTTCAAACGGCGGTGAACTTGATATGTTAAGAACCGCACTTGCAAAAGCAAAAGCGCAAGATAAGGAAATAATCAGAGTAAGCGACAGACAGGGAAAATTTTTAGGTCTTGGCATTGCCGATAACGAAAGCGGTCAGTTGAAAATTCTTAAATTGTTTTTGAACTGATTTCTTTAACATTCTGTTATAATAATGTTGAAAAATTCAGGTCAAACCTTTTTAAAGGCTAACGCCGTTGTGTTCAAGCCGCCAAACAGCGAGCTGTTTGGCTATCGTTAGATTGCATAAGCGGAAAGTATTTGTGGGCGTTGCCCACACCCACGACCTTTGAAAAGGTCGACCAAACTTTTATAATTGCTTTAAAAAGTATTTTGCTAAACCATAATTGCCAAACTTTTGACAAATAACCGATTATTAATACATTAAAAATTAATCCGAACGGAGAATAACTATGGAAGATATTAAACTTTGTCCATTTTGCGAAAGTCCTATGCTCATCGTAGATGACGGAAAAAACAACGGCAAACCGTACTACGAATGTTCAACCTGCGGACTTCGTTTTCAAATAAAAGGCTTTGACGAAAAACCTGTGGAGATTAAGGAATGAAAATTACAGTAGTCAACGGTCAGAGCCATAAAGGCTCTACATATCACATCGGCAAAATGCTTGCCGATAAACTTGGCGGCAAAGTTACAGAGTTCTTTTTGCCAAAGGATTTCAGTGATATGTGCATTGGCTGTACAAGCTGTTTTATAAAAAATGAACATCTTTGCCCTCATCACGCAAGGCTCGAAAAGCTGACAAATGCAATTGATGATGCAGATGTGCTTATTTTTACAAGCCCCGTTTATGTTTACCACACCACAGGCGCTATGAAAAGTTTTCTTGACCATTACGGCTACCGTTGGATGGTACACCGTCCTGAAAAGAAGATGTTTTCAAAGCAGGCAGTTTGTATTTCTACCGCAGCCGGAGCGGGTACAAAGTCAACCAACAAAGATATTGCCGACAGCTTTTTCTTTTGGGGAATACCAAAAATTTATAAATACGGTGTGAATGTCCGTGCCACATCATACAACGGAATCAGCGAAAACACTTTGAAAGCAATCGACAAAAAAACCACCGCCCTTGCAAAGAAAATCAAAGCAAAAGACGGCAAGGTGAAGGTCGGAATCAAAACCAAAGCCTTTTTTGAACTTATGCGTATAATTCAAAGGAAAAGCGGTTGGAACGAGGCTGATACGGACTATTGGCATAACAAAGGCTGGGACGGTAAAAAGCGCCCGTGGAAGTAAGGAGTTTACTATGAGAAAATGCTTGATTACAGTTGATTATCAGGTGGATTTTGTAAACGGTTCACTTGGATTTGACGGTGCGGAAAAACTTGAAAATGTAATTGCCGAAAAAATTGAAAAATACAGGGCAGAGGGTGCAGACATTATATTCACTCTCGATACCCATCAATGCGATTACTTAACTACTTTTGAGGGCAGAATATTGCCGATTGAACATTGCATTGAGTACACAAAAGGTCACGAACTTTACGGAAAAATCAAGTCTATGGTTCAGCCAAACGACAAAGTGTTCAAGAAATGCACCTATGGTAGTGAGGCTCTGTTTGATTATCTAAGAAAGTGTGATTACAAAGAAATCGAGCTCTGCGGACTTGTATCAAATATTTGTGTTATTTCAAACGCCGTGCTTGCCCGAACCGCTTTGCCGAACGCACGACTGACTGTTGACAGCAATGCCACTGCCTCAAATGATGACGGTTTAAATACAGCCGCATTAAATGTTATGCGTGGACTCGGAATTACCGTGATTTAACTTGACAATAATTATAACTTGTTGTAAAATACTGAATATAATGTCATTTCGACATTTCAGGGTAATAGGTAGTTTGTCAGAAGTCCTTGTGTGCGTATTATAGGACTTCTGACACCGCCTATTTTGGTTTTATGATTTGTGCAATACAAATTTCGTATTATACGGAACATTTCAAATTTTTATCAAGAAATTTGAAAAAAATTAAAAAAACATTTGAAATTGTAAAACATATGTGATATAATACCAATGTTGCTTAACGCTGATTAAAAATTTAATATGCTGATATAGCTCAGGAGGTAGAGTGCGTCCTTGGTAAGGACGAGGTCACGGGTTCAAATCCCGTTATCAGCTCCAAGGAAAAGATATTATCCGAATTTGTGGGTAATATCTTTTTTGATTAAAGATGAAATTGTAAAACGGGATTTGAAAGCCCGTAAAGAAAACAGTCCGGTGGACTGTTTTTAGGGCGTAGAGTTGATGAAAATATGACTGTGAACAAGCCGTAGCAGGCGAGGCAAAGAGTTTGAATAATTAAAATCACCCGTTATCAGCTCCAAGGAAAAGATATTATCCGAATTTGTGGGTAATATCTTTTTTGATTAAAGATGAAATTGTAAAACGGGATTTGAAAGCCCGTAAAGAAAACAGTCCGGTGGACTGTTTTTAGGGCGTAGAGTTGAAGAAAATATGACTGTGAACAAGCCGTAGCAGGCGAGGCAAAGAGTTTGAATAATTACAATCGCCCGTTATCAGCTCCAAGGAAAGACATTATTCGTTTATGGATAAGGTCTTTTTGTTTACGCGGTTTTATATATTCACTGTTTTTACAAACAGACATTAATTTGGTATTATAAAGTTAAAAAAATTTAAAATTATGCACGAAAATGTGTGTTTGCAGTTGTATTAACAGTAAAGGGAGGTTACAAATGAGTGATTCATTCGGTACCGAAAAACAAAATCGAACAAGTAATTGTAAAATATGCGGATATGATATTTCGCATTGCATATCAAAATTTAAAATCAAAAGCTGACGCCGAGGATATTTTTCAAGAGGTTTGCGTTACATTACTTACAAAGAACCCGCCTCTTGACGATGAAAAACATTTAAAATATTGGCTTATACGGGTTACCATAAACAAATGCAATAATTTTCATAAGTCGTTTTGGCATAATAAGATTGAGTCAATCGACAAATATACAGAACTTGAACAGCCGCAAACAAAGGCTGTAATGGAAGAAATTTGGCAGCTTCCAAAGCAGTACAGAAATGTTATTTATCTGTATTATTATGAGGATTATTCAATTGCAGAAATAGCCCGTATAATGGACAAAAGTCAAAATACAATCAGTTCGCAGTTGCAGAGGGCAAGAAAAAGACTCGGCAAAATTCTATCCGAAGGAGGACTTTAGTATGCGTAAAAATTTATATACGAAAACAATCAATGATATTAAAATCTGTGAGAATGCAGTTAATTCTGCGATAGAAAATATTTATAGCAAGCAAAGCAATGACAACATTATTGACATTAAGAAAAGTAAAAATAAAAAAGTAAATAAAGTTATTGCAGCTTCTCTTGTTGCGGCAATGCTTGTTTCGGGAGGTGAGTTCAATGTATTACTTTAGTGACAAAGGTATAAAAATTTTGGAGGATAATTTTATGAAAATTAAAAAATATTAGTATCAGCAATAAGCGCAGCATTAATATCAACATCAGATAAATAATTAAATTGTGAGAGGTATTCCAATGAAGAAAACAACTGCAATGATGGCATTATTTTTAACAATTTGTGCTGCTGTATTTTTTTATGGCTGTACGAATAAATCTTCATACTCAAATTCCGATGATGCATATATAAATTATGCAACAGATATGCAGCTAATGTACCATATCGGCGGAAATGCACCTATGACAAAATCAGATAAAGGTTATTATTATATCGGTGATGACGGAATCGTGATTTTTATTGATAAAGAAACAAAAAAGGCTACTCCTCTTTGTTCAAAACCAAATTGTACTCACGATGACCCTGAAGCTTGCGATGCCTATTTAAACTTAACGGAGAAGCCCCAAATACAATATAATGACGGATATTTGTATGCTTTATGCGGAGAGTATGACAAGAGCTATATAAATTACAATACATATCTTATGCGTATGAAGCCTGATGGAAGCCAAAGGGAAAATCTCACGGGAAGCTTTAATTTTTATGATTTTGAATGGTTCATACACAGGGGATATTTTTATTGCTCTACTGATTCATCAGTAATCAGAATACCTCTTGATTCACCTAAATCAGAACCGCAGATTCTATACAAAACGGATTACTATATTGAGTCCGGCTTGAGAGCTGTTTCTCAAATATGTGCGTATAAGAATTATTTTTACTTTACTGCCGACGAGAGAAATGAAAAAGAGGAAGGACCCGGTTTAAGTATCAAATGTATCAATTTGGATACATTAGAGATTAATGACATTCCTAAAGCTAAAGGCTATCAGGTGTCTTATAATTTCTTTTTAGACAACACAATGATTGCGTCCTATTACGATAAAAATTCGGATGAAAATGTTTATCTTAAATGCGATTTGGATGGAAATGTAAAGGAAAGCTTTTTCACAATAGCTCATAAAGATAATTTGCGATATTCAACCGATGGAAAATACATATATGGTGATAATTGTGTGCAGGTCACCAGAAAAGATGCAGAAAAACAGATTATTACGGTTTACGATTTAAATATGAATGAGATAGATTCGTATGCTCCGCCTGAATTTGAAAATATAGTATGCAATAATATTAATCCACAGGATAATGAATATTTTATTTTTGAATCTGTAGATGATAACGGAGAACGAATTTTAGCTATGGCGGATAAAAGTCAACTTGGCTCAATCGGCGGCGAAACTATAAAATTCACCAAGCTTTGCAAGCTGAAATGGGCTGAAAAGAAGGACAGCAATTATTATGTAGAGGGACAGGCGAGAGTTGAATGAGAATTGCAGGTAGCGAATATTTAAAGCTGTTTTCAAACAAAATATTTCTTATTTGCATCATTGCCTTTTTCTGCGCCGATTCTCTGTTTTTCGTAATGCTTCAATCCTCTGATTATGAAAATTCGGCAATTTCAAGTGATGTTGGGGCATATGAACAGCTTATTCGGGAATGTAACGACGCAGAGGATAAAAATGCGTTCTTTGAAAGCAAGAACACGGAGATACAGATTGCACAAATTCTTTTGCACAACGGAAATGCAGATGAATACAAGGAAAAATATCCAAAGCTGTATGACAATGCGGCAGGCTTGGACTTGAACGATGATGAGCTGTTCAACCGCTCGGTTATGCTAAGCAACATACAGGCTCAGCTCTCTCACATAGACAGCTATGAAGAGTTTATTTCCAATATGAAGTCGAGAGCCGAGCAACAGAGCAGCTTTTCCATTTTTGCAGAGCCGGACAGCTTTTCGTTCAGAAATATTGAAAAAACTCCCGTGGATTTTGCCGAGGTTAAAGGTGTTAAGCCCATTCTCGGCAACAACAAGGCGGTTGAAGCCGCAACCTCATATGAGGTTTCAAGCTATATTTTGCTGATTATCGTATTGCTCGTCAATATTTTGATGTTCTCCGTTGAAAGAGAAAAGGAGCTTTATATTCTTGTGCGGTCAACGGCGAAGGGCAGACTGCAAACAATAGCCTGCAAGCTCTTGGTTGTTTTGAGCGTTACGGCGGTTGTTAGTCTGCTGTTCTATGCGAGCAACATTATGATGGCAGGCACAGTCTACGGCTTTGGAGACTTGAGCCGCCCCGTGCAGTCGAGCAAGCTGTTTTTAAACTGCGCATTAAATGTTACAATGCTTGAATACCTGATTTTGTGGGTACTCGGCAAAACGCTTTTGCTCTGCTCTCTGTCAATGCTCACGGCATTTTTATTCGTGGTTATCAAGTCCTCCGCAAAGACCTATTTAATCTTGGCGGCGGCACTGATTTTTGAATTTTCCTGCTTCATTTTCATTGACGGCAGCTCTGTGTTGGCTTCGCTAAAATTTATAAATATTTTCTACCTTATCAGCGGCAACAATATTTTTGGCTGTTATCAGAATGTCAATATTTTTTCACAGCCGATTAACATAATCACCGTTTTCATCGGCTTAGCTATAGCTCTCTCCGTTGTCGGAGTTTTGGGAGCGGCATTGGCGTTTTCAAGACTGTCACAGCATAACGGCAAGCTCGTTTTGCTCGACAGGCTTATGTCACGGCTCGGACGGTTTAAGAAAATCAACGGAAGTGTGAGAATATACAGCGGCGAGGCTTACAAGCACTACAAAACCTCCTTCGCCCTTGTCGCAGTAATTATCCTCGTGGCTCTCGGCTTTGTCAGCTACAATGATGATTTGAGTATTATATTCATAAGTCCTCAGGAAAGCGCCTATGACACCTATATGCAAACGCTTGAGGGTGAGCTTGACGAGGAAAAGTATGATTTTATCGAGAGTGAAAGGGCTTATTTTGACGAGCTTACAAGAGAAGCCGAGGAGCTTTCAGCCGACACCACGATTTCGGCTGAGGAAAAAACGAACAGGCTCAATACCATTGATGGTATTTTAAGCATAAGAGGAATGGCATTTGAGGACATTTGCACTCAGCTTGAATATGTTAATGGAAAGGCTGAGCTGACGGGCGAAAAGCCTGCACTTGTCAATGAAGTGGTGAACAAGCGGCTGACTATGGACACTTTTAGGGAGTGGGAGTATTTTGCTCTGCTCTTAGCCGTGGTTATCTTCTGTACCTCCAACATTTTGGCGATTGAATACAAGACCTCTATGGTTAACTTGATTTCGGCAAATAAGTACGGCAAAGCGAGGCTGTTGATTATAAAGCTCTTGACCGTCCTGATTACCACGGTGATTTCCTATATCTTAATCTATCTGCCGTATATGCTCAACTTTATCAAGACCTTCGGCACGGCATCATTTGATTTACCGCTTGCATATTCAAGAGATTTTTCGGCTCTGACAAGCGGCATAACCGTGGGCGGATATATTCTTGCTCTCGGCTTTGTTCATCTGCTTGCAGCAGTCGGCGCAACGGCTTTGGTCTATCTGCTCTCCTACATATTAAAAAATCAGTTTGTGACAATGATAATTTCAAGCGGCTTGCTCCTTATACCCTGCGTGGTGTTCATTGATAACAGCAAAATCCGTATGGTATCGGCATTTTCAAATAATGCTCAGACAGCCGTTATCGGCATAATCACCGCCGTTTGTCTGCTGATAATCGCAGTATCGGCTCTGATTATCTTTGTCCCCAAGCGCAAAAGTACGAAATTTATAATTTAAGTTTCAAAGCAAAAGAGGTTGTAAATATGGAATTAGCTTTAAATCTTATCAGCAAAACCTATAAAAAGGGCTCGGTAAAGGCGCTTGATAATTTCAGCGTTATCTTAACTCCGGGAGTATACGGCTTGCTCGGACCGAACGGAGCAGGCAAGTCCACGCTGATGAACATTATCACCGACAACCTTAATGCCGACAGAGGAGAGGTGGTTTACGGCGGTGAAAATATCAAAAAGCTCGGCAAGGATTACCGAGCCATACTAGGCTATATGCCCCAACAGCAGGGCTTGTATGATGATTTCACCCTCAACCGCTTTTTGTGGTATATGGCGGCTTTAAAGGGCTTAAAAAAGAAAGAAGCCAAGGAAAAGATCACTCAGCTTCTTGAAACGGTTAATCTGACAGATGCCGCACATAAAAAGTTAGGCTCGTTTTCGGGCGGTATGAAGCAGAGAGCCTTGATTGCTCAAGCGCTTCTGAACAATCCCGAAATTCTCATACTTGACGAGCCGACGGCAGGACTTGACCCGAAAGAGAGAATACGCATACGCAACTTCATCAGCGAGATTGCCGAGGATAAAATTGTCCTAATCTCCACCCATGTTGTGTCGGATATTGAGTTTATCGCAAAGGAGATTATTTTGCTTAAAAAAGGTCAGCTCATCTCCCACGATTCCCCGAATAAGCTGACAAAGGAGCTTGAAAATAAAGTCTTTGAGGTCGAAATTCAAAGGGAAGATTTAAAATATTTTCAAGACAATTACCGTGTTTCAAATCTCTGTCACAACGACAACAGCATAATAGTCCGCATCGTGACCGATAACCCGCCGACAGACTTCCAATACACAACCGCAAAACCAACCCTTGAGGACTTGTACCTCTACATTTTTGAACAGGGAATTTAAAAATATTTTAATTCGGAGCATTAAACATAAATAATATGTTACCGGTAGATGAGTCTTTACTTACTCCAATAGATATGAAAGTACGCCCTGATGATACACCGAGGGATATAGCTTATAAGGAGCTTTTAAAGGATCAGCTTGCTTTTTGTCAAAGTAATAGTGAGTTGATTTTAAAGAGAGCTAATAAGCTTTATGACATTGTAGTAAATTATCCTGATAAAAACATTAATCTCGTAAAAAGATGCTGCAGGTTTGATAAACTTGAAAAGGTGTTACAAAAATACTTAAACAATTAAATAATAAATTCATTGTTAAGCTGTTACAGAAATGTAGCAGCTTCAGCCTGTAGAAAAAGTCCAGTAAAAGCTGGGCTTTTTCGACAAGCTGAACAGTCCGCTGGACTGTTTTTATGGCGTAGAGTTGATGAAAATATGACTATGAACAAGCCGCAGCAAGCGAGGCAAAGAGTTTGAATAATTACAATCACCCGTTATCAGTTCCAAGGAAAGACATTATTCGTTTTTGGATAAGGTCTTTTTGTTTACGCAGTTTTATATATTCACTGTTTTTACAAACAGACATTAATTTGGTATTATAAAATTAAAAAATTTTAAAATTATGCACGAAAATGTGTGTTTGCAGTTGTATTAACAGTGGAAGGAGGTTACAAATGAGTGATTCATTCGGTACCGAAAAACAAAATCGAACAAGTAATTGTAAAATATGCGGATATGATATTTCGCATTGCATATCAAAATTTAAAATCAAAAGCTGACGCCGAGGATATTTTTCAAGAGGTTTGCGTTACATTACTTACAAAGAACCCGCCTCTTGACGATGAAAAACATTTAAAATATTGGCTTATACGGGTTACTATAAACAAATGCAATAATTTTCATAAGTCGTTTTGGCATAATAAGATTGAGTCAATCGACAAATATACAGAACTTGAGCAGCCGCAAACAAAGGCTGTAATGGAAGAAATTTGGCAGCTTCCAAAGCAGTACAGAAATGTTATTTATCTGTATTATTATGAGGATTATTCAATTGCAGAAATAGCCCGTATAATGGACAAAAGTCAAAATACAATCAGTTCGCAGCTGCAGAGGGCAAGAAAAAAACTCGGCAAAATTCTATCCGAAGGAGGACTTTAGTATGCGTAAAAATTTATATACGAAAACAATCAATGATATTAAAATCAGTGAGAATGCAGTTAATTCTGCGATAGAAAATATTTATAGCAAGCAAAGCAATGACAACATTATTGACATTAAGAAAAGTAAAAATAAAAAAGTAAATAAAGTTATTGCAGCTTCTCTTGTTGCGGCAATGCTTGTTTCGGGAGGTGCGTTTGCCCTTTTTTCAAAGCCTGCTCAAAATCAAAACGGATTTGTTATTACGGCCGCAGCTGCTGAATTATCAAAAAACAAGCCGGTCAAAATTGCTCAAATAAATCCGGATTATGCTGTGGGCTTTAGCTATAAAAGTTACGAAGAAGTATTTAATATTATGCTTTCCTGCAAGGGTGATAATATTAGCTCAATTACCTATACTGCCAAAGGAAGATCATATTTTACTGTTGATAGCAATTATAGTGACGATATTTATGATACAGTATTGTTAACCGATTCCGAAGAATTTATGAATTCCGATGATTATTCTGAATTAGCTTTACTCAATGGTAAGAATTATGCAAGTTTATCCGTTAAATACGATAAACAGTTTGCAAATAAAAACACTGAGGTATATGAAGATTCACCTCTTAGTATGAATGTTTATCTTACTGCAAATGACAGCGAAACAGCGGCTGCGGTGCTTAAAAAGCACGATATATACTGTTTATACAGTGACGACGCTTTACTTAAAAACGCACGAGATGATTATGCTGAATTACTCGGTGAAGATTTTGACAAAGGATACGATGTAGACAACTACAACAAATCTGACTTGATTGATATGTATAACGAGCTTTATTCACAGCTTTTTGAAGGAGTATCGGTTGATGTAACCGTTAAGTACAATGACGGCACAGAGGAAACCCAGACAGTAGATTTTAATGTTGAACCGATTACCGAAGAAACGGCAGACGAACATCTCAAAGAAAACGGATATAACGGTGAGAGAAACAGCTTGTATAATTTACTCGGTTCATGTGCTACTATCACGGCAACTCTAAGATGATTGCAAAATTATAATAAAAATTAATAATCAACAAACTCCATTGTTATAACACAAAACTCTCGGGTCAAATCTGTCCGAGAGTTTTTGTAGTTTATGCGTGTGAAAGAGTGGGGAAGAACATTTGCAATTATTTCATCTTTAATTTTGCAAGTGTATTGATTTATGGTTTTGAATCCGAGCTTTTTATAAAAATCAACGGCACCGAGGTCGCCAAAAAGATAAAATCCGTCACAGCTGTTTTTATATTCGTTTATAATTGCGTTTATAAGCGTGAATTCCCAAAGTAAATTCCACTCCTTTCCTACTGTGGAATTTACTTTGGGAATTCACTAGGAAAAGACATTATTCGTTTTTGAAAATTATTACTTGACTTTAGTTCGTGATACATTTATCATTATAATTTATCATTATATATGTACACGAGTAATAGAATATAAGGAAGACTGATGGGATGATTGTAGTTGTTTTTTAGATACATAGTTGTTCTCATAGGATTATTTGTAAAGTTTTTATGATTTTAAAAAACTTACACACTTTTCTTGACAAAGCCAACTTTTAATTGCATTATAAAAGCGCTCAAGGTACAGTACCCGAGCGCTTTTATCCATATGAAAAAGTCTGTTATTATTGAATTTCTGCCAAAGCATTAAATATTATAGCATACACATACGATGAACCGATTGCCGCATTCTTTGCAAATGACGGATTTTGCAACATTTTTACCGCACCTTCAAGCTCTGATTTTGTAATTTTCCAATTCGCTTTCGGAATAAAAATACTGTTTTCATTTACAACATATGTAAATTTTGTATTCTCTTTTGTGGTAATTACATTGCCTGTGCATCTTACGATTTCTTCCCAGATGTCATTAAAAGTCATTTTTATTATTAGGCAACTTCTGCAAGTTTTTTAGTAACTCTTGCTGTCACATCAATATAATAATCGTAATCTGCTTTTGAAAGAGAATCCTCGTCAATATCGTCTATCTTCTTGCCCCAATCAGCATACTTCGACACAATCTCCGTGTAATCTTTCATAAGTCCTGCAGGATTGTCACTGCTTGTGTACTTCTTCATAAAGTCAACATAATCATTCATAAAGTCCTCGTAATCGTCCATTACTTCCTTAAAATCAGGATTAACGGTGTCGGAATCGTTATCCTCTTCTTTAGAACTTTCTTCATCTTGTTGACTTTCTTCTTCCTTTGAACTTTCCTCCTCAGAAGATTCATCATCCTTTGAGCTTTCTTCTGCCTGCGAACTTTCCTCTTCCTTAGAACTTTCAGAAAAAGTATAGTCAGGAATACTTACGTCGCTTGTGGTTTTTTTTGAGCCACAACCTGTAAAAACCAATGTAGAAGTGACCGCCGCAACCACTGCAATAAATGTACATAAAACTTTTTTAACGGTATTTTTCATAATAAATTCCTCCTTTTATTAAATTCGTTGACATTATTATATAAAAAGCCAAATAAAAAAGTGTATGCTGACAGCATACACTAAGAAAAAATTTTATGCTATAATATTGTTGTACTATGGAAATAATTACCATAAATAAGATACCGTTGTAACGGCACGGAAAATCGACATACCGACAAACATACTCACAACGGCTAATGAGTAAAAAATAAGCTTCCTTAAAGTTTTAGGCATATCCCTTATTTTGGGAATACAACTCTGAAAGCCGAAAAGGTCAGAGAAAAATGAAATGGGAATAAAGAAAAGCAGTATTACCATAAGCGTGACGGGAAAAAAATTCAGTATATTTATTACGCAATACTTTCTGTACATACCTATAATCCATAAAAACATCCAGCCGTACATTACGCACGCAAAAACACGCACACCTTTCTTTTCCGAACGGAGTCCGGGAAAATTTTCCATAAAATTGTCGGCAAAGTTAAAGCCGTAAACTCTCTTTCTTTTCAAAGCGGCGTCTAAATCTTCTATCCGTTCAAAACGCTTTTCAACATTGTATTCTGTACATTTTTTAATAATATCCGCAACATCACCGTCACGGTACATAACTTCTGACGGAATATGACCTGTTAGCATATAATTAAGCAAAACTCCCAGAGCATAAATATCTGTTTTGCAGTCGCTCTGCTTAAAGCCGAATTGTTCGGGTGCGGCATAACCCTCTGTACCGAGAACCTGCGTATCGTGTTTGGCGTTTTCTTTATGCAGTCTTGAAATTCCAAAATCAATTATCTTAACAACACCGTCAAAACCTATGATAATATTGGACGGAGTAATGTCACGATGGGTAATTGAATATTTGTGCAAAACACTGAGTCCGTTGCAAATCTGACGGGCAATATTTATGGCATAATCTTCCGCAAAAGTACCTTTTGACAAATACTGCTCAATGGTATGACCTTGTACATATTCTTCAAGAATAATGCAGGCATTGCGGTCAGTTATAACATCAAAAACTTTTGCGATATGGCAATTATTAATTTTACTGACAGCGTTATGTACCTCAAATTCGTAAGCGGGCATAATCTTTTTCACCATAAGCCGACCCGTGCTGCGATTGCGCACAAGCTGTGTCGTTCTGTTAAAATCTGTAACAACATCAAATTGCCAAAGTGAAAATTTATATTCAAACTCGTTCATTTTTGCACATCCCCTCTTGTAAATATTAGCATAAATTTGTATAAAAAGGAAGATATAAATTGAAAAAATCAACTGATGAACTTCTCAATAGCTTAAAATCAAAAAGTAATCTTGACGATTATTTTAAAGAAAACTCGGATCAGCTGAATTTGGCGACATTACCTCAAATGCTTGAAAGTATTATACAAAGCAAAAAGATAAGCAAATCAGAAGCTATAAATAATTCTATGATAGAAAAGCACTACGGCTATCAGATATTCCAAGGAATAAAGACACCGTCAAGAGATAAGCTGATAATGCTCTGCATTGGAATAGGTGCGGATCTGACCCAGACAGAAAAACTGCTGAACAGTATAAAAGCGTCACCTCTGTATGCCAAAGATGGCAGAGATGCGGTAATAATGTTTGGACTGCTTCACAAACTAAGTGTAATTGATATTAATTTAATGCTGTATGACAGAGGCTTTGATGTACTTGAATGATAACCGAAAAATCCGACTTCATATGTAAGAAGTCGGATTTTTGCTTAATCACTTAAATTTAACAATAAAAAATGCCCACCCTATTGGATGGACACTTTGATGTTGGCATCTCCCTATCTTTCCGGGCCGTCACCAGCCAAGTATTTTCGGCACCACTGAGCTTAACTTCTGTGTTCGGTATGGGAACAGGTGGACCCTCAGCGTCATTAACACCAACTGTTTAATTGTGTTCTCTCTTGAGAACAGTATTGATTATATCACTGTGCGTTCACTTTGTCAACACTTTTTTACAATTTTTTTACAAACACAAAACATATCAATTAAAGGCAATTATTGACAATTAAATAATTCAGTTTGAGTTATTTTTACCGTCAGAAAGCTTTTATTATAAAAACAAATTTTGCCTAATCTATCTTAAATTTGAGAAGTGACAACTTATTTACAACAATATTACTCCGAAAAGATTGTTTATTGTCAAAGCTTGTGGTATAATTTGTACATATGTTTACTTGAAACGGAGAATTGCGATGAAGAGAAATATTGCAATAAAAATCACCGCTTTTTTGCTTTCCGCAATGAGCGCTATAACTTTGATTTCAGGCTGTGGCAAAAAAAATGACATTGCCGATGATTTTAGGGAAAACAGCACTGCAACAGTATCAAGAGCGTCAAGGGACAGTTGCGTTATTCAAAATTTCGATATAATATATCAGGAGCCTGAACTTCCTACGGGCTGTGAAGTAACTGCCCTTACAATGGCTATGAACTACAGCGGCTGCAATGTTGACAAATACACTATGGCTACCGAATACCTCCCCTGCACGCCTTACGACATTGAGTACGGCGAGGACGGAAACCTTTACGGCTCAAGTCCCGAACAATACTTTATCGGCGACCCTACAAGCGTTTACGGCTATGTCTGCGGCACAACTCCTATTGTAACGGCGGCAAATAACTATTTTAAATACACGGGCAGCAAACTGAAAGCCATAGACATTACAGGTTCTACCCCTCAGGAACTGTACGAACTTGTCGATAAAGGCTACCCGATTGTGGTATGGGTTACTATAGGTATGGTTGAACGCAGTGACATTGAATCCTGGACAGGAACAGACGGCAAACAATACGATTGGTGTATGGACGACCATGCAGCCGATTTGATTGGCTACAGTGCCGACACGGTAACCATAGCAGACCCTATTAACGGACTTGTTGAATATCCGAAAGAAAATTTTGAATCTGTCTTTACATCAAGAAATAATAAATGCGTTGTACTGAAAAACGGATGAGATTATTTTAATACTACGAAGTATTAAATACTGTGTTTATAATAAATATTTGCAAAGGAACGGTGGCGGCTGTTTCAGCTCCCTTGCGAAAGGGGGTGTATTCCAATGGCATAGATTACATACTTGTTTGTTCTCGCAATTGTTTTACACCGCCGAACTTGAAAATGTATATTACAGTGAAAAATCGGATTGCTTTATCGTTGCAGACATTGAAAACAACAATGTATATTTGCACAGTGTGCTTTACAAAAATTACATTCCGCTATTTTTAAAAACTTACACACTTTTCTTGACAAAGCCAAATAGTTTGGCAAGTTTCAAATTTGATTTTTAAAATAGTAATTTGCTAAACAATATTTACATTATTATTTTTCCCCGCAAATTTTTTCAAGACCTGCTTTGTCGAGTATTTTTATTCCTCTGTAATGTGTGGCAAGTATGCCTTGCGACGATAATCTGCTTAGTGTTTTGGTTACCGTAATTCGTGACACGCCTACCGTCAATGCAATTTCCTCGTGTGTGAGCGATACTTTGCCGTCAACCATATCGTCAAGCAAAAGTTTTGCTATTCGTGCGTCTGCCTGCATAAATGTCATTGAGTCAAGCTGGGTGGTAAGCAGTCTTATTCTTGTGGCGAGAATTTCAAGCAGTTCAAATGCAATCGGAGGATTTTTTTGAATAAGGTCGAGGAGAATTTTTTTATCAATAATGGTCAGCTCGCTTGCAGTTACGGCTTTTGCGGAGCTTACCCTCGGTTTGTGGTCAAAAAATGCACCTTCGCCTATAAGTTCACCTTTTGAGGCAGTGTTCAGAGTTTTTTCCATTCCGTCGGGAGAAATCATAAATACGGTTGCTTTGCCTTTCTTTATATAGTAAAAGCTGTCTGCAATGTCGCCTTGGTGATAGATTATTTCGCCTTTTGCAAAAGATTTGGTGTACGGCAAACTGTCAAACAGAGTTTTCATATCGTAGTGTATGTTGTAAAGTTGTGTGGGAGGAGTGTTGAGATTTTTTTCCATAGTTTCACCTCGGTTGTCGATTGGTAAATGCGGTTTATAAAACTTTTGCCGAGCAATTATAAAAGTTTGGTCAACCTTTTTAACGGCTTGACCTAAATTTTTAAATTATTTGGCTAAAATTGAGCGATAAACCATATTTTAGCGACAAAGTTCTTATTTTGCTTTAATTGTAGCATACTTTACAATCTTTTTGCAAGCGGTATGTAATAATGATATTAGAAAAAATATAAGGAGTGATATTTATGGGTATGACTATGTCACAGAAAATTCTTGCGGCTCACGCAGGTCTTTCAGAGGTTAAGGCAGGTCAGCTTATTGAGGCTAAACTCGATATGGTACTCGGTAACGATGTAACATCACCTGTTGCAATCAATGTTTTTGAACAGAACGGTGCAACAGCAGTATTTGATAACACTAAAATTGCTATGATTATGGACCACTTTACTCCTAATAAGGATATTAAAGCGGCTACTCAGGTTAAGCAGGTAAGAACTTTTGCAGATAAATACGACATCAAAAACTACAGAGATGTAGGTCAGATGGGCATTGAGCACGCACTTTTGCCTGAACAGGGTCTTGTCGGACCTGGTTGTTTGTGCATCGGTGCAGACTCTCACACCTGTACATACGGTGCACTCGGTGCATTTTCGACAGGTGTCGGCTCAACAGATATGGCCGCAGGTATGATTAGCGGTAAGGCATGGTTCAAAGTTCCTGCCGCAATTAAATTTAATCTTGTCGGCAAGCCACAGGGATTTGTAAGCGGCAAAGATGTTATCCTCCACATTATCGGTATGATAGGTGTTGACGGTGCGCTTTACAAATCAATGGAATTTACAGGCGAGGGCGTTCAGCACCTCAACATTGATGACAGACTTTGCATTGCAAATATGGCTATTGAGGCAGGCGCTAAAAACGGTATTTTCCCTGTTGACGATGTAACCCGTGAATACTGCAACGGCAGATATCAGGGTACACCTGTTGAATATACAGCAGATGAGGACGCTGTGTACGACGAGGAATACACAATTGACCTTAGAGAAATTCGTCCTACCGTTGCTTTCCCGCATCTTCCGGAAAACACAAGAACAGTTGACGAAATCGGCGAAACAGAGGTTAAGATTGACCAGTGCGTTATCGGTTCCTGCACAAACGGCAGAATTACCGACCTCAGAGCTGCCGCAGAGGTATTCAAGGGCAGAAAGATAGCAAAGAATGTAAGATGCATTATCTTCCCGGGTACACAGGCAATCTGGTTACAGGCTATGCACGAGGGACTTTTTGATATATTTATTGAGGCAGGCGCAGTAGTTTCTACTCCGACTTGCGGCCCTTGTCTTGGCGGACATATGGGTATTCTTGCCGCAGGCGAAAAAGCTATTTCAACAACAAACCGTAACTTTGTAGGCAGAATGGGTCATGTTGACAGTGAGGTTTACCTCGCAAGCCCGGCTGTAGCTGCCGCAAGTGCTGTTAAGGGTTACATTACAGACCCTGCAAAGCTTTGATTTTTTGAAAGGTAGGTACTGATTATGAACGCTAAGGGTACAGTCCACAAGTTTGGCGACAATGTAGATACAGATGTAATTATTCCTGCTCGTTACCTCAACACAGCATCTCACAAAGAGCTTGCCGCTCACTGTATGGAGGATATTGACGCAGAATTTGTAAATAAGGTTCACGAGGGCGACATTATGGTTGCCGAAAAGAACTTCGGCTGCGGTTCTTCAAGAGAACACGCACCGATTGCAATTAAAGCAAGCGGTATTTCCTGCGTAATTGCTTCGACTTTTGCAAGAATTTTCTACCGTAACTCAATTAATATCGGTCTTCCAATTCTTGAGTGTGACGAGGCAGCAAAGGAAATCAAAGAGGGCGATGTTGTTTCTGTAAACTTTGATACAGGTGTTATCACAGACGAAACAACAGGCAAGACTTATCAGGCAGAGCCTTTCCCGGAGTTTATTCAGAACATTATTAAAAAAGGCGGACTTATTAAGTCTATTATGTAATTTATGGGCGGCAAAGGCAAAACTTTGCCGCTTTTTTGCAAAATTAAAGGTTCTGTCCTAAATGTTGGAGTAGTATTAATAAATTATTTAGCTAAAGCTATGCGCTAAACCATAATTTCCAAAACTTTTGACAAAGAACCTTTTTATCGGAAATTAAAAAAGCTATACATTAACAAGATTGGTGAATTATGGTAAACGAAATTTTTGAAAAACTTTCCGCATTGCCGCAGGTAGAGGCTATTGCTCTCGGCGGTTCCCGTGCAAACGGTGTTTTTGACGAAAAATCAGATTATGATGTTTATGTGTATCTTACAGATAACATCGACAACGGTGTAAGAGAAAATATCCTTGCGCCTTACTGTTCGCAAATGGAAATCGGCAATCATTATTGGGAGTTTGAAGACAATATTATACTCAAAGACGGTGTTCCTATGGACATTATATACCGTCCTATGGATAAATTCGATAAATTTATAAGCTATACTGTTTTTGAACATCACGCAAACCACGGTTATACAACTTGTTTTTGGCATAACATTATTACATCGCAGATCGTGTATGACCCAAGCGGTAAATATGCGGAGATTAAAAAGAAGTTTACCGTTCCGTATCCTGAAGAACTCCGTCAAAATATTATAGATTTAAATATGAAGATGCTTTCGGGTATTTTGCCGTCATATGACAAGCAGATAAAAAAAGCGATTGACAGAAACGATTTTGTAAGTGTAAATCACAGAACAGCCGCTTTTGTTGCAAGCTATTTTGATGTTATTTTTGCAGTGAACAGACTTACCCACCCGGGAGAAAAAAGACTTGTGCAAATTTGCAAGGAGCGTTGCGAGATTTTACCAAAGGATTTTGAAGAAAATCTTGACAAATTGCTTAAGGAAAAACCGACTGAAAAAATTATGGAAGTTATTGCCGATATGGTGAAAAACCTTAAAGAGATAATTTAGATTTAGATTTAAATTTATTTTTATTTAGTTATAGTTGCCGCAACATTTAAACAAACAGCTTTGTTTTCGCTTATGCCGATTCAAAGCTGTTTTTATTTATTTCAAACCGTTGCCAAATAACCTAATCTTGTAAATGTAATTTATAGATGTTATAATTATCATATAAATAAAACCGAGATGAAACGGAGATGAAGGTTTGAAAACAGCGGTAATCACAGGAGCGTCGGGCGGTATCGGCTCGGCAACGGCGCTTGCTTTTGCAAAGGACGGATACAATGTTGTTTTGCAATATAACAATTCACAAGACAAGGCGCTTGCGCTTGCAAAAAAGATAGAGAACGAAACTAACTCGACTGCATTACCTGTTAAAGCGGATGTTTCATCTTCGCAAGAAGTTACTTTCCTTTTTGACGAAGTTGAAAATCGGTTCGGCACTGTTGATGTGCTTGTGAATAATGCAGGAATAGCACAGCAAAAACTTTTTACGGATATAACGGATGAGGATTGGAGAAGAATGACAGGCACTAACCTTGACGGTGTTTTTTATTGTTCAAGAGAGGTACTGAAACGCTTTATGATAAAAAATCACAGCGGGGTTATACTAAATGTCAGTTCAATGTGGGGGCAGGTAGGTGCGTCCTGCGAGGTGCATTACAGCGCCGCAAAGGCAGGCGTAATCGGACTTACAAAGGCGCTTGCAAAGGAAGTCGGACTTTCGGGTATTCGTGTCAATTGCATTGCACCCGGAGTTGTAATGACCGATATGATGAAATCGTTTGACGAGCATACTGTGAATGAATTAAAAGATGAAACTCCGCTCAATATGCTCGGCGAACCTGATGATATAGCGCAGACCGCATTGTTTTTGTGCTCGGATAAGGCAAAGTTTATTACAGGACAAGTCCTCGGTGTAAACGGCGGATTTGTGATATAAATTCAGATTAACAAAGAAAATATAAAAATCGGTTTTTTATACTCTGTTTTATGATTAAAGTTTGTTTATTACGGAATTTTTAATTAATCTTTTAATGTTATTATAATAAAATGTTGAAAACTTCGTTCAAAGGAGAATATCAATGAATCCCAAAATGGCAATACTCCGCAAAAGAGCTATGGCACTGCCTCTTTTGCCCGGGGTATATATTATGCATTCCGCTGACGGTGAAATTATTTACATCGGAAAGGCAAAGGCTTTGAGAAACCGTGTCAGCCAATACTTTGGTTCTCAAAACAACCACGCAGAAAAAGTGCGCCGTATGGTTGACAATGTTGACCACTTTGAATACATTATCACAGACAGCGAGTTTGAGGCGCTCATTCTTGAGTGCAGTCTGATTAAACAGCACACCCCAAAATATAATATTCTCCTTAAAGACGATAAGGGCTACAGTTACATCAAGGTCAGCGGCGACAAATGGCGCAAAATTTCTTATGTTCTCCAGAAAAATGACGATAATGCCGAATACATCGGACCGTACAAAAGCAGTTACTATGTAAAGAGCGCAGTTGAGGAGGCTAACAAAATTTTTATGCTCCCAACCTGCAATCGCAAGTTCCCGCAGGATTTCGGCAAGGGCAGACCGTGTCTTAACTATCATATCAAACTTTGTTCCGCTCCGTGCACAGGAAAGGTGAAATTTGCCGATTATAACGAAAGCGTAGAACAGGCGCTTGCGTTTTTAAAGGGAGGTTCGTCAAATTCGGTTAAAGACCTCACTAAGAAAATGGAGGAGGCGGCAGAAAATCTTGAATTTGAAAGAGCCGCAAGAATCCGTGATAAAATCAGCTCAATTAAAAAAATGGGGGACAAGCAAAAGGTTGTTGCAAACAAGGTTCTCGACGAAGATGTTATCGGCAGTTTTTCGGACGGAAAAAAGACCTGCTATCAGGTGTTTCGCTTTGAGGGCGGCAGGCTTTTTGACAGAGAAAGTTTTGTTTTTGATTCGGGCGACAGTGACAGTGAAACCGAGGAATTTATCTTGCGCTACTATACTATTCGTGACGATATACCAAAAAATATTGCCATTGACAAAGATTTTGACGGTTTGACCGCAATGCAGGATTGGCTGAGCGAAAAGCGTGGCAGTAAGGTGTATGTTACAGTTCCGCAAAGGGGTGAGCAGGCACAGCTTATGGCAATGTGCCGTTCAAACGCCGCCGAAGAACTTGCACAGCGCAAGGGTGCGACAGTCAAGGAATACAGTGTACTTGAAGAGCTTAAGGAATTGCTCGGACTTGAAAAAATACCGCAATACATTGAAAGCTACGATATTTCAAACCTTGCCGGTACAGAAAATGTTGCGGGTATGATTGTTTATAAAAACGGCAAGCCGTACAAGTGCGCCTATAAAAAATTTAAGATAAAGGGTTTTGAGGGACAGGACGACTACGCATCTATGGCGGAGGTTATCGGCAGACGATTTGACGAATACTATAAAGCCGAAAAGGCAGACGAGGGCTTCGGAAAACTGCCCGACCTGATTTTGCTTGACGGCGGTAAAGGTCAGGTTGCGGCAGTAAAAAAAGTTTTGCGGGAGATGAATATTGATGTTCCGCTTTTCGGCTTGGTTAAAGATGACAAACACCGTACAAGGGCGGTTACGGGTGACGGCGGAGAAATTTCTGTCAGCTCACGCAGGGCACTGTTTACTTTCCTTAGCAAAATGCAGGACGAAGTGCACCGCTTTGCAATCGGCTATCACCACAGCAGGCGAAGTAAAAATACTTTTAAAAGCTCGCTTACCGATATTGACGGCATAGGGGAGAAGAGAGCAAGGGCAATGCTTAAGTATTTCAGGACGATTGACAATATTTCAAAGGCAGACCTTGAAGAGCTTGAGGGATGTCCGCAAATGACAAAAAATGCGGCAATAGCAGTGTACAGATACTTTCATTCAAATGAAAAAACGACAGAAAATTGAATTAATAAAAATGTTGTAATTTTTGTAATAATATGTTATAATTATGTAATATTGAAGAAAATACATTCGTAATAAGTGCTTTTATGCTTTATACGAAAAAAAGGAAGATATTATGAGGGTAATAACAGGAACGGCAAAAGGCAGGCGACTTGAAACCCTTGAGGGAGAAGATGTAAGACCTACCACCGAAAGAATAAAAGAGGCCGTATTTTCAATTATACAGTTTGAAATTATGGGACATACATTTCTCGACCTTTTTGCAGGCTCGGGACAGATGGGTATTGAGGCAATAAGCAGAGGCGCAAGCTCGGCGTATTTTGTTGACGCATCAAAAAAATCGCTTGATGTAGTGCGAAAAAATGTTTCTGCGGTTAAATTTGACAAAGAGGCAAAGCTGTTTGCAATGGATTACCGCAGCTTTCTTTCTATGAACTCAACCGAGTTTGACATAGCGTTTTTAGACCCGCCGTACAAAAAAGGAATTTTGCAGGACGCACTTCCTATTGTGGCGGAGAATATGCGTGAAACAGGCATAATTATTGCAGAAAATCCCATTGACGAACAAATTTCTGCAAATTACGGCGATTTTGTACTTGACAGAGAATATCGCTATGGTAAAATAAAAATAAGCACATTCAGACATAAGGATTTTTTGTAATGGAAAAAACAGTTATTTGTCCGGGCAGTTTTGATCCGGTTACGCTGGGACATATCGACATTATCAAGCGTGCCGCAAATATGTTTGACAAGGTTATAGTCGGTGTGTTTACCAACGAAAAAAAGACTCCGAGCTTTTCTGCGGAGGAGAGAATACAGTTTTTAAAGGAATCAACCGCAGGTATCGAGAATGTTGAAATAGTAAGCTACAGCGGCTTGCTTGCTCAATATTGCAAAGAGCGCAAGGTTGACGCAATAGTAAAAGGATTAAGAGCTGTGTCTGACTTTGAATATGAATTTCAGCAGGCACTCACCAATAAAAGGCTTAATCCGCAGCTTGAAACAATATTTCTGACAGCGGAGTCGGAGTCAATGTATTTAAGTTCAAGTATGGTGCGTACGGTAGCTTCTCTCGGCGGTGATATAAGCAATTTTGTTCCTGAGATGATTCATGACAGAATTGTTGAAAGACTTTATAAAAAAGAAAAGTAAACCTTAAATAAAGGAGATAATAAATTATGAAAATTGATGATTTAATTTTAGAGCTTCAGGATATACTCGGCTCGGCTAAGTCTGTACCTTTTTCAGGCGGCAAGGTAATGGTTGACAGCGATGAGATGTACAACATTATTGAGCAGATTCAGGACGCAATGCCGTCAGAAATCAGCCAGGCAAAGAATGTAGTTGCCGACAGAAAGGCAATTCTTACAGAGGCTAAGAAAGAGGCAGAAAACATTATTCGCAATGCCGAAGAGCGTAAAAAAACAATCCTCAATCAGAACGAGCTTGTTCGTGAGGCAAAGGTTAAGGCTAAGGAAATTGTTGACGATGCGAAGGCAAAATCAAAGGAAATCCGCACAGCTACAAATGTTTACTCTGACAGCATTTTAAAGACAACAGAAGAAACACTTTCTTCACAGCTTGATATTGTAAAGAAAACAAGAGAAAAGTTTTCAGAACAGCAGAGAACGCAGAAGAAAGCATAATTCAAAATTGAATTACAGTTAAGTAAAGCCCTGTCATAATTTAAACTATGACAGGGCTGTTTTTGTTTTTAAAATTAAAAATCGCAAAAGAAAAAATCCATCTAAATCAGATGGATTTCATTATGTTGGCATTTCCCTATCTTTCCGGGCCGTCACCAGCCAAGTATTTTCGGCACCACTGAGCTTAACTTCTGTGTTCGGTATGGGAACAGGTGGACCCTCAGCGTCATCAACACCAACTATTTAATTGTGTTCTCACAAGAGAACAATTGATATTATACAGCATTAAATTGTATTTGTCAATACCTTTTTTAAAATTTTTATAAATTATGTTTTAGCGAAGTGTCGGTCGACCAAACTTTTATAATTAATTGGCAAAGCAATTTGCTAAATCATAATTTACCCCAACTTTTGAGAAAGAACCGCTAAACCCAAATTTACCTAAAATTTTGCAAAAGAAAAATCCACCTAAATCAGATGGATTTTGTTATGTTGGCATCTCCCTATCTTTCCGGGCCGTCACCAGCCAAGTATTTTCGGCACCACTGAGCTTAACTTCTGTGTTCGGTATGGGAACAGGTGGACCCTCAGCGTCATTAACACCAACTGTTTAATTGTGTCCTCACAAGAGAACATATAGTATTATACAGCATTAAATTGTATTTGTCAACACTTTTTTGAATATTTTTAAATTATTGCAAATAAAGCAAAAAATAACAATGTGCAATACAGTTTTTTGTTTGTTTTTTACTTTTAAAAATTAAAACAAAGTCATATTTTTTGAGGAAATATTGACTTAAAACGAAAAAAGTCGTACAATTAAGAGGAATGGAATGATGATTATGAATAAAGCAAAAGAAATTTTATTTTCGCTTTCGTCCCTCTCGATTTTCAGAGGAATTTTAAACAGAAGCGTACCAAAGGCATATTACAAATTATTAAATTCTATGGATAAAAAGCCCGAGGAGTTTTTAAACGCATACGGCGAGTTTTTCTCTCTTATCAGTGAAAGAGGTTGCAGCAATCGCCTTGCCTATGCATTTACCGAGGCTGCATTGTTTGATGAAAACTGCTTTACAAGAGCTGCGGCTGCCGGTAAGTACAACACACTTCCCGACAATCTTTTAAAAGCCGTAAAGCGTGACTGTCAGGCTATTTTAAATGCCGCTTCACTTACTTCTCAAGAGCTTATTCAGTGCTATTGCGCATCAAATGATTTGGCAACCGTTGCCGATATGGGCTATGTTGCCGAGCATCTTCCAAAATGGGAGTGCGGCGAGTGTGCAGAGAGCTTTAAGATGTTTGACGGTTCGCTTGAAAAGGTAGCTAAGTATTATAAAGAAAACGGCTGCGGTATTTTTGCCCGTTATAAGGCGTTTATTTGGCGTGACGGCGATATTCAACCTGTTTTGCACCCCGATAAAATCGATATGGATTCATTTACAGGCTACGAAAGACAGCGTGACATCGTTGTCGGCAATACAAAATCCTTTATTGAGGGTAAGGCTTGCAATAACTGCCTGCTTTACGGCGATATGGGTACAGGTAAAAGTTCTACCGTTAAAGCCATTGCAAATGAATTCCGCAAAGACGGCTTGAGAATTGTTGAAATTCCAAAGGAAAGACTTATCGACTTCCCGATTCTGGTTGATAAGATTGCAACTCTGCCTATGAAGTTTATCATATTTATTGATGACCTTTCTTTCCAAAAGCAGGATCAGAGTTACACAACATTGAAAGCGGTGCTTGAGGGCGGTATTGCGGCTCGTCCTGACAATGCGCTTATTTATGCGACATCTAACCGTCGTCATCTTGTTAAGGAAAGCTTTGCCGACCGTACGGATGATGATATCAACACCCGTGATAATATGCAGGAAACACTCTCGCTTTCAGACCGTTTCGGTTTGTCGGTATGTTATTCTGCTCCGTCAAAGAAAGAATTTCTTGACATTGTTTTTGCTCTTGCCAAAGAAAACGGAGTTAATCTTACAGAAGAAGAACTTGAGGCAGGCGCAGAGCGTTTTGCACTTTCAAGAGGCGGTCGTTCACCGAGATGTGCAAAGCATTATATTGAATCTCTATTTGCTAAATAAACGGAGGTAAATAATGAAGAAAATTGTTTCAGTATTCCTTGCGTCGGCACTTGCTGTTTCAGCTTGTGCGGGACTTGCGGGCTGCAGCGGCGACAATAAAAACTATCCTGTATCTGTTGCGGATATTACTATAGAAACCGAGCCTAAAGATATTGTTGTGCTTTCGGACGAAACGGCAGACATTATTTCTTATTTAGGTTATGCCAAAAAAATGGTAGGCAGAAGTGACGAGGTTACTCAAAACTTTTTATCGGTGGCACCGAGTGTGGGTTCGGCTGCAAATCCTGATGTTGAAAAAATCAAATCGTATGCAACCGATATTGTTTTTGCAGATGACACACTTGACGAAAATGCAAAGAAAGAGCTTACCGACGCAGGTATTATGGTGCTAAATGTTGCTTCACCCGAAACCACAACAGAGCTTGAAACCGTGTATCTTACTCTCGGAAAGATTCTTGGCGGTTCTGTTGACGGAGCAAAAACAGGTGAAGATTCTTATAAAGATTTAATTGACACCATGAAAACTTACAAAGCCGAAGTCAACAGCAATGTTTCCAAAACAATTTGCTATTTGTACCTTGAGGGAGATAAGCTCCATACTCTCCACAGCGGAACATACGGCGATATGCTTTTGGGATACACAGGTGCGGTAAATGCCGCTGTAAATGTATCCGAAAGCGAGATTGACACAAAAATTTTAAAGATTGCAAATCCGGATTATATATTGTATGACGATGACGCAACTTTGCAGTTTATTAAGAATGACTCTGACCTTAAGGGATTAAAAGCTGTTAAGAATAAACAAACTCTTATGATTTCACAGGAAGAAATCAGCAGAATGGGTACAACTTCACTTTTTACATTGAATAAGATTATGAACTTTATGTATCCCGACAGACTTAAGAAAAATACGGACGCAACCTCCGAATCGGTTGTTCCGTCAGCCGTTGAGGGTGCAACAACAGCTACAAAATCGGCATCGAATACACAGACAACCACGCAGGCTGCAACAGCTGCCGCAAATGTAAACGGTTCGGTTGAAAGCCAATACAAAATAAAGGTAAGCGGTCTTTCACTTAAACTTGACGATGAAAACGATAATGTAAAGGCTATGCAGCAGCGCTTGTTTGACCTTGGTTACATTACAGATAAGGGTAATGTGACGGGTTATTACGGCGAAGTTACTCAAAAGGCTGTAAAAGATTTCCAAAAAGCGAGCGGACTTAAACAGTCAGGCACAGCAGATAATAAAACTCTTACAGCACTCTTTAAGAGTGACGCCAAGGCAAAGGCTTAACGCTTTTTCGCTGTTTACAATGTACACAGTTAATTACAGGTCACGATTTTTCGTGACCTGTTTTGGAATTTAAGAAAAATTTTGTGGTTCTTTATCAAAAGTTGGGATAAATTATGGCTTAGCGCACGGGTTAAGCGAAATAATTTAAAAATTCAGGTCAAGCCTTTTTAGGCTGACAAACTTTTTTTCGGGGCGGATAATCCGTTGATTTCAAAGGCTATTGCCCGATTGTTAAAAAATATTTATAAAAGGAGAAATCAAAATGCAGGGAAAATGGAGAGAAAATCTTATAAAAATAAAACCGTATGTAGCAGGTGAACAGTCAAACGATAAGGATATGATTAAACTTAACGCAAACGAAAATCCCTATCCGCCGTCACCGCAGGTTAAAAAAGTTTTTGAAAAATACGCACAGAACAGTGATGGGCTAAAAAAATATCCTAATTCGGATTCGATAATTTTAAAAGATGCCATTGCTCAAAGATATAATGTAAACAGAAATAATGTATTTGTCGGCAACGGCTCGGATGATGTAATAGCATTGTCTTTTATGGCTTTCTTTAATTCTGATAAGCCGATTTTATATCCTGATATTACCTATTCTTTTTATCCTGTATGGTGTTCGCTTATAAAAATTCCGTACAAGACAATCCCTGTTGACGAAAATTTTGAAATTCACGCCGAAGATTACTATACGGAGAACGGCGGTATTATTATTCCTAACCCGAATGCGCCGACCAGCATTTGCAAACCGCTTGATTTTGTGATTGACATTGTTGAGCATAATCCCGACAGCGTTGTTATTATTGACGAGGCTTATGTTGACTTTGGCGGAGAGTCTGCCGTTGAGCTTACAAAGAAGTACGAAAATCTCCTTGTTACCCAAACTTTTTCAAAATCACGCTCACTCGCAGGTATGCGTATCGGCTTTGCAATCGGCAGTGAAGAGTTGATTGCTACGCTTGAAACCGTTAAAAATTCATACAATTCATATGTTATGGACAGCATTGCACTTGAGGTCGGTACTGCGTCTGTGAATGACGAGGAATACTTTAAGGAATGTGTTAATAAGGTTATCGCTACAAGAGAGAGGGTAAGGGATGAACTCATTGCGCTTGGCTTTGATGTAAAAAAGAGCGCAACAAACTTTCTTTTTGCCACTCATAAAGAATATTCCGCAAAAGAAATATTTGAATATCTGAAAACCAAGAAAATTTTTATCAGATATTTTAATGTTCCGAGAATTGATAACTACTTAAGAATTTCTATAGGTAGAGATGAAGAAATGGATAAGATGATTGCGGCAATGAAAGAGTTTTTTATATAAGAGAATTTATTAAGTATTTTTGAAAAACGGGATTTAACCGATAAAATAAAAACATCTGTGTCGGCTTGATTTTTATACAAAATAATTTTTTCTTTGTAACACAAAAGTCACATTCGTTCGTTAAAATAAATAATGGTACATTGTTTTTGCTCTTGTTTAGCTAAAGCACAGTAAATATTTGAAAAATTACATATAAAAACCAATGTTTTGTATGTTTACTATATGGTAAAATTTTGGTATAATATTTTTTAAAATTCAGAACGGATAAAAAGATGAGGTAATATATGAATATTTCAGACAAAAAATCAAGAATTTTTCTTGCTGTTGTCATAGTTTTAAGCCTTGCGCTAAGCACTGTTTTTATGATGAACAAACAGGGCTATCACGAGGATGAGCTTTTGACATATAATCTCGCAAATTCGGCTAATACACTTAAAACTGACGGTGAATGGAACAGCGGTGCCGATTTTATCGACTATCTTTCCGTATCGGACGGTGACCGCTTTAATTATGAACAGGTTTATGAAAATCAAATAATTGACGCTTCTCATCCGCCTTTTTACTACGGACTTGTGCATACTGTATGCTCGCTGTTTCCAAATCAATTCTCAAGATATTTTGCGTTTTCGATAAATGTTCTTGCAATGGCAGGCATTTTGATTATGCTGTTTAAAATCGTAAAGAGAATTACCAAAAATAATCTCTATGCTCTCATAGCGACAGGCGCTTTTGCGTTCAGTATTGCCTGTACTACAATGACTATTTATTTGAGAATGTACGCAACGCTTACATTTTTTGTGCTTTCAATGATTTATATGAACCTAAAAATCTATGAGAGAAAGAATACCGCAAAATTTACCGATTTCTTGATTTTAGGGCTTATAACATTGCTTGGCACGCTTACGCAGTATTACTTCATCTTGTTTGAGGGACTTACAGGTCTTATTATGCTTGTGTTCCAAATTAAGGAAAGAAACATAAAGGATTTAATAAAGTACATAATTACTGCTGTTCTCGGCAGTGCGGCGGCACTTTGTATTTATCCGTACATCATTACGAATGTGCTCGGCGGCAACCGTGGCTTCGGTTCGCTGAGCATTAATATTGATCCGATTACTATTGTTACTTACTTTGTTTATAAGATTTGCACATATATTCAGGTGCTGGCAAAAGATGTATTCTTAAATCAGATTTGGCTGCTTGCACTTTGCGGTGGGGCGCTCATCGGCTTTTGGATTTACCTCCGCTTTGTCAGAAAGGAAAAGCTTTCTCGCACAGCGTATATGGCTTTTGTGCCGTCGCTTGTATATTTTGTGGCAATTTCGCTTGTTTCTCCGTTTAACAGCGACCGCTACATTATGGCGTCTTTGCCGATGCTTGTAACTGTATTTGTGCTTGCACTTATTAAATTTACAAGAGTTACGGGCAAAAAATGGCTCACAACAGCCGTACCGATTTGCCTTGCGGTTACCTGTGCAATCGGATATATCACTGTAAAGCCGTACTATATGTACGGTGTAAAGACGGAGCTTTACACTCCGCAGACTTCTAAATGCGTATTTGTCGGCACTGCAATGCTTGAGTGGAACAAGAGCATTGACAAGCTTGCAAATTACGATGAAACTATGATTGTTCAGACGGCTGATTTTTCTCCTGCTCTTGCAAATGAGCTTGAGAATTTTGCAGAGAAGAGGGGAGTAATTACCAACGGAAAGATTACCGAGTTTATGGACGGTTATATGAATAACGGCAGTGAAAAGGAAAAGACCGACAGTATGCAGGCTATCAAAACGGATTTAAAACTTGCGAATGAGAATGAAATTACAGTTTACATTTCAAGACTTGCCGACAAAGACAAGGTAATTAAGTATATTACAGAGAATACAAAATTCAAGAATTATGACTTGATTTCAAAGGATTACAGCTTTGACGAGTTTTACAATTGGTACGATTACTTTGTGGAAACCGAATCTTATTGTAATGTGTACAAATTTTATTAATAAAGATAAGGATTGCGAAAAATTATGAAAGACAGAAAAGATGCGATTGGATTTGTTTTTTCAGGCGGCGGATTGCAGGGTATTGCGCACATTGGTGCGGTAACCGCTTTATATGAACTTGGTATAAGACCCGAATATGTTTCGGGAACAAGCTCAGGCTCTATTATGGCAATGTTGGTTGCTATGGGGCTTGAACCGAAAGAAATGCACGAGATAGCAAAAAAATATTGGAAAATTCTTGCCGAAATTGACAACGGACTTATATTCAAGGCACTTGCGCAGTTTATCGTTTATAAAAAAATTCAGAAAAACGGCATAAAAAACGGCGAAATAATTTCTGATGTTGTAAAAGAAGTGCTTGCCTTAAAGGGACTTGAAAATGATTTTAAGTCTTTGCCGATTAATCTTTCTGTCTGTACCGTTGACACAATGACAACAGACGAATGTATTTTTACAACCTATGACGAACACCTTGAAAGAGAGCATATACACTATCTTACAGATGTTCCGCTCGATGTTGCGGTAAGAGCGAGTATGTCGTTTCCTGCAATTTACACAACCTGCCCGTATAAAGAATATGACTTTGTTGACGGCGGTTCAAAGGACAACCTGCCTGTAAGAGTGTTAAAGGATATGGGCGTAGGCAAGGTGCTTGCAATCGGATTTGATATTTTGCAGTATAAACCGGACGCAGGCCTTGATGGACTTATCAAGGTTATATGGCGTGCTCTCGATGTGTATTCAATTGACAGTACCAGAGAATCAATGAAGCTTGCCGACCTCGCCGTGCAGATAAAGAATGAAAATACCGCCCTTTTTTCTATCGACAGTGTTGACGATACTATTCAAGAGGGGTATGATGCAATTATGGCTCATAAGGACGAGATTTTAAAAGTTTTTGGATAAATTAAACGGCTGTTGCGATTTAAGCAACAGCCGTAATTTTTATCTTGTTATCAGATTTTTTATTAAAAGTTGGGGTGAATTATGGTTTAACGGAGTGTCGGTCGGGCATTGAAATTTAGCTAACGCTAAATTATCCTCCCAAAAACAAAAAAGTTTACTCAATTTTTTCAAAAATTGCGGGTTTGGGCAGCGCCCATAAAAATCTTCCGATATAACAAATTATTATGCACTGACAGTCTGCTGTCAGTGTGCGTAAAACAGAATTTGAAAAAACAGGCGGTAGCCGTTGTAAACGGAAATGCCAAAAATATAGGCAACGCATTGCGTTGCCTATGAAGATTAAGTATGTTTTCTTTTATTGCTCTCGCATTGACTTTCGCCTATTCGTTCAAGCCGCCAAACAGCAAGCTGTTCGGCTATCGTCAGATTGCGTAAGCGGAAAGTATTTGTGGGCTTTGCCCACACCCACAACCTTTGAAAAGGTTGACCAAACTTTTATAATTACTTGTCAAAACACTCTGCTAAACCATAATTTTAAACTACCTTGACGGTAACATCAATTCTTTTTGTGCGGTGCATTGTGTCTTCAACGCTGTAAGTCAGCTTATATGTACCGACTTTATCGGTAAGAACATTGCCTGTTACGGATATTTTATCTGTAATATCGTTTGAACAGGTGTCAACAGCGGTTACACCCTCAAGCAGGTCGGCGGTTTCGCCTTTGCTTATAGTCAAATCGCTTGCGCCGTGAATTTCAGGTGTCTTTGTTGCATACGGGTTCTGCGGATCATCGTCGGTAGGGTCCCAGCCACAGGTATGGTCGGTAATTTTAATTGCCTCCGGTTTGCCGAGCGGGCCCGGATTGTTGTCATCGTAAACGGTTACGGGTGTGTTTTCGGGACAATTATCATATATCCACTTTACATCTGCGGTTTCCATTCTTACACAGCCGAGTGAACCCTCATCTCCGAGTTTGTTGAACTCCTCGGTTTCGAGTGTGTCGGCGCTTGCGTCTTCATACGGAACGGAATGAAAAAGATAATCGCCGTAAAATCCCGATACATAATGACCGTAAACATCATTGAAAAGCGGATTCCATTCCTGCTTGTAGTAAATGTAGAAATCGTCGCCGAGAACGGTAGCTTTGTTAACACCGGTTGAACAAATCATTGCACGGACAGGAACAGTATATTCGCCGTTTTTGTCATAAGTGTAAACCGTAACGCAGTTTTGCGAGCGATTGACTTTAATAAAATAAGGATTTTTTTCGTAAATATTATTAAGATTTTCATTGAGAACATCAGTGTTTGCAAGATAGCAGGTTGAATATCCGTCATAAATGCTCTGCGACTGAGCAGCAACCGTAATATTGTAGGTATGGCGGGTGTTGCCTATCTGTGCGGTAATTGTAGCCGTACCCTCGCTTAAGCCGTCAATTCTTCCACCGTCATCAACGGTAACGATATTGTTGTCACTGCTTGACCACTTTGATTTTACAAGTTCTTCGGCGGTTGCCTCCGACGGAGTGATAATTTTTATTTCATTACATTCAATGCTTATATCGGCGGTTTCGCCCGTTACAATAACGGTCGGCTGTTTGCTGTTTGCCAACGAAGGTTGAGTTGTATTAATGTTTTTATTGTCGGCAGGTACTGAATTATCGGAAGTTCTACCTGCCACAGCGGTTACTATTACCGATACGCCAAGCACTGCCGCAAGCGTAAGAATAAAGGATTTACGATTAATGGATTTAAAATTCATCAAATTATTCCTTTCGTTTGTGTCTTTTAGTTTATTTTATTACATTATTATATATGTTTTTTTAAAAAAGTTCAAGAAATATTTAAATATTCAACAAAATCCCCGTGAAATATGTTAGAATATGTTTGGTGATTGGATATGTTACATTTTATAAAACACTTCAGAACGATTACAAGACACAGGCATAAGGTTATTGCTCACTGCGCAAAGGCAGGAATACTTTGGCAGGGGTTGAGGCACGACCTTTCAAAATATTCACCGACGGAGTTTATTCCTGGTGCAAAGTACTACCAGGGCAACAGAAGTCCTAACGAAAAAGAAAGGGAGCTTTACGGCTACTCAAAGGCATGGATGCATCATAAGGGCAGAAACCGTCATCACTACGAGTATTGGAATGACTACAATCCTAAGACAAAGCAGATAGAAAATGTGGAAATGCCGCTTAATTATGTAATCGAAATGTTTTGTGACAGGGTCGCCGCAAGTAAAATATATAACGGTTCGAATTACAAAGACAGAGATTCTTTGGATTACTTCGGCAGGGTAAAGGGTAAACACCGTATGCACGAAAACACAGAGAAACTGCTTGAAGAATTACTTACAATGCTGAGTGAAAAGGGAGAAGAAGAAACTTTTGCTTATATAAGAAAATTAAGAAAAATCAAAAAATAATTTCTTTGTGATTTTAATGAATTTATTTTACCGATTTTGCGTTTTAAAGTACTGAAATGCTTTTGCCGCTTGTAAAGGACAGAACAAAAATCAACAAAATTTATGTAAAAACAAATAATAAAAAACAAGTAATTGTTAAATTTTTCACATATTAAAAAATATACCGAAAATCGGCGGCGCTATAGGCAAAAAATATAGGGAAAATTCGGCTTTTTTAGGCAAAAATAAAAAGCATTAGTAATTTTTGAAAATCCTTGACTTTAGCAAAAAAATGTGGTATTTTATATATGCTGATTTTGTGACGGAAACAATAAATCAGCAACGCAAGGCTTACATTGCCGTTTCGGCAAAAAAGCAATAAAATCAATTCAATGAGAGTTAATCTCGTCTATTGAAAATGCTTGAAATGCCGACGGTTCAAATCAATCACGGTTTGAGCCTTGTCGGTTTTATTTTTGAAATACAGGGGGTTATTCTATGCGTTCCGAATGGAGTAATTTTGTTGGCGGACTTTGGGAATCTGAAATCAATGTCAGAGACTTTATCCAGAAAAACTACAAGCCATATGACGGCGATGAGTCTTTCCTCGTAGGTCCTACTGAGGCTACAGAAAAGCTTTGGGGCAAACTTAAAGAACTTCAGAAAGAAGAAAGAAGCAAGGGCGGCGTACTTGATATGGAGACTGAGGTTGTTACCTCACTCACAGCTTACGGCGCAGCATACATTGACGAAGATCTTAAGGATCTTGAGCAGGTAGTCGGTCTTCAGACTGACAAGCCTTTAAAGCGTGCATTTATGCCTTACGGCGGCATTAAGATGGCTGAACAGTCATGCCAGATGTACGGTTATGAGCCAAGCCCTAAGCTTCACGAAATCTTTACAAAATATCACAAGACACATAACCAGGGTGTATTCGATATCTACACACCTGAAATGAAGGTAGCTCGTCACAACAAGATTCTTACAGGTCTTCCGGATACATACGGCAGAGGCAGAATCGTAGGCGACTACAGAAGAGTCGCTCTTTACGGTATTGATTACCTTATCGAGTGCAAGAAGGAAGACTTCGCCGAAACAAACCGTCAGGGTATGAGAAGAGGCGACTTCCAGCTCAGAGAGGAAATCGCAGATCAGATCAAGGCTCTTAACGGCATGAAAGAAATGGCTGCAATCTACGGCTTTGATATTTCACAGCCTGCTAAGAACGCTAAAGAAGCTGTTCAGTGGCTCTACTTTGGTTACCTCGCAGCTATCAAGACTCAGAACGGTGCTGCAATGAGCGTAGGCAGAGTTTCTACATTCCTCGACATTTATATTGAGCGTGACCTTGAGAACGGTACACTTACAGAGGCACAGGCACAGGAGCTTGTTGACCACTTTGTTATGAAGTGCCGTATGGTTAAGTTCGCAAGAATCGAAAGCTACAACCAGCTCTTCTCAGGTGACCCTGTATGGGCTACTCTTGAAGTTGCAGGTATCGGTATCGACGGCCGTTCACAGGTTACAAAGAACGACTTCCGTTTCCTCCACACACTTGAGAATATGGGCCCTTCACCTGAGCCAAACCTCACAGTTCTTTATTCTTCAAGACTTCCTGAGGGCTTTAAGAAGTACGCTTCTAAGATCTCTGTTCAGACAAGCTCAATTCAGTATGAGAACGATGATGTTATGCGTCCGGTATGGGGCGATGATTACTCAATCTGCTGCTGCGTATCTGCAACAGAAACCGGTAAGGAAATCCAGTTCTTCGGCGCTCGTGCTAACCTTGCTAAGTGTCTTCTTTACGCTATCAACGGCGGTGTTGATGAGAAGACAAAGGTACAGGTAGGTCCTGAATACAGACCGATTACTTCTGAATACCTTGACTATGATGAGGTTCTCAAGAAGTATGACGCTATGATGGATTGGCTTGCTCACCTCTATGTAGGTACACTTAATATGATTCACTATATGCACGACAAGTATTACTATGAAGCTGCCGAGATGGCTCTTATTGATACTAACTGCCGTCGTACATTTGCTACAGGTATCGCAGGTTTCTCACATGTAGTTGACTCACTCAGCGCTATTAAGTATGCTAAGGTTAAGGTTATCCGTGATGAAGACGGTATTGCTACTGACTTCGAGATCGACGGTGAGTTCCCAAGATACGGCAACAACGATGAGAGAGCAGACGAAATCGCTGTAAACCTTCTCCGTAAGTTTATGAGCAAGATCAGATACTGCCACACATACAGAGATTCAGAGCCTACAACTTCTATCCTTACAATTACATCAAATGTTGTATACGGTAAGGCTACAGGTTCACTTCCTGACGGCAGAAAAGCAGGCGAGCCACTTTCACCTGGTGCTAACCCATCTTACGGTGCAGAGCAGAGCGGTCTTCTTGCTTCACTTAACTCTGTTGCTAAACTTCCATACGAGTATGCACTCGATGGTATTTCAAATACACAGACAATCAGCCCGGATGCACTCGGTCACAATGATGACGAGCGTGTAAACAACCTTGTAAATGTACTTGACGGTTACTTCGATCAGGGTGCACACCACCTCAATGTAAACGTATTCGGTACAGAAAAGCTCATCGATGCTATGGAGCATCCTGAGAAGGAAGAGTACGCTAACTTCACAATCCGTGTATCAGGTTACGCTGTTAAGTTCATTGACCTTACAAGAGAGCAGCAGCTCGATGTAATCGCAAGAACTTGCCACAAGTCAATGTGATTTAATAATGGAAAATAAAGAGTTAGTCGGCTATGTCCACTCACTCGAGAGCTTTGGTTCTGTTGACGGACCGGGTGTAAGATATGTAGTATTTTTGAGCGGTTGCGCAATGCGCTGTCAATTCTGCCACAATCCCGACACCTGGCAAATGAGTAAGGGTACACCTTACACAGCAGAAGAATTGCTTAAAAAAGCTATCGCATATCGCCCTTACTGGAAAAGTGAGGGCGGTATTACAGTTAGTGGAGGAGAGCCGCTTTTACAGATTGATTTTCTTATTGACTTTTTTAAAAAGGCAAAAAAGCTCGGTATAAATACAACGCTTGATACAAGCGGAAACCCGTTTACTACAGAAGAACCTTACTACTCAAAGTGGAAAGAGCTTATGCAATATACGGATTTGTTGTTACTCGATATTAAGCATATTGATGATGAACAGCACAAAATTCTTACCGGGCATACTAATGTTAATATTCTGCAAATGGCAAGAGAGCTTTCGGATATGGGTAAACCCGTATGGATTCGCCATGTACTTGTTCCGCAGAGGAGCGACTATGACGAGTATCTGTATCGTCTTGCCGATTTTATAAAAACTCTTAAAAATGTCAAGAGAGTTGAAGTGTTGCCGTATCACACACTTGGAGTGTATAAGTGGAAAGAACTTGGCATCGACTATAAACTTGAGGGCATTGATCCGCCAACACCCGAGAGAGTTCTTAACGCAAAGAAAATTCTCGGTTGCGAATAATAACCTAATATTTTTGGGACAGTCTGATGACTGTCCCTTTTTGGTTAGTTGAGATTGTAAATTTGGGGTTTAATGCACCAATTTAAGCGAAATAATTAAAAAATTTAGGTCAAGTCTTTTTAAAGGCTTGCGGGTTTGGGCAACGCCCATAATATCTTCCGATATAACAATTTATCGGGCGCAAACAGCCACGCTGTTTGCGTGTTAAGACTAAGTTTGTTAAAACGGGCGACAGCCGTTAAGAAAAGACCTATATTTTGTTAATGAAATAACGAATTTCTTTTCTTATTGCTCTCGCAAAGGCTTTCGCCTATTTGTTCAAGCCGCCAAACAGCTTTCTGTTTGGCTATCGTCAGATTGCGTAAACGGAAAGTATTTATGGGCTCTGCCCAAACCCGCAATTTTTGAAAAAATTGAGTAAACTTTTTTATTTTTGGGCGGATAATTTAGCGTTAGCTAAATTTAAATGCCAAACTGATAATGAATACCCTATAATTTACATAAAAATAAAAATAGCTATTGACGGTTGCAATATAATTTGCTATAATATTGCAGGTTCAAAGATTATATAAACTCGTAATACGGACGGGTGTATCTACAAACTGCCTTAAACTGTTTAACTATAATCCCCGAGTAGGGGCATATTATAGTTGTTTTTGGTGGTTTTTTTATTTGCCTTTACGCTTTACTTTTTAACATAAAGGAGAAAAATGAAAAATGATGAAAAAATATGATGTAATTATTGTCGGTGCAGGTCCGGGCGGTATTTTTTCTGCCTATGAATTAATTACTAACAATTCAGACCTCAAGGTTGCTGTTTTTGAAGAGGGTCATTTGCTTGAAAAAAGAAAATGCCCTATTGACGGCGACAAGGTAAAAAAATGTATTTCTTGCAAAACTTGTTCAATAATGAGCGGATTTGGCGGCGCAGGTGCTTTTTCTGACGGTAAATATAACATTACCAATGATTTCGGCGGTACTTTATATGAATATATCGGCAAGAAAAAGGCTATTGAATTAATGCACTATGTTGATGATATAAATATGCAGTACGGCGGCAGCGGTACTAAATTGTATTCAACAGCAGGTTCAGGCTTTAAAAAACTTTGTTTGCAGAACAAGCTTAATTTATTGGATGCATCTGTTCGTCATCTCGGTACTGATAAAAACTACATTGTGTTGAATAACATATATAGTTTTCTTAAGGATAAGGTCGATTTTTACTTTGACACTCCTGTCAGCAATATTGAAATTTTGGGTGATGATAAAGGATATATCATTAACACCGAAAAAGAAAGTTACGAGTGTGAAAAATGTATTGTTTCAGTTGGTCGAAGTGGAAGTAAATGGATGGAAAAAGTTTGCAATGACCTTAAAATTCCGACAAAATCTAACCGAGTTGACATTGGTGTTCGTGTTGAGCTGCCTGCTGTAATTTTTGCAAATCTTACAGACGAACTTTATGAAAGTAAAATCGTATATCGTACAGAGCAGTTCGAGGATAATGTGCGTACATTCTGTATGAATCCCAAGGGTAGTGTAGTTACAGAAAACACAAACGGCATTATTACAGTAAACGGTCACAGTTATGAGGACAAGGAAAAACAAACGGAGAATACAAACTTTGCGCTGCTCGTAAGCAAGCATTTTTCAGAACCCTTTAAAGACAGTAACGGTTACGGCGAAAGCATTGCAAGACTTAGTAATATGCTCGGCGGAGGAGTAATCGTTCAGCGTTTTGGCGATTTAATCCGTGGCCGCAGAAGTAACCCGAAACGAATAGAGGAAGGTTTGGTTGTTCCTACACTGTCGGCTACACCGGGTGACCTTAGTCTTGTATTGCCTAAGAGAATCCTTGACGGCATTATTGAAATGATTTATGCCCTTGATAATATTGCGCCGGGTACAGCGAATGATGATACATTGCTCTATGGCGTTGAGGTTAAATTCTACAATATGGAAGTTGAAGTTGACGAACACCTTGAGTCGCTTCATAAAGGACTTTATATTATTGGCGACGGCAGTGGTGTAACTCATTCCTTGTCACACGCAAGCGCAAGCGGTGTGTTTGTTGCAAGAGAAATTCTCAATCAGTAAAGTCAATAGAGAATATTTTAATGGTTCTCTGTATAACTTTTATTTGACAAATACTTGTGCTGTGCTATAATGTAAGTAGAAAATTTGTGTGAATTTTTCAACAAAGTTTTTTCGTCACACCCTTTGCGGGGTGTGACTTTTTTGTTTTGGAGGAGTTTTTATGGAAACCTGTAACAAAATGGAATATCAACCTATAAACAGATTAATAATTAAGATGTGCTTGCCGCCTATGATTTCTATGTTCTTGCAATATTCATATAATATGATAGACAGTATGTTTGTTGCCTGCATTAATGAGCAAGCTCTTGCGGCAGTATCTTTGTCTTTTCCGATTACAAATTTAATGAATTCACTTTCAGTGTGGATTGGAGTAGGAATAAATGTTTTGATTGCCGGTTATTTGGGGCAAAAAAGGCAGGACAAGGCAAATTCTGTTGTTACAATGGGATTGATTTTGTCGTTATCGGTTGGTATAATTGTTAATATAATTGTACTTTTAGTTATGACACCGTACTATTCTGCCTTTACGGAGGACAGCCGAATTTTTGAATACGGCTGTATATATATGCAGATTTGTGCATTTATGCAAGTGCCGAATATGGTACATATTGCAATTCAAAAAATGCTGCAAGCAACAGGCAATATGATTTCTCCTATGTGGTTTCAGATTGCAGGAGTGGTTTTTAATCTTGTGTTTGACCCATTGCTTATTTTTGGAATAGGCCCTTTTCCTCAAATGGGAATAAAAGGAGCTGCTTTGGCAACCGTTTTAGGCTATGTTTTGTCAATGTTAATTTCATTATATGTACTTATATTTACTAAGCAAAAGGTAAAACTCAAAATCAAGAGTTTTGTTTTTGATGTTCATATGTTTAAAAATATATTTGGATATGGATTGCCTTCGTTTGCCATGAATGTTTTAAGTTCATTAATGATAACTTTTGTCAATCTGTTTTTAGTCACATATTCTGATACGGCAGTGGCTTTTTTCGGAGCGTATTTTAAGGTACAGCAGTTAATATTTATGTCGGTAAACGGTTTAATTCAAGGTTGTTTGCCGATTATGCGTTATAATTACGGCGCAAAAAAATACGAACGGGTTAATCGGACATATCAGGTATTGTTTCCGCGACAAATACTTTTGTTGTTTTCCGCATCGGAAAAAATGTGTTCTGTCGGAATACCTGCAATAAGAATAATGGCGCTTAGCTATTGCTTTGGCGGGGTATCTACCATGATTGCCACTTATGTTCAGGCAATGGGTAAAATTGTACCGAGTATGGTTATTCAGGTACTTCGTCAAGGAGTTTTATTGTTTCCTCTTATGTGGCTGTTGAACAATAACTTTAATATTATGGGAATTTGGTGGTCTTTTCCTCTGACTGAATTTATTGTATTTGCAATAGCCGTAATAATTGTAAAAATGAATAAATCACAAGTAAAAAATATTTAATCGGAGATTAAAACAGCTATGGCAAAAATAAACATACAAGAAGAATTACGGCTGCTGCACACCATACCGCCTGTGTTTAACCGAAATTCAAAAATATTAATTCTCGGCAGTTTTCCGTCCGTAAAATCACGGGAGGCGGAGTTTTTCTACGGACATAAGCAAAACCGCTTTTGGAAAGTTCTTGCCGATCTTTTAAATGAAAGTGTTCCCGAAAACACGGAAGAGAAAAAACAACTTTTGCTCAATAACGGCATAGCTTTGTGGGATGTTATAAAGTCCTGCACAATTACAGGTTCAAGCGACAGCTCAATAAAGAATGTTGTGCCGAATGATATTGAGCCGATTTTACAGACGGCAAATATATCGCAAATTTTTACAAACGGTTCGACCGCCGATAAACTGTATAAAAAGCATATTTATCCGTTTACACAAATTGAGGCGATAAAACTTCCGTCAACAAGTCCTGCAAATGCGGCATTTACACTCGACAAACTTTTACGGGAATGGAATGTGATTTTAAAATACTTATAAAAAGCACCGCATAATAAGCGGTTTTATGCTTGTTATGCGGTACTAAATTATGATTTAGTTTAGGTTTTGAACGGACATTGAAATTTTAGCTAACGCTAAATTATCCGCCAAAAAATAAAGAAAGTTTACTGAACCATAATTTATTCAACACTGAAAATCGGCAGCATCACTTAAAAATGATACTGCCGATTTTTTATCTGAACATATAGTGTGCGGTGTCGAGCATGGATTCCATTGTGTGGATTGCTTTGCTGGCTTTTCTTTTAAGCTTTGGATTTTCGTCATACATTTTTCTTCCGCAGCAGCCAACAGCTATGCCTGCCATCATACCTAAGGCAACACCTTTCATAATGTCTGTTATCGGTGAATGAAACATAAGTCTTTCCTCCTGTAAAAATTGTATTTATTATTTGAGCAAGATTGTTCTTGCATTATTATTGTTTACGATTTAAAATAGAATAAAACAGAATTTTGAATTTTTGGAGTGATAAGATTTGGCAAAGCTTAATATTGTGCTGGTAGAGCCTGAAATTCCGCAGAATACAGGCAATATTGCAAGAACCTGTGCCGCAACGGGAGCAAGTCTGCACCTTGTCCGTCCTCTCGGTTTTTATATTGATGACAAAAAACTAAAGAGAGCGGGTCTTGATTATTGGCACTTGCTTGATATTACATATTACGATGATTTAAACGATTTTCTCGAAAAAACAAAGGGAGGCAGGTATTTTCTCTTTTCAACAAAGGGTACTCATATTCATTCAGATGCCGAGTATCCCGATAACTGCTATATTATTTTCGGAAAGGAAACCAAGGGACTGCCCGAAGAACTTTTGATGCAGTATCCCGAAAGCACGGTCAGAATACCTATGATTGACGAGGCAAGAAGTCTGAATCTTTCAAATTCAGTTGCCATTGCAACATATGAAGTGCTAAGACAGTGGAATTATCCGCAGCTGCAGAGTATAGGCGAACTGCATAACCACAAATGGAGCGATGTTTTGAAGTAAATCTCATAAATATTTTGTGCATAAAAAATCCGTAAATTCAATTATTATACGAAATTTTTTTGGGAATTGCTCGAAATTTTTTTGGGAATTGCTCGAAATTTTTTAGATTTATATTGATAAAACCAATGTTTTGATATATAATATAATTGACTGTAAAAATGCTATATTTTTACATTATTCTTCTATTAGAAAGGATTGTTCAATAATGAATCTTAATAAGGTTACAGTTGATGACATCAATGTAAAAGGTAAAAGAGTTCTCGTTCGAGTTGACTTTAATGTTCCGCTCAAAGACGGCGTTATTACAAATGATAACAGAATTACAGCAGCTCTTCCTACAATTAAAAAGCTTATCGCAGACGGCGGTAAGGTTATTCTTTGCTCACACCTCGGCAAGCCGAAGAACGGCCCAGAGGCTAAATTCTCACTTGCTCCTGTTGCAGTAAGACTTTCCGAGCTTCTCGGCAAGGAAGTTATCTTTGCTGACGACGACGAGGTTGTAGGCGAGAACGCTAAAAAGGCAGTTGCAGAAATGAAGGACGGCGATGTTGTTCTTCTTCAGAATACAAGATTCAGAAAAGAAGAAACCAAGAACCTTGAGCCATTCTCATCAGAGCTTGCATCTCTTGCAGATGTATTCGTAATGGACGCTTTCGGTTCAGCTCACCGTGCACACTGCTCAACAGCAGGTGTTACAGACCACATCAAGGATACAGCAGTTGGTTACCTTATGCAGAAGGAAATAAACTACCTCGGTAATGCAGTTGAAACTCCTGTTCGTCCTTTCGTTGCTATCCTCGGCGGCGCAAAGGTTGCTGACAAGCTTAATGTTATTTCTAACCTCCTTGATAAGTGCGATACACTTATCATCGGCGGCGGTATGGCTTACACATTCTTAAAGGCTCAGGGTAAGGAAGTTGGTCTTTCACTCGTTGACGATACAAAGATTGACTACTGTAAGGAAATGATGGCTAAAGCTGAAAAGCTCGGCAAAAAGCTCCTTCTCCCTGTAGATACAACAGTTTCTAAGACATTCCCTGATCCAATCGATGCTCCAATCGAGGTTGAGGTTGTAGATTCTTCTGCTATCCCTGCTGATATGGAAGGTCTTGATATCGGTACAAAGACACAGGCTCTCTTTGCAGATGCAGTTAAGACAGCTAAGACAGTTGTTTGGAACGGACCTATGGGCGTATTTGAGAACCCAACACTTGCAAAGGGCACAATTGCTGTTGCTAAGGCTCTTGCAGAAACAGACGCTACAACAATCATCGGCGGCGGCGACTCTGCTGCAGCTGTTATTCAGCTTGGTTTTGCTGACAAGATGAGCCACATCTCAACAGGCGGCGGCGCATCTCTTGAGTACCTCGAGGGCAAGGTTCTTCCGGGTATCGCAGTTATCGCTGACAAAAATTAATCTATAAAATCAATAGGGGCGGAGTTTTTCCGCCCTTAATGGTTTACACAATATTTAGGATATAATAAATATGTCGAGAACAATAATTAAATTTACTTCTCCTTTTAACTCTAATGCGGTTTTTGACGCATTTGGCAAGTTTATGTACAGAGAGAATTTTGAGTTTGTTCAGAAAAACGGGGAACAGTATTGGAAAAAAGGTGTAGGCCTTCTTACCGCTCCGCAGTTTTTAAAACTTTCTGTTAATAACGATGGCAGCTATGTGCTTGAGGCTTGGATAAAATTTGCCATTCTTCCGGGTGTATATGTCGGCGAAATGGGTACAAAGGGCTTTGTTGGGGCACTTCCTAAACAATTGCTTAAGGAGAGAGTTGATAAAACACTTATGGCCATGCAGGCTAATGTTATTTATCAACAATAACAGACAACAATTTTTAATTTCTTATAAATTATTTATCGGAAAGGAATATTACAATGGACAAGACAAAGAGAAAGGCAATTATTGCCGGTAACTGGAAAATGAATAAGACACCTTCAGAGGCTAAGACACTTCTTGAGGCTGTTGTTCCTGCTGTAAAGGATGCTGACTGCGAAGTAATCGCTTGCGTTCCTTTCGTAGATTTAAGCGTAGCTCTTGAAACAACAAAGGGCTCAAATGTAAAAATCGGTGCCGAAAACTGCCACTGGGCAGAGAGTGGCGCTTTCACAGGCGAAATTTCTGCTCTTATGCTCAAGGAAATGGGTGTTGAGTATGTAGTTCTCGGTCACAGCGAGAGAAGACAGTATTTCGGCGAAACAGACGAAACTGTAAACAAGAGAACAAAGGCTGCTCTTGCTGCAGGCTTAAAGCCAATCGTATGTGTCGGCGAACTTCTTTGGGAGCGTGAGTGCGACATTACAGAGGAAGTTATCGCAAGACAGATTAAACTTGACCTCTTCAATGTTACAGCTGACGAGCTTAAGAACATCGTTATCGCTTACGAGCCTGTATGGGCTATCGGTACAGGCAAGACTGCTACAGCTGACCAGGCTGAAGAAGTTTGCGCATTTATTCGTGCTACAATCGCTAAGCTTTACACACAGGCTGACGCTGACGCTGTTACAATTCAGTACGGCGGTTCAATGAATGACGGCAATGCTGACGAACTCCTCTCAAAGACAAATGTTGACGGCGGTCTTATCGGCGGTGCTTCACTCGTTGCTGAGAAATTTGCAGCTATTGTAAAGGCAGCAAGCAAGTAATTAAATTTTAGGGGTACGGACGGCAAAAGGAAATAACTGTAATAAATTTGCAGTCAGTGTTCCCTGTGTCGTCCGTAATGTTTAGAAAGGATTTATGTTATGAAAAAACCATTAATTCTTATGATTCTCGACGGTTTTGGTATTGCACCGGAGAAAGGTAATGCTATTAAAGCAGCAAATAAGCCAAATATTGATAAACTTTTTGCAGAAAACCCGGTAACACAGATTGGTGCGTCGGGTATGGATGTAGGTCTTCCTGACGGTCAGATGGGTAACTCAGAGGTTGGCCATACAAATATGGGCGCAGGCAGAATCGTATATCAGGAGCTTACAAGAATTACAAAAACTATTAATGAAGATAAGCTCAAAGAGAACGAGGCTATTGTAAATGCAATGGATAAGGCTATTGAGAACGGTACAGCACTTCACCTTATGGGTCTTCTTTCAAGCGGCGGCGTTCACAGCCACAATACACACCTTTACGGTATTCTTGAGCTTGCTAAGAAGAAAGGCCTTGAGAATGTATATGTTCACGCATTCCTCGACGGCAGAGATGTTCCGCCATCAAGTGCCGCTGAATTTATGGACGAGCTCCTCGACAAGATGAAAGAAATCGGTGTAGGTAAGGTAGCCACTGTTTCAGGCAGATACTATGCTATGGACCGTGATAATAACTGGGACAGAGTTGAAAAGACATATGCCGCTATGGTTTACGGCGAGGGTGAAAAAGCCGATTGCCCATGCTGTGCTATTGAAAAGTCATATGAAAACGGCGTTACAGACGAGTTTGTAGTTCCTGTTGTAGTTGACGGCGGCGCACAGGTTAAGCCGAACGACAGCGTTATCTTCTTTAACTTCCGTCCTGACAGAGCAAGAGAGATTACAAGAACTTTTGTTGATCCTGAATTTAAGGGATTTGAGAGAAAGAACGGATTTTTCCCTGTAAACTTTGTATGTATGACACAGTATGACGCTACAATGCCAAATGTTGATGTTGCATTTAAGCCGCAGACACTTAAGAATACACTTGGCGAGTATGTTTCAAACAAGGGTATGACACAGCTTAGAATTGCCGAAACAGAGAAGTACGCTCATGTAACATTCTTTTTCAACGGCGGTGTTGAAAAGCAGTATGAGGGCGAGGACAGAATCCTTGTTAAGTCACCTGCTGTTGCAACATATGACTTACAGCCGGAGATGAGCGCTTACGAAGTTACAGATAAGCTTGTTCCTGCTATTGAGAGCGGTAAGTATGATATGATTATCTTAAACTACGCTAACTGTGATATGGTTGGTCATACAGGTGTATTCGAGGCAGCTGTAAAGGCTGTTGAGGCTGTTGACACTTGCGTAGGCAGAGTTGTTGAGGCTATCAAGAAAATGGGCGGTGTTGCTCTTATCACAGCCGACCACGGTAATGCAGATAAGATGGTAGACGCTGACGGTTCACCGTTTACAGCTCATACAACAAATCCTGTTCCTTTCTGTGTAGTAGGCTATGATTGCCAGCTTCGTGAGGGTGGCAGACTTGCTGATATTGCTCCTACTATGCTCCAGATTATGGGCTTAGAGCAGCCTGCTGAAATGGACGGCGTTAGCCTTATTAAGTAATTTTACTTAATAAATTTTGCATAAAATTAAGCTGTACTTGAGTATTCAGGTACAGCTTTCTTGTTTTTATTAGATTTTGGTTAAATGTTGGGATAATGCTTAAATTACAGTTTAGCAAAAATACTTCGCAAAGCAATTATAATTATTCAGGCGAAAGTATGCTAAATCATAATTATTATTTTATAATTCCCGACAAGTTATTAACATTGCTATTACAAATTGTTGAAAAATTCGTCAACTGCCTGTTTTGCAACTGTATTTAAATGCGGGGCAGGTTCGTTGCAAATTTTAAATTCATTATTTACACATTCACTTGCAAGTATTGTAATCTTTTCTTTATCCTTAGGTTTGTATTTTATAATGAATTTTGCGGTTGAAACAACTACAAGAATTTCTGCTATGTTTTCGCTGTTAAAGGCCGCAAAGTATTTATCTTTAATTTCTTCCCACATCTCAAGATAATCAACAATTAAAAGATTAGCTATAATTCTCCATGTGTTCCAAGCTGTAAAATTATCATATCTGTCAAGCGCCTGTATTATGTATTGAAAATACGGATACACCAAGAGAGGTGTTTGTTCGCTAAGGTCGATAAGTATATTTTGCGCACGACAATTATTTTCGTCAAGCATTGCATTTATTAAAATCGGAATTACCATAACTTCCTTTTTCGCAAGCTTTACAACATCGATGTCATTTTCAGTTTCAATTATTCTTAGATAAACTTCATTAATATTCATTGCAATTACCATTCCAATTCTGATAATTATATATTACTATACTTTGCAATTGTTTTCAAGTAAAAATGTCATTTTATGCTGAAAAAGCGTACACCGTTTTGGTGTACGCTTTATTTTTAGGCATCAAATATTTTTTCGGATAATTCTTTGGCAGGAGTCTGTACATCTTTGAGTTTTCGCTGAATTTGTCTTGTACGCACACCTACGAGTTTGTCAAGTTCCTTATTTGCTTGATCAAGTCTTTGTTGAGTTGCCTCAAGCACATCTCCGAATTTGTCAAATTCCTGTTTTACTGCGCCTAAAATTTCCCATACTTCGGCACTTCTTTTTTGCACGGCAAGAGTTTTAAAGCCCATTTGCAATGAATTGAGTAATGCCGCCATAGTGCTCGGGCCTGCGATGTTTACCTTGTAATCACGCTGTAAAATTTCAACAAGACCTCGGTTTACTGCTTCACTGTACAATCCCTCGAAAGGCAAAAACATAATTGCAAATTCGGTGGTGTAGGGGGGATCTATGTATTTATCGTGAATATCCTTTGCTTCACTTTTTATTCTTGTGATAAGCGCTTTTGCGGCAAGGTCAATTTTTATTTTGTCGCCCTCGTCAATGGCGTCACGCAAAGCCGCATAGGTATCACCCGGGAATTTAGAGTCAATAGGCAGATAAATAAATTTATCATCGTCGGAGGGAAGTTTGACTGCAAATTCAACTACATTTTTTGAACCTTTTTTTGTGGCGACATTTTCTTCGTACTGCTCGGGCGAGAGAATTTCGCTTAAAATTGCGGATAATTGAATTTCTCCGAGAATACCTCGTGTTTTCACATTTGAAAGGACTTTTTTGAGGTCGCCCACACCGACGGCAAGGCTTTGCATTTCTCCAAGACCTTTATAAACCTGCTCAAGTCGCTCATTGACAAGTGAAAATGAGCGGTTCATTTTTTCTTCTATGGATTGCTGTAAACGCTCATCAACGGTTTTTCGCATTTCTTCAAGTTTTTTATTGTTATCTTCTTGAATATAATTAAGTCGGTTTTCAACAGAGTGCCTTATATTATCAAGCTGTTGTTCGTTGGTCAGCGAAAATGTTTTTAATCTTTCCTCAAGTTGAGCAAGGCTCTTACTCTGGCTGATTGCGTATGCATTCTGACTTGCGGCAATCATATCACCGAGATTTTTTACTGACATTTGAGTTGATGAAGTAAGCTCCTGTCGCAATGCCGATTGTTCGTTACGGATAGTTTGCTCAAGTCTTTTAAATTCTTCACTGTTGCTGTTGTCCGATGCTTTTTTTAGCTGATTAAGGATAACAATGCCGAGCATAACAACTGCAATAACAAGCAAAACAATTATAATAATATCAAGTGCCGTTTGCATTTTTACACTTCCTTATTCAATTTATACTAATATATTAGCATTTCAAGGCTAAAAAGTCAAACGAATGTTTTATAAATTATGCAAAAACAGACTGCCAAACTGACAGTCTGCTGTGATATGGTTATAAATTCAATTAAATACCGTTTCCACAAGTTTACTGCAACCCTCGGGGGAATATAAGAATCTGTCGATATGATTGCCGTTGCAGTAATACTTAGGTTTTTGCGGATTGTATTTGTAATCAAAAGTGTCAATGATGATGATTTTAATTTTCATTTTTTCGGGAATGATGCTTTTTATGTAAACGCTTGCCTGCTGACCTGCTTTTACGCCGTCCTTACTTTCTGCAAGTCCTGCAAGGTTAGGGGCAAGTTCTACAAACGCACCGTAGTTTTCTACACTGCGTACAATTCCCGCAACGGTTTCGCCTGCACAAAAGTTGTTTGCGTTTTCTTCCCAAGTGCCGAGAAGTTCCTTATGGCTTAGGCTTATTCTGCCGTTTTCGATGGATTTTATTACAGCTCTGATGTCCATTCCGACCGTGAATCTTTCCCGTGGATGTTCTATTCGTGATACGGAAATTGTATCGATCGGCATAAGAGCCACAATTCCGCACCCAATATCGGCAAATGCACCGAAGTTTTCGAGGTGGGTGATACGAGCATCAATTACATCACCGCAGACAAGGTGAGAAATGTAATTTTTCATACAGCGTTGTTGTGCCTTTTCTCTTGAAAGAACTGCAAAGCGTTCTCCGTTTTCATCAACGGCAAAGTCGGTGATGATAAAACATACAGGGCGGTTTACTCTTGAAATTACCGCAATATCACGCACCGTACCTTCACGGATACCGATTGCACCTTCTTCACGGGGGATAATTCCTTTCATTATGCCGAGGTCAACAATAAGATTATGTTCTGCATCACAAACGCAGGCCCTTGCCTCAAGAATTTTTCCTTCCTTTTTTGCGTCACTTAATAAAGAAAAGCTGTGGAGCGTGTTGATATTATCCTGTGTTAAAATGAGTTTTCCTTCGGGTAAATATTCTGACATTTTACAGCCTCCGTTAATTTTATTGCGCTACTGATTTCTGTTTGTCGCAATGTCAGCGTATGGCTGACTTTTCAGTAAGCATATTTGGTTACAAATATTAGTATGATTTTGCAATAAAAAATATAACCGAAAGAAAATTTTACAGAATATTAATCGGGCAATAAAATTTGAGCAAGATTAAATTATCAGTCACGATTATAAAAGTTTGGTCAACCTTTTCAAAGGTTGTGGGTGTGGGCAAAGCCCACAAATACTTTCCGTTTACGCAATCTAACGATAGCCAAACAGCTTGCAGTTCGGCGGCTTGAACACAACGGCAAAAGCCCTTAAATGCGATAGCAACAAGAAAGCCATTAGATATATAATGAAAAGTTAATCATTTCTTTTATAATATGCTGTCGCCTGTTTTAACAAACTTAGTTTTAGCACGCAAACAGCGTGGCTGTTTGCGCCTGATAAATTGTTATATCGGAAGATGTTATGGGCGCTGCCCATACCCGCAATTTTTGAAAAAATTGAGTAAACTTTTTTGGGAGGATAATTTAGCGTTAGCTAAATTTCAATGCCCGACCGACACTCCGCTAAACCATAATTTACCCCAATGTTTGATAAAGAAAAAATCCCTCTCCGATTTTTCAGAGAGGGAAAAGGTTTAAATTTAAAAATTATGCCCAATTAAGAGTATCGTTATATACATTGATGTAGTCGTTAGCCGAACGATCCCAACTGTTGTCGCTCATCATTGCACGCCACATAAGCTGATGCCAGCCTGCGTCATCATGAATACCCCACAAAGCTCTTCTTACGGCATTTACCATATCTGCCGTATCGTAGTTCTTGAATGTAAAGCCGTTACCGTAGTTGTCTGCACTGTCAAATACAGAGTCTTTAAGTCCGCCAACTTCACGAACAACAGGAATTGTACCGTAACGGAGAGCAATCATCTGTGCAAGGCCGCATGGCTCCTGAGCAGACGGCATAAGGAATATATCAGCACCTGAATAAATCTTTCTTGCAAGTTCAGGTACAAAACCGTGACAGAAGCAAAGTCTGCCCGGATATTTTGCCTGCATATAGTTAAAGTAGTCCTCGTATTCCTTATCACCCGAGCCGAGAATTACAAACTGCATATTCTCGGTATTCATAAGCTCTTCAAGTCCCATTCTTACAAGGTCAAGTCCCTTATGACCTACAAGTCTTGTTACCATACCAACCATTGGTACATCCCAGCGCTGTTCAAGGCAAAGACGCTCCTGAAGTGCTCTCTTACACTCACCCTTGCCGCTCATATCGTCCTTAGAGTAGTTACGATAGATCTGATAGTCTGTTTCAGGATTATAGCTTTCGGTATCAATACCATTTTTAATACCGCAAAGTTTATAGTGACGGAGGTTAAGTTCGTCGTGAAGTCCCCAGCTGAACCATGGGTCTTTAATTTCAGCCGCATAGCTTGGAGATACTGTTGAAACTCTTGTTGCTGTTTCAATAGCGCCCTTCATCATATTGAGTTTGCCGTTCATCTCAAGAATTTTTGTTTCATTGGCAGGAATACCTACACATTCTGTATTAACTTCCCAGCCGTATTCACCCTGATACTGAATATTGTGAATTGTAAACAGGCTCTTGATATTGTGATACCATGGTCTGTGTGAATAGAACAGATAGTAGTAAACAGGTACAAGTGCTGTCTGCCAGTCATTACAGTGAATAATATCAGGATGGAAGTCAATGTATGGGAGCATTTCGAGAATTGCTCTTGAGAAGAATGCAAATCTCTCGGCATCGTCATAGTGACCGTAAAGTGTACCACGCTTGAAATAGTATTCATTGTCAATGAAATAATATGTACAGTCGTGCCATCTTGCCCAGAAAAGTCCGCAATACTGATGACGCCATGCAACAGGTACGGTAAAGTTTGTAATGAAATTTAGTGAATTTCTAAGCTCCTGCGGAATTGTGCCGTAAAGCGGAACTACAATTCTGCAGTCCTGACCCTTTCTGCAAAGTGTGTGTGGCAGACTTCCTGCAACATCTGCAAGTCCGCCGCTACCGCAAAACGGATTTGCTTCAGATGCACAATATAAAATTCTCATTTGATTTTACCTCCATTAAACTACAGATTTTTTTGCTATATATACAGGATAGGAGTCATATCCCATAAGTGAACGACCATCCTGAATTTTAACATCCTTATCTATGATAACATAATTCAGGTTGGTATTGCAACCGATTTTTGTATCTTGCATAATTATTGAGTTGCTTACTTTAGCACCCTCGCCGATATATACACCCTTAGAAATAACACAGTTCTCAACCTCACCGTTGATTACACAGCCTTGAGCAATAATTGAATTTTTGACACTGCTTGTAAGACCGTAGCGTGACGGAGCGTCATCTCTGACCTTTGTGTAAATCGGACGCTGTGGATTAAAGAGAGCATCTCTTACTTCTTTTTTGATTAAATCCATATTGAAATTGAAGTAATCCTGATTAGAAGTAATTGCCGCTGTATAACCTTTATCTTCAAAGCCGTAAACATTGTATTTGCCGACGGCAGCCTGAATAATATTTTTAATGTCTTTCTGATTTACGGCGAGAGCCTGATTTATTTCCTGCATAAGGAGATCTTTTTTCAGGAGTATTGCACCGAATACTACATTTTCAACAGTATTTGTCTTTTGCGGATTGAGAAAAAGTCTGTTTACTCTGCCGTTATCGTCAACGCTGATTGTCATAGGACGGTCGTAGCCTGACGGTACAACCATCTTGTTGTAAATTACGGTAATGTCTGCATTCTTTTTGGTGTGAAAATCAAAAAGGTCTGTGCAGTCAAAATTAGAAATAATATTGCCCGGTGAGAGCAATACATATTCCTCACGGCTGTTTTCAATGTATCCGTGCATATTATAAATGGTTTCGGGATAGCTTGAGAAAGAACTGCCGTTATAAGGTGTGAGCAATGTAAGCTGACTTCTTCTCTTTGAAAGGTCATAAGCAGAACCCGAGCCGAGGTGATCGGCAAGAGAAAGATAGTTCTTTGTGGCAACTACGCCTACATTGTTGATACCTGAATTTGACATATTAGAAAGAACAAAGTCAATTATTCTGTATTTGCCCCCGATAGGAACGCTTGCCATTGTGCGTGATGAGGTGAGGTCAGGCATTTTTTCGTCAAGAGTGCCTGCAAAAATAAGTCCCAAAACATTATTACATCTCATTTGCTTTTACCTCCGTGCATCTGTCAATCATTTCCTTTGGTTTCACAACTGCGCCCTCGTCAATTATAGCGTTTTCGCCGACTACGGCAATGCCCCAGTCATCTCTGTTAGCACAGTCCTCAGGTTTTGCGCCTACAACCGCATTCTTGCGAACAACTGTATTTTCTGCAATAATTGCAAACTGAACTGTAGCGCCCTCTTCAATTACCGCACCAGGCATAATGATAGAAGAGTTGATTGTAGCGCCTTTTCCGATAGTAACGCCCGAGAAAAGAATAGAAAACTCAAGATTACCGTAAACATTACAGCCGTCTGCAACAAGTGAATTCTGAATAACTGCGTCATTAGATACAAAGTGTGGCGGCATCATTGGATTTCTTGAATAAATATCCTTTAAGTCAAGTGTAACATTAGGGTCGAGAAGATCCATATTAGCTTCCCAAAGACTGTCGATTGTTCCGACATCTTTCCAATAACCCTCAAACGGATATGCAAACATACGCTCGCCTGCGTTGAGCATTGCGGGAAGAACATCTTTACCAAAGTCATGGCTTGAGTTTTTGTTTTCGTCATCTTCAATGAGGTATTTTCTTAACTCTTTGTAGCTGAAAATGTAGATACCCATTGATGCGTGTGTGCTTTTTGGCTTTTCGGGCTTTTCATCAAATTCGTAAATTTCGCCGTCCTCGTGTGTGTTGAGAATACCGAATCTTGACGCCTCTTCAAGAGGTACATCTATAACAGCTATAGTACAAGCCGCATTCTTTTCTTTGTGGTATTCAAGCATTTTGTTGTAGTCCATTTTGTAGATATGGTCGCCTGACAAAACAACAACATATTCGGGGTCATAGCGGTCAATGTAGTTAATATTCTGGAAAATTGCGTTTGCAGTACCTGAGTACCAATCTGCACCGTCAACAGCCTGATACGGACTTAGGCAGTTTACACCCGAGTGCATACCGTCAAGATCCCACGGCTGACCGTTGCCTATGTATTCGTTAAGAACAAGCGGCTGATACTGTGTGAGAATACCAACAGCTTCGATGCCTGAATTTACGCAGTTTGATAGTGGAAAGTCAATAATTCGATATTTTCCGCCGAATGGAACGGCAGGTTTTGCAATTTTTCTTGTTAAAACGCCAAGACGGGAACCTTGTCCGCCGGCAAGAAGCATTGCAACTACTTCCTTCTTAGGGAACATTTTTCTACCTCCAGAGATTATTTAAGAGTAGGGCAGAGTGTGAGCATACTGTCCTACAATTATAAGTATATTTATTTTAATTCCTCTGCCTTTACGGTTTCGGAATTGAGAACAACGGTTTTTCTCGGCTTTTCGGTGTTGCCTTCGGGATTTTCAAGTTCCTTTGTACATTTAAGATAAATTACACCGAGCGGCGGCAGGGTAAGTGAAAGTCCCTGCTTGTAACCGTGAATTTTCATCGGCACCGTGGTAAGAGTGCCTGTATTTGATACACCTGTTCCGCCAAATTCGGTTAAGTCGGAATTAAATATTTCCTCATATTCGCCAAAGCGGGGAACACCTATCATATAGTTTTCGTGAACGGTCGGCTGAAAATTGCAGACTGCAATGATTTCGTTGCCGTCTGAGTCGGTTCTTCTGAAAGCAATAACGCTTTGAGTGTAGTCGTTACGGTGTATCCATTCAAAGCCTTTCGGAGTATTGTCAAGCTCATAAAGCGGCTTATGTTCAATATAAAATTTATTTATTGCTTTAAAGAATGTATATAGAGCATTATGTTTTTCAAACTTAAGAAGATCCCACTGAATACCCGAGTCGGAATCCCATTCATCAAACTGTCCTATTTCGCAGCCCATAAATAAAAGCTTTTTACCGGGATGAGCGTACATATATGTAATAAATGTTCTTACGCCTGCAAACTTGCTGTCATAGTCACCCGGCATTTTGCTGATAAGCGAGCCTTTGCCGTGAGCGACTTCATCGTGAGAAATAGGAAGAATGAATCTCTCTGAAAAAGCATAGAAAAAGCTGAATGTAAGGTTATCGTGGTTAAACGGTCGCCACAACGGGTCAAGCGACATATAGTGGAGAGTATCGTTCATCCAACCCATATTCCATTTGTAGTCAAATCCGAGTCCGCCCTCCTCAATAGGCAGGGTAAGTTTTGGCCACGAAGTGTTTTCCTCGGCAAATGTAAGAGCCGACGGGTGATACATATGTACTGCCTTGTTCAAACGCTTGATAAAGTCGATTGCCTCAAGGTTTTCGTTGCCGCCAAAGCGGTTAGGTACCCATTCGCCGTCCTTTTTGCCGTAGTCAAGGTAAAGCATAGAAGAAACCGCACCGATTCGCATACCGTCAATGTGGTATTTGTCGAACCAGAACATTACAGCCGAAATCAAAAAGCTGATTACCTCATAGCGCTGGAAATTAAAGAGGCAAGTGCCCCAACTGTCACGCTGACCTTTTTTAGGATTGTTGTCCTCGTAAAGGCAGGTGCCGTCAAATTTATAAAGTCCGTAATCGTCCTTAGGAAAGTTTGACGGTACAATTTCCATAATAACGCCGATTCCCTCCATATGACAGCGGTCAATGAGAGCCATAAGGTCACACGGCGTACCGTAACGGGAGGTTGCGGCAAAGTATCCTGTTGTCTGATAGCCCCAGCTTGGGTCATACGGATATTCCATAAGCGGCATAAGCTGAACATGAGTGTAGTTCATTTCCTTTAAATAAGGAATAAGCTCATCTGCCATTTTTTGATAGTTAAAGTAATTGCCGTCAGGATATTTTTTCCACGAGCCTGCGTGAATTTCATATATATTCATCGGCTTGTCGGGTGAAGATGTATTCTGACGATTTTCCATCCAATAGCTGTCATGCCATACATATTGATTTGTATTAAATACCATAGAGGCATTTTCGGGTCTTGTCTGACAATGAAAAGCAAACGGATCCGATTTTAAAATGTTTGTGTGGTCAACGGTTTCTATACAGAATTTATATACGGCAAATTCATTGAGATTTTCAATAAACAGTTCCCATACACCGCCGCCGATTTTATACATATAATTAGCTTTTTGATTCCAATTGTTAAAATCACCGACAAGAGAAACTGTAATTGCGTTTGGCGCCCATACTCTGAAAATTACACCGTTTCTGCCGTCTAAATTTATAAAATGAGCGCCGAGAAAGTCGTAAGCACGAACAGCGTCACCGTCAGAAAACAGTCGCAGCGGAGAACGCTCATCATTAAAGACATACTTCATATATTCAACTCCTTATTATGACTGCCGAATCACCCAATCGACAGTCAACCATTCCGAATAATGCGGATTGTTTGATAATCACTGTTAATTATAAAAACTTCTTGTATAAGAATACCAATTAAAACTGCTTCTATATTCCTATAATATATAATACCAAATAAATATGTTGTTTTCAAGCAAATTTGAAAATTTTTACACAATATTTTCGTGTAAATTTTATAAATAACCTCTCAAAATTCCCATAAGGAACATAATTTTACATAAAAATAGTTTTTTTATAAATAAATCAAGTTAATTTTATTAAAATGTAAAAATCAAATTTATTTTATATGTTTTGTGAGCTGTACATAACTATAAAAATGTGCATAGATTTTCTGAAGTAAATATATTGAAAAAAGGTATTTACAAATATTATTTTTTATAGTATATTAATACAACAATAGACAATAAAACAGCAATAATAAACAATTCTGTTTATTGCTAATTGAATAAATAGTGGTGAGGTGATACGAATTTGTTTTAGTACAATTGCACACACAATAAAATTAGGATGAGGAGATGAAGAATGATAAATAAAAAAAATAAAAAAAATAAAAAAATATAAAAATTATAGGTACAATTGTAGGTATAATTGCAATTATTATAATCGGAGTATATATATATAATCAGATAAAAATCTCAAATTATCTTAGTAACCTAACTTATGATATAGTACAGGAATCTTATGATACTTACGGTGATTACTCGAAAAGCAAATATCAGGATATAGTACCGGAAAACATTTATAGCATTATGAATATTTTGCCGGGACCTGGGGAGGGCGATGGCAGTAATTATCATATAACTGAATGTTATCATACAAATCCCATAACATTAGTTTTACCCGGAAATACAGCCAAATCGTTCTATAAGGAAAAATGTTATTATATAAGAAAAAACGAAGATCATAGCTCCGGTGGGGAAACTTCACCGACAGTATATTGGAAATTAGATGATGATAATGTTTGGCGAGTATCAGATTTTGATTCTCCTCCGTGATAAAATTATTATTTTGACAAAACCACCTCTGATTCTTATGTCAGGGGTGGTAAGGTACCATTTGATAATCAATGGAAAAACAAAGGAGGAGAAAGATGAGTGTACAACCTTATCCATGGGTAGCATCAATATATAAGGGAGAGGGAAGATTTTTAATAACAAAAGGGGTCAAGCATGAAGGTGGCTATAGAACAAAAGCGGATGAAGTTACTGTAATTAGTGAAGATGTAAATAGCCTTGAAACTAAGTTGGGAGATGAAGTTTTTTTAGCATTTAAATTTATTGAGAACAGTCCGTTGTATGTGGGTTTACCTAAAGATTTTTGGAAAAAGGGTTCTAAGTATAAAGGCTATATAACCTTTTGGAAACATAATCTTTTAACATATGTAGATTTGTATGAAGACGGAAGTTATAAAGTTTGTGCAACTGAAAAATTTAGAGAAAAAAAGGGCGGATATAATGGCTGCATAAAGTCAATAAACTTGCCTGCCAATGCTACGGCGGAAGAAATAGGAAATGCAATAATTGATGTATTCAAAGCCGCCGAAGAATATTACGAGCAAAATCCTATGGAATATTGATTAGGTGTATAGAACTACCACCTCTGATTGTTATGTCAGGGGTGGTAATTAACAGAAAAACAAAGAGTGTAAAGTGTTCAGTTTTTTAATTACGGTACAGATAACAATTCAATACTACTTGCAAAGTTTCTAATAAACATCGTGCTTTTTTTGATGATTTTATAACTGATAATAATTTGAAATGGTGTGTATAGTTATGCGAAAAATAATAAATAAAAATATTTGCTTTATGGGGATATTAATTACTCTGCTTGAATTAGTTGTATTCTTATCGACACCTTATTCAAAATCGATTTTACCGGTTTATCCTTTAAATAATTTAATATGGTCAATTGTTTTATTTACTGTATTCTTTTTTTCATTCAGTGCATTTGTTATATTGGGCTTTGCTAAGAAAACTTTTTTACTGTATAAAAAGCAAATAGTAATATCTTTTTTTGCTCTTTTATTCATAAGAGTTATACTTGATATTGGCTGTTATATTTTCAAAAGTACAGAGATTAAATCTATATATAGCTTATTAACGGATTGCGTATTTTTTGTAATTATATTCCAAATTATTACATTTGCTTATACCGGCAGAAATTTATTAAAAGATATATATGGTAAAATTAAGGGCAAAGATAAATCTATAGTAGTTATATTGTTATTGTATGTTTTAGTTGTGGCTATAGTTGTTTCTTATTTAATCTATATATTTATAAATTTGCAAATGTATGCAGAAAAATATACAATTGATTCATCATTTTATCTTTTTAAAAGTATGAATTATAACTTTAATTCACAGTTGTTAAGAATGTTTGCGGCAATCATTTTACAACTACTTCTTGTAATAATACTTAATAATCTATATGCAAATAATTTTGACGCAGATTTATATTGGTCAAAAATATTTTTAAATATTATTGCACGAACAATAATAGCTTTTATAGCAATATTTGTATTATTGTTTATTAAAATCTGTATCTCAAATGTGGGTACTATTGCAAAAATACCGGAAAGATCATCTGATTGCTACATTGGATTACCAAATTTAATTTCTAATAGCTTTGTTTATAAACAAATATATAGGGTAAATGGTAATTCATCGCAGATATTATCATACGAAAATACAGATGTTAAAATAAAATATCATGACGAAGAATTACTCGATTTTAAGCTAAATAATTTTTTCGATTATGAATACATAAATAAAGAGCAGAATAACATAAACAATTCAAATTCAGGCGCATCAATTAAAATACAAGATCAAGAAGTGTTATTCTTTTCAAATCAATATATAGCTTATGCAAAAAACGATACCCCTTATGTCATAGCCTTTGATGATATTAAAAATCAAAATGAGAATGAGGTTATAACAAATTTTTTAGAGTATATGATTACTTGTGGATATTGGGATTACTTTGAGTACGGTTGTGATTATCTTAAAAAGTATGATTCGGATTTTATAAATCCATACATAGAGAGATATGCAAACGGTGACTTTACAGAAAATGAAAATAAAGTAAATCAAGAAATCAATACAGATTATATGATAAATTTTGCTCAAAAAATGCTTGAAATTAAATAAAAAAAGAGATGGATATGCTGGAAGATAAAGAAAAACTAAAAACCAATAATAAAAAGAAAAAAATAATAGTAACAACAGTAACAACGGCAGTTGTTTTTATCACTGTTGGAACAGGAGTTTACATTAATCACTTGATAAAAATATCAAATTATCTTAGTGACCTAACTTATGATATAGTACAGGAATCTTATGATACTTACGGTGATTACTCGAAAAGCAAATATCAGGATATAGTACCGGAAAACATTTATAGCAGTATGAATTATCTTCGCGGGGGTTCCTATGATAATCGAGATGAATTTATCATATATGTATCAAATCAATCTAAAGTAAATACCTTAATTTTTTTCTTAGATACAGCTGAGTCGAAATATACTTATGAGATTAAATTTTCTGTAAAAGGTGAGGAGGGCTATAGCTATGGCAAATCTACCTGTACGGTGCAATGGAAATTAAATGATGATAATGTCTGGCGAGTATCAGATTTTGATGATCCTCCGTGATAAAATGAGAGTTTATGAAAAGAAAATGATATGCTAAAAAATGATGGAAATATGCTTCACTTGAATATTTATTATTGAGAATAATGCTTTTCGGAGAGGAAGATAAAATGAAAAAATATTATTCAAAAATCAGCGGCTGTATACTGTTAGTTGCATTGGAAATATTGATGTTTCTATGGACTCCGTATTACAAGGGCTTTATTTGTACAACATATATTGTAGAGCATATAAATGCCGGAGATATAATTTTTAGATTAGTTTATTATGCAATTTATTTTTTATCTGTATATACAATGTTTTCGTATTACTGTTTTGGAAAGTTTTACTCGTTTTTTATGCGTAGTCCCGTAGGATTAATATTAAGTTTTGCAAGTGTAAGACTTATGGCAGATGTGGCAAACTATATTATTTATTACTTTTTTAATGATTATGTTTTTACTTTTGCGGCTTGCATTATCGAGGTAGTTTTTCTGTTTTTTACATTGTGGCTTATATCGGACTTTATTTCAGACGGTAAATTTAGATTTTGCCCGATTAAAGGGACAATACCGTTTTTTATAGCAACTTTTGTGATTGTAGCTTTGCTTGCAATATATTGTATGTTTCAGTATAACGGTTTTGCTTATATAGTTGAAAAATATACAGTCGTTGCAAATGTGAGGGTTGCATACACTGAAAATATCGGCTTTATACTTGAGGTTTCAAGGCTGATTTTTATTTGCGCATTGAATATTATTTGCTTTTTGTATTTTTATTTTTCAGTCGAAAAATGCGGACTTATAAAAAGTAAAAGCAATGTCGGTTTTGCTAAAATAATAACCCGTTTATGGGCGGTTTTGTTTTTAACGGGAATATTGTATGTTGTAAAATACATAGCTTATCCGATAGATTTGTATGAGATTATTCCGAGCAGTATCATTTCAAGTTCAGATACCACCTATTCAAATACAAATGAAACAGTAAAGGATTTCAGAACGGATACGTGTGTAACTCCGTTAAGCAGATTTTCTTCTTATGAACACGATGAAAAGCGTGTGCTGAATTTAGGTTCTGTTACTGTAAAAAACGGAAAAGACCGTATAAAGACATTTACATACTTTATGCCGTTTGACGAGGACTCGAATTATTATTGTGAGCTTGTTCCCGTTGAAACGGAATATACGGAGTCAACGGACTATTTGGAGTGTAATGTGCAAAGGCTCGAAAATTTTGGCTTGTTTTTCTTTGACGGTGACCAAAGATATGCGATTAAGACCGAGAATATAAAGAGCCAAAGCGAAAACAAGGTGCTTACAGCAATGCTCGAAACTTTAATTTCTGACGGCGAATGGAATTACTTTGAGTACGGTTGTGATTATCTTAAAAAGTATGATTCTGATTTTATAAATCCATACATAGAAAGATATGCGAACGGTGACTTTACAGAAAATGAAAATAAAGTAAATCAAGAAATCAATACAGATTATATGATAAATTTTGCTCAAAAAATGCTTGAAATTAAATGAAAAAAGAGATGGATATGTTGGAAGATAAAATTATAGATTTATTATCTAAAAAAACTAAATGTCCTGTTTGCGGAGAAGAATGTATCAGTTGGTATAAAAAAGGGTTTTATACAAATTTTTGGAAAGAAAAAGAATGCCCTAATTGCAAAGCAACTTTAAAACTTAAAGGCAAAATAATATGGGTAAATAGGTTGATTGATCTGCTTTTTTGATATGGTATATTTTCTTGTTTATTAATATACCGCAATTGTGTAGCTTATTATTGCTGTTTTATATTTGCTTCAAATTATTTTGGGAAGTTTTAGTGGTTGGTCCTTTTTCAACAATAGTTCCATATAACAGTACCCCTCTTGATGATTTATTAAACAGTTTCAGAAAATTAAAAGCACTGGATAAAAAAGGAAAAATAAAGGTTGCAGCGGTAATAACAGCATTTGTTCTTGTTTTTGTCGGAATTGGGGTTTGTATTAATCATCGGAAAAATATAGAAAATACTCTTACCGACCTAACTTATGACATAGTACAGGAGTCTTGCGATAATTACGGAGATTACTCAAAAAGCAAATATCAGGATATAGTATCGGAGCAAATTTATAAAAATATGAATTATCTGTATGTGGAGAATTGTACAGACAAAAACAATTTGGAAATTTTTGAGTCAAAGTTTACGAGTATTCAACCGCAGATATTGTCTTTAAAATCTGCGGAAGTAAACTATAGCTGTTATGTTAGATATCAACTGAATAATGAGAATGACAGTTATATTGCTAAGGATCTTTCTTATACGGTGCAATGGAAATCGGATGATAATAATGTTTGGCGAGTATCTGATTTTGACGGGGATTTGTGATAAAAGGAAAACTTAATTTTCAGGTGAATTACAATGAAAATAAAAAAATCTAAAACAAAAATAATCGTATTATCTGTTTGTTCTGTTTTGGCAATTATAGGATTTTTGGCATATCGTGTTGAGCTTTATCACAGAACAAATGATCCTAATAAGGAAAGAATATTTGAAATAGAGGATTGCGCTCATAACAGGAAATTAAAATTATACGATTATGAAAAAGAACTTCCTTATAATGCTGAATCAGTGCGTGTTTTTATGATACAAGATTGTCCGAATAATGAAGAAGATACTAAAAATTTAATTTATGAATTTTTAGACGCCTATGACTATAAAAATGAAATGAAAAAGTATAATACCGATAAATTTGTAGTTAATTTTATGAAACCAAGTTGGAGATTTCCTGTGTATTGGACAGAAGAATGGGATATGAAACATACATGGCACAGAGATGGCAGTTATTTGGCAAATTATTTTGAAAGCAACAGAGTTGCGTATCTGCGGTGCGATGCTAACGGAATTAGATTTGAAAAGTATTTTTAGACAAAACCGCCTCTGACTGTTATGTCAGGGGTGGTAAGGTACCATTTGATAATCAATGGAAAAACAGAGGAGGAGAAAGATGAGTGTACAATCATATCCGTGGACAGTAAGAATATATAAAGGAGAGGGAAGATTTTTAATTGTTGAAGAAGTTGAACATAAGGCCGGTTATAATACATATTCTGATAAAATAACAATAGTTAGTGAAGCAGAAGATAACCTTGTAGCTAAGTTAGGAACTGAAGCTTTTTTAGGATTAAAATCTATTGAGGATAGTCCGTTGTATGTAGGAAAGCCTAAACAATTTTGGAAAAATGGTTCTAAGTATAAGGGATATATAACTTTTTGGAAACATAATAACCTCGCAAGTGTTAGGTTGTATCAAAACCAAAGTTACGAAGTTTATTCATCTGAGAAATGCAGAGAAAAGAAGGGCGGATATAATGGCTGCATAAAGTCAATAAACTTGCCTGCCAATGCTACGGCGGAAGAAATAGGAAATGCAATAATTGATGTATTCAAAGCCGCCGAAGAATATTATGAGCGAAATCCTATGGAATATTAATTAAAAAGAAATATAGATATGGATAAAAATAAAATTACAAAACTTAGTTTTCAGGTGAATTACAATGAAAATAAAAAAATCTAAAACAAAAATAATCGTATTATCTGTTTGTTCTGTTTTGGCAATTATAGGATTTTTGGCATATCGTGTTGAGCTTTATCACAGAACAAATGATCCTAATAAGGAAAGAATATTTGAAATAGAGGATTATTCTCATGACAGGAAATTAACACCGTACGGTACCGAAAAAGATCTTCAATATAATTCTGAATCGATTAGGGCATTTATAATACAAAATTGTCCCGATAATGAGGAGAAAACCAAAGCATTAATTTATGAATTTTTAAATACATATAATTACAAAAATGAAATGGAAAACTGCGGTACGGATAAAATTTATATAGATTTTATGAAACCGAGTTGGAGATTTCCTGTGTATTGGACAGAAAAATGGGATATGAAACATACATGGCACAGAGATGGCAGTTATTTGGCTAATTATTATAACAGCAACAGAGTTGCATGGGTTGAATGTGATGTAAACGGTATTTTGGGAGAAAATTATTATTTTGACAAAACCACCTCTGATTCTTATGTCAGGGGTGGTAAATACCGATAACAGTCGCTATATTGCTAATCGTTCTAATTGTACGGTACAATGGGTATTGGAAGATAATGTTTGGCAAGTTTCCGGTTATGACGAGCGTTCGTGATTCAGAAAAGCAGAGATTGAAAATTTTTCTTGCTTTAGGCTTGAACGAAAAAATATAAGAATGAGGGAGAATAATATGAACAGTAAATTGAAAAAATGCTTACCTTTTATAATTGTGGTTGCACTCGAATTAATATCGCTGATTTTTTATAATGAGGAACATAGCTTTTTGCGGATGAAGTGCATAGGAATACTTGCTATGGGAGGATTCAAATTTGCAATACCAATGCTAATATTTAATGCGGCTTTTGTGTTTGTGTATCTGCTGGCATATAATTATGTGGTGATATTGGTTACCGATACACAATTTATGGCGAAAAAGGTGTTTAAAAATATCGGTGTTTTGTTTGCCGTAAGAACAGGTTTTGATATTTTATATTATTTGCTTAACGCATCAGTGACATGTTTAAGTGAAACCTACATTGATTTTTCGTATTTAATAAATTCATCGTTTGCGGTTGTTATGTTTGTGGTAATACTAAAAAATTGTGCAAACATATCATTAAAGGAGATTAAAACCAATGTCAAGGCGAGAAAAAGTGCAATATTTTTTGCTGTAATATTTCTGATTACAAATATTATCTTCTTTGTGTATTATATTATTATGAAAGGCCTTGCTTCGGAGAATTATATGATAGGCCTTGCTTTGAAGAATTATGAAATTTTTGATAATATGATGTCAGAAAATATATTTATGTATAATTTTATATCTTATTCGTTCTATGTTATCAGTGCTGTTTCATTGACATTACTCGGTGTTTTGTTTATTAACTTTGTAAAAAAGTTAGTAATAAAGAAAATGTAAACGCTATGGTTTAGCTTGAAATAATTAAAATTCAGGTCACTTTTTTTGTGATTTGCGTGTTAAAAAGAGAATAATTAAGTAATACTCCGCCACTTTACAACGATGGCGGAGTATCTTTGTTGAACGGCTTAAAAAATATTTTTCTTGATTCTGTCAAGTGCGCCTTTTTCTATTCTGCTGACTTGTGCCTGTGAAATGCCTATTTCGCTTGCAACCTCCATTTGAGTTTTGCCTCGGAAAAACCGCATTGTCAATATTCTTTTTTCACGGTCGGAAAGGTTTGCGATTGCTTCTTTTACCGCAATTTCTTCAAGCCAGGTTGTATCGTCGTTTTTGTCACCAATTTGGTCCATAACATAAATGGTGTCATTGCCGTCCGAAAAAACAGGCTCGTACAATGAAACGGGTTCAATTATTGCCTCGAGCGCAAGCACAACATCGTGTTTTGGCACTCCCATTATTTTGGCGATTTCTTCAACTGTCGGCTCTCGGTTTTCTTTATTGGTGAGCTGTTCTTTGATTTGCATAGCCTTATAGGCGGTGTCACGCATTGAGCGTGATACTCTGATAGCGTTATTATCTCGCAGGTATCTTCGTACCTCGCCGATAATCATAGGTACTCCGTAGGTGCTGAAACGCACATCGAGTGACGGGTCGAAATTATCAATTGCTTTGATAAGTCCGATTACACCGACTTGAAATAAATCATCTGGATTTTCACCACGGTTTGTAAAGCGCTGAATTACCGAAAGTACAAGGCGCAGGTTGCCGTTTATCATTGCGTCTCTTGCTTTTTTACGCTCTTGTTCACTGCCGTTCTTTATTGTGTTGAGCAGTGCTTTCTTTTCTTTTTCACTTAGGACTTTAAGCTTAGATGTGTTTACTCCGCAAATTTCAACTTTACCATACTGCAAAAAATTACCCCCAAGCAATTTCTTACAATAAGTATTGCCATAATAGGGGAGATTAATACAGTTATAATAAAAAAGGTTGTGCGGTGCGGTTTATAAATTATTGTTTAGCGGAGTGTCGGTCGGGCATTGAAAATTAGCTAACGCTAAATTATCAGCAAAAGAACAAAAAAGTTTACTCAATTTTTTCAAAAATTGCGGGTATGGGCAGCGCCCATAATATCTTCCGATATAACAATTTATCAGGAGCAAACAGCCACGCTGTTTGCGTGCTTGCACTGAGTTTGAAAAAACAGGCGGTAGCCTTTTAGAAAAGAATTTGCTTATTTATTGTTTAATGAATGGCTTTTTTGTTGCTATCGCATTTAAGGGCATTAGCCGTTGTGTTCAAGCCGCCAAACAGCTTGCTGTTTGGCTATCGTTAGATTGCATAAACGGAAAGTATTTGTGGGCTTTGCCCACACCCACGACCTTTGAAAAGGTCGACCAAACTTTTATAATTAATTGGCAAATCAATTTGCTAAACCATAATTTAACTCGTTTTAACTCAACGCAACAAAAAAGAGATACCCACGAAAGGTATCTCTTGATTTAATTATTTTGCGTAATTGACAGCTCGGCTCTCTCTTATGATATTAACCTTAATCTGTCCCGGATATTCAAGCTCTTCTTCTATCTTCTTGCAGATTTCTCTTGCAAGCGGAAGCATACGCTCGTCATTTATGACTTCGGGTTTAACCATAATACGAACCTCACGGCCTGCCTGAATAGCATATGAGCTTTCAACACCCTCAAATGAAGATGCAACTTCTTCAAGCTTTTCAAGACGCTTGATGTAGTTTTCTACATTTTCTCTTCTTGCACCCGGTCTTGCGGCAGAGAGTGCGTCGGCAGCCTGTACAAGACAAGCTACAACCGTCTTTGCCTCAACATCACCGTGGTGAGCCTGAATAGCGTGAATAACCGCATCGTGTTCTTTGTATTTTCTTGCCAAATCTACACCGATCTGAACATGAGTTCCTTCGACCTCGTGGTCAATTGACTTACCGATATCGTGTAAAAGACCCGCACGCTTTGCAATTGTCGGATCCATACCAAGCTCGCTTGCCATCATACCTGCAAGATATGAAACTTCAAGTGAATGATTAAGTACATTCTGACCGTAGCTGGTACGATAACGAAGTCTGCCGAGTAATCTGACAAGCTCCGGATGAATGTTGTGTACGCCTGCCTCAAGCACTGCTCTTTCGCCGTCGTGCTTGATTGTAGCGTCAACTTCTCGTCTTGCTTTTTCAATCATTTCTTCGATTCTTGCCGGATGAATTCTGCCGTCTGAAATAAGTTTTTCAAGAGCAATTCTTGCAACTTCTCTTCTTACAGGCTCAAAGCTTGAAAGAGTGATTGCTTCCGGTGTATCGTCAATGATAAGATCAACACCTGTGAGTGTTTCAATGGCTCTGATGTTTCTGCCCTCACGACCGATAATTCTGCCCTTCATTTCGTCATTCGGAAGAGGAACTACGGAAATTGTAGCCTCTGCAACCTGCTCTGCGGCAAGTCGCTGAATTGCAAGAGAAATAATGTTTCTTGCTTTTTCGTCCGCCTCATCCTTAAGCTGCTCCGTATATTCCATAATCTTAACGGATTTCTCATGAGCAAGCTCGTCCTCAAGCTGTGAAAGCAGGTAACTCTTTGCCTGCTCGGCTGTATAGCCGGAAATTTTCTCAAGCATTTCAAACTGACTTTTCTTGAGTGTTTCGATTTCCTCAAGCTTTGCATCAGCGTCTTTTAACTTACGAGAAAGCTTTTCGTCCTTAAGCTCCATGTTGTCAAGCTTTTTGTCGAGGGTTTCTTCCTTTTGCTGAATGCGTCTTTCCTGGCGTTGAACTTCTTTGCGGCGGTCGGCAATTTCTTTTTCGCTCTCGGTTCTGAAACGGTGAACCTCGTCCTTGCCTTCTAAAACAACCTCTTTCTTTTTGGCTTCGGCTGTTTTCATAGCTTCTGACACGATTTTTCTTGCCTCTTCTTCTGCACTTCCGATTTCCTTTTCGGCAACATTTTTACGATAGCTTATACCTGCAAAAATGCCTATGCCCGCACCGAGAAGCAACGCAACAATAATTAATATTATTGCTAATAACGACATTCTGACACCTCCTTGTTTGATTCTTAATTAGATAATAAGTTTAAGTTCAATCAAACAGCCTTGTCGGTGCCGTTAGTAAAGATATTCAATTTTCATTTTTATAAAAATAATTTAATTTTAATATTTTTTATATGCTGTGGTTTGCAACAAAGGTATATTATAACGATTAATAAGTTATAAAAACTAAATAAAAAATATCTATAAATAACGGCTCTGAACGAGTCTGATTAATAAAAAATAGGTAAATTTGCATTAATCCTATTTAACCGCACTAACGGTATTATAAGTATTTTATCCTAATTTAATAAAAATGTCAAGAATATTAATGGCAATTTTGCAAATAAATAATTAAAAAGCGCAACATTCACAGGACAATTTGACAATAGCGTTCGTCAAATTGCAGTAAAAGATGCAGAAATTTTGTAAAATTTTCGTTTTTATGTAAAATTCATAAGAAATTTGTTAAAATTTTATCAAACACTTGAATAACAGCAAAAAATGTAATATAATTAAACTACCTTATAAATTAGGAGGAATTTAAAATGTCAGTAAAAGTTGCAATTAACGGTTTCGGCCGTATCGGTCGTCTTGCATTCAGACAGATGTTTGGTGCAGAGGGCTATGAGGTAGTTGCTATCAACGACCTTACAAAACCATCAATGCTCGCAGATCTTCTCAAGTATGATACAGCACAGGGCGGTTACTGCGGTAAAATCGGTGAGAACCTTCACACAGTAGAGGCTGATGACGAGAACAACACAATCACAGTTGACGGCAAGACTCTTACAATCTATGCTAAGGCTAACGCTGCTGAACTCCCATGGGGCGAGATCGGCGTAGACGTAGTTCTTGAGTGCACAGGTTTCTACACATCAAAGGCAAAGAGCCAGGCTCACATTGATGCCGGCGCTAAGAAGGTTGTTATTTCTGCTCCTGCAGGCAACGATCTTAAGACAATCGTTTACAGCGTAAACGAGGGTACACTTACAGCTGATGATACAATCATTTCTGCTGCTTCATGTACAACAAACTGCCTCGCTCCTATGGCTAACACACTTAACAAGTATGCTGAGATCCAGAGCGGTATCATGTCAACAATCCACGCTTACACAGGCGATCAGATGATCCTCGACGGTCCTCACAGAAAGGGTGACCTCAGAAGAGCAAGAGCAGGTGCTGCTAACATCGTTCCTAACTCAACAGGCGCTGCTAAGGCTATCGGTCTTGTTATTCCTGAGCTCAACGGTAAGCTCATCGGTTCTGCACAGCGTGTTCCTGTTCCAACAGGTTCAACAACAATTCTTACAGCTGTTGTTAAGGGTAAGGATGTAACAGTTGAGGGCATTAACGCTGCTATGAAGGCTGCTGCTTCTGAGTCATTCGGTTACAACGAAGATCCAATCGTTTCTTCAGACGTAATCGGTATGAGATTCGGTTCACTCTTCGATGCTACACAGACAATGGTATCAAAGATTGCTGACGATCTCTATGAGGTACAGGTTGTTTCTTGGTATGACAACGAGAACTCATACACAAGCCAGATGGTTAGAACAATTAAGTACTTTGCTGAATTAGGCTAATCTTAACCTATAATTTATCAGGTATAAACTTTAAGCTGTCTCTTTTGAGGCAGCTTTTTGTTTTTATAAAAATTTTTCTGTTGATATTTACTTTTATACTTTTGTATGTTAAAATTTTAGTGTATAAAAATATTTGCAATGTTTTGCAAAGGAGAACGGAAATTATGAACTCTAAGTTAAAAAACAGTGATACTGATTTTCTTTTTAAAGCAATTCTTTCTCTTGAAAACGAAGAGGAGTGTTATCGCTTTTTTGAAGATTTATGCACAAGTCCTGAACTTAAGGCTATGTCACAAAGACTTGTTGTAGCAAAAATGCTTACAGAAAAAAAGGTTTATTCTGAAATTGTAAAAGAAACGGGTGCGTCAACCGCAACAATCAGTCGTGTAAAGCGTGCTCTTTTTGATAACGATACCTACGGTTACACACTTGTACTCGATAAAATCGCCAAAGAGGAAAACAAATGAGTTACAATATTTTTGCCGATTATTATGATGTATTAATGCAAAATGTCGGCTACAAAGAGCGAAGCGACTACATTTGTGAGCTTATGAAAAGGCATAATCACGAATTTGGCATTACACTTGACCTTGCCTGCGGTACGGGCAGTCTTACTACGGAGTTGGCACTTAAGGGGATAGATGTTTACGGAATTGACGCAAGTGCGGAAATGCTTAGCGAGGCAATGCAAAAGTCGAGCGAAAAAGGGCTTAATATTTTATATTTAAAGCAGAAAATGCAGAATCTTAACCTTTACGGCACTATAGATACTTGTATTTGTACGCTGGACAGCATAAATCACATTACAAAAGAAGAAGATGTGACAAAGGCTTTTGAGCGTGTAGCTTTCTTTATGGATAAAGACGGTTTGTTTGTATTTGATGTCAATACCGTTTATAAACACGAACAGGTGCTTGCGAATAATACCTTTGTGTACGAAACCGATAAGGTATTTTGCGTGTGGCAGAATACTTTACGGGAAAACTGCGTGACGGATATTGACCTTGACTTTTTTGAAGAAGAAAACGGCATTTATTATAGAACAAGCGAGAGCTTTTCGGAACGTGGATATTCAAGAGAAAAACTGACGGAAATGCTTGTAAATGCGGGTTTTGAACTTGAGGCTGTATATGGAGATATGAGTTTTGACGAACCGAAAGCCGACGAACAAAGGCTTGTTTTTGTGGCAAGAATGAAAAATCCAATCAATAAGGAATGTTAACGGGAGAATAATATGGATAAAATTATAAGATGTATAACATCGGACGGCGCAGTAATGGCATCGGCTATTGATGCGTCCGATATTGTTTTTAAGGCACAGAAAATTCACGGACTTTCAAGAAGCGCTACTGCGGCACTCGGCAGACTTTTGTGTGCGACTTCTATGATGGGTGCAATGCTCAAGCAGAAAGACGCATCAATTAACCTTAGAGTATCGGGTGACGGAGAACTCGGCCCCGTAATAGCGGTTGCGGACAGTAAGGGTAATGTTCGTGGATATGTAGGAAACGCAAATTGCCCTACCGAATACTATAACAACGGCAAAATCAATGTTTCAAAAGCAGTAGGTAAAAACGGTGTGCTTAATGTAATGCGTGATTACGGTTCAGGCGACCCGTATATCGGTCAGGTTGAGCTTGTAAGCGGAGAGATTGCCGAGGATATTACCAATTATTTTGCAACAAGTGAGCAGATTCCCACAGTATGTGCGCTTGGCGTTCTTATTAATAAGGAGGACGGCGAAGTGATGCTCGCAGGCGGATTGCTTATTCAGCTTTTGCCGGGTGCTTTTGAAGATACAATTGAAAAACTTGAAAAGAATCTCGAAACTCTCGAGCCTGTTACAACTATGCTTGCAAAGGGAATGAGTATTCTTGATATATGCAAAACCGCTCTTGCAGGCTTTGAGGTAGAAGTGCTTGACGAGTACCCTGTAAAGTATGTTTGCACTTGTTCAAGAGAAAAACTCGAAAGACTTTTCTGTACAATGAGCGACGATGAAATTCGTGCAATGCCTGATGAAAACGGCAGAGTAGTGGCTAATTGTCATTTCTGTAACAAGAAGTATATCTTTAATAAAGAAGACCTTGAGAAGATTATTAAAGAGAAAAATTCCAAGGATAACACTTCCAAAGACAAAAAGTCAAAAGAGTAAATTGTCGTAAAATATCGTGTTGCTTTGCTTTTGTAAAGTTTTTTTGAAAAAAATTCAAAAAAGTGTTGACATTTGAGCCGATATGGTGTATTATAATACCTGTCGCTAAGAGATACGACAAACGAAAGCGAAGCGACAAAGGCAATGGGAGCATAGCTCAGCTGGGAGAGCATCTGCCTTACAAGCAGAGGGTCATAGGTTCGAGTCCTATTGTTCCCACCATTTGGCCCGGTAGTTCAGTTGGTTAGAACGCTAGCCTGTCACGCTAGAGGTCGACGGTTCGAACCCGTTCCGGGTCGCCAAATTTTGCCTCTGTAGCTCAGTCGGTAGAGCAGGGGACTGAAAATCCCCGTGTCGATGGTTCGATTCCGTCCGGAGGCACCAAAAATGCGGATGTAGCTCATCTGGTAGAGCGCCACCTTGCCAAGGTGGAGGTAGCGGGTTCGAGCCCCGTCATCCGCTCCAATAAAAACACTTGTAAGTCAAGTGCTTTTTTATTCTCAACAACTTGATAATTTAATATGTATTTTTGAGTCTTTACAGACCGAAACAAAGGCAACAATTACCAAATGGGAGCATAGCTCAGCTGGGAGAGCATCTGCCTTACAAGCAGAGGGTCATAGGTTCGAGTCCTATTGTTCCCACCACATTTGGCCCGGTAGTTCAGTTGGTTAGAACGCTAGCCTGTCACGCTAGAGGTCGACGGTTCGAACCCGTTCCGGGTCGCCAATTTTTTGCCTCTGTAGCTCAGTCGGTAGAGCAGGGGACTGAAAATCCCCGTGTCGATGGTTCGATTCCGTCCGGAGGCACCAAAAATGCGGATGTAGCTCATCTGGTAGAGCGCCACCTTGCCAAGGTGGAGGTAGCGGGTTCGAGCCCCGTCATCCGCTCCAAAAGAAAGCACTTGTCAGCAGACAGGTGCTTTTACTTTTTGAAAATTAAGTATGCAAAAAAGTAATGCTTACGCATTATGGGGTAAATAAAGGTTCTGTCCTGAATGTTGGCATAACAATAATAAATTATTGTTTAGCAAATTGATTTGCCAATTAATTATAAAAATTTGGTCGACCTTTTCAAAGGTCGTGGGTGTGGGCAAAGCCCACAAATACTTTCCGCTTATGCAATCTAACGATAGCCAAACAGCTTGCTGTTTGGCGGCTTGAACACAACGGCGTTAGCCTTTAAAAGTGCGATAGCAACAAGAAAGCCATTCTATATATAATGAAAAGTTAATCATTCCTTTTATAAAAGACAGTCGCCGCATCCGAAACATATGCAACCTAAAATACCGCATAAGAGCATTCATAAGAGCATTATAATTGATTTTTTCTTTGTCATAGAATTACCTCTTTTCAACACATAGGTTAGTCTAAACTAACTGTATGCATATATATTACCACAAAATAAAATATTTGCAAGTTATAGCAGATATTTATTTTGCGGTAACTGATTTTATATTTTTATTATCGGCGTTGTGAAGTCTGCTCCGCACTTTTTAAGCGGATTTACAGCGAGTGAAAAAACATCTGTTGCGAAAATTTCTGTTTTAAGTAATTTTTCTGTATTGCCTCCGAGTGACAAACCTTTTTTTACAGAGGTTATAACAGGGAGAGTACAGCTTTTCAGGATTTTTGCACCGTCATTTGTAAAGCCGAGCACTCTTGCATAGCACGGTTCGGTGTTTTGAATTTCTTTTGTTATATTCAAAAGTGCGCATATTAAAATTCTGCGTAGTCTTGCAAGTGTGTAACGCTTTGATTTTACGGCAAACAATATTTCATTAACTGAATTATATTCGTGCACTGCCGTGTAAATTCTGTTTTCAAGTCCTTCGGTTACATCGGGTAAATCGGCAAGCTGATGAACAGACATGGAGCGCAATTTATACAGCAAGGCGGTTTCCAAATTATCGGGCAGAGCAAGCTCTGTCGGTTCAAAAGGAGCAAACTCCGCAATATTTTTGCCTTGCTTTAATTGTTCTCTTATATATGATGCGGAGGCAAAACCGTTTTCAGTGATTTCGCTGTCGTGTTCAACTCCCTCACGACGGATTGGCAGTGGTGATATGTTGCTCGGCAATGCTTTAAGATATTCAACGGCAAGCACATTGTTTGGTGTGGCAAGAATTTTGGCTGTTTTATCGCCGTATATTGCACGCACGGCAGATTCAATTGCTTTCGGATAATACGAACCATTTTGCATTTCCTTTGCCACAAGCGATTGTACGGCAGTATTTTTATGTGCGTCGGCTGTCTGTTTCAAAAGTTCAATATTACTGTTTTCACAACCGAATGCAAGATGCGTGAGTCTTGAGAAAGATGAGAGAATTTTAACTCCGCTTTTTGCAAATACTTCGGCATTTGATACGGCATAGGCGACAGGCAGTTCTATTACAAGGTCAGCGCCGCCGAGCAGGGCAGACTTTGCCCTTGTGAATTTGTCTGTAATTGCGATTTCGCCACGCTGTGTAAAGCTTGTGCTCATTACAACCGCAACAGGTTCGTTTACAAGGCTTTTTGCCTTTTGTATTAAATATTTATGTCCGTTATGAAAAGGGTTAAATTCGCAAATTATGCCGATTGCCATAGCATTACCTCGAAAAAGCAAAAAATTATTGTCAGATATTAAAAAAATCACTTGAAAACTATTATAAAAAGTTTTATCATTATAGTGTAACACTCACAGAGTGACTTTTAATTGTCCTCAGATATATTATATATCAAAAATCGCTTTAGGACAACTAATATAGTTGAAAGGATGAATAATAATGAAGGTTCTCGTTATTAACGCAGGCAGCTCATCACTTAAATATCAGCTTATTGATATGGACAGCGAAAAGGTACTTGCAAAAGGAAACTGTGAAAGAATCGGTCAGGAGGGTGCATTTATCGGTTTTAAAGCTCCTGATGGCACAAAAATTGAACGCAAAACAGAGATGGTTAATCATACACAGGCTTTTGAGGCTGTTAAGGACGCACTTCTTGATCCGCAGTATGGTGCAATCAAGGATTTGTCAGAGGTTAGCGCAATCGGTCACAGAGTAGTGCAGGGCGGTAGCTATTTTAATAAGTCGGTTCTCGTAACAGACGATGTTATCAAGAAGATTGAAGAGCTTGCTCCTCTTGCTCCTCTCCACAACCCCGCTCACATTCAGGGCATCAATGCTTGTACAAAGGTATTCGGCAAAGATGTTCCTCAGGTTGTAGTATTTGATACCGCTTTCCATCAGACAATGCCGGAAAAGGCTTATATGTTTGCTATTCCATATAAATACTATGAAAAGTACGGTATCCGCCGTTACGGTTTCCACGGTACTTCTCACCGTTATGTATCACAGAAAATGGCTGAACTTATGGGCAGGAATATTGAAGATACAAAAATCATTACTTGTCACATCGGTAACGGTTCATCAATCACAGCTATCAAGGGCGGCAAGGTAATTGATACATCAATGGGTCTTACTCCGCTCGGCGGCTTTATGATGGGCACACGCTCAGGTTCACTTGATCCGTCTGTAATTACTTTCATTGCAGAGAAAGAAAACATTTCTGCCGAAGAAATGCTTAAGATTCTTAACAAGGAATCGGGTCTTTTGGGTGTATCCGGCATATCCTCAGATGATCGTGATGTTTGTGCAGCTGAGGAGCATGGCAACCACAGAGCACACCTTGCTCACGAAATGCTTTATTATCAGATTGCAAAGACAATCGGTTCTTATTATGTTGCACTCGGCGGTTGTGACGCAATCGTATTCACCGCAGGTATCGGCGAAAATCAGCCACAGCTTCGTGAAACTGTTTGCGATTACATTTCTTGCCTTGGTGTAGAGATGGACAAGGAATTTAACAAGAAAGCAAAGTGCGGCGTTACAGGCACACTTTCAACTCCAAACTCAAAAATCAGAGTTGAGCTTATTGCTACTAACGAAGAACTTGTTATTGCAAGAGATACAAAGGAAATTGTAGAGGCCCTTTAATTAAAACTACATATAAAAATAAGGTGGCTGTTCGTAGTGGACAGCCACCTTTTGCGTTACACGGAATCATTATTAACCGCAGTATCGGAGTCGGTATCTCTGAATAAAAGTGAAATACACCAAATTGCGGCGAGCGCAACGAGAATGTAAACAATTCGGCTTATAATTCCTGTCTGACCGCCGCAAATCCAGGCGACAAGGTCAAACTGAAAAATACCTACACAGCCCCAGTTAAGTCCGCCTATAATTAAAAGCGTCAGGGCAATTTTATCAATCATAATAATCCTCCTTAATTATAATTGTAAAAATATTATTGACGCTTTTAAAATAAATATTCAGTTGTTTTTATGTTCTGATAATTTTGTTTTGTATAGCTTTATCAATATAAAATATAATTAGAGCGCTTGTAATAGTCATTAATATAAAAAGTATAAATGAAATCGGTTTAGATAATCCAAAATTATCAACTGAAGTTACACTATTTAAAAAAGCATAGTGAGTAATATATATTGGATATGACAGTTTATCAAAAGTTATCCAAATATTTGATTTTGCAATTTTTATAAATATTGTAAATTTGTTAACCAAGTAATTACAAATGAAATAAGTTGATATGGCTAATCCTAAATGAGTAGCGGAAACAATCAGTAAATAAAAATTATTAATAGAATTATCAAAACAATATTTGCCTACTAATCTGATGCCAATAGAAGCTAAAAATAAAAACAAGCCATAAATAATGAATATCGGCAGTGTATTTTTTACTTTGAATTTAGAAATATAATATCCTAAAAAATATGTAACAAAATATTCAAGTGAAATATATGGTATGTTAAAACACATCATTATTTTTGGAATAAACCAAGCAGCAACAAGTATCAGAATTATTACAGCTATATTGAGTTTATGCTTTTTTTCAATCTTTTTAACTAATATTGTCAGTAAATAGCAAATAAGAATAATTGTAACAAACCACAAATTTCCTAAAGGTTTAATTTCAGAAAATGGTATGAAAGGAGTTATAAAATTAATGCCTTGCAAGCAAAATAAATATTTTATTGCTTCCAAGCCATCAAATCCATTTATTTTAAAATACACTATGGAAACAGGAATAACAAACAAATAAAATGGAATTAACAGTTTTTTTACTCTTGTCAAAAACCATTCAGAAGGGCTATTTATTTCTTTATTTGCATAAAGAAATCCAGAAATGAATAAAAAAATATATACGCCATAATTAAAAAATTGTTCTAAAAAAGCTATATCAAGCCAACTTGCAATATGACAAAGTATTATAAATAGCATACCTAATACTCTTAGTATGGAAATGCAATAGTTTCTTCCTGTATTTTGATTTACATTCAAATTTTTACTCCTTTACATTAAAATTTTCAAACGAAAGTTAATCAGGAAAAATAATCGGGAACAATAGCATAAAGATTAAAAACATAAATCCGAGGCCGATTACGGCAAGTCCGATAATACGGGTAATTTTCGTTGCTTTTTTCAGCTTGTACTTTGAAATCATATTTTCGGTGGGAAACGGAAGTAAAATAAGCATTATGCCGAGAATATCGCAGCTTGCGACTGTAATTATCATTCCCGCAGTTCGCAAAAACGCAAAAAGAAAAATTCCGATAGGAATACCGAAAAAGCAAATCATATTTATAATGCTGAACAATTTACCGTACTTTTCGGTAGTTTCGTAATATTTATTTGCATTGCCGTGACATTCTTCACTGCAATATTGTTCAAAATAGGATATTTCTTTTGCGCAATAATCACATTTTTTCAAGTTTTCAGAACCTTTCATTTATATTATAAACTATTCTAACACATTACACCGCTTTTTTCAATGATATTTAAGTGAATGGAATGGGAAAGATGTTTATAATGCCTAACAAATTTGTAAAGGTAATTAACATTATATTGTATTTATAAAAAATATATGCTATGCTTTCTTTGAGGAGATGGTAGAATGTCTAATTTTTTTGTGGCTCTGTATGCGGTACTGCCTATGTTTATAATGCTTGCTATAGGTTTTACTGTGCGAAAAATGAAGGTGATTGAAGAGGCTCATTTGCCTGTGCTTAACAAAATCGTTTTTAATGTTTTCTTTCCGTTCTTGATGTTTAACAATATATATGCTTTTGATTTGTCGGCAGATTTTAATGCATCACTTCTTTTGTATGCGGTTGTTGCCGTAGCGGTTATTTACGGTTTGTCGGTTGGTTTTGCTTTAATTTTTGAAAAATCAAATAAAAGTCGTGGTGCGCTAATCCAGGCGATTTACAGGAGTAATTTTGTGCTTATGGGTTTGCCGATTGTAGGTAATATCTTTGGCAGCGGCAGACTTGGTATGACATCTATGCTTGTCACGGTTATTGTTCCGATGTATAATATTCTGGCTGTAATAACACTTGAAGTATTCAGGGGAGAGAGTATAAAAATTACAAAAATACTCAAAGGCATAGTTACTAATCCGCTGATTATCGGCTCGGTTGCAGGTATTTTGTTTGCGGCTTTCGGCATTAAATTACCTGAAATTGCAGAGAGCGTTATTTCTGATATGGCGTCGGCGGCAACACCGCTTGCGTTGATTGTGCTCGGAGCATCTTTTGAATTTGCAAGCATAAAAAGATACAAGAAAAACCTTATTGCGGTTATTTTTGCAAGACTTATTATTGTGCCTGCAATCAGTCTTTCAGTAGCTATTATGATTGGTTTCAGGGAAATTGATTTAGTTTCGCTTATCGGAATTTTTGCATCGCCCTGCGCTGTGTCTTCTTATACCATGGCAAGGCAAATGGACAGCGATTATGAATTATCAGCAGGTACCGTAGTTTTTACAACTATGCTTTCGTGTTTTACTTTATTCGGCTGGATTTATTTTTTAAAAGAGTTAAATTTCTTCTGATGTACAAATTGCACAAATATCGCATACAAAGCTTATACAACATATATAAATGGCTGATTTTGAATGAAATTAAAAAATATGCTTGATTTTGAAGTATTATGTGCTATAATAAAGCCATAAGATAAATTATAACAAATTTTCAATTATATGTTTTGAAAAAGTTTATAGTTATTTCTTTCTTTTAATTTTTGTGAGCATAGAAAAGAGCAAGACTTTGTCTTGCTTTTTTCTTTTTCTGTGTTTTTTGCACATATAATATTGTTGTATAATAGATTACATATTCAGAACAAAAAATGACAATCAAATAAAATTTACTAAAATGATAAAAAGTATTGACAAAAATAATTAAATAGTATATATTTAAGATGTACTATTTAAATTAATACAATAAATCCAATGAGTGCAATTCATAAGATTGGAGGTAGAATAATGATTCAGATTGACTTGACATCAAGAGTACCGATTTATGAACAAATTTGTACCAATATAATTCGTCTTGCATCAGCGGGAGTATTGAAGCCGGGTGATAAATTGTTGCCTGTAAGAAGTCTTGCATCTGAGCTTGGCATTAACCCTAATACCGTAGCAAAAGCATATAAATTGCTTGAAAATGACGGGTATATTGTATCCAATGTCGGACGGGGAAGTTATGTATCCGATAAACTGACAAAGGATTGTGCTGAAAGAGCCATGGCGCTCGATGATTTTAAACAGAGCACAAAAATAGCAAATTTACTGAGCGTTGACAAGGCAGAGCTTAATAGAATTATTGAAAATATTTATAACGGAGGTGGCATTGATGATTGAAATTTGCGGACTTACCAAGAGGTTCGGCAAGGTTAATGCTGTAGATAATATGACCGTGAATATTCCAAACGGTGCGGTTGTAGGTCTTGTAGGCAGTAACGGCAGCGGTAAATCAACACTTTTGCGTATGCTTGCGGGAGTATATGCACCTGACGGAGGAACTGTAAAAGTTGACGGCATACAGCATTTTGATAATCCCGTAACTAAAGGAGAATGCTTTTTTATACCTGACTTCCCGTATTTTTACAATACAAGCACGGTAGAGAGTACGGCTTTCCTTTACAGACGACTTTATCCGAATTGGAGCGAACAGGAATATAACAGACTTTGTTCGATTTTCCCGATTAACATAAACGCACCTATTATTAATATGTCAAAGGGTATGCAAAGACAGGCGGCGCTTATTTTGGCGCTTTCAACCTGTCCGAAATATTTATTCCTTGACGAAATATTTGACGGTCTTGACCCTGTGGTAAGACATATGCTCAAAAGCCTGCTTGCCGAAAAGGTGGCAGACAATAATACAACCGTTGTAATTGCCTCTCATAACTTGAGAGAGCTTGAAGATTTATGCGACAGACTTTGCCTTATGCATAGGGGACATATGATGCTTGAGCGTGGTATTGACGATTTAAGGCACGGTTTGCGCAAGGTACAGGTGGCATTTACGGAGTTGCCGTATAAGCCGAATATATTTGAGGGTATTAATGCAATTAATATAACCCGCAACGGCAATATATTTAATCTTACAATAAAGGGAAAGGAAGAGGAGTTTATGCCAAAGCTTAAGGCACTTAATCCTGCTTTTGTTTCTGCAATACCTCTTACTTTGGAGGAAATATTTATTAGTGAAATGGGGGCGGCAGGATATGACATCCACAGTATCCTTTAAAGATAAGCTCAAGCAGATTTTTTCAGTTATTCTATGGGATTTGAAAGGCTGTAAAGGCTCGTTGATGGTATATACGATTTTGGCGTCGGTATTTACTGTAATAATTTTTACACTTGTTTTTGTGCTTACGGCAGATCAAACCTCATTTTCGCCTTTGTTTTCAACTGAAAGTTCACCGAAAATATCTCTAAGCGAAAAAATGCAGGTTTTTCAGGTTATTTCATCTGCCATTATCGGTTTTCTTACACTTATTTTTGCTATTATTTATACTGTGCAGATATTCTCGTATATGCACAACAAGCGTAAAGTCGATTTTTACGGTTCGCTTCCTATAAGCAGAGCAAGACTTTTCCTCGCCAAGTACGGTGCAGCTTATTTGTTCTCTATCATTCCTATGCTTGTGTTTATGGGCATTATTGCTATTGCGTCTGTTTGTACGGGTACGCTTTTACTTCCGCAGGTAACAAATATGTATGTTAATTTTATTGTGGGTACTCTTGCCTGCATAAGCGCATACGGTTTTCTGTCTGCTTGCTGTGGTACTACATTTAATACTGTTATTATGTTTATTGCGGTTTGTGCCTGCTATCCGTTATCTATGGTTTTTGTAAGGGCTTATATCGACGCTTTCTTTACAGGCTCATACACGGGTAATTTTTCTGACAGTTTTATAACAAATGCACTCAATCCTATTTCTGCTTACTTTGGCAACAATCTTATTTATTGGATAATTTTCAGTATAGTCTGCATTGCTTTGGGTACATTGCTGATTATGAAGAGAAGATCCGAAAGAGCCCAGACTTCATTTGCTTATTACATTCCTTGCCATATAATAAAAGTTATAGTTTCATTCCTTGCAGGTATGTTTCTCGGAACTATGTTCGGCGCTATAAATGTTTTTGGCAATGGCGTAGGCGGTTTTGTTTTTGGTTTTATTCTTGCAAGTGCGCCGACATTCCTTATCGTTCATATGATTTTCTACAAAGGCTTAAAGCAGATTGTAAGAACTATTCCGATTTATGCAGGTCTTGCTGTTGTGGTAATTGTCGGTGTGGTTCTTATTAATCTTGATGTGTTAGGCTACAATAATTATGTGCCTAAATCAGAAGATGTAAAGAGTGCGGGTTTGATTAGTTCAGAGTATAGCACTGTCGGCAAGAATATATCGAAATATTACACAAAGAGTGCGGGCGATTTTACAGACGAAGCTGACATTAAATCTATTATTAATGTTCACAATGAAATTCTCACCAAGAAAAAGACGAATACAACTTCTAAGGCTAAATTTTCAAGTGTGTGGGGCAGTATGCTTTACAATACCTTCAGAGAATATGCAAGCGACGAGATAATTACCGTTGCCTACAAGCTAAACAGCGGAAGAACCGTAACAAGATACTATTCTAAGAATCTGCTTGAAATGGCTGCGACATTTGATTATGAGCCGATTGATTATACCGATGATACATATGATGTTGATTACGGTTATAGATCATATGGATTTACACAAATTTACACTGCCGCCAAACCTGTGCTTTCATCAAAGCCGTATATTATGAAATACTCGGGTGTGGCAAATGCCGGTCTGAACGAAGATTTCCAAGTAAGCAGTGTGACTGTTTATGCTTTGACCAAAACATATTCCGAGGACAGTGTATATTCGTCGACCATAGAAAACTATGGCGAGTATTCATATGATGAAAAAGAAAAAGATCCAAAAGAAATTGCTGAAAAGAACAGTATTATGAATGATATAAACGCAGCATTTAAAAAAGACCTTGAGGCTGACACTGCTTATCTTAACGGTGTTTTGTATGATCCGTTTGCACTTCTTTACAATGATGATATTTATTATGATTCTTCTAATGACGATGATTCGGTTTACAGCTTTGATTCTCTTAAATATATCAGAGAGAAGTATTCTAAGGATTATGTCTGCAAAATTCAATTACAATATACTAATTATGATCCTGAAAAAGCTAAAAAATTTATTTTCGGTACTAACAGTACAGATTCTGAGTATTACTTTGTACCGAAGTCATATACAAATACCATTGAGGTACTCAAAAAGTACGGCTTACTTAAAGCTGACTATACACTTAATAAAAACTCTGAGTATTTTAATGTTCCTGAATATGGTGATTACGACACAGTATATGAAAGATAAATAAATTACAGAGCGATTGTGTTGTGCAGTCGCTCTGTTTTTCTTTGACAAAGGGAGAGTAATCCATTATTATATTAGTAGTAAAAATGTTAGGAGATGACAGCGGTGGAATTATACAAAGGCAGACCGCAGAATATTGAGGGAAGACTTGACAGGGAAGTCAGAGTATATGATTTGCTCGACAGCCTTGGCATAGAGTATCTGCGAACAGATCACGGCCATGCCGATACTATGGAGGCGTGCAATGAAATTGACAAGGTACTTGATGTACTTATTTGTAAAAATCTGTTTTTGTGCAACAGGCAGAAAACTAAATTTTATCTTTTAATGATGCCGGGGGACAAGCCTTTTAAAACAAAGGAACTTTCAAGTCAAATTAATTCGGCAAGACTTTCTTTTGCGTCTGCCGAGGCTATGGAAGAGTACCTTGATATTTTGCCGGGGTCTGTAAGCATTATGGGACTTATGAACGACAAAGAAAACGCAGTCACTTTGCTTGTAGATGAAGATGTTTTAAAAGGTGAATATGTAGGATGTCACCCATGCGTGAATACATCGAGCCTTAAAATAAAAACAACAGATGTTTTTGATAAGTTTTTAAAAGCAGTAGGGCATACGGCAACAGTTGTACATTTGACAGGTGAATAAACATAAGTAAAAAAGACTTCTGCAAATGGAAGTCTTTTGATGTATATATGTAAAATTTTATTTACATTGCATTTGATATATGATATAATGCCGATAATAAACATTTATGGAGGTTTATCTATGCAATACAAAATTGAGGGAGGTTCACTTCCGATAGTGGAGGTATCTCTTGAAAACGGCGAAACTATTATTACACAGGGCGGCGGAATGGTATGGATGTCACCTAACCTTAATATGGAAACTTCAGGCGGCGGAGTAGGCAAGATGTTCGGCAAAATGATGACAGGTGAGTCGATTATGCATAACCGCTACACAGCTATGGGCGGTCCGGGTTTCATTACTCTTGCTTCATCTTTCCCAGGTTCAATCATTCCTTTTGAGATTCAGCCTAATATGCCTATAATCGTTCAGAAATCGGGCTTCCTTGCAAGTTCTGCTACTGTTGACCTCTCTGTACATTTTAATAAAAAAGCGGGTGCAGGCTTTTTTGGAGGCGAAGGATTCATACTTCAAAAGCTATCGGGTTACGGAACTGCTTTTGTTGAGATTGACGGCTACTGCAAGCAGTATAACCTTGCACCCGGTCAGCAGATTGTTGTTGATACAGGCAACCTTGCTGCAATGGATGCATCTTGTCAAATGGACATCCAGCGTATTAAGGGTGTTAAGAATATGTTCCTCGGCGGAGAGGGTTTGTTTAATACAGTTATTACAGGACCGGGCAGAGTGTTCTTGCAGTCGCACCCAATTTCTACAGTTGCATCTGCAATTCGTCCGTTCATTTCAACAAACTAAGTTAATAGCTACATAATTTATGGAGCTGTAAAAAACAACCCAGATAAAAAACGACTGCATTCTAACCGAAAGGTAGGAATGCAGTCATTTTTGTGATATAATTTATTTGTAATGAAAAACCATATAAACAAGGTATATTATACACCGTATCAATTAAAATTACCACCTAAAATTGAAAAAATAATAGAAATTTCTGATCCGTTATATACATTTAACGAGGTTTTTCATTATATTGATCTAAATAACACCTTGACGGAACAAAGATAACTGCCAATGCAAATAAATACAGCCGGGTATGGAAGAAAAGCAGTATAAAGCACAGACAATAAGTATTCAATATTCTTCATATTTTTATACAATTTCAAGAATATAAGAAAAAAATCACCGAGACTCACTTTTTCGTGAATCTCGGCTTTTTTGATATGCTGTTTTTACAGCTTTTTGTTTAAGACTTTTAACTTTTAGTAAATATCAAGATCACTTCTGCTTGTGGTTTGTATTCTGATATAGGTTGAATTTGCTTCAGTTGAAGAAGTTTTTGTTGTTATGGTTGAATATTGCAGCGGGGTAGGTATAGTAGAAGAATTATTTGTATTATTCAAAACTACTCCGCTTGAAATAGTGTACTCAACTCGTTTATCAGTATCCTTATCCCATACATTGCTTCCTACTGTTGTTACTGTATATTGAAGAATATATTTTTTTTCATCAGTATTAAGTTGTTTAAGGTCGAATTTAATTGATTTTACATTGTCAATACTGACTATTGGTGTAAGCTTATGTCCTGTAGGATCGCCCGATGAAGTATCAAACTTAGCAAGAATTAATCTGTATTTTGTATTTGGATCTGCATATAAAAAGTAATCACTTTTATTACCGATACCATTATCTACATCCATAAAACCACTTGGTTTTGCACTTTCGTCATATGCTTCGAGAGTAGGTTTTGAATCATATGATTGAACATAGTTTGAGGTATTACCGTAAATTGAAAGTTGTTTAGAAATCATATCGCTTGTGCGTTCGCAAAGGGAAAGATCCTGACCTCGTTTAGCTACATCTGCCATAGCAAACATACCGCCGATACAGGTTGAAGAAACTATTGCAAGAATACATACAACTGCGATAAGCTCAACAAGCGTAGCACCTGCTTTTGCCTTTATAGAGCGTTTGGAGAGATGTTTTTTTAATTTATTTTTAATCATTTGCATCCTCCTTATTGAACATATTTGGATTTAGTGATAATACCGGTACATGAAGTTGTACCATTTGTACCGTAATCAATATAAACAGTGATTTTGTACGATACCATACTTATACCATCAGAATTAGTGTAAGAACCTTCTTTTTGAATTGTATAAGCAACTTCATTTTTGTTAAAATCTCTATGGTCGATATTTGCAGAAGTATATTGTTTTGCTGAAAAAGTATTGTCAAGAGATTTTACATCTGTATCAATATTGTTTTGAATATCGCTTGTAAAAGTATATGTTTGATTAGGCGGAGTGTTAAAAAGTTTATTAGCATTCTTTTGTGCATCAGTTAATGAATCCCAACCGTCATATGGATCATTTGATGGTGTTTTTTCAACATATGTCATAATTACATCGCAATACATTTGTGCTTTTGCAGAAGCTTTGTCCATAAGACTGTTTTTAGTAATGGACTGATTACTGATATTAAGACCAGTGGCAGTAGCCGAAACGGCTATTGCCATGATCATAATTGCACATACCAACTCGAGAAGAGAAAAGCCTTTTTTACTTTTTAAATATTTTTTAAATTTAAGGTTCTTCTTCTTCATTAGAAATACTTCCCTTCAAAGTCAACAGGATCCATTTTAGTTGTAACAGTTACCTTTTTATAAGCTTTAGTACCATCGCCTAATTTTTCTGCTTTGTAATATGGTTTTGAATCAGTCCAATTTTCCCAAAAAGCTTTGCTTAAAATATCAAAATCACCTGTAATACCCGGGAAGAAATAGTAACCCGGACTTAAAGTTATAGAATTAGCATTATCATCATTAAATTTGAGAGTAGTTTTACGAGTAATCTGAAGCATGGAACCGTCAATAGGATTACCGTCTACAACACATGTCGATTCATTATGTGCACTATAAGTATTAATTTTAAGTCCTTTTCCGTCTTTTCTTTCAAGTAAATCCGCTCCGATTGAAACAACATCTGCTTTTAAGGTTGCATTGTTTCCATATGTTACAATAGCATCTTTACCCGAAGAACCATTACCAAAATCACAGTAAATAGCTTTGCCCTTATATGTATCGTCTTTAAGTGTTCCGCCGCATGTTGCTTTAAAATTTATAACTGAACTGCTTTGGTCGAGGTTACTGCTGTCTACTGAAGTATTAATAGCGTTATCTTTCACCCATTTAATACTCGATGAGTTAGAATCAACTCGTGAAGTAGAATGATCTTCAAAGTATTTTTTTGCATCATTTGAAAATAAGTTAAGTCCTGTCTCCGGAATATCTGTGTAATCATCGGCTTTTACGGTATATGATGTACCATCTGACATTTCTACAATAAAATCATTTACTACTTTAAGAGTAAACGATTTTTCATTCCAATAAGGTTTTACGCTAAATGATGCTGAACTGTTTATTTGTTTGATTATATTTGAACCTTCTGCTGTGAATTTTTGAGTATTACTGTCAGTAGCAAAATCGCTAGTAGGAAGAATAGTTTGATTGAAAGAATAAGGAAAGTATGTATTGCCGTTGCTGTTCTTAATTTTATTGTTATAATAAACAGTTTCTTTTTCATCGGGACCAATTGATAATGTAATATTACTACTATGAATTGCCATATCGATATTTCCATTAAATTCCATTGGTTTTATATTGTACCAAAGATAATTAAATTCTTTGCCTGAATACATATCATAATATCCACTAGCTGTTGGCATTTCGGATGGTGAACAATAAATGTAGTAGTCTTTCCATCCTTCAGTAAATGTTGTTCGAGGTGTATTGGAGTAGCTGTTTGAATTTGGATCTGTGTTGAAAGCTCCATTGTCATTCAAAATATAAACTCTTTCTTTGCCCTTTTCCCAGTTACCTTCGTAAGCTGAATGTATGTCCTTTAGTTTGCCGTTTGTATCAACCATAGAACTATACATATCAATACTGTTAACCCTTTTGTATTCTTCACTGTTTGTAGCAATTTTTACAGCACTTTTTTTGGTATTTTCTGAAAATAAATCAACGGCTGTATTGTTGTCACCTAAGTTAATATAATAATATCCTTTTTTATACTCTACTGTTTTAGTTATTTGCTTGCTATTATTATAAGTCATAAGCTTACAATCTTTAGTAAAGTATATTACAACACCTTTATCGGTATTATAAGAGCTGCCGGAGTATTTAAGTGTAATGCCGGATTCGCCAGTGGCCGGACGACATACCATATTTCCGCCAATTACAAGATATTTACATTCTAAGGCTGTACCGTAAGCGTCTGAGTTTGTGTAAAAACTTATATCAACTGCTTCGGAATTATAGTCACTTTTTACTTTTGGTCCGGTGTAATTGCCTAAAAAGTAAATGCCGTTATCATATGCTGTAAATTTAAGTCTACTATCACCGTTACTTGTACTTTTTACTGCTTTATCAAATACAAGAGGAAAGCAAGTTGTGAGTGGTGTACTGCCAGCTTCGTTTTTAGGAATATAAATTATTGATTTATTGTCATTGTCAGTATCATAGTCCTGTAAGGTACGAAATGTGTTATCTCCTTCGTTTAAAGTTTTTCTTACAGAACGAAGAAGTGAAAATGAAGCTTGATCACCAAGCATTAAAAATTTATTGCCGGTCGGTGTAGTAATTGATTTTTGCTTCATAGTGAGGTTAGCTATTTCTTCTTTTTCAACTAAATTATATTTTACATCAAATTTGGTTGAAAGATCACCTGTATTTCCATCACCTGAATAGTCATATTTATTTTCTTTGCCAACGGCAGTCATAGTGTAACTACCGTCTGCATTTTTAGTAATTTTAATATAAGCATTACCTATTATAGTATAACTTGCATTAGGTGGATTGTTAATCCAATTTAATGCATCTTCAGAGCTGTTGAATTTTTCTACATGAACATTTGGATCTCCTTCAATATAGTAAAAAACATAGTAAAGTGATCCTGAATCAGGTAATGAAAGTTTACCGCCGTTTAACAGTTCTTCTGCTATATCAAGTGCACTTTTTGCTGATACATATGCCTGACGGGAGTTCATTGTAATACCGGTTTCTTTTTGCTGGAGCATTGCAATAGATAAGAAAGTAGTTGTCGATAAAAACAAAACTGCAACCAAGGCAATGGCAAGCACCATAGAAAAACCCTTTTTGCTGTTAATCTTTCTCTTCTTTGTAGTGAATTTCTTCATAAAAAAACTCCTTTCGATTATTGAAATACAATTAGTTAATAACTGAATACATACCGAACATTGCCTGTACGATAGAAATTACAACGAAACCTACGATACCGGCGATAATGATTGTCATTGCAGGTGTCATTGCATCTGTCATACGCTGTGTAGCGTCGGTTGCCTGTTCTTCGTACATATCTGCCATTTTGTTAAGGGAATCGCTGAGCATACCGCTTTCCTCACCGACTCTTATCATTGATACAAAGAGCGGATCGAAAGCTTTTGGATATCTTGAAAGAGAAATATTGATCGGTGTACCGATTCTTACATCTTCAATTACCTGGTTAAGACAGTCGGACATAAATTTGTTGCCTACTACATCTCTTGAAAGTTCAAGTGCGTAAAGAATGTTTACACCGGAAGAAGTAAGTGTTGCCATCATATTTGCAAATCTTGTAAGCTGGTTAAGTCTTAAAACTTCGCCGATAATCGGGATTTTAAGCTGGAATGTTGACCACCACATACAGAATGAATAGTTCTTTTTGTAAAGAATTCTGATCGTAACTACAATTGCAACGATAATAAGAACAATGAGCCAGCCGTAATGAATAAGTACATCTGAAATACCCATTGTAATTTGCGTCATTATCGGAAGTTCGGAGTCAAAACTTTCAAACAATCCTTTAAATGACGGAAGTACAATTACACTCATTACTATGATAAGTCCGATTGTAAGAATGAGGAGGAAGATAGGGTAAATCATTGCACCCTTAATCTTACTTTTAAGAGTGATTTCCTTTTTGAGAAGACTAACGCACTTATCAAATGCTTCATCAAGTCGACCGTTTGCCTCACCTGTTTGAATAATGTTTACATAAACAGTCGGGAAAGTTTTAAATGAGCTTAGCGACTGCGAAAGAGTAATACCGTTGTAGAGGTTTGCGGTTATTTCCTGTAAAATTCTCAACATATTCTTATCTTTTTCAGTGTCACACATTACGGCCATTGCAACCGAAAGCGAAATACCCGAACGAATCATCAATGCCATCTGGTGCATAAATGTAAGAAGTCGCTTGTTACTGATTTTTAATGTATGCACATCTTTTGAACCGCCAAGATCACGCTGCCAGATTGGAATATCTTCCTGCGAACCTTTTTTTACTTCATTAATAGAAATAGCGATAAGACCACGCTGTTCAAGCTTTCGCTTAACCTCTTCCTTGGTGTTTGCTGTCATACGGTTACGATATTTACGGTTTTTTTCGTTTACCGCTACATAAGAAAATTCCATTATTTTTACCTCCTGTTAAGATAAGCGTTTGTGCTGTTTTGCGGGAGATTAGAATACTGTGGCATTGGAGCGGTCAACTGCTGCGGTGTTTGCTGTGGTATTCCCGGTACGCCCGGCTGCGGAGAATTGTTGCCGCCTGTAAGTATTGCGTTATCAGCCACATCGTAACTGTACTTGTCGGCAGTTTCTTTTGAAATAAGTCCTCTTTTGAGGAGGTTTTCGATACTCAACTTTCTTGTAATCATACCTGTCTGCTGGTTCAAAGAAATCATCTGTTCAATCTGCGGAATCTTATCTTCACGGATAAGGTTAGCGATAGCAGAATTAACGAACATAATTTCAAATGCGCCGATACGGCCCGGACGGTCTGATCTTGGAAGCAAACGCTGTGAAATTACTGCCTTAAGTGTGGTTGAAAGCTGGTTGAGTGCCTGTTTCTGCCTTTCAACAGGGAACATATCTATAAGACGGTCGATTGTTTTTGCGGCACTCTCTGTATGAAGTGTTGAAAAAACAAGGTGGCCTGTTTCTGCTGCACGAAGAGCGATTGACATTGACTCAAGGTCACGAATCTCACCCATGAGGATAATATCAGGGTCTTCACGAAGTGCCGATTTAAGTGCTGACGAGTAAGTTTCACTGTCTTCGCCGACTTCTCTCTGGTTAATAATACATTTTGCAGGGGAGTGCATATACTCAACAGGGTCTTCAATTGTGATAATGTGCAGTTCTTCTCGATGGTTAATTTCATTGATAAGAGCTGCAAGTGTTGTTGACTTACCGCTACCGGTAGGACCTGTTACAAGTACAAGACCTTCCTGCAGGTTAAGAATTTTTGCAATAGACTGCGGCAAATTTAAATCGCCGAGTTTTGGAGGATTCATTTTGATTACACGCATTACAAGCGTCGCACCGTGGCGCTGCTTGAATGCATTAACTCTGAATCGTGCGAGGTCTTCAAACTGATAAGCCGAGTCGATATCGCCTGTGTTGCAGAACTTAAGGTAATCGGCAGGCTCAAGAACCTCGTCAATATACTTCATAACTGTGTCCTCGTCAAGAATCTCTGCGCCTTTGTAGCTCATAATTTTACCGTTTTTACGGTAAGAAGGCAAGTTATTGCTTGCAAGGTGAATATCAGACGCACCGTTTTCAACGGCAAATCTGACCATCTCTTCAAATTCCATAAAACTTACTCCTTAATCTTCCTGATAGATTTCTGATACAGTGTCAATGAATGTATCAAATGATATAATACCGTCATACAACAGCTTTTTAAGGTTATCACGAAGTGAAATCATACCCTCTTCTCTTGCTATTGTGTCAATTTCATCTGTGGTTTTACCGAGATGAATGGCATTTTTAATAGTTCTTGAAACAGGCATAACCTCGTGAACGGCAATTCTTCCCTTATAACCTATGTTGTTACAAGCAGGGCACTGACCCGGTTTGTAAAGTGTGAGCTGTTTGGTGATAGGGAGTCCGAGAAGTCTAAGCTCGTCATCTGTTGCATTATATGCTTGCTTACACTCCGGGCAAAGTCTTCTTACAAGCTTTTGGGCAATAACGCCGAGCATAGAAGAAGATACCATATAAGGTTCAACACCCATATCAATAAGTCGGACAACCGAGCTGGCTGCGTTATATGTATGGATTGTTGAAAGTACAAGGTGACCTGTGATAGCGGCTCTTGCTGCGATATCTGCGGTTTCCTGGTCACGAATCTCACCGATCATAATAATATCAGGGTCCTGACGGAGGATAGAACGAAGAACGCTTGCAAATGTAAGTCCTGCTTTTTCATTGATATTAACCTGTGTAGCACCCGGCAAAACCATTTCGACAGGGTTTTCAACTGTTACAATGTTTTTGTCTTCGGTGTTAAGAGCTGAAAGAGCAGCGTAAAGTGTGGTTGACTTACCTGAACCTGTTGCACCCGAAAGAAGAATGATACCACGGCTTGATGCCAAAAGCTGGTCGAATTTCTCAAGGTTTTCGGGGAGAAAACCGATGTTCTTTTTATCAAGCTTCATACCGAGTGCGGTTGTAATTCTGATTACGATTTTTTCGCCATAAACACAAGGAAGAGAAGATACACGCATATCAATTTTTTGATTATTGATATTATAGTGAATTCTACCGTCCTGCGGAATTCTTTTTTCCGCAATGTTCATACCGCTGATAAATTTAATACGGCTCGTTACAGAGGGAGCAAGCTCCTTGCTTGAGTCCATATATTTAATAAGTTTACCGTCAACACGGAAACGAATTACCAATTTCTTTTCCTGAGGCTCAAGGTGAATATCGGATACACGCTGTCTTACAGCCTCGGCTATCATATTGTTTACAAATTTAATGATAGGCTGATCTTCGACATCTTCCTGATCTTCGGTAGATACCGTGTCCTCGGATTTTTTCATCTGGCTCTGTACAAATTCCTGAGCCTCGTCTATTACCGCTTCTTTGTCCGACACACTGAAAATTTCGTCAAGTTTGATTTTAAGTTGTGTAGGAGTACATATAGCGGTTTTTATTTTTCTTTTTGTATAGTTGTTGAGAGTATAAATTGCTTTATAATCAAGCGGATTTGTCATGGCAATCAAGAGATAATTGCCTTCAATGGTAAGCGGCATAACGCCGAGGTCTTCCATCATCTGCTCAGGAATGAGCTGGGCTATATCGTCTGATATGTAGTAGGAAGTGAGGTCAACAAGCGGCAAATGCATTTTCTTTGCCATAAGGTCATAAATCTGCTCCTCTGTGACAACACCTTCTTTTATCAACGCATGTTCAAGAGTAAGAGTATTGTCTTCCATATAAAGCATTTCAATACGCTTTAATGTTTTTAAACTTACTATACCGCTTTTAACGAGATCGTCACTCAAGTTAAAAACAGAGTTCTTCATATATTATCATCCTTTCAGGGGAATAAAGATTAATAACTAAGGCTAAAGAGAGAGAAATAGAGATCTAAGCCATAGTTTATAACATTAACTAAAAACATACTGCATAGTGAACCGATGCAGAGAAACGGGCCAAAGGGGAAATAGCTTGAAACTTCGTTTTTTGAAAATGTTTTTTTGATAAGCAAAAATATTATATAAAGGAAAGCTATAAATACGGCGATTAAAAGTCCTGAAAATACCATAGGAAAACCAAGGCAAGCACCAAGTGCAAGCATAAGTTTTACATCGCCGAAGCCCATTCCGTTCTTTTTGAGAATTACAATAGAAAATAAATTTATAAGCATAAGCGAACCACCGCCGCACACAGCACCAAGCGGAATACTCCACCATTCTTTAATAAAGATTTGCTGCGTGAAAAGGTCGGTTATTGCAAGCGCAACACAAAGCACTGCAAGTGCAATTGTGAATTGGTCGGGAATAATTGTATATTTAAAGTCACTCATAGCTATGAGGAGCATTGTAATCGAAATTAATAAAAAGAAAATCGTGTAATAAGAATAGCCGAAAAACGCAAAGATACCTAAGTTAAATATAGCAAACAAAGCGGAAGTGTAAATTCCGCTTTGTTTGAAAATATACCTTGTGCCAAAAAGACTTTCGTCCGGCTCTTCATCATAGTCGCACAGCCATTTTGCAGGCACGACATTCATAAGCCTGTATGCGAGCATACAGAGTACAACTGACAGTATTAAAATTACTGCGAGAGTTATATAGGTTGAAATTTGTGAAAAGTCGATTGGAAGTAAATTAGCCATAGTAAAGTCCTTATAATTATGTAGTTGGTTCTGTTGAATCGGTAGAATCTGTATTACTTACAGCTTGCTTTGTTGTGTCAAAGTAGTAAAGTGTTACATTAAATGAAGTAGCATATTCTTTGCTGTCTTCAATTTCTGACATTGAAAGCGAATCAATAAAGTAGCAGCCTTTTGATTCCTGCTCAAGATAATGAATAAGCTGTAAAGTTTTATCCTTTGTGCCGGTATAGCTGAATAAAAGGTTTGTGTAGTAAAGCGGAATACCGCCCTTAGATGTTCTGCCCTGTGAGTCCTGCACGCCTTCACTACGGGTAAGTGATGACATATCAATACCGAGGTCGGCAAAAATATCCTGCAAATCCTTAACGGATGACTTTGCGTCAATATAGAGGTTTTCCTGATTTTCATTATACTGCTTTGTCATTTCGTCAATTTTGGTTTCGACACTTGTCTGATTTGCAAGTACATCGTCGCAGTCGGCAATTTTTGCTGTGATAGCAGCATGGTCATCATTATACTTAGAAAGGTTAGTGAATGTCGGCATTACAAGTGCAAGCAAAATAATTACAAATACTATGAGAAGTGCAACAAACACAATAATCGGTACCGGTATTTTAGTCTTTTTCATTTTTGTTTCCTCCCTTAGTTTTCGCTGTTGTTTTCAGTATCACTTGCAGTTTTACTTGATTGTGACTGAGTTATGTCTGTTGTAAGCTGAGCTGTAAGATTGTACTGACCGGTTTCTGTATCTGTAGAAACCGAGAAGTTTTCGCTCATAGAGAAGAAACCGTTGTCTTTAATGTTGTTCTGTAAATCAATAAAGGTAGGGAAGTCTTTAATAAGTCCGTTTACCGGAATGCTGTAGGTTTCGTTGCTGTCGTTTGCGTGAGTTATGTTGTAACTTTTAAAAGTATCCATTTTATCTACAACCTGGTCATCAAGCTCATTAATTACATCTTCACAATAAAGCTGTGTTCTCGGTAAAAGCTCGGCATCCTGTGACTGATTTGCCAAAGACTGGGTAATGTCATCTCTCTGTTGAATAAGAGTTTTTGCATAGTCGTACTTTGTATTGTTATAAATCATATCATCTACAACGCTTCTGCCAAAGTAGAAACCAAAGAAAGCAAGTCCCACAGCACAGAGTATGCCAAGACCGACACAGCCTGCTTTTGCAGCCTTTGCACTGTCATCAAGTGTTTTAGCCTGTTGAGCCTTTAGTCCGTAAATAAGGTTGTTCTCAAATACTGTACCGCAGTTCATAAGTTCGTTCATAAGGAAGTATGAACCGTTTTTGTAGAAGTCATCTCTTGCCTTAAGCGATGGTTCCGGAATTACCGAGCCTGTATTGAATGTATCAGATACAAGCATAACCTCGCCTGCAAGTCCAAAACCTACAAAATAGTTGCGGATGTGGGGAATGTAAGCCAAGAAGTCACTTAAGAACAACTGGTCAATGCTGATGTTGAGCGACATTGTAACAAGGCGAACATTGCGGACGATATCATCTATAAGGTTTTCTGCAATATCGTCAATCTTTCTTTTTGAAGACGCATTTCTGCATTCATTTTTAAATCCGTATCCGGCGGTACGCAGGTAATCAATAGCGGCAGCCGTGCTTAAATCTCTGTCTTCTTCAATTACCTGTAAAATTTCATCTACAGGGGATGTAAATTCGTGACAGTAGAGAGGCGCACCGTTTTTGGCGATAAAAACTCTGACTGCCGAATAGTCCATACTGATGAGAGCTACGGTTTTGTTAAAGCTGTAGATTGTTTTTTGAGCAGCATAAATCATTGCCGCCTCTGACGGAATAATCTTGATAAGATTAAGAGAGAAAGACTTAAATCCTGTAACAAGGTCATCCGCAAGTGCTTTCGGCATTGCAAAAGCCTTAGATGTGATTTCTTCGCTGACTTCTTTTGTTTTGTATGTAGAGTAATCCTTGTAGATTACCGAGAAGTCGGAAACCGCCTCGCCGACAAAATCTCTGATTCTGTCAATTGCAAGTCCTTCAATTATTCTTTTGGCACCTCTGATATGCTGATACTCCTGACAGGTAAGGTCGTAGCTTTCTACCATAAGAATAACATCACGAACCTCACTGTGGTTCATTGTGCTTAGTCCGTCTTTTACAAGGCGGGCGAGTAAAGCAGGGTCTTCCCATACGGAGCTTTTGTCTTTTAATACAGCCTTGTCTACAGGAATAATAAGAGGGGAGGAGAAAGAGTAGGCTTTCTTTTCGTTAGGGTCAGCCTGTTTCTTACTGTTACCTTTATTTGCAGTGCCGTTAGCAGCTGCCTCGCCTACAGTTTCGCAGGCTGTTATGCAAAGGTATCTTTTGGCAATCTGCACCAGTACATAATTCATATTTAATACACCACCTGAAATTTTATGCTTGTTTAAGCTTATCAAAACCGTTAAAAATTTTTAAACCGATTTGATTATAAAATTACTTTAAAGAATAAATTAAAATAATTTTATAATCAAACAGGGCATATCCCCTAAAAGTTATTAACAATACACAAAAATTAAGTTTAATACACCGAAAAGCCTATATATATTTCAAAAGGCTCGCACTCGGCGAGCCTTTTGCTTGTATGTTGTCGGTCATCAGCAAAACCGAGATTACATTAATTAAAAAATTAGAATAATGTTGAAACTACATCTCCAGTTGCAATAGCAGCTGTTGTACCACCAGGAGTGATTGAAGAATCAAGGTTAGTAGTACCATTCATCCAATAGCACTTATCATCAGCTGCACACCATGAAAGTGTATATGTATCACCACCGATTGTACGAGTATCACCAACATGAATGCTCTGAAGTGACTTTTCAGAAATTACATCAGCTACTGTTGCAGCATCAGTATAAACAGATGTATCTTTAGCAACGATCTGAGCGTGAGCCTCTTTAAGAGCAAGCTCAAGTGTCTGTGCGTCTGAAAGTGCAGTGCTTCTCTGTGATGATGCGATTGTTGAAGATACAACCGGAATAGCGATTGCTGCGAGAATTGCGAGAATAGCAATAACTACTACGAGCTCTACGAGTGTAAAGCCTTTTTTGCTGTTCTTCTTAACTTCTTCGATTTTTGCAGTTTTTACTGCCTGAATTTCGTTCATTGTTTTTACCTCTCTTTAATAATAATTTGTGAGCCGTTTTGTGGAAACCGCAACGACGGTTGCTGATAGGATTTTGCGTTACCGTTTCCTTTAAACAAGTTTATTATATAACATTTTTGCAAGTCTTGCAATATATTTTTACCAAAAAAAGTTAAAAAACGCATTTTTATAACATTGCACAAACTTTACTGCGTTAAATTGTTAAAAGTGCCGTTAATTTTTTCTGTTTGAAAGATTTAGCGTTGTAATATTTCCGTCTTTTATACACCCGTTTGCTTGGTCGTAAAGAGCAATAGCCTCATCGGGTAATTTTGTACCGTCAATGGTTTTGTCGTTTGCATCAAATTTGCCGTCATTATTTGAATCAACTGCAAAATACACCTTGCTTTTACAGATAACAGGATAATACGGTGTGCCAAAAAGAAGTTCGGGCTGAATAATATGCTCAAGTTTATTAGCGGCTATAACTTCAGAAATTTGTATAGTATTTGTGCTTGCATGGATATATTTTGTGTTATCTTCACCCGCAACAGCCGCATCGGCTTCTTTAAAGGCATATTCTATGGTGTTTGCGTTGGTTTTTGCCCTGCTTACTATAGATGACTTAGTAGTAGATGCAACTATTGGTATAGCTATAGCTGCGAGAATAGCTATTATGGCAATTACCACTACGAGTTCTACCAATGTAAAGCCTTTTTTGCTTTTGATTTTTTTTGCAAGACCTAACGATTTAAATCGCACGCTTATGCGTGAATTTGGTGTTCTTTTTTCTTTCATTTTTCTCCCTCATTTAAAATATAATATTTTGCAAAATATTATTACAGCAAATATTGTACACCGAAAGTAAAAATAATGCAAGTGCATTTTTATAGTTTTTATGCCGTTTTTTTTATTAATTTGTTGAAAATAATAATACCCTTGATTTATTAAAAAACAGTACCGATTGTAAAACTTTTTTAATAATTTTGTTGATATATTGCTTAAAAGACAGTTTAATTTAATTATATATTAAACACGGATTTTCGTAAAAATTCTCTATACTATTTATATAGGGATTTTTTTAACGGTTAAATAACGGTTAAATTTTCGTTTTATCATTTACAAAACCGAACATATGTGGTATGATGTTAAATGTTAAATTATGTATTTTTATCGGAGGATTTTACTATGGACGCTTATAAAAAGGAATTTATTGAATTTATGGTTGATTGCCAGGTGCTTAAATTTGGCGATTTCGTAACAAAAAGCGGCAGGAAGACACCTTTCTTTGTAAACACAGGTTTTTACAGAACAGGCGCACAGCTTAGAAAGCTCGGCGGCTACTATGCAGAGGCTATCAAAGAGAAATTCGGTCTTGATTTTGATGTTCTCTTCGGACCTGCATACAAGGGTATTCCGCTTTCTGTTGCGGCTGCTGTTGCAATCAGCGAAAAGTACGATACAGATATTCGCTACTGCTCAAACCGTAAAGAGGTTAAAGACCACGGCGATAAGGGTATTTTACTCGGCAGCCCTATAAATGACGGCGACAAGGTAGTTATTATCGAAGATGTTACTACAGCCGGTACTTCTATCGAGGAAACTCTCCCGATTATCAAGGCGCAGGGCAATGCTGACCCTATCGGTCTTGTTGTATCCGTTGACAGAATGGAGAGAGGCAAGGGCACAAAGAGTGCGCTTTCTGAAATTGAAGAGAAATACGGCTTGAAAACAACCGCAATCGTTACCATGGCAGAGGTTGTTGAGCACCTTTACAATAAGGAATACAAGGGCAAAGTTATTATTGACGACAAGCTCAAGGCTGCAATTGACGCATACTATGAGCAGTACGGTGTAAAAGAATAATTACTTAACAGAAATTTAATCGGAGGTGGATGGCGTGGCAAATGAGCATACAGGACACCGTGACCGTGTTCGCAAAAAGTTTCTTGAAAACGGATTTGACGGCTTTGAGCCGCACGAGGTGCTTGAAATGTGCCTTTTCTATGCCATTCCCAGAAAAGATACAAATGCGCTTGCACACCGTTTGCTCGACAGGTATTTAACCGTTGCGGGTGTGTGCGACGCACCTGTTGACGAGCTTATGCGTGAATTTTCACTTTCGCAGTCTTGTGCGGTTTTTCTGAAAATGCTGCCCGAGTTTTCGAGAGTGTATAAAGAGTCAAAAACGGAAAATCATAATGTCATCGAGCTTGAACATCTCGGCGAAATGTTTATAAATAAGTTTATAGGCAGAACAAACGAGGCAGTTGCGCTTATGCTCGGAGATGCAAAGGGCAGAATGATTTTCTTTGACATTATTGCCAAAGGTTCGCTAAGTTCGTCGGATGTTCCGCTTAGGAAAATCGTTGACCTTGCGCTAAGGCACAACGCAAAGACCGCTTTTTTAGGACACAATCATCCGAGCGGCTCGGCATTGCCCTCGCAAAGCGATCTGACTTCTACAAAAATCATAAGACGAACTCTTGACAGCATAGGAGTAAGCCTTGTTGACCATTATATTGTGACGGAGTTTGACTATGTTTCCCTGCGTGAAAGTGAAATGTCGGGAAGTATTTTTTTATTGTAATAAGGTTTGATTTTATGGAATTTAAACTGAAATCTAAATATAAGCCTACGGGTGACCAACCTGCTGCGATTGATGAGCTTGTAAACAGCATTGAGTCGGGCAACAGAGAGCAGACTTTGCTCGGCGTAACGGGTTCGGGTAAAACATTTACTATGGCTAATATAATAGAAAGAACGCAAAGACCTACCCTGGTGCTTGCGCACAACAAAACTCTTGCGGCACAGCTTTGCAGCGAGTTTAAGGAGTTTTTTCCCGACAATGCGGTAGAATACTTTGTGTCTTATTACGATTACTATCAGCCGGAGGCATACATTGCCAACACGGATACTTATATAGAAAAGGACAGCGCTGTAAATGATGAAATAGACAAACTCAGGCACAGCGCTACTCTTGCGCTTTCTGAAAGACGAGATGTAATTATAGTTGCTTCGGTTTCCTGTATTTACAGCTTGGGCGACCCTATTGATTACCGAAATATGGTAATATCTTTACGCCCCGGTATGGAAAAAAGCCGAGATGACCTTGTGAAAAAACTCGTTGAACTGCAATATGAGCGCAACGATGTTAATTTTATAAGAAATAAGTTCAGAGTAAGGGGAGATGTGGTCGAAATTTTTCCTGCCGCATCTAACGATTCTATAATAAGAGTAGAATTTTTTGGCGATGAAATTGACCGTATATCCGAGATTAACCCACTTACGGGAGAACTAAAGGCGGTTTTGCGTCATGCGGCAATTTATCCAGCGTCACACTACATTGTTTCTAAGGATAAAATGGCAACCGCACTCAAAGAAATTGACCGTGAACTTGAAGAAAGACTTGCGTATTTTCGTGAGAACGGAAAATTGCTTGAGGCACAGAGAATTGAACAGCGCACACGCTATGATATGGAGATGCTGCAGGAAATCGGATTTTGTACGGGCATTGAGAACTATTCGAGAATTTTGTCGGGCAGAAAACCCGGTTCTTCGCCGTTTACTTTGCTTGACTATTTTCCCAAGGATTTTCTGTTGTTTGTTGATGAGTCGCATGTCACTTTGCCGCAGGTAAGAGGAATGTACGCAGGCGACCATGCACGAAAGAAAAATCTTATTGATTACGGTTTCCGCCTGCCGTCTGCATTTGACAACAGACCGCTTAATTTTGACGAATTTTACGACAGAATAAATCAGGTTGTGTTTGTAAGTGCAACTCCGGGCGACCTTGAACTTGAAAAATCACAGACAATAGCAGAGCAGATTATCAGACCTACAGGACTTCTTGACCCTGAAATTTCGGTAAGACCTACCGAGGGACAGCTTGATGATTTGGTTTCTGAAATTAATATAAGGGTGAGCAAAAAGCAGAGAGTGCTTATTACCACTCTTACCAAGAAAATGGCGGAGGATTTGACAGCATACCTTGAAACAATGGGTATCAAGGTGCGCTATATGCACCACGATATAGACACCGTAGAGCGTATGGAAATTGTCAGAGATTTGCGCCTCGGCGAATTTGATGTGCTTGTCGGAATCAACCTTTTGCGAGAAGGTCTTGATATTCCGGAAGTATCGCTGGTTGCCGTGCTTGACGCCGACAAAGAGGGGTTTTTGCGCAGTGAGCGTTCACTTATCCAGATTTGCGGCCGTGCCGCACGAAACAGCGAGGGCACTGTAATAATGTATGCCGACAGTGTAACCGATTCTATGCGCAAGGCGATTACCGAAACCGAACGCAGAAGAAAAATTCAGCAGGCATACAACAAGGAACACGGCATTACGCCAACCACTATTGTTAAAAAAGTCAGTGAAATTCTTGAAATTTCTACACATACAGATGATGAATTTAAATCGGCTAAAAAGCTGAACAAGGCTCAAAAGCAACAGCTCATTGAGAGCCTTACTAAGGAAATGAAAGCTGCCGCAAAGCTGCTTGAATTTGAACACGCCGCATATCTGCGTGACAAAATCAAAAAGCTCCGTGGCGATAAATGAGGATTGATTAAATGGCTAAAACCAAAGCAGTTGAATACGGTGATTCAAGTATTTCTGCACTTAAAGGCGCAGACAGAGTACGAAAAAGACCTGCGGTTATTTTTGGCTCTGACGGTATTGACGGCTGTCAACATTCAGTTTTTGAAATTCTTTCTAACTCTATTGACGAGGCAAGAGAGGGCTACGGCAAAAAAATTACCGTAACAAGGTTTTCCGACGGTTCTATCGAGGTAGAAGACCACGGCAGAGGTATTCCCGTTGACTTTAACGAAAAAGAAAATGAGTTTAACTGGAAACTTGTATTCTGCGAAATGTATGCAGGCGGTAAATATAACAACAACGAGGGAGAAAGTTATGAGTTTTCGCTCGGTATGAACGGTCTCGGACTTTGCTCAACACAGTACAGCTCCGAATATATGGATGTTGATATTCGCCGTGGCGGTACCCGCTATACCCTGCATTTTGAAAAGGGCGAGAATGTCGGCGGCTTAAAAAAAGAGCCGTACAATAAAAAGGATACAGGTACAAAAATCCGTTGGAAACCTGACCTTGAGGTATTTACCGATATAGACATTCAGCCTGAATATTTCCTTGACATAATGAAAAGACAGGCTATTGTCAATGCGGGCGTTGAATTTGTGTTCAGAAATCAGAACGGTAAGAGCTTTGACACCACAACTTATTGCTATGTAAACGGTATTGAGGATCATGTTGCGGAGGTCATCGGTGAAAACGGTTTTACTTCGGTTCAGCATTGGACAACGGAGGTAAAAACAAGGGATCGTGACGATAAGCCTGAGTATAAGTGTAAGATTGATGTGGCGGTTGCTTTTTCAAATCAGACAAGACTTACCGAGTATTACCACAACTCAAGCTGGCTTGAGCACGGCGGTGCTCCTGATAAAGCGGTGAGAACTGCTTTTCTTTATCAGATAGACAATTACTTAAAGACAAATAATAAATACAATAAATCGGAAAGCAAGATAAAATTTGATGATATTGAAGACTGCCTTGTGTGTGTAATTTCTTCGTTTTCGAGCGTATCTTCGTATGAAAACCAGACTAAAAAGTCAGTTACCAACAAGGGTATTCAGGACGCAATGACTGCTTTCTTAAAGCAGAGCCTTGAAGTTTATTTTATCGAAAATCCGCTTGAGGCAGACAAAATCGCACAGCAGGTGCTTGTAAACAAGCGCAGCAGAGAGAATGCCGAAAAAACAAGACTTAACATAAAGAAGAAGCTTTCGGGCAGTCTTGATATGACAAACCGTGTAGCTAAGTTTGTTGACTGCCGCAGCAAAAATGCCGAGGAAAGAGAGCTTTTTATAGTAGAGGGTGACTCTGCTCTCGGTGCTTGTAAGCAGGCAAGAAACCCTGATTTTCAGGCGATTATGCCAATCAGAGGTAAAATACTTAACTGTCTTAAGGCTGATTATGACAAAATTTTTAAGAGCGAAATAATTACGGATTTGCTTAGAGTGCTCGGTTGCGGTGTTGAGGTAAAGTCAAAGGCCAATAAAAACTTGAGCGAATTTGACCTTAACGCACTGCGTTGGAATAAAGTTATTCTCTGTACCGATGCCGATGTTGACGGATTTCAGATCAGAACATTGCTTTTGACAATGCTGTACAGACTTACTCCTACGCTAATAAACGAGGGAAAAGTCTTTATTGCGGAATCACCGCTTTATGAGATTACAGCTAAAAATGATGTGTATTTTGCGTATGACGAGGCGGAAAAAGATAAGTTTATTGCGGAAATCGGCAAAGAGAAGTTCACGATTCAGCGTTCAAAAGGTCTTGGTGAAAACGAGCCTGATATGATGAACCTTACAACTATGAACCCTGCTACACGCAGACTTATTAAGGTTATGCCGACAGACGCTGAAAAAACAGCGGAAATTTTTGATATTCTGCTCGGTGACAATCTTCAGGGCAGAAAAGATTACATTGTGGCTCATGGTAACGAGTACATTGACAATCTTGATGTAAGCTGACGGGAGGTGCGAATTTATGGCAAAAAGAAGAAGAACACAGCCTGCCGCAACGGGAAAAACACACGGTGTTATCAACGGTGCGGGTGAAGTTGTAGAACAGAACATTGACTCTACAATCAGAGAAAACTATATGCCTTACGCAATGAGCGTTATTCTTTCCCGTGCTATTCCGGAGATTGACGGATTTAAACCGTCGCACAGAAAGCTGCTCTATACAATGTATAAAATGGGACTTTTAAACGGTGCAAGAACAAAATCCGCTAATATTGTCGGTGCAACTATGAAACTTAATCCGCACGGCGATTCGGCAATTTATGACACTATGGTGCGACTTTCGAGAGGCTACGAAGCGCTTTTACATCCTTATGTGGATTCAAAGGGTAACTTCGGTAAATTCTACAGCCGTGATATGGCATGGGCGGCATCAAGATATACAGAGGCAAAACTTGACAAAATCTGTAACGAGCTTTTTCGTGATATAGATAAAGATACCGTAGACTTTGTTGATAACTACGATAATACAATGAAAGAGCCGTCACTTTTGCCGGTTGCTTTTCCGTCTGTACTTGTAAATACAAACACAGGTATTGCGGTAGGTATGGCGTCAAATATCTGTTCTTTCAATTTAAAAGAAATTTGCGAAACCACGGCGGCGCTTATTCGTGACCCGAACCACGATGTTATGCAGACATTGCCTGCGCCCGATTTTATCGGCGGCTGTCAGATTATATATGACGAAAGTGCATTGCGCCAGGTTTATGAAACAGGCAAGGGCGGAATAAAACTAAGGGCAAGGTACCGGTACGATAAATCGGCAAACTGTATTGATGTACTTTCAATTCCGAGCACAACCACTTGCGAAGTTATTATTGAAAAGATTATTGACCTTGTAAAAGCAGGAAAAATAAAGGATATTGCCGATGTTCGAGATGAAACGGGTATTGACGGTCTTAAGATAACAATTGACCTTAAGCGCGGTGTTGATCCCGACCGACTTATGGCAAAACTTTACCGTTTTACAACGCTTGAAGATTCATTCTCCTGCAACTTTAATGTACTTATCGGCGGAGTGCCGAGGGTGCTCGGTGTTAAGGATTTGCTTGAAGAATGGATTGCATTCAGAATTGAATGTGTAAGACGAAGAACATATTTTGACAGAAACAAAAAAGCCGAAAAGCTCCACCTTTTAAAAGGTCTTTCGGCAATTTTGCTTGATATTGACAAAGCGGTTAAAATTGTAAGAGAAACAGACGAAGAGGCAGAGGTTGTACCAAACCTTATGATCGGCTTTGGCATTGACGAGGTGCAGGCTGAATATGTAGCCGAAATCAAACTTCGTCATCTTAACAGGGAATACATTTTAAAGCGTACGGCAGAAATTGAGGCACTTGAAAAGGAAATTGCCGAACTTGAAGAAATTCTCAAGAGCAAGACAAGAATTAAAACCATAATTGTAAAGGAACTCAAAGAGATTGCCGAAAAATACGGTCAGCCACGAAAGAGTATTATAATTTACGAAGATATCGTAAGTTATACGGAGGAAAAGGACGATGTTCCTGATTACCCCGTAAATCTTTTCTTTACAAAGGAAGGCTATTTCAAGAAGATTACTCCGCAGTCGCTTAGAATGAGCAGCAACCATAAGCTCAAGGACGGCGATGAGATTGCCCAGACCTGCGAATTTTCAAATAACGGCGAATTGCTGTTCTTTACCGATAAATGTCAGGTTTACAAAGCAAAGGCAGCGGATTTCACCGATACAAAGGCAAGCGCTCTCGGCGAGTATGTACCGGCAAAGTTGGGTATGGACGAGGGCGAAAACGCAGTGTATATGGTAGCCACAAAGGATTACAAGGGAATGCTGCTGTTTGCGTTTGAGAACGGTAAACTTGCAAAAGTGCCGCTTGAGGCTTATCAAACAAAGACAAACCGAAAAAAACTTACGGGCGCTTATTCCGATAAATCACCGCTTGCGGGAATGGTATTCTTTACAGAGGATAAAGAATTTTTGTTGAAAGCGTCATCAGGCAGAATGTTGCTTATTCATTCGGGTGCAATTAATCTGAAAACAACCCGTTCGACACAGGGCGTGGCGGTTATGAAACTCAAAAAAGGTCACAGACTGTTTGAAATTTCGGAGTATGTTGAGGGAACATTTGCAAAGCCGCAGAGATACAGAACGAAAACACTTCCTACTCTCGGCGCTATGCCTGCAAATGAAGATTCAACCGACGAACAGCTTACGCTGATTTAACTGTATATTTCACCTTTGGAATTATATCGAAAAAATTTAAATTTTTTCAAAAAAATCTTGCAAAATCTATAATTTTATGTTAATATAAATTAGTTAGTTTTTGTATTTGGAACTTATTATACATTTATATTACAGAAAGGAACGGTATAATATGGGCGTTTGGGGTATTGTTCTTGGTTCAGTGCTTATCGTAGCAGCCATTGCAATTATCATCGTAATTATTCTTCAGCAGGGCAACCAGCAGGGTATCGGTGTTGTTTCCGGTGCTGCTGACTCTTATTTCTCAAAAAATAAGGCTCGCTCGATTGATGCAAAGCTTGCTCGTTTTACAAAGTTTTTTGCAGCAATTTTCGTAATTATCGTAATTGCACTTAATGTACTTGCTTATTTTGTCGGAAAAAGTTTCTGATTAAGCTTGTAATATTTTCAAAATTTCAAACATAATTATAGACCGTAGGTTAGTCCTGCGGTCTATTTTTGTTTTTATGGTTTAGCAAATTGATTTGCAAATTAATTACAAAAGTTTGGTCGACCTTTTCAAAGGTCGTGGGTGTGGGCAAAGCCCACAAATATTTTCCGTTTATGCAATCTAACGATAGCAAACAGTTTGCTGTTTGGCGGCTTGAACGAATGGGCGAAGCCCTTAAATGCGACAGCAATAAGAAAGCCATTCGATATATAATGAAAAGTTAATTATTTCTTTTATAAAAGGCTGTCGCCTGTTTTAACAAACTTAGTTTTAGCACGCAAACAGCGTGGCTGTTTGCGCCTGATAAATTGTTATATCGGAAGATTTTTATGGGCGCTGCCCAAACTCGCAAGCCTTTAAAAAGGCTTGACCTAAATTTTTAAATTATTTTGCCTAACATTTAGAGCAAAACCAATTTATCCTACATATATAAAAGACTCTGTTTTACAGTATTGTTTATGCTAAAGGAGCTGTTAATTATGCCTTTGTGGGGAATAGGATTAATGTTTTTCGGTGCATTTTTGCTGTTTGCATTTGCTCATTACATAAGTAAAAGCAGACATCCGTTTAAAAGAAGTCTGCTTTCAATGGCTATAGGAATTTTAACGCTGATTGCGGTAAATCTGACAGGCTCTTTTACAGGTGTGTACCTGCCTGTAAGCCTTGTGTCGGTGTGTTGTGCCGCATTTGGCGGAGTGCCCGGAGTAACGCTGATGCTTGGATTAAATTTATTTTTTTAAATCAATTTCTGTTTGTTTTATTTTTATCCAAAAGCCTTGTAAAATCAATTAGCAAGGCTTTTTCTGCACTTAATGTTTTTATTTTCAAAGAAAACGGCTCATTTGATTATAAGGGCTTAAAAATGGCTGATTTAAACAAAGACGGCATTATTGTTGTAAGAGATGTTACCGAGTTGCAAAAAAATATTTCAAAATAAAAATATTTTAACCGCTTGATTTCATTATATTTTAAGTGCTTTTTATAGAATAATCGATATAACAAAATACCGACTCGCATTAAAATTGCAAGTCGGTATTTTGTTTCTTAATATTAATCTTATCAATTGCTTTTATAATCATAAAAGACTTTCGAGTGCTTCGCCTACGCTTTCTTTGTTTTGCGTGAGCATGGCGAGTATTACTTTATAAAAAGTTGTTGGGTTTTCGTAAAAATTCTTTTTGATTATTTGTGCCTGCGGCATATCCGGAGCAAAAATCGAAAAACTCAGCAAATCAAGATTTCCGCCCGAAATTTTGCAGTTTACATTGTAACCCATATCGGTTTTAACGATTTCTACGCTGTTTTCACGCTCTTTTTTCTTTTGTGCAAGTAGGTTTATTGCGCAGTCATACGCTTTTTCTTTTACGGTGTAGGCAAGTATGGTGTCGAGCTGATTTGCAATCATAACTCCGTTTTTGCTGACGGTATATGTCTTTATATCTCCGTCGGAGCCTTCTTCAATTATATTTCCTTTTTCAATAAGATCGTCAAAGCATGAACTTGTTTCAAAGTAATTTGCAAGGCTTTCCTCACATATTGAGTCAACAATAATTTCTTTGCTGACGGGTTCTTTAATTGAATTTAAAAGATAGCATATAAGAATACGAATTTCGTATTTGCTCCTCATTCCGCCCGGGACAATACCCTCGTCAAATGTATCAAAAGCCATAGTTTCACCTAATTTCAGTTTAATTTATTTAATTATATCATATAAAAATATAAATGTGTAGAGAAATTTTATAATAACCGAAAAAATATTCCGATATGTATTGCTTTTGCGGTTAATTATGTTTTAATTTAACAGTAATTAAGGCTGAATTTTCATATTTAAAAAATTGCCGATATGGAGAAAATATTATAAATAAACACACATAAAATTTCGCAAATAAAAATATTTTAATAATATAGTAACCTAAATGTTAAAAATATTTTAAAAATTATAGTATAATTTGAAAAAATAATTGACTGTATATTGTTCTTATGGTAGAATGTTGTTGTGAAAGGAGATGTGAATATGGAAGAGTATATGCCTTTTGTCTGGATTGGTATTGCAGTGGTTATGGCTGTGGGCGAGGCCGCAACAAATCAGCTTGTTTCAATATGGTTTGTCGTAGGTGCACTTTGCGCTGCCGTATCCTCTCTTATTACTTCATCTGTGCTTGTTCAGGTTATAGTGTTTATCGTAGTTACCTGCGGTACGCTCATTGCTACAAAACCGCTTGTGGATAAGTATAAAAAAGGTCATAAGGAGGTAAAAACAAATTCCGACAGATTTATTGGGCAAACAGGTGTAATGCTTACCAATATTGACACTTTGGAAGCAGTGGGTCAGCTAAAGGTGAGCGGTGAAGTCTGGACCGCAAAGTTGAAAAATCCTACACCTGTAAAGAAAGATGACAAAGTCAAAATCCTTGCCATTGAGGGTGTAAAAATGATAGTTGAACCTTGGCAGGGAGAATAATTATTGAATGGAGAAATCAGAATGGGACCGTTAATTGTAATTGCAATTATTTTATTAATCATTTTAATTGCTATAATCAGCAATGTTAAAATCGTACCGCAGGCGCACGCTTATGTAGTTGAAAGACTCGGTGCTTATCACTCAACTTGGGGTACGGGCTTGCATGTAAAAATTCCTTTTATCGACAAAGTTTCAAGAAAAGTATCTTTAAAAGAGCAGGTAGTTGACTTCCCGCCTCAGCCTGTTATCACAAGAGATAATGTTACTATGCAGATTGATACCGTAGTTTATTTTGAAATTACAGACCCTAAGCTTTACAGCTACGGTGTTGAGCGTCCGCTTAACGCTATTGAAAATCTTACGGCAACCACACTTCGTAACATAATCGGTGAACTCGAACTCGACAGCACACTTACTTCCCGTGACACTATCAACGATAAAATCAGAATTATCCTTGATGAGGCTACAGACGCATGGGGTATCAGAGTAAAGCGTGTTGAGCTTAAGAACATTCTTCCGCCTCGTGAAATTCAGGACGCAATGGAAAAGCAGATGAAGGCAGAGCGTGAAAGAAGAGCTAAGATTCTTGACGCCGAAGGTGAAAAGCGCAGTCAGATTCTTATTGCGGAAGGTCTTAAAGAGTCTGCTATTCTAAAAGCTGACGCTGTTAAGGAACAGAAAATCAGAGAGGCTGCCGGTGAGGCAGAGGCTATTCTTACAGTACAGAGAGCTAATGCCGACGCTCTTCGTATGCTTAATGAGGCTGCTCCTACAGACAGAATCATTCAGCTTAAATCTCTCGAGGCGTTTGCAAAAGCAGCTGACGGTAAGGCTACAAAGATTATTATTCCGTCGGAGCTCCAGTCAATTGCAGGAAATGTTGCCGCAATTAAGGAAATCTGGAAAGATGAGCCTGCAAAGAAGTAATACAGTATAATTCTAAATCAAAATATGGCATAAGGGTGCAGTTTTTATCTGCACCCTTAGGTGCTTTTTTATAGGAAGTGAATTAATGGTTCTTATTCTTTGGACATTTGTTATATTTTCGTTTTTAGGCTGGGTCGGTAATGTTATACGAAACCTTGCGGTATATAAAAGGTTTAAAAATAACGGCTTTCTGACTTCTCCGTTTTTTCCTATGTACGGACTTACGGCTGTTATTTGCAGAGTGGTTTTGACTCCGCTTGAGAATTATCCGCTGCTTTTGCTTGTTGCGTCAATCGCACTTACAACAGGTATAATAGTATTGTCGGGATTTTTGTTTGAAAAAATACTCGGCTTTAAGGTATGGGATTATTCGCAGTCAAAACTTAGCATCGGCAGTTATATATCTTTGCCTTATGCTTTGTTGGCAGGAATTTTCGGATTTGGTTTTATAAAAGTATTTATGCCCGTATCCGACGCACTTGTTATGCTTATTCCGACTACAGTCAGCTATATAATTTTGTTTGCTCTGCTTGCAATAATTTTGCTTGACTATATTTTTTCTGTGATTACGGTTATAAGATTAAAACGCAGAATAAAATATTTAAGCAATATTGAAGAATTGCTCGGAGATGATGCAGACGAGGAAAAAATAAAACTTATAGGCGAAAACTGTAACAGACTTTTTACGGAAAATATTTTAAGAAGAAGACTTGCAAATGCGTTTCCTGACCTTAAAACAAGCGTTTATCTCGGTATGATTTCAGATAAAGTGGGCGAGGTCAAGGATAAAAATATGACCGAATATACGGCTGTTTTTGAGAATAAAGAAGAACGCCCTTTTGCGTTCGGACTTTGTTTTACAAAGTTGTTTTATCTGTTTGTGATCGGCTCGCTTTTTGGCACGATACTTGAAACTTTGTGGGCGTTTATGATTGACGGTAATTTTCAGGTGAGAGTGGGACTTGTGTACGGACCGTTCATTCCCGTTTACGGCGGCGGAGCGTGCTTTTTGACTGTTGTGCTTTATAAGCTGTATAAACTTAACGATACGCTTATTTATGTAATCAGCGCAGTGGTTGGTGCAAGTTTTGAGTATTTTTGCTCATGGTTTCAGGAAACTGTTTTTGGTACGGTATCATGGGATTACAGCGATACTCCGCTGAATTTTAACGGACGAACAAACCTTATGTATGCGCTTATCTGGGGATTTTTGGGACTTGTATGGGTACGCTTTGTTTATCCGTGGATGGCAAGACTTATTGAGAAAATTCCAAAGCGAGCAGGCGGTGTAATGACGGCGGTACTCATAATATTTATGGTATTTAATGCATTTATGTCTTGTGCGGCGGTTTACAGATGGCAGGACAGGGCAGAACACCCCAAAACGGATAACGCTTTTATACAGTATATAGATTATCATTTTGACGATGAGAAAATGGAATTTCTGTTTCCAAATATGAAAGCACCGGAAAAAAATTAGCAGTGAATTGAAAATTCAGAGTTCAACTCGGGCAGCAGGTAAATATATCTGCTGCCCGTTAATTTATGGTTTAGCGCATTGTTTGTTGTGAAAGTTTAAAAAACATCGACTTCTGTGTCAATTATAAAATTTTTAATCAAAACTGCGTTTAAACTGTAAATTAGCTTATGAATTTCAAAATAATTCCTGTCACATATTGCAATTTATTCTGATTTTTTATATAATGGTAATTAAAGTGATTTTAGGGCAATGAATTTTTGCCTTTGCAGAAACTTTGCCGAAACAATTTTGCCACCGTTTTTACGGTGCCGTTAAAAGTTAAGGAGTGTAATGATGAAAAAGGTTGCTATTATTATGGGTTCTGACAGTGATTTCCCTGTAGTTTCAAAGGCTGTCACAAAGCTTAAGGAATTTGGTGTTCCATATGAAGTGCATGTTATGAGTGCTCACAGAACTCCTGATGCTGCTATTGAATTTTCAGGCAGCGCAAAGAAAAACGGCTTTGGAGTAATCATTGCCGCAGCGGGTATGGCTGCTCATCTTGCAGGTGTGCTTGCAGCAAAAACAACTTTGCCTGTAATCGGTATTCCTTGCAAATCAGCCGCTTTTGACGGTATGGATGCTTTACTTGCAACAGTTATGATGCCGACAGGTATTCCTGTAGCTACAGTTGCTGTTGACGGCGCTGCAAATGCCGCTATTCTTGCGATTGAAATGCTCGCTCTTTCTGATGACAGTCTTGCAGAAAAGCTTGAGAAAATGAAAGCAGATATGGAAGAAGGCGTAGCCAAAAAGGATGAGGCTATGCAGCTTAAGGTGGCAGAACTTTGATTAAGTATGTTGATATATATGACAAAGACAAGGTAAACGATGAATGCGGCGTGTTCGGCGTTTACAAAGCCGGCAGTGATGACTTTAATATAGCCTCCCTTACCCGTGAGGCCTTGTACGGACTTCAACACAGGGGACAGGTAAGTGCAGGCATTACTGTAAATAACAATGAAAATTTTACTACCGTAAAAGAATTCGGTATGGTGTCAGAGGTCTTTAACGATAAGGCTATAGATAAACTCGGCGACGGAAACATTGCAGTCGGTCATGTGCGTTACAGTGCGCACGAAAGCCTTGACAGAGCGGCAAATCAGCCCCTTGTTATGAGATATATTGCCGGTTCGCTTGCTATTGCAAGCAACGGTGCGATTACTAATTTTGCCGAAATTCGCCAACAGCTTGAGCATGGCGGCGCAATTTTTCAGTCTAACTCAAATGTTGAGATTATGTCTTATGTAATCGCAACCGAACGCTGTACCACGGACGACCTTGAAACAGCGGTTTTGTTTGCTATGGATAAACTTGAGGGCGCATATTCCGCAGTCCTTTGCGGTCCGTCAAGACTTATCGGCTTTCGTGATAAAAACGGCTTCCGTCCGCTTTGCATCGGAAAACTTAACAACAGCTATATTATTACTTCCGAGAGCTGTGTAATTGACAGTCTTGGCGGTGAATTTTTGCGTGATGTTGAGCCCGGAGAAATGGTTGTAATTGATGAAACGGGTTTTCACAGTTACAAGTCGAGAATTAAGGCATATAATACATCTATGTGTATTTTTGAATATGTTTATGTTGCCCGTCCCGACAGTGTAATTGACGGAGTGAGTGTTCATAATGCGAGATTTAAGGCAGGTGAACTGCTTTATAATGAGCATCCTATTGAGGCGGATATGGTATGCGGTGTTCCTGATTCGGGAATTATTGCCGCACAAGGCTATGCTAAGGCGTCGGGTATTCCGTACGGTACAGGTTTTGTTAAGAATAAATACATTGGCAGAACCGTAGGTACGGGAAAAGATAAAAAGAAAAGACTTCTCAAAACAAGACTTACTGCCCTTAAGGCAAATGTAAGCGGAAAGAGAATTATTATTGTTGACGACTCTATTGTGCGCGGCGAAACCGCAAATCATATTGTAAAACTTTTGCGTGACGCAGGTGCAAAAGAGGTTCATATGCTTATAAGCTCTCCGCCTTTTGTATGTCCGTGCTATTTCGGTATGGATATTCACAACAAGGAGTCGCTTATTGCAAATAGGTTTTCACAAGAAGAGATATGCAATAAAATCGGTGCGGATTCTCTTGGCTATCTAAGCATTTCTGGTCTTAACCAAATTGCAGAGGGCGCAGATGTCGGATTTTGCAACGGTTGCTTTACAGGAGAGTATCCTGCGGAAATTCCGAGAACTATATTTGTTGATAAATTCGCAAAGAAAATTAATAAAAAATAATCTGGAGTGATTGAAGATGAAGAGTTTTTCAGAGAGCTACAAGGCAGCAGGTGTTGATGTAACAGCAGGTTATAAGTCGGTTGAACTTATGAAACAGCATGTTGCACGCACAAAAATTGACGGCGTTGTTTCGGGTATCGGCGGTTTTGGCGGTCTTTTTGCCCCAAATGTAAGCGGTATGACAGAGCCTGTACTTGTCAGCGGTACTGACGGTGTAGGTACAAAAATCAAACTTGCTTTTCTTATGGATAAGCACGATACTATCGGTATTGATGCAGTTGCAATGTGCGTAAACGATGTAATTTGCTGCGGTGCAAAGCCGTTATTCTTCCTTGACTATATTGCAATCGGAAAGAACTATCCTGAAAAGGTTGCGGAAATCGTTAAGGGCGTTGCAGACGGCTGTGTTATGTCAGAATGTGCACTTATCGGCGGCGAAACAGCTGAGCATCCGGGTCTTATGCCTGTTGACGAATACGATGTTGCAGGTTTCTGCGTAGGCCTTGCAGACAAGCCGAAGATGATTGACGGCTCAAAACTTAAAGCAGGCGATGTTTTGGTTGCACTCCGTTCTTCGGGCGTTCACTCAAACGGTTTTTCACTTGTAAGAAAAGTTTTTGATATTAACGAAAACACAATCAATAATACATACCCTGAGCTTGACAAAACTTTAGGCGAAACTCTCCTCACTCCTACAAAAATATATGTAAAACCACTCTTTGCTCTTATGAAAGAAGTTGAAGTAAAGGCTGTATCTCACATTACAGGCGGCGGTTTCTACGAGAATATTCCCCGTATGTTAAATGACGGTCTTTCTGCTAAGATTAACAAGAGCGCAGTTCCTGTTCTTCCAATCTTTGACCTTATTCAGAGAGTCGGCGGTATTTCAGAGCACGATATGTTTAATACATTCAATATGGGTGTAGGTATGCTCGTTGCAGTTGACAAAAACGATGCGGATAAGGCTCTTGAGGTTCTCAAGGCAAACGGTGAGGATGCTGTAATCATCGGTGAAGTAGTAGAGGGCAATGACGGAGTTGTAATTGAATAATGAAAAATATTGTTGTTCTTGTATCCGGTGGCGGTACTAATTTACAGGCTCTTATAGACGCATCGGAAAGAGGGGAGATAAAGGGCGGTAAAATCACCTGCGTTATTTCTTCAAATCCGAATGCTTATGCACTTGAGAGAGCCAAGAATCACAATATTGCTACCGATATAATCCGCAGAAAGGATTATGCAAGCCTTGACGAATACGATAAGGCATTAACCGAGCTTTTAAAGTCAAAAAATGCGGATTTGGTTGTGCTTGCGGGATTTATGACAATCCTCGGTACAGGTGTAATCAGAGCGTTTGAAAACAGAATTATAAATATTCATCCGTCACTTATTCCGTCTTTCTGCGGCGAGGGCTTTTATGGACTAAAGGTTCACGAGCAGGCACTTGCAAGGGGAGTAAAGGTGACAGGTGCAACAGCACATTTTGTAAATGAGGTATGTGACGGTGGTCCTATCATCATTCAGAAAGCTGTTGAAATTCAAAACGGCGACACACCCGAAATTTTACAGAAAAGAGTTATGGAACAGGCGGAGTGGAAAATTCTTCCTAAGGCTGTTTCACTTTTCTGCGAAGATAAAATAAAGGTAAACGGCAATGTTACAGTAATTGCCGAATAATTCGGAGGTAAACAATGAAACCAATTTCACTTGAAAAAGAAATATCTTCTGTTACTTACCCGGGCAGAGGAATTGTTATAGGCAGAAGTGCTGACGGCACAAAGGCTGTAATTGCTTACTTTATTATGGGCAGAAGCGAAAACAGCAGAAACAGAATTTTCGTTGAAACCGAGGACGGCATAAAGACACAGGCTTTTGACGAATCAAAGCTTATTGACCCGTCACTTATCATTTACTCACCTGTCAGAAAACTTGACAACAAGACAATCGTTACAAACGGTGACCAGACAGATACAATTTATGAGCTTATGAACGAGGGTGAAACTTTTGAGGAATCACTCCGTACAAGAGAGTTTGAGCCTGACGGTCCTAACTACACACCTCGTATTTCGGGTATTGTAAAGTGCAGCGGCGGCATTATGGAATATGCTATGTCAATCCTTAAGAGTGCAGATGGTATTCCTGACAGCTGTCAGAGATATACATTTATGTATTCCACACCTTTACAGGGCCTTGGCAGATATATTCACACTTATATGGGTGACGGCACTCCACTCCCAAGTTTTGAGGGTGAGCCTACACTTGTAGAGATTGGCAACGATGACATTGATACTTTTGCTGAAAAAGTATGGAATGCACTTGACGAGGACAACAAGGTATCACTTTTTGTTCGTTACATTGACATTGCTTCAGATACGGCAGAGTCAAGAATTATTAATAAGAATAAATAATCTGATTATGAAAGGATGAACTCCAATGAAGGAACTTGCACTTAAATACGGTTGTAACCCTAATCAGAAGCCTTCAAGAATTTATATGAACGAGGGCGAACTTCCTGTTGAGGTACTCAACGGCAAACCGGGTTACATTAATTTTCTTGATGCATTCAACTCATGGCAGCTTGTGCGTGAGCTTAAGGCGGCAACAGGCTTGCCGTCAGCTGCGTCTTTCAAGCATGTAAGCCCTGCGGGTGCTGCGGTAGCTACCGAGCTTTCGGATACATTAAAGAAAATTTATTTTGTTGACGATTTGGAGCTTTCACCAATCGCCTCTGCATATGCGGCAGCAAGAGGTGCAGACAGAATGTCATCATACGGTGACTGGGTTGCACTTTCTGATACTTGCGATGTTCAGACCGCTAAACTTTTGCAGAGAGAAGTTTCTGACGGTATTATCGCTCCGGATTATACAGAAGAGGCTCTTGAAGTGCTTAAGACAAAGCGCAGAGGCACATATAACATTGTAAAAATCGACCCGAACTATGTTCCTGCTCCGATTGAGCATAAGGATGTATTCGGTGTAACTTTTGAGCAGGGCAGAAACGAGCTTAAAATTGACGAAGCTATGCTTATGCAGAACATTGTTACAGAGAACAAAGAGCTTACGGAAGAGGCTAAGCGTGATCTTCTTATTGCTCTTATCACACTCAAATATACACAGTCAAACTCTGTTTGCTATGCAAAGGGCGGTCAGGCTATCGGTGTCGGCGCAGGTCAGCAGTCAAGAATTCACTGTACCCGTCTTGCAGGCAACAAGGCTGACATTTGGTTCTTAAGACAGCATCCGAAGGTTCTTAACCTCCCGTTTGTTGACAATATCCGCAGACCTGACAGAGATAACACTATTGATGTTTACATTTCCGACGATTATGAGGATGTACTTGCAGACGGCGTTTGGGAGCAGTTCTTTAAAACTAAGCCGGAGCCTCTTACACGAGAAGAGAAGAAAGAGTGGCTCGCAACATTCAGCGGCGTTTCACTCGGTTCAGACGCATTTTTCCCATTCGGCGACAACATTGAAAGAGCTAAGCGTTCGGGCGTACAGTATGTTGCACAGCCCGGCGGTTCAATCAGAGATGACAATGTAATTGATACCTGCAATAAGTACGGAATGACTATGTCATTTACAGGCATCAGACTTTTCCACCATTAATCTGCGGGGTGAAGATATGAATATTTTAATGATTGGTTCAGGCGGAAGAGAGCACGCACTTATCAAAAAACTTCTTGAAAGCCCAAAGTGCACAAAACTTTACTGCGCCCCCGGTAACGGCGGTATTTCAAGAGATGCCGAAACCGTAAATATCGGTGTTATGGATAAAGAGGCACTTGTCGCTTTCGCAAAAGAAAAGAATATTGACCTTGCTTTTGTAGCTCCGGATGATCCGCTTGCGGCAGGTCTTGTTGACGCTTTTCAGGCTGCCGGTATCAGAGCTTTCGGCCCTAATGCAAATGCGGCTGTAATTGAGGCATCAAAGGTATTTTCAAAGGATTTAATGAAAAAATACGGTATTCCTACCGCTAAATACGAAACCTTTGATAACGCAGAAAATGCTATTGAATATTTAAAGGCAGAGAATACTGCTCCTATCGTAGTCAAGGCTGACGGTCTTGCACTCGGTAAGGGTGTTATTATTGCACAGACTGTTGACGAGGCTGTTGATGCCGTTAAGTCTATTATGGAAGATAAGCAGTTTGGCGAATCCGGCAACAGAATTGTTATTGAAGAATTTTTGACAGGTCCGGAGGTTTCTGTACTTGCATTTACAGACGGCAAGTGCGTAAAGCCTATGGTAAGTTCAAAAGACCACAAGAGAGCTTACGATAATGATGAGGGACTTAACACAGGTGGTATGGGTACAATCAGCCCGAATCCTTACTATACAGACGAGATTGCAAAGGAATGTATGGACACAATCTTTATTCCTACAATCAACGCTATGGTAGCAGAGGGCAGACCTTTCAAGGGTTGTCTTTATTTCGGACTTATGATTACTCCGAACGGCCCTAAGGTAATTGAGTATAACGCTCGTTTCGGTGACCCTGAGGCACAGGTGGTTCTTCCAAGACTTAAAACCGACCTTGTCGATATTTGCGAGGCAGTTATTGACGAAAAACTTGCTGACCTCGACATTGAATGGGACAACGGTGCGGCTGCCTGCGTAGTTATGGCAAGCGGCGGCTATCCTGTTGCATATAAAAAGGGTATTGAAATGTTCGGTATGGACGAAAACGGTCAGGTAGAGGGCGCTACTGTTTATCATGCAGGTACAAAGTATGAAAACGGTAAATTCTACACCAACGGCGGTCGAGTTCTCGGTGTGACTGCAACTGCTCCTACACTTGATGAGGCACTTGCAAAAGCATATGCTGCGGTTGATAAAATCAGCTTTGAGGGTATGCACTTCCGCCACGATATTGGAAAAACTAAGTGATTATTAATGTGTATAATTCATACTGTAAACAACTTTGAGGATGCAAAAAAACTCATAGATGAAAATCCGAATTGTATAATTCTTGATGTGCGTGAGGAAGAGGAGTATGCAACGGGACATGTGAAAGACGCAGTGCTTTTTCCTGTTGATGATATTACCGTCGAATCGGCAAAAGAAGTTATACCGAGTAAGGATTCTATGCTTGTGGTTTATTGCAGAACAGGCAGTCGCAGCAGAATGGCGGCACAAACGCTGTGCAAGCTCGGCTATACCGATATTTATGATATTGGCGGACTTATTGCCTGGCCTTACGGCTTGATTATGGGACTTTAAAATTACAATTTATTGTATAAATATTCCTGATTTTAATGTTAAGAGGGAGTAATCGGTACGCATTTTTGCGTATAGTATTATCGACATACTGGTGAATTTCACCCGGTAATATTTTAAATGATGAGACTCACAGACAGCACAAAGGAAATGTTTTTAATTTAATAACTTAATTTATAATATTTAAGTTGTTGGCATTTGCAAAAGGTTGTCTGCGAGTCTTTTTGACTTTTTAATGGGGTTCTTTGTCAGAAACGGGGGTAAATTATGGTTTAGCGGAGTGTCGGTCGGGCATTGAAATTTAGCTAACGCTAAATTATTCTCCCCGAAAGCAAAAAAGTTTACTCAATTTTTTCAAAAATTGCGGGTTTGGGCAGCGCCCATAAAATCTTCCGATATAACAATTTATCAGGCGCAAACAGCAAGCTGTTTGGCTATCGTTAGCTTGCATAAACGGAAAGTATTTGTGGGCTTTGCCCACACCCACGACCTTTGAAAAGGTCGACCAAACTTTTATAATTGCTTGACAAAGAATTCCGTTAAACTGTAATTTATAAAATTAACCCAACATTTATAATAGAACCGTTTTAATATTGCATATGAAAAGCGCATAAATTTATATGAAATGTTTTTTGGAGGAATTGGTATGAGCATATTGGATCTTTTTATCCTTGCGGTGGGCTTATCAATGGATGCTTTTGCTGTGTCTGTATGTAAGGGCCTTTCGCTCGGTAAAATTAAGCCTAAACATATGTGCATTGCAGGTGCGTGGTTCGGTGGATTTCAGGCACTTATGCCGCTTATCGGTTATTTTTTAGGCAGCTTTTTTGCAGAGATGATTGAAAAGTACGACCATTGGGTTGCTTTTGTTCTCCTTGCGATTATCGGCGGAAATATGATAAAAGAGTCTTTTGGCAAAGACGAAAAAGTCGATTCTTCAATGGATGTAAAATCAATGCTTTTGCTTGCGATTGCGACAAGTATTGACGCTTTGGCTGTCGGTGTAACTTTTGCTTTCTTGCAGGTTCAGATTGTTCCCGCCGTGTCGTTTATTGGTGTGATAACATTTATATTCTCTGCCGTAGGTGTAAAAATAGGCAGTTTATTTGGTACAAAGTATAAATCAAAGGCGGAATTGTTCGGCGGTATTGTGCTTGTGCTTATCGGTATAAAAATATTGCTCGAGGGCATTGGCGTATTAGGATAAAAATACAAAATTTTTTTAGAAAAAAGTCGTTTGTAATCGGTTATCGCCCTTTACTTTTGATATAAATTATAGTATAATAATCTGTAAAGTAAAGTTAGGCTTTGCTTGGTTACCTAATTAAAAAGGACAGGAGTGCAGAAAGCAATGATAAACGGTGCCGATATAATGGTAAAATGTCTGGAAGCCGAGGGTGTTTCAGTGGTTTTCGGATATCCGGGTGCGGCTATTTGCCCTTTTTACGATTCGCTTTATAATTCTTCAATCAAGCATGTGCTTGTTCGTCAGGAGCAGAATGCGGCTCATGCGGCAAGCGGTTATGCAAGATGCAGTGATATTCCCGGTGTATGTGTAGCAACTTCGGGACCGGGTGCAACAAACCTTATTACAGGTATTGCTACCGCTTATCAGGATTCTATTCCGATAATCGCAATTACAGGTCAGGTACGCAGTGATTTGCTTGGCAGAGATGTATTTCAGGAGGCTGACATTACAGGCGCTTGTGAGCCGTTTGTAAAGCACAGCTATCTTGTAAGCAAAACAGAAGATTTGCCACGAATTTTCAAAGAGGCTTTTCATATTGCAAAAACAGGCAGACCGGGTCCTGTACTTATTGATATTCCTATTGATATTCAGCAGAATGAAATTGAAAAGTTTGAATATCCCGAAACTGTAAATATTATCGGCTACAAGCCGAATACCAAGGGACACATTTTTCAGATTAAGCGTGCGGTTGAGGCTATCAAAAACTGCAAGCGTCCGATTATTGTATCCGGCGGCGGTGTTTTAAGCTCGGGTGTTAAGCCTAAATTTCAGGCTTTTGCCGAGAAAACAGGTATTCCTGTAATTTCCACAATGATGGGAATCGGCGTTATGCCGTCAGAACACGAGCTTTACCTCGGTATGCTCGGTACTCACGGTAAGCCTGCTGCAAACAGAGCTTTGCACGAGGCTGATTTGGTTATTGTGTGCGGCGCAAGACTTGGTGACAGAGCCGTGGCGGCGCCCGACCAGATGAGTAAAAGAACAACTGTAATTCACATAGACATTGACCCGGCGGAAATCGGAAAAAATGTTAAGACAGCTATTCCGATTGTCGGCGATATGATGAATGTTATGGATATGCTCAATGAAAACATTGGCGACTACAAGGTTCAGAACCAGTGGAGTGAGGCTGTTAAAACCTGGAAAAAGGATTTATTCAGAGAACCTCCTAAGTTTGACGGTTATGTAGAACCGAGAACACTTGTAGGTCATTTGAGCGCAATGTTCCGTTCAAAGGCAATTTTGGTTGCCGATGTAGGTCAAAATCAGATTTGGTGTGCAAACAACTTCCGTATTCGTGAGGGAAGATTCCTTACAACAGGCGGTATGGGTACAATGGGTTATTCGGTTCCTGCCGCAATAGGAGCAAAGTTTGCAAGACCGAACAGAGATGTGCTTGTTGTCTGCGGTGACGGCAGTTTTCAGATGCAGTTAAACGAGCTTGCAACTATTGCAGGTAATAACCTTAACATTAAAATTATAATTATGCGTAACTCAAGACTCGGTATGGTGCGTGAGCTTCAGGATAACCTCTACGGTCACAGACACAGTGCAACTATTCTTGAAGGTGATCCCGATTTTCTTAAAATTGCGGAGGCTTACGGAATTGATCATGCAGAGGCAAACTCAAATGAGCAGGCAGAAGAAATCATTAAACATATTGTTGATTCCGACAAGCCGTTCATTCTTGTGTGCGATGTATATCCCGACACTCCGTCGATTTAATGAGGTGTTGTTATGCAATATACTTTATCAATACTTGTTGAAAACCAGGCGGGCGTTCTTTCTAAGATTTCGGGTTTGTTTTCAAGACGAGGATTCAACATTGACTCACTTGCGGTTGGTGTGACTACCGACCCAAATGTATCGAGAATCACTATTGTTGCAAACGGTGACGAATATGTTGTTGAACAGCTTGAAAAACAGCTTAACAAACTTATTCCCGTAATCAAGGTTAAAAGACTTGCCGAAGGTGATTTTATCAGCCGTGAGCTGATACTTATAAAAGTTCATTGTCCTGCTGCAAAGCGTGGCGAAATTCTCACCACTGTTGAGCTTATGCAGGGTAAAATAGTTGATTTCTCTACTACAAGCGTTACCGTTGAGTATTGTGAATGTTCAAGCCGTGTTGACACTTTGGTAGAGTTATTAAAGCCTTATGGTATCCGTGAGATTGTAAGAACAGGTACAGTAGCTCTTGATAAGGGTGCTACTGCAGTGTCCGTGTAATCTTGCAGATTTACATAAATCTTTTTATATAAACCGCATAGCGGTAAGGAGGATTTTTAAAATGGAAAATATGACAGCAAAAATTTTCTATCAGTCAGATTGTAACCTTTCTTTGCTTGACGGCAAAACAATTGCAATCATTGGTTATGGTAGCCAGGGTCACGCTCATGCTCTTAACCTTAAGGATTCAGGCTGTGATGTAATCGTTGGCCTTTACGAGGGTAGTAAGTCTTGGGCGAAAGCAGAAGCACAGGGCTTTAAGGTATATACAGCTGCAGAGGCTGCTAAGCGTGCCGATATTATTATGATTCTTATTAACGATGAGAAGCAGGCAGCTATGTACAAGAAGGATATCGCTCCTAACCTTGAGGCAGGCAATATGCTTATGTTCGCTCACGGTTTTGCAATTCACTTTGGTCAGATCATTCCTCCGGCAGATGTTGATGTTACTATGATCGCTCCTAAGGGACCTGGTCATACAGTAAGAAGTGAGTATCAGGCTGGTAAGGGTGTACCTTGTCTTGTTGCTGTTGAGCAGGATGCTACAGGTAAGGCTAAGGATCTTGCACTTGCTTACGCACTTGGTATTGGCGGCGCAAGAGCAGGTGTTCTTGAAACAACATTCAGAACAGAAACAGAAACAGACCTCTTTGGTGAGCAGGCTGTTCTTTGCGGCGGTGTTTGCGCACTTATGCAGGCAGGTTTTGAAACACTTTGCGAGGCAGGTTATGATCCAAGAAACGCTTACTTTGAGTGTATCCACGAGATGAAGCTCATCGTTGACCTTATTTATCAGTCAGGCTTTGAGGGTATGAGATATTCTATCTCTAACACAGCTGAGTACGGCGACTACATCACAGGTCCAAAGATTGTTACTGAGGATACTAAGAAGGCTATGAAGAAGATCCTTTCTGACATTCAGGACGGTACATTCGCTAAGGACTTCCTCCTCGATATGTCACCGGCAGGCGGTCAGGCTCACTTCCGTGCTATGAGAAGAAAAGCTGCAGAGCATCCTGCAGAAGTAGTTGGTAAGGAAGTTAGAAAGCTTTACAGCTGGTCAAACGAAGACAAGCTTATCAACAACTAATTTTATAGTTTACAGCTTATTTACAGCCTTGGCTTTTGCCAAGGCTGTTTGCGTAATCGGAAAGTATTTGTGGGCTTTGCCCACACCCACGACCTTTGAAAAGATCGACCAAACTTTTATAAAACTTTTATAATTGCTTGATAAAGCAATCAGCTAAACCACAATTTACCCACCATAAAAAAGTACTTTTAAAAAGGCTTGACCTAATTTTTTTATTTTTAGTGACAACTAAAGACTAAATTTACTCATCATTTAGAACAAAAACAAAAACGCAAGGACAAAAGCCTTGCGTTTTAAAATTATTCAAAAAAATTAATATGTATAAATGTAATCGTCAGGAATTTCAAAAGGAGTAATAGGAACAAGATCATTTGGAGTATCGGAATCATCATCTGAGCTGTCATAGTTTGAATCAGTATCAGTTGATTCTGCGGCTGTGTTGCTCTCCTCAGTATAACTGTTGTTTTCAGGTTCAATAACTTCTTCAATCTTTTCTTTGTCTTCGTCAATTATTGTCTGAGCTTCCTGTTCAAGCTTATCCTTTGCTTCTTTTTCTGCCTGTTCAATAGCGTCGATTCTTGCAGAATATTTATCAATCAAATCTTGAATTTTTGTTTTTAATTCTTCAAACTTTTCGCTTGAAAGAACGGCATCTTTTTCGCTGTTGAGTTTATCAAGCAGTGTAGTAAGTTTGTCCTTGCAAGCTTTGAGTTTTGTTTTGTCTGTGATTTTCTCAACCTCGTTTAAAGTGTTGTCGCTAATAACCTTTTCATAGTAGGTCACAAAGTATGATTTCATCTGCTCAAGGTCAGATTGATACTCCTCTTTAATTTTCTCAACAGGCTCATTATTTTTTAGATAGTCAGTCAAATCATTTTCAAGATTTTTGATGATTATAATTCGTTTATCTCTGTCGCTTTCATTTACAAAGGTATCATATTTTCCTTTAATGTCAGAAAGTATCTGCTCTATCTGTTGTTCCTTCAAATTTTTGTTATAAACATTTACACCAACAACTGTGCCTCCTGCAATTAATGCAACAGCAAGAACGCAACAAATTATTATTACTACCTTTTTTGTACTCTTTTTCATATATAGCCCTCCGATTCTATTGTATATCTATAAAAATAAGTTAATTTTCTTTAAAAAATATATTAGCATTTGATAAACGAATTGTCAAGTCTTACGATGAAATATGTATTTTGTTTTTGATATTTTGTCTTGCTATTGACAAAAATACCCAACACAATTATAATTGTAGCAACAGATGTAATGGGGTGTTGGAATGAAAAAATTTGATCCGGCTGTTTATAAAAAGCGTAAATGCGAGTGCCTTGACAAGTGCTTTCAGGCTTTTATGGATAACGGACTTGAAAATACAGGTTTACAGCTTTTGTGCAAATATTGCGGATTTAAAACTAACCAAGCATTATATCACTATTTTGAAAGTAAAGATATGATAATTACAGAATCTGTACAGTATGCAATGATAAAATTTGAACGAGAATTTATGAAGAAAGCACCTCGTTCAAGAGCGGATTTAAAGAATTATCTTGAAAAATTTCCACGCTGGATGCAGAAAAACTACGGCGAGCATATGCGATTTGTATATCAGGTATATACTTCTCCAAAATATAAAAAACAGGGCTATGATTTCTTTTCAGGTATTCCGAAGAGATACGATACATTCATTCATCATATAGCCAAAAACCTTGATGTTTCTTTTGAAAGCATACAAGCGCTGTACTATCTTTACATAACATCAACACTTCAATTTGCACTTTTTAAAGATGAGGTTTACCTTGATGTAGAGGTAAATGCTATTTATAATATGTGTCTTGAAGTTTTTGAGGCAGAGGACAGGAAAAAACTTAACAGCGTTAATACTTAAGTTATAAATTTAAAATTATGATTTAGCAAATTGCTTTATCAAGCAATTATAAAAGTTTGGTCGACCTTTTCAAAGGTCGTGGGTGTGGGCAAAGCCCACAAATACTTTCCTTTTACGCAATCTAACAATAGCCGAACAGCTTGCTGTTTACGCCGGATAAATTGTTATATCTGAGGATATTATGGGTGCTGCCCAAACTCGCAAGCATTTAAAAAGCTTTGACCTAAATTTTAAAATTATTTACCAAAAGTTATGCAATATTTAAATAAATACATCCGTCTGTAAAAAAGCAGACGGATTTTTTATGTTTCGTAAACTGTCCTTATAAAATTTACGAAAATTGTCTATTTTAATAGTGACACTATTGTTGTATAATGGGAACATCACAAGATAAATGTTGAACTGTTCAGAAATTTGAGGCGTGATTTAATGACAAAAAAAGCTGTTTTAATAAATGACCTTTCAGGTCTTGGAAAATGCTCGCTTACTGCGGCTATACCCGTGCTTTCCGTAATGGGTATTCAGGCTTGCCCTATGCCGACTGCGGTGCTTACAAGCCAGACCGGCTTTAAGAGTTTTTACTGCAACGACTGCACCGACAAGCTCGATTACTACACATCGGAATGGAAAAAACTCGGTTTTCAGCCCGACGGCATTTACACAGGTTTTTTATCAAGTGAAAGACAGGTTGATAAAATACTTGATTTCATAAACAGCTTTGAAACAGAGAACACGCTTGTACTTGTGGACCCTGTTATGGGTGACGGCGGCAGAACCTACAGCCTTTTTACAGACGCTCTTGCCTGTAAAATGAAAAAATTGGTGACGGTTGCCGATGTTATTACACCGAATCTTACAGAGTGCTGTATTCTTTGCGATGTTGATTACTGCGAATTTATAAAAAATGCCGACAAGCCCGATTTTATGGACAAAATCGCAGAGCTTGGCAAGAATTTGCTTAATCGTTATGGCGTAAAAATCGTAATAATTACGGGTATTGAGCACAAAGATATTGACGGTACAATGTATGTGCAAAATCTTATTGCATCCAAAGATGAGGTGTTTAGTGTAAGCTGTAAAAAAATAGGCGGCAGCTATTCGGGTACTGGAGATTTGTTTGCCTCGGTAATGTTTTCCGGACTTTTAAGAGGCGACACTTTGAGAGATACCGTTAGTCTGGCAGTAAAATTCATAGAAACTTCTTTGCGTGATACCGTAGCGTTGGGTATTGACCGCAATGAGGGCATTGAGTTTGAAAAACACTTAAAAATACTTTTGTGAGGGATAACTATGGAATCAAATACAATTTCAAAATCTAAGTCAAAAATTAATGTAAAGCTTATTGCTATTACAGCAATGTGTGCGGCTTTGGTAACAGTTACTACTGCGTTTATTAAAATTCCGTCAATGTTCGGATATTCACACGCCGGTGACTCAATGATTTATCTTGCGGCAAGCATTTTGCCCGGTCCTTACGGTATCATTGCCTCATCAATCGGCGGTGCGCTTGCAGACTTGATTTCCGGTTATCCGCAGTGGGCAATTCCTACTGCTATCATCAAGGCTTTTAATGCTGTTCCGTTTGTTCTTTGCAGAATGGCTATGAAAAAACACGGCAAGGACAACAAGATTATTAACTGGTCATCACTTTTAATGCTTATTCCGACTACTATGGTTACAGTCGGCGGTTACTTCATTGCGAACGGCCTTATGTATGGCTTTGAAGGCGCAGTTGCAGAGCTTGCTACTTGGTGGTTACAGCCGGGTATGGGCGCATTAATCTTTATAGTTCTCGGTTTTGCCCTTGACAGAATTGATTTTAAGAAAAAACTTGCTTTAAAATAAGCACATTTGCTTATTTTTGAAATTTGGAGTATAATAAATGGAAAATAGATTTGAATTAAATAAAAACCTTGCGCAGGCTTATTGCTTTTGGCCGACAGCATAGAGAATGATACAAGAAAGTATTTTTGCTCTATGAATATTGAGGCCGTAAGAAATGCCTATGGCAGACAGCTCGGAAGTTTTTATGCCGAAGACAGCTTTGCAAACGAAGGAAAAATTCCTATGACTTTTATACGAGCTCCGTATATAAGCCGAGTTGGCGACGGTGTAGAAGTTCTTGCTCAAGTTGACGGAAAAACAGTAGCGGCAAGGCAGGGGAAACAGTTGGTAACTGCTTTTCACCCTGAATTAAATAATGATTTAACCGTACATATTTATTTTATAAAAATGATTAACGGTGAAATATAATGTATTTATAAGGGAGAAGAAAATAAATGGCTGACATACTTTATGTTTATAAAACATCAATTTATGCTAATCTGACTAACAAATGCCCGTGCAGATGTACTTTTTGTATTCGCAATAATACCGATGCAATCGGTAATGCAGATACACTGTGGCATAAGCACGATCCGAGCATTGAAGAAATTAAAAAAGCTGTAGATGATTTTGATTTTACAGGCTTTAAAGAACTTGTGTTCTGCGGTTACGGCGAGCCTACCAATGCTCTCGATAATCTTATTGCTACTGCGCAGTATGTCAGAGAAAAGCACCCGGATATTAAGCTAAGACTTAATACAAACGGTCTTGGTGATGTTATAAACAAAAAGCCCGTTGCAGAGATTTTGTCAAAATACATTGACTCTGTATCAATCAGTCTTAACACCTGTTCGTCAGAAAAATATGACGAGGTGTGCAGACCTGTATTTGAAAATGCATATGAATCAATGCTGAAATTTGCGACAGACGCAAAAAAATACTTTGGTCACACTCAATTCTCAATAGTCGATACTATTCCACAGGAAGATATAAAGGCTTGTCAGAAGATTGCTGACGATATGGGAATTCACCTTAGAATAAGAAAATATTCCGCTTAAAAAAATATAAACCGCTCATTGACCTTTTGTGTCATTGAGCGGTTTTGTTGTGTTTAAATTTAAAATTATGGTTTAGCGGAGTGTCGGTCGGGCATTGAAAATTAGCTAACGCTAAATTATCCTCCCAAAAAGCAAAAAGGTTTACTCAATTTTTTCAAAAATTGCGGGTTTGGGCAGCGCCCATAAAAATTTTCCGATACAACAATTTATCAGGCGCAAACAGCCACGCTGTTTGCGTGCTTGCACCGAATTTAAAAAAACAGGCGGTAGCCTTTTAGAAAAGAATTTGCTTATTTATTGTTTAATGAATGGCTTTTTTGTTGCTATCGCATTTAAGGGCATTCGCCGTTGTGTTCAAGCCGCCAAACAGCTCGCTGTTTGGCTATCGTTAGATTGCATAAACGGAAAGTATTTGTGGGCTTTGCCCACACCCACGACCTTTGAAAAGGTCGACCAAACTTTTATAATTGCTTGGCTAAACTGTGCACTAAACCATAATTTATTCCAATTTTTCGATAAAAAGCCAAAAGCAATCCCTCCGAAAATATCGGAGGGGCCGCTGCGTGACTATCGAATATTTAATTAATATCTTAATTATCACCAAGTACCTACATTATAGCCTTTATCTGTCTTTGTTGTTTTAGCATAGTAATTGGTGTCTTTTGAACCTGTGTTAATATCAACAGTCTGTGAAGAACCGTTAGTAAAGATTACGCTGTCGCAAGAAGTCGGAACAGTCAATGTATAAACTTCCTGACCGTGGTCATTATTCTCTACGAAATTCATTTTTGTGCCCGGCCAAGCAACTTCACCCTGACTGCCGCTTGTCCAATAATAACAGTAAATTGTACCGTCCCAGTTAAGTGAGTTTGCAAATGTTACTGTGTATGTACCGCTTGGAGTTGTTGTAGGCTCTGTTGTCGGTTCTGCAGTTGTAGGCTGTGCTGTAGTTGGCTGTGTTGTCGGTGCCGCTGTACTTGCTTGTGTTGTTGGCTGTGTAGGCTGTACAATATACTTATACTGACCTACTAAACTGCCGTCTGCAATATTATGAACTAAGTACATCTGAACAAATGTAGCGTCAATTACATCAACACTGCCGTCATCATTTGCATCTGCCGCAATAAGCTGTTTATCTGTCAATGTTGACTGCTCACTGATAAATAACTGTATAACAGATACATCATTGATTGAAATGTTGCCGTCTGTATCAACATCGCCTATCAATACTTTATCAGACGGTGTTGTAGGAATTTCTGTTGCAGATGTTGACGGCTGTGCTGTGGTAGGTTGTGTAGTCGGTGCTGTTGTAGGAACTTCACCTGAATCGTAAAGATATACAACATTGATTACGCCTGAGGAATAATTGCCTGTTGCATTTAAAGGAGTAATTACATTTTTACCTGCAACGGCAGAAGTTGTGTATGTGTCGCTTGAAGTAACCTTTGTTTTCTCGCTTACAACATCAGAGGCAATCTTTTTGCCTGTTGCAATATCAATATGGCTTGTAATTACTGTAGCGGCAAATGTGATAGCGCCGTTATTAATCCATACTTCGCCGGATGCGGCATAACCGCTTGCACCCTGCCCCGGCTCCTGAGCGATATTTGAAGTTGGGTGGAACATTACATAGCAAGCAGATGCAGGAACTGTACATTTGTACCAACCGTCGCCCTCGCTTGTCATTACTGTAGCGGTATTCCATTCGCCTGTCGGATTTTTACCGTCGTCTGTATATGAATAGCAACGAACATCTGACCAGCTTGACGGCTTTTTGTAGTGAACTACTGTGCTTGTAGAATTAAGCTTTTTGTACTTAAATGTAATAGTTGTGTCAGTACCCGAGAAAGTACCGCTTGTGTTTGCAGGGAAACTATCTGTATCAAGCTGATAACCCTGAATTGTTGCAGGACTTACAGAGTATTCATCTCCGCTTCTCATTTTGTTCTTAACAGAGTCTTTAACCTTTGTGCCGTTTGCATTTACATAGTTTACTGTAAGGTAACCTGAGGAAATACCTGAAGATTTGTATGTAAATGTTACAGTGTATGTCTTGCCGCTTTCAACTTTACCTGTTGTTGTGCCTGTTGTATTAACAAGATTATAGTCATAAAGAAGTGTTGTATCAGGTAAAGCACGGTATGTTGTACCTGTCTTATAAGTAGCTGATGTGCTCTTTAAAACATTGCCGTTTTCATCAACATGGTTTACCTTAAGTGTACCGTATGTAGGCTCTGCATTCTGAAGATTACCGAATGTAGATGGCTGAACAAGTACGCAAGTACTTCTTGCAGGGATAGAATATGATTTGCCCGAAACTGTGCCAAGACTTTCAAGTCCTGCCTTTGTGCCGTTTGCAACAACTGTCCAGCCGCTGCCGTCAAGACCGATTGTGCAAGCCTGTGTACCGCTGTTTACGAGTACGCAAACCTTGCCCCACTCGCCGGCTGTGTTATTGGAATATGTATAAGCAACAACATTGCCGTATGATGACTGGAATGTAGGAGTTGAGAAGTTACCTCCCTTGAGCGGTGTGTAATTCTCTCTGATTTTAAGAAGGCCCTTATAATAATCGGCTGTTTCAGAATATGTCTTTAAACGAGTCCAATCAATGGCATTGATTGAATCGGGTGATTTATAACTGTTGTGGTCGCCCTGCTTTGTACGGCAGAATTCCGAACCTGCTGTCATAAATACTATGCCCTGTGAAGTCATGAGAAGTCCCATTGTGGCTTTCATCTGATCTGTAAGCGAAGAGGAAGTAGAGTTCCAATCCTTACTGCCGTTACTAAGCACCATCTTATCCCACATAATAAGGTTATCGTGGGCATCGGCATAAGCAATTGTCTGTGAAGGAGCTTTTGCACCGAAGCACTGACCCTTTACACCGTTTACAACTGTGTTAGTTTTACCATTATTACCCTGAATAAAACCGGTTGATGCTTCGTTTGTACCACCCTTAATAGCATCACGGTATGAGTCGCAGAACATACCTACTCTTGCATCAAGCTGAGAAGCTTTGCTCTGAAAACAACCGTCGCTGATTGCGGTTGAACCGCCTGTCCAAGGCTCACCGTACATAAGAATCTTCTTACCCGAACCGTCCGAATAAAGGTTATCAAGACTTGAACGAATCTGATTCATAGTAGCAATGTCGTGAATTCCCATAAGGTCAAAACGGAAACCGTCAATGTGGTACTCGCTTGCCCAATAGAGAATTGAGTCGATCATATACTTTCTGTACATAAGTTTATCGGATGCAGTTTCGTTACCGCAGCCCGAACCGTTTGAATAAACGCTTGAACTTGTTTTTCTGTAATAGTAGTTAGGAACTGTATCTGTAAAACATGAACCCTCTGTTACATATGTATGGTTGTAAACAACATCCATTACAACGGAAATACCTCTGTCATGAAGTGCCTGAATCATCTGCTTAAATTCAGTGATTCTAACATTACCGTCATATGGGTTAGAAGAATATGAACCCTCGGGAACATTGTAGTTTACAGGGTCATAACCCCAGTTTCTGTTTGTTGCCGAACCTGTGATTGTTTCATCGACAGAACCGAAATCATATACAGGCATAAGCTGAACGCAGTTAATACCCGACTTTACAAGATAATCAGCAGCAGTTGATACAGAGCTTGCGCTTGTATCCGAATTAATCTTTGTGCCGCCCTCGGTAAATGCGAGGTATTTACCCTTGTTGTCATCACTGACGCCCGAAGTGTCCGAAATTGAGAAGTCACGAACATGAACTTCCCAAACAACTGCCTCCTGTGCATTGTTGAAAAGAACATGGTTATCGCTGTCCCAACCGTCAGGGTCTGTTGAATCAAGGTCAACAACCATTGAACGGTTACCGTTTACACCTGTTGCTTTTGAATAAACATCCTGTGTTTCGTTTGTTGTACCGTTTACGGTAACAAGATAAGTATAGTATATGTTCTTAAGGTCACCGTTTACAGTAACCGACCACATACCTGTAGAGCTGTTCTTTTTAAGGTTATAAGTGCCGAGAACAGCTGCACCTGATTCGGAATCGGAACCTGTTGCATAGAGTTTAACCTTTACGGCAGATGCCTCCGGTGACCATACCTTAAACTCTGTTGAGCTTTTGCTGTAGTTTGCACCGAGATTCTGTTCGTTGTAAGCATTGCTTGCATAATTTTCAAGATAACTTGCGTTGTAGTAATTACCTGCCGACACTGCTTCGGTATCTGTGGTTGCCGCTGTTGTTGACAACGATGTCATACCAAAGAGCATTGTAGCGCTAAGTAAAACTGCAAGCGTCCTTTTTAAAAACATTTCTTTCTCTCCTTTTTTCAATTTACTTTATGTATCAGTAATTAGATTTTAGCAAATTTTGCAAAGCTTTAATTTCTTTTACAGAAAATAAATAAGCACATTAAAACAAAGTTTTACTGTGCTTATTGTGCATAATTAACAAAATTGTTTTCTATCCAAAAAATCAGTCAAAATCAGTAATAAGCTGCATATCAGCCGAAAACACAGATTTAACGGAAATAAGTATTTTCTTGTTCTATACGCAAGAAATATCATTGCATTTAACACGGCACAGCAACAATAAATACAGAACTGATTTAATTATATATGACAGCGTTCACTAAGTCAACACATTTCAAACATTTGTTCCGAATATTATTTATGTAATTAACAAATTTGTATAGCATTTTAACTATAATAATCGTCAATGATATTTTTTGTGGTGACAAATCTATACTTTTTTGTTTATTTCTGTATCTGAAAAATGACAAAAAATTTACAATAAATCTACATAAAAAACAAAATTGTATTTTGTTTAAATATACAAAGATAAATATATACCTATACTTTTGTGCGTATTTGCCTTGACTTTTATCGTAAAACGATGTATTATCTTGCTTAAGGGTGATTAGTAATCACAAAGAAAGGTTACTTTTATTTTATGTTACTGTTCAGAATTAATACTTATTCTAACAATGCTAATATTACCTACGGTATTGATGTAATTGACAAAGAGCGAACTGTCAGGCAATATGCCAATCTGTCCGATAATGCGGAGGAGATAAAGAAACTTGTTATTCTTTGCAATTCTCTTGATATTGAGGAATGTCACATTGACGATATAGTAGAAGATTTTTTAACTGATTTCAAAACATATTAATATAGCTATTTTCTTGCAGATGTGTTATACTTATATCATAACTTATTAGGGTGATATCAGTGATATGTAATTTATGTCCAAGAAAATGCAATGCACAAAGAAGTGAATCAAGCGGCGGCGGCTTTTGCCGAATGGGAACAAATCCCGTAATAGCGAGAGTTGCACCTCATTTTGGTGAAGAGCCTTGCATCAGCGGAGCAAACGGCAGCGGTACAATTTTTTTCAGCGGTTGTACTCTCGGTTGTGTTTACTGCCAAAATTACGAAATTTCTTCTTTACACAGAGGCAGAGAAATTACACCGCAGGAGCTTGCCGACTGTTATAAACGACTTGAAGAGCAGAATGTTCATAACATCAATCTTGTTACAGCAGATCATTTTGCGCCTGCAGTTGTAAAAAGTTTTGAAATTTACAAACCGAAAATTCCGATTGTGTATAATTGCAGTGGTTATACAAGTCCTAAAATCTTAAATATGCTTGACGGAATAGTTGACATCTATCTTCCTGATTTCAAATACAGCAATAATGAGCTTGCACTTAAGTATTCACTCGCACCAAACTATGTAGAAACTGCAACCGTAGCAATTAAAGAAATGCTGTTTCAGGTTGGGTTTCCACAGTTTGATGACCGACAGATGATGCAGAAAGGCATAATAGTAAGACATCTTATTCTTCCGTCACACACAAAGAACAGTATGGAAGTTCTTGATATTCTCAAGAAAAACTATGGCAATCAGATTCTTGTCAGCCTTATGGGGCAGTATATCCCCATGGGCAACGCTAATAAATATGAAAAGATTAACCGTAAAATTACAAGGCGGGAATATCAGAAAGTAAAAGATTACTATATGATGCTCGGCTTTGACGGATTTACACAAGAACTTGACTCTGCCGACCGTAAATATGTTCCCGACTGGGATTTTTAATATTGTGTAAGAATCAAATTTATTGATTAATATCGACATTCATAATATAAATCAAATTTTTAAGCGACAGTTAGTTTATGCTGTCGCTTGTTTTTATTCGGTTAATTCTTGTTGCCATTCAATTTTATGCGTGTTATAATTTAAAAAATTACAGAGTATCAGGGAGTTATTATGGACACATTACTTACCCTTGGTTTAAACCTTGTTTCTTTAAGCCTAACGATTATAAGTACCGTTGTATTTATACAAAATTCATACAGTCAAAAGATGTCACGATATTTTACCGCCTGTCAGATTTTAATTATAAACTGGATAGTATGCCATATTTTTGACATTTTCACCACAAACCTTTCGGTAAAAATAATTCTCAGCAATATCGGCTACTTCTCTGTATGCACTATAGGAACTGTGTTTTTGATTTTTGCTTTGCATTACACAAAAGCCACTACAGTAAAAAGTAAAATTTTTAAATCAGCCGTATTTCTTCCGTCAACAATTCTCTTTTTACTAAAAATCACAGATCCTATTTTTCATTTATTTTTTAAAAGTTATCAGAGCAACGAAGTAATCGGCGGAAACGGATTTTACATAACGGTTGCATATAATTACTTGTTGCTGATAATATCCGTTTGTTTAATGGTAGGAAAAAACATTAAATCTTTTAAAGAGAATTTCCCGCAGATACTTTTGATTTCGCTTTCGGCAATAATTCCCATTACTTTCAACTTAATTTCTTTGCTTGATGTTTTTTCAATAAGATATGATTTTACTCCTGTATCTTTTTCAATTACTTCTTTACTGATATTTTTAGCTGTTTATAAATACGAATTTATTACCATTCCCCCGCTTACCGTAAAATATCTTATGAGCTCAATAAACGAAGGAATAATTGTTACAAATCAAAAACATAAAATTACCTATATTAATGACGCAGTAAAAAAAGCCTTTAATTTTGATGACAGTATTTTACATAAAGATTGTATTACAGCATTTATGCGTATTGCGGAAATCACAAACAGCGATATTTCAAAATTCAGCGATTTACTGAATAAGAACTCAGGTTCATTAGATGTTTCCGTTTCGGAAAACAACTACTTTGAAATCAGCAAAATGCCCGTTTGCAACGAAAAAAGAACCGTATCCGAAATATTTGTTTTTTATGATGTAAGTACATATTATATGCTGAATAAAAAACTGTCAGAAAAAAATCAAGAACTTACAAAAGCAAATACACAGCTGGCTAAGATGAATGTAATAGAAAAGCGACTTGCCGTTGAAAAAGAACAGACAAGGATTGCACAGGAACTTCACGATTCTGTCGGTCACGGACTTGTTTCAATTATGACATTGCTAAAGCTGTCGCTGATTGACAAAAACAATTCTAATGAAAATACAAAAAAGGCTTTGCAAGCCTCAGAATTATTACTTAATGATGTAAGAAAATGCGTTGTCGGCATTAAAACAGATACAAAATCAAGCATTTCTGCCAGAATACAAGATTTTATATGTTATTACAATTCAGGAAACAGCTGTATTGAATTTACTGAAATGGGCGAAGAAAAATCATATCACGGTTTTGCATCCGACACAATTTTCAGCGTTGTTCGTGAGGCTGTCACCAATTCAATCAGACACGGAAATGCAAACAAAATTGAAGTTATACTTAAATTTTCAGAGAATTGTATCAGACTTTATATAATTGACGACGGTACAGGCTGTGATAAAATTGTTCCTGATTTCGGACTTAAAGGAATGAAAGAAAAGATTAATTCTATCGGCGGAAATATTGAGTTTTCTTCATTACCCGGTAACGGATTTTCCGTAAAGGCATATATTCCCGTGGAGGTGATAAATTATGATTAATGTTATAATTGCAGACGATGATGAAATTTTCAGAAACGGTTTAAAGATAATTATTGAACAGGACAAAGATATAAAAGTATGCGGTCTTGCAAGTAACGGAAATTCGGCATATGATTTATGCAAAACAGAAAAGCCCGACATTGTACTTATGGATATGCAAATGCCGTATTGTGACGGCTCAAGTGCTACTTATAAAATAAAGCAGGACTTTCCGAATATTAAAGTGCTTGTACTAACCACATTTGACGATAAAGCCACAGTAAGCAAAGCGTTGACAAGCGGAGCAGACGGATATGTGCTCAAAGATGTAGATGAAACAAAAATAGTTAATGCTATAAAAAGCACGATGCTCGACATAAATGTTTTTGGAAAAACTGTTTTTGACAGCATGAAAGAAAAACTTGTTAAAAATAATACTCACACAGTAAAACTTACAAACAGAGAAACCGAATTGCTTGTCAATGTGGCAAAAGGACTTAGCAACAAAGAAATTGCTAAAACTATGTTTTTATCGGATGGAACTGTGCGAAACAATATTTCTGCACTTCTTTTAAAACTTAATCTAAAAGACAGAACTCAACTTGCTGTTTATGCAGTAAAAAATGATTATATTTAAAAAGATTAACGGCTCATTTTAAATTTATTGAAATGGGCCGTTTTATCGTAAAAACAGTGACAAATGTCATCTATCATTATATTCTTTTATATGCTATATTAATGGCATATAAAAGAAGTGTAGGTGATGTTATGAAAAAGCAAAATAAAAAATTACTGTTAGGTCTTGCTGCCATTATGTTGGTATCCTGTTGCATATTTATTTTTATCACTCAAGGTTTTTCGGGTACTCACAGATGGGGCGGTTTTCAGTACGAAAACGACAAATATTATAATAACAATACCGCTACCATAACAAAAGCATACTATCCTAAAAAACAAATGGTTATTCCCTCTACAATCTGTTTTTATAAAGTTCGGGCTTTGGGCGGTTATGTTTCAAGTCGCTCACTATGGGGTGTTCACAGAACCGGAATGTTTGAGAATGATAAAGTTGTCGAAGAAGTCATAATATCAGAAGGTATTGAATCAATCGTTAACGGATGTTTTCATAATGCAATTGCCTTAAAAAGTTTGGAATTTCCAAGCACAATAAAAGATATATCCGTTACTAATTGCAAAAATCTGACAAGTGTAAAATTTTCAGAAAATACAGTTGAAATAGAAGATTTATCATTTCAAGATTGCTCTTCATTGGAAAAGATTATTCTCCCTGAAAATATCGCTTGCGACGGTATATCCAATGATGCTTTTTACAACTGCACATCTTTACAAGAAATAAACATACCCGATTCAGTAACCCGTATCAATTATTGGGCATTTTATAATTGTGTTTCGCTAAAACAAATTGATTTATCAAAAAATATTACAGAAATATCTAAATGTGCTTTTAGCAAATGCTCCGGTTTAGAAAAAATATATATTTACGAAAAATGCACCTCAATAGCAGACAATGCATTTGACGGGTGCTGCAAGTTAACCATATACGGAATAAAAGGTTCATATGCAGAACAATATGCAAACGAGCACAATATACCTTTTGAAGAATTAGATGCAACAATTGAGTTTCTAAACAAGTGAGTAACTGTTTGTTGATATAATTTTATTTCATCTAAAGAATAGGAAGTGAGATAATGCCAAAAACGAAAATAATTTCGAGCATTATAGCTTTAGTTTTAGGTCTATGCGTTGTTGTATTTACTATTGCATATTTTAGTATTAACGGAAAACACAACAGAGAAGGATTTACATTTGAGGGCGACTTTTTCAATGGCACTGCAACATTAATAGGAATGGAAAATCCGAATGAGGTTGTAAAAATTCCCCAAACTATATCATTTTTAAAGGTTAAGAAATTAGGCGGTGAAGAAAAAATCGGCGGAATTTTATTCAGTACAACTTTCGAAGGGATGTTTGAGGGAAACTCAACGGTAAAAGAGATAATTATACCCGAAGGTGTGGAAATTGTAGGAGACGAAGCAATTTCCGGCTGCGAGAATTTAGAAAGAATTATCTTGCCGAATACGTTGACAGAGCTTGAGATTAGAAACTGTGATAAATTAGAAAAAGTTGATATTCCCGGGTCTGTAACAAGTCTGTCTTTAACAAATTGCGTCAATTTAAAAGAAATAAATTTTGTTGACGATGGTACGATTATTAAACGTTTTTGCTTCCAAGGCAGTGGCTTGGAAGGAATAATACTTCCAAGCCGTTTAGAGATGATACCTATGATTGCATTTAGCGTATGCGAACAGTTAGAAACCGTCAATATACCACAAAGCGTTACGAGTATAGAATCTTACGCTTTTGAGTGGTGTACTTCACTTGTAAGTCTTGAACTTCCGAATAATATTGAGAGTATAGGTGCAGGTGCGTTTAGAGAGTGCAGTTCATTAGAAAAAATTATTATTTATGATAAATGTACTCTAATTTACGATGATGCTTTTAACGGATGTGACAAACTTACAATCTACGGAATTAAAGGCTCATATGTTGAGCAATATGCCAATGAACACAATATACCTTTTGGAGAATTAGATACAACATATGAGCCTACAAATTAGCAAGTAGCAGTTTGTTAAAGGTCAGCGGAATATGCAATATCTTGCTTATTTCTCTGATATTTTTATATTTTTTACCAAGGTGATATGATGAAAAAAATAAAAAAATATAAACTACCTATCGGTATATTTTGTGTAGTGTTAGTGATATTTATATTGTTGCAAAGTTGTTCAAGTGAACATTGGTGGTTTGGGTACACATATGAAACCGATGGATATACAAATAATTCGGCAACAATTGTAAAGATAAACTACCCATCAGAGAAAGTTGTAATTCCTTCAACAATATTTTTCCATAAAGTAAATGCTTTAGGCGGATATATTACAGGACATAATTTGTGGGGTGCGGAAAGAAAAGGAATGTTTGAGGACAACGATATAGTAAAAGAGATTGTCGTTTCTGAAGGGATAGAGTATATAGGTGACCGTTGCTTTACTAATTGTATTTCATTAGAAAGCATTCAACTTCCAAGTACCATAAAACAATTCTCTATTATTAATTGTGAAAGCCTGAAAAATGTTAATTTTAATGGTGATGTGAAAAAAATTGAAAGTTTATCATTTGAAGGCTGTTCTTCATTAGAGACTCTTGTAATTCCGGATAATATTACTATTAGAGGTATCGCGTCCGGTGCTTTTGATGGTTGCACATCTTTAAATAGCATAAATATTCCTGATAATATTAGAATTATAGAAGATTATACATTTAGTGATTGTACATCCTTAAAACAATTGTTTTTGTCCAGAAATATTTCACATATTTATTCGAGAGCTTTTGAAAATTGCACTTTGTTGGAGAAAATTACTATCTATGATAAAATTGAGTATATTGCTGATAATGCCTTTGAAGGCTGTGATAAGCTCACAATCTATGGAATAAAAGGTTCATATGCAGAACAGTATGCAACCGAGCATAACATACCTTTTACGGAAATAAAGGAATAATTAAAACAATGGATAAGGAAATAATTAAAGATAACAAAATAAAACTCATCATATGTATTATACTTTCATTATCAATTTTCAGCATATATATTCCTATTAATACAGGCGGATATTTTACAATAATAATGTGGTTTGTTCAAATTATCATACCAATTATTTTCGGAGTGCTGATAAAGGAATATAAAAACTTTTGTATTTGTATAGCCGGTCTGACTTTATCAAATATACTAAGCAGTATTTTTATATGGATATGGGTACAAAACCAAATTACAATGGTAAAAGAATCAGTTAAAAACTATGGAGCAGTATTTGCAATTGCCGCATTCGGTATAATTGCAGATCTTTCAATTATATTTACTGTCTTTGTATGCATAGAGTGTATTATATACTTTATTGTACGATATAAAAATTACAAACAAAAATTAAACAGCTGACTTTAACTGACAGACAACAGATTTACCATAGTCTTTGCCTGTCAATTTTTTTATATTTTGTTTTTAAAAAAATTAATATTCATTATGTATTGTTTTATTTATAAAATTATGGTATAATCAATTAAAAATTTCTTAAATGAGGGATATATTATTATGGAAAAGAAAAGAAGTAACTTTTCCGGTGGCCTGGGATTTGTATTTGCTGCGGCAGGCAGTGCAGTAGGCCTCGGAAACATCTGGCGATTCCCCTATCTTGCCGCACAGTACGGCGGCGGTATTTTTATTTTGGTTTACCTTATATTAGCCGTAACCTTCGGTTTTGCAATGCTTACCGCTGAAATTGCTATCGGAAGAAAAACAAAGTTAAGCCCTGTACTTGCCTATAAAAAGCTCAACAGCAAATTCGGCTTTTTGGGCGTACTTGCAGTTATAGTTCCTATCATAATCTGCCCTTACTACTGTGTAATCGGCGGTTGGGTAACAAAGTATGTTACAGTATATGCACAAGGTCTTGCTACACAAGCGGCAGGAGATAATTATTTTTCCGACTTTATCGGTAATCCGTGGTCACCGCTTGTATTCTTTCTTATATTTATGGGATTAAGCGTATGCGTAATTTTGATAGGTGTTAAAAACGGCATTGAAAAAATCAGTAAATTTCTGATGCCTATGCTCATTATTCTTACAATCGGAATTTCGGTTTATGCACTGACACTTCCGGGTGCGCTTGACGGCGTTGCCTACTACCTTGTACCGGATTTCAGCAAATTCTCCTTAATGACGGTTGCAGGTGCTTTGGGACAGCTTTTCTACTCAATGAGCCTTGCAATGGGTATTATGGTTACCTACGGTTCATACACAAAGAATGAAATCAACCTTACCAAATCTGTAAACCAAATTGAAATTTTTGACTCTGCCGTTGCACTTCTTGCAGGTCTTATGATTATTCCTGCCGTTTATGTATTCAGCGGTGAGGCAGGTCTTTCAAAAAGCGGCCCGGGTCTTATGTTTATGACTCTTCCAAAAGTATTTGACCAAATGCCCGGCGGCGATGTTGTTGCTCTGTTGTTCTTTATTCTCGTATTCTTTGCGGCAATCACAAGTGCCATTTCAATTATGGAAGCTATAGTTTCCTCACTTATGGACAAATTCCATGTAAACAGATGTGTTGGCTGTCTTATCGTAATCGGACTTTGCTTGTTGATGGGTATTCCGTCATCACTCGGAAACGGAATCTGGTCTGATTTTAAAATCTTCGGAATGGATATTCTGACATTCTTCGATTTCTTCAGCAACAGTATTCTTATGCCGATTGTAGCGTTCTTCACCTGTATTCTTATAGGTTGGGTTATCAAACCAAAGGCTATTACAGATGAAGTTACACGCAACGGCGAAGCTTTCAAAAGAAAAGGTTTGTTTAATGTAATAATTAAATATGTCGCTCCGATTTGCCTTATCATTATTCTTGTAACATCAATTCTTACTCAATGCGGAATTATTACTATCTGATTTTAACAGGAACTGCATCTTGTCATATGACAGGGTGCAGTTTTTTGATAAGGTTTTTTATAAAAAGTTGGGGTAATTTATAGTTTAGCACATAATTTAAGTTGAATTTTATAATTTCTTCGGGAAGAATTTTGTTACCTCTAATCTGCAAAACTTTACTCGAAATCTTAAATAAGAGTTTTTTATATTTAACAAAAACAGAACTGTTTTAAGACAATATTTTTATTTGACAAGGAAAAAGCAGAGTGATATACTAAGGTTAGAAGAAACTAACTACAAGGGGCTGTTATTATGGAATCTATTATTTCTACAATTATTGTTTGTGCGGTTATCGCTGTTATATGTGTAATCGGTGTTTTAAAATACATCAAAAACCTTAAAAGCGGTTGCTGCGGTACAGGCGGCGACAGCATAAAAAAAGTTAAGCCGCAGGACAGTAATGTGAATAATTACAGCTTTGAATACAAAATAAAAATCGACGGTATGACTTGCAAAAACTGTGCAATGCGTGTGGAAAATGCTTTTAACTCAAAAGAAAATTATCTTGCAAAGGTAAAACTTTCGGAAAATTCCGCTTATGTAAGAACAAAGCAGGAAATTGCCGAAAAAGAATTGAGAGATATTGTAATAAACGCAGGATATATTCCTATGAAGACAGAGAAAATCTAAAACAGTCTGCTGCGTCGGCAAAATGCATACACAGCAGATAATTTTAACGACTTAGGTTAGTTAAAACTAACTAAATGAATTTTTAAAATAACTTTTATTTATTTTTTACTTGACAATATTTGCTTTGTATGTTAAATTCTTATCATTGAACATATGAACAAATAAACATATATTCATATAAATAGCAGGAGGTAATTTATGTTTCTTGAAATTAAGAGTATAGAAAAGTATTACGGTACAGGGGAAAATCGTACAAAGGTATTAAAAGGTATTACCACCGGAGTTGAGAAAGGCAAGATTTGCGTTTTGCTCGGCCCGTCAGGTTCGGGTAAGTCAACCTTGCTCAACATTATCGGCGGTATAGAAAAAGCCGATGGCGGCAGCATTGCCATTGACAGCAGTAAAATCGAAGATATGAACGAAAAGCAGCTTTCGCTTTACAGAAGAAATCATCTCGGTTATGTATTTCAGTTCTATAATTTAATTCCGAATCTTACTGTAAAAGAAAATATAGAGGTAGGAGCATTTTTAAGCAAAAATCCTCTTGATACAGATGAACTTTTGCATACTCTCGGTTTGTGGGAACACAAGGATAAAGTTCCGAGTCAGCTTTCTGGCGGTCAGCAGCAGAGAACATCAATAGGCAGAGCAATTGTAAAGAATCCCGATATTTTACTCTGTGATGAACCGACAGGTGCGCTTGATTATAAAACTTCAAAGGATATTTTAAAACTTATCGAAACCATTAATCAAAAGTACGGAAACACCGTAATTATCGTAACTCATAACGACGCTATCAAATTGATGGCAGATAAGGTTATCAAACTCAGAGACGGAAATATTCGTAAAGAATATGAAAATACCGAAAAAGTTAATGCCGAAGAGCTTGATTGGTAAGGAGATGAATTTATGAAGAATCCGCTTAATAAGCGACTGCCACGAGAACTTAAGGGAGATATCGGAAAGTATATTGTTATTTTTATATTCTTAGTGGCTACAATCGGAGTAGTATCAGGATTTTTGGTTGCCGGTACAAGTATGAAAACCGCTTTTGACGAAAGTTTTGATAAAAATAATATAGAGGACGGTAATTTCGTTCTTGAAAGCAAGATGACCGATGACCTTAAAACAAAACTTGAAGATGAAGATTTAACGCTTTATGATAATTTTTATAAAGAAGAAACCTATAAAAGCTCTACATACAGAATTTATAAAATGAGAAATGATGTAGATAAGATAGAACTTTTTGACGGAGAATTTCCAAACGCAGACAATGAAATTGCACTTGACAGATTATTCAGCGAAAATAATGATATAAAAATCGGCGATAAAGTAACGCTTGACGGCAAGGAATATAAAGTCAGCGGTTATGTTGCTTTTTCCGATTACACATCATTGTTTAAAAGTAATACGGATATGATGTTTGACGCTCAAAACTTTACTGTTGCAACTGTAACAGATAATGCTTTTGACAAAATTTCCGATAAGAATTTAAACTATTGCTATTCTTACACTTTTAACGATGCTTCATATTCAGAACAGGAAAAGCACGATAAAAATACCGATATAAAAGAATTGATTGCAAAAAATGCAGAGCTCAAAAACTTTATTGCCGAACCCGATAATCAGGCAATCCATTTTTCGGGTGATGATATCGGTTCGGATACATCTATGATGATAACTCTTTTATATATCGTTATTGCTATTATGGCATTTGTATTTGCAGTTACTACTTCAAATACTATTGAAAAAGAGTCTGCTGTTATCGGTACACTCAGAGCATCAGGCTATACAAGAGGCGAATTATTAAGACATTATCTTGTTTTGCCTGTAATTGTTACTCTTATCGGTGCGGTACTCGGTAATATTCTCGGATATTCGGTATTTAAAAATGTTATAGCAGATATTTATTACGGAAGTTACAGCCTTGGACCGTACGTTACATTGTGGAATGCATATGCTTTCTTTATAACAACCGTTGTGCCTTGTATAATTATGGTACTTGTCAATATATTTATTCTCAGCAAAAAGCTTTCGCTTTCGCCTCTTAAATTTTTGCGTCATGACCTTAGCAAAAAAGAGAAGAAAAAGGTTGTGAAGTTACCTGATTTTAAATTTATGACAAAATTCAGACTTCGTGTGATTTTTCAAAATAAATCCGGCTACATTGTTATGTTTATAGGTATTTTATTCTCGAACTTTATTTTAATGTTCAGTCTTTTATTGACACCGTTGGTAAATAATTTTAAGACAGAAGTAATCGATAATATGATTTGTAATTATCAGTATGTTTTAAAAGTTCCTGTTGAAACAGATACTAAGGGAGCGGAAAAGTACGCTGTAACCACACTCGAAACCGATTTTGAAAATTCGGACAATTCGGATGAAATTACCGTGTATGGTGTGGATAAGGATTCGGACTATGTAAAAGCAGGTTTTGTTGACAGAAATTCTGTTTTTGTATCCGAGGGTGTATTGGAAAAATTCGGATTAAAAGTCGGAGATAATCTTGACTTAAAGACAAGGTATGATGATAAAACTTATCGACTGACAATAAGCGGTACATATAAATATCCCGCATCACTGGCGGTATTTACAGATATAGAAAATTTCAGAAACGAATTTGAAAAAAGCGATGATTATTTCAGCGGATATTTTTCGGATAATGAAATAACCGATATTGATGATAAGTACATTGCAAGCAAAATTACTCAAAAGGATTTGACTGTTGTTTCCGACCAAATGACAGATTCAATGGGTGGAATGATTCCTATAATTGTAGTATTTTCCGTTGTTCTTTATATGTTGCTTGTTTACCTGCTTTCTAAAGTTATAATCGAAAAGAATGCAAATTCCGTTTCGATAGTAAAAATACTCGGCTATCAGAACGGAGAAATCACAAGACTTTATATTATGTCAACAGCGATTGTAGCCATTCTTTCGGTAATAATCAGCTTGCCGATTTCGTATTTGTTTATGAAAGCTATATATTCCGAAATTATCAGGAGTTTTTCAGGCTGGCTTACTTTCTACATTGACCCTATGGTTTATGTTCAAATGCTTGTTTTAGGCATACTTGCATATGCTGTTGTAGGTGCGCTGCAGTTCAGAAAAATTAAAAAAATTCCTATGGAAGAGGCTCTTAAAAACGCAGAATAAAAGTACAGACCGATACATTTTGATGTGTCGGTCTGTTGCTTTAGTTTTGAAAATTGATTTGTTGTTCTGTAATTAACGGATAGCGTATAAGCTCTGTACCGTCAAGATTTTCTCTGTGCATATCTACGGCGGAAATCTGATGATTATTATAGGTTGTGTAGTAATAAATTCCCTTTGCGGCATTACAGCAGGAAGTATAAATTGTAATTTCATACTTTCCTTCGCTGACTTCACAACAACCTCGTTGCTGATCTACAGAGCCGAGAATATGGAAAAATTGGCTTACACTTTCGTTTTCGCTTTCACCTGAAATTGAATTCATTTTAGTAAATGCAACTCTCACAAATCGTGATGCAGATGAAAGATCACCCGGCAATCCGATTGCCCCCATACCACGGCTGTACGAATTAAGTGTAAGTCCGTTTGCAAATGTATTCTGCGGTTGTTTAGCGGAGAGCGACATATAATTGTTCAGCAGAAACATCTGTGTTTCAAACGGTGGATTGTTAGTGAGTACACCGACAGGATTATCGTAAATATGAAGTCCGTCCGCAACGGATTCAACGGTTATAGATTCGTTTTTATCTGCAATTATCCAGTGAAGCCCGGCGGTCGGAAGTTTATCGCTGAACGGAGTGCCTGTGAGATTAATTTTTGCAAGCAAGTTTTTTGCATCGCTTACACTCGCACATTTGCTTAAGATATACGGTATAAATTCAAATTGCGCCACATTTTCCTTACTGTCGTCAGGTTCGGCATAAACGGCATTTCCGACAAAGTTAAGTCCTGCCATTCCAAGCCCTTTTTCGTTGATTGCATCATAGTAGAGCGGATAATTATCTGCAATATGAGCCATTCCGATTATTGCATAATGGGAGCTGCAAGTGCTTGTATGACGAAAATCAAAGGCATAGTTTCTCGGTGTAATTGTAATTTCATCACCGTAAGAAAATTCGTAATCAAGAGTTCTTCCAAAATAAAAATCTTTGGTTTTGTATGTTGCTGCAGTACACATATATATACCTCCTTGTGTTATTATTTTCAAAAAATAATTTAATATGTAAATGTTCAAAAATAACATCAGACTCCATGCCTGCTGACAAGGAGTCTTTTGTTTTTTAATCGGATTATTACCACTTAAGTTCGCCGTCACCGCCCATAAGTTTTGTCATTTTCTCAATTTTTTCAAGCGGAAACGGGGGAGATGATACGGGTTTCATTGCAATAGACATAAGTTTCATCGGGTTATCGTCAGCGGCAATTCTGTTTGAGCTTAATGTTCCGCAGATTTTGCAGCGGTGAATAATCGCCCATTCGCCGTTTTTGCGAACCCATACTGCGACAGGTTCCATAGTTCCTCCGCAATCTGCCTCACGATCGCCGGGCTCAATATCAAGATGTTGACTTGACAGGCAGTAAGGGCAATGATTGCGATGGTCGCTTCCCGCACCGTTAGGTACAACAAGTCTGCCGCATACCTTGCAGATAAAACTTTCGTTGCAAGCGTGTGATTTATAATAACCTTTTTTATATGATTTTTTCTTGTTTTCTCTATTCATAGAGCATAATCCTCCAAAAAGTAAAATCAAAAACCTTTTGGGAGGTTTGTGGGTAAAAGTAGCAAACCTCCCGATTATGCTACTATTACAGTTGTATTAGTCTTTGTCAAACACTAATCTCCTTATTAAAATATTTATGAAAAAGCCAAGGCTTAGTCAACAATCGGTATTTTTATTATATCAACATATAAAATATTTTTCAATATACATCAAGTGAATTTTTGTATAAAATTATATTTTAATTTTCTCCCACTCTGTCCTTGTGATTCCGTACACAACAGTTGTTTCATTTTCACTGTCAATAAATTCATCAAGTTTTTTACAACCGTATGACACAGCGACAGCGGCGGAGGGAATGTTATCTTTTAAGCAAACTGCCCACAAGCCAAAGCCGAAAATATTGTATCGCTCAATGCTTTTGTCAATCCAATTCATTACTCTTGCTTTATCAAATGTATATGGATAGTGTTGCGTTATATCCGAATCTGCCAAAACAGAATATAGTGCACTGAAATCATCTTTTGTTAGCTCACGAAGAAATAATCGTTCTGTTTCCGTAATCATAAAATCACCGTTAATAATTTTAGTTTTTATATATGTAAAAGTCAACAAAAATCAAAGGGAACTTCTCGGTTGAAAAGTTCCCTTAATTTCATGCAAGTGCTTTTTTATTTTTAAAGTCTTTCATTTTTATATAGTAAACCGCAAGCATTAACAGCATACTTGCCGTCCATGCGGCAGGACCTGCAACGCAGATTGATATATAACCGATTATTGAGCTTAAAATAACCGGTGCACATATTCTCATAAGTACCTCGATAAGCGAGCCGATCATCGGAATAATGCCGTTTTTAAGACCCTGTATTGTGCCTCTGTAAATGAACAACATTCCGAGAGTAAATTCAAACGGGCAGTTCCAGAATATGAATTGTACGGAATAATCTATTGTTTGCTGAGAGCTGTTGCTTGTGAATATTCCCGTAATCGGTGTGGCAAACAACATTGTTAATGCGCCAACTGCTATTGCGTATGTTATGCAGAGAATAAGGCAGTAGTTTACGCCTTTTCGTATTCTGTCATATTTTCCTGCACCCTCATTTTGTCCCGCAAAGGTAGCAATTACCATGCTCATTGAGTTCATCGGATTTTGAACAAGCATCTGCACTCTGTTGCCGATAGTATATCCTGCAACCGCATATGAGCCGAACTGATTTACAAAATACTGCAAAACCATCATACCTATAGAAATTACAGAGTTTTGAAGTCCCATAGGACAGCCGACTTTAAGTTCGTCCGCAACCATTCTGCCTATACTTGTAAAACTTTCTTTGGTCGGCAAAAGAAGTTTAACTTTAAAACATATGTAAATACAGCAAAGCACTGCGGAGATTAATTGTGAAACTACAGTTGCTATTGCCGCACCTGCAACATCCCATTTGAATACTACTATAAACAGCAGGTCAAGTCCGACATTCAGAACAGAAGAGAACAACAGTAAATACAACGGAGTTTTGCTGTCGCCGACCGATCTGAGCAATGATGCTGTAAGATTATAAAGCATAGTTGCCGGTATGCCGAGGTAGATTATTGTAAGATACCGGCTTGCGTAATCAAAAGTTTCTTTTGTAGTGCCGAGCATTGTTAAAAACGGATTTACTAAAAATACAAAAGCAACTGTAAGTACGGCAGATGATATAATTCCGATTAATATATGTGCGGCAACACTTTTTTTGATTTGCTTAATATTTCCTGCACCGAAGTGTTGAGAGGTGATTACCGAACAGCCTGCCGATAAACCTATGAAAAAGCCGAGCGCAAAAAAGTTAAGAGAGCTTGTAGAGCCTACCGCCGCAAGCTTGATTTCGCCAAGCGTTTGCCCCACTATCAAGGTATCAACTACATTATATAATTCCTGTAAAAGGTTTCCTATAATTACGGGAATGGCAAAAAATAAAATCTGACTGAATATTTTACCCTGCGTCAGATTTCGTACGGATTTTGAACCGGTCATAATAATTCACACTTCTTTGTTAAAATTTATTGTAAAGAATAATTATGGACTACAATATCCTTGAATTCGTATGAATTATAGCATAGCAGAATAAAAAAGTAAATCCTAAAATTTTGAAAAATACACTGATGTTTACTTAAAAAATTTTTACAAAATGCACAGTTGTGTTTATAAGAGAAAAGTAAAATTACAAGATGTTTAGTTGTAGTGTGAAATATTTACGCAAACAAAACAGGCGAAAAAATCACGCCTGTTTATCGTAAAAATATTTAGGTTAAATGTAAAATGTTAATCAAAAGCAGCCATACCATACCGTAATATGTCACAACTGCAACAAGGTCGTTTATGGTTGTAATCAATGGGCCTGACGCTACGGCAGGGTCGATTTTCATTTTGTTGAAGAACATAGGAACAAGTGTGCCGATAAGGCTTGAAATTACCATAGACGCCAAAAGCGAAAATCCTACGCAGCCCGATACAATAAACGAGTAGGCAATATCGTTTCCTTTAATAAGGAAAATATACAGACCGACAAAAATCACTGCCATTACACCGAGGAAAATTCCGTTTGAAAATCCGACTTTCATTTCTTTTACGGTGAGTTTTAATTTGTCTGACGCTGTCAGATTTTCATCCATAAGTACACGGATTGTAACCGCAAGCGATTGAGTGCCTACATTTCCCGCCATATCAAGTATGAGCGACTGAAAGCATATAACTATCGGAATAACGGCTACCACCGATTCAAAAATGCCTACCACCGAAGATACTCCCATACCGAGAAAAAGCAGAATAATTAGCCAAGGCAATCTTTTCTTTGTGCTTTGAAAAGTGGTTTCGTTTAAATCTTCTTCTGCGGTCAAACCACCGAGTTTTGCGTAATCCTCACCGAGTTCCTCGTCCACAACCTGAACAATATCATGGGCGGTAATAACGCCGAGAATATGTTTTTCGTCATCAAGCACAGGGATAGAATCCTCTGCATAGTCTTTTAATTGTTCAATACAATCCGTAATTTTTTCGTGTGCCTTTACAAAAGGATATGACTTTACTATGATGTCATCAAGATTTTGATAATTCCTTGCAACAATTAAATCTTTCAAATCAATAGCGCCGAAAAAACAGTTGTTGTCGTCAACAGCGTAAATTGTATTGATGTTATCATTTTCGCCTGCCTGCGAGATAAGTTCGTGTCTGGCTTCTTTTATAGAAAGATTTTTGCTTATAACGATGTAGTTGGTAGTCATTTCACTGCCGATTTCATCATCGTCATAAGATAAAATCATTCGTACATCTTGTTTTGCATCGTTGTCAAGCAAGGCGACTATTCTTTTTCTGTCGTCATCGCCGAGCTTTTCAAGAATATCTACCGCATCGTCGGAGTCCATTTCCGAAAGCAGATTAGCAACTTTATCGGAATTAATTTCTTTCAGATACTCTTCCGAATCTTCAATGTAAGAAAATATTTCCGCAACAAGTTCCACACCGAGAACAGGGTAGAGCGCTTTTCTTTCGTCGGCAGTCATTTTTTCAAGAGCGTCGGCAATATCGCTTGTATGGTAGTCGGAAATTTTTTCTATAAGCTCGTCTTTTGGAAGTCCGCTCCTGAAAATCTTTACGATTTCATCTGCATACATTGGTTTGTTTAATACTTTCTCTGTCATAGCATTACCTCCCATTTGCCTCAAAAGGGCATAAAAATACCACCGCTATTCCCACAGCAGTTTAACAATTGATTGTTGAGCAGTATAGGATAATATTCGGTGGAACAGAAAGTAATATTATGTTTACAAAAGGCTAAACATCAGTCAGAATTTAACAGACAGCCTTACATTGAGTATTTCCGTAACACCTGTTTGAATACTTCGACCAAAACTACTGCAACTGTCCATTAAATCTCACCTCCGATTAAACTTTATCATATATTAATTTATCACCTAAATATATTTATGTCAAGTAAGTATAAGAATTTAGATTTAAAATTTACAATCCGATAACAATATTATGCACAAGTTGTTTGCAGCTTATAAAATATTATGAATTGTGACAGATTTCCCTATAAAAAGTGATGCTTTATATTTGCAATTTGTGCCGCAGCACAAAGAAATTTGTGCATAAAAGTGTTGCGCTCATAAAATATCGTGGTATAATAATGGCATAAACAAAAGAGATTTCAAAGCAATGGGGCTTCGTTGAACACGAAGTCCCATTTGTGATTTGATAGGGTATGATTTGAAAGGATGATAATTATGACACCTGAAAAAATTGTTGAAAACCATAAGAAATATGTACTTCAGTCATGGAGCAAGCAGGGTAACTTAAATCCTATTCCTGTTGCAAAGGCAGAGGGAATTTACTTCTACGATTTTGACGGTAATAAATATACAGATATGTCTTCACAGCTTGTAAACCTTAACTTAGGTTACGGTAACAAAGCTATCGGAGATGCAATTAAAGAACAGGTTGATAAGTTTTGTTTTGTAGGCCCGTCATACGCAACAGAGGCAAAGTCAACACTTGCGGAAATGATTATTAATCTTCTTCCGGACAGTTTTGGCAAAGTATTCTTTACAAATGCAGGTGCAGATGCAAACGAAAACGCAGTAAAGATTGCAAGAATGTTTACGGGCAGAAACAAGGTATTCAGCCGTTACAGAAGTTATCACGGTTCTTCATTCGGCGCAGGCAACCTTACGGGCGAGCCGAGAAGATATCCGCTTGAGCCGGGTATTCCGGGATTTGTAAAATTTTTTGATCCGTATGTTTACAGAGAGGCTGTTGAATTTGAATCCGAAGAGGCAGCTACAAAATATTATCTCACTAAATTGAGAGAGCAGATTATTTACGAAGGTCCTGACAGTGTAGCCGCAATCGTTATGGAAACAATTACAGGTTCAAACGGTGTAATTATTCCTCCTAAGGGTTACTTACCGGGAGTAAGAAAGATTTGTGATGAGTTCGGTATTCTGATGATTTGCGATGAGGTTATGGCAGGTTGGTGCAGAACAGGTAAAATGTTTGCATTCCAGAATTTTGATGTAGTTCCCGATATTGTATCATTTGCAAAGGGCGTTACCTGCGGCTATGTTCCGCTCGGCGGAGTTGCGGTATCGCAGAAAATCGCAGATTACTTTGACGATCATCTTCTTTCCTGCGGCCTTACATACAGCGGTCATCCGCTTGCTTGTGCGGCAGGTGTTGCCTGTGTAAACTACTACAGCGAGGCTAACATTCTTGACAATGTAAACAAGGTTGGCAAGGTGCTCGGTGAAATTCTTGAAGAAATGAAAGAGAAACATCCTTGTGTAGGCGATGTAAGATATATCGGTTTGTTCTCTGCTATTGAACTTGTAAAGGACAAGAAAACAAAAGAACCGTTAGTTCCGTACGGCAAGGATGAAAAAGGCATTATGGGCAGTCTTGTAGGAATGTTAAAGAAGAAAAAGTTTATGACTTATTCACACGAAAATATGCTCTTTGTAAATCCGCCGCTTATCATTACAGAAGAACAGATCAGGGAAGAAATGGTAAAGATGGACGAAGTTCTTACATATGTTGACAATGAATTGATTTGATACTATAATAGTAAAATTCTAAAATAACGGGAGATATTAAAATGTCACATTTTGTAGTTCCAAATCACATAGTAGTCGGCAAAGGCGTGCTTAACGAGGCTGCACCGCTTTTAAAAGAAATGGGCAGAAAGGCTTTTATCGTAACAGGCAGACACATTGCGGTTTCGGATATGATGAAAAAACTAATGGCATTGCTTGACGAAGAGGGTAGATAATATGCTGTTTTATGTGCTAAGCAATTTTACAAATGCGGAAATCGAAAGTCTGGTTGAAAAGTTGCAGGCAGAGCAGGAGAAGTTTATGAGCGTTAATAAACTTTATATTGCGGTCAGTAAAACCGATTGTAATATAAAGTCACTGTCAAAAACATATCAGATTGTGCTTAAGATGCTCAAACTTTCTCAACGCAGAAATATCAGTCCGATGTTTTATGAAAAACTTGAAATCAAAAAACTCATTCTTGCCGTAGACGATAATTCGCTGCTTGAGAGCATATACAATGAAAACCTCAGGAAACTTGAGATTTACGACAGAGATAACGGAACAGATTATCTGAATTTTTTACGGTTGTATCTTAAGTATGACGGCAGTGTGCAGAAGGTGGCGGAAGAAACATTTGTGCACCGCAATACAATAAATTATCAGCTTGCTAAAATCAAAAAAATCCTCGGCAATAACCTTAAGACCTTTGAGGAACGCTTTAAACTCATTTTGGCTTTTGAGATAAAAGATGTGCTGTAATTTTATAAATTATTTTGTTGTCATAAAATACAAAGCTGACATTGCAATGCAAATTAGCAATGTCAGCTTTGTTTATTTTAATTGTGATTATATATGCAATGATCTTAATACGGGAAATCCCTTCTTTAGTGCGTTCCAGAGTAATATCAGCGCCGAGCAGGCGAGAATATCAACTATTGTCATAATCCACCAACAATAGCTTATACTTTGCAGTACAGGAGTATTGCTCCAAATTTGGTTTGAATAACTGTTTACTGCGTAATTTAAAGCCATAATAATTATGGTGTTTTTGCCTAAGAATGCTAAAAATTTAAAATTATTCACATATTTATAGCAAATAAAAAGTATGGCAACAGAAACTGTAATTGAACCCGTAAATGTAAGGAAAGTGTTGTTAAGTGTATTGTTGCAGAGGTCAACTCTTGGGTTTGTTACTATGCATAATGCACCGAGAGCTATCATAGAAAATATAAAAGATATACCGTGGGTGATATTTTTCAGCAGATTTGATTCTTTGATTTTAAGTCCTATGAACATAAATGTCATACCGATTAGAGCAACATTGATGTGCCAAGGTAATTGAATATTTATAAATAAGTACAAGATATAGTCAAGTGTTACAGACAATATACAGATAACTGTCTGTACGGCTGTGTTGTTTATTTTATTGAGAAAATAAAAGCAAATACAACAAATGAATATACACGGCAAAAACCATAACGGAGTGCAGTTAGGCATTTTGTCTATTGCGCCCCAAGAGTAAAATATCCATTGCAAATGATTCATTGTTGAGTCAAATAATTCCTGACCTTTCAGACCTTTAATTTGTTCAATCGGTATATTTATGAGTAAATTGAAAAAAGCCAAAATAAAGTAAGGCACTATGTAAGCTTTAAATTTGGATACTGTGAATTTTTTGAAACCGAGTTCGGACCATTTTGTTTTATTATATAAAAATCCGGAAAGTATAAAGAAGAATGGCATATGAAAGCCGAAAATTGCTTTCACAAGCGGGTCAGGTGCATTTGCGTGACCTATCAGCATTAAAATAATTACAAATCCCCTTGCCACATCTATATAAGCCAATCGTTCGGTTTTGCTGTTTTCCATCATATTTCCCCACACATTTTCATATTTTTAATTTTACATAACTACTATTATACCTCTGATTTTTCATTTTTCAAGTTTGTAATAATATTTTGGCTTTTCTGATATGATTATTGAGATAGAAAAAGAAAATATTAGTATAAATGTCTTTTAATATTAAATTATTATGATATAATTATTAAAAAATAAAGATTAATATTTTGCAAGGTGGTGCTTTTATGAAAGAAACATACGAAGAGAAAATAAACAGACGATTAGGTGTAAAGCAGAGAATCATTGCGGTTGCTTCGGGCAGAGAAAAGGCTGACCTTGTACTGAAAAACGCAATGTATCTCAATGTCTTTTCAAATGAATTTTTGCAGGGCGACATAGCTGTAGCAAACGGTCTTATAGCCGGTATCGGAGAGTATGAGGGAGAAAACGAAATCGATGTAAACGGCAAACTTGTCTTACCCGGTTTTATAGATGCACACATTCACCTTGAAAGCTCAATGGTAACTCCGAGTGAGTTTGCAAAAGCGGTTGTTTCTCACGGAACAACAACCGTTATTACCGATCCCCACGAAATAGCAAATGTAATGGGAACTGACGGTATTGAATATATGATACAAAGCTCGCAGAACCTGCCTGTTGATGTGCATTTTATGTTGCCGTCCTGTGTACCTGCTACCGAGTTTGACGAGAGCGGTGCAGAGCTTGGCTACAAGGATATTGATTCGTATTTTGAGCATAAAAAAGTCCTCGGTCTTGCCGAGATGATGAACTATGTCGGAGTGATAAACGGTGACAATGATGTGGTTTCAAAAATAGTTGCCTCGCAGGCTCACCATAAAAAGATAGACGGACACGCTCCCGAACTTTCGGGAAACGACCTTAACGCTTACATAGCCGCAGGTGTTTACTCCGACCACGAATGTTCAACATTTGAAAATGCACTTGAAAAGCTTAGAAAAGGTCAGTTTATTATGATAAGAGAGGGTACTGCCGCTCACAATTTAAAGGCGCTTATGCCGTTGCTGAATCAGCAATATTATGCACGCTGTATGTTTGCCACTGATGACAAACATCCGAGTGATTTGCTGTATGGAGGACATATTGATTACATAGTAAAACAGGCGCTGAAAAACGGAGCAGACCCGATAATCACATTAAAAGCAGCAACTCACCATGCCGCAAGATATTTTGCGCTTAACAATAAGGGAGCAATTGCACCCGGTTATCTTGCCGATATGGTTGTTGTAGACAATTTGACGGATTTTAATGTGGAAACTGTTTTCAAGCGTGGTAAAGTGATTTTTGACGGTGAGGTAAAGAAGTTTGAAATCCCTGCCGCAGATGACAGGCTTATCGAAAAATGTCATAACACATTCTGCCTAAACGAAGTTATGCCAGACAGTTTTAAAGTTGACGGAAAACTCGGTCTTATCGGACTTGTCAGCGGAGAACTTCTCACGCATAATCTCGGAACAGCCGATAAAATTGATGTGGAAAGCGATATTTTAAAAATCGCCTGCATTGAGCGCCATAAAAATACGAACCACATCGGTGTCGGCTATGTAAAGGGATATTCTTTAAAATCGGGAGCGGTTGCAACTTCCGTTGCGCACGACTCACATAATATTATTGCGGTAGGCTGTACCGACAGTGATATATCCGTTGCCGTTAATGCGGTCAGAAACAGCAAAGGCGGTATAGCGGTTGTCGATAACGGAAAAATTAAGGCATTGCTTGAACTCCCGGTTGCAGGACTTATGTCGGAAGAACCTTTAGAAAAGGTAAACGAAAAACTCGAAAAAGCCAAAACCGAGGCATACCGCCTCGGTGCGGACAAAGGCATAGACCCGTTTATGACGCTGTCATTTTTAAGCCTGCCTGTAATCCCGTCACTGCGAATAACCACAAAAGGTGTATTTGATGTTGAAAAATGCGAGTTTGTGGAGAAAAATAAAATTTAATTATAAATTAAACAACAGCTCTCCTGTCACGGTAATAATGATAGGGGAGCTGTATTGTGTAATATATCAGAAGTTTTTATTTACCGATAACCTCTCTGTAAAAATCTATAAATGCGTTCAGGGCAGGGGAGCACCATTTGTTTTTGTGTATTAATAATTGAGTCCATACAGAAACATCACAATCAGCAATCGGCAGATGTTTAATATATCCGTTGCGGTATGCGTCTTCCGTAATAAAATCAGGTAGAAAGGAAATCATTTTGCTGTTTTCTATGAGTGAGCAGATTTGCAGAGGATTGCCGATTTCAAGAATCGGGAGAATTTCCAACGATTGCGTGGCAAGCTCATGATTCAGAAGTTTTCGGTAGCTCATATTGCTTTCTGTAAGCACAAAATTTTCGGAGCATATTTCTTTTAACAATAGTTCGTTTCGCTGTAAAAGCGGATGATCTGCGGCGGCTATAAAGTGGACTTCCTCTTTATGTTCGGCACAGATAATAAACTCCGAATCGTAAATATGGCTGTCCAAAGTAAATATTAAGTCAACTTCGTTTTTCCTTAGCATATCAAACATTTGCTCTGTACCGCTCTCCAATACAACCAAATGAATATCGGGAAACTGTTTGCGAAATTTCAGAAAATCATCTTTAAAATAACGATTACATACCGAACTTGACATTGCAAGTCTGATATTTCCTTTTATTATTTCGGGAGTTTTAAGTCCTTCAAGCATTTTTTCGTGAGATTCGAGTATATTTCTTGCGTGCTGCAAAACGATCAGCCCGTCCTCTGTAAGGTTTATTCTGTGATAAAACCTGTCAAAAAGAACAGTGTCAAGCTCATTTTCCAATTGCTTTATTTGTGAAGAAACCGTAGATTGTGTATAACCGAGTTTATCGGCAGCCGCTGAAAAACCCGAGTATTCGCATACGGCAACAAAAGTTTTTAATACATTGGTATCCATATTATTTATCCTTTATAAACGATATTTTCGTTATTATAACATAATATTATCAATTTTACAAATAATACAATTTTTGCTATACTATAAATTATATTGTGTTTAATTTTAAAGGAGATTTACTATAATGAAGCGTGAACAACTTGGAAGCAGACTTGGCTTTATTATGCTTTCGGCAGGGTGTGCAATCGGATGCGGAAATGTTTGGAAATTTCCGTGGATGTGCGGGCAAAACGGCGGCGGAAGTTTTATGCTGGTATATATAATTTGCTTAATTGTACTCGGTATTCCGTCTTTGATTATGGAATTTGCCGTCGGAAGAGCGGCGCAGACAAGTCCTATTCATATGTATAAAAAATTAGAAAAGCCGGGGCAGAAATGGGGCGGATTCGGTTGGGTTTGCCTTTTGGGCAACCTTGCGCTGATGGCGTTTTACACAGTTGTGTGCGGATGGATTATCTACTATTTTGTCAATTTTCTTATAGGGAATAATGCCGACCTCGGCTTTAATTCTATGATTTCTCAGCCGTCTGTAAATGTTATTTTTCTGCTGGTTACGGTAGTTATTGCTTTTGTAATTCTTTCGTTCAATATTCAGAACGGACTTGAAAAAGTAACAAAATATATGATGTGCGCATTGCTTGTGCTGATGGTAGTTTTGGCGGTAAACAGTCTGTTGCTGAAAGGCGCAGGAGAGGGAATGTCGTTTTACCTCAAACCCGATTTTTCAAAGATTGACGGCTCGGTTATAGTGGCGGCAATGAATCAGGCATTCTTTACATTGTCAACAGGTATGGGCGGAATGGCTATTTTCGGAAGTTACATAGGCAAAGACCATTCCCTTATGGGCGAGGCTGTTAATATAATTTCTTTGGATACTCTTGTTGCCATTCTTGCAGGTGTAATAATTTTCCCTGCATGCTTTACTTATGGTGTTGAAGTAAATTCAGGCCCGAGCCTTTTATTTGACACTATGGCAACTGTGTTTAATAATATGGCAGGCGGCCGCATATGGGGAACTCTCTTTTTCCTGTTTATGGTTTTTGCAGCTTTGTCAACCGTTCTCGGTGTGTGTGAAAATATCCTTGCAATGATTAGAGATTTAACGGGTTGGTCACGCCGCAAAGGAAGTTTGATTTGTGGAATTGTTGTATTTGTCCTTGCACTTACAACGGCGCTCGGTTTTAGTGTGCTTCATTTTCAACCGTTTTCCGAAGGAACAACATGGCTTGATTTCTGGGATTTCATAGTATCTACAAATATTCTTCCGCTGGGTTCGCTTGTTCTTGCTCTTTTCTGTTGCAATAAATTCGGCTGGGGCTGGGATAACTTTATCAAAGAGGCCAACGAGGGCAAAGGACTTAAGATTAAGTCGTGGATGAAACCGATTTTTAAATATGTTGTACCTCTGTTTATAGGATTTATTTATGTTTACGGTTTGATAACTTTCAATTGGAGATAAGCTGCGAAAAATTTACACTTTTTGTCGGTTTGACAAAAGAATAGCGTATAAATTATAATATCAAATATATCAAAGTTTATCGGTGATGATTTGATGTATAATCCGCAAATTGAAACTTTTATAAGAGCAACAGACGCAGGCAGTTTTAATAAAGCGGCGGAAGAAGCAGTTAAAACTAAAAAGCAGTTATAACCTTTAAGTATATACAGATGAACAAAAACAAGACTTCTCATGAGGTCTTGTTTTTCTTATAATATAAACAGAAAAAATATTTGGAAATGTAGCTATGAATGAGCCGACCCCAAAAAGTTAGACTAAGAATCTAACATTATTTTTAAGACAAAAGTCAATAAATCCGTTGACTTCATTTCCTGTAATTATCGCAGAAAAAGAGAGAGTATAAAATTTAAATTTTCCCGATCTGTGTCCGTTATCTATATAAACTATGTTTTTCGGCACACTATACGATAAGTTGAGTTTTATATTGTCTTTGTATATTTCTCCGTTTTTTGCTGTGAGTGTTATTATTGTTGGTTTGGCGGATTCTTTTCTGATTTTTTTCGACCTTTTTACCGACCATATTCCCATAGGTATTACACTTATAAATTCAAGTAGAAACGGTATCACAAGAATATATAAATCAAATACGCACATCAAAATAAATGTGGCAAAAATTAAAACTGCCCATGACAATGCAGGCACTGCCTGTCGAAAAGTATCTTTGCCGCTTAGAAATTGAGGTGTAACTGTTACTTGATACATTCTTTACCTTCCTGAAAATTATTGTATATTTTAATTTTTTTGCAATAAATACATTGTACCTTATGATACAAGCTTGTTTTCTTCCGTATTATGATATTTAAAACTGTATTTTTCCTAATAGTGCTTAGATTTTTTGTTATCGTCATAGTAGTTGCCTTATATTGCGGTATGCATAAAACCTTAAATGTGTGGCGTTGCGGAGTTTTTATGGCTTTTGAAATATATATGTTTTCATATTATTTAATTCAAGGTTACAACCTGAACGAAATTTTGTGTTGGATATGTTTCCATAAGATATAGCCGGGTATTTACATTAGTTGTGCGTATAATTTAAACTGCTGCAAAAGTCAGCAAACAAGCCGCATTATAGATTGTTTGATTATTTCCTTGACATCAATACTATGGTTTCAATATGGCTCGGTTGTTCAACGAAAAACATACTCACCCCCTATTGTACACGGGAATGGCGGAACGCACCTTTTCCCTTGAAATCCAGTGGTTCGAGCCTGTGATAACCTTGAATTGCTCTATCATTTGTATAGGCAAACAGGGAAAGCTCTATTCCTTAAACTTCATTTTTCATGTCATCCCTACAAACTGGAATTTATATTGCAATCATTTTTTCTTTAATTCTAGAATATTCTTCTCGATCTGCTGTATAACCCCCCTGAAATCATCATCCGTTTTTCCTGTCGGATCTTCAAGTTTCCAGTTGTCATCAAACGCTCTGCCAATAAATGGACAACCTACATCACAACCCATGGAGATGGAGATGTCTGGCTCCGGGATGCTTGATATCAGCTTAGAATACTGCTTTTTCTCCATGTCGATGCCGTAAAGCTCCTTCATGAGACGGACGGCATTCTGATTGATCTGGGGCGCAGCAAGTATGATGGAATCCTTCAGGAAATCAATGCCCGTATGATTCTGTATAATTTCTGTGAATTAGTGACTTCTCACGCTGTGGTAAAAACATCTAAAAATACCAAACACATCTATAAAATTAATTTCGCCATCACAGTAAACATATGCAGGGCATATCTCAAACACGGTGGTAACGAAACAGAGACCATGCTTCTCATACAAAAGTATCTGACACCTGTCAGGTACAATCGAAATTATCCTATCCACCTCCGTCCAAAGAGAAATAGGGATTTCATGTATCGGGTTGCATAAATCTCGTTACCATTATACTCCATTATGAGGCAGATATGCAATCTGTCTTTTTGTCATACCCCAAAAAATGATTTGAACTCATCATACACCTGCTTTCTACACATTAGTGCACCTAAAAAATACAGCATTTCTTAACTGAACAGTATTTTCAATGCATGACCGCATATGATATACTGCTTTCATCATAAAAAACCTTATCTAGAAACCGTAATAATTCTATTCAAATTTTCTTTCTGATTCACTTCGCTCTGCATGTACGGTCACATCACTTTCCTTTTTTTTAGACATAAACCAATAAAATATAACACAAAATGCTAAAGCAAACACAACACCAAAAACATTTTGAATCACTCTAAGACTAACCGCTCCTTGTAGTCCATATGTCTCTGCAGCAATGGCTAAAGCACCAAATGTGTTAAATACTGCCTGCCAGCCATATTGTGCTGAAAATCCTACACCGATTCCACCAAGAATTCCTATATATGCATAGATTGACGAAGGAAGCAGAAAATATAATACTGTAAAACATATAACACCTGCAATATTTCCGACAATCCTTTTACGGACTCTGTAGTGCATATCTTCCATAGACGGCAAAATCACGGACATGGCCGCAATACCAGCCCACATTGCACGTGGCATATTACAAAGTTCTGCAATGCAAAGGACAATCGGTACGCATAAAATCTGACATATCTGCCATTTTGTTCTGGAAGAAGTGATATCAAATTCTTGTATCAGATCTTTCAGATTACTTTTATAAGTTCTGTTTTTATGATTTCGATAAAATACGAAGCAGGTAAGTGCTGCACCTAAAGCCATTCCGACTAATCGCATCTGATAGCTTTTTCCCGTAACATCATAACCATATAGCAGCAGATACCCAAGAACCAATGTAGATTGATTAAACATGAATGGATTATGGCATCCGAACAGAATCAACACAGCCAGTGCCGCAATATTTAACAGCATTCCCAATACCGGTGAAAACTGATTTGCTAAATGCGGACATACAGTCATAATTACAAAGAACAAAGCCAAAAGCATCGTAGATTGTCCGGTGTGGATCCCCAGATCCGCATTTCTAAACACCATGAGACATAATAAGACTACTACACCTACAATGCTGTTCTCATTTCCAAATAGGATGCTGAAAATACTAACAAAGAAAAAACAAAATGCCATTGTAACAGCTATCTTCACCAGATATACCCACATATGATATAATTTTTCTTTTAGTGTTTTACTCTTTTTCAACAGGTTTTTAGAACCTGCCTGATTTAACTGCAACTCCTGATAAAATGTCATATAAATCCTCCCATCTTCTAATTTATCTTAAAACTATATAATCTCATCTTTCTGCTTTGGCAGCTCTATAACAAATCTGCATCCACCATATTCACGGTTTTCTGCTTTGATTGTTCCTCCGGCACTATCTACAATCCGTTTTACAAGTGCAAGACCTAGGCCATTTCCTTCTGCTTTATGAGATCCATCTACCTGATAGAACTTGTCAAATATTCTGGATTTTACATCATCCTCTATTCCTGGTCCTTCATCTTCCAGAATGAATTTAACAGAATCCTGTTCTTGTTTTAGAAACATCGTAATTGTCCCCTTTGAAGGGCTGAACTTAATCGCATTATCCAAAAGATTTATCCAGATATGCATAAAAAGTCCTTCATTCCCAGTATATTTAACTTCCTCCAATTCTACCTGAAAACCAATTTCTTTTTCTGTCCATTTTGTTTCCAATGAAAGAAATGCCTGGCGGATCTGTTCATCCAGACGATATTCTGTTTTTTTCATTGGTATATTCTGATTCTCTAACTTGGATAACAGCAAAATATTACCAACCAATCCGGAAAGTCTTTGGGTGTTAAATAAGATTTTTTCTACATATTTCTCTTGATCCGGAGACAGTTCTTCTCCCTGAAGCAGCATTGTATATCCTTCAATGGCATTAATCGGGGTTTTAAACTCATGAGAAACATCAGATACAAAATTCATCTGCAGCACCTCTGTTGCACGAAGTTCTTTTGTCATAACGTTAAAACTTTGATAAGATTCTCCAACTTCTGCTATACGGCTGTTCGTTTCCAAATGCTGTTCAAAATCTCCCTGAGAAACTTCCTTCATTGCTTTACTAAGTCTGGTAATTGGTTCCAGTAACTTTGCATTAATAAAGGAAGTGATCAGCCCTGCAATCAATGTATTGAAAATCAAAAGCCAGCCAAGCACAGGTATGCTGCCCGGCAGATAAAAAAAATGATTCAAAAAAGCAAATAATAAAGCAGATATGACTGTTGAAAATACAAGTGCCAGCCAGATTGCACCGGTCAGACAGGATCGGATCCGCAATCCTTTTTCTTTCTTTTGTTCCATTATTTTTTCACCACCTTGTATCCAATTCCACGCATTGTTACGATTTCAAAATCAGGGTTATCTTTAAAACGCTCTCTGATTCTTCCTATATGTACCTCTATCGTATGTGGGTCTGCCTCCGTCTCGTATCCCCATACTTCATCCATCAACTGTTGTTTTGTAAATGTTCTGCCTGGCGAAGCTGCAAGCTTATATAAAAGCAGGAATTCTTTTTTAGGCAAAACAAGACTTTCCTTATCAGTTGTAACCGTCATTGCATCATAATCAAACTCTGTTGAACCGATCACAATTTTGTGTTCATTCAGTATCTGTGCACGGCGAAGCAGTGCTCCGACTCTTAAAACCATTTCATTCACATTTACCGGTTTTACCATATAATCGTCACTTCCCGAAAGAAATCCCTGGCGCATATCATCAAAGGAACCTTTCGCAGTGATCATAAGCACTGGTATCTGATATCCTGCTGAGCGAAGTTCTGACACCAGTTCATAGCCATCCATAACCGGCATCATAATATCAGAAATGATCAGATCAATATATTCCTTATCCAATACTTCTAATGCCTGTGCTCCATCCGATGCACTTTTGACTTGATATCCATTCTTCTCAAGCACTTTTTGGAATAGCTGGCTTAATTCTTTATCATCTTCTACAATTAATATTTGAAACACGATCTTCTTCCTCCTTTATCAGAACATATATCTTGCCCATCCAAGCAGATGCTGTACCAAAAGTACGTTTCTCTGACGCTTCTTTGTCAATTCAATTGGCTCTACATGATATGGATCACGATAGGTTCCATCTTCCAATACCTGGCGGGACACTCTTTCATATCAATCCAGCTCTTCATTCCATCTACTAACAGACGAATATGTACGCCTCTGTCTGCCGCATCATGCAGTGCTCCTAAAATCAATTTTCCACTTTCATCGGATTGAAATGCAAAAGTAGAAAGAATAATTTCCTTTTTTGCATTCTTGATCAAACGCACTCTTTGTAAAAGTGCTTCTGGATTCTTTTCTATGATTACTGCCAGTTCTGTATTTTCACTTCATTCGTTCCATGACCCATTTTTTGTTTCTTTTTTGGTTGTATTGGACACTTCCGGCTGCTTTTTATATGCAACGCAGATTCCGAGCAATTCATAAAAAGCCACACATAAAAAAATTGCCAGTATAACAAGAAGGATTTTATATATTAAGGATTTTACATATTTTATACTTTTTCATTGTACATCACCTGATTCCTTTTTATTTCATACTTATACAATACAAAGTCAATCTCAATTTAACCTCAACAAAATTTATTTTTATTCTAATATATGAAGGAGCTTTTCTTACTCCGTTGTATTAATCACTATTTTATTTCTTCCATAAGCTGTCGGATTTTTCTCAATGTACACTGTGTAACTGCCAGGTCATCTTCTTGTATATTCGATATGATTTTTTCATAAGCTTCTATCATTTTTTCTTTCTGACAATTACTTAATTCAATTGCCTTGTTCGTCAAAACCAGGTATGTTCTTTCTTTTTTTTCATCTAATTTCCAGATAATATATCCTTTATTTTCAAGACTTTTTACCATCTTAGATGTTTCTGGAATCGATAATTTCATGTATTCTGCCACTTCTGAAAGATATACTCCTTCATGACAGTCTGATTTTTCAACACATTCCTTTATACTATAAAGGAACAAATAATCTGTTCTTTCAATAAATTCAAATATGCTTTCAACATTGACGCTCTTTAAAAAAAACTCCTCTGCACTGGTTCCTGCTCCCATATTATCGTTCCTCTCTTTCTATATATTCTTTTTTGCTGACTAGACTCTTATATGCCGGTCGAATGATCTTATCTGTAGTTATCAATTCTTCCAGGCGATGTGCACTCCAACCAGCAATTCTTGCTATCGCAAATAATGGCGTGTACAATTCTCTTGGAATATTCAACATATCATACACAAAACCACTATAGAAATCTATATTAGGACTTACTCCTTTGAATATCTGACGCTGCTTTGCAATCAACTTAGGTGCAATCTTCTCAATATTGTTATAAAGGGCCATATCTTTCTCACGTCCTTTATCCCTTGCGAGTTGTTCTACAAAGCCTTTGAACACCCTTTCTCTCGGATCTGAAATAGAATACACAGCATGTCCCATTCCATAAATAAGTCCTTTCTGATCAAACGCCTCTTTCTTCAAAATCTTACTCAGATATGATGTAATTTCCTCTTCGTCTTCATAATCTTTCACATGACTTTTAATATCATCCATCATATTCATTACCATCAGATTTGCACCGCCATGTTTTTTTCCTTTTAAGGATGACATTGCTGCTGAAATAACAGAATAAGTATCTGAACCTGAAGATGTTACTACCCGTGTAGTAAATGTAGAATTGTTACCACCACCATGTTCCATATGTAACAATAATGCTATATCCAGTACTCTTGCTTCCAGTTCTGTGAATTTTGTATCTGGTCTTAATAGGCGCAGGAAATTTTCAGCAATAGATAAATCTTTTTCAGGTCTATGAATATACATACTTTCGTTTTTTTCATAATGACAATAAGCATGGTATGCATATACTGCTAACATAGGAAATACTGCGATCAACTGCATACTCTGCCTTAGCACATTCGGAATTTCAAGACTTTCTTTCTCCTTATCGTAAGAGCCCAATGTAAGAATACTTCGAGTCATAGAACCCATAATATCTGATGTAGGTGCTTTCATAATGACATCTCTGGTAAAGTTAGTCGGTAGTTCCATACAATCAGATAGTCTTCCCTGAAATTCCATTAACTGTGTATCAGTTGGCAATTCTCCGAATAAAAGAAGATATGCTCCTTCTTCAAAGACAAACCTTTTTCCTTTACCTCCTGTTACTAAATCTTTTATATTATAACCACGATAAGATAACTCGCCATCACATGGGCTCTTTACTCCATCACGATATTCAAAAGCTTTTATATCAGAAATATTTGTAAGCCCCGTCAACACACCTTGGCCTTTTTCATCTCGTAAGCCTCTTTTTACACCATACTCTGAATACAGATTCTTACTAATGCTATCATTTTGTTCACAAAAAATTGCTTGCTGTTTCATATAATTTTCCAAATTGCTCATTTGAATCGCTCCTTTCATTCTGTTACGAACTTACATACTATACTCAGATATTCTTGTTTCCAGAGTATTCAGCATTGTCTGTTCTTTTTCTTATTCTTATTCATTAGCAATACAATACAATGGAAAACTCAATTTAACCTCAACAAGGTTTGTTTTTTTCATCCATGCAAAATCTTCTTTGTACAACAGACTGTTAGATATAGCAAAAACGGCCTTCCAAAAACAGTTAACTTCTAAATCAACTGTTTTTTAAAATGTCGTTTCATCAGACTCTTATAGCAATCCAGCAAATAATCTCATAAATAATTGTCCCAGTCGCAAATATGCACTTCGTTCGGTTTGATATTGGTCTGTCACATCACGACATTCTCCCATCGTTCTTATCAGATCATTTTTTATTTCCACAACTGTCTGACGACTTACAAAAACTTTTTCTGCAAGCTCATCCTGCGACATTCCCTTTTGAGTACGAAGTTCAAGTATAACCTGTTTTGTATCCACTATGCAGTACCTTCCTTACACCTTTATTATAGTCTCACGCATTATCTCAAACAAGCAACTCGCAGTTGCTGTCCTTATTACTTGGCTTTTTCGTTCACGGCTACCCAAATTTCACAACGATAGTTTGGGGCGGTTGTATCCGCAGACGGATAAACTTCAAACTCCACGCCCTTGGCATATTCATGCTGCGAGCTTTGCGGGAAGATTCTGCCGTTTCTTGACATCATATGCTTTGGAGTGTTAGATTTCCTGTCCTTTGTTTTCTTTTTCCTGCATACCCTCATCGGCTTGTGCAATCATCTGTCTGTACTGTTCTTTTACACTTTCCGGTGCAAGTATCTGTACCTTGCCATTAAAGCCAAACACCCAACCGAAAAAGGTTGGACTGGCTGATACTTCGGTCTGTACTCTGAAAGACGTAATATCATACGCAAGGTTGTCACATCTTCTCCGAAGCGGTCAACCATTGTTTTCATCAGGGTGTTATCACACCGTAAATCTTCAAGAACTTTCTCGCCTGAGAACATAGAGAATACTTCTTTTGTAAAATTCTCTTCTCAAAGGGCAAGTTGGCAAACTGGAAGTTGTATCATCATTTATCTTTATCTTTTTTTGAAAAAATAAGACTGCCAGATATACCAAAAGATATACCCAGACATATTCCGATTCCAATTCCAGCCATGCTATTTAAGACATTTATAAAAACAACGCTCCAAAGTATTGCTGCGATTATTCCGATAGTGACTCCTATAATTATCCTTTTGTTGTTCATCAGCTTTATCCTCCATAAATTCCGATTTATCTAATTTCTATTAACATCTATTTCACTGTTCATGAACCCCTCAAAACGGTCGAATTGCAGGATTGCCTGTCAGCTTTTTGTCCTATAAAATTCTCTCCAAACACACTGACATCTAATCCACTCACTCAATTTGCATTATCTAATCCGAGGCTACAACCTAACCGAAATTTTGCGGTGGATATGTTTCCGTAAGATATACCCGAGTGCTTTTGATGGTTAAATATATAATTCTAAATTTAGAAAAAGCCATCAAACAAGCCAAATTTTATATTGCTTAATTATTTTCTTGACATCAATACTACCGTCTCGATGTGGCTCGGTTGTTCAACGAAAAACATACTCACCCCCTATTGTACACGGGAATGGCGGAACGCACCTTTTCCCTTGAAATCCAGTGGTTCGAGCCTGTGATAACCTTGAATTGCTCTATCATTTGTATAGGCAAACAGGGAAAGCTCTATTCCTTAAACTTCATTTTTCATGTCATCCCTACAAACTGGAATTTAGCACTTCCATACCATTGTAAATTCCTTTTCTCCCGTATTATCATCTACACATTCAGATTGGATACTAAATTCTTCTCGCAGATAAAATTGAATTGCTCTCTCATTTTTTTGATAAACGTTCAATTTTAGAGTGGACTTGATTTTCTTCACCTGATCCAATAACTGTTTTCCGGTTCCCTTTGACTGTGCTACATCTTTTATAAAGATTCCTTCAATATAGTCGTTATTTAATCCAATAAATCCATCTATCTGATTTGCATTGTCAACTTCATGCACATATATTTCTGCAAGTGGAATACCTCAAATTAAGTTTGGAAAAAGCTGATTAATGCTAAGCATTCGTTTCGCCGTTTTGAGCAACGCTCGAAAATACGTCACTGAGAGGACTGTGAACAAACGACAGAAACGATTTATTCAGCGTTTCCTTTGTTTATATGAAATTGCAATATAACTGCATATAGAAATCAGGAAACTTATACAGTACAAAACAACCGCTCCAAAACTAAACAATATTTCTCCCAAATAAGTTAGTCCTGGCATAAATCCATATCCAGGAAGATTATTAAAGTAAATCATCAGTCCTATGGATATAAGCAGCGGAATTAGTTCTGACGAAAACAATATCCGCCAAAGTTTTTTTGTTTTCTTGCGAATGGTTATCACAAATAATATTATTTGAAATGTAAAAATTACTATATATGTAATCAGTAAGAACAGTGCCATTACTATTTTCCTCCGTAAATTCCGATTTGTCAATTTCATTAAATATGAAATTTGTCTCTCTATCGTGGATTCAGATATGTAATCGGATTCTGTGCCGACTGATTCAACTTCAATCCGGCTATCGACTTTCCAATGTAGAATGTTTCATTCTCATCCAACGGAAATCCCTGCTCATATCTTTCATTCACGAAGAACACTCTGTTTTTAGTGCCTTTTCCAATATAGAAAATTTGCTTACTGCGTGGATCTATGAGTCCATACACATAATGATCTCCGAGTGAAAGAAGACTCTTCTCTGAAAATCTATCCATTCGTTTCTCCTAGTGTGCTGTCTGCATTCCCTTATTTGTATCCAAATCAAAGCCAACCTGCCAAAACAGCACAGCCTGACCAATACGCACAAACCACACCGTTAAGCCACCTATCCCGATTTACTCCTCTTTCCTTGACATCACCACCACGCACTCAATATGCGCTGTATGTGGGAACATATCTACGGGTTGGATTTTTTGGATTTTATATGTGCTGTTCTTATCTATGTATGCCAAATCTCTTGCTAAGGTTTCGGGGTTGCAGGAGATGTATACTACTGTTTTTGGTGACATTTTTATAAGGGAAGAGAGGAATTTTTCGTCACTGCCTGCTCTCGGCGGGTCCATAAATACTACATCGGGCTTTTCGCTTTCTTCTGCGACTGCCTCCATAAATTCGCCTGCATCGCCCTGATAAAATCTTATATTCTTCAAATTGTTTGCTCTTGCGTTCTGCACCGCATCCTTGACTGCGTCTTTGTTAAGTTCAACGCCTATAACTTCGCCTGCACCGTGCTTTGCGGCAACAATTCCGATTGTGCCGATTCCGCAGTAGGTGTCAAGCACTGTTTCTTTGCCTTTCAGATTTGCAAATTCAATTGCCTTGTTGTAAAGCACCTCGGTCTGCACAGGGTTAATCTGATAAAAACTCTTTGGTGAAATTCTGAATTTACATCCGCACAAAATATCTTCAATGTATCCTTTGCCGTACAGTACCTTTTGCACATCGCCGAGAACAAGGTTTGTTCTGTACGGATTTATATTTTGAACAACTGTTTTGATTTCGGGAAACTGTTTGGTAATCGCTTTTACGAAATTATTTTTTGACGGAAAAACAGGAGTGCCTGTTACCAAAACAAGCATTACTTCGTTTGTTGCAAAGCCTCTTTTTACAAGTATATGTCTTAAAAAACCTCTCTGCTTGTCCTCGTCATAGGTTGTGAGCTTGAAAGATTTAAGCATTTTTCGTACGGCAACTATGATTTTATCCGCCGTTACATCTTCTGTCATACATTCGTCAATGCCGACGATGTGGTGAGTTCCCGATTGGTAGACACCCGAAATTATTTTACCGTTTTTATCTGTCCTGAACGCTGCCTGAACCTTGTTGCGGTAATGATAGGGTGTGTTCATACCGATTATTTTATCTGCCTTGCAAAATTTTGAGAGCAGTTTTTCAACTTTTTTCTGTTTAAAGCTAAGTTGATCGGTGTAGGTGAGATTCTGCAACTGACATCCGCCGCATTTTTTATATACGGGGCAGCTGCCTCTTTTTATGTTTTCTTTTGTATTGCTCATAATTTATTCTCCGTATCAATATCTGAAAAGAGCCAAGGCTTTGGGTGCTTGGCTCTTTATTTTGTATGTATTATTCTTCTTTTTCTTTTTCGTCTGTTGCTTTTTCTTCGTTTGTATTTTCGTCAACAAGTCTTTTTACAACAACACGAATAATTCTCTGATTTGCCACTTCCATAATCGTAAAGCGGAAACCGCCTGCCTCTACGCTTTCACGCTTATTCGGAATACTGCCTGCATTTTCAAGAATGTATCCGCCGACGGTTATGCTGTCACTGTCAATGTAATCTTCGTCAAGATCGAACAGCGCAAGCATATCGTCAAGCTCGAGGTCGCCGTTTACAAGAAATTCATTCTTGCCGATTTTGTAGTAGTTGTGTTCAATTTCTTCGTCCTCGTCCCATATGTCGCCGACGATTTCTTCAAGCAGATCTTCCATTGTGAGAATACCGAGAGTTCCGCCGTATTCGTCGGTAACGATTGCAAGGTGAACTTTTATTCTCTTGAAAGTGCTGAGAATTTTTGAGAGAGGTTGAGTTCTGAATACAAAGTACGGCGGCTGCATTATGTCACGCACATCCGGTGCGATGCCGTCCGCAAGTTTTTCGAGATAATCTCTTGTGTGAAGTACGCCGACAATGTTGTCAACGGTATCTTTATATACAGGAATTCTTGAGTATCTGTTTTCAATAATTAAATTCTTAATTTTCTCCGGCGAATCGTCCACGCTTATGAATGTAACATCAACTCGAGGTGTGATGACTTCTTCGGCGGTTTTTTCGTCAAAGTCAAGTGCAAGGCGAACCATCTCGCTTTCGCTTTCTTCAAGCACGCCTTCTTCTTCAATGCTTTCTACTATATATTTAAGCTCATTTTCGGTAACGCTCGGTGCATCCTCTGTTCCGCCTGCAATCTTAAGGGCAAGGCTTTTGAATTGTACAAGGATAAACACAAGTGGGGTTAAAATGAACATCAAGAACTTTATTATGCCTGCTGTTTTAAGAGAAAAGCTGTCGCAATTTTCTTTAGCCAAACATTTAGGAAGCACCTCACCGAATGTGAGTACAAGCAAAGTAGTTGCACCCGTTGCAATAGCTGAACCGTAGTCGCCGAAAAGTGCCATACACAATACCGTTGCAAGTGATGAACAGCTAAGGTTTACTACATTGTTGCAGATAAGAATGGTGGTAAGTGCTTTGTCAAAATTTTCAATAACAAAAAGAGCGGTTGTTGCTTTTTTGTCGCCGTCTTCGGACTTCTTTTGAATACGGATTTTGTTTACAAAAGAAAATGCCGTTTCCGTTGCGGAAAAGAACGATGACAATGCAATAAGTACGAAAATTACTATCGCCATTACTATGTTTGATGCCAATTAAATTCACTCCAAAAAACATTATTACTTTTATACTACTATAATTCTTTTATATCATTATTGTTTTTAAGAAAAAAGAGCAAAAAGATTGAAATATATTGCTATAAATGCTATAATATTTAATTGCCAAATACATTATTAACGCATTTTTGGAAAAAATATTTTTCGGAGGTGCATTAATATGGCACAAAAAGCAAAAGAAAAGAATACCACAGCAAAAAAATCGGGTAAGTCAAGGGTTGATAATACAGTAAAAAATCCGAACGAACAGCCCGAAAAAAAGTCGCTTGAAAAAGACAGTCCCATTGACGAACAGCATACGGATCAGGTAGAAGAAACAGGTTCGGTGCTAACTACGCATAAAGACAGCGTAATTCATTGCCTGACAATTATAGGACAGATTGAGGGACATTACATTCTTCCGCAACAGAATAAAACGACCAAGTATGAGCATGTTATTCCGTTGCTTGTATCTATTGAAGAGGACGAAAGAATAGACGGACTGCTTATTTTAATAAATACGGTCGGCGGAGATGTAGAGGCAGGTCTTGCCATTGCCGAGGTTATTTCGGGAATGAAAAAGCCCACGGTTTCAATTGTGCTCGGCGGAGGACATTCCATAGGCATACCGCTTGCCGTTGCGGCAGACAAGAGTTTTATTGCACCGAGTGCGTCTATGACGGTGCATCCTGTGCGAACTACGGGACTGACGCTCGGCGTTCCGCAGACTTTTGAGTATTTTCAGCGTATGCAGGACAGAATTACAACCTTTGTTGCGGAAAATTCCGATATTTCAAAAGAACGGTACAATGAGCTTGTTCTCAACACGGGCGAACTTGTAATGGACATCGGAACGATTCTTGAGGGGGAAGAGGCTGTCAGTGAAGGCCTTATTGACGAGGTCGGCACGGTTTCGGATGCAATTGACTGCCTGTACACAATGATAAAACGCAATAAGACCCGTAAAAAACGAGGCAGATAATTTTATTTTTTACAGTAACCGCATATAAATAAATGCGGTTATATGGGCGGTCAAAAGTCGCCCTTACATATTTTATGGTTAAAGGAGTACATATTATGTCAATTATTGATGCAATCATTCAGGGCATCGTGCAGGGCTTAACAGAGTTTTTGCCTGTATCGAGCAGCGGACATCTTTCTATTACACAGCATATTTTGGGCGCAACGGAAAATAACCTTTTCTTTAATGTTATGCTCCATGTGGGAACACTTGTAGCGGTAGTTGCTTTTTACCATAAGCTTATATGGAGTCTTATCAAGGAATTTTTCTCACTTGTTAAAGATGTATTTACAGGTAAATTTAAATGGAAAGAGATGAATTACGAAAGAAATCTTATTATGATGCTCATTATAGGACTTCTTCCGCTTTTCCTGTTATTCCTGCCTATTCCGGGCACGGATATGAAAATTAAAGATCTTGCCGATGTTCTTACAGGCGAAAGATACTTGATTGTGGTTTCGATTTCTTTGATGATTACAAGTATTTTGCTTACTGTCGGTATTATCTGCAACAAAAGAACTATCGGTTCAAACGCAGGTTTTAAGCATTTAAAAAATGTAAAGCACAGCGAAAATTCGGCAGGCAAAGAGAGCTTTAATGTTCTTGACGCTGTATGCGTAGGTCTTATGCAGTTTGTTGCTGCAATTTTCCCCGGTATTTCCCGTTCGGGTTCAACTCTTGCAGTCGGTGAGATGAGAGGCATAAACAAGCAGAAAGCGCTTGACTACACATTTGTTCTCGGTGTTCCGTCAATACTTGCGGCAGCTCTTCTTGAGGGTGTTGACGCAATAAAAAGTCCGGAGGGCATATCAATTGACCCTGTGGTAATTATAGTTGGTATGGTAGTTTCTGCAATTGTAGGCTACTTTGCAATTCTTATTTTCAAATGGTTCTTAAAGACCGACAAAATGATAATTTTCGTAGTATATACTGCACTTGTAGGTATAGTATTCCTTGTTATTTCCTGCATTGAAATGAACACAGGAGCAAATGTCTTTACCGGTGCAATGATTCAATAATGCTTTTAGCGGAGGTAGTATAAATTGGCAACCCAGAAAAAGACAACCAAAAAGAAAGCTTCAGGTAAATCAACCTCCTCAAAAGCAAAAAGCACTAAAAAAAGTCAACCGATACCTGAATCACAACCTTTGCTGACACCAAGGATAAGAGCAATTATCCTTGGTGCCTTATCACTGTTTTTTGTAATTTTAATATTTGTTCAGAGCGTAAATTTATGGAGTACGGTTCGTTCCGCACTTTTTGGAGTATTTGGCTTTGCAACATTTCTTGTTCCCGTCTTTCTTATGTATATGGCAATCATTACGGACAAGGAAAAGCAAATACAGCATTTTAAAAGTAAGGTAGCACTCTGCGTACTTATTGTTTTGCTGATAGGAGCATTGATTTATGTTGCAACAGGCACTCCTCATTCGGAAAGAGGTTATCTTGCCTGTGCAGGCGAACTTTATCTCGATATTTTCGAAAGTGAATCTTACTTTACATTCGGCGCCGGTTTTATCGGAGGATTGCTTGGTTATCCTATGGCATCGTTAATCGGAAATGTTCCGACGGTATTGATTTGTATTCTTGTATTGCTTGCCGTTATTTTCGGCATTACAAATCTTTCAATCAATGATATTGCAGAAGCTGCCGCATCAAAGGTTGAGCAAGGTGTTACATATGTAAAGCACAAGAGCGAAGAAAAAGCAAGGGTAAGGCGTGAGTACATTGCCGAGCGTGAGGCGGAAGAGGCACAGCGTGAGATGTTTATTGCAGGCGGAGAGAATGACAAAACCATAGTTTCTCCTCAAAAGAAAAAACGCAGAGGCAAGAGGAGCGGCATTGATATTCCTCTTGATGAAAGCACTCACGATGATAATAAAACAAAGCTTAACAGAAAACTTGAGGTTGACTGCGACTACAAAGCAGATGTTAAAGATGCGTCAAAAGTTGCAGATGAAGTTGAAGAGCCGCAGTTTTATGAAAGTCCCGAAAAGGAAGTGTACGGTGAAGAATACGAAGAAGAAATAATACAGAATGAACATAACGAAAATGAAAATGTTTCTGACGATTTGATGGACATAATCAACAGAGCAAGCAAAAACTTTGATGAAAAGAATCATAAAGCAGAAACAGAACCCGAGCCGGTTCCGTCATACGAAGAGAACAGACATAACGAAGAAAACAGCTTTGAAGAAGAACTTGAAAATGCAAGCTATTCTCCTGTTGAAATCAGAGAAAAAGAAGAAAAGCCCGAGTATCATTTTCCACCTATTCAGCTGTTAAGTCTTTCAGAAAACAATAACGATAAAAATGCTGCGGAAGAAATGCATAACAATGCGAAAAAACTCATTGATACGCTTGACAGTTTTAATGTAAAAGCATCTATAGTAAATATTTGCCGTGGTCCGTCTGTTACAAGATATGAACTTTCACCTGCTCCGGGTGTAAAGATAAGCAAGATTACAAACCTTTCAGACGATATTGCACTTAACCTTGCCGCAAACGGAGTAAGAATCGAAGCTCCTATTCCGGGCAAAGCCGCAGTCGGTATTGAAGTACCGAACAAGGTTGTAAGTATGGTTACTATGCGTGAGTTGATTGACTCCGATGAATTCAGAAGAGGAAAGAGTAAACTTACCTGCGTACTCGGTAAAGATATTTCGGGTGAAATTGTGGTTACCGACCTGTCAAAACTTACTCACTTGCTTATTGCAGGTACAACGGGTTCGGGTAAATCTGTTTGTGTAAACTCAATTCTTATGAGTATCCTTTACAAAGCTACACCCGACGAAGTAAAACTTTTGCTTGTTGACCCCAAAATGGTTGAATTTACAAAGTACAGAAGTATTCCGCATTTGCTTATTCCTGTAGTAACCGACGCTAAGAAAGCGGCGGGTGCGCTTGGATGGGCGGTTTCCGAAATGGAGCAGAGATATAAGATTCTTTCGGAATACTACTGTAAAAATATTGACGCATACAATGAGCTTATAGAAGAAAATCTTAAGTATATGGCAGAAAATCCGCCTGTAGAAAATGAAGACGGCGAGCTTGTTCAGCCTGTACTTGAGAGAAACGGTTTACCCGTACCAAAGGAAAAAATGCCGAGAATTGTAATTGCAATTGATGAGCTTGCCGACCTTATGATGGCAGCTCCGAGTGAGGTGGAAGAGTACATTGCCCGACTTGCTCAAAAAGCAAGAGCCGCAGGTATGCATTTGCTTGTTGCAACGCAACGACCTACGGTAAATGTAATTACAGGTCTTATCAAGGCAAATATTCCAAGCCGTATTGCGCTTAAAGTAAGTTCAAATATTGATTCAAGAACTATCCTTGATTTCAGCGGTGCGGAAAAACTCATAGGCAGAGGCGATATGCTGTTCCTGCCTGTTGGTGCACCAAAGCCTATGCGTGTGCAGGGTTGCTATGCTTCCGATGAGGAAATTGAGGGTGTAACAAATTATATTAAAAAATCTTCTTCCGCTCAATATAATGCGGAGATTGAAGAAAAAATCAAGAGAATTGCCGCAGAAGAAATTACTCAGGGTAAAAAAGGCGATGATAGAGGCGGCGATGATATTGAAATTGACTCAAAAATGGAAGACGCAATTAAATGCGTAATTGAAGCAGGACAGGCATCTACTTCACTTCTTCAGCGCAGACTCAAGGTAGGTTATGCAAGAGCCGGCAGAATGATAGACGATATGGAGCAGATGGGTGTTGTAGGCCCTCATCAGGGTTCAAAACCGAGAGATGTACTTATGACCTATAATGAATGGCTTGAACACCGTAATATTATGGGCAGTGACGATGAATAAATTATATAGGTGATATTATGGCATTTTTACCGATGAATATAAAAGAGGTTAAAGCCCGTGGATGGGACGAAGTTGACTTTGTATATGTAATGGGCGACAGTTATGTTGACCACCCGTCTTTTGGTGCTGCCATAATTACAAGAGTGCTTGAGGACTGTGGCTATAAGGTTGCAGTCCTTTCTCAGCCTGATTGGAAAAATGACGCCGACTTTTTACAGTTTGGTAAACCGAGGCTCGGATTTTTCGTTACGGCAGGCAATATAGACAGTATGGTTGCACATTATACCGTTGCAAAGCGTAAGCGAAGTGATGACGCTTATACGGCAGGCGGTAAAAACGGCAAGCGTCCTGACAGAGCTGTAACTGTTTATTCAAATATAATCCGCAGACTTTATCCCGATTCGGTAATAATTATCGGCGGACTTGAAGCCTCGCTAAGAAGATTTGCTCATTATGATTATTGGAAAAACACCGTAATGCCGTCTGTACTTTTTGACAGTAAAGCAGATATTATTTCTTACGGAATGGGCGAGCTGCAAACTATTGAAATGGCAAAGCGCCTTTCCGAGGGTTACCCTGTTGAGGCATTATATGACATTCGTGGTATTTGCTACGCTGTAAAGACAAGCGATTATGTTCCGAAAACCGTTGTGGAACTGCCGAGTTACGAAAGAGTTTGTGAGAGCAAAAAGGACTATGCAATTGCTGCCAGAAAAGAGCTCGAAGAGGCAGATGCAGTAAGAGGCAAAACTCTTATTCAGCGCCACGGCAACTTTATTTTAATTCAGAATCCGCCTATGCAGCCGCTTGACACAAAACAGCTTGATTATGTGTATTCGTTACCGTATGAAAGATGGTATCCGCAGTGTTACGAAAAACTCGGCGGTGTACCGGGTATTCAGGAGGTACTTTTCTCAATTACGCATAACCGTGGTTGCTTTGGCGCTTGTAATTTCTGTTCGCTTGCGTTTCATCAGGGAAGAGCGGTAACGGTAAGAAGTAAACAGAGCGTTATTGACGAGGCAAAGTCTTTTCTTAACGATAAGAGATTTAAAGGATATATAAGTGATGTGGGCGGCCCTACAGCCAACTTCCGTCTGCCGTCCTGCGAAAAACAGAAAAAGGCGGGACTTTGTAAAAGCAGAAAGTGTCTTGCCCCGACTCCTTGCCCTAATATGCAGGTGTCGCATACGGAGTATCTTGATATTTTGCGAGAATTGAGAAAACTTGACGGCATTAAAAAAGTATTTATTCGCAGCGGTATTCGTTTTGATTATCTTATGGAAGATCAGAGTGACGAATTTTTTGAAGAGCTTGTAAAGTATCATATAAGCGGTCAGTTAAGAGTTGCGCCGGAGCATTGCTCGGCTGCAGTTCTTGACAGAATGGGTAAACCGCACATAGAAACTTATAAAAAGTTTTGCGATAAATTCTATAAACTGACAGGTCGTATGAGTAAAGACCAATACATAGTGCCATACCTTATGAGTTCGCATCCGGGTTCTACTTTGAAAGATGCGGTGGAACTTGCGTTGTTCTGTAAGAGGGAGAATATACATCCAAAGCAGGTGCAGGACTTTTATCCGACTCCGGGTACAATTTCAACCTGTATGTTTTATACAGGCATAGACCCTTATACAATGAAAGAGGTTTATGTACCGAAAACCGAGGAAGAAAAGTCAATGCAAAGAGCGCTTTTGCAATACTTTATTCCCGAAAACAAACAGAAAGTAATTAAAGCACTTATAAAAGCAGGCAGAAAAGATTTGATAGGTTATGATTCAAAATGTCTTGTTCAGCCAATGAGTAATCAAAATAATTATAAGGGAAATAATAAAGGTCAGAAATCTTCTTACAATTCAAATAAAAACAATTCCCGTAACAGAAACGGAAAACAGACAAAAGATAAGTTTGCAAAATACAGAAGAAAAAAGAAATAAATTAACTGTAAATGCAAACCGTCAAAGCCCTGTTCTTATATGTAAGTTTAGGTATTGACCTATTGTAAATTTTGATTTATAATTAACAAATGAAAACAAAATCAGAAAGGATTTTATAATAAAATGGGAGTTTATGAGGAATTAGTAGCCAGAGGTCTTATCGCTCAGGTTACAGATGAAGAAGAAATCAAAGAGCTTGTCAACAATGGTAAAGCTGTATTTTATATCGGTTTTGACCCTACAGCCGACAGCTTACATGTAGGTCACTTTATGGCACTTTGTCTTATGAAACGCTTACAGATGGCAGGCAACAAGCCGATTGCTCTTATCGGCGGTGGTACAGCTATGATCGGTGACCCGTCAGGCAGAACAGATATGCGTCAGATGATGACTACAGAAACTATACAGCACAATGTTGATTGCTTTAAAAAGCAAATGGAGCGTTTTATCGACTTTTCAGACGGTAAGGCACTTATGGTAAACAATGCCGATTGGTTGCTCGACCTCAACTATGTTGATGTTTTGCGTGAAGTCGGTGCTTGTTTCTCTGTAAATAATATGTTAAGAGCAGAGTGCTACAAGCAGAGAATGGAAAAGGGACTAAGTTTCCTTGAGTTTAACTATATGATTATGCAGAGCTACGATTTCTATGCTCTCTATAAGAAGTACGGTTGTAATATGCAGTTCGGCGGTGACGACCAGTGGAGCAATATGCTCGGCGGTACAGAGCTTATCAGAAGAAAACTCGGTAAGGACGCATACGCTATGACTATTAATCTTCTCCTTAATTCCGAGGGTAAGAAGATGGGCAAAACCCAGTCCGGCGCTGTATGGCTTTCAGCCGAAAAGACAAGTCCTTACGATTTTTACCAGTATTGGAGAAATGTAGCCGACGAAGATGTAATCAAGTGCTTAAAGATGCTTACATTTTTACCGCTTGAGCAGATTGATGAGCTTGCTAAACTTGAGGGCAGTAATCTTAACAAGGCTAAGGAGATTCTTGCATATGAGGTAACAAATCTTATTCACGGCAAGGAAGAGGCAGACAAGGCACAGGAGGCTGCAAGAGCATTGTTTGGCAGCGGTGCAAATACAGACAATATGCCTTCTACAGAGCTTACGGACGCTGACTTTACAGATGACGGTATCGCAATTCTTGATCTTCTTACAAAGTGTGCGCTTATTCCGTCAAAGGGTGAGGGCAGACGCCTTATTCAGCAGGGCGGTGTTGCCGTTGATGATGAAAAGGTAACAGATGTATATGCAAATGTTCCTAAGTCTGCTTTTGAAAAAGGCTATGTTGTAATTAAAAAAGGCAAAAAGAAATTCCATAAGGCTGTTTTATAATTCAGTTTATTAACTCAATCAAAAAAATTTTCCCACTATTATTAGTGGGAAAGTGTTTGTCCTGCATTATTCTGTATTTTTGCGGTTATGGCAACTGCTAAAAATATCTTAACAGAGGAGTTTAGGAAATGAAAAAGTTTTTTGGCGAGTTTAAAACCTTTATTATGAGAGGCAATGTGCTTGACCTTGCAGTCGGTGTTATTATCGGTGCTGCTTTTCAGGCAATTGTAACTTCACTTACTTCGGATATCATTTCACCGATTCTCGGTTTGTTCGGCGGAATGAATTTTGACCAGTATGCGCTTACAATAGGCGATGTTTCGATTGGATATGGTAAGTTCTTAACTGCGGTTATTAACTTTATTATAATGGCATTTGTCATTTTCCTTATTGTTAAATTAGTAAATAAGATTATGGCAATCGGCAAAAAGCCTGAAGAACCGGCAGAACCCACAACAAAGATTTGCCCGTTCTGTCAGAGCGAAATTTCAATCAAGGCTACAAAATGCCCACACTGTACAAGCGATATTCCTACAGAAACAGAAACTAAGGAATAACTTTAATACATAACTGTAACTAAAAGCTCCCGATACAAAAATCGGGAGCTTTTGTGTTGATTTATAATTTTTGTTTAGCGGAATAAATTTGAAAAGCAATTATAAAAGTTTGGTCTACCTTTGAAAAGGTCGTGGGTGTGGGCAAAGTCCACAACTATTTTTCCACATTTTTCCGTGATGAGGGATTTGTTTTACGGGTTTTGTCGGAATGATAGAACGCAATTCAAAATAAAAATAAAAAGCTGAAGTCGTTTTTATATCGACTTCAGCTTTCGCTTTATCTGTTATACGGTTTGTAATAAGTATCAAGAATCAGTTTATAAAGCTCGTCTTCGTTTACATAAAACTCGGTATAAACTTCACCTTTTTTCAGCTCACCCGGTACGGAAATCATTGTCATATTCATACCGTTGTGGCTAAGCATATTTTGTGATAAATAGCAAATTTTCGACGGGTTCAGGTTTGTGCATGAGTATGGGGCAGAGGCATTAAACAGGCTTACAGGTGTTGTAATGTCATTTTTAGTCTGTGCAAGAACCGTATTCATAAATGAATCAAGATATACCTGCTGTCGTTGCATACGCTTGCTGTTTGCGTCTATGCTTTCCATATCTCTTGAACGAACAAAAGCTTCTGCATTCTGACCTTCAAGATGGTAGCTTTCGCCCTCTTTAAAATCGCCTATGGTTTCAGGAGAAACAACATCAACTCCGCCTACGGCATCATTAAGAGCTGATATACCGTCAAGGTCAAGCGCAAAGTATGAATTAATCGGAATGTTGTAGAAAAGTCTTTCAACGGCGGTAACCGTATTTGCGCAACTTGACTCCTTGCCGTCGCCGTAAGCGTATGAAAGACAAATCTGTTCTTTTACAGTTTCCACATAATAACCGCTTGCAGAATATACCGCAACATCGGTCATTGTATCTCTTGATATATTAATAAGCTTAGTTTCGCCTGTCGAGGTGTCCATAGCAACAAGTATAAGAACATCGGCTTGACCGTTTTCGCCTTTTATATCGCTTGCACCGTCAAAAGAACTTTTATCGATGCCCATACAAAGAATACTTGTCATATTCTTGTTAAATTCATATGTTTGTCCGTTATACACAACATATTGACCGCCGTTTTGAACAACTACATTTGACGGAGCCGAAATTATATTTGTATTGTCAAGCAATTCTTTAGAGCCGTTGTAAATAAAACATACCAAAAGCCCGCTTACAACAAGAACAAGCGCAAGAATTGTACTGATAATTGTGAGTATTACTCTCTGCCATCTTTTAAAACGCCTTTTCTTGATTTTTTGCTTTTCTCTAATTGCTTTTTTCTGTTCCTTAGAACCCATCGCAGGGTGATTGCTTTTTACAAGTTCGTCGTATTCCAGCAAATATTTTTCGTTGCCTGTACTCAAACTTTTTTTCTTTATTTTATTTGAACTGCCTTTTGCAGGGCGTGAGCTTTGTACCAATAATACATCATCGGCATTTTCTTTGCTTGAATGATGATGGTGATGGTGTTTATGATGACCGTGGCTTTTATACGATTTAACAAACTTATAGTCGTTAATATCATCTCTTATACTACGGTCGGCGTATTGCACATTCCCTTTTTCATCATCACTTGCCGCGCTTTCGCCTGTTTGAGAAGGCTGCTTATTTGAATTGCTGTAAATATTATCGTAATGTTTGGTTTCTTTATCGGCAGTATCCGTATTATTGCTGTTTTCGTTATTATTTTGTGAGTTCATCTTTTATTAACACCCCCTGTAAAAGAAGTCGTCCGTCACCTGAATTAAGGCAGGTGCTTAGCGTGACAATTTTGTCATTGATTGTCAGCTCCGAATTATCTCTTACAACTTTTGTGAATGATCTGGGATTTTGAATATAATCAAGGTATTCCTGAAAAACCTTGTCGTCATCAAAATCAAACGAATTCATTATATGTCGGTCATCATATGAATAAACCGACACTATACGGTAGGTAAGTTTGTGCTGAGGTCTGTAGATGTAAAAATACTCATGGTCATTGAAAAAATCCGTATTTGTAAATTTATATAAATCGGCAAACATACTTCCGTCTGCCATATTGTGACCGTAGAGTACGGTTACCCTGTCATGCATATATATAGAATTACAATACTGTGAATAAATAGAGCCTGAAAAGCTGTAATTTCCGTAAATATCATGATCCAGGTAAAAATTATCGTTTGTGTTACTCCTGCAAACAGGGTAATTTATGTTGGTATCGGGAATATATATCCAAGAATAGATTTCGTCATTTTGAGATTGTAGCGACTCAAAATCTATAGGGTTATCTATAATAGGATTGTCGGCAAGAGTTTCGTCAATTGACGGGGAAGTAACTTCTTCGGCTATGCTCGGAGCCACAGAACTTGCAAGTTTGCTGTAATCGTCCTGCTCTTTGTGTTGAGTATTCATTTGATACATAACATAAATTACGCACAGAATTAACAGAATAATTGTAATAACAAGAATTGTGATAAGAATTTTATTTCGATTTTTTTTCATAATAAATCACATCAAATAATTATAACAAATATTGACAACCGTGTCAATATTTCTGTAAATTTTAACTATAATAAGCATTAAAAAACAGCTTTCGAAAACCGAAAGCTGTTTTTATTAGCAAAATTAGTTTGATTTCTTTGACTTAACAATAGTTACGCTGACAGCAACAGCTATAAGTGATAAGCCGATTATTATATACGGCATTGCGCTTGAAGGACCGGTCTGCGGCGATTTATCAGAAGTATCTGTTGTTACAGCCTGTGTAGGTGACTCACCGTTGATTGTGTAATAAGGAGTTACCGTAATATCACCTGTGATTATAATATCAAGATTTCCATCTGTAAGCGGCTGATCGGTTCTGTAAGGACCGTCAATTACCCAATGGTCAAAAGAATAACCGGACTTTGGCTTTGGAGTAAGGTGAACATTCTGGTTACCGTCCTCATCAATGCCTGTAGTGAACTCATAGTCACCGCTGCCGCCTGTGGTAGGAATAACAACTACTACATAAGTGTATGTACCTGTAGGACTTGGTGCGGCAAATACCGGAATAGACACTGCAAGCATCAGCACAAGAGCCAATGCGAGGGAAACAACTTTTTTCATTGTACTAACCTCCTATTTATATTATCTAATTAAAATATTAAGCAGAATAACCTCTACTTGTATATATTAAGTATTATATCACAATTAAAGTATAAAGTAAAGACAAAAATTCAAATAATTTTCGGCAATTGTGATAATTTATAATTCTTTTAACCATTAAACATAAACAATATTTTTAAAATAAAAAGACCTATTGCAATAGTAGGCAAAAAAATGTATAATAAATTTAAAAGGAAAAATGAAGGGAAATGTATGTATGAATATTTCTGAAATTCAAAATAAAATTCTTGAGTTAAAAAAAGAAAAAGATGTTTGTATTCTTGCCCACAGCTATCAGGCAAGAGAGATTTGCGAAATTGCCGATTTTACAGGCGACAGCTATAAATTGAGTGTAGATGCAAGCAAAGTTACAAATAAAAACATTCTTATGTGCGGTGTTCGTTTTATGGCAGAAACCTGCAAAATTCTTTCACCCGATAAAACGGTTTATCTTGCTCAGCCGAGTGCCGGCTGTCAGATGGCTGACCAGATGGATAAAGAAATGATTTCTTCCGTAAAAGAAATGTATCCCGATTATGCGGTAGTTGCATACATAAATACTACAGCAGATTTAAAAACTATTTGTGATGTTTGTGTAACAAGTTCATCTGCCGTTAAGATTGTAAGCAATATGCCTGAAAAGAATATTCTTTTTATCCCTGACTGCAACCTTGGCGATTATGTAAGCCGTCAGCTTCCGGATAAGAATTTTAAACTTTTGCACGGCGGTTGCCCGATTCACGCTTGCGTTACAGCGGAAGATGTTAAAAAGGCAAAGGCACAGTTCCCGAATGCCGAACTTCTTGTTCATCCGGAGTGCCAGCCTGCTGTTGTTGATCTTGCGGATTATGTAGGCTCGACATCGGGCATTATGAACTACGCAAAGAACAGTGATAAAAAGGAATTTATCATCGGTACCGAAATCAGTATTGCAGAACATTTGCAGTATGATTGTCCCGATAAAAAATTCCATATTCTTACACAAAAGCTCATTTGTCCTAATATGAAAGCTACCACTCTTATGGATGTGTTCAATTGCCTTAAAGGCGAGGGCGGCGAGGAAATTATCCTTGATGAGCAGACTATTACAGACGCAAAGAAATGTATTGACGAGATGATAAGACTTGGCGGTTAAGGAGAATAATATGACCGAAAGGGCATTAATAGCAATGAGCGGAGGAGTTGACAGTTCGGTAGCGGCTTGCTTGATAAAGGAGCAGGGCTATGACGCTACGGGCATTACTCTTAAGCTTTTTGATAACGAGGATATTGGCGAAAAGAAGGAGAAAACCTGCTGTTCGCTTGATGATATTGACGATGCGAGAAATGTTTGCAGAAAAATCGGAATACCTTATTATGTTTACAATTTTAAAGACAGCTTTAAAGAAAATGTAATTGACCGTTTTATTTCTGCATACGAAAACGGCTGTACGCCTAATCCTTGCATTGACTGCAACAGATATATTAAATTTGAAAAGCTTATGCAGAGAGCCGATGAGCTTGACTTTGATTATGTAGTTACAGGTCATTACTCTGTCATTGAGTATGATGAGGGATTGCAAAGATATTTATTGAGAAAGTCCCCCGATGTAACAAAAGACCAAAGTTATGTACTTTACTCGCTTACTCAAAGACAGCTTTCAAGAACCTTGCTTCCGCTTGGAAAACTTACAAAGCACGAAGTAAGAAAAATAGCGGAAAAATATAACCTTATTAATGCTCAAAAACACGACAGTCAGGATATTTGTTTTGTACCTGACGGAGATTACGCAAAGTTCATTGAGCAGTACACGGGCAGAAAGTATGATTTTGGTGACTTTGTTGATGAAAACGGCAATGTTCTCGGTACACATAAGGGCATTATAAGGTATACGATAGGGCAGAGAAAGGGACTTGGTCTTGCTTTGCCTCACCCGATGTATGTCAAGGAAAAGGATATTGCAAACAACAAGGTTATACTTTGCGATAATGACAGACTGTTTTCAAAAGAGCTTTACGCAAAAGATATTAATCTTATTGCTTACGAAAAGCTTGACAAACCTTTGCATATAAAAGCAAGGGTAAGATACAATCAGCCTGAACAGGATGCAACGGTAGAACAGCTTTCAGATAACAAACTGCACATTGTATTTGATAAGCCGCAAAGAGCAATTTCAAAAGGTCAGGCAGTGGTTCTGTATGACGAAGATGTAGTAGTAGGCGGCGGAACAATAGAATAATTTTAATCTGCTTGCTTTAGGTGAGCCGATTTTTATGCAAAAGGCACAGCGAAAATGCTGTGCCTTAATTACTTCATATAAACGAAATATTAATTATAAGTAATTAAAATATCTTCACGGATGATTTTTTCTTTGAGAATTTTGCATCTGTAAGATCTTATAATAAAGTTTCCTTGACCGTCAAACCTGAAAGTAACGGTTTTGGTAAACGGCTTATCGGGTTCGTATTCGGTAATAATAAGACTTGCCTTTGAATTTTTCAGAGTATCAAAAGTTGTCATAAAACCTATGCCGTTGCCGCCGCTTTCTTTGTGAGTGGTAACTCTTTCGGTACCGAGTTTTTGTAAAGTATCGGTTTCAAATTCAATTCCGTTGTCGCTTACGGAAATTTCATATATTCCGTCAACCGAAGAAACAGATGTCAGAATATTTCCGTTCCTTTTGCCTGTGCTTTCAACGGCTATGACAGCGTCTTTTATATGGTCGCAAAGCAGGGTTTCAAGTTCGGTTTGCGAAAGAAAATGATTGATAAGGTAGTTAATATCTGTATTTGCTATCAAATCAAAATTAATTTCGTGAGCAGAGGCTTTTATATACATATTAAGCAGAGCGCCGTCAATAACAGAATTTCCCGTAGATGCAAGCACTTTATTTTCTGCCTGTTCTTTTTGCACGAGTTCGTTTCTTTCTTTTGCAAGAGCAAGAAGTTCAGTGATTATTTTGCTTTCCTTTTGTTTATCGTTACAATTGCAAAGTTCTTCTAAAGAATATTGCAAAGAACTCATAAGGTGGTTGTCACGGTGCACTATTTTTGAAAGAAAGGCATTGGATTTTGTAAGTTCCTCAATATTACTGTCTTTTTCCTCAATAACCGAATTGAAATGTTCGTCTGCTTTTTGCTGCAGCCGACTTTTATAGTACCGTGTTATGTTTGTTCTTATCCAAATTACAGCACCTATACAACAAATTATTAATCCTATAAACATATATACAAATATAGATTTGTAGTCATCGCCGTCTTGTGCAAGCAGAGCTATGATTAAGAAAATAAAACCTGATATTAACAGACCTATGCCAAAGTTATCGGAATTATTGAAAAAGGCAAGACCGTTTTTTAATCTCTTAATTTTCATTATATAGAATGTTGATAATAAATGTATTATGCCTATAAAAATTACCGTAAAAATACTTTTCGGATTCAAGAAATCGTATGTAACTAACGATATATAGTGTGATGCAATTGCAAAAATCAAGGCAATGATAAATCGTACGCAATAGGAAAGTCCCATTGAAACAATGGAGATGGAAATGGTATTTTTTATATTGTTTTTAGTAAACAGTGTGATAGTTACAATAAACAATATACAACTTGCCAAGAATCCCAAACTGTTGTCAAATAAAAGTACAACAGACGAAATTATATTGACGACAAAAAATGCAGTCAAAAGCAAAGCTAACTTTGATTTGCTGCATTTAATGTTTGTTGTTTTAATAAAAATATAGGCTGATGAAAATAAAGTCGGAGCTTTAATAAAAAAATTCATAGCAAAATTATATAAAAGCTCTGTAATGTTTGTCGACATAATATTTAACTCCGTATTACTATAATGATAATATTATATCATACAAGCTAAATAATGTCACTATATTATTTTCCTAAAAGTTGTTTTAAAAATTCATAAATATCATCCCACATACTTCAGTACCTCCTTTACTTTTGTTTTACAAGTAAAGTGTACCTTTTTTGCGGGGAAATTCTGATTTGTTGCTGTAATTGCTTTATTTTTAATATAGTGAGTAAATATCACATAATGTAAAAATAATAATTAGAAATTGTTATTTTATGATGAATTTATAAATTTTTATTGCAAAAAAAATCCCGATGCTAATAAACATCGGGATAAATTTACAGGCTTTTTTTGATTTTGGAAGAATAATAATAGATAAATTCCATAACTGTGGGAACGCCTTTCTGCGGATTTATGTATGTGGTATAGTAGCGTTCAAGACTTTCAATATCGGTGTTTCGCCAAGCGTGGTTTATGGCAGTTTGCATTGCACGCTCAACACTTGCATCGGTTTTTTTATATTTTTTCGCCACAATACTGCAAAGATTGGTTACTCGCTGATTGCAAGTGATTTCAATAGCGTCTGCAAGGTAATTTCTGCCCTTAAGTTTTGGGCTGATTCCTATTAAATCAAGCTCAACAGAGATTTTATTTCTTATAATTTCGCTGTTGCTTATGCGTTCAGCGGCTTTTGCGGCGCTCGGTGAACTGAAATTTGAGGTCAGCGTTGTTTGTACAATTGAACTGAGAAACTCAAGTACCATTTTACAGCTGAAATCATTTTGATTTTTAGTTATTACAAAGTCTGCACCTAAATTTCTTGCTATGGAATGAGTAACATTACTGATATTATTGGTAACTACCAGTATAAAAGGCTTGTTTGGCAATGCAAGTTCAGACAACCCTTTTAAAAATAAAAGACCGTTGCCACTGCCCTGATGTAGTTCCAAGTCGAGAATAACAGCATGAGGACAGTATTCTTTTACCATTTCTACGGCTTTTGAGGAGTTGTTTGTAGTGCCGACAATATAAAAATTTTCAAAACCTTTAATTTCAGATTTATACTCTTCTACAGTATTATTATCATCTTCTACAATAAGTAAGTTAACTTTGTTCACAATATCACCCCATTATTATATTATACTACAAAAACTAACGAAAACCAACATTTTATAATATTTTGTGTAATAAAAAGTAATATTATTTATTATGTTTGAGTTTTATAATTATACTAAGATTATATTATGAAATCAATGAATAATTTGTAGTATTAAAGGTGAGGGTTATGAGCGATAATTTTGGCGATTTCATTAAGGAAAAAAGGGCAAGATGTAACTATTCTCTTAAATATGTGGCAGAAATAATCGGTATTTCTAATGTGTATCAGTCAAGTATTGAAGCAGGCAAAAGACCTGCGCCGTCATATGATGTTTTAATGAAATTGAGAGATGCGCTAAAACTTAATGATGATGAATTCGGTGAAATGCTTGACCTTGCAGCCGAAAGCAAAAATTCAAGAGCGGTTGCTTATGATCTTGCTGATTACATAAACCAAAATGATTTTATACATAAAACACTGCGATTTTCATTGAAAAATAAAATTCCCGAATCGGAGTGGATCAGATTTTTTAATGCAATGAATGAAAAATATCAATAATATTTCGTTATGTAAAACTGTTATAGCTGACTTTTGTCATTTATAGCTGTATAATGTTATCGGTAGATATTTATGCCGCTATTAGTGATTAAAAATTCTCCTTTTATTCACTATTTAAGCTGTACCGTTTCCTGTTTTTACAGAAAATCGGTGCAGCTTTTTATTATTTGCGTTAATTGTATTGCTGGCAGACGGATTTGGGAGTATAATAGTAGCATATTACGAACAGCAGAGGTAAGTATGAACAGAGAAGAATATGAAATTTCTATTGAAGAATTAAAGAGACTTGATAAAAACACTTGTACGGTGATTGATATAAGAGATGAGATTTCTTATAACTACGGAAATATTCCAAACTCGGTAAATATTCCGCTTGAGAAAATTAAAAATGATAAAAGCATTTTGCCGAAAGATAAGAGATTGATTATTTGCTGCAAAAGCGGTCAAATAAGCGATACTCTTGCAGAAGAGTTGCGAGAAGACGGCTACGATGCGGTAAATCTTGTGAACGGATATTACGGCTGGCTAAAGGATAAATTTACCGATGACGATTATGCGGCAGATGTTGAAAAAAGTATAAGAAAAAAATTCAGCAAGACCATATGGGGCAGATTTACAAAAGCTGTAATTGAGTATGAACTTGTAAAGCCGAATGATAAAATAGCCGTATGTATTTCGGGCGGCAAAGATTCTATGCTTATGGCAAAGCTTTTTCAGGAACTTAAAAGGCATAATAAATTTCCGTTTGAGCTTGTATATCTTGTAATGGACCCGGGATACAGCGTTGAAAACAGAGATGTTATTGAGAACAACGCAAGAAAGCTGAATATTCCGATTACGGTTTTTGAAACACAGATTTTTGAGTCGGTATATAATGTGGAAAAGTATCCGTGTTATCTCTGTGCAAGAATGAGAAGAGGATACCTCTACAAAAAGGCTAAGGAACTTGGCTGTAATAAAATTGCACTCGGACATCATTATGACGATGTTATAGAAACCATATTAATGGGTATGCTTTACGGCGGACAGGTGCAGACTATGATGCCGAAACTGCATAGTACAAATTATGAGGGAATGGAGCTTATAAGACCGCTTTACCTTATAAGAGAGGCGGAAATAAAGCATTGGAGAGATTACAATAAACTTAATTTTATACAGTGTGCGTGCAGATTTACGGATACCTGCACATCGTGCAACCCGGGCAATACAGGCTCAAAAAGACAGGAAATAAAACAGCTTATTGCGCAGCTAAAAAAAATAAATCCTCAGATAGAGAGCAACATTTTCCGCAGTGTTGAAAATGTAAATCTTAACACGATTATCTCGTATAAGAAAGATGATTATCAGCACAGTTTTCTTGATGATTACGATAAATAATTTTTAATGAAACTCAGTCATTTTGTGGCTGAGTTTTTTCTTTGAATTTTTAATAATCGGAGTTTATAAAAAGCGGCTGCTTGTCTTAAAAATTGCCAAATCATAATTTTATCACTATTTTTATGCAATTGTTAACCGAGTAATTGTATTTATCTGCCAAATAATGTACAAGTTTGAAAAAACACTTGACTTTTTGGCGATATGGATATAAAATATCTCTATCAAGCAAACATACTAAAATGATAGGTATTATAGGTTATTCAAAAATAAGTATGTTTGGCATTATGAAAGGCAAGGGTGGTTTGTATGAAAAATCATTTTAACCGAATAAATAAACGAATGTGCGGTTCTTTTGGCGGTAAGTCGATGTGTTAAAACATTTTATCGATTTACTTATTAATTTATGATAAAGCTAAAAGAAAGGTTTGATTAAAATGAAAAAAGTGTTTACTAAAAGACTTATATCCGCAATTCTTACAACAGCCCTTATCGGTACTTCTGCCTTTGCTCTTTTCGGCTGCGGAAAAGCTTCTAAAGATACTTCTAATGATGCTAAGGTACATATAACCAATGTTTCGTATGACCCTACACGAGAACTTTACGAAAGCTATAATAAAATTTTTGCCGACCATTGGAAAGCAAAAACAGGTCAGGAAGTAGAGGTTACTCAATCGCACGGCGGTTCGGGCAAGCAGGCTCTTGAGGTTGCAAACGGACTTGAGGCAGATGTAGTCACACTTGCGCTTGAGTACGATGTTAATGCCGTAAGAGATGCAGGTCTTATAAATGACGGTTGGATAAATAATTTTGAAAACGATTCTTCACCGTATACATCTACAATTGTATTCCTTGTAAGAAAAGGCAATCCGAAAAATATTAAGGATTGGAACGATCTTATAAAGGAAGGCGTCGGCGTTATTACTCCAAACCCTAAGACATCGGGCGGCGCAAGATGGAACTACCTTGCCGCATGGGCATATGCCGATAAGCTTTATAACGGTGATGAAAGCAAAATTGAAGACTTTGTAAAAAAGCTTTATCAAAATGTACTTGTACTTGATTCGGGTGCAAGAGGAGCAACAACCACTTTTGTGGAAAACGGACAGGGCGACGTGCTTTTAGCTTGGGAAAACGAGGCTTATCTTTCTATTAAGGACCATCCGGACGAATATGAAATTATAACTCCGAGCGTAAGTATTCTTGCACAACCGTCGGTTGCCGTTGTTGATGAAGTAGTTGACAGCAGAGGAACAAGAGAGGTTGCTACCGAATATCTTAGCTACTTATACAGCGACGAGGCACAGAGGATTGCAGGCGATAATTATTACCGTCCATACAATCAGGATATTTTGAAAGAGTATTCAGATGTATTCGATTTAAATATTAACCTTGTTACAATTAGTGACTTCGGCGGTTGGGACGAGGCACAAAAAACACATTTCGCAGACGGCGGAATATTTGATAAAATTTACGAAAAATAATTAACTATGCGTATGTGTTCGGCTGTTTTGCGGCTGAACACTATGCTTTGTATTTACAAGAAAAGCGGGTGTAAGAATGAATAAAACTAAAAAAGCAAAACGAGTTATCCCCGGCTTTGGCTTATCTATGGGAGTTACTGTATCAATACTTAGCATAATCGTATTGATTCCGCTTGCTTCTCTTGTGATTTACACAGCACAGATGAGCTGGTCGGATTTTATAGATACGGTTACAAGCGAAAGAGTAATGGCAAGTTATCAGGTAAGCCTTATTACCGCATTCATAGCCTCTGCAATAAATGCGGTTATGGGTGTTATACTTGCATGGGTGCTGGTTCGTTATAAATTTCCGGGTAAAAGAATACTTGACGGAATGATTGAACTCCCTTTTGCACTGCCGACAGCGGTTGCGGGTATTGCGCTTACTTCTTTAACAGCCGATACAGGTTACATAGGCAGTTTTTTCGCACAGTTTGGCATAAGCATTGCGTACACAAGGGTAGGTATTACTTTTGCGCTTGTATTTATAGGTATTCCGTTTGTTGTAAGAGCGGTTCAGCCTGTACTCGAAAAACTTGACCCTGTTTACGAAGAGGCTGCAGGTGTAATGGGCGCAAGCAGAATAAAGATTTTTTGGAAGATTATTTTTCCTGAAATTCTCCCGTCAATTCTTACAGGTTTCGGACTTGCGTTCGGCAGATGTCTCGGCGAGTACGGCTCGGTAATTTTTATAGCAGGCAACAAGCCTTTTGAAACTGAAATTACACCGCTCATTATTATGTCAAAGCTGCAGGAGTTTGATTATAAGAGCGCTACAGCAATTGCACTTGTAATGCTTGCGGCATCATTCTTAATCTTGTTTGTTGTAAATCTTATTCAGGCAAGAAATTCAAAAATATTAAAGGGAGGAAGATAATATGCACGAAGAAACAAAAGGTTCAAAGGCTGTAAAGTGGATATTAATAGGTATCAGCGTTTTGTTTTTATTCATTATGCTTGTACTTCCTCTTGCAACTGTGCTGACAGAGGCGTTAAAGAGCGGCTGGCAGGTGTTTTGGGACGCAGTAAGCGACGAATATACTTTAAAAGCTGTTTTGCTTACACTTGAGGCAACAGCGTGCGCAGTTGTTTTCAATACAATATTCGGATTGTTCGCTGCGTGGTCTGTAACAAAGTTTTACTTTAAAGGTAAAAAAATTCTTACCACACTCATCGACTTACCCGTTACCGTATCGCCTGTAATTGCAGGTCTGATATTTGTACTTACCTTTGGTAGACAAAGTGTTTTGTATCCTCTTTTACAGGAACTTGATATAAAAGTAATTTTTGCGGTTCCGGGTATTATTCTTGCAACAATATTTGTTACATTTCCGTTTATCTCACGAGAGCTTATTCCCGTTCTTGAATCACAGGGAACAGATGAGGAAGAGGCTGCCGCATTAATGGGAGCAAAGGGACTTACAATTTTCAGAAAGATAACATTTCCGCATATTAAATGGGCGTTTCTGTACGGCATAGTTTTATGTGCGGCAAGAGCAATGGGCGAGTTCGGCGCAGTGTCTGTACTTTCGGGACATCTGCGTGGAAAAACCAATACATTGCCACTCCATATAGAAATTTTATTTAACGAATTTAAAACCGTACCTGCTTTTGCGGTATCGGCAATTCTTGTAATTATGGCGGTAATAATTCTGATTATCAGAAGTGTAATTGAATACAAAGGAAAGAAGGAATCGTAATGTATGTAGAACTTAAAAATATAAATAAAACCTTTGGCAATTACAAGGCGTCTGATAATGTGAATTTCACAATTGAGCAGGGAAAACTTATAGGACTTTTAGGTCCGTCGGGCAGCGGAAAAACCACAATTCTAAGAATGATTGCCGGACTTGAAACTCCCGACAGCGGCGAAATTATTATTGACGGCAAGGTCGTAAATGATATTCCGGCAAGCAAACGAGGAATAGGTTTTGTATTTCAGAATTACGCACTTTTCAGATATATGACTGTTTTCGACAACATTGCGTTTGGTCTTAAAATTCAGAAAAAGGACAAAAAATATATAAAAGAAAGAGTAAGCGAACTTGTTGAACTTATCGGATTAAAGGGACTTGAAAAGCGTTATCCGAGTCAGCTTTCGGGCGGTCAGAAACAGAGAGTAGCGTTTGCAAGAGCACTTGCACCTAACCCGACGCTTTTACTGCTTGACGAGCCGTTTGCGGCTATTGACGCAAAGGTAAGACAGGAGCTTCGCTCGTGGCTTAAAGAAATGATTGAAAAGCTCGGAGTTACAAGTATATTTGTAACTCACGACCAAGATGAGGCTATTGAGGTTGCCGATGAAATCATTATTACAAACAAAGGCAGAATCGAGCAGATAGGCACACCGATGGAAATATATCAGAAACCGCAGACAGCCTTTTCCGCATCTTTCTTCGGTCAGACAACCGTGCTTGACGATTATACAAAATTTAAAACCTTTGATGTTGTGGAGGGTGCGGACAAAGCTATTGTAAGACCTGAATTTATAAAGATTACCAAGTTGAACGAACCGTTCAGACAAAAAGCGTCCGTATCGGTCGGCGAGGTAGTGAAAACAGCTTTCAGAGGCAACAACATTGAAGTTACGGTAAAATGTGACGGCGGCGTAATTAACGGAGTACGAGGACTTGAAGAACCTGCAGTTTATCACGGCGAAAAGGTAAATGTATTCTTATACAGACTGTTTGTTACAAAGGGAGATAACGCATTTATTCTTGAAAACAAATCTCTCACAGAGGAATCCGTAGTAATTTAATTTACAGACAAACTAAAACACACCGATTGGCTTTTCAATCGGTGTGTTGCTCTATAGATTATTTTATTAAATCTTTAACCACTTCGCCTGCAATTATAAGACCGACTACTGACGGTACAAATGCTATACTGCCGGGCACTTGTCGCCTTTGTGTGCATTTTCTTGCAGTTCCGGGAGGGCAGATGCAGTTTGTTTCGCAGCTTATTGCCATATCTTCAATAGGGGTGATAGGCTTTTCCTTTGAATATACAACCTTAAGTTTTTTAATGCCACGCTTTTTAAGTTCATTACGCATTACTCTTGCAAGAGGGCATACGGAAGTTTTGTAAAGATCGGCAACTTCAAAAGCACTTGCATCAAGTTTATTTCCCGCACCCATTGAACAGATTATAGGGGTGTTCGCTTTTTTTGCCTGCATAACAAGTTCTATTTTGCCTGTTACCGTGTCAATAGCGTCTACTATGTAATCATACTGTGTAAAATCAAATTCGGCGGAGGTTTCAGGAGTGTAGAATTTCTGATGCTTGTTTATGATTATATTCGGATTGATTTCTTTCAGCCTTTCTTCGGCAACATCTACTTTGTATTTGCCTACTGTTTTTCTTGTGGCAAATATCTGACGATTAATATTTGTAAGGCATACTTTGTCATCGTCTATAAGGTCAAGTTGGCCTATTCCTGTGCGTGCGAGCGCTTCGGCAGTGTATCCGCCTACACCGCCTATTCCGAATATTGCAACCTTTGCATTTGCAAGTTTTTCCATTGCCTCTGCTCCGAGCAAAAGCTGTGTTCTTGAAAATTGATTAAGCATTGATTTTCTCCTTAATATAAAAACTTAGTTTATCGTCCGAAATTTGTATCTTGTAATTCATATTACGAAAAAAGTTTTCTGCGTGTTTTAATACTTCATCACTCGGTACTTCGTCAAATGAAAAATATTGTCCGCCGCAGGCATCGTGAAAATGCAGATAAGTATTAAAGTTATCCATAAGTTCGGCTTTCAAGATTTTTACCGTATCAAATTTAACTGTCATAGCTGCTCCTTAATTTATCATTCCTATCTATACAATAAGTATTATATTTCAATCATTTGTTTTGTCAATAGCAAAATTAAAAAATTATTGACTTTACTTATCGGTAATAGTATAATAAAACATATTAATTCAGTAGGTTTAATATGATATAGCCCGTTTGTTTATTTTTATTATAAATCTTAACTTAAAAATAATGCATAAAATTGACAACGCTATACCTTAGTATTAAAATAACAGGGTAGAATTAAATTGGGTGGATAAAGATGTATTGCATAAGTGTAAATTATAAAAATTCAGATGTGAATATCAGAAAAAAACTTGCTTTTTCCGAAAATGTACAAAAAGAATTTCTAACTGAACTTATAAACGGAAAAACCGTAAGCGAGTGCGTTATTCTTTGCACCTGTAACAGAACAGAACTTTATTTTTGCGGAAATGAAGACAGCCTAAATACAGTGCAAAATCTGCTTTCAAACTATTCGGGAATAGAATGTGATTTGCTTAAAAAGCATTTGTATTTGTTCTATTCCGATAAAGCGGTAATGCATCTTTTCAGAGTGGTAAGCGGAATTGAATCTATGGTAATAGGCGAGGACGAAATATTGGGGCAAATCAAACTCGCATACACCAAGGCAAAGGATTTGGGTATGACAGGCTGCGAGCTCAATATGATTTTTCAGTCCGCCATGGCCTGCGCCAAAAAGATAAAAACTCAGACGGCGCTTTCCAAAACCTCGGTGTCAACGGCAACGCTTGCAGGAAATGAAATTGCGCATTTTAAAGACAGGGTGAATGTTCTTGTAATAGGCGCAACGGGCAAGATAGGCACAACGCTTGTAAAAAATCTTTTGTCGCACAAAAATGTGAATATTATTGCAACCTCACGAAAGCGCAGCGCCGAATCGGTGCAGAGCAGGGCGAGCATTACTGTTGCCGACTATGCCGACAGGTACAAGTATATTGATGATGCCGACTGCGTAGTCAGCGCTACCGCAAGTCCGCATTACACTGTTACATATTATGATTTAAAGAAGAATATAAAAACCGATAAGCCAAGACTTTTTATAGATCTTGCCGTACCTCCTGACATTGACGGCTCGGTTGCAGAGATAAAAGGTTTAAAGCTGATCGGAATAGATTATTTTGAAAAGCTTGCAAAGAACAACAATGAGCTTAAACTTGACAGTGTGGAAAGCGCAAAAGAGATTATAAAAGAAGAAAGCGATGTACTTAAAAAAGACATAGCTTTTCACTTTTTTTTACCGCATATGGAGAGTGTAAAAAATAAACTCAGTGAAAATTCGTTAGAAGAAATATTATATAAATTCAAAGCCGAGTTACCGTCAGAAGAATTTATAAAGGTACTTGATGCATTTAAAAGTTGTGGAGAAAAGATATAATGGCATATTTTCCTTTTTATATTGATATAGAAAATAAAAATATTCTTGTAGTGGGCGGCGGAACGGTAGCTTTAAGAAAGATAGAAAAGCTGTCGCCTTTTAAGCCGAGTATTACCGTGGTATCCCCGAAAATCTGCGAGGAGATTTTAAAGTTTAATGTGAAAGCCGTTGAGCGTGAGTTTGATGACAACGATTTAAACGGTGCTTTTTGTGTTATCAGTGCTACCGATAACGAACAGGTGAACTCGCATATATTTGAATTATGCAAGGAGAAAAATATTCTTGTAAATACTGTTGATGACAAAGAAAAATGCGGATTTATTTTTCCTGCGCTTGTACAAAAAAATTCCGTTACTGTCGGTATTACCACATCGGGCAAAAGTCCGATATATGCAAAGTATTTAAAAGAGCAGTTTTTAAATATGCTTGAAAATACAAATTCCGATACCGCAGAAACATTGTGGCAGTACAGAGAATACATAAAGGAAAACACAGCGGACGAAGAGTTAAGAAAGAAAGTTTTTTCGGCACTTATGGGTATGTGCCTTTGCGGAGAAAGTATTGATACCGATGTTGTTAATAAAATTATAAAGGAAAACAGCTGATATGAAAGTAAGAATAGGTACAAGAAAAAGCAAACTTGCCCTTGCACAGACAGAGATGTTTGCAAATGCTTTGAAAAAGAGATTTGACGATATAGATACAGAAATAGTTTGCATTTCAACAAAAGGAGATAAAATTCTTGATAAACCGCTTGCAATGATAGGCGGAAAGGGAGTTTTTATCTCTGAACTTGAGAATGCTTTATTAAGCGGAGCGGCAGATATGGCAGTGCACAGCGCAAAAGATCTGCCTCTTGAACTTGCAGACGGACTTGAAATATCCTCTGCTTTAAATCGTGGCAATTATCGTGATGTGCTTGTTACAAGAAAAAATGAGCCGATAAAAAACGAAGAAAAATTTATTGTCGGCACAGGCAGTCTTAGACGCCGTGGCTTTATAAAAAAACAGTATCCGCTTGTACAGATTAAAGATATAAGAGGAAATGTTGACACAAGAATTAATAAACTTATTAATAAAGAATATGACGCAATTATTCTTGCGGCGGCAGGACTTGAAAGATTGTCGCTTTATAACAGTGAAAAATACGATGTAACACCTTTTGAATATTCTGATTTTCTCCCTGCGCCTTGTCAGGCAATCGTAGTTGCGGAGAGTAAAACAGGCAGTGCGATTTCAGAAAGGTTAAAAGAAATTAGTCATACAGAAACTATGCTTGAATTTGAAACAGAAAGACAGATTCCAAAGTTGCTAAACGCAGATTGCGGTATGCCTGTCGGCGCTTTTTCAAAGGTAACAAACGGCAAAATAGAGCTTATAATTTCTACAGATTGTAAAAAAACAATATCGGGCAGTGCCGATATTAAAGACAGGTTTAATCTTGCAAAAAGGTTGGTGAGCGAGTTGTGAACAACGGAAAAGTTTATCTTGTGGGAGCAGGGTGCGGCGATTATGACTTAATAACTCTGCGTGGACAGAATTGTCTGAAAAAATGCGATGTCGTTGTATATGACAGCCTTACCGACAAGCTGTTGCTTGAGTATGCGGATAATGCAGAAAAAATTTGTGTCGGAAAACGAGCAGGAAAGCATAGTGAAAAGCAGGAGAATATAAACGAAATTCTCATTGCAAAAGCAAACGAAGGCAAGACTGTTGTGCGCCTAAAAGGCGGAGATCCGTTCGTTTTCGGCAGGGGAGGAGAGGAAGTACAGGCACTTCAAAGTCACAATATTCCTTATGAAGTTATCCCCGGTATTTCCTCGGCAATAGCAGTTCCCGAAATTGCGGGTATTCCTGTTACTCACAGAAATTTAAGCCGCAGTGTACACATAATCACAGGTCATACGGCGCAGGATACCTTACCGAAAAATATACGGGAATACGCAAAACTTGACGGTACACTTGTATTTTTAATGGGACTTAGAAAATTACCCGAAATTGTAAAAGGTCTTACAGAAAACGGCAAAAGCGAAAATACGCCTGTCGCAATTGTGTCAAACGGCGCATATGCAAAGGAAAGTACGGTAAGAGGTACTTTAAAAAATATTTGCAGTCTTGCAGAGCAAAGCAAAGTTGAACCGCCTGCAATAATCGTAGTGGGAGAAGCAGTGGGGCTTGACTTTTCCGCTACAATAGAAAAGCCGCTCAAAAATAAAACCGTTGCGGTTACAGGTACGCATAAATTGTCTGCGAAACTTGGCAGAGAACTTATGTCGCTCGGTGCGAGAATCAACCGTATTGATTATCTTAGTGTAAAGGAATACCGACAAAACGAGCAGCTTGACAAAGCACTTTCAAACGTTAATAATTATAATTACATAGTGCTTACAAGTATGAACGGCGCTGAAATTTTTATTAAAAAATTGAGAGCGTTAAAGGTTGATGTTCGCAAACTGTGTAATATAAAATTTGCCGTTATCGGCAGCGGAACAGCGGGTATTCTTGAAAAATACGGCATTTTTGCCGATATTATTCCAAAGGTTTATACTTCTGCGGATTTGGGAAATCTTTTGGCAGATACGGTAAACAAAAATGAGCGTGTGTTGATTTTGCGTGCGGAAAACGGCTCAAAAGAACTTACTGAAATTTTAAGTCGCAATAATATAATTTATGACGATGTAAAGACCTATGACATTCAGTCGGAAAGTAAGCCGGAGGGCGGAATTATTACCTCCGATTACATAACCTTTGCAAGTTCTTCGGGCGTAAACGCTTTTTTTGAAAGCGGATATGCTGTTAGCGAAAACACAAAAATTGTTTGTATTGGCGAGATAACCGCAAAGGCTTTGCATAAGTACAATATAGCCGATTACAAAATTGCAAAAACAAAAGATGTAGTCGGAATTATCAATACAATTATTTCAGATGTTAAAAAAGAGAGTGATTTTTAATGAGAAGATTCAGACGACTGAGATCAAATGAAAGTATACGCAGTCTTGTGCGTGAAACAAGAGTAGATAAGAAAGACCTTATTTACCCGATTTTTGTTGCCGAGGGCGAAAATATAAAAAAGCCCGTGGAATCTATGCCAAATGTTTATCAGTATTCACTTGACAGATTAGATGAAATTTTAGCGGAAATAAGTGAGAGTTCGATTGCGGGAATATTAATTTTCGGTATTCCGAAACACAAGGACGAGCTTGCAAGCGGCGCTTATGACGAAAACGGAATTACCCAGCAGGCTATCCGATATATAAAAGTTAAATATCCGTCAATGCTTATAATTGCCGATGTGTGTCTTTGCGAATATACAAGTCACGGACATTGCGGTGTTGTATGCGGTCATAAAATATTGAACGACGAAACCCTGCCGCTGCTTTCAAGAATGGCGGTAAGCCTTGCAAAGGCAGGTGCGGACATTATTGCTCCGTCAGATATGATGGACGGCAGAGTGTCTGCAATCAGAAATGCTCTTGATGAAAACGGCTTTGCAGATACTCCTATACTTTCTTACAGTGCAAAGTTTGCGTCTGCATATTATTCACCGTTCAGAGATGCCGCCGAGTCCGCACCTGAATTCGGCGATAGAAAAAGCTATCAGATGGACTATGCAAACGGCAAAGAGGCATTGCGAGAGATTGAAGACGATATAGAAGAGGGCACAGATATGGTTATGGTAAAGCCTGCGCTTGCGTATCTTGATGTTGTAAAAGCCGCAAGAGAGCGTTTTGATTTACCGCTTGTAGTGTACAATGTCAGCGGCGAATATGCGATGGTAAAGGCAGCGGCAGAAAAAGGTTGGATAGACGAAAAGAAAGTCGTTTCCGAAAATCTAATCGCTATGAAAAGGGCGGGTGCGGATATTATAATTACATATCACGCACTTGACGCCGCAAAGTGGATTGACGAATTTTACAAGTAAGAGGTGGCAAAAATGAATATTCAAAATTCGGAAAAGTTTTATGCCCAAGCTCAAAATTTTATGCCCGGAGGAGTAAACAGCCCTGTTCGTGCGTGCCGTGCGGTTGGCAGAGCGCCGTTGTTCATCGACCACGCAAAGGGTTCAAAAATCTATGATGTCGACGGCAACGAATACATCGATTATATTTGCTCATGGGGTCCGAATATTCTCGGACACGCTAACGAAAGAGTTATAAATGCAGTAACCGAAACCTGTCAAAGAGGACTTACATTCGGCGCTTGTCACAGCGGAGAAATCGAACTTGCAAAACTTATAAAAAAGCATTTTCCGTCAATGGAAATGTTAAGACTTGTAAATTCGGGTACAGAGGCGGTTATGAGTGCAATCCGTGCCGCAAGGGGTTATACAAAGAGAGATAAAATAGTTAAGTTTGAGGGTTGCTATCACGGTCATTCGGACGGTCTGCTTGTAAAATCGGGTTCAGGACTTCTTACCAATTCTATCCCCGACAGTGCAGGTGTTCCTAAAGGATATACGGATAATACCCTGCTTGCAAAATACAATAATAAAGAGTCGGTAGAAAAACTTTTTGAGGAGCACGGTGATGATATTGCCTGCGTTATTGTAGAGCCTTGTGCCGCCAATATGGGTGTTGTACCGCCGCAGGAGGGCTTTTTACGGTTTTTGAGAGATATTACGCTAAAATATAATTCTCTGCTTATTTTTGACGAAGTTATTACGGGTTTTCGACTTAGCATTGGCGGTGCTCAAAAATATTACAATGTTAAACCAGACCTTACCACACTTGGCAAAATTGTAGGCGGAGGTATGCCTTTGGCTGTGTACGGCGGTAAAAAAGAAGTTATGCAGTGCGTTGCTCCGCTCGGTTCGGTGTATCAGGCAGGCACACTTTCAGGTAATCCCGTTGCCGTAAGTGCGGGAATTGAAACCTTAAAAATCCTTGAGGAAAACGAAGCTGAAATTTATACAAGGCTTGAGAAAATTTCATTGCAGCTTGAAAATGCCATGCAAGAATCGGGAATGAATGTGAATCGTGTAGGTTCAATTATGACGGTTTTCTTTACCAATGAAAAGGTAAAAGATTATGATACAGCCAAAACTGCCGATACTGCCCGATTTGCCGAATATTTCAGACATATGCAGGACAACGGAATATATACAGCTCCGTCACAGTTTGAGGCAATGTTTGTTTCGTTTGCACATACCGATGAGGATATAGATAAAACAATCAATGCAATCAAAAGTTTAGAATAATAACGAAAAGAAAAAGTGCAGCAATTCTATAATCTTGCTGCACTTTTTTTCTTTATTACACAGCCTTAGCCTGTGCAATAATTTCGTTTTGTTTGTAATGTTCCGTAATTTCTGCCAGAGTTATACTTTCGGCATAGTTTTGCAGGTATGATGACATTGCGCTCCACAATCTGTCGTTTATAAGTTCCGTCATCATATCGTTTTTATCTCTGCTGTCAAAATAAACATCATTAAGCACCCTTGTGTCAAGAGCGTTTAATATGTCTTTAAAAGTAATTTTACTCAAATCTCTTGCAACTACATAACCGCCGTTAAGTCCCTTTTGTCCACGAATAAGGTTTGCAGAGGTGAGGGACGGCAGTATTTGTTCAAGATATTTTTTAGATATATTGTGCCTTTTGGCAATATCGGGAGCGGTGACCGAACAGCCGTTTTGAGAATAAACCGCTATGTCGATTATCGCCATAATGCCAAATTCAACTTTTGTTGATATTTTCAATTAATAATCAGCCCCTTATACAGAAGAAAAGCCTGTTTTGGAGCAGAATATGCCTGACTAAGCGTATTAAATATAGATTAACATTTTTTAAGGAAAAAATCAATACTTACCAAATAAATATGTATTGTATATAATGACAGATTTTAGAATAATATGGAATAAAATTTGTAAAACAGGGAAAATCCTACAAAACCTATTGAAATACTAAGTTAAATGCGTTATAATCTACAGTATCATCTTGCAGATAAGCTTTTGCAGGATAAGCATTGACTAAGCAAATATGATTTAAAAGGGATGGGAAGCTTATGGAGTTTAATACAGCGTTATTGCACAAAAATTTTAGCGGTGATAAGGCGTCGGGCTCTACTATGACTCCTATTTATCAGGTAAGTGCTTTTTCGCACAGCTCTGCCGAACAGCTTGAAAAAGTGTTCAACAACAAAGCGCCCGGATATGCTTATTCAAGAATAGGCAATCCTACGGTGGCTTCTTTTGAGGCAAGAATTGCCGCCCTTGAAAACGGTTCAGGTGCTGTTGCGTGTTCGTCAGGTATGGCAGCAGTTACAATGGCACTTCTTAATATATTGGAGTCCGGTGACGAAATAATAGTAGGCGCAGGTCTTTTTGGCGGAACTATTGATTTGTTAAAGGATTTGGAGGCATTCGGCATAACCGCTCACTTTGCAGACGAGGTTACACCGCAGAATGTTGAACCGCTTATCAACGAGCGCACAAGAGCAGTGTTTGCGGAACTTATCGGCAATCCGAAACTCGATATTGTGGATATTGAGGCAGTATCAAATCTTGCACACAGATACAATATACCTCTTATTATAGACAGCATCACGGCAACACCGTATCTTGTTCACCCGATTGATTTCGGTGCTGACATTGTTGTTCATTCAACTTCAAAGTATATTAACGGCGGCGGAAACGCAATCAGCGGTATAATAATTGACAGCGGTAAATTTGAATGGGATACAGAGAAATTCAAAGGTATGAAAGAATACAAAAAATACGGTAAACTTTCGTATCTTGCAAAACTGCGAAACGGTATATGGCGAAACTTCGGTTGTTGTCTTGCTCCGTTTAATGCATTTTTAAATTCTGTCGGTCTTGAAACATTGGGACTGAGAATGGAGTGTCTTTGCAGCAACGCATTGAAACTTGCACAATTTTTTGAAACCTGTAAAGATATTGAGGTTAATTACCCGGCACTTGAAAGTTCAGAGTATTACGCACTTACACAAAAACTTTTAAAAGGCAAAGGCGGTGCGATTCTTACAATAAGAGCCGGCAGTAAAGAAAAAGCCTTTGAACTTATAAATAATTTGAAGTTTGCAACCAACGCTACAAATATCGGTGACACACGAACATTGGTAATTCATCCGTCAAGCACAATTTACGCACACAGTACAGAACAGCAGAAAGAGAACGCAGGTGTGTTTGACGATACAATCCGAATCAGCGTCGGTATAGAGGACATTGCAGATCTGATTGAGGACTTCGGAAATGCAATAAGTAAAATAAACAATTAGTTTTGGGGGATTCACAATGGCAGTTGATTATTCAACATTTAAAAAAGGCGGATTTATGCGCCAAAAACAAAAAGATAATTTTTCCCTTCGTTTAAGAGTGGTAGGCGGAAATCTTACGGCAAAACAACTTGCCAAGATTGCAGAAGTAGCAGAAAATTTCGGTGACGGCTATGTGCATCTTACCTCAAGACAAAGTGTTGAAATTCCGTTTATTAAACTTGACGATGTTGAAAATGTAAAGGCGGCACTTGCCGAGGGCGATGTTGAACCCGGTGTATGCGGTCCGAGAGTAAGAACAATTACAGCTTGTCAGGGACAGGCAATTTGCCCGAGCGGTTGTATTGATACATATTCACTTGCAAAAGAACTTGACGACAGATATTTTGCAAAAGAACTTCCGCATAAATTTAAATTCGGTATTACAGGATGTCAGAACAACTGCCTTAAGTCAGAGGAAAACGACCTGGGAATTAAGGGCGGAATAAAGGTTGACTGGAGAGAAAGTGACTGTATAGGTTGCGGCGTTTGCGTAAAGGCTTGCCGACAGGGTGCTATCACTCTTGAGGACGGAAAAATTTCCGTTGACAAGTCAAAATGTAATTTCTGCGGAAGATGCTATAAGGCTTGCCCGACCGACGCTTGGGATACCGTTCACGGTTACATAGTTTCATTCGGCGGACTTTTCGGCAACTCAATTAACAAAGGTGAAACAATCATTCCTTTTGTTGAAGATAAAGAAAAACTTTTGAAAATCTGTGATGCGGCTGTTAATTTCTTTGAAGAAAATGCAAAGCCGAGCGAACGCTTTAAGTTCACAATCGACAGAGTAGGCAGAGAAAAATTTGAAGAGAAGATATTGGAGGCATACAATGGCTGATTTTATTATTGACGATACAGTAGATATTACCGATGTTGTCTGCCCGACAACATTTGTTAAGGCAAAGGTTGCTCTTGAGGAGCTTGACGACGGTCAGATTTTAAGTGTTAAAATGAATGACGGTGAACCTGTACAGAATGTTCCGAGAAGTATCAAGGAAGAGGGTCACAAAATTTTAAAACTCATTGATAACGAGGACGGTACTTATAATCTTATAGTTAAAAAGGTTGGTGATTAAATGCCGACAAGAATCAGTAAAGACAATTTTGAAAAAGAAGTTTTACAGGCAGATAAAACTGTACTCGCTGATTTTTATTCAGACAGCTGTGTGCCTTGTAAAAGACTTTCACCGGTACTTTTCGCACTTGAAGAAGAATATGCCGAAAAGCTCAAAATTGTTAAAATCAATATAAATTTTGATTCAGAGCTTGCCGAAAAATACGAGGTACAGGCAGCGCCGACTTTGGTATTTTTTAAAAACGGCGAAGAGGTTTCAAGACTGCGAGGCGCAGTAAAACAAGCAGAAATTAAAGAAGTTATTGAAAAATCAGTTTAAAGGGGTTATTATTATGACAATCACAGTTGCAGGTAATAAAAAAGAAGTAGCAGAAGGACTTACAGTAGCACAGCTTATTATTGACGAAGATGTAGAAACACCGGAGTATGTAACAGTAAGTGTAAACGACGAATTTCTTGCAAGCGGTACTTTTGAAGAAACCGTACTCAAGGACGGCGATGTAGTTGAATTTCTTTATTTCATGGGAGGCGGTCAGTAATGGCATTTACTAACGAACAGCTTGAGCGTTATTCCCGTCACATCATTCTCAAAGAGGTTGGTGCAAAGGGACAGAAAAAGTTGCTTAACGCAAAAGTGCTTATAATCGGTGCAGGCGGACTCGGTGCACCAGTAGCAATGTATCTTGCCGCTGCCGGTATCGGTACAATCGGTATTGCCGATGCTGACGAGGTTGACCTTTCAAATCTTCAGCGCCAGATTATTCACGCTACAAAAGATGTAGGCAAGCCAAAGGTAGAATCGGCAAAGGAAACTATGGAGGCTATGAATCCCGATGTTACGGTAAAAACTTACCATACCTTTGTTACAAGTGAAAATATTATGGACCTTATCAAAGATTACGATTTCATCATTGACGGTACCGATAATTTCCCGGCAAAGTTTCTTATAAATGACGCTTGCGTAATGGCTAAAAAACCTTTTTCACACGCAGGTATTATCAGATTTCAGGGACAGCTTATGACATATGTGCCCGGTGAAGGTCCTTGCTACCGTTGTGTATTTAAAAACCCACCGCCAAAGGACGCAGTTCCTACTTGTAAGCAAGCGGGTGTAATCGGAGCAATGGGCGGTGTTATCGGCAGTTTGCAGGCAATGGAGGCTATTAAGTATATTCTCGGCAAGGGTGATTTACTCACAGGATATTTACTTACATACGATGCACTCAAAATGGAATTTCGTAAGATAAAACTTCCGTCAAATACACATAATTGTGCGGTTTGCGGTGATCATCCTACAATTACCGAGCTTATAGATTACGAACAGGCAGAATGTGACGGTGTTCATTTATGATTAAATTATCAAAAGCTGATTATAATAAAATTGTGGCTCACGCAGAAAGTGAGCTGCCTAACGAGGCTTGCGGATTGATTGCGGGTACGGTTGACGGCGAAAACAAGGAGATTAAAAAAGTTTATCTTCTTTCAAACATCGACCATTCAAACGAGCATTTTTCGCTTGACCCAAAGGAACAGCTTGCGGCGGTAAAGGATATGCGACAGAACGGTTTTGTACCGCTCGGTAACTGGCATTCACATCCCGAATCTCCGTCAAGACCGTCGGATGAGGACAAGCGACTTGCATATGACAGCAAGGCAAGCTATATGATTTTGTCACTTATGGACAGAGAAAATCCCGTGCTAAATTCATTTAAAATCAACGGCACAGCTTCAGAAAAGGAAGAATTGGTTATTTACTAAACAAGGAGGGAAATTATGTACGACATAGTTATTATCGGAAGCGGTCCGGCAGGACTTTCTTCGGCAATTTATGCTCAACGAGCAGGACTTAAGGCAGTTGTGGTTGAGAAAAACTACCTTGGCACAGGTCAGATTTCAGAAAGCGAGCGTGTAGATAATTACCCGGGATTATACGGCGAAAACGGCTTTGATTTGGGCGAAAAGTTCAGATCACACGCAGAAAGCCTCGGTACTGAATTTATAGAGGGAGAGGCTGTTAAAATCAGCAAAAACACAACTGATTACAGCATTGAACTTGACAACGGAAATTCATTAGAAACTCACACTGTAATTTATGCGGTCGGTACGGAACGCAGAAAACTTCAGGTTGAGGGTGAAAAAGAGTTTTCGGGCAGAGGAGTATCGTATTGCGCAGTTTGTGACGCTGCATTTTATAAAGATAAAATCACAGCTGTTGCAGGCGGCGGAGATACCGCACTTGGCGATGCGGCTTTGCTTTCAAAGTTTGCGAAAAAAGTTTATCTTATTCATCGCAGAGATAAATTCAGAGCCAATAAAACCTTACAGCAAAAAGTTGAAAATATTTCTAATGTAGAAATATTGCTTAATTCGCAGATAAAAAAGATTAACGGCAGTAATAAGGTTGAGTCGATTACAGTTGATAAAAACGGCGCAGAAGCCGAAATCAAAGTTGACGGCGTTTTTGTTGCAGTCGGCAGTGTGCCTAATTCGGCAATTCTTAGGGATTTGGTTGAAGTTGACAATAACGGCTATATTGTTGCAAATGAGGACGGAGTAACTTCGGCAAACGGAATATTTGTTGCAGGTGATGTTCGTACCAAAAAGTTAAGACAGGTTGTAACAGCTGTATCGGACGGTGCTAATTGCGTATTATCTGCGGAAGATTATCTTGAAAAAATAAAATGATATGAAAATAAGGTGAGTGTAAAAGGGAGAGGCAGCCTATGAAAATTGAAAAATTAAGTACAGATATTCTGATAATAGGCGGAGGTACAGCAGGCTGTTATGCCGCACTCACTATTTCAGAAAATTCAGATAAAAAAGTTTTAATTTGCGAAAAGGCACACATCAAGCGCAGCGGATGTCTTGCGGCAGGAGTAAACGCTCTTAACGCATACATCGTTGAGGGAAGAAAGCCGCAGGATTATGTTGATTACGCAAAAAAAGATGCCGACGGAATTGTAAGAGAAGATTTACTCCTTACAATGTCCGAAAAGCTGAATGAGGTAACGGATAGGCTTGAAAAGTTAGGTCTTGTTATTTTAAAGGATGAAAACGGTAAGTATGTTACAAGGGGTAATAGAAACCTTAAAATAAACGGTGAAAACATTAAACCTATTCTTGCCTCGGCTGTTGAAAAAACAAAGAATGTTGAAATCCTCAACAGAGTAAACATTACAGATTTTGCCGTAAAAAACAATAAAATCAACGGTGCTTACGGTATAGGCATTGAAAACGATACATTTTACATAATAGAAGCAAAAGCCGTAATCGTTGCCACAGGCGGTGCGGCAGGTCTTTACAAGCCGAATAATCCGGGCTTTTCAAGACACAAAATGTGGTATCCTCCGTTTAATACTGGCGCAGGCTATGCAATGGGCATTAATGCGGGTGCGGAGATGACAACATTTGAAATGCGCTTTATCGCACTTCGCTGTAAAGACACCATCGCTCCGACAGGTACACTTGCACAGGGCGTCGGCGCAAAACAGGTAAATTCGCTCGGCGAGGTATATGAAACCAACTACGGACTTACAACTTCACAGCGAGTTTACGGCACAGTAAACGAAAACCAAGAGGGCAGAGGTCCGTGCTATCTTCGTACAGAGGGTATAACGACCGAGCAGGACGAATCGCTGTTAAAGGCTTATCTTAATATGGCGCCGTCACAGACAATTAAGTGGATAGAAAGCGGCAAGAACCCGTCACAGCAAAATGTTGAGATTGAGGGAACGGAACCGTATATTGTCGGCGGTCACACAGCGAGCGGCTATTGGGTTGATACCAAAAGAGCCACAACAATTGACGGATTGTTTGCAGGCGGTGATGTTGCAGGCGGTTGCCCGCAGAAGTATGTAACAGGTGCACTTGCAGAGGGTGAAATCGCAGGTATGTCGGCTATTGAGTATGTGAACAATCATACACAAGCACCGCAGCTTGAAGATGAAATAACCGATAAGCACATTGCCGAAGTTGGAGAATTTTTAACAAAAAAAGATACCCGTTATACAACGGAACAGCTTGAAGAGGCAATGCAGACTGTAATGGACAGCTATGCAGGCGGTATAAAAACAAACTACCGTTTTAACGAAAAACAGCTTGATATTGCAGACTACAAAATCAAACAGCTTATTAAACTTTCAGGCAGTTTATATGCGGAAGATTTTCAGGAGCTTATGTATATTTACGAGCTTAGGGAAAGACTTACGGTTTGCAGAAGTGTAATTGCTCACTTAAAGGCAAGAAAGGAAACCCGTTGGCACAGCTTTGCGGAAAACCTTGATTATCCGAATAAGGATGACAAAAACTTTAATAAATATGTAAATTCACGCCTCGAAAACGGCGAAATTAAAATAATTATCCGAGATTTGGTAGAGGGAGGTAAAAGCTATGAGCATTGCGATTGACAAGCAGAAGTGCATAGGCTGCGGAAGATGCCGAAATGTATGTCCCGGCAGTCTTATAAAGCTTGACAGTGACAACCGTGCTTACATAAAGTATCCGAAAGATTGCTGGGGCTGTACTTCATGTATTAAGGAATGTCCTGCATATGCAATCAGCTTTTATCTTGGTGCAGATATCGGCGGTATGGGCAGTCTTGTTCATACCGAGAAAAAGGGCGATATACTTAGTTGGATGATTGACAAGCCCGAGGGTGAAACCATTAAGATAGATATTAACCAAAAGGAATCGAATAAGTACTGAGGAGGAATAAGAATGAGTCAGCTTTCACATTTAGATGAGCTTGAAGCAGAGGCTATATATATAATCAGAGAGGTAGCCGCAGAGTGCGAAAAGCCTGTTATGCTCTATTCAATAGGCAAGGACAGCTCTGTTATGCTCCACCTCGCAATGAAGGCTTTTTACCCTGAAAAGCCGCCGTTCCCGTTTATGCACATAGACACTACATGGAAGTTTAAAGATATGATTAAATTCCGTGACGATACAGCAAAAAAACTTGGCATTGAGATGATTGTTTATTCCAACGAAGAGGGAATAAAGCAGGGTATCAATCCGTTTGACCACGGCGCTGCTTATACGGATATTATGAAAACACAGGCTTTAAAGCAGGCACTTACAAAGTACGGCTTTACAGCGGCATTCGGCGGCGGCAGACGAGATGAAGAAAAGTCAAGAGCAAAAGAGAGAATTTTCTCTTTCAGAAATCAGGCGCAGGCTTGGGACCCTAAAAATCAGCGTCCCGAGATGTGGAAACTTTACAACACTAAAATCAACAAGGGCGAAAGCATAAGAGTTTTCCCAATTTCAAACTGGACAGAAAAAGACATCTGGCAGTACATAAAGAGAGAAAATATAGATATTGTTCCGCTTTATTTTGCGGCGAAAAGACCTGTTGTATATCGTGACGGCAATATTATAATGGTTGACGATGACAGATTCCCGCTCAAAGAGGGTGAAGTACCGGAGTACAAGTCGGTTCGTTTCAGAACCCTTGGCTGTTATCCTCTTACAGGCGGTATTGAATCAACCGCAACTACCCTTGACGAAATCATTGACGAAACTTTAAGCTCTGTGTCTTCCGAGCGTACCTCAAGAGTTATTGACAACGAGGCGGCAGGAAGTATGGAACGCAGAAAAAGGGAGGGCTATTTCTAATGAAAGGTTTATTGAAGTTTATTACCTGCGGAAGTGTGGATGACGGTAAATCTACACTTATAGGTCATATTCTGTATGATGCAAAGTTAATTTACGCCGACCAGGAAAAAGCTCTTGAGCTTGACAGTAAGTTAGGCAGCCGTAACGGTGACATTGACTATTCGCTTTTGCTTGACGGTCTTATGGCAGAGCGTGAACAGGGCATCACAATAGATGTTGCTTACCGTTATTTTACAACCGATAACAGAAGTTTTATTGTAGCCGATACCCCCGGCCATGAGGAATATACAAGAAATATGGCGGTAGGTGCGTCTTTTGCAGACCTCGCCGTAATTCTTATAGACGCATCTCAGGGTGTACTTGTGCAGACAAGAAGACACGCAAGAATCTGCAAACTTATGGGTATAAGACATTTTGTTTTTGCGGTAAATAAAATGGACCTTGTAAATTACAGTGAACAGCGTTTTAATGAAATCGTAGCACAGATTGACGAGCTTAAAAAAGAGCTTTCTCTTGAAAATATCTACATTATTCCGCTTTCTGCCACAGAGGGCGACAATGTAACTGTAAAGTCAAAGAATATTCCCTGGTATAACGGAGTGCCGCTCCTTGAATACCTCGAAAAGGTTGATGTATCAGCATCAGAGGAGGAAGAGGGCTTTTATATGCCTGTTCAAAGAGTTTGCCGTCCCGATCACACATTCAGAGGTTTTCAGGGACAGATTGAGTCGGGCAGTATAAATGTAGGCGATGAAATCATTGCATTGCCAAGCAACGAAAAAGCTAAGGTTAAGCAGTTGCTTGCGGCAGGCAAAGATGTAAAAACCGCATTTAAGGGTCAGCCTGTTACAATTACACTTGATAAAGAAGTTGATGTGTCAAGAGGCTGTGTAATTGCAAAGGACACAAAACTTGCGTCTTATCAGAAACTTAATGTATCAATTCTCTGGATGGACGACGAACCTCTTGCGGTCGGTACAGATTATCTTGTAAAACTCGGTACAAAGACAATCAGCGGTATTATTACAGGTATTGAATATGCTGTTGATGTAAATACAGGCGAGCATATCAAGGCAGATGCTTTAAATAAAAACGGTATTGCGGTATGTAATCTTTTACTTACCGAGCCGATTGTTGCCGACTTGTTCTCTGCTCACAAAACTTTGGGTGAACTTATACTTATAAATCGTGTAACGAATATGACTTCGGCATGCGGTGTGGTTGAAAAGGTAAGTCAGAAAGGCGTATCGGGTTCTGAAAAAGCTTCGTTCAAAAACGGCGAGCTTGAGGCAAGAGGAGATATTTTTGAAGAATTCTACTATGATACCACAAGCCTTAATGTACTTAAATATCAGCCTGTAAGAGAAACTTACACTGTCGGTGACGAAATTCCGACAAGCGGCGACAGCTACTCATATCCTGACAGCTTTGATATTATTGTACTTCGTGATCTTGTTGCGGTAAGCGTTCGCAATAAGGTGGTTACTGCAATTACTCATGCAGATGATTACAAATACAGCGCTGTGCCTGTTATCAACGGCAGGGGTTTTGAGATTCTTGCAGACAGCGATGAAAAAATCAAAACAATGCTTGACGAATACAAAAATCTTGAAGATATTAACGATTCAAAATTCTTTGCAAAATGGGTAAAGTTTAATACATACAGAAAAATTGTAATTCAAAAGCTATAATAACCACAATACATAAAAACAGATGTAAAACGAATTTGAGTTTTGCGTCTGTTACTGTGCTGATGACATTCGGCTTTGTAATAATTATGATAAAAGGTATAATCGTACCGTGCATAATTTTAGCGATAGTATGGCTTTGTCACCTGATTTATTTTATATTCTTTGTGAAAACAATTGCAGAATAAATTAAAAAGACAAATATACGACAGTGTGTGATTTTTATTTCATACACTGTCGTTTTTTGTAAAATTGATGTATATGTCGAAATTTAATTGACAAAAATAATCGTTAATGATATTATAAAATTGTATTAACTTTATATTTTATATGCAAATATTACACAGATTTATTTATGGGTGAAAAGTAATGAAGATAAAAAATATTAATTTCTTGGCAAAAGCAAATATCAAAGGTAATCGAAAGAGTATATTTATTACAGCTTTTATGGTTATACTTGTTATTTCCCTTACATTGATTTCAAGTTATGCCGTAACAATTAACAGAGCCGTAACTGATTATAAAAATGATATTCGTGCGAGAATGATTACTTTCAGTCCGATAGACAATGGTGCCGTTACCGACGAATTAAAGAGCAAGTTAATGTCTTTTGACCATGTGGAAGATATATACGAACTTAAGGGAATAATAAATCAGTATATGGATGTAGTTGATGTAAGTGACGAAAACGGCGAATATAAAGATTTTTATAAAGGCAACGAAGATTTAAAAGGCAGTTTAAATTTATATCCGTTGATAGGCGATGAAAAAATGGATGTAATGGCAGGAAAAAGTCTTGATGAAAGTCCCGTGTACAGTTGTATAATACCAAGTCTTTTTTATCCTTTTGAATATGAAAACACTGATTCTGACCTTAATTATATAGACGGCGAAAGTCTTATCGGAAAAACAATTACAGTAACGCCTTCGAATGGTGACGGACTTGAAGTTTTTTATAATATCGACCCTGAATTGGCAATGTATGAAAATAAAACTATGTATTTGCCTGCAATTGAATATAAGTTGAAAGTTGTGGGTGTGTATTATTCAGAGCCTACAACTAAGGGCTATTATAACCATATATTTGTTTCGGAGGATACGGGGGTGCAGATAATTCAAGACGCTTTTGACGCTTCAATAATAGATTTGAATGATGAAAGGTCAAATGCCGTGCATTGGTACAAGACCCCGTCTTTGCACGATCACTTTATAGTCGTTGATGATTACGATAACATAGTACCGTTGTGTAATGAACTTAATGAGGCAGGGTATTTTGTATTTTCCGACCCCGAACTCGGAATACAGGAGGAAACGGTTAAATTATCAAAAGTTTTCAAAATATTAAGTGTTTTTATGATTTCGGCATCGCTTATACTGTGTGTTGTTATTCTTATACAATCGACGGTGCTTTCTCTGCTTAACAGAAAGGGTGAAATCGGTTTGCTGAAAGCTATAGGTTATAAAAACAGTCAGATATTTAAATGTATGTATTTTGAACAGTTGATTCTTACAATAAGGGGCTGTGCTATAGGTGCGGTTATTTCAGCATTGGTAATTGCGGTTATGAATTTTATGTTTAATCATGATACATATATAAATCGTTTGTATGTTGTAAATTGGACTGATTACCTGATTTTCCTTGCCGTTTCATTGGCTTTGGCAGTTGTTGTTCCGCTTATATGTCAGCTTATTTCACTCTGCAAAATTAATAAAATACAGCCAAAGGACGCTATGAATTAAATTAAACGAGGTACTGTTATGAACGCAATAGAATTAAAAGAAATTTCAAAAATATATAACAACAGTGTAGTTGCCGTGGACAATGTTTCGCTTACGGTAAATCAAGGTGAATTTATTGCCGTTATGGGACAGTCGGGCAGCGGAAAAAGCACTTTGCTTCAAATTGCGGGTTTACTTGATACTTGCACATCGGGGCAGGTAATTATTAACGGCAATGATGTATCTACCCTTGACAAAAATGCGCTTGCAGATGTTCGTATGGAAAATTTAGGCTTTGTGTTTCAAGCCTTTCATCTTAATGCACATTTAAAACTCTACGAAAATGTTATGGTACCTATGCTGATAAACGATAAATTCACCTCAATGAATGATATGAAAGAACAGGCAATGCAGCTGATAGATTCGGTAGGTCTTACTAACCGCAAAGAACATTATCCTTTCGAACTTTCTGGCGGTGAACAGCAGAGAGTTGCCATTGCAAGAGCGCTTGCCAATGACCCCGATTTTATTCTCGCCGACGAACCGACAGGAAATCTTGACAGTAAAAACGAACTTATGGTTTTTGAAGAATTAAAAAAGTTGTGTTATCTTGGCAAAGGTGTGCTTGTTGTAAGTCATAATGACGCCGTTATTGATTTTGCGGATAAAATATATACTATGAAAGACGGAGTATTGGGAGAAAAGTAAAATGAAACTTGCAAAACTAAATATTCTGATAAAATCATCGGTAAAAACCAGAAAGCTGTCTTCCGCATTTTTCTGTATATTTGTGATATTATCAACAGTTCTTATGCTTTTGTCGATTGGTTTGATTTTACCTATGACTGACAATGTGGTAAATAAAATTAATAATCATATTTCAAGACGAGAACTTGAAACTGATTTTACGGATAATATACCGGACGACTATATAGAAAGTAAAATCACAAAGCTGAAAGAAAATCAATATGTAACCGATGTTTATAAAATTCCGTCAAAACTGACTTTTTCCGATAGTTCTAAAACTTTGTCGTCACAATACACATTGGCGTTTGTTCATAACGAAAGCTCTCCTTTAATTACTTCGGGCAGAACTTTTGACGAAAGCGAAACCGGAGTAGCGCTTGTTCCCGAAAAAATAAAAGATTACAATGAAAACGAACGCAAATTCAGTGAGATAAACGGTGAAGATTTAATCGGAAAAACTCTTGAATTAAATGTAGGAGAGGATACGGTATTTAAAATAAAAATAATCGGCGCTTACAGTACATCGGATCCTATATTTGAAAATAAAGAAATACTTGTGCCGAAGAATGATTTGTTTAAATACGATGCGGCAGTATCGGGTGAATATTCGGGCGATAAAAGTTATATGATTGTTGTAGATAAACCCGAAAATACCGAAACGGCGCTGCAGGAGTTGTCTGATATATGTAATGTTTATAAAAGAACGGATGTTATAAATGTACAGACTTATAATACAGCAATGTATATTTCTCTTGCGACGGCGGTTTTATTTATTGCTTTTATTATAGTCGGATTTTTTATTTTTTTGAAAAACAATATAAGCAATCGTACAAACGAGCTTGCTTTATACCGTGCTCTCGGCTACAAAACAAAGCATATATTTTATATAATTTTTACAGAGCATATAATACTCGCTTTGATTTCGATATTTATAGGTATAATTTTCGCTTTCTTGTTAGGAAATCTGCTTATAAATCCTTATATATATTCATTGCTTGGCAATACAATTATGGAAATGACCGTAAAAATAACGATTGGTGAAATTTCAACGGTAATACTGATGATTATATTGCTCCTCTTTATAGTTTGTAAAACAGCGGTAAAACGGTCTGAAAAAACAGACTTAACCGTCTTACTTAGAGAAAGATAAGAACAATCCCTCAACGGTAAATTTCATAATTTGCTGTTGAGGGATTTTTATAATGCAGGTTTATTTAATATGTTATACAATTAAAAACTCTCTTGACAAAGAGATAAATTAATGATAAGATAACAGTGTTATATAACGCTGTTATCTTTTGCGAGGTAATTTAAATGACAGGTAATGAAGAAACAAAGGCAAAAATCGAAAAAGCGGCTCTTGATGAATTTATGGAAAAAGGTTTTGCCAATGCCTCATTAAGACAAATAGTAAAAAATGCAGGACTTACCACAGGTGCGTTTTACAAATATTTTTCTACTAAAGAAGATTTATTTGCTTCGCTGGTTGAACCGTATGCAAATAAAATATATTCTATTTATGATGTTACTTTGCAAAATTTTCAGACTTTGTCGAGCAGTGAACAGCAAAATGCTATGACCAGAGTTTCAACGGATTCCATCACGCAAATGCTCAACTATATTTACGAACATTACGATAATTTTAAATTGCTGCTTTGTAAGGCTGACGGCACGGAGTTTACTTCTTTTATACATAATCTTGTTGAAAGAGAAACGCAGTCAACCCTTAAATTTATTGAAGATATGCGAAAAAGCGGAACGGAAATTCCGCAGCTTGACAAGGACTTTATTCATATGGTGTCGAGCGGTATGTTTTCGGCAATGTTTGAAATTGTGGTTCACGATATGAAAAAGAGCGTTGCGATTGAGCGTGTCAAAAAGCTGAAAATGTTTTATACCGGAGGCTGGGAAAAACTTTTCGGTATATCATTTTAAAATCAGTATAATTTTTTCGTATCTGTATAGGCAGATACGAAAATTTTTAAATAAAAGTTAGCTTAAACTAACTATTTTATCAAAGGAGTGTGGAATAATGAAAAAAGAAAAATCCTCTGCGGCATGGATTATGCAGTGGGCAGGCAGGCACAAATCTCTTTACGCAGTAAGCGTAGTGCTTGCGATTTTGAATGTATTGTTCAAGCTGATACCGTTTTTCATTATAGGTGATGTTATAAACAAACTGTTAAACGGTGAGAAAAACTTTTCGGTGTATCTGATTGAAATTGCAATGATAGCGGCTTCTTTTGTTATAGCCGAAATATTCCATTCGATTTCAACTGCTTTTTCACACAAAGCTACTTTCAGCGTACTCGGTCAGATTCGTAAAGAAACCTGCGACAAACTTTCAAGAGTGCCGCTCGGATATGTTAAAGATACATCATCGGGTACGCTTAAGAACATAATGGTCGAGCGAATAGACAGCATAGAAACAACGCTTGCGCATATTTTGCCGGAATTTACTTCAAACATAATTCCTCCGATTGTTGTTCTTGTGTATTTATTCATAATTGACTGGCGAATGGCACTGCTTTCGCTTGTAACCGTTGTGCTCGGCTTTTGCTCAACCTTTGGAATGTTTATCGGCTATGAAGAAAACTTTAAAAATGCGGTCGAAAAAACCAAGGCGCTTAACAATGCGGCAGTGGAATACATAAACGGCATTGAGGTTATAAAGGTATTCGGCAAGGCGGACTCCTCTTACGAAAAATTCACAAAAGCCGCTAAAGAGGGAGCAGAGGCGTATATCGGCTGGATGCGCAAATGCTGTATTTATCATAGCATTTCGCTTGTTCTTACCCCGTACACACTTCTCACCGTTTTGCCGTTTGGCGCAATGTTTATTTTAAACGGCAGTCTTTCTGTTGCAAATTTTGTAATGTGCATTATTCTTGCACTGAGCATTGTAGGACCGCTCATTGCCGTTATGAGCTACACCGATGACCTCGGCAAAATAGGCACTGTTGTGGGCGAAGTGGCAGGTATTCTCACCCAAAAGGAACTTGACAGACCCGAAAAATCAAAGAAAAAGCCTTATGATTATTCTATAAGACTTAAAGATATATGCTTTGGTTATCACGATGAAGAAGTCCTGCACAACATAAATATGTGTATGGATTCGGGCAGTGTAAACGCTATTGTAGGTCCTTCGGGCAGCGGTAAATCAACAATTGCAAAACTCATAGCTTCTCTGTGGGATACAGACAGCGGAAGTATTGAAATCGGCGGTGTAAATATCAGAGATTTGTCGCTTGAAGAATACAATAAGAGCGTAGCTTATGTTGCACAAGACAATTACCTTTTTAACGAAACAGTAAGGGAAAACATCAGACAGGGCAATCTGAATGCGACTGACAAAGAGGTTGAGCAGGCGGCAAGGCTCAGCGGCTGTTATGACTTTATAATGTCGCTTGAAAACGGCTTTGACACCGTAGCAGGCGGTGCGGGCGGACACCTTTCGGGCGGCGAAAGACAGCGAATTTCCATTGCGAGGGCAATGCTTAAAAATGCGCCGATTGTAATTCTTGACGAGGCTACTGCATATACCGACCCTGAAAATGAAGCGGTAATACAGTCGTCTGTTGCAAAACTTGTGGCAGGCAAAACTTTAATTGTAATTGCACACAGACTTTCTACAATTACAGACGCAGACAAAATTTTTGTTATTGACGACGGCAGAGTTTGCGAACAGGGAACTCACAAGGAATTGCTTGAGGATAACGGATTATACAAGCAAATGTGGCAGGCTCATATTTCTGTTAAAGATAACGGAGGTGATATTAATGCTTAAAATTTTAAATAAGTTTTTTGATTTTTGCGGAAGTGTAAATAAAAAGAAGTTTCAAATTTCAATCGTGCTCGGAGTTATTCAGGCTGTTTGCGAGGCTATGAAAATCCCTGCGATTATGATTGTTCTTATGGATATAACCGATAATACGCTTAGTTCAAAAACTGTATTTTTGTCGCTTGCTATAATGTTTGTTTCAATTACGGTTGATTTCTTTGTAAGGAAAAAATCAGCTATGCTGCAGACAGAAGCAGGTTATAATGCGGCGGCAAACAAGAGAATTGAAATTGCACAGCATTTGCGTTATCTCCCAATGGGCTATTTTAATAAGAACAGCCTTGGTTCAATTACCTCCGTAGCAACCAATACAATGGAAAATCTCGGAGATGTTGCAACCCGAGTTGTAATGATGAGCACACAGGGGATTTTAAATACAGCGCTTATAATTGTAATGCTGTTATGTTTTGATTTCAGAATAGGTCTTATTGCCACCGCAGGTGTAATTTTATTTTTTGTTGTTAATTCTCTTCTACAAAAAGCAGGCGATAAACTTTCTGCCGAAAAAGTTGAATCGGACCAAAAACTTGTAAGTGAAATAATGGAGTATGTGCAAGGCATAGCGGAAGTTAAATCATACAACCTTTTCGGCAAGCAAACTAAAAAACTGAATAAAGCTATTGATAACAATGTAAAAGTAAACACCGAAATGGAATTTGCATTTATTCCGTATATGACAATTCAGAATATTATAACAAAACTTACGGGTGCGGTTATGATGTTTGTTTCTGTTTTGCTTTATCTTAACGGTTCTATGAGCCTTATGATTTGCATTGGTATGACAATTTGCGCATTTATGCTTTACTCAAGTCTTGAACAGGCAGGAAGTTACTCGGCACTTTTGCGTACGATTGATATTTGTATTGACAAAGCGCAGAAAATTCTTGACCTTGATACAATGGATATTGACGGAAAAGATATTATTCCGCAAAACTACGATATAGATGTTAATAATATTGAATTTTCATATGACAAACGAAAAATTATTGACGGCATTTCATTGCATATCCCGCAAAAGACCACAACCGCAGTTGTCGGTCCGTCAGGCGGAGGCAAATCAACCCTTTGCAATCTTATTTCAAGGTTTTGGGATGTTGACGGAGGTAATATCCGACTGGGCGGTATTGATGTACGGGAATACAGTATGGACAGCCTTATGAAAAACTTTAGCTTTGTGTTCCAGAATGTTTATCTTTTTGCGGATACCATAGCAAATAACATTGCTTTTGGCAGAGAAAACGCTACAAGAGAAGAAATTGTAACTGCCGCAAAAAAGGCTTGCTGCCACGATTTTATTATGAGTTTGCCCGATGGTTACGATACAGTGATAGGTGAGGGTGGTGCAAGTATTTCAGGCGGTGAAAAACAGAGAATTTCAATAGCAAGAGCAATTATGAAAAATGCACCTATAATTATTTTGGACGAAGCAACCGCAAATGTTGACCCCGAAAACGAAAAAGAGCTTGTTGAAGCGATTGACGCTCTTACAAAGGAAAAAACAATAATTATGATTGCGCACAGATTAAAGACGGTGCGCAATGCAGATCAGATTGTTGTTGTTGACAGCGGAAAAATAGCACAGCTCGGAACACATACGCAGCTTATGCAGGAGGGCGGAATTTACAAGAACTTTGTTAATGCCCGACAGCAAGCGGCAGGTTGGAAAATTAATGCATAAACTTGTAAAGAAAGACTGCTTTTTACAGACTTTCTTTGCATATTATAAAACAGTAATATAAGGTGGTGGAAGATGCTTTATCAACAAACAGCAATACTTTTAATACCGTTTTTAGGAACTTCTTTGGGTTCTGCAATGGTTTTCTTTACAAAAAATAAAATTAACGAAAAATTCCAGAAATTTTTACTCGGTTTTGCCTCGGGAGTAATGATAGCCGCATCAGTGTGGTCGCTGATTATTCCGTCTGTTGAAATGTCCGCTAAACAAAATGTAATCGAATGGCTGCCTGCTGCGGTGGGATTTTTGCTCGGAATAGGATTTTTGCTCTTGCTTGACAGTGTAATCCCTCATTTGCATCTTAACAGTGACAAACCTGAGGGTGTAAAGTCAAGACTTTCAAAAAATACTATGCTTGTGCTTGCGGTTACATTGCATAATATTCCGGAAGGTATGGCTGTAGGCGTAACTTTGGCAGGTGCAATTACAGAAAATACGGGTATAACCGTGGCAGGTGCGATTTCACTTGCAGTCGGAATTGCAATTCAGAATTTCCCGGAGGGAGCAATAATATCTCTGCCGCTCAAAGACGGCGGCTGTTCAAAGTTAAAATCATTTTATTACGGCGTGATTTCGGGTGTGGTTGAACCGATAGGTGCAATGATTACTTTGATTTTTGCGGGAATAGTGACACAAATTCTGCCGTATCTGTTGTCTTTTGCGGCAGGTGCTATGATTTATGTTGTAACGGAAGAATTAATACCCGAATCGCAGAGCGGAAAACACTCAAATATCGGTACAATCGGAGTTGCAATTGGGTTCGTAATTATGATGATTTTAGATGTTGGTTTGGGATAACCTACAAATTTCGGTTAGGCTTTTCTTACAGTATTGACAAATTGTGACAAATGAGTATAATATAATTATCATAAATCTTAGGAGGAACAGTTATGAAGAATTTTTTAAAAAATGAAAAATTATGGTGCGTTGTTGCAGGTGCAGCAGCAGTTATTGTAGGTAAAAAAGTATTTACTTCACCAAAGACTCGCAGCGTTGCAGTAACCGGTCTTGCAAAAGGTATGAAGCTTCAGAAAGATGCTAAGGCTAAATTCCAGAGCATGAAAGACGATGCGGCAGATCTTTGCTACGATGCAAAGGCAGAAGCCGGCATTGAAGCAGAAACTGAAACAGAAGTTGAAGAATAATGAAATATTCTATTGTATATGATAAGCCGCAGCGAATCAGATTCCGCTGCGGCGCATATGCTTTTGATAAGGCGTATGAGGGTTGTATTTATAATTTTCTTATAGAGAAAAATTATGTAAAAAAGGTTGAAGTAAATTCTGAAAACGGCGGTATCCTTGTTATGTATGACAAAGGTTATCGTCAGAATGTAATTGATGTTATAGCGTCAATAGAGCGCAGTTCTCTTGTAAAAGTTGAGGCAAAGAAAACTGTCAGCGTTCAAGATATTGACAATAATTTTAAACATAATCTGATTTCTTGCGTCGCAAAAAGACTTTTGCAAAAATGGCTTTTGCCCGCACCTATCAGAATGATAGTCACAATTTACACAAGTATAAAATACATAAAAAAGGCTTTAAAGGCACTTTGGGACTGCAAACTTAATGTTGATGTGCTTGACGGTGCGTCAATTGCAACCTGCTTGTTACAGAGAAACTTTAAAACCGCAGGAACGATAATGTTCTTGCTTACCGTATCCGGTATGCTCGAGGATTATACTCATGCCCGTACAAAAGCTGTGCTTACGGACAGCCTTGCTGTTAAGGCGGACAAGGTATGGCTTGTAACCGATGATAATTCAGAAGTACTTATTCCTATGTCTGATTTGACAGAGGGTGATAACATCAGAGTACAGACAGGCAATGTTATTCCTGTTGACGGTGTTGTTGTATCGGGTGAGGCAACAGTAAACGAGTCGTCTATGACAGGTGAGCCGCTCCCTGTTGCAAAGCGTGAGGGCATAACCGTATTTGCCGGTACTGTTGTGGAAGAGGGAAACATTGTAGTTAATGTAAAGGCTCTTTCTTCAAACACAAAAATAAGTAAAATTATTGACCTTATTGATAATTCGGAAAATCTTAAGGCAGGAGTACAAAGCCGTGCCGAAACTTTGGCAGACAGAATTGTACCGTTCAGCTTTTTAGGTTTTTTGGCTACTTTGGTTCTTACAAGGAATATTACCAAAGCTGTTTCTTTGCTTATGGTTGACTATTCCTGTGCTATCAAACTTTCTACTCCGATTGCGGTTATTTCCGCAATCAAGGAGGCGGCCGACCACGATATTACCGTTAAAGGCGGTAAGTATCTTGAGGCATATGCTCACGCAGATACCATTGTATTTGATAAAACAGGTACACTGACAAATGCCGAGCCGAAGCTTGAAAAAGTAATTTCTTTCAGTGATTATTCAGAGGAAGAAATACTCAAAATTGCAGCTTGTCTTGAGGAGCATTTCCCTCACAGCGTTGCGAATGCCGTTGTAAATGCAGCGAATGAAAGAGGATTATCTCACATAGAGGAGCACTCTGATGTTCAGTATATTGTTGCACACGGAATTGCAACCACACTGCACGGCAAAAAGGCTGTAATAGGCAGTAAGCATTTTGTAGTGGAGGACGAGCAGATTTCTGTAACCGAAGAACAGCAGAAAACTATTGATGAAAAATCAGGAGCTTGCTCTGTGCTTTATCTTGCTATCGGCGGTGTGCTTGTCGGTGCGTTATGTATAAGTGACCCACCACGAGAAGAGGCTGCGAGAGCTATTCGAATGCTTAGAAATCAGGGTATTGAAAGAGTTGTAATGCTTACCGGCGACAGTCAGAAAGCGGCTCAAATGACCGCAGAAATGCTTGGCATTACCGAATATAAATGTCAGGTACTTCCCGAGGATAAACATAAATATGTTGAAGAACTCAAGAAGAGCAGCAAGGGCGTAATTATGGTTGGTGACGGTATTAACGATACACCGGCGCTTGCGGCTGCAAATGTATCTGTTGCTATGCGAGATGCGTCTGATATTGCAAGAGAAACCGCAGATATTACAATCAAAAGCTCCGACCTTACCGAACTTGCGAGAATAAGAACAATAAGTCAGACATTAATGGATAGAATTAACCGCAATTACAGATTTATTGTAGGTTTTAATTCAGCACTGATGGCTTCGGGATTTTTAGGTCTTATTTCTCCGTCTATGTCTGCATTATTGCATAATTCTTCCACTATGCTTATTTGTGCCAAGAGTATGACTCCGCTCACAGAGAAAAAGCATAAAAGAAGAAAACTAAAAGAGAATAATTAACTTATAAAATTAACCGCTCTGTATTTTATGTGCAGAGCGGTTTTTATATGAAAGTTGAGTAATTATGGTTTAGCAAATTGATTTGCCAATCAATTATAAAAGTTTGGTCAACCTTTAAAACTGAATTTTTTAATTATTCCGCTTAACTTGTGCGTTAAACCATAATTTATTAAGATTATCGGCAAATTCAAGACATAACCTTAAATATAAAATCCGATAATCAATCTGCCGCCCGAATATTCGGTATACGGCTTTATTCTATGCAGTTTAAGAATATGCTTTACTATGGAAAGTCCTATACCTGTGCCACGCACCTCTTCGTCTTTTTCCAAACGGTTATACGGTTTCCATATCTTTTTTAAATCTTTTTTAGAAATTTCATCACATTCGTTTGAAATATTGAAATTATTATTTGCAAAGGATATTTTAATATCGGAATTATCTTTTGAGTATTTAACAGCATTCTCAATCAGATTTTCAAACACAAGCTCCATAAGTTCTTTGTCTGCAAAAATTTCCTTGTCATCTGCAGTTACGATAATATTTTTACTTGAAATATCATTGTATTTCTTCGCAATATTTTCAAGTTCTGTTTTAATATTGAACGATTTTATATTAAGTTTTGCAGAGTCGGATTCGAGTTTTGAAAAATTCAGCATTTTATGCACAAGGGCGTCCATATCGCCTGCCTGCTGTTGAATGACATCTATGTAATGCTGTTTTGTAAGGTAACCGTCTTCCTCACGCAGATTTTCAGAAAAACCGTTTATTATGCATAGCGGTGTTTTAAGATTGTGGGCAACTGCGTTTGTCATTTCTATTCTGTGTTGTTCTCGGATTGCCCTGTTTTTAAAGTTTCTCCAAATAATCAGAGAAAGCAAAATGCCGATTAAAATAAAGAAAGCAAGAATAATGCTGTTGCCGATTATAAGAGTAGGCATACAGGCTTTCAGAGGTTCAAGCTTTTGATATATACAAATCTTGCATGTTTTTTGATTATATGAGTTCATCTCATCAACAGATGAAAATCCGTCTGTATAATTTGGGTTTGCTTCGTAGATTTGTCTGTATATAAATGAAAAATCATCAAGAGGTATATATGCGGTGAAAATATCAGAATCTTCGGGATTATTTTTGTTGTATTCTTTTAATTCGTTTTCCTTGCCTCCGTTAAAGAAAAAATCCTTTGTAATTTCATTTTTCTTCATATCGCCTATTGAGTGAATAGGTCCGATTAATACGGTATTGGAAGCGCTATCAATAATTTTTTTGTAATTTTCTTCCACTTGTTTTTGTAATTCTTTTATCTCGCTTATTTTGTCTGATGATAAGTCAAAATACTCAATATGTTCATCTTCGGCATACCAAACATGGTTTTCGTTTGTACGCAGAATTTCTAATCGTATTGGTATCATCTCGTCTGTACCGACGCCGTTGTAATTATCCATTGCATATTGATTGACGGACAAAATATAATAATTACCGTTTTCGTCCGGTTCGGAATTAAGATAATCGGCAATTTTATTATACTGCTCATCGGTCATACTGTTTCGGAGAGTAAAATAATCAAGATAACCCCCCAGGCTGTAATTATTTACCATGTTATCGGTATCGGAAAAAGTATCAAAACTTGAATAATAATCGTCAAGTTCAATTGCCATTTTATTTGCGCTGTCAACCGAAATATTATAGTAATCATTTTCCAATGATACATATATGTCATTGTATGAGGAATTACCGTAATAGTAATTGTTGAGATTTGTCACAATAAATGTATTTATTTGACCGCTTTCGGTTATATCAATATATTTTGTATTGTCATAAATATATTTAGATTGCAGTTCAGCCTGATATTGATCGATTTGTTTTGTGAAATTGTATGTCAGGTAAGAAAAAGTACCGATTGTCAGCAGGCAAATAAGCAGAACTATTGAAATTATATTTATGAGAATTTTTCTATTTTCTTTTTTCAGCTTTTTATTCATAATTATTCCTCAATTTTGTAACCTCTGCCGATTACCGTCTTAATCAGCTTTGAGTTATCTTTTAATGCTTTTCGGAGATTTTTTATATGCGTGTCAAGTACACGAATGTCAACATTAGAGTCATAGCCCCAAAGCTTGTCTATCAGTTTTGTTCTGGAGATTACAATATTTTTGTTCTCTAAAAGAAATTTAAGTATTTTGTATTCTTTAGCTGTCAAATCAACTTCGTCACCGTCGGAAATTACGATTCCGTTGTTTGGATTCAGTGTAAGAGTTCCTGCCGTAAGTACAGAGGAACGCACAAGTCCCTTTGACCGCTTGATAAGAGCCTTTACCTTTTCAAAAAGAACAGGCAGGGCAAAAGGTTTTATTATGTAATCGTCACATCCGAGGGCATAGCCGTTAAGCACATCTTCTTCGTTTACCCGTGCGGTAATGAACATAATAGGCACATCGCTGTATCGTCTGACCTCTTTACAGATAGAAAATCCGTCCATTTTGGGCAGGTTTACATCGAGCAGAAGTAAATCATATGGATTTTCATATGCCATTTGCAGTCCGGTTTCTCCGTTTGGCGCAACGGCAACAGGAAAGTTTCCTTTGCCTTTGTTAGAAAAATATTCAACAACCATTTCTCTTATGTTTTTGTCATCTTCTACAAGAAGTATTTTGTACATTGTAATCACCATATATAAAGTAACTTTTTTATTTGTGTTTTGTGTGAAGAATAATATTTATTAATAATTTTATACCAAAAAAATTTTATTTGCAACAGCTTGCTAAGCAGGTACGGTTATGCTAAAATTTGTCTATAAAGGAATGATTAAAATGAAGATAGGCGAATATAATGTTGAGGTAAGACGAAGCAAAAGAAAAAGCGCAGCAATAAAAATAACTGCGGATATGCAAATTGTTGTATTTGTACCTCTGTATGTCAGCGACAATGAAATTGAAAGAATGGTAATTTCAAAATCAAAATGGATAGATGATAAAAAATAAAAGCCCGACTTCGACGGTCGGACTTTTTGCTTAGTTTACGGAATTTAATTTCATATCTGAATAATTATAATTTTCAATCGGAAGTTTATCTTTTAATACATCAAGGCTTTTTAATGATATGATTTCTTCTTTTTGCTTTTTGGTAAGATGTTTAATATGGTATTCAAGTTTAGAGGCTGTGGCTCGGTTTTCGCTTATCCACAGCGATTCGAGCTTTTTAGCTTTATGAGTGCGGGTGTATTTTGCACATTTTTCATTTTGCAAAAAATGCTCGTTCATTCTTTTTTCTATATCCAAGGCAATACCTGTATAAAGGGTATTGTCGCAACACCGCAGTATGTATGTGTAGTACATAAAATCACCTGTAAAATTATAGCATATTCGCATAGTTTTTTGCAATAAAAATCCTGACAATTCAAAAGAACTGTCAGGAAAGTTTTATGCTTTTTCGGCTTTTGCATTAAGCTTTTTATCATGAATTTTTCTTGCAATATAAACAAACGGGGTATCGAGCAAACTTGTGAAAATATAGATAACATAGCTTGAAATGAAAATTGAAATAAGTGTCGGAATATCATATGTGCCCCAGAAAGCGAATGCTGTGAAAAGAGCAGTGTTAAGAATCTGACTGATAAGTGTTGAACCGTTATTTCTAAGCCACAAAAATCTGCGTTTGCTGCCAAACTTCTTTTCTGTAAAATTCCACCATTTATGGTAAAGCCAAACATCAAACATCTGGCTTACGGCATATACAACAAGAGATGCAAGAATCATTCGTGGTGTGTTTGAGAACACTGCTTTTATTGACGGCATAATTGTATCTGTTGCGCTTGGCGTATAAAGCATCCAGCTTTGCGAAAGCACAAGGAAGAATATTGAACAGAATATACCGGCATATACGGCGGTTTGTGCGGCTTTTTTGCCTTCACATTCCGACAAAATATCGGTTATCAAAAATGTTACGGCAAAAAGAACATTACCGAGTGTTTGTTCCATTCCGAATGCGTTTATCATTATTGTAACTTCAATATTTGCAAGAATAGTTGCAATTACAGATATACAATAAAGTCCTATTTTTCCAAAAAAATTGTATCCTAAAAGTGCTGCACCGTAAATAAATACTACGGAACATATAAGTATAAGTTCGTTTGGCATATCAGTCACCCACTCCAAAATCAGTATTGTTAATTAAAATATCGGCTCTGTCGTTATCCTTATATATAGGATAAATTTCTTTTATAAAAGCCTTTATAAGTTCTTTATCGGGTTTTACGCTTGTGGAATTTTCGCACATTATATTAATGCAAATTCGTTCAAAATATTTGAGTCCAAGTTCAATATCGTTTCTTATAGACTCAACGGTCTGACCTTTAATTCCGAAAAGGAAATTAGCTTCATCGAAATTTTCAGAGATTTTTTCGGGATTTTTTTCTTTGATTCCCTTTTTAAGCACATTCTCTCTGAAATCATAATCAAAGGTTTCAAGACCGAGTTTCATTTTAAGCGTAAAGTCGGAAAACTCTTTTCTCAAATCAGCAATTCTGTTGTTGTAAAGATAGTGCGACTCAAAATGAATTGTGTGGATATTCTTTTGTTTGCAAACCTTTTTTATAAGCTCGACGGTATTTTTGTCAAGTTCAAACACCGACCCCGAGTTTATTACTTCAAGGTTTTGAAAGATGCCTGTTACATTTTCAAGCACCTTGCTGTTCAGCCTGAAATTTTCTTCTTCATTTTTACAGCTGTCACTGTAATAGTCGCAGAATGTGCATTTGGTATAAACACACCCACTGCCACGCAGAAGGACAATTTCACGACTGTTTTTTTCGTGAATTATACTGTACCTTTCCATAAATTTGGCATAAAAAAACACCCACAGGGGGTGTACGGACACAGTAAGTCCTATGCCTTTCCTCCTTAGTTTTGATTGAGCAAGCCCCTTTTGGTTAATTGCTCGAGCAGGATGGTTACGAACTGCTTGACTAATATGTTATCACAATAGAGGCTTTTTGTCAAATTATCAGGAAAAATATATTTAATAGCAATTCTACTTGAATTTATAAGCAAAATTGTATATAATTTATATGGCAAATGATAATATGATATGGCAAATGATAATATGAAATTGTCGTTTGTTGATAAATATTTTATGAAGTTTTGAAAGGCGGAAAAAATGAGAGAATTTAGTTTTTATGGAGATACTACTGACAGATTTCCGTTTAGTGGAAAAGAAATGCAGCAGTATCAGGAGCGTGTAAAGCGTATTCGCAGTAATCACAGACTTACGGTGCTTTCTTTTGTACTGTTGGTACTTGCAATAGTCGAAACTATGTTTTTTGTTACGGTTCAGTTAATGCTTAAAAGTTCGGAGTATGTCGGTTTGCTCAGCGTAATTCTTGAGGCTCTTACATTAATAATTGTTGCCGCCACAGTACATGGATACAGAAAAATGTCAATTGACTTGCGTTCGGTTGATTTAGCGGTTCTGATAATAGCGGAATTGCTGTTTGGTTTTTCCGAATTTATGATGTATGTATACAAACAGCCGTTTTATATGTATGTCATTGCAGGCATATCATTTGTACTGATTTTGTATATTCTGCTTTTTGTTAAGGCAAAAATAAAAGAAAGAGTTACTTTTGCCGCTCTGCCGCTTGTAATGCTTGTTGCGGCAGGTTTTTTGAGTATAAATACATCAATATTTACGGTAAGATATGTCTATCTTTCTTCCGATGGTTATTATAATGATGTGAGCAATAATGATATGGCTCATTTTTACTACACAGAGTCTGTTAATGTAACAAACTTTTCAAAGCTCCCGTCATACGGCACAAAAGGAATATACAGTATGAGCGAGTATGAAAATTTTTGCAGCTCTTACAAAGGTTCGGTAAATATGAGTGAATTGCTTAATTTCAGCCGCAACTACAGTGACGGATTTTTTAACAGCAATTGCCTTTATGTTGCTCCTGTTGAGCTTGAATCGTCGGCAGACAGAGTCAGCTTTAGGGGACTTAGCTATGCAATCAGTTCGCAGGTTCCGTGTGTTCAATATCAGAAATCAAAGGACAGCAATCAATCAAAGGGCGTTTGTCTTATGCTTATTGAAGTACCTCTAAAAGATGACGAAAAAATCAATAACATAGTAGAACTTAAAACCGATAGCGTGATTATGGCTCGATAATTTTTTTAAATCAGATTAAATCAGTCCTAAGTGTCATATAAATACATTACATTATATCTACTCATAAAACAGGAGATTTGCTATGAAAGCAGTAAAAAAAGCTTTTGCTTTTTATGATAAAATAATGAAAAAATATGATCCTATAATAAGCAAATGTATTCACGATAATATTTTTGCCATAGCCGGACAGTCTGCTTTTTTTATTGTGCTTTCATCTGTTCCTTTGTTAGCGTTTTGTTTGTCGATTCTGCAAGGCTTGCATATATCGACTTCGTTTATTGAACAGGCGCTGCAAAGTGTATTTACAGATGTATTTCTTACACAGATAAAGTATTTTTTAACCGAAACATATCAGAATACTATAGGAATTTCTTTTGTTTCAATTGTGGTTACATTGTGGTCTGCATCGCAGGGAATACATGCAATCACTAACGGACTTAACAGAGTTTATGATGCATATGAAAACCGTATGTGGATAGTTTTGCGCTTTCGTGCAATGTTTTATACTGTTATTTTCTTTATATTAATGTCTGCGTCGTTGGTAATAATTGCTCTCGGTTCATATCTTGACGATTGGATCCAACCGTTTATAAGCAGTTTGCCAAACATAATTACAGCAATTTTCAGATCAAGATATTTACTTGTATTTTTAATTCTGACTTTTACTTTTGCGTCTATATACAGGAATTTCCCGTGTATTTCCAAAGAGCAGAAAAAGGAATATAATTTTAAATCTCAACTCCCGGGTGCGGTTTTGTGTACAATTTCGTGGTTTGTATTGGCTCTCGGAATCTCAATATATGTAAAAAGTTTTAACGGTTTTTCTGTTTACGGCGTAATTACAGGTCTTGCTATCATAATGGTTTTGCTGTATTTTTTAATGCTGCTATTAATGATATGTGCTGAAATAAATTATGTTTATCACGACACTATAAAGAAATTTTCATTTAAAAAGTTAGTTTCACTGATAAAACGGAAAGTTAAAAGGAAAAGTAAATAATAAGTGTGTTAAAGCGCCTTTTTGAGTTATACTAACTCAGGAGGTGCTTTTTATGTTAAAAAAATTTACCTGTACGGCACTTGCTGTTTCAATAATGATTTCCGGTATGATATGCGTATCTGCAACTTCAAAGGCAGATTTTTCACTTGAAAATGCCAAAGAATACTTTACACTTATGAACGGATGTTCAAGGACTGCTCTGAAAAATTATAATGACGAAGATACTGTAGATGCAATTGTATATTGCGGTCTTGATTTAAGCAGTCCGAAAATAATGTTTTATTTATCAATGTTTTATATTGCAAATGATATTGATACGGAAAAAATAACCGCAGACCCTGCATATTGTACACAGATAATCGGTAATCTTAACGCATATCTTGAGAAAAAAGGTATTGTAAACGGCAAGTCGGACGAGTTTTTCAGTAATTATAAAAAAGAAATTTCACAGAATAAACTCAAGTTTTCAACGGTAGGCACATACACTTTTAAGGCTAAAAAGACCGTAGTGCAAAAAATGCTTGATGACGGCAATACGGATTTTGTAATTGTGGGAACAGGATTTATGCTGAAAGAGTGCGATGTAAATGCCGACGGTAAAATTAACGATAACGATGTTAAAACAGTGCAGAATTTGAGTGCGGATATTATTAAAACAGAATGTTCTGATGAAGAAAAATTTGTATTATATTCGGCAGATTTAGACGATAACGGAAAAATTAATATAAATGACACTACATCGCTACAACAAAAAATGACAGCGTAAAGCTGTCTTACATAAAATTAAAATTAGTTCTTGACAAATAAAAACAAAAAGACTATAATGTTATAAAAGTTCGGTATCAAACAATTTAATATATAACAGTTTTATACCGAACTTATATTGAATTGCGATTCGGAGGTGTTTTTTAGTGTGTGATATGTTTGGGGAGGACGAAAAATTAAATGCGGATACAGAGAAAAATTTTGAAAAGGATTGCCATATATGTGACGCAATAGGTCACGAAATTAAGGCGGTAAACCACCTTATGCACAGGAAAATGCTTGAAAGTGCGGCAAAAAACGGTGTGGATAAGGTAACGATTATGCACGGCTGGATAATAGCGTATCTTTACAATAATCAGGACAACGATATTTTCCAGAAAAATCTTGAAAGCGAGTTTTCAATTTCACGCTCATCCGTAACTAATATTTTACAGCTTATGGAAAAAAAGGGGTACATAAAGAGAGAGTCTGTTGAAAATGACGCACGACTTAAAAAAATTGTGCTTACCGAAAAGGGAATGAGCATAAAAAGCTCGATAGATAAAGCAATTATATCTAACGAGCAGGAATTTGACAGTATTTTTACACCCGAAGAAAAGCAAACCTTTTTGTTTTTAATACGAAAACTTAAGGCAGGCATTTCGGGACAATAATATGGTAAAGGAGAAAAAGTATGATAAAAACTTTATCAAAACAGATTAAGGGATTTGTAAAAGAATCTGTACTGACGCCTGTTTTTATGATACTTGAGGTTGTTTTTGAAACGCTTATCCCGCTTCTTATGGCCTCAATTATTGATGACGGTATCAACAAAGGCGATATGAATCATATTCTCTTTGTCGGAGGAGGAATGGTTCTTTGTGCTATCGGCGGACTTATCTGCGGTATTCTCGGCGGCAGCTTCGGTGCAAAGGCATCAGCCGGTTTTGCACGAAATCTTCGCCGCTCAATGTTTGCGAATATTCAGACATTTTCGTTTTCAAACATTGATAAATACTCAACCGCAGGTCTTGTTACAAGACTTACTACCGATGTAACCAACTTACAAAATGCGTATCAGATGATACTCAGAATGTGTATGCGTGCACCGACAAGCCTTATTTGTGCAATGGTTATGGCATTTATAATCAACGCAAAACTTGCAAGTGTGTACCTCGTTGCAATTATTTTTCTTGCGATTGTTCTTGCTTCCCTTATGAAATTTACTATGAAATACTTTAATCAGGTATTTAAAAAGTACGATGATTTGAACGCAAGCGTTCAGGAGAATGTATCCGGTATCAGAGTAGTAAAGGCTTTCGTTCGTGAGGATCACGAAACCAAAAAATTCTCAAAAGCCGCAAACAACCTTTACAAACTTTTTGTTAAGGCTGAAAACTGTATGGTATCTGTAACGCCTATAATGCAGCTTACCGTTTATGCTTGTATCATTGCAATAAGCTGGTTTGGCGCAAATATGATTGTCGGTTCAACACTTACAACAGGTGAGCTTACAAGTATGCTTACATATTGTATGAACATTCTTATGTCACTTATGATGCTCGGTATGGTATTTGTAATGATTACTATGAGTGCCGCAAGTGCAAAGCGTGTAGCAGGTGTTCTCAACGAGAAGAGTAACCTTACAAACGGCGAAAATCCTGTTAAAAATGTGCCTGACGGCAGTATTGAATTTAAAGATGTATATTTCAGTTATAACAAAACAGGCGCAGAACCTGTACTTGACGATATTAACTTAAAGATCAAGTCAGGCGAAACAGTCGGTATCATTGGCGGTACGGGCAGCTCTAAAACAAGTCTTGTAAACCTTATCGGCAGACTTTACGATGTAACAAGCGGTGAAGTTCTTGTCGGCGGCAGAAATGTTAAAGAGTATGACCTTGAAAAGCTCCGTGACGAGGTATCTGTAGTTCTTCAGTCAAATGTACTTTTCAGCGGTACAATTTTAGATAACCTCCGTTGGGGTAACGAAAACGCAACGGAAGAGGAATGTGTAAATGCCTGCAAACTTGCGTGCGCTGATGATTTTATTCAGACATTCCCCGAAAAGTATAATACATTTATTGAGCGTGGCGGTACTAATGTATCGGGCGGTCAGAAACAGCGTATCTGTATTGCAAGAGCATTACTTAAAAAGCCTAAAATTCTTATTCTTGACGACTCTACAAGTGCGGTCGATACAGCAACGGATGCAAAGATAAGAAAGGCTTTTGCAGAGGAAATTCCTAATACAACAAAGCTTATTATTTCACAGAGAATTTCAAGTGTTCAGAATGCCGATAAGATTATAGTTCTTGATAACGGTAAAATCAGCGGCGTAGGCTCACACGATGAACTCTTGAATAAAAATGATATTTACACCGAAATTTATGAGGCCCAGACTAAGGGCAGCGGTGATTTTGATGCAAAGGGGGAGATGTAATGCCGGGTCCTATGGGTGGCGGCAGAAGACGCCAGATGGGTGCAAAACCTAAGGTTAAAAATCCGGGAAAAATCCTCGGAAGAATTTTAAGATATACATTTAAAAATTATAAAATCCATATGATAATCGTATTTATATGTATTATCGTCAGTGTACTTGCAAATGTACAGGGTACATTATTTATTCAGTCGCTTATTGATGATTACATCACTCCGCTTATGAATACAAGTTCGCCTGATTTTACTCCCTTGCTTTTCGCAATAGCAAGAGTAGCAGGTTTTTACTTGCTCGGTGCTGCTTCAACTTTTGCGTATTCAAAACTTATGGTTTATGTAACACAGGGTACAATGCGTAATTTGAGAATTGATATTTTCTCACATATGGAGAGTTTACCGATTAAATTCTTCGATACTCATTCTCACGGCGATATTATGTCGGTTTATACAAATGATATTGATACTCTCCGTCAGATGATTAGCCAGAGTATGGTTCAGCTTTTCTCAAGTACAATTACAATTGTATCTGTAATTGTAAGTATGATTTCAATCAGTATTCCGCTTACACTTCTTACACTTGTTATGGTTGCCGTAATGTTTATTGTATCGGGCAAAATCGGCGGCAAGAGCAGTAAATATTTTACGGCTCAACAGGATGACCTCGGCAAGGTGAACGGCTACATTGAAGAAATGATGAACGGTCAGAAAGTTGTAAAGGTATTTAATCACGAGGGTAAGGCTGTTGAAGAATTTAACGAACTCAACGACAAACTTTTTGACAGCGCATATAATGCAAATAAATTTGCAAATATTCTTATGCCTATCAATGCACAGCTCGGTAATATCAGCTATGTGCTTTGCGCAATAGTCGGCGGTGTGCTTGCGTTTAATCACTTTGCAGGACTTACACTTGGCGGACTTGTGGCATTTATGACATTTAACAAAAATTTCAGTCAGCCAATTAATCAGATCAGTATGCAGCTCAACAGCATTATTATGGCTCTTGCAGGTGCAGACAGAATTTTCAAACTTCTTGACGAAAAACCTGAAGAGGACGACGGATATGTAAATCTTGTCAATGCTAAAATTGTTGACGGCAAAATCGAACCGTCTGAAGAGAGAACAGGTGTGTGGGCTTGGAAACATACTCACAGCGAGGACGGTACAACAGAGTACCGTCAGCTCAAGGGCGACCTTGTAATGGACGATGTTGACTTTGGTTATACAGATGATAAAATGGTTCTCCATAATATTGACCTTTATGCAAAGCCGGGTCAGAAGATTGCATTTGTAGGTTCTACAGGTGCAGGCAAAACTACAATTACAAACCTTATCAACAGATTTTATGACATTCAGGACGGTAAAATCCGCTATGACGGCATAAATATCAATAAGATTAAGAAAGCTGACTTAAGACGCTCTCTCGGTATTGTATTGCAGGAAACGCATCTTTTCACAGATACAGTAATGGAAAATATCCGTTACGGCAGACTTGACGCTACCGATGAAGAAGTTATTGCGGCGGCTAAACTTGCCAACGCAGACAGCTTTATCCGTAAACTTCCGCACGGATACGATACGGTTCTTACAGGTGACGGCGGAAACCTTAGCCAGGGACAACGCCAAATGCTTGCAATCGCAAGAGCCGCAGTTGCCAATCCGCCTGCACTTATTCTTGACGAGGCAACAAGTTCAATTGATACCCGTACAGAAAAGATTGTACAGGACGGTATGGATAAGCTGATGAAGGGCAGAACAACATTTGTAATTGCTCACAGACTTTCAACCGTAAGAAATTCAGATTGTATTATTGTTCTTGAGCACGGCAGAATTATAGAAAAGGGCACACACGAACAGCTTATAGAGCAGAAGGGTAAGTATTATCAGCTCTATACAGGTAAAACCGCTTAAGGATAGTTAAACACTTTATAATATAGCGCCGACCTATACATAAAGACTGTATCGGTCGGCGTTTTTAGTAAATATTAGGTTCATCACGATTTTTTGCGGGATGGTAACGGACAGACGGAATAGAAAGATAGCAAATCAGGGTAAAGAAGAAGTCGTCGTCACGGTAACCGTAGCCGATTCGTTTAGCGACCTTGATCTTGTTGTTGAAGCCTGCGAGCTTCATCCAGACGAACAACGCCGAGAACATATCTGCCAAATTGCGACTGCATATGAAACCGATCATATTCAATCCGTGCTTTGTTACAAGCTTGTTGTAAGATGCGTTCATGTCCATCGCTACCGCAATGACTGCTGACAAGGAGTCGGAAGGCACATCTTTAAAGAATTTTTCAAAATCCTTCATCGCTCTGCCATTTCCGAACCATAAGATATCTCCATGCTCCAGATTCATCACGCAGGTTGCGTAACTATGTCCTTGATGGATTGCAAATTCATCAACAGCAAGTATCCTCGGCTTGTAGCCTTCCTCTCTTAACATTTTTCCGTGATGAGGAAATTATTTAAAATTTATTCTAAAATTTCAAAAACTCGAAATCCGGTTAATCTGAATTTCGAGTTTTTCTACAGGCTGAACTGCATTCCTACCTTTAGGTTAGAATGCAGTCGTTTTTTATTTGGGCTGTTTTTTACAGCTCACTTTTGATTATTTTTATTCTTCACCGTTCCAGCAATAAGTACAGAGTTTACATTTATCTATACCGCAGGAATCAAGCATATCGTCAAGGCGGTTAAATCGAAGTGAAGTAAACTTGAGCTCCTTGCAGATTTCGTCAACCATTTTTTCGTACTTCTCAGAATCGGGATTTGTGTATTCCTTTAAAACTTCATCGGTAACATTGCCGTTTTCAAGTCTTTCAATAACTCGTCTTGTAATCAGATCCATTTCAGAAGATGAGCGTGAGAAATTGAGATACTTACATCCGTAAACAAGAGGAGGACAAGCAGGTCTGATATGAACTTCCTTTGCACCGCTTTCAAAGAGATACTCTGTGGTTTCTCTAAGCTGAGTACCACGCACGATTGAATCGTCAATTAAAAGCAGGCTCTTATCTCTGATTAAATCTTCAACTGCAAGCAACTTCATCTTGGCAATAAGATTACGCTGGCTCTGAATTGTAGGCATAAAGGATCTCGGCCATGTTGGTGTGTATTTAATAAACGGTCTTGAGAAGGGAATACCCGACTCATTAGCATATCCGACTGCGTGTGCAATACCCGAATCAGGAACACCTGCAACAACATCAGGCTTTACATTATCTCTCTTTGCCATTTTTGCACCGCAGAGGTAACGCATCTGCTCAACGCTCATTCCCTCGTATGAGCTTGCAGGGTAGCCGTAGTAAACCCAAAGGAATGTGCATATTTTCATATCATTTCCGGGCTGTTTTAAGGTAACGCAGTTTTTATCTGTAATAACAACAATCTCACCAGGGCCAAGCTCTTTGTAATTGCTGTAACCGAGGTTTTTATATGAAAAGCTCTCAAAAGCGGCACAGAAAGCGTCCTCTTTCTTGCCGATAGCAATAGGAGTTCTGCCGTACTTATCTCTTGCACAATAAATTCCGTTTGGATTCATAAGTAAAAGTGAAAGTGAACCGTCTACCTTTTCGAGTGCGTAATTAATACCGTCAATAAGATTTTCTTTCTGATTTATAAGTGTTGCAACAAGTTCTGTAGGGTTGATTTCACCGCCGCTCATTTCAAGAAAATGAGAATTGCCGTTTGAGAAAATCTCCTGAACGAGCTCGTCTGTATTGTTAATTTTACTTACGGTTGTGATAGCGTATGTACCGTGATGTGAACGCACCATAAGCGGCTGCGGCTCATAATCGGAAATACAACCGATGCCAAGTCTGCCTTTCATACTCTGCATATCTTTATCAAACTTAGTTCTGAAAGGTGCATTTTCAATATTATGAATAGATCTGTCAAAACCCTTTTCGTCATCGTAAACTACCATACCGCCTCTTCTTGTGCCGAGGTGTGAGTGATAGTCAATACCAAAATACAAATCAAAAACGCAGTCCTCTTTGGCTGCTACTCCCATATATCCGCCCATATCTTTTCTCCTTTTTAATTCTGTCTGCCATATGCAAACTAATATAATAGTAATATTAATTATATTATTATTTCTTGCTGTTGTCTATACAAAAATAAAATAAAATGTCATAATTAAGGTAATATTATCATAACTGATTTTTAACATATATACTTTTTTGCTTATTTGTTTATTATATATAATATTTCACGCAAAGAATCACAATTATTTTTAAATAAGAGATTTACACAATTTATATTTTATGTTATAATATAGTAAATTCTTATCAAAACAGTAAACATTAATTTTAAATAAAGGAATATTAATATGACTCTGCAACAACTGAGATATGTTATCACGGTTGCTCAAAAAGGTACAATAAGCGAGGCGGCAAAGGAACTTTTTATTTCACAGCCGAGCCTGACCAATGCAATCCGTGAACTTGAAAAAGAAATGAACATTACAATATTTAACAGAACCAACAAAGGCGTTGCTGTTTCTACCGAGGGTGAACAATTTTTGGGCTATGCAAGACAGGTGCTTGAACAGGCTAACCTGCTTGAAAGTGCATATAAAACCTCGGTAAGGGATAAGCAGCGCTTTTCTGTTTCCACTCAACATTATGCATTCGTTGTAAATGCGTTTGTAGATTTAATTAAAGAGTTGCCTCAAAACGAGTATGACTTCTCAATCAGAGAAACTCAAACTTACGAGATAATTGACGATGTAGCTACAATGAAAAGCGAAATCGGAATTATTTATTTAAACGCTTTTAACGAAGCGGCTCTTACGAAAATCATTAAATCAAAAGGTTTGTGCTTTAATGAGCTTTTTATAGCAAAGCCTCATATTTTTGTAACGGCGGAACATCCGCTTGCAAATAAAGAATCCGTTACTATGGAAGAGCTTGCAGACTACCCTTATCTTTCTTTTGAACAGGGCAATCATAACTCTTTTTATTATTCGGAAGAAATTTTCAGCACTGTAGAACGCAAAAAAAATATTCGTGTAACAGACCGAGCCACACTTTTCAATTTATTGATAGGTCTTAACGGTTATACGGTTTGCAGCGGAGTAATTGACAGCGGTCTTAACGGTTCGAATATTATTTCAATCCCATTAATCAAGGAAGGAGATATGCGTATAGGATATATCAGTCATAAAAAATTAGTTTTAAGCCCGCTTTGCAAAAAATTCTTAAATCACTTGAACAAATACATTAAGTGATATTTAATACAAGGAGGCATAAATGAAAAATTTTATCAGTACATTTAAAGAATTAAAAATAGTAAATTTCCTGTTCTTAACGCTTGCAGGCATTATAAATGCTTTTGGCGTAGTTGTGTTTCTTGCTCCGGTAAAACTTTACGACAGCGGAATTTCAGGTACATCAATGCTTATTTCGCAAGAAACTCCTGCATGGTGCAGTTTATCACTTATACTTATTTTACTTAACATTCCTCTGTTTCTGCTCGGTCTTAAACGAGAGGGGCTAAAGTTTACCGTATATGCAATTTACACGGTATTCATTTACTCTTTGGTTGCATGGATAATAACTGATATTTTACCGATAGATGTCAGCTTTATATCTCCCCTTGCGGGCAATGACCTGTTCTTATGCGCAATATTCGGCGGTGTAATTTCAGGCTGCGGCAGCGGTCTTGCAATGCGCTTTGGCGGCGCTATGGACGGAATAGATATTCTCGCCGTAATGTTTGCAAAAAAACTTCACTTAAGCATAGGCACATTCATTATGATTTACAATGTAATTCTCTATATCATTTGCGGCATAGTAATAGGCAGTTGGATATTGCCGCTCTATTCCATAGTAACTTATGCTGTGGCTGTTAAAATGATAGATTTCTTTGTAGAGGGTTTTGACCGTGCAAAAGGCGCTTTTATTATTACAACCAAGTCAGATGCTGTTTGTGAGAAACTTTCGCAAACATTTGAAAACGGTATTACTATGATAGACGCCAAGGGTTACTATTCAGGTTCAAAAAAGACAATGATTTACTTTGTAATAAACCGTTTTCAAGTTGATAAAATGAAAAGACTTGTACACGATATTGACCCGAAAGCCTATATCTCCATAAATGAAATAGCCGATGTTTATTCGGCAAATTCCGACGATAAAAACTAATATTTTTATTAACGACAGGTGCAGTCGGTTATAGTTAAAAGCTATAGCCAACTGCACTTTTTATGTATTTTACAAATATTGATTTTCGCCTTATACTTTTAACAAATGAACAAGGAGGTAATATTTATGAGTAAAAATAATGTACCATTCAGATTTGACTATGTAGGAAGTTTTTTAAGACCGGACTATCTAAAAAAAGCCAGAGCAGATTTTGAAAAAAGAAATATAACAAAAGAAGAACTTACAGAAATTGAAAACAAAGCCATTACAGACCTTGTAAAAAAGCAGAAAGAATTAGGATACAAGGTTATAACAGACGGTGAATTTCGCAGAGCAACATGGCATCTCGACTTTATGTGGGGATTTAACGGTGTTGCACACAAAAAGACAGAAAAGGGCGTAGCATTCCACGGCGAACCTGCGTTGATTGACGATACATGGCTTACAGGTAAAATCTCGGTTGACAACCACCCGTTTGTTGAGCACTACAAATTTATAAAAACTTTTGAAGACGAAAACACTGTTGCCAAGCAGACAATTCCTGCACCTGCTCAGTTTTTCCAGCAGATGATTATTCCTGCAAATATTGAAACAACAAGAAAATTCTATGCAACCGATGACGAGCTTATTACTGACATTGCAAACGGTTATAAAAAGGTTATTAACGATTTATATAACGCAGGTTGCAGAAACATTCAGTTTGACGATTGCACCTGGGGTGTACTCGTTGCCGAAGGCAGTGTAATTCGTTACGGCAAAGAAAACAACCTTGAAGATATTAAAGAAAAGCTCTTAAAAGTAAATAATCTTGCAATTGAGGGCAAGCCTGAAGATTTGGTTATTACAACACACATTTGCAGAGGTAACTATCATTCCGCATATTTCTCAAGCGGTGCATATGACTCAGTTGCAGAGCCACTGTTCGGCAGAGAAAATGTTGACGCTTATTACCTTGAATTTGACGATGAGCGTTCAGGCGGCTTTGAGCCTTTAAAATATGTAAGCGGCAACAAAAAAGTTGTTCTCGGTCTTATCACTACAAAATCACCGAAACTTGAGGACAAGCAGACAGTAATCGAAAGAATTAAAGAAGCAAGCAAGTACATTCCGCTTGACAGACTTTACCTTAGTCCGCAGTGCGGCTTTGCGTCTTGTGAAATCGGCAACAAACTCACCGAAGAACAGCAGTGGGCTAAACTCGCACTTGTAAAGGAAATTGCAGAAGAAGTTTGGAAGTAAATTCTTTATCAAAAGTTGGGATAAATTATGGTTTAGCTGATTGCTTTATCAAGCAATTATAAAAGTTTGGTCGACCTTTTCAAAGGTCGTGGGTGTGGGCAAAGCCCACAAATACTTTCCGTTTATGCAATCTGACGATAGCCAAACAGCTCGCTGTTTGGCGGCTTGAACACAACGGCGTTAGCCTTAAAAAGCGATAGCAATAAGAAAAAAATTCGTTATTTCATTAATAAAATATAGGTTTTTTAATGGCTGTCGCCTGTTTTAACAAACTTAGTTTTAGCACGCAAACAGCGTGGCTGTTTGCGCCTGATAAATTGTTGTATCGGAAGATTTTTATGGGCGCTGCCCAAACCCGCAATTTTTGAAAAAATTGAGTAAACTTTTTTGCTTTTGGGAGGATAATTTAGCGTTAGCTAAATTTCAATCCCCGACCGACACTCCGCTAAACTATAATTTAAAATACTTCTTCGGCATTAAACATAACAAAACATTCTTGCCATATAATCCTCACAAACAGAGAGAGCAGACAGCTGCATGCTACCTGCTCTCTCTTAATTACATTAATGCAAGATAAAAATTTTACTTTTTAACATTAAAAGCTTTCATCTGTGGATAAACTGCGCTGTCGCCAAGCTCTTCCTCGATTCTTAAAAGCTGATTGTACTTTGCAACACGCTCTGAACGGCTTGGAGCACCTGTTTTAATCTGGCAAGTGTTAAGTGCTACCGCAAGGTCAGCGATTGTTGTATCTGCTGTTTCACCGCTGCGGTGTGAAGAAATTGCAGTATAGCCTGCCTTGTGAGCCATCTTGATTGCCTCAAGTGTTTCTGAAACCGAACCGATCTGGTTAAGTTTAATAAGAATTGAGTTACCGCAACCAAGCTCAATGCCCTTTGCAAGTCTTTCTGTATTTGTAACAAAGAGGTCGTCACCAACGAGCTGAACTTTGTCGCCGAGCTCCTTAGTAAGCTGTTGCCAGCCTTCCCAGTCCTCTTCGTCAAGAGCATCTTCAATAGAGATAATCGGATACTTTTCAACAAGCTTTTTCCAATGCTCAATAAGCTCTGCAGAAGTAAACTTTGTGCCTGCCTTTGGAAGAACATACTCGCCCTTCTTGCTGCCCTTCCACTCGGAAGATGCTGCGTCCATAGCAATCATAAAGTCCTTACCCGGCTCATAGCCTGCATTCTTAACAGCCTCAAGAATATACTGAATTGCCTCTTCGTCGCTTGCAAGGTCAGGTGCAAAACCGCCCTCGTCACCTACAGAAGTAGCAAGACCCTTAGACTTAAGTAAAGCTGCAAGTGCATGGAATACTTCCGCACACCAACGCAAACATTCCTTAAAGCTTGGAGCGCCTACAGGCATAATCATAAACTCCTGAACATCTACAGTGTTTGCAGCGTGTGCGCCACCGTTAAGAATATTCATCATAGGAACAGGAAGTCTGTTGCCTGAAATACCGCCGAGGAATCTGTAAAGCGGAATGTCAAGAGCAGTAGCTGCTGCTCTTGCAGTTGCAATAGAAACGGCAAGAATAGCATTTGCGCCAAGATTTGACTTGTCTTTTGTACCGTCAGCCTCAATCATCGCTTTGTCAACAGCATAAATGTCAGAAGCGTCCATACCTGTAATAGTATCGTTAATTACTGTATTAATATTTTCAACTGCCTTAGAAACACCCTTACCGAGATATCTGTTCTTGTCACCGTCACGAAGCTCAAGAGCCTCGAACTCACCTGTTGACGCACCGCTTGGAGCAGTACCTCTTGAAACAGTACCGTCAATAAGAGTAACCTCTGCTTCTACAGTAGGGTTTCCGCGAGAATCAAGAATTTCTCTGCCAACAACTTTTTCAATTTCTAAATAAGCCATTTTTACAATCTCCTTATCATCTTATTCGCAGACTTCCTTCCGGAAGGTCAGCAGTGCCCTCCGGCGAATAGAAGTAGAGGATTCATAGGAAGTCCACATGATTTATTCAATCGGTTAGTTTTAACTAACTGGATACATTATATACTACACTCAAAATAAAATCAAGTATTTTTTTACAATTTTATAAATTTTAATAAAAATGACAGTTTAATTTAATTCTTGTATATGTTATAATAATCAGTGCTGTTTATTATAACAAAAGTAAAAACAGTCTTTTATGTGACAGATTGTTTTTGTATTAAAAGTTACGGAGTAAAAAAATGGGTAGGAAAAATATAATAAAATCTAACCGAAAGGTTATAGCTGAGGGATTGCGTGACGGTGTTCCTATTGGACTTGGTTATCTTGCGGTGTCGTTTTCGTTAGGTATTGCGGCAAAAAATGCAGGACTTAACTTTTTTCAAAGTTTTCTTGCAAGTTTGTTATGTAATGCGTCTGCGGGTGAATATTCGGGTTTTACGGTTATTGCTGCGGATGCAACATATTTTGAAATGGCGGTAGTAACGCTTATTGCAAATGCAAGATATTTGCTGATGAGTTGTGCGCTAAGTCAGAGAATAAAAAGCGGCACTTCACTGATTCACAGATTATTGCTCGGCTTTTTTATAACCGATGAATTTTTCGGAATTACAATATCAAGAAAAGGCAGTGTAAATCCGTATTATACATACGGAGCAATAATCTTTGCAGGACCTTGTTGGGCGGTAGGTACGGCGCTCGGTACAATAGCGGGTAATGTTTTGCCGCTTAGAGTTGTAAGTGCGTTAAGCGTAGCGCTGTTCGGAATGTTTCTTGCGATTATCGTGCCGCCGACAAAGAGCAATAAACCTCTTATGGGAATAGTTATTTTCAGCTTTATTGCAAGCCTTGCATTTGCTTATCTGCCTGTGATAAGCGAGATTTCAGAGGGTACAAGAACAATAATTTTAACTGTTATTATATCCGCAGCAGCAGCTTTGCTGTTCCCTGTAAAAGATGAGGAGGGCAGTGAAAATGTCGCATAATCCTTATATTTACATATTTATAATGGCAGGTGTTACATTTTTAATCAGAGTGTTGCCTCTGACCGTTGTAAAAAAACAATTCACAAATAAATTTGTAAAATCATTTCTCTACTATGTGCCGTATGTAACGCTTTCGGTTATGACTTTTCCCGCAATTATCAATGCTACGCAAAGTCCGATAGCGGGAGCAATAGCCTTTGCGGCAGGTCTTGTGGCAGCTTGGTTTGATGCAGGACTGTTTAAGGTATCGGTAATCTGTTGCTTACTTGTATTTGTTTGTGAATTTATAATTTGCTGAATTTAAAATGAAGGTTTGAAGTTCGTAAATTGCATTTTGGTAAAAAATGTAAATAGATTTCAAACCTTTTCGTTTTGCATAAATTAATGAAAACGGAAGTTGTTTTATAAAATTTTACTGCTTTAATTCGATAAAGGAATTGTAATTTTATGATTTTAAAAAATTGGTACAAAATATACTTTTATACGCTAATAATCCGACTTTAATTGTTGACAAATTACGATAATAAGTATAATATATACTTATAACACAATTTGCCTACTATGAAAGGAAGTAATATATCATGGAAAAGCAGAATATTGATTGGGCGAATATCGGTTTTGGTTATATGCCTACCGGTGAAAGATTTGTAGCTAATTATAAAGACGGCAAGTGGGACGAAGGTGCAATGACAACCGATGCAACAGTCACAATGAGTGAATGTGCCGGTGTTTTGCAGTATGCTCAAACTTGCTTTGAAGGCTTAAAAGCCTATACAACACAGGACGGAAAAATCGTAGTTTTCAGACCTGACCTTAATGCAGCAAGAATGCAGGATTCATGCAAAAGACTTGAAATGCCTGTTCTTCCGGAGAATATGTTTGTAGACGCAGTTTGCAAGGTAGTAAAGGCTAATGCAGACTATGTACCTCCTTACGGTTCGGGTGCAACACTTTATCTCCGTCCGTATATGTTCGGTATCGGACCTGTTATCGGTGTTAAGCCTTCAACAGAATATCAGTTCAGACTTTTCGCAACCCCTGTAGGTCCATACTTTAAGGGTGGTGCAAAGCCTATCACAATTAAGGTTTCTGACTTTGACAGAGCCGCACCGCACGGTACAGGTCACATCAAAGCAGGTCTTAACTATGCAATGAGCTTGCATGCAATTGTTACAGCTCATGAAGAAGGTTTTGCCGAGAATATGTATCTTGATGCTGCTACCCGTACAAAGGTAGAGGAAACAGGCGGTGCAAACTTTATCTTCGTTACAAAGGACGGCAAAGTTGTTACTCCTAAGTCAAACAGTATTCTTCCTTCTATTACCCGTCGTTCTCTTATGTATGTTGCAAAAGAGTATCTCGGTCTTGAGGTAGAGGAGAGAGAAGTTTACTTTGACGAGGTTAAAGATTTTGCAGAGTGTGGTCTTTGCGGTACAGCGGCTGTTATCTCACCTGTTGGCAAAATCAACGACCACGGCAAAGAAATTTGTTTTCCAAGCGGTATGGAAGAAATGGGCCCTGTTACAAAGAAGCTCTATGAAACACTCACAGGTATTCAGATGGGCAGAATTGAAGCTCCTAAGGGTTGGATAAAGGTAATCGAATAATTACATATTATCGAAAATATAATTATAAAAATTTGTGCCCGAGCATTCTGCTTGGGCACTTTTTGCATATGTGAGGTTTTATCAAAGGTTGAGATAATTATGGTTTAGCTGATTGCTTTATCAAGCAATTATAAAAGTTTGGTCGACCTTTTCAAAGGTCGTGGGTGTGGGCAAAGCCCACAAATACTTTCCGTTTACGCAATCTGACGATAGCCGAACAGTTCGCTGTTTGGCGGCTTGAACACAACGGTGAATGCCTTAAAATGCGAAAGCAAAAAGAAAATACATTCACTATATAATGAAAAAAGTTAATTATTTCTTTTATAAAAGGCTGTCGCCTGTTTTAACAAACTTGGTTTTAGCACGCAAACAGCGTGGCTGTTTGCGCCTGATAAATTGTTGTATCGGAAGATTTTTATGGGCGCTGCCCATACCCGCAATTTTTGAAAAAATTGAGTAAACTTTTTGCTTTTTGGGAGGATAATTTAGCGTTAGCTAATTTTCAATGCCCGACCGACACTCCGCTAAACCATAATTTAAAATAATAGACTTATAATAAAAGCAGTTGTAATCTTATTTGGATTGCAACTGCTTTTCTGTTATTTAAATTATAAAAAATGAAAAATAGCCGTAAAGAAGTGAGATTGCCATACCTGCTATGACATCGCTTATAAAATGCACCCCGGCAAGGACTCTTGAAATCATAATCAAAGCGCTGATTATAAGATAAGCAATTCCGAGCGGAATACTTACATACATAAATGCCATTGCAATTATAAAGGCACAGGCGGTGTGACGGCTCGGCATACTTTCGCCTTTCTTGTTTTTACCGAATACAGATGTAGTAGCAAATTTTTCGTACGGTCGAGGTCTGTTAAATATTTTTCTGAAAAAAGTAACTATTGCAAATACTGTAAGCGGTGACAGCGTAATTCTTGCAAAAATTTTAATATCGGAAAAAAACATAAAAATAATAAGAATGCCATACGATACAAACATTATAAGAGGGAGAAAGTTATAGCATAATTTTAATACGGTGTTGCAAGGCTTATTTCTTTTAAAGAAACCGACAATGCTTTTATATGTTTCCGTACTTATAACAATCACCCCGTTTGAACATTCTTACGCTATTTTAACACAAGATTTAAACTATTTCAACATTATATTTTTCAAACCAATAATCAAGTTCAATAATATACGCAAGTATTTGCGGTGCTTGCATAAGCTGACCGTACCAAGGTGTTGTTATACTGTCGGGATTTTCGATTATATTCATTATACCTTCTTTGCTTAGCATTTCGGTAAGTGGATTTTTCTTTTTCAGAATATTTATAACTCGCTCTTTACAGATGTCAAAATATATCGGGTTGTGGGTTTTAGGGTAAGGACTTTTCTTTCGCCAACAAATTTCTTCGGGCAAAATATCCTCAAAGGCTTTTCGCACAATTCCTTTTTCACGGTTATTATATGCTTTGATTTTCCAAGGCATATTGTATGCATATTCCGCAAGTCTGTAGTCGCAGAACGGTACACGCACCTCAAGTCCGTTATACATTGAACAGCGGTCTTTTCGTTCAAGCAAACATTGCATAAACCAGTAAAAATTAAGATAAAACATCTCTCTCATTCGTGCGTCTGTTTTTGAATCTGTTTTCAGTTTTGGGGCAAGGTTAATTGTATCAAGATATTTTTGCCGCACATATTCTGAACCCTTTGGCAAAACTCCGTCTTTTAATATTGAGGAGCGGACATCCTGACTTTTTGACCATGGAAAATTATCTTCAAATAAAATTTCTTTGTTGTGGTACCACGGATAACCGCCGAAAAGTTCATCAGCACATTCACCCGACAACGCAACGGTATAATCTTTTTTGATTTCGCCGCAGAACAAAAGTAACGAGGAGTCAACATCTACATAACCGGGCAAATCTCTTGCTATTACACTGTCATAAAGTGCGTCGGCAACCGCCTTGTTATCAAGTATAATTTCCCTGTGCCGACTGTCAGCATTGCGTGACATAAGTGAAATATATTCAAAATCGGCATTTGGCTGAAACAGACTTTTCTTAAAATATTTTTCATTGTCACGATATTCAACCGAATAAGTGTTGATTTTGCCGAGCTTATTTTCCTTATAATATTGCGAGGCGGTTTTTACAATTATACTGCTGTCAAGTCCGCCCGACAGGAAAAAGCAGAGCGGCATATCGCTGACAAGCTGACGGTTTATAGCGTCGGTAAGCAAAAAGCGTGTTTTTTCAACAGTTTCTTCAACGCTGTCCGTGTGTTCTTTCGCTTGAATTGTAAAGTAACTTTTTTTAGTCAGTTTTTGATTTTTATAAAGTGCCGATTCACCCGGTTTTAATTCTTTAATTCCCTTAAAAACGCCGCATGACGGAGTACGGGCAGGACCTAAGAAGAAAATTTCATATAGACCTGTTTCGTCAATCTGCGGTTTTACAATCTTACTTGCAAGCAGAGCCTTTATTTCTGACGCAAACAAAATTCCTCCGTCGTATTCATAATAAAACAACGGTTTTACTCCGATTTTATCTCGGCAAAGGAAAATACTGTTTTCGCTTACATCATATATCGCAAAAGCAAAAATGCCGTTGAGCATATCGGCGCATTTCTCTTTGTATTTCATATATGATTTAAGCACAACTTCGGTATCGCTGTGCCCTCTGAAATGATAGCCGCTTGCTTTTAAATCTTCTCTTAATTCATCGGTGTTGTAAAGCTCTCCGTTATAGACGATTATATATGTTTTTCCTCTGTGTCGTGCCGCCATAGGCTGTTTGCCGTTTTCTTTGTCAATAACAATAAGCCGTCTGTGCAGCAGAGCACAACCTTTATTAATGTAAAGCCCGTTTTCGTCAGGACCTCTCTTGCTAAGGGTTTGTGACATTTTATATAGAACAGGAATCTGTTTACTCATATCAATTTCGTTGTCAAACCAACCTGCAATACCACACATAAGTAACCTCCGTTAATTGTTTCTGTAATTTTTAAGTAAAAATAAAAAGCAAATCATCAGCGCCGTAAGTGCAATTCCCGAAAATGCCGTGCCTCCGTAAACGGAACTGCCTGAAACCGTACCTACGGAAAATACGCTTTTGGTATCGTAAAATATCAGCATACCGATATAGGTGAAAAGTGCGGTTAATATTCCTTGAATAATTCTGTAACAGAAAAATATCAATTTATTAATCTTAAGATTGCCAAGCACTGAAAAAATTTGAAAGTGTACGCATATTCCGCCAAATCCCGCCACAAACGCAACTGCCCATACAGGTAATTCGGAAGAAGCCGTTTTTACACCCGTGCACACTTCAAATATTGACAGCACGGCGATTTTTACAAATCCGTCATCAAGCACTGTCGAAATAATACCTGCGACGGCGGAAAAAGCTATAACAAACGAGCATATTGAAAACATACCTTTTGATGCATCGTACACCGCTTCCACAAGAGATTTTGTAAGGCTTAGCCTGATTTTATTGCTTCCTTTGGCAGTTACAAAAATTTTCCCTCTGTTTATTATTCTATTCGCAATGCCTGTAATGAGTACCGACAAAATTTGTGAGCAGAGCATTATTATGCCGATTTTTTTATCGTTGTAAATTGACATTCCTATAAAACTTACTAAAAAACCCGGACCCGCACACACCATAAACATACTTGCTCTTTTACATTCTTCTGTTCCCGCATTTCCGTTTTTGTAAAGTTCGTTACAGCTTTTTGCACCGATAGGATAACCTCCCGTAACCGAAAGCAGTAATATGGGTGCAAAGCATGGACTTAGTCCGAATACCGATTTCATAATTTTGCCGAAAGGTTTGCCTAAAAAATCGGAAATACCGCTTTTTACCGTAAACGATGACACTGCCATAAACGGAAACAGAGAGGGAATAAGTACATTTATGCACATTTCAATTCCCGAAAACACTCCGTCTGCACATTCTTTTGAAAAAATTAAAAGCATTATGCATACAATAACTATTGCAAGCGAAAGCAGTGCGACTGTAAATTTGTGAAAATTTGCCTTAATAAACATAGCAATCACCATTAATATATATGTAACACTCTGCATAAAAATAATAATAAAGCTATGAAACGGGAGAGATATATTTTGCAGAGAAAAAACGATAAGCCGAAAAACGAATCGGCAAGTTCGCTTACGCTTGATTTAAATTCAGGTTTGCCGACACTTGATATGCTTGGCAACAGGCGAATAACAATCGAGGGTTCGACAGGCGTGTTGAGGTATGAAAGCGAAAATATAAAGATTAACACAAACAAAATGGTTGTTTCCGTATGCGGCAGAGGACTTACGGTAAAGTGCATTTCTGCAGTTGATGTTGTAATTGAGGGATTTATAACGGGAATTGATTTTATTACATAAAGCGGGGCGTTAATATGCTGTTAAAGCTTATAAGATGGAGCAAGGGCTATGTCGATTTTTCTGCAAGCGGAAAATTTCCCGAACGATTTATTAATCTTACCACCCGTAACGGAATTAATGTATGGAATTTAAAGCCCACAGAAAAAGGCTTGACTGCTACAATGCAGGTGTATGATTACAAAAATATACGCAGTATAGCTTATAAATCAAAACTGAAAATGCGTGTTACAGGCAGACACGGACTTCCTTTTTATGTACAACGCTATAGGCAGAGAGTGGGACTTTTGATTGGAGCAATAATCGGAATTGTTTTGATTTCGGTCTTGTCAAAATTTATATGGTATATTGATGCACCTCCTACAAAGAGTTTGAGTACCTCACAAATTCTTTCCGCTCTTGAGGAGGATAATGTAAAAGTAGGTTCGTATATAAATTCTATAGATACCGAAAATACCGAGCGCAGACTGATTTTGAAAAACGAGCAGATTGGCTGGATAAGTCTTAATATTACGGGCAGTACGATGAGTGTTAATATTGAAGAAAAAGCTCCGAAACCCGATACTCCGGACTTTAAAACTCCTTGTAACATAAAAGCAAATAATGACGGAGTAATAACAAGTATAAAGACATCAAGAGGGGAAACAAAGGTAATGAAAGGCAGCGGAGTTGTAAAAGGAGATCTGCTTGTAAGCGGTATAGTGGAAACAAAGCAGGAAACAATAGAATATGTGCACGCAAGTGCCGAGATAATGGCAGATGTAATATATAAAAAAGAATATACATTGCCCAAAAGCTATGATTATTATTCGATAACCGATAACAGAACCGACAGATATATGTGCGGCTTTTTAAATTTTAAATTTCCCTGTTCAATAAGTTTTTTGTCTTATGATGACAGTGTGTTCGTAAAAAATAAAGAGAAATTGTGTTTTAACAATACAAATATACCGATAGAGTTTACGACGCAGAGTGAAATTGAAGTTAGTAAAAGCAGTGTAAATATGGATAAAGCCGTTCTTGATAAAAAATTACTTGCACAGTCAATGCTTTATGAAGTGTTTGAAAAGCAAGATAGTACGCTTGTAAGCAGGAAAATCAATATAAAAAAGAGCAATAATAATTTTAATGCTGAAATCAGCTATATTTTTAATGAAAATATAGCACAAACATCAGAATTAAGTGTGACAGATTAAAATATATGTGGTATAATTAAACTTATTAGATTATTATAGGGTGATATTATGCGGATTTTATGTATAGGTGATGTCGTAGGCAGTATAGGCTGTCGCTTTTTGCGTGATAAGTTGCCGACTTTGAAGAAAGTAAAAGGAATAGACTTTGTGCTTTGCAACGGAGAAAACTCGGCAGACGGCAACGGAATTACACCGTCATCTGCAAATTATCTTCTCGACAGCGGTGTAAATGTTATTACTCTCGGCAACCATTCTTTCAGGCGTAAAGAGGCTTATGACTTTATTGACGAAAATCCGTTTATAGTTCGTCCCGCAAATTTTCCTGACGGAACTACTCCGGGTATGGGAATTGTAAATGTTGATACAGGCAGAAAGATAATTACCGTAATCAATATTATGGGCAATACCTTTATGGACAACAACCTTGATTGTGCGTTTGATTGTGCCGAAAATATGCTTAAGAAAGCGGAGAGCAATATTATTATAGTTGACTTTCATGCTGAGGCTACGGGCGAAAAAAGAGCTATGGGATATTTCCTTGACGGTAAGGTATCTGCAATGTTTGGTACACATACTCATGTGCAGACTTCTGACGCACAGGTTTTGCCTAACGGTAGCGGATATATAACCGATGTAGGTATGACAGGAACAATTCATTCGGTTTTGGGTGTAAAAAGCGAAATAATTATCAATAAATTCAAAACCAAGCTGCCTGCAAGATTTGACCTTGCGGACGGTGAATGTAAAATGGAATGTGTGCTTTTCGATATTGATGACAAAACAGGCAAAACATTGACCGCAGAGTCATTCAGAATTGAATAAGGTAACCAAAATTTTAAATTTGATATATTTTTGCGAATTTTACTTGCAAAATTCCGTTCTAAAATATATAATAACTATGTCTATGAATTTAATTGTATGATAAAGGATGTGTTCGCAATGTTTAACGGCGAAATCTTAAAGAATGCGATAATTTCTGGTGCAAACAATATAAGCTCACAGAAAAATCAGATTAATGATCTTAATATTTTTCCTGTTCCCGACGGTGATACAGGTACAAATATGTCTATGACTATAATGGCTGCCGCAAAAGCTCTTGCCGATTATGACGGTGACGATGCGGGCGAGGTAGCACAGATTACAGCTTCCGCAATGTTAAGAGGAGCAAGAGGTAACTCGGGTGTTATTACATCTCTTATTTTCCGTGGCTTTGCACAGGGACTTAAGGGTATGAAAGAAGTAAACGGCAAAAGCCTTGCCGCAGCTCTCGGTATCGGTGTTGACGCAGCGTATAAGGCTGTAATGAAACCTACAGAGGGCACAATCCTTACAGTAGCCCGTATGGCTTATGAAGAGGGTGTTGAGGCTTCAAGAATAAACTCCGACAGCCTTTATGTATGGCAGTGCATTTGCAATAAGGCAAACGAGGCACTTGCAATTACTCCGGAACTCTTACCTGTTCTTAAAAAGGCAGGAGTTGTTGACGCAGGCGGTAAGGGTCTTTGTGTAATCTTTGAGGGTATGCTTTCCTACCTTAAGGACGGTGTAATGATTGAGTACACCGAGGCAAAAAAAGAGGCTACTGTTGATAATTTTGAAAGTGCGGCTGCTGAATTTGACGATGATATTCAGTTTACTTACTGCACAGAATTTATTATAGGCAGAAATATAGAGGACGCTCCCGACCCGGACGAGCTTAGATCTTATCTTCAGACTATCGGCGACTGCGTTGTAGTAGTTAATGACGAAGAGATTATTAAAGTTCATGTTCATACCGAACAGCCGGGTAAGGCTCTTACAAAAGCTCTTTTGTTCGGTCAGCTTTTGACAGTAAAAGTTGAAAATATGAAAGAACAGCACAAAAATGCCAAGGCTGCCGCTAAACCTAAGAAAGAAACTTTTGAGCCGGCAGAACCTGTTGAAGACTTTGGCTTTGTTGCGGTTGCGGCAGGCGAGGGACTTAAAAACCTCTTCAAGGATTTAGGTTGTGCCAATGTTGTTTCCGGCGGTCAGAGTATGAACCCGAGCACAGACGATATTTACGCAGCGGTAATGGCTACACCGGCTAAAAATGTATTGGTGTTCCCGAATAATAAAAATATCATTCTTGCTGCCGAGCAGACTATACCTATGGTTAAGGACAGAAATGTTGTTATTGTTCCTACAAGAACAATTCCGCAGGGTATGACAGCACTTCTTAACTTTGATTCGGAGATTTCCCCCGAAAGCAACGCTCAGCTTATGATGGATGCCGCAACAGGTGTAGGCACAGGTCTTGTTACATTTGCAGCAAGAAACAGTGAGTTTGGCGGTAAGAAGATTAAAGAGGGCGACATAATTGCTCTTGAAAACGGTAAGCTTACCATTACAGAGAAAAATCCTGTAAAGGCAGTTGTAAAGCTTGCCAAGAATATGGTAACCCGTGATACTTCGTTTATCACACTTATTTACGGTAATGACATCAGCGAAGAAGATGCAAAGACAGCATTCAACGAGCTTTCGGATAAGTTCGGTTCACGCACAGATGTTACTCTCGTAAAGGGTGATCAGCCGGTTTATTACTTTATCCTCAGTGTAGAATAATTTTGTAAGCATTGTCTTGCTTGCCCTGTGGCTGAGTATAAAAGTAGAAAGTTATTTGATTAAAAGGGGCGTGCATTCACGCCCTTTTGTTTTTCGGTGGAATTATGGCTTCTCTGTATAAAATTTCAATTGATAAATTAAACGGAATAGGCAAAAAAAGAGCCGAGCTTTTTAATAAGCTGGGCATTTACAGCATAGGAGATTTGCTTAGTTTTTATCCGAAAGGATACGAGGATTGGAGTTCAACCGTTAAAATCGAAAGCCTGCAAGACGGTATGAATGTATGTATCAAAGCGGTGCTCGGAGCACAGATAAAAGACGGAGTTTTGCCCGGAGGACGAATTATATCCAAAGGTATGGTGTATGATGACACGGGTACACTGCAACTTGTCTTTTTTAATAACCGATACATAAGCGCTATGATTCACGCAGGTGAAGAATATTATTTTTACGGCAGAGTTACAGGCGGAATAGGCGGTTGGCAAATGATTTCTCCGACTTTTTCACCTGTCGGCGAGGGCTCAAAAATTCACCCGATATATAAGCAGACAGCAGGTCTTAATTCAAAGATAATTGCAAATGCGGTAAAGCAGGCTCTGTCGTATTTGCCTGAAAAGGTAAACGACCCGTTGCCCGAAAGCGTACGAAGCACATTTGCTCTGTGTGATTTGAAATATGCAATACAGAATATACATTTCCCCAATAATTCAGAGTCGCTTGCGTCGGCAAGAAAAAGGCTTGTCACAGAGGAACTCCTTGTGCTTAATCTCGGTATGCGTTCACTCAAAGAACACAGTCGAGGTGAAAGCGGAGTTGATATTACTAAAAGTTATTTTGATGAATTTAAAGAACTTTTACCTTTTACAATGACGAATGCACAAAGTCGGGTTGTAGGCGAATGTATATCTGACCTGACAAAAGGTACAAAACCGATGAACAGACTTGTTCAGGGTGATGTAGGTTCCGGAAAAACGGCTGTTGCAGCCGCCGTTTGTCATACTGTAATACGCAACGGATTTCAGGCGGCTTTTATGGCTCCCACCGATATTCTTGCAAGACAGCATTATAAAACCTTTACCGAACTTTTTAAAGGTACCGATATAAAAACAGCTTTGCTTACGGGTTCAATGAAAGAGTCCGAGAAAAAAGCTGTAAGAGCGGAGCTTGAAAACGGCGACATCTCTTTTGTAGTCGGCACTCATGCACTGATAACCGAAAAAACCAATTTTTACAATCTCGGAATAGCTGTAACGGATGAACAGCACCGTTTCGGAGTATCGCAGAGGGCAAAGCTTTTATCAAAAGGCAGTAATCCGCATTTGCTTGTTATGAGCGCAACCCCTATTCCGAGAACTCTCGGACTTGTTATTTTCGGCGATCTTGACATTTCGATAATCGACGAACTTCCGCCGTCAAGAAAACCTGTTAAAACCTATGCAATAAGCACGCTTAAGCGTAAAAACTGCTATGGATTTATAAAAAATGAAATAGCACAGGGCAGGCAGGCGTACATAGTTTGCCCGCTTGTCGAAGAGGGTGAACTTGAAAATGTAGCCTCGGCGGAGGAATATGCGGCGGAGCTTATGCTGAATGATTTTTCCAATATTTCAGTCGGTATTGTTCACGGACATATGAAACCTGCCGAAAAGGACGAGGTTATGAAAAAATTTGCGGATAACGAAATTTCTTTGCTTGTTGCAACGACTGTAATTGAGGTAGGCGTAGATGTTCCGAACGCTACCGTTATGACAATAGAAAATGCGGAGAGATTCGGCCTTTCTCAACTTCACCAGCTAAGGGGAAGAGTAGGTCGAGGTAAGTATGATTCTTATTGCTTTTTAATAAGCAATAACAGAAATCCCGAAACTATGCAAAGACTGAAGGTTATGTGCAGTACGAATGACGGCTTTAAAATTGCCGACGAAGATTTAAAATTGAGAGGTCCCGGCGACTTTTTCGGAGAGCGACAGCACGGTCTGCCGCAAATGGCGATTGCCGATTTTGCAGATACCAAAAGTTTGGAGCTTTCGCAAAAAATGGCTGATTTTATTATATTTAATTATAAAAATCTTTATCATGATGATTTAAGATTGTTGAGGGCAGAGGTTGACCGACTTTTCTCTTCAAACGGTCATAATTGTCTGAATTAATATATTATTAGGAGTAATCGAGTTTATGAAAAGGAAATTTATCAGGGTATTGTCGGTGCTTTGCACGCTTGTTGTGCTTGCCTGTGTATTTGCACCAACAGCAGGAGCTGCTTCGTTTACAAACAGCGTTGCAACAAAATCGGAGTCAATCTTACTTGTAAATACGGATACAGGTCAGACTGTTTATGAAAAAGAGGCTGATACCAAGCGCTATCCGGCATCTACCACAAAGATTATGACTTACATAGTTGTTATTGAAAATGTGGACGATATTGAAAATACAAGGGTAACTATCAAAAAAGATGTTCTTGACAAGCTAAATGGTACGGGAAGTTCTGTTGCCAACCTTGAGGCTCATATCGGAAAAACAATGTCTGTTAAAGATTTACTTTACAGTATGATGGTTCCGTCCGGCAACGACGCCGCAATGACTCTTGCTGATTATGTAGGCGGCGGAAGTATTGACAAATTTGTTGATATGATGAACGATAAGGCAAAAGAGCTTGGCTTAAAGAATACACACTTTAAAAACCCCGACGGCTTGCACGATGAAGACCACTACACAACAGCAAGAGATATGTATACTATGGCTTCATATGCATTAAAACTCCCTTATTTTGAAGAAATTACAAATACAACCGAGTATTATTGTGAGGGCGATGACGAACCGCTTACCACAACAAACTACCTTATCGACCAGTGGCGTGGCGGAGATTATTACTATATGTACGCAAAGGGTATAAAGACAGGTACTACAGACCAGGCGGGCAGATGTCTTGTTACATCCGCATCGGCAGACGGATATTCGTACTTGCTTGTACTTTTAAAAGCTCCTTATAAAGAGGGTGTTGAGGAAGAGTATTATACCTTTACAGATGCCGCCGACCTTTTTCGCTGGGCGCTTACAAGTCTTGAACTTAATACCGTAGCATCAACAAAAACTCCTATTTGTGAGCAAAAAGTTAAACTTTCGTGGGGTAAAGATTCTGTTCTCCTCGTTCCCGAAAAGAACTTCAGTGCTATTGTTCCATCGGACTATGAGGAAAAATGGATTACCATAGAAACCAATGTTCCGGACGAAGTTGACGCACCGCTTGATACAAATACGGTTGTAGGCACAGCTACTATTTATTACCAGGACGATAAAATGACTGAAAAACAGGAACTTGCTACAGTTAATCTTGTGCCGAGTGAAAAGGTAGAACTCAGCGGATTCCTTTATGTAATGAATGTAATCGGCACAATTATGAAATCTTATTGGTTCTTGGTAGCAGTCGGAGTTATTGTAATAATTCTTGTAATTTACTATATTACCTCTAAAATCAACCGCAAAAAAGCCAAAGCAGCCAAAAAGGTAAAGCATTACCGCAATCTTTAATTTTTAAACTAAGCCACCGCAAAGCTAAGCGGTGGCTTTTGTAATGCCTATAAATAAGATTTAAGCTCTCCTATGTTTTCTTCTTCGGTATCCAGCATCTTTTTGGCGAGCATCGTTATATGCGGGTCACTGCCGTCGTATTCACGCATATGTCTTGCCATTTTGTTTACGCCCATTGTGTTGCCTTTAATCATCATTTCCGCAATGTGCGAGACTGATGAATCACGCTTTAAATCACGGTTTGCGGCATAGCTTGTCATTGCCTTTGTCATCGGACTGACATGGTGTACATCCGCACCTCGCCTTTTAAGCATTGTATTTGCGCAATGGTATAACTTGCTGTATTTTATAAGCTGTTCGCAAAGTACACCGTCAACTTTGTTGTCCTTTAATTGCTTGCGAACAGCAGAAATACCGTTGCAGCCCATCTCGGCATTTTGCAGAACATAATTAAGCATTTCACTATCGTTAATCACAAAAATCACCTCTGAAAATATTATTATTCAACATTTGGAAAATATACATCTTGCAAGAGGCTTTGATTTGTGGTTTAATATAAATGGTGATATTAATGGTTAATTCAGAATTAAAAACTTTTACACTTCCATTTCCAAACGAAAGAGGAGAGCGTAAAATTTGGGTATATATTCCAAGTCATAGCGAAGATGAAAAATTACCTGTAATTTATATGACTGACGGACAAAATTTATTTGATGAGGAAAGCACGCCGTACGGCTGTTGGAATGTTATTCCTGCCGTAGAAAAAGAGCAGAAAGATACAGGATTTTCTGCCGTTATTGTCGGCATTGACAACGGCAATGTTTATCGTGACAGCGAGCTTACCCCGAAGTGTATCGGAGAAATTCAGCACAGAGAATATTTCAACGATATTTTCACTCCCGAGGGAGAGGTGTTCGACAGCTTTCTTATGGATACGGTTATTCCGTATGTTGAAAATAATTTTCCTGTAAAGAAAAATAAAGAAAGCGTTTCGGTATGCGGAAGTTCATCGGGCGGTTTGCAGGCTTTCTTTGAGGGAATGGAGCACAGCGACAAGTTTGGATTTGTAGGAGCATTGTCGCCTGCATTTGCAGTTTATACGGAAGACGATTGGAGAGCATATTTGCTTTCAAAAGTGAACGGTAATATGCCGTATATTTATATGTATTGCGGAAATGCAGATCCACTTGAAGAAATCTTGATGCAGAGCACGGAAATGATGTACGACCTTTTACCGGAGGTCGGTTATCCGTACGATATGTTCAACGAAGTTTTGCTTTTTGAAAATGCACATAATGAAAAAGCATGGAGAGAAATTTTCCCTGATTTTCTGCACACATTTCTTGATCAAGCAAGGTAAAAAAGCTGTGGAAATCTTGAAAATTTATATCGGTAAGTTTAAATAAGCGATAAAAGCAACAAAAAACGCTCTGCCTTTAAGACAGAGCGTAAATGCCGATATGTAACTATTAAAGAATAACCTCGCCGTCAACAGTACCGCTAAGACCTGCTGCGTTTGATTCATCGGTATCAATGTGCATTGCAGGAGCATAGCTTGGGCTTACTCTTACAACAACATCACCGAATGTTGTTGCTCTGCCTGTGTTTTCGCCAACCTTAACAGAAACAATCTGCTTATCGGTTACGCCAAATTCAGCGGCAGCTTCCGGAGTAAGGTGAATATGTCTTTTAGCAGCGATTACACCGCACTCAATTTCACACTCACCGACAGGACCTACAAGTTTGCAGCCCGGTGTACCTGCAATATCACCTGATTCACGAACAGGAGCGGCAATTCCGAGTTTTCTTGCATCTGTAAGAGCAACCTCAACCTGTGTAGCGCTTCTTTCAGGGCCAAGAATTGACATCATCATTTCACCCTTAGGGCCAACAACCTTAACCTTTTCCGCACAGGCAAACTGACCGGGCTGAGAAAGATCTTTCTTTTTAGTGAGAGTTGCGTCTGCACCGAAAAGTGTTGCGAAAACTTCCTTTGTCACATGGATGTGACGAGCAGAGGTTTCTACCATAATTTTCATATTTTTTACCACCAATCATAAATAAATACAGCCAATGGCTTTGAATATATTTTACTACTAAATTATTTAAATTTCAACACATTTACGCTAATGTATTTAATTTTCGGACATATTTAGCGGTGAATTTTTAGTTTGGAGATTTTAATTTTTAAAAATAAGGAATGATAAGAAAATGTATAGAACATGGGAAGAATTATACAGCGAGTGCAAAGCGTGCCAAAAGTGTGAACTTTGCAAAACACGCACAAATGTAGTTGTGGGCGTGGGAAATCCGAATGCCGATATTATGTTTATAGGCGAGGGCCCGGGAGAGAACGAGGACTTACAAGGTGAACCTTTTGTGGGCAGAGCAGGCAAACTGCTTGACAAGATGCTTGCTGCGGTTGACCTCGACAGAAACGAGAATATTTACATTGCAAATATTGTAAAATGCAGACCGCCGCAAAATCGTGATCCTAAACCCGAGGAACAGGAAATGTGCATTGGTTGGCTGCGCTCACAGGTAAAACTGATTAACCCTAAAATAATAGTTTGTCTTGGAAGAATTGCAGCGGCAAAACTTATTAAGCCTGACATAAAGATTACCAAAGAACACGGAATGTGGTTTAAAAAAGGTAATTTTGAAATGATGGCTATGCTGCATCCTGCCGCTGTTTTAAGAGATCCACGCAAAAAGCCCGAGGCTTTTGACGATTTTTTAAAATTGCGTGACAGACTTGAAGAATTAAATAAAGGAGACGTTTAAAATGAATGAAACAGTAAACCTGATGATTACAAGAAGAAGCGTAAGAAAATTTAAATCTGATATGATTCCAAAAGAAATTATAGATGAAATCATTACAGCCGGTACATATGCGGCATCAGGCAGAAACAGTCAGTCACCTATCATTATTGCCGTTACTAATAAAGAATTAAGAGATAAAATTTCAAAAATTAATGCGGAGATTATGGGTAAACCCGACGGTTTTGACCCGTTCTACAATGCGCCCGTAATGCTCATAGTTCTTGCGGATAAAAGTGTACCTACTTATCTTTATGACGGTTCGCTTGTAATGGGCAATCTTATGCTTGCCGCACACGGACTCGGTATAGGCAGTTGTTGGATTCACCGTGCCAAAGAATTTTTTGAAAGGGAAGAGGGAAAAGATTTGCTCAAATCGCTTGGCATAGAGGGCGATTATGAGGGTATCGGCAACTGTGCGCTCGGTTATGTTGACGGTAATTATCCCACAGAGCTTCCACGCAAAGAAAACAGAGTTTTTTATGTAGATTAAGAGGTAAGTTCTATGATTATTCTTGCATCGGCATCTCCCCGCAGACATGAGCTTTTAAAGCTGATTACCGAAAATTTTATTGTGATACCGTCCGATATAGACGAAGGTGTGCCAAATAATATTGAAACCGAAAAAAGTCCCGAATACCTTGCTGTGAAAAAGGCAAAGCATATATATGAAAACGGACATAAAAATGATGTTGTAATCGGTTGTGATACAGGAGTTTTTATTGACGGTAAAATGCTTGGCAAGCCTAAAAACAAAGAGGATGCAAAGCAAATGCTGACTGAACTTTCGGGCAGAAAGCACAAGGTAATTACAGGCTGTTGTATTTGCGGCAACAGTAAAGTAAACAGCTTTTCACAAGTTACAGAGGTTGAGTTTTACGAACTTACCGAAGAAGAAATCGAAAGCTATATTGCCACAGGAGAGCCGATGGACAAGGCAGGCTCATACGGAATACAGGGCAAAGGCTCATTGCTTGTGAAAGGCATTGTCGGCGATTATTTTAATGTGGTAGGTTTGCCTGTTGCAAGGCTCAATAAAGAATTAAAGGGATAGGATAAAATGAATATTGAATTTAAAAGAGTAACAAAAAAACTTCCCGAATATAAGCAAATCAAACAGTTGTATTTTTCGGCTTTTCCGTCTGAAGAAAGAGCACCGTTTTATTTGATGATAAAACGAACCAAAAGAGAAGATGTCGATTTTCTCGCAATTTATTGTGAGAAAAAATGGGTCGGAATGATTTATATAATTAATTATCTTGACCTTTCGTATGTTTTCTACTTTGCTCTTGATGACAGTCAAAGAGGGCAAGGAATAGGCTCTGCCGTGCTCCGAGAGATTCATAAACTTTACAGTGGCAGAAGATTTTTTCTTGCACTTGAACAGCTTGACAAAAATGCGGATAATTACGCTCAGCGTGTAAGCAGGAGTAAATTTTATCAGAAAAACGGACTCCAAAAACTCTGTATTTCTATTAAAGAGGGCAATGTTATGTATGACGCTATGGGCTTTGGCGGAGAAGTAAAGCCTGAAGAATACAGAGAAATGATGAAAAATTATACAGGCTTTTTCTTCTCAAAGCTGTATAAGACAGAAATGTATGAAAACTGATATAAATTACGGTTTAGCGGAGTGTCGGTCGGGGATTGAAATTTAGCTAACGCTAAATTATCCTCCCAAAAACAAAAAAGTTTACTCAATTTTTTCAAAAATTGCGGGTTTGGGCAGCATCCATAAAAATCTTCCGATATAACAATTTATCAGGCGCAAACAGCTATGCTGCTTGCGTGCTAAAACTAAGTTTGCTAAAACAGGCGGTAGCCTTTTATAAAAGAAATAATTAACTTTTCATTATATATCGAATGGCTTTTCTTGTTGCTGTCGCATTTATAGGTTAAGCCGTTGAACTTAAGCCGCCAAACAGCAAGCTGTTTGGCTATCGTTAGTTTGCATAAACGGAAAATATTTGTGGGCTTTGCCCACACCCACGACCTTTGAAAAGGTCGACCAAACTTTTATAATTGCTTGATAAAGCAATCAGCTAAACCATAAATTACTTCAACTTTTGATAAAGATTTCTTACAAAAAGCAAAAAAGCTATCACAAATCAATGTGATAGCTTTTTCAGCATTAATATTCAGTTGTTGGCAAGTGCTCTTTCGAGCCAGATGTCAGCAATATCCATTGCAACAAAAAGTCCGTGCTTTTCGCTTGATTTTACAAGCTGCTTTCTTGGTGAAAGGTCAGGGTCAGTGGCAAGTAACTGAACAGTAACTTTATCCGCAACCTGAAGTCCGTTTACCTCGTTTTTGCTTTTTACCTGAAGTCTGATAACATATGGTTCAGACATATTGCCGTAATAAATCTCATCGCCACACCTTACGAGCGGTCTGCCTTTATAGGTGGAAAATTCCTGAGCTGTTTTTTTAGCTTCTGCCACGAAGCATCAGTCCTTTCTAAACATTAAGGTAAGATTTTACGAGTGCTTCAAGTAAGTCGTCACGGTCAATTTTACTGATAATGTTGCGTGCGTTGTTGTAAGTTGTTATATATGTGGGATCCTCACTAAGAATATAGCCTACTATTTGGTTTATTGGGTTATAGCCCTTTTGTCTGAGAGCATCATAAACGATGGTAAGACTTCTTTTAATAGCATCGTCCCGTTCCTCACCAAGTGAGAAAATCATAGTCTTATCCAACATACCGAAACACCTCCTGTAAATTATTCTTTTTATATTATATACTAAATCAGTTAATTTTTCAAGCCCGTTTTCGTGAATTTTATGTGAATTGTTTAAATTTGCTATTTTATTGGTTTTTATAAATCAAAAAGCCTCCCAATTCAGGAAGGCTGTAGATTGTGCCACAAATATGTAGCACATAATCAGACATTAAGTCCGAAAGAAATAGAAATTGCGTCATTTATTTCGCTCATATAGTTTTGGTCAACCGAGCCCATTTTTTCTTTGAGTCGTTTTTTATCTATGGTGCGGACTTGTTCAAGCAAAACAACGCTGTCTTTGGCAAGTCCCGAAGAATCTGCATTGAGCGGAATGTGTGTGGGCAGATTTGCCTTTGACTGCTGACTTGTGATTGCCGCAGCTATAACGGTAGGACTGAATCGGTTTCCCACATCGTTCTGAACTATAAGTACGGGTCTTATTCCGCCTTGTTCAGAGCCTATCACCGGACTTAAATCTGCATAAAAAATATCCCCTCGTTTGATATTCAAGACTTTCACGCTCCAAATAATTAGATTACTGATATTTTTCCCTTTCCAAAAGTTTTTATACAGCTACTATATAATATTTTTGGGCGTAAAAATTGTGAAGGCTTTTAGTTTTCATTTTATTAACCAAGCTCGTATTGATTGCTGAAATCAATACGAAAATTTTTAGAATTTATTTGCGCAGATAATATATATCCGTTTTTATCTACGGAATATGTGCATTTGCCCTTTGAAGTTTCCAGTATATATGTATCGTATTCATTATTTTTTTGATAAAGAATTTCTCTCCCGTCACAAATCTCTGTTGCAACACAATGTATAAGTTGCAACAGATTGTCATTTGGCAAATATGCCTCGTCTGCAGTACTTGTTAAGTCATCTATTTCAATGGATATTTCACCTCCGTCATTGCCGATTTTTAACCCGTCAACAGTTTGCGGTTTGTTAAAAACAAGTTCGGTTTGACCGTCATTTGCCGTTATACTTCCTCCTGCCGAAAAATCTCCTTTGCTTGCCGTAAAATCGGCATTAAAATTTGTAATTATACTTTTTTTAACTTCATTACTTTGGCAAGCAGAAAAAATTATTGCCATTAAGAAGAATAATACAAAAAGCCTTAGTTTTTTCATATTACGCCACTCTCCTGTCTTTGCTTAATTATATGTAAAAAGCAAGGCAAAAATTATTTATACAAAAAATAAATGGCAACATAAATAACTTTAATTATCTATGTTGCCAATATTTAATTTGCTTTTGAATTGTCAATTAAAACAATCCATTTACCGTTTCTTTTTCCGCTTTCACGCTTTATAAAGCCTTTTTCCTGTAAAAGTACGGTTTTCCTTTTTATAGAGCGTTCTGATTTTCCTACCTTAACTGCTAAATCCTTTTGAGTGATTTGCGGATTTTCTTTTAACGCTTTTATGATTGATAAATCTTCAAGAGATAATTCCAAAGTGCCATTTTCTTTTCCAAAAGTGTCATTTTGGCACTTTGAAATTTCATATGTGGCACTTTGAATTTACATTAGTTTCAAATAAGCTGTTGGAATCATATCTATCATATCGGTTGGCAGCATTGATATTTTACCGAGTTTTTCTGCGGCAAGGTCGCCGATTGTGCCGTGAAGAAATACTCCTGCCGCTGCTGCATTGATAGGGGATGCACCTTGAGCAAGCAGTGAGCCGATTATTCCTGACAAGACATCACCGCTGCCTCCGGTTGCCATTCCCGAATTGCCTGTGTGATTAATATAAACTTCACCGTCAGGTGATGCTATTATTGTTCCCGCACCTTTTAAAACAGTTACTACACCGAATTTTTTTGCAAAATCAATCGCAGTATTTTCTCTGTTTGAATTAACCGTCTTTGGAGTTGAATGTAAAAGTCTTGCCATTTCGCCGGGATGAGGTGTAATAATGGCAGGCGCTTTTAAATTTTTAAGAATTTCCGGTTTATTGCAAATGCAGTTCAATGCGTCGGCATCAATCACAAGCGGCTTTTCGCAATTTGTAATTACAGATTGTACTAAATTTTTTGTGTCATCACAAACCGAAAGTCCGCAGCCTATTACTACGGCAGAAGATTTTTCGCACATTTCAAGCAAAAAATCGGTGTTTTTACTTGAAATTACACCGTTTGAAGTTTCTTCAAGCGGATAATATACGCTTTCAAGAATATTTGTTGCACAGACAGGATAAATGCTTTTCGGTACGGCAATTTTTAATAAACCGATTCCGCATCTTAAGGCTGCCTTACCTGCCATAATTGCAGCGCCTGCCATTCCGTAACTGCCGCAAATGCACAGTAAACTGCCGAGAGTACCTTTATTGGAGTCATCGGGACGGTTAAAAACAGCCTTGTTAAAAAGCAATCTATCTGTTTCTTTCATAATTTAGCCTCTTTTGTAAAAAATCTTGAGTACAATGTCTTTCTTAAGATGACCTTTCATTGCATTGAGAATTTTCTCGTTAGGCGCAAATACAAGCAAAGTTTTGCCGTATGCCGCAGAATTAAAAACAGCATAATAGTTGTTTTCGTCATTAATATCGGCACAAGCCTCAATGCGCTTAGCAAATCGCATTGTATCAATTACTTTTTCATCTTTGTCAAGAATTTCAATGTCGCTTATCTGCAGTTTGCACATTGTTTTTCTTTTTCTTAGAGCAATAATCTTTGAAACCTCAATAATTCCGCCTGAAACCGAATATTCATATTCTACACGCTGAATACTGAAAACATACCAAACTATGTATATTCCTATAAGGAAAATAAAAAACGCCACATAGATAAGGTAAGCAAGGTGGAGCGGATATGCAAGCGCAATGCAAAGGGCGGGAATTGTTATAAGCAATGCTACCGATAAAATTTTAATGATAAGCTGTTTTGGCTTTTTAACTCTTTTTACAAGCTGTTCGTTAAATATTTCCAATTTTTTTACTCCTTTTTTAAGTAGATTAATAGTATAATAACATAATAAGCGTTTTTTTTCAATAAAACTATTGCAAAATCAAAAAGAAAATGATATTATACTAATGATAACACGCTGACGAAGAGAGTAGCGTTTTTTATGCCGAAAAGAGAGCGATGTCAAGGCTGAAAGCATTGTGCGGCGGAAATTGCGTGAAGTTCACTTCCGAGTGGTGAGACTGAAATAACAGTAGGTTTCAACGGCTGACTCCGTTACAGGTCGGGAAGTGTTTGCTTCTTTAAGCAAAAATCAGGGTGGTACCACGGATATTATTCGTCCCTGCGTAAGTGATTACGCAGGGATTTTTATTTTTACGGAGGTATGTATGAACGAGAAAATCATAAGCCTTATGGGCGAAATCAACGCCAAGGTTTCAGAAATTTCCGATCTTGTCGAGCTTGACAAGATCAGAGTTGCTTATCTTGGTAAAAAGGGCAGTATTACTGCACTTTTAAAGGGTATGAAAGATCTTTCTCCGGATGAGAAAAAGGCTTTTGGCTCTGAAGTAAACCAGCTTAAGGCTATGGCGAGCGAAAAAATTGAGCAGAAAATCGAAGAACTTAAGAAGAAAGAGGTAGAAAGAGAAATCGCCTCTATGCGTCCTTTTGATATTACTGCTCCGTCAAATATTGTAAAAGGCTCATATCATCCAATCACACTTGTACAAAGACAGTGTGAGGCTATTTTTAAATCAATGGGCTTTACTGTAGAAGATTATTCTGAAATTGTAACCGATTACGAATGTTTTGAGTCACTTAACATTCCTAAGCATCACCCTGCAAGAGATATGCAGGATACTTATTATCTTGATAACGGTCAGCTTTTGAAGTCACAGACTTCTGCCGCACAGAACGCCATTCTTAAAAAATACGGTAAAAACCTTATTGAAAACGGTGTGCCGATTAAGGCAATTTTCCCGGGCAGATGTTTCAGAAATGAGGCAACCGACGCTTGTCACGAAAACACATTCTTCCAGATGGAGGGTGTAATGGTTGACAAAAATATTTCAATTTCAAACCTTATCTTCTTTATGAAAACTATGCTTTCGGAAGTTTTCCAAAAAGATATTAATGTACGATTAAGACCCGGATTTTTCCCATTCGTTGAACCGGGATTTGAGCTTGATATCAGTTGTCTTATCTGCGGTGGCGAGGGTTGTCCTTCATGTAAGCACAGCGGTTGGCTTGAGCTTTGCCCATGCGGTATGATTCATCCGAATGTACTTCGTGAGGGCGGTATTGACCCGGACGAATACACAGGCTTTGCATTTGGTCTTGGTCTTACAAGACTTGCAATGATGAAGTACGGCATTAAAGACATCAGAGATTTGAACAGTGGCAGCTTAAAGGCATTGTCACAGTTTACAGACGATAAGTAAGGGGGAGAATAGTAATGTTTTTATCAATGAACTGGATTTCAGACTTTGTTGATTTATCGGGACTTGACAAGGTTGAGCTTATACATCAGTTTTCTCTCTCTACAGCCGAGGTGGAAAACGAAATTTTCTTCAAGGGTTCAGAATTAAGCGGTGTTGTTGTAGCTGAAATTAAATCAATTGAAAATCACCCTGATTCTAAGAAACTGCACTTACTCAAGGTTGACGCAGGTGAAAGCGAACTTGTTGATGTAGTTTGCGGTGCACCAAATGTAAGAGTAGGTATGAAAACCGCTTTCGCAAAGGTTGGCGCTAAACTCGGTGAAATTACCATTGCACCTCGTCCGCTCGCAGGTCATACTTCATATGGTATGTGCTGCAGTGAAGCGGAAATCGGAATCAGTGACGATAATTCGGGTATTATGGACATCACAGATGATGTTGCAAACGGTACAGATATTAAAGAAGTTTACCAAATTGACGATATAGTTTTTGAAGTTGACAATAAGTCACTTACAAACCGTCCTGACCTTTGGGGACATTACGGTATTGCAAGAGAGTTTGCCGCACTTTCGGGCAGAGCATTAAAGCCGCTTGAGGTTGAAGATCTTACTCAGTACAATGAGCTTGCAAAGGTTGATATGAAGATTGAAGATCCGCTCTGTCAGCGTTACAGCTGTTTGCAGGTTGAGAACATCAAGAGAAATGTAAGCCCCGTAAATATGAGAATCAGACTTTATTACTGCGGTCTTCGCGGTATTAATTTCCTTGCTGACCTTACAAACTATCTTATGCTCGAAATGGGTCAGCCAATGCACGCTTTTGACTCAAGAAAAGTAGAGAAAATTCGTATTAAGCGTTTTGACAAGCCTTTTGTATTCCGTACACTTGACGGTGTGGACAGAAACATTGACGAAAATACACTTATGATTTGTAACGATAATACTCCTGTTGCAATCGCAGGTATTATGGGAGGTCTTGATTCGGAAATTGTTGACGATACAACAACTCTTACACTTGAGTCTGCTACATTCAATGCAGTATCGGTTCGTAAGTCAACAGTAAGACTTGCTCACAGAACAGACGCATCTATTCGCTACGAAAAGTGTCTTGACCCTGAAATGACAACTGTTGCAATCGCAAGATTTGTTAAACTTTTAAAGACATATGACAGCGATATTAAGGTGGTTTCAAGCCTTACAGACGAGTATGCTTTCCACTATGAAAAGATTACTCTTGAATTTGACAAGGCATTTGTTGACCGCTATACAGGTATTGAAATCAGCAAAGAAAGAATCGTAAAAACTCTTGAAAGCCTCGGATTCGGTGTGCAGCTTGCAGGTGATGATTTCACAGTAACCGTTCCGTCATGGAGAGCTACAAAGGATGTTACAATCAAGGCTGACATCATTGAGGAAATCACAAGAATTTACGGTTATGATAACTTTGCCGTCCATACAACCCGTTCACCTCTTTATCCTGTAAGAACAGGCGAGTTAAAGAGTAATGAAGATAAAATAAAGGATATTCTTGTTCAGAGATATAATCTTCATGAAGTCCATTCATATGTATGGGCATATAATGACGAGCTTAAAGCACTTGGCATTGAAGTTGAAAACAATGTTAAGCTTGCAAACGCTACTAACCCTAACATTGAAACAATCAGAAATTCAATCATTCCTACCCAGCTTTGTCAGGTTAAGTCGAATACTTCATATTCAAATGATTTCGGTATTTTTGAAATTGGCAGAGTTGTAAAAGGCCTTGACGAAAACAACCTTTGCATTGAGCAGAAAAAACTTGCAATCACACTTTTCAGCAAAGTTAAGGATATTAAAACACTTTACTTTGAGCTTAGAGATATGCTTGTTGTACTTTCAGAGGACATTAAGCACAAATCGCTTGGCTTTAAGAAAGCAGAGCCGACACACAGCTATGAACACCCTGTGAACCTCTACACAATTATGATTGACAATGAGGAAATCGGTACAATCGGTATTGTTCACCCGACTGTGGGCAAAAAGCTTGACAAGAAAGCAAGCGTGGTATTTGCTGAGGTTGATATGAATGCATTTACCGATGCGCAGACCGCTCCGATCGTTTACGATGAGCCGTCAAAATTCCCGCCGATTGATTATGATATCAGTGTAGTTGTTCCTGAAAAACTTTTCTTTGAGGATCTAAGCAAGTGCTGGATCGGAAAGGGCGAGGGTATCTTAAAGGGTACAAAAATTGTTGATACCTACGATACAGACACAGTACATAGTATCACAATCAGATTTGAATTTTCATCAGCCGAGAGAACTCTCTCATCAGCAGAGGTTCAGACTGTAATGGACGAAATCATTGCAGAACTTGCAAAAATCGGTGCAAATTTAAGATAATAAATTAAAACAACCGACCGTAATTAAATTTTACGGTCGGTTTTGCTGTATTGTTATATTGACAGTAAAAGAAATGATTTTAAAATAAAATATATGAAAAATTTACATATTATAAAAAGAAAACTACCGCAAACAATACTATTGCGGAAGGAAATCAAGAGGTTGAACCTGACGCTTAAAATATAAAATTAACTAAAAAATAATTAACAAAGGAGAAAACCAATATGTCAAGCAATAACAATCAGCTTAATGTACCACAGGCAAAGGAAGCAATGGAACGCTTTAAGATGGAATGTGCAAACGAAGTGGGCGTAAACCTTAAACAGGGTTATAACGGCGACTTAACATCAAGAGAAGCCGGTTCGGTAGGCGGACAGATGGTTAAAAAGATGATTGAATCATACGAAAACAGTATGAAATAATTTGATTTAATAAATAAATCATAAAAATATATCGGGGCATATGGCAACAGCTGTATGCTCCGATGTTTATTATGCAATATTATTCTTAAAATATCAGTTGATTTTCAAATTATGCTCTTTTATGTACTCCAAAAGTGCTCTGCAACCATTGTCAATGTCGGTGTAAGTAACATCAAAATTGCCTGTGTACCATGGATCTGCCACATCTCGTGAATAATTGGTAAACTCAAGCAGGCGGTGAATTTTCTTTTCATTGTCAAAACCGACTATCCGCTGTAAATTGCGCAAATTCATAGAATCCATAGCAATTATGTAATCATAATTTTTGTAATCGTCTTTGGTAATCTGCACAGCATGGTGTGAGGTGAACGGAATGTTCATTTCTGTTAATTTTGCCTTTGTTCCACGATGAATACCGTTGCCGATTTCCTCCGTACTTGTCGCAGATGAATTAATTAAAAATTTATCGGCAAGCTTGTTATCCGCAACAATTTTTTTCATTACAAATTCCGCCATAGGTGATCGGCAAATATTCCCATGGCACACAAACATTATTTTAATCAAAGTACAATTCCTCCCGATTTGCCGTAATATGCCGAGATTTGCAAGGGCAAAATGAGTATAACAGGAATGAGTATCACTTTTAAAATTACCTCAAAACACGCAAATCAAGGCAAAATGTGGCATATTAAATTTTCCAAAAGTAGTCAAATAGTAGTCAGTTAGGGGGGTGCAAAAGCAATTTTTACTTGTTATAATTCTTTGCAAGAACTATTATTGCAAATTCAAGCTATCGTTAATGGGGTTGAAAGATGATTTTATTATAGCATAAAATCCATTTAGTCACAACTGAACGAATTCAGCTTTGATGGACTTGTGCAACACCTAAAACATATTATTTACTTTTGAATTTCCTTAATCAAATATGTTTTTCCTTGAAATAATACTTCATCACCAATATAACATCCTATAAGACTTTTTGCCAATGGTGGAATTTTTGTAGAGTTTGGGAGATAGTTTACGAGTATTGATTTTATTTCATCAGTTTCTTTCACATACACATTCACTATTTGACCAACAACTACATATTCATTTTGAGTACTTTTTTCAATGTTCTCTTCTGGTATTTCATTACCATCAATATCCATATCTTCGTATTCTTCGGATTCAGCCTCAATTTCCACACTTTGCTGATCACCTTGTATAATACCATAAATATTATCAATGAGCATGTCTGCAATTTCATCTTCATCGAGACAGTCCAAAACAACTCCACCACCCACTGCATTTAAAAACTGCAATGATGGTCTTATATGTTCCTTGAGTGATAGTTGTATGTTTTCATCTTTGAAGTTCTTGAATGCCTTAACGATACCGTTCAAAATAATCGGATTTGCTGAGAAATTATTACTATAAAAAATGTCCGAGATTTTACTACTAATATCGTTGCTTCCTATAATATCAAGCTTTTCAAATGGATTTACATTACTTGGATCGTACGTATTTCTACCAACCCACCAACACTTCGCTATAGAATTTCTAAATAGTCCTGCTCTTGTACCACCAGAAAAGAAAAATCTCGATTTGACATTTGATACAGCCTCCTTCTGATTTTTCGGAGATTTTGTATCATAGTCCCATCTTTTTCTCAGATAACTATAATATACAGAGTGACACATTCCTGCCCATAACCTTTCATCACAAGCCTGTGACTCTGTTAAAAATGACAAATGCTTATAAATAATTTTACAGTTAGCAAACTCAACTTCACCTTTGGACATATCAGAATCTATAGGTGCTAATTGGAAATCCTGTATCTCTTTGAACTCAACAAATGGATCTCCTCCGCAGACTTTCCATAGCCATTTATTATCTTTTTCTGTGAAGTACATATTATAAACCGTATCAAGATTTGATTTGAGGATGTCCAATGCTTCTTTTTTCATAAAATATAATTTCATTTAGATATCATCCTCTTCCTCAACATTTTCAAACAAATCTGCAAATTTTCTTAATGCAGCATTTAACGGTAGCTCCATTGCTTCTTGAGCTAGCTGAACAGATGTCTTATCCGAATTCAACAGTTCATCTGCCAAGTCGATTCCACGCTTCTCATAAGCTTTGGACAAAGAAACATACCAATTTCTTCCCGAGTAATTATCAATGCCATTCTCTTGTTTTAATTCTTCGAAAACATATACCAGTGCTGGGAAAATCATCATAGAATTCAATATCGGCTGAAGTTCTTCTTTATCGCAGAAGCGAGAATAAATCTCATATTCCTGTAACCCTACCCCGATACCGATTTGTGCTGTTGAAAGATCTATCTCCATCGGTTTTGGCTCAGATGTTAATCGCTTATACACCTTAAAAATGGAACTTGCACTGTTAAATTCCTCATAATTTTTTACAATATCAATTACGGGTATATTTTTGTACGCAAGAATACTTCCTTTCGACAATTCAAATGACAATCCTTGGTAATCATCGTCCCATTTAGAATTTACAAAGTGAGAAACATCTTTTTTTGTCGCTATTAAAACGATAATTTCAATTCTTCCGTTGATTCTTCCAATAGGGATTTCCTTACTGACATGGTTTGAAATATCATGAATTGCAGTTCTGAAAGATGTGTTAGCACACTCAATATGAATCACATATTCAGCATCACCTGCCAAAATCATTCTTTGGAGATCCTTGTTATCCATCTCAATATCGAAATCAAACTGGAGATTATTCACACCATTCATCTTATACTGCACTTCAGCATCGAAAATGGAATCAACATAATCATCTCTTTCTTCACTTAAAACTGGATATGTATATAATCTTTTAGTTATGTTCATATACATTTACCTCCATTGCATAATCTCGGTTATCTAGCAGAGCAATTTCAAACTGGACTTTTTCATTCCCTTTCATACTAGAAAAGCTAACACCTTCAGAACTCTTCTTTACACCTATACACCCCATCAATCCTGATGCGGAATAGATTGCAAGCCTATTTGATTTCCCATTCTCTCCAACCGTAACAATCTCAACGTGTCCTGCACAAATATCTCGTGGCAAGATAAAGGAAACTCTGTATGTGTTTCTTGATGTTTTTATTACCCTAACATTCTTAAGTTCTTGGTTTATATCTCCGCCATATCTTTTATGCACAGTGTCATGTCCACCTGTTGTCGCTTTACCCTTATGTGTATCTTTTTTACTTCTATGTCTTGTACCGCCCAAATTACGTGTTGTTGGATCGTTACCATCAGTACCCACGATACCTTCTGTATCAGTGTTTTTCGATTTGCCATTTCCTTCACTCCCATAAAACAATCCCTTTGGTTTGTTTTTGGACGCTCTGGGTTGAATTGTAATAGACCCAATTGTATCTTGAAGACTTTCCTTATCATCATCTCCACTTTGAGTAGCCTTATCTGATTCTCTTTGAAGAACTCCTGCCAATCCTTCAACCTCAATTTCATCATCACTAGAATGCTCGCCTAAAGTCTGAATACAATCTCTTATCCAATTTCTTAATTCATTATTATATTCTTTAGCCAATGATACATTCGTTGAGTGTCTACTTGGTAACCACTTGTCGTGAGCCGGGGTTTCCATTTCTCTAAAAAACTCATTGAGCTCTTTTCCTTCCATCTCAAGTATGCCAGAAAACGAAATAATTCTTGACATATTTCCAAGTGCAAACAGCTTCATCCCTGAAGATCTAGTAATCAAAATTTTTTTATTTAATTTTTCTGATGAATCAACTAATATACTAAGTTTTAATGTCCCTAATCCATGGAAATCTCTTGTAAACACTTTTGTTTCTGGACGAGTCAGTACCTGATAGTACCAATATGCATTTTTAATCTTTGCATTATATGAATTAAGATATCTTGACAATGTTGAACTATCAATTTTTCTATTAGCAACTGTTACGCTCAACAAATTTTTATGAATCGCCATTAAAAAATTTTCAAGCACTTCATTAATAACGTTCCGATCCCAGTCTGTACCGGCATTAAATCCATACACAAAAACATCCGTTCCAATTTCAGTTCTTTTGCAAAGCTGTTCCAATTCGTTGATAGAATTAACTGGCAAATTTCCTTGTGGGTTTCCATAATAGCCTATTCCGGTGGTCATTGTGTTCATACTATCATTTAAATCTTCCGGAAAAGATATAAAACGAGACATTCCCTGTGCAGCAGTTTCTTGTGCTTCATTCAAAGTTCTATAAAAAACCAATCTATAGTTTGAATTAGTAAAAGGGGCATTCTTACCTATTCCAAATGCTCCGGCTTTATCCCCTGTTTTAGTTGCGCCACCATCAAGTTTAGTTAATGCATTCCAACCCTCGTCACTATCTTCATACGGATGACTCAGTCCGGTTGTATTAAAGTCACTGACACGCAGTACAATTGTAGTTTGTTGTTTGATTGAGTTCAGTGCCTTAGCTAATACCTTGATTGTCTTCTCACTATTCTTTTTTGACCAGTAATCGTATGCTTTTTTTATTTTAGATGCATATTGCTCATAACCAGGTATGTCTGATGAAGATATTCTGTACTGTTCAAATTCAACTCTTACAGTCGCATTTTTACCTTCAACTGCTGCATCCAATGAATTTTGACAAATCTCTCGTGCTAACGATTGTATTTCTGTTCCAGTAAAAGTCTCAATCCCCGCATCCGATACACCACGTACTTGTCCAAATCCATTGTGCGGAAAATTCCACTCATTAGTCATTTGCATCACCTCAATGAAAATTTACTGTCTTTATTACTGTTATCTTGATACTTGTTTTTGCAAGCTTTTAATTCTGATTCTAGTGCAGAGAAAATTTTTTTCACGTCTTCATCTGTATATTCATAAGTTGCAGTATTTGAGCAATTACTCAATAGCCTGACCATGTCAATGATTTTATTTGTTCTAGCCTCAGCAACTCTTATAAATTTATCATGTTTTGATTCAGTCATATTTTTCTCCTTTTCGTTTTGCTTTTATTATATTTTAATTATTTCTACATTATTTGTCAATTGCTTTTAGCTATTTTGAAATTATTTTTATAATAAATAAAATCGCAAATTGCAATAGCAAGTTGAAACAATAAAAATATCCTATCCACTGAAGCAGAAATTTTGGAGTTATCGCAATAAGAAATGTTATCACAAACATTTAAGTAGCATATATTCTGTCCAATCGATTATCAAACAGTTCCTTGGTGTGTGATAGTTAAGAATTTTTCTTGGCAGTTCATTGATTACATCAGAAAAGAAGAGTATATCTTCTGCACTATAGTCATCTATGCTTTTCCCTTTAGGAATGAACCGTCTTAACATTTTGTTGTGACATTCATTAGTTCCTTTTTCACAAGATGTGTATGGATGAGTAAAATACACGGATATTCCGTTATTTTCTATGTTCGATAGATTGGCAAACTCAGAACCGTTGTCGCCTGTGATACTTTTAAACACTTCGGATTTCTTAGTTCCAAAGCGATTAACCAGACTTTGTAGGGCTTCATCTATAGCCATTGATGAATGATCTTTTATTTTTGCCCACAAAGACATTCGTGTTTTTCTTTTGACTATTGTCATTATGGCCGGCTTTGTATCTTTCTTTTTGCAAAGCACACTGTCTATTTCCAAATGACCGAATTTTTCCCCTAAATTTACTGTTTCAGGGCGTTCTTCAATGATTTTGCCAAGTTTTTTTCTGCTTTTTCGAGTGCTTGAGGATTTGATATTTCTTTTCAGCTTTTCCGGTAAATCTATGTTTTCGATTGGCAGTAATCCTAAATCCGCATAGTTGTAAAGTGTTTTGGTACATACCATTTCATCAGAAGAATAGAGACAGATATTGTATTCAATTAAAGACAAAACTGACTCCGCTTAAAATTCAATTATCTACTTTAGGTAGTCTTTTTTTGTACTGTCCATACAAATTTAGAAAGTGTATTTTTTCTTACATATTTTTCCTAAGCAAAACCTTTATCACATAAAATACATCAGACAGAAACAGCACTCACACCGTAATGATGTGAGTGCTGTTTTTATTGTACTCGAGCTTCTTCCTGTAATTTGATGAGAAACAGCTTTGCATTGGAAGTTTTGAATTCACCGATTTTGCGACTGCTTTCAACTAGCTACTCGAATTAATATTTTTTCTTTGTATTTGCTATAGGCTGGTGAGATTTGAAATCTGTTCATATTCGTAATCATTATTGTGATAGATTTCGATTTGCTTTCTTGTATTTATAATCCAACACCACTTGAAATTACAATCTGAATTTGAGTCATATCGTTTACATTAATCTGACCGTCGCAATTTATATCCGCCGCTTGTTTCTGAGTTTCTGAAAGTACCACATTACCAGCGAGGTGTCTTTGACCTAATGTAACATCGAGAATAGAAAGCGTTCCGTTACCGTCAATGTCACCAAGGAGAACATCGCTTGCTTTATCAAATGTATAGCTAATATAATATTTCTTATTTTTTCCGCCGCCTTCTTTTATGAATTTAGCATTATTGCCGTTTACCTTTGCCGTAACTGTTTCAATATCGCCCCACCCATAAATAGGAGTAACCTCAATTTTTACTGTATAGGATTTATTACTTATAAATTTACTGTCAGTCGGTGACCATTCAATTTTGTTGATATTTACATTGCCGGCAACGCAACTTGCCGTTTTGGCAGGTGCAGCACCAACTGTTGGAGCTTTGATATTAACCTCAATGTTCTGGGTTTTGTATTTGTCCGGCACGCTAACATTGATGTCAAATATCATATACCTTTTTCCGTTTGCTCTTTTTAATGTGCCTACGCTGTCTATGCCATTTACTCTTCCGTAAATGTTGTTGTTCAGTTCATAACCGCTTTTTGGAATAATCTCAAGTGCAAGACTCAGTTTTTCGCCTATAGAAATTTTGTAGCTGTCATCAAGACGCTTTCCGTACTTTGCCCACTCTACTTCGCCAATCGTGTATAGTGCATTTTCGGAGGTTTTAGGCTTTTTGTAATCACCGATTGTTTTGTTATTACACATCTCATCAAAATTGTCAAAGTAAATATCGTTCATATATTTGAGCTTTTTGTCGATTTTGATATTTACTATATTTGAATGTACGGTATTATTGCCACTTATAGCATCGCAGTATATCTGTTTGCCGTTAAGCCAGTCGCTGACATTGGTAATAAATAATTTTTTGCCTCCGGATGATGTGGAAAGCTCACCGTATCCGTTGGTTAATATATAGAGCCAGTCAATTTCTTTGCCATTTTCATCAATAATATGCCATTTATATGTGTCTGCATTTGTTGCATTAATATCAAAGGTAACAGCGTCACCAAGGTTTGGAGAATACCCGTCTGTGGGCTGAGTTGTAATAACCGGATTTGGAGCTATTATTTGAAGATGTTTTTTACCTAATGAGTTTGATACAATATTTATGTCAACTTTTTTTTCGTCATCATATACTTTGCACTTTGAAGATATTACATTTGAAAAATCAACCCTTCTTGCTAACCATTGGTCAGTTATTTTGGGCTTTGTCAAGAAAGTAATTCCGTAAGAGCCTACATATGTGCCACCTGAGATAACGGGGAGATAATCAGAATCTAATGTTGTTTTTATGCACACAGCACCTTCAAAATTATAATTATTTTCATCAAATAGTTTGAAATACCCGCCGTTAATGTTAAATGATTGCATATTTGTTGCTTCAACAGCAGCTTTTTTGGCATAGTAGTTTCCGCCGTTGATTGTGAGTTTACCGCCGTTTGCTACAACGCCAAATGCCTGTTTACGTTCATAATAGTCATCATATTCAAAGTTACCTTGGTTAATTGTAGCGGTTGTATATTCATCAAATACAATCGCATTATACAGTCCGCCAAAATGACCGTTATTAATAGTTATATTTTTATAGTCATTCTCGTAAGCGTTTTTAACTAAAGTACCGATTACAGGGCCTTTTGATGTTGCTTCAAATTTACCGCCGTTAATGGTGACATTGCCTCCCGTAATGTTTATAGCCGGCTTTTCGGTATATGTTGTATATATGCCACCGTCTATTTGCAGATTTCCTTTTGAAATAACGCAAGGAAAATCATAGTAAAACTCTGTGCTTCTTGCTACACCCTTTATATTGCTCAATCTTAGGCTTGCACCCTTTGCAACATTAAATATACATCTGTTATTGTTTCCTGAGAAAAAACTGAATGTAGTGTTGTTATCGTTTAAACTTGAAGTATCAAACTGAAGTATTCTAAGACTACCACGTTTAATGTTAAAAAGACAATCATCATAAAGGGTTTCCCTTGAAATTTTAAATTTATTCATATTAATAGTAATTTCAGCTTTTGGATCATCTAAGCATAACTCATTATTTTGTTTTGAGTCTTCTATAACTTCATAGCCATTGTAACTATTGGTAAAATTTATAGTAATCCATTGCTTTCCGCCTTTTGCAAGTGCGGCTTTAAGCTCGTCATAGCTTTTAACAATAATCTGATTGCTTCTTTTTGGAATTGTAAGTGAATCAAATTCATAATTGCAGCCGCCGCATTTTTTATACCATCTGCCATCTGTTGTATTGGTAGGCTGCTTGTCAACATACCAATGCTCTCTTCCTTTATAAGATGATTCGCTATGAGTATAAACTGTATCAAGCATTTTTTTACCGCAGGTTTTGCATAACTCATAATGCTCAAAAATGTCATATGCCTTTGCTCCGCTTGTGTGGATATGGTCTTTAGGAGAACAAATAATTCTTTTTGTCGCACATAATAAAACAGTATCGTTATCGGAAAGATAATTGGGATCAATATAAGTATCATCCGGAAGCTGACTTTTCAATGTGGATACAGGCATAAACATTCTTTCTTCCGATGCTTCAAGCAAATTGTTATCTGTATCATAAAATTCAACATCTGCTTGCATTCCATATGGTATTGTTTGATTTCTTACAACAAACATAGAATAAAAATAATAACTTTCTGTATCAACAAACTTTGGAAGGTCATTCGTTTCTTCACTTATTGAACCGAGAAGACTATTATAGAAATTTTCAAATTCTTTTGGTTCAATTGAAGCACTAATACTGTCGTTGTCTGAACTCCAAACTGTACCAAGTAATTCATACTTTAAATTACCGCTGTATTTAATATTATGATCAGGTTTTGCGTCAGGTCGTGGGTAGGTAATATTGCTGATTTTTATGTTACAGGTTACTGCATTTGTTGATATAAGCGACAACGGCAATACAGAAACAGCCATAAGTACCGAAAGCCCAATGCTGAGCAGTTTTTTTGAGAGTTTTGCTTTCATGTTTTTTCCTCCTTTATTTTGAATTGCAATATTTTTTTGCTAATAAATATAAATAGTTTTGAATATCAGTATCAAAGCTATAATCCGATACTGTAAGTTCTTGCTGATTTTCCCACTTTGTCGTGATTGAGTATGTAGTTATGTCGCAAGCATCGTATGGTATATTTTTATGATTGCTATATAAATTATAAAGATTATTTTTTTTTGCGAAATTTTGAATTTTTAAAAACTCATTATAAGCTATTTTTTTATTTTCAAATTCTATATGCTTACCGCTTAATTCAAAATTCTCAATGGTACAATCTGCTGAAAAGTAAGCCTTACTGTCTTTTGTGTATGCTGTAAAGCTATAACAATAATTATAGTTTGAATGGTTACAACTTATGCTTATATATTCAAGCTGAGGTGAAAAAGTTGATTTGTTTTTATCTTTGCAACTGTTAAATAAAAATATATTGAGTATACACAATAAAATCACAACCGATTTTTTCATTTTCAAAATAATAATATTCTATAAAACAAATAAAGGCAGATGAGTAAAAACACATCTGCCTTGTAATTTACTATCAGTTAGACTTCTTATTCATTACCGCACCAACAATAAAGAGTACAGGTAATACAAGGCCTATTATGAGTGACACGAAATTAAAGCCACTACCGCCAACCGCACCAATAATAATGCCGAGTAAATTAAATATTGCAACAATAATACCGAACACTAAGCACGAGGTTGCTTTTTCGGGCTTTGCACAATTTTTTACACCAATGATACCTGCAATAAGCTCAGCAACCGAACCCAGAATCATAACAACACATGAAGTATAAATTATTGTCGGATTAAGTTGAACAGAGGAAAGGTCGCCGTCTGTGAAGTAAGTTAAAGTGCCTACACTTGCAATGGCAATAATGCTCATGATAATAGAAATTGCACCGCCGATAATCATTAAAATACCAACGACTTTAAGTAATCCTTTTCCTTTCATTAAAAAAACCACCTTTTCAATATATTTGTACAGGAGATATATCCTTGATACAATTATATTGTACAGTAACTTATAATATTTTGCCCTACCCATTTGGGTAGTTTTGGCAAAATTACTGTAAATAAAAGGTGGCAAAGTTATATTTTGTTATATTTTAATATAGAGGGTTGATGTAACCGCTTGAAATCATAATAATTGCAAGCTGAGCAACACTTGAGCATCCGGTTTTTGAAAGCAGATTACCAATGTGATATTTTACTGTGTTTTCCGAGATATAAAGCTCCGAGGCAATCTCTCCTCTTGATTTATGCTTGCAAATTAATCTGAGAATTTGCATTTCTCTTTCAGTAAAAGGAGTTTCACCCTTTGGCAAAGGAATTGTTTTGGGTTCAGGAAAATATTTTTCTCCATTCAGCACTTTTCGTATTGTATCAATAAAAAATGTCATACTTTTGCTTTTATATACAAATGCGTCTGCACCTGCCTCTTTAGCACGAGGAGAATAAGATATTTCATCAAAGCCGCTCATAACCACTACCTTAATATCTTTAAAATTCTGTTTGATATTTTCTGTAGCAACAAGTCCGGAGGAGTATCCCTCTGTGCATACATCTAACAGTACAATATCGGGACTTAGCCTTTCACATAAAAGCACACAATCGTTCGCATTTGCACTTTCGCCAACAACGCAAAAATCATCTTTTTTCTCAAACATTTCTTTAAAAGCTTCTCTGACAGAAGTGTGGTCGTCAACAATCAATACTTTAATCATAGTTTTCACCCTCCTTTACGGTTAACTCAACTGCGAAATGCGGATATGGTGTAACACTGAGGGTTCCACCGAGCATTTCTGCTTTATTTTTAAGTCCGGAAAGTCCTGTGCCAAGTTGGATTGTAGTACAGGTATTTGTTCCGTTATCTGTGATTTTAAGAGAATTAATGCCATCCTTGCTCTTGATTTCTGCACGCACTTTTGTGGCAAGTGAATGTCTGACCGCATTTGTACTGCATTCTCGTATTGTTTCTACAAAAAGTGCGGCTATATCATTATCATACGGCATTTCTCCGATTATTGCAAGCTCAACACCTATTGATGACATTACTTCTTGCAGGAGAATCAGACTTTTATCAGATGCATTTTTTTCATCCGATAATATATCTTTCATTATACTGTTACAGAATTTTTCAATAGCATCAGCGTCTATATTATCATCTTTATTCTGTAATTTTCGCAAAAGTACAGAAAGCTTTTGTCCCAGTAAATCGTGTACTCTTGTGCGTATCTGTAACAGAGCACCCTCTTTGCATGAGGTTTCAAGATTATTTAGCTGAAAATTCAGTTCATTACCTTTTTGAACAAGTCTTGCTTTCAAGCTCAATAGCTCCTGCATTGCATTCATCTGTTCTGTAACATTTGTGGAGGTAATCAGAAAGTATGGATTTTTCTTTATATACATTTCGGTTTGTTTAATCATATAATAAGAATTTTTAACTTTGCAAACTGTTTGCTGATTTTGTGTGTTGGAAATATTACGGATTTCGTTTATAAACTTTAGTCCGCTTGTAAATTCTTTATTAAAAATCTCCGTCATCAAATTACTTATGCAATGATTTGCAAGCAGAATCTGCCCGTCATTTCTGCAAAATAAAATTCCTGTATTGAGTGCGTCTATTGATTCCTTTACAGAAAGCGGAGTTATAGTGTTTCGTTTTAATTTACTTACTTTTAATATTAAATGTACACTTCTTATAATAAACATTATCAGTGCAGTAAAAAGAACAACTGTAAATGTACCGTTTGCAAGATGATTTGCAAATGGCAGCAATGGCAGAGCAAAGCATATTGATAATGTTATGTGTGCTTGCTTTAAATAAACAGCAGTTGCAATAAGCATAATTAAAAACAAAATGGATGCTATGTACCCAACAGCTAAATATTGTTCGGGATAATAAATTGATATATTAGTTTGGTAATAAATGCAGGAATATATATAACCATAAATAAATTGCAGCAGTATTACGGAAAATTCAAATGATAGTTCGCAAACATATTTAAAACCTTTTGCTCCACTGTTAAATTTGTATATAAATGCAAAGCATTGCATACAAATGCCTGCAATTATCAAGATACAAACTAAAATTCGCACAAATTCAGGATAAAAATAAATGTAATTCATTGCTTTTCACCACCCTTAAGCAAAAGCCAAATGCCAAGGTTATCGTCATCATTTTGCTCGATGATTTTACCACCCGATTTTTCAAGTGAAATCATAAATTTTTTGTCAAAAATATTACTGTTGATTTTCGTTGAGCTAATCACCTTTATAGAAATTTCCTTATCGGATATTTCTGTGCGAGCAAATATGTATTCGCATTTTGTTTGTGTTGCTTCGTCAAGAATGTTGTACATAAACTCATACATAAGATTTGCGTGTTCAATGTCAAGCTTTTTATTGCCGTTATTGGTGCAGAGCAGCTTTACTTTGGAATATTCTGCAAAGCTTCCGAGTTCGTCTATATACATACTTAGTTCATCAGAGGAAAAATATTTTTCCTCAAGAGCAATAAAAAACATATTACACCTGCGTTTTATGTAGCACAAAAGTAATGCGGCTTTGACAGTAAGCAGGGAATTATTGCTTTGATTTTTCATCTTTTCAGGTAAACGGGAAAGCAACTTGAGTTTATCGGAAATTTCACTCTCAAGACTGTTGCAAATGTCTATTTTTTCCTCGTTTTGTAAGTATTTTCGCCTTGCTTTTTCTTCTTTTCTGATTAAGGCATTGGTTGCCCTTAGCTTTTCTACAGTAGTTTTAGTATTTGAATACATTTTGTTCAGCTGAGAAATATCGTCCTGCCAAACAACATATCCGCCGGAAATTTTCTTGCTGAAAAGCAGTGTGTTCTCATCAAGTTTTATTGGATTTTTACCGTTAATAATGCTGTCTTTTTGTTTATCGGTAAGGCAGTAGTCGAAATTTGCAGTAATTTCTTTTTCAAAATAATTGTTGAGAATTTCCATTTTAAGCGGTGAATTTTTAAAAAGATTTTTGTATTTTGTGTTGGTGGGAATAAGACTGCTGCGCAAGCATACTTCCATAAATGCGAGGATAATAAATGTGATAACTACCGTCATATCACTCTCAAAGGCAAACGGCAGACGCATTACATAGGCAACAGTATATAAAAAAATCAAAAGGAAAAAAGTAACAGGGTAAAAAATATTTAGCTTATTCGGACTTTTTATACTGCGTACTATAAGCCACAACAATACAATGAAAGTTTGTAATCCAATGCACAGCATAGATAAATAATATACAATGCCGTAGGTGTATTCAGAGGAACCGTTTTCAATTCCGTTATAAAACGAAAAAGCAAGCTGATGGTAGTCATTTGTGAATATCAGACATAGCAGAAATAGCTCAACCACTATAAAAGGCAGAATCCGCAGCGGTATGATTTTGTTGCTGCTTGGTTTGTCTGTTACGCTTGTTAAATATAACAGACCTGTTGCTATACCGAATTGAAAAAGATAGTAGCTGTACCAAAGCTGTCTTTCAATCATCGGAGAATTAATTTGCCACTTAATGCACCTCGCTGTAAGCCATAGAATAAGCATTGAACCGATAATAATAAAAGATAATTTAACCCTTTTGTTAATTACTCTCAAGCCAAGCACAGCTATCCACAGCACTGTTAATGTAATGAAAAATACTGCTGACAAAATATGCTCTTGTCCGTCTGCTGTTGAATATCTGCGTTGCTCAAAAACTGTTCTCCTCATCTTTTTAATAACATTTGTTGATTGCTCGTTAAAGTGCCGGTAATCGGTATAAATAACAGCGTTAGAATATTTTTCTTGGGTAGGATACAGGGGAGATACGTTGTTATATGTTCGCAAGTCATTTTGATTTATATTATTGCAGAGATTGTTTTCAAAACATAGTGGGTATGGTGAAATTATTCCTTGCACAAAAGAAAGAGTACCATCATTTGGAATAATAATGTCTATATTTTTGTTACCTCGTTTTAGTTTAACAGCCTGTGTATCGGTGCAGATCCATATTGGAAGTTCAGTATTGCTGTTGCTGAGTCTGCCATTTCTTTCCATTTCTTTCAGGTAATTAATGGCATCGTCAATACGGTAATTTTCTTTTTTAAGCGAATAGCCGATTGATGCGGTAATGTAATTATAATAATCTGAATCTATATAGATTTTTTCTTCAACACCTGCAAGAGAATTAAAGCTGTTTATGTTTTCTTTTACTTTGCCTGTGTCAACTGCTATTACTATCGTTGTGATATAATGTGGATACCAATAATAATGCCCGCCACTATCCATAAGGCTTTTTGCAAGCAGTTCATCAGCTTGAGCAGCATAACCGTTATTGAGATTATCTACTACCGAACTTTCGGATATAACTAAATTATATTCATCATTATCGCATTTTAATGCATTAAAGTAATCCTCGTTATTGACTGAAATGGTCTTTATATGGTTCATACAACCGTTAAAAAGAGTACAAAGCAAAATTAAGAGCATAACCAAAATTGAAATTTTAATCTTTTTGTGCATTACTTCACCGCCTTTTAGCTTTAAATTAATTTTATTGTATGCAAAATTTGAAAGTTACATTATTATGAATATTCTAGAATTGTAACATAAAATTTCGCATAAGACAAATTTTAAAAAATAAAAACCTTAGCAAGCGGTGGCAAAAAACCACCGCTTGTTTATTGTTTATATAAAAATAATTCATATTTTGCTTTGCAATTGCATAATATTGATAAGTAAAAGATTTGCGGTAAACAGATGCGAAAAAGTATTAAAAAGAATATATCAATTTACCGAATTAAGTAATATAAAATTTGTCAATTTAACGAAATTAGTGTTGAATTATTTTAAATTTATTAAACTTATTGACTTTTTAATATAAAAGTAGTAAACTAATAATCAGTTAGCGAGTGCTAACTTTTTTGTACTGTCAAAGTTAGTTAGCACTAATGCTGTATAGCGAGGATGGTGAGCTTATGCCTTTAACATTTGCCGATCCGGGCGTTGAAAACATTATTAAAAAAATCGGAGGTAACTCTGAGGTTCGTGCACATCTTGAAAACTTGGGTTTTGTTGTTGGCGGCACAGTTACAGTTGTTTCTTCAATGGCGGGTAACCTTATTGTTAATGTAAAAGGAGCACGAGTTGCAATCAGCCGTGAAATGGCAAGCAAAATTATGATTTAATGGAGGTACAATATGAGAACTCTGAGAGAAGCAAAAATCGGAGAAACCGTAAAAGTTGCAAAACTTAACGGTGCGGGCGCTATTAAGCGCAGAATTATGGATATGGGTATTACAAAGGGCGTTGAAATTTATATCCGTAAAGTTGCGCCGCTCGGTGATCCTATTGAAGTTACAGTAAGAGGTTATGAACTTTCTTTGCGTAAAGCCGATGCTGAAATGATTGAACTTGTTTAAGTTAAATACGGGGTTTATCCCCGATATTTTTAAATTTTAAGTTAGTCTAAAATAACTAAATCTATGAGAGGAAGACACTAATGGGTATTAAAATTGCACTTGCAGGTAATCCTAACTGCGGTAAAACAACCCTTTTTAACGCTCTTACAGGTTCAAACCAGTTTGTTGGTAACTGGCCGGGCGTTACCGTTGAGAAGAAAGAGGGTAAGCTCAAAAAGCACAACGATGTTGTAATTATGGACTTGCCGGGTATTTACTCACTTTCTCCTTACACACTTGAAGAAGTAGTTGCTCGTAACTACCTTATCGAGCAAAGACCTGACGCAATCCTTAACATTGTTGACGGTACTAACCTTGAGCGTAACCTTTACCTTACAACACAGCTTACAGAGCTCGGTATCCCGGTTGTTGTTGCCATTAATATGATGGATGTTGTAAAGAAGAGCGGAGATAAGATTGACACTTCGGCACTTGCTAAAGAGCTTGGCTGTAAGGTCGTTGAAATTTCTGCTTTGAAGGGCACAGGTATTATGGAAGCGGCAGAGGCTGCAATTGATGCTGCCGAGAACACAAAAACTGTTCCAATGCACACATTCAACGGTGTTGTTGAGCACGCTATTGCTCATATTGAAGAGGCAGTAGTTCACGAAATGCCCGAAGAACAGCAGAGATGGTACGCTATCAAGGTATTTGAGCGTGATGATAAGGTTATGGAAAAGCTTAACCTTAGCGACGAAATTAAAAAGCATGTTGAAACTGACATTGAAAATGCCGAAAAAGAGCTTGACGATGACAGCGAAAGCATTATTACAAACGAAAGATATATTTACATAGCTACTATTATTAAGACTTGCTATAAAAAGAAGAGCAAAGGTAGCCTTTCAACATCAGATAAGATTGATAAGGTTGTTACAAACCGTTGGCTTGGTCTTCCGATTTTTGCCGTAATTATGTTCCTTGTTTACTTCATTTCAATGCAGACTGTAGGTTCAATGGCAACAGACTGGGCAAATGACGGATTGTTCGGTGACGGTTGGCATTTGTTCGGTATAGGTACTTCACAGGCAGAAGAGGCAGAAGAAAATTACGGCGATTCAGATGCAATCATTGAAGCTTTCAATGAAGAATACGGTAATGACGATATTGCAGCTGCAATTGATCTTGAAAATGAAAATTATTCTGAAGATGCTGCTAAAGCTGCTCTTTCACAGCTCGTTACTTTAACTCCTGCAGACGCAAGCGTTACTTATTCTGTAGAAGACGAAGAAACACTTGAGGTAACTGAAACTCCTGATACAACTAAGGCTCAGTTACAGGAAGCTGTTGATAATTATCTTGATACAAATTATAAGGAAGGCTATGGCGCTCCTGATGCAAGCACATACGGTGTATGGGTTCCGGGTATTCCTGTTCTTATCGGTGACGGCCTTGACGCTATCAACTGTGCCGATTGGCTTAACGGACTTATTCTTGACGGTATCGTAGCCGGTGTTGGTGCGGTTCTTGGCTTCGTTCCGCAGATGCTTGTACTTTTCTTACTCCTTGCTTTCCTTGAAAGCTGCGGTTATATGGCTCGTATCGCATTCGTACTTGACCGTGTATTCCGTAAGTTCGGCCTTTCAGGTAAATCATTTATTCCAATGCTTGTCGGTACAGGCTGCGGCGTTCCGGGTATCATGGCTTCTCGTACAATTGAAAACGAGCGTGACCGTCGTATGACAATTATGACAACAACATTTATTCCTTGCGGTGCTAAGATGCCATTTATTGCTATGATCGCAGGTGCTATTTTCGGTGGTTCACCGTGGATTGCTACATCAGCTTACTTCATCGGTATGGCTGCAATCGTAGTTTCGGGTATTATGCTTAAGAAGACAAAGATCTTCTCAGGCGATCCTGCTCCGTTCGTTATGGAACTTCCCGCTTACCATCTCCCGACAGTAAGCAACCTTCTCCGTTCAATGTGGGAGCGTGGCTGGTCATTTATCAAAAAGGCCGGTACAATCATTCTTCTTTCAACAATCATTGTTTGGTTTACAACATACTTCGGATTTGTTGACGGTCAGTTCCAGATGCTTTCAGAGGATCAGATCAGCAATTCAATTCTTGCCGCTATCGGTAACTGCATTGCTTGGATCTTTACTCCGCTTGGTTGGGGCAATTGGCAGGCAGCAGTTGCATCGGTTACAGGCCTTGTTGCTAAAGAGAATATCGTTGGTACAATGGGTATTCTTTATCCGGGCGGATGGTCAGAAATCGGCGGTGCTTTCACAGCAATCAGCGGTTTCTCATTCCTCGTATTCAACCTCCTTTGTGCTCCTTGCTTCGCAGCTATCGGTGCTATGAAGAGAGAAATGAATAATGCTAAGTGGACCTGTTTTGCAGTAGCTTACCAGTGTGTATTTGCTTATGCAATCGCTCTTATGATTAATCAGTTTGGCGGACTCTTTACAGGTAATGTAAATGTTATCGGTCTTATTTTCGCTGTATTGGTACTTGCATTTATGATTTATATGCTCGTAAGACCATACAAAGAGGCTAATACATTAAAAACTTCTGTAAAGGTAAAATAATTTAGATTTTGATAGAGGAGGATGTATATGCTTACTTTTTTACTTGATAATATTGGTACAATAGTTGTTTTGCTTATAGTTGTTGCTGTAGTTGCTGCAATTATTATCAGCCATTTCAGAGCAAAGAAAAAGGGCAAATCTTCTTGTGGCAGCTGTGGCTGCGGATGTGCATCCTGTGCAATGGCAGGTAAATGCCACTCTAACAACCATAAATAATTATTGCTGACAAAAGCGACCGAGCATTTTAAGTGTTCGGTCGCTTGTTTTGTTTTTTGATTATTTTTCAATAGTTGGGGGAAAATTATGGTTTAGCAAATTGCATTATCAAGCAATTTGCTGAATCATAATTAAATATTACAACAAATATTTGGATAACTCCTTATAAATAAAACAAGGCTATCGCATTTTAACCTTGCGATAGCCTTTCTTGTATCATTTGATTTTTAGTTGTTGTTTGAAATATAAATCTGCAATTCGGTTACATCGGAAACAGAAAGTTTACCGTCTTTGTTCATATCAACGCAGTCAAACAGTTGCTTGTTAGTTTCGTCAATAAGCGCAGAACCGTCGGTGTTTTTGTTGCCTGCAATGTGCATTTGCAAGTATGTAACATCATTTACATCTATAATACCGTCTTGGTTAGCGTCGCCTGTGAGAATTTTTTCATCTATTGAAATAAATTCAAAATCATTTTCTTTTGCATAAGTTTCTGCATATGTTCCAATGTAGCCGTTTATAGTTAGTATATTACAATTTTCAAATGAATCACGGGCTATAAAACTAACATCTTTAGGAATAATAATGCTTTTTAAATTAGTGCAATTATAAAAAACTTTATTACCTATAGAAGTTACATCTTGCGGTATAGTGATTTTTTGTAATTTATTACAGCCTGAAAAAACTCCATAACTAATATATTGTAAGTTATCAGGTAGTTTAACATATGTTAAATTAATACAATTTTCAAATACAGACTTTGCTAAACCTTTTGAAAAGCCATTATCTGAAAGTTTATCCGGAAAATTTACTGTTTCTAAACTCTCACAATTACCAAAGGCGAAATCATCAACATATGATAAACTATCCGGAAGATCTATTCTTTTTAATGATAAACAATTTCCAAATGCTCCTACCCAAATTCTTGTCAATGAGTTAGATAGTTTAATGGTTTCTAATGATTGACAATTATAATATGCACCGTCATATATTGATAATATATTGTTTGACATTTCAATATTTTTAATACTTATATTGTTTTCAAATGCACCTTTGCCTATACTCGTAACCTTTTTTCCGTCAATTTCATCAGGAATAGTTACATCACTATCATTTCCCACATACTTGGATATTTCAACTGTACCGTCATCAAGAAATGTATACTCATAGTCACCGCTTATAAAATTTTCATCTGAAGACACAACCGAAGTATTACTTTCAACCTCAGCCGCACTTACAGGCAGTACGGAAAATGCACTTACTGCCATAAGTGCAGACAGTATTACGGCTGTTAATCTTTTAACTTTTTTCATTTTTTATCGCTCCTTGCGTTATTTAATTTATTATTCACAATTGACACTCACTAAATGTCAATTACAGGTGTATTATAGCATAAAATATTCTTATTGACAAGCACTAAATGTCAAAGGAGTATAAAAAATGTTTAAAAATAAAAATGAAAATATGAATAATGTATGCGGAAAGAGGATTGCGGAATTAAGACTTGCATTAAATCCTAAATGCAGTCAAAGACAGCTTGCTGAAAAATTGCAGCTTTTTGGATTGGATTTAGACAAAAATGCAATTCAAAGAATAGAATGCGGAAAAAGATTTATAACAGATATAGAAATAGTGGCTTTTTGCAAGGTATTTGAAATTCAGCCTAATGATATTTTTGCTATGGTATAAAATTAAAAGCCTGATATAAATATGATACTTGTATTGGAGTGTTGATATGTTAAGCAAAAGAATTCGTGAATTAAGGTTTTCGCTCAGACTGAATCAGGTGCAATTCGGACAGGCTCTTAATGTAACAAAGCAGACTATCAGTAATTGGGAAAACGACAATATTCAGCCGTCTGTGGAAATGCTTATTAAAATAGTAAATACCTATTCAGTAAGTGCCGATTATTTGCTTGGTATTAACGATAGGGAAACCGTTGATGTTTCGGGGTTATCTCAAGAGCAGATTGCTCATATACAAATGATAATTGACGATATTAGAAATAAATAATTATTCAAGCAAAAAATCAGCCTGATTTCGTATGAAGTCAGGCTGATTGTATATCTGTTAAATTTTAATTCCTTGAATTGAAATATGAAATTACTTATTCTCCTCATTATACTTAAGCTGATTGTAAATCATATTGGCACACATATAAACATTGCCGCCGCCCATTGTGAGAATGAGGTCGCCCTCTTTTGCGTTTTTGCATACATAGTCTGTAATTTCTTCAAAAGTGTCAAGGCAAACCGAGTTCGGTACTTTTGCGCCGAGGTCGGTTGAGTAAATATTATATGTGTTTGTTTCTCTTACAGGGAGAATTTCAGAAATAATCGCAACATCCGGAATCTTAAGAGCCTCTGCAAAATCATCAAGAAGAAGTGCTGTTCTTGAGAAAGTATGCGGCTGGAAAATCGCCCATACTTTTTTAAAGCCCATATTCATTGCGGCATTGAGTGTTGCGGTAAGCTCTGTCGGGTGGTGAGCAAAATCGTCTGCCACTGTAATTCCCTCGGGTGTACCGAGAATTTCAAAACGGCGGTGAACACCTCCGAATTTATGGAGATTTTCGGCGATTTCCTTAGGTGTTGCACCAAGGTAATGTGCGGTAGCCGCTGCGGCAAGTGCATTATAAATGTTATGCTTGCCCGGAACAATCAACTTAATATTTGTAAGGAGTTCGCCCTTGTAATAGATGTCAAATTGCTCGTGAACACCCTTGTCTGCAGAAATATTTTCTGCTCTGTAGTCGCAGTTTTCGCCAAAGCCGTAGGTGATTTTTTCAATGTCAACATCGTTTACTGCATCAAGTGTGTTTTGGTCGTCACCGTTGATTACAAGCAAACCTGTAGTCTGTTTTGCAAATTTATTAAATGACTTTTTAATGTTGTCAAGATTTTTAAAGTAGTCGAGGTGGTCGGCATCAATGTTAAGTATAATAGAAATAAACGGATTAAGCTGTAAGAATGTATCAACATACTCGCAAGCCTCGCAAACGATAATGTCGCTCTGACCTACATAACTGTTGCCGCCGATAAACGGAAGTTTGCCGCCGATAATTGCCGATGGGTCAAAACCGCTGCCGATAAGTACCTGTGAAAGCATGGCTGTGGTTGTGGTCTTGCCGTGAGTACCGGAAACCGCAATACTTCTCTTGTATCTTCTTGTTACGACGCCGAGCATAACGCTTCTTTCAATGCAAGGAATACCCTGTTCAACAGCTGCTTTTCTTTCCGGGTTATCTTCTTTGATAGCGGCAGAATATACCACAAGCTCTGCACCGTCAATATTTTCTGCACGATGTCCCATATATACGGGAATGCCGTAGCCTTTGATTCTGTCGAGTGTCTCGCCCTCATTCATATCCGAGCCCGAAAGCTGATAGCCCTCGCTGTTTAAAATCTCTGCAAGCGGACACATACCGCTGCCGCCGATGCCGATAAAATGTATCCTTTTTATATTATCAAGTAAAATGTCGTAATTCAAAACACTCATTCTCCATTCACAAAAATTCTATCTTATATTATAAAGCTATAGTCAAAAAAAATAAATACCTTTTTTCAATTTGTAATATATTTTTTCGTATTTTAGTTTTTATATTGCCAATTTATATTAAAAATGTTACAATATAATCGGTGATAATCAGTGAATTTAGTTAAGAATGATATTATAAAATTAAACATAACTTCGGCTACCGCAGAGGGCAGCGGCGTAGGAAAAACAGAGGACGGTATCGCCGTATTTGTTCCGCTTTCCGCAGTAGGCGATGAACTTGAAGTAAGAATATTAAAAACAAAGAAAACTTATGCTTTCGGTAAAATTGAAAATATAATTACTCCGTCTTCCGCAAGAATCGAGGCGGACTGCCCGCAGTTCTCAAAATGCGGTGGCTGTACTTGGCGGCATATTTCTTATGAAGAAGAATTAAAAATAAAATCAATGCGTGTTTACGATGCGGTAACACGAATAGGCGGAATTAAAGACTTTGAATTTAAAGATATTATCAGCTGCGAAAGACCTGACAGATACAGAAATAAGGCGCAATTTCCTATAGGTAGGGCAAAAGACGGAAGTGCGGTGTTCGGATTTTATTCATTTCATACGCACAGAATTATTCCGTGTGATGACTGTTTATTGCAGCCTGAGGTTTTTAATTTTGTAATAGAAATTACGAAAAGATTTATAGATAAAACAAATGCTGATATTTATGACGAAACAACAGGCAAAGGCAGATTAAGACATTTATATATGCGTCTTGGTGAGATTACTGACGAACTTATGGTTTGTTATGTTGTCAACGGCAACGGCTTAAAACAGGAAGACGAACTTGTCAGAATGTTAAAAGACGGCTTGCCTAACCTAAAAAGCGTAATTATTAATTCTAACAGAGAAAAAACAAATGTGGTTTTAGGCAAGAAAAATCGTGTTGCATACGGCAGTGACCACATTACCGATGTTTTATGCGGACTTAAATTTAAAATATCACCGTTTTCATTTTGGCAGGTAAACCGTGCCCAAGCAGAGAAACTGTACGGTAAAGCAAAAGAATACGCAAACCTGCAAAACGACGAAATTCTGCTTGATTTATACTGCGGAACAGGTACAATAGGACTTACAATGGCAGAAAACTGCAAAACACTTGTCGGTGCGGAAATTGTCGAGGATGCTATAAAGAATGCAAACGAAAACGCAAAAGCAAACGGCATAGAGAACGCAAGATTTATTTGTGCCGACGCATCAAAGGCAGCGGCTCAACTTAAAGCAGAGGGACTTCAACCTGATGTTGTAGTGCTTGACCCGCCAAGAAAAGGCTGCGGCGAAGATGTAATTTTGACCGTAGCACAAATGTCACCGAAACGAGTTGTGTATGTGTCTTGTGATCCCGCAACCCTTGCAAGAGATTTAGAAATTTTCGAGTCAAACGGCTATAAAACCAAAGAAGTAACACCTTGCGATATGTTCCCAAGAACAGCGCATGTGGAGACGGTTGTTCTTTTGTCCCAAATGAAACAAAAGCCGGATGATTACATTAATGTCACGATTGAACTTGATGATGTGGATATAACATCTGCAGATACTAAGGCAACATATGATGAGATAAAGAAGTATGTGGCTGAACATAATGCCGGCATGAAGGTTTCCAATCTGTATATTTCACAGGTAAAGAGAAAATGTGGAATTGAGGTTGGAAAGAATTATAATTTACCTAAAAATGAAGATAGTAGGCAACCACAGTGCCCGGAGGATAAAGAGAGAGCAATTGTGGAGGCATTGGAGCATTTTAAGATGATTCAGCAGGAATAAAAGGAGTTTGATAAACTTGAATTGAGATTTCATATATTCCAAGGGATTTAATAACTGTTATATTTTATTATCAAATATCTCTCAATCCCTTGAAAACACAAAGTTTATCGCAGGTGAGCTTTCCCTTATTGTTTCCCTTGCGTTATATCGTCCCACCAGTGTTTACGAACTCTGATAAGGGCAAAAACAAGGGCAAGAAAATTATATAAAACAGTATAACACAAAATAAAAGTGACATTGTGAACTGATTGAAATGCTTCTGATTTTTGCAACAAATGATTGATTTAACGATAAGGAGATTTAATACGATGAGAACAATATTTGCAGAATACAATCCCAAGCGCAACAGTATTGATGTTTACACCTCTGTTGGCTATATGCTCCGCATTGACTGTTCTCCCACCGCAAAGGATTGTATCAAGTGCCGCCCTAAATGTGTGCCGCGATCTCCGGCAGCTTCCCGCGTCCATGCAAACTCAATATCGGCGGTTTCCAGCCCGCAGCCGAAAGAGGACGCAAGCAGCTTCCCGTCTGTCTTTTCGGGATTTAAGATATAGTCTATCGCAGCCTTTAAGGTTGATTTAATAGGGTGCGTCTTTGTAACCGCCATATCTCGTCCACCGCCTTTTTAATGTCCTCTATATCCTGCCTGTAAACCGTCCCCGTCGCATTGGCGCGTTTTGCAATTTGGTTGATGTTCCGGCTCACCGCTTGCAGTTCCCGGATATATGCTTTTGTGTCGCTTCGGTCAACGACAAGAATATACCCGTCTATCGCCATTTTACGGAAGTATGCCCCATACTGCTTTATGGGAAGCTGCTTCATCTTCTCGTCGATCAGCCGCTTTTCTTCTTCCGTAACGTAAAACTTCATCTGTATATTTCTCTTTCGGTTTTCCATTTCCGCACCGCCTTTCGGTATAAGGGTTTGGGATTATCCCAACAAGCATTTTCCGCAAACGGGTACTCGTTTGCTGTGCTTGCTATCTACTCCATACCCCCACCGAAAGGCGGTATTTGTTGCGCGTTCCTTTGATTTTGGACGCAAAAAAAGATTGCAGCCGCCATGCGCTGCAATCTCCCGATTTCTCATATTGTGAGGTTAATCCTCTGCTTTTTCGACTTCCGTTATCTCCCTTGCTGTTGCGGTTACAATCCGTATGCCTTTATCGCTCATACCGTCCAGCAGCGCGTCAAGCTGCCGCCGCCCGGTGGATTTCTCCGCATTGCTGTTCGGGAAGAAAAATTGATCTACCGAAATATGATACCGGGTTACAAGGTCATAGAATACCTGTAAACTCGGCTGTTGTCCCTTGTTCTCGATATTCGCAAGGTAGCGCGGGGAAATATATAACTCGTCGCTTACCTTTTTGCGGCTCTCGCCGTATTCATTTCTCGCGGCTTTTATAGCTGCCCCGAAAGCCTTAAAGTCGTACAATGGTACGGGTCTTTTTGCCATTTTCATTCACCCTGTTACATTTTACAGTTCACCTTTCTTTTTGGATATGTCCACACAATTCATATCATTAGGTTAAATACTTCCTGTTGTGTATTGACAGTAGACTGATTTTCTGATAAAATAAAATTTATGTAAAAGGAGGCGGCGTTTATGTTGCATAGCATGCGTATTAGATAAGCATTGAAAAAAAGGATTTTCCCATTTTCAACATGGGCTTTTTTGTCATGCTTATTTTGCGGATGCTATACAAAAAACTAACGACGTATAGATATAGTATAGACATAGTGCAAGCTATGCCTTAGTTTTGTTGTACTGCTCTGTGCATTATAAATGCAGGTCAATGCTCATGTTGAGGATTGACCTGCATTTTTTTGTGTAAAAAGGACGAGTGAAATATAATGCTTAAAAAATATTGGATAAAATGTCCGATTTGTAACGGAAAGACGAGAGTTCAAGTATTTCATAATACTGTATTAAAAGATTTTCCTCTTTTCTGCCCTAAATGCAAATTGACGCATATCATTGATGTAGAAAAATTAGAGATTGTAATCAAAAATACAGAAAAACAAACTTTTATTATTTAGAAGAAAGGATATAAAAATGAAACGTTTACCTAAATATACGCCTGCGGAAGTACGGAATGATCCATACGGATTTACTTACAAAGAAATGTCGGAAGTTATTGGCGAGAATGAAGCAAAAGCCTTATATGAAGAATTATATAAGCAATTACCACGCAAAAAAAATCTATCAATGTTGGTAAAAAATATTTGCAAAAGCAGTGATACTGAAAAGTATGTTTACGAACTGAAAGACAACAAATACATTGAAACGGTTTTTATCAAGCGGCGAGATGGTGGAACTGTTTGCGTGAGCACACAAGTCGGTTGTCCTGTTGGTTGTATTTTTTGTGAGTCCGGGCGAAATGGCTTTGTTCGTAATCTAACATCGTCAGAAATCGTACAACAGATTATATTGTTGCGTCGAAAAGTAAACCGTATCGTTTTTATGGGTATGGGAGAGCCTTTATTCAATTATGACAACTTGATAAAAGCAATCCATATTCTCCGAGATAGATATGGGCTCAACTTTCCAACCGACGGCATTACCATATCAACAGTTGGTCCGGTCGATCAATTAAAAAAATTGCGCGAGGAACATCTTAAAATTCAGTTGACAATATCTTTACACGCAGCAACACAATCTGCAAGAAATCGTATTATTCCTCACATGCGCATATATGCTATTGAAGATGTTGTTAAGCAAGCCTTATCCTATTCTGAAAGGCATAATCGCAAAATTGTCTTTGCGTATTTGCTTTTACCGGGTATAAATGACCGGCCCTCAGATGTAAGACAACTTGCAAAATGGTTTCGGGGCAAAAAAGTTATGATTAACGTGTTACAATACAACCCAACAAGCAATTCAAGAATTAAAGCACCACAGAAACGGGAAATAGTTGCATTCAAACATCAATTAGAGCAAGCAGGACTTGAAGTTACTATGAGAGTTTCTCATGGCAGAGAGATTAACGCGGCTTGTGGACAGTTAGCTAACACATATAATAAATTCAAAAAAAAATGATTAAAAGTGCCAGACGCATAGACGCAGAGCCGATAACGCATTAGGTCAAAAAACCTATGTGTTATCGGCTTTTTTATTTAATATTGCGCAAAAGCCGCTGTTCCCTATTATAGAATGGATTGCGGGTAGTGTATTAAAGTCGCCCTTTTTTAAGGATACGGCGGTATCGGGGAGGTATCGCCGTGTCCATTTTTATTTACTGTAACCCGCCTAATGCTTTGCGGTCAAAAAAAGCTATGCTCCGCAAGCGGGATATTCCGGCTATGAATGTGAACTGTCAATACATTTAGCTACTGCTTACATTTCCTTTGCGCCCGTCCGCGTCTTGCGGACGGGCGCATTTTGCTTTTTTCAACTTTTTTCTGAAAAGCGCACTCAAGAGCCATCTCCCGAACGGGTACGGAGCGAAAGGGGCAGAGAGGACAAGCCCTTAACTCCCGTCCTCTACTCCACGCGGGAAGGAGGTGAACTCTATGGAGCTATCTTCTTCCGACAAGGAAAGAATACAACATCAGTACGACGCATTAGCAAAGAAAACTTTGGTCGGCGAAGCGAAAAGCCACCGCCGCACTCTTGCGAAACGCGCAGCACGCGAAGTTACTTTTTCGGATTTGAGCGAAAGCGAACTCGCGCAGCTTTTCACAACGGACGAATACGAAAGCGATTATTTCCGTTTTCAAGTGTCCGGCTTTGATGTACTCGTCAAAAATGAACTGCTTGCCGAAGCCCTTAACGCTTTGCCCGAAAGGAAACGCGACATTATCCTTTTGTCCTACTTCTTGGATATGAGCGACGCGGAAATTGGCGAACTGCTGAATGTTGTACGCACGACGGTTTTCCGGCACAGGAAATCCGCGCTTGCGAAAATCAAACAGTATTTGGAGGGAAAAGCAGATGATGAATACCGTTAGGAAGTCTGAAAATCTGTTGCCGTTCCCTGTCATTTCCGCAGCGGCAAACGGCGACACAACCGCCATGTGCGCGATCTTGAAGCACTACGAGGGTTACATAGCGAAACTTTGTACCCGCACGCTGAAAGACGACGCGGGCAATACCTATTCCTATGTGGACGAGGAAATGCGTAACAGGCTGCAAGTGCGCCTTATTACCCGCACCCTTGCTTTTCATGTAGGATAATCTTTTAGCCCATGCGGGGAGCGTGTCCCCTTTCCACGCTTCCCGTTATGGGCTATTTGTCGTTCCGCAAAAGCATATCCGCTGTTGATGTGCTTTTGCAGGCCGACAAAGCCTATTGTTCTTTGACAAAGAAAGCGGCCTTTGGTGCGCAGCATAACAGGCAAACGGGTACATTCCGTCTGTACCGAGCCAGTCGGCGGGTACGCCATGACAGCTTTTCCCCATAGGGGAAAAGCCGAGCGAGAACTACCGCGCCGTAAAACAGGTTTAGCAGCTTGTGGGCGACGACATACAAGGCGGCACAATGATACTCCCGCGTTGAACACCCTCAAAGTATTGCGCGGCGCACCCATAAGCATGGGCCGGGGTGAAACTCCCGTGAGGTTGCAGCTAATAACCGCCCGTTTTTGCCTTTTGACGAATATAGTTTATCCATACAGGAAAAGGAGGTTTTTCTAATGGATAAAAAACAGACAATTACAACCGAACGCAAAATAGGGAAAATCACCTATCTTGTTCAAGCGTTGCCGAGTGAAAAGGCAACCGATACAATCCATAAAAAGATTGAGAAACTCATTGTAAAGGATTTGCAGAAAAAGCCCGGAAATCCGGGATTTTTAGCGTCCGAGTAGTGCATTAGGCGGCGGGATATGGTATAATGATAGCAACACATTATACCTGTTTATTCGGCTGTCGGAAAGGAGGACTAATGTTACAGTCGAATAAAATCACCGCCCTTTACTGCCGTTTAAGTCAAGAGGATATGCAAGCCGGAGAAAGCGGAAGCATACAGCACCAAAAAATGATACTTCAACGCTATGCGGACGAACACCATTTTTTGAACACAAAGTTTTTTGTGGACGACGGATTTTCCGGCGTGAGTTTTGAGCGCGAGGGGCTGCAAGCGATGTTGCAGGAAGTGGAAGCCGGACGAGTGGCGACGGTCATTACCAAAGACCTTTCCCGTCTTGGCAGAAACTATCTGAAAACGGGCGAACTCATAGAGATTGTATTTCCCGAAAACGGAGTACGCTATATCGCGATCAACGACGGAGTTGACACAGCGCGGGAGGATAACGAGTTTACCCCCTTGCGGAACTGGTTTAACGAGTTTTACGCCCGCGACACAAGCAAGAAAATCCGCGCAGTTAAACAGGCACAGGCGCAAAAAGGCGAGCGCGTCAACGGGGAATATCCATACGGCTATATCCCAGACCCGAACAACCGCCACCACCTTATACCCGACCCGGAAACCGCGCCGATTGTCAAACAGGTTTTCGCTATGTTTGTTAGCGGCGTGCGTATGTGCGAAATCCAAAAATGGCTTGCGGAAAACAAAGTCTTGACGATTGGAGCGTTGCGCTATCAGCGTACAGGACAGGCGCGGTATCAGCGGGCAATGATCGCCCCCTATACTTGGCCGGACAAAACGCTCTATGACATATTAGCAAGGCAGGAATATTTAGGGCATACCATAACCGCGAAAACTCACAAGGTATCCTACAAGTCGAAAAAGACCCGGAAGAACGAAGAAGAACAACGCTATTTCTTCCCAAACACCCATGAGCCGCTTGTTGACGAGGAAACCTTTGAACTTGCGCAAAAGCGGATTGCTACCCGCCACCGCCCGACAAAAGCAGCGGAGATTGATATTTTTTCCGGCTTGCTGTTTTGCGCTGGTTGCAGACATAAGATGTATTACCAACAGGGCGTAAATATCGAGCCGCGCAAGTTTTCCTATTCTTGCGGCGCATGGCGCAACAGGGCAAGGACAGGCAGCGAGTGTACCTCTCATTATATCCGCAAAAACGTACTTCTTGATTTAGTGCTGGAAGATATGCGGCGGGTTTTGCGGTATGTTAAGGAACACGAACAGGACTTTATCTGTAAAGCTACCGAGTACGGCGACATGGAAGCGAGAAAGGCATTAGCGCAGCAGCAAAAGGAACTTTTCAAAGCACAGGCGCGTATGACCGAACTTGACACGCTTTTCCGCAAGCTGTATGAGGACAACGCATTAGGCAGACTGACAGATGAACGGTTTGTGTTTCTAACTTCCGGCTATGAGGACGAAAAGAAATCCCTTGCCGCAAGGATAGACGAGTTACAACAGCAGATCGCAACCGTTACCGAGCGAAAAAGGGATATATCAAGGTTTATTCAGATTGTCGGGAAATACAGCGACATACAGGAATTGACCTATGAAAACGTCCATGAGTTTATCGACCGTATTTTGATACATGAATTAGACCGGGAAACCAACACCCGGAAAATCGAAATCCATTATAGCTTTGTCGGACAGGTTGATACCGAGCAGGAGCCGACGCAAGTTGTCAACCATGACCGCCGCAACATGGTAGATGTAAAAAGTATCGCTATCTAACCCCAGCAAATGTCAGCCCCGTTATTTTATCCGTTTCCTCAATTTTAGCCGTTAGCATTATGATTGGATAAGTGTATTTCTTTCGGATAAGCTGGCAAAGTGAAAAGCCGTTCATATCCGGGAGCATAATATCCAGAATGGCAAGATCAATGTCGCCGCTTTCAATACACGACATGGCATCCGTTGCGCAGTAAAATTTATAAACGACGTAATTTTCGTTTTTCAAGTAGACCTCCAACAGATCCGCTATATCTTGCTCGTCATCTATAATCAATATCTTTTCAGACATATTTTCAACTCCTTTGCTCATATTTCCAATTAAGTATAGCAAATACAACATCTAAATTCACAATGGATTGCCTGAGAAATTATTAAGATTTTCCTAACTTTCGAATTTAGGCAACTCAAAATGCTAACGTAATTTACATATCAGTTTTTTATGTGTCATACATATTCTCCAATATACTTCCATATAATGCACAGATTGACTTCACAATTGCATGCCATGAAATATCAGCAGCATAAGAATAATTTTTTTGATATGTTTTCCATAAGGTCTCCATAACCGGACTTGATTCAATTTCATCAAATATTTCTCTTATATCCTCAGCTTCTATCAGGTCTAATGTTCCCCTTTTTTTGGCTGTAGCCACAAGTGCAGTCCATAAAACTTGTTTTTGGAGTTGTTCTCCATACAACTTTTGTAAAATATAAATATCATAAAAATCTCTCATTCGTGTATTTGTAACGTTTCGACTAACAACAGTTTCCAATTTTTCAGCCAATACCGTTTCCAGATTATATGCCCATACCTCAATAGTGCGGTCTTCAAGCATAAGATTAAATTTGTACTTGATTTCTCTTGGTGTAATTACATCCCCTGTAGAAATATCAATCTTTAATGGTGTGATTACACCATCAAATTTCGTTTCCATGCTTACACGAACACCAGGATAATCTGCTTCTTCCATGATTTCCGATATCCGTTTGACCCGAAATGAAACACCATCGTCCAGTGGAATTGATATAATTTGGGATATAATCATTTCTACATCCTCCACACTAACATTAGTGCCTTTTATGGTAGCATCCAGATCCATAGTAGCTCTGGCATCCAGACCAACCATTGCCGCCACAAGCATTCCACCTTTTAATATAAACTGGTTTTTATACTCTGATAAAGAAATTCGTTCTAAAAAACGTTCCATCATATAATTCCGCATCAAAATCTGTGCATCTGCGGATTTTTTCTTTGACATATTACGAATTAAATCCTTTAATTGTCTTGCCGTTGTTATCATCTAAAGTAACACCTCCAAATATGGTCTAAGTATGTTTTCAACATGAAACATAGCTGCGTATTTCATAAGCATCCGTAAGTTTTTATCCTTACGTTTTGCATATTGTTTCAATGCGTCTTGAAAGACCTGCATTTCAACATTTTTTCTGCTACGAAGCAGATCACAAATTGTTCTCTCCATGTCATAAACGGGAACGGAATGTCCGAATGATGTCTGCATAGCTATGATTCCTATTTCATGTAAATCCTTTTTTACTGTGTACACTTGAAAACCGTCTTCCTGCAAACGACTTGGATTATATCCAGTTCTTACTGTTATGGTGTATTTCAAAGGCTCTCTGTCCGTTAAATCATGAAAAAACAATGCAGTTTCATGAGAAAATACAGCTTGACCACAACGTAAATGCAAAAGGTACATTGCATCTGTCCACGTATCCGGCGATACATACACACCATGAGCAGCTTGTTCTAATCCTCGTTCCTTCACATATGCATAAAACACAGACTTACTAATTCCATTATTTAGAACTTGAAATGTCTGAATTGTCCCTCCACATTCACGCAACAACAAATCTAATTTTTCAAACTGAGTCATATGCTTTCTCCTTTCGTGCTAATATGATAATATATATTAGCACGAAAGTAAAGACATATAGTACCAATAAAATATCGGTATTTTTGTTTTAATGATATCCCCTTGTTTCTCGCCATCCCTTTACATACCACCTGATTCCAACATATACCAGTTGCACGAATAATAAGAGAAATAGCAGATTGATTGGCAATGTTGTCTTTATCCACTTCCCAAAGTAGATAGCTGTTGCCATGCTTATAAGTATTACCATTATGGTAATCATATCCCAACAGCACTTCTTATATAACTCTGCAATCTTTATCTCTATAAATGCTACAAGTATTCCAGCACCCACCAAACATCCACCGCAGATCAGTATTCTTATCAGCCAATATACAATTCCGGCAACGACAGGATTGGATATTCCATTACTAATCTGTGCCATGTTCTTTCCTGTCAGTATAATCCACCCTGCAATGGTCTGTATAAAAGTGGCGATTGTATCAAAGAATACCACGCAATCAGAAATAAATATTTTTGACCGTATCATCTGAAAAAGAGTAGTTGATACGGAATACCATATCAGCAGAAACATCAATGCTTCATACATGGCTGTTTTTGTTTTATATCTGCCTGCCAGTTTTTCTCTCTGCGTATCATACTTTTCCTTGGCTTTCAGATAAGCTGTCAGGTTACAGTTCCCACACTTTTGATAGAGTACTGGCTTTTCAACCGGTATCTCTACTTTTTTCTGATGAGAGAGTGCATAGTCCCGTTCCTGTTCTGCCTGCCTTAGCTTATCTTGACATTCCTCTGTCATGATTTCGGCAGCGTGCGTTTTCTCTTTCTCTCTCTGCAACAATTCTTTTGTTTTCCTCAAGTCGTTCTTTAAGGCTTGAATGTTCCCTGCTCTGTTCTCGCTGTTTAACCTCTCGTTCAAGGTCAGCGATTCGTCGAGCTGCATTTTCAGTTCCCGGATAGTCCTGTCTTTCTGGTCGAGTTCTTCCTGCATCTGCTCTGTCAGCAGAAGCAACTCTTCCAGTTGATCGTCGCTCTTTGAGTTTCTTAATTCGTTCATCAATCGACCTTCCTTTCTCTAATTGCTGTTCAAGTTCAGTAATTCGCTGTTCTGTTTCTGCAATAGCCGGTTCTCGCTGTTTAATTTCTGTGCCAATTCCTGCCATTGCTGATTTTCGTCTGTAAGCTTCTGTATCTGGTCTGTCTTTTCTTCCAGAAGTATCAACAGTTCTTCTGTATCCGGCAAGATTTGAAGCAGTTCTGATAATTCGCTCTCTAATTGCTGCAATCGTTCTTCCTGCTCCTGAAAGCACATCAGCTTCTCGTCCTTTTCCTGTATTTCCTGAAGCATCTCTGCCATAATATTCTGCTGTTCCTCTATCTGTGTAATCATTGCTTCCATCATGGGAATTACTTCTTTGCTTTCTTCTAATGTCATTCAACCACTCCTTCCATATTGACAATGCACCGGATACCTTACCAAAGGTTGTGATTACCTTTTGCAGTAGTGCATTTTGTTTTTTAATCATCTGGTTTTCCTCTACCTTCCATGAACCATTCCATATCTGTCCGGTGAGATATTTTTCCTCAATCTTTCTTGCATCCGCACCCTCATGAATCGTAGGGATTTTTAATTTGCCCTGTCTTTCATAAGAGCGGTGGTCAATCTGATTGTCTATGGATAAATGCCGGTTACACATCCCAGCCCATTCGCTTCGCCATAACTCACAATTCTTTGGATTATTCCAGCCGGTAGCATCGGTCAGAACCCGTTTCCATTGTTTTCGGTTTCTTGCCCCGACTTTCTGTACTCCGTTTTCATCAAGTACCGGAATGCGGATTCCATGCCGGTCAGGATTTTTCTTATCCTGCCACCAGTCCGGGTGGGATTCATCAACCACGATATTTCCGTCAGTATCTCTGGCAAAATCCCAGTCCTTGACTTCTTTGCTGCCCCATGAATGATCCAGATTGAATGGTCGCATGGTTACAAGTAAATGCACATGTGGGTTTCCATCGCCCTTATCGTGTATGCTCCAGTCGACACACATTCCCTTATCCACGAAAGTCTTTTGAATATATTCGGTTGTATAATCAATCTGTTCCTGTCTGCTCCATTCTTTCGGCAGGGAAAATTCAAATGAGCGTCCAAGCTGTGCATCTGCATTTTTTTCTATCTTCAATACCTCATTCCATAGACGCTGTTTCTGAAATGTGATTTTAAACTTTTCCAGTGCGGCATCTTTATCATCCGCTCTTTTATAACGGATAGACTGTTGAAACCTTTTTATATTTTCTTCCGGTACATGCAGCCATTCAGGAGGTGCATTTTCGCACATCATCAGACTGGTGTAGACGACTTCCTTTTTGGAAGTATAGTAACTGATTCTGCCTGTTTCCTCATTCTTCATCACATCTCCATTAAGATATGCCGATGCGGATATGACAGATTTTCCTTTACTGCGCCCGACAATCTTTACTGTAAAGTGAAATATCGCCATGATACGATTCCCCCTTTCTGCCGTATCCGGCATTGATTTCCGACAGCATCTTCTTCTGGTTTGGCAGAAGTGAAGCTGTCGGAACGCCCTCTGCGCAAGAGTGCCCCCTGCGGCATGAGCAGGTCTGGCTGAAAGCCCCGCCGACGGAACGAGCCCGGCAAGCGTAAGCGCAGACCGGTTGCCACTTGTGGCAAACTTATAAGGACGACCTCTGGTTGTCCATAAGTGCGCCCTTCATTCAAAGGCAATGAAGGGAATGGAAAAACCACTCCCTCCGCCATTACACTTCCTCCATATCTGTAAGTGGCTCTTTCTGCATCGCCTTTGAGAAAAACTTTCCGTTTGTTTCCTGCCTTTTTAAGAAGCCTATCAACTTTGGTAAATCTTCCTCCTCAATCGGACAGCCAAGAACCGATTCCACTGCGCCACCAATCTGACAGAGCCTGTGGGTTCGTTTTTTACTTTCCTCTGCTTTCTTTCGCTTTTCCAGTTCCTTCCGCTGTGCAATGAGCTTTTTTGTAGCTTCAATGCTTTCCTGTTCCTTTTTCTCTAATGCACGTATTCTTTCTTCATAAGTCTTTGTTGATTTCGCCATATCGTCTTCATCCTTTCTTTTTCCGATAAACAACAGTTCCCGGTTGCATATCAGGAGAAGCACATGGTATAATCCTCTTGCGTGTAGGTATATCATGGCTTCGGTCTGATAGAACCTTTGGCGGTTTCTTAGGAAGCCGCCTTTTTAAGTTGTCACATTTCTTGTGACAGCTTTTACATTTCCTTTATCCCTCAGATCACGCCCCTCGTTGGCTTCCATGAACTTTTCCAGAATGTCAGTTTTAATAAGGACTTTTCTTCCGACTTTTAATACCGGAAGCTTCTTCCATTCAACCAGCTTTCTCAAAGTGTTTCTGCCAATTCCTGTATAGTCGGCTGCTTCCTCGATGGATAATGCAATCTTTCTTTCCGTCATCTTGTCACCTCCTGTTAAATTGCATTATGCAATTTTTGTTGTGCTGTTAGTATAGCGGTTTTATATTGCGTTGTCAAGCGTTATGAAATTTTAAAAATAATCATTAAATTGCATATTGCAATTATGTGAGGTACATGCTATAATTCATACATACCGAAAAAGGAGGCAATCAGCATGAAAGATAAAGAACTACGCAAGCTGATAGGTAACAGGGCAAAACAGCGTCGTCTGGAATTAAATCTGACACAGCCTTATGTTGCAGAGAAGATGGGAGTTACCGCTTCCACAATCCTTCGTTATGAGAATGGTTCGATTGACAATACCAAAAAGATGGTGCTGGAAGGTCTTTCGGAAGCACTTCATGTATCTATTGAATGGCTCAAGGGGGAAACCGATGAATACGAAACCGATATTACGGATAAGAAAGAATTACAGATTCGTGATGCAATGGGCGATATTCTCAAACAGTTACCTCTCGACCTTAGTAAAAAGGAAGATGCTTTTTCCAAAGATTTACTGCTGTTGATGTTAAAGCAATATAACCTGTTTCTGGAATCATTCCAGTTTGCCTGCAAGAATTACAAGGGCAGCACAAATGAAGCTGATATTGCAAAAGTAATGGGGTTTGAATCGAATGATGAATATAACGAGATTATGTTTCTCCGGGAGATCACCCATACTGTTAATGCTTTTAATGACATGGCAGATATTGTAAGGCTCTATTCCAAGAAACCGGAAATGGCAGAACAAAGGCTTGAAAATCTTTTATCAGAAGTTTTGTATGAGGATTCCGATTCGGTATAGAACGACAACCGGAGTTATGATACAATGAGCACGAGCGAGTCAGGCTGTTTACAGATTTGACGAGCGGCGAATTGGCTTATGGACTTGTCCATAAGATGCCTACACGCAAGAAGCATTTCATCAGTTCCGATTGTCTGATATCGAAAGGAGACACACGATTATGGCAAAAGGATCTGTAAGAAAAAAAGGAAAGAAATGGTACTACCGCTTCTATGTAGAAGATGCAAGCGGCAATCTGGTTCAGAAAGAATACGCTGGAACAGAAAGCAAAAGTGAAACGGAAAAACTGCTCCGTCAGGCAATGGACGATTACGAAAGCAAGAAATTCATTGCAAAGTCGGAAAATATTACAGTTGGAGAATTACTTGATATATGGGCAGAGGAAGAATTAAAGACCGGTACTCTCAGTAATGGAACAGTCCAGAATTACCTCGGTGCTATTACCAACATCAAGAAGCATCCAATTTCAGAGAGAAAGTTGAAAAATGTAACATCTGAGCATTTACAAGCCTTCTTCGATCTGCTTTCCTTTGGTGGCACTTATCCAGATGGTTCAGAAAGAAAAGGTTACAGCAAAGATTACATTCGTTCTTTCTCGGCAGTATTACAGCAGTCATTCCGGTTTGCAGTATCCCCAAAGCAATATATCACTTTCAATCCGATGCAGTATATTAAGCTGAAATACCAGACGGATGAGGTTGACCTGTTTTCTGATGATGACATGGATGGCGATATACAGCCAATTCCACGAGAGGATTATGAAAGACTGATTGAATTTCTACAGGATTACAATCCACCGGCAATACTTCCAATCCAGATAGCTTATTATGCAGGACTTCGTATCGGTGAAGCCTGTGGTCTGGCATGGCAGGATGTAAATCTTGAAGAACAGTGCCTTACGATCAGACGAAGTATCCGATATGATGGTTCAAGGCACAAGAATATCATCGGACCAACCAAACGAAAAAAGGTAAGGATTGTTGATTTTGGAGATACACTGGCAGAGATTCTTCGCAATGCCCGAAAGGAACAACTTAAAAACCGAATGCAGTACGGAGAACTTTACCACAAAAACTACTACAGAGAAGTAAAAGACAAAAACAGAGTTTACTATGAGTTCTATCATCTGGACGGAACAGAGAATGTTCCAGAAGATTATAAGGAAATATCCTTTGTCTGCTTAAGACCGGATGGAAGTTTGGAACTGCCAAGCACGTTAGGAATTGTTTGCAGGAAGATTGCTCAGAAACTGGATGGATTTGAAGGATTTCATTTTCACCAGTTGCGACACACCTACACAAGCAACCTTCTGGCAAATGGAGCAGCTCCGAAAGATGTACAGGAACTGTTAGGACACTCAGATGTCAGTACCACAATGAATGTCTACGCCCATTCCACAAGAAAAGCCAAGCGGGAATCCGCAAAGTTACTTGATAAAGTGGCAGGCAACGACTAAATAAAACTTTCCCTTATTTCCCTTACGATTATCTCATAAGGGCAAAAATAAGGGAAAATACATATCATTTCACTAATGAATGGGCTGAAAATCCTGTAAAATAGGGAAAGTTAGAAAGATATTTCGGCAAACTTGAATTTGTGGAGAATACTGACTTATGAAAATACATATTATTGGTTGCAGTGGTTCTGGAAAAACCTATTTAGCAAATGCACTTTCAAAAAAGTATAATATTTCCCATTTCGACTTAGATGATATTCAATGGGATAATAACGCCAAAGAATATGGCAAAAAGAGAACGCTTGATGAACGAAAAGCGTTATTACAAGAAATATTATATAATAATGATGAGTGGATAATTGAGGGGGTATATTATGCCTGGGTACAGCAAAGTTTTGATGAAGCTGATAAAATATATGTTTTAGATATGCCTGGTTATTTATATAAAAGTAGAATTATTATGCGCTCTATAAAAAGAAAATTGGGAATACAAAAAGGAAAAAGAGAAACTTTAAAATCGGTCTATAACCTTTTGAAATGGACTGAAACTTTTCAGAATAAAAATCTGAAAGAAATAAGAAGTATTTTAGATAGATATGATGATAAAGTTATATGGCTATCAAGAAAAAAAGATGTAGAGAAAATAATAAAGGCGGTATGATAACTTCCAGATTTGTATGTATGGTAAATCTAAACTGTATTTTAGCAATATTTCCTGAGTGGGGGCAGAAAGTGCCGTCTTTGCCTTTTGGCTGTGTAATGTAGTAATTGTTGGTTGCACAACTACGCTTAATAGCTGAATAATCACCTGTGGATTTTACTATATTCTTTGTGTAATCTACTAAGCGATTAATCATTGTGTTAACATCTTTGTAGTTGCTCCAAGTTTTCCAAGATGTACCGTCATTTACAAGCTCGTGATAAAGCTGTGAGAGCGTATAATGCGATAAGAAATAATACTTATCTTCTCGTGTATTCATCTTACTAAATAAAGATGAATACACACCGTCAATAAATCCGTCCATTATGGACTTAGCGGATTTACCGCCGTTCTCGAATGTTGAGAAATAATCTCCGTAACCGCCGTAAAGAACACTCAGACCTACTATAAGAGCCTTTTCTTTTTCGTCAGTCGAATTAGGGTCAAGTTTTATTACTTCCTTGCCTGTTTCACCCGAAAACTGTGTAAACTCCATAGTCTTGCCGCCTGTCTTTTGTGCCGGCAGCTGTGGGTCAATACAATAACCGACCTCACCGTTGATAAGGAATTTATATGCGTCAAGTTTGCCTGCACTTCCGTTGTCAATAAGGACTAACGGATTTTTCGAAGATTGAATCAATACCTTGCCGCCGATTTCACTAAGCCCCGTATATGAATAAGCACTTGCCGAAATATTAGCGACAGGTAGTATAGCAAAGATTGTTGTTAATGCAACTGCCAATGATGTCAGCTTTTTAGGCTTGCAAAAGGAAATAATTGCCGACTTTAGCTTTTTAAATTTGTTCATAAAACTCTCCTTTCAATGAGAATGAGATAGTATATATTGGTGGTTTGGTGGACTTCTGCTCACATTGGTGCTCCTTTCAGATTTTTTTGATATAAAAAAGCAGTCAAGTTTGATGTGTCCCCAAAAAGTTAGATTCTTAGTCTAACTTTTTGGGGACAGCTCAATTTTCGGATACTTAAATAATTATGAAAACAGCTATTCATTAATGATTGATAATACTGTTATAGAACTTTAATAAAGCATTTATCGGCAGTTAAAATTTATTTTTATCTTATCGCTTCACACTTTTTTCGGTAACCATAAATTATAAGTAAGTTGTACTGCAAAGACTGATTTATTTTAAGGAGATTATTGAATGAGTAAAAAAATATTGATAGGAGATATGGGACTGCTTTTGTATAATGCTGTTTTGCTCTTTATTTCAAGGATTTTATACGATAATAAAATTTTATATCCGTATAATTATCCGTTACATATACTCTTTGCCGTACTTTTGATTTGCGGTGCGGTAGGATTCTGGATTTTTTCTTATAATGCAGAATGTAAAAATGTTTCCCGTACAAATATAGCAATTTCTTTAGTAATGTGTTGTTTAATATTTCTTGCTGTTATAAATACAAATATCAGTTATATCGGAAATAATGCTGTAAATACCATGACGGCTTTTGGAATGTTCGGATTTCAAGTTGCCCGATATTTAAAATCCATAGTCTGTTATTACGCTGTTTATGGTGAATTTCCGCCATTGCTCGACAAAATAAAATATATTCATAATATAGAACTGAGCTTTGCTCCTGCATTGGCAACAATTTTGTCTGTTTTAAGTATTTTTTTTTGATATTTACTGCTTAGGAGTATTTATTTGTATTTGTTTATATATTTTTGCTTTTTGTAAAAGTAGCTAATTTGCTGCCTGACTCTATTGAAATATATGTCTAATTATGGTATAATCATATACGAATTATTATTTTAATTAAGGGGAGAATAAAAATGAATATAAATATTTCTGACGCTATTAAATATATCGGCGTTGATGATAAAGATATTGACCTTTTTGAAAGTCAGTACATTGTGCCAAACGGCATTTCTTATAACTCATATGTAATTCTTGATGAAAAAATCTGCGTACTTGACACGGTGGATAAGAGAAAAACCGATGAATGGGTTGCAAATCTTGAAAATGTACTTGACGGAAAAACTCCCGATTATCTTATTATTAATCATCTTGAGCCTGACCATGCGTCAAACATACAGTTGCTTGCAGATAAATATCCAGATATGAAGCTTGTCGGAAATGCAAAGACATTTAATATGCTGCCTCAATTTTTTGACATTGACCTTACTGACAGAACGGTTACTGTAAAAGAGGGCGACTCATTAAACCTCGGCGAACATACACTTTCTTTCTATATGGCGCCTATGGTACATTGGCCCGAAGTTATGGTTACATATGAAAGCAAGGAAAAAGTGCTTTTTTCTGCCGATGGATTCGGTAAATTCGGTGCACTTGATACAGACGAAGATTGGGCTTGCGAGGCAAGAAGATATTACTTTAATATTTGCGGAAAATACGGTGTGCAGGTTCAGGCTTTGCTTAAAAAAGCAGCTAAGCTTGACATTGAGAAAATCTGTCCGTTACACGGTCCTGTTCTTACTGAAAATCTCGGTTATTATATTAACCTTTATGACATCTGGAGCAAGTATGAGCCGGAGGTTGACGGTATATTTATCGCTTATTGTTCAATTCATGGCAATACCGAAAAAGCCGCTTTAAAACTTTATGATATTTTGAAAGAGAAAACAGATAAAAAGATTGCTATTTCTGACCTTTCAAGAAGTGATATGGCAGAAAATGTTGAGGACGCATTTAAGTATTCTACACTTGTTGTGGCCGCTCCTTCATATGACGGCGGAGTTTTCCCTGTTATGAATGACTTTTTACATCATTTGAAAATTAAAGGATACAAAAACCGTAAAGTCGCTATGATTGAAAACGGTTCATGGGCACCTTGTGCAATCAAGTCTATGCAGCCTTATTTTGACGAAATGAAGGGTATTGAGATTTCAGATGCCAAGGTTACAATCCGTTCAACTATGACAGCTGAAAATGAAGTTCAGCTTGCCGCTCTTGCAGATTCAATAATTTAATAAAATAGTTTTTGTAAAAGTACGCAAACTGTTTTGAATTTACGGATATTTTTAGTATTGCATATTTAATTTGTCGGAGGAAATATGGAACAACATTTTGAATTCCTAAGGAAGCACCCGATTTTTGAAAGTTTTACAGATGAAGAAATAGAACAGGCGCTTGTGGAATTTGATTATAAAATTCAGAGCTATAAAAATGATGATATTATTGTAAGTTCAGGCAAAATTCATAAATATTCCGCTTTTGTGCTTGAGGGTGCGGCTCAAATACAAAAATATAATTCAGACGGAGTTCGTGAAATTTTGGGAAGAGTTTACAGTGACAGCATAGGTTGGCTTATCACCGCCGCACCACGAACCACACATTGCGATATTGAAATAGTGTCGCATGGGGAGTCGACAATTCTTTTTCTTGATTTTGCGAAAATTAAAGAAAATGATTATAAAAAGATTATTATTCAGCAAAAATTACTTAAAAATCTTTTTGTATTGTTTGAGGAGATGGATTTGCGCTCTCTCGAATATAAAATTGTGCTTTCAGAGCGTTCCATACGCAAAAAAATAATGCGTTATTTTGAATTCAGAGAAAAGCGTGACGGAAGTTCTTCTTTTTGCATTGAAGGCTCAAGACAGGATTTTGCGGATTATCTAAGCGTTGATAAATCGGCGCTTTCCCGTGAGCTTAATAAAATGAAAAAAGACGGATTAATAGATTTTAACGGTGATAATTTCACCATATTGCAAAAATTATGAATTGTAGGGATATTTAATACAGTAATGAATATTGCTTGTGTTAGTCTTGATATTAATTAAATCTTGGCATATTAGTGAGTATTCAATAAAATTTATTACTGTATTTTTATACAGTTTCTTGAAAATCGTTGCAAATGCAATTTCCAAAATAGTATTATTCTGCTATAATTTTAAAAGAAACAGCGAATGAGCTGTTAAAAATATGCTATCAACTACATAACATAAATTTCTTCTATAACCCTATTACCCCTAAAAAAGCAACAGACGAGTTTATTCTCAACTGTTGCTTTTTTCATTTGTAAAAATCAGCATAGAGCAAAAATGTAATAAATTTGTAAATAAATATTTATTGCCTTGAATTTTTCGGTATGTTATAATATTTTTAGAATATTTGTGATTTAGGGGAGCTTTTTATGAAATGCCCATATTGTTCATTTGAAGAAAGTAAGGTTGTGGATTCCCGTTCGGCAGATGACGGGGAAAGAATACGCAGAAGAAGAGAATGTCTTAAGTGCGGAAAGCGTTTTACAACTTATGAAATTATTGAGAACATTCCTCTCTATGTTGTCAAGCGTGACAAATCAAGAGAAGTTTTTGACCGCAATAAGCTGACTGCAGGTATTCTTCGTGCTTGCGAAAAGCGCCCTGTTTCTGTTGAACAGGTAGAAGAAATGGTCACTGACATTGAGCTTACTGCACAGAACGGCTTTGAACGAGAAATTACTGCCGAGCAGATCGGTGAACTTGTAATGGAGCGCCTTAAAAAGGTTGATGAAGTTTCATATGTTCGTTTTGCCTCGGTTTATCGCCAATTCAAGGATATTAATACATTTATGGAGGAGTTAAACAAACTCCTTACCGAAAAAAAGTAATATTTTAAGAGTCTGATTATCCAAAAAAATCAGGCTCTTTTTGTTTATTAGGTAGGAATTTTTAAAATAATTGTAAAAATTCTCAAAATACTATTTATTTTGCTAAGAAATAATGTTATAATAATTTTATCCTTGTGGCTTATCGCACTCGGATTAATTGTGAAATGAAAGATGGTGATTATTTGTTTAAAAGAATATTATCAGGTCTGTTGGTTTCTGCTATGCTCACAGGTTCTGTCGTTTATTTGACAGGCTGTTCAAATTCGCAGAACGGTTCAGATGATAATACTTCTACCAATACTTCTACCGAGTATGCTCACGCAGATAAGATTGATAACGGTACAATTTTGCAGTGTTTTTCGTGGGATTTCAATACTATAAAGGAATCTATGGCTGACATTGCGGCTTCAGGATATACGGCGCTGCAGACTTCGCCTATTAATGCTTGCCTTGAGGGCGAGAACGGCGGAATGCAGCTTTACGGTGATGGCAAATGGTACTATCATTATCAGCCCACCGATTTTAAAATCGGTAACTATCAGCTCGGAACTCGTGACGAGTTTAAAGCTATGTGTGACGAGGCGGAAAAGTACGGTATTAAGGTTATTGTTGATGTTATTGCTAACCACACAACACCGACCACAAGCGCAGTAAGTCAGGATCTTATTGATGCAGGCGGCGGAAGTTTGGACACGCTTTATCATAAAAACAATGCGTATGACCTCAATGACTTTTCAAACAGACTTGCTTGCACTACTTACAAAATGGGTGGTTTGCCTGATATTAATACAGAGCGCACATCTTTTCAGGATTATTTTATTGAGTATCTCAATGACTGTGTCGCTTGCGGTGCTGACGGTTTCCGTTATGATACTGCAAAGCACATCGGCTTACCTGACGATCCTAAGGAAGATGACGGCTTTACAAATAACTTCTGGCAGAGAGTAATCACCGAAGTAAACAATGCTGACAATCTGTTTATATACGGAGAGGTGCTTCAGGGCAACAATGAAAGAATTGCCGACTATATTGAGGCAATAGGTCATACTACAGCAAGTACATACGGCAGTAAAATCAGAGGCGCAATTACAAACAATACTTTGTCAAAAGGTACTGTAAGTGATTATTGGCTCGGTGACGCACCGCTTAATATGGTTACATGGGTTGAATCTCACGATAACTATATTAATGACGGCAACTGGTACAATATGACTAAGGAACAGGTTATCCTCGGTTGGGCAGTAATTACTGCAAGAAAAGACGGCACACCGCTGTTCTTTGACCGTCCTTATAACTCAAGCGTTGATAACGAATGGGGAATGAACCGTATCGGCACAGAGGGTGACGATATGTACAAGGATAAGAGTGTAAAAGCCGTAAATTTCTTCCGTACAGCTATGATTGGCGAAGACGAAAATATTGTAAATCCGAACTCCGATTCAACCGCTGTTATGATTGAAAGAGGCACAAAAGGAGCGGTAATTGTAAATACAAAAGACGCTCTTAAGACAGGATTTGAAACAAATCTTGCCGACGGTACATATGTAAACAGAGTTGACGGCAAGACAGAATACACCGTTAAAAACGGTAAACTTACTTCTGATGCCGATATTCCGGCAAACAGTGTGGTAGTTCTTTATAACGACGGTTATAAGAAATATGAAGCTGCCGCCGAAGTAGGCGTTGCCGAGGACACCGTATTTAATATTCAAAGCGGTAAAACCGCAACAGTCACACTTACTTGTGCAAATACGGATAATGCGGAATATGCTCTTAACGGAGCAGCGGCTGTTTCATATAAGAACGGAGAAACCGTAACCGTTTCTGTACCGAGCGGAAGTGATATAGCAACACTTGAACTTACAGCTAAAAATTCCAAGGGTGTAAAAACCTACGAAAGAGTTGTATTTGCTACAGAAGTAAAATATTCAATTTCAAGCGGCACAAAGGTATATTTTGAAAAGCCCGACAGCTGGGGCGATCAGATTTTTGCATATGTTTACAACGATGAACTGTATGAAAACGAAACCTGGCCGGGAATTGAAATGACAAAGGAAAGCGACGGAAAGTACAGCTATACCTTTACAGAAGATTGGGAAACACCGTATATTATTTTTAATGACGGTGACGAAGACGGTTCTCAGCAATATCCGGCAGATAAGGGACTTATTGTTGAGGACGGAAAAACTTATACTATAAACTGACTATTGGAGGATAAATATTATGAGCGAAATGAAAATGGAAAACAGCAGAGTACCTGCTGAAAAGATTTTTAACCCTGATTTAAAAGAAGCAATTGTAAATATGCAGGAAGACAACTCAAAAGAGAACGTTGACAAGATGATTACAGAAGTTGTAAAGGCTAAGTTTATTTTACCTGCAAAGGTTGTTCCTACAACACAGGCTGTTACAGAAAACGGTCAGACTGTTATGAAGCAGGCAACACAGGTTCAGTTCAGACTTCTTGAAAATCAGAAAAAAGAAAAATTCTTTGGACTTTTTACAGATACAGAAGAATTATTTAAGTGGCAGGATACCCAGAATGCTCAAAAAGTAGTTACTGATTTTGACAGCATTTCACAAATGGTTATGGATCCACATTCGGGTGTTGTCGGTTTTGTTATCAATCCGTTTGGCAAGAGCGTTACTTTCCCTAAGCCAATGATTATTTCAATCAAGCAGCAGAAAGACTTTAACACACTTAATAAAGATTTGTTCAAGCCGGGTGAGCAGATTAAAATCGGCGAACCAAAGGATTATCCTATTGACCTTATGGCTACACTTATAAATCATTTCAGCGCAGAGCCAAATGTAAACGTTGCTTTCTTAAGAATGATGGAGCACAGCGACAAAAAGAGCTTCCTGGTTGTAGTTGACTTTATTGGCGATATGAAAAAGATTTTTGACGCTATAAAAGAAACCGCACAGCCATACCTTACTGAAGATGTAGACATTGTTGTAATGCCTGTTACTATGGACCTTGCAAGAAATGCAATAAACGGTGTAGAACCATTCTACAGAAAAGAACAATAATAATTTTTATTTTAAATAAAGCTTCCGATAAACTCGGGAGCTTTATTCTTTTAAAAACAGAAATAATTAGCATTTTTTACAACATATTTTATAACATTGTTAGCTATATTGCCTATGTCATAATTTATCAAAATATGGTATAATATTAGATATAAGAAATATAATAAGCATAAACTGTTTTCCGCTTTGTCAGACATTGTTTTAAACAATTACTAACGAATGAGAATTAAGAATAGGAGAGAAGTATGTTTTATCGAAATAACGCTTACAAATCTGCGCATGGAGGTGCCGAAAATGTTTGAGGTATCTGATATAGTCGCATATGGTGTTAACGGTGTTTGCACTGTTACCGAGATTACAACAAAAAGAATAGACAAGGTAAATGTAGAGTATTATGTTCTTAGTCCTAATGCGACAAAAACCGCAAAGGTTTTCGTTCCCGTGCAAAATGAAAAACTTGTCGGAAAAATGAGAGCCGTACTTACTAAAGATGAGATTATCGACCTTTTGGATAATATGCCGAAAGAAGAAGAGTGGATTTCCAATAAGAATATAAGATTTGAAACATTTAAAAACATCATTTCAGAGGGCAAGTCATCTGAATTGCTTAGATTAATCAGAACTTTAAAACTTCACGAAAAGCAGCAGTTAAAAAGAGGCAAAAGATTACATATGGCTGATGAACGCTTTTTGAAAGAAGCAGAGAAAATGGTACTCGGCGAGTTTGCTTATGTGCTTAACGAGTCTACCGATGATATACTTAACAGAATAGTAAATTGTGCATAAATATTACACCTTTCAATTTAATTGTGAAAGGTGTTTTTTCGGTTCTTTTTAAATAGTTGGGGTAAATTTGGTTTAGCAAATTGATTTGCCAATCAATTATAAAAGTTTGGTCGACCTTTTCAAAGGTCGTGGGTGTGGGCAAAGCCCACAAATACTTTCCGTTTATGCAATCTAATGATAGCCAAACAGCTCGCTGTTCGGCGGCTTGAACACAACGGCGTTAGCCTTTAAAAGCGATAGCAATATAAGAAAAGAAATTCGTTATTTCATAATAAAATATAGGTTTTTTAATGTCTGTCGCCTGTTTTAACAAACTTAGTTTTAGCACGCAAACAGCGTGGCTGTTTGCGCCTGATAAATTGTTGTATCGGAAGATTTTTATGGGCGCTGCCCAAACCCGCAATTTTTGAAAAAATTGAGTAAACTTTTTTGCTTTTGGGAGGATAATTTAGCGTTAGCTAAATTTCAATCCCCGACTGACACTACGCTAAACCATAATTTATCACAATTCTTAACAAATAACTTAGCAAAGCCAACAAAAACTCCCCTGCCGCAAAACAGGGGAGTTTTTATATCAAATTTTCTTTTTTCTTATAACTGAACCATCAGGAATTTTTACATCACTCTTCATTGTAAGTCTTTGCATTGGATGCGGTGCGGCATCAACGGAATTTCCGTATTCGTCAGTAAGTGAAACACACTTTACATTGAACGGAATACCGCTTGGCGGCAGTACATCGAGTGTATCACCCACAAGAAATTTGTTTCTCTGTGTAATTTCTGTTGTGGTGTCGTCAATCGACTTTTCGCAAACAGCAACCACATCATAATGTCTGATGTAACCGCCGTTTCCCGTAACCTGTCCCGGTTCTTTGCCAAAGTAAAAGCCTGTATTGTATTCACGATGGCTTATCTTGTCAAGTTCCTCTTTAATCCAAGGTTCAAGCACATAATTTTCACCGTTAGTCATAAATCCGTCAACAGCATGGCGATAGGCATTTGTTGTAACAGCGGTGTAATAAGCTGATTTTGCTCTGCCCTCAATTTTAAGACTGGAAACTCCTGCTTTTACAAGCTCGGGAATATGCTCAATCATACAAAGATCTCTGGAATTGTAAAGGTATGTGCCGTCCGAATGTTCCTCGACAGGGAAGTACTGACCCTCTCTGTTTTCTTCAAAAAGGTGATATTTCCAACGGCAAGGCTGTGCGCAGTCGCCGTGGTTTGCATCTCTGCCTGTCATATAACTTGAAATAAGACATCTGCCTGAGAACGACACACACATTGCGCCGTGTACAAAGCACTCGATTTCAAGGTCTTTCGGAATTTTTGCTCGCATCTGTGCGATTTCATCAAGCGGAATCTCTCTTGCAAGCACAACTCTTGATGCACCCATATTATAAAGTGCATTTGCGGTTGCATAGTTTGTTACGCCTGCCTGTGTTGAAATATGTCTTGCAACCTTTGGAGCGTATTTTTTAGCGGCTTCAAAAACACCTAAATCCGCAATAATAAATGCGTCAACACCACATTCTTGAGCATAGCTTAAATAGTCGGGTAAAAAGTCAAGTTCATTATTTCGTGGTAAAGTGTTGCAGGTTACATATAATTTTGCACCCTTTGCGTGGGCAAGTTCGCAAGCCTGTTTTAATTGTGTATTGTCAAAATTCTTTGATGCAGAGCGCATACCAAACATTTTGCCTGCGAGGAATACTGCGTCTGCGCCAAATGAAAGCGCAGAGTTAAGACATTCCATATCGCCTGCAGGTGCAAGCACTTCCGGTCTTGTAATCATATTATAATCTCCTAATTATTCAATATTTGCAAGATTTTCGTTATGCTCATAAATTGTTGAAGCATAATAAGCGTTACCGTCTTTATCGTGACAGAAGAAGTAGTAATTTGTATCCTTAGGATTGAGCGCAGCGATAATTGCATTCATACCCGGATTACAGATTTCACCTGCCGGTAAGCCTTCTTTAGAATATGTGTCATATGAACTTTCAAAAGTATCTCTTGCGTCTTCAGGAATATCAGCTTGTGTTCTGTACGGGTAGAATTTAGTAGAGTCAAGACCGAGATACTTAACACCCATATCTTCATCGGCATTAAGACGGTTGTAGATAATAGAAGAAATGTAATACATATCGTCTGTATCGGCAGCCTCTGACTGAATGATTGACGCAACTATCATAACCTGGTCAAGAGTATAGTCGCTTCTGTTCTTCTTAAGCATATTTTCAATGGTTGTTACCTTATCATAACCCGGAACATCCTGTTTTTCGGTAAGTTTTGATTCGTAGTTATTAAGGAAACGATAAATAACATTCTCTGCATCTTCGTTTTCGTAGAATGTATAAGTATCAGGATACAGGTAACCCTCAAGTTTGTAGTAACGGTCATCTGCATTTGTAATATCCTTTAAGAATGAATATTCTTCGTCAAAATGGTTTGAATTACAAAGCTCAAGGAACTTGTCTTCATCGGCGAGAGCACCTTTTTCTTTAAGTAACTTAGCAATCTCAAGGACATTTCTGCCTTCCGGAATTGTTACTTCAACTGTATCTGTACGGTTCACACTGCTAAGCAAGAAGTTGATAATTGCCTCGTAGTCCAAATTTGTTTTGATGTCATATGTACCCTGTGTAAAATCGTCATCCGCTTTTGTAAATTTTGCAAACAGTTTGAAATAGTTTTTATCATCAATGATATTATTCTTTTCAAGAACGGTTGCAACTGTGTCAAGATTCGGATTTGCAGGGATTTCTATTCTTACATTTTTTTCTTCGGTACGGTTGATAGCGAGCATATCGTCAATGCCTGCCACAAAGAACATACCTGCCATAGCACCGACAATTATAACGGAAACCAACCAGATAACTCTGAAAACTCTGCGGTTACGCTTATTTTTGGCTTTTGAAAGTTTTTTGTCTATTTTCTTTTTCTTTTTTAAAGCCTGCTTAGAATTTTTTGCCATCTGTTCCTTAACATCTTCGCCGCTGTAAGAGTTAAGTTCTTCGGGTTCGTTGTTTTCTGCTTTTGCGGATTCGTCATAGATATCGTCCTGAATATTTAAAGTAAAGCTTTTTGCTTTTTGGCGACGCTTTTCTTCAAGGTTCTGAATATTATTTTCTTCGTTCACTTACACCATTCCTTTTTCAAACACATTTCGTGTATCGTTTGTGAATTTTTCAGTTATTATTATGTCAACAGCCTTGTCATATATTCCGTGCGGTAGTTTTTGCTCAATGCATCTTGAGTAGCAAAGACCTGCCGTTGTACCGCCAAACTGTTCTAAAAATCTGTCATAATAGCCTTTTCCGAAACCGATCCGATAGCCGTATAAGTCAAAACTTAATCCGGGTACAAGACAAAGACCGTTTGAATAATCGGTAATTTTGCCGCAGACTTCTGTATCAGGCTCCATAATGGAATATTTGCCCTCTATAAGCTGACTTAGTGATGTTACTTTATAAAAATCCATAACAGGCTCGCTTTGCCTGCACTTTGGCAGAGCAAGAATTTTTCCGTCTGCAATAGCTTTTTCGAGAATAGGGTAGGTGTTAATTTCTATCGGCATAGATACAAACGCAAACAGAATACTGCACTCTTTATATTCTTTCAAATCAACAAATTTTTCAAACAATGTTTTGTCAAGAGCGGCTCTGATTTCTTTTGGACAGGCTGTTCTGATTTTCTTATGCTTTGCTCTTAGTGAATTTTTTTGCTCTTTTATATTTATTATGGGCATTGCATATCACCGCAGACTTTGTTTGCAGCTTCGGCAGACACTGCTTTTTCTACAATAGCTTTGCCGAAGAGAATTGCACAGCCTGCGCCTTTGCCTGTAATTACATTGCCGTCAATATCAACAGGAGCAGCGGTGTATGTTGCTCCCTCAAGTTCTTTTTCAAATCCGGGGAAACAGGTTGCTTTTTTACCTTTAAGTATTCCGAGGTTACCCAAAACAGACGGAGCGGCGCAGATGGCAGCGGTAATTTTGCCGTTTTCTGCACAGTAAACAGCCGCTTTAGTCACAGTTTCCGATTTACCGAGATTAACGGTTCCCGGCATACCGCCAGGAAGAACCACTCCGTCAATGTTATTAAATGATATTTCTTCGGGTTTTAAATCGGCTTTAACGGTAACACCGTGTGAGCCTGTTACAAATTCGCCTGTAACTCCTACTGTTTTAACTTCAATTTTTGCTCTGCGCATCATATCAAGCGGTGCAAGAGCCTCGGTTTCTTCAAATCCGTCTGCTAAAAATAAATAAAACATAGCAATACCCTTTCTATACTTAATTTAATGTTATTCCTATATAAATATCCTTTGGCACGGTGATTTTGCTGTCAAGCGATTTTACCATTCCATATCGGATTTTTTGTGCGTTTTCAAATATTTTGTTATGTGTAAATCTGAAATATTCGGCATCGGTATTTTGCAGAATATCATTTATCAAATTTTTTAAATTGTTTTTTTCAAATTCAAAGTAAAATACTTCTGCCGTATTTTCATTTTCTTCAAACAATGCAAAATAATTTTTGCTTTTAACATTTTTTATATTATATGTTGAATAATATTCGACAGCAAAATTCTTAAAGTCATTACCCTGCTTGAGAATATTATTTTCGCTGGAATTTAATTCCTGCAAAGAAAGTAAATCATTTCTTGAAAAATCGGAAATATAAGCAATGCAGTTTTCACGATAACCGAAATTTTGATAATAGTTATAAAGATTATCGTTTGCAGGGAAAAGAAAGGAATACTTATCTCCGCTTTTTGCCGAATCTTCAAGAGCGTATTTAATTAATTTGCTCATAATGCCTTGCTTGCGAAAATCTTTATGGGTTGACGCACCGCAAAGATAATGAGCTTTTTGACCGTTAAAACTTGCACTTATAAGATAAAGTGCGGAGATGATTTTTTCGCCGTACTTTGCAATATAAGTTTGTTTTGCATTAAAACATTTGTCAAAAAATAAATCAACAGCTTTCGGTTCTTCATCAAAAGATGAAAGCCAAAGCTTTTTAAGTGATTTAATATCGGAACTGTCGGGTTTACAAAAATTAATTTCCATCATTTTTTAATGTTGCGTTATACCTCGCAATCAGAATTATGGGATTATATGAGAGTTTGGACTTTTTAAGTCCCTCTATACCCATATCTTCTTCACGGTTTATATATTTATAAGAAGACAGCGTTTTGGCAAATTCATTGTTAATTACTGCATAAATGCCGTCGTATTCACGCAAAGCTTTTTCAAAACATATATCAAATGCAATGGGGGAGATTTCGCATCCGAGAGTCATGGCAACAGCTTTGTCTTTTACATAAACAATTCCGCCGTGCATTTTAAATTCTTCCATATTGTCAAGAGCCTCTCTGATTGCATTTTTTTCTTCGTAGTGCTCAATATCAATTTCATTTTCGGCACACCAATCAAGCATTACTTTATAAGCGTCCTCTTTATTTGAATTTGTTATTTCTTCAAATCTGTAATCGGGATAACCGTTCTTAAACTTTGAAATATGGTTGCGCTTTGCGTGGAATTTTCTGCCCGAAAGATTTATTAAATCTTCTGACAAATAGACATATTCCTGATTTTCGGGTGAAAATTCATAGTTAAATTCTGACGGGAAGAGGGTTTCGAGTTTAACTCTCTGTGCGTCTGTCAGCATTACGATAAAAGGTTTTTGCCCACGCTCGTGAGCGTCCTTTATGATTTCTTCGACAGCGGGTTTTATATCTTCGCCGTGCGGCAGGCAATATCCCCACACGCTGTCATCGTCATTAAAATATGCTTTTATTAAACAGTTGTTGTACAAAGCAAATTTTATATTATATTCATTTCTCCAGAGGTATGCGCTCAAAATATTGGTAGTAAGTGAAATTCCCTCCGGATTGTCGTAGTATTTCTGAAATTTATTTATATCGGATTTTTCTATCAGCTTAAAGTTTAGCATAAAGTATTAATTTCAGCCGCCTTTTCTATTTCCTCTGCTATTGATTCTATAGACTTTATTTCTCCGTTTTCACAGCAGTTAATTACTGTCCAGCCGCATTTTTTTGCGGCATAAAGTGCCGATTTTCTACATTCGAGTAAAAATGCAAAGTTTTTTTCGTGCAAGTCCTTTTTGCTTTCGTCACCCTCGTATCTTTTGCTCATAAGTTTTTGCGATACTTCGGGTTTAACATCAAGATAAATAACCTTGTCCGGCTTAGGTACGGCAAGCTTTTTGTATTCAAAATCCTCCTGCCATTCAATAAAGTTGTCCCACTCCGATTTGTCAAGTTTAGACATCTGATAAATTATATTGGATGTAGCGTATCTGTCGCTTAAAATCACATCACTGTTTTCGTAATCTTTTTTCCAAAATTTAAGAAAACTTGCCACTCTGTCTACCGCATAAAAGGACGAAGCAGCATAAGCGTTTACATCATTCGGATTACTGCCGAATTCTCCGCCGAGATACATTTTTACAAGTGCCGAGCTTTCGTTTGCGTAATCGGGAAATTCAAGTTTTTTAATGCTTTTTCCCATTGCTGAAATTTTATCAAAGAGGATTTTTGTTTGGGTAGCCTTTCCGCTTCCGTCAAGACCCTCTATTACAATGAATTTTGCACTCATTTTTGTTCCTATCCATTTCTATTATTCTAAAATATAATTAAAATATTACTCTCTGCCGTATTTTTTGCGTACTTCTTTCATTTTGCCGCAACTCATTTTGCCCTCGGGACAAGCACCGAACAAACACGCAGGACCGCAGTTTTTGAATAAATGCGGAGCAACTTCAAGACATTGTTTAAGCATTTGCTCGGCAACATCTCTGATTTCCCACTGTGCACGGTTACAGCAGCGGTGTGCAAAGAAATTCTCAAGACTTCTTGCATTAAAGGTGCATACAATTTTTGTGGTTGATGCGTTAGGAAGAATAAATCTTGCGTCTTCATTTGCTTTTTTTACAAAAGCATTGAATTTTGCTTTGTTTTCGTTTCTGTAGTTTTCTATGACTTCTTCATCGTTATCGTCACAGTTTCCTGTTGCCTCTCTGATATATCCTGCAACAAGTGCGTCACGAACTTCGCTGTAAGCCTTTGACTGCATTTCTATTACTTTGTTATAAGCGGCAAGCGCCTTTTCGTTTTTTGCAATTTCAGGCGGTGTTACAAAATCAAACTTTGTGCCGTCAACATAACGCTGCGACTGCTGACTGTAAGATGCGATTCTGTGTCTTACAAGCTGATGTGAGCAGGCTCTTGAAATGCCCTCAATGCCAAAGGTAAAAGAAGCGTGTTCAAACGGACTGCCGTGCCCGATGTTTGAAAGCATATCTATAAAATCAGCGGTCTTTTCCTCAGTAAGACCATCTCTTATATTTGATATTTCGGACGGTGAGTAGCAGAGTTTTGCTGCCATTGCAACCGTCATTTCGGGATTTGGCGTATAAGTAAGTAAAGTGACTTTTGCACTCAAAATAATCTCCTCCAAAGCGATATAAAAACATATATAAATGTATTATATCATTTTGTGTCGCAATATGCAACAAAATTAATGCGATTGTTGCGGTACGAAAAAAGAAAAATATCAGAAAATTTCCGATATTCACTTGACATTGTGAATAATTAGTTTTATAATGCTACTGAATAAAAAGTATATGTAATTGGCGTTGACGGGATTAGCTGTATCTCGTTCTTTCAGAGAGAAGTCGGTCGGTGCAAGACTTTATGAATGTTTACAGCACGCTGCCCCTGAGCTCTGTGTGACTAAGCACAGCGTATATCTGCGTTAAGGATTGTAATCGTAAGATTACTCAAAGAGGGTGTTTAAGCACCAATTTGGGTGGTACCGCAGGAATTATTCTCCTGTCCCATTTTTATGGGGCAGGATTTTATTTTGCAAATTTTTTAAGGAGAGATTTTTGATGGAATGGACAGGACTTAACGAACTTCGTGAAAAGTTTCTTTCATTTTTTGAGAGTAAGGGTCATTTAAGACTTCCGAGCTTTTCGCTTGTTCCGAAGGACGACAACAGCCTTCTGCTTATTAACAGCGGTATGGCTCCTATGAAAAAGTATTTTACAGGTGAGGTTACACCGCCGAGAAAGCGTGTAACAACCTGTCAGAAGTGTATCCGTACTCCCGATATTGAGAGGGTAGGCATTACTGCCCGTCACGGCACATACTTTGAAATGCTCGGTAACTTCTCTTTCGGTGACTATTTCAAGCACGAGGCTACAGCTTGGGCATGGGAGTTCTTTACAAAAGTTCTCGAAATGCCTGTTGATAAGCTCTATGTATCTATTTATGAAAACGATGACGAGGCTTACAAGATTTGGACCGAAGAAATCGGTGTTGAGCCATCTCATATGGTAAGACTCGGCAAAGAAGACAACTTCTGGGAGCACGGTTCAGGTCCTTGCGGCCCATGTTCTGAAATTTACTTTGATCGTGGTGACGAAAAGGGCTGCGGCAAGCCTGACTGTCATGTCGGCTGCGAGTGTGACCGTTTCGTTGAGGTATGGAACATTGTATTCTCACAGTTCGAAAACGACGGCAACGGCAACTACACTCCGCTTGCTCATCCTAACATTGATACAGGTATGGGCCTTGAAAGACTTGCTTGCGTAATGCAGGGTGTTGATAACCTTTTCTTGGTTGATACTGTTCAGAATATTATGAAGAAGATTTCTGAAATTACAGGTGTAAACTACGGTGAAGACGATAAAAAGGATATTTCACTCCGAGTTATCACCGACCATATCCGCAGCACAACCTTTATGATTGGTGACGGTGTTCTCCCGTCAAATGAGGGTAAGGGTTATGTTCTCCGTCGTTTGCTTAGAAGAGCTGCTCGTCATGGCAGACTCTTAGGATACAAAGACGCATTCTTGTATAAGGTATGCGAAACTGTAATAAAAGAAAATGAATCGGCATATCCTGAATTAAGAGAAAAGCAGGACTTTATTACAAAGATTATCAGAGTCGAGGAAGAAAGCTTCCAAAAGACAATCGACCAGGGCTTTAAGCTCTTGCAGGGCATTGTTGACGACCAGGATATTAAGGTTCTCAGCGGTGAGGACGCATTTAAGCTCAACGATACTTACGGTTTCCCAATCGACCTTACAAGAGAAATTCTATCCGAGCAGGGTATTGATGTTGATGTTGACCGTTTCCACGAGCTTTTGAAAGAGCAGAAACAGCGTTCAAGAGATGCAAGAAAGAAAGAAGACACAGACGCTTGGATTTCGGATTCAACAGACCTTTCTGATATTGCTAAAACAGAATTTTGCGGTTATACTGACCTTAATACAGGCAGCAAGGTTCTTGCCATCATTAAAGACGGTATCAGAGTTGACAGCGTCGGCGAAAACGAAACAGCTCTTGTTGTTCTCGACAAAACTCCGTTCTATGCAGAGAGTGGCGGACAGGTAGGCGACACAGGTGTAATGGAATCGGGTACTCTTGAGGTTGATGTTGACGATACAACTAAGGATGCTTCGGGTGTTTATCTCCATTCTTGTACAATTAAGAGCGGTACACTTGAGGTCGGCACAGAACTTCGTGCAATCGTTGACTTTGACAGAAGAGCAAATATTATGCGTAACCACACAGCGGCTCACCTTTTACAGGCCGCACTTCGTGAAGTTCTCGGCAATCATGTTCATCAGGCAGGTCAGCTTGTAACAGACCATTCGGTTCGTTTTGACTTTACTCACTTTGAGGCTCTCACAGATGAAGAGCTTAAGAAAGTCGAAGACCTTGTAAACAAGAAGATTCTTGCATCTATCCCTGTTGTTACAAAGGAAATGCCAATCGAAGAGGCAAAGAAACTCGGCGCTATGGCATTGTTTGGCGAGAAGTACGGCGATGTTGTACGAGTTGTAAGCATCGGTAAGTTCTCAGTTGAGTTCTGCGGCGGTACACATGCTACAAATACATCAAGCCTCGGCTTGTTCAGAATCCGTCAGGAGGGTTCTGTTGCATCAGGTGTAAGAAGAATTGAGGCTATTACAGGTATCGGAGTTCTTAAGTATATGAACGATGTCCGTGAAACTGTACTCAACGTTTGCGAAACACTTAAGATTTCAAATACGAAAGCACTCACAGAGGGCGCACAGAAGATTGCAACCTTACTTCATGATCAGCAGAAAGAAATTGCAGAGCTTAACACAAAGCTTGCTGCTATGCAGGTTGACAACCTCTTTATTAATTCTGAAATTGAAAACGGCGTAAGAATTATTGCTAAAAAAATTGACAATGCAAACGCTGACGCACTTCGTGCAATGTGCGAGAGAACAAAAGATGTTGCTCCGCTTTCTGTAGTTGTACTTGCTTGTGAAAATGACGGCAAGGTTACATTTGCCGCATCTTGCGGTAAAGATGCTAAGGCACTCGGCGTAAATGCAGGCAAACTCGTTAAGGCTGTTGCACAGGCAGCGGGCGGCAACGGCGGCGGTAAGCCGGATATGGCTATGGCAGGTGCAAAAAATCCTGAAAAGATTGATGAAGCACTTGCTATCGTTAAAGAAACTGTATATGGTATGATTAAGGCATAAATGTTGCGAAATCCACATAATTTGATTTTTGTTGTCTGAAAGATTGCAATTTATTGCTATTATTGTTTAGAACTACTAAAAACAGTCTGGCAAGATTGTATATTAAAACAACGATAAAAAGAAATTAAAGTATTGAAGTTTTGTAATGTTTGATGTATAATAATTCCAATGGAATAGTGTATTCCTAAAAGTTAATGAACAATGGAGGAGATTTAAAATGTTCAAAAAAGTAATGAGTCTTGCTCTTGCTTCAACATTAGTACTTTCAGCAGGCGCATTTGCAGCAAGTGCAGCTGAAGCAGAGGACGCAGTAGCAGCAAATGACGAGTCTGCAGTAGCAGCTGACGATTCTTCAGCAGTAGCAGCAGGTGACGAGTCACAGGTAGGTGCCGGCACAAAGATTTACTTTGATGTAAAGAGTGCAGGTTGGAAAAACTTTAGCAAGATCTATTGCCACGTCTGGAGAGCTGACGGTACAGGTAAATGGCCAAGCTGGCAGACAAAGAAAGAAGTGTGCAAAAAGGAAAGCGACGATCTTTATTCTTATGATATAACAAAGACAGGCAACGCTGAAGAAATTCAGAATGCCGGCAGCAAGAACTTATATTGCGTAATCTTCAGTGCTGATACAGGTGCTCAGATTTACAACACAATCATGAACGGTAACTGCATTGGCGATACTGTGTATGTAACAGGTAACAAGATCGAGAACCCTAAGGACAGCCAAAAGACTGATACTGAGGCTGCATGGAAGAACCATCCGGAATGTGGTCCGCAGAAGGTTATTACTTCAACATCAAAAGTAGTCGGTACAGCTCTTGCAGACGGTACAACAGATGTAACACTTTTAGCTGACTACCTTCTCGATTATGTTTCTGACGACGGTACTGCTGATACAAGTAAGACAGATAAGACACAGGATCTTATCAACCAACTCAAGGTCAGCCCACTCGCTGTAATGTCTAATGTAAATTTCAAACTTGAGGGTTTTGTTAAGGAAGAAACAATGACTCAGGATGTTGCTAACAAGAAGAAGGCAACAATTGAGGGTATCCTTGGTAACTGCACAGACCCAACAAAGGGTGGCGAAAAAGTTAACAAAGATGAGATTAAGAATGCAGAGGCTAAGAACGATGCTGCTGATACAAGCGGTTCATCAAACGGTGGTTCTTCAAACGGCGGTTCATCATCAAACGGCTCTTCATCAAATGGTTCATCATCAGGCTCTAACTCAGTACAGTCAGGTCAGGAGACAACAATCTTCTTCGTATTTGCCGGCGTAATGGTTGCAGCTGCAGGTGTATTCTTCCTCGTTAGAAGAAGAGAGAACTAATTTATCTTAACAGATAATTAATACTTAATCACTTAGCTCCGCAGAGTTTTCTGCGGAGCTTTTTGTATGCTCAAAACTCTCTCATTACTTGCTTTTTTATGCTTTATGTATTACAATATTATTATCAAAACAATTAAAAAAATATTATATTCATATATGACATATATGAGGAGAAATGAGTATGAAAATTAAAGATGATTTTGTTTTAAGAAAAGTAGCCGATTCATATGTAGTGGTACCGGTAAACAGTCTTACACTTGATTTTAACGGTGTTATAAATCTCAATGAAACGGGTGCTTTCTTATTTGAACAGTTGCAAAAAGGAATTGAGAAAGACGAACTTATTGCTAAAATGATTAGTGAGTACGATGTAACAAAAGAAAAAGCAAGTGCGGATATAGATATATTTATTAATAAGTTAAAGGATGCAAATGTCTTTGAATAATAAAGAAATTCAGCTTGAAGATGTAATACAAATTATTAAAGAAAAACTTAACAGCGGAGGCACGGTTACATTTACTCCGCACGGAACAAGTATGTATCCTATGCTAAGAAACGGCGAAGATGTGGTTGTCCTGAAAAAGCCGGAGGGCAGGCTAAAATATCTTGATGTTGCTTTATACCGAAGAAGTAACGGCGATTTTGTTTTGCACAGAGTTGTCGGTTTTGATAAGGACGGCAAATATATTTTTTGCGGTGATAATCAGTTTCATAAAGAACGGGGAATTACTGACGAAAATATTATAGGTGTGGTTACCGCATTTTATCGAAAAGGAAAACACTATACCGATAATTCGCTTTCATACAGATTTTATAAGTCAGCGTGGGAGTATATCAAAGCGCCAATGCGTATGCTTTATTCAGCGCACAGAATGAATAAGTCGATAAATATAAAAAAGAAAAGGTAGTTTTTGTATAATGAAAAAACATCTTAATGACGCTCAAAAAAAAGAATATGCATATTATTTGACGCTTGTATCAAGTGTTTTAAACGGAACAGAACCGCAGTTGCCGTATGAAAATTGTAATCTTGACCACATAAGGCAGATTTCTAATGATACCAGAATGGACGCAATTTTTGATGAGGCTGTCTTAATGCTGTCAAAAAAATATTCGGTTTCAGATGAATTGTTATCTTATGTAAAAAATAATCTTAATCATTGGATTTATATTGATACGATGATGAAATATGAAATTGAAAGTCTGCTTAAATGTTTTGATGAAGGGAAAATATATAATCTCCCTATGAAAGGCTATTTTCTTAAGGAAGACTATCCCAACTCATTTGAACGCTCAATTTCAGATTATGATATTTTGTTTGATATAAACGATATTGACAGAATAAAAAATATATTTAAACAAAACGGGTACAAATTTAAAAAAAATGACGATCAACAATATCATTTTGTAAAAGCACCGTTTATGTATATTGAAATGCACCGTTCACTTTTAAAAAAGGATAATATAAATTATTCTTTATTGGAAAATCAACTTGAAAAAGCTAAGGTGCGTGACGGGTATTCTTATTCAAAAGAAATGACGCTTGAGGATTATTATATTTATATGTTGCTTCACAGTGCAAAACATTTTTCCCAAGGCGGAATCGGCATAAGAATGATTGCCGACGAATATGTATTTTATAAAAAATATTCTGATCAACTTAATCAAAAATATTTGAGTGAACAGTTTGAAAAATTAGGAATAACCTTGTTTGAGAAAAAACTGCGTGATATTTCACTGAAATGGTTTTCAAAAGGCAGTGAAGTTAAAGATTTTGACGATGTTGAAGAATATATTTTATTAAGTATGGCTCTCGGCAGAGTAGATGTTGCGGTTATGTCCGAAATGGAAAGACAAAGAGTTAATACTAAAACAGGCAGAAAAAAATCAAGATTTGCTAATTTTATTTCATCGCTTTTTCCGAATAAAACATATATGGCAAATAAATATCCGTTTGTTGAGAAAATGCCGATTTTATTGCCGTATTCATGGACATGTATGTGGTGCAGAAGAATTTTTATTGACAGAAATATTAATATAAAAAAAGGTTTTAACAACAGAACTTCTTATACCGATGATGATGTAAGTTATTTTAATTATATTCAAACAGAAGTGGGTTTTGATGTTAAATAAAATTTTATTTATGTTTTAATTGACAAATAATGTATTTATTGATATAATATTAAACAAGTTAGCGAACACTAACGGCACTTGGTGTTCGCTGATTTAAAGAGGAATAGTTAGTCCGTCCTAACTATTCCTCTCTTTTTTATTTATTTTTTAAATTTTAGGTAAATTTTAAGTAAAATTTAAATTTCATTTAAAGTTACAACGGTACAATATACTCATCAAAACAAAAGGGGAGTTAAATATGAGTTACCAAAGCGTATTTAAACGCTATGAAATAAAGTACCTTGTGACTGATGAACAAAAGAAAATGATTATGCGGGAAATGCAAAAATATATGTATGCCGACAAATACGGCAAAAGCACAATTTGCAACATATATTTTGACACACCTGATTTTTTACTGATAAGACGCTCGCTTGAACATCCCGTTTATAAGGAAAAGTTAAGATTGAGAAGTTACGGAGTTGCAAAATACGACAGCACAACTTTTATAGAAATCAAAAAGAAATATAAGCGTGTTGTCTATAAACGCAGAACCGAAATGAGCGAGAACGAGAGTATGCGTTATCTTTGCAACGGTGAACATATTGCCGACAGTCAGATTTTAAGAGAAGTCAATTATTTTCTTGAGCATTACAAAGGCATTGCACCGCAGGTTGTAATTTCATACAACCGAGAGGCCTTTTATTCAAAAAATGATTATGATTTCAGAGTAACCTTTGATGATAATATTCTTTGGCGTAACTATGATTTATCACTTTGTAAAGGTATTTACGGAACACCGATATTAAGAAATGATTATTCTCTTATGGAAATAAAGACAGGCACGGCAATTCCGCTGTGGATGACAAACATTTTAAGCGAAAACAAAATTTATAAAACATCTTTTTCAAAATACGGCAATGCTTATGTTGCAATTATGAGCGAAAGAGCAAACGGAGGTAAAAAATATGCTTAATACATTATTTTCAGGAATTTTCAGTTCAACAACCGAAACAATCGCAGTGCCGCAATTTCTGCTTGGCATAGCAGTTGCTCTTGTAATCGGCATTTTTCTTGCGGCGGTCTATTCATACAAAACCAAATACACAAAGAGCTTTGTTGTTACTCTTGCACTTTTACCTGCCGTAGTTTGTGTGGTAATTATGATGGTAAACGGTAATGTCGGTGCAGGCGTTGCTGTGGCAGGTGCTTTCAGCCTTGTAAGATTTCGTTCCGTGCCCGGCACCGCTAAAGAAATCGGCACAATCTTCCTTGCAATGGGTGCAGGTTTGATTTGCGGAATGGGTTATCTCGGATACGCAGTGCTGTTCTCATTAATTTTAGGAATTGCAATGTTTATCCTCAATAAAGTAAATATCGGTGCAGACAAAAGACTTGAGCAGGACAGAATATTAAAAATCACAATTCCCGAGGATTTAAATTATACAGGTGCTTTTGACGACCTTTTTGAAAAATATACCGTAAAATATGAAACGGTATCGGTAAGAACCGCTAATATGGGCAGTTTGTTCAAACTTACATATAATGTAACTCTCAAAAACCCGAACGATGAAAAAGATTTTATTGATGATTTGAGATGCAGAAACGGCAATCTTGAAATAAGTATGGCAAGACAGGAGATAACTAATAATGAGCTTTAATTTAAAAAGAAAAGGGAAATTTGCAGCATTGCTTGTGGCACTTATTATATCCGTAAGTGTAACAGGCTGCGCAAATACAGATGAAAAAACATCCTCGACAAATTCTTCAACTGTTACAAAAGACAGTGTTTCTACTGCTTCAATCGCTTCGGATGAATCTCTTGACAGCGATATGTTCACCGACCGTGACAAAGAGGTAGGGTATGATGAAAGTTCGGCGGTAATGATTGCTTTTTCATCATCAGGTGCAACCGCAAGCTCTGACAGCGTTTCTGTCAGCGGAAGTAAGGTTACTATTAAAAGTGAGGGCACATATATAGTTACGGGTACAACATCCGACGGTCAGATTATTGTAGATGCCGACAATAAAACAAAAGTGCAGATTGTACTTAAAAACGCCTCTGTAACCTGTAAATCAAGTGCCGCTTTATATGTAAAACAGGCAGATAAGGTATTTGTAACAACTGCAAAAGACACAGAAAATACACTTGCGTCAACAGGTGACTATGTTCAGACAGATGACAACAATGTAGATGCGGCGGTATTTGCAAAAGATGATATTACCTTTAACGGAGAGGGAAAATTGACTGTAACTTCCGAAAAAGGTCACGGCATTGTTTCTAAAGATGATTTAAAACTTACAAGCGGAGAATACAATATTACAGCCGCAAGCCATGCATTAAGCGGTAAAAACAGTATCAGAATTGCAAGCGGTACTTATACTTTAACTTCGGGTAAAGACGGTTTGCACGCAGAAAATACAGACGATACTTCAAAAGGCTTTGTGTATATAGCAGACGGTAAATTTACCGTTAATTGCAAAGGTGACGGCATTGATGCCGGTACGACGGTCCAAATTGAAAACGGCACATTTAATATTACTTCAAACAGAGATTCATCATCTTCAAGTTCAACAGATTCTGCAAGTGTAAAAGGAATAAAAGCAGGAGGAGATATTACAATCAGCGGAGGTACTTTTATTCTTACTTGCGAAGATGACGGTTTACATTCAAATTCAAATGTAACCGTATCAGGAGGTACTTTTACAATTTCAACAGGAGATGACGGTATCCACGCCGACAGCAAAACAAGCATCAGCGGAGGAACAATTAATATTACCGAAAGCTATGAGGGAATAGAGGGAACGGAAGTTGAAATTTCAGGCGGTACAATTAATCTGAAATCGAGCAATGACGGATTTAATGCCGCGGGCGGAAAAGACGAAAGCGGATTCGGTGGCGGATTTGACCGTGACAATTTTGGTTCATCAGATGCTTCCATTACAATATCGGGTGGCAAAATAACAATTGACGCTGACGGTGACGGAGTTGATTCAAACGGTTCGCTTACCGTTACAGGCGGGGAAACCTATGTTTTTGGCTCGACAAGCGGAGATAACGGAGCGGTTGATTATGACGGAGAAGCTACCATAACAGGTGGCATATTCATTGCCACAGGTTCATCTCAAATGGCACAGAACTTTGGAGAAAATTCAACTCAAGGTTCAATGCTTGTAAATACAAATTCGAGCGGTGAAATCACAGTCAAAAACAGTGACGGCGATGTTCTTGTATCGTTCACACCTACCAAGACATACGCTTGTGTGGTTATCAGTTGCCCGGGTATTACAACAGGTCAGACATATACTGTAACGACAGGCGACAGTACAACAGAAGTTGAAATGACTTCTATCATATACGGTTCAGGCGGTATGGGTGGTCCCGGAAGTATGGGCGGCAGAAATATGGGCAACGGCGATATGAACGGAAACGAAATGGGTGACCCGGGCGGAGATATGCGGGGCGGTCCTCAAATGAGATAAAATGAAAAACACAACTGTTCCGATGAGCAGTTGTGTTTTCCTTTTAGTCTAAAGTTGAATGTTTGTGATTTGTCGATTTGCAGGTAAAGAGGCAGTTGTCCAAAAATTCTGTTTGCATCTGTATTCAGTTATTATTTGCAATCATAAATTGTAACTGTGTAACATCGTTTACATTAATTTCGCCGTTTTCGTCAGTATCGGCATTTAAATTTTGAACAGCCGAAAGTTTTGAACCGCCTGAAATAGCTATCTGCAAATCGGTTGCATCTTTAATGTCAATTTTGTTGTTTAAGTCAATGTCGCCGAGCAGTGTGACTGCAAGTTCGGTTTTATTTGTAACAGCTTTTATAACGAATGTGCCGCCAAGATTATCGTCACGCTCCGTTTTGTACCAATCGAGAAGGTCTGTCATAGTTCCGTTTTGATAAATAAAACTTTCGCCTTTTTGGCTTTCGTTTATAAATGCAAACTGGCCGTTTGATTTGTTAAGCCATTCACCGACGCCTATAGTATTTTTTTCGCTTTCATTGTTTTTTTTAATTTTAACGGCGATTGCACCGTAAGTTACAGGTAAGTCAAAATCGTTTGTATCAATATTTAAATATCCGCTGTACGGAACTTTTCCGCTGTTTAATTTAGTCCATTTGGTTTCATCTGACACAGGAATTTTATTTTCGGCAGGTACATAGTAGATTTCATAGTCGGAATTTTTTGCGGTGGTTTCAAACATTACCGAATCAAGTTTGTTGTAACCCTCGGAAAAATTAAAAAGATTAAGATATGTGACGCTGTCATCATTTATGTAGTTAAATTCATATGTTGCACCGTAAATTTCATTTTGCATAAGTTTAACATCATCGGTGATTTCCGTGACATCTTCAACAGCAAAATTGTATTTAAAGGTACTGCTAAACAAATAAGAATCTTCGTATGAAAGCCAAAAGTAACCGTTTAAAGTGTTGTAATCGCCCCAACTGTTTTTTACAAGCCATGCTCCGTCATTTTCGGGTAAAACACCGTTTATTGCTTTGAAATTTTCTTTTGAATAATTATCATCCCATCCGACAATAGCTATTGCATGACCTGTGGATTTTGGAGAACCTTGCGGACAGAAATACGCTGTTCTGTCATTATTTTCGTAATAAGGACTGTGAGAATATGCCGCATAGATTGAACCGTTATCCATAATCTCTTGCTTAATTTCTTCTTGTGTACAATTGTCGAGGTATTTTATAGCGGTCGCCCCGTAATTAACAAAAGCGGAAAGGTCTTTGTCGGGAGTATATTTTTCTGCAAGAGTGTCGTAGTCGCTTTGTTCGATTCCGCCTTGCCAGGAACTTAAATATCCGAGTGCGGTAAATGCATAGCCGTCGGAAGTGACATTGCGCTGCCAGCCTTTACCGTTGCTTTTTGTTGTTGCCCAAAGGTTCATATGCTCGGCAGAAAAATTATTAGCCGTAAAATCTTTTTTTAAAAGTTTTGTTTCAAGCACCGAGAGCGAGGAATATATCCAGCAATCGTTGTATTTTTGGCTTTTCGGAGAATTTACAATGCCAAGCTCCACTGAACTGTATGCATACGGAATATCATTTTTTGTATTGTCTGAAGTTTTAATTTGAAATTTACTTAATGTTTTTGAATTGTTATCAATGCTTGCGGCATTAGCCGATACGCTTACAGCAGAAAATATCATAAGTGCAGATACTGTTGCCGTTATCGCCTTAATAACAGGTGATTTTATCATTTTACATTCACACCTTTTTGTTTATATATATCAAATTTTATTATATCAAAAATTTTCTTTCTTGTAAAGAATATAAACGCTGTTTATACACAAGATAATAGCAATATTTACAGATAAAAGGGGCGACTTTATGGAACTTAGAACTGACCTTGCGGTAGAAGCTCGTGAAATAGCGGGAGAAGATGTCGGAGGTGTGGATTTTGTTCAGTACAGTGAAAACGGACTTGATATTTCAAGACTTGAAGTAAAAACAAGAAAAGCCAGGCAGCAGCTCGGAAAAGAAGAGGGTACTTATATAACAGTAGAACTTCCGTCACTTACCGATAATTTTACCGAAACCGACGAAAGACTTATTACTATAGGAAAGGAAATTCGCAGGCTTTTGCCGGTAAACGGCCTTGTACTTGTAGTAGGACTCGGAAATCCTGAAATCACTCCCGATTCTCTCGGCCCGAAAACAAGCTCCAGAGTGCTTGCGACAAGGCATATTTCGGGTGAGATTGCAAGAAGTACCGGTCTTGACCGCTTAAGACCGGTTGCGGTTATGGCAACGGGAGTAACAGGGCAGACGGGCATTGAAACAGGCGAATATATATTGAGTATTGTAAAAAGAATAAAACCGAATACAGTTGTTGTAATAGACGCACTTGCATCACGCAGACTTGAAAGACTCGGCTGTACTTTGCAAATAAGCGATACAGGAATTTCACCCGGGGCGGGCGTTGGAAATCACCGTACAAAGATTAACAAAGAAACTATAGGAGTACCCGTAATAGCAATAGGAGTGCCCACGGTTGTAGATGCAGCCACATTTGCATCTGACCTTTTAAGCGTCAATGACCCGCACAGGGCAAGGCAGAAAATCACACCGCAGGGCAGGCAGATGGTAGTAATACCGAGGGAAATAGATTTGCTTACCGAGAGAGCCTCAAGACTGATTTCATTTGCGCTTAACGGCGCACTTCAAAATGAATTTAATATTTCCGAGCTTGTTTCGCTTATGTAGGAATTCGGTCATACATTAAAATCATCGGCATATATTTTTATGAGGCGGTGATTTTGTGAAAAAGTTAGGAGCATTAAAAATAACGGCGTCGATTATCCTTGTATCGACTGCCGTTTTCTGCGTTTGTCGGAGAATGCCGGAGTGCTTTGCAAGCGATAAACCTGCGGCGCTTGCGGTTGCGGCGCTTACTCTGTCCGACGGTACATATAAATTAGCCGATGCTGAAACTACAACCCTTGCCAATACCGATACCACACAAAAGAAACAGGAGGAAACACAGCCGATTACGAAACCTGTTACGATTACAAGAAATCTAAACGGAGAAAAAGACAAAAGCGGATATTATGATTCTTTCGGAAACCATGACGGAGAGGCGGTTTACGATATTCTTGCCGAACAGATTGGTGCGAATGGTGTAAAATGCGGTACGGCTTATGTGAAAAACAATACGGGACTTGATTACGATTTTGATTCCGCTTTAAACAGTGAACTGCCTTTTGATGTCGATTCAAACGGAACGGCGCAGGTGCTTATTTATCATACGCACACAAGTGAAAGCTATATGGACGAAGATGTTGATTATTTTTACGAAAGCTATTATTCACGCACGCAGAATAATGATTATAATGTAACGGCTGTGGGAGATGCTATTACCGATGTGCTTAATAAGCGAGGAATAAAAACTATGCACGATACCACGGTGCACGACTCAACATACAGCGGTTCTTATGACAGAAGTGCGCAGACCGTTGAAAGTATTATGGAAACCAACACGGATATTAAGGTAATAATTGATATTCACCGTGACGCAATCGGTACTGAAACTCAAAAGGTAAAACCTGTTTTTACATATGACGGTAAGCAGGGAGCACAGATAATGATTCTTTCGGGTTGCGATACCGACGGCGAGATGAATTTTTTAAGCTGGGAGAATAATCTTAATTTTGCGCTTAAAATTCAAAATAAAGCGGAAGAAATGTATCCGGGTATGACAAGACCGCTGAATTTCGGATATTTTGCGTACAACGAGTATATTTGCGACGGCTCTTTGCTTATAGAAATAGGAACAGACGCAAATACAATAGAAGAGGCGGAATACAGCGGAGAATTGCTCGGAAATGTGCTTTATGAGGTGCTTAAACACGGGTTATAATTAAATGTAAAAATAGCTTGCAATATATTGCGACTTTTGGTATAATTTTAATATATGTATCCGCAAGGAGTAATGTAATGAAAAAATACAGAATTTCAAAATCTGCTGTCTGTGTGCTGTTTGCGGTATTATTTATGTTTGTTGTTGCAATCAGTGCCTATGCTGTAGACATTGACGGTGACGGAATTGATGACGGAGATATAGTTGAAACAGAGGTATATACAGACCCTGAATATACAGAGCCGTATACCGAACCCGAAACTTATCCAGAAACCGAACCTGAATATACAGAGCAACCGACTGAATATTATACCGAAGAAGTTACAGAAGAATATACGGAACCTGTATATACAGAAGAACCTACAGAGCCGTATTACGAAGAAACAACAGAATATGATTTTAATAATAATGTAGTCAATGAAACGGTGTCGCCTACACAGCTTTCGACTTCAAAAGTAAGTACAAAGCGTTACGAAACCAATGATGCCGCAGGTGTTGTATATTGGGTTTGCGTAATTGTAGGTATAATTGTTTTGATTTTCGTATTGCTCAGTACAAAAATATCTTATGCGCTTGAACGCAGAAGAGAGCAGAGAGATATTTATTCTTCATAAGGAGAGCAGTATGGAAAAAATTAAAATTGGAAATGTAGAATTTAAGTCCCGTGCCGTACTTGCTCCTATGGCAGGCATTACAGACAGGGCGTACCGTGAGCTTTGCGTGGAATTTGGCGCCGCCTATTGCGTAAGTGAAATGGTCAGTTCAAAGGCGCTTTCTTTCAACAGTAAGAAAAGTGAGGAGCTTATGGAAATTTCCGACTATGAACGCCCCTGCGGTATTCAGATTTTCGGAGATGATCCTAAATGTATGGCTGATGCGGCTGTTCATTCTATGGAAAACAAGCCCGATATTATTGATATAAATATGGGTTGTCCCGCACCTAAAATCAGTTCAAACGGCAGCGGCAGTGCTTTGATGAAAAATCCACTGCTTTGCGGTGAAATTGTAAAGGCAGTTACAAATGCCGTTGATGTACCTGTTACGGTCAAAATTCGTAAAGGCTGGAACAATTCTGCCGTAAATGCGGTTGAAGTTGCAAAAATCTGTGAACAGGCAGGCGCAGCGGCAATTACAATTCACGGAAGAACAAGAGAACAGTATTATAAACCTCCTGTCGATTATGATATTATAAAAGAGGTTAATAATGCGGTGTCAATCCCCGTAATTGCAAACGGCGACATAACCTCTGCAAAAATAGCAAAGGAAGTTATGGATTACACAGGCTGTCAGCTTGTTATGGTTGGACGGGCCTCTTTGGGAAATCCGTGGATTTTTTCGGAAATAAATACTTATCTTGAGAATCCCGACTGTATTATAAAAGCACCTACTCTTGAAGAAAAACTCAATGTAATGTGCCGACATATTGAAAAAATGGTTGAATACAAAGGCGAGCATATGGCTATGCTGCAGGCAAGAAAACTTATAGCAGGTTATTTTAAGGGAATGCGCGGTGCGGCAGAACTCAGAAATCAATCAGGAAAAGTGTGTACTCTTAATGATTTGTACGCACTGAAAAATAAGGCTTTATCATCTGTTTATGATGCTTAAACTTATATATTTTTAGATTAAGGAGAATAATTATGAGTGAAAAAACAAATATTGCAGCTCTTGATTATCTCAACAGCTATGATCCTGCTGTTGGCGAGGCAATGACTGCGGAACTTAAAAGACAGAGAAGAAATCTTGAGCTTATTGCAAGCGAAAATATCGTTTCTCCTGCTGTAATGGCAGCAATGGGCAGCTTACTTACAAACAAGTATGCAGAAGGTTATCCGGGAAAGCGTTACTACGGCGGTTGCCAGTGCGTTGATGTTGTTGAGGAAATTGCACGCAAGAGAGCTTGCGAACTTTTCGGCGCAGAACACGCAAATGTTCAGCCACATTCGGGTGCACAGGCTAACACAGCAGTTTACTTTGCTATGCTCAACCCGGGCGATACAGTTATGGGTATGAACCTTAATGAGGGCGGTCATCTTACACACGGTTCACCTGTAAACATTTCAGGTAAGTATTTTAACTTTGTTCCTTACGGTGTTGACAGCGTAACACACAGAATTGACTATGATAAGGTTCTTGAGATTGCCAAGGAATGTAAGCCAAAACTTATTGTAGCCGGTGCGTCTGCATATCCAAGAATTATTGATTTTGCAAAACTCCGTGAAATCGCCGATGAAGTAGGCGCATATCTTATGGTAGATATGGCTCACATCGCAGGCCTTGTTGCGGCAGGCGTTCATCCAAACCCTGTTCCGTACTGTGAATTTGTTACATCCACAACTCATAAAACACTCCGTGGTCCGAGAGGCGGTCTTATCCTTTGCCGTGAAGAATTTGCTAAGCAGATTGACAAGGCAATTTTCCCCGGTACACAGGGCGGTCCTCTTATGCACACAATTGCGGCTAAGGCAGTTTGCTTTGGTGAGGCATTAAAGCCTGAATTTAAAGAGTACGGTGCAAAGATTGTTTCTAACTGTAAGGCTCTTGCGGAGGGACTTCTTAAGAGAGGCAATAAGCTTGTTTCGGGCGGTACAGACAACCATGTGCTTCTTATGGATCTTCGTGATACAGGTGTTACAGGTAAAGAGCTTGAGGCTCGCCTTGATGAGTGCTATATTACAGTAAATAAAAACACTATTCCGGGTGAACCGCTTTCTCCGTTCGTAACAAGCGGTGTTCGTATAGGTACTGCCGCTGTTACAACAAGAGGTCTTAACGAAGAGGATATGGACAAGATTGCCGAGTATATTACACTTGTTCTCAATGATTTTGAAAACAGTGCCGACAAGGTAAGAGCAGGCGTTGAAGAAATCTGCAAAAAGTATCCGCTTTACGAATAATAAAATTCGGTTTATTTTCCGTTCCGTCAAATTTAAGGCGGAACGGATTTTTTTGCTAAAAATCTTGACAAATTCTACGAACAAATGTACTATGAAATATATACTAAATTTGAAATGAGGCTGATTATATGAATACTCCTCTTGCAGACAGAATAAGACCGCAATCTCTTGATGATATTGTGGGGCAAAAGCATTTGCTCGGAGCGAATAAGCCACTGCGAAAAATAATTGAAAGCGGAGAAATTCCGAATCTGATTTTTTACGGTCCGTCAGGAGTGGGAAAAACAACTCTTGCTACATATATAGCTAAAAGAACGAACAGAACTCTGAAAAAACTCAACGGCACGACCGCATCAACATCCGACATAAAAGAGGTAGTTTCGGAGTTGAACACTTTTTCGGGAATGAACGGCATTTTACTGTATCTTGACGAAATTCAGTATTTTAATAAAAAGCAGCAACAGGTTTTGCTTGAATATATAGAAAACGGTTCGATTACGCTTATTGCATCGACTACCGAAAATCCGTATTTTTATGTATATAATGCTATTTTAAGCCGTTCGACTGTTTTTGAATTTAAACCGGTACCGCCCGAAGAAATAGAAAGAGCTGTGCAGAGAGCGGCGGAAATTATTTCCGAGGAACAGGAGGTAGAGGTGGATTTTCCCGAAAGTTGTCGTAAAAAAATCGCTCATGGCTGCGGAGGTGATGTAAGAAAAGCTATGAATGCGGTTGAACTTGCTATTCTTGTGGCTGACGAAGTTGACGGAGTAAAAAAAGTCAGCGAAGAAAGTGTTGCGGAACTTGTACAAAAAAGCGCCGTGCGATATGACAAGGATGGTGACGAGCATTACGATATAATTTCCGCATATCAAAAAAGTATGCGTGGCAGTGACAGTAATGCGGCTTTGCATTATCTTGCAAGGCTGCTTGAGGCAGGGGATTTGCCGAGTGCGTGCAGAAGACTTATGGTGTGTGCCTGCGAAGATGTAGGACTTGCGTATCCACAGCTTATTCCTATTGTAAAATCATGTGTGGATATTGCACAGGCTGTCGGCTTGCCGGAGGCGAGAATACCGCTTGCAGACGCAGTTATAATGGTATGCAATGCGCCGAAATCCAATTCCGCATATATGGGGATTAATCGTGCAACACAGGATTTAAAAGCAGGCAATTACGGTCCTGTACCAAGACAGCTTCAAAATATGCACTATGATGGGGAAGATAATAATAACAAAGGACAGTTTTATAACTATCCGCACGATTATCCGAACCATTATGTAAATCAGCAATATTTGCCGGACATTATCCGTGACAGAGTTTATTACGAATACGGTGACAACAAAAACGAACAGGCATATAAGAACTATTGGGATAAAATTAAGAACAGATAGTATTATAGATAGTCACAAAAACAACATCTTGTATTTGTGCATATTGATATTAATAAATGCTTTTTCTCGCCTTTTTGTTGAATATATACAAATATAGACTAATAAATTTGGCTGTAAGAAAATCAAAATAATTCTCAAAGAGAAAAAAATATTAGCAAACATTGTTGTATAATATAATTGTCAGAACGTGGGATTATATTATCCACAAAAACCATAAAAAAAAATTTGGAGGAAATTCTTATGGTAACAACAAAGCACAGGGTACTCAGCTTAATACTTTGTATTATGCTTGCAGTATCTGCAGTTTGTGCAGGCAGTATGGCAGTATCAGCAGCAACAGGCGATACTGTATACGTTCGTGCAAACAACGGCTGGGCCAATCTGTACTGCTATATGTGGACAGATGGTGCAGGCAACAACGCAGCATGGCCTGGTGAGGCTATGACAAAGGTTGAAGATGACGTTTATGCTTACACACTTTCGGGTGATTTTAAGAATGTTATTTTCAACAACGGCAGCGGCAATCAGACAACAGACCTTACTTATGCAGGCAACGGTCAGATTTATGACCTCAGCACACGCAAGTGGTCAGCTTACTCTGATGTAACTAACCCAACACAGGCAACATCATCAACTAAGCCGACACAGGCTACACAGCCGGCAACTTCTTCGGGCAATGCAAAACCAATTTACTGCCAGAATGATGCAGGTTGGTCAAATGTATATTGCTATATGTGGAACAGCAGCACAGAGAACAACGCTGCATGGCCGGGCAAACCAATGACTGAAATCGGCGATAATGTATGGTCTTATACTCCTAATAAGGCTTATAAGAATGTTATCTTCAGTTCAGGCAGCAATAAGTCAAATGACCTTACAGTAGGTTCAGGCGACCTTTACAACAACAAGACAAATACTTGGTCTGTATATGATACAAGTGATATTCAGGTAACTTCTTATAAAGCAGACCCATCGAAAACAATTTATACAGGTACAGCTGTTACACTTTCAACAACAGCAAATAGCCTTGTAAATGCTACTATCAGCTATCAGATTTCTGTAAACGGCAAGGTAGTATCTCCTATGAGCTCGACAAACTCGTATGTATGGACACCATCAGCAGTTGGTGAATATACAATCAAGTTTGAGTATTCTGATACAAAGGGCAACACAAACGAGCGTTCACTCACACTTACTGTTGCAGATGACTCAACACTCGTTAAGCCTGTTATTAAAAATGTAACACCACTTAATCTTAACTTTATCAAGCTCAACACAAAAGCTACAGTTAAAGTTCTTGCAGGCGGCGGTAATACAGGTACAAACCTTCTTTTCTATAAGTATGTAGTTACAGATCCAAACGGTAATAAGAATATTCCTTATTACACACTTAACGATTCATACTCATTTGTACCAACAGTAAAGGGAACATACACAGTTGAAGTATATGTTGAAGGTTCTGACAACTCAAAGGTTTCAAAGACTTATACTTATACAGCTGATTCGAATGTACCGACTACAACACAGCCGACTACATCTGTTATTCCTACAACATCACCAAAACCAACTACACCAAAACCAACTACACAGCCTACAACTTCAGTACAGCCTACAACAACTCCGTTTATGCTTGGCGACTGCGACGGTGACGGCAAAGTTGATGTAAACGATGCTACATATCTCCAGATGATCATTGCTGAATACAGCGGTATGAAATATGATTTCAAGACATGTGATGTTGACGGTAACGGTGTTCTTGATGTTATAGACGCAACAATGCTTCAGAAGATGGTTGCAGAAAAGTAATTTTTAAAACATACGACGATTAACTAAAATAAATTGAGGTACTATTATGACAAAGATTAAAAAATGGTGTGCATTAGTACTTTCTGTAATGCTTGTTATTACAGCAGGCATAGTATCTGTAAACGCTGCTGACGCTGACGCTACAACTGAAGAGGTTGGTGCTGCGTCAGCTGAAACAGGCATTACTATACATTATCAGAACAGTGAACTTGCACAGCCATATGTTTACCTTTGGAATTCACTTCCAACAAACAGCGCAATGTCAGATTCATATCCGGGTGAAAAAATGACTGCCTCTTCAAACGGTTGGTTTACTTATGTAATCAACGATGTTACAGCTGTAAATATGATTTTTACAGATAAAGACGGCAAACAGTATTCACCTGAATTAAGAAGAACTACCGGTGAGTGGTGGTACAAAAACAAGAGATGGACAAAGTACAATCCTGATGAAATTGACCCTGTTGATTCAGTGGATATGCGTGAAGAGTCTATCTACTTTGTTATGACAACCCGTTTCTATGACGGAGATACAGGCAATAATGTTCATTGCTGGGATGACACACAGGCAAATAACCCTGATTCAGACCCTGCATGGCGTGGTGACTTCAGAGGTCTTGCAGACAAGCTTGACTATATAAAGGCACTTGGCTTTACAGCTATCTGGATTACTCCTGTAGTTACAAACGGTTCGGGCTATGATTATCACGGTTATCATGCTATGGACTTCTCAACCGTTGATGTACGTTATGAGAGTGATGATTTTACATACCAGGATCTTATTGATGAGGTTCACGCAAAAGGTATGAAGATTGTTCAGGATGTAGTTTTCCAGCATACCGGTAACTTCGGTGAGGCTTATTTCTGCAATCTTTTTGAAAAAGATACAACAAAAGACCTTTCAAATCTTGAAGAGTCAATGATTCCTACAGACTTACTTCTTGACACATACGGACTTAATTCAGCAGAGGAATACTGGGCACAGAAGCCTGGAATTCAGTATTCTCAAAGACTTAACCTTATGAAGAATACAACATACTCTTCGGATGTAGGTAACTCAACAGGCAGCATGCCGGATGCAAAAGATTATGATTCTGCAAAGATTTCAAATTCTGACACATTTAATGCAAACAACTATTATCATACAGGTTATTTCCAGAGCCTTAACTGGGACGACTGGACCTGTAAATTTGCTCAAATCGCAGGTGACTGTGTTGACCTCAACACAGAAAATCCGGCAGTAGCAGAACACATCGTAGATGTATACTCAGACTATATCAATATGGGCGTTGACGGTTTCCGTGTTGATACAGTAAGACATATTCCAAGACTTGCACTTAACCTTATGTACAATGACCAGCTTTATGCTGCTGCAAAGGCATCGGGTAACAACAACTTCCTTATGTTTGGCGAAATCTGTACTCGTTACACACAGATTTGGTATCGTGGCCACGCAGAGGAATCTACACCTTACTACACTTGGAAAGAGTCAAACAATAAGTGGGCTGATTTATGGAGTTACGGCACTTCTGCTGAAGATATCAACAACAATATGAATGTTGTATTTGATCATTATCTCGCAGAAGATGATCCTACAGATCAACCTACTTCAGACAATGCTTTCTTAAACGGTATTACATACCACACACCTGACAGATCTATGGCATCGGGTATGGAGGGTATTGACTTCCAGATGCACAGAATGTTTGGTAACGCAAGCAGTGCTTATAACTTTGCTAAGAGCACAGACCAGTATTATAATGATGCAACATACAATGTAATGTATGTTGATTCTCATGACTATGCTCCTGAACAGCCTGATGAAAAGAGCCGTTTTGCTGGCGGTACACAGACTTGGGCTGAGAACCTTGACCTTATGTTTACATTCCGTGGTATTCCATGCGTTTACTATGGTTCAGAGGTTGAGTTCCAGAAGGGCGCAGTTATTGATGTTGGTCCTAACGCTCCTCTTTCAACAACAGGTCGTGCTTACTACGGCGATTATCTTGAGGGTAATGTAACAGCTACAGACTTTAGCGAGTACACAGCTTCTGGTACAGTTGCTGAAACACTTGCAAGCCCGCTTAGCGTTCATCTTTCAAAGCTTAATGCTATCAGAAGAGCTATTCCTGCTCTTCAGAAAGGTCAGTACACAGCTTCTGAATCTTATGTAACAGGTGGCGATATGTCTTATATCCGCCGTTATACAAGTGCAGAAGACGGTATTGACAGCCTTGCACTTGTAACAGTTTCAAGTGGTGCTACATTTAAGAATATTCCTAACGGCAGATATGTTGACGCTGTTACAGGTGATGTTCAGAATGTAACAAACGGAACACTTACTGTTTCAGATATCGGTAAGGCAAATATGAGAGTTTATGTATGTTGTGCAAACGGCTTTACAGGCATTGACGGTCAGATCGGTGGCACATCATCTTTCCTTAAATAATAAATAATTTTTATTGCATTGCGGCACTCGTTTGAGTGCCGCTTTTGCGTTGTAATTCGTGGTTATTTATTAAAGTTTGGGTAAATTATGGTTTAGCAAATTGATTTGCCAAGCAATTATAAAAGTTTGGTCGACCTTTTCAAAGGTCGTGGGTGTGGGCAAAGCCCACAAATACTTTCCATTTACACAATCTAATGATAGCCAAACAGCTCGCTGTTTGGCGGCTTGAACACAACGGCGAATGCCATTAAATGCGATAGCAACAAGAAAGACATTCGATATATAATGAAAAATTAATTATTTCTTTTATAAAAGGCTGTCGCCTGTTTTTCAAACTATGTGCAAGCATGCAAACAGCCACGCTGTTTGCACCTGATAAATTGTTGTATCGGAAGATTTTTATGTGCGCTGCCCAAACCCGCAATTTTTGAAAAAATTGAGTAAACTTTTTTTGTTTTTGGGAGGATAATTTAGCGTTAGCTAAATTTCAATCCCCGACCGACACTCCGCTAAACCATAATTTAACTGAAATTATCTGTTTATCAAAACATTTTGAACAGCTAAGATTCAAAATGTTTGAAACATTATAAGATAACCATATAACAAGAAATTCATATTATATAGCAGGGAGATATTAAAAAATAAGATTTATAAAGTGGTGAATAATATGAAAAAAGCAGTATTTGTTTTTGGTACTTTAACTTATACTCAAAGGGGAAGAGAGGCATTGCGACGGCGTGGAATTCTTACAAAAATTATTCGTACTCCCGTGCAATATCGTAATGGTTCATGCGGTTACAGTTTGTTGGTTATAAACAGAGTCGATGAAAGCGTAGAAATACTAAGGGCAATGAATATACCTGTGCAGGGAGTTTATCCTGCTGATTTAGAATGATTTATTTCGATAACGGTGCAACAACTTTTCCAAAACCAAAATCCGTGGTAAATGCTGTTAATTATGCGATTACAAAAATCGGAGCTAACCCGGGACGAGGCGGCCATAATATGGCTATAAAAGCCTCTGATGTGCTTTTTGAATGCAGAAACAATGCGGCAAAACTCTTTGATATTGAAAATCCAGAAAATGTTATTATCACAAACAATTGCACAACAGCACTTAATACTGTTATAAAAGGAATTTTAAAACCCGGCGATCATGCGGTAATATCATCATACGAGCATAATGCTGTTGTGCGGCCTTTAGAGTATTTAAAAAGTAACGGAGTAGAATACTCTGTTGCCGATGTTGATTATAATGACACAGAAAAGACAATTGGTAATTTCAGAAAAGCTTTTAAAGAGAACACTAAACTTGTAGTGTGCACCCATGCATCAAATGTATTTGGTATAAAATTACCTATTCAACGAATAGCGGCACTATGCAAATTAAACGGAATACTTTTTTGCACAGACGCAGCTCAAACTGCAGGTATAATTCCGATTTCGCTAAAAAATTCCGATATAGATTATTTATGTACGGCAGGGCACAAAGGTTTGTACGGCCCTATGGGTACAGGTTTGCTTGTTATTAACAGCGATACTATTCCCGAAAGTCTTATTCAAGGCGGAACAGGCAGCCTTTCTGCACAAGTAAATCAACCCGAAATTTTGCCTGACAAATTTGAAAGCGGAACTCATAATTTACTTGGAATAGCTGGACTTAACGAAGGCATAAAATATGTTATGAATAAATCACCGCAAAAAATATTTGACTATGAAATTAGTCTTGCAAAAAATCTTTATGACGGTTTGTCTAAAATTAAAGATATTGAATTATATACACCAAAACCCGATGATGACGGATTTGTACCGGTAGTTTCGTTTAATATAAAAAATACGGACAGCGAAAAAACGGCGCAAATTCTTAATGATAAATTTAATATTGCAGTGCGTGCCGGACTTCATTGCGCACCGCTCGCTCATAAATGCTTTGGCACGCTTGAAAAAGGTACTGTTCGTGCAGTTATTTCCTCGTTTTCGACACAGTTTGAAGTTAACTATCTTATTAAATCAGTCAGTCAAATTAATTATTACAAAAGAATGTAAAAAAGGTTGCAATTCAATGCTGTTGTGTGTTAAAATAAAGTAATGAAAAACAGAGGAGGTTAAAATGATGGAATGGATACAAAGCGTATTTGCTGTATTAAAAACCATTGAAATTCGAGATATTATTGATATTCTTGCTATTGCATTCATTATTTTCAGCCTTTTCAAGCTTGTAAAAGAAACCCGTGCGGCTCAGCTTTTAAAAGGTGTTGTTGCACTTCTTATTATATATTTAATATCATCACTTTGCGGATTGATGATGCTTACGACACTTCTCAGAACATTTTTCGAGGCATCAGTTATACTTGTTGCTATTATTTTTCAGCCTGAAATCCGAAAATATTTGGAACAAATGGGTAGAAATAATACTTATAAAAAGTATATAAAACTTATTACTCATCGAGAAAAAAGTGATGAGTGGAAAATGGCTGTTAAAAAATCAATAATAGATGCCGCAGATACAGCTTTGCTGTTTTCACATTCAAAAACTGGTGCATTGCTTGTTTTTGAAAGAGAAACAAAACTTTCCGATATAGCCGCAACAGGCACAATAGTTAATGCAGATACTTCGGTTGCACTTTTCGGAAACATATTTTTTAACAAAGCTCCGCTACACGACGGCGCAAGTATTGTGCGTGACGGAAAACTTTTTGCGGCAGGATGTATATTACCGCTTACAGATAACAAAAATGTTGATATAAATCTTGGAACAAGACACAGAGCAGGACTTGGCATCAGTGAGCAAAGCGATGCTGTGGTTTTGATTGTCAGTGAAGAAACAGGTGTTATTTCGCTTGCGATTAACGGCGTACTTTACCGCAATTTTACACGCGACAGACTTATCGATAAGCTTGAGGCATTGTTACTTGAAAATACTGACGATGATTCGGCAGCTGCCGGTTTACTCCAAAAGATAAGGAGGAAGTCGGATGAAGGAAAATAAAAGCAAAAGATCAAGATTAAGGGCTTTTGTACAGAGTACAAACTTTTTATTTATCGTATCAATTGTAATTTCGCTTGTGATTTGGATTTATATGAGTATAAGTACAGGAAACGATACAAGTTTGACTATTTCGGATATACCTGTTCAGGTTGAATTGTCCGAAGACGCTGTTAATAACGGTCTGCAAGTTTTTTCGGGCAGTGATTATAAAGCCTCACTTACGGTTACAGGTAACAGAGCTGTTGTGGGTTCGTTACAGGCGTCTGATATTACCGTCAAAGCAGCTGCCAACTATGTTGATTCTGCGGGCAATTATACATTGTATCTTAATGCCTCAAAGAATGACCCTTACAGCGATTTTCAGATTTCATCTGCGATAAAACCGTCTACGATTGATGTTTTTATTGATTATCTGCGAGAAGCTACATTTGATATTCAAGAAAATGTTGTTTATAAAGTTGACGACGGTTATTATGCGTCAACCACACTGTCGTCAAAAACCATATATATTACAGGTCCGCAGTCTGAAGTATCTAAGATTTCTAAGGTTGTGGCTGCTGCGAATATAGACGGTACGCTTAATTCGTCACGCAAAGTTAATGCAGATATTATTTTGTACGATGCTGACGGTAAAGAAATTAATACGGATTTACTTTCTCTTGATTTTAAAACTGTGGAGGCTGCAATTTCTGTACTTCCCGAAAAAGAAGTTTCTTTAAAGCCGACATTTACAAACTTACCGTCAGGTTTACAAATTACCGACGATATGATTTCTGTTGAGCCTTCGTCAATACTGCTTGCAGGTACAGACGATGTATTGAATAAGACCGATTCGGTAAATCTTGCACCGATTGATTTTACATCACTTACAAATTCAAAATCAATATTTGACCTTGCTGTTGAAATTCCAACCGATTGCAAGAATATCAGTAATACTTCAACTGCTAAGGTAACTCTTGATTTGTCGTCATTGTCAAGCAAAAAGCTGACAGTTGAAAAATTTATGGTACAGGGTCTTGCATCGGGATATTCTGCGGAGGTAACGCAAAAGAATCTTGAGGTTACAGTTTATGGCACAAGCAGTCAGATTGACTCCCTTAGTGCTTCGGATATAACCGCTGTTATTGATGTATCGTCTTCCGACGGTATGAAAGGCTCGGTTTCAATGCCTGTAACATTTAACATTGAGAACGGTTCTTCGTGTTGGGTTTCTGGTTCTTATAAAGCAAATCTTACAATTTCAGAATCATAAAAATACCCGTGGCTGTTGCCACGGGTTTATTTTTGCTTCTTGTCAAAGGTTGGGGTAAATATGGTTTAGCAAAATGATTTACCAACAATTATAAAGGTTTGGTCGACCTTTTCAAAGGTCGTGGGTGTGGGCAAAGCCCGCAAATACTTTCAATTTACGCAATCTAACGATAGCCAAACAGCTTGCTGTTTGGCGGCTTGAACACAACGGCGTTAGCCTTTAAAAATGCGATAGCAACAAGAAAGCTATTCGATATATAATGAAAAGTTAATGATTTCTTTTCTAACAGGCTGTCGCCTGTTTTAACAAACTTAGTTTTAGCACGCAAACAGCGTGGCTGTTTGCGCTTGATAAATTGTTATATCGGAAGATTTTTATGGGCGCTGCCCATACCCGCAATTTTTGAAAAAATTGAGTAAACTTTTTTGTTTTTGGGAGGATAATTTAGCGTTAGCTAAATTTCAATCCCCGACCGACACTCCGCTAAACCATAATTTACTACGACTTTTAATAAACGACAAAAAATAAAACCTCCGACAAAAGCCGAAGGTTTTAAAGTTTTAGTTATCAGTCGATTTCAACCATAATCTTTTCTTCGTAACGGATAGCTGCGCTGCGAGCAATTGTGCGGATAGCTTTGGCAATTCTGCCCTGCTTACCGATAATTCTGCCCATATCAGCCTCTGCTACAGAGATGTGATATACGATTGTGCCGTCCTCATTTGGTTCATCGGCAGTAACCTTTACAGCAGTCGGATCATCAACAAGACCCTGTGCTATTACAGTAAGTAATTCCTGCATTTTGGTTTCCCTTTCGTGACTGATTATTCAATAATGCCGTTCTTCTTAAGAAGAGCCTTAACTGTATCAGTTGGCTGAGCACCGTTAGCAATCCACTTCTTAACAGCTTCTGCGTCAACGTTGAACTCTGATGGCTTCTTAAGAATATCGTATGTGCCGATTTCTTCAATGAAACGACCGTTTCTTGGATATCTTGAATCTGCTACTACTACTCTGTAAAAAGGTGCTTTCTTTGAACCCATTCTTCTAAGTCTGATTTTAACTGCCATTTTCTTTACCTCCGTAAATGTTATAAATCTATATTCACCAAATTTTATTTGGTTGAATGTGTGTTAGTTTTTTGGAAGATTGCTCATAGGCATTCCGCCAAGACCCGGGAGCTTTTTCATTTTTCTTTTTTTACCGCCCTTAGTGCCTTTTGTTTTGTTTTTAAGTTGTTTCATCATCTTTTGCATTTGCTCAAGCTGTTTGATAAGTCTGTTGACTTCTTCAACACTTCTGCCTGAACCGGCTGCAATTCTTCTTTTTCTTGAAGGATTGAGCAGGGAAGGATTTGATCTTTCTTCAGGTGTCATCGAAAGTATGATAGCCTGTGTCCAGTCAATCTGTCTGTCATCAATATTTATGTTGTCAAGCTGATTTGCAATGCCGGGGATTTTTGCCAAAATACCTTTTAAAGGACCCATCTTTTTGATTTGAGCAAACTGATCGTTAAGATCATTGAAATCAAACTTATTGCTCATCATCTTTTTAGCCATTTCTTCGGCTTTGTCCTGATCAATCTTGTTTTGAGCGTCTTCAATAAGGGTAAGAACATCACCCATACCGAGAATACGGCTTGCCATACGATCAGGATGGAATACTTCAATATCTTCAAGTTTTTCGCCCGTACCTGCAAATTTAATAGGCTTGCCTGTTACGGCCTTTACCGAAAGTGCTGCACCGCCACGGGTATCACCGTCGAGTTTTGTAAGAATTACACCTGAAATCTCAAGCTTTTCGTTAAATGATTTTGCAACATTAACCGCATCCTGACCTGTCATTGAGTCGATAACGAGTAAAATCTCGTTAGGCTCAACTTCAGCCTTTACATTTTTAAGCTCATCCATAAGCTCTTCGTCAATGTGCAAACGACCTGCGGTATCAAGAATAACAACATCATTGCCGTAGTCTTTGGCGTTTCTGATTGCCTCTTTGGCTGTCTTTACAGGATTTTGAGTACCTTTTTCAAATACAGGCACACCTGCTTTTGCACCTACTACCTTTAACTGGTCAATAGCTGCAGGTCTGTATATATCGCAGGCAACGAGCAAAGGTCTGTGATTTTGATTTTTAAGCATAAGAGCAAGTTTGGCTGCGTGGGTAGTTTTACCTGAACCCTGCAAACCGCAGAGCATAATAACTGTAGGCGGTTTTGACGCAAATTCAATTCTTGCATTGTCGCCGCCCATAAGTTCGGTAAGTTCTTCATTTACGATTTTTACAACCATCTGTCCCGGAGTAAGGCTTTCCATTACATCCTGACCAACGGCTCTTTCTGTGATTTTTGCGGTAAGTTCTTTAGCTACTTTGTAGTTTACATCAGCCTCGAGCAAAGCAAGTCTGACTTCTCGCATAGCTTCCTTAACATCGTTCTCTGAAAGCTTACCTTTATTCTTTAATTTTTTAAAAGCATTACTTAGCTTTTCTGAAAGTCCTTCAAAAGCCATAAATACACTCCTTTATTCTTTGAGTGTGCCTGCCGTTCGATTGATTTCGAGTGCAAGCTTTTTTGTTATGTCATCAGCAGAGCTTTTATAAATCTGTTCCGAAAGAGATGCGATTTTGTCAAGTCCGTTCTCAAGCTGAACAAATCTTTTAAAAAGTCCGAGCTTTTTTTCGAGTTCAAAAAGCTTTTCTTCACTGCGTTTTATACTGTCACGCACACCCTGACGGGTAATGCCTGTCTGCGCAGCAATCTCTGCAAGCGACAAATCTTCGTTGTAATACAGGTCAATTGCCTGTCTGCATGACGGTTTAAGCAATTCACCGTAGAAATCAAAAAGTAAGGATACTTCTACATTTTTTTCCATAATAAATGCTCCCGCCGCTTCAAACTGTGTTTAGGTGTAAAGCTGTTTTCTTTACACTTGTGCTATTATATACTATAAAATACTTTTTGTCAAGTAATTATCAAATATAACTAATTGTAAAAAGTGAAAAAATACAAATAATGCATAAATACCGACTTGCATATTCGTCAAATCTAACAAAATTTAATTTTTTAGTAAAAAAAGCTATATTTAATAAGTTTTTTTATAAATATTGTGTTATAATTTAAATATAAATTTTGTTTATCGAGGGTTTGATTTTACGGAACAAATAATAAGCATTGACAGAATGGAAAATGCCGTTGCACTTTTTGGCAGTTTTGACGAAAATATTAAACTGATTGAAAAAGAATTTACGGTAAAGGTTGTCAGTCGTGACAGCGAGCTTAAAATAGACGGAGAAGCTGAAAATGTATCTAAAGCCGGTAAGGTAATAGACAGCCTTTTACAGCTTATCAACAGAGGAGAAGCGCTTTCCGAGCAGAATGTACGCTATTGTATTTCGCTCGTCAACGAAGGCAGCGAAGATAAGATTGAACAGCTTGCGGGCGACTGTATTTGTATTACTTCAAAAGGTAAACCGATTAAACCTAAAACCATAGGTCAGAAAAAATATTGTACAACTATTGCGAATAACACAATAACTATAGGTGTAGGACCTGCCGGTACAGGTAAGACTTACCTTGCGGTTGCTATGGCAGTAACGGCTTTTCGCAGTAAGATTGTAAACAGAATTATTCTTACAAGACCTGCGGTTGAGGCAGGTGAGAAGTTGGGATTTTTGCCCGGCGATTTGCAAAGCAAAGTTGACCCGTACTTAAGACCTTTATATGACGCTTTGTTTGATATGCTCGGTGCCGAAACCTATCAAAAGTATGTCGAGCGTGGCAATATTGAGGTTGCGCCTCTTGCTTATATGCGAGGCAGAACTCTTGATGACAGCTTTATAATTCTTGATGAGGCGCAGAACACCACTTGCGAGCAGATGAAGATGTTTTTAACAAGACTCGGCTTTAACTCAAAAATGGTAATCACAGGCGATATTACCCAGATCGACTTACCGAGGGGTGCTAAAAGCGGTCTTAAGGATTGTATAAAAATCCTTAAAAATATTGACGGCATAGGTTGCTGCCGCTTTGACGAAAAAGATGTTGTGCGTCATAAACTTGTTCAGGATATTATTAAAGCCTATGCAAAGTATGAGAACACGAGAGATCGTGACTGATAAACAAATTTAATTTATTTTAATAAATTGAAAAATAATACGGAAGGATTTGAGCAAAATGCCAGATAACAAAATCAGAGTAGTAATCACAAACAAACAAAAAGCTGTTAAAATTCCAACAGGTATCCGAATGCTTGTAAGACGCTGCTGTAACGCCGTATTAAAACTTGAAAAATTTGAAGGACCGGCTGAGATCAGCGTAACATTTGTTGATAATGCACAGATTAAGGAGCTTAACAAGCAGTACAGAGATAAAGACATTGAAACTGATGTACTTTCTTTCCCAATGGGTGAAAACGGTGTGTATGACAAAGATATTGAAACAGGCGCACAGATTCTCGGCGATGTTGTAATTTCTATGGAAAAAGCAAGAGATCAGGCAGAGCTTTACGGCCATAGTTTCCAGCGTGAGGTAGGTTATCTTACAGCACACAGCGTACTTCATCTTCTCGGTTATGACCATATTGATAATATGGAGAGAGTTCGTATGCGTGAGAAAGAGGAGCTTATTATGGAACAGCTCGGACTTCCAGCATCTTCAAGCTACATAGTTGATGACGATATGGCTTGATTAAACTATGAAGAAACAGATTTTCGGTTTTAAATGTGCGTTTAAAGGAATTATAAGAACAATAAACAGCGAGTCGCATATGAGATTTCATATTGTGGCAGGAATTTATGTTATGCTGTTTTCAATGTTTTATTCCTTTTCGCCTACGCAATACGCTGTACTTGTTTTGCTGATAACTTCGGTTATGGCGCTTGAAACGGTCAATACCTGCGTAGAGGATTTGTGCGGTCTTGTTGCCGACAGATACGAACCTCTTGTTAAGTTTGCCAAGGATGCGGCTGCCGGAGCAGTGCTTACAGTTGCGTTGGGTGCGGCAGTGATTGCGTGTATATTTTTTCTTGATTTTAATGTAATTAACACTATATTTACCTTTTTTGCCGAAAATTTGCTTTACCTTATATTTCTTTTGATTTCAGCGGTGATTTCAGCATTTTTTGTTGTGCTTGGTCCTGTGGGAATTAAAGAAAAATTTATAAAATTAAAAAACAGACATTTAACAAAGGGGTAATGCATTTTGCTTGCCCCTAATTTTTTAAAACGGAGAAATTTATGAATACAAATGATAAATCAGCTTTTATTGCCATAGTCGGCAGACCGAATGTCGGTAAAAGTTCAATATTAAACAGACTTCTCGGCACGAAAATTGCAATTGTGTCAAGCAAACCCCAGACTACAAGAAACAGAATTACAGGTGTTCTTACAGAGGGCGAGTATCAGCTTGTTTTCTTTGATACTCCGGGTATGCACAAGCCGAAAAACTCACTTGGCAAGTATATGGTTCGTTCCGTAAACGAGTCTGTCGGAGGCGTTGACTGCTGTATGCTCGTTGTTGAGGCGGATAAAAGCCCCGTACAGACCGAACTTGACTTTATTGATAAATTTAAGGCTCTCGGTATGCCCGCAATCCTTGTTATCAATAAAATTGATATGATTAAGGATAAAGAAATATTGATGAAACAAATTCTTGAGTACAGCAAACTCTATGATTTTGAGGCTATTGTACCTGTCAGCGCAAGTGACGGCAACGGTATGAACGAATTGCTTGAGGAACTCAAGAATCAGGCGAGCGAGGGTGGTCATTTCTTTGAAGACGATACTCTTACAGACCAACCTGAAAGAGTTATTGCCTCTGAAATTATCAGAGAGAAAATCTTAAGACTTTGCAATGCCGAAATTCCGCACGGTACAGCCGTTGTTATTGAAAAGATGAAAACAAGGGAGAACGGCATACTCGACATTGACGCAACAATTTTCTGCGAAAAAGAGTCGCATAAGCGTATTCTTATCGGCAAAAACGGTGCAATGCTAAAGAAAATCAGCACATTTGCAAGACAGGATATGGAAAGATTTTTTGATTGCAAAGTATTTTTGCAGGTGTGGATAAAAGTAAAAGAAGATTGGCGTAACCGTGCCCAGCTTTTGCAGAACTTTGGCTTTGACGAAAGTAATTTTGAATGATGAGCATATATATAAAATTAGCGGATTTTGCAGATTGCCAAAAAATTTGTGATATGCAAAGAATAGCTTTTTATGATATTTTAACAAGGTATCGTGATTATGATACAAACCCTGCTTGTGAAACGGTAGAAGTAATACAGAACAAATTTCGGCAATCTTTTACAAAATATTATTTTATTATGAAAGATGAAGAAATAATAGGTGCTGTAAGGATTGTTGAAATTGATAAAAGCACAAGACGAATTTCACCTTTGTTTATACTTCCGCAATTTCAAAATTACGGTTATGCACAGCTTGCTATGAAGTGCATTGAGGAAGCTTATAAAAATATCAGTTGCTTTACACTTGATACCATAAAGCAAGAGAAAAAATTCCAAAAAACACAGTTGTAATAATTTTCATAATATAAATTCGTTCATTTGTGAAACACTACAATCGGAGGTGTTTTTTATGGATGAATGGTATATGTGGAATGCATTTTTTACAACAGGCAATGTGCTCGATTATTTAAGGTATAAAAGTATTCAGGATACCAAAGATTTGGGCGCAGATACAATTCTCAGGGAGGAAACCGATGAAATTCCAGACGATGGGGCTGATAGTGAAAGAGCAAAATATAGGTGAACAGGATAAACTCGTTCACGCTCTGACCGCAACTAACGGCATTATCAAGGCTTTTGTCCGTGGCGCTAAAAATATTAAAAATCAAAAGTGTGCGGCTACCTCCTTACTCACATACTCCCGACTTACCGTGTATAAAGGTCGGGAGAGCTACATAATCGGTGATGCGATTCCCGAAAGGATTTTTTCAAAACTTAGGGGAGATGTTGTAAAAACCTGCCTTGCGCAGTATTTTTGCGAGCTTGCAATTACAATTTGTCCCCGTGAGCAAAATTCGGAGGAATTTTTGAAATTAATTTTAAATTCCTTATATCTTTTGTCGGAAAATAAGCGTTCGCCACAGCTTATTAAACCGTGCCTTGAAATGCGCCTTGCAAGTCTTGCGGGATATATGCCTGACCTTAGAATGTGCAGAATTTGCGGTGAATATTTGTGTGACAATATGTTTTTTATTCCCAAAAGCGGCACTATTGAATGTGCGGATTGTCACCGTGAAAACGGAGATATGAAGATTTTGCTCAACCGTTCATCTCTTACGGCTTTAAGGCATACTGTTTATGCCGATGACAATAAACTTTTTTCTTTTGCATTACCTGAAAGCGACCTTGATGTACTTAACGAGGCGAGCGAAAATTATTTAAAATATATGTTTGAAAAGGATTTTTCAACGCTTAATTTTTATAAAACTATAAGTTAATTTAGGTATGATTATATGAACAGACATTATAAAACTCTTGAACTTGACAAGATTTTAAAATTACTTGCGGATCAGACAAGTATTGATGACGCTAAAGAAATGGCGTTGTCGCTTGAACCGCAGTTTGAACTTGAAAAAGTTAAAAAATTGTTAAAACAAACCGATGATGCGGTTGTTTTAAGCGGAAAATACGGAACACCGTCATTCGGCGGTGCAAAAAATTGTGCAAATGCATTACGCAGAGCAGAGGCGGGCGGCTGTCTTTCTACAGGTGAACTTTTACAGATTGCCGAAACGCTTAGAATTATCCGTTCCGTAAAGGAATGGCATTCAAAATTTGCATCTACGGAAACTACACTGGACGGATATTTCAGCGGTCTTGTGTCGAATAAATTTCTTGAAGAGAAAATTACAAACGCTATTATAAGCGAGGACGAAATTTCAGATAAAGCAAGTTCAACGCTTGCGGATATACGCAGAAAAATTCGTACAGCATCCTCAAAGGCAAGAGAAGTGCTTGATAAAATTATTCACAGCACACAATATCTTAAGTATTTGCAGGACGCTATCGTAACTCAGCGTGACGGCAGATATGTTGTGCCTGTAAGAAGTGAATGCAGGGGCAATGTTCCTGGACTTGTGCATGATACCTCGGCAAGCGGTGCGACCGTATTTATTGAGCCGATGGGCGTTGTGCAGGCAAATAATGATATAAAACTTTTGCGTTCAAAAGAAGAGGACGAAATCGAGAGAATTTTGTTTGAGCTTTCCGCAAATGCAGGTGATTTCGCAGACGCAATCATAGCAAGCTACAAAAACCTTGCTATACTTAATTTTGTATTTGCAAAGGCAAACCTCGCATATAATATGAGAGCTTCAATGCCGATTATGAATGACAGGGGCATTGTGGATTTAAAACAGGCAAGACACCCGATTATAGACAAAGACAAGGTTGTACCTGTTGATATTGTTCTCGGAAAGAATTTTGATACACTTGTAATCACAGGCCCTAATACAGGCGGTAAGACCGTTACATTAAAAACTCTCGGTTTGCTCACACTTATGGCTATGTGCGGACTTCTTGTGCCGTGCGCAGACAACAGCGAGCTTTCGGTATTCCGCAGAGTGCTTGTCGATATTGGCGACGAGCAGAGTATTGAGCAGTCGCTGTCTACATTCTCGGCACATATGACTAATATTATTCAGATTATCAAACTTGCAAATTCAGGCTCGCTTGTGCTGATAGATGAACTCGGTGCAGGTACCGACCCTGTCGAGGGTGCGGCGCTTGCAATTTCAATTCTTGAAAAATTAAGGGATAAGCATGCAAAAATTGCAAGTACAACCCATTATGCGGAATTAAAGGAATTTGCTTTGCGTACCGAGGGCGTAGAAAATGCTTGCTGTGAATTTGATGTTACAACTTTAAGACCAACATACAGACTTTTGATTGGCGTGCCCGGTAAGAGTAACGCTTTTGCAATCACCAAAAGGCTCGGTATGGATGATGAAATTGTTGAGAGAGCAAAAGAGCTTGTTTCAAGCGAAAGCCGACAGTTTGAAGATGTTGTCGGTACTCTTGAAAAACGCAGACAAAGCCTTGAAAAGCAGATTGAAAACGCAAACCGCCTCACCGCAAAAGCAAACACAGAAAAGCAAAAGGCGGAAAATGAAATTCGCAGAGCAAAAGAGAATGCCGAGCGTGAAATTGAGAGAGCAAAACAAGAGGCACAGCGCATTATTTCGAGGACAAGAGCGCAGGCTGACGCTTTGGTGGAAGAACTTGATAAGGCACGAAAGGCAAAAGAGATGTCTGCCGAGGCTCGTGCAAAGCTCAAAAAGAATCTCAATACAATGGAAAATAATGCTGACCCTGTTATGAAAAAACAGTCGGACGGCGAAAAGTACAAATTGCCAAGGCCGCTTAAGGTAGGCGACAGTGTGCTTATTTTTGACATTGACAAAAACGCAACCGTACTTGCGCCGCCGACAAAAGACGGAATGGTTCTTGTGCAGGCAGGCATTATAAAAACAAGAGTGAAAATTGATAATCTCCGACTTATTAAAGAGAAAAAGCAACAGCCACCGCAGTATTCCGCAAAAAGAAATGTACACAGTACTCTTGATGTTCGCCCGACTACGGAAGTGGATGTTCGTGGCGAAACCGCCTTTGACGCAATTATGATTGTTGACAAGGCAATCGACAATGCCGTACTTATGAATATTAACCAACTTACTATTATTCACGGCAAGGGTACAGGCGTATTAAGAAGAGAAATTCAATCATTCCTTAGAACTCATAAAGCCGTCAAAAGTTTTAGACTCGGCGTTTTCGGCGAGGGCGAAAGCGGCGTAACTATTGTTGAGTTGAAATAATGGATTAAAATGCCGAAAACCTAAATTTATGCGAGTTTCCGGCATTTGCTTTATCAAATGACTCTGTTTGTGGGGGAGAGTAATTAATGCAAATGTAATTATTGAGAAGAACGGAAAGGAAAAATGATATGAAGAAATGCAAACTTCTATTATTTGATTTAGACGGAACTTTATTACAGAGTGACAAAACAATGTCAAGTAAAACATTATTAGCTCTAAAAAAATGCAAGGAAAATGATATATTGATAGGTGTCTCTACCTCTAGAAGTGAACAGAATTCTTTAGTGTATTTAAATGAATTAATGCCCGATATTTTAATATCGAGTGGAGGGGCATTGGTAAAATACAAAACAGAATATATTTATAGGGCAGAATTTTCCAAAGAAGAAACGAATGTGATGATTGACATGGCAAGAAATATTTGTGGAAATGATTGCGAAATTACGATAGACACAATAGATGCACATTATTGGAATTATAAAATAGATCCTAAGAAGTTGGATAAGAGCTGGGGAGATAGTATTTATACAGATTTTTCAGATTTTAACGAATGTTCATTGAAAATGTGTGTTGAAATATTTAATCAAGATAAAGCAGATGAATTAGCTCATAGACTCTCTGATTGTGATTGTATTCGTTTCTCTGATGGATTTTGGTACAAGTTCACAAAAAAGAATGTGACGAAAGAAAACGCAATTATAAAGATTACGGAAGTATGTGGATTTAGTATAGATTCAATTATTGTTTTTGGAGATGACTATGCGGATATTGGGATGCTGGAATTATGTGGAATAGGTGTTGCAATGGGGAATGCAATTGATGAAGTGAAAGAGAGAGCTGATATTGTAATTGGTTCAAATGATGAAGATGGTATTGCGGATTTTATTGAGAATGAAATATTATAGATATGTAAATGGAGAGAAAATATGTTGAAAGTAAAATTTTATGATACAGTTAATGATGAACTATTGAGATTTGCAGTAGTAATCTCACAGAGTAACGGCAAGTGGGTATTTTGCAAGCATAAAGAAAGAGATACATATGAAGTACCGGGAGGACATAGAGAAGCCGGTGAGAATATTCTTGAAACTGCTAAAAGAGAATTGCAGGAAGAAACAGGTGCAGTCAGATTTGAGATAAAGCCAATCTGTGTTTATTCAGTAACAGGTAAAACCAGAGTAAATGATACAGGTGAAGAAACGTTTGGACTGCTTTGTTTTGCAGAGATAACAGAGTTTGCGAAAGAATTACATAGTGAAATGGAGAAAGTGGTTCTTATGGATGAATTGCCTGAGAACTGGACATATCCGTTGATACAACCGAAATTGATAGAAAAGTATTTACAGGAAAAATAATTCTATAATATGCAAAAAAGTCAATTTTAAAGCCGACCAATAAGCAATTATAAGCTTGTTGGTCGGCTTAGTTTTTATAAAGTATTAATCAATCGGAGTGAATCTCTGAATTTTTTTGCCGTCTTTTTCAATGATTTCTTTGAACATATCGTAAGGTCTTACCCAAAGTCCGCCGTCATTGTAAAGCGCTTTGTAAACTACGAGTTTTTCTCCTGTTTCGCTGTGCAGAGCAGTACCGATAACTTCATATTCGTTTCCCTTGAAATGTCTGTATTTACCCGGCTTTACTTCTGTGTAAAAATGCTGTTTCTCAACCTGTGCATCTGTTGATTCTGTATTTTCGAAAGGTTTTGTAATTTCTTCTGTAGAATTATCAGAAAAATCAACTTTAAAGCTGCCGTCGTTTACAACCAAAATTCTTGCAGAATACGGTTTCATATAAAGATTGTAGTAACCGTTTACATCAATAACCTCGTTATCGTTTAAAACATCTGTAAGTTTTGCGTTGCAGCCTGTGTCAAAATCTATCCATTCATCATGGTCTGTAAGGTTGAATGCAACAAATACAGTCTGATTATTTGTCCATCTTTTATAAACGAGCTTTTCGTTCATAATTTTTACATTTGCAAAGTCGCCGTACTTCAAAGCCTCAAGTGCAAGTCTGATTTTGCCGAGTTTTACAATATGGTCAAACAGCTGATAGTTTGGATTCGGAATACTGTCAAGGTCAAGACAAGGACGAAGTTCGTAATCGCTGTGGTTTGTTCTCATACCCTCAATGCCGTATTCACTGCCATAGTAAATTGACGGTACACCAGGCATTGTGTACATAAGGGTATAAACATTATTAAGGTGATTTTTGTCCTTTAATGAGCTTGCAATTCTGTTTACATCGTGGTTATCTACAAAGTTGTAGGTGTAAATGTTTCTGTAAATACCGCCGTTTGCAAACTGACGGTTAAGCGAATGTGCAATTTCAAAATAATTATGGTCGTTGTGGCTTGAGTAAATACCCTTGTAACATTCGTAGTTTGTTGCGGAATCAAGAGTTTCGCTGTTTGCCCAATGATTGTAGTCGCCGTGTGTAAGTTCGCCGTAAAGCCAAAAATCAGGCTTTTTAGATTTGCAGGTATTTCTTAATTTTTTGAAAAATTCTATGTCAATTACATCGGCAGCGTCAAGACGAAGTCCGTCAATGTCAAATTCGTCAATCCAAAATTCAGCTGCACCGAGAAGGTAGTTTACTACATCCTGATTCTGTAAATTGAGTTTAACAAGGTCGTAGTGACCTGCCCAACCCTCATATGTGAACGGATCTCCTTTTGGACTTGAACCCCAAAATCCGAGATTTTGGAACCAGCCGCAATACTGTGAATTTTGTAAATTCTGCTGTACATCTTTAAAAGCAAAGAAATCTCTGCCAACATGGTTAAATACACCGTCAAGAATGATTTTGATGCCGTTTTCGTGCAATGTTTTACAAATCTTTTTAAAGGATTCATTATCACCCAAACGACAGTCAACCTTTTTGTAGTCGATTGTATCGTATCCGTGAAAACTGCTTTCAAAAAGCGGATTAAAAACAATGCAGTTAATGCTCATTTTTTTAAAATGAGGAATCCAATCATAAATCTTGTCGAGTCGGTAAACAAGCTGACCGTCATTTTGTTTTGGCGCTCCGCACCAGCCGAGTGGATATATATTGTAAATTACTGATTCGTTAATATAGCTCATAAATAGGCTCCTTTCAGTTCTGTTTTGCAGGACTTTGTACAAAACTGTATTAAGTATATCACAAAATTGTCTATTGTGCAACTGAAAATTATGTGTTATAATTAATTTTACAACAATAAATTGAGGTGTTCGGCACTGTGTGTTTGAATACTCGTATTTCGGAGGATATAAATGCTTAAAATTCCTGAAAATAAAACAAGAAAAAGATTTAGAATTGCACAATGTATTTTTTATGCATTATTAGTTATGTTATGTTCTATGCCGTATATTCAGGGTGCAACTACAGACGGCAAATTTTTCTCTTACTCGGTGCTTGACCTTATGTCATTTATCGGCGGTACTGCAGACGGTACTCTCGGAGATGCATTTTTAAATTATGTAATGTACACTCCTATTTTAATTATTATACCGGTAATCGGATTTTTCTTTTGCCTTTTTGACAGAGAGAGAAACATAAAAAATATAGTATCTTTACTTTGTTGTGCGGCAGGCATTGTGGCCATACTTGCTATTGCAGGCGTTGCAATGAGCCTTGGTGCCATACTTTCAATTCTCATTTATCTTCTTATCTCATTTTTGACAACCATTGCTATATTTGCACGATTTACAAAAGATTCTTCTGACGACAACAAAAAGCAGAACATAAGAAAATAATTTAAAAAAATTACAGCCTTGATTGTATGTGAAAATACGGTCAAGGCTGTTTTTGTTATTAAAATTCATTAAATACCATATGTGCGGGAATATTGTCAAGTACAAGCGGTGCGTCATAATCGTAACGCTTAAGTTTGCCGAACAATACGCCGAATGTGACGGAAGTGTTGTCCATCTGCGCAACCATAGCTTTATCGCCGATTTTGTTAGGTTTAAATGTTATGTCGACTGCTTCAATTCCGCCTTTAAAGTACCACGGACGGTCAATTCTGCCGTCATTATTTTTTACTTCGATTTTATATAACTTGTGCAATTCTCCGTTAAGGAAAAAGCTGTTCTCACTGCCGTTGCGGTTGTCGCCGACTCTGCTTGCAAGATTAAGCGAAAAACGGTTTTCGCCTCTCATATAATCTGCTGTAAGTCGCTGGTAGCTGTGAAGTCTTGGCTTTGAATAATATGTGCTGTCAATATAAACAGAGGTGTTTTCTTCTTTTAGCGTATATTGTGATTTGCCGACTTTTATTGTGCCGCTTGCGCTGAATACAGGCATAAAGCGTTTGAAATAAAAGTACTTTCTGTCACGCTCAAACGGTGCAACCTGGTCTAAAATATCACCGCTTTTGTCATCTATATTAAATTCAAAACTTAAATCTGCCTTTCCGCCGAAGTCATAGAAGTTACATTTTACGGTGCGTTCGTTTTTAACCTTTACTACGGCAAATTCAATGCGCTTGTCTGAAAAAACAAGCTGTCCGCTCTCTTTGCTTTCGGGAAGTTCTGTTCTGCCGAGAAGTTGTTTTTTGTAGGCAAAATCGGAAATTACATTGCCGTTTTTTAAATTTGCAAGCGCTATTTTTATGTAAAAATCAAGACCTGAGTTTTCTGTGGAAATATAAAGCGAAACTTCTCCCGTACTTAAAAAATAACTTACGCTCTCTTTTATGTGTTTATTCTGTTTACTTAGTTCTTTGTTAAAATTAAAATAAGGTTTTTTGGCCCAACCGGCACACATTACCTCTCCGTTTTCTTCAAAAATATTTTGTGGCATGGTATATTCATACTGCAAAATTATCCCTCCAAGTTTTTATGTGCATACAAATATACTATATCATAAACAGATAATGCTTTTCAAGAAAAATAACAAATTTGTAAGACGGTTATATAAAATATTTTTTGTAATATATTTTGTAAGAGAAGGGAGAGATGTTTGTGAAAAAGTTTTTTGCTGTTTTTGTCTGTATAATTTGTTTTATTTTTTGCTCGTGTACTGCCGATACCTCCGGAGAAAGCTACGAGCTTACAAGTGAAAATTGGCACGGCGTGCTTAAAGGCGGTGCGGAGGTGAGTTTGAGCTTTTCTGATAATAACGCCAAACTTACTCTGAAATCGGGTGAGGACGAAATCACAATTGACGGTTTATATGTAATTGATGAAAACAGTTTTATTATATTTAATAAGGAGTTTAAGCAGAGCTACAATTTTGATTATACGGTAAGCGGAGATAAACTTACTCTCGGTTATTGCGGAAATCAAATTGAAATTGAAAAACAGGTCGAAAATTAATTTATATTTTTCAAATTAAAGAGCATTTTTATTGATAATTAGATTGTTTTGTGATATAATGCTAATTATTATGCGGTAGTATAGGCTAAAATGACGATACTGCGATTTTGGGAGGTAGTGCCTTGGTAATTTTCGGGATTGACCCCGGCTATGCAATAGTCGGTTGGGGTGCAATCGGTTTTAAATCAAATACCTATAAGGCACTCGGCTTTGGTGCGGTTGAAACGCAGGCAGGTATGGATTTTAATTACAGACTTGAGTATATTTATGATGAAATCTTTAATGTGCTTAATCGTTGCCGCCCCGATGCGCTTGCAATAGAAAAACTGTATTTTCAAAACAATCAGAAAACGGCAATTATGGTTGCGGAGGCAAGAGGAGTTATTCTGCTTGCCGCACAAAAGCTGAAAATACCGATTTACGAATACACGCCGTTGCAGGTAAAAACTGCCGTTACAGGTTACGGCAAGGCAAAAAAGCCGCAGGTTATGGAAATGACACGCAAACTTTTGCATTTGTCGGAAGTACCGAAACCCGATGATACGGCGGATGCACTTGCGATAGCTATTTGCCACGCTCAGGCGGCAGGTTCGGCACTTAGAAGAACGATGTTTGAAAGGAGAATAGGGGAATGATTTATTCGGTAAGAGGAAAACTTATACATACGGAAAATTCTGCGGCAGTAGTTGAGTGCGGCGGAGTAGGTTACCTTTGTCAGACTACAATGAATACCCTAAAAACGCTCAAACTTAATTCCGAGGTAACTCTTTATACCTACCTTAATGTGCGTGAAGATGCAGTCGATTTGTTCGGATTTGCAACTCAAAACGAACTTGCAACCTTTAAAACACTTATAAGCGTAAGCGGAGTCGGTCCTAAAGCGGGACTTTCTGTTTTGTCCGAACTTACCGCAGAACAGGTAGCTATGGCTATAGCGACCGATGATATAAAAACAATTACAAGAGCGCAAGGCATCGGCAAAAAAATTGCCCAGCGCATTATACTTGAACTTAAGGACAAGCTTGCAAAATCAGAACAGACTCAATCGGGCAATGTACAAATGCCGCAGACTGCCGGCGGAAATGTTGCGAAGGCAATAGAGGCACTCGGTGTGCTTGGCTATACACCTGCCGATGTTTCGCCTGTTCTTGCAAATTTTGACGCAGGTTTGCCTGTTGAACAGCTTATAGCAATGACATTAAAACAGATGGGAAGAAATTGATAAATGAGTAAACCGGAGTTTTCGGATGAATTTGACTTTGAAAACAGAATACTTGATACATCAGAAATCCCTGAAGACAATATAGAGGGAGATAATCCTTTGCGCCCGAAAACCCTTTCGGAGTATATCGGACAGGAAACCGCAAAGGAAAATCTTAAGGTTTTTATTGAGGCTGCAAAAATCAGAGGAGAGTCGCTTGACCATGTACTTTTATACGGCCCTCCCGGACTCGGTAAAACAACACTTGCGGGAATTATTGCAAACGAACTCGGAGTTTCTTTAAGAATCACCTCCGGTCCTGCAATAGAAAAACCGGGTGACCTTGCCGCTTTACTTACAAACCTCAATCAGGGTGATGTGCTTTTTATAGATGAAATTCATCGTTTGAGCCGTTCGGTAGAGGAAATCCTCTATCCGTCAATGGAAGACTTTTCAATAGATATTATTACAGGCAAGGGTCAGATGGCAGCGTCTTATCATTTGCCATTGCCAAAATTCACTCTTGTGGGCGCTACAACAAGGGCAGGACAGCTTACAGCGCCCTTGCGTGACAGATTCGGTGTTATTTTAAGACTTGAGTTATACACTCCGCAGGAGCTTGCGCAAATAGTTACACGAAGCGCAGGTATTCTTGACATTCAAATCGAGCCTGACGGCGCACTTGAAATTGCATCTCGCTCAAGAGGTACGCCACGAATTGCAAACAGGCTTTTAAAGCGTGTGCGTGATTTTGCTCAGGTTATGTCTGACGGAATCATCACCTGCGACACCGCTCGCCTTGCGCTTGACAGACTTGAAATTGACGAACTTGGTCTTGACAGAAACGACAGACGCCTGCTTGAGGCTATACTCAATTTCTACAACGGCGGCCCTGTCGGTGTTGAAACTCTTGCAGCGGCTATCGGTGAGGAAGCAGTAACCATTGAAGATGTTTATGAGCCGTACCTGCTGCAAATTGGTTTTTTAAGCAGAACACCGAGAGGCAGATGTATTACGGCGGCGGCTTGCCGTCACCTCGGATACGATTTTCCGAAAGGTGCTGTAAATGCAATGCCGACACAACCTAATCTTTTTGATAAAAACTCACAAAATTAATAAATACAACTTTAAATACAAAACTTGGAGGAAAAACAATTATGGGCAGACTTTTTGGTACAGACGGCGCAAGAGGCGTGGCTAATACAGAGCTTACAGCCGAGCTTGCAATGAATATAGGCAGAGCAGCCGCAATGGTGCTTGTAAACGATGAAGTTAAGCATCCGACAATTCTTATCGGTAAAGACACAAGACTTTCGGGCGATATGCTTGAGGGTGCGCTTATTGCAGGTCTTTGCTCGGTAGGTGCAAATGTTAAACTTTTAGGTGTAGTTCCTACTCCGGCAGTTGCTTATCTTGTAAAGAAATACAATGCAGATGCAGGTGTAATGATTTCTGCATCTCACAACCCGTTTGAATTTAACGGAATCAAAATTTTCAGTTCAGAGGGATACAAACTCCCAGATGACCTCGAAAACAGAATCGAAGAAATCGTACTTGACCACGCAGTTCCTTATGCGACAGCAAATGACGGCGAAATCGGCAGAGTAGATACTCTTGAGTCTGCAGTTGATGATTATATTAATCATGTTGCAGAGGCTGTCGGCGAAGATTTAAGCGGTATGGAAGTTGCTCTTGACTGCTCAAACGGTTCATCTTCAAGAACCGCCGAAAAGCTTTTTACAAAACTCGGTGTTAAGGTTCATATGCTTTTTGATGAGCCTGACGGTATTAATATCAACAAAGACTGCGGTTCAACCCATACAAAGAAATTACAGGAATATGTAAGCAAAAATAAGCTTAGTGCAGGTCTTGCTTTTGACGGTGATGCAGACAGATGTCTTGCGGTTGACGAAAACGGTAATCTTGTTGACGGTGACTTTCTCATTGCTATTTGTGCAAACGATATGATGAAGAACGGCAAACTTAAAAAGAATACAGCCGTAGGCACTGTTATGACCAATATGGGCTTTTCAAAATTCTGCGAGGCTAACGGCATTGATTTTGTTTCCACAAAGGTCGGCGACCGTTATGTACTTGAGTCAATGCTCCAGAACGGCTATAATATCGGCGGCGAGCAGAGCGGACATATTATTTTCCTCGACCACTCAACAACAGGTGACGGTGAACTTTCGGGTGCTATGCTGCTTTCAATTATGAAACGCACAGGCGAAAAACTAAGCGACCTTGCAAAGATTATGGAGCGTTATCCGCAGGTACTTATCAATGTTAAGGTAAGCAACGAGGGCAAACTTTCTTTCTATACGGATAAGGAAGTTAAAGCGGAAATTAATCGTGTAACGGAAATTCTTGGCGACACAGGCAGAATTTTAGTTCGTGTATCAGGTACGGAACCACTCGTAAGAGTTATGCTTGAGGGCGAAAATCTTGAGCAGATTCAGGCTCTTGCAGAAGAGGCAGCACAGGTAGTAAGGGAAAGATTGGCATAATGCGTTTATCTGAAAATTGGAAGGATTATGAGCTTATTGACGCTTCTGACGGAGAGCGACTTGAGCGTTGGGGCAATATTATTTTAATTCGTCCCGATCCGCAGATTATCTGGTCAACAGAAAAGGAAAATCCGCTTTGGTATTCGGCTCACGCACGCTATCACCGCAGCAACAAAGGCGGAGGCAGCTGGGAGCAATACAAAAAAATCCCCGCACAATGGAGTATAAATTACGGCAGTCTTACATTTAACATAAAGCCTATGGGATTTAAACACACGGGTGTTTTTCCCGAGCAGGCTGTGAATTGGGACTTTGCCGCAGAAAAAATAAAAAAAGAGGGCAGACCTCTTAAAATATTAAACCTTTTCGGCTACACCGGCTGTGCAACGCTTGCGTGTATGAAAGCAGGTGCAAGCGTGTGTCATGTAGACGCTTCAAAAGGTATGGTACAGTGGGCAAAGGAAAACGCTGTATCAAGTAATATTGCCGACAAACCCGTAAGATGGCTTGTTGACGATTGTGCAAAATTCGTTCAGCGTGAAATCAGAAGAGGCAACCGATATGACGGTATCATTATGGATCCGCCGTCATACGGAAGAGGTCCGGGCGGTGAAGTTTGGAAACTTGAGGAACAGCTCTATCCGTTGGTTGAACTTTGCAGACAGGTTATGTCAGATGACCCTGCTTTCTTTATTCTTAATTCCTACACAACAGGTCTTTCGCCTGCGGTTATGGAATATTTGCTCGGCGTTTTGCTGAAAACAAAATTCGGCGGTAAGGTTTCAAGCAGTGAAATCGGATTGCCTGTAACTGACACAGGACTTGTTCTGCCGTGCGGCTCAACAGCTATCTGGGAGAAGTAATTAATGAAGTTTATCTCTATTCAAAATATATTTTTTTCTTATATGTCCGAAGACGAGGGTCAGCCTATAGTAAATGCAGTTGACGGCGTGTCTTTGGAAATAGAAAAGGGCGAGTTTGTAGCCTTGCTTGGTCATAACGGATGCGGAAAATCAACTGTCGCCAAACATCTGAATGCAATGCTTGTTCCCGACAAAGGAAAAGTATTTGTTGACGGCGACGATACGGCAGATGAAGAAAAAACTCTTGATATTCGCAAAAAGGTAGGTCTTGTACTGCAAAATCCCGACAATCAGCTTGTAGCAAGCGTTGTTGAAGAAGATGTTGCGTTTGGTCCGGAAAACCTCGGAGTTGAACCGTCTGAAATAAGGCGTAGGGTTGATGACGCACTGAAAGCCGTTGATATGTACGATTTCAGAAAAGACGCACCTTACAAACTTTCGGGCGGTCAGAAACAAAGAGTTGCTATTGCGGGCATACTTGCAATGCAGCCTGACTGCATCGTACTTGACGAACCTACCGCAATGCTTGACCCGAACGGCAGAGAAGAGGTTATGTCAACCCTTTTAAAATTGAATAAAGAAAAAGGTATTACCGTTGTGCTTATTACACATTATATGGATGAGGCGGTACTTGCCGACAGAGTAATTGTAATGGACAGCGGTAAGGTGCTCACAGAGGGAACACCCGACAATGTTTTTTCACAGGTTGAACTTTTGAAAAAGCACAGACTTGATGTTCCGCAGGCAACAGAGCTTGTCTACCGACTTATCGGCTGCGGTGCGAAAATTGACAAAATGCCGCTTGACAGTGACGAATGTGTTGATTTGCTTATGGAGGTGTTGAAATGAGTATCCTTGAACTAAAGAATATTTGCTACACCTACGGAGTAGGAACACCTTTTGAAAAAAAGGCGGTTAATGATGTCAGTTTTTCCGTAAACAAGGGAGAACTTATCGGAATTATCGGTCATACCGGTTCGGGTAAGTCAACGCTTGTGCAAATGCTTAACGGACTTATGAAACCGACAAGCGGTCAGGTTTTGCTTGACGGAGTTGATATATGGGACAAGCCAAAGGAAATTCGTAAAATACGCTTTAAAGTGGGTATGGTTTTTCAGTATCCCGAATATCAGCTTTTTGAAGAAACCGTATACAAAGATATTTCTTTCGGCCCTTTCAACAAAGGACTTTCACAAGAAGAAATTGACAAAGAGGTTCGCAGAGCCGCAAAATTTACGGGCATAAAGGACGAACTTTTGTATAAATCACCTTTTGACTTGTCGGGCGGAGAAAAGCGCAGAGCGGCTATTGCCGGTGTAATAGCAATGGACCCTGATGTTCTCGTGCTTGACGAACCGACGGCAGGACTTGACCCGATGGGCAGAGATGTACTTTTAAGTCAGATAGTACGCTATCACAAAGAAAGACAGAACACGGTTCTGCTTGTTTCTCACAGTATGGAGGACATTGCCCGTGTGGCAGACAGAATTGTGGTTATGAATAAATCAAAGCTCGTTATGTTTGACGAAACTCAAAAGGTTTTTGCGAGAGGTGACGAGCTTGAAAAAATAGGTCTGCGTATTCCGCAGATAACAAAAATAATGTCACAGCTCAGAAAAAGGGGAGTAGATGTGCCTGAGGGCATACTGACTGTTGATTCAGCGGTTGATTACCTTCTTCCTTTTATAAAAAAGGAGGCAAGGTAATGGTAAGAGATGTAGCTTTCGGTCAGTATTTCCCCGCAAAGAGCCTTATACACAAACTTGACCCACGAGCAAAAATTATTATGCTTATTGCTTTTCTGGTGCTTGTGTTCTGCACATTTAACTATGCCGCTCTTGCCGTTGTGGCAGTATGCACAGCCGCTATAGTTCTTATGAGCGGAGTGCCTGTAAAGTTTTATTTTAAAAGTTTAAAAATTATTATTTTCATAGTAATAGTAACTTCAATATTAAATCTGTTTTACGGTACGGGAGATCCGATATGGCAGTGGGGAATAATTAAAATTACGGTCAACGGAATTAACCGTTCCGTGTTTGTAACGGTTAGAATTATTTGTCTTATTCTCGCAAGCTCTGCTCTTACTTTTACAACATCTCCGACAGAGCTTACGGACGCAATCGAAAGATTGATGAAGCCTTTAAATAAAGTACATTTTCCTGTACACGAAATTGCTATGATGATGTCGCTTGCACTGCGATTTGTGCCTACTTTGCTTGAAGAAACCGATAAAATTATGCAGGCGCAGAAAGCAAGAGGAGCAGACCTTGAGGGCGGTAATGTCATTGCACGAATAAAAGCATTGATTCCTATTCTTGTTCCGTTGTTTGTTTCATCGTTCAGAAGAGCGTATGACCTTGCAACAGCTATGGAATGTCGTTGCTATCACGGCGGCGAGGGCAGAACAAGAATGAAGAGTATTCATATGGCAAAACGAGATGTTATCGGTTTGATAACAGTTGGACTTGTAATTTGCGGAGTGGTTTTATGCAACATATTGATTCCGGCAGCACTTTAAGAAATTTTAAACTTACAATTTCATATGACGGCAGGCAGTTCCACGGTTGGCAGATTCAGAACAACGCAATGACTGTGCAGGAGGCTTTTCAGACTGCATTGTCTAAAATTATCGGTGATGATTTTGATTTAAAAGGGTGCAGCCGTACGGACAGCGGAGTTCACGCAAATATGTACTGTATAAGCCTCAAAACTTCACATCCGATTGCCGATGTAAGGTTAAAAGCGGCATTAAACCGATGGTTGCCGCTTAGTATTGCGGTGCTTGACTGTGAAGAGGCAGACATTGATTTTCACGCAAGATACAGTTGCACAAGCAAGGAATATATTTATAAAATATGGAACACCGAAGTGCGAAATCCGTTTCTTGACGGTTATGCTCTTCATTACAGATATAAGCTTGACGAAGATATGCTTAACAGTGCGGCTCAGGCTTATGTGGGTACTCACGATTTTACTTCTTTTTGCACTCTCGACAGCAGAGAAAAAGGAGATATGACACGAACAGTAAAAGCTTTTTCGGTTACAAGAGAGGGTAATCTTGTAACTATTAAAGTAGAGGCTGACGGATTCCTTTATAATATGGTAAGAATTATGGTCGGTACTCTTTTAAGGATTCAGCAGGGAAAGATACCTGTTGACGGAATTGCGGGTATAATCGAAAAAAAAGACAGAAAATTTGCAGGCCCTACAGCACAGCCCTGTGGTCTGTATCTTAACAGGGTTAATTACGATTAAGGGGTTATTTACCTGAAGGAGTGAACAGAAATGTTTTCCGGTAAATTTGAGAAATCTAAAGATAATTCAAAAACAAAATCAAAACCAAAGTCAAAAGGCCATCGCTTTGCCGAAACAAAAGCAAAAAAGACTGACCGTGATGTTATAAGTTACGAAGATGTACCGCTTGAGGACTATGAACTTGAAAAAACAGAAATGTCGCCTGCGGCAGTCAAGAAAATAATTATTTCCGTATGTGTGGTACTTGCGGCAGGACTTGTAGTATTTGCTTTTGCCAACAGAGACAGACTTTCGCCCGAAAGTATTGCAAACTGGTGGACATACGATGTACTCGGCAATGCGGGTAACGGATATCCCGTATCTATTACGGGAACAGAGGTTAATACAAATAACTTTGTGCTTTCTGACGGACACATAGCTTATGCATCTGATACTTCCTTTGTCACTTTAAATTCATCGGGAAGTGATATATTCAGTACACAGCTTAAGTATTCAAAGCCGATTCTCGTAAGCAACAAAAATATGTTCCTTACATATGACCTCGGCGGCAAAGGATACGAAGTAAACTCGCTTGATAAGCAGCTTTTTGCATCAAATACGGATGATGATATTTACACTGCCGATATTGCATCTAACGGTGTATATGCAATTGTTACCGAGGGCAACGGTTATCTTTCTACACTTTTGGCTTTTAATAAAGATAATAACAGAATTTTCAAATATTCTTTTTCGGAATATTATATTACTTCGGTTACATTAAACAGTAACGGTACAGGCTGTGCCGCAACGGGTATAACTACTGAAAACGGTAAAGTCATTTCCGCAGTATATATGCTCGATTTTTCAAAGCAAGAGCCTGAACAGGTTATAAAAATTGACGGCGATGTAATTATCGCATCAAAATATTTGACCGACAACAGAGTTGCACTTGTGGGCAATACAGCGTCTTATGTTGTAAAAAAAGGCGATGAGAATTTTGTAACAAATTCTTATGAGTCAATGACACTTTCAAATTATTATTTTAATATGGATACATTGACATATGCGGTTGCACTCTCAAGAAGCGGCGACGGCAGAAGTTGCTCGGTTTATACATATGATTCAAACGGCTCTCAAAAATCTAAAATCGATACAGACAGCAAAGCTGACGCCATTTCGGTTTACAAGGACAAAATCGCTTTGCTTGACGGAAATACCGCAAATGTTTACAATACAAAGGGCGATAAAGTATTCGCAACCGAAACGGGCGCAGGTTCTAAAAATATAATTCTTTCTTCCGATACTACAGCTTATGTGCTGAGTGTAAATCAGATAAGATTTATTGAACTTAACAATAATCAGAAAGCAACCGAGAAAGTTGCGACTGATGATAAAGCCTAAAGAGGGGAATTTATGATACTTGACATAATTTTTCTTGCTGTTATAATTATCTTTATTATCAGCGGAGCAATCAGAGGTTTTGCAAGAGCAATTATGAATATAGCTGCGGTTGTAGCTTCGGCTATACTCTCAAATTTGCTTTCGGGTGTAATATCGGACTGGATTTTTAATTCTTTCGTCAGAAATGATTTAATAGCAAACCTCAACAATGCGGTAACAAATACAGAAATTTCCGTAAACAGTGCACTCGGCGATTTGCCGGGATGGGTGTCTTCTGTAGTTTCTTTTTTCTGCAACCTGTTTAATTTTGATGAACAAAGACTTGTAGATTGCTTTGTGGGAACGGCATCAACAGCTAAACTTACAGCCGTTCAGGTTACCGATAATTTTGTAAAACCTATTGTAACGGGTATATTCTCATTTTTTATTGCAATAATATTATTTATACTTTTGATAATTATTTTTAAATTGATTATTAAACTTGTAAATAAATTATTTGAATTACCTGTAATAAGTCCGATTAACAGAGTGCTCGGCGGTGTTTTCGGTGCTGCCGAGGGTATAGTTGTTGCTTTAATATGCCTTGCAGTGCTTGCGGTAATAATGGACTTTACAAATTCAACCGCTGTGCTCAATGAGGGAATAAGCGGAGTTGCTTTTTCAATTTTCAAACGCTGAATATAATAAAGGGGAATGAAAATGGACAACGAAAATAAAAAGATAATTAAGCAAAAATCAGATTTATGGACAGTACCGAACATACTTACATATTTGAGATTTGCACTTGTCGTACCGTTTGTTATTTTGTTTTTAAATGAAAAATATTTGGAGTCAGCAATATGTATTGGTTTGTCGGGTATTTCGGATTGTCTTGACGGATTTTTTGCAAGAAAATTAAATCAGGTAACTCAACTCGGAAAGCTGCTTGATCCTATTGCGGATAAAATTACTTTAATTTCGGTTATGTTTTGTATGGCTTTTTATGCGCCTAATGTAATACCGATTCTTGTAGTCTTAATAGCAAAAGATGTGGCAATGCTGATTGGCGGTGTTTCTCTTTTAAAAAGGAAAATAACTCCTCCTGCCGCCGAATGGTTTGGTAAACTTGCAACAATAGTTTTTTATTTTGCTGTATGTATAATAGTCTTTTTAAAGGCGGTTATAAATTACGAAAATTTGTTAATAGACGATATTTTACTTTCGATTACAGCTGTTGTTATGCTTTACGCTCTTTACAGATATGCTAAGATTTATATGGCACTTATAAAAGAGGACAAGGCAAAAAAGAAAGAAAAAAGCAAACAATAATCTCATTTTACTAAAAAATTTAGAAAAAACGACAAAAAAGAATTGCAAAATTTTCTGTTATGATATATTATATATGGTAACAGATTTAAATAGTGTTTAATTTTAACGATGTTTAAACTTGCGGTATTGTTTATCGCTTAAATAATTTATGTATAAAGGAGCAGACTATGCTTTGTAGCAGATGCGGAAAACGACCTGCTGTCGTTTTTGTTTCAACAAACAATCCACAGGATGAAGCCACAAAGGGTTATTGCCTTACTTGTGCAAAAGAGCTTGGCATAAAGCCTGTTGAGGACTTAATAAATAAGATGGGAATTTCAGATGATGATCTTGAAAATGTGCAGGATCAGATGGATTCCCTTATGGAGAATATGGGTGAAAACGGCGACCTTTCTCAACTTATGCAGCAGCTTGGTGCAGACAACCTTGCTGAAAGTATGGGCGAGTTAGGCGAAGACGGAGGCAGTGAGGACGATGATTTCTCACACGGCGCACCGACATTCCCGGCTTTCTTCAATAATATTTTCGGTGCTAAAAACGGTGAAAACAATACCGACGGTTCCGCTAAGAGCGGTGGCAAAAAGAAAGAGAAAAAAGATAAAAACAGAAAACACCTCAACCTTTATTGTGAGGATCTTACCAGAAAGGCAAGAGAGGGCAAAATTGACAATATTGTCGGCAGAGATAAAGAAATTGAGCGTGTTATTCAGATTCTTTCACGCCGTACAAAGAATAACCCTTGTCTCATCGGTGAGCCGGGTGTAGGTAAAACAGCGATTGCAGAGGGGCTTGCTTTAAGAATTGCAGACGGCAATGTTCCGCAGCGCCTTAAGAATAAAGAAATTCATCTTCTTGACCTTGCTTCACTTGTTGCGGGAACACAGTTCAGAGGACAGTTTGAAAGCCGTATTAAAGGACTTGTTGCCGAGGTTAAGGAAAACGGAAATATTATTCTTTTCATTGATGAAGTACATACACTTGTCGGTACAGGTGATAATGAGGGAACAATGAATGCTGCCAATATTCTTAAACCCGCACTTTCAAGAGGCGAGGTTCAGGTTATCGGTGCAACCACATTTAACGAATACAGAAAATATATTGAAAAAGACTCTGCGCTTGAGAGGCGTTTCCAGCCTGTAAAGGTAGGCGAGCCTACTATTGCGCAGACTGTTGACATTATTGCAGGCGTAAAAGGATATTATGAACAGCATCACCACGTTACTGTTGATAATGAAATTGTACGCAAGACTGTTGTGCTTTCAGAGAGATACATTACAGACAGATTTCTACCTGATAAAGCAATCGACCTTCTTGACGAAAGCTGTGCGTGTGCCGCTCTCCGTAATAAAAATATGGAAAAACACGACAAACTTATTGACGAACAGCAAAAACTTAATTTGCAGAAAGAGGCAATCTCCACTGCTGATGAAATCGACTACGAAAAACTTGCAAATGTAAATACCGCTCTTGCAAGAGTTGATTCTGAACTTTCAAAAATTGACCCTGAAACCCTTGTTTCTAAGGTTACAGAAGAAGATATTGCTACAGTAATCGAATTGTGGACAGGTATCCCTGCATCAAGAATCAGAGAAAACGAACTTGCTAAACTTGCAGGTATTGAAGATGCTCTTAAAAAGAAAATTATCGGTCAGGACGAGGCGGTGGAAGTTCTCGCATCTGCAATTAAACGCAGCAGAGTGCAGATTTCTCCAAGACGCAGACCTGCATCGTTTATTTTCGTAGGTCCTACAGGCGTCGGTAAAACCGAACTTGTAAAGGTACTCAGTCAGGAACTTTTCGATACTCCCGAAACTCTCATACGACTTGATATGTCGGAATTTATGGAGAAACACTCCGTGTCTAAGATTATCGGTTCACCTCCGGGATATGTAGGTTATGATGAGGCAGGACAGGTTACGGAAAAAGTAAGACGCAGACCGTACTCCGTACTTCTTTTCGATGAAATCGAAAAAGCACATCCTGATGTACTCAACATTCTTCTTCAGATTCTCGATGAAGGTAAAGTTACAGACGCGCACGGCAGAGCAGTAAACTTTGAGAATACTGTAATTGTAATGACTTCTAATGCAGGTTCGGCAAATAAAGAGAATGCTCTCGGCTTCGGTAAGTCATCGGAAGAGGCGTCTAAAGAAAAGGTAATGAAGGCTCTTTCAGAGTTTCTTCGCCCAGAGTTTATTGCCCGTGTTGATGAAATCATTGTATTTAACAGCCTTAAGGAAGATGATTTTGTAAAGATAGCCAACCTTATGCTTTCAGAGTATGTTCCTACAATGGAAGAAAAGCACATCAAGTTTAGCTTTGATGAAAAGGCTTGCGAGTACCTTGCAAAAAAATCTTGCAACGGCAGCAGTGGTGCAAGAGATCTTAGAAATACTATCAGAAGAGAAGTAGAAGAAAAGATTGCCAACGCAATGATAGAGGCAGGCTCGGCATCGCTTTCAGCAATTAATATTACATCTGACGGCGAAAGCATTAAACTTGAGTCGGTTTAATAAATTTATTTATAGTTAATAATTAAAGGAGCTGTAAAAAACAGCCTAAATAAAAAAACGACTGCATTTCTACCTTTCGGTTATAATGCAGTCGTTTTTTTATTTGATCTTGTTTGCTAAGAAAATCAGAATTTAATTTTTTCTGAAATGTACTCGTTAAGTTTGTCGATAGCAACTCTTTCTTGAGCCATTGTGTCACGATCACGGACTGTCACGCAGCCGTCATCAACTGATTCAAAGTCATATGTGATGCAGAACGGTGTACCGATTTCGTCCTGTCTTCTGTAACGCTTACCGATTGAACCTGCATCATCGTAATCAACCATAAAGTCTTTGGCAAGCATATCATAAACTTCCTGTGCTTTATCGTTGAGCTTTTTAGAAAGAGGAAGAACAGTTGCCTTGAACGGTGCAAGTGCAGGGTGGAGGTGGAGAACAACTCTTGTGTCTTTCTCGTCGATAACTTCTTCATCGTAAGCCTCAACCACAATTGCAAGGAACAGACGCTCAACACCGAGTGACGGTTCAATTACATATGGAATGTACTTTTCATTTGTCTGTGGGTCAAAGTATTCAAGTGACTTGCCGCTTGTCTTCATATGCTGTGTAAGGTCATAGTCGGTTCTGTCAGCAACGCCCCAAAGTTCGCCCCAACCGAATGGGAAGAGGTATTCAAAGTCTGTAGTAGCTTTTGAATAGAAGCAAAGCTCTTCTTTTGCATGGTCACGAAGTCTTAAGTTTTCGGCTTTCATACCAAGTGAGTAGAGCCAGTCACGGCAGAAACCTCTCCAGTATTCAAACCACTCAAGGTCTGTACCCGGCTTGCAGAAGAACTCAAGTTCCATCTGCTCAAATTCACGAACACGGAAAATAAAGTTGCCCGGTGTAATCTCGTTTCTGAAAGACTTACCGATCTGCGCAACGCCGAAAGGTACTTTCTTACGGCTTGTTCTCTGAATGTTTGCAAAGTTTACGAAAATACCCTGTGCAGTTTCCGGACGAAGATAAATTTCGTTTTTGCTGTCCTCTGTAACACCCTGGAATGTTTTAAACATAAGGTTGAACTGACGGATGTCTGTAAAGTTGTGCTTACCGCACTGTGGGCAAGGAATTTGCTTTTCTTTAATATATTCAGTCATTTTCTCGTTTGACCAGCCGCTTACATTTGTACCGTCAAAATCTTCGATAAGGTTGTCTGCACGGTGACGGGTTTTACATTCCTTACAATCCATAAGCGGGTCAGAGAAACCGCCGAGGTGACCCGAAGCTACCCATGTCTGCGGATTCATAAGAATTGCAGAGTCAAGCCCTACATTATACTTGTTTTCCTGAACAAACTTTTTAAGCCAAGCCTGCTTGATATTATTCTTGAGAGCCATACCGAGTGGGCCGTAGTCCCATGTGTTTGCAAGTCCGCCGTATATTTCCGAACCCGGATATACAAAGCCTCTGCCTTTACAAAGAGCAACAATTTTGTCCATAGTCTTTTTTGAATTGTCCATATCTGTAACCTCATTTCAAATATTTACAAAATCATATACATAAAATTATACTATTAAATAATACTACAAACTGCCGCTTATGTCAATTAAAATGTGGTAATATACTTTTATTTAGTTGTTAAAATAGTTGTTAAAATTTTGATAAAAAATTTATTAATTTATATAAAATACCTTGCATTTCTTTAAAAAATAGTGTATAATAATTATACTCACAAATTTGAGTAAATAAAAGGAGGATTTTCCAATGAGAAAAACAAATAAGGTTCTCAGTCTTACAGTTGCAGGACTTATGGCATTTTCTACATCTGCCGTAACCGCTTTTTCAGTATCAGCAGCTGAAGATGTAACCGACACAAAAATTTATTTTGAAGTTCCGACCGAGATTTGGGCAGACGCTTTAGTAAAAACAGATGTAAGTGCACTTAAGGTTTACGCTCATACATATGCAATTGCCGGGGATCCTGATTATAAGGAAACGTCATGGCAGACAAAGGGTGAGGTTTGTAAATATGTCAGTGGCAACATCTATTCGTACGATATTGATGCAAAATATAAAAGAACGCTTAAAGATGGTGCGGATTATGTAGCTATTTTCTCAATTGTAGGCGACAAGGGCTATCAGACATGTAATGTAACCATGGGCAAGTCATGCTACGGCGATACAATTGTTGTTACAGGCGAAACATACGAAAACTCTCAAGACTCACAGAAAAAGGACTATAGATCAGTTTGGAAGAGCGAAGCTAATGCCGCTGTTTACGGTCCTAAGCTCGAAATCACATCAACAGGTCGTGTAGTAGGCGAGAGCATTCCTACAAGTATCACAGCTGAAGAAATGGTAGCTCAGTTCCTCCATGACTATGGTGTAAAGAATGCTTCTATCCTTACTCCTGAAAAGGTACAGGAAACTTGTGCAAACGAGTTCATCAATGCAGCTCCTAAGGATGTTTACGATTTATATGTATCTAAGTATGCCGATGAGCTTGCTGATCCTGAAACATATCCTAACACAGCATCTGCTGAAAAAATTGCTGAATACCTCGGCGTTACACCTGAAGCTGAATCTACATATGTAGTAGCAGGTTCAGAAGAGCTTTGCGGTGTTTTATGGAAGGGTAGCCCGGAAGAAGCTCCTGAAAATGTAATGACAAAGAATGCTGACGGTACATATACAAAGGTATTTAGCGGAGTTGCTCCTGCTGAAAAGCTCCAGGTTAAAGTTGCTGAGAATACAGCTAACGGCGAGCAGAACTGGATTGGCGATGCTACAGGCAATAATATAACATTTGATGTAACAGATACATGTGATGTTACTGTTACATACAACCCATCAACAAGCGAAATTACAGTAACAGGCGATGCAGTAAAGCTTGTTACAGATATTGAAATCACAAGCATGAATGCTGTTGGTAACGGTGATCCTGATGATGAATCATGGTTAAACGGCGTAGCTTGGGATCCAACAGCTAATGCGATGGAGCAGGTTGCAGACAAGGTTTATGAGATTACATATCACAATGTACCTGAGTTTGACAACTACCAGGTTAAGTTCGCAGCTAACGGCACATGGGCTGACAGCTGGGGCAGTGCAGAAGAGGGCTTCACACCTGAATCCGGCGTTGCATTTGACGCTGTATACAACGGTCAGAACATCACTGTAAATGTACCATATGAGCTTGCTGATGTAACACTCAGAATTGACCTTTCAAACTTCAGCTATGCTACAAAGACAGGTGCAGTTGTAACTGTTACTGTTACAGATACTGTACCTAAGACATATATTGGCGATGTAACCGGCGACGGCAAGATTGATGCTAACGACGTCACAACTCTCCAGATGTTTATTGCTAAATATGCTGATGTAACTGTTAATGAGGCAGTTGCTGATGTTGACGGCAATGGCAAAATCAATGTTCTTGATGTAACTGCTATCCAGAAGTATGTTGCAGGCGGTTTTGACGGAACAGGCAATGCAGGCAAGGTTCTTGAGAATATTGCTTAATCTGCTGATTAAATAAAATAATGGCTCTATGTCAATAGTTGGGGTAAACCCGAAAAAGAAGAATTGAAACGAACAAGCGATAGTAAATCAAGCTATCGCTTGTTTTTGCATTTGGTGAGAAAACATATGTAAAATACGGTTACGGAAACGCTTAAAATTTCTGTAACCATAAGCATTACGCTTAAGTACCTTAATCTTGTTGTTGCAGCCTTCGGTAAAACCGTTGGTGATAGCAGAAGAAAAAGAATTCAGAATACCTGGAAGCCAATTGAGCATAGAGTTAGCACATTTTACAAATTGTGCAATACCACAGTCTAAAGCAGAATTTATCCAATCAGAAAAAGCTGTTTTTGCAGACTGTCGGTCTTTGCAATCAAGGATTTTAAGGAAATCCTCTTTGTAAAAATGAGCAGTAGAAAGAGTTGGAGAAGTAAAAAGCATAACATTTACCTGTTGTTTTTGTTCGTCAGAAAGGAGGTCAAATCTTTTTAGTAAAAGCTGTCTTGATTGCTTGAAGTATCTGCGATGAGATTTGCTGAATTTCTTTTGTTCCTGCTTACGAACAGCCTCAAAAGCCCAGATAACTTGCCGTATCCAATGGTATTTATCAACAATCTGTGAGGCATTTTTAAACCACACAGAAGAAATATTAGAGTAGGGTTTCCACATATCACTGACAAAAAACTGAACCTTGTCACGCTGTGACTTATCAAAATGGTTAAAATACTCAGTTAGGAAATGCGCATATCTTTTTGGAAGAATGTCCAAAACAACCTTGTTGACAGGATCGGTGAGAATACATTGATACTTTTCACTGTTCGTATTGCCTTTAAATTCATCAATAGAAATAGCAGATGGGAGCTTTTTAGGAGCGTAGGAAACTAAATCAAAAACCCTGATTACGGAGCTTACAGAGAGGTTAACCTCTCTTGCAACGCTTGAAAAAGAAACTTCATTTCTCAATTTGTCAATGATATACAAAGACAATCTGTTAGTCATACGATGATAACGAGGGAGGAAATCGACATTTTCAGGGAAACGCTTGCCACAGGAGCAACGATATCGACGCTTATAAAGATGAATAAAGATGTGCTTGCCAAAGGCAGGAATATCCTTTATAGGCTGTTCACGATAATCGTGAACCTTATCAGTTAAATTGCCACAGCAAGGACATTTGTGAGGTTTTCGTTTTAACCGGCAGTTAATATGGATTGAATTATCAATTTCTTCAATTTTTTCTATATCAACATCTTGCAATCCTAAGAGTTTTTCGGTAAAATATTTGTAGAGCATATTTGTTCCTCCGTTTCTGGTTTCTAGTCAATTCCATTTTAACGGATTTTAGACAAATATGCTCTACTTTTTTTAAAATTATTTTTGTAGGATCTATTTGTTACCCCAACATTTATTATAGAGCCAAAATAATTTATTAAATTTCAGGCGATGGCTCAGGCTGTCGCCTGTTTTTTATAAAAAAATAATACATTTAAAATAATCTCTTGATTTAAAGTTGACTTTAAGTTGTAATATAATATTGTAAAAATAAAGTATATTATATCTATCATATTGGTGGTACTTATGTCAAAGCTTTTAACTGTATATTATTCGCAAATTGTAAAATGAAGATGAAAGAATAAAAAAGAATATCCATAGAAACGATTTCGTAGTAGAATTAACTTACCACACCCAAATTCGAAAGGAATCGTCACTATGGATACACTTAATTTTACACCATCACAAGAAAGGTCACCATTTAATAAGAGAAGAACGATACTATATATCAATCAGGCTTAATATAGACCACCGGTCGGTTTACAAAATAGCAAAAGAACTTCATCGTCCATACAATACAATCAAACAAGAGGTACAGTGTGGAACGAGTATTTGTATACAGGAACGGATTTTATGTGTGACGGCGGAGCAACCGCAAGTTATTACTACGGCCCTTTAAAACCGAATAATTGATAAAAACATAACTGTTAAAAACATAGCTGCGATTTTTATATTTTACTTGATTTTATCGGTATTTTAGGCTATACTTTTATTAAATGAAAAAAAGACAGGGTGATATTTTTGGCTGATAAGAATAAATCTGTTCAGAACGAATTTAACGAAGACGGCGCTTTGATTGCTTTGACGGACGAAAACGGCAAAGAAGTTGTTTTTGAAATTCTCGGTGTTGTTGATTATGACAATGATGAATTTGCTGTTTTGATTGAGAACAGTGCAAATGCTGATGAGGTCGTTATTTTCAAGATTCAATCTCTTGATGATGAAAACGAAGAATTTGTCAGCATTGAGGACGAAGAGCTTTTGAATAAGGTTTTTGAGCTTTTTAAAGCTCAGTATGACGGCTATATGAAATTTGAATAATGCCAATTATTAAACAGATTTTTAATAATTGAAAATGTATTGATTCTGACTTGCCAAAAGTCGATTTTTATCTGACTGTTGGCAAGTTTTTTGTATGGAGGTCATTGTGGATTTATTAAAGGACAGTGTAAAAAATTTATATTTCAGGTATCTTTTTCCGTCAATGGGCAGTGCTGTAGTAGCGTCTGTATATTTGATGACTGACGCTGTTGTAATAGGCAAAGGAATTGGCGATAACGCACTTGCGGCGCTCAATATGACAACCCCGATAATCAGCTTTATGCTGTCAATCGGTATATTGTTTGGCATTGGCGGCTCGGTGTTATTCAGTGTACATAAGGGTACGGGTGATGACGAAAAAGCAAATAAATGCTTTACCACAGCTTTGCTCGGTGTTTTGACGGCTGCGATAATTATTTGCGTGTTATTTAATATTTTTGACAAGCAAATACTTTCGCTTATGGGTGCAAAAGACGAACTTTTTGATTTGGCTTTTGATTATGTACGGTTTTATTACTATTTTGCAATTCCGAGTGTGTTGGTTAATTTTTGTTCCGCTTTTGTACGAAGTGATAAAGACCCTAACCGTGCCATGATTGCTGTTACAGCCGGCGGAATTGTCAATGTAGTGTTCGACATTGTTCTTGTTTATCCTGCGCAGATGGGAATGGCAGGTGCGGCTATTGCGTCGGTATCGGGTATTACGGTGCAGTTGTTGGTTTGTCTTACTCATTTTCTTTCAAAGAAAAATACAATCAGAATATCTAAACCGATTAAGGTATTAAAAAATACTTTTCAAATTCTAAAAGGCGGTTTGTCAGGATTTATTACCGAACTTTCAAATGCGATTATTATATTTGTATTTAATTTACAATTGTTAAATTATTGCTCAAATGCGGAGCTTGCCGTGTATGGTGTTCTTGCAAACTGTGCAATACTTTTCAATGCTTTGTTTGTGGGTGTAGGTCAGGCTGTACAACCTGTTTCGGCATTCAACTTTGGTGCAGGGCAGAACGGCAGAATAGCAAAATTGCGTAAATATGCCTACTCAACAGTGCTTATAATGGGCGTTGTTTTTGCATTATCGGGAATACTTTTCCCTGAATTAGTTGCATCGTGCTTTATCGACCTTACAGATGCAACACGAGAGGTAACTAAAACCGCTATGCCGATTTACTTTATTGCGTTCTTTGCAATGGGTGTGAATGTGCTTTCAACCTACTATTTCCAGTCATTGATGAAAGGCGGTTATTCGCTTGCGGTGTCAATGCTTAGAAATATTATTATAAGTTCGGTTTTGCTTATTACATTGCCTATGCTTTTCGACGGTTTTGCAATATGGTTTGCAATTCCGATTACCGAGGCAGTTGTTGCGGTTATAAGTTTTATATTACTAATTAAGAGCAATAAACAAATGAAATCAAAAGTATAATGGAGAAAATATGGACTATTCAAAAGTATTATCACAACAGTTTCAAATTAAAGAAGAGTATGCAAATAACATAATTTCTTTGCTTGATGACGGCAATACAATTCCGTTTATTGCCCGCTATCGTAAAGAAATGCACGGCTCAATGGACGACCAGCTTATTCGTGAATTCAGCGAAAAACTTGAGTATCTGCGTTCTCTTGATAAAAGGAGAGAGGAAATTCGCACCCTTATTGACGGTCAGGAAAAACTTACCGATGAAATAAGTCTTGCGCTTGACAAGGCGGAAACTCTAAGCGAGCTTGAAGATATTTACAGACCTTATCGACCAAAGAGAAAGACAAGAGCCTCTGTGGCTAAGGAAAAAGGACTTGAGCCGCTTGCCGAAATTATCCTTAAGCAGGAGAGCAAATGTGACCCTGTTGCTGTGGCAGAGGAGTATGTTGATGAGGAAAAAGGCGTAGCAAATGTTGAAGATGCATTGCAAGGCGCAATGGATATTATTGCGGAAACGGTTTCGGATAATGCGGAAATCAGAAAGCGCATAAGAAACCTTGCGAATGTGAACGGTGTAATTTCTTCCGTTGCCGTAGATGCAGAAAAGGACAGCGTTTACAGACAGTATTACGACTACAAAGAGCCTGTTAAAAAGATTGCCGACCACCGTTTGCTTGCTGTAAACAGGGGCGAGAAAGAGGGCTTTTTAAAAGTCAGCGTTGAAATGGATACCGAAAGACCGCTTAATTCCATTGCAAAGGTTATGATTACCAATCCTGCCTGTGCGTGTGCAGACATTGTAAAAACCGCTTGCGAGGATGCATACACAAGACTTATTTTCCCGTCTATTGAGCGAGAAATCAGAAATGATTTAACGGAAAATGCCTGCGAAAATTCAATGAAAGTTTTTGGTGTAAATCTTCGTCAACTGCTTATGCAGCCGCCTGTTAAGGGCAAAACTGTACTCGGACTTGACCCGGGCTACCGTACAGGCTGTAAAGTAGCGGTTGTTGACGGCACGGGAAAGGTACTCGACACAGCGGTAATTTATCCTACACATTCAGAGGTAAAGGTCAGAGAGTCAAAGCAAAAACTTTTGCAGCTTATTAAAAAGCACAATGTAGATATTATTTCAATCGGCAACGGCACAGCAAGTAAGGAAACCGAAATGTTTGCGGCAGATGCAATCAAAGAGGCTGACCACCCCGTTTATTATATGGTAGTCAGCGAGGCAGGCGCTTCGGTTTATTCGGCATCAAAACTTGCGGCAAAGGAATTACCGCAGCTTGACCTTACACTCAGAAGTGCGGTTTCCATTGCAAGAAGATTACAAGACCCGCTTGCAGAGCTTGTAAAAATTGAACCAAAGGCAATCGGAGTCGGACAGTATCAGCACGATATGCCGCAGAAAAGACTTGGCGAAACACTTGACGGTGTGGTTGAGGGTTGCGTAAACTCTGTAGGCGCCGACCTTAACACAGCATCTCCTGCATTGCTTTCAAGAATTTCAGGTCTTAACAGTACGGTTTGCAATAATATTGTTGCTTATCGTGAGGAAAACGGTGCATTTACTTCTCGTGCCGAATTAAAGAAAGTTCCAAAGCTCGGACCAAAGGCTTTTGAGCAGTGCGCAGGCTTTTTAAGAGTACCTGAAAGCAAAAATCCACTCGACAACACAGGTGTTCACCCTGAAAGTTATAAGAGTGCGAAAGAGTTGCTTGCACTTCTTGATTATTCGGATAAAGAAATTAAAGAGGGTAAATTTACCGATTTGGCAAACAGAGTTGCGGCAAAGGGAACTAAAAGCCTTGCCGATACACTTAAAATCGGTTTGCCTACTCTTGACGATATTGTAAAGGAGCTTTCAAAGCCAGGCAGAGATCCCCGTGACGAACTGCCTGCACCAATGCTCCGTTCCGACATTCTCGACATCAAAGACTTAAAGCCTGATATGGTACTCAAGGGAACTGTCAGAAATGTAATTGACTTCGGTGCATTTATCGACATCGGTGTTCATCAGGACGGACTTGTTCATATCTCGCAGATTTGCGATAAGTACATTAAGCACCCGTCGGAGGTTCTCAAGGTTGGCGATGTGGTAGATGTAAAAATCATAAGCGTTGACCCCGAAAAGAACAGAATCAGCCTTACAATGAGATTTTAAAACAGAACATAAGATAAAGCCGCTCTATCGTGTGATAAAGCGGCTTTGTTAATAAAGGCATGGTTTGCACGCAAAGTTTAGTTTTATAAACTTAAAATTTAGGTCAACCCTTTTTAAAGGGTTGCGGGTTTGGGCAGAGCCCATAAAACAGCAAAAATCGCACTGGTTTTAAGAATAAATAAACAGTTGTAATTATATCGTAGAATGGCTGAACTTTAGACTGCTCAAGACTTTAGTAGAAAACAAAAGTTAAGACCAATGAGTGGCAGAGAGTAAGTAAGTTACGCTTGAGTATCAGTAGAGAAAAAATATTCTAAAGTACAGAAAAGTTTTTTTGTGTGACTAATTTACCCTTGAAAAGTGGCAAATTAGTAGCTTGAGTAGCGTGGCTTTCCTCTTTATTGCTGTCGCAATTAAAAGGCTTGCGCCGTTGTGTTCAAGTCGCCAAACGGCTTGCCGTTTGGCTATCAAAAATTTGCGATAGCATAAAGTTTTGTGGGCGTTGCCCACACCCACAACCTTTGAAAAGGTTAACCAAACTTTTAACTTCGGGACGGAAAATTTGGCTTTTACTTTACTTTGTTACCTGACCGAGAGAGTGTTAAACCATAAATTAATGCTCACCTATTAACAAAAAGTTTTTTAAAATGAACAGCAAAAGCGGTATCGAAAAACGATACCGCTGAATTTTATGCTATATTAAATTACTCAATACCAAGTAGTTTTTTAGATGCGTCTACAAGACTGTCTTTAATGCTTTCTGCATCGTTGAAGTCTTTTCCGACTGCTGTGATGTAAGCCTTAATCTTTGGCTCTGTACCGCTCGGACGAATAATTACGCCGTTGTCACCCTCAAGACCAAATGAAATTACATTTGAAGTCGGGAGATCAATAGCAGTCTTTTCGCCTGTTACTGTGTCAAGCTCATACTTAAGGAGATAGTCGGAAACCTTAACAACCTTTTTGCCGTCAATTTCAGTAGGAATATTCTCTCTGATTTCAGCCATAATGTTGTTCATTTTTTCCATACCTGCCGCACCGTCAAATTCAAATGCAGATGTATGGTTGAGGTAGTAGCCGTACTCCTCATAAAGTGAGTCAATAACCTGTGCAAGTGACTTGCCATGTTTCTTATAGAAAGCAGCCATTTCGCAAACAAGCATTGATGCAACTACTGCGTCCTTATCACGAACATAAGTACCTGCAAGGTAGCCGTAGCTCTCTTCAAAGCCGAATACATATCTGTCCTCTTCGCCTTTCTTTTCAAGGTTGAGGATAACTTCACCGATGTACTTAAAACCTGTAAGAACATTTTTAAGTTCACAGCCGTACTTTTCACAAAGCTTGTTGATAAGCTTTGTTGTAACAATTGTCTTAACCAAAACAGGCTTTTCGGGAAGTGTGCCGTTTGCCTTGCGTGAAGAAAGAATATAGTCTGTAAGCATAATGCCGTCTTCATTACCTGAAATAAGGCGGTAGCTGCCGTCGTAATCTTTAACCGCAATACCTACACGGTCTGCGTCAGGGTCTGTTGCAAGAAGAAGGTCAGGCTGTACTTTTTCGCAAAGTTCAATACCTTTTTGGAGAGCCTCTTTAATTTCAGGGTTCGGGTACGGGCAAGTGGTAAAGTTGCCGTCAGGAAGCTCCTGCTCAGGTACAACTGTAATTTCTTCAACACCGATTTTCTTAAGAACTTTTCTTACAAGTTTGTTGCCTGTACCGTTGAGTGGGGTATAAACTACCTTTAAGCCTGCACCCTCGCAAACGCCCGGGTTTACCTGCTGTTCCATAACTTTTTCAAGGTAGCTGTCATATACATCTTCGGAAACATATTCAATAAGACCGCTCTTAACAGCCTCGTCAAGGTCAGCAATCTTTACATCTTTAAACATATCAAGTTTGCAGATTTCGTCATATACAATGCCAGCGGCAACATCTGTCATCTGACAGCCGTCCTCACCGTATGCCTTATAGCCGTTGTACTTTGCAGGGTTGTGGCTTGCTGTTACCATAATACCTGCCTGACACTTGAAGTAACGAACAAGGTAAGAAAGTACTGGTGTAGGCTGTAATTCTGAAGTGATATAAACCTTGATTCCGTTGCCTGCAAGAACTCTTGCAGCCTCAATCATAAAGAGGTCAGCCTTGATTCTGCTGTCATGAGAAATTGCAACAGAACCCTTACCGTACTTCTGAATAATGTAGTTTGCAAGTCCCTGAGTAGCCTGACGAACTACATAAATGTTCATTCTGTTAGTACCTGCTCCGATTACGCCTCTAAGACCTGCTGTACCAAAGGTGAGAGCCTTGTAAAAGCGATCATAAATCTCGTCCTCGTTGCCCTTTATGCTTTCAAGCTCAGCAATAAGGTCAGCGTCTTCGGTAGCGTTTTCTAACCATTCATTGTAAAGTTTCATAAAATCCATAAATAACCCCCGAGATATACTTTCACCGCAAAAAAATGCGTGTGAAAATGGTATTAATTTATTTATTTAAAAAAATTTCACTAATTAGTATAGCATAATTGCAATGGAAATTCAAGTATATTATTAATGCCCGACTATTTTTTGAAAAGTCGGGCATTAATTGTTAAAAATTTATTTGCTGATAAAAATTAATTGAGAAAATCTGCAAAAATTTGTCGATTAATGTTTAAACTGCTTTGGCTCGTCAATATGCTTTTTGCTAAATTTTTCCTTGCATAAATTGCATATTTTTTTGTAACAGAATTCTATGCCTGCGGCTATCAGATTTATTATGCCTGAGCTTATCAAAGCGCTGACAAACACGCATAAAATCATAAGCGGCATAAACGGAAATCTCGCATAAAAATCGGTTGTGTTTTTATTTAAAAATTCATAGTAGTAAATTGCATCGAAAATAAACGACAGCAGGTAAGTGCCGAGCACCAAATCCGAAATTTTCCAAAGTACAAATTTTGTTTTTACATTAATATTTTCGAGTTTGAGCTTGCTTATTATCAAGAAAATCAGAACAGACATTACATACGGTTCAATACCGTACCAATACACATAGTTTGAAGTTGAAAACGGCATGCCGTAGCATCTGTAAAAATTGAAAGTGCCAAATCCGAAAACGGCAACCACAAGAGCAATTATAAGGTAAATGTTTTTAATTTTTGTGCCGTACTCACGAATGTAGCATCCTGTAAAATAGTAGGTGATAGGATAAATGCCAACCCACCAGCTCGGTATCAGCTTTTGTGTTTCTGTATTTGATGCAGGATTTGCCCACCACTCCAAGGAGTCAAATCTAAACGCATTGAAAAGTGACGGCAAAATGGTAATAGCAATTAATGTGATAAGCAAAATATTCTTTTGCTTGCGGCTGTCAAGATTTTTGTAAATAATATTAAGAAACGGAACAAGCAAAAACAAGCCTATATACATTTCTATGTACCACGAGTAGTTAGCGCCTGTAAAATCTAAAATACCTGTAAAAAAGGTAAGCGGAGTAAGTGTGTAACTTCCGACAATTGATTTATAAATCATACAGGCAATCGCCACAAGAATGTAGACTATTATGGTTTTTCTTATGCCCGAATAGTAACCCTTTTTCAGCGTTTTGTTGCACAAAAGGAAACCCGACAAAATCATAAACAGCGGTACGCATACAGAACACAATGTGCGCAGAACAGTTGCAAAATACATTACCGCATTATCGTTTGTTGTGTAATAGTAGCCCGAATGGTAAAAGAAATGAATACCGATTACACAAAGCACTGCTATAATTCTAAGAATATCCATATTAGGATTTCTTACTTTTAATTTTTCAAGATTCATTGCTACCCTCTCATTAAATGCCTTTCGCAAATTACGAAAGGCATTGACTGTAAATTTATTATAAGTTTTAGTTTAGTCCTCAAGAAATTCCTCAACGATAAATCTCGGACGCCTTTTGACTTCTAAATAAATTTTTCCAATGTATTCACCTATAACGCCTATTGCAAGAATCTGAAGTCCGCCGATTGCCCAGATAGAGCAGAGCAGGCTTGCCCAGCCGCTTACCGCAAATCCCATAAAGTAGCTGACAAGGCTGTAAATAATCATAATTATGCTTGCCGCAAACACCACTGCGCCAAGACCTGTAATCATTCTGATTGGCTGAATACTCAGAGATGTAATGCCCTCCCAAGCAAGAGCGAGCATTTTTTTGAGCGGATATTTGCTTTCACCGGCAAGTCTTTCAAAACGCTCATATGTAACTATATCCGATTTATAGCCGATAAGAGGTACCATACCTCTAAGGAAAATATTTGTTTCCTTATACTCGGCAAAGGCATTTAAAGCTCGTTTGCTCATAAGTCTGAAATCGGCGTGGTTAAAAATAACCTTTGCACCCATTTTGTTGAGAATTTTATAGAATGCCTCGGCTGTAAATCTTTTAAAGAATGTGTCGGTTTCTCTCTTTGAACGCACACCATACACAACATCACAGCCGTTTTCGTATTTTTCAACCATTTCGTCAAAGGTGTTGATGTCGTCCTGCAAATCGGCATCAATAGAAATAACAGCGTCTGCCTTGTCCTTTAAAGTGATAAGGCCGCAGAGCAGAGCGTTCTGATGTCCTCTGTTGCGAGAAAGTTTTATTCCCTGAAACACAGGATTTTTGCTATGCAATTCACTGATAATGCTCCATGTTTTATCCTTAGAACCGTCATCAATGAAAACAATTTTGCTGTCATCTGTAATTTTGCCCTCAAGCATCATTTTGCTGAATTTGTCAGAGAGCTTTTGCGCCGAATCCCTTAGTACCTCTTCTTCATTGTAGCAGGGAATGGCAAGGTAAAGTTTAGTCATAATTGCCTCCGAATATATTAACGCAGAATTATCCATTTATTACATACTATTATATATCGTTAATATTTTAAAGTCAATAACACACAGAAAACGGACAAAATCATATAAAATCATATAAATGTATATTAAAGGAAGCAAAAGAAAAGAAAATTTTAATAAAATAGTAAATTTAGTCTTGTAAAGGGTGAAAGATTGTATTATAATTAAGAAGTAAAAAACCTTATGGAGGTATAATCAAATGGCTCAGAAATCAATAGCAGTATTAACAAGTGGCGGTGACGCTCCTGGTATGAATGCCGCTGTAAGAGCAGTAGTTCGTGCAGGTATAAATAAAGGTATGAGAGTTTACGGTGTTTACCGTGGATACAATGGTTTGCTTAACGGCGATGTTCAGGAAATGAATCTTCGCAGTGTTTCGGATATTATCGGCTTTGGCGGTACAATGCTTTACACAGCAAGAAGTGAAGAGTTTGCTACTCCCGCAGGTATTAAGAGAGCGGCTGATTTTTGCAGAAGTATTGATGTTTCAGGCGTTGTTGTAATCGGCGGCGACGGTTCTTTTAAGGGCGCTCGTGCTCTTACAAACGCAGGTATTAACTGTATCGGTATTCCGGGTACAATTGATAATGATATTGCTTGTTCAGAATATACAGTAGGCTTTGATACAGCTATGAATACAGCACTTCAGATGGTTGACCGTATTCGTGATACAGCTCAGTCACACGACCGTTGCTCAATCGTTGAGGTAATGGGCAGACGCTGCGGCGACATTGCTTTGCAGACAGGTATTGCAACAGGCGCAACAGCTATCCTTGTTCCTGAAATTCCATATAACATTGAAAGAGATGTTATTCAGAGAATTGTAAATACTCAGAAAACAGGCAAAAAGCACTTTATCGTTGTTGTTGCTGAGGGTGTAGGCAAGGTTGCAGAGCTTGCTAATTATGTAGAAAACAGACTTGGCATTGAAACCCGTGCTACAATTCTCGGTCATGTTCAGCGTGGCGGTTCACCTACACTTCGTGACAGAGTTGTTGCAAGTGAGATGGGATTCAGAGCAGTAGAGTTGCTTGAGAGAAATCTCGGTAACCGTGTTGTAGCAATGAAAGACGGCAAAATTATTGACCTCGATATCAATGAGGCTCTTGATATGCAGCGTGTATTTGACGAGGATCTTTACAAGATTGCTATGACAATTTCTATCTGATAATCAGATAATTTAATCAGTTTTTAAAGTGTCGGGGCGGACTATGTTCGCCCTGATTTTGTATTCTTATATTGAAAGGATTTTCGCCTTATGATAACCTCTCGGCAGGAATTGACAAGGGATATGATTTTTTATTCTGTTTGCGTGTCGGATTTTGAAAAGCTCGATTTTAAAAACGATGCGCTTGCAGGCGTGCGTGCAAATTATTTTAATTCAAATCACCGCCCACAGGCTGATGATACCGATATTCTTTTAGATGATGTATCGTACAAGCTCTCTTACAAAATGAGTAAAAATCAGCCTTTATCGTGGAAAGTGACAAAAAATCTTCGTCCGTATCAGTCTGTAAAGCGAGAAACAGGCGGAATTTACTGCGTGAGGTATTATACCGAAAATGCCACTGTTTATAAAAAGCAATTTTTTGACAGCTTACATTTGTGGATAAGAACCGAGTACTTTGACAAAAGCATTGAGGGCGAAAGACTTTGCACCGTATCACCAAAAAAGATTGATGATGTAATTGTTATTGAAAAAATTACTTTCAGCAATAACCGCAAGGTTGGCAGTGAAACCTTATTTCCGTCAGATAAAAATTCAGACGGAAACAGTGCCGCACTTGTTTACTCTAACAACGGAATGATATGGTATGACAGCAGTTTTGTGCCGAAATATTCTGTAAAAGAAGAAAGTAAAGAAAATACAGTAAACGAGCCGAAACCGAGCAGGTTTAAGCTTGAGACGGATAAATTTTTACCGGATTATTCTCCTGAAAATCCGATAGATTTGTCATCACTTGAGTATCTTCAAGATACATTTAAAGAGCCGCAGCCACAGATAACCGCTTATGACAGGATAGAGAAAATCCTTGAGGAGGCACATAAGACAAATAAAAATCTGTTCGGTCAGGTTATTGAACATTCGGGTGTCGAAGTAGCAGATGAAGAAACCGATGTTCTCGCACAAACCGATGAAAGCGTTGAAGAAAAAGTTACCGAAAATCACGATGATGAAGTTATCGAACAGGCTGAAAAGTTTGAAAAATCCGACGAAACGGAAAGTAAAGACGATAATAATTTACAAAATACCGTTGTCGAGGAAGGTGATGTTATAACTGCAGAAGAAGAAAGAAAATCTGACGCAGTGGTAAGCACTACTTCGGGCAATTATGAGTATTTTGGTGCGGTAGATGAAAACGGTTTGCGTACAGGCAGAGGAAGAACCGTATCTCCAAGTGGAATTACAGCGTATGACGGTGAATATGCACAAGGCAAGCGTGACGGCTTTGGTGTATTTTACTATAAAAACGGCGATATTAACTATGTCGGCGATTGGAAAGAGAATCAACGCAGCGGCGCAGGTGTAGGATACAGAACTTCTGACGGAACAATGCATATAGGTAAATGGGAGAATAATTCTCCGACAAACTACGGCGCAAGGTTTAATAAAGACGGTACATTTATTGATGTTGCCGATTATGCAAACGGAGTTAAAAACGGAAAATGCATTTCTTTAGACGAGAACGGCAATTTCTATATTTCAATATGGGAAAACGGAAAGAAAATTTCAGAACATATTATTGAATGGTGATAAAATGGATGATTTTGATTTTATTTCTGCACTAAATTCTTTTAATGAAAAATATTTGCCGAAAATTCTTATTTTTCTGCTTGTATTTGTTGTAGGCAGTTTAATTGTAAAATTACTGTTAAAGCTAATCAGAAAAATTATTAATAAAAGTAAGATTGAGCGTACTGTTATTACATTTTTCTTTTCTATATTAAAAATAGTTTTATATTTGATTGTTGTTATGACAGCGCTCTCTACAATCGGAGTTAATGTTTCTTCAATCATAACTACATTTGCCGCTGCGGCAATTACTGCCGGTCTTGCATTGCAGGAATCACTGGGAAATGTGGCGAGTGGCGTGGTAATTCTTATAAGTAAACCTTTTGTTGCAGGAGATATTCTTGAATTTGAGGGCATAAAAGGATATGTTAGAAGTATTCGTGTTTTTTCAACTCAAATTCATACTTTTGACAATAAAATTGTAAATATTCCAAATTCAAGACTTACCGCAAACAATGTAACAAACTGTACAGGTCAGACAAACCGCAGAATTAATTTGTCATATACTGTAGGCTATGATGATGACATTGACCTTGTTCGTAAGATAATTCTTGACCTTGCAAAGTCAGATGAAAGGGTTTTAAAAGATCCCGAACCAAAGGTATATGTTGATAAATATCTTGACAGCGGTATTCAAATTGTTGCTTGGGTGTGGGTAGAACCCGATGATTATTACGGTGTTTATTATATGATGCAGGAAAATGTACTAAAAGAATTTAAAAAGAACGGAGTAACAATTCCGTATCCGCATATTCAGCTTGTTAAAGAATAAAAATTCATAAAAGCAAAACTATTGCTAAAAATAATAGTGCCTTCATTTGAGGGCACTATTTTTGTTTATTAAGGATGGTTTTATGAAAAAAATAATTGCTGCATTGCTTGCAACCATTGCATTTGCTACGGCACTTACAGGTTGCGGCGGTAATAAGAATAATTCTAAAAACGAAACTTCTGCACATAGTTCCGCAACTTCCGAGAATTCCAAAAACGAAGACTCTAAATCAGACGATAAAAACAAAGTCGAGAGTAAAGCCGATTCTATGACAGATGATGCCGAGCGTAACGGCAGAGTTCGTGACGGTGACGGAATTATCGGAAATGAAGAATACGAAAATCGTGACGACGGTTTAACAGACGGTGTTGAAGATTATGTAGAGGGCAGAATGGAAAACGGCTCTACACTTGCTGATGATGCGATTTTTTAATGAAAAACGGGCGTTTTTAAGCGTCCGTTTCATCTTATGGATTATTTATTGAAAAATGAAGAATTATAGTTTAGTGTATAGCTTTAATTAAGAATTAAAAATTTAGGTTAAGTTATATAGTCGTTATACAGCCTTTTCAAGTTCATGCTTAAGCCTGCGAATAATCTTTTTTTCTAATCGAGAAATATAGGATTGCGATATACCGAGTTTGTCGGCAACCTGTTTTTGTGTATGTTCTTTTCTGCCGTTAAGACCGAATCGCAATTCCATAATCAAACATTCTCTTTGATTAAGTTTTGATACCGCTTGCAGTACAAGCCTTTTTTCAAGTTCATTTTCAATATCTTTATTTACAAGGTCAGGGTCACTTCCTAAAATATCACATAATAACAGTTCGTTGCCGTCCCAATCTGTATTTAACGGTTCATCAATAGATACTTCGTTTTTCAATTGAGAGGATTTTCGCAGGAACATCAGTATTTCATTTTCAATACAGCGTGAAGCATATGTAGCAAGTTTTATGTTTTTTTCGGGTGAAAATGTTTTTACCGCTTTTATAAGCCCTATAGTTCCTATTGAAATTAAATCCTCTGCGCTTGCGCTCGGCGAATCGTATTTCTTGGCAATATATACAACAAGTCTTAAGTTATGGGTAATCAATTCTTCTCTGGCACTGTTGTCACCGTCTGTTATTCTTTGCATTATTTCGGCTTCTTCTGATTTTGTAAGAGGCGGAGGCAGAGTTTCACTTCCGTTAATATAAAATACTTCATCGTCAAAATTAAAAAATAATCTTATTTTTCTTAGAATCTGCATAATGTTCATTGCAATTTCTCCTGTCAGTTATTGATAAGTTCACTTGGTATTATTGCCTTTATATCATCTTTAAAGATGTTTTCGCAAATTCCTATATAAACCGAATTATCCGCTTCCTTTCCGTCAATAATAATGTTGTCGGCACAAAAGCCTTGCAGTATTCCGCTGCCGCCAAGGCTTGTGAACGGAATTAATCTGACCTTTGTTTTGTCGGGGACAAAATCATTAAACACCTCTTTTTCGGCTACTATCACGCTCTTGCCCGAAAACGGCTCTTTTACATTGCAGCCTGTATCAAGTTTTGCGTTAAATATATAGCACTTGTCATTTATTTTTATTTCTATATTATGAATATCTGACTTGTAAACGCTTTTCGTCAGTTTTTTTATAAGTAAAAGAATATAATAGCATACGAGGGTAAGAATTATCAGCAAAACAGGGGAGATGTCAAAGTAAATTACATCATTGTATATTCCCATACCTTTTGGTTTAAAAGCGAGGTATATAAAAATCATAAGTCCGCCAAAAGAAAATGAAAGTGCAAAGAAAATAAGTACCCGCTTTATGTATGTTTTAATTTTGCATTTTCCAAAGGTAATAAAAATTATTAACATAGCGACCGCCAAATCGGTGAGAATATTTAATCCGAACGGCAGTACAGGGAGCAGAGCGGTGAGGCTGAAAAGTCCGCCGACAATACTTCCTATTATTACTCTGAAATATTTTATATTTGAACCGATGATTTTCTTTGTCAGCATCAGTAAAAAATAATCTATAAATATGTTTACCGTGATTAGAACATCAATGTAAATATTATTCATAAAAAGCCCCTTTACTATTATTACATACATTCAAAATAATAAATGTCAAATTGTGTATAGGAGGTAAAATATGATTGTCGGTATAATTATAGGTGTATTTATAGGAGGCATTATCGGAGTAAGCGTAATGTGTCTGCTGTATTATCATAATTGAAGAAAATAAAAACGGCTGAGTCTTCGCTTTGAAAACTCAGCCGTATATTTTGCCTGAATATTAAGATTTTAAATTTCTTGTGCCGAGGAAAAGAATAGCAAGCATGCCTGAACCTACATGAGAACCGATAACCGGACCTATATCGCAGATAATTGATTTTTTGCACATACCCTTGATTCTTTTTTGAAGTTCAAGAGCACCTTCTTTGTTGTCTGCATGACCTATAAATACAGTCTGCTCTTTCGGGCTTTCAGCGTCACGCTCAAAATGCGAAACAAGAGAATTATACACATTGCTTGCGCCTCTTACTTTACCTACATTAATAAGATGCCCTCCTTCATCTACACTTATAAGAGGTTTAATCTGCAAAGCCTTACCGAATGTAGCCGCAACGGCGGAAATTCTGCCGCCTCTCTTAAGATGGTCGAGGTCTTCAACAATGAACCAGTGACAAACCTTGAGTTTAATATCATTGATATACTGTTCAAGCTCTTCGATTGAAACACCTTCTGTGTACTTCTGACCTGCAAGGTAAATAAGCAGGCCAAGTCCGACAGAGTCGCACATAGAATCAATAATAACAATTTTTCTGTCAGAATATTTTTCCTGCAAATCTTTTACAGCCATAAGACAAGTGTTATAAGTTCCGCTAAGACCTGTACAGATACCTGTATAAAGTATATCCTTTCCGGCTTTTAAATACGGTTCAAAATAATTTATAAAATTATTGTAGTTAATTTGGGTGGTTTTTGAGTCAATGCCGCTTTTGAGCTTAGAATAAAAGTCATCAAGACTCATCATTCTTGCATCTGCATAGTGGAGGTAAGACTTGTCCTCCATAGTAAATTCCATTGGCAGAATTTCAACATTAATCTCCTTGGCAATTTCAGCAGAAAGGTCACAGGAGGAATCGGTCATAAAAATATAATCCATAAAAACATCTCCTTTGTAGTGTACATTTGTCATATAAGTTTATTCTATCAAATATATATATAAAAGTCAATGAATGGAGGCTTTTTTTATGAATTGCAGACTTACAGATATAAGACATAAGGAAGTAATAAGTGCGTGTGACGGCTGCAGAATAGGTTTTGTGGATGATGTTATAGTAGATACCAAGTGTGCAAAAATAGTGTCGCTTGTTATATTCGGCAGGAGCAGTTTTCTGGGCTTTATAGGTAAATGTGAGGATTATATAATTCCGTGGGAGAAAATTGAACTTATAGGTGAAGATACAATTATCATATCCTGTTCCATGCCGAATCCCGTAAAAAGGTGCAAAAAGCCAAGATTTAAAGAGAAATTCTAAAAAAATTGATTTTCTACCTATTTTGCACAATCCACTAAGAAGTATTCGCTAATTTATGCAAATTAAACAATTATTTGTGTTTATGAGAAAATTAAAATTTGATTGTTACAACAATATAACAAAAGTAACAAAAAATAACAGGGCTGAAAATTTGCATTTTTCAAAAAAATGTGGTTTAATAACAACGAATTGTGTGTTTGATAAAATTTTAACGACTAAAGGAAGTCGCATAAAACACAGCCGAATATTGGTTTTGAATTATGCTAATCACAGGGAGGATAAATTTTTGAGAACAAATAATAAACATACAGAAAATGGCAAAAAACAGGTTACTGCAAAAAAGACAAGCAGAGCACTTAAACCTATTTCTTTTATAAGTGCTATAATACTGGCATCTGCTTGCCTGCTTATTCCTACCACAACACTTGCGCCAAGTGTTGATGCTTATGCTGACAGCAGAGCGGCTGCATACTCCGTTGGCGGTATTGATACTTTCTCACAGTCAATTGCTGAAAATTGTGCGGAAACAGTACCTACGGAAACTGCTGACAAAAAAGCAGAGGAAAGCACAGCGGCAACCAAACCGACAGAAAAGGCTACCAAGCCTACAACAGCTCCCGCAAAGGAGAACAAAACGGAAACTAAGGCAACTACTAAGCCTGTTGAAGAAAAAGAAGAAGAAACACAGCCTACAGAGAGTGTACAGACTTATCTTGTAAGTATTGATAATCCTGACACATCTTATTCTCCGAGCAGGGTAACTCTTTCTGATTATGACAGAGCAAAACTCGAGCGCCTTGTAATGGGTGAGGCAGGTACTATGGGTTATGAGGGATGTGCTCTCGTTGCCCAATCAATCAGAGATGCTATGAACCTTTCCGGTAATACATCTATTGATTACATTATAGATGAATATAAGTACTATGCCCCGACAAACATTGAGCCAAACTCAGATGTTAAAGCAGCGGTTTCTTATATTTTTGACAACAACGGTTCGGCTGTTCAGCACAGAATCATCTGTTTCTACACAGGTGAAAGTAAATGGCACGAAACACAGAATTTCATTATCAGCTGCGGTAATGTAAGGTTTTTTGATCTGGCAGTCTGATACATACAATATGCAAAAAATCAAGTGTTATTTCAAAAAAACACTTGATTTTTTTGCATTTTATGGTATAATAATATAGCATTTCGCACGTTGGGCTTGTCGGAACGGTGGCAAATTGCTCTTAACCCGATAAAAATCAAGGTCCGGCGGAGGTTTTAACCTAAGGAGGATATTTAAAATGGCAGTAGTTTCAATGAAACAGCTCTTAGAAGCAGGTGTACACTTTGGTCACCAGACAAGAAGATGGAACCCTAAGATGGCTGAATACATCTTCACAGAGCGTAACGGTATTTACATTATTGACCTTCAGAAGAGCGTTAAGAAGCTCGAAGAGGCTTACAACTTTGTTCGTGAGCTTTCAGCAGAAGGCAAGAGCGTACTCTTTGTAGGTACAAAGAAGCAGGCTCAGGATTCAGTTAAAGAAGAGGCTCTCCGTGCAGGCGCTTACTATGTAAACGCAAGATGGCTCGGCGGTATGCTCACAAACTTTGCTACAATCCGCAGAAGAATTGCTCGTTTAAAGCAGCTCCGCACAATGCAGGAGGACGGTACATTTGATCTTCTTCCTAAGAAGGAAGTTATCAAGCTTAACCTTGAGATCGAAAAGCTTGAGAAGTTTATGGGCGGTATTAAGGATATGACTTCAATGCCGGGCGCACTCTTTATTGTTGACCCAAGAAAAGAGAGAATCGCCGTTGCTGAAGCTAAGAAACTCAACATTCCGATTGTTGCTATTGTTGATACAAACTGTGACCCTGATGAAATCGACTATGTTATCCCAGGTAACGATGACGCTATCCGTGCAGTAAAGCTTATTGCAGGTGCTATGGCTGACGCTATCATTGAGGGTAAAGAAGGTCAGATGGGTGCAGCTGCTGTTGAAGAAGAAACAGCAGAAGAGGCAGCTGAATAATTTTATTTATCTTATAATTATATCAATCGAAAGGATGTAATATAAATGGCAGCATTTACAGCTCAGGATGTTAAAACATTAAGAGAAAAAACAGGTTGCGGCATGATGGATTGCAAAAAGGCTCTCACAAATGCCGATGGTGATATGGACAAGGCTATTGACTTCTTAAGAGAGCAGGGCCTTGCAAAGGCAGCTAAAAAAGCAAGCAGAATTGCTGCTGAAGGTGTTGCTTATGCAACAACTAATGCAGACGCTTCTGTTGGCGTAGTTATCGAAGTAAACGCTGAAACAGACTTCGTTGCTAAGAACGATTCATTTATGGATTTTGTTAAGGCTTGTGCTCAGACAGTTATCGAGCAGAATCCTGCTGATGTTGATGAGCTTCTTACACTTAAGGCAGCAGGCTCTGAGCAGACAGTTGCTGAACTTCTCCAGGAGAAGATTCAGACAATCGGCGAGAACATTAAGATCCGTCGTTTTGAGCGTATGGAAGGTGCTTGCGTAGCTTATGTTCATGCAGGCGGTAAGATTGGCGTTCTTGTAAACTTCACAACTGACATTGCTGTAAACGATGAGTTCATTGCTTACGGTAAGGATGTAGCTATGCAGATTGCAGCTCTCAACACTCCATACCTTACAGAGGCTGATGTTCCGACTGATGTTATTGAGCATGAGAAAGAAGTTATGCGTCAGCAGGTTATTAACGAGGGTAAGCCTGAGGCAATTGCTGATAAGATCGTTATGGGTAAGATCGGCAAATTCTATAAGGAGAACTGCCTTGTAGATCAGGAGTTCGTTAAGGACAACAAGCAGACAATTAAGCAGTATACTAACAACACAGCTAAGGCTCTCGGCGGCAGCATTGAGATTGCTAAGTTCGTTCGTTTTGAAAAGGGCGAAGGCATCGAAAAGCGTCAGGACGATTTTGCAGCTGAAGTTGCAAGTATGGTTAAATAATTAATTATTTATTAATATTGCATAATTAATCCCACTCAAATTTTTTGAGTGGGATTTTTTGCATTTGGAAATAAAGCAGTATAAGTATTTTTAGGTACTTTATCAAATGTTTGTTGGGTGAATTATGGATTATCGCACAGCTTTAGCAAAATAATTAAAAATTTGGTTTTGCTTTGGGCAGTGCCCCTAATATATTCCAATATAACGATGTATCAGGCTCAAACAGCGAGCTGTTTGGCTATCAAGAAATTGTGTAAGAGTAAAGTGTTTGTGGCTTTGCCTACACCCCACGACCTTTGAAAAAGTCGACCAAACTTTTATAATTGCTTTGCAGTTGTATTAAGCCAAACTATAATTTATTAATGTTACCTCGACTTTTAGAATAGAAGCGATTTCTATAAGACAGCAATTATCAAATTAATTACAAAGAGAGCGATTGTAAGGCACATAAAAACAAAGGCGACCTTTTTTTGATTAGTAACATTAATAACAGCTTTCTTTTTAATATTAGAAGATTTACTGAATATATAAGAAATAAAATCTACATTATTGATGTTGCTTTTAATATCTTTTCCTATAATCAAAAACAAATTAAACTGTAATTTTAAAAGAATGTATTTTTCGGTTTCGTAAACGCCCGTAATGCTCGAATAATCAAATTCTCTTGATATATTCTTTGTTACGGTAATAATTTTTTCGCCAAAGTAAGTAGTGTGAGTAATATACTTTTCGCCGGTAGTAAACAAAGCTCTTTTATAGCTGTTTTTGATATTTCTCTGTGTTTTAAAATATATTACTCCCATAAGCAAAACTATTACTGCGGATAATATCAGATATAATTGCATATCATCTGTAGTTTCACTTTGAAAATAATAATTAAAAGATTTTAGTATTAATATTCGTGTTGTTATAAAACCCGTTATGATAAATTCAATTATAAATATTATTGCCAATCTTTTATAGCTTACATTGTTAAAGTCTAAATAATCTTGTTCGTTCATTACAATTTTTGATTCAAAATCGTATTTATAATCACTGTAATTAATATTTTCATTATCCATTTTTAACACCTCAATACAATGTTATCATAATGATAAATAAAAGTAAATAAAATATTATAAAACAATCAAATTACAGCTGATTTTTTATAGAAAAATAATAAAAAGGACATCGGTATATGAACAGCCGATGTCCTTTGAGTTTTAAGATTTAAAATCAGTCAGCAAAATATCTCTTTAAAAGACCTGCAAAGCCTGCACCGTGTCTTGCCTCGTCTTTAGCCATCTCATGAACTGTATCGTGGATAGCGTCAAGATTTTGAGCCTTTGCTCTCTTAGCAAGATCAAATTTGCCTTCGCAAGCGCCTGCTTCTGCCTCTGCACGCATTTGGAGGTTCTTCTTTGTGCTGTCTGTAATTACTTCACCGAGGAGTTCTGCAAACTTTGCAGCGTGCTCTGCCTCTTCAAAAGCATACTTAGTAAAAGCGGCTGAAATTTCAGGATAACCTTCTCTGTCAGCAACTCTTGCCATTGCAAGGTACATACCTACTTCTGAACATTCACCCTCAAAGTTAGCTCTGAGATCCTTTAAAATATCTTCGCTAACGCCCTGGGCTACGCCAACCTCGTGAACTGTTGCAAAAGACGCGCCCTCTACAACCTCTTTGAATTTGCTTGCAGGAGCTTTACACTGTGGGCAAAACTCCGGAGCTGTAGGTCCTTCATAAACATATCCGCATACTGTACAATACCATTTCATAATTTTTTCTCCTTTATAATAAATATATATTGTTAATTAAATACCGCTGTTCGGTATTAGTTATTACAGCAATCTGAACATTTGCCGTAGTAGATAACAAGTTTGCTCTCAATAGTAAAGCCTTTATTTAAAAGTGCAAGGCTTTCCGACGATTTGCTGCCGTCATCTGCTACATCAATTACCCTGCCGCAACAATTGCACACAAAATGTGTATGTGGGGAAGTGTTACCGTCAATGCGTTCTTCACCGTTTACATTACACACAACGCTTACCTTGCCTTCATTTTTAAATAATGAAATGTTACGGTAAACTGTGCCAAGGCTGAGGTCCGGATAATCGGGCTTAAGCTGTTCGTATATCCAACGGGCACTTGGGTGCGTCGTTGTACTGAGAATTGTGTTGTATATAGCGTTTCTTTTTGAGCTGAAATTTCTTTTCATTGCAACATTTTCTCCAAAAATTGATAATGATTACTGATTGCAAATATATTATCATAACTTTAAATTATTATATTTACATAAAAGAATAATAAGAATTATTTTTATAAAAAATTTTGGAGGTATTTATGGGTAAAATATACAAAAACAGATTAAAACTGCTTTTAATGTGTCTTACCACAGTAATTCTGTCAATTTTTATACTTGCATCTCTTAGCGGTGCAAGCGAAATTTCGGAAAATGCTATAAAAATGCCGATTATAATGTATCATTCGGTATTAAAGGATAAATCAAGCCAAAATGATTATGTGATTTCACCTGATTTATTTGAAAGCGATTTAAAATATTTTCAGGAAAACGGTTATACAACCGTAACGGTAAATGATTTAATTGACTATGTTTATTCCGATAAAGCCTTACCTGACAAATGTGTGATGCTGACATTTGATGACGGATACTACAATAACTATAAATATGTTTTTCCGTTGTTAAAAAAATACAACGCAAAAGCTGTAATTTCACCCGTTGCAAAGTTCAGTGAGAACTTTACGGCAACAGGTGAAGAAAATGCAAACTACGGTCATCTTTTGAAAAAGAATATTAAAGAAATGTATGATTCCGGGCTTGTGGAATTTCAGAATCATTCATACAATATGCACACTTTGACGCCAAGAAAGGGAATAGGTAAAAAATATAAGGAAAGTGATGATGAATATAAAACTGCAATTACAAATGATATAAATAAGGCTCAGGAATATATAAAATCTATTACGGGCAACGCACCTACCGCATTTATTTATCCCTTCGGTGAAGAAAGCGGCTCAAGTCTTGAAATTCTTAAAGAGGCAGGCTTTTTGTCTACTTTAAATTGTACCGAAAAACTTAATTATGTAACTAAAAATCCCGAAAGTCTTTATGAACTCGGAAGATTTCGCCGAGATAATGCGGAATCAACCGCACAACTTATGGAAAAAATAAGCAAAAAATAAATTGCGGAATAATATATTGTATGGTGCGTGAGCATTATTTTAATAAAAGGAGAATTATTATGCCAAAGGTATATTTAAGTCCGTCACTTCAGGAGTATAATCCTTATGTTGACGGCGGAAATGAAGAATATTATATGAATCTTGTTGCCGACGCTATTGAGCCGTATTTGTTTGCAAGCGGAATAGAATTTGACAGAAACAGTCCCGAAATGACTTTGTCACAGGCGATAAAGGACTCTAATAATTCGGCAAATGATTTGCATCTTGCAGTACACAGTAATGCTGCACCGGAGGGCTCGGCAGGCAGATATACCGGTGCTGACATATATTATTATCCGTCAAGCCTTAACGGAAAAAGGTTCGCTGAAATCTTACAACGAAATTATGAAAACATCTATCCGTATCCTGATGATGTAGATATTATTCCGACCACAAGCCTTGCGGAAGTCCGCAGAACAAAAGCACCGTCGGCATTGATAGAAGTAGCGTACCACGATAATCCCGAAGAGGCACAGTGGATAAGAGAAAATGTCGGAGCAATCGGAAGAAATCTTGCACAGTCGATTGCGGAGTATTTTGGAGTACCGTTTGTAGAGGCTTGAAATAGACGGCTATATAGTGTATAATTTAACAAAAAGCTAACGGAAGTGTAAGTATGAACGCTTTGAGCAACGAAACTAAACTTAAAATTGAAAAAACAATAAAAAATTTGAAAGCAAACAAGATGGATGCTTATTATTGTGATAACAAAGAAGACGCCTGCAATCTTGTAAAAACTCTGATTAAAAAGGGCGATGTAATATCAAGCGGCGGTTCTGTTACTCTTAAAGAAACAGGAGTGTATGATATTATTACTTCTTCCGATTATAAGTATCTTGACAGAGCGGCAGAGGGAATTACTCCCGAAGAGGTGGAAGAAGTTTATCATAAGACTTTTTCTTCCGATGTTTACTTTGCGAGCAGTAATGCGATTACAGAAAACGGAGAACTGTATAATGTTGACGGCAATTCTAACCGTGTTGCGGCAATTTTATATGGTCCTAAGAGTGTTATACTTGTTTGCGGTTATAATAAAATTGTAAAAAACATTGATGAGGCAATTGACAGAGTAAAGAGAATTGCCACACCGAGCAATACAATAAGATTGAATATTGAAACTCCATGCGGCAAAACAGGTAAATGTATTACAGCAGACAAAGAGGGCGCAGAACTTTGTTCGGGCTGCAAAAGTGACAGAAGAATTTGCTGTAACTATGTAGTTTGCGCTCAACAAAGACATAAGGACAGAATTAAGGTAATAATTATAGGTGAAAAATACGGATATTGATATATTAAAATTTAATTAAATAACAATAGAATTATTCCACTAATTGTTTTTGTGAATTATTGATTTTAAAAAATATGTACTGTTTAAGGCAAGCCATACCTTTGTTTCTAAAAATATGGCTTGCCGCACAGTTATGAACCCGATTAGTGAAAGTTGTTATTCTGATTCTTGTTCTGGCTGTTCTTCTGGTTTTTATTCTGGTTGTTATTCTGATTTTTGTTCTGATTCTGGTTATTGTTCTGGTTCTGATTGTTATTCTGATTCTGGTTGAAGTTCATATTAGCACCTCCCTCCGATATGCTTATTATTATCGTTTCTAAGGAATTTATACAATGAATATTTTTTTAGATAAAATGAAAGCTCTGCTCGGTGACGAGTTTGACGATTTTTTAAAATTTTATAATTCAAGCGGAGAACATTACAGAGGCTTAAGAGTAAATACTCTGAAATGTTCTGTGGAAAAACTTGAAAAATTACTTGATTTTGATTTAAAATCCGCTCCTTTTTGCAGTGAAAGTTTTTATATTCCGAATGAAATTACTTCGCTCGGTAATAACCCTTTGCATCATGCAGGCGCTTTTTATATACAAGAGCCGTCTGCTTCTTCGGCAGTAACAATGCTTGATGTGCAGGAGGGCGACTATGTACTTGACCTTTGCGCAGCACCGGGCGGCAAGAGTACGCAAATTGCCGCTAAGCTCAATTCAAAAGGCTTTTTATGGAGCAATGAAATTGTCAAAAACAGAGCTAATATTCTGCTCTCGAATATTGAAAGAATGGGTATAAGAAATGCCACGGTTTCAAATGCGTATCCCGAGGTGCTTTGTGACAGGCTTGCCGGCTGTTTTGACAAAGTGCTTGTTGACGCTCCTTGCAGCGGTGAGGGAATGTTCAGAAAAGACTCAACTGCCGAAAGCGAGTGGAGTGACGAGCATGTAAAAAGCTGTGCGGAGAGACAGTTAAAAATTTTGAACAGTGCTAAGAATGCGCTTAAAGACGGCGGAGTTATGGTGTATTCCACCTGTACCTTTTCAGTTGAAGAAAATGAGGGCGTTATCGGCAGGTTCTTAGAGGAAAATCCTGATTTTAAACTTGAAGACGCAAATGTAAATTTTGGCAGACCGACGCTTGAATATGCACGAAGAATTTTTCCGATGGACGGCGGCGAGGGACATTTTGCCGCAAGATTGAAAAAATCGGGTGAATTATATAAAAATTCTTTTACGGAAAACAGTAAAAAGAAAATTGACAGTAAAATTTTTGATTTTTACGACAGCCTCTTTATAGGCAGACCGTTTGGTGAAAATATTGAAGTAATAGGCGATAAAATTATTGTTTTGCCGCAGGAATATGTACCGTGTGAAAAGCTGCCCGTTTTACGCAGCGGAATAATTTTGGGACAAATAGTTAAAAACAGAATCGAACCGCATCATTCGGCATTTATGGCGGCAAAAGCAGACGAGTGTGTTTCAAAAGTGGATTTTGATGTAAATTCTGCGGAAATTAAAGCGTTTCTTCACGGCGAAGAAGTTGCCGTTGACAATAATATTAAAGGATACACTGCTGTCTGCGTAAACGGAATTACTGTGGGATTTGGCAAATGCTCAAACGGCAGACTAAAAAATAAATATCCGAAAGGACTTAGACTTTTATAATGAATAACTTATCTGATATAGGAAAAATTAAAGAGATACTTTCAAAACACGGCTTTACATTTTCAAAATCACTTGGTCAGAATTTTCTGATTAATCCGTCTGTATGCCCGAGAATGGCAGAGTACAGCGGTGCAGGCGAGGGTGTAGGTGTAATTGAAGTCGGTCCGGGTATCGGTGTACTTACAAATGAGCTTTGTCAGCTTGCCGATAAGGTAGTGGCAGTAGAACTTGATAAAAGACTTCTGCCTGTTCTTGATGAAACGCTTGGCGAATACGATAACTTAAAGGTAGTAAACGAAGATGTGCTTAAACTTGATTTGCACAAGCTGATTGACGAGGAGTTTGCAGGAATGAAGGTTGTTGTTTGCGCAAATTTGCCCTATTACATAACATCTCCCGTTATTATGAAACTGCTTGAGGACAGACTGCCGATAGAGGCAATAACCGTAATGGTTCAGAAAGAGGCGGCACAGAGGATTTGTGCGGAAGTCGGTACAAGACAGAGCGGTGCGGTCACTGTGTCTGTAAATTATTATGCCGAGCCTGAAATGCTGTTTGGCGTAAGCGCAGGTTCTTTTATGCCTGCCCCGAAAGTCGATTCGGCAGTAATAAGACTTAATGTAAGAAAAGAGCCGCCTGTAAAGGTTGAGAGTGAAAAACTGTTATTCAATGTAATAAAAGCGGCTTTTTCACAGAGAAGAAAAACTCTTGCAAATTCGCTTAGTTCGGGACTTTCTGTTGAAAAAGGCAAGATAAATGAGCTTTTGATTAATTCGGGAGTAGAAACAAACGCAAGAGCGGAAAAGCTGACTCTTGATGACTTTGCGAATATTACAAACAATTTGCAGGAGATGATGTAATGAAAAAGCAAAAAATGAATGTTCTTTTTAAAATTGCGTTTATTTTACTTATAATATGCGTATTGCTTATATTAGCATCAATTATTATTGCCTATGCTTTTGACAGTGAAAAATGGTCGGCAATCACTTCCGCAAGCGGAGTTTTGCTTGCAACCGTAGGAATAATTCTCGGAATGTTAAGCAAACCAAAGAAAGTAAAGTTAAAAGATGAAAATAAAGAAAAACAGTTGACAAAAACCGAATAATCTGATAGAATAAAACCACTGTAAAGGGGAGTAGTTTGCAGATAATCTGTGGTACAATTCGTCAATCTCATACCTTATGGTATCGGTTGTATCTTAAAAAACGAGACTTTTATTGTATGATAATTGCGTTTGCAATATTTTACAATAAAAGTCTTTTTTGTTTGCTTACTTTCTTTTATTAAGAAAAAATATGGAGGAATTATGATGAACTGGTATCAGTTGACCAAAGAACAAGTGCTTGAAAAGCTCGGTGTTACAAAGGACGGACTTAGCTCAAAAAAAGCCGAAGAATTATTGCAAAAAAACGGCGAAAATGTTTTGCAGGAGGGAAAGCGAAAAACCGCTTTGCAAGTGTTTCTCAGTCAGTTTGCGGATTTGCTTGTAATTATTCTTATTATTGCTGCAATTATTTCAATGTTTTCGGGTAATATTGAAAGCACTATAGTAATTTTTGCGGTAATTATTCTTAATGCCATTCTCGGTACAGTCCAGCATATCAATGCGGAAAAATCACTTGACAGTTTAAAGTCACTTTCATCTCCGAATGCAAAAGTAATTCGTGACGGACAGAAAATTGAAATTCCGTCAAAAGAAGTGGTTGAGGGTGATATGGTTGTGCTTGAGGCGGGTGACCTTGTAGTAGCTGACGGCAGAATTATGAATAATTATTCTTTACAGGTAAATGAAAGCTCACTTACGGGCGAATCAACTAATGTTGATAAAAACGATGATAACATTACTGCGGAAGTCCCGCTCGCAGACAGAACAAATATGGTATATTCGGGCAGTTTGGTAACCTACGGCAGAGCTATTGTAGCTGTTACAGGCACAGGTATGAATACCGAAATAGGCAAGATTGCAAGCCTTATGAATGCGGCAAAAGAAAAGAAAACTCCTTTGCAGGAGAGTCTTGATAAATTCTCAAGCAAACTAGCGATTATTATTCTTATTATTTCTGCGCTCGTATTCGGTTTAAGCCTTTTAAATCATATGGCAATTCTTGATGCGCTTATGTTTGCTGTTGCCCTTGCCGTTGCCGCTATTCCTGAGGCTTTGGGTTCAATTGTTACTATTGTACAGGCAATTGGTACTCAAAAAATGGCTAAGGAAAATGCAGTTATCAAAGATTTGAAAGCGGTTGAAAGCCTCGGTTGTGTATCTGTAATTTGTTCCGACAAAACAGGTACGCTTACTCAAAATAAAATGACTGTTCAGAAAATATATATCAACGGTGAAAGTATTTTTGAAGAAGAACTTGACCTTAATAATCAAAGCCACCGCTATTTACTTTACGATATGGTGCTTAATAACGATTCAAGCATTGTTGACGGAAAGGGAATAGGCGACCCTACAGAGTATGCGTTGCTTGAAACTCTGAGAAAACTCGGATACAACGAAGATGATTTGCGTTCGGGACTTAAAAGACTTGAGGAAGTGCCGTTTGATTCCGACCGTAAGATGATGAGCACAAAGTATAAACTTCACGGTGTGAATCATATATTGACTAAAGGTGCTATTGACGCTATTCTTGACAGATGTGACAGTATTGCGACAAAGGACGGTGTTCGCCCGATTACTCAAGCCGACAAGGCAGATATACTCAAGCAGAATACAGAGTATTCCGAAAACGGCTTGCGTGTGCTTACTTTTGCTTACAAGGAGTCTGATGAAGAACTCAATGTAAATACGGAGTACGGATATACTTTCTTAGGACTTGTTTCTATGATTGACCCGCCTCGTGAGGAGTCAAAAGCAGCGGTTGCAGATGCTGTCAGAGCAGGTATTAAGCCTGTTATGATAACAGGTGACCATAAGATTACCGCCACTGCCATTGCAAGACAGATTGGTATTTTCAGAGAGGGAGATATTGCCGTAACAGGTATGGAGCTTGACGCAATGAGCGACAGTGAACTTGACCAAAAGATTGAAAAAATATCTGTCTATGCTCGTGTTTCGCCCGAAAATAAAATCAGAATTGTTGAGGCTTGGCAGAGAAAGGGCAACATCGTTTCTATGACAGGTGACGGCGTAAATGACGCACCTGCACTCAAAAAAGCCGACATCGGTGTTGCAATGGGCATTACAGGTACAGAGGTATCTAAGGATGCAGCGTCTATGGTACTCCAGGATGACAACTTTGCAACAATTATTAAAGCTGTTGCAAACGGCAGAAATGTTTACAGGAATATTAAAAATGCAATTCTGTTCCTGCTTTCGGGCAATATGGCAGCTATATTTGCGGTAGTTTACGCATCGCTTCTTGCTTTGCCTGTGCCTTTTGAGGCAGTTCATCTTCTCTTTATAAATCTTTTAACCGACTCGCTTCCGGCTATTGCTATCGGTATGGAGAAGCCCGAAAAAGATTTACTCTCGCAAAAACCGAGAGATCCTAAACAGGGTATTTTGACTAAAGAATTTTCCGCACTAATGCTTTTGCAGGGTGCACTGATTGCCGTTGTTGTAATGACTGCTTTCTATATAGGTTTGCAGGTTAATGCCGCAACTGCAAGTACAATGGCTTTTGCAACACTTACCCTTGCTCGTTTGTTCCACGGCTTTAACTGTCGCAGTAAGCATTCGATTTTTAAAATCGGTCTTGCCTCAAATGTATATAGCCTGCTTGCTTTTGCGGCAGGTGTAGGACTTCTTGCTTTTGTAATTTTTGTACCGTTTATGCATCCGCTGTTTAAGATTGCGGAACTTACAGGCGCACAAATCGGATTTATTGCTCTGCTTGCTTTTATTCCGACTGTAATTATTCAGATTGCTAAGGTAATTGCTGAAAACATTAAAAAGAGTAAATAAGAGCAAAATCAGCCAAACTCAAGCAAAGATATATCTCTTTTAATAAAATAAATTTTATAAGCCGCAGTATTGTTGTTAAAATATTATTAAAATTCTTGACAACTAACTGCGGTTTATTTATAATTAAGTTAAATAAATTTGTGAGGTGGCTTTATTATGAATATTTGGCACGATATATCACCAAAAAGGATTACATCAGAAAAATTTTACGCTGTTATTGAGATTTCAAAGGGCGGTAAAAATAAATATGAGCTTGATAAAGAAACAGGTATGTTAAAACTTGACCGTGTGCTTTTTACTTCAACTCATTATCCCGCAAACTACGGTTTTATTCCGAGAACTTATGCAGATGACGGAGATCCGCTTGATGTGCTTGTTCTTTGTTCCGAAACAATACAGCCAATGACCCTTGTTGAGTGCAAGCCTATCGGTGTACTCAATATGATTGATAATGACAGCTGTGACGAAAAAATCATTGCTGTGCCTGTTAATGACCCTAACTATTGCGGTTACAATGACATTGCTGACCTTCCTCGTCACTATTTTGACGAAATTCAGCACTTTTTCCAGGTTTACAAGAGCCTTGAAAGCGGTAAGGTTACATCTGTAACTGAAACCAACGGTGTTGAGATGGCTAAGGATATTATTAAAAAGTCAATCGACAGCTATATTAAAGATTTCCAGATGGCATAAACAGAGGTATTAAGTGACAGAAAAAGAAAAAATGATTGCCGGCAAGGTATATAATTCTCAAGACAGCGAGCTTGTTGCTGCTTTGAATAAATCTAAGTCGCTTTGCCGTCAATACAATAATCTTGATTTTTCAAATGTTGCCGCTCGTAAGGCTATTATTGATGAACTTTTACAAGAAGAGCATAACGATGGATATTGTGTTTTTACTCCTCCGTTTTGGTGTGACTACGGATTTAATGTAAAAGTGGGTAAGAATTTCTATTCAAACCATAACCTTGTTATACTTGATTGTGCAGAGGTTACTTTTGGCGACAATGTTTTTGTCGGCCCTAACTGCGGATTTTATACTGCAATTCATCCTATTGATGCTCATCAGAGAAATACAGGAATTGAACTTGCAAAACCGATAAAAGTCGGCAGTGATGTTTGGTTTGGCGGCGGCGTAACCGTACTTCCCGGTGTTACTATCGGAAATAATGTTGTAATCGGTGCAGGCTCGGTTGTTGTAAAAGACATTCCGTCAGGCGTTGTAGCGGTCGGCAATCCTTGCAAACCTATCAGAAAAATTACCGAGGCTGACAAGCTTGATTTAGACGATCCGAATATCTAAAAATATTAATGCATAACAAAAGGCTTTCTTGAGTTTTTAAGAAAGCCTTGATATTTTTTTATAAAAATATTAAAATAATTATAGTTTGAAGTCATCTAAGGTGTACTCGTGAAGAGTCGGCGCTGACTGCGGAACACGCATAAGCGGGTCATATTTAAAGCTTTTGCATTTGTCATCAATAATTGTTTTGTTTTTTATGCAATGACAGGTATCGTTTTCATAAACCGAATTTAAGCAGTATGTACAGCTTGGTTTTATGTTTTTGCCGAAAAGCTTTTTCTTCAACATAATATCACCTCATTCTTTAATCATTATAACATTAACAGTTGTCATTTTCAAGCGAAACTACGCATAAGGAGAAGTATAATGAAATTTAATTCAAAAACTATGACTATCCATAATGCGGACAGTGTGCCGTATTTAACATATAATTCTTTATCGGAAATTGATTTTATAAATCATGCTTTTTCCACAAAACTCGGCGGTGCGTCGACGGGTGAGTTTACATCAATGAACTTTGCGTTTAACAGGGGAGATAATCCCGACAGTGTTACTGAAAACTATAAACGCTTTTGCAAAAGTGCGGGATTTGATTATAATACGCTTACGGCTTCTGCTCAAGACCATAATACTTATGTTCGTGCGGTTACAACAGAAAATATTGGAACAGGTATTTATAAGCCGAGAGATATTGAAAGCGTTGACGCTTTGATAACAAATCAGAAAGGTGTAACTTTGGTCACTTATTATGCCGATTGTACACCGCTTTTCTTTGTTGACACAAACAAAAAAGCAATAGGACTTGCTCACGCAGGCTGGAGAGGTACTGTCGGCAGAATAGGCGAAAAGGTTGTGCAAAAAATGACCGAGCTTTACGGAACAAACCCGTCTGATTTAAAATGTGCGATTGGCCCTGCTATTTCCGTGTGCTGTTATGAGGTTGACAAACCTTGTGCCGACCATTTTCTTGCACTTAAAAATGTAAATCCGTCAGATTTTGTTCATCCTAAAGAAAACGGCAAGTATATGGTTGACTTGCTTGAAACCAACAGACAAATTCTTACGGCAGCAGGTGTAAAGTCGGAGAATATCACGGTTTCTGATGTATGTACAAACTGTAACAGCGATTTGTTGTGGAGTCACAGGGCAACCAAAGGGCATAGAGGCACAATGTGTGCGTTTATGTGTATAAAATAATTCTTAAATCGAAATATGCTTATTCTTTGCAAACCATACTTCTTTTACAGAAAATTCTTTGCCGTTAAGATAATTAAGAATACCTGCGTCGGTGTCAAATGAAAATTTAAGTTTATAGCTGTAAAGTGCCTGATACTTAATGTTATCAGGTGCTTTTCTGTTTTTTCCGTATTTAGTATCGCCTACAAGCGGATGACCGATATATGCCATATGCGCTCTTATCTGATGCGTTCTGCCTGTCAGAAGTTCAACTTCCGCAAGACTGTATTTGCCGTTGAAATCAAGAATTTCATATTTTGTTATAATTTCTTTTGAGCCGTCAACCTGTTTACTGAAAACTTTAACTTTATTTTGCGCTTCGTTTTTAATAAGATAATCGTGAAGAATATCGCAATCTTTTTTAGGTTTGCCGTGCAGCAGGCAAAGATAGTATTTTTCAAGTTCTCTTGTTTTGATTTTGGCATTGAGAACCCGCAAACTTTCGGCATTTTTTGCCGCAATTACTATACCGCCCGTGTTTCTGTCAATTCTGTTTGCAAGAGCGGGAGCGAATGCTTTTTCTTCTTTTGGGTTGTATTCGCCCTTATTGTAAAGATAGTGCTGAACTCTTGCCACAAGCGAATCAAAATGGTAACTCTTGTCCTGATGTACGATAATACCGGGCTTTTTGTCAATCAGAATTATGTTCCCGTCCTCATATACTATATCAAGTTTGTCGGGCGCTTTTAAAAATTCGTAGTTTTCCTGCTCGCTTTCCTCAAAAAATTCATCTTTTATGTACAGAGTAAGCACATCGCCCTCTTTGAGCATATCTTTTATATCGCACTTTTTGCCGTTTAGTTTAATGTACTTTGTACGGATATATTTATACATAAGCGACTTTGGCATAGTTTTGAATCTTTTTGAAAGGAACTTGTCAAGTCTTTGGTTTGCATCGTTTTTCTTTATATCAATAGTTCTCATTGCTTTCTCCTTAACCTTAATCAATTTAATTTTATATTATTATAAAATTTTTTTCAACCGATTTTTCACACTTTTTAAAAAGCTGTGTAAACTGATACAGGGTGATAAAGTGAATTGCTACTCACACAGGCTAAGGTCGGCTGTATTTTTCGGGCTTGGACTTCTGACTGCAAGTTTACTGCCTTCAGAATGTGTGCTTGTGGTTGCAGCTGCAGCACTTATCGTGGTCAGTCTGACTTGCATACGAAGATAATATGAGAGGAGATTTGCAATGAAAGTTGTACTTATTGAACGACCAAAATTCTTATCGGCAATTTTACGGAAGATTTACGGAATTAAAAAGGTAATAAATCCGCAATAAAACTTTCTTATATGTAAAATAAAATGAAATTTTATTGGTAATCATTAATAACATAATTAAACAAAAGATGTGCATATCGACAAAAAGATATGCACATCTTAATTTATTATTGAGTTCTTTTGGAAAAAATATTACAATAGGACTGAAATTTTATTATGGAGGTTTTGAATTAACACATGAAACTAATCAAGAAAAGCGTAAGCATCCTTCTTTCTTCAATGATGCAGATTGGGTAGATTATAAGACATTTAAGGGTTCACAGGGAACTCACGATACAAAATACGATTCATTCTATGAGATGAAGATTCCTTTCTCTGCTCTCGGTATTGACAAGAATTATCTTGAAACAAACGGTATCGGTGCAATGCTTGTTGCAACAAGAGGCGAGTCGGGTATTGACTGTATTCCGTATGACGATACAATGCTTGATAATACTACAGGTGAATATTCAAGTGACGCAAGTACATCGGCTGAAAAAGACGATATTGATGTAATTACTTCTGAATTTGCCCGTATCGGTAAGAGCGGAGTAAATCCTACACAGCCGACTACAGCTAAGCCAACAACTGTAAGTCCTACAACACAGCCAACTACAGCTCAGCCAACAACTGTAAGTCCTACAACACAGCCAACCGCAGCTACATATCCTGTAAGTGAGGGTAAGGTTGAAGTTACATCAAATCTCTTTACAGGTACACAGACATATAACGAAAGCAATACATTTACCGTTGATTTTGACCTTGAGTCTGCAATGAAGATTGTAAACGGTCAGTGGAAACTTACATATGATTCAAATTACTTAAGCATTAGAAATGTTGACGGTCTTATGCCGTACATTTCAAGCGGCGCTATGATTAATGCTGAAGAAGGTGCAGTTTACGGTGCTTTCTCAAATGTTAACAATTTGTATAACTTTACAAGCAAAAAGGCAATGGTATCGGTAACATTTGATGTTAAGAAGAAGTTTGACAAGACAGTTAATGTTAATCTTGAACTTCAGGAACTTTCTGTAGGTTACAGCCAAAACGGTGTTACAAAGTACGCTAATGTTGTTAAGAACGGCATTTACCGGGATGTTACTTCACAGACAGGTTTTTCAAACGCAAAGCCAAAGTTTACAACTGACCTTTATGTGAGCGATATTTTATACGGTGATGTAAACAATGACGGTAATGTTACTGTAGACGACGTAACATTACTCCAGCTTTACGTTGCCGGTGACAAGTCACTTGACGCTAACGCTCAACTCAAAGCTGATGTAAACAGAGATGGCATTATTGACATTCTCGATTGTACAGAAATTCAGCTTTATGTTGCGGGTAATATTCCAAACCTCGGTTGATACCTGATATAATTTAACAGCTTTTACAGCATCGGATTGATTAATTTCAGTCCGATGCTTTTTATTGTAATATTTTCATTACCTTTCTAATATATTTTGAGTATAAATATAAAAGGAGAGATAAAATATGGAGTTTAATCAGGATAACCGATCGTTTTGCACAACTGTTGCGGTGCTTGACACGGTTGCCGAACAGCTTGCTGATGTCGATTTAACTTTACCCGATTATTGTCCGGATATCGAAAAAATTTTGAAATGTACTCTTATCCCTAAAATTCAGACAAGAACCTTATCGGGCGGACAACTGCAAATTGACGGTAACTGTGTTGTTAATGTGCTGTATGTTGACAGTATCAAAAAAAGTATTCGTTGCTGTGAGCAGTCGGTTAATTTTTCTCAAAGCTTTTCTGTTAAAGAAGCGCCTGATAATCCTGTTATATTAACAAGAACAAAGCCCGAGTACATAAACTGTAGGGCATTAAGCCCTCGCAGACTTGTAATGCACGGTGCATTTTCGTTATATGCAAAGGTGCTTTCCTCGGCAAAAACAAGTATCTACTCACCGCCTGCCGAAAATTGTCTTGAAGCACAGCTGATGAATATAAAATGTGCAAGCCTGACTTCTCTTTGCCAAGAACAGTTCAGCGTGGTAGAAGAAGTTTCTGTGGGAGATAAGCCTGTAATTGAATCAATCTTGAGTACCGATATAAGTGTGAATATTACCGATACCAAAGCTGTTACAGGTAAACTTATGGCGAACGGCGAAATCAACTTAAAACTATTATATATAACTGATGTTGAGAGCGGCGAAACAGGAAAACTTGATTACTTATTGCCCTTTAATCAAATTATAGATTGCGAGGGTATCGACGAAAATACAATTAACTGTGTTTCCTGCGATATTATGTCTTATGACATCAGACTTAAGAATGATGTTATGTCAGATAAACCTCTTTTACTGCTTGATTTAAAACTTTGTCTTACAGAAGAAGGCTATGTAATAGCTGACGAAAATGTAGTTACAGACGCATATTCTGTTAAATGTGCAACTCAACCCGCTTTTACGCAATTGAATATAGTAAGTGATCTTGCAAAACTTAATGATTCTCATATTGAAAAATCTTCGGTTGCTGTCGATAACGGAAAAATCAGCAAAGTAATAAACATATCATCAAACCAAATTACTGCTGATTATTCTTGCGACGATAAGGGTATAACTGTTTCGGGTAAGGTAAATATTTGTATTCTTGCCGAAAACGAAGATAAAATACCTGTGTTTATTGAACGCAATATAGACTATTCTCATCTTATGACATCAAGCAGTGAGTATAACTGTGCATTGTATGTTGAACCTCGTGTAGCAAGTATAAGCTATCGACTTGCCGATGACAGCACAGTTGAAATCAGGTGTGAAATTAAATTTGCCGTTTCGGCTGCCGCAAAAGAAAATATAAGGGCGGTTTCCGATGTAGAGATATTTGAAGATAAACCCGTAAAGCCCGAAGAGTGTGCTCTGACTTTGTACTTTGCGCAAGCGGGGGAGAGTCTGTGGAGTATTGCCAAATCGCATAATACGGCACTTGATAAACTGATTGAAGAAAATTCGGCAGCGGCACAAAATGAGGATATTCCTCGAATGCTGCTTATTCCGAGAGTTTAGGAGGTACAAAAATGGAAGAAAGAAATGTGTATCGTGACATTTCACGCCGAACAGACGGAGATGTGTATATCGGTGTTGTAGGTCCTGTGCGAACAGGTAAGTCAACTTTTATAAAAAAATTTATGGACTCTCTGGTATTGCCGAATATAACGGATGAGGCGGTATATCGCAGAACTCTCGATGAACTTCCGCAGTCGGCATCGGGAAGAACCATAATGACAACCGAACCTAAATTCATACCGGAAGAATCAGTTGAAGTTGATCTGGGAAACAACACTTCTTTCAGGGTAAGAATGATTGATTGCGTAGGTTATATAGTTGACAGTGCAATCGGCTACAGTGAAGACGAACAGCCGAGAATGGTTAAAACGCCTTGGTTCGATAAGGAAATTCCTTTTGATGACGCTGCCGAAATCGGCACCAAAAAGGTTATTACAGATCATTCGACAATCGGCTTGGTAATAACAACTGACGGTACAATCAGTGATATTGACAGGGAAGACTACATTGAGAGCGAACAGCGGGTTATTAACGAACTGAAAGAGATTAACAAACCTTTTATTGTTTTGCTCAACTCAACCGAACCCGAAAGCGAAAGAGCAAAAAATCTCGCTGCTCAAATGGCGTCAATTTACAATGTGCCTGTAATTCCCGTAAGCTGTATGGAACTTGACGAATTTGAAATTAAGCGTATTCTTGCCCAGCTTTTGTTTGAGTTTCACATAAAAGAAATCAAAGTAGATATTCCTAAATGGCTCGTAATGCTTGATAAAGATCACTGGCTCAAAACCAATATCTTTGACGCAATCAAAAAGAGTGCGGGAAAAATCGAAAAAATCCGTCAGGTTCAGGATATAATGCAGGAACTTGACAACTGCGAATATATTAATTCTACCGAAATAAAAAGTCTTGATCTGGGCAGAGGCTTTGCGACTATCGGAATTAATATTGACAGTAAATTGTTTTATAAGGTACTTTCCGAAGAATCTGGTATTGACATTACCGACGAATGTGCGCTGTTCAGTTGTGTAAAAGAACTTTCCAAAAAGCAGAAAGACTTTGATAAACTTGCGCAGGCTTATGAACAGGTGCAGGAAAACGGTTACGGAATTGTTATGCCGACTATTGAAGAGTTATCGCTTGAAGAACCTGAAATTATTAAACAGAGCGGAAAGTACGGCATAAGGCTCAAAGCAAGCGCACCGAGTATTCATATGATGAAGATTTATACAAAGACAGAGGTAACTCCGATTGTAGGCTCGGAACAGCAGTCCGAGGAGCTTGTATCTTATCTTTTGAAAGAATTTGAGGAAAATCCGGAAAAAATTTGGGAAAGCAATATCTTCGGCAAATCCGTGCATGAACTTGTCAACGAGGGACTGCACAATAAATTGTACAGAATGCCGTCCGACGCAAGAGCAAAAATAGGTGAAACCATTGAAAAAATTATAAATGACGGCTGCAACGGTCTTATATGTATAATTCTGTAATTGAAATATAATGCTTTAAAATTAAACAAATTATATTTTAAAATATTTAATATGATTAGGTAAACCGCCAAAAATTATTCCCCCCCATATTTATTATTGAAAATTTTACAGGAATAAAGTATAATAATCCTGTATGAAAATAATAAATATGGGGGTTATTTTATGAATCTTTCCGATGTAGCTTTAGCAGCTCAGACAGCCCAGAAAGAAAGTCTTACGCTTGCTGAAAAAGGCATAACATCCGCAAAGGTTGTTCTCACAGGCTTTGTTGTTGTATTTGTCATGCTTATTCTGTTGATTTTTATTATTAAAATCTTCAGCGCTATTGTTCAGAAGGCTCAAAGTGCCGGCAGCAACAGCAAAAAAGGCAAGAAAAATAAAGATGAAAAACCTGCTGAAAAGCCGGCTGCGGCACCTGCTTCTGTTGTTACCGCAAGCGCAGCAACAGACGGAATTTCAGACGAAGTTGTAGCTGTTATTTCAGCTGCCGTGGCAACAATGTACGGTTCATCTGAAAAAGCACGAATCAAAAGTATTAAAAAGTCATCTGACGGTGGTCGTTCAGCTTGGGCAAAAGCCGGTGTACTTGATAATACCCGCCCATTTTAAGGCATATTTTAAGGGAAAGGATGTTATCTAATGGAAATTTTACAAGGCTTTGTAGATGCCGTTGTAGGTATCTTTAACAGTTCAGGCCTTACAACTCTTAACTGGCAGAACTATGTTATGATTGGTGTTTCAATCGTTTTGCTTTATCTTGCTATCAAAAAGCAATATGAGCCGCTCTTGCTTCTTCCTATCGCTTTTGGTATGCTTCTTGTAAACCTTTATCCGAGCATTATGGCTCCTCAGTCAACTGAACTTCTTACCGAGGCACAGTGTGCGGCACGAGATATTGCAACATCGGGTCACGCCACACAGGTTATTGACGGCGTAACTTATTATGAAAACCCAACATACGGCGGATTGCTTTATTATTTATATCAGGGCGTTAAGCTTGGTATTTACCCACCGCTTATCTTCCTTGGTATTGGTTGTATGACAGACTTTGGTCCGCTTATTTCAAACCCAAAGAGCCTTATCCTCGGTGCTGCCGCTCAGATTGGTATTTTCGTAACATTTACAGGTGCTATCTTCCTCGGCTTTACAGCTAAAGAGGCTGGCGCTATCGGTATTATCGGTGGTGCAGACGGTCCTACCGCTATTTTCGTTACAACAAAGCTCGCACCTCACCTTTTAGGTTCAATTGCGATTGCCGCATATTCATATATGGCGCTCGTTCCTATTATTCAGCCGCCTATTATGAAAGCTCTTACAACAAAGAAAGAGCGTTCTGTAGTTATGGAACAGCTTCGTCCTGTATCTAAACTTGAGAAGATTATGTTCCCTGTAATTGTTGTAATTATCATTGCAATCTTCCTTCCTGACGCTGCTCCGCTTGTTGGTATGCTTATGCTTGGTAACCTCTTTAAGGAATCAGGCGTTGTTGAAAGAATTAACAAGACAGCTCAGAATGAACTTATGAACATTATTACAATCTTCCTTGGTACTACTGTCGGTGCAACTGCATCGGGACAAACATTCCTTACATTTGATACAATCAAGATTATTGTTCTTGGTCTTATCGCATTCTGTATGGGTACTGCATTCGGTGTACTCTTTGGTAAGATTATGTATGTTGCAACAGGCGGCAAGGTAAACCCACTTATCGGTTCAGCAGGTGTATCTGCCGTTCCAATGGCTGCTCGTGTATCACAGAAGGTTGGTCAGCAGGAGAATCCAGGTAACTTCCTCCTTATGCACGCTATGGGTCCTAATGTTGCCGGTGTTATCGGTTCAGCAGTTGCAGCAGGTGTATTGCTCAATGTTGTTGGCTAAAAACAAATATATATAATTTCAATAAAGGAAGTCGTTATGACTTCCTTTAATTTTATTGTTAATAATTCATTATTAGAATTAATTAGTGCATTTAATGAATTATAATATATATTATTGTATTTTTTATTGTATTTTTATGCTGATTTTGGGAGGTCGAGTAATGCCAACTAATATAACAATTCAGAGAATTTTAGTCATTGTCTTACAGAGAATAAAATTTATTATTCTTTTGACACTTGTATGTATGCTTTCGTTTTTTCTTTATTCTAAGTTTTTTATAACTCCTATGTACAGTACATCTGCTATGCTTTATGTGCAGAACTATAATGCTAAAAGCCAGAGCAATCAGGAAAACGGAAAAATCTTTAGCTCCGATATTTCAGGTTCTGCTTCTCTTGCCGAGGCATACATAGTTTTTCTTAATAATTCGGACAGCATTACTTCGCTTTTTAACGACTGCGATGTTTCAATAACAAACGATTCTTTCTTTATTACGGTTACGGTTTCGGGTTCAGACCCGCAAACATGTGCGAATGTAGCAAATCAGATTTGCGAGACTGCAGGCGATGTTTTTGCCGATCGCTTTGCATACGGACAGATTGGTATTGTAAGATCTGCGAAACTTCCCAGTGCACCGTATGAACCAAACAATCTTAAAAACGCATTGATTGGTTTGGTAATCGGTCTTGTTGCATCTGTGCTTATTTCAATTTTACTTGAACTTATTGACCTTACTGTTAAGCCTGATGACGATTTACAGGAAATGTACGATATTCCTATATTTGCGGAAATACCTGATTTTGGTAATTAAGGAGGGATAGCGTATGAAGTTAAGATTACCTTTTAAAAAGGATTTAAGTAAAAAAAGCAAGTCACAAGTAACTGTCAACAATAAAAATAAATTTGCAATTGTTGAGTCTTACAAAATTGCAAGAACCAATATTATGTTTTCTCTTTCTGCGTCTGAAAAGAAAGCCTTTGCGGTAACAAGTTATTCAAAGGGTGAGGGTAAAAGTACAGTTGCGTCTAACCTTGCAATTTCTTTTTCAAAAATGGAAAGTAAAGTATTGCTTGTTGACTGTGACCTTCGCCGACCTAATGTTCATAATATTTTTAAAATTGATAATACCAAAGGTCTTGCGGATGTAATCGGTAAGATGATTAATTTTGATCAGGCGGTTCAGAAAAATGTTCTTCCCGGACTTGATATTCTCGTTTCGGGTACTATTCCGCCAAACCCGTCGGAACTTATGTGTTCCTCAACATTTATTTCTTTGGTTGAGCAGTTAAAGGAAGAGTATGATTATATCATATTCGATACTCCGCCTATCGGAGTGGTTGCCGATGCACTTCTTCTAAAAGAATTAATTGCAGGCTTTATTGTTGTAGTAAGAGAAAGAGCCACAACTCATGGCGATTTACGAAATCTTACGGAAAGCATTAAGCTTGCCGATTCAAGAGTCCTTGGTATAGTCAAGGTAGGCTGTTCGCAGAACGAGAGAAGAAAAGGCAAGTATTACTACAAATACTATTACAATTATTATTAATTATTTTACAGCTTACGAAAACATATCAATTGTTTTTCGTAAGCTGCTGTTTTATGGTATAAAATTTAGATTTTTAAAATAAAATGCAAGATTTTTAAAAAACACTTGCATTTTTCTTCCTTTTGGATTACAATATAACAGTAATATTTTGTATTTTTTGCAATTTGAATTTAAGGAGAAAGCAAAATGAATTATGTGAATTGTAACAAAAAAGACCTCGAAAAAGAATATGCGGCACTTGTTGCTGAATATGAAGAGGTAAAAGGTAAGGGTTTAAAACTTAATATGGCAAGAGGTAAGCCGGGTGAAGATCAGCTTAACCTTTCAAGACCGTTGCTTGATGTAATCAACAGCAGTACTGACTGTATTACAGCACACGGTGCAGATTGTCGTAACTACGGTGAGCTTGCAGGCATTGACGAGTGCAAAAACTTTTTTGCGGAGATTTTTGATGTAGATCCGTCAGATGTAATGGTTGGCGGTAACTCAAGCCTTAATATGATGTTTGATACAATTGCAGGCTTTATGACAAAGCCTGTTGTTGAGGGCTGCAAGCCTTGGTATGAGGTAAAGAACAGAAAATTCCTTTGCCCGTCACCGGGTTATGACCGTCACTTTGCTATTACCGAATATTTTGATTTTGATCTGATTCCTGTTCCGATGACAGAGAATGGCCCTGATATGGATGTTGTTGAAAAACTTGTTGAGAATGACGATTCAATCAAGGGTATTTGGTGTGTTCCTAAGTATTCAAATCCGCTCGGCATTACTTTCAGCGATGAAACAGTTAAGCGTTTTGCCGCTTTAAAGCCTGCCGCAAAGGATTTCAGAATTATGTGGGATAACGCTTACTGTGTTCACGATGTAACAGATACTCCCGATGAACTTTTGAGTCTTATGGCTGAATGCAGAAAAACAGGTAATGTTGATCTTCCTATCATGTTTACATCAACATCAAAGATTACTTTCCCGGGTTCAGGTGTAGCTGCAATGGCTGCTTCCGATAACAATATGAAAGTAATTAAGAACAGATACCAGTATCAGGTTATCAGTTATGATAAGATGAATATGCTCCGTCACGCTCGTTTCTTTGGTGACCTTAACGGTGTTAAAGAGCATATGAAACTGCATAAAGCTGTTCTTAAGCCAAAATTTGAAATTGTTTTAAATGCTCTTGAGTCACAGCTTAAGGAAACAGGTACAGCTGATTGGACAAATCCAAACGGCGGTTATTTTGTAAGTGTAGATGTACTTGAGGGTACAGCAAAAGAGGTTGTTCGTCTTTGTAAAGAAGCAGGCGTTGTACTTACAGGTGCAGGTGCTACTTATCCTTACGGCAACGACCCTAAGGACAGCAACATCAGAATTGCCCCTTCGTTCCCGCCAAACGATGAACTTAAGGAAGCAATGGATGTATTCTGCATTTGCGCTAAACTTGCAGCTTGTGCAAAAATTCTTAACAAATAAGCAATATATTAAACATTAATTTGCTTATTTATCTAAATGCAATGTAAAATTTCCAACTAAAAAGAATTTTTTTATCAAAAATTCCCTTATCCGTTGACTTTTTATCAAAAAAATTATATAATAACTCTGTTATGTCTGTATGTGTGTCTTTCGTAACAGAGTTATTTTTATGAAAGCAACTACAGTCAATTAAAAAATGGAGGTTCCTAAGGCATGAAAAGAATACCAAAGCCTGTATTCTTCATTGTAGCCTTGCTGGTGCTTGCTTTTACATTTACAGCAGTTTTCGGAGTATCCTACTATACAGGTGACAACAAAAACACTGTCGTTAAAGGCATTAGCGATATACGATGGGGAATAGACATCAGGGGCGGTGTTGAAGCAACATTTAAGCCTGCCGGCGATGTTGACGCTACTGATGAGCAGTTAGAATCTGCTAAAGCAATCATTGAGCTTCGTATGGTATCTGACGGTATTACCGACTATGAACTTTACGCTGACTCTTCAAACGACAGAATTATTGTTCGTTTCCCGTGGAAATCTGACGAAAAAGATTTCGACCCTGCAACTGCTATTGAAGAAATATCATCAACAGCAGAGCTTACTTTCAGACCGGGTAAAAGCTATGAAACTACCGAAGTAGGTTCGGACGGCAACCCTGTTTACAAAACTCCTAAAGACGATACAACTGAAATTCTTATGAACGGCTCTTACATAAAGTCGGCGCAGGCAGTTGTAAATCAGGAAGATAACTCATACGCTGTAAGCATTGAGTTTAACGATGAAGGTAAACAGCTTTTTGGCGATATTACAACTAAGTATCTTAATAAGACAATCTCAATTTGGATGGATGATGTTATGATTTCCGCACCTACTGTAAATGCGGCAATCACAGACGGCAAAGCGCAGATTACAGGTGACTTTGACGCTGAATCTGCAACTGCTCTTGCAAACAAGATTAACGCAGGTGCTCTTCCGTTTAAACTTGAAACTGTAAGTTCAAGCAACATCAGCCCGACACTCGGTGAGAATTCACTTACAGCTATGGCTTATGCAGGTGTTATTGCATTTGTGGTTATTGCTGTTATTATGATTGCAATGTACAGACTTACAGGTGTTATCGCAGTTATTTCTCTTGCAGGTCAGATGGGTCTTGCAATTGCGGCTGTATCAGGTTACTTTACAACTATTTCGTCATTCACAATGACACTTCCTGGTATTGCAGGTCTTATTCTTTCAATCGGTATGGGCGTTGACTGTAACGTAATTACAGCAGAGCGTATTAAGGAAGAATTAAAGCAGGGCAGAACTCTTGACGGTGCTCTCGAGCGTGGTACAAAGAATTCACTTTCTGCTATTATCGACGGTAATATGACAGTTATTATTGTATCTGTTATTCTTATGCTTGTATTCGGTCCTTCAAATATTCTCTCAATCATCTTTGGTGAATCAACAACCGGTACAATCTACTCATTCGGTTACACACTCCTTGTTGGTGTAATTGCTAACTTTATTATGGGCGTATTCCTTACCCGTGTAATGCTCAGAAGTATTTCAGGCTTTAAGGTATTCCGCAAAAAAGGCTTGTACGGAGGTGTTAAGAATGGCTAATGAAAGCACAAAATCCGCTAAGGTTAATGGTCAGCTTTCTGTTGAAGAAGTAAGTGAAAAATTCAACGGCGGCAGAAAGATTATTGACTTTACAGGTCACAGCAAAATTTTCTTTGGCATTTCCATCGCAATTATTGTAATCGGTATCATTTGTAACTTCATTTTCGGTACTACACTTGACATACAGTTTTCGGGCGGTGCGTCAGTAAAATACAGTTATTCCACAGATATTTCCGAATCCGAACTTACTGATTTTATTCAGTCACATACAGAGGCAAGAATTACTACTTCTTATTCAACAGATATGGTTGGTAATTCCGGTCATAATGTTGCTGTTCAGTTCTCCGGAAACAAGGCTATTGATACTAACATTCAGTCGACACTTCTTGAAGATCTCAATAAACAGTATCCTGATGCAGGCTTTAAAATTCTTGAGTCGGGTTCTATTGACGCTTCAATGGGCTTTAACTTCCTCTTAAAGTGTCTTACAGCTGTTGCAATCGCAAGTATACTTATGGTTATTTATGTAACACTCAGATTTAAGAAAATCGGCGGTCTTTCAGCCGGTGTTACAGCTCTTATAGCACTTTTCCACGATGTTATTATGATTTACTTTATGTATGTAATCTTCCGTATGCCGATTGATTCCAACTTCATTGCCGTAGTTCTTATGATTCTCGGTTACTCACTTAACGATACAATCGTTATTTACGACCGTGTTCGTGAAGAACGAAAAGCACTTGGCAGAAAAACAGATGCAGGTATGGTATTTAATCTCAGTGCTACAAAGTCGCTTAAGAGAACAATTATTACTTCTGTAACAACTCTTTCAGCAATCTTGATTGTATATATTGTTGCCTTAGTATATAATATCTCTTCGGTACAGGCTTTCGCACTTCCGATGATTATCGGTATCATTTCAGGTTGTTATTCTTCTATCTGTATTGCAGGTCCTCTTTGGGTACTTTGGCAGAGAAAGAAAAAGAACAGCAAAAAGAAATAATGCGTTTGCTTTAAATTTTATTTAATAATTATGGGCTGCGATATTAATAAATTTCGCAGCCCTGAATTTATATGTGAAAGCATATTATTGTATATTTTATGGTAAAACTATTATGGGGTAATCTTTACTGTAATCAGGGGTGTTATATGAAAAAAATCTTTTCGTTTTTATTGGTAATCATATCAATATGTTCTTTATTACTTTACGGTTGTTCAAGCAATGAGCAAAACAGCAGACAATCCGAAAAATTAAGTATAGTAACTTCTATTTTTCCGTATTACGATTTTGCAAGAAATATTGTCGGCGATAAAGCAGATGTAAAGTTATTGCTTTCACCCGGTAACGAACCGCATCATTACGAACCGTCACCGTCCGACATTGTTGCCATAGAAGAATGTGATATATTTATCTATAACGGCGGTGAAAGTGACGAGTGGGTTGAAAATGTGCTTGACTCGCTTGAAAATAAAAATATTACTGTTCTGAAGATGACCGATTATGTGTCACTTCTTAATGAAAAAAATCCTGACCATACTGACGGTGATGAGGCAGATGAACATATATGGACTTCTGTCAGAAATGCCGAGCAGCTTGCAAAGAAAATATCGGATGTTGTTACGGAAAAGGATAATAAAAATAAATCTGAATATGAAAACAATACAAATCAGTATCTTTTAAGTCTTGATGAACTTGACAAAGAATTTACCGATGTTGTTAATAATAAAAAGCGTGACACTGTTGTATTCGGCGACAGATTTCCGTTTTTGTATTTTATGACCGATTACGGACTTAACTACGAATGTGCGTTTCCGGGCTGCAGTAGTGAAACCGAACCGAGTCTTGAAGTAGTGACAAGACTTATTGATTATGTAAGAGATAATAATATACCTGTTGTGTTTCACCTTGAAATGTCAAATGGAAAAATTGCACAGCTGATCGGTGATGATACCGGAGCTGAAATTTTGCAGTTTTCGTCGTGCCATAATATTACAAAAGATGAATTTAATAACGGAGAAGATTATATTTCTGTTATGAAACAAAATTGCAGTGCATTAAAGGAGGCTTTATCTTAATGTCATTAATTGATTTTAATAAGGTAACTATTGGTTATGACGGCAAAAGTGTAATTTCGGATCTTACTTTTCAGATAAAGCCGAATGAATATGTTTGCATAGTTGGCGAAAACGGTTCAGGTAAGACAACACTTATGAAATGCTTACTTGGACTTATTCCGCCTTTATCGGGTAAGATTACATTCGGTGACGGATTAACTCAAAATGAAATCGGTTATCTTCCGCAAAAGACTGTTTTGCAAAAGGATTTTCCTGCTTCGGTTGAAGAAGTTGTGTTATCCGGCTGTCTGAATAAAAAACATACCTTGTTTTATTCAAAAGAACAGAAAAAAACCGCTGAAAAAAATATGGAACTTACAGGAATTACCGATATTCGTAAAAACTGTTTTCGTGAACTTTCGGGTGGTCAGCAACAAAGGGCATTGCTTGCAAGAGCATTGTGTGCAACAACAAAACTTTTGATTCTTGATGAACCTGTTACGGGACTTGACCCTGTTGCAAGTGCGGATATGTATAACCTTGTAAAGAATCTGTATAAAGAGGGAATAACGGTAATTATGGTATCACACGATATTACCGCCGCAGTAAACAACGCAACAAAAATTCTTCATCTTTCTAAAGATAATTACTTTTTCGGCAGTACGCATCAGTATCTTCATTCCGATGTAGGCAAGAAGTTTTTGATTACCGATTGCCCTTGCGATGATTGCAGGCATCACCATATTCATAATTTAGCGTAAAGGAGGCGGTAAGATGTTTGAAACTATTGCTGAAATGTTTTCGTACGGTTTTATTGTAAGAGCTTTTATTGTCGGTACTCTTGTTTCTCTTTGCGCCGCTTTGCTTGGAGTAACTCTTGTGCTGAAACGATATTCTATGATCGGTGACGGCCTTTCCCATGTAGGCTTTGGTGCGCTCGCAATTGCCGCATCGTTAAATCTTGCACCGTTACAGGTTGCGGTTCCGGTTATAATCATTGCCGCATTTTTACTTTTAAGACTTTCGGAAAAAAGTAAAATCCGTGGAGATGCGGCTATCGCCATTATTTCAAGTACAGCGCTTGCAATCGGTGTTGTCTGTGTAAGTATTTCGGGAGTAAATACCGACCTTAATTCTTATTTGTTCGGCAGTATTCTTGCCACAACCAACGCTGATGCTGTAATGTGTGCCGTTCTTGCTTTGATAGTAATTGTGATTTTTGTTTTGTTTTACAATAAGATTTTTGCGGTTACATTCGATGAAACATTTTCAAAGGCTACAGGACTTAAAACAGGTGTTTATAATACTGTAATTGCCTTGCTCACAGCACTTACAATCGTAATCGGTATGAGAATTATGGGTACACTTTTAATTTCGGCTCTTATCATTTTCCCTGCACTTTCTTCAATGAGAGTGTGCAAAAAATTTAAAGCGGTAATTATTTGTTCGGGTGTACTTTCGCTTATTTGTTTCTTCGTTGGAATGTATGCATCTTACACAATGGATACTCCGACGGGAGCAAGTGTAGTAATTGTAAATGCCTTTGTATTTGTAATTTTCTGGCTTATTGAAGTTATTAATACAAGAGTAAGAAAACACAATTAATTATAAAATATTTTCAATTTTAACAAGCTCACTGTCCTTTACGGAGGTGAGCTGTTTTTTTATGCCCGCACTTTCGGCAAGGTAATTGTCGTTGCTCTGTGTAGCGACATATGACCGCATTGCAGATAGGTTTACACTGATTTCATCAACATAATCGTGAATAAGAAGAATATCAAAAATGCTTAGATTCTTTTGCCATTTTGATTCTGCAGCTGCAAGCACATCTTTTGCACCGTCATAATTCTCACTTTTAACAAGGTTGTCGGCAGATACAATTTCTTCGTTAAGTTCGTCAATTCTATTTGTTACATAGAACATTTCAAAAATGCCTGTTGCTATTGATAAAATAAAAAAAGCCAATGATATATATATTCTTTTCATATTAAATTTCCTTTGTAATTATTTTATAATTTCCTGCTCCGTCAAGCGTCATAATAAATATATCGTCTATGGCGACATTTTCTTTGTAAAGAATTTTATCTACGGTTTCTTTGCTGTTTTTGCAAAGTCTGAGTGAATTTTGTAAAAGCTGTCCGTCGCTGATTACCACGGTTTCAAGTTTTGTGTCGGGAATTTTAATATCGAGGTTTTCAAGTGTTACCGTGCGCTTTTCGGGCTTTTGCAAAACGCTTATTTTTCCGTTGGTTTCTACGATACAATATTGTACCTCGTCGAGTGAAAAAATATCCTGTTGCCTTAGCTGAATACATAAATCTTCGGTTGACATTCTAAGCCGTTTCATTTCGTTTTGCATCAGTTTTCCGTCCTCTATTACGGTTATGGGCGAACCGCAGATAAGACCTCGGAATTTTCTGTTTTTCAGCATTATTATACTTGCTATTATTTCACAGGCAATAAGAACGAGTACGGGAATTATGCCCGAAAGCAACGGTTGTGAAGTATTTGACATAGGAATTGCCGCAATATCGGATACAATCAGAGTTACTACAAGTTCGCTCGGCTGCATATCGCTTATTTGCCTTTTGCCCATAAGCCTAATTGCAAGAATAACAAATGCATACAAAAGCAGAGTTCTTATAATTGAAATAATCATTTTATCACCATTACTAATGTTTGCAATAAATGTAATTATATACAAATTTCGGAATAATTGAGATAACTTTGTAAAGCCTAATATTGGTGATAGAATGTATAATTCATTAAAAGAAAATTTATCTTCCCTTAAATCGGCTTTCGCAAATTCCGCCGATTTTACGGTGAGAGATATGATATTAAATTCAGATAATAAAACCACATCCGCAGTAATTACAATAGAGGGAATGTGCAGCAAAGAAGTAATCGCACTTTCTATAATTAATCCGATTTTTGATTTTGATTTTAAAAATTCAGACGGCACACAAATTCTTGATGAAATTCGACTTTCGGTTCTCTCTGCAAGTGAAATTGTGGAATTTGAGAGCTTTGATGAGGCAATAATGTTTTTAACTTCAGGTTTTGCTGTAATTGCTGTTGACGGATGCAGTAAAATGCTTGCAATCGGTGTGCAGGGCTTTTCTTTCAGAGGAGTTACCGAACCCGAGAGCGAAGTGGTACAGCGTGGTTCAAAGGAAGGCTTTACCGAACCTTTGAGAATTAATATGACGCTTATCAGACGAAGAATAAAAAGTCCTGACCTTGTATTTGAAACCGCAACAGTCGGTACAACTTCAAAAACTCAACTCTGTATTTGCTATCTGCAAAATTCGGTGTCTAAAATTATCCTTGATAAAATAAGAAAAAGACTGCAGTCAAGTGACCTTGAAATGGTGCTTGCATCGGGTTATTTATCTGAATATCTTGAGGATAAGGGCACAAAGTCTATATTTTCGGGAGTGGGAATTTCCGAGCGCCCCGATACTGTATGCGGAAAACTTATGGAGGGAAGAGTAGCGATTTTGGTTGACGGTACTCCGACCGCAATTATTATTCCGCATATTTTTGTGGAGGAATTTCAGAGTGTGGACGATTATTCAAACCGCCCGTATTATGCAACCTTTATCAGAATATTAAAGTATATTTCGTTTTTCACGGCAATATTTGTACCCGGTATTTATACTGCGTTTGCTCAATTTCATCCCGAGTATTTTCCGAAAGGCTTGCTTTTAAAAGCGTCAACGGCACTTGCGGATACTCCTTTGCCTGTTGCGCTTGAAGTGCTGATAATTATGTTTGTTTATGAAATTATGAGAGAGGCGGGATTGCGGATTCCAAAACCGCTCGGTCACGCCGTCAGCATTGTGGGTGCGCTTGTAATTGGTGAAAGTGCGGTAAATGCAGGGTTTATTGCCTCATCTACCCTTATGATAGTTGCAGTTGCGGCAATCAGCAGTTATGTTACTTCGTCGCTTTATGCACCTATTACAGTGCTTAGATTTGCTTTTGTGGCAGTCGGAGGGATTTTCGGAATGTGGGGGATTGTTCTTATGAGTTGCTTTGTGCTTGCAAATATATGTGCAAAAACTTCTGTCGGTGTTCCGTATATGTCTTCGCTTGCTCCTTTTTCTGTAAGAAGAATGAGAGATGTTTTTGTGCGTGCGGATTGGAAAAGATTATCCCGACATACAATAAGAGTTCAAAAGTTTGCACAAACAAAGGAGAGTGACTCTGATGAAGGGTAAGATAACCCAGGTATATGCAGGGCTGTTTGCCGTTTTTGTTTTTATATTTTTGGGAGTAAAATATAATTATCTCGGCACACTTCCTTTGTGGGCGGTTGTTCTTGAAATTTTATTTATGGCGGTTGTACTCGCAGTGTTTATGCTGCCGTCTTACATTCTCCATAAGTCAACAGGCTGTGATGTGTTTAATGTGTTTTTAAATAAAAGCTCATTGACAAAAATTACATTTTCTTCTCTTTATTGCATATTGTTTGTATTTGCAAGCGTGCGATTTCTTTCACTGTATGTTGATATTCTTATTACTGCGCTGAACTCGAATGCAAATAGGTTTGTACTTGCTGTCGGAATACTTTTTGTATGCGCATACAGTGCGTACAAAGGTGTGTTTACCGCATCAAGATGTGCTCTTATCGGTTCGGTTGTTACGGCAATTTTTATAATAATATTTCTGCTTGGCAATATTTCTGATGTAGAATTAAGCAATCTTTATCGCAGTAACAGTACAGATGATTTTTTTGCCGCACTTTTTTCTTTGCTGCCTGTTTGTGTGTTGCCTGTAATTTTTTCTGTAATATCGGGAAGTTTCAGTCAAAGTAAATCCGCTTTTATATGGTTTCTTGTAATTGCCTTTGTAAGCAGTGCTGTGCTTGTGTTTTTTATGAATACAGTTCTTGCTGATTATGCAGACGGCAGGGAGTTTCCGTATTTTATACTTGCCCAAAATGCCTCCTTCGGACAAATGACGAGTTTTGATTTTCTTTATATGATTTGTATTTCTTTTTGCTCTTTTATAATTGTTTCACTGCTTTTATGCTGTATAAATGAGAGTACAGGTGTAAAGAAAAGAGGAAAAAATACCTTTATATTTACATCGTTGATTTTTGTAATGTATATATGTACCGAGGTTTTTCCTAAAGCAAAGGAGCTTGTGCAGAATGATATTATTTTTGCAGTTATGTGTGCCATATACGCAGTTGTATTACCGATTTACGCTTTGTTCAGCTTGAAAGGAGGCAAACAGGGTGATTAAAAAAGTTTTGGCATTAATGCTTGTTTTAAGCAGTGTATTTTTGTGCGGTTGCGACAACAGTAAAAGGATAGATAAAGCTGTTATTATTGAGTGCATTATAGTTGATAAAAGCGATTACAAATTTATTTATATTTCTGATGAAGAAAAAAGTGAAACTGTCAAAATCGAAGAAGAAAGCCTTGAAAAAGCGCTCAAAACTTTAAAAACCGAGCATAAACCCGAAATTGTACTTTCTAAGCTTGAACTTATAGCATTTGCGGAAAATGTTGACAGCGAAAAATATTACTCTGCATTACAGTATATAAAGAATAATTATGCGGTATCGCCGTCGGTATATACAGCGGTATGCAGTAACGACATTTTAAAATTGCTTGATGAACCGAAAACGCTTGAAAAATGTACTGAACAAATAATGATTTTAGAGAAAAAAGATACCGACATTTCATCAACTCTATTAAAAATGAACAACAACCTTAATAAATCTAAGAAATCATTGCTATATTTACCTCATATTAGTAAAAATAACGGGGTTACAGGCGAAAAAGTTGAAATTATGATAAAAAAATGAAAAATAATTCATAAAAAGACTTTATACTATAAGCGTTTTGTTGTATAATAATTGATGTATAGAATGGAAAGGCTATATACTTTGGGCAAAACTTTTGAATATATTTACCAAAGTAATTTGCGATAATGTAATTAAATTGAGAATAAAATGCTTTAATATAACTTTGTAAACATAAGCCTGTGCAATGAGTAAACATAAGTTGCGGACAGCATAGTCAAAAAATTATTTTTAAAGCGGATTTTTTAAAATCTCGGTTCAATATCATTATTACTGATACAAAGCCTTTCACGAGCATATATTTTAATTATTGAACGGCGGTGGATTTATGGCTAGTGATTTTTCGGTTGCATTATCAAAAATGACTGAAGATTTAGATTTGCAAAAGGTTTATATTGCTGAAAATTTTGAAGAAATCAAAGTTTCAACATTTGAAGTAAATCGTCCGGGACTTGAGCTTACAGGATATTTTGACTTTTTCGACAGCAGCCGACTGCTCCTTTTTGGTACAACAGAGTTTTCGTATCTTTCTCGTTTCGGCTCGGAGGCTCAAAAAATGGTTATTGACTCAATATTGAGCTTTGGCCCGCCTGCGATTATCATTTCAAGAAATATTGAACCACCTATAGCTATGATGGAAAGTGCAAAAACACATAAGGTGTCAATTTTGCGCTCGGCAGAAACAACATCACAGGTTACAGCGGCACTTTTCCAATATCTTAACAAAGAACTTGCGCCTCGAATTACAAGACACGGTGTTCTTGTGGAAGTTTACGGTGAGGGTTGTCTGCTGCTCGGTGACAGCGGTGTAGGTAAGAGTGAAACCGCTATTGAACTTATTAAGCGTGGACACCGTCTTGTTGCCGATGACGCAGTGGAAATCCGAAAAACCTCCACTCACACGCTTATGGGACAGTCACCTGAAAATATCCGACATTTTATTGAACTTAGAGGTATCGGTATTATTAATGCAAGACAGCTTTTCGGTATGGGTTCGGTAAAACTTACGGAAAAAATAGATATTGTTATCAATCTTGAAATTTGGGACAACACCAAGGTTTACGACAGAATGGGACTTGATAATCAGTATATGGATATTTTGGGCGTTGAAGTGCCGACCTTGACCATACCTGTAAAGCCGGGCAGAAACCTTGCCGTTATTATTGAGGTTGCGGCCATGAACAACCGTCAGAAAAAGCTCGGTTATAATGCCGCACAGGAGCTTTTGAGCGCACTCGGTATGGATTTTGATATGTCGCAGACAGAGAAAGTCATCGTTGACAAATGGGAGTAATAACGGGATGAGCAAATGAAATTAGTTGCCGATATGCATACACATTCAATAGCGTCTACACACGCTTATGCCACTATAACGGAAATGGCACAGGAGGCTCACGATCTCGGACTTTTTGCCATTGCAATCACTGACCATGCAAGAACTATGCCGGGAGCACCGGGTCCGTTCTATTTTGAATCCCTTGCTATTTTACCCGCATACATAAAGGGCGTAAGAGTGCTGCACGGAATAGAGGCTAATATATGCGATTACAACGGTAATCTTGACGTTGAGTCGCAGCTGCAGGATAATCTTGAATGGATGGTAGCTTCACTTCACACTTTAACTATTGAGGGCGAGGCAACTGTTGAAAAATGTACACAGGCTTACCTCGGTCTTGCAAAAAATCCTAATGTAAATGTCATTGGTCACAGTGGCAGTGAATACTTTAAATATGACTACGAAAAAGTTATCCCTCAGCTTGCAAAAGATGGCAAACTTATTGAAATTAACGATTCCGCATTCAGATATAAAAAGAGTTGCGCCTCAAATTGTACGCAGATTGCAAAACTTTGTAAAAAATACAAAGCAAGAATTTGCGTGAATACCGATTCGCACTATACCCATACCCTTGGCAGAGGCACCGAAACTCTTAAAATGCTTGAAGATATAGATTTTCCGCAGGAGCTTATTGTTAATGCGAACGAAGAAACCCTGAAAGCATACTTTAAGGAGAAAAATATTTATTATTAACTGGAGTAATTCGATGAATAATATTGAAAATATATATAAATTTGCAGACAGTCTTGCTTGTGAAACAAAGCTTAACGAGCCGATGAAAAAACACACAAGTTTTAAAATCGGCGGCAATGCGGCAGTTTACATAAAGGTTGACAGTCTAAGTAAGCTTTGCAAATTTGTAAGAGAATGTAAACTTACAGATACAAAATATTTCTTGCTCGGTAACGGCAGTAATATACTTGTAGACGATAATGGCATGGATTGCGCTGTTATTAAACTTGACGGCGATTTCAAAGAGATAAGAATGATAGACAGCGAAACCGTTTATTGCGGCGCAGGCGCTACACTTGCTGCTCTTTGTAAATTTGCGCTTAACAACAGTCTTTCCGGCCTTGAGTTTGCCTGGGGAATCCCCGGCACAGTCGGCGGTGCAGTATTTATGAATGCAGGCGCTTACGGCGGAGAGATGAAAGATGTTGTCGTGTCGGTAAATCATATTACAGATGACGGCGCTATCGGCAGAATTGATAAAGAAAATCTTGAATTCGGCTATCGCACAAGTGCTTACCGTAATAATAACTGCATAATCACAGGCATTACACTCAAACTTAAGAGTGATAATCCCGATGATATTCGTCACAGAATGGACGATTTTATGAGCAGACGAATTGATAAACAGCCGCTTGAATTTCCAAGTGCGGGCAGTGTTTTCAAGCGACCCGAGGGAAATTACGCAGGTGCTTTGATAGAACAGTGCGGATTTAAAGGTAAGGGTGTCGGCGGTGCCGAAGTATCGGAAAAACACGCAGGCTTTATTATTAATAAAAGCAATGCCACTGCTAAAGATGTAAAAGAGCTTATTTCTCAAATTCAGACAACTGTTAAAAAAGAAACAGGTTATGATCTTGAATGTGAATTGATAATGCTTTGAAAATAATTATTTATGCAATAATTAAGGCGTAATAGAGGAAGTTGATATTATGGAATTTGTAATTATTTCTGGTATGTCGGGCGCAGGCAAAACAAGTGCGCTGCACATTATGGAGGATATAGGATACTACTGCGTTGACAATATCCCCACCTCACTTTTGCAGACATTATACAAACTTTGCAAAGATTCTTCGGACAAAGCAATGAAAAGAGTTGCGGTTGTGGTTGATGTCAGAGGCAACGGTGATTATGAGGTTATGTATGACGACCTTGAAAACTTCAAGAAAAATAACGAGGGCGTAAGTATTCTTTATATTGACGCAAAAGTCGACAGCCTTATTGTGCGCTATAAAGAAACAAGAAGAAGACATCCGCTTACCGAAAGACTTAAGGACGGCTCTGTTGCCGCCGCCGTAAAGGAAGAGCAAAGATTGCTTGTTCCCGTAAAAACACTTGCCGATTACAGTATTGATACGACATTTATGTCAATTAAACAGCTTAGAGAACGCATTATTTCGATGTTTCTTGAGAACAGCTCCAACAGTATTATGATTACTTTTATGTCTTTTGGGTTTAAGTACGGTATTCCGCTTGAATCTGATTTGATTATAGATGTTCGTTGTTTGCCTAATCCGTTTTATATTGCGGAACTTAAGGAACATACGGGACTTGAAAAATGTATTCAGGACTATGTGCTTGACAGTGAAGAAACACAGGAATTTGTAAAAAGACTTATTGACTGGCTTGACTATTCATTGCCTTTGTATCTTAAAGAAGGCAAAAGCGAGCTTGTAGTCGGCATAGGCTGTACAGGCGGCAAACACCGCAGTGTTACAATTGCGGAATTGCTTGATAACTATTTTATGGAAAAAGGTTACAAGTGCATTGTACAGCACAGAGATGTAAAAAAATAACGAGGTGTAAATAGTGTCGTTTTCCTCCGAAGTTAAAAAGGAGCTATGCTCTGTTAATGCTGTAGATACCGAACAAAAAAAGGCAGAGCTTTACGGCCTACTTATTTTCTCTAAGGTATTTAAAAAAGATAAAATTGTTCTTACAACCGAAAACAGTGATGTTTCTAAAAAAGTGACGGATTTGCTTGAAGAACTTTATATGCCGATTATCGAAAAAGAAACCACTTTGCGTGTCAGAACCACAGAGCATCACCTTTCTAAAATTTCACTTATAAATGCCGATGACTGTTTAAGAATTTTTGATGATTACGGTCATCACGACAATGATATATCGCTAAGAGTAAACAGAGCCAATATAAGCAGTGACGAACTTGTGGCGGCTTTTTTACGAGGAGCTTTTGAGGGCTGCGGTTCGGTGTCTGACCCGATGAAAAGTTACCACGCCGAGTTTTGTGTGCCGCATAAAAATCTGTCGGTCGATTTGTGTAAAATTCTTTCAGAAATACCCGAATGTGATTTTACGCCGAAAACAGTTGTGCGCAACGGCAGTTATGTTGTCTATTTTAAAGGCAGTGAGCAAATTTGTGATTTGCTTACATACATAGGCGCAACAAATTGTGCTATGGAAATTATGGGTACAAAGGCTGTAAAACAGGTGCGCAATAACATTAACAGGCGCATAAACAGTGAGGTTGCCAATATAACCAAAATTGCGTCAGCTTCGGCAAAGCAGCTTGCGGCGATACAAAAAATCAAAGACAAAAAGGGAATAGAGTCTTTGCCCGACGATTTAAGAGAAATAGCCGTGTTAAGACTTGAAAATCCCGAAATGTCGCTGAGAGATTTGGGACAAAACCTTTCTGTGCCGATAAGCCGCAGCGGCGCAAACCACAGAATGAACAGATTACTTGAATATGCAGAGGATCTTGAATAATGAATAAAAAATTAACTTTTGAACAAGCTGACGCTAAACTTGACGAGGTTGTGGCTAAACTTGAAAATTCACAACTTCCGCTCAAAGAAAGTGTTGATTGCTACACAGAGGCTTGCGAATTACTTGCTTTTTGTATGCAGGAACTTTCGGAAAGCAAAGGCAAAATTGAAGATATTAATACAAAGTTAAATAATATTTGTACTACAGACGGTGATGAATAATGACTGATTATATAAAACAAACCGAACAGGCTCTTTATGATTATTTGCCTGACTTAAATTGCAGAGAAAAAGAACTTATCGAGTCTATGAAATACAGCCTTGAGGCAGGCGGAAAAAGAGTAAGACCTAATCTTGTATTCAGTTTTAACGAACTTTGCAATGGCAAGACCGAGGCTGCGGTACCTTTTGCTTGTGCGGTTGAGATGATACACACATATTCGCTTATTCACGATGATCTGCCTTGTATGGATAATGACGATATGCGCAGAGGCAAACCGTCAAATCATAAGGTGTACGGTGAAGATATTGCTTTGCTTGCGGGAGATGCATTGCAGTCGCTCGCTTTTGAAATTATGACAAGCGACAAGGCAATCAGCCAAAGCTCGGCTGCTGCGTGTTGTAAAGCTGTAAATACCCTTGCGGCTTATTGCGGTGCAAGAGGTATGGTCGGCGGTCAGGTTATTGACCTTATTAATGAAAATAAATCAGCACCGATTGAAGTGTTGAGAGAAATGGATTATAAAAAAACAGCTTGTCTTATAAAGGCGGCTTGTGAGCTTGGATGTATTTCTGCGAATGCTGATGATAAACTTATAAAATCAGCATCTAAATACGGCGAGTGTATAGGTATTGCTTTCCAGATCCAGGACGATATTCTTGATGTTACTTCCACTGACGAAGAACTCGGAAAACCTGTAGGCAGTGACAACGAAAACGCTAAGTCAACATATGTGTCGCTTCTCGGTATAGAAAAGTGCAGAGAACTTGTTGCTGAACTTACAGATAAGGCAAAAACGGCTCTTAATGCTTTTGACGGTGATACAACGGCTTTGTGCGATTTTGCGGATTACCTTGCAAGCCGTAAAAAATAATTTATTATGAATATGAAAAAGGATAAGGAGGGAGAAAATGGGTGACTATGAGTTACTGTCAAAAATAAAATCGCCTGCCGATGTAAAAAGGCTTGATGAAAAAGATTTGGCGAAATTATGCAGTGAAATACGAGAAAAATTGATTGAAACCGTATCGCTCAACGGCGGTCACCTTTCTCCGAATTTAGGCGTTGTGGAACTTACCGTGGCACTCCACAGAACTTTTAATTTGCCCAAAGACAGCATTGTATGGGATGTGGGACATCAGAGTTATACTCATAAATTGCTTACGGGAAGATTTGACGATTTTTATACATTGCGCCAAAAAGGCGGCATTTCGGGTTTCCCTAAACGCAGTGAAAGCAAGTATGATGATTTTAATACAGGCCACAGCAGTACATCTATTTCTGCGGCATACGGTATTGCAAGAGCAAAGATGTTAAGCGGAGATCAGAGCCATACGGTTGCCGTAATCGGTGACGGCTCATTTACGGGCGGACTTGCTTTTGAGGCAATGAACAATGCCGGACGATTCAAAAAGAATTTTATTGTTATTCTTAATGACAATAAAATGTCAATTTCTAAAAATGTCGGTGCTTTTCCGAGATATCTTACCACGGTAAGAATACAACCGTGGTATATAAGAGTAAAGAAAAATACGGAAAAGGTGCTTTCTAAAATTCCTCTGTTCGGCAGACCGATAAGCGCATTTTTAAGAAGAAGTAAGTCAAAAATTAAAAATCTTGTGTACAAAAATACTTTGTTTGATTGCTTTGGCTTTACATATATCGGTCCTATTGACGGTCACGATATACCGGAACTTGAAAATGCACTTTCAGCCGCAAAGAAAATCAATTCACCCGTACTTTTGCATGTTGTTACTAAGAAAGGCAAGGGATATTTACCTGCAGAAGAAAATCCGGGCACTTTCCACGGAATCGGCAAATTCGATATTGATTCGGGCGAACCTATATCTTCTCATAAAGGATTTTCTGCTGAATTTGGTAACACACTTTGTGAACTTGCGGAAAAAGATAAAAAAATCTGTGCTATTACCGCCGCAATGGCAAAGGGCACAGGACTTGAGAAATTTTCTATCTATCATAAAGAGAGATTTTTTGATGTCGGAATTGCGGAAGAACACGCCGTGACTTTTGCGTGCGGACTTGCCTCAAAGGGTATGCGTCCTGTATTTGCGGTTTATTCGACATTTTTACAGAGGTCATATGACCAGATTATACATGATGCGGCAATGAGCGGACTGCACATTGTGCTTGCTATTGACAGAGCGGGAATTGTCGGTGATGACGGCGAAACACATCAGGGCGTATTTGATGTATCTATGCTTAATTCAATTCCGAATGTCACAATTTTTTCTCCGACATATTTTGACGGACTGAAATGTGCGCTTAATTCCGCAATTTATGTTTGCAACAATGTTGCCGCCGTAAGATACCCTCGTGGCGGTGAACTTTATAAGCCCGATGATTTTGGCGAAGAAAGCATTACTTATGATGTTTACGGCAACAAAGATTGCGGCAAGCTGATTATCACTTACGGCAAATTATTCTCTTATGCCTGCAAAGCAAAAGAAATGCTTGCGGAAAAAGGCATAGAAGTTTGTATTTTAAAACTTTGTAAAATCAAACCGATTGACCCGTCGGCATTTGATTTTGCAACCGAATTTAATACGGTGTGGTTTTTTGAAGAGGGAATAAAAACAGGCAGTGTTGCCAGAAATTTCGGTGATGCTTTGCTTGCAAGACAGTTTAACGGCTGTTATCATATAAAAACCATTGGCGATAAATTTGTAAAACAGATGTCGGTATCCGAGGCTTTGCATATGCTCAAACTCGATGCAGAGGGTATGGCTGATGTAGTCTTGGAAGACCTTGACAGGATTGGAAACAGATAATGAAAAAAAGACTTGATATACTCGTATATGAAAACGGATTTACTGACAGCCGTGAAAAAGCAAAAGCTGTAATTATGGCAGGTCAGGTATATGTGGATAACCAGAAAGCCGACAAATGCGGTCAGAGCTATGACGAAAACTGCAAAATTGAAGTGCGTGGCTCAACTCAAAAATATGTAAGCCGTGGCGGACTGAAACTTGAAAAAGCTATAAATAATTTTGATTTTGACTTAAACGGAAAAATCACTATGGATATAGGTGCTTCGACAGGCGGATTTACCGACTGTATGCTGCAAAACGGCGCAAAGAAAGTTTATTCCATTGATGTAGGTTACGGTCAGCTTGCTTGGAAACTCAGAAACGATGAAAGGGTTGTAAACCTTGAACGCACAAATATGAGAAAGGTTACAAGGGAGCAAGTGCCTGATGAAATTGACTTTTTCTCGGTTGATGTTTCTTTTATTTCTCTCAAACTTATTTTACCTGTGGCAAGGCAACTTATGGCTGAAAACGCACAGGCTGTTTGCCTTATTAAGCCACAGTTTGAGGCAGGCAGAGAAAAGGTAGGCAAAAAGGGCGTTGTGCGTGATCCTGCCGTGCATATTGAAGTTGTACGGAATATTTTTAATTTCTGCCTTGAAAACGGCTTTGATGTTTTAAATCTTGATTATTCACCGATCAAAGGTCCGGAGGGCAATATAGAGTATCTCATTCACTTGAGAAAGAGTGATGACCCCAAGTCATATACAGAGATTACTCCTGAAGAACTTGTCAAAAATTCTCATAGTCAGCTTGATAAATAAGCAATAAGATATTATTGCCTGTACAAGAAAGGAAGGGCAGTTATGAAAATAGCTGTAGTGGTTAATCTCAGCAAGGAAAAAGCAATTTCCTGTGCAAAAGAGATAGCAATACTTTTTCTTGGAGAAAACGCTGATGTAGTTATGCTCAGCGAATGTAAACCTTTTTATAAAGGAATAAATATAAGTTATGTCGATACCATTGACGAGCTTTTCGGCTGTTGCGATGCGGCGGTTACGGCGGGTGGTGACGGTACTATTATTCATGCCGCAAAATATGCTGCGGTAAATAATGTTCCGCTTATAGGCGTAAATGTAGGCAGGCTCGGTTTTGCCGCAGACCTTGAACCCGATGATATCGGCAGATTAAAAAAACTTGTAAATAAAGAATATACAACAGAAAAAAGAATACTTCTTGATGTCGAGGTAAACAAAGACGGTGAAACAAAGCATTATCTTGCGGTAAATGACGCTGTAATTGCAAGAGGTCAGTTTTCAAAAATAATTGATATTAATTTGTATCTGGATGATGAATGGATTGCAAAATACAGAGCCGACGGTTTGCTTTTTGCTACCCCTACAGGTTCAACGGCTTATTCTCTTTCGGCAGGCGGTCCTATAGTTGCACCGCAGACGGACTGCATTATCGCCACTCCTGTCTGTCCTCATTCATTACATTCACGCTCGGTTTTGTTTGACGGCAGTGCAAGTCTTGCGGTTACGGTTCAAATTCCTGCCGATTGCTGCTGCTTACTTACTGTTGACGGCGAAAAAAATGTTGATATTCTTTCGGAAGACACAGTCAAAATCAAAAAATCAGAGCTTTGTCTTGAGCTTATTTCGTTGAGAAAGCGTAATTTCTTTAAGCTGCTTAACGAAAAGCTGAAAGAGAGGGAAATGTAATGAAATCAGGACGACACGCAAGAATACTTGAGCTTATTTCAGAACAGTCTATAGAAACTCAAGACGATCTTCTTAATTGCCTTAAGCGTGACGGTTACAAGGCTACGCAGGCGACAATTTCAAGAGACATAAAAGACCTTCGCCTTGTAAAGGCACTTGATTCAGACGGAAAATACCGTTATATGTCACCCGCAAAAAATCAAAATGAAAAAAAATCAAGTCTTAAGTCAATGTTTTCCACAGCCGTAAATTCCATAGATGCGGCTCAAAACATTGTTGTTATAAGAACTATGGTAGGTATGGCACAGGCGGTTTGTACTTCGCTTGATTCACTTGACCACTCGGAAATTGTAGGAACTATTGCAGGCGACGATACGATTTTTGTTGCCTGCCGTACGGTAAATGACGCAGAAAATCTTACCGAGGAGCTTAAAAAGCTGCTCTGAACAGGGATGATGTTATATGCTTACAACTTTATATATAGAAAATATAGCGGTTATCGAAAAGACTTCTATTGACTTTTCGCAGGGACTTAATGTACTTACAGGTGAAACCGGTGCAGGTAAAAGTATTATTATAGATTCAATCAACGCTATTATGGGACAGCGTACTTCAAAAGAACTTGTGCGTACCGGCGCAAAAACAGCGCTTGTAACCGCACAGTTTGATGATGTAAACGATACCGTAAAAGCAAAGCTTGCGGAACTTGGATACAACAATGAAGATGACGATACTTTAATATTGCAGCGTACGATTTCCGCAACGGGAAAAAGCAGTTGTAAAATCAATGCAAGACCTGCGAGTGTTACTGTATTAAAAGAGGTTGCGAAAAATCTTATTAATATTCACGGTCAGCACGAAAGTTACGAACTTTTTTCGCCTGATACACATATAGATTATATCGACAGCTTTGGCGAATTAAAAAACGAGCTTGAAGATTACCGAGAAAAATATAAAAAGTATAAGGCGTTGAAAAAGCAGCTTAACGAGGCTAATTCAGATGAGTCTGCAAGATTGCACGAAATTGATTTGCTTACCTATCAGACAACAGAGCTTTTCAATGCCGATGTTCAGCCCGATGAGATAGAACAGCTTGAAAACGAACGCATTATTCTGATGAATTCCGAAAAGATTTTTACTCTGCTTAATGATTCGAGAGAACTTCTTGACGGAGATGAAAGAACCGCAGGCGGTATTGAGGCTGTTGAAAGTGCGATGAATTATATTCAGAGAGCGGCGTCACTCAATGCGGATTATGAAAGTATTTCCGAGAGCATCACGGATGTTTATTATAATCTGAGAGATTGTATAGAGTCGATTTCCGATGCCGCCGATTCGGTTGAAAGCGATCCGCAAAGGCTTGAAGAAATTGATGAAAGACTAGATTTGTTAAATCGTCTTACAAGAAAGTACGGCTGCGAATGTAATGAATTACCTGCACTTGCCGAAAAAATGCAGACAAGACTTGAAGAGCTTTTAAGCTATGATAAGAACAGAGATCAGCTTGAGGCTGACTATAAAGAATCCGAATACAATGCAAGGGTTTCCGCACAAAAATTAAGTTCAATACGAAAAAAGACGGCAAAAGTATTTTCTGAACGAGTGCGTGAAGAAATGAGCTTTTTAAATATGCCGAATGTTCAGATAGTAACTCAATTTGAAAATACAGACTTTTACGAAAAAGGAACAGACAAGGTAGAATTTCTTATTTCCGCAAACCCCGGCGAACCGCCAAGACCGGTTGCAAAGATTGCCTCGGGCGGTGAGCTTTCAAGAATGATGCTTGCAATAAAAACAGTGCTTGCAAGCACAGAAGATATAGATACTTTGATTTTTGATGAGGTCGATACAGGTATTTCGGGTTCAGCCGCTCAAAAGGTCGGATTAAAACTCAAAGAAGTTTCAAAAAGCAGTCAGGTGCTCTGCGTAACACATCAGGCACAGCTTGCGGCGCTTGCCGACGCTCATTATCTTATAAGCAAACAGGTCGAGGACGGCAGAACATTTACGCAGGTAAAGCTGCTTGACTTTGACGGCAGAAAGCATGAGCTTGCAAGAATAATAGGTGGCGTAAATATTACAGACGCAGCGCTTGCACATGCCGAATCAATGCTTAAAGAGAGTGAAATTTTGTAAGCGGCAGTTAAAAGGTAATTAAGGAGAATGGCATTTTGAAGAATTGGATAGTATCCGAAATCAACAAGGATGAAGCAAAAAGAATACAAACAGAATACGGATTACCTCCAATACTTGCAATGTTGTTGCAGATCAGAGGCATTACAAAAAGAGAGGAAATCGAGGATTTTTTGCAGAACGACAGCGTTATTGCATCACCTTTTGAAATTAAAGATATGAAAAAAGGTGCTGACAGAATTTTATCTGCAATTGACAATGATGAGCTTATATGCGTTTACGGAGATTACGATGCGGACGGCGTCACTTCTACGGCACTTTTGTACTCTTATCTTGAAACGGTCGGTGCAAACGCTATGTATTATATTCCGTCAAGAGAAACAGAAGGTTACGGAATGAATAAAGGCGCAATCGATATTCTCGCTGAAAAGGGAGTAAAGTTGATTGTTACCGTCGATAACGGAATAGCCGCTGTGGAAGAAATTGATTACGCAAACTCTCTTGGTATTGACACTGTAATTACTGATCACCACCAACCGACGGGAAAAATACCCAATGCTGTTGCGGTAATCGATATGCATCAATCCGACTGTCCGAGTAAGTACAAAATGCTTTCGGGTGTCGGTGTAGCCTTTAAATTGGTTATGGCGCTTGAGGGCGAAAACTGCGATGTATCGTCCCTGCTTGACAATTACTCTGACCTGCTCTGTATAGGAACAGTCGGAGATATTGTGGAATTAAAAAGCGAAAACAGAGTGTTTGTCAAGCGTGGACTTGTTAATATTCAGGAAAGCGACAGAGCAGGTATTAATGCTCTTATTGAAACCGCAGGAATTGCCGGCAAAAAGATTACTTCGGGCAATGTATCATTTACACTTGTTCCGAGAATAAATGCGGTCGGTAGGCTCGGCTTTTCGGGAAAATCGGTTTCACTGCTGCTGACCGATGATGAAAACGAGGCAATGAGTATTGCAAAACAGCTTAATGAAGATAACAACGAGCGTAAGGAAATCGAAAAAAATATATTAATGAAGATTGACGAAATGGTCAAAGCAAATCCTCATATTACAAATGACCGTGTGCTTGTTATCGACGGCGAGGGTTGGCATCAGGGTGTTATCGGAATCGTGGCGGCAAAGGTCAAAGAATTTTTCGGTAAGCCTACTGTTATTATTTCCCGTGACGGAGACGAGGCAAAGGGCTCGGGCAGAAGTGTTGAGGGATTTTCCCTTTGTGATGCGGTTTTTGCCTGCTCGGATTTACTTACACATTGCGGCGGTCACCCTATGGCGGCAGGACTTTCACTAAAAAGCAAAAATATTGAATTGTTCCGCCAAAGAATTAACGAATATGCCCTTAAGCAGGAAAATATGCCGTTTAATGCGTGTAATATTGACTGCAGGTTAAATCCTGCTTTAATAAGCGTTCAGCTTGTTGAACCGCTTGCGTATCTTGCTCCTTACGGTGCGGGTAATCCTACACCGCTTGTCGGGTTGTATAAAATGACTCTTTCACAGATTACTCCGCTGTCACAAAATAAGCATTTAAGGCTGCAGTTTAAACGCAATAATTCGACAGTATCGGTTATGAATTTCTTTACCACGCAACAGGAATTTCCTTATAAAGTAGGAGATGTACTTGACCTTGCGGTTACGCTCGATATAAACGAATTTAACGGTCAACGCAATGTTTCCATAATATTAAAGGAAATAAAACCGTCAGTGCTTGATACCAAAGACTTCTTGCAAAGTCAGAGGAACTACGAAGATTTTAAACTCGGTTTAAATCTTACAAATGCGCAAATAACCGATCTTTTGCCTACTCGTGAAGATTTTGCAATACTATATGTATTCTTAAGAAAATCGGGAGGCTATGCCTATCCTATCGAAACGCTTGTACATAAACTTGATTATAAATTGTCTATCGGAAAAATCAGGATTATTCTTGACGCAATGAGCGAACTGTCGCTTATTGAGGTGATTGAAGGAATAAACAGCGCACAAATCAGAGTTTCCGAAGTGTCGCAAAAGGTTGATCTTAATTCAGCCGATACGGTTATAAAATTGAGGGGGATGCAGTAATGAGTAAATATTCAGGAATAGCACATTATCAGGATTTCAACGAGCTTGTAAAGTTGCTTGGCCAGTCAAACAGTACATATGATATTGACAAAATTACAAAAGCATACAAGTTTGCCGAAAAGGCTCATGGCGACCAAAGAAGAGTGTCGGGCATTCCTTATATTCTGCACCCGACTTCCGTTGCCTGTATTCTTGCCGAACTCGGTATGGATACAGACGCAATCTGCGCCGCACTTCTTCACGATGTTGTTGAGGATACTCCTACAACGCTTGAGGAAGTTGAAAAACTTTTCGGTGCGGATGTTGCAAGGCTGATTGACGGTGTTACCAAGATTTCAAAAATCGCTTTTTCTTCAAGAGAGCAAAGACAGGCAGAAAACATCAGAAAAATGCTTATTGCAATGGCTAACGACATCAGAGTAATTATTATTAAACTTGCCGACCGTTTGCATAATATGCGTACAATAAGCTGTATGCCTGAGCAGAGCAGAAGAGATAAGGCTCACGAAAATATGCAGGTATATGCTCCTATTGCTCACCGCCTCGGTATCAAAACCATAAAAGACGAGCTTGAGGATTTGTCTTTGCAGTACCTTGACCCGATTGGTTACAAGGAGATTGAAGATGCTATCAGCCTTTCGGAAAACGACCGTGACAAGTTTATTGAATCTATAAAAAATCAAATTCTTGAAAAAACAAATAATATAATAAAAAATGTTTACATAAGCGGCAGAGTAAAGAGTGTTTACAGTATTTACCGCAAAACATTTATGCAGGGCAAAACGATTGACCAAATTTTTGATGTCTTTGCAGTGCGTGTAATTGTAGATACCGTATCGGATTGTTATAATGTACTCGGCGTAGTTCACGATATTTTTAAACCTATTCCGAACCGTTTTAAAGATTATATTTCTATGCCTAAGCCGAATATGTATCAGTCATTGCACACAACCGTACTTGACAAGAGAGCCATTCCTTTTGAAGTTCAGATAAGAACATGGGAAATGCACTACACCGCCGAATACGGTATCGCAGCGCACTGGAAGTATAAACTCGGTATGGGTGCGGGCGGAAAAGGCGAAAGTACCCGCCTTGCCGAAAACATCGAGAAAGTCAAAAATATGATTCTCGATCAGCTTGAAGCCGAAGATGTAACGGATATTGCAAAGAATATCAGAAATGACTTTGAAGAAAACGATGTTTATGTATTTACACCAAAGGGCGATGTAATGGTTATACCGAACGGTTCAACCCCTATTGACCTCGCCTATATTATTCACACACAGGTAGGACACCGAATGGTCGGCGCTAAAGTAAACGGAAAAATCGTGCCGATTGACTATAAATTAAAAACGGGTGAAATCTGCGAGATTATTACTCAAAAAGAAGAGCATCCTAATAAAGCGTGGATAGATATTTGTAAGACTGCTTCTGCAAAGTCAAAAATTCGTCAGTGGTATAAGCACGAAAAGCGTGACGAAAACATTGCCGAAGGTAAGCAGATGCTTGAAAAAGAATTTAAGCGCAACGGCATTAATCTTTCCGATGAAGAGTTTGTTGAGTTTATTGAAAAAATGCTTATGAAAAAGCAGTATGTAACTCTCGACGATGTTTATGCCGCAATCGGTTACGGCGGTATTCAGCTTTGGAAAGTTATGCCGAGAATTAAGGAAGAATACCAGAAAACCTATGCCGCAGATATAGAAAAAATCGAAGTTCCGCAAGCTCCCCGTAAAAAGCCAAAGGCATCTTCGGGTGTTGTAATTGAGGGTACAGACGATGTTCTGGTTAAGTTCTCAAATTGTTGTAATCCTTTGCCGGGCGATGAGATTATAGGTTATATTACGAGAGGTTACGGAGTATCAATCCATAAGAGGGAATGTACAAATGTTCCTAAGAATCTTAATGACTGCGAAGAACCTGAAAGATGGGTAAGCTGTTATTGGGAAGACAAGGCAGGAGAGGCATTCCGCAGTACATTGCAGATTATTGCTACCGACAGAACAGGACTTCTTGCAGATGTAACAATCAAACTTTCAAATATGCACATCTTTATTCATTCTCTTAATTCAAGAGAAGTCGGCGACGGCAAAGCTATGGTAACCGCTACTATTGATGTTACAGGTAAAAATCACCTTAAAGGTGTAATTTCAAAACTTTCTGACATCAGCGGAATTATTGAGATTAAGAGGTTATAATATGAAAGCAATATTACAAAGAGTTACTTTTGCGGAAGTAAAGGTTGACGGCAATACAGTCGGTAAGATTGACAACGGATTTTTAATTCTGCTCGGTGTTGCGGAGGGTGATACCGAAAAAGAGGCAGATGCACTTTCGTCAAAGATTGCAACTTTGCGGGTATTTACCGACGAAAACGATAAAATGAATCTGTCGCTTGCGGATATTGACGGTGAAGTGCTTGTTATTTCAAATTTTACGCTTTATGCAGATTGTTCGCACGGCAGACGACCAAATTTTATGAAAGCCGCCAAGCCAGATATTGCAGAGCCTTTATATGAATATTTTTGTAAAAAGATGCTCGACAACGGTGTTCGTAAGGCAGAAAAGGGAATATTCGGTGCCGATATGAAAGTATCTTTGCTTAATGACGGCCCTGTTACCATTGATATTGACACCCGTGATTTAAAATATTAACAATACAAGCAGGTAATGAAAATGATAGATTATAAAATTTTTAATGTTACCGATTTGGCTACAAATTGCGTATATCTTATTGACAAGGAAACAGGCTGTAACGCAGTTGTGGACCCCGGTGCAAAGTCAGATAAACTTATTGAACAGATAAACGCAGACGGCGGAAAACTCACCTACGTTTTGCTTACTCACGGTCATTATGACCACATAACATTCGCAAAACAGCTTGCGGATATGTTTGGTGCAATGATTATAACGGGTAAAGCAAATGCAGAGTTTCTTTCCGATTCAACACTTAATCTTACCGCTTTTCATAATATAAACCTTGAGCCGTTTAAAGCAGACGTTTATCTTGAGGACGGCGATACCTTTATGATTGGCGAAACTAAGGTGAAGTATATCAGCACACCCGGGCATACAAAGGGCTGCGGATGCTATATAACAGATAAACTTTTGATTTGCGGTGATACATTGTTTTGCGAATCATACGGCAGAACCGATTTACCGACAGGCAATAACAATGATATGGTAAACTCTATTAAAAAGCTAAAGCAGCTTGAGGGTGACTATATCGTAATCCCGGGTCACGGCCCGACATCTACTCTCGATCACGAGAAAAAATATAATCCTTTAATGAGCAGGGTTTGATATGAATTTATATGTAATTAATCATGGCTTTCACTATGAACTTGAAAATGTGGCAAGATTGTTTTTTCCTAATGAAAAAATAACGGTTGTGCGTGAATGCGAGCGTAAGGAAGAGCCGTATATATATACCGAAATGTCAGATAAACTGACAGTTGAGGTAAAGGCAGGAGATTTCAATAAATCTCTGAATACTGAAAATACAGGCGAAGATAATGAAAAGGAACTTTCGCTTGCACAGATGCTTTATAAACTTTTGTGTGAATTTACAGGCATAAATCAACCTTGGGGTTTGCTTACGGGTGTTCGTCCTATAAAACTTTTTAGGAATGTTTCAAATGAGCAGGGCTTTGAAAAAGCTAAAGAAATATTTGCAAACGACTACTATGTAAGTCCCGAAAAACTCAACCTTGCCGTAATGACGGAGGAAAACGAAAGAAAAATCATTGAGCTTTCCAAGCCCGATTCTTTCAGTTTATATGTGGGTGTTCCTTTTTGCCCGTCAAGATGCAGTTATTGTTCGTTTGTAATGTCATCTATAGAAAGAGCAAAAAAACTTGTAGACCCGTATGCCGATTTACTTTGTGAGGAGATTAAACTTACAGCCGAAATAGCCAATAAACTCGGATTAAGACTTGAAACCGTGTATTTTGGCGGTGGCACACCGACTACTCTTTCGGCAGAACAGCTTTCAAAGGTAATCGGTACTGTAAACGGTAATTTCAATATGTCAGCTTGCAGAGAATTTACGGTTGAGGCAGGCAGACCCGATACAATTACTGCCGAAAAGTTAAAGGCTTTAAAAGAAAATAATGTTGACAGAATAAGCATAAATCCACAGACATTAAATGACGATGTTCTGCGTGAGATAGGCAGAAAACATACTGTACAGCAGTTTTTTGACGCTTTTGCTCTTGCTAGAAAATGCGGTTTTACAAATATAAATACCGACCTTATCGCAGGTTTGCCGACAGATACATACGAAAGTTTTAAAAATTCGGTTGACGGTATTCTTGCACTTGACGCCGAATGTATTACAGTGCACACTCTTAGTATGAAACGCAGTTCCACACTTACCGAAAAAGGTGTTACGATTGACAGAGAGGGCGCAGAAACCACAAGAAAAATGCTCGAATATAATCAAAATGAACTTTTGAAAAAGAATTACATTCCGTATTATCTGTACAGACAGAGCAGAATGGCAGGCAACCTTGAAAATGTCGGTTGGTCTAAAAAAGGCTATGAAAGTCTTTACAATGTTTATGTTATGGACGAAACCCATACAATTCTCGGCTGCGGTTCGGGTGCTGTTACCAAACTCAAGAGAAATAATCCCGACTATCTCGAACGCATATTTAACTTTAAGTATCCGTATGAATATATTGACAGATTTGAGGAAATGATAAAAAGAAAAAATGCAATTTCGGCATTTTATACACAATAAATTTGTTGCTAATCCCGTGCAATAATGCTATAATAGCACAGATATATTATATAGAAAGGTATGACTGATATGGGAAAATTCGACGGTATTTTAGACGATGTTATTGTAAATGCAAAGGCAGCGGCGTCTGTTGTTTCTAAAAAAGCGTCTGATGTTTATGACAATTCAAAGCAAAAAATTGTTGCGGCTGAAATCAGAGCGGAAATTAACACCAAACTTAAAGAACTTGGTGCGCTCACTTACAAAAGTGTGGTACACGGTACTGATTTGTCAGACAAAATCAAAGAAAAATCCGCTGAAATTACAGAACTTAAAGAAAATCTTGATCTTATCAACGATAGCATTTCAGCAACAAAAAGTGTTACTTATTGCCCTGAATGCGGAAGTGATGTTCCTGAAAATTCAAAGTTCTGCAACAGCTGCGGCGCAAAGCTTGATGAAGATAAAGCACAGCTTTAATATTTGATTTTATTTTGATAATTTGGTAATGGGTGATTTAATTTGTCTAAAAAATACAATGCGATAAGTAATGCGGAGGAAAATATTTCTCATTCCTTTTTAAAAGGTGCGGCAATACTTACGCTGAGTATGGTTGTTGTAAAAATCATCGGACTTCTTGACCAGGTACTTCTTACAAACATTTATTCTATGTTTGGCGAAGAATACGCTACAATGGGTTCGGGTCTTTTCAGCAATGCATACGAAATTTTTGTTGTTATATTTACGGTTGCTACAGGAGGACTTCCTATTGCAATTTCCAGACTTGTATCAGAGAGTATAGCTCAAAAAAGATACAAGGATGTCAAGCTGATACATAAGGTATCAATTCCGTTTTTTTCAATAGTCGGCATTGTGTCATTTATGATAATGATTGCAGGCAGTTTTATTTATGTAAGAATAATTGATTCTCCGTATTCGATTTATGCAATGCTTTGCCTTGCTCCGACTATTCTTTTCGGCTGTCTTGTTTCTATTTACAGAGGCTATTTTGAGGGACAGAGAAATATGTTCCCGACTGCAATCTCTGAAATAATCGAGTCAGGCGTAAAACTTATTCTTGGTCTTACTTTTGCATACCTCGTTATGAAATTCGGTATGGACCAATATAATGCTACAGGAGCGTTCCTTTGGTTTACTTTTGAATCGCAGTATGACGCAATGAATACAATTCTTGCGTTTTCCGTAGCAGGTGCTATCTGCGGTATTTCTTCGGGCAGCTTTATGGCTTTTGTATTCTTATTGCTCCGCTTTAAAATCGGCGGTGACGGAATACCCGAAGAATATTACAAAAATTCTCTTGATGCACGCACAAAGAGAGAAACTTTTATACTTATGGTAAAAACTGCCGTGCCCACAGCAATGGGTGCTTTCATAATGAGTATGGGTTCGCTTATTGACCAGATTATTATTCAGCGTGTACTCAAAGAACTTGCGGTAACTAATCCACAGGCACTTATTGACCAGTACGGCAAATACGGTTTTACCGAATCAATTGTAAACGACCCTATTACAATTCACACTAAACTTTGGGGTTGTTATGCGGCAGCACTTAAACTTATGCAGCTTGTAACTGCGGTTACACAGGTATTCGGTTCAAGTGCCATGCCTAATGTTACAAGTGCATGGACAAAGGGCGACAAGAAAGTTCTTAAAACTTCAATGGAAACTGTATTCGGTATGACAATGATATTTACTCTTCCGATGGGTATAGGTCTTTGTGTTCTTGCACATCCGATTATGTCATTTATTTATACAAGTGAGTCTATTGCCGCTATCGGCGGTAATGTACTTATGCTTATGGGACTTACAACTATTTTTGCGGCTATTGAAACACCTATTTGCAGTATGCTGCAGGGCATAGGCAGAACAGATCTTCCTATGAAGTTGTATGCGTTCGGTATGGTTGTAAAAATCGGTATTACATGGATGTTTGTAAGTATTCCTTCCATCAATATTCAGGGCGCAACGGCAGGCTCGCTTATCGGTTATTTCTTGTCTTGTGTTGTAGGCATTTATCTGCTTATTAAACATTCAAAAATAAGAATAAACTTCTATACTACTACAATCAAGCCTTTAATCGGCGCAGTAGCAAGCGGATTGACTGCTTATCTTGTAAATGCAGGCGTACTTATGGTTGCTCCGCACAGAGTTGCGACAATCTGCGCAATTATTGCTGCAATCATCGTTTACATCTTTGTTTTGTTAATATTGCGTACTTTTACTGCCACAGTAATAGAATTTTTGCCAAAAGGGGAAAAAATTGCAAAACTACTTGCAAAATTCCATCTTATTGGGTAAAATATTAAGTATGATTGCGAATTTTTACTACTTGCGACATATTGCATAGTAAAGCTTTTGCCTGAGAGGAAGATTGAAATGGATTTTAAAGAAAAGTCGGAATACAAATTTGAAGATTTAGTTAAAATTGTAAAAATTCTCCGTGCTCCGGGCGGTTGTCCGTGGGACAGAGAACAGACTCACAAATCTATCCGTTCAAACTTCATTGAAGAAACCTATGAGGCTGTTGAGGCTATTGATACAGAGGATAATGACCTGTTAAAGGAAGAACTCGGAGATGTGCTCTTACAGGTCGCTCTTCATTCTGAAATTGAAAGCGAAAAAGGTACATTTAATATTGACGATGTATGTGACGGAGTTTGCAAAAAACTTATTATCCGTCATCCGCATGTGTTTGGCAATGTAAATGCCGATACTACCGAACAGGTGCTCAAAAATTGGGACGCTATAAAGATGCAGACCAAAGAGCAGAAAACTCAAACACAGGCAATGGAAAGCGTTTCTAAGGCTTTGCCTTCACTTATGAGAAGTTCAAAGGTTCAGCAGAAAGCCGCAAAGGTCGGTTTTGACTGGAGCAATGCGGAAGATGCACTCGCTAAACTTTATGAAGAATGCGATGAACTTAAAGAGGCTGTCTCAAAGGGTGATACCGATAATCAGTATGAAGAGCTCGGAGATGTTCTTTTCTCTGCGGTAAATGTTGCAAGACTGTTAAAGATTGACAGTGAACACGCTCTTTACGATGCGTGCGACAAGTTTATAGGTCGTTTTTCAAAAGTTGAAGCGCTTGCAAAAGAGCGTGGAATTGATATGAAAAGCGCAACTTTGTCAGAGCTTGATTCCCTTTGGGATGAAGTAAAAATAAAAGAATAATTTGGAGGTCCATTGATATGAACAAAACAGAACTTATTTCAGCTGTTGCTGAGCAGAGCGGTCTTACTAAGAAAGATGCGGAAAAGGCAGTTACAGCAGTTATTGATACAATTATCGACTCTGTTGCCAAAGACGAGAAGGTACAGATTGCAGGCTTCGGTACATTTGAGCAGCGCCAGAGAAAGGCAAGAACAGGCAGCGACCCAAGAACAGGTAATCCAATTGAAATCGCAGCATCTAAGGTTCCGGCTTTCAAGGCAGGCAAGGTATTTAAGGATACTGTAAATCAGTAATTGATTTTTCGGAGTCGGCGTTTGTCGGCTCCTTTTTTTGTCGGAGGTGAAACAATGCGACTTGATAAATATTTAAAAGTTTCAAGACTTATTAAACGCAGAACTATTGCTAACGAGGCTTGCGACGCAGGTAAAGTAAGCGTGAACGGTAAAGAAGCGAGAGCGTCATACGATGTAAAAGTCGGAGATGTAATCGAAATTACTCTCGGTTCAAGAAGTGTCAAAGTAAAGGTTACAGCCGTAAAGGAAGTTGTCCGTAAAGAGGAAGCCGATACAATGTATGAGGCTGTAGTTTAATTGAAAATGTAATATTTTTGTTTTAATCTCCGTATAAATTAAGTAGCATTTATACGGAGGTATTTTTATGAGTGAAATTCCAAAAGGAAAAAATCATACTCTTATGCTTGATGCACGAGGTAAACTTATGCTTACGGGTGCGGAAGATGTAAGCGGCTTTAACGAAGAAACGGTGTCTGTACTTACCTCGTGCGGCAGATTGATTATTAAGGGAGAACGACTGCATATTGACAAATTGAATCTTGAATCGGGTGAAGTGTCAATTGACGGAAAAATAAATGCCATGCAGTATATAGGCAATGATAATTCCCGCTCAAGACTTTCTAAACTTTTTAAATAGGTGAGCTATGGAAATTGATTTTTATATTCAATCTCAAGCTTTTTTATATTCGCTTTTATTCGGTGTAGGGCTTGGAATGTTGTACGGCATATTTAAGTTTATAAGAGTAGCGTTTTTAAGTACCAAAACCGCAGTTATTATTGCCGATATAATTTTTATGCTTATTGCAAGTATTGCGCTGTTTTTATATTCACTTGCAATGCTGTACGGATATGTCAGAATTTATATTGTATTCGGTGCTTTGTGCGGCTTTTTGGCGTACAGGTTTTCACTCGGAAAACTCATTTCAAGGATATATTGCCCAATAATAAATGCGATTAATGTTATAATCCAAAAAATTAAAACAAAATTTAAAAAAATTACAAAAAAACTATTGAAAAGCAGCAACAATATATTGTATAATATGAGTAAGAAAATAGATACATTTAGAAATAAACGAATAGGTTTATCGGTAAGAAAAAAGGTTAAGGCGAGTAATGAAAAAGGAAAAGAAAAAACCGCAGATTAATCCTGAAAGTAAAGCCGAAAATACAACTATAAAGGAAATTGAACCTAAAAAGAAAAAACGAGGAAGATATGTACTTTTATATCTCGCAATTATCGGATTTGCTTTTTACGCAGTTATCACTATAGTTAATCAAAATATTCAGATAGCCGACAAAAGAGCTGAACTTGATGAGATTAATAAGCAGATTAATGTGGTTGAAATCCAGACCAGATATTTGGATAAAGTTAAAGGCTACACAGGCGACCAGCTTAAAGAATACATTGAGAAAATAGCCAAAAACGAAATGGGTTATGTTAGCGAAGGCGAAAGAATTTTCTATAATGTTTCGGGCGAATAGCTCTTGTGCAGTCAAAGGGTAGAATATAAATTAAGGGGTAAATAATTTTTATGGCAATTGAAGTCGGTATGATTTTAGAAGGTAAGGTTTCGGGTATAACAAAGTTTGGTGCATTTGTCGATTTACCCGATTCACAGACAGGTATGGTACATATTTCAGAGGTTGCACATACCTATATTAATGAAATTGGTGATTATGTTAAGGTAGGACAGACTGTAAAGGTAAAGGTTCTTGCCCTCAATAACGGCAAAATCAGCCTTTCTATGAAACAGGCAGTTCCGCAGGAGCGTAAGCCAAGAAATAACGACAGAGGTGACAGACCTGAAAGAGGCGACAGAAACAACCGCCGCCAGGGTACACCAAGACAGCCGTACAAACCTGCACCACCCGTTAAGTCACCGGGAAATTATGAGTGGCAGGCTTCAAAAAAGAATACCCCCACAAGCTTTGAGGATATGATGTCTAAGTTTAAACAGACAAGCGAAGACAAAATTTCTGACCTCAAGCGTGGTGGTGAAAGCCGCAGCTACAGCCGCAGAGGCAACGGCAACGGCAGAAAATAAATTTACCTGAAAAGGGAGGCACAATTATGAAATATACTTACACAGCAAGAAAGGTAACACTCAGAGATAACTTTAAAGAAAGAGCAGAAAAAAAGCTTGATAAATTCGGAAAACTTTTTTCTGAGAATGCCACAGTAAACATAGTTGTCACCCTCGAAAAGAACCGTCAGACTGTTGAAGTTACAATCAGAGATAACGGTCTTGTTCTTCGTGCTGAGAGCACAATGCCTGAAATGAATGACGCACTTGATAAAGTTGTTGACATTCTCGGCCGTCAGATTCGTAAAAACAAGACTAAGCTCGAAAAGAAGATTAAGAGCGGTAGCATTGATGATTTCGTAAGTCTAAGTCCGGAAATTAACGAGGCTGAAGACGATGACTACAAGATCATGCGTAAAAAGCATATTATTATTAAACCTATTACCGTTGACGAGGCTATTCTTGAGATGAATATGGTAAACCATAACTTCTTTATGTTCAAGAATGCCGACACTGATGAAATCAATGTGGTTTATAAGCGTGAAAACGGTGATTACGGTCTTTTGGAGCCAACTGTCTAAGGCCTGTAATTAAGCGTGCAGGATTTTAATTAATTTTGTATGCTAATATAAATTAAAAATACTGATAAGGGTATCGGTTATTCCGATACCCTTTTTTAAGGAATAAGGAGTGAATTCGGTGCTTAAGTTTTCCGCACCTTGTATTTTCGGTCTTGAGGGACTGTGTGCAAATGAATTTAAATTTTTAGGTTTAAAAAATGTTGAGGCTCATAACGGAAAGGTAACCTTTGAGGGCGATTTTTCAGATATGGCAAAAGCAAATATCAATTCAAGATATGCCGAAAGAATACAGATTTTGCTTGCAGAGTTTGAGGCGGTAAGTTTTGAAGAACTGTTTGAGGGCATCAAATCAGTCGCTTGGGAAGATTTTATAGGTGTTAACGACGCTTTCCCTGTAAAAGGAAGATGCCTTAGCTCAAAACTGATGAGTGTTCCTGATTGTCAGAAAATTATCAAAAAGGCTGTTGTAACAAGACTTTCCGAAAAATATATGCTGCCTTGGCTTGAGGAAAGCGGCCCGCTGCACCAAATTCAGTTTCTTATTATGAATGATAAGGTCAGCGTTATGCTTGATACTTCGGGCGCAGGACTTCACAAGCGTGGATACCGTGCTGAATCAAACGAAGCACCGATAAAAGAAACTCTTGCCGCTGCTATGGCTGATTTGTCAAGGGTAAGAGGTAATCATTTTGTTGTTGACCCTATGTGTGGCAGCGGTACTATTCTTATAGAGGCGGCTTTAAAAGCAATGAAAATAGCACCGGGAATCAATCGTTATTTTGCAGCCGAAAAATGGAATTGCGTTCCGTCAGATGTATGGAAAGAGCAAAGAGAAATTGCAAAAGCAAATGAAAAGCGTGATTGTGATTTCCGTGCCGAGGGATATGACATTGACGAACTTGCACTTGAAGTAGCAAAAAAGAATGCAAAACTTGCAGGTGTTGCTGACAGAATTACATTTGCTAAGCGTGATATAAAGGATTTTGAACTTAACGAAGGTTTTATGACAGTGATAACTAATCCGCCTTACGGAGAAAGATTGCTTGATGTAAAATCAGCAGAAGAACTTTACAAGGTAATGGGTGAAAAATTTAAAAGAACACAAGGTAAAAGTTACACAATAATTACTCCTGACGATGACTTTGAAAAAATCTTTGGAAGAAAGGCCGATAAGCGCAGAAAATTGTATAACGGCACTTTAAAATGCCAACTTTATATGTATTTTAAGTGAAACCTAAGTGAAGTTGTTGATTTATTTTTAAAAATGTAGTATGATAATTTAGATATATTATTTTAGGAGGCATTCTTTTGGAAGAGAATAAAGATTTTTTTGCCGAAACAGAGAATAACCAGACTTCGGCAGAAACAAATAATGATGCTGCAGAAACCCCTGCTAAAGTTAAAGGCACAACAAATGTAATTGCCGGAGAGGACGGTCCTACAGCGGTATTTACAGCCGATTCAACTCCTGCGAAAAAGAAAACAATTCAGACCCCGATTATTATTGCGGGCGTAATAGTTTTAGCTTTTATTGTTGCATTTTTCGTATTTACTTCATTCTTCAATTCAAGTATTGTTGGTACATGGGTACTTGTAGAGGACAGTAACGGCGCTACTTATGATGAGGCTGGCGACGGTATTACATATTACACACTTGATAAAGATGGCAACATTACAGTTTCTGTCGGTACAATTACTCAAAAATCAACTTATACAACAACAAGCGAAAACGGTACTGATTATGTAAACTCAACTAATGTTTTCTCGGGTTCATACACAATTTCAGGTAATATCTTCACTGGAAGAACATTTAAGCTTACAGTAGACGGTGTTGAAAAACCTTATATTTTCAAGAGCGCAACTGTAAAAAAACCTGAACTTAAAGTTCCTGACACATTCAAAAAGAGCGATAAATTAACAGGTAATTGGAACATTCCTTCTTATGATATTACTTATAAATTTAATGCTGACGGTACTTTTATCGCCGATATGTACGGTTCAATCACATATGAGGGTGTTTATACCTACGATAATGAAAAAATAACAGTAACATACTATGCAGATTCAGAAGCAACAATTGATATTCCGTATGCGTTTGACGGAAACGATACACTTGTTATGAACGGTATGGGATATTACAGAATGAACGATGACGGCTCGCTTGTAGCTACACCGGATCAGGCTTAAAATTAAATAACAAATATATTAGGCAACACTGCTTTTTGCGGTGTTGCCTATCGTTATTTTAGGGATAAGTTATTTTATTTCACAAGGAGGGAAAGAGTATTAAAAAGTTTATTTATTCTGTTTTGACTATTGTTATAATGTTTTTTGTCGCAAATATGTCTGCAATTGCGGTTGAAAAATACAATTTTAATACCTTTTCAAATTGTGAAGAAGTTTATTTTGATGCCGATGATAACGGTGCGTTTGCTTTTGCGTACAACGGAAAAACTGTTTATACTCAAAGTTTTGTACCTACAATAAAGTCATACAGCTTTACCGTTGATGGTGGATTTGTAGGAGTACCTTTCATTGATAAAGATACTGTTTGTGCAGTATATATGACAAATGATTTTAAGTACCGTATAGTGCGTATTAATTGTTTTGACGGCAGAGTAAGTTATGTAAATTCCAATGCTTTAGATGACTTTAATTATACCGATATTTCAATTTGCAATAACAGGCTTTATGTTATGAAAACGGACGAAGTGTATTGTTATGTTTCTGCATATGATTTTAACGGAAAACATTTGTCTGATTACAGATTCAGCGAAAAGAATGTGAATGCCATTACAACTAATAACGGCAGTGCATATGTTTTTCTTTATGACGGTTCCGTATACAGACTTGATGAAAACAAAGCCGAATATTGCACGAGAGTGCGTGATTGCTCGGATTTTTATAACAGCGGTGCGGGATTTTTGTCTGACAGCAGAGGATATATTTATTCGTTAAACGAAAATAAAGAATATACAAATATGTATAATTGTACAAATCCGTTTTCTGTAAGTAATGAGAGTATTTATTACTACAGATCGGGTTCTGTATATCGCACTTCTCTTAATAACAGCAGCATTACAAAGTATGAAATAAACCGAAATATAGGAAAAATTCTATATGCGTGCGGAAAAGTCGTTGCAATTACAGATGATTATTCTACTGCAACGATTATCGGTAATTCCGATTTTAAAAATATTGATTTTAATACAAATTCAGATACCAAACCGCAATCAAATAATTTCACAGATAAAAATGACGGTAATTCAAATGCGAATTTCTCCGATTATATTTTTACTGATGACGGCTTTATTTGCAATATAAAAAGCGGAACAACAGCAGCACAGCTTAAAAAGAATTGTCCGCTGATAACTTCTGTAACCGATAAAAACGGAAATAATTTGAGCGGTAAATTGAGAACAGGTGCAGTTGTAGCCACAAAAGAAACAAGCTACACTGTTGTTGTACTCGGTGATGTAACAGGTACGGGAACAGTTAGCTCAAATGATTATAAATTGCTTATGAAAACATTGACAGGAGAGAAAGAAATTTTTGGAGCATACAAAAAAGCCGCCGATTATAACCTCGACGGCTCTGTTGATAATAAGGATTTAGTTTTGATAGCACAGGGAAGATAAATCAGTCTTCCATTTCCCAGTTGTGCCATACATTCTGGATGTCATCGTTGTCCTCAAACATATCGAGCATTTTCTGCATCTTTGTTTTAGCATCCTCGTCATCAATCTTTGTGTATGTGCTCGGTACCATTTCGAGTTCGGCAGAAACGAATGTATAACCTGCTTTTTCAAGGTCATCTCTTACTGCGCTGAAATCTTCAGGCTCGGTGTAAATTGTAAATACATCTTCGTCAGCCTCAAAATCAGATGCGCCGTACTCAAGTGCGTCGCTCATAACAGTGTCTTCGTCCTTATCAAGGTCTTCACGCTCAATTACAAGTACGCCTTTCTTTGTAAACATAAAGCTTACGCAACCCTGAGTGCCCATATTACCGCCGAACTTATCAAAGTAATGTCTTACTTCACCTGCTGTTCTGTTACGGTTGTCTGTAAGAGCCTCAACGATTACCGCAACACCGTTAGGACCGTATCCTTCGTATGTAACTGCCTCATAGTTTGCACCGTCGCCGCCGCTGGCAGCCTTTTTGATAATACGCTCAATGTTGTCGTTAGGAACATTGTTAGCCTTTGCTTTAGCAATACAATCCTTAAGCTTTGAGTTTACGCTCGGATCAGCACTGCCGCCCTCACGGATAGCAACGATAAGCTCTCTGCCTATCTTGGTAAAAACCTTAGCTCTTGCAGCATCGTTTTTACCTTTTTTCTGTTTAATGGTACTCCATTTGTTATGTCCTGACATAAAATCATTCCTTTTTAATAAAATACTACATCCTTATTAGTATATCATATACTTATATCTGATGTAAACTAAAAAAGTTATTACAGTTTTGTAACAATCTCTTTGCTATATGAATTATAGTGTGGTATAATGTATTTAAATAAAAACAGATTTTATAAATGAAGTTTTGAAATATAAGAATTTATAATATGAAAGGAAGTTTACCAATGATAAAATCAATGACAGGCTTTGGCAGATGTCGCACTGTTTTGCACGGCAGAGAAATCAGTGTTGAGATAAAAAGCGTAAATCATCGTTTTTTTGAATTTTCCTGCAGAACTCCAAAGGGCTACGGTTTTCTTGACGATAAACTCAAGGCCCTTGTAAATTCAAGAGTATCCCGCGGTAAGATTGATATGTTTGTTACAGTAGGCGCTGCAGAAGGCACACCTGCCGAGGTAAAAATTAATCATTCTCTTGTTTCGGGTTATATTAATGCAATGAAAGAGATTTCGGAAACTTACGGAATCGAAAATGATGTTACGGTTACGGCTATCTCTCGTTTTCCCGATGTATATACGGTTTCAAAAGCACCTGAAAATGAAGAAGAAATCACAGCTGATGTACTTGAGGCAGCAAATACGGCTATTGACGGATTTATTGCAATGCGTGAGGCTGAGGGCGAAAAAATGAAAGCCGATATTCTTGGCAGAGCGGAAGTTATACTTGCTACCGTTGATGAGATTGACGAGCGTTCACCGCAAACGGTAAAAGAATACGAAGAGCGTTTGCTTGACAGAATTAACCGTACTTTGCAGGATTACAATATCAATATTGACGAGCAGAGAGTGCTTACCGAAGTAGCTGTTTTTGCCGATAAAGTAGCTGTTGCCGAAGAAACCGTAAGACTTAGAAGTCACTTTGCACAGCTTTCAAAGATAATGGAATCACAGACTCCGATCGGCAGAGAAATAGACTTTATTATTCAGGAAATGAACCGAGAGGCGAACACAATCGGTTCAAAGGTTCAGGACGCCGAAATTGCCCATAAGGTTGTAAAAATCAAGAGCGAAATTGAAAAAATGCGTGAGCAGATTCAGAATATTGAGTAAGGAGAAATTATGAAACTTATCAATATCGGATTTGGCAATCTTGTAAATTCTGATAAACTTATTGCCGTTGTTGCACCCGATGCGGCACCCGTAAAGAGAATTGTGCAGGATGCAAAATCAAAAGGAATGCTTGTTGACGCCACTTGCGGAAGAAAGTGCAAGGCGGTACTTGTAACGGAAGACGACCACATTGTGTTGTCCGCCATCTCCGCAGAGGCTATTCATAACAGAACAGTTGAAAGCGAGGAACAAAAGGATGAACAGTAAGTCTAAGGGTAAGCTCGTGCTTTACACAGGTTCTTCCGGTGTAGGCAAGGGCACAATTATGGCAGAGCTTTTAAAGCGCAATCCCAATATTCGCCTTTCGGTATCAAATACCACAAGAAAACCTCGAAAAGGTGAAATTGACGGAGTGCATTATAATTTTGTTACTAAGGAACAGTTTGAAAAACTTATAGAAGAAAACGGTTTTCTTGAGTATGCAAAGTATTGTGACAATTACTACGGCACACCTAAAAAACAGGTAGAAGATTTACTCAATCAAGGCTATGATGTGTTCCTTGAAATTGAGGTTCAGGGAGGACTTCAAATTCTTGAAAAATATCCTGATGTGCTAAGTATTTTTATTCTTCCTACTTCTATAGATTCGCTTTCACGCAGACTTCACCGCAGAGGAACCGAAGATGAAAAAACCATCGCTAAGCGACTTGCAGAGGCGGAGCATGAGATGTCATTTAAGAACAGATATAAGTACAATGTTGTGAACGATGACCTCGACACAGCGGTAAACGAAGTTCTTGATATTTTAGAAAAAGAGAGTAAATAACCGATTTTTTCGGAAAATATATTATGATAATGATAGGAGATTAATTATGCATAAGGTTAATGTTGACGAATTATTCGCAGGTAAGCAAAGTAAGTATGCACTCGTTGTAGGTGTTGCAAAGAGAGCAAGAGAGATTACAGCAGAGCAGGAAGAAAGCGGTGAGGTTACAGACGACAAGCCTGTTCTCATTGCTATTGATGAAATCAAAAATCATGAAATAGGCATTTTAGAGCCTGACGATGATGAACTCCAGAATAGCTGAAATTGCTGTTGAAAAAGCAGCGTATTCCTTTGACAAGGCATTTGACTATGTGATTCCCGATTCTATGCTTGATAAGGCGGTAGCGGGAACACGGGTTCTTGTGCCTTTTGGCAGAGGAAATCGTAAAAGGCAGGGGATAATAACCGCTGTTCATCAGGGTGAAAGCAAAGGCTTGAAGTCTGTTATTTCCGTACTTGATGATGAGCCTGTTTTAAACGATGAAATGCTTAAAACAGCCGCTTTTATGAAATCTCATTACTTTTGCACCTTTTATGAGGCTGTAAAAACAATGTTGCCGGCAGGTATTAACTACAAAGTTACTACTATGTACGGTGCAAAAGATGAAAGCGAGTTTTCCTTTGACGAACTTACGGACGAGGAAAAACGAGTTTATAATTACCTTTTTTCTAAGCGAAAAGCAGTAAAAAGCGAAGTATTGCTTGATGCTTTCGGTTACAGTACAACAGAACCTTTTGAACTCCTTGTTCAAAAAGGGGCGTTGTATAAGTCGGACGAGATTTTTCGCAAGGTTAATGACGCCGTAATGAAAATGGCGGCGGTTACTCCCGAAGTTGATATATCGGGAGTAAAACTTACCGAAAAGCAGAAAAATGTGTTTGAACTTATTGAAATGGCAGGTGCAATTTCGGTAAAAGAAGTTTGCTATTTTACAGGAGTTACCGCCGCCGTTGTGGATGCGCTTTGTAAAAAAGGACTGATATACTTTTTTGATGAAGAAGTATTCAGAATTGAAAATCGACAAAAAGACAGCTCTTTGAAAGAAATTGTGCTTTCCGAAGAACAGCAGTCTGCTTGCGATTCTCTTTACAATGAATATGATTCGCCTTTTCCGAGCGTAAGTTTGCTTTACGGAGTTACGGGTTCGGGAAAGACAAGTGTATTTATCAAACTGATTGAAAAAGTAATTGATGACGGTAAGGGCATTATTGTTATGGTACCTGAAATCTCGCTTACTCCGCAGTTTGTATCGCAGTTTGCCAAAAGGTTTGGCGATAAGATTGCGGTTTTTCACAGTGCACTTTCACTCGGCGAAAGACTTGATGAGTACAAAAGAGTAAAACAAGGTCTTGCACAAATTGTAATAGGTACACGCAGTGCTGTGTTTGCGCCTTTTGATAAGGTCGGACTGATTATTATGGACGAAGAGCAGGAATACAGCTACAAGTCCGAAAGCTCTCCACGCTACCATGCAAGAGAGATTGCTAAGTTCCGTTGCTCGTACAACAATGCTTTGCTTGTACTTAGCTCGGCTACACCGAGTATAGAAACCTATTACTATGCACAGACAGGCAGATATTCGCTTAATACGCTTTCTGCACGATACGGTAAAGCCGTGCTGCCGGAGGTTGTTGTTGCGGATATGGGGGAAGAACTGAAAAACGGCAACACAAGCGGTTTTTCTGATGTTCTCCTGCAAAATATTGCATATAATATTGAGCATAAAAAGCAGTCGATACTTTTGCTTAACCGCCGTGGTTACAATACTTTTGTTACTTGCAGAGCGTGCGGAGAGGCTGTGACTTGCCCGAATTGCTCAATTTCTCTTACTTACCACAGTGCAAATAACCGATTAATGTGCCATTATTGCGGCTATTCTGTGCCTTACACAGATGAATGTCCCGTATGTCACAGTCACAGACTTACTTTTGGCGGAACGGGCACACAGAGAGCGGAAAAAGATATTTCCGATATTTTTCCCGAGGCAAGGATTTTAAGAATGGATACCGATGCCACTTCGTCGAAATCTTCGTATGAAAAAATGATTTCAGCTTTTGCTGACGGTGAATATGATATTCTTGTGGGTACACAAATGGTTGCAAAGGGACTTAATTTTCCAAATGTGACTTTGGTTGGTGTGCTTAATGCCGACCATATGCTTTATGCCGATGATTACCGCAGTTATGAGCGTTCTTTTTCACTGCTCACACAGGTAGTCGGAAGAAGCGGCAGAGGCAATGATAAGGGTATGGCTGTTATTCAGACATTCACACCCGAAAATCTGATAATTTCAATGGCATCAAGACAGGATTACAATACCTTTTATTCGAACGAAATAAAGGTACGCAAGGCAATGCTGTATCCGCCGTTTGCCGATATATGCCTTGTAGGCTTTGTATCGCAGAACAGAGAAGATGCCTTTAAAGGTGCGAGAAAGTTCCTTGAACTCTTTACAGAAGAGGCAAAGAAAAATTATCCGAATATGCCGTTGCGAATATTAGGGCCTACACCTGCATTGGTGGTAAAAATAAGTAATAAATACAGGTTTAAAATTATTATAAAATGTAAAAACAATTCCGAGTTTCGTGCCCTGCTTTCAAAGATTCTTTGTGAGTTTGGCAAGAGTAAGGAATTTTCGGGCGTTACGGCTTATGCCGATATGAACGCTCTTGTATGTTAAGGAAGTGTGAATATGGCTATTAGGCAAATTGTAAAAGAGGGCGACAGCGTTCTCACAAAGCACTGCCGTGAGGTTGTTAAATTTGATGACAGACTCGCACAGCTTATAGATGATATGACAGAAACCTTGCACGACTCTGGCGGAGTAGGTCTTGCCGCACCGCAGGTTGGCATTATCCGCAGAGTTGTTGTTATTGATGTAAGTAAAGAACAAAATCAGGTTATCGAGCTTGTAAACCCTGTTATAATTGAATCAAGCGGCGAGCAGGAGGGCCTTGAGGGCTGTCTTTCTTGTCCGGGCGAATGGGGTATTACAAAGCGTCCTAACTATGTTAAAGTAAAGGCTTTTGACAGACACGGCAATGAATTTACGATTGACGGTGAAGAATTGCTTGCAAGAGCTTTTTGTCATGAGCTTGACCATCTTGACGGTATTCTTTTTAAACAGAAAGCAAGCAAGATGCTTACTCCTGAAGAATACGAAGAAATGTTTGGCTGATTTGAGGGTTAATTATGAATATAATTTATATGGGCACTCCTGATTTTGCGGTGCCTGCACTCAAAAAATTATACGAAAGCAAGCATACGGTGCAGGCTGTGTTTACACAACCTGACAAGCCAAAGGGCAGAAAAATGGTGCTTACTCCTCCTGATGTAAAGGTATGTGCGCAGGAACTTAACATTCCCGTATATCAGCCGACAACCTTTAAATCGGAAGAACCTATTGAAATAATAAAAAAATATAATCCCGATGTAATCGTAGTTGCGGCCTACGGTAAACTTTTACCGAAGGCAGTGCTTGAAAGCGCAAAGTACGGCTGTATCAATATTCATGGCTCACTTTTGCCGAAATACAGAGGCGCGGCACCTATTCAGCAGTCGGTTCTTAACGGCGACAAAGTAACAGGTGTGACAGCTATGCAAATGGCAGAGGGGCTTGACACAGGCGACATTCTCACTACTGTTGAAACCGAAATCGGAGAGAACGAAACTTCGGGAGAGCTTTTTGACAGACTTAGTATACTCGGCGGAGAGTTAATTATTAAAACTCTTGAAATGCTTGAGAACGGAGAAATTAAGCCTGTAAAGCAGGATGAAAGCAAGGCTACGCATACATCAAAGATTGATAAGTCGTTTTGCCCGATTGATTTTACAAAATCAGCCTACGAAGTGCATAATAAAGTCCGTGGACTTAATCCCTGGCCGATTGCGACTGCCGAACTTAACGGAAAAAGACTGAAAATTTATTCTACAAAAGTATGCGAAAAAAGCGGAAAAGCGGGCACGATAATCAGCATAAAGCCGTTGATTGTTGCTTGCGGCAGCGGTTCGGTCGAAATTATAGAGTTGCAGCCTGAGGGCAAAAAGCGTATGCCGTCAGCGGCTTTTCTTGCAGGTCATAAATTAAATATCGGTGACAGCTTTAACTGATATAGGTATATAAAGGAGAATTTTTATGTTTTATGGTTTTGACTGGACATATGTTGTGTTTATTCTTCCTTGCGTAATTATTTCACTTATATGTCAAATTAATGTTTCATCAACTTTTTCAAAATATTCTCAAATGAGAAATTCAAGAAATATGACAGGCGCACAAGCTGCCGAATTTGTTTTAAGACAAAACGGCGTCTACGGAGTGCGTATTGAAAGGGTAGCGGGAAATCTTACTGACCACTTTGACCCGAGAACTAATGTAATCAGACTTTCAGACAGTGTTTATAATGCAAATACCGTAGCAGCCGTAGGCGTTGCTTGTCATGAGGCAGGTCACGCTGTTCAGCACGCACAGAATTATTTACCGAATATAATTCGTTCGGCAATTCTTCCGATGGCGAATATCGGTTCAAAATTAAGTTGGTTTTTGATTATATTGGGACTTTGTTTTTCCGCAAAAATCGGTTTTGTTATGTTGTATATCGGTATAGCTTTATTCGGATTTTCAGTACTTTTTACAATTGCAACTCTTCCCGTTGAGTTTAATGCTTCTAAAAGAGCACTTGAAACTATCAAAAACGGAAATTTGCTTTACGGTGAAGAATACACGGGTGCGAAACGCACTTTGCAGGCAGCCGCTATGACCTATGTTGCATCTGCTCTTACGGCAATTTTACAGCTTTTAAGATTGCTTATAATAGCGAATAACAGAAGAAGATAAGAAAAGAGATTTTTAAATGGCTAATTCACGCAAAACTGCATTTAAAGTATTATTAAAAATTGAACAGGACGGAGCATATTCCAATATAGCACTCAATAACGCAGTGAAGGAAAGTGAGCTTTCGCCGCTTGATGCGGCTTTTACATCTGCGCTTGTTTACGGTGTGCTTGAGCGTAAAATCACTCTTGATTACATCATTAAACAATACTCTAAAATTCCGCTAAGGAAAATTGAGTTAAAGACAAAAATTATTCTCCGTCTCGGACTTTTGCAAATGTCTTTTATGGATAAAATTCCCGAAAGTGCCGCTGTTAACGAAAGTGTAAAACTTGCCAAACAGCAAAAACTGCAAAAATCCTCCGGTTTTATAAATGCAATTCTGCGCAGTTTTGCGAGAGATAATTGTAAAATAAAATATCCCGATTCAAACAATAAGGCAGAGTATTACTCGGTAAAATATTCCTGCCCGCAAATGCTTGTTAAATTATGGATAAATTCCTACGGCGAGGATAACGCAAGGGGGATTTTAGAAAATCTTAGCGGCAGACCGAATATTTACGCAAGAGTTAATACGCTGAAAACAAATACAGACGAACTTATAAGTGTGCTTGCCGATGATAAGGTAAAGGCTGAAAAAGTTGATTTTCCGAGTAATGCGGTAAAAATATCAGATACGGGTTCAATCGAAAGATTGAAAGCCTACAAAGGCGGTTTACTGCATATTCAAGATTTGTCGTCCCAACTTTGTGCATACTTTCTTTCTGCCAAAAAAGGACAGACCGTGCTTGATATTTGTTCGGCACCGGGCGGCAAAACTTTTACAATCGCCGAGTATATGCAAAACAGCGGAAAAATAACGGCTTGCGATATGTATAAGCATAAGCTGAAACTTATAGAAAAAGGCGCCAAAAGGCTGGGTATCAATATTATTGAAACCTGCCTGCGTGACGGTGCGTCTGCCGATAAGGAATTGCCGTCGGCAGACAGAATACTTTGCGATGTGCCGTGCAGCGGACTCGGAGTGCTTTCAAGAAAGCCGGAAATTCGCTATAAAGATGACCTTATAGATACAGACCTTGCTGATATTCAGTATAAAATACTTTGCGAAAGCGCAAAATATCTAAAAAAAGGCGGAAAACTTGTATATTCGACCTGTACGCTGAATCCGCAGGAAAACAATAAAAATACAGCAAAATTTCTTGCCGAGCACAATGATTTTGAGGGAGTTGAACTTGAACTGCCTCCTGAACTTAAAAGAGCATTTGACGAAAAACCGTATGAAATAACACTTATGCCGCACACTTTTGACGGCGACGGTTTTTACATAGCCGTACTTACAAGGAGGTAATCTTTTGAGCTTAATTGATATTAAATCTCTTGACCTAAATGAGCTTACCGACTTTGTAACCGAGAACGGTTTTGAAAAGTTCAGAGCAAAACAAATATACCAATGGCTTAACAAAAATGTCACTTCTTTTGATGAAATGCTGAATATTCCTTTGAAAATCAAGGACTTTTTAAAAAGAAGTTGTTACATTTCTGTTGCAAATATTGAAAAAAAACTAATTTCAAGGTATGATAAGACAGTAAAGTATCTTTTTTCGTTCAATGACGGTGAATGTGTAGAGTCCGTTGTTATGAATTATAAACACGGATACTCAATTTGCATTTCCACACAAGTGGGTTGCAAAATGGGCTGTACTTTTTGTGCAACCGGCAAAAGCGGTTTTTCGAGGAGTTTGACTCCGTCCGAAATGCTCAATCAGATTGAATCCGCACAAAAAGATTTGAATATCAGAATATCGAATATTGTCCTTATGGGAATGGGCGAACCGCTCGACAATTTTGAAAATGTGGTAAAGTTCTTAAGACTTGTATCCGATGACAACGGTCTTAATATCGGTATGCGCCACATCACAATTTCCACTTGCGGTATTGTACCTAAAATTTATGAGCTTGCAAAGCTGCACTTCGGCATTACGCTTTCCGTGTCATTACACGCACCTAACGATACCGTAAGGCAAAAAACTATGCCTATCGCTAAGCGATATTCTATGGATGAACTCTTAAAGGCTTGTAAAGATTATTTTGATATTACAGGCAGACGGGTTACTTTTGAATACTCTATGATAAGCGGTGTAAATGATTTTGACAGGGACGCTTACGAGCTTGCGGACAGACTTGCCGATATGAACTGTCATGTAAATCTCATTCCGGTAAACACCGTTGACGGAACAGGATACAAAAAGAGCAGTATTGAAAGGCAACAGGCCTTTGTAAATATACTTGGTCGAAAACATATTGCGGCGACAGTCAGGAGAACCCTTGGAAGTGACATTAACGCTTCCTGCGGTCAGCTCAGACGAAATCATACTAACAAAGGAGGAAAATAACTTGGAAGTCTTTAGCAAAAGTGACATTGGCTTAGTTCGTTCACAAAATCAGGACGATTGCCGCTTCGGAGTTATTTCTCCCAGCTGTGCTTGGGCAGTAGTCTGTGACGGAATGGGAGGTGCCAACGGCGGCAACATAGCGAGTGCAACAGCTGTGGAATACATAAGCTCCAAAATAACCGATTTATACAAGGACGATATGACCAAAGAACAAATCGGCGAGCTTATAGCAGAAATTGTTGTAAACGCAAATATGAAAATATATGAACTTTCTTTGAAAGATCCCGAACTTACGGGAATGGGTACAACCTGCGAGTTTGTTTTTGTAAAGGATACCACGGTTCATATTGTCCATGTTGGCGACAGCCGTACCTATGCAATAAGGGGCGGCAAAATCAAACAGCTTACTGAGGATCACTCTGTTGTACAGGAAATGGTGCGCAGAGGTGAGCTTACCTATGAACAGGCACAGAATCATCCCAATAAGAATTTTATAACAAGAGCACTTGGAATAAAACCGTCCGTAAGGCTTGACTATATAGAGGCAAACTTTATTTACGGTGATGTTCTTTTAATATGCACAGACGGACTTTCCAATTGCATTACAACAGGCGATATGGTTAAAATTTGCCACGAAAACAGGGGCGAGGATCTTATTAATAAGCTTGTTGACAAGGCAAAGGAAGGCGGCGGAACCGATAATATTACCGCCACGGTTATTTATTGAGAAACGGAGAGTGAAATAAATTGGATAAATATATCGGCAAAAGACTTGATGGCCGTTATGAAATTCATGAGCTTATCGGCGTTGGCGGTATGGCTAATGTATATCGCTGTAACGATACTCTTGATGACCGTGAAGTTGCCATTAAGATTTTAAAAGATGAATACCTCAATAACGAGGAATTTATCCGTCGTTTTAAAAATGAATCAAAGGCTATCGCAACACTTTCACACCCTAATATTGTTAAGGTGTATGATGTCAGCTTCGGTGATATGATTCAGTATATTGTAATGGAATACATTGACGGCATTACACTTAAAGAATACTTTGATCAGCAGGGTATCATTGAGTGGAAAGAGGCTTTGTATCTCACAAGTCAGGTTCTTAAGGCTTTACAGCATGCGCACGAGCACGGCATTGTCCACCGTGACATAAAGCCGCAGAATATTATGCTTTTACAGGACGGCACAATCAAGGTTACAGACTTTGGTATTGCCCGTTTTTCCGACAAAGCTACACGCACAATGACAGAACACGCAATTGGTTCGGTTCATTACATTTCACCGGAGCAGGCGAGAGGTGAGGCAACAGACGGCAAGTCTGACATCTACTCGGTCGGTGTTATGCTTTATGAAATGCTCACAGGTAAACTTCCTTTTGACGCAGACAGTGCAGTTTCAGTAGCTCTTATGCAGTTACAGTCAACTCCTAAGCGCCCGAGAGAGCTTAATCCAACTATTCCTATCGGACTTGAGCAGATTACAATGAAGGCTATGGAAAAGAATCCTGCCGACAGATATAATTCTGCCGCTGAAATGCTCAACGATATGGAGCGTTTCAGACTTAATCCGTCTATTGTATTTGATTATTCAAAATTTGTTGATAATCAGCCTACAAAGTTTGTTACTTCACTTAAAGATACAAAAACAAACAGTACAAAGTTTGATAAGGCTGTTGCAAAACCGGAGGAAACTCCAGAACCTGAAATCGAAACCGCAGAAGAGGAAAAGAAGGTTGAACACAAGCCGTCTTATTACGCAATCAAGGGTATTGTAATTTCTGCCGTAGTTGTGGTTGCCGTATTTGTAGGTCTTGCAATTTTCAGAGGCTGTTCGACTTCACAGGCTAAAGATGTTGAAATACCGAATTTTGTCGGTAAAACTTTGGCAGAGGCCAATGCCGACAACAAAGACAATTTTAACTTTGTTGTGGAGAGCAAGTATGACGCTTCAAAAGAGCTTGGTGTAATTCTTGAACAGGAGCCTGCCGCTGATTCAAAACTTGTAAAATCAGGCTCACAGATTACTCTTAAAGTAAACGGAACAGATACAAATGCTTCGGTTCCTTATGTTCTTAATTATTCCGAAAAAGACGCATCTGCAATTATTGAGGAAAAGAGCCTTGTTCCAAAGATAATCTATGTTGAAAACACTAAAACTCCTAAGGGATATGTTGCAGAAGTATTCCCTAAGGCAGGTGTTCATACAAATATCGGTTCTACCGTTTATATTTACATTGCAAACGGCGAAAGAGATGAAAAGGTAACTATTCCGTCTGTATCCGGACTTTTACTTTCAGAGGCTAAAACAAAACTTGTTGATGCAGGTCTTACTGTAGAAACAGTTTACGATGATGAAAGTAAAGAGGCAAAAGACACAGTTCTTTCACAGTCACCGTTGCAGTACGGTAAGGTAGATAAAGGTACTGTTGTAACCCTTACTGTAAGTTCGGGCAAGGGTGATGTGGCTACAGTAAATGTATATGTAGATTTACCTACAAATGCTACTGAATCGGTTGAGATGACTGTAATTGTAGACGGTGTTGTTGATACTAAGTATTCAAAAACACTTGTGCCGCAGTACAATAAGACCTGTACTCTTGAATTTACGGGTTCCGGTACTTCAAACATTGTGGTACAGCTTGACGGTCAGGTTTACCGTGAATATTCAATTGATTATTCAACACTTGTTGTAACACAAACAGCTACTCATGAGTATGCTGTACCTACAACCGCACCTGTTGTAACAGAGCCTGCATATACAGAGCCGCCTGTTACAGAGCCGCCATACACACCGGTTCAGCCAACAGATGCAACCGAACCTTCCGAGGCATTGCATTAATTGATATGAGCAGTAACGAAGGATTATTGATGAAAGTGCTCGGCGGTTTTTACTATGTCGAGTGCGACAATCAAATATATGAATGTAAAGCAAGAGGAAGTTTCCGCAAGAGCGGAAATTCTCCTCTTGTTGGCGACAGGGTGAAAATTTCTGTTCAGAAAGAGGGCTTTGCCTCTCTTGACGAAATCCTGCCGAGAAAAAATAAATTAAAGCGACCGCCGCTTGCTAATATTGATATTCTCGTAATCGTTTGTTCGACAGTTTCGCCAAGTCCGAATTATGCGGTTATAGATAAAATGACCGCCGCTGCGATTAACAGCAATATGCAGCCTGTAATTGTCATTTCAAAAGATGATATTGAAAGCGGTGAAAAGGTTGCCGATATTTATAAAAATGCGGGATTTGAAGTTTTTTGTACTTCTCCGCTAAAATCAGATGAAGCAGAGAGATTAAAGGCCTTACTTATGGGCAAAACTTCTGCTTTTACAGGCAACAGCGGTGTGGGTAAGTCAACCTTGTTAAATATGCTTTTTCCTAACCTAAGCCTTGCAACAGGTGAAATAAGCGATAAACTCGGACGAGGCAGACATACTACAAGAGCAGTTGAACTGTTTAATCTTGACGGCTGTTATATCGCAGACACACCCGGATTTTCAACCGTTGATTTGCAGAGATACGAAATTATTGATAAAGACGAACTTCAATATTGCTTTCCCGAATTTAAAGAGTATCTCGGAGAATGTATGTTTACTTCATGTTCTCATACTTGCGAAAAAGGCTGCAGAGTTTTGCAGGCACTTGCTGACGGAGATATTGAGAAAACCCGTCACAACAGTTATGTTGCTATGTACAATGAGGTAAAAGATATTAAAAAGTGGCAGTTAAAAAAGTAAAGGGGAATTAAAATGCGTTGTACGATAATTGCGGGCTCGCCTGAAGCGGATATAGATTTTATATCGAAACAGGTTAAGGACTGCAATTATCTTATTTGTGCCGACAAGGGCTATGAATATGCAAAAAAAGCAGGTGCAAAGCCTAACCTTATAGTCGGCGATTTTGATTCGTACAGCGGTAATTTACCCGATGATTGCGAAGTAATCAAACTCAATTCACATAAAGATGATACAGACCTTTTGCATTGCATAGAGGTTGCACTGTCCCGTGGATATGATGATTTTGTTATCCTTGCCGCAACAGGCGGAAGATTTGATCATACCTTTGCAAATATTTCTGTTCTTATGTATCTTGATAAAAAAGGTGCAAGCGGAATAATCGTTTCCGACAAAGAGATTATTCGCTTTTTGAAAATGGGCGAATATAATTTTGACGGAAATAAAGGAAAAACTTTTTCAGTCTTTCCTTTTGCCTGTGACAGTGTGAATGTATCTTACATAGGTGCCGAGTATTCGGCGGAGAATCTTATTTTAACTGCGGAAGAAGCAATGGGCATTTCAAATATTTTTATTTCTGACAGAGCAAATGTAAAAATAAATTACGGAAATGCAATAATTATTATTAATCAGTTCATAAATTAAATTTAATTTACAAAAACATTATATAGTATGCGGTAATTTTTAAACACCAATATGGGGGTATAGCTCAGTTGGGAGAGTGTCTGACCGGCAGTCAGAAGGTCATGGGTTCAAGCCCCATTATCTCCACCACTTAGTTTTATAAAGAGATGTCATTGTTATATAAACGGTTGTAATAACAAAATTGTAACTATAATGACACTCATTAGTCTTGAAAAGAATTATAACCTTATGATATAATATATTAGTATCATTTCGTTTTGTGTTATTCTATTTGGAGTTGAATTTTTATGTCATTATGTATGGGTTGTATGCAGGAACTTAACGGTAGTGTAATCTGCCCGAACTGCCATTTTGATAATTCAGAAGTTCAGTCGGCACCTTTTCTGCCTTTTGGCACAGAGCTTGCAGGCAGATATGTAACAGGTACCGGACTTGAAACTAACGGTGAATCAACACGCTATATTGCTTTTGACAAGCAGACGGGCGATGTTGTAATTGTAACTGAATTTTTACCGATCGGTCTTTTTTCAAGAGATGAAGGACAGACTGAATTAAAAGTTAATTACGATGACAGACTTGCTTTTAATAAACTTAAAGATGAGTTTATTTCATATTTTCGCATTATTTCAGAATTAAAGGATCTTTCGGCACTTACAAATATTGTTGATGTTTTTGAAGAAAACAATACAGCATATGCTATTGAAGAAAAAGAGGACCTTATTCCTTTTGAAGAATATATTGAGCGTAGCAACGGTCATCTTGACTGGGATATTGCAAGACCGCTCTTTATGCCCGTAATTTCGGCACTTGAGGCTCTTCATAAGCGTGGTGTCGGTCATTATGCGGTAGCACCTAAAAATCTGTTTATTACTGCTTCGGGTAAAATCAGAATGGCAGGCTATGCTACGGAAAATGAGCGTAAGCGTGGTACAGCGCTTAAATCTCAATTGTTTTCAGGCGCAGCAGCACCCGAACAGTATGAAGATAATTTTCCGCTTGATGATATTACGGATATTTACGGACTTTGTTCTACACTTTTCTATGCACTTACAGGTCATCTTCCAAAGAGTGCGGTTGAGCGTTTAAAAGACAGCAGACTTCTTATGAGCACATCTACTGTAAAGAGTTTGCCTCCTCATGTTGTATCTGCACTTGCAAACGGTTTACAGGTTCAGCGTGAGAACAGAATTACAGATTTTGACGAGCTTCGTTCTCAACTTTCCGTTGCACATACCGCAAAGGCTATTCAGGACGAAATTTCGAGAACAGCAAGTATGAATATTACAAAGGAGCAGTCACGCCGTAATAACGGTATGTCGCATACTTCCATTGTTACTATTTCTGTTGCAATTACAGTTCTTGTACTTGGTATTGCCGGTGTATTTTGGCTTATGCAGAATCCGCTTGCAGGATTATTCTCGGGTAATACTGATGCCACTGCAGCGTCTACATCAAGCACGGAATGGACAGGTCCTGTTGTTCCTAACTATGTCGGAATGAAGTACGAAGATGTTGTAAAGGCTGCGGCTTCCGATGACAGCGTTGTGGTTTACAGAGATTACAATGATGCTTACAGCGATAAATATGCCGACGGTGTTGTAATGGAACAGTATCCTCCGGCAGGTTCTAAAGTAGAGCAGGAAGACGGTATTACAGTTTCTGTAACAGTCAGTCTTGGTGCTCAGATGCGTGAACTTCCTGCAATTCAGGGTAATAAAATTGATGAGGCTGCGCAGTCGCTTGCAGATGCGGGACTTCTTGCTACAGCTGAATATCAGTACAGTGATACAGTAGCGGAAAACAGAGTTATCGGCTACAAAAATCATGTTGCAGGCGATACTCTTGAAAGCGGTTCTAACATTATAATTATTGTAAGTAAGGGCAGACAGCAGACTACAACTCAAGCAACTTCCTGATATTAAAGCTAAAAATAATGGCTGAATCAATTGTATATTGACTCAGCCATTTTGATTTAAGAATTTAAAATTTATATTACAAATCAATTTGCAAAACCATAATTATCCGACTTTTTACAAAGAACCGTTTATTTAAACTTGCTTTTTACGCTTTTTTCCGCATTCCTTACCAATGTAAAAAGTGAAGCAGTACCTTTTTCAAAATATCTTGAAAGCAAATCGGGTGAAAGAGCAATTGATGTATTTTCGGTCTTACTTTCGATTATAGCGTCAATCATAGCAAGGTCGAGCGTCATAGCTGCGCTGCAAAGACTTCTGTACTTGCTTTTGTTCAGCGTAAATAAATCCTGCGGGTTGCTTTCTTCACACGAATATACCGAACGAAATGCCTGATACTGGGCATTCATAAGATAGTTGCTTACAGCGTTTGTCAGCTTTTTGTTTCCGAGTTTATCGAGTATATCGAAAATAACGGCGCTTGTATTCATTACAACTTTTTTGTTAATCATAGCGACCATATTGCTGCCCGGCTCAACTGTCGGAATCTCCGCATCGGGTATATTGACAGGCTGTGCCTGCTGACCGTTTCTGTTCGGTGTTCTGCCAAGCAAATAATCACAAGACACATCGTAATATTCGGCAGTTTTTACGAGAAAATCAAGTCCGCATTCTCTTATTCCTTTTTCGTAATGAGAGAGTAGCGCCTGGGAAATACCCAAGTCCGCCGCTACCTGCTTTTGGCTTAATCTGCGTTCTCTTCGTAGCATTGAAATTATCATAGGAAAATCACTGTTCATTGAAAGCACCTCTTTTATACGAACAGTATAATATATTAATTACAATTTGTAAATACCATAGGAGTTACAATTATGAAATCTTATATTATTCACTTTCTTCGCCACGGAAGTATAGACGAAACTTTATCGGGCAAGTACATAGGCACTACTGATGTTCCGCTTTCGGATAAAGGAAAAACAGAACTTAGAAAACTTGATTACGAATATCGTTATCCTGGTGCACAGGCAGTGTTTACAAGTCCGTTAAAGCGTTGTACACAGACTTGCAAAATTCTTTATCCGGAGCAAAATCCGATTGTCATCGCCAATCTTTCGGAATGTAATTTTGGCGAATGGGAGGAAAAAACCGCAAATGATTTAAACGAAGATGAAGATTTCCAAAAATGGCTTGCGGGTGACCCCTCGGTAAAACCTCCGAGAGGTGAGAGCAATGCCGATTTCACACGCAGAATCTGCAAAATGTTTGAAAGCATTGTTGAGGGACTTATCAAAACAGGCACAACAGAAAGCGTTATTGTCACACACGGCGGCGTTATAATGACCTTGCTTGCAGTGTACGGAATGCCACAGGCAAAGCCTTTTGAATGGGTTATGGACAACGGTTTCGGCTACTCCGTAAGAATTACACCGCAGCTTTGGCAGAGAGATAAGATTATGGAGGTATTCTCGGTAATTCCCGAAAAAAAGGATATTGAAGATTAATTTTTAAAATAGTACGAATTGTAGCGCAGTTTACAATCTTTTGCGAAAGATTGTGCAATAATGTAATATAAAGGTGTAATAAAATCATTTATTTATGCCTATACTGACAAATATATTAACTCAAAGGAGATATTAATATGGCAGACTACAAAATCGTTTTGTTAAAAGGTGACGGTATCGGTCCTGAAATCGTAAACCAGGCTGTTAAGGTACTCAACAAAGCAAGCGAAAAGTTTAATTTTACAGTAGAATATGACGAGGCACTCCTCGGCGGTTGTGCTATTGACGCAACAGGAGTTCCGCTCCCTGATGAAACAGTTGCTAAATGTAAGGCAGCAGACAGTGTGCTTTTAGGCGCAGTAGGCGGTCCTAAGTGGGATAATCAGCCGGGTAATAATCGTCCCGAAGCAGGTCTTCTCGGCATCAGAGGAGCACTCGGACTTTTTGCAAACCTTCGTCCTGCTGTTATTTTTGAACCTCTTAAGAAAGCATCACCGATTAAAGATGAAATTATCGGCGGTTCGCTCGATATTATGATTGTTCGTGAACTCACCGGCGGTATTTACTTTGGTAAGAGAGGCAGAACAGAAGTTGACGGTCAGCCTGCCGCATGGGATACAGAACAGTATTCCGTACCGGAAGTAGAGAGAATTGCAAGAGTAGCTTTTGACCTTGCAATGAAGAGAAATAAAAAGCTCACAAGCGTTGATAAGGCAAATGTACTTGAGTCATCAAGACTTTGGAGAGAAACAGTAACAAGAATTTCTAAGGAATATCCCGAAGTTGAGCTTAACTATATGTATGTTGACAACTGTGCTATGCAGCTTGTAAGAAACCCGGGTCAGTTTGATGTTATTGTTACTTCAAATATCTTTGGCGATATTCTTTCTGATGAGGCGTCAATGATCAGCGGTTCAATCGGTATGCTCGCATCTGCAAGCCTTTCAGAGAGCAAGAGCGGTCTTTACGAGCCAATCCACGGTTCGGCTCCTGACATTGCAGGTCTTGGTATCGCAAACCCGCTTGCAACAATTCTTTCTGTTGCAATGATGCTCCGTTATTCACTTGATCAGCCAAAGGCGGCAGACGCTATTGAGGCAGCAGTTACCAAAGTTCTTGAGAATAACCGTACACCGGATATTTACGAAGAGGGTACAAACAAGGTTACTTGTGAGCAGATGGGCGACCTCGTATGTGAGGCACTTTAATATCTAACAGAATGGAGGAGTAAAATGCAGTTGTACGATATGCACTCGCATATACTTCCTGGAATTGATGACGGAGCGCCAAGCGTAGAAAAAAGCCTTGTTATATTAAATGAACTAAAAAAACAAGGCGTAACAAATGTTTGTCTTACTCCTCATTTTTATACAAATGAAATCAGTGCAGAGGATTTTGCCGCACAAAGACAGCATGCGATTGATAAACTTATGCCGCATATTCCTGACGGTATGAAAGTTGTTGTTGGTGCGGAAGTTTATGTCACTCGATATATGTTTAACGGAGATGACTTTTCCTGCGCTTGTTACGGCAACTCCAATTACATACTTACCGAGTTTGCTTACACATCGCAGTTTTCAAGTCACACTATGGAGTATTTTGTAAAACTTACAGAGAATTACAATATGATTCCTGTTCTTACTCATGTTGAAAGATACCCTGCTTTAATCAACGATCCGTCTATTATCGGTGAGCTTAAGGATATGGGTGTAATTATCCAGACCAACACCAATTCTTATACCAAAAAAGCGTCATTTTTCTCAAAACTTAAGCTTATAAAGCTTATAAAAGGCGGATATATTGATGTTATCGGCAGTGATGCACATTCATTGACCCATAATGACCCACGCACATTTACAGAGGCTTTGGACTTTATTTCTGCAAAATGCGGACAAAGCACAGTAAGAAAAATGATGAGCAACGCAGAAGAAATCTTCAACAGCGCACTTTGATAACAATAAAGGATGTACTTTTTCGGTACATCCTTTTAATTTTATACTAAAATCTTAAAGGTACGGATATACTATTAAGAGCAGTAAAAACCTTGCCTTATGAAATGGGGAATAGCCGTGTTTGAGATTTTAGTGGGAATATTGTTGTTTGTTGTACTTCTCGTGGCTTGCAGTGTGCTTGTGTCTGAATATCTGTTTAAAATGATTATTTACAGGCAAAAAAAGAGCAGTTGTCAAAAGGACATTGATGCCGTAGCAAGCTGGTACAGGCATTATCCGATTGCAAAAACAGGCAGATTATGGCTTGAAAATATGCCATATATTAATGTTTATATAAAGTCTTTTGACGGACTGCGATTATACGGCGCTTTGCTTGAAAACGAAAAATTTTCCGATAAAATTATTATTTGTGTTCACGGCTTTACAGGCAGCGGTAAAAAGGATTTTGCAAGCCTTGCCCGTACTTATTATTTAAACGGGTATAATGTACTTCTTGTGGATAACAGGGCACACGGGCAAAGTGAGGGCAAATATGTAGGCTTTGGAGTGCTTGACAGATTAGATCTGCGCAATTGGGTGAAATATACTGTAAATCGTTTCGGCAGTAATATAAAAATATTTTTGCACGGTATATCAATGGGTGGTGCAACTGTACTTATGGCAAGCAGTATTATGCCAAAAAATGTGCGTGGCATTATTGCAGACTGCGGATTTACAAGCGTAGACGAAATTTTTGAGTATGTACTGAAAAGAGATTATCATCTTCCGAGATTCCCTATCATTTATCTTACAAATATTATGTCAAAAATTCGTGCCGGTTACGGATATAAAGATGTTAATACCGCTGCGGAAATTGCAAAATCGGATATTCCTGTTTTATTTATCCACGGAGAAAATGACGAATTTGTACCGCTATGGATGACAATGAAAAATTATTCCCACTGTAAGGCGTATAAGGAGCTTTTTATAGTAAGAGAGTCGGAACACGCCGAGTCGCATTACATTGATAAAAAAGCCTATGAAAGCCGTATGCTTGCATTTGTTGATAAGTTAAGTAAATAAGCCGATAAGCAGGATAAAACTGTTTATCGGCATAGGAGAATATTATGCACTACATAAATCATTACAATTCACCGCTTGGAAAAATTACTTTTGCAAGCAACGGAAAAGAACTTACGGGATTATGGTTTAACGGGCAAAAATATTTTGCTTCTACGCTTACTAAAGAATATGAGCAAAAAAATCTGCCTGTTTTTGAGCAGACGGCAAAATGGCTTGATATTTATTTTAGCGGCAAAAATCCCGATTTTACGCCGCCTTTGTTTTTATCGTCAACTTCGTTTCGTAATGAAGTTTGGAAAATACTTTTGACTATACCGTACGGTAAAATAATGACATACGGTGAAATAGCTAAACTTATGGCTGAAAACAGGGGAGTAGAGAAGATGTCTGCACGGTCTGTGGGTGGCGCAGTGGGACATAATCCTATTTCAATCATTGTTCCGTGCCACAGGGTAGTAGGTAAGGACGGAAGTTTGACAGGCTATGCGGGTGGTGTTGATATTAAAGAAAAACTTTTAAAATTTGAAAATGTCGATATGTCTAAGCTGTTTGTGCCTAAAAGTAAATAGTTTGTAAAATTTAAGCTGCAAAACTTTTTAATAGATTTTCGCCATTGTGTTCAAGTAGCAAAACAGGAAAATATTTGTGGGCTTTGCCCACACCCACAATCTTATAAAAGTTCGACCAAACTTTTATAATTGCTTGGCTTATGTGTTTCGCTATACCATATTTATTCTAACTTTTATAAAGAACCGTTTAAGTATGATTAATTATAAACATAAAAAATCTGCCATACCAAATCAGGTATGGCAGATGAATTTTTAAGGGATTTTATAAGGAGCTTTAAATTAGTACATACCGCCCATATCAGGAGCAGCAGGAGCAGCAGGAGCTGCAGGCTCTTTAATATCTGCAACGAGTGACTCTGTTGTGAGTACCATTGCAGCAACAGAAGATGCGTTCTGGAGAGCAGAACGGGTAACCTTTGTCGGGTCAACGATACCTGCCTCAATCATATCTGTGTATTCCTCTGTAAGAGCGTTAAAGCCGTAACCAACCTTGTTAGCTTTCTTGATGTTTTCGCAGATTACGCTACCCTCAAGACCTGCATTTGCGGCAATCTGACGGAGCGGCTCTTCAAGAGCTTTAAGAACAATCTTAGCACCTGTCTTAGCATCACCCTCAAGTGTATCAACAAAAGCGGAAACAGCTGGAATAGCGTTCATACAAGCGATACCGCCGCCTGCTACGATACCCTCTTCAACAGCAGCCTTAGTAGCGGCAAGAGCATCTTCGATTCTGAGTTTCTTTTCTTTCATTTCAACTTCGGTAGCAGCACCGACTTTGATTACTGCAACGCCGCCTGCGAGTTTAGCAAGACGCTCCTGAAGTTTTTCACGGTCAAAATCAGATGTTGTTGTTTCAATCTGCTGACGAATCTGTGCAACTCTGCCCTTAATAGCGTCCTTGTCGCCTGCACCGTCAACAATGATTGTGTTCTCTTTCTCAACCTTTACCTGACGAGCAGTACCAAGCTGATCCATTGTTGTATCTTTAAGCTCAAGACCTAAGTCTGATGTAATTACTGTACCGCCTGTAAGTGTTGCGATATCCTGTAACATTTCTTTTCTTCTGTCGCCAAAGCCCGGTGCCTTAACAGCAACACAAGTAAATGTACCTCTTAACTTGTTGAGTACGAGAGTTGTAAGAGCTTCGCCCTCTACATCTTCGGCAATGATAAGGAGTTTTCTGCCTGACTGAACAATCTGCTCAAGAATCGGGAGAATTTCCTGTGTATTTGAAATCTTCTTATCTGTAATAAGAATGTATGGGTTGTCAAGTTCTGCAACCATCTTGTCTGTATCTGTTACCATATAAGGAGCGATGTAACCACGGTCAAACATCATACCTTCTACAACTTCGCTGTAAGTTTCGGCTGTCTTTGACTCTTCAACTGTGATAACACCGTCTGTTGTAACCTTTTCCATAGCCTCGGCAATGAGCTTACCGATGAACTCATCCTGTGAAGAAACTGTAGCAACTCTTGCAATATCGTCAGAACCCGAAACCTGCTTGCTGTTGTCAGAAACAGCCTTTACCGCAACATTGATAGCGTCTGCAATACCTTTCTTAAGAACCATTGGGTTTGCGCCTGCTGTTACATTCTTCATACCCTCTCTGATAAGAGCCTGAGCAAGAAGTGTAGCTGTTGTAGTACCGTCACCTGCAACATCGTTTGTTTTGATTGAAACTTCCTTAACAAGCTGTGCGCCCATATTCTCGAATGGGTCGTCAAGCTCAATTTCCTTAGCAATTGTTACACCGTCGTTTGTGATGAGCGGAGCGCCGTACTTTTTGTCAAGTACAACATTTCTGCCCTTAGGACCGAGTGTGATTTTAACTGTATCAGCAAGCTGGTCAATACCTCTCATAAGAGATTTTCTTGCTTCTTCACCATAAGCAATTTGTTTAGCCATAATTAATTACCTCCAAAATATATCAAATAAAAATAATTATTCTACTGTTGCAAGAATATCTGACTGACGAACGATTGTGTACTCTTCACCGTCAATCTTAACTTCTGTGCCTGCATACTTGCTTGCGATTACTTTGTCGCCGACATTTACATACATCTTAACTTCGTTGCCGTCAACAACTCCGCCGGGGCCTACTGCAACTACTCTTGCAAACTGTGGCTTTTCCTGTGCGGCAGATGAAAGAATGATACCGCTCTTTGTTTTTTCTTCGGCTTCTTCAACCTGTAATACTACTCTGTCAAGTAATGGTTTAATACTCATAATATAAATCCTCCTAAAAAGTTTATGTGTTATTTCGGTTAGCACTCTGTATCCTTGAGTGCTAATTATATTTTATACCATTTTTTAGAAATGTCAAGAGAAATTTGACTAAATTTGACCTTTAATTTATAAACAATTAAATTTATTTGTACAGCACTGCATTATAATTCGTATATAGAACTAAAATAACTTAAACAAGCCCTTTTTTCTTTAGTTTACCTTTAGGTTCAGGTTTATTTATTTCATAGCCGTTTTTAATGGAAAGTTTTGCAAGCAATACAATTCCGTCCGTAAGAGCCTTTTTAGATTCATTGTCTATCTTATTAAATGCTTTAATCATAGTCGGTATATTTTTTATGCCTGCCTTTCGTATGTCGTCAAAGGTGATTTTACCGCCTTCTGCCATAATTTGAAATACAGAGTCTATGATTTGTTTTTTCTGTTCGGTTGTAAGTCCGTCAATAAGCTCTTTCATATTTTTTTCGGCAAATTTAATGCTCTTGGTATCTTCATCAAGGTGTACAAAGTGTGTGCCTACTACATTCCAGCTGAAAGCATCGTGCTGCCAGAAAGAATGACTTGCGCTTTTTACTATTATATAATCTTCATCATGCTCAAGTAACATACCCACAAATGATGACTGCGGAACAAAGGTAGTGATTCTGTCGGCAATTTCTTTGTGCTGCTCACTTTCTATGAATTCCTTTGAAAAACCCGGACCGTCGTTGTTATATACAGCTATTATTCTGTCTTTGATTTCAGGAAAAGTATTTACAGCGGAATAGATTGCGAGATTTCCGCCTTTGGAGTGACCTCCGAGGTATATTTCGCTGTTTGGATATTTGTTTGCAACCATACTCAGATATGCCGCTGCGTTAAGCTGTGAGGGAATATTGTCGGTTATGGCAATCATACAATCTTCTTTCCAACCGTTGAGCGTATTGTCTGTGCCACGGTAAGCGATAAATAATTTATCTGTATCAAAATGAAAAGTGCAAGCGCCGAATTGCATTGGATTATCTTCGCAGTCATATGCCGCAAAATCCGATACATATATATTTTTTAACCTGTTGCTTTTAGCTGATTCGGATAATAACTTGGTTATTTCCTTGCCGACTGTGTTGTAAAAATCTTTAATTACATAGTAATCTTTAAAAACAACATCACGCTTTTCTTTAAAATAAAGTTTATTTATGTCGGAAAGCGGAAGCTGTGATTTTTCTGTATATCCCGAAAAATCAAGATAAACAAGCTCTGAAAATATAAGAGCGTCAACTTCGTTTAAAGGTGAAATGTCAAAACCTAAATCGCCACGCCATTTTAAATAGTTTATAAGATTATTCATAACCCACCTCGCAATATATTAATAATTAAATTTTATAAAATTTGCACTTAAAAAGCAATATAATTCACATAAAATTCAGAAAGCCCACTGCAAAATATGCAATATTTTCACCGAATTTTTTTGTTTTTAAAACCGTAACGGATATATTGTTTTGAATTTCGCAATTGTTTACAACTTTCTTTTATAATCTAAATAATTATAAAAGTTTGGTCAACCTTTTATAATTTTTTGACTTAAGGATAGAACCGACAAATTATAAAAACCGCTCTCCTAAGAATTTTTTAGAAGAGCGGTTTGTGTATTTGTTTTAATAATTATTCGTTAATAGCTTTAACGAGAGCCTGTGCTTTATCTGTCTTTTCCCAAGCAACGCCGAGTTCTTCTCTGCCCATATGACCGTAAGCGGCAAGCGGACGATACTTTGTTTCTTTAAGCTTTAACTGCTCAATAATAGAATTCGGACGGCAGTCAAATACCTTTTCCACAGCGTCTGAAAGCTGTTCGTTTGTGTAGCTTGATGAACCGAAAGCATCTACCATTATTGATACAGGTTTAGCAACACCGATTGCATATGCAAGCTGAACCTCGCACTTATCGGCAAGACCTGCGGCAACAATATTCTTTGCGATGTATCTTGCGTAGTAAGCGGCACTTCTGTCAACCTTTGTCGGGTCTTTACCGCTGAATGCACCGCCGCCGTGACGAGAAAATCCGCCGTAGGTATCAACTATAATCTTTCTGCCTGTAAGACCTGAATCGCCTACAGGGCCGCCGATTACAAATCTGCCTGTCGGGTTGATGAAATATTTTGTGTTTTCGTCTAAAAGCTCGGCAGGAATGATTGGCTTTACTACATATTCAACCATATCTTTTCTGATCTGCTCCAGTGTAACCTTTTCATCGTGCTGTGTAGACACAACAACGGTGTCTACCCTTACAGGTGTGTCACCCTCATACTCAACGGTTACCTGTGTTTTACCGTCAGGACGAAGGTAGGAGAGAGTACCGTCTTTTCTTACCGCTGTAAGCTGTTTTGCAAGCTTGTGAGCAAGTGAGATAGCAAGCGGCATAAGCTCTTTGGTTTCGTTGCAAGCGTAGCCGAACATCATACCCTGGTCGCCGGCACCAATCTGATTGTTGGCGTCATTTTCGCCGTCTTTAAGCTCGTAGCTTTCGTTTACGCCCATTGCAATATCAGGGCTCTGCTGGTCAATAGAAGTGAGTACAGCGCAAGTATTGCCGTTAAAACCGCACGCCTGGTTGTCATAGCCGATGTCATTTACAACTTTTCTTGCGATACCTGCAATGTCAACATAGCAGTCTGTAGAAATTTCGCCCATAACATGAACTACACCTGTTGTAGCGGTTACCTCGCAGGCAACATGAGCGTTTTTATCCTGTTCGAGAATAGCGTCAAGAACAGCATCGGAAATCTGGTCGCAAACTTTGTCGGGATGTCCCTCTGTTACTGACTCAGAAGTGAAAAAATGTTTTGCCATTATAATTCTCCTTTGCAAAAAATAAGCACCTTTCAGCCGAAAGGTGCTATTAAGACTCATCTTTCGGTAAATACCGCAGGATTTGGCACCTTGCAAATGTAGGTTGCCGGACTTCACAGGGCCTGTTCCCTCAGTCGCTCTTGATAAGATAAATATTAACTTATTGTTTTAATTATATACCGTTATATCGACAAAAGTCAACAAGAAATAACAGGTATATTATAAAATCGGATAATCAAACAAAAAAATTATGCGATTTCATCAACGGAACAACATTCTGTACAAGGTACGCTGTGTTTTACTCTGTCCTCAACCTCGGCACGCTTTGCATTGTTAAAGCGGTCTATCGTACCTACAAGATAGCCTGTGATTCTGCGGATTCTTTCAAACGGAACAGAATCGTAATCGTATTTAACATCAACATAGTCACCGTCAACTGTGAGTTCAACATTCTTGATATATTTATCCGGATTAGCCTCTCGAAGCTGTGTTGTGTATGCCTCAATTTCCTTTTTGCTGAGCTTTCCGCCCTTTACATTTACTGTCATAATAAATCCTTCCCTTTCGTAATTTCATAATCCTCTTTAATGTATAATGTAACTTTTAATTCTTTAAAAGCATATATCTTGTAGAGTAAATCTATTATAGCACAACATCTTGTTGTATGCAATATCAAAATAGGAATTATTCGCACAAATAAAAGTAAGTATTTTTGTTTATTTTTACAGTTGACAAATATATAAAAGCAAAGAGGACAAAAGTTTTGCCCTCAAATAACAATTTTTATTATTTTAATTTCCCGATTTGTAATTGTATATGAATATTTTAGCACAAAATTTTTTATTTCAAGCAAATAAGGCGATGCTTCCACCGCCTTATATATTTATTCGAGCACCAATAAAACTCTGTCTATGTTGTTACCGAAAAGTCCTGCGTAGCCGTCCTGACCGTTTGAAGTTTGGTCGTCGTGCTGCCAGTCAAAATATTCTTTGCTTATTGCCGAAACTTTATATTTTGCAACAAGATATTTGTTAAGACTTTCGGCAATACTCTGCGGTGTGGTGTAATACACTCTGATTGCGTCAATTTTACTGCCGTTGCCTGCATAACCGTTTTCGTAATCGTCAATATCATATCCGCTCACCTTTGGCAGCCATCCGCTTTTAGTGTGAACCTGATACCACACCTTGCCTTCACTTACTTTTATTGCAATATCCGTAATTGCTTTGCCTTTTAAACCTGCGTAATCTTCAAGATTTTTTACTTCGGGCAGCCAAACTCCGTCACAGCGCACTCTGTAGAAAATATCGGGTTTGGTTATTTTTCCTTTGTCTTTATCGTCTTCTTTTTTGCTGTTGAAAACGCTTTCGTTAAATATGATGTTCGTATCAATATTTTTGCCGTAACCGCTTACTCTGCCTGATGAACTGTTCTGCCATATATCACAGTTTAATTCATTTACGGAGTTATATTGTGCAAGCCAGATACTGTACTTTTTCTTTAATTTATCGTAATCGAGATAATTATTAAACCAATTCAGATTAGCATATACACCTGCTCTGTAGTTACTTTTCTTGATCGTTTCACAAAAGCGTTCCGCAATTTCTGTAAGTTTTGCTTTGCCGAGTTTAGTTTGTGAATTATCTTCCAAATCATAATAAATCGGCATATCAAGAGATTTGTTATTAATGCATTCAAGGCAAGCCCTTGCCTCTTTTTCTGCATCGCCGACGCTGTCTGCGTAACTGTACCAGTACACACCAATCATCATATTTTCGCTTTTTGCGTTTTTGTAATGACTTTCAAACATACTGTCTTTCTGACTTGATTCTCTGCCGTAGCCTGCTCTTATAATGACCGCTTTTATACCGTCGCTTTTCATTTTGTTAAAATTAATGCCTTGCTGAAATTCTGAAATATCAACACAGCTTACTTTTGCCATAAAATCATCCTTTCAAATTGATAAAGTTTACTTTAGTATAATATTAAAAATAATACCAAAAGTTAAACTTTTCATTTACAGTGCTTAAAGTGCAAAAATTGCAGAAATTAGGCTAATTTTATTGTAAAAAATTTTATTTTGTGCTAATATTACCTTATAAATAAAATGAAATCGGAGGTATTATGATGGAATTATCAAAAGTAACGGAAACTCGCAGAAGCGTAAGAGAATACATAAATAAACCTGTTGAAACAGAAAAGTTAAGAGAGATGATTGCGGCGGCTCAACTTGCACCGTCATGGAAAAACTCGCAGGTATCACGCTACTATGTGGTAACAGGCGAAAAACTTGCAGATGTTAAAAATGCATTGTCGCCTTACAATCAGAAAAATGTTGCAGACGCTCCCGCACTTATTGTTACCGCAATTGTGCTTAATCGTTCCGGATACGAAAAGGACGGTACACCGACAAACGAACTCGGCAACGGTTGGGGATTTTACGACTGCGGTTTGCAGAGTATGAATCTTTTGCTTAAGGCAACAGAACTTGGACTTGCAACTCTTGTAATGGGTATAAGAGATAACGAAAAAATCAAGGAGGTTTTGGATATTCCCGAAACCGAGGCGGTAGTAAGCGTAATCGGAGTAGGCTACAGCAATGCAGAGCCTGCAATGCCAAAGCGTAAGGCTATTGAGGATATTGCAAAGTTCTTTTAATTTAATATAGCAAAGCGTAAAGTAAAAACCTGTACAGCAGTTGCCGTACAGGTTTTTTTGTTATGGTTTTACAGTTTTAAATAAATTTAACTGCTGTGCCATAAGCAAGCACTTCGGCAGCCTGCTGCATAACAGAAGCTGATGTGTAACGAACGCATACAATAGCGTCCGCCCCCATTCTTGCAGCCATATCAATCATACGCTGAGTGGCAATATCTCTTGCCTTGTTCATCATTTCAGTGTATGATTTAAGCTCGCCGCCAACCATAGTCTTAAAGCTCTGTCCCATATCGCTGAACATATGCTTCGACTGAATTGTGTTGCCTTGCACAAGACCGAGTGTAGCAAGGTTTTTGCCTGAAATTGTTTCTGTAGTAGTAAGTATCATAATTTTTCTCCTCAATTAAATATCTATTTCCTCAAGGTCGCTTTCGCTAACTTTGCGAAGTTCTTTTTTGCTTAAAATATCGTAAATTACAGGAACAATATAAAGAGTCATAATTGTTGCGTACAGCAAACCGCCGATACATACAATAGCGATAGGCTGCATAATCTCTGAACCTGTGCCTATACCGAGTGCCATTGTTGAAAGTCCGAGAACGGTTGTGATTGCCGTAATAAGGATAGGCCTCATTCTTGTTTTGCCTGCCTCTACAATTGCCTCTCGTCTTTCTTTGCCCTCAAGTCTTAGGTTGTTGATGTAGTCAACAAGTACAATACCGTTGTTTACGATAATACCGCAGAGCATTACAAAACCGAGCAATGCCACAACGCTGACATCAAAACCTGTAATAAGCAATCCGAGGAATCCTCCCGTAAATGCAAGAGGAATTGTAAACATAATGATAAACGGTGACTTAAGGCTCTGGAATTGAGCAACCATAATAAGGTAAATAAGAATTATGCCTAAAAGCATCATAAGCAGCATTTGATTTACAGCCTCCATTGTGCTCTCGTTTGAACCCGAGTATTCAATACTGCAGCCGTCAGGAAGTTTATAATCATCAAATACAGCTTTTGCCTTGTTTGAAACATCGGTGTTTGTATAACCGTCTTTTAAAGTACCGCTGACTTTAATATAACGCTTTTGGTCACTTCTTGTGATTGAATTCATTGATTCGGAATCTGAAATCTCGGCAACTTCGGAGAGTTTTGTGGTCTTTTCGTTGCCTTCTTTGTCTGTATAAGTGAGTTTAATATCCTTGATATTGTTCTTTGTAACATCACTGTTTTCGTCTTTGATTACAACCACATCAAGGTCTTTGCCGCTGTTTGTAAGGGTAGAAGATGTGGTTTCCGAGGTGATTGCGGCGGCAATCTGCTGATATACCTGTGCAACCGTAAGTGACTTTTTGGCAGCCTTTGTTTTATCGACAGTTACCTTGATTTCGCCCGAAGTAGCGCCGATACCGTTATCGGTTTCGTCAATACCGTCAACCGCAGCAAGTTTTTCCGTCATATCTTTTGCGGTATTCTGCAAAGTTTTGAGGTCGTCACCGTAAAGTTTGATTGACACACCGTCATCACCGAGCATAGCTGACATTGAGCTTGAAGATGAACTGCCGCTTACAACCACATCTCCGTCAATACTTTGAAGTTCTGCTTCAATTTCTTTGCTGATACTTTCGCTGTTCTTTACTTTGTCGTCTTTGAATACTGCATATGCCATAACAGAACCTTTGTCTGCATCGGAAGACGATACAGAGCCTGTAAGACCCATAAGGCTTGTTGTTGAACCTGTCATAACACCAACAGTTTCAAATTCGTCATACTCGGAAAGAGTGTCGAGTAGGTTTTGTGCGGCATCAATGGTATCATCCATAGTAGCCGAGTCGTCAAGGCTGACTGTTACGGAAAGCTCCGTGCTTGCCATATTCGGCATAAAACTGAAGCCTCTTGCCACAGCACCGAACATACTGCCAAAGAGAAGTACAACTGCAGCGATAAGTGCGATTGCTCTGTGCTTTAATACAAAACGAATAGATTTTTCGTAGCCGCCGAGCATTTTATCAAACATTCCGTGCTTAACAGGTTTAACCTTTCTTAGCATACGCTGACCCATAGCAGGCACAAGCGTAAGGGCAACAATAAGGCTTGCAAGCAGGGAATAGGTGATAGTAAGCGCCATATCCATAAATATCTGACGGGTAAGACCCTCTATGAATACGATAGGGAAGAATACGCAAATTGTTGTAAGTGTAGACGATGCAATTGCACCCGCAACCTGTTTAGCACCGTTTAAAGCGGCTTTTACAGGCGGCACACCCAAATTGCGCAGTCGGTATATATTTTCAATTACTACAACCGAGTTGTCAACAAGCATACCTACGCCGATTGCAAGTCCCGACAGCGAAATCATATTGAGAGTAACACCGCTAAAATACATCAGCACAAGTGCAAAAATAACGCTGATAGGAATTGAAAGCGCAACAATGAGGGTTGGTTTAATATCTCTTAAGAAAAGGTACAGAATTATAATTGCAAGTACAGCACCCATAAGAAGATTCTGTAAAACGCTGTTTATAATAATATCTATGTAGTCGCCCTGGTCCATAAGGGTGGTAAAGTGCAGACCTTCGTTTTCCTGTGTAAGAGAGTTGAGCTTTTTGGCTATATTTTCGGAAACAGTAGCGGTTGCGGCATCACTCTGCTTTGAAAAACTGAATACAACGCCGGAGTTTCCGTTAATCTTTGTGAATACCTCGTCCGAATCGTCAGCTATAAATACATCTGCAACATCGCCTAGTTTTACAACGCCGATACCGTCAATTCCCGTGTCAAAAAGAGCAAGCGACTGCATTTCTTTATCACCGTCTATTTTGTCGCCGACACGCACAAGATATTTAATATTTTCGTCATCACTTACATATCCTGCAGGCATTGAGAAATTTTGTGCCGTAAGAATATTTGAAACATTGCTTATTGTAACAGTGTTTGTCATATCGGCGGCTTTTTTGGCTTTATCTTTTTGGTCGGAGAGTTCATCACTTGCGGATTTTAATTCTTCTTGAGCGGAATTAAGCTGGGTTAATGCACTGTTTACTTCACTTTGCTTTGTGTTTAGCGCAGAAAGTCCGCCCGAAAGCTGATATGCCGCAAGAGATTGCTGTTTTTCTATCTCTGAAAGTGCCTGATTTACAGATACGGTATTGTTGTCAAGACCTTTTACAGCGGCTGCAATTTGTGTAATACCGCCGTCTACTTGAGATATTTTATCCGCAATTTCCGCTATTGTATCATCAAGTTTTTCTTCTGTGGTGTCAAGTCCTTTTAATGCCTCAACTGTTTGAGTTATTGCTTTATCTACATTTGTAAGAGCATTTTTTGCATTATTAAGTCTTTCTTCAAGCTCTTCTTTCGGAAAACCGTATTTATCAAGTTCTTCATCTATTTTAGCAAGGATTGCTCTTACCTGTGCAAGCTGCTCGTCTGTAAGATCGGGGTTTGCAAGTTTGCTAAGCGCATCTTTGTAGTCGTTGTATATTTTTTCAAAAGCTTCTATCTGTTGTGTAAGCTGTGCTTTTTCGTCCTGCAAACTGTCAAGCTTTTCTTTTATCTGTGTTAATGTTTGGTAGGCAATTGTCAAAGTTTGCTTGGTTGCAGTAAGCGACTGCTGTTGGTCAAGCAACTGCATTTTTGCATTCAAAATTTCAGTGTAACCGCTTTGTGCCTTACCATGGGCGTCAGCAAGCTGTTTTGCAACTTCTTCCTGTTGAGAATTTAAGTCGTTTATTGACTGCTCAATGGTATCACTGCCTTGCTCCGCTTTAGAAATATTGTCCTGCAATTCTTTCTTTGCATCGGAAATTTTCTTTTCCGCATCGCCGAATTTGTCATTGAGAGCGTCATTGATTTTTGCGTTGAGAGCGTCAATCTTGGTTTGCGAAATAATAACATTTTCCTTTTGAGTTACAATACCTTTTGTAGATACAGAGGCTACACCGTCAATTCCCTCAAGCTGATTTTTCAGTTCGTTGTTTACATAGTCGGAAATTTGCACTGTATCGTAACCGTCGTAATCAACCGCAACCATAGCTACAGGCATCATATTAGGGTTAATTTTCATAAGGTACGGACTGCCTACACCGTCAGGCCATGCATCTTTGATAGTGTCAAGATTGCCTCTCATATCAACGGTAGCGGTGTCCATATTTGTACCGTCCTCAAACTCAAGTGTCAATATTGAATAGTTGTCAGATGAGGTGGAGGTGATGGTTTTTACGCCGTCAATGGTTGAGAGTGACTGTTCAAGCGGTTTTGTTACCACCGATTCAACTGTTTCCGGAGTTTGTCCCGGATAGGTTGTAAGAATTATTGCATACGGAAAATCCATATTAGGCAGTAAGTCAGGCGTCATTTTAAATACCGACACTATACCCAATACAATTACCACAATAACCGCCACAAAAATTGTCATCGGCTTTTTTACACTTAGTTTTGGCAGCATATCATTCCTCTTTCATTGATTATTTCGATTATTTCCATAAAATTACTGTTTAATAAATTATTTATTACCTAATATCACTTGACTGCGCCTTGTTTGATTATGTCGATTTTTTTGATAAGGCGTTCACGCACTTCTTCACGGTCACTGCCTGCGACAAAAACATCGAAAATTGCATTTTTAAGCACTTGTGTAAGAATTTCTATGAGGCATTTAACGCTTTCGTTATCCTGAAATTTCAGATTTTGTCTGTCAACCATAGTGTAAATCTCGTTGTTGGTGAGTGCCATATTAAAGCGATTTTTCAGATATTCGCTCACAAGGTCATCGTTTGCCTTAAAGCTGTCTACAATGTTTCGCATAATTTTCATTGTTTGCTTTTGACTGCTGTAATCGCCGAAATAATCAAACATTTTAATGTACATAACAAAAAGGTCGCCGCATGAAAGTTTTAAAATTTCTTTGGCTTTGTTGCTTGATTCTTCAAACATAGTTTTAGTGATAATTTCTATCAAATCTACCTTGTCATCAAAATACTGATAAAAACTGCCTCGGGAAATTTCAGCGGTTTTTATAATTCTGTTTATAGAAACCTTTTCGTTAGGTCGTTCCATAAATTCTTTTATGACAGCGTCGGTAATACGCTTTCTTTTTTCGTACGGAAGATTGTAAAATGTTTTTTTAATCATACCTATTACCTCCTGATATGACAGGTTATCATATTTGCTATAATTTTAGCATTATATAAATCCTTAGTCAATAAAGGTAACACAAATGTTATGTGAAGTTTTTGTGTACAAACTACTTAATAATGTCAGCACATTTTCCTTTTGTAAATTCAATTAAAGTTTGAGGGTCAAGGTCAATCTGATAACCGATTTTTCCCGCACTTACAATAATGTTCGGATTGTTAAGGCAACTTTCGTGGAAAACGGTAGGGTATTGCTTTTTCATTCCGATAGGTGAGCAGCCTCCTCGAATGTAGCCTGTTACTTTTAAAATATCTTTTACATGAATCATCTCAACGGATTTTTCACCAACTGATTTTGCGGCTTTTTTAAGGTCGAGTTCCGCCGCAACGGGAACAACAAATACAAAGTAGCTGCCGCTTACGCCTTTTGTGACAAGCGTTTTGAATACACATTCGGGATTTTGCCCCAAAAGTTTGGCAACGCTTATGCCGTCAACAGCGTCTTTTCCGTGCGGATATTCGTGTGCTGCATAATCTATTTTTGCTTTTTCGAGAATACGCATTACATTAGTTTTAAATTCTGACATAACAGCCTCCAAATTACAAATATGTAATGATGATTATAATGTTTAATAATATACACATATAATTTTATTGTGGAAATTTGTGTATGTCAAGTATTGTTATAAATTAGACATAAAACTGTGTTTTTGCTCAAAATTTTAAAAATATTGATAGATATATATTGACTTAATTACTGCAATAAAGTACAATAGATTAAAAATAAATTGTATATTTTTCGTTTTTTCGCATTTATTGGGTATGTTTAATTGATAATTGCCACAGCACAAGGCTTTGGCTTAAAGAATTTTGCGGTATATATAAAGAAAATTACGGAAGGATGATTGGCAATGCTGACTAAAAGCGAAGAAGAGATTATGAATTTATTATGGGAGGTGGGCGAGCCTCTGGCAAGTTCTGAGATTGTAAGCAAATCTGTAAACAGAACATGGCGCAAAAGTTACATTAACCTTTTAATCAATTCATTGCTTAACAAGCAAATGATTGAGGTTGTGGGTGTAAAACAGATGACAAAGAATTATGCCCGCACTTTTCAGCCTACAATGTCAAAGTACGCTTATTCCGTAAAGCGGATTTTTTCTCAAAAAGGTTTTAAAGAAGAGAATATTCCCGACCTTTTTGCCGAGATAATCGCAAATACGGAAAATCCTCAAATTCTTGAAAAAATGCAAAGTCAGCTTGACGAGCGCAAGCAGGAGCTTTTATCCGGAAATAACAGTCAGAGTTACAGCGCATAAATTTTATGATAATAAATACAATATAAATTTTACCTTGTAAAAGAATTGTTTTCTTTTATTAAGTACTACTTTAGTGAGTGTAGGAGGAAAAATGAAAAGACAGTTTGACTTAAATATCGAAAAAATATTGGATAATTGGGAAATACACCACGCTATACGAGAGATTATCGCAAATGCGCTTGATGAAATGGTGCTAACCAAAACAAAAATGATTACTATTGAGAAGTATGATGATGGCTTTTGGCATATTAAAGATTTTGGACGTGGATTACAATACCAACATTTTACTCAAAATGAAAGCACAGAAAAGAAAAACAGTCATTCTGTTATTGGAAAATTTGGGGTTGGTTTAAAAGATGCTCTTGCCGTTCTTTATAAAAATAATATTTATGTTAAAATCTTATCAAAATACGGTGATGTAGAATTAGGAATGTATCCTAAAGAGGGATTTCCTGATACATATACTTTACATGCTTTAATCTCAGAACCTACAAATGATCAAATGATAGGGACTGAGTTTATTTTGGATGTAAGTGATGAAGACATAGGAGCAGCAAAGTCCTTGTTTTTAGCTTTTTCTGATAGAACACCACTGGAAAATACGGAGTACGGGGATATTTATTTAAAATCTAACGATTTATCTGCTTCGATTTATGTTCATGGTGTAAAAGTCGCTGAGGAATCGAATTATCTTTTTGATTACAATATTACAAAACCTAATACGAAATTAAATAAAAGCCTTAATAGAGAAAGAAGTGCAGTAGGTAGAACTGCTTATTCAGATCTTGTTAAAAAAATGCTCCTTAATGCAAAAGAATATTCTGTTATTGAGTTATTGATTAACGAATTACAAAATAAAATACCAGAAGGAACTAATTGCGATGAGATTTCTTTAATTGATGTGCAAAGTCATATAGTAAAAATAGATAATAAAACAAAACAAAGAGTTTACATTTCACAATCGGATGCATTAAGTCTTACAAATGATGATAAAGAAAAAATAAAAGAATCGGGTAAAGAAATTGTTGTACTCCCAAATGCCACTCATAAAAAAATAGAACAAGAAAAAGATTATAATGATAATGAAATTGTGACATTTTCAACTGTTTTACGTGAATATAAAGATAATTTTAAATATCAATTTGTTGATGAGTCGTTGCTAACTGAAAGGGAAAAACAAGTTTTGTCTCTTAAAGATTGGGTATTGTCAATTTATGGAAATAAAGAGTATTTAAACAAAATTTATGTGTCTGAAAGTATTAATGAAATGATATCCGGTGATACACTTGGTGTATATGAAAAAAGTGAGGATAGGATAATACTTAAACGAAGTATACTACAAAATGAATTTGTTTTTTGTGAGGTGCTTTTTCATGAACTGGTACACGCTATGACTGGCTATGTAGATAATGATCGTAATTTTGAAAATGCTCTTGGTGAAATAATTGGCAAGTTGTGTCAAAAAATTTTAAACTTTTAGAATGAGTGTTATAAAATATGCCAGTATAAAAATACAGCCGTCAAACTGTTTCAGTCTGACGGCTGTATGCTTCGAGTTTAAAGTCTTACAGGAATATTTTTTTCGTTAAGATATTTTTTTAATGTGGGAATCGGAATTTCGCCGAAATGGAAGAGAGAGGCTGCAAGGACTGCGTCTGCTTTTCCCTCTGTGAATGCGTCATAGAAATGCTCAAGAGCGCCTGCGCCGCCGCTGGCGATTACGGGAATTGAAACTTTTTCCGAGATTGCTCTTGTAAGTGCGATGTCATAGCCTTTTTTCTGTCCGTCCTCGTCCATACTTGTAAGCAGAATTTCGCCTGCGCCGAGCTGTTCACATTTTACAGCCCATTCAACCGCATCAAGGCCTACAGGAGTTCTTCCTCCATTCACATAAACTTCCCAACCGTTTTCTTTTCGCTTTGCGTCAATGGCGGCAACTACGCACTGACTGCCGAATTTATAAGCCGCCTCGCTGATAAGTTCAGGTCGATGAACGGCAGCGGAATTAACGGAAACTTTGTCTGCGCCTGCTCGTAAAAGTAAATTGAAATCGTCAACACTTCTTATACCGCCGCCTACGGTGAACGGAATGAAAATTGAATTTGCTACTTTTTCAACCATATCAATTGTAATATTTCTTGAATCGCTTGAAGCTGTAATGTCGAGAAATACAAGCTCGTCTGCGCCTTCTTTATCGTATTGCTTTGCACATTCCACGGGGTCGCCCGCATCTACAAGATTAACAAAGCTCATACCTTTTACAACTCTGCCGTTTTTTACATCAAGGCAGGGGATAATTCTTTTTGCATACATATCTTTTCTCCTTACTTTCCGTTTACCATATCGGCAAAGTTTTTAAGAATTTTTAATCCGACTTCACCGCTTTTTTCGGGGTGGAATTGCGTTGCGGAAACATTTTCCCATTCGATTGCCGCATCAATTTGAACTCCGTAGTTTGTCCTTGCGGCAACAATTTCAGGGTTCTTTGCCGTTAAAAAGTATGAGTGAACAAAATATACATAGGCATTGTCTTCTATACCTTTAAAAATGCCGTCCTTTTTTACAATATCAAGACTGTTCCAACCTATATGCGGTATCTTTAAGCCTGTATCGGCAGGAATTTTTGTTATGCTGCCGTCAAAAACAGATAAGCCTTTTTTATTAGGGCTTTCTTCGCTTTCGGGAAAAAGCAACTGCAATCCAAGGCAAATACCTAAGAAATGCTTTTTTGTCTTTATAAAATCAAGTACGGTGTCTTTAATGCCGTAGCTTTCCATGGTGTCCATTGTATCTCCGAATGAGCCTACGCCCGGCAAAACGGCACCGTCTGCCTTTAAAATCATATCTTTATTTCTTGTAACAACACAGTCACAGCCGATATATTTCAAAGCCTTATTTACGCTCTGAATATTTCCTGCGCCGTAGTCAATTATAGCAATCATAATCTGTCCTCCCGATTACATTTCAGCATAGTAGTATATTAGCATATTTGCTCGTTTTTTGCAAGAAAAACAGTGCGATAATTCATTATTTCAAAAAATAAAAAATTAACCTGTTTTTCGGTTGAATTAAAATAACTTGTGTGTTACAATTAAATATGTATGTAAAATTAAGAAAAATCCTGCGTTTGCAGGTTGCTCATAATTACAGAATTTTTAAAAGAAGGTTATTTGATGATCACTCATTTATTGACAAGAATAGATTTGAGTATGCACTCGCTTTCAAAAGGTCAAAAGCGAATTGCACTTTATATAGAGGAGCATTATGACAAAGCGGCTTTTATGACTGCCTCAAAGCTCGGCGAAACCGTCGGCGTTTCGGAAAGTACGGTTGTAAGATTTGCCACAGAGCTTGGCTATGACGGCTACCCAAAGCTGCAGAAAGCCATGCAGGAAATGATAAGGGATAAGCTCACTTCTGTTCAGCGAATTGAGGTTACTTCAAGCAGAATCGGCAATGACGATGTTTTAAACAGCGTGCTGAATCAGGATATTGATAAAATCCGCAGAACCATTGAAGAAACCTCGCACGAGGATTTTGAAAGGGCTGTAGACAAAATCTGCAATGCCGACAGAATCTATATTTTCGGTGTTCGTTCAACTGCCGCAATCGCAAGTTTTCTCGGCTACTATTTTGAACTTATTTTCGATAATGTAAGAGTAATCGACTCTACAAGCCATACAACAACATATGAGAGAATTTTCAGAATGACCGACAAAGATGTTATGATAGGAATTTCATTCCCACGATACAGCACAATGGCTGTTGACGCTATGAACTATGCCCGTTCGCAGGGTGCGCACGCTATAGCAATTACCGACAGTATGGTGTCGCCGCTTGTTAAATCGGCAGACTCCGTACTTATTGCAAGAAGCGATATGGCGTCAATAGTCGATTCGCTTGTAGCCCCGTTAAGCCTTATAAATGCGCTTATTGTTGCGACTGTTCTTAAAAAGAAAGACGAAGTATCCGAAAACTTCCGCAGACTTGAAACCGTATGGAACAGAGAAGGAGTTTACGCAAGCGGAGAGAAGAACGAGGAAGAAGAGGCGGAAGCGGGAAAGAAGAATGGAAAGTAAAAAGGTAGTTGTGGTCGGCGCAGGTGCGGCGGGTCTTATGGCTGCATCGGCAGCGGCAATGTACGGCGCAAGCGTAACATTAATAGAAAAAAACAAGCGTGTCGGCAGAAAAATTATGATTACGGGCAAAGGCAGATGTAATGTTTGCAATAACTGCGATGTTGAAACTTTTATAAGAAATGTTCCTACAAACGGAAAATTTCTTTATTCGGCAATCAACAAATTAACTCCCGAAGACACTGTTGCGTTCTTTGAGGGACTTGGACTTTCTCTTAAAACAGAGCGTGGCAACAGGGTTTTCCCGCAGTCCGACAAAGCTGTTGATGTGGTTGATACATTGTATAACTATGTAAAAAACTGCGGCTGTAAAATTGTGGAAGACACCGCCGAAGAACTTTTGCTTGAAAACGGCGAGGCAGTCGGAGTTAAGTGTAAGAACAAAACATATTATGCGGACAGTGTGATTATATGCTGCGGCGGTAAAAGCTATCCTCTCACAGGTTCTACGGGTGACGGATACACTCTCGCAAAGCAGGCGGGACATACAATAGTACCGCTAAAACCGTCGCTTGTTCCGCTCGAAAGCAAAAATCTCGACTGTAAATCAATGCAGGGCCTTGCACTTAAAAATGTTGGTCTTAAGATTGTTGATACACAGAGCGGTAAAACGGTTTACGATGATTTCGGAGAAATGCTCTTTACTCATTTCGGTATGAGCGGCCCTATGATACTTTCGGCAAGCTCACATATCCGTGATATTTCGGACGGCAGATACAATGCCGTAATTGACATAAAACCTGCACTTTCTTATGAGCAGCTTGAAAAACGCTTACAGCGTGATTTTGACGAAAATCATAATAAAGATGTTTCTAATTCATTTACTAAGTTGCTGCCTAAAAAACTTGTTGTACCTGTTTTAAAGCGTTGGGGTATACCTTTTGATAAAAAATGCAATTCTGTTACTAAGGAAGAACGCAGAATTCTTTGCGAACTTTTAAAGGCTTTTACCGTAGAAATCAGCGGTTTTCGTCCTATTGAAGAGGCAATTATTACTTCGGGCGGCGTAAAAACCACTGAAATTAATCCGAAAACAATGGAAAGCCGACTTGTAAAAGGACTTTACTTTGCAGGCGAAGTAATAGATTGCGATGCATATACGGGCGGCTTTAACTTACAGATAGCATGGAGTACAGGTAATCTTGCAGGCGAAAGCGCCGCTTATTAAGAAAGGAAGAATAAAATGTCTGTTGCAATAGCACTCGATGGTCCTGCAGGTGCAGGTAAATCCACTATAGCCAAAAGAGCAGCGAAAGCTCTTGATTATATATATATTGACACGGGCGCTCTTTACCGCACAATCGGTCTTAGCGCAATGAGAAGAAATATTGAGCCTGTCGAATCAAAAGAAGTGAGTGATATGCTTTCGGAAATTAAGGTTGAAATTGCTTTTAATGATAAAATGGAGCAGATAGTTTTGCTTGACGGCGAAGATGTTTCTTCACTTATCAGAACTCCCGAAGTATCTATGACAGCGTCAAAAATTTCCGCAATTCCCGAAGTAAGAGCGTATTTGCTTGATTTGCAGAGAGATATGGCAAAGAAAAATAATGTGATTATGGACGGCAGAGATATCGGTACGGTTGTTCTTCCCGATGCAAAAGTAAAAATCTTTCTTACCGCATCTCCCGAGGCAAGAGCCGAAAGACGATACAAGGAGCTTTTGGAAAAGGGAATGACTGTAAGTTACAACGATGTTCTTAAAGATGTAAACGAGCGTGATTACAATGACTCTCACCGCAAAACCGCTCCGCTCAAACCTGCAGAAGGCTGTGTGATTGTAGATACTACAGAGCTTGACTTTGAGCAGTCGGTAGAAAAAATAATTTCCGTTATAAAGGAGAATGTTTAATGGGACAGTCAAAGGTGCTTTACAGAGTCGGTCAGGCGGTTTGCCGTCCGATTATGAAAGTGTTTTACAGATATAAATTTATCAATAACAACTCTATTCCGCATGAGGGAGCATATATAATTGCAAGCAATCATATGTCGTTTTCTGACCCTGTGCTTTTAGGTCTTGGTCAAAGGCGCAGACTTTTCTTTATGGCAAAACAGGAACTTTTTAAAAACAAGTTTTTTGCAGGATTAATCCGTGCACTCGGTGCGTTTCCCGTTGAGCGTGGCGCAGGTGACGGCAAAGCTATAAAAACAGGTGAAGACCTCATAAAAGAGGGCAATGTAATGACTATCTTTATTGAGGGAGGCAGAACAAAGACAGGCGAATTTATGCGTCCGAGAAGCGGCTGCGCACTTGTTGCTCAACAAATGCAGGTGCCGGTTATTCCTGCGTGCATCACAATTACGGGTAACCCGAAGTACCGCTTTGCAAAGAGAGTAATTCATTTCGGCGATCCGCTTACTCCGCAGCAGCTCGGACTTACACCCGACGGCGACAGACGACAGCTTAAAAATGCCACAAATATGATTATGGACGAAATCAAGAAGATGAGGGAGCAGGACAGAAAATGAGCATAACCGTTGCAAAGTCTGCCGGCTTTTGCTTTGGCGTAAACAGAGCAATAAATATTGTGAACAGTTTGCTTGACAAGAATGTAAAAGTATCTACTCTCGGACCTATCATTCATAATATGGAAGTCGTAAACGAACTTGAAAGCCGTGGCTGTAAAGCGGTTGATAATATTGTCGAGGTAGAAAAAGACGCTACTCTTGTTATCCGTTCTCACGGTGTTCCAAAATATGTTATTGACAAATTAGTTGAAAATGGTGTAAAATATGAAGATGCAACATGTCCTTTTGTCAAGAAGATTCACAACATAGTTGCAAATCCCGACAACAAGGACGGCATAGTTTTAATTGCAGGCAACAGCGTTCACCCCGAGGTTGAGGGCATTATAGGTCATTGCAGCACCGAATGTCACACCTTTAAAAACAGTGAAGAAATTGACGAGATTTACAATATTGTTCTAAAAAAGAATAATAAACAGGTTTTTGTTGTCGCACAGACCACATTTGACACAAAAGAATGGAAAAAGTGTGTAAAAAAGATTAAAAAACTATGTACAAATGCAAAAATATTTGATACAATATGTAATGCAACGTCAGTTAGACAGACCGAAGCTGACTTACTTGCGGCTCAATCCGATTTTATGGTAGTAATAGGCGACAGGCACAGCTCAAACACGGGCAAGCTTTTTGATATATGCAAAAGGCAGTGCGATAACACAGTTCTTATTGAAACAGCGGATGAGCTTGATGCTTTACAAGTCAGCGTTGCTGAAAAAATTGGCGTTACTGCCGGTGCATCTACTCCGGCAAGGATAATAAAGGAGGTACTGGATACAATGAGTGAAATTAAATCCGGTGTAACAAATGGTGAAGAATCTTTTGAGGCATTGCTTGAGGAATCCCTCAAAAACTTAAATACAAATGAGAGGGTAATGGGTACAGTGCTCAGCATTGCGCCTAACGAGGTTCAGGTTGATGTCGGCAGAAAGCAGACAGGCTTTATTCCTGCCAGTGAGCTTTCTAACGATCCTAACGCTAAGCCGGAGGATATCGTAAAGGTTGGCGACAAGATCGAGCTTCTTATTATGAAGACAAATGATCAGGAAGGCACAATTATGCTTTCTAAGCGCAGAGTAGACGCAGCTAAGGGCTGGGAAATTCTTGAGTCTAAGGTTGACTCACAGGAAGTTCTTACAGGTAAGGTTACAGAGGCTGTTAAGGGCGGTGTAATCGTTATCTACAACGATGTAAGAGTATTTATTCCTGCTTCACAGGCAACTGCTACTCGTGACGAGAGCCTTGAGGATCTCGTAGGTAAAGAAGTACAGTTCAGACTTATTGAGGTTTCACAGCGTGGCAGAAGAAAGAGAGCTATCGGCTCAATCAGAAGCGTACTTAAGGAGCAGAGAGCTGCTCAGCGTGAGGAGTTCTGGAAGAACTGCGAAATCGGTAAGAAGTACACAGGTGTTGTTAAGTCACTTACAAGCTACGGTGCATTTGTTGACCTTGGCGGTGTATTTGGTATGATTCACATTTCAGAGCTTTCTTGGACACACATTAAGCACCCAAGTGAGGTTGTAAATGTTGGCGATACTGTAGAAGTATATGTAAAGGACATCAACGAGGAAACAAAGAAGATTTCTCTCGGCTTTAAGAACGCTGACGAGAATCCATGGGAGATCCTCAAGAACCAGTATCCGGTGGGCACAGTTGTTAAGGCTACAATCGTTGGTCTTACATCATTCGGTGCTTTTGCAAACATCATCCCGGGTATTGACGGTCTTATCCACATTTCTCAGATTGCTAACAAGAGAATTGAAAAGCCCGCTGATGTACTTTCAGTTGGCGAAACAGTAGAAGCTAAGATTACTGCTATTGACTTTGACAAGAAGCGTGTAAGCCTTTCAATGCGTGCACTTCTTCCGGAGGACGAGCAGGCTCCTGCTGAGGCTACTGAAGAGGTTGCTGAATAATTTGTTATTAAACAGGGCATTCCATTATAGGGATGCCCTTTTGTTCTATTTTATATAATAAACCGCAAAAGGAGCGATAAAAAATGACTCCAAAAGAAGAATTTATTGAGATTTATACAAAGTACATAACACGCAACGGTGCAGATGAACTGCTTGAATGGCTCAAGCGCACAGACTTTTTTACTGCTCCTGCAAGTACGAAATATCATTGTGCCTGCGAGGGCGGACTTGTAATGCACTCGGTAAGCGTGTTTAATACAATGATGGAAAAGCATTATGACGAGGAAACCGACAATATCGAGAGCTTTGCCATTTGCGGACTTTTGCACGATTTGTGCAAGGCTCAGTTTTACAAGGTATCCTCAAGAAATGTTAAGAACGAGCAGACAGGTGCGTGGGAAAAAGTACCTTATTATGCAATAGACGATCAGTTCCCGTACGGTCATGGCGAAAAGTCAGTATTTTTGATTGAACGCAAAATGCACTTAAAGATTGATGAGGCAATGGCAATCCGTTGGCATATGGGAGAGTTTGGTGATAAAAACAGCAATTCAATTTCTCTTGCATACGAGCGTTATCCGCTTGCCGTAAAGCTCCACCTTGCAGACCTTGAATCAACATATTTGAAAGAAAAGGGCACTTCGGCAGTAAACAAGTAATTTTCATTTTTGCTTTATTTTTGGCATATAACACCGCTTGTTTTATGAAATGTTAAATAAGGATGATTTTATGGATATAATTTTGGCAGAACAAAGAATAAAAGAGCTTACAAAGACGATTGAGTATCACAATAATCGTTATTATAATCTCGATAATCCCGAAATTTCCGATTACGATTATGATATGCTTTTGCGTGAGCTTGAAAACCTTGAAAACGATTTTCCTACACTCAAGTCACCGCTTTCGCCGACAAATAAAGTAGGTGGCGAGCGTGGAGAAAAATTCTCTCCCGTAACTCACATAGTGCCTATGGAAAGTTTGCACGACAGCTTTTCTCACTCGGAATTGTTTGATTTTGACAGAAGAGTGCGTGAGGTTGCTCCGAAAGTAAAATATGTTGTTGAGCCAAAATTTGACGGTCTTTCCGTATCTTGCGAGTATCGCAACGGTGTATTTGTTCGAGGTTCGACAAGAGGTGACGGAACAGTCGGTGAAGATGTTACGGATAATCTTATGACAATACGCTCACTCCCGAAAAAGATTGAAAATGCGCCTGCATTTTTAGAGGTGCGTGGCGAAGTTTATATGTCTTTTGACAGCTTTAACGAACTTGTCAAGGAACAGGAAGATAACGAAGAAAAGCCGTTTAAAAATCCGAGAAATGCCGCCGCAGGTTCATTAAGGCAAAAAAATTCTAAGATTACCGCAAAGCGCAAGCTCGATATTTTTGTGTTTAATATCCAGCAGATTGAGGGCGCAGAGATTACAAGCCACCACCAAGGCCTTGATTACCTCACAGAGCTTGGTTTTCCTACCGCTTTTTACAATATTTTTGACGATATGCAAGAGGCTGTTGAAGAAATTGAGCGTATAGGAAATATGCGAGGTACATTTGATTATGCGATTGACGGTGCGGTTGTAAAGGTTGATGATTTTGCAACAAGAGAATTATTGGGCAGTACCGCAAAATATCCGAAATGGGCGGAGGCATATAAATATCCGCCCGAAGAAAAGGCGACAAAATTGCTTGAAGTTGAAATAAATGTCGGCAGAACAGGCGTGCTTACTCCTGTCGGAATTTTTGAACCTGTATTTCTTGCGGGTACGACAGTAAGCCGTGCAACGCTCCACAACAAAGATTTTATAGATGAAAAAGGTATTTGCGTAGGTGATACGGTAATTATCCGTAAAGCCGGAGAGATTATTCCGGAGGTTCTTTCTGTAAAAGAACACGGCGAAAATGCGGTGCCTTTTGAGTTTCCGAAACTTTGTCCGTCCTGTCACACTCCTGTTGTGCGTGACGAAAATGAGGCTGCTATTCGCTGTACAAACACCGATTGCCCTGCCCAGCTTATGCGACACCTTATCCATTTTGTAGGCAGAGATGCTATGGATATTGACGGCCTCGGACCTGCTGTGCTTGAACAGCTTGTGAATGAGGGACTGATAAAATCTCCTGCCGACCTTTACAGATTAACGGTTGACAGCATAACCGCCCTTGACAGAAAAGCCGAAAAATCTGCGCAAAATCTTATTAATTCAATTGAAAAATCAAAACACAATGAATTATATCGCCTTGTTTTTGCACTTGGCATCAGAAATATAGGTCTTAAAGCCGCAAAACTTTTATGCGAAAATTTTGCGAATATTGATGACCTTATGAATGCAAAAACAGAGGATATTTCCGCAATAGAGGGCTTTGGCCTGATTATGGCGGAAAGCGTAGTGAATTATTTTTCTGCCGAAAGCACAAAAAATCTGATTGACGAACTGAAAGAACTCGGACTTGAAATGAAACCGTCCGAACAGAAGAAAAAGGGCGGAATTCTTGAGGGCAAAACCTTTGTTCTTACAGGCACTCTGCCGACTATGAAAAGAAGTGAGGCAGGCAAACTGATTGAGCAGAACGGCGGAAAAACAAGCTCTTCCGTATCTAAAAAAACCGACTATGTGCTTGCGGGCGAAGACGCCGGAAGTAAACTGACAAAAGCACAGCAACTCGGTATTGCAATTATTTCGGAAGAAGAATTATTAAATATGCTTGCTGAATGAATTTAATAAGAAATGCGCTAACCTAAAAATAAATTAACTATAGCTATTATCACGGGGACTGCACTGTCCGCAAAATATATGACTATAACACAAAGGACTATCTTACATAAGTAGGATAGTTTTTTGTTTTTGCTTACAATCTATCATTCAAAAAATATTTAAACCTTGTTCTTTTTATGTGCTTGTCTGCATACATATTAACAAAGCCAAGGAAAGGACGATAAAAATGACAAGTCTTAATAATGAGGGCAGGTTTGTACTTGCCATACGCTCGCTAAGTCAGAATATTTATCAGAGAATTTTACCGCTGTCGCAAAAATTCTGCGATACTGCGCAGGAAATAAGATTGCGTGTAAACAGACCTGTAGCGGTTGTTTGCCCGGATACTACATATTTTCTTACGGAAAAGGGCGGGCTTACCAACACTATACTTGACGGCTCAATGCTCACAGTCAGCCGTGGCGACCTTACGGATACTTTTCACAACATTTGCAATTACTCGGTATATTCAAAACAAAGTGAAATTATAAACGGCTTTGTTTCAATGCACGGCGGTCACAGAGCGGGTATCTGCGGTACGGCAATTTGTGAGGGTGACAAGGTAATAAATATCCGTGATATTTCGTCAATTAACATCAGAATTGCAAGAGAGCATAAAGAGTGTTCAAGAGCTGTTATTGACACTCTTAATCCCGACTTTGGCGGCGTGCTTATTTGCGGTGCGCCATGCACGGGCAAAACCACGCTCTTAAGGGATATGGCAAGAATACTCTCGACCGAATACGGCAAGAGAATTTCTTTGATTGACGAAAGGGGAGAACTTGCGGGCACTTCCTCGGGTATCCTGCAAAATGACATCGGACTTTGTGATGTGTTTGACCTTTACGATAAGCCGAGCGGAATTATTCAGGCTATACGCAGTATGTCGCCCGATATTATTGTTTGCGACGAAATCGGTACGCAGAGAGATATTGACGCTGTGGAATATTCCGTGAATTCGGGTGTATCTTTTATTTCTACCTTGCATTGTTCAAGCGTTGACGAACTTAGAAGAAAAGATAATATCCGTAAACTCGTTTCCTGCGGCGGCTTTAAAACCCTTGTTTTCCTTGATAACAGAGCGTCTGCCGGCAGAGTGAGCAAGATTATGAGAGTCGGTGATGTATTTGGTAATTAAAATTATCGGCTGTATCTTGCTTGTGAGCGCAACAACTCTTATGGGATTTAAAAAAGCCCAACGGCTGTACAAACGCAGAGATTTTATAAATGACTTTTTGGTTTTCCTTGATACTCTTGCGACAAATATTCGCTACAGTACAGATGAACTTTCGATTATTTTTTCCAAAAGCGAAGACAGATTCGGAAAAGCAATATACGGTGCGTACGAAAAATACGACGGTACATTTTTTAAAAAATGGAAAAATGCGGTAGCGGATATTTCCGACGGTTACGCTTTAAAGCACGAGGATAAACAGCTTTTATGCTCATTCGGAGAAAAACTCGGCATAACCGATGTAGAGGGACAGCTCAAACATATTGAGCTTTACAAAGGGCTTGCGAACGCTCATCTTGATGACAGTAAAAATGAAATAAAACAAAAATCACGGCTTTACAAAACTATGGGATTTTTTGTCGGCACGGCAGCCGCACTTGTTATAATCTGAAAGGATAGCTATGGATGTTGAACTGATTTTTAAAATAGCTGCAATCGGTATAATTGTAGCCGTGTTGTGTCAGGTGCTCATACGCAGCGGCAGAGAAGAACAGGCAATGCTTACGACGCTTGCGGGTCTTATAGTTGTGCTTACTCTGATTGTCACGCAGATAAGCGCCTTGTTTAACACGATAAAGCAGTTATTCGGCTTTTAGGAATAAAGTATGAATATTATTACTATAGCCGCTGTCGCAATTGTATCTGCAATTTCTGCCGTAGCAATAAAAAAGCATAACGGTGAAATCTCGCTTATGCTTTCAATTGCCTGCGGTGTAATATTGCTTACAGCCGTAATTTCGTTTGCGGCTACGATTTTGCAGACGGTAAATAAAATTGCGGCAGCATCTGATATGAATATTGAGTATATAAAAATATTGCTCAAGGTAATAGGAATATGCATTGTAACAGAGCTTGCTGTCAGTGTATGTAAGGAGTCGGGACAGCAGGCAATAGCAACAAATGTTACGCTTGCAGGTGAAATATTGATTATGGTAACATCACTTCCGCTTTATACGGAAATTTTAAATACAGTGGTGTCACTTGTAGAAAACTCCTGAAGGAGTGTTGATGTTGAAAAAAACAGCGGTGTTTTTAGTTGTGATTGCGGTTGTTTTTCTGTCGCAGATTACTGTATTTGCAGCCGATACAACAGCCAAAACCGGAAGTACAACAAATGATATTAACAGCATTTACGATACTTCTGCTTTATATGACAGCCTGTCTGACGATGTAAAGCAGAGCCTTGAAAATATAGGGATAAACGGCATAGACAGCAATGAGCTTTCGCAGATTTCGTTCGGAGAAGTTGTGAATGAAATTGTAAAACTTGCGGGCGAAAACAGCGCAGGGCCGTTAAAAGCGGTAATCTCACTTACCGCACTCTTGCTTATATGCTCGCTTTTATCTTCGTACAAAAATTCGCTTTCAAGTGAACTTTCCTCCTCACTTGGCATAGCAGCCGTACTGTGTGCTACCTGTACGGCTGCACTCCCCGTAATTGAAGTAATTTCAGATATGTCAACGGTAGTAAAAACGGCATCAAGTTTTATGCTTGCATTTGTGCCTGTAATGGTTATGATTATGTCGAGCACGGGACACGCCGTAAGCGGTGCGTCATATTACGCAATGATGATCGGCGCAGGAGAGGGAGTGGGACAACTAAGCTCAAAGGTAATAGTTCCTTTTCTTAATATGTTTCTCGGTGTATCAGTAACGGCAAGCGTATGCTCGGAATCAAAACTTACGGGTATAACTTCAATAATTTCAAAAGCCGTAAAATGGGTACTCGGGTTTGTTATGACTGTATTTACAGCTGTACTTTCTTTTAAGCAGATGATAACTACCTCGGTTGACGATGTTTCTACACGAGCCGTGCGATTTACTTTAAATTCATTTATTCCGATAGTAGGCTCAGCGCTTTCAGATGCATACAAAACCGTACAGGGCAGTGTAAACTTGCTTAAATCGGGACTTGGAATTTTTGTTATAGTATCTATTGCTTTTGTGTTTCTGCCTATAATACTTAACAGCCTTTTGTGGATATTTACTTTATCGGCAGGAAAGTTACTTGCGGAGATACTCGGCATAAATCAGGTAAAAGATTTGCTTGAGGGTGTCGGTACCGTGCTTTCAACCTTGCTTGCAATTGTATTGTGCATTATGTCGGTTTACATAATTTCAACTGCACTTGTGCTTTTGATGGGAGGCGGCGGAATATGAGCGGTATGATTTCTGCGGTTATAACAGTTTGTGCCGGTGCTCTTATTTGCAGTCTGCTGTCGGCATTTGTACCCGAGGGTACTACCAAAAAAACCGTTGCCCTTGTAATCGGTGCGTTTATGGTATGCTGTCTTATTTCGCCGATAACCTCGGCAATTTCTTCTATAGATTTTGATGCCGAACCTGTTGATTACAGCGAAGATCAAGTTTCCACTTCCGACGAAGCCTACGCAAATGTTGTGATTAAACAGGCACAACAAAATCTTGAACAAAGCCTTACCGACCTGCTTGCTCAAAACAACATAAAAATATCCGAATGTAAAATCGTACTTGCAAAATCGCAGTCAAACAGCATAATTATCGGTGACATCAGCATATATATGAGTAATGAATATAAAAGCCGGAAAGATAAAATCGGCTCAATTGTTTTTGAAAGCTTCGGAGCATATCCGAGAATAACTTTTATTTAAGGGTGCAAAGCTATGGAAGAAAAAACAAACGGAATAAAAAAGCTGTTTGAAAGTGACAAAGCAAGAAAAATTATAGTAATTATCGGTATTATCGGAATAGCACTTATTTTTATTTCTTCAATTTCGGGAATTAATACCGATAAAAAAACGGAAACCGAGGGCTTTTCGGTTACTACCTACAGCACGGAGATTGAAAGCGATTTGCAAAAAATCCTTTCAAGTATCAGCGGCTGCGGAGAAACAAAGGTGCTTCTTACCATAGAAAACTCGGTCGAATATGTATATCTTGAGGACAGTACCACCAAGACAAAGGAAATTCAGCCTGTTATCCGCGGTGTGCTTGTTGTGTGCGAGGGCGGAGATGATCCCGTCGTAACACAAACGGTCACACAAGCGGTAACAAGGGCACTGGATATTTCATCGGCAAAGGTATGTGTTACAAAATTAACAGAACGAAGGTAGAGGTATTATGAAAATTCAGAAGAAACATATTGTAATGACATCACTTGTACTTGCTCTGGCAACGGCGGTTTACATAAACTATCAGATTTCGCAGGCTCGTACAACTTCACCTGCAAAGGAGCTGGGGGCAGCGTCATATGTAAATGCAACAGTCGGGAAAACAGCAACCTCCGACGAGGCGGCAGCTGCAATGGCACTATCGAAAGAGCAGCAGGATTTCTTTGCATCCGAACGCACTAAAAGGCAGAACACGCAAGACAAGGTAATTGACGATGCGGAGGAGATACTCGATTCCGACTCGAGTTCAGACACGGAGCTTACCGAGGCGCAAGAAAATGTAGGGCGAATCATCAGCTTTTTTACAACGCAGGATACCATAGAAACTATTGTGAAAGCGAAAGGCTTTTCCGATTGCCTTTGCTGTATAACCGATATGGGTGTAACCGTTATAGTTCCGAAAAACGAGCTTAACGAAAACACTGTTTTGTCAATATACGATGCCGTAACAACGCACTATGAAATTGCAAGTGACGCAATATCTGTTGTAGGTGCGTGAATATAGTTTACAATCAAAATTTTATGTGATATAATTATCCTGATAATTTATTGTAAAGTTGGGATAATATGTCTGAAGAGATAAATGTAACTTCTCAGGAAGTAACAGAAGAAAATGAAAACGAAGCAGTACAGATTAAACTTACACGCTCCGAACAGCGTGAGCAGGTATTTATGCTTTTATTTTCAAAGTCATTTACAAACACATCTGTCGACAATATGGTGCAGGACAGCTCGGAACTCTTTATGGGCGGAGTAAGCGCACTTGCACAGGCAGAAGTTGAGGGTATTGTATCGGCTAAAGAGGAACTTGACGAGATTATTTCACGCTATCTAAAAAAAGGATGGACTCTTTCAAGAATTTCAAAGCCGTCGCTTGCAATCCTTGAACTTGCAGTGTATGAAATCAAGTATCTTGACAATGTTCCCGCAAGCGTAGCAATCAACGAGGCGGTAGAACTTGCAAAGAAGTACACTATTGACGAGAGCGGATTTGTCAACGGAATATTAGGCTCATTTGTAAGAGATAACGGAGAAAAGTAATGAGCCTTTTCCTTGGTATAGATACCTCTAACTACACAACTTCGGTTGCGGTATATAACAGCGAAAACGGCGAAATGCTACAGCGAAAGCAGCTTTTGCCCGTAAAACAGGGACAGCTCGGCTTAAGACAGAGCGATGCGGTTTTTCATCACACACAACAGCTTCACACTCTTGTTGAGGACATTGCAAAGGAAGTTGACTTGTCGGGTGTGTCTGCATTAGGCGTATCAACACGCCCCCGTCCGGTTGACGGCTCATATATGCCGTGCTTTACGGTCGGAGAAAACACAGCAAGAATTATATCGGCAGTAATAAAAAAGCCTCTCCTGACATTTTCACATCAGGAGGGGCATATTGCCGCAGCACTGTTTTCAGCCGCAAGAGAAGATTTGTTTGAAAAAGAATTTTTAGCATTTCATATAAGCGGAGGCACAACGGAGGCGGTGCTCGCAAAGGGCAGTACAAGCTCGTTTGCCGTTAAAGAGACTGCAAAAACACTTGACTTAAATGCCGGACAGGCAGTTGACAGAGTGGGGCTTATGCTCGGTTTAAAATTTCCGTGCGGTCCGCAGCTTGAACAGCTTGCGCTTAATAATACAGAAAAATTCAAAGTTCGTCCTACTCTTAAGGGCGCCGATTGCTGTTTGAGCGGACTTGAAAATCAGTGTAAAAAAATGCTTGATAACGGCGAAAGCAAAGAAAAAATCGCTGCTTTTTGCCTTGCTTTTATTCAGGCTACGCTTGAAAAAATGACTGAAAAATTGTTCGAGCAATTCGGCAATTTGCCTGTGATTTTTGCGGGCGGAGTAATGTCAAATTCCATTATAAGAAATGCTCTGACCGAGAAATTCGGCGCTACATTTGCAAAACCCGAATATTCCGCCGATAACGCAGCGGGTATTGCGTATTTGGCATATAAGAAATATACGGAAATCTAAGACGATTATAAGTGTAAAATATTAAAATACTTCATCAGCGGGAGGTAAAGAGATGTATTCACCGCAGATTCAAAAGCCGAGAGTGCTTTCTGTTTCACAAATAAATTTTTATATAAAGTCAATTATCGAGAATGACGGCAGTTTGCAGTTTGTGCTTGTAACGGGTGAAATCTCTAATCTTACCGTGCACCAACGCAGCGGTCACATTTACCTTTCGCTTAAAGACAGCAATTCAGTTATAAGTGCCGTTATGTTTGCAGGCAACGCAAGACGACTTAGGTTCCGCCTTGAAAACGGAATGAAAGTAATTTGTCGTGGCAGAATTTCTGTATATGAGCCGAGCGGCAGGTATCAGCTTTATATTGAAGATATGCAGCCAGACGGTGTGGGTGCGCTTACGCTTGCTTTTGAACAGCTTAAAAAGAGCCTTGCTCAAAAAGGACTGTTTGACAATGCGCATAAAAAGCCGCTGCCGAAATTTCCTAAAACAATCGGTGTCATAACTTCTCCCACGGGTGCGGCGGTTCAGGATATAACGAATATTATCAGACGAAGATTTCCGAGTGCGGATATAGTGCTCGCACCTGTGCTTGTTCAGGGAGAAAGTGCGCCCGAGCAGCTTGTGCGTGCCGTAAATAAATTCAGTGCAAGCAAGATTGCCGATGTGGTTATCATAGGCAGAGGCGGCGGTTCTGCCGAAGACTTATGGGCGTTTAATGACGAACAACTTGCGTATGCGGTCTATAATTGCGAAACTCCCATAATTTCTGGTGTGGGACACGAAACAGATTTTACTGTCTGTGACTTTGTCGCCGATGTTCGTGCCTCTACTCCGTCTGCCGCGGCAGAACTTGCCGTACCCGACAGGCAGGAGCTTATGTCTTACTATTTTAAGCAAAAGCAATATATATCAGCTATGCTTGACAGAAAGATAAAAACGGCGCAGTTAAGACTTGAAAATCAGCAGAGGAGAATGTCTGCGTCATCGCCAAAGCTCAAAGCGGAACAGCTTGAAAAACAGCTTTCGGCAAAGAGCGAAAAGCTGACACGGTTTATGAATATTTATATTTCTGATAAAGAAAATAAGCTTATTGTCGCAAAGGGCAAACTTGACGGTTTGAATCCGCTTAATGTATTGAATCGTGGTTATGCAATCGCCGAAAAGGACGAAAAAATCATTACCTCATCAAAACAGCTTAAAGACGGCGACGATTTCACTGTTATTTTGAGTGACGGTAAAATAAACGCAAAGGTATGTGGTGAATAACTATGGCTTTTACACATCTTCATAATCATACCGAATACAGCTTGCTTGACGGAGCAAGCAGAATAAACAAACTTGTGGAATCGGCAAAGGAAAAGGGACAAACCGCTCTTGCCATTACCGACCACGGTGTAATGTACGGCGTCATTGACTTTTACCGTGCCTGTAAAAAGCAGGGGATAAAGCCTGTTATCGGCTGTGAAGTTTATGTTGCGCCGCACTCTCGTTTTGACAAAACTTCGGCGTATGAAAAGTATTATCATATGGTGCTGCTTTGCGAAAATAACGAGGGCTATCAAAATTTAATTAAACTTGTTTCAAAAGGTTTTACCGAGGGCTTTTATTCAAAGCCGAGAATTGACGATGAGCTTTTGAAAGAATATCACAAGGGTCTAATCTGCCTTTCTGCCTGTCTTGCCGGTGAAATTCCGCAGAATCTGCTTGACGGAAACTATGACGGAGCAAAGCAGAAGGCTCTTTTTTATCAATCGCTTTTCGGTAAGGATAACTTTTTTATAGAACTTCAGGACCACGGCATAGAGGAGCAAAAACGAATTAATCCGCAGCTTATTCGCATTGCCGAAGAAATCGGCGCCGAACTTGTGGTTACAAACGACAGCCATTATATAGATAAAAAGGACAGCTTTACGCACAGTATTTTGCTTTGTATCCAGACCAATAAGACGGTAAATGATGTGGACAGAATGGAGTTTAAAACGAGCGAGTTTTACCTTAAAACAGAGGAAGAAATGCGCTCACTCTTTCCAAATCTGCCGCAGGCATATGATAATACACAGAAAATTGCCGACCGCTGTAATGTTGAGTTTGAGTTCGGCGTGCGTAAACTGCCACGATTTGATGTGCCGAATAACGAAGATCATTACGAGTATTTTCGCCGAAAATGCTATGAGGGCCTTTACAGACATTACGGAGAAAATCCCGATAAGTCTTTGATTGACCGACTTGAATACGAACTTGCAACTGTTTCAAAAATGGGTTTTGTCGATTATTACCTTATCGTAAATGATTTTGTACAGTATGCAAAGAGTGAAAAAATCCCTGTCGGACCCGGCAGAGGTTCGGGTGCAGGTTCGCTTTGTGCCTATTGCATAGGAATTACAGCGATAGATCCGATCAAGTATAATCTTCTTTTTGAAAGATTTTTAAACCCTGAGCGTGTAAGTATGCCTGACTTTGATGTTGATTTCTGTACCGAGCGCCGAGGAGAAGTAATTGACTATGTAGTGCGTAAATACGGCACGGACAGAGTTGCGCAGATTATATCATTCGGTACTATGGCGGCAAGAGGCGCTATAAGAGATGTTGGCAGAGTGCTTGCAATTCCGTATGCCACCGTTGATTCGGTTGCCAAACTTGTACCTATGGAATTAAAGGTTACTATAGATTCCGCACTCAAGGCAAGTCCCGAATTAAGACATCGCTATGAAGAGGACGAACAGACAAAGCAATTGCTTGACATTGCAAAGAGCATTGAGGGAATGCCAAGACACGCTACAATGCACGCCGCAGGTGTAGTAATTACCGACCGTCCCGTATCTGACTATGTTCCGCTTTCAAAAAATGATGACAATGTGGTAACACAGTTTACCATGACCACACTTGAGGAGCTCGGTTTGCTCAAAATGGACTTTCTCGGACTTCGCAATCTTACGGTAATTGACTATGCGGATAAACAGATACGAAAAAATCATCCCGAGTACAATCCCGATAATATAAACGATAAAGACGAAAAAGTTTTTGCTATGATTTCTCAAGGCAATACGGAGGGTGTGTTTCAGTTTGAAAGCCAGGGTATGAAAAATGTTCTTATGCGACTAAAGCCCGATTCGATCGAGGATTTAATCGCCGTGGTTTCGCTTTATCGACCCGGACCTATGGACAGTATTCCCCGTTACATCGACTGCCGCCACAATCCATCGCACATTACCTATAAGCACCCGTTATTAAAGCCTATACTTGAGGTTACCTACGGCTGTATTGTCTATCAGGAACAGGTGATGCAGATTTTAAGAGTGCTTGCAGGTTTCAGTCTTGGCAGAGCGGATATTGTTCGCCGTGCCATGAGTAAAAAGAAAGCCGCAGAAATGGCAAAGCAAAGAGAGATTTTTCTTCACGGCATTACAGATGAAAACGGCAAAGTAATTGTTGACGGTTGTATTCGCAGAGGTATTGACGAGAAAATCGCCAATTCAATTTATGATGAGATCGAAAGTTTTGCTTCTTACGCTTTCAATAAGTCACACGCAGCGGCATATTCTATGATTTCATACAAAACCGCATATTTAAAATGTCATTATCCGCAGGAGTATATGGCGGCATTGCTCACAAGTGTACTTGATAACCAAAACAAACTTGCAGCATATATAGGCGAATGTCAGCGGCTCGGAATAAAAGTTTTGCCTCCGAGTGTAAACGAAAGCGATCTCGGCTTTACTGTCAGCGGTAACAATATACGCTACGGATTGCTTGCAATCAAAAATCTCGGCAGAGCTTTTATTGATCAGATAATTAAAGAGCGCAGATTAAAGCCTTATACAAGCCTTTACGATTTTTGTAAAAGACTTTGCGGCAAAAATATGAACAGCCGTGCTATAGAAAGTCTTATAAAGTGCGGTGCGCTTGACGGACTTGGCGCTAACCGCAGGCAACTGCTTGCAATAAGCAAAACCGTGCTTGACGATGTTGAATATGAGGCTAAAAAGAATCAAGGCGGACAGCTTTCGTTTTTTGATATGGGTGACGACAGTACAAAGGCTACATCAGAACCCCAACTGCCTGATTTGAAAGAATTTTCGACTGATGAGCTTTTGAGAATGGAAAAGGAAATAGCAGGCATATACCTAAGCGGCCACCCTGCCGATAATTACAGCCTTTATTCCGAGAGAATGAAAGCCGACAGAATAGGTGAAATTATAAATGACGAAACAGGACGCTATCCCGACGGCAAGAAAGTGCTGATTGTAGGTATTATTTCCAAAGTGAAAACTCAACTTACCAAAAGCAACAAACTTATGGCTTTTATAAATGTAGAAGATAAGTACGGCATAATGGAAGCGGTTGTTTTTCCGAATGTGTATGAAAAAAGCACTATTCTTTTAAATGAAAACATACCCGTTATTATAAAAGGCACATTGAATTTTAAAGAAAACGAAGAACCGAAAATAATTTGCGACAGCATTGCAAAAGCCTTTAATAATGAGGAATGTAAAAATATGTCTGCCGCAAATTACGAACAAAACAGGGCAGCGGCAGAACATAAAAGCGCATATCAAAAGCCTTATGTACCGCAGGCACTTTATTTGAGAATTGATGACCTTAATACGGATATGTACCGTCGAGCAAAGAGAGTTACGGATATTTTCGACGGCAGAACACCGATTATTTTTTATCTTACCGATTCAAAACGCAAGGTAAAAGCCCCTGCAAATATGTGGGTGAGCCTTAATGATGTTATGATAAAAGAGCTTAAACATCAGCTTGGTGATGAAAATGTAGCGGTAAAATAAACAAATTCTTTATAATATCACTATCGAAAACATATAAATTCACCTTTTAGCTATTGCAAAATTCGTTTAATAGGTATATAATACTATATATGATATTCACTTTAACGCATAAAAACTTTAAAGCGTATGTTTGTTTAAGTGCTAAAGTGAAAACGGGAGGACGAATTTTTATGAAAATGACAAAAAGAATTTTGGCAACCGCAACAGCAGCGCTTACAGTAACAGCTGCACTCGCAGGCTGTACAGGCGGTACTTCATCAACAACTTCAACAGCTGCTCCTTCACAGGCAGATGCAAACAAAGTATATAATATCGGTATTTGTCAGCTTGTTCAGCACGAGGCTCTTGACGCCGCAACTAAGGGCTTTAAAGACACTCTTACTGAAAAACTCGGCGCAGACAAGGTTAAGTTTGACGAGCAGAACGCACAGGGCGATTCGGCTACTTGCGCTACAATCTGTAACCAGTTTGTTTCTTCAAATTATGACCTTATTCTCGGTAACGGTACTGCGGCTCTTCAGGCTGCATACACGGCAACACCGTCTATTCCTATTCTCGGTACTTCGATTACAGACTACGGCACAGCTCTTGATATGGCAGAGTGGACAGGCGTTTCAGGTATGAATGTATCCGGTACAACAGACCTTGCTCCGCTTGACAAGCAGGCTGATATGCTCAAGGAACTTTTCCCTGACGCTAAAACAATCGGTATTCTCTATTGCTCGGCAGAGGCTAACTCAAAATATCAGAGCGATACAATCACACCTTTCTTTGAGAGTGCGGGCTACACTGTAAAGACATATTCATTTGCAGATTCAAACGATGTTGCGGCTGTAGCAAAGACAGCTTGTGACGAGAGCGATGTTCTCTATCTTCCGACAGATAACACAGCAGCATCCAACACAGGTATTATAGACAACACAGCATCAGCGTCCAAAACACCTATCATTGCAGGTGAAGAGGGTATTTGTAAGGGCTGCGGTGTTGCAACACTTTCAATCAGCTACTATGAGCTTGGTCAGAAAACAGGCGAAATGGCTTACGACATTCTTGTAAACGGCGCAGACATTACTTCATTAAAGGTTGAGTCAGCTCCAAGTGTAACAAAGAAGTATGTAAAGAGCCGTTGCGATGCTTACGGAATCACAGTTCCGTCAGATTACGAGGCTATTGAGGAATAATTATCCTTATATAATTACCTTAATTTTAAATTAAAAAACGGTGGGGTGCCGATAAAACGACACCCCAATCTTTTATGTATTGGTGGTTCTTATGGAATTTTTAGCAGAATACTTTGGTTCTCTTAATCCTGCCAATTTTGTTGCGGCTTTGCCGGGTAACATTGCACAGGGTATTATCTGGGGACTTATGGGACTTGGTGTATTTATCACCTACAAACTTTTAAACTTTGCCGACCTTAGCGTAGACGGTTCGTTTGCCACAGGCGGCGCTGTTACGGCAATATTGCTTATCAATGGCTGTTCTGTATGGGTGGCGCTCATTGTAGCTATTCTCGCAGGCATTGCGGCAGGACTTATCACAGGACTATTGCATACCTTGCTCGGTATTCCTGACATACTCGCAGGTATTCTCACACAGATAGCACTGTATTCAATCAATTTGAATATAATGGGTAAATCAAACTTACCTGTAAGTTATAGAAACTATGCGCTTGTTATTTCCGCAAGCGACATCAATCTTTCAATTATTATCGGACTTGCCATTGCGGCCATTGTTATTGCGGCTATGTATTGGTACTTCGGTACTGAGCAGGGCTCTACAATCCGCTCAACAGGTTCAAACCCTGCAATGAGTAAGGCTCAGGGCATTAATATTAATGTTGCAAAGGTAATTGCACTTGCGCTTTCAAACGGTCTTGTTGCTCTTGCAGGCTCACTTTTTGCACAGTACCAGGGCTTTGCAGACATCAATATGGGCAGAGGCGCTATCGTAATCGGTCTTGCCGCAGTTATTATCGGTGAAGTCCTCGGCGAGGCTATCTTCCGTAAGCGTATGAACTTTGTTGTAAAAATGCTCTTCGTTATTGTGGGCGGTATTCTTTATTATATTGCAATGGGTATTGTTCTTTGGCTCAAGATGCCGACAGATGATACAAAGCTCTTCACAGCAATTATAGTTGCAATCTTCCTTGCAGTACCTTATTTACAAAAGAAGAGTAAAACCTCCTTTAAAAAGGTAGCTAAAATGAATTTAAAAGCTAACAAGGCAAACGGAGGCAGTGACAATGCTTGATATTATTAATATTCACAAAACCTTTAATAAAGGCACAATAAATGAGAAGGTCGCACTTGACGGTGTAACACTTCACTTAAACGAAGGCGATTTCTGTACAATAATCGGCGGCAACGGTGCGGGTAAGTCAACTACACTTAATGCCGTTGCCGGTGTATGGCCTGTTGACAGCGGTCAGATTCTTATTGACGGAGTAGATGTAACGGGACTTCCCGAGCATAAAAGGGCAAAGTATCTCGGCAGAGTTTTCCAAGACCCTATGACAGGTACTGTTGCCGATATGGAAATTTTGGAAAACCTTGCTCTTGCGGCAAGAAGAGGCAAGAAAAGAGGTCTTAGCTGGGGCGTTAAGAAATCCGAAAAAGAAGAATACAGAACACTTTTAAAGCAGTTTGAACTCGGTCTTGAGGACAGAATGACATCAAAGGTAGGTCTTCTTTCGGGCGGACAGCGTCAGGCAATCACCCTTTTAATGGCTACAATCAATAAGCCTAAACTTTTGCTTCTTGACGAGCATACAGCGGCGCTTGACCCTAAGACTGCGGCAAAGGTGCTTGAACTGAGCGATAAGATTATTGCCGAAAATAACCTTACAGCCCTTATGGTTACACATAATATGCACGATGCGATTGTGCACGGTAACCGCCTTATTATGATGGGCAACGGAAAGGTTATACTTGATATTTCAGGTGAAGAAAAGAAAAAACTCACCGTTGACGACCTCTTGCAGAAGTTTGAAAAGGCGAGCGGTTCTAAACTTGAAAATGACAGAATGCTTTTGAGCAAAGGCGAAGAATAAGATTTTGTTTTTGTCAAATTTGATTAAAATTTTATTTCACAGCAACGGGGCTGTTTCATCTTCACAAATGAAACAGCCTTTTTGTAAATACTTTATAATTTTCATCATTTTTTAATTTTTATGTAACTATTTTGCGATACAAGAATTGTAATTGTCGAAATTAATAAAAAAATATATTATAATTCCTTTATGTAAATTAGAATACTCCGAAATCTTGTAAAATATGATGTTGAAGATAAGTGACTGAGGTGATAAGGTTATGAAAAAAGCTTTAATTATTTCTCACTCTGTGCAAAGTGCCGAGGCTCTTTCACAGCTGCTTAAAATTGAGTATTTTACGCAGATTTCTATTGCTGATAATTCTAAAACAGCAAAAAAACTTGTTGAGAACGATGAGTTTGACCTTATCTGTATTAATGCACCTCTTGCTGAGGAAAGCGGTATTGAGCTTTCCATGCATTTTGCGAGAGTAACCCGTTCAAGCGTGGTTATTATTGTTCCTCAAAAAAACGCAGACGATGTAAACGATGCTTTGACCGAGCACGGTGTGCTTGTAATAGCCAAACCTATTAATAAGCATTTGTTTCATCACTATTTGCAGTTTACGGAATGTTTCAGAATGAGAATGTTGACCGTAAACGAGGAAAATGAAAAGCTCCGCCATATTGTGGAGGATATGAAGATAATAAACAGAGCCAAGCTTCTGCTTATTACCTGCCTTAATATGACAGAACAGGAAGCGCATCGCTACCTTGAAAAACAGGCGATGGATATGAGAATGAGCAAAATGCAGATTGCAATGCAGGTTATTAAAACTTACGAAAACTAATTATGCAAAATTTCTGAAAGGAATGTGTATTTATGAGCCGTAAAGCATATTTGATACTTGAAAACGGAACTGTTTTTGAGGGCAAATCATTTGGTGCAGAAAAAGAAACTATGGGAGAATTGGTTTTTACTACAGCTATGACCGGTTATCTTGAAACACTCACCGACCCTTCTTATTTCGGTCAGGTGGTTATTCAGACTTTCCCTTTAATCGGTAACTATGGTGTAATTCCCTCTGATTTCGAGAGCAAAGTGCCCTCACTTAGAGGTCATATTGTAAGAGAATGGTGCCAAGCTCCCTCTAACTTCCGTTGCGAGGGCGATCTTGACACCTTTTTAAAAGAGTCGGATATTCCGGGCATCTACGGACTCGACACCAGAGCGCTTACAAGAATTGTTCGTGAGTATGGTGTGCTTAACTGCAAAATCGCTTATTCGGGCGAAGTTACCGAAGAAGAGCTTGCAGAGATTAAGGCTTATAAAATAGAACAGGCTGTAGAGAGCACAACAATCAGCGAAAAAGAAGAATTCAAAGCTGAAAACGGCGACCTCAATGTTGTTCTTATGGATTTCGGTGCAAAGCACAACATAGGCAGAGAGCTTGTTAAGCGTGGTTGCAATGTTACGGTAGTACCTGCTCATACAACAGCAGAGCAGATTAAAGCTATGAATCCTGACGGCATTATGCTTTCAAACGGTCCGGGAGATCCGTCGGACAACACTGCAATTATTGCCGAGCTTAAAAAGCTTTGCGAATATAAAATTCCTACATTCGGTATCTGCTTAGGACATCAGCTTTTGGCACTTAGCCAGGGCGCTAAGACAGAAAAACTTAAATACGGCCACAGAGGAGCTAACCAACCTGCAAAAGAGGTTGAAACAGGCAGAGTTTACATTACTTCTCAAAACCATGGCTATGCGGTTGTAAGCGACAGTATGCCGTCAAACGGTGAGGTTAGCTTTGTAAACGGCAACGACAACACCTGCGAGGGCGTTAAGTACAACAATATGCCTGCTTTCTCGGTTCAGTTCCACCCCGAGGCTTGCGGCGGCCCTCACGACACAGCGTTTTTGTTTGACCGTTTCATTGATTTGATGAAAAACAACAAATAAAACTATCCATAATTTATATACGAATTTGATTTTTAAATAAGGATAAGGAATGATTTTATGCCACTTAAAAGCAACATTAAAAGAGTTATGGTAATCGGTTCGGGTCCGATTGTAATCGGTCAGGCTGCTGAATTTGACTACGCAGGCACACAGGCTTGCCGTGCGCTTAAGGAAGAGGGACTTGAGGTTATTCTCGTAAACTCTAACCCTGCTACCATTATGACAGATAATGCAATGGCTGATAAAATTTATATCGAGCCGCTTACACTTGAAACAGTTAAAAGAATTATTAAAAAAGAGCGTCCCGACAGCCTTCTTTCCACACTCGGCGGTCAGACAGGTCTTACACTTTCTATGCAGCTTGCAAAGGAAGGTTTCCTCGATAAATACGGAGTTCAGCTCCTCGGCGCTAATCCTGAAACAATTGACAAGGCAGAGGACAGACAGATGTTCAAGGACACAATGCTTGAAATCGGACAGCCTGTTATTCCGTCACTCGTTGTAAACGATGTTGAGTCTGCCGTAAAATTTGCAGATGAAATCGGCTACCCTGTAATTATTCGTCCTGCATTTACACTCGGCGGTACAGGCGGCGGTATCGTAAATGATGAGGAAGAATTAAGAGAGATTACTTCAAACGGTCTTGAGCTTTCACCGATTACACAGGTTCTTGTAGAGAAATGTATTTCGGGTTGGAAAGAAATAGAGTTTGAGGTAATGCGTGACAGCGACGGCAATGTTATTACTGTCTGCTCAATGGAGAACTTTGACCCTGTCGGCGTACATACAGGCGACAGTATCGTTATTGCTCCTACTGTTACTCTTGCAGATAAAGAGTATCAGATGCTCAGAAGTGCGGCGCTCGATATTATCTCTGCCTTAAAGGTAGAGGGTGGCTGTAACTGCCAGTTCGCACTTAATCCGGAAACATTTGATTATGCCGTAATCGAGGTAAACCCAAGAGTTTCCCGTTCATCGGCTCTTGCGTCAAAGGCAACAGGTTATCCTATTGCAAAGGTAGCGGCTAAGATTGCTATCGGCTACACACTTAATGAAATCAAGAATGCTGTAACGGGTACAACATATGCTTGCTTTGAGCCTGCTCTCGACTATGTTGTAGTTAAATTCCCAAAATGGCCGTTCGATAAATTTGTATATGCAAACCGCACACTCGGTACTCAGATGAAAGCAACAGGCGAGGTTATGGCTATTGCTCCTACATTTGAGCAGGCTATTATGAAGGCTGTAAGAGGTGCAGAGATTTCTCACGATACACTCGATGATAAGGAATTTGCTCAACTTTCAAATGCGTCTGTTTACGACAGATTAAGCGTTTGCGATGATAAGAGAATTTTCTGCGTATATGAGGCACTCAAGAGAGGCATTACTGTAGAGCAGATTCACGAAGTTACACTTATTGACGAGTGGTTCTTGGAGAAACTCAAGAATATCATTGCTGTTGAGAATGAGCTTAAAAACAGCGAGCTTACAGATGACCTCTACTACAGAGCAAAGAAAATGGGATTCCTCAACAGAACTATTGAGGCTATTACAGGTAAGAAATGCGAAAAGAACCTTTTGCCTGTATATAAAATGGTTGATACCTGCGCCGCTGAATTTGAGGCACAGACACCTTACTTCTACTCAACCTTTGATAAGGAAAACGAGGCAGAAGAGTTTATTAAAAATAATAAATCAGATAAAAAGACAGTTATCGTATTCGGTTCAGGCCCTATCAGAATCGGTCAGGGTATCGAATTTGACTATGCGTCGGTTCACTGCGTATGGGCACTTAAAAAGGCAGGCTACGATGTTGTTATCGTAAACAACAACCCTGAAACCGTATCTACCGACTTCGACACTGCCGACAGACTTTACTTTGAGCCGCTTACAACAGAAGATGTTATGGGTATCATCAATACAGAAAAGCCATACGGTGTTGTAGTAGCATTCGGCGGTCAGACAGCTATCAAACTTACAAAGCATATGAGCGACTGCGGTGTTAATATTCTCGGTACTTCATATGATGCCATTGATATGGCAGAGGACAGAGAGCGTTTTGACGAACTCCTTGAGAAATACCACATTAAGCGTCCGAGAGGCGTAACGGTTATGACAACCGATGAGGCTCTCGAGGTTGCCGAAACAATCGGCTATCCTGTACTTCTCCGTCCGTCTTATGTACTTGGCGGTCAGAATATGATTATCGCATTTAACGAGGCTGATGTTAAGGAGTATATGGCTATTATTCTTGCACAGAATATAGAGAACCCAATCCTTATTGATAAATACTTACAGGGTACAGAGCTTGAAGTTGACGCTATATGTGACGGTGAGGATATTCTCATTCCGGGTATTATGGAGCATATTGAGAGAGCCGGTATCCATTCCGGTGACTCAATCGCTGTATATCCTGCTTGGAATATTTCTGACAAGATGACACAGACAATCATTGAAAGTTCTAAGAACCTTGCTATTGAGTTACAGACAAAGGGTCTTGTAAATATTCAGTACCTTATCTATAACGATGAGCTTTATGTAATTGAGGTAAATCCCCGTTCATCAAGAACAATTCCTTATATCAGTAAGGTTACAGGCGTACCTATGGTTGACCTCGCTACAAGAGCAATGCTCGGCGAAAAGCTCAAGGATATGGGTTACGGCACAGGTCTTTACAGAAAGAGCCCTTACATTGCAGTAAAAGTTCCGGTATTCAGCTTTGAAAAACTTATCAATGTTGATAACCACCTCGGACCTGAAATGAAGTCAACAGGTGAAGTTCTCGGTGTTGCAGGCACTCTTGAAGAGGCTCTTTATAAGGGACTTATCGGTGCAGGTTACAAGATGAAGAAAAACGGCGGTGTATTTATTACTGTTCGTGATTCCGATAAGGCAGAAATCGGCGAAATTGCCAAGAAGTATTATGACCTCGGCTTTAAGATTTATGCTACAGAGGGTACAGCAGCCGTACTTAAGAAATACGGTATTGACGCTGTTGCCGTAAAGAAGATTCACGAGTGCAAGACAGACAACACACTCACACTTATTGAGTCGGGTAAGATTCAGTATGTAATTTCAACTTCCGCAAAGGGCAGAATTCCGTCAAGAGATTCTGTTAAAATCCGCAGAAAGACAGTTGAGAGAAACATTCCTTGTCTTACAGCTCTTGATACCGCAAACGCACTTGCGGATTGCCTTAAGAGCCATTATTCACAGCACAGTACAGAGCTTATAGATATTAACCATATGAGGGATGAAAAAGAAATGCTTAAATTTACAAAGATGCAGGGCATCGGTAATGACTATATTTATTTCAGCACTTTTGATCAGGAAATCAACAATCCGGAGGCTCTCTCTGTAAGACTTTCAGACAGACACTTCGGTATCGGCGGCGATGGTATTATTCTTGTTTGCCCATCTAAGGTTGCTGACGCTAAGATGAAGATGTACAACCTTGACGGTTCAGAGGGTAAGATGTGCGGTAACGGTATCCGTTGCGTGGGTAAGTTCCTCTATGACCACGGTATGGTTGATTACAAGGAGAAAGACGAAATCACAATTGAAACCCTTTCAGGTATCAAGAGCCTTAAGGCTTACACAACCAACGGTGAGGTAACAAGCCTTAGAGTAGATATGGGCAAGGCAATTCTTGATCCAAAGGAAATCCCTGTTGCTATGAATAAGGACAAGATTGTAAACGAGCCTGTTACAATCGGCGACAAGGAATACAACATTACCTGCGTATCTATGGGTAATCCACACTGCGTTGTATTTATGGATGACATTGACAATCTTGACATTGAAAAGATTGGTCCTATGTTTGAAAACGATAAACTCTTCCCGGAGAGAGTTAATACAGAATTTGTTACAGTTCTTGACGACCATACAATCAAGATGAGAGTATGGGAGAGAGGTTCAGGCGAAACATGGGCTTGCGGTACAGGCGCTTGTGCGGTAGCTGTTGCGGCTTGTGAAAACGGCTTCTGCAAAAAGGGCGACGATATTAAAATCAAGCTCAAGGGCGGTGACCTTGTCATCAATTACACAGACGAAACCGTATATATGACAGGTAACGCCGAAAAAGTATTTGAAGGAGAGATTGAGGTATAATTTATGGCTAATCATACTGAAAAAAAAGCTAAAAAATATATATTTGTAACAGGCGGCGTAGTATCCGGTCTTGGTAAGGGTATTACAGCAGCTTCTCTCGGCAGACTCCTTAAGGCAAGAGGCCTTAAGGTAGTCGCTCAAAAACTTGATCCGTACATCAATGTTGACCCGGGTACAATGAGCCCGTATCAGCACGGCGAGGTTTATGTAACTGAGGACGGCGCAGAAACCGACCTCGACCTCGGTCACTATGAGCGTTTTATTGATGAAGACCTCAACAAGTATTCAAATCTTACAACAGGTAAGGTTTATTCAAATGTACTTGAAAAAGAGCGTCACGGCGATTACCTCGGCAAAACAGTACAGGTAATCCCGCACATTACAAATGAAATTAAGTCTTTTATTTACAATGTAGGTGAAAAGACTGACGCCGATATTGTAATTACAGAAATCGGTGGTACAGTAGGCGACATTGAAAGCCAGCCTTTCCTTGAGTCAATCCGTCAGGTTTCGCTTGAAGTCGGCAGAGAAAACAGTATTTTCATTCATGTTACACTTGTTCCGTACATTAAGGGCAGTGAAGAGCATAAATCAAAGCCGACACAGCATTCGGTTAAGGAACTCCGTTCACTCGGTATCAACCCTGATATTATTGTTCTTCGTTGTGACGAACCGCTTGAAGAGAGTATCTTTAAGAAAATTGCTTTGTTCTGTAATGTAAAGCCTGACTGTGTAATTGAGAACATTACACTTCCGACTCTTTATCAGGCACCGCTTATGCTTGAAGAGAGCAACTTCTCAAATGTAGTTTGCCGTGAACTTAACATAGCCACAGACAAAACACCTGACCTTACAGAGTGGAAAGAAATGCTTGAAAGAATCAATAACCGTTCAAAGAAATGCAAAATTGCTCTTTGCGGTAAATATGTTGCACTTCACGACGCATACCTTTCAGTAGCCGAGGCACTTCGTCACGCAGGTTACGAAAATTCCGCTGATGTTGAAATCAAGTGGGTTGATTGTGAGCTTATCACAAAGTATTCGGCAGATGACCTTTTAGGCGATGTTGACGGTATTCTTGTTCCGGGCGGCTTTGGCAACAGAGGTGTTGAAGGCAAGGTAATGGCTGCCAAATATGCTCGTGAGCACGATATTCCGTACCTCGGTATCTGCCTTGGTATGCAGACAGCAGTAATTGAATTTGCTAAGCATGTACTCGGATATGAGGATGCAAACAGCGGTGAGTTTGCTCCGGAGGGCAAGCACAATGTAATCGACCTTATGCCCGAACAGCTCGGTATTGAAGATATGGGCGGTACAATGCGCCTCGGTGCTTATCCTTGCGTTATCAAGAAAGGCTCAATTATGGAAAGAGCTTACGGTAAGCCTGAAGTACAGGAGCGCCACCGTCATCGTTATGAATTTAATAATGATTACAGAGAAGAAATTGAAAAGGCAGGTATGATTATTACAGGTACATCACCTAACGGTATGCTTGTTGAGGCAGTTGAAATTCCTGCCAATAAGTTCTACATCGGTGTTCAGTATCACCCTGAATTTAAGTCCCGTCCTAACAGAGCACATCCGCTTTTCAGAGAGTTTATTAAGGCTTCGCTTGATAAGTAATTTTGGAATTTTCTTGGTTTTGGCAATTACTTGTCACTAACCTTTTGCCCATATATCAGAAAAGGATTGATAATAATGCAGATTAACAGAAATTTTGACAACCTCGTGCCAAACTATCTTTTTGCAGAGGTTGCATCAAGAACAAATAAGTATATGCAGGAACACCCTGACAAGAAGGTAATTAAGCTCGGTATCGGCGATGTAACACTTCCGCTTGCTCCTGTTGTAATTGAGGCTATGAAGAAAGGTGCGGAAGACCTTGCACATAAGGATACTTTTAAGGGCTATCCTGATTATGAGGGCTATGCATTCCTCAGAGAGGCTATTTCTAACTATTATGCAGGTTTTGGCGTAACAGTAGATGCAAACGAAATCTTTGTGTCCGATGGCGCAAAGTCAGACTGCGGCAACATCGGTGACATTTTCGGCAAGGATAATGTTGTTCTCGTTACCGACCCTGTTTACCCTGTATATGTTGACTCAAACATTATGGCAGGCAGAAAGATTGTTTATGCTAACTCAAACCGTGAGAATAACTTTGCGGCTCTCCCTGATGAGAATGTAAAGGCTGACATCATCTATCTCTGTTCACCTAATAACCCAACAGGTTCAGCCTATACAGCTGACGAGTTAAAGCAGTGGGTTGACTATGCAATCAAGAATGACGCTATCATTCTCTATGATGCAGCATATGAGGCATTTATTACAGAGGATCTCCCTCGTTCAATTTTCGCAATTGAGGGTGCAAGAAAGTGCGCAATTGAGATGTGCTCACTTTCAAAGACAGCAGGCTTTACAGGTACAAGATGCGGCTACACAATCATTCCGAGAGAGCTTGAGCGTGACGGTCACAACATCTACAATACTTGGTATCGCCGTCAGGCAACTAAGTTTAACGGTGTTTCATGGCCTGTACAGTGTGCAGCTGCCGCTGTATTCAGTGAAGAGGGTCAGAAGCAGATTAAGGAGAATATTTCTTACTACCAGGATAATGCAAAAATTATCTCATCAGCTATGGATGAACTCGGCATTTATTATACAGGCGGTAAGAACTCACCGTATATTTGGCTCAAGTGCCCTAATGATATGGGTAGCTGGGAATTCTTTGACCTCCTTCTTAACGAGGCTAATGTAGTAGGTACTCCGGGTGAGGGCTTTGGTAAGAACGGTGCAGGTTACTTCCGTCTTACTTCATTCGGTGACAGAGAAAACACAATTGAGGCAGTTGAAAGAATTAAGAAGTTACTTTCTAAGTAATTTTATTTCTGCCAAAGTATAGTGATTATTTGAATTTTAAAGGTGCTGTAAAAAAACAGCCCAAATAAAAAATGACTGCATTCTAAGCGAAAGTTAGGAATGCAGTCATTTTTCTGTAATGGAATATCTTTGAGTTTGACTTGTCCGTTTTCATAAATATATACACTGCCTCTGCAATAAGGGCATCGGATTGACTGCGTTGACCTTACGCTCTCCAAAAACAGTACGCTTTTATCTTTATTAGGGCTGATTTCTATATGTGTTCCTTGAAATCCTTTACTTTAAAATTCGACTTTGATGTCATCTAAAAAGAGCATAGGTTTCTCTCCTCCGTTGTTTGTCTTGTCAATTACAATTCCGGAGCTTCATATGCTCTTTTTCAATATTTACTTTTGATTATCCCACATTTTTCCGTGATGAGGGATAAAAAGGAATCAAAATTTTGAAGTTTTGATTCCTTTTTGCTATTTATTTGTTTTGATGTTTATTTTTATTTAATACTTTCCCTACCACCAAACTGCTCAAAAAAGCCGCAAGCAAAATCCATGGGAGGATTCTTGCGTCGAAGCAGAGTAGGAGAAGTACGGTTACTGCAAGAGGTTTTCGCATTGTAACACCGAGAAGTGCTGCGGTAATTACTGCTGCGCAAAATGCGGTATCAAGTCCCATAAGTAGGGCTACACCAAAGCCGATACTCACTCCGCAGAAAATAACGGGGAAGAAATGACCGCCTTTCCACCCTGATTTAATGCAAACATTTGTTATTACAAGTTTTAATAATCCTGAAATTATCAGTATCCACGGCGCAAATTCTCCGATGCCGTTATTTATCTCGTTAATGCTGTCTTCACCCGAAAACATTACAAGCGGAAGGTATGTACCGAAAATTCCAAGAATAATTCCGCCGAGTGTGGTGCTTATTATTATTCCTAAACTGCTCTGAATTTTATCAAATAAAATTTTGAGCAGTTTTTCTGATATTATAAATAAAAGTCCAGCTAAAGTGCCGAGAAGTGCAAGGGGAATACCCCATAGTCTTTCAGTATTTGTAATGTTGTATTCGCCTATTCTCGGTAATCCCATACTGCCACCGAAAGCTTGATTCAGTAAAAATATTGTTCCTGTTGCAAACAGCACAGCTACGATATTTGAAATTAATTTGCCTGTGCGTATATCGGTTGCTTTGTCTTGGGTATCTAATTGTTCTTCATTTGCTGCGGCAAGACCGAAAAGCGGTGCATAAAAAATAGCCGTTAATGTGGCGCTCACACCTGTTTGCATAAGTTCGGGTATCTTACTTTGTGCATTCTTCATATGATTGCCTGCCCAGTAACAAAGTCCGACAATAACTCCTGTAAGTCCTGCTTCCGGTCCGATACTGCCGCCGAAAAGCAGTGGAATAAGTGCGGAAATACAAAGCAACAGCACTTTATTGTACGGATAAAATTTATCTCGCTTAACTTTTTTCATTACTTCGTCAAGCTCGTCGGGGACTGCTTTTGAGATTTTTTGATATATTCCAAGAAGTATTCCGCCGATTGTACAAACTGCAAGAGGATAATATGTAAAATTGATATTTGACGGAACAGTTTCCCATATAAAGCTGATTCCAAGGCTCATTAATTTAAGAAATAGCCATACTATACAGGCTATTACCGCACCGCTGAACCCGCAAAAAAGATAATAGATGAAATTGTTGGCAAGTGTACTTTTTTTCATATGTTGCTCTCCGTATTAAAATTATATGATTTCTTTTGAGTGTTGTAATACGCAATTGTGTCTATATTGTCAAGTATAAATTGTTGGACATTGCTGTCATATAAAACGACTTTATATGAACCGTACATACCCAAGCGTTCCTGTGTTGTGATGCCGAGTTGAATACCGTTTTCGTCTGCAAAATATTCAAGCATATTAATTTTTATAAGCCAATTAGTTATGCTTGTTGTTTTAATTCCTTTCATTTCCTCGGTATCAATCAAAACTGTTAAGCTTTTTGGTAATTTCGGTAACTGTAATTGGGTTATCATCAAAAACATAATCTGCTAATTGCTGTGGTGTAACAGAAAAGGGAATTTTACTGTTTTTCTTTTTTGCGGATTGTTGTTATTTTCAATTAAATTTCTAAGTACATCTGAAACATAAAAAAGACATCTTGAAATATGTATATTATTTATAGTATCGTTTTCTGACGCCAATTCATTGGTTATTGGATTTATTCCGTTGGCGAGTTTGTCAAGATATGATTTTGCTTTTAAAAGTTTTTCGCTTTCGTTCAAGTTAATCACCTGCTGCAGCTTTTATTAGGTAGTATGTATTTAAAATTATACCATATTGATATAGAATATTGCAATTAATTAGAGAAAAAATATCGAAAATTTAGCTAATATGTTATATTAAAGTGCTGAAAGAAACTTTGTTGTGAAACAATATAATAGCTATTATTGGTGATGAAAGTGCAATTCAGCCTAAGTGTTTTGTTTATTAGGTCGAGAGATGTATTGCAAATTGAGATAAGCAAATATTTAAACATAATTATATTTTATTAGATAACTATGATAAAGCGGTTGCCGAGATCGGATAGTGGTATAGATTATGATTTATAGCATTTATATAAGATTTTTATATCGCAATAATTTAATATAATATAAAATAATATTGTAGATGATATGACCCCTAAAAATATTAAAATATTTTAAAAGCACTCTATGATTTGCAGAACTCCTGATTGGTTGGTATTTGTTTTCACTCTCTCAGGGGCAAGGATTACTGCTGTTTTTGCAAATAAAGCTGAACCCAAAATTTTGTGTACTATAATCAAATTTAATTGTAGGTTTTCTTGCAAATTAACAATGATTTTGTAAAAAAATGCAAAATAGTCAAATTTATATTGGTCAATATGCATATATTAAAGAAAAGTGCCAATTTATTAGTTATATTAATCTTAAATAAGCTTTTTTGTTGATATATTGAACTTTATGTGATATAATTATGAAAAAGTGTAGTGTGTAAGTGTGTGCATATATTAAGAGGTATTAATTATGAACAGAGAAAAAACAATTTACAATAGAATAATTAAGAGAATTTTAGATGTTATATGCTCTTTTATGGCAATTGTATTTCTCTCAATAGTTTATTTACCAATTTGTGTAGTTATAAAATGTACAAGTAAAGGCCCGATTTTCTTTAAGCAAAAGAGAATCGGAAAAGATAAAAAATATTTTAATATACTTAAATTCAGAACAATGAGAATTGATACTCCGAAAGATTGTCCTACTCATTTGTTAAAAAATCCGGAACAATATATCACTAAAGTTGGCAAATTTCTGAGAAAAACAAGTTTAGATGAATTGCCGCAAATTTTCAATATATTTATAGGTGATATGAGTGTTATAGGACCTAGACCTGCACTGTGGAATCAAGATGATTTAATAGCTGAAAGAGATGAATATAACATTAACAATTTAACCCCCGGGTTGACCGGTTGGGCTCAGATTAACGGAAGAGATGAACTTCCTATACCTGAAAAAGTACAGATGGACAAGGTTTATTATGATAATTTGAGCTTTGCGTTTGATGTTAAGTGTTTGTTTATGACAGTTGTCAGCGTATTTAAACACGAGGGAGTAGTGGAAGGCGGAACAGGAGCTATGAGTGATGAGCAATAAGAAAAAGAAAATTTTGATTCTGACTAACCATTCTTATATGCTTTATCGTTTCAGGAAAGAGTTAATTGAAGAGTTGATGAAGAATAATGAGGTAATATTAAGTATGCCTTTTGTCGGTCATCATGAAGATTTTATGAATATGGGTTTGCACTGTATAGAAACAAAAATGGAGCGAAGAGGTATAAATCCTTTTACCGATCTTTCTTTAATTAATTTTTATAAGAAAATGCTAAAAGAAGAAAAACCAGATTTAGTTATAACATATTCAATTAAGCCTAATATTTATGGCGGACTAATGTGTTCTAAGCTAAAAATTCCTTTTTATGCTAATGTTCAGGGCTTAGGAACAGCTTTTCAAACAAAAGGTCTTGCGCAATTTGTTACTTTATTGTATAAAACCGCTTTTAAAAAAGTACAAACTGTATTTTTTGAAAATCAGGTTAATGCTGATGAATTTAAAAGCAGAAAAATCATACAACCTGAAAAAGAAACCGTATTAAACGGTGCAGGCATAAATTTGGAAATATATAATTACCAACCATATCCGCATAATAAACCGCCAAGATTTTTATATCTTGGCAGAATTATGAAAGAAAAGGGTATGGATGAACTTTTTGAGGCATCGGAGAAACTGCACAATGACGGCGAGAAATTTATTCTGGATTTAGTTGGCTTTTTTGAAGATGAGTATAAAGAAAAAGTTGACCGACTTGTTGAGAAAGGCATTGTTGCATTTCACGGCTTCCAGGAAGAACCTCGACCTTATTATGCAAAAGCAGACTGTGTAGTGATGCCCAGTTATCATGAGGGAATGAGTAATGTCAATCTTGAGGCTTCTGCTACCGGCAGACCGGTAATTACCACAAATATTCCCGGATGCAGAGAATCTGTGGAAGACGGAATTACAGGCTGGCTGTGTGAATCGAAAAATGCAGATAATCTTTACGAAAAGATGAAAATGTTTTTAAATACAAATATTACTACTCGTGAAGAAATGGGAAAGAAAGCTCGTAAAAAAATGGAAAAAGAGTTTGACAAAAATTCGATTGTGAAACAAACTATAGCCGCATTAGATTTAAATTAAATGTTTAATATAGATTGTTGGAAGGATTAGTATGATAAGAGTATTACAAATTGTAACATATATGGGCAGAGGCGGTCTTGAAACTATGATAATGAACTATTATAGAAATATTGATCGCAATAAAGTTCAGTTTGACTTTCTTGTTCATCGTCAGGAAGAAGCTGATTATGATAAAGAAATAGTTGCTTTGGGCGGTAAAATTTATCATATGCCAATGTTAAATCCTTTTTCAAAATCTTATTTTAATGCTTTGGATTCATTTTTTAAAGAACATAAATATGATATTGTACATTGTCATTTAGATTGTATGAGCGCATACCCTCTAAAAATAGCCAAAAAAAATGGTGTAAGAGTTAGGATTGCTCATTCACACAATAAAAGTCAAGATAAAAATTTAAAATATCCGATTAAATTATATTCTAAGAGATTAATTCCAAAGTACGCTACACATTTGCTTTCTTGTGGAAAAGAGGCAGGCGATTGGATGTTTAACGGAAAGCCGTATACAATTTTAAATAATGCAATAGATGCCCAATCTTATCGTTTCGATAAACAAATTCGTGAAGAAATGAGAGAACAACTTGGCTTTAACCAAGAAGATTTTGTTATCGGCCATGTAGGCAGATTTAATCCTCAAAAAAATCATAATTTTATAATTGATGTATTTAATTTTGTGCATAAAAAGAATACAGCGGCGAAACTGGTGCTTGTTGGTACAGGCGATGGACAGAAAGCAATTAAAGAAAAAGTAGAATCTCTTGCATTATCTGATAGTGTTTTATTTTTAGGTAACCGAACCGATGTAAATAAAATTTTACAGGCTATGGATGTATTTCTTTTTCCGTCACTTTACGAGGGTTTGCCGCTTTCTATAATTGAAGCTCAAGCTGCCGGATTACCATGCGTTATATCCGATAATGTTCCACCGGAGTGTATAAAAACAGATAGAGTTTTTCGTTATAGTTTAGAAAAGCCTTTAGATTTTTGGGCGAATAAAATAATAGAGGCTGCAAAAATTGAGAAAAATGATACATATGATGAAATTGTAGCTTCCGGATTTGATATTAAAAATAATGCAAATAAACTGCAAAACTTTTACACTTCGTTTTGTTATGGAGAATGAAAATGGCAACTTTAACTGTATTTACACCATTATATAATAGAATAAATACTTTAAAAAGAACTTATGAAAGTTTAAAAAGACAAACATCCAAGGATTTTGTTTGGCTGATTATTGATGACGGTTCTACTGATAATCCATATGAGATTATAAAGGAATGGATTAAAATTAATAATGGCTTTGAAATAAAGTATGTTTACAAAGAAAATGGCGGAATGCATACAGCGCATAATACGGCTTACGAAAATATTGATACCGAACTCAATGTTTGTGTAGATTCGGATGATTATATGCCGGATAATGCGGTGCAATTGATTATTGATTGTTGGAATAAAAACAAAAATAAAGGTTATGCCGGTATAATTGCACTCGATTTTGCCGATTCAACAAAAAAAGTAATTGGCAAAGAATTGCCAACAGACAAAGAAAGCACAACCCTTATGGGGTATTATAATAATGGTGGCTTTGGTGATAAAAAACTAATTTACAGGACAGATATAATAAAACAAACGCCTCCGTATCCTGTGTTTGACAATGAGAAATATGTTGCACTTGCATATAAGTATCATCTGATTGATGAAAAATATGAATTAAAAATACTTAATGAATGTGTTTGTATTGTTGATTATCAAATGGACGGTTCGAGTACAAATATGTACAGACAATATGTAAGGAATCCAAAAGGATTTGCTTTTTGGAGAAAAGAACAAATGAAACACAGTATAAATACCAAACAAAAGATAAAGGCTTGTATTCACTATGTTTCAAGTTCTTTAATAGCTAAAAATAAACACTTTATAAAAGAATCACCGGAAAAGTTTTTAACAGTATTAAGCGTTCCGCTTGGATTTCTGTTAAAGATAATCGTTGTAAAAAAATCAAAATCTTCTTATATGAAGGTTGAAGGGATTTAGTTAATGAATGTATTTGTATATACAACAGTATTAGTATTAATATTGTTTTATGTTGGCAGAAAACCGCTTGATAAAAATATTACAATTGAAACCGAAAAGACTAAGATAAGAGATACAAATACATTATTTTTTATTTTAGGAACATTGTTATTAGTGTATGTAACAGGACAAAGATTTGATTTTGGTGATACTATAGCATATTGGGAAATCTTTACTAAAGCTATGCCAATTGATGAGTGCATATCCTCCTTTTCAATTGGAAACGAATGGTTGTTTCAGTTTTATATGTCGTTCATACATACTTATATATCTACTGACCCGAGAGTTTTTATTGAAATTACTTCATTAATAACTATTTTCCCTTTAATGTATTTTTTATATAATTATAGCGGTGATTTAAAATTTGCTTTTTATATTTTTATAATGTCCGGCTGTTGGGAACATTCAATGAATGGACTGAGACAGTATTTGGCTACTGCAATAATAGTTGCGGGATTTCAACTTTTAGCGAACAGAAAATGGTATTTGTTTTTACCGTTAGTATTTATTGTTGCTCAAATACATACATCGGCATATATTTTTTTGCTTTTGTATTTTATAACAAATACAGAAGCTTGCGGTAAAATGACAAAATTTATTTTAGCTATTTCAATATTAATTGTAATTACATCCCCATTGACAGGAGGATTTGTTGATAACCTGTTATCGGGATCGGATTATGGTGATAGATATTCCGGACAAGAATGGAACTACAGCATAAATATCTTCAGAGTATTGGTAAGTGTTGTGCCGATTGTTTTAGCTTTTTTCAATAAAGATCTAATGAAAAATAAATATAAATATTACAACACTGTATTTAATATGGCTCTGTTTTTCACTGTATTTACAATGGCAGGAGTGTTTTCATCTGTGTATGCCAGATTTAATATATATTTCGAAGTATTTTCTGTATTGCTATTGGTATGGAATGTTAACGAGATGGTAGTTAATTCAAAAATTCCGTGGATAAAAAATGCGGCATATATCTGCTATACATTATATTTTATATATCAAATCGTATTTACTTATGGTATGGGATGGCATACTAATTACCAATTTTTTACTAACAGCTATGGACAAGTATCTTGGATATAAATTTTTAAAAGGTGCAGCTTATGAATGAGATTTTTAAATATGATTACTATAGAATGACAGGTAATAGCTATTCTTTTTCTTTTAAAGCTAAATTTAGTTTATTTTTATATCATCAACTTAAATTTATGTATTTATGGAGAAAATTAAAAGTAAAAAATAACTGTATTAACAGAGCAAGATTATATAGATTGACTAAAAAATACGGTTTAGAAATTTCACTGTCAGCCACAATTGGAAAAGGGTTATATTTAGGACATCCATACAATATTACTGTGGCATCAGATGTTATAATCGGTGATAATGTTAATTTACATAAAGGATGTACTATAGGTAGAGAAAATAGAGGAGATAGAGCAGGTGTTCCTAAAATTGGTAATAATGTGTCGGTTGGTATAAATTCTACTATTGTCGGTAAAGTCAATATAGGAAATGATGTTATGATTGCACCAAACAGCTTTATTAATTTTGATGTACCTGATCATTCGGTAGTATTGGGAAATCCTGCAAAAATTCATTCAAAGGAATATGCTACAAAATGTTATGTGAACTTTTTAGTTTAGTGTTTTAATACAAATGGAGAATAAAATGATACCTAAAAAAATACATTATTGTTGGTTTGGCAGAGGAGAGAAATCAAAAAAAATCAAAAAATGCATTGAAAGTTGGAGAAAATATTGTCCGGACTATGAAATTGTCGAATGGAATGAAGATAACTTTGATGTGTATCAAAACGCTTATACTAAATATTGCTATGATAATAAGAAATATGCGTTTTTGAGCGATTATGCCAGATTGTTGATTGTATATTTTGAAGGCGGTATCTATTATGATACTGATGTTGAGGTAATAAAACCAATTAACGATTTATTAAAAAATAAAGCTTTTGTCGGCTTTGAAGTTAATGAATATATTAATACCGGTATTGGTTTTGGAGCAGAGAAAGAAAGTTCTGCAATAAAATTAATGATAAATGAATATGATAAACTTTTGGATGGAAAAAGCGGTACAGTAGGTTGTCCTATTTTAAATACAGAAGCTATAAAAAAATTAGGATTGCAGCTTAATGGAAAAACTCAATATTTAAATGGTATAACCGTATATGCTTCGGATTATTTTAATCCTTATGATGCTCCCACAGGAATATTAGAAAAAACAAGTAATACTTATTCGATTCATTGGTTTTCAGCTTCTTGGATGAGTAAAAATAAAAGGTTAAGATGTGATATTATGAAACCAATACATAGAATGTTAAGGAAAATTAGATGAAACCATATTTAAAAGTAATTATTAATAAAATTAAATTAACTTATATAAAAGTTATTAAATGTAAACAATTAAAATTATTCGGATATCAATTGTTTTCGTATAATTCAAAGCTTTTGTTTTCAAAAAAATCCAGTGTTTATTTAGGTGATAAAATTATTAATGACGGTCGTATTACAATAATTGTAGATGACAATGCAAAATTAATAATCGGCAATAATGTTTATTTTAATGAAAATAATATGATTAGTGTTAAATCATCTGTGGAAATAGGTGATGGATGCCAGTTTGGCCCAAATGTGAAGATTTTTGATAATAATCATATGTTTACTTCTAATGAAGGAGTGCTGCCGTTACATAAATCATCACCAATAAAAATTGGTAAAAAATGTTGGATTTCCTCTGATGTTATTATTTTAAAAGGGGTGTCTATAGGTGATAATTGCGTAATAGGTGCCGGGTGTATTATTAAGGACGATATACCGTCTAAATCTATAGTAACATTACAAAATAATTTGAAAATAAGACATATTGAGGATAAAGCATGAAAAAAAGAATTCTTTTTACTATGCCTTCTATGTTTATGGGAGGCGCCGAGAGAAGTTTATTGGGATTACTCGACGCTATTGATTATAATAAGTATGATGTTGAACTTTTTTTATATAGACACGAAGGAGAATTTTTAGAATTTATTAATCCTAAAGTGACAATTATACCGGAAATAAATAAATATAAAACATTTGATGTTCCTATAGTTAGTTTAATAAAAAGTAAATTGTATTTATTTGGCATTTCGAGGATTATAAGCAAAATATTTTTAAAATTACATTGTTTAATGTCTAAAGAAAAAGAGGGAGTATGGATGCATATGCAATATACTTCTCGTTTTTTACAGTGGATTTTACCTAATATACCCGGTGAATATGATTGTGCTATCTCTTTTTTGGGCGTTCCAGATGTTTTGGTTAACAAAATTAATGCTAAAAAAAAAATCGCCTGGATTCATACAGACTATGATACACTAAATCCATCAAGAAGATATGATAGATTAGTTTATTCAAAGATAGATTATATCGCAAATGTGTCAGATGATTGTACAAGAAAATTTTTGAAATATTATCCGGAATTTATTTCCAAGTCAATAACAATAGAGAATATCTTAAGTTCTAAATTTTTGGAATTTCAATCAAAAGAAAAAATAACGGATTTTAAAGAAAATTTAATTATAATACTCTCAATCGGTAGATTTTGTGAAGCTAAAAATTTTGATAATGTCCCTGCGATATGTAAACTTATACGAGAAAAAGGGTTAAATATAAAATGGTATTTAATTGGTTATGGCACAGATGAGGAAATTATCAGAAGTAAAATAAAAGAATTTGATATGGAAGATAATGTTATTATTCTTGGCAAAAAAATAAATCCATATCCATACATAAAAAATTGTGATTTATATGTACAGCCGTCAAGATATGAGGGAAAAGCTGTAACCGTTCGTGAAGCTCAAATGCTTTGCAAACCGGTTGTTATTACAAAATTCGCTACATCATCAAGTCAATTGAAAGACGGTTATGATGGTATTATAGTTCCTATGGATAATCAAGGATGTGCAGATGGCATAGCAAAGTTATTAAATAATAAAGTACTTATGCAACAGCTTTCTGAAAATTGTGCTGAAAATGATTATTCAAATTCTCAAGAAATAAATAAAATATATGAAATTATTGAAAATAGTTAATTATGTGTTAGGATATTTTTATGAATAAAGTTAAAGTTAGTGTTGTAGTTCCTGTATACAAAGTTGAAAAATATTTAGAGAGATGTGTTAATTCTATTATTAAGCAATCTCTCAGTGAACTTGAAATAATTTTAGTAGATGATGGTTCTCCTGATAATTGCGGAATAATGTGCGATTCATTTGCTGATAAAGATAATAGAATTAAAGTTGTACATAAAGCAAATGGTGGTTTAAGCAGTGCAAGAAATGCAGGCTTGAAGATAGCTACAGGTGAATATATAGGTTTTGTGGACTCTGATGATGATATTGAAACTGATATGTATGAAAAAATGTATAATGCAGCGCTTAAATATAAAGTCGACTTTGTTATGTGCGATTATCAAAGAATTAATAGTAACAGTACTAATTTCAACAAAACACTTAATATTGATTCCGGTTTTTATGATAAAGAAAAAATCAGAAGCGATATTTTTCCTGCGTTAATTATGGGAAGTAATATTGACTATGGACCATTACTTTCGGTTTGGCATTGCCTATATAAGCGTCAGTTTTTAGCTGATAATTCTATTACTTTCGCAAATGATGTAAAATGGTCAGAAGATAATTTGTTTAGTGCTATTGTCGGATATAAATGTAATAGCTTTTATTATTTAAAAACCGAATATTTATATCATTATTATTCCAATCCGGGAACTATCACAACTTCATATAGAGCGGGAGCATGGAATGTTTACTGCAAAATGAATGAGTATTTACATAATTTTTTTGATCAAATTTCTGATTATGATTTTTCTGAACAACTTAAAATCCATATGCTATATTATGCATGTAATTGTTTAGGTATGGCTTCTAAGTTGTCTGAAGAAGATGCTTTATATGAAATGAATATGATATTAAATTCACAAGAGTTAAAAACAGCTTTTAAAAATTTGCACTTATCAGATATTTCCATAAAATTAAGATTTCAATTATATCTAATGAAACATAAGAAAACCAAAGTATTATATAAAATATATAATAAAAAAGGATGAAAAAATGACTTTACTTTCGATTATTATGCCTGTATATAATAAAGAAGAATATATAGACAGGGCTATACAATCAATTATCGGTCAAAATTTTAAAGAATGGGAATTAATAATTGTAGATGACGGTTCAATAGATAAGTCGCTTAGCTTATGTAAAAAGTATGAAAATGAAAAAATAAAAGTTATAAGTATTGAAAATAACGGTGTTTCTAATGCAAGAAACATTGGTTTGAATATGTCTTGTGGCGATTTTGTAACTTTTATTGATGCTGATGATTATGTAGCAAGTGATTATTTGGAAAATTTGTATCAGCCACAGTATGATTTTATAATTTCAGGTTTATCAAAAGTAAGTAAGAACAGTGAACTGATAGATACAATTAAACCTCTTAACAATGGTGTAATCAAAATAGATGATATATGTAAAAATTTTTATAAAGAACAGATGGACACCGGTATTTATGGATTTGTGGCAGGTAAATGTATTAGAAAAAGTATTATAACTGATAATAGTATTTCATTTGACAAAAGTATAAACTTAGCAGAGGATTATGATTTTTTTCTTAAAATTTATAATAAATTAGATAGTATACTATTTTTAGATTATTCCGGATATTTTTATTTAATCGGTACAGACAATTCCGCCATTGGTATGTCTGATAAAAAAATTGATTTTATAAAGCAAATTGAAATACAAAATAAAACAAGAACTTTTTTGGAAAATCACAACTCTTTTGGAGAAAATGAAAAAAATCTATATATGAAAAGAGTTGCCGGATACATATACACAATATTAATTAATTGTAACTGTAATTCATATAAATCATATTTATCTGATTATAAACGATTAAAAAATACTATCCAAAGAGTTAATCCCAAAGAAGTAAATTCAATATTAATAAAAGTTATTTTATGTTTATATAATAAAAACAAATATAGTCTTATTTTTATCTTATTAAAAATAAGAAGAAAACTGGGTAGATAATATGAAAGTAGTAATGTATGTCCATGGCGGGAGTAAAAACCATGGTTGTGAAGCTATAGTAAGATCGACTGCACAATTGCTTAAATTAGATTTAAATCAATCTATACTTTTGTCATATAATTGCAGTGAAGATCTTCAGTATGGTTTAGATTCTGTTGTACAATTGCGACAGGAGATAAATACAATTAATCGAAAGTCTTTAGATTTTGTTAAAGCATATTTTATGCAGAAAATTTTTAATAAATCTATTTATATGGACGCTTTACTTCATAAGCAATCAATTAATCAAATTAATAATATGGATATTGGTTTATTTGTAGGAGGAGATAATTATTGCTACTCTGATGCAGAAGTGTATCCTATTGTGAATAACTTAATAAGAAAAAAAGTCAAAAAACTTGTGCTGTGGGGTACATCTGTTGAGCCTTCTGTATTAGAAAATAATAGAATAAGAAAAGACATTAAAAAATTCGATTTAATTATTGCAAGAGAAAGTATATCTTATAATGCTATAAAGCAAGTAAATCCTAATACAATATTATTGCCTGATCCCGCATTTTTTCTTAATATTGAAAAGACAGAGTTACCCAAAAACTTTGTAAAAGGTAACACAATAGGTATTAATATCAGTCCGATTATTTTAGATTATGAAAAGAACCGTGGAAAAACATTTGAAAACTATGAATGTTTAATTGATTATATCATTGAACAAACTGATTATAATATTGCATTAATTCCGCATGTAATATGGGATTCTAATGATGACAGAAAAGTATTGCAACAATTATATAAAAAAATATCAGACAAAAATAGAATTTCTATTGTAGATGATCATAATTGTAGGCAACAAAAATATATTATAAGTCAATGTGCTTATTTTATTGGTGCCAGAACGCATTCAACCATTGCTGCGTATTCTACCGGCGTACCAACTTTAGTTGTAGGATATTCTGTGAAAGCAAAAGGAATTGCTAAAGATTTGTTTGGTACATATGATAATTATGTTATTCCTGTGCAGGATTTGAATCAGAAAAACAATTTATTAAATTCTTTTTTATGGCTTGAAAAAAATACAGATAGAATAAAAATTACATTAAACGATAAGATTAAAGAGTATTCTGAACTTAAAGAAGAGTACTTGAAAGGATTAATTAATGGTTAAAACAGAAAACTGCGAAGCTCTTGTGTCTGTTATAATACCCGTTTATAATGTTGAAAATAATATTGCATATTGTATAGAATCAGTATTAAGACAAACATATAAAAATCTTGAAATATTGATTATAGATGATGGTTCAACTGATAACAGTTACAATATATGTAAAAAGTATGCTAATAACGATAATCGAATAAAAGTAATACATCAAGAAAATCATGGTATTTCATATGTTCGTAATTTCGGAGTAAAATTAGCTAAAGGTAATTACATATTCTGGATAGATAGTGATGATTATATAAAAGAAAATATAATTGAAAAGCTGTATGAAAATTTAATTAAATGTGACGCAGATATTTCTATATGCGATTTTATAAAAGGCAGTGAAACAGACTATATATTTCCAGATAGTAATAATATTGCCGTTGAGTGTTTTGATAATAAAAGAGGTTTAGAATTAATTTATAAAAATGATCATTATTCTTTTATTATGGCTGCCTCTTGGGCTAAGCTTATTAAAAAGGATTTATATAACGGATTACAATATCCTGACGGTAAAATTTTTGAAGATATTTATATGAGTCATCATCTAATTAATAAATGTAAGAAAATTGTATTTACAAAAGAAGTGATGTACTATTATTATCAGTGGCCGGAAAGCATTCTCGGGAAATAATTCAGTTATGGAGTATGAGCTTAATTCAAATGCTGCTTTTGAATATAAGACAGTTTTAAATAAATTATATTATGGTGAAACATATCCACTGAATCGTAAAAAGCTAAATAAGTAAATACAGAAAAGTGGCAGAAAAACTAATCCATTAAAGATATTTTTTAACTCGGTATTAAGGAGACTGCATAATGAAAGTTAATCAACTTCGTGTGGGTACATTACTATCGTATGTCAATCTTGCAATAGGTAGTATTATACCTATGATATATACCCCAATTATGTTAAGAATACTTGGTCAAGCTGAGTATGGCTTATACAGTTTGTCAAACTCTATTGTTGGATATTTATCATTATTGAATTTTGGATTTGGCAGTACAATTATTAGATATATATGTAAGTATAGAGCCGAAGGCAAGAAAGAACAAGTAAGAAGCATATTTGGTTTATTTTTGATAATATACGGGATAGTATCTGTTTTAGTAATTATCGGCGGATTTATATTAATGTTATGTACTGATTCATGTTTTTCTAAGGGTCTTACGCAACAGGAAGTAGATAAACTTAAAATATTGATTGTTATGATGGCATTTAACACAGCCATTGCCTTTCCAATTAGTGTTTTTTCATCAATTATTACTGCATATGAAAGATTCATATTTAGAAGAGTTATTGATATTTTTTCTACAGTTTTAGCTCCAGTTGCTAACATTATACTATTATATTGTGGATTTGGCTCAATCGGTATGACATTCTCAGGACTCCTACTTAATTTTATTGCCTGCCCTGTCAATATATACTATTGCTTTAAGGTTTTAAAAATAATACCAAAATTTGTACGATTTGAAAGTGTATTTATTAAAGAACTGCTCGTATTTTCAGTGTACATGTTTATAGGAACTTTGGTAGATATGCTGTTTTGGACCACAGATAAGGTTATTTTAGGTGCGTTGGTAGGAACTGCAGTTGTTGCAATTTATAATGTTGGCTCGACATTTAATAATATATTGATGCAGTTGTCGCAAGCTGTATCCGGTGTAATTGGTCCTAAAATCAATTCAATGGTTACTTTGGATGGAGAAAATACTCAAGCTTTGTCCGAGGTTTTTATTAGAGTCGGAAGATTACAGTATCTTTTGTTGGCATTAGTAGTTTCGGGTTTTATAGCTTTAGGTCACCCATTTTTAATTATGTGGGCAGGTGAAAATTATGGAGAATCTTACTATATAGCACTGGTAACAATGATACCTTTGGTAATTCCGTATATTCAAAATACCGGGCTAACAATTGTAATAGCTCAAAATAAGCATAAATTTCGTTCTTTGGTTTATTTAGCAATAGCCATATTAAATGCAGTATCCACATATTTTATAGTACCTTATTTGGGTGGTATCGGAGCTGCACTGTGTTCTTGTGTATCCTATATTTTAGGTCAAGGAATAATAATGAATATATATTATTACAAAGTTACTAAAATCAATATTCCTTTGTTTTGGAAGAATATTTTATGTATGTCATGGATTCCTACACTATTATGTGTAATGACATTTATAGTGTCAAATTTTGTGAATTTTTATTCCTGGAGTGTATTTTTATTTACTGTTTTGATATATGTAGTATTATATTCAGTTGGTAGTTGGTTCTTCTCCATGAATGATTATGAGAAGGATGTTATTCGTGTGCCAATTAATAACCTACTGAATAAATTAAAAAAGCGAAAGGCGTAATTAAAATGAAAACAGCTGTAGCCGGAACATGATATGTTGGCTTATCTATTGCCACTTTGCTTGCTCAACACAATGAAGTTATTGCTGTTGATATTATTCCAAAAAAAGTTAAACTGATCAATGACATATTATCTCCGATAAAAGATGAATATATTAAAAAATATTTTAAGAAAGAAAACTTAAATCTATATGCTACCTTAGATTATGAAAATGCATACAAGGATGCGGATTTTGTTGTAATAGCAACACCAACAAACTATGATTCTGATAAAAACTATTTTGATACATCAGCTGTTGAAGATGTTATCAAACAAGTAATAAAAATCAAATCACAAAGCAAGCATTTCATTGAGCGTGTTTTTGGTACAAAAAACGATCCTATGCATAATAACAGAGCAAGAAGTGGCGTGTCGCTTGAGAATATAAAAGATGCTATACTATCTGATAAAGAACCTATATACAGTAGTAAAAACGATAGTTTTGTATTTACTAACTCTAAATGCCAAGTATCTATTAATGCCAACGGTAATCTTATTCAAACCAATCCAAAGAAGGTAAAAAAATGAAATTTATACTTACTAAAAAACAATTTGATTTTTTAATTACACTTGATAATGTTAATAATTTTATTTTGAAACATTCTTTTGAAAATAATAATGCCATTTTCTTTGTAGATGATATTAGTAGTTTTCAGGATATTATTTACTTTAATGTTGTCGAATACGGAATGGATAAAGAAGGTGCAATAAATTCAAAAGGCAAACAGATATATGCTGTATATGATGAACTATTATCTCAAATATAACACAACTATATTTTTGTTGTGTTAGCTTTGTTATATAAAATGTAAAGAGTTACACTACTAATCAATTAAAACGCAAATTAAACGATTTTAAACGGCATTTAAAGGAGCTGAAAAAACAGCCTAAATAAAAAAACGACTGCATTCTAACCGAAAGGTAGGAATGCAGTCATTTTTGTGATATAATTTAATATCAATGAAAAACCATATCAACAAGGTACATAAAACTAAAAAGTTTTCTACATTAAAGGTGCTTGGTTTTGCACCTTTTCGAGTTATGCCCAAATTTTAAACATTTTTAACATTCTTCATATTTTCATATCATATTTTTATACAATTTCAAGAATGCAAGCAAAAAAATCACCGAGACTCACTATTTCGTGAATCTCGGCTTTTTGATATGCTGCTTTTTACAGCACCTATCGTCAGATTGCATAAACGGAAAGTATTTGTGGGCTTGCCCACACTTACAACCTTTGAAAAGGTCGACCAAACTTTTACAATTGCTTGATAAAACAGTTTTCTAAACCATAATTTACCAAAACTTGTGATAAATAACCGTTTTAACGAAAATTGTTATGGGTATGTATTACTACACCTTAATTTTACGGCATAATTTAGTATTCTTAGATGTAAACGGTTATTTTGCATTTGATTTAAAATCAGCCTTGTATTAAAAACATAAAGAATATAAGCATATAAAATCAGTGACTTGCTTAGTTAATAGAAGTAGGTGAGGGTTTTTTACTGTATTTGCATATTATAATACAGTTAAAAGCAATGTTTTACGGGAAACAGGCAAAAAGAAAAACCGCACACAAGCCTTAAAAACGGCTTGGTAATGCGGTTTATTTGTGGAGCTGGTGAACGGACTTGAACCGTCGACCTACTGATTACGAAACATTACAAGAATTTGAAAAAGTGCAGTAAACAAGCGTATTTTTATTATACATTGACTAACATCAGACTAACATCATTTTTTGCGGTTCCGCAATCGCAGAGATGTAATCGTTTAGGTCTATAATTTTATTGATTTTCTTAATCTGATTTGTTTGCACTAAATGTGTATAAATATTCAAAGTCGTTTCGGGCTTTGCGTGTCCGAGTTGGTTTTGGACATAAAGTAAATCTTGACCGCAAAAGAACAAGTTTGTAGCAAAAGTATGTCTTAGATAATGTGCGGTGAATCTTTCAATAACAAACGGAACGCCTTTTGGGTCGAACTTACTTTTTGGCTTTCGCTCATATTCGGAAAAATCTCCGTATTTAAGATTGAGGTCTGCCATATAGCTGTCCCACAGTTCTCGCCACGCTGTTGTTGAGAAGAACTCCCCTTTTGTTGTAAGTACAACAAAGTCGGATTGTTTATGGTTCTTTTGATTTTTCAGAAAATCCACAAGGGTGTGGGGAATATTGACTGTTCGTATGCCAGCCTTTGACTTTGCGCCTTGCACAATGTGCGGAGTTCCTGTCATTACAAGTTTTTGATGAACACTAATTTGAGCATTTTCAAGGTCAATGTCATACCATTGCAACGCAAGGCATTCACTTAATCTTAAACCAGACAGCATCATGATCATAGCAGGAAGTTGTGCTCTGTGTGGCATTTCCATAACCCACCGCTGTTCTTGCTCGGTCAATGCCCTGCGCTCGCTTACAGGTGCATTTTTCGGTATTCTGACATATGTTAATGGATTGTAGTCAAGTATGCGGTTTTCAACAGCAAAGTCAAACACCTGCCTTGCGGTCATTCTGTAATCACGCAGAGTTTTCTTTGAAGTCGGTTTGCCTGTATGTGGATTTCGTGCGAAATAGTCATTTATGATACATTGAAAATCTGCTTTTACAAGTTTGCTGATTGCAACATCGCCTAATACAGAAAACGGTTTAAGGTTTGTTTTATAACTCTTATACTGCTTGTCAGAAGAAAGCAGAGCCTTTTTGTATATCAGCCAATTTTCGCAGAGTTCACTGAACGGCATATTCTCGCTAAGAATATCCATACCTTTGCTGATTTTTAGCTTGATTTCATTTGCTTTGCGTGTAACCTCAGCTTGCGTTTTGCCAAATACAGACTTATACATAGCTTTGCCGTTTTCATCTCGTCCGATATAGATATTTTTTTGATACCTGCCGTCTTTGCGTTTTTTCATTATAAACACTCCTTTTTAATGTAAAAAGGGTGCAAAAATCCCTTGTGTTATTTATCTGCAAAACTTGCAAAACACAAAGGAGTATGATACAATTATATTGCGTTTAACTGCACCGTTGCACCCTGTGTGTAATGGTTTCCGCTCTATCCTGTTGGCGCAGGGTAGGGCGGATTTTTTATTGCTTATGTGCGGAGGCTTGTGGTGGGTTGAAGCCATTTTTAAATAACCCTTTATATATATAATATTTTTATTTTTCTTATACGAAAGGTTATAAAAACCCTCAAACCCTCCTCAAGCCACCACACTAACATTACTGCAAAATGTAAACTCGAGTAAACATTTTCGCTTTATCATTCCGATTTGTGCAATCGATTGCACATTTTCAGAATTTGTTTTGTCCAATCGATTGGACATTTTCGCTTTATCACCCCAAAATGGGAAATTGATTTCCTATTTTAGGGCGGATTTTTTATTCTAATAAATGTTACTGTAAAACCCTACGGCTTTGCCGAGGATACGGACTTTGTTCATTTCTTCTTCCTTTGGCGGTCAAGCTCTGCTATTTCTTTATCTGAAAACGGCTTGTCTAAATCCTCAAGTTCGGGATAGTAGGTATTAAAAGAGATTGTTTTATCGCATTTGGGACATCTACCGAGTAGCAAATCTGACGGTATAGTGGATAATGCAGGGTACTTTTTAGATTTCCCACTTATTGAATATATTTTTCCTCCACCGTTTCTTTTACGCCCATATTTTGAACAATAGTTACAAGTTTTGGCAGTGAACATAATAATTGTATCAATTTTGAATTTCTTACAATCAGCCAAAACATACGCAAGAGTATTTGGTTTTAATTTATTATTTTTATTTTTAAATAAATCTAAAAATCCCATAATTAATTCTTCTTTCTTATATAGCATTAGCCTCAAGCTCGTTATGTACAACAGGCTCATAATCATAAAAATGCTCGGATGTAATGTGCTTTAATTCGTGCTTAGCGGCTTTCTGTTGAGTATCATAGCTAAGCAGAATATTAATATATACATTGTAATTGCCGTCCTCATCTAAGACCGTTACGCCTCGTACGGTCAGCGGCAATTCTAAACCTCTAATAAAAATTTCTCCCAAAGCTATTCATCCTTTTTTAATGCTTCAATAATTCTGACTGCTTTTTCCACATCTTCTTTTGTAGCACCCTTAGTAAGACTAAATAACATTCTTAGTTCACTTCTGTTCTTGAGCTCCTCGAGGTATTCTTGGAGTTCAATGTCATCAGTCATTTTTGATGTTTCGTGTTCCTCTGTCAAATCAGATTTAAGAATACCAAAATAGTCAGCCAAAAGTTGCATTTTGTCAACACGAGGGTATTTCTTTCCATTTGCCCAATCAGAAACAGTCGAAGCCGTTAAATTAAGGTCCGTTACAAGATCCGATTGGGTTTTATTGTTAGTAGTCATATAATAGTTTAAATTCTTTGCAAAAATTTTTTTGTTAAGCTCACTATTATCGCTCATTAGATCACCTACTTTTATGTTATATTTGCATTATACACTAAAAGCGTAAAAAATTCAAGATATTTTTAAAAATATTTCGCTTTTTGCTTGACATTACGCTTTTAGCGTGATATTATATATGTGTACCAAGGAGGTGAGGCAAATGGAATATCCTAAAATCACGTTAAAAGCTGCAAGGGTAAACGCTGGTTTATCTCAAAAAGAAGCAGCTGATATGCTTAATATTAGCAAGGAAACTCTTTCTAACTACGAAAAAGGAACATATTCGCCAAGTTGGGATATGGTGCATAGAATAGGTGAACTGTATAGATTTCCTGTTGACTTTATTTTTTTTGGAAAAGATTTACGCTTAAAGCGTATCACTTGATTTCTGTTATTTATCTTACAATCCAGTATAGCAAATCAGCTGTACAATAAGCAGGACTTTGCCGAACAGCAGAAAACAGCGTGAGGAGGTGAGAAGATGGGAGGAAAAATGATTGGCAACTATGCAAATGACGGAACACTTTATATATCTGCAACAAATATTCAGGAGTTTAAATGCCTTATAAATAAGGCAAAAAAACAAGCTGACGAACTGCAAGATACAATTAATCAGCTTGAGTTTTTCAATTTTCATTTTAAGTTTGCGACTGATGAGTAGCTTTTTGTTCTTCAATCATATTTTTCAGTATAGTATTGAAAATATTGTAACATCTAATTACAAATAATACAACAAAAATCGAGGAGGTGAGAAAATGGCAAAACTTAAACTTATTGACACAAAGGACAAGTTTCTTCTTGAAATTGACGGTACTGAAATCCCGTATGTTACAAGCTATCAGATTACCCGAACAGTAGGCGACGTTGTACTGCTCAAGCTGGCACTCAGCGTCGCCAATGTGGAAAAGGTTGAAATCGTATCAGACAAAATTACAGAGGATAACAGAGGTGTAAGGCAATAAATTTATAAGGAGGGTATATATGCCAAAATCTATGAAAACAGTAACCAACTGGGACGATGTCCCACTCTACATAGATTTGCCGTTGCTGGCAACCCTTTGGGGGTTCTCGGTTGATTGTTTAAAGAAAAAAGCACAGTCGGGCGTTTTGCCGGCCAAAAAAATGTACGGTGAATGGCGTATCTCAAAAGAAGACGCAAAAAAATATTATGATTCACTATAAGGAGGCATAACAAATGGCACTCAGACACATTAAAACAAAACGCAGTCTTAAGGACGAGAACAAGCACTTACATAGCTTGGTTAAGCACTTGCAGATTGAGCTTGAGAACGCAAGGCTTGACCTTTGCATTAAGAATGACGCAATCAACGGTTACAAAAACGAAAACATAAGGCTTAGACAACGCATTAACAGTATGTATGAGTATGATGTTTTCGGGGAAGAGGTGAAGAAATGAGCAATAAAAAAAGTGCCTGTGACACCGCAAATGCCACAAGCACAAAGAACAATAAGCCTAATTCAATTATATCCTCTGCAACAAAAAAAATCAAGTTGTGCAACGGAAAAAATCTTAAAGACCGTAAATCTAAAGCAATTCTTGAGCCGGTAAAGAAAATGCTCTGCGAATTTTCAGAGCAGAACGAGGAATTTGCAAGAGCCGTTACGGCTGCAGAAAACCTTGAAAACCTGATTGACGAAGTGGGAAAGAAGCTCCCCGCTGTAGTTTCCGACCTTGATGTGTATCAGCAGATTGTCGGTAAGATTTTCCCCGGAGCAAAGGTTACTTTCGCAATGCAGATACATATGTCCGAATACGAGCTTGAACAGCCGACAGAACAAGAGAAAGCTCCGGTAACTCTTGACCTCGGCAATCTTATAGATTGGTAGGTGTCAGCATGATCAAAAATCCTGACAGCCTGCTTAATAAGATTCCCGACTTGACAGATGAACACGAAAAGCAGATCGCAATGTACTTTCCGCAGTATGCTTTCTACGAAAATAAAAGCAAAACAACCTGTGACTATTTCTGCACAAGCTGTCAAAGTTGGCATATCGGCGAACAGCTCCGACTTTGTCATAATCAGAAATTTGTGTGCGGTCATTGCAAGGAAAGCGTAGAAGCAAAAGCCCTGCACTACGGTCGAAAAAGTCTTGAAAGAAGTCGCAAGTTTGGTTTTTGCTTTGCCGTTGACGGCAGGCTGTACATCAGATTTGTAACAGCATATCAGTTATTTTCCGATGATTTGTACAATGAAAATCCTATTGAAATATTACCAGAATACACTTTTACGAACGAATACTTGTACGTGTATGAACAGCACGCAATGCAAAGGTTCTCTTACTATTACGGTTCGTTTCATCTTATGAAAAGTGATGGAGTTATTCCATACACTTCACAAGGTCTTGCTTGGTATTGGGGACCGTCAGAAAAAGCCTTACTGTCCAGCTGGGGACAAACGGTGCTACTGAATCTTGATGTAATTGCTCATACAGATCTTAAATATTCAGGGGCGTATGAGCTTTCAGATAGGTACACAGTTCACAAAATCTTAAAGTGGCTTAATTTATATGTCCGGCACAACAATGCAGAGTATTTGATCAAAGGCGGATTTGATAGGATTGCAGACTTATTGATGAACGGTCAGTTAAAGCTAAACAAAATTCATTGGAAAGAAAACAATCTGCTTAAAATGCTTGGATGTCGCAAGACGGATATACACAGGTTTTGTGAATATGGCACAAACGAAATTGAGCTTTACCGCAACATCATTAAAGAAGAACCGAACATTCAGAACGCAAGCAGTTTTGTAAGCAGTCTGTCAAAGCTTGGAACTTTTGCCGTTAACGAAATTCACGATGCCGGTGTTAAATACAGGCAGATTTTGAAGTACGGCAAGAATCATCAGAGAGTAATGCTGTGGAAGGATTATCTCGACAACTGCAAAAGACTTCCCGAGGGAATTGAAGAGCTGATGCCTGCTCATCTTGAACAGGCTCATGACAGAGCCGTTGAAAAGGTTGCTTATTACACAAATAAGACTGAAGCGGAAATGATAGCTAAGAGGGCAAAAACTCTTAAGCCTCTGTTGATGGACACGCAAAATCTTGTAATGCTTGCGCCTGAAACAGGCGAAGAAATTATTTCAGAGGGAAAAATTCTTAAGCATTGTGTCGGCGGATATGTAAACCGTCACGCAAGAGGTGACACAGTAATCCTGTTTATTCGGCATAAAGCGTCACCGTCAATTCCTTACTTCACGATTGAAGTAAATCCCAAAAGCCTGACGATAGTGCAATGTCACGGCTACAAAAACGAACGAGAGTCGAATTATAAAAAGCCACCCGAAATTGTTGAATTTGAACAGCAATATACTAAATTTTTGGAGGATATAAAAAATGTCAGAAATAACAGTAAGCAAACAGCATAAGCAGGCCATTGAACTGCATCAGAAAATTCTTGTCAGCGCAAATCTTGCACAGCAGAACATATGGGATATGTGCAACGGACTCAAGACTATGCGTGACAACAAGCTGTATAAGGAGCTTGGCTATCCGAATTTTGAGGACTACTGCGAGAATGAAGTAGGTATGAAACGCAGTAACGCATATAACTATATTTCTATTGTAGAAAAAATAAATCCTGAAAATGTCCAATCGATTGGACAAATCGGAATGACAAAGCTATCACTTCTTGCCACAATCAGCGAACCCGAACAGGCTGAAATCGCCGAAAAACTTGACCTTGAAAACACAACGGTTAAGCAGTTAAAGGCAGAGATTGACAGGCTGAAAGGCGAAAAGCAGGAGGCAACCGACAAGAGCATTGACTATTGCAGACAGCTCAATAACGCTAAGAAAGACGCAGACTATTACAAGCAGCAGGCGGACACTTCAAAAGAAAGCTATCGCAATATTGAAAATCAGCTTGCAGAGGAAAAGAACAAAAATTTCAAGCTGACAAATAAAGTTCAGGAACTTGAAAGCCGCCCTATTGAGGTTGCCGTTGCAGAGCCGAGCGATAATGAGCGCAGACTGAACGAAACCATCAGAGCACTTGAGCGTGAGAACATCAAACGCAACGACGAACTCGAAGCAGAATATCGTGAGAACGAGAAAATCGTAAGGAAACAGCTTGAGGACGAAAAGCAAGAGGCTCTTCGCAGACAGAAAGAGGAGTATGAAGAAAGGCTGAAAAATGTTCAGACTGCCGACGGTACATCAGATGACAAGGATGTCTTTAAGGCATATTTTTCGATTGCATATGACAGCTTTATCCGTATGCTCGATTTCGCCAAGCAGTCACAGGACAAGGAATTTTTCAAGGGCAAGGTTGAACATTTAATAGAAGCACTTGCCACACAAAACATAAATCTTTAAGGGGGAGCAACAATGAAACTTTATGAACTTACTGAAAGCTTTGCTGAATTATTCAGCCAATTTGAAGACATAAACGAATATGAACCCGATACTGACGCAGACGGTCAGCCGATTGACGGCAACGGCGACATTATCGAAGATGTTGAGGCATACAAAGAAAAAATGCTTACAGCGTGGTTTGATACACTCGAGGGCATTGAGGGCGAATTTGACGAGAAAGCAGAAAGCATTGCGGTCTACATCAAACAGCTTAAAGCCGAGGCTAATATACTCAAGTTTGAGAAATCTGCAATCGCTAAGAGGCAGTCGCAGAAAGAGCGAGAGGTTGAAAAACTCGCTGCATATCTTCTTAACGCAATGAAAGCAATCGGCAGGAGCAAGGTAGATATGCCGCACGCAGTTGTATCAATCAGAAACAACGCACCGAGCCTTGTTATTGATGATGAAATTTCATTCGTTGAGTGGGCAGAGGAACACAATCTTGCCCACCTTTTGAAATACAGTATGCCCGAAGTGAAAAAGAATGATGTCAAAGCTCTCTGCAAAAAGGGTGAAGAAATCCCCTTCGTACATATGGAAGCCAAGCAGTCATTAAGTATTAAGTGAGGTGTTATTTATGGGATTACCTATATTGGTTTTAGGATATTCAGGCAGCGGAAAATCTGCCTCTTTAAGAAATTTCAAAGCAAATGAACTTGCTCTTGTAAATGTGAATGGAAAATCACTCCCGTTCAGAACAAAATTTGCTTCATCAATCAACTCTGATAACTACATTGATATTGAGGACTTTATCAAAAAGCAGAAATGTAAGTCGATTGCAGTTGATGACGCACAGTATCTCATGGCTAACGAGTATATGAGAAGAGCCAAGGAAACAGGCTTTCAGAAGTTTACCGACATTGGCAAAAATTTTTGGGAACTTGTGAAACAGATTGAAACTCTACCAAGCGATACAATTGTTTATTTTTTAAGTCATATTGATACCGACGAAAACGGCAGACAAAAAGCTAAAACAATCGGTAAGCTGCTTGACGAAAAAATCTCGGTTGAGGGAATGTTTACCACAGTTTTGAAAACGGTTGTTGTTGACGGCAAGTATCTTTTTGCAACACAAACAGACGGTAACGACACTTGCAAAAGTCCGATAGGCTTGTTTGATTCAATGTACATATCAAATGACCTTAAAATTGTTGATGAAGCATTGAGAACATACTATTCAATGCAACCCGAACAGTATTGCGATGAGTGCAAAGCACCGATACTTTCTGACGGTAAACGCACCGTTAAGCAGATCATTGACGGCACAACCAAAAATTACGGCAGACAGCTCTGTATGCAGTGTGTCGCAAAGCTGATAAAGCAGAAGAAACAGGAAAAGCAGAGAGAGGGTGCCAGAAATGCAGCTTCGACCGTATCAGAATGACCTTGTGGAGCAAGTAAGGCAAGCTTGGCGAGAGGGTTACAAAGCTCCTTGCATTGTCCTTGGGTGCGGTGGCGGAAAGTCCTGCATTGTCGCAGAAATTGCAAGACGAACAACTTGGAACGGTAAACGGGTGCTGTTCCTTGTTCACAGGAGAGAGCTTGTTGACCAAATATTCAGAACCTTTGTCCGCTGGGGTGTGCTTATGGATTTATGTCAGATTGGTATGGTACAAACCTTTACACGCAGGCTTAAAAAACTTCCTAAGCCTGCGTTAATCATTACGGACGAAAATCATCACAGCCTTGCACAAAGCTACAAACGCATTTATGAATATTTTTCAGATGTTCCGAGGGTCGGAGTAACCGCAACACCTTGCCGTCTAAACGGTGATGGCTTGGGTGATGTCAACGACAAGCTGATTGTAGGAGTAAGTACCAAGTGGCTCATTGAGCATAACTGCCTTGCCCCATATGATTACTATGCTCCGAGTGTTGCCGACCTTACAGGACTGCACACCAAAATGGGCGAATATGTCGCCTCCGAGATAGAAAAAGCAATGACTAAAAATACAGTTTTCGGAGATGTAATCAAGTATTACAGACAGCTTGCAGACGGCAAAAAAGCAGTGTGCTATTGTTCAACTGTCAAACACAGTATGGCAACCGCACAGGCATTTTGCGAAGCGGGTATATCCGCAAGGCATATTGACGGAGCAACTCCGAAGGTGCAGAGAGAACAGATTATAAACGAGTTTCGCAGCGGAAAAATTACAATTCTTTGCAATGTGGATTTGATTTCAGAGGGTTTTGATGTGCCCGACTGCGAATGTACAATTCTGCTCCGACCTACTCACAGCCTTACGCTTTACATTCAGCAGTCAATGCGATGTATGCGATACAGACCGAACAAAAGGGCGGTAATCATTGACCATGTGGGCAACTATGCAAGACACGGAATGCCTGACGATGACAGAGTGTGGTCACTTGAAAAACGAGAGAAAAAGAGTGTTAAAAAGCTTGAAGACGAGCAGGCAACAAAGGTCAAGCAATGCCCCGAGTGTTTTTTTACATTCTCTGCACCACCACCGGGGCAGAAAGCCGTATGCCCTCGATGCGGATATGAATTTCCGACAGCAGAGCGAAAGGTTGATTTTGATACTGCCGCAGAGCTTATAAAGGTTGAGGGCTTTAAGCTCGATTTCAGTTCACCATCTGATTGCGGCAGCTACAACGATTTACTTGTTTACGCAAAAACACACGGCTATAAGCCCGGCTGGGCGTATTATCAAGCACGAAAGAGAGGATTGATAGCTTGACAGAAGAACACGCTATACAGAATGAAATCCGCCTTGCAATTGCACCGTACTGCGATATTTTTCGTATCAATGTCGGACAGGGTTACACAAAGGACGGACGATATTTCAGCACAGGTGTACCACCGGGTTTTTCTGATTTATTCGGTGTCAGAAAATCAGACGGCAAGGCGGTATTCATTGAGGTTAAAACAGCAAAAGGCAGAGCAACCGAAAAGCAGCATAACTTTTTACAGATGATGAAATTTAACGGTGCGGTAGCAGGAATATGCAGAAGTGCCAATGAAGCAATTAAATTAATTTTGGAGGAATAATCATGGGTTTTAAATCAAACTGGAACGAAGCAACACAGGGCAGCTCAATCAAGCCGGAGGGCGATTATGAGTGCCTTATCGCTAAGGTTGAGGAGAGAGTAACAAAGAATGGCAAAGAAAATCTGAACATCTCAATGGTAATCAGAAATGATGTTGAGCAGAACTATAAAAATGGATATATATTTGATACATTGTGGAAGAAGAAAGAGCCTACAAACGCAGACTTGCAGGTCAAGGGATACAGCTATGGTCAGATTATGGCACTCGGCAAGGCGGCAGGACTTCCCGATGGCAAGGAGTACGACAGCCTTGAGCAGTTCTGCGGTGAGCTTGTCAATAAGCCAATGCGTGTAACTATAAAGCACGAAGAATACAACGGAAAAACACAGGAGCGAGTAAGCTGGAGAAATCCTACAAAATATCCGACTGTAAAGCATATTCCAAAGCAGACGACGACCAATACAGCTACAGCCTATGCACAGCCACAGCAAAGCTATGCATCTGCACAGCCGACAAATCAAGGCTTTACGGATATGCCGCTTGATGATGATTTACCGTTTTAATTCAGAAAATTTTTACGGAAATTGCACTAATTTATGCAACTTTTGAATTTTAAGTCGGTACATATGAAATTCATAAGAATCCATAAGGAGGTATAAAATATGGGATTTACAAATTTTAACGATAAATACAGTGCAATTCCGCAGGAATTAAAAGGCTATAAAAATTGGGTGTGTTGGCAGGCATACCCTGACCCGAAGTCGCACAGCGGCATTTCTAAGAAGCCCGTCAATCCAAAGACGGGCGGACTTGCCCAGTCAAACAATCCCGACACTTGGTCGGATTTTGAAACCGCTGTCAGAGAATCCGCCAAATATTCGGGCATAGGCTTTATGTTCTCAAATTCACCGTTTTTCGGTGTTGACCTTGACGATATGCCGAATGACATTCAGGATTACCAAAACGGCGGAGCTGACAACATAATCAGCGAGTTCGTGAACACTTTACAGAGCTACACAGAATTTTCGCAGAGCAAAACAGGCGTTCATATAATTTGCAAGGGAACTCTTCCCGAGGGCAGAAGAAAGGCAAAGAATGATTCGGGCGGTTTTGAAATGTACGAGAACGGCAGATTTTTCGTTGTGACAGGAAACTACTGCTCGGAATACGGATACATCAACGATTGTACCGAGAGTGTTAAGCCGTTGCACTCCAAATATCTCGGCAAGGCGGCAGAGCCTAAGCCGAACAAGAATATTACGGTCAATTTAAATTCCGTTGATGACATCGTCAGAGCCGCCTGCAGCGCTAAGAACGGCAGTCTTTTCAAGGCTCTGTACAGCGGTGACTTTTCGGCTTACTCATCACAGAGCGAGGCGGATATGGCATTTTGCAATATGCTTGCCTTTTGGTGCGGCTGCGATGCCGAAAAAATGGACGCAATTTTCCGCCAATCGGGTTTAATGCGTGACAAGTGGGACAGAAAGCAGTCAGGCACTACATACGGAGTAATCACCCTGCAAAAAGCAATATCGGGTTGCAGTCAGACCTATAACCCTAAAAAACAAAACGATTATTCGATTTCAATAGGCAACGGCAAGGTTATTCAGACTGTTGACGAAGAAAAAATGCGTGCATATACATTTGACGATATGGGCAACGCAGAAAGGTTTGTTGACCTGTTTGGCGAAAATGTTCGCTACTGCTATACGGAAAAGAAATGGTATTTTTATAATTCAATGAGGTGGAGCGTTGACAATCTCGGTGTTATCTTAAGAATGGCAGATAAGTGCGTTGAGGCTATGAAAGCCGAGGCAAAGCTTTACTTGCAGGCTGATGAAGAGAGCGGCGGAGATATGGCGAAAGCATTTGAAAAGCATATGAAATCAAGCCGTTCAAATAAGTCAAAAAAAGCAATGCTCAACGAAATTGAACATCATCTTCCAATTTTGCCGATACAAATGGACAGATACAAAATGGCACTCAACACGCCAAGCGGAATTATTAATCTGAAAAACGGCGATGTAAAGGCACATAACCCCGAATATTACTTTACAAAGATTACTTCGGTCGATTGCGCCGAAGCTGCCGACTGCCCTCGTTGGCTTGCGTTCCTTGACGATATTTTTGCAGGCGACAAAGACTTAATCAGATACATTCAAAAGGCGGTAGGCTACAGTCTGACAGGCTCAACGGCGGAACAATGTGCATTTTTTCTTTACGGTACAGGTCGAAACGGCAAGAGTACTTTTATTGATGTAATAAGAGATGTTTTCGGCGATTATGCGGCGAATATTCAGCCCGAAACCATTATGGTGAAAAGCTCGCAGAGCAATGCCATAAACAGCGACATTGCACGATTAAAGGGCGCAAGACTTGTTACATCTGTAGAGCCAAATGAGGGTGTGCGGCTGAATGAGGGACTTTTAAAACAGCTTACAGGTGACGATACGGTAACGGCAAGAAAGCTGTACAGTGAGGAATTTGAGTTTAAACCCGAGTTCAAATTATGGATGGCGACAAACCATAAACCTATTATCAGAGGCACAGACACAGGCATTTGGCGAAGAATACATATGATACCGTTCAATGTGCAGATACCCGAGGACAAGGTAGATAAAAACCTTACGCATAAGCTAAAGGCGGAGATGACAGCGATTTTTAAATGGTGCATTGACGGCTGTCTGATGTGGCAGAGAGAGGGCCTGCAAATGCCCGCCGCTGTATTAAAGAGCGTGAGAGAGTACAGGCGTGAAATGGATGTTATTTCTGCTTTTATCGAGGATAAATGTACTCTTGAGGGCACTGTACAGGCAAGTATGCTGTATGCCGCCTATGCATCGTGGGCAGACAGCAACAACGAATATTGTATGTCAAATACCAAGTTCAGCACCGAACTTGCCAAACGATTTGAGAAGATAAAGGGAAGAAATTACAATTATTTCACCGGTATTTCTATTCGTTCTGAATGTTAGTGTGGTGGCTTGAGGAGGGTTTGAGGGGTTTTATAACCTTTCGTATAAGAAAAATAAAAATATTATATATATAAAGGGTTATTTAAAAATGGCTTCAACCCACCACAAGCCTCCGCAGGGAGGAATATATGAAACCAAATTTTAAAGACAAAACAGAGTTTGCAAGGCTTGAGGATAAAGCTATTGACGGTCAGCTTGATTATACCGACTATCCGCCTGCCGAATACAAATACTTTTCAAAACTTGCAAAACTCGGTTACAACAACCGCCACAAGGGGTGGGATATGATTACTTGCCTGAAACTTCAACAGGAATTGCAGAGTGAGTACAGACAGTACCACGATGAGGGCGAGGAGTATTTAAGACTGTGTACGAGAATACAGGACAATATAAAGAAATCCGCCGATCTCGTTCGCAAGATGTACAAGCAGGCGGCAACCAAAGACGAAATGCTAAGCCTTGCGTTGCAGACGATAGAGCTATTAACAAATGAGAACGGATTTGTTAAAAGAATAAGTGAAAAGGTAAAGGAGATGAAAGAATGAAACAGCAGGCAATCTGCGAATTATGTATGCAAGCATTTGAAAAAAGAAGTGCAAATCAAAAATACTGCACCGAGTGCGGTGTTGAAATGAGAAAACAACAGCACAGAGAAATCATCAAAAACAGCAAATTAAGAAAAACAGCCGCACGCAATTACAATAAATCCGATACACTTGAAGAAAAATGCAAGAAAATCAATTTGTATAATAAGCGGCACGGAACACACTTAAGCTACGGAGAATATACGGCACTCGAAAGGCTTGGAAGAATTTAAGGAGGATATTATGAGAGAAATATTATTCAGAGGTCAAACTCGCAGATATGGCGAAAAAGTCAGAACTTTAAAGGAGTAAAAATTATGACAAGATATGAACTCGAAAGACATTTAGGAAAATATGTTGAAATCGTACTTTTTGACGGAACGGTGATTGAGGGCATTTTACATAAAACAAGTGAAAAAGCCTTTGAAAATGACGCTAATTTGTCAATACCAAAGTTACGATATTTCTGCACTTGTGGGGATAAGGTTGTTAGTAATTGTGTTTTTAGATTGTCCCATATTAAAAAAATCAGTCGTATAAAAATTAAACTTAAAGTTGTTGACGAAGTTAAACTCTCAAAGTGGGTAAAAAAGAAAGAGAGAAAAGTAGGTGAAGCGGAAGCATACTGCTTAACTTGCGGGAGAGATGTTGTTTATCAAGTCATTAACAACCGTTATCAATTTGAAAACTATTGCCCACATTGCGGTGCGAGAATGGATAGAGAGGAGGAGAAAGCAGATGATTAAGACCTTTTGCAACAAGTGCGGAAAACAATTAAAATACGGCGACCACAGAAAAGTTGAATTAACCGTAAGACCATACACTACATACGGCGGCAGATTTAATTTAGATTATTGCGAAAGCTGTTTCAAGGAAATTATCGGCGAGGAAGAATATAACGCTATGATACAGAAAGAAATAGTACACAAAAGAAGAATTGAGGAGAGAAAAAAGGAGCAAAACAATGACACTTGACGAACTGAAAGCAGAAATATCTGAACGCATAGAAAGTGAACAGGAGAAGATGAGCGGATATAATGACAGCAAAAGCAGAAAGGACAAACATTATTACATAAGCGAGGGAATGCTGATTGCATTCGGAATTGTGGCTGATTATCTTGGTGATTTGGAGGTGATAACTTGACGGCTAAAGAGATTAAGGAGATTAACCGAGAGATTTCGAGACTGAGGGCGAAGATAGTACGCATTTCTGCCGAGGCGGATAACACAGCAGGCACGCTGGGTGAACGAATCGTTCCGTCAGGTCAGACCTCCGACAAGGTAGGCAATGCGGTGGTGCAGATTGCAGATATTCAGAGAGAGATACAAAACCTTGAAATCCGCCGAAACGCAGCGCTCAACAGCCTATCTCGTGACGATTTTGTGGAGAACTGTTTGTTTATGCACCTTAGCTTGCGATACAGCTGGGCGAAGATAGCAGTTGATACAGGCGGAATAAATACACCGGATAACATAAGAATTATGTGCAACCGCCACCGTTGGTAAAAGTTGTTCGGTTTTTCGGTTTAGGTGCAGTATAATATAAAATGAAGAAATTGATAATAAGAGACATTTTGTAGTTCTCCTTTTTCAAAAATAACGGCAGACCGCTCTCGTTGAGGGCGGTTTTGCTTTTGCGGGGTGGAATTAATGTATAAAGACAAATGCGGTACAGGTTACGAAAATAGCACAAGAGCGATTTTTCAGGGTGCAGGAGAATATGACATCCCGATTATTGAGCCTACAAAAATTACAGAAAACAACTTTATCGGATTTAATGAAGTTTTGAGCAGTAAGCAGAACAACTGCGGTGTGCATTTCTTTTTGGACGATTACCAGTTCCAAAGATTATGGAATACACCCGACAGGTACATTGAGAGGCTACAAAAATTCAATTGTGTGTTATCACCTGATTTTAGCCTTTACGCTGATTATCCGAAAGCGTTGCAGATTTATAACCACTATCGCAAACATTGGATAGGCGCATATTTACAGCTTTATGGTATTGAAGTAATACCAACAATTTGTTGGAGCGACGAAAAGAGTTTTGAATGGTGCTTTGACGGCGAGCCTTGCGGCGGAACAGTCGCCGTGTCGAGTGTCGGCACTCAGAAAAACAAGATTGCCAAAGAACTGTTTTTGAAAGGTTACAAAGATATGATTGAACGCTTACAGCCTGAAACGGTCATCTTCTACGGCAAAGTCCCCGAAGAATGTGTTGGAAACATCATCAACATCAAATCATTTCAGGAAAAATTCAGGAGGTCAGAATAATGGGCGGAAGAGGTTCTTCAAGTGGAATAAGCGATAAAGGTAAAAAGTACGGTACGGAATACAAAGCAGTTGCTCAATTTGGTGAAATAAAAGTAATTCGTATGAATGGTAATACTTCGATAAAAGCTCCTATGGAAACTATGACAAAAAATAGAGTGTATGCTACTCTTGACAAACAGAGCAACATCAAAAGTGTTACTTTTTATGACAACTACGGCGAAAGAATAAAACAAATTGACGTTAAAGGTAGACCTCATAATGGAATGATGCCACATACCCATTTGGGTTATGAACATAATGAAATTGGAGATCGTCAATTGACTGATAAAGAACAGAAATATGTAAGTGTATTATTGAATAAATGGGAAAGAAAAAGAAAACACTTGAATATTTAGAAATTTATTGATATAATATTATAAACGCAGGGGATAGTTTAAATAGGAAAACAGTTTTTACAGATTCCGGTGCAACTCCGGAAACCTGTGTTTAAAGACAGTACAGAAATGTGCTGTCTTTTCTTTTGCTTATTTTTAGAAAGGGCGGTGATACCGTGAAAGACAAATTAAATGCAAGACAGAGGAAGTTTGCGGAATATTATGCGCAGAGCGGTAACACCGTTCAGAGTGCGATACAGGCAGGATATTCAGAAAATTACGCAAACGCAAGAGCGTATGAATTGTTGGAGAATGTTGGAGTTTCAAAATACATCAAAGAGTTATCCGACAAGCTCAAAGATGAACGCATTATGAGTGCTAAAGACAGACAGGTTGCTCTCTCTGACATTGCAAGAAGTGACGAGCAGGACCCGTCAGACCGTATTCGTGCGATTGATACACTCAACAAAATGACTGGTGAATACATTGTCAAGGTTGACGCAAAGGTTGAGCAATCCGAAAAGCTCTCTGATGTGTTCAGACAGTTAGGCGGTGAGGGCTTGAGTGAGTAGCTTTCCTTTGTCGCAAAAGTACATTGACTTCATAAACACAACAAATGTGTCGGCTGAATTTCTTGAGGGCACTACCGCATCGGGCAAGACAACGGTCGGTGCCGGTGTAAAGTTTATGCGAATGGTGTCGCAAAGTTCCAAAAAGATACATGCCATTGCCGCCAAGACAACCGGCAAGGCGGAGGAAACTATCATTCAGCAGGATAACGGTATTCTCGACCTGCACCGTAACGCAGTTTACTGTGGCAACGGCGACAAGGACTACAAGCTCCCGCATATCAAGTTTGAGGGCAAAATTATCTATATTCTCGGCTACAGCAGTCGAGATAAATGGGAAATGGTACTCGGTGCACAATTTGGCTGTGTGTATATTGATGAGATAAACACCGCCGATATTGAGTTTATCCGAGAGATGTCAACCCGTAATGACTATTTGCTTGCAACACTTAACCCCGATGACCCGTCTTTGCCTGTTTACAAGGAATTTGTAAACCGTTCAAGACCGTTTAAGAAATACGCAAAAGATGTTCCGCCCGAGATTATGGCGGAGCTTAACGAAGAACCTGTGCCGGATTGGCGGTACTGGTTCTTTTCTTTTACTGATAATTTAAGCCTTACACCCGAACAGGTTGAAAAGAAAAAAGCCTCTGCTCCAAAAGGAACAAAGCTTTATAAAAACAAAATCTTAGGATTGCGAGGCAGGGCAACAGGGCTTGTATTCTCAAACTTTGAGAGGGCAAGGCACATAAAAACAAAAGAATGGGCAAAGCGGTTTTTAAACTCCGACCGTAAAAGCGAGCATTTTATTCAGTTTACGGCAGGACTTGACACCGCATATTCGCAGAAGTCACCCGACACAATCGCAATGACCTTTTTCGGTATTACAAACAAGGGCAAGTGTGTTCAGCTTGATGAAAGAGTTTATAACAACGCTGAAATGCAAACGCCGATTGCTCCGAGTGATACGGTTAAAAACTTTATTGCTTTTCTTGACCGCAACCGGGAGGAGTGGGGCTTTGCGAGAACAGCATTCATCGACAACGCCGACCAAGCGACTATTACCGAATTTCAGAAGTACAAGCGGCAAAACGGCTGTATTTATGATTTTGCAAATGCGTGGAAGAAAACAAAGATAATCGACCGTATCAATCTTGTTCTCGGCTGGCTCGCAAAAGATTGTTTCCTTGTGCTTGAGCATTGCAAGAATACAATTGCCGAGTTTGAAATTTACAGCTGGCGAGAAGATAAAGACAACACACCCGAGGACGGCCACGACCATTGCATAAATAGCAGTCAATATGCGTGGCTGCCGTTTAAAAATATTATTGGAAGTGAAATAAATGGGGCTGATAAACAGAATGGCTGATACAATCAGAACAGGATTAAGAAATTTTTTACATATCGCTAAAGCGCCCGACAGAACGATAACCGTTGACGAAACGAGCAATCATCAAACTGAATGCTTTACCAACCGCATTTGGTATTGGGGCAACAGCAGACAGCTTTCACAGCTTTACACACAGCTTGACAGCGACAAAACACGCTTTTGGTCTGCCGAGTGTACCAAAGGGCTGAAAATACGAAAAATCCACACAGGCTTGCCCGCTCTCATTTGCGATACACTCGCTAATATTGTGATTGCAGACTACAACGGTACAGAGGTTACAAGCAAAAATACGACAGCTTATGCCGAACGGTGGGCGGAGATAGAGAAAGAAAACAAACTCGCAGGTGTAATAAAGCAAATGCTCCTTGACCTTTGTGTTGTCGGTGACGGTGCTTTTAAGGTCAGCTTTGACACGGCTGTATCAGATGTTCCGATTGTTGAATGGTATCCTGCCGAAAACATCGACTTAACTTATGTGCGCGGCAGAATCAGAGAGGTTAAGTTTTATACAGATTACACGCAAAATCACCGACATTTCCGTTTTGAGGAAACATACGGTTACGGCTATATTCGTTATGCTTTGTATGATGATAACGGCAGAGAGGTCGATTTACACACAGTTAAGGCACTTGATTGGATAGACAGCAACGGTGTAACCTTTGATACATCGTATATGTGGGCAGTACCGGTTATTTACGGCAAATCGTGCCACAAGGGCAGAGGTGCGGGCATTATCGGCATAAAAACAGACGCTTTCGACAGCCTTGATGAAGTGTGGTCGCAGTGGATGGACGCTTTAAGAGCTTGCCGAACAAAGCAGTATGTGCCTGAATGTCTTATCCCTCGAAACCCCGAAACCTGTCAGCCGATGTCGCCAAATCCGTTTGACAACCGATTTATTGCAGTAGGAAACGATATGTCGGAAAACGGCAACGGCAATAGGATTTACACCGAAAGTCCGCAGATTCAGCATGAAAGCTATTTAAGTTCTTATATAACCGCTCTTGACCTTTGCTTGCAGGGTGTTATTTCTCCGTCAACCCTTGGTATTGATACGAAGAAACTCGATAATGCCGAGGCACAGAGAGAAAAAGAGAAAACAACTCTGTATACAAGACAGAACCTTGTTGAGCTCACCGAGAACGCTATGCAGAGCCTTGTTGATGTTGTACTCAATGCAGACAGTGAGCTTAACGGCAAGGGAATTGTTGACGGAATAGAGGTATCCGTAAACTTTGGTGAGTACGCCAATCCGTCATTTGAAAGTCAGGTTGAAACTGTATCAAAAGCAAGACAGGGCGGTTTGATGTCGGTTGAAACCTCGGTCGAGGAATTGTACGGCGACAGTAAGTCGGACGATTGGAAAGCCGAAGAGGTACAACGCATTAAAGAGGAGCAGGGCATAGCGAGCGAGGCAGAAACCTCGTCATTCGACGATTTGGCAGGACTGACAGATGAGTGATTACGATATCGGAAAAGCCTTTGAAGAAATCGAAAACGAACTTATTGACAGTATGATGCGCAATTTCAGCCGTCACAGGGCGGAAGAAGAAAAAGAGGGCTATAATTGGACCCAATGGCAGGCAGAACAACTAAAGGCGCTTGAGGAGTACCGCAAAACGAACGCCCAAAAATTTGGCAAGCAGTTCAAGAGCATTAACAGCAAGGTTGAAGAAATGATACGCACGGCAAGGGCTGACGGTAACGCAGAGCAGGAGGCTAAAATACTTGAGGCAATCAAGGACGGCTTTACACCGAATATGCCCGCAGGAGAGAGCACAGGCGAGTTTTTTAAGGTCAACGACCGAAAGCTTGACGCTCTTGTAAAATCGACCACAGACGATTTAAAGAGGGCGGAAACGGCAGTCCTGCGTATGAGCAACGACAAGTGCCGCAAGGCGATTTTTAACGCTCAAGTCTATGCAAACACAGGTGCAGGCACTTACGAAAAAGCTGTTGATATGGCTTGTAAGGATATGCTAAACGCAGGGCTGAATTGTGTGGAGTACAAGAACGGTGCAAGGCACACGCTTTCAGACTATGCGGATATGGCAATCAAGACGGCGAACAAGAGAGCCTATCTAAGAGGTGAGGGTGAAGAAAGAGCTAAGTACGGACTTTCGCTTGTTGTGGTAAACTCAAGACAGGGCGGTTGCCCTGATTGTGCAAAGTATATAGGCAGGGTGTTTATTGATGATGTGTATTCAAACGGCAAAAAATCGGACGGTGATTATCCGCTGCTTTCAACCGCCATAGCGGAGGGACTTTTCCACCCTCGCTGTAAGGACAGCACAAGCACCCACTACCCTGAACTTGACGATTTGAGCGGACCTCTCTCCGATGACGAGCTTGCAGAGCTTGACCGCCAAAGAGGACTTGAAGTACAGCAGCAGCACGCAGAAAAGCAAGCCGAACGCTTTGACCGCAGGGCAAAATACAGTCTTGACGAGGATAACAAGAAGTTTGCTAAAGCAAGAGCAGACGAGTGGCACGACAGGGCAGAAAAACTGTCGGAAAAAACAAGAGATTTTACTATCGACGACAGTAAGCAGAAATATTATAAGCCTGTAGTTGACGACGGTGAAGAAAAAGACTTTAACAGAAAAAACAGCGGTAAAAAAATTACAGTAAAAGCACATAAGACCACGGGCAGTAATGATATTTATTTATCCGATAAAGTAAAGCTGAAACGCAAGCAATTCCATAAGTTTGATAAGAATGTTACAAAGATTTATGAAATGCTCGGTCAGAGCAAATCTGAAAACAAACCTGCTATTTGCATATTATCCCCCGAAGAAATGGGCAAAAATGCAGTTGCAACTTACATACCGACTGATAATGTTTTAACTGTAAATTCAGCTTATTTTATAACTAAGAATTTAGCCGAATTGCAGAAACCGTTTGCTTGTCCTGACAGTGAATTGAGTTCGGTACTTCATGAGCTTATCCATTGGCAAGATGCCGAGAAATACAGACAAAAATACGGCGAAATTACCGATTATAACGCATATTGCGATTATCTTAATAAAATTTATGCTCCAAAGGTTGAAAAATTGATAAAAAGCGGTTATAATATAAGTGATATAAGCGAGTATGCAAAATTGGAATTTCGTAAAAATGAATTTGATGAGGTACATGCCGAATTTTGTGTTAAGCAACTTTTACAGAGGTGAGATATATGAGGATTATTTATTCGGATAAGGTAAAAGACTTGACTAAATTAATTGAGCCATATGTCGAGTGGAATAAATTTCCCCCTAAGTTGAAAGATGATGCTCCCGATGATATAAAGAAAGCTGAAGTCCTTTGCAATGAACTTATGGAAAAAGAAAGAAAACAATTTCTTGAAGATAATGGCATAATTTAACCGTTCCGTAACAAGAGAGGGTTTGTTATACTAAAAATTCAATAACCAACCAAAGCACTTAATCAATCAGATTGAGTGCTTTTTTTATACCAAAAATTTGAAAGGCGGTGACAAAATGAATGTGAAAAAATATCGGAAAAAAGCTGTTGTAGTAGAAGCATATCAAACCGACAAAAAAATCGTTATACATACACTTGAAGGTGATATGACAGCAAGTCCCGGTGATTATATTATTACTGGTGTTAATGGTGAAAAATACCCTTGTAAACCTGACATATTTAGAAAGACTTACGAATTAGTAGAACAATAAATAATGAGGTGACAAAATGAAAGTAAGAGTAGTTGTGTCGTTTAACGATAAAACCGAGGGGTTTATTAACAGACCGATTAATGAAGTATTTGAGTGCTCCGAGAGCAGAGCAAAGGAACTCATTGACGGCGGTTTTGTGACAGAGGTTAAGTCCAACGCTACGGAAAAGCCGAAAAGAAAGACAACAAAAACAGCTTAAAACGCACTTGTGAGTGACTGCACAGGTGCTTTTTTATTGTCCGAAGACATTAAACTACGGGAGACACCGAGCAAAACTGAAACAGAGAGACACTCTATAAACTGACTATGGGAGACACCCGATAACTGAAAGGATTGATAAAATATGGCAGAAACAAACCCAACACCTAACCCAAACGAAACACAGCCGACACCGCAGGGCAACAATCAGCAGACACCGAGCTTTGATTATGACAAGCTCGCAAGCCTTATCACAGGCAAGCAGAGCGTGACAGAGGACACAGTTTTAAAGTCATACTTCAAGGAGCAGGGATTGTCAGCAGATGAGATGAAACAGGCAATCGGTGCTTTTAAGGAGCAGAAAGCCAAGAACACACCCGACATTGCGAAAATGCAGTCGGAAGTTGAATCCGCAAACAACGCAAAGCTCACGGCAGAAGTCAATCAGTCAGCAACCCTCGAAGCCGTAAAACAGGGCGTTGACATTGCAACAGTTCCTTATGTACTCAAAATGGCGGACTTTTCGGCCGTTATAACAGACGGCAAAATCAACACAGAAAAGCTTACAGAGGCGGTTAAGAAAGTGCTTGACGATATTCCTGCGCTAAAAAAGACCGCCGATAACAGCGTAGGTGTTCAGAAAATCGGCGGTGACGGTAACGGTACATCAGACGGTACTAAACCAAATTCAAGCGTTCCGACAAAGAAATGGAACAGATTTAATATTTAAGATTTAAGAAAGGACAATTTAACTATGGCAAACACAAATAACTATGCAGAGCAGTTCAGCCCGGATTTGCTCGAAATTCTTATGCAGGGCACACTTACTTCACCATTCATCACTTCAAATGTAAAGTGGGTGGGTGCAAGAACATTCCACTTTACACAGATGTCAACAACAGGCTTTAAGAACCACAGCAGAGAGGGCGGTTGGAACAAAGGCAAATATACACAGACAGATGTTCCTTTCACTTGTGAGCACGACAGAGATATTGAGTTCCTCGTGGATAAGGCAGATGTTGACGAAACTAACGCAACCGCAAAGGTTGAGAATATTTCAAAGGTGTTTGAGCAGACACAGGTCGCACCGGAAACAGACGCACTTTTCTTCTCAAAGGTTGCCGCAAAGGCGCAGGCAACAGACGGCTATCATTCAGCTACCAAGTCAACCGAATGGACCAAAGCAAGCGCTTACTCAAAGCTCAAGACTATTCTTTCAGCCGGCAAGCTCCGCAGATATAAAGCAAGAGGCACACTTGTTGCTTATGTAACATCAAACATTATGGATTGCCTTGAGCAGTCAACAGAATTCACTCGCAAGATTGAGCTTACCCAGATTGCCGAGGGCGGTATGGGAATTGAAACAAGAGTAACCGAGATTGACGGCTGCCCTATTATCGAGGTTATTGACGATGAGCGTTTCTATGATAGTTTCAACTTCAATCCTGCTAACGGTGGTTTTGAACCTGCCACAGGCGGTCACAAAATCAATGTTCTTGTCGCTTGTGGTGATACCTGCAAGACTGTACCGAAAATTTCAAGTATTTACTTCTTTGCACCGGGGGCACATACAGAGGGTGACGGTTGGCTCTATCAGAACCGTACACTTTCCGATACATTTGTTTTCCCTAACGGCAAAGACGGCAAGATTGACAGTATTTATGTTGATGTTGACACAACGGCGGTTGCGTAATGTATGCCGATTACATTGAACAGCAGGGCGGAGATGAAAACAGCATTATCTCCGCCGCTCACATCGACATTCTGACCTTTAACCGCATTAATTTTGAAAAACTTTCGGAAATGCAGAAGAGAATCATCAGCAGAGTGCATAGCAGACTTACTGCTTTTGAAGAAGAAAATGCCGATATGATTTCTTCCTATCTGAAAAATTACAACATCAACGGTGTGGGTATGGAGTTTGGCGCAAGTTGGAATTTGATGTGCATAAGCGGTGTGGCAATTCCTGCGGACCTTTACTCTCTGCTTAAATCAACAGGGCTTTGTTATCCTGCAATATGAGGTGATATGTTTTGAAGTTTCCGTCACTTGTAAAAAAGCAGTTCTGTAAAACTCCTGTCGAGGTCACAATCTACGATGAGAGTGTTTCCGAGGACGGCTCTCCTGTTGTTGCCTTTCGCTGCGGAGAAATATACCCGTCAGACACCTTATTGCCGAACACTAATTTGTTTGCGGGTAATGCTCATTGCAATATGCAGTCAAAAGCAAAGACCATATACACAAAAGAACAGAAAATCGTGCAGGTGTCTGCAGTGCTGCTTTTTGACGGTGACATTGCTCCCGACACCCCGACTTTGAGCGCAGGCTTTGTAGTGCTTGACGGAGTAAAGCGTAACATCGTACAAGGCATTAAACACCGCAACCCTGACGGTACAGTGAATTATACGGAATTGGATGTGATTTAATGAGCTTTTCTGTAACATCAAAAATCAAGCTGAATTTGCCTGTACTAAAACAGCTTGATACAGCACAGCAAACGGCATTGCGTAAAACCACAGACGCATTGCTTACACAGATTAAAAACAGTCAGGTTATGCCGTTTGATACAGGTAATTTGCAGAACGAAAGCACCTTTGCCGATTACGCAAATCTTGCCGAGGGCGAAACAAAAATCGTATCGAGTACACCGTATGCCAGACGGTTGTATTTTCATCCCGAATATAATTTCAGCCGTGAGGAAAACATTGCCGCCGGCGGCAAGTGGCTTGCACCTTGGCTCAAGGACGGTACACGACAAAACTTTTGTCAAAAGGCATTTACACGATTTTACAAGCAGGAGGCAGGACTTTGATTTATTTATCAGACGTCAGAGATTGGCTGAAAAGTGTAACAAATGCCGAGCATTACTACATTGGCAAGCTCGACAACAAACAGGATAAGTCAATCGGCGTGTACTCTCTCAAGCAGTCGGGCGCTCCTGCAAGGGCAATAGGTGATGAGAGCACATACAGCACAATGTGTGTGTCCTTGCTCCTGCATTGGAACAACAACGCAAAGGAAACGGAGCAAGCGGCACGCAAGCTGTTTGAAACACTATACAGCATTAAGAATGTTAAAATCAACGAACACACAATTTATATAATCGAGCTGCTCACCCCTGAGCCTATTGATGTGGGTACAGATGACAAGGGCATATATGAGCAGGTCATTGAAGTTAAATTTTACTATGAAAGGAAATGATATTATGGCAGTAAAAAGCGGAGTTTATCCTTGCTACGAAAATCAGTTTGCAATCGGTAAATCGGGCACAGACACAGCCACAACTCCAATCGCAAATTGTGAGGAGTTTTCGGTGGCATTTGACAACGGCGTTGAGGAATGGACAGCGTTTGAGAACGAGGGTTGGAAGTCAAGACTTATGACAGCCAAGAGCGTTACAATCTCTGTAAAGGGCAAGCGTACAATCGGTGACGCAGGCAACGATGAAATCGCAGAGCTTGCGTTTAAGAACGGCACAGCCGTACAGCTTCCGTTTAAGTGGACTTTCCCGAACGGTGCAAGCGTACTCTTCAAGAATGCGGTTATCTCTGTAACAGCAAACGGTGCAGCCGCAAGCACAAGTGTTGCACCTCTTGAATTTGAGGTTATGTCAAACGGCAAGCCCGAATACACACCTGCAGCCTAAGGAGGTATAAAGTATGTCAAAAATTATTGATATTACAAACAAACTTAATTTTGACGAAAAGCCAAAAATTTTGGTTAAGGGCACTGAAATTGAGGTCAACAACGACGCAATTTCTTTTATCAAGGCTATTGCTCTTTTCGACAGCGAGAACGGTGTGTCAAGCTCTGACCTTTTATCTGCGCTTGAGCTTCTCTTTGACGAGGAGAACAGAGAAAAGATTGCAAAACTTCATCTCTCGTTTGCCGACCTCTCAACTGTTATTAAGACAGCGACCGAGCTTATCGCAGACAATGACAGCGAGGGGGAAATTCAGACCCCGGCTACGACTTAATAGATGATTTCGATTTAATCGTATCGAGCTTTAAGTCGGAGTACGGGGTGAGCATTTACTCCGAAGATTTTAAAAAGATGACTTGGGCGGAGTTCAGCTCCCTGCTGTGCGGCTTGGGAACTGACACGCCTCTTGCGAGAACGGCTCAAATTCGCCTTGAGAACGATGAAAATGTTTTGAAGAACTTTACATCATCTCAACATAAAATACGCAACAAGTGGCGTTCACGCACAGCAAAACAGCGCACACAAGAGAACATCAATACCGCCTTGCACGACTTTGAAATGATATTTGCTAATATGTAAATATTGCATACAATTTTGTTTATTTTTATAAAAATCTTGACTTTTATGTATATTTTTGGTAATATAAAGAAAATGTGAAATAAAGTAACATTTTATTATAAAAGGAGAGATACAAATGGAAAATCAAAATACTGTGCAGACACAAGAAACCACAAAGTTTTGTAAACATTGTGGTGGGAAAATTGCGAAAGAGGCTGTTATCTGCCCACTGTGTGGATGTCAAGTTGAGCAAATTACAAATACACAAGGTACACAACCTATTGTTATTAATAACACTAACAATAACACAAGTGCAGCCTCTGCGACAGCGGTCGCCAATGGTGGAATGCAAGGAAAACCTAAAAGCAAATGGGTAGCATTAATTTTATGCATTTTTCTTGGATATCTCGGCGCTCATAAATTTTATGAAGGCAAAATCGGAATGGGTATTCTTTATCTTTTCACCGGAGGCTTATTTATCGTTGGTGTAATTATAGATATTATTGCTTTGCTCGGTAAATCTAATCCGTATTATGTTTAAAAATGTAGCATAACAACTAAATAAGCTAATTACAGCGTACATCTTCGGGTGTGCGCTGTTTTTATACCACAGGGTGTAGCATTTTGCAACGCCCTTATTTTTATGCAGAAAGGATGTGAAACATATTGGATAACACAACCGTGGGCGAAATCGGCTTAAATCTTGTACTGAACAGGCAAGGCTTTTCTAAATCGCTTAATGCAGTGCAGGAGCAGGCAAACAGCGTAAGCAATAATATGAAAAGCTCACTTAAAAAGCTCGGCTCTGCCATTGTTGCTGCGTTTTCGGTAGCGGCGATTAAGCAGTTTGGCCAGCAGTGCATTGAATCGGCGGCACAGGTCAATGCGGCAAATTCTCAGTTTGAGCAGACTTTCGGTTCAATGGAATCACAAGCAAAAAGTGCAATTCAGAGTGTTGCAAAGGAAAGTGGTATTCTCGAAACCCGATTGCAGGGTGTGGGAACGAGTATTTATGCTTTTGCAAAAACCACAGGTATGGACAGTGCCAATGCATTGAATATGATGCAAGAAGCTTTACAGGTAACAGCCGACAGTGCGGCGTATTATGACCGTTCGCTTGAAGATACCGCCGAAAGCCTTAAATCTTTTCTCAAAGGCAACTTTGAAAACGATGCAGCACTTGGTCTGTCTTGTACAGAAACTACAAGAAACGCAGCGGCTAATAAGCTGTATGGCAAATCTTTTGTCGAACTGTCAGAATCACAAAAACAGCTTACCTTGCTTGAAATGGTAAAGGACGCTAACAAGCTCTCAGGTGCATTGGGCCAGGCAAGCAGAGAATCAGACGGTTGGGAAAATGTAACAGGCAACTTAAAAGAGAGTTGGAATCAGTTGCTTGCGGTTATTGGCAAGCCAATTTTGCAAGTAGCAACGAATATTGTGCAAAAGCTTTCTTCGGCTATCGCAAAACTTACAGAGTACGCCAAAGGGGCGATAAATGCGCTTTCAAAGCTGTTCAACTGGGACGGAGATGATACAGCAAACAGCATTTCAGCCGCTGCAAGCTCGGCAGAAAATTTGACCGATGAGGCAGAAAGCGGTTCAAACTCATTAGAAAGTGTTGCGGATAGTGCAGAAAAAGCAAAGAACAGCGTTGCAGGTTTTGACAAGCTGAATGTTCTCACTAAATCCGATAGCGGCGGTTCAGATGCTTCCGCAAGTGATACAGCAAGCAGCAGCGGAACTTCTGTCGCAAATACTGTTGTTAAAGACACAAACAGCGGTGTTTCGGGTGCTTTTAAAAATCTATACGAAAAGAGCGGATTTAAAGCCTTTGTGGATAATGTTCAAAAGGGCATTAATAAGGTTGATTGGTCAGCTATCGGCAAAAATTGTGAGTCGATATTCAAAAATTCTGTTCCGATAGCTCAAAATTATCTTACACAGGTGCAAAAGGTCGGTAAATCTGCATTCGGTGCGGTAGGTTCATTTGTCGGCGGAGTGGTACAGGTTAGCGGTAAACGGCTGCAAACACTGACGGGCGGCGTTGCAAAATGGCTTGATAAAGACAAGAATAAAATCAACGGCTTTATTACAACCATTGGCGATAATTTCAGCAAAGGCTACGATAATTTATCGACATTCTTTGAAAAGAGTTTTGATGTCATCGGGCAGAGCGTTGACAGAGTTCGCCCACAAATGGAGGACGCAATTTCAAATCTGCTCAGCGGTTTTACAGATTTCGGCGGTGCGGTCGGAACGATTTTCTCGGAGGGCTTTAGTTTAGCTACCGAATCACTTGTAAAATGGATTGACAATGACGGTGCAACTATCGGAGAATTTTTTGACAATATTCAACTTCAAATGGCAGATGTTATGAACTTCGTGGGCGGCGTATTTTCAGACATCGGTAACTTCCTGCTTGGCTGGTGGGACGGCGAGGGCGGTTCTGAGATTTTTCAGAATGTGTGCGATATGTTCCTTAATATCGGCACAACTCTTATGAATGTTTACAACGATTGGATTATGCCTGCGTGGAATTTCATTGTCGGAGTATTTCAGTCCGCATGGACAGATTGCCTTAAACCGATTTTTGAACAGCTATGGACTGTTTTCGGCAAGGTTTGCGACTGTATTGCAACAATATGGAATAATTGGCTTTCCCCGCTTTGTAACTTCATAAGCGATACATTAGGCCCTGTGTTTAATACGGTACTGAGAAATATTCAAAGCATTTTTGAAACAGTATTCAGAGTTATAGGCGATGTTGTGGGCGGTATTTTAAAATCGTTCGGCGGTCTTATTGACTTTATAACAGGTGTTTTTTCGGGCAACTGGAAAAAGGCTTGGAACGGTATCAAAGACTTTTTCGGCGGTATATGGGACGGCATATGGGGTATTATCAAAGGCTTTGTTAATCTGATAATTGACGGTATAAACCTATTGCTGACAGGTATATATACGGTTGTAGCCGCTATCGTTAATACTATCGGCGGTATAGCTGACGCAATCGGTTCGATTTTCGGGCAGGAATGGGGTTGGTCAATGCCTAACGAACCTGTTCTTATTCCACATCTTGCAACAGGCGGACTTGTCAAAGCACCTACGCTTGCGGTAGTCGGAGATAACGCAGGCGCTAATTCGGGCAATCCGGAAGTTATTGCGCCTCTTAACAAGTTACAGGGTATGCTCGACAATTCGGGCGGTCAGGATACGGTGATTCTCGGCGAAATTCTGTCGTATCTTAAAAAGCTGTATGAGATGTTCGTAATATTCAGAAACAACGGCGGTAACTACTATCAGTTTGTCGCTGAAATTAACGGCAATGATATTTTTAACGAAATTGTAAAGCAAAACGAACTTTATAAAAACCGCCATAACGGCAAATCGGCATTTGCGTAAAGGAGGTGCAGTATGTCAAATTATAAAGGTTATTTACTAAAATTCGGAAATACCGAATTTCCTAATAACTATTTTGCTGAATATTCGTCAACACCTGATCAGCGTATGGACAACGATGCCGAGCGTGACGATAACGGCAGTTTACAGCGTTCAACACTGCCGACAGGTAAGACAAGCATTACTTTTTCTACCCACATTCTGCACTTGAACGAGAAAATCAATATGCAGAATATTATTAATTCCGCAATCGTGAACACAGTACAACGCAAATGCTATGTTACATATTGGAACGATGAAACCAACTCATATGACAGCGGATATTTCTATATTCCAGATATTGAGTTTTCGGTTATGGACGCAAGCAAGACCGATATTCTCTACAACCCGATAAGCATTGAACTTATTGAGTATTAAGGGGGTGCGGTATGATAAATTTAACAGATGAGGTCAAAAAGCAACTGTTGAACGACAGCTTGCAAAGGGAAATAATTATCAGCTTTCCTGACGACGATATTCCAGACATCACGGGCGAGAATATTGTATCTGAAAGTCTTGAACTTACGCAGGCAATCAGTGACGGCAAGGAGTTTAAACTCGGCGGCTGTATTGCGGGTCAGCTTACTGTAAGAGTGATAAATGTTGACACAGAGCTCAACGGCAAACGCATTAAAGTTATGATGAAACAGTCATACAGCAAGGGGCTTTTATTTCCCTCGGATACAGTATTGCCGAGTGCAGATTTATATTGCGGTTATCAGTCTGGAGTTATTGAGGTGTCGCTATTCTGCGGTACTGTCAACAGCTCATCGAGACAGAAAAACAGGGCGGTAAAGGAAATTATCGCATATGACGATTTATACCTCGCTTCGCAAAAATACGCTTACAACTACTTTACAAGCCTTGCGATTTATTCGCCAAAAATAAGTTTATATGACTTGAGAGTATATCTCTGCAGCAGCTTTTTAAAGGATTATGATTACGAAAACGAATTCACAGGCTTTAATGACAGCAATAAGCTGTCGCTGAAATTGGATCTTGTAAAATCGGTTCTCAATGACAGAACCACGATAGCGGACTTGTTGAGCGCGTACTGCGAACTTAATGCTTGTTTTGCAATTATGAGCGGAGAGGGCAAGATAAAGTTTATTCAAATTTTAAATCCTAAAACCGAGGTCGTTGACAACTACAGCAACCTCGACTTTGAGGAATACACAACACGCAGTATTAATCTTATTAAGTTTAAGTACAACAAGGACAGCTATTTTTCGTACGGTCATACAGAAGAAGAAAAACAAAGTTGGTATATATCGGACAACATAATTACTGCTTGCTGTACAGACATTGCAGGTATTGTTACAAGTTTTAACGATAATAAAGATAACAACTACATCTTTTACAATTTGTATGCTTACAGGCCTTTTAAAGCTGATGTTTACGGTAGGTGGTGGCTCGAATGCGGCGACAAGGTGAGCATAAAAACAGGCTTTACGGACACGGAAACGGTCGACAGTTTTATTCTTGAACGAACGCTGAAAGGCACTAACGGCATGAGAGTAAGGCTGACGGCAGAAGGTACAGAATATTTAGGAAAGGATGAGATAAATGAGTTACAGCAAAATTAATTGGGTTGACGGAGCTGTTCCGGCGCTGAACGCAACAAACTTAAATCGTATGGACGACGGTATCTACAGCAACAGTGTTGATATAGCAGTAATGGGCACTAATATTGAAACACTTAGTCATAGTGTTGTTGAAATCAGAGAAAGCAATAAAAATATCGAAAAGCGTATTGATGACACAAATGCAGCAATCGAAACCGCATCTGCAAAAATGATAGCAAAAGACTCTTTGCTCAATACATCTACAAGCATTAATCTCACATCGCTTGAGGACACAGAACAGACAGCGAACGGAGTTACTATTTCAGTCAAGAACAATAAAATTAGCTTGAGTGGCACATCTACCGCTGCGGTTAATTTTTATCTCAAGCTCAAGCGTGCGGTTACTCTTGAACAAGGCAAAGCGTATTGCTTATCGTTGCAGAATTTTGCTAATATTACAAACGGCGGTTGTGTGTTCTATCCTGCAAATGAGCAGACGGCAATTAGTTCATCTTGGCTCTTGTCAGAAGTTAGTGCTTTTAAAAATGCAGCGGCCACTTATAGAGCGACAGAAAATGCAACCGTAAATTCGATTAAAATTGCGGTTGCTACAAATAGACTTGTTGACAACAGTTGTAATCTTCAACTTGAACAGAACAACAAAAAATCAGCGTATGCAAATCCTGATTTTATAAGCGAAAGCATTAAACCTGAGTTGTACCAAGCTTCCGACTACGCTATGCATTATTTGTATGTTTCAAATGATTACAACGAGAATACAGATGGGTTTGGTGTTACAAAGTTCAACTCTATTCTGTCTGCTAATGATAGCATAACAGACAACAACTACCATAATCGCTACACAATCATCGTTGCACAAGGCACATATACAGATATGCAAGATAGATACGCAGGTTTGTCCGATGTAAAATTAATCGGTTATCGTGGGGTAATGATGAAAGACTATGTCTATTATGAGTCTGAAAATATATACAATCCACAGGCTACAATAATTAAGTGGGACGGTGCAACAGGCTTTGATAAGTTAACTTTGAAGTCGGAAGATATAATCAAAAAATGTCCGTTTCATCTTGATTTGAATGTCCATACTCACATCAAAGGTTTTACATTTGATTGTAAAAATATCCGTTATGCTCTTCACCTCGAAAGCGGCGGCACAGGCTATGCAACTGAATGGACGGTATCTAATTGTATCTTCAAGTGGGGCGGTCGTGCTGATTGCGTTGATTATTCTGGCAAAACAACGGTTCCAGCGCTCGGATGTGGTCACAGCTTTGGTGAGGTAGGATTGATTGAAAACTGTAAAATTATCCCTACACATTGCACTGTTGGCTATCAGAATCACGAAAATGCTGACAATAGCGATTTTGGATTGTTAATCAAAACAGGTTCAAGTATTACTATTCGCAACTGTGATTTTGGTAATACTGAAATTCAGGTAAGAACGCTGAAAGGTGAATATTCTGACACGCCGAATGTACTTACTGTTGACCGCTGCGTCAATATATCTGAAATTAAGAAGTTGTATGCAGCTCCGGCAACGAAATGCGATTGGACGGTCGTCGAAAATCTAAATGAAGGGGTATGAATATGACAAAAGTAACTTGTGTTGATATTTCAGAATTTCAGCAGAATATCGACTTCAACAAAATGAAAAATGACGGCATAAAAGCTGTAATAATAAGGGCAGGATACGGCAGAGAAGTATCGCAAAAAGACAGTATGTTTGAAAGCCATTTTAGAAATGCAAAAAACGCAAATTTAAAAATCGGAGTGTATTGGTACAGCTATGCCGACAGCGTTAATGATGCTGAAAAAGAGGCAAAGGCTTGCCTTGAGTGCATTAAAAATAAAAGCCTTGATATGCCAATTTATTATGACCTTGAGGACAGTTCGCAGTTGCACCTTGGTAAAACTAAAATTACAGAAATTGCAGAACGCTTTTGCGAAACAGTCAAGGAAAACGGTTACAGAGCAGGTGTGTATGCTAACTTAAATTGGTTTAACAACTATCTTGATTATAAAAGGTTAAAATCAAAATATAGCATTTGGCTTGCTCAGTATAACGATAAAGCAGAACTTGACTGCGACATTTGGCAGAACAGCTCGACAGGCAGGGTCAGCGGCTACAGCGGTAACATTGACACAAATGTAATTTACAACGATAACATCTTCGGCAAGTCTGAAAGCAAAGTCGCAAAACCAACGCTGACATATAGAGTCTTTGCAGACGGCAAGTGGTACAGCGAGGTCAAGGGCTTGTCAAATGTAGCAGGACGAAAGAAACAAGCTATTTCAGCTATTGCTCTTAAAGTATCAAAAGGTAAAACTCGCTATCGTGTGCACTTGCTTAATGGTGACTGGCTGCCGTGGGTAAACGGCTATGACATCAGCGATAGCGACAATGGTTATGCAGGCATTAAAGGCAAAGTCATTGATGCCGTACAGGTCGAGTTTGAGGGAGTCGGCAATTATAAAGCTACATACCGTGTCAGAAAGCAGGGCAAGAGCAGTTTCTTTGATTGGCAGTACAACTCAGAGCAGGACAGCTCACAGGACGGCTACGCAGGACTTTTCGGTAATAAGATTGACGGCTTGCAGATTACATTGACATAATTTTGGAGGTATAAAATGAAAAATGCAGTAACAAAGCAGCAGATTGATGAATTGCTCAAAAAATCAGAATTTAGAATTGAAACAGTTTATAACAAAGTAACTATGGTAAGCTGTAAATTACCAAATGGTTTTGTTATAAATGAAGCAAGCGGAGCAGTTGATCCTGCTAATTACGATGAAAAAATTGGCAAAAAAATCTGTATGGAAAGAATTGAAAATAAGTTGTGGGAACTCGAAGGATATGCTCTCGCAAAACAGCTTTACGATGAGGTGAAATAATGAAAGACAATATTATTCAGGCTACTGTTTCAGTAGCTATCGGTGCTCTGATATCATATTTTAATATCTTACTTATCCCAATTCTCGTGCTCATCGCTGTAATGCTTATTGATTATATTACAGGATTGACATCGGCGTACAGAAACGGCGAATTAAAAAGTAAAACAGGTTTAATCGGAATTTTGAAAAAAGCAAGCTATCTCGCTCTTGTGGTTGTTGCGGGTGTTGTCGATTATTTAATCTGCACAGGCTTAGCGGCGGCAAATGTAAATATAGGTGTCACATATTGTTGCGGTTTAATTGTAACGATTTGGCTCATCATCAACGAATTAATCTCAATTCTCGAAAATCTCTCGGAGTTAGGCACGCCAATTCCGAAATTCCTTGTAAATATCGTCCGCCGATTGAAAAATACAGTTGAAAGCAAAACCGATACAGACACAAAAGAATAGCATATATAAGTTTAGCCCCACACTTGCTAAGTAAGAAGTGTGGGGCTGTTTTTAATTGTTATCATCAATAAACTATTTTTAAAACTTTTTCGTGTTATCAGATATTCGCAATGAATAAATATAGATTGAGTATGTAAGAAAAAGTCAGTAAACACCCGATTTTTTGAACTTTAAAGCTGACTAACATTTGACTAACATTTTTGAAATTTAAAGCAGTTTTAGGCGGTGTTTTACGGGAAACAGGCAAAAAGAAAAACCGCATACAAGCCTTAAAAACGGCTTGGTTATGCGGTTTATTTGTGGAGCTGGTGAACGGACTTGAACCGTCGACCTACTGATTACGAATCAGTTGCGCTACCAACTGCGCCACACCAGCAAATCGTGACTAACAACAATTATTATACAACGAATATTTGAAAATTTCAAGACTTATTTTGGGAACAATATGGTAATAATTTACAGTGATTTATATTCACTTTTGTGGAATTATTATAAACTTTGTATTATAATTGTTGTAATAGTTAAAATATATATCAAGCATTTATATACAAAGGGTGTGTAGAATTGGCTAAATACGAAGGAAAAAACAGTTCTTTTGCATTAAGACTAAAACAACATCGTGAACTTTGCAGACTTACACAGCAGCAGGTTGCCGATATTTTGAATATTAACAGAACAACCTATACAAAGTACGAAACAGGTGTGTCCGAGCCGAGCCATGAAGTTTTAAGAAAAATTGTTTCTATTTTCGGCACGGATTATAACACTTTGCTTGGTAACGGAAGTTCTTTCTTACCGATAGTTCAGGATCCTGACGATACTTTGAAACTGTATAATCTTTCAAATGACGAAAAAAAGCTTTTGATTGCTTACAGAGCAATGTCCGACGAAAATAAAGCGGATACACTTAATAAGATGAAAGAAAAATTGAAAATTGCTAATAAGTGATTTCGGATAGCATGGGGTTAATTTTGGATTAATAAATGTAATAAAATCACGCATAAAATGAACGTAAAAATTTGTAAAAATCCTTTACATTTATTATCCTTTGTGTTATAATCAACTTGTTGACCGCTGCCTCGGAACAAGGGTTAAGCCGATAATTCGGATTTTCACAGCCTTACTCTGGGACGGTTGGCTAAAATTTTTACAAAGGTGGAAACGCAGATGTTAAAAGAAGAAAAGCAGGCTATCATGGCCGAGTACGCTACTCACGAAGGCGACACAGGTTCTCCTGAGGTACAGATTGCTCTCCTTACAAAGAGAATTAATGACCTTACAGAGCACCTCAAGGTTCATAAGAAAGACCATCACAGCAGAAGAGGTCTTCTTAAGATGGTTGGTCAGAGAAGAAGCCTTCTCAACTACCTCATTAAGGTAGACATTGAGAGATACCGTTCTATTATTGCAAGACTTGGTATCCGTAAGTAATTTTGCAAATCAGGGCAAGCGCAAGCTTGCCCTAAATTCCGTTTTTGCGTAAATTTTCTCAGCTGTATTTTAGCGGTAAAACGGGTAAAAAATCTGTAATATTTTATTGTTTTTATCGGTTTTATTGCTAAAACAGCGTGAAAATCCGCAAGATGTTTATTACAGAAATCGTATGATTTCAGAAAGGATTTTTACAATGAACAGATTAATGACATTCGACAAATACAGAGTGTTTGAAACAGAATTTGCCGGCAGACCTTTAAAGGTTGAAACAGGTAAAATGACACAGCTTGCCAACGGTGCTTGTCTTGTACATTACGGTGATACAACAGTTCATGTTGCTGTTACCGCATCTCCAAAGCCGAGAGAGGGCGTTGACTTCTTCCCACTTTCAGTTGACTATGAAGAAAAGATGTATGCCGTAGGTAAGATTCCGGGTGCCTATCTCAAGAGGGAGGGCAGACCGTCAGAAAAGGCTATCCTTACAAGCCGTGTAATTGACCGTCCGATCCGTCCGCTTTTTGACAAGAGCATGAGAAACGACGTTTCTATCGTTTGTACCGTAATGAGCGTTGACTTGGACTGCTCACCTGAAATTACAGCTATGATAGGTGCGTCAATCGCTATTTCAATTTCTGATGTTCCGTGGAACGGCCCTATTTCAGGCTGTTCTGTAGGTATGATTGACGGCGAGTACATCATCAACCCGACAGAGGCACAGAGAGCTGTTTCTAAGATGGCTACTACTGTTGCGTCAACAAGCACAAGAATTGCTATGATTGAGGCAGGCGCTGACTGCGTTACAGATGATGAGATGTACAATGCCATTATGGCAGGTCACGAGGCTAACCAGAAGATTATTAAGTTTATCGAGGACATCAAGGCCGAAATCGGCAAGCCTAAGTTTGAGTTTGCAAGTCTTGAGCCTGACCACGATATGTTTGAGGCTATCAAGGCATTTGCAGAGGAAGATGTAAAGGTTGCTCTTGATACCGATGACAAGACAGTTCGTGACGAGAGATTAAAGCCTATTTACGAGGCTGTTCACGCAAAATTTGATGAGATTTATCCTGACAGTGAAGCGCTTATTGACGAGTGCCTTTACAAGACACAGAAGTTCATCGTTCGTCGTTGGTTGCTTGACGAGCAGAAGCGTGTTGACGGCAGAGGTATGGATGATATTCGTCCGCTCGCAGCAGAAGTTTCTGTACTTCCGAGAGTTCACGGTTCGGGTTTGTTTACAAGAGGACAGACACAAGTTCTTACAATCGCTACTCTCGGCCCTGTATCTGACAAGCAGTTGCTTGACGGTATTGACGGAGAAACAGAGAAGCGTTACATTCACCACTATAACTTCCCGAGCTATTCAGTAGGCGAAACAAAGCCAAGCAGAGGTCCGGGCAGAAGAGAAATCGGTCACGGCGCACTTGCAGAGCGTGCTCTCGTTCCTGTAATTCCGCCTGTTGAGGAGTTCCCATATGCATTAAGACTTGTATCAGAGGTTCTTTCTTCAAATGGCTCAACCTCACAGGGTTCAATCTGCGGTTCTACACTTGCACTTATGGACGCCGGTGTTCCGATTAAAGCCCCTGTTGCAGGTATTTCTTGCGGTCTTATTACAGAGGGCGAGCGTTGGATGACAATGGTTGACATTCAGGGTCTTGAGGACTTCTTTGGCGATATGGACTTTAAGGTAGCAGGTACAAAAGACGGCATTACAGCTATTCAGATGGACCTTAAAATCAGCGGTCTTACACCTGAAATGATTAAAGAGGCTCTTGCAAAAACACACAAGGCTCGTAACTACATTCTTGACGAGGTTATGCTCAAGGCTATCCCAGAGCCAAGAAAAGAGCTTTCACCATATGCTCCTAAGATGTACACAACTACAATTCCTGCCGAGAAAATCAGCGAGGTTATCGGTAAGAGCGGTAAGGTTATCAAAGAAATTCAGGCTGAGTGCGAAGTTAAGGTTGACATTGAGGAAGACGGCGATTACGGCAAGGTGTTCGTATCGGGCATTGACGCTGACAAGTGCAACAGAGCTATTGAGATTATCAAGACTATTGCTATTGATCCGGAGCCGGGCGCAATGTACCTCGGCAAGGTAACAAGACTTATGGACTTTGGCGCATTCGTTGAGATTGCACCTGGCAAAGAGGGACTTGTTCACATTTCACAGCTTGATGTAAAGCGTGTAGACAAGGTAACTGATGTAGTAAATGTAGGCGATGTGATTCGTGTAAAAGTAATGGAAATCGACGATAAGGGCAGACTTAACCTTTCCCGTCGTCAGGTTCTCATAGATGTTGACGGTCTTACTCCTGAAAACGATGTAGATACAGAGAGAAAGCCACGCCCACGCAGACCTTTTAACGAGAGAAGAAACAACAACAGAAGATAAATTCTGCTGAAAAAGCAGTGAAACACTCCGCTTTGGATTGCCAAGGCGGAGTGTTTGTTTTAATTATTTAGCCTCAAATACGCTAAACCATAAATTATTAATATTTTTTAATTAAAAAAATAAAACGAAAAGCTCATTGGTTTTAGATTATTTGCAAAACCAATGAGCTTTAAATTTATCCCTGCGGAATGAATCCCGAAATAAATACAATCAATACAAGAACAGGTAATACATATTTTATATACGGTTTAAAAAATCTTGGAAATTTGATACCCTCGCCCTGATTACACTCATTCAAATAGCCGTCAAATCCCCAACCGAATTTTGTTGAACAGAAGAGCGAATACAAGAATGCGCCTACAGGAAGAAGAATATTGCTTACCGCAAAGTCCTCAATATCAAGTACGCCTTTGCCTAAAATATTGAATCCGCTTAAAAGATTAAATCCGAAAATACAAGGCAGACAGCCTATAAGCATAATTATCGCATTTATAATTACGGATTTTGTGCGGCTCATATTGAACATATCAATACAGAATGAAATCAGATTTTCAAACACCGCAATTACGGTTGAGAAACACGCAAAGGTCATAAACATAAAGAACAGCGTGCCCCAGATTCTGCCGCCTGCCATATTTACAAATACATTCGGCAGTGTAACAAATATAAGAGCAGGACCTTGATTCGGTTCAACTCCGTATGAAAAACAGGCAGGGAAGATGATAAGTCCTGCGGTGATAGCGACAAAAGTATCAAGTATGCAAATTTTAATTGATTCGCTCGGCAAAGTCTTTTCTCTTGTCATATAACTGCCTAAAATTTCCATAGAAGCAATGCCAAGGCTTAGTGTAAAGAATGCCTGACTCATTGCTGATGTAATTATATGTCCGATTCCGATTGACTGCACTTTTTCTAAATCAGGCACAAGGTAAAACTTTATGCCCTCGGCAGCACCCGATAAAGTAAGACTGTTTATCGCAAGAATAATAATCAGCGCAAGCAATAAAATCATCATAACCTTGCTGACTTTTTCAATTCCGTTTTGTATGCCTTTGCTGCACACAAAAAATCCTGCAATAGCCATAACAGCCATCCATATTATCATCTCAACAGGATTAGACATCAGATTTGAAAATACATTGCCGACCTGTTCCGCTGTCATTCCGCTTTCAAATGTACCCGTTGCAAATTTGAAAAAGTAGCTTAGCATCCAACCCGATACAGGTGTGTAGTACATCATAAGCAGATAGCAGCCGAGTATGCAGAACCAACCGTGAATGTGCCACTTGCTTTTTGGCTTTTCAAGTTTTTTGTATGCGAGTACGGCACTTTTTTTACTTGCTCTGCCGATTGCAAGTTCCATAGTCAGCACGGGTATGCCCATAATTACGAGGAACAGCAGGTAAAGGAGTACAAATATTCCGCCGCCGTTCTGACCTGTAACAAAAGGAAATCGCCATACATTGCCGATACCGATTGCACAGCCTGCGCTGACAAGTATAAATCCGAGTTTGGATTTAAAATTTTCTCTTTCCATAAATAATCTCCTAAAAGGCAAAATACATTATAATTATATAAAATATTAATATACATTGTCAAGCAATTTAAAAATAAAGTATATAAAATAAGAATTATTATTATTTTACTTGATTTTTCCAAAATATGTGATATAATAAAGTAAAATAAGTAGTGATTACTAAATTATCTGATTTAGCGTAATAGAAACTTTATTTTAGGGGGTTAAACAATGGATAAAGTTAATTTAAGAAAAATCGCAATAATAGGTTGCGGATTTGTAGGTTCGGCATCGGCTTTTGCGTTAATGCAGAGCAAAATGTTTTCGGAAATCGTGTTGATTGACGCAGACAAAGATAAGGCAGAGGGCGAGGCTATGGATATAAGCCACGGTATTCCTTTTGTCGGAAATATGAAAATCTATGCAGGTAGCTATGACGATATAGTTGACGCTTCAATTATTGTAATTACTGCCGGTGCGGGACAAAAGCCGGGTGAAACAAGACTTGACCTTGTACATAAGAATGTCGGAATTTTTAAGAGTATTATTCCTGAAATTGCAAAAAGAAACTGCCGCGGCATATTGCTTGTGGTTGCAAACCCTGTTGATATTCTTACATATACGGCTCTTAAACTTTCGGGTTTTGAGGAGAACAGGGTTATCGGTTCGGGTACAGTGCTTGATACCGCAAGACTCAAATGTCAGCTCGGTGAGCATTTGTCGGTTGACAGTCAGAGTGTGCACGCATATATTATAGGTGAGCACGGTGACAGCGAAATTGCCGTATGGAGCAGTGCGAATGTTTCGGGTATTCCGCTTGATGATTTCTGCGAGATGAGAGGTCACTATAATCACGATAAATCGCAGGAAAATATCGCAGAAAAGGTTAAAAACAGTGCCTATGAAATAATTGCGAAAAAGCGTGCTACATATTACGGTGTTGCTATGGCGGTAAAGAGAATTTGCGAGGCAATTATCCGTGACGAAAAATCCATACTTCCTATTTCTTCACTGATGCACGGCGAGTTTGGTATTGACGATGTAGTGCTTAGTATGCCGTCGATTGTGGGTGCAAACGGTATTGAAACTAAAGTTCCGATTTCTCTTAGCGAGGACGAAGAAATCAATCTTAAGAAATCTGCCGATACTTTGCGCAGTATTCTTGATGATTGCGAAATTTAAAAGACGAGTAAAAGGTGTCTGAAAATTCAGTCACCTTTTTGCTTTTATATTTAATTGTGCGATAAGTTGTAATGAATTTTTATGATAGTATGATAATTAGGGGATAGCGTAGTGTTTCGTTATGCAATTAAAAAATTTCCCAATACTATAAATCCCAAATAATCTCTTACAAATCAGTTTCTGTATCAAGCAAAACAAAATGATTTTTTCTGTAGTCTAAAATACCGTCTGATTTCATTTTGCTAAGTTCTTTAGAAAGAGCACTGCGGTCGAGATTTAAGTAATCTGCCATCTGCTGACGGTCAAACGGTATTTCAAAGTCTGTAGAATCGGCTTTTACCGATTCTTCCGACAGATAGGCAAGAACTCTTGTACGCACTGCTTTTGATGAAGTGCAAAAAATTCTTCGTGAAAGAGCAAGATTTTTTTGAGCCGAAAGCATAAGCAGACTGTTCATAAATTTCGGGTACCACGGCTGATTGCTGTTTTCCGGTTTAAGAGCGTTTTTTAAATTTATAAATAAAATTTCGCAACATTCGGCGCATACAACATCGACCATCATCGGAGTTTGCGAAAGGGCATAGGTTTCCGCAAAAATTTCTCCTTCGTTTGCATAACTGATTATACTTTTATTGCCCCATATATCAATGTTCTCTATAATGACATTTCCAGAGAACACAATTCCTACGCTGTCTATAACATCTCCCATATGATAAATATGTGTGTTTTTGGCATAAATGCGTTTTTTCATAAATTTACTCTTGTTCATTTGAGTAATTTCCTGTTCGGACATATTTTTAAATAAAAGTATATCACAAAATTTCATAAAAGCCTCATTTCGTTGCTATAACAACATAATTTCTTTTCTGATTATATTATAATTTATTTGCAAAATCAATACGGAGGTATTTAAGATGATAAGAAGAATTATAAATATAGATGAAGAAAAGTGTAACGGTTGCGGTGCTTGTGCAAATGCCTGTCACGAGGGTGCGATTACAATGGTAAACGGTAAGGCTAAACTTTTGCGTGATGATTATTGCGACGGACTCGGTGACTGTCTGCCAACCTGCCCTACGGGTGCGATTTCTTTTGTTGAGCGTGAGGCTCTCGCATATGATGAAGAGGCGGTAAAAGCCAATATGAAGAAAAAGTCAGAAACATTCGGTGGCTGCCCCGGACACAGACTACAGACATTTAACAGAGAAAGCTCTAAAAATACTGCTTTTGCGGAAGATGTAAAAATGCCGTCACACCTTGGTCAGTGGCCGTGTCAGATAAAACTTGTGCCTGTAAACGCTCCGTACTTTGACGGTGCAAAGCTGCTTATTGCCGCCGATTGCACAGCATATGCTTATGCGCAGATGCACAATGATTTTATGCGTGGGAAAATTACACTCATAGGCTGCCCTAAACTTGACGATATCGATTACAGCGAAAAACTAGAAAGTATAATTGCAAATAACAATATTTGGAGCGTAACCGTAGTTCGTATGGAAGTACCGTGCTGCGGAGGTCTTGAGTACGCCGTAAAAAGAGCGTTGCAAAACAGCGGAAAGTTTATACCGTGGCAGGTTGTTACAATTTCCACTGACGGTAAAATTTTAGATTAAATAATAAATTTCAACTAAAGCCTTTACATATTTGTAGAGGCTTTTTTATGTAGGCGGGGGAGTGCGGATTTCGATTAAATTTAAAAAAGAATATTCACGGAATAAAACGGTATAATATTTTCAAGGACTGCCCATTCGGACAGCCCTTGAGTAAAATTTATCAGCTTGCGTTTTTAATCTGTAATCTTAACTTATCAGAAATCATAGCAATAAATTCGCTGTTGGTTGGCTTGCCTCTGTCGTTGTGGATAGTGTAGCCAAAGTAGGAATTAAGCACATCAACATCTCCTCTGTCCCAAGCAACTTCAATTGCATGGCGAATTGCTCTTTCAACTCTGGATGATGTGGTTTCGTATTTCTTTGCTACAGACGGATATAATTGTTTTGTAACCGCATTGATTATTTCGGGATGTTCAACCGACATAATAATTGAATCCCTTAAATAGTGATAGCCTTTGATGTGAGCGGGAACGCCGATTTCGTGCAAAATTTCAGTTACTTTAAGCTCAATGCCGAATGCGTCAAAAGTTACGGGATTTCCGATGAAACTTTCTTTACTGCGCTTTGTCATATTTACAATATTCTGACAAAGTTCTGAAATGTCATACGGCTTGAGTACAAAATAAGATGCTCCCGAATTCATAACCTGCTGTTCGAGAATTGCGTTGTGGAATGATGAGAATACTATGAAAAGCGGAGCTTTAAGTTTATCTCGTCTTACACTGCGCATTACGCCTATTGCGTCGAGTCTGGTCATAAATGAATCCATAAGGACTACATCCGGCTGTTCTGCCTTAATGCGGTTCAACAGTTCTTCTCCGTCTTTTGAGCAGAAAGCAGGCGTAATGTTGTAATTTTCCATTGTTGCATTGCTTTCCTGCGAAAATTCGGATGCTTCTTCTGTGATGATGAGTTTGATTGCTTTTTCCATTGATTATTTCCCCCAGTAATTTTTCTATGAGATTATATTACCATAAATTGGTAATTTTGGCAATACTTTCCAAGCAAAAAAATTCAATAAATAATAAAATTTTTTTGGTTAAAATAATTAACTGCCAAAAATCAACGGATTTAGCTAAATTATTTGTAATTTTGCATCATATTACCAACATATATTCCGTAACCCTCGTTAGTGGAGTTTACAAAAACATGGGTAACAGCGCCTACAAGTTTACCGTCCATAACAATAGGACTGCCGCTCATACCCTGAACAATACCGCCCGCTTTATCAAGTAATTCTTCATCGGTTACTTTAAGCGTAAAACTTTCGGCAGAGTTTGTGTTTCTGCTTATGCTTGTAATTTCAATGCTGTATGCTTTCGGCGTATTGCCCTCAAGAGTGGTATAAACAGTCGCTTTACCCGTTTTTAGTTCGGATTCTTTTGCAACTTCAAGTTTTTCTTTATTTTCTGTAAGCGAAGTATCAAATGTGCCGTATATTCCGATGTCGCAGTTATCGGTAATTTTTCCTATAACTTTGTCGGAGAAATATCCGTTAAGACTGCCGGGGGAGCCGTTTGTGCTTTTTGTCACACTGCTTATTTCCGCTATAACCGCTTCACCCGAGGCAAGCGGCATAAGCGTGTAAGTGTCGCAGTCGCAAATGCCGTGACCAAGACCCGCAAAGTAATTTTCGCTTTTGTCATAATAGGTTACAGTGCCTATGCCTGCACTGCTGTCACGCACCCAAGCGCCTATGAGATAATTGTCGGCCGTGTTTTTTATAGGAGCTATCTCTTTTGTAAGCGTTTTGTTGTCACGCTCAAAGGTTACTTCAAGGGTATTTCCGTCTGAATTAAGCGTAGCTTCACGCAGTGTTTCATTGCTTGTAATTTTAGTACCGTTAATTTCCTTTATAATATCGCTTTCTTTAAGTCCGCCTTTTTTTGCGGGACAAACATATTTACTGCCGTCAAAATAACTTTCAAGTTCAACTATCATAACACCGTCCGAATACATTTTAAGTCCGAACGGTTCACCGCCGAGATAAACATATTCCGGCAGTTCTCCGCTGTTGCAGGGAATAGCAGTGGCAGAAAGTGAAATAATAGCTGTAAGGGCAACTGATAAAAATTTATTAAAAAATTTAAAAAAAATCAAAAAAATCACCTACTTTCCGTTGCCATTCTTAGTTTTTGCATTTATAATATAAGAAAACAGGATTTTTTATTATTAAAAATTTTTTTGGAAGATAAAAAGTAATTAAAGCAGCTTGTAACTCAAAAATGTTATTATTTTTATAAATTAAAAAATTTTACATTGAAAGGAATTAGAATGGATACTAATTTAAAAGGACTTACTTCGCAAGAGGTAAGTCGCAGAGTAGCGGAAGGTAAGATAAATATTACCTCAAATTTAAAAACAAAATCAATCGGAAGAATATTCAGAGATAACATTTGTACTTTGTTTAACGCAATCAATGTTGTGTTGCTTGCGGCGCTTGCGTTTGTCGGCTCTTACAAGAATATGCTTTTTATCGGCATTATGATTGCCAACACAACAATCGGTATAGTGCAGGAAATTCGTTCAAAGAAAAGTGTAGATAAACTGACTATCCTTTCCGAAAAGAAAGTTACTGTCGTGCGTGACGGCAGAGAGTGCGAAATAAGCAGAGATGAAATTGTACAGGACGATTTGGTTGTTCTTTCCAGAGGCTCCCAGATTCCCGCCGACTGTATTGTGTGTGAGGGCGAATGCAAGGTAAATGAAAGCCTGCTTACAGGCGAATCGGATCTTATAGAAAAAAAGGTCGGTGACGAACTGCTTTCGGGCAGTTTTATCAGTCTTGGCAAATGTTACGCAAAGGCAAACAAAGTCGGCGCAGAAAGCTATGCGGCAAAAATTAACGATGAGGCAAAGTACATAAAGAAAGTTAATTCGGAAATTTTGCGTTCCTTTAATTTTATTATAAAAATATGTACTTTTATTCTTTTTCCCGTAGGCATCGCTTTCTTTATAAGACAGTTTGGTATCAATGACGGCGATTTGCAGGCTACTGTTGTAAGTACGGTTGCGGCTTTGCTCGGTATGATTCCTAAGGGTATGATTTTGCTTACAAGTTCCGTGCTCGCTGTTTCTATTATACGATTGACACGGAAAAAGGTGCTTGTGCAGGAGATGTATTGCATAGAAACTCTCGCAAGGGTTGATGTACTCTGCCTTGACAAAACGGGCACTCTCACTACCGATGAGATGAATGTTACTGATGTTATCACTATGTGTAATAAGGAAGAAATCGGCACGGCGCTTGCCTCAATCGCAAAATATTCCGATGACAAAAACGCAACTTTGCTTGCAATTGAAAAGTACGCAAAAGGACAAAAGCATATCGGCTGTAAAAAATTCTATCCGTTCTCGTCCGAAACCAAGTGGTCGGGCGGCGATTTTGATAACGGTAAATCCTATGTAATGGGTGCTGCTGAATTTATATTTAAGGATAAGAATAAGTATAAAGAGGTATTTGATACCATTGAAAGCATTAACGATACGGTAAGAATTATTGTTCTTGCCTCTTCCGAAAAGTCGCTCTGTAACGGTTTGCCCGACGATATTACTCCGCTTGCCGTTGTTCTTATTAAAGATAAACTCCGTGAAAATGTAAACGATACCATAAATTATTTTAAAGAACAGGGAGTGGCACTTAAGGTTATTTCGGGCGACAGTGTAAAAACCGTTCAGAATATCGCAAAAGATACGGGCATAACAGGTGCGGAAAACGCAATTGATATGACTACTGTAAAAACACAGGAAGAACTTGAAAAAGCGGCGGAAAATTGCAGTGTGTTCGGCAGAGTTACTCCTCAACAGAAAAAACAGCTTGTAATTGCGCTTAAGAAAAACGGTCATTCTGTTGCTATGACGGGCGACGGTGTAAACGATGTGCTTGCATTAAAAGAGGCAGACTGTTCAATCGCAATGGCGGCAGGAAGCGACGCCGCAAGAAATGTGTCACAGCTTGTGCTCGTTAATAATGATTTTGCATCAATGCCGGGTGTTGTGGCAGAGGGCAGACGAACAATCAATAACCTTGAACGCAGTTCGGCTTTGTATATTGTAAAAACAATTTATACAATCATACTTTCGGTATTCTTCATATTCTTTCATATGCCGTATCCGTTTGAGCCTATTCATTTTTCACTTGTCGGTGCTCTTACGGTAGGTTTGCCGTCCTTTGTGCTTGCTTTGCAGCCTAATAAAAACCGAATTAAAGGTAATTTTACCTACAATATAATTGCAAGAGCGGTGCCTGCCGCATTCTGTACCGTTCTCAATATAATAGGTATGGCTGTTATTACGAAGTTTACAACGCTTGCACCTGACGAGTATTCTACAATATGTGTATATATGACGGCATTGTGTGCTTATATGCTCATCTTAAGACTTTCATATCCGTTTAATGCATTGAGAATTGCTATGCTTACTGTGTCGGCGGTCGGCATTGTGCTCGGTTGTGTATTCTTTGCCGGATTCTTCTCGCTTGTATGGCTTTCGGTTGACGGACTTATTTTGTTCGGTTTGCTGTCGGCATTTACAATTGTATCATTCAATCTTCTTTATAATTATGCCGAAAAGCTGATTGAGAAAAATAAAAACAAATATAAATAAGAAAGGGGTTGAAAGTGTGAAAATTAAATTACCGACCGATGTCAGAATGATAATTGACAGATTTGAGAAAAACGGTTTTTCCGCATATGCGGTGGGCGGCTGTGTGCGTGATTCTTTACTGCAAAAAGAGCCAAATGATTGGGATATTTGTACCGATGCTTTGCCGCAGGATATTCTTCGTCTTTTTTCTGATTTTCATACTTTCGACACCGGAATAAAGCACGGTACTGTGTCTGTAGTGATAAATTCTTCCGTGTATGAAATTACAACTTTTCGCATTGACGGAGAGTATTTCGATAATCGTCACCCTGAAAAGGTAGAATTTACGGATGATTTGGTTACGGATTTGTCACGCAGAGATTTTACCGTAAACGCTATGGCTTACAGCGACCGTACAGGTCTTGTAGATCCGTTTGACGGCGCATACGACCTTGAGCTTATGGCGGTGCGCTGTGTAGGTAATCCCGTTGAGCGCTTTACCGAGGACGCATTGCGTATTATGCGTGCTCTGCGCTTTGCCTCGTGCTATAATATGGCGATAGAAAAGCATACCGCCAATGCAATTTTTGAATGTAAAAAACTTTTGAATAATATTGCCGCCGAACGCATAACCGTCGAGTTCAACAAACTTGTATGCGGAGAAAGCTGTGAGTACATAATGCGCAGGTTTAAAGATGTGTTTGCGGTATTTTTGCCCGAAATATCAATTATGTTTGGGTACGACCAACATACCAAACATCATAACAAAACGCTTTGGAGGCACACCACCTGTGCAATGACAAATATCGACCCGACTCCGCTTTTGCGAATTACCATGCTTTTTCATGATTTGGGCAAACCTATGGCTTGCAAGCGTGACCCTGACGGTACGGCTCATTTTAAGGGTCATCCAAAATTCAGCGCAGTAATGGCAGAGCAAATACTTGAGCGCCTTAAGTATCCACGGGATTTTATAGACGATTGCGTAACGCTGATTGCGTTTCATGATGTAAGGTTTACAGGCAGTAAACCGCAGATAAAACGAGTGATGAACAAAATCGGTGAAACTGATATGCGCAGACTTTTAAAGGTGCAGTATGCCGATTTAACGGCACAGTCTATGTACCTTAGAGATGAAAAAATGAGCAAGTATAATCTTGCCTGTGCCGCATTTGAAGAAGTTCTAAAGGAAAAGGATTGTTTTACGCTGAAACAGCTTGATATTAACGGTCACGATTTGATAAAAACAGGAATTACCGACGGTAAACAAATCGGAAATATCCTTGATAAATTGCTCGGTATGGTGATTGACGAAAAAATCGAAAATAAAAACTCAATCCTTATGCAGAAAGCAAAAGAATTGAGCGGAATAGATTAATTATATCGCAAACAAAAACCGCAGATAAGTGTCGGCTTATCTGCGGTTAAATTGTTTTTAATCATCATCATACTCGTTATCGGGAGTGATGTTTATCATTTGAGATTCGTTTGAAATTTTCTTTGCATAGTGCCCGATTGTAGCGATAAGTGTAAGTCCTGAAATGCCCTCATATACAAGAGCGATGCCTAAAATAATCATAATTATATCCGCAAAGAAACCGGGGAAGATAATTGTTGTAATCGCAAAAATTATAATAAGTGCGGAAACCACAAAACTTATCCACCAATATTTTACGCCGAACGACTTTAACTGAAACGACCTTTTAATATCAATGGTACTGTCAACGATAATCAAAATACCGATTATTGCGAATATCATTCCTAAAATCGACTGCGGAGAAATCAAGAAGAAAACTCCGAATGCGGTAGCCGCAATGCCGACAATCATTTCAAAGCCGAAAGACGCTTGTTTTGAAGTGAAATATGTTATGAGATTAAACAGTCCGTAAACCGTCAGCGCACCGCCGAGCGTATAGCAAAGCGCAATGCTTACCTTGTCGGGATAAAAAATCATAACAAAGCCGAGTACAATATAGGCAAGAGCCGAGATAATGGCGGTAGAAATTGCCTTGCCGTGTTTTTTATTTTTGCTTTTGCTCATTAATCAATCACCTCATCAGTCAATGCGCTTGTCGCAGTAGTCGCACATCTGCATACCGAGTTTTAAGTATGAACGATTCGGCAGGTATTCTTCCCGTGCGGTAATGCATCTCGGATTTGTACAGCGTTTGTCTATAACAGAGATTTCTCTGTCCTTAAGCATAAAGTCGTCATCCTGTAAAAGCAGGAGAATAAGTGCCATTCTGCCATACATACCGTAGAGTGCCTGCTTAAAGTACAGGGCACGGGGGTCGTCGTCTATGTCAACCGTGATTTCGTTTACTCTTGGCAGCGGATGAAGAATGATCATATCTTCCTTGGCTTTTGCAAGTTTCTCTTTGTCAAGAACAAATACATACTTCTGCTTTTCGTATTCCTCTTTGCTTGCAAAGCGTTCCTGCTGTATTCTTGTCATATAAAGTACATCAAGGTCGGAAATAGAACTTGCAAGGTCATTTGAAAATTCATATTTACAGTTATTCTTTTCAAGAATATCAATAATGTAAAGCGGTACTTGTAATTCTTTTGTGGAAATAAGCACAAATGAATTGTTATCGTACTGCGAAAGTGCCTTTATGAGTGAATGTACGGTTCTGCCGTTTAAGAGGTCGCCGCAGATACCGATTTTAAGGTTATCAAGTCTGCCTTTTTCGCAGCTTAAAGTAACTATATCGGCAAGAGTTTGTGTAGGGTGAAGATGTCCGCCGTCGCCGCAGTTGATAAACGGAACGCCTGCATACATAGACGCAGCCATTGCAGAACCCTCTACAGGGTGGCGCATTGCGATAATGTCGGCATAGCCGCCTACAATTGTCATGGTATCTTTAAGACTTTCACCTTTGGCAACGGAAGAATTGAGCGGATTGTCAAAACCGATTGTTCTGCCGCCGAGCTTTAGCATTGCAGTCTGAAAAGACATTTGAGTTCTTGTGCTCGGCTCGTAGAAAAGCGTGGCAAGAATTTTGCCGTCGCAGGCGTGTCTGTAATCAGCAGGATTTTCCATAATTTTTTTAGCTTTTTTAATCAGCATATCAAGCTGTTTTTTCGACATTGCGTCAAGGTCAATAAGATTTTTATTAGCCATTAAAAACACTACCTTTATAATTTTTTTCTATTTTATCAAAAATATACAAGGTTTTAATATCAATAAAGAAAAATAACATTTAAATTTACATTTACCGACAACCGTATATTACATATTTTGTTAAGATTACATTACATTTGCCGAATAAACTTATTTTTTATACTTTTTATTCAAAAATATTCTTTTGACTTTTGCAAAATTATGTATTATAATAAGATGAAATATACAACAAATAGACAAAATTTTACTGTTACACAGAGGGTATTGATTTTGAATTACGATTATACTTTGACCGATACTTTAAAAATGGCAGTCGGCAGTCAGACAGTTTTGCGAAAAGGAAAACCAGAGAGAAAATGTGCGGTATTGCAAAGATTTTTTAATCCTATGCTGATTTTTTCTTTGCTGATTTCGGTTTATGTTTTGATTGCGTATATAAACGGCGATGCACCTCTTACGCCTAAAGCACCGATGTTTCTCGGAGAACCTGCCGATGAATTTAAATACGCATTCAGATTTTACCTGTTTATCTTTTTGAATATACTGCCGACAATTTTGTATGTAATCGGTTTTGCCTTTTCCGTGAGGCAGTATAAAAATGCCGAGTATGCAATAACCGACTGCGGAGTGTTTCTTACAAAAGGCTTGTTTTCAAAAAAGCTGTATTATAAGCCGTACAGAGAGATTTACGATATTCAGATTAGGAAAGAAATTTCTGACATCTTGTGTAAGACGGGTACCGTGACTTTAAGTTTTGAGTTTCCCGAACAGAAAATAGGAAGTCTGACGCCCGTAAATATGGCTCCGCTTAAAATAAAAAATATTTCAGATTATATGGAAGTCTATAAATTGTTACAGGAAAATGTGAGGAGAACAAATTATGTATGATGATTACAAGGTAAGCGATGACTTAAAAAATATGATGAATAACGAACGAATTGTGTGGTCGGGCAGACCTAAGAAGTCGTGCTTTGTGCTTGAGTGTATTTTTAACCCAATGCTTATTTTTGCTTTCATTTGGTTTATGTTTGACTTTATGTTTATAAGTCAAATTTTCTCAAGTGACCTTTCTGAGTTAGACTCAAGCGTATGGATGTTTGTCGGCTTTTTCGCTCTTCATTTAATGCCTGTATGGATATATCTCGGCGGTGTTATTTTTTCTTTCAGAAAGCTGAAAAATACGGAATATGCCATTACCGATAAAGGCATTTACAGTACAAACGGCTGTTTTTCCAAACAGTATAATTTTAAGCCTTTTACAGACCTTTCGCATGTGTATATTCACAGAGGTATTTTTGACCAGTGGCTCGGAGTAGGCGATGTTATTTCCGAATGTCATCATTACGCCGCTGTTCGTTCGGGCAACAGACATTCTGATAATTTTACTATTTCCGATATTCCCGATTATGTTGAAGTTTGCAATATTATAAAAAAGTATCAGACAGATATTTATGCCGATACACAATTCCCGAACGATTACAGACCGCAGGGCAACCACGGATACAACACAAAGTATTATCCGAACGGCGGAGTAAATCCAAATAATTTTTACGGACAGAACAGCAATCCGAACGCTTACTACAATAACCAGCGCAACGCATATTATAATCAAAACAATGCGCAAAATTACAACAGAAATTATAATGCAAATCCTCAAAACTTCAATTCCGATTACAGCAGTAATCCCGGCTTTACAGGTGAAAACTGCGATACACACGACGGTTATGAAGTGAATGCAGGCAGTAATAATTACGACAGTTGGGATAATCCCAAGGCTAAAAAAGAGAAAGACAGTTGGGATAAGCAGTAATAATTTGTCGGATTTTTTATAAATTTGTTTTGACATTTCATTAATTTGGTACTATAATAAAGAAAACAATACAAAACGGGAGCCGAGTGGCTGAGAGGAAATGAATTGACATTTCGACCGTAAACCTGATTTGGATAATGCCAACGGAGGGACTTTGCAGCGTAAGTTTGCTATAGGCTTACGGTAAATATTTTACATACAAAGTGCGTCGGTTCGGCGCACTTTATTTTTTGCTTTTCGGAGGTGAAGTTATGATAAGAATAAACGGAGTTGATATTGATAAAATTGAAATTTCACTTATGCAGTACCTTGAAGAAAATTCAATTTCACCGCAGAGAATTGCGGTTGAGCTTAACGAGGAAATTCTGCCGAAGGCAAATTACGCCGCTACTGTTCTCAAAGACGGAGATGTAGTAGAAATCGTAAATTTTGTCGGCGGCGGTTGTTGAGTTTTTCCGCATTAAATTATAAAGGAGATAATAATAATGGAAAATGATAAGCTGATTTTAGGCGGACACGAATTTAATTCCCGATTTATTCTCGGTTCGGGTAAGTATTCGCTTGACCTTATAAAAGCGGCAGTTGAAAATGCAGGCGCAGAGATTATTACTCTTGCACTAAGACGAGCTGTAACAGGCAAGGTTGCAAATATTCTTGACTATATTCCTAAGAATGTTACTCTTTTGCCCAATACCTCGGGTGCAAGAAATGCCGATGAGGCTGTAAGAATTGCAAGACTTGCAAGAGAGGCAGGCTGCGGCGACTTTATTAAAATTGAGGTAATCAGAGATTCAAAGTACCTTTTGCCAGACAATTACGAAACAATAAAGGCAACCGAGGCACTTGCCAAAGAGGGCTTTATCGTACTTCCGTATATGTATCCGGACCTTAATGTGGCAAGAAGTTTAAGAGATGCGGGTGCTGCCGCAATTATGCCGCTCGGCTCTCCGATAGGTTCAAACAAGGGAATAGCAACAAAGGAATTTATTAAAATCATCATCAACGAAATAGACTTGCCTGTTATTGTTGACGCAGGTATCGGCAGACCGTCGCAGGCTTGCGAGGCTATGGAAATGGGTGCGGCGGCTGTAATGAGCAATACCGCCATTGCAACTGCAGGTGATATTCCTATGATGGCAAACGCATTTAAAAAGGCGATTGAGGCAGGCAGACAGGCTTATCTTTCAGGTCTTGGCAGAGTAATTGAGAACGGTGCGTCTGCATCATCACCTCTTACGGGATTTCTTGAAAGTTGAGGCGTGAACAATGGAAGAAAGAATTGACCATATGAAATATCTGCCCGATATGGAGCAGATTGATTCTGATATACCCGACAGAGTAATTGCAGAAATGAACGGATATGACCCGTCAATTTATACCGAAAACGATGTAAGACGGGCACTTGAGCACGATGAAAAAACTGTTGACGATTTTAAGGCTTTGCTTTCGCCTGCGGCATTACCTTTGCTTGAAGAAATCGCAGAGGCTGCGAGAGTGGAAACCAAAAAGCATTTCGGCAACTCCGTAAATATGTTTACACCGCTTTACATTTCAAATTATTGTGAGAATTACTGTATTTACTGCGGCTTTAACTGTCACAATAAAATTCACCGTGCAAAGCTGAACGCAGAGGAAATCGAGCACGAAATGCAGGCAATTGCAAAGACAGGCTTGCAGGAAATACTTATTCTGACAGGCGAAAGCAAAAAAATGTCGGATGTTAAGTATATCGGCGAGGCTTGCAAAATTGCGAGAAAGTACTTTAAAGTCGTAGGACTTGAAGTATATCCGATGAACAGCGACGAGTACCGTTATGTGCACGAATGCGGTGCCGACTATGTAACCGTTTTTCAGGAAACCTATAATTCCGATAAATACGAAACGCTCCACCTTGCGGGTCATAAGAGAATTTTCCCGTACAGAGTAAATACTCAAGAAAGAGCTTTGATGGGCGGTATGCGTGGCGTAGGTTTTGCGGCGCTTTTAGGACTTAGCGACTTCCGTAAAGACGCATTTGCCACAGGTATGCACGCTTATCTTATTCAAAGAAAGTATCCGCACGCAGAAATTGCTTTTTCTTGCCCAAGATTAAGACCGATTATCAATAACGATAAAATCAATCCGAAAGATGTACACGAACCGCAGCTTTTGCAGGTTATTTGTGCGTACAGATTGTTTATGCCGTTTGCAAGCATTACTATTTCAACGAGGGAGTGTCAGCGCTTCCGTGACAATGTGGTTGACATTGCGGCAACTAAGATTTCCGCAGGCGTAGATGTGGGAATAGGCGGTCACGACGGTGAAAGAGAGAAAAAGGGCGACGAGCAGTTTGAAATTTCAGACAGCAGAAATGTTGACGAGGTTTACAAGGCTCTTACCGATAAGGGCTTACAGCCCGTTATGAGCGATTACATCTATGTGTAATGTAGTAAGCGTGACGGCAAAGCCGCTTTGCAAAGATGATTTTTTACAGAAAATACAAAAAATATCCGATTCCGATACACAATATATAATTCTTAGAGAGAAGTATCTTTCAGAACAGGAATACTTCAATCTTGCAAAAAATGTGCTTTCGGTTTGTGACAAAGACAAATTGATTATACATAATTTTCCCGAAACCGCTGTAAAACTCGGTGTTAAAAAAATTCATCTGCCTTTCGGTGCGTTTAAAGATTTAAAGGGCAGAGAGAATTTTGATTTGCTCGGAACTTCCATACACAGTACGGAGGACGCAATATTTGCCGAAGAAAACGGAGCGGATTACATTACGGCAGGTAATATTTTTGAAACCGACTGCAAAAAAGGACTAAAGGGTAAAGGGGTAAATTTTTTGCGGAATGTGTGTGACAGTGTAAATATTCCCGTCTACGCAATAGGCGGCATAAATGCCGATACCGCAAAAGAATTAAAATCCCTAAACAGCAAGAATTTTGCCGGTGTATGCGTTATGTCACTTCTTATGCAGAGTGAAAATATAAATGACGAAGTTATGAAAATTAAGCGTGAATTGGGGTGATACAGCGTGAAATTTGACAAAAATATGCTTGCGTTATATGCGATTACAGACAGAAAATGCATAGGCGACCGTGGACTTGAGTACAGCGTTGAGCAGGCTTTATCGGGCGGCGCAACAATGATTCAGTTAAGAGATAAGGAAGTCGATTTTGATACACTCTGTAAAGAGGCAGACAGTCTGCTTAAAATTTGCCAAAAGTATAACGCACCGTTGATCATTAACGATAACGCAGATGTTGTAATAAAGACAGGTGCTGACGGTGTGCACCTCGGTCAGAACGATATGGAGCTTGCCAAGGCGAGAGAAATCCTCGGTAAAGATAAAATAATCGGCGGCTCGGCACGCACAATTGAACTTGCAAAAAAAGCAGAGCAGAGCGGAGCGGATTACATAGGCAGCGGTGCGGTGTTCGGCACACTTACAAAGGCAGACGCAAAATACCTCGGTACAGAAAATCTTAAGAAAATATGCGGCACTGTCGGTATTCCTGTTGTGGCAATCGGCGGTGTAAGCGCAGATAATATACCGCAGCTTGAAAATTGCGGTATAAGCGGCGTTGCAGTGGTGAGTGCGATTTTTGGCGCTGACAATATCTGTTCCGCCGCACAAAAATTAAGAAAACTTGCAGACAGCGTAATTTACGGAGGTTAGTTTGAAAACTGTATTGACAATAGCCGGTAGCGACTGCTCGGGAGGAGCGGGAATACAGGCTGATATAAAAACAATAACAATGCACTATTGCTATGCAATGAGCGTCATTACCGCCCTTACGGCGCAAAACACAACGGGCGTATACGGTATTGAGCAGACGAGCGACGAGTTTATAGCAAATCAGCTTGACTGTGTGTTTACCGATATTTTCCCTGACGCAGTAAAAATAGGTATGGTTTACGGCAATAATTCCGCAAAAGTAATTGCCGACAAGCTCAATTTTTACAAAGCAAAAAATATTGTGACCGACCCTGTAATGGTATCTACCAGCGGCAGCAGGCTCATAAGCGAGCAGGGGCTTGAAAATCTGAAAAAATACCTTTTGCCGATTTCCGCACTTGCCACTCCGAATGTACCCGAGGCTGAAATTTTGAGCGGAATTAATATCAAAAATTTACAGGATATGCAAAATGCCGCTAAAATAATTTCCGATAAATACGGCTGTGCCGTACTCTGTAAGGGCGGTCATTTAGAGGATTGCAGTGATGATTTGCTTTACTCCGACGGCGAGTTTTATACTTACCCCTCGGTAAGAATTGACAATCCCAATACTCACGGCACCGGATGTACGCTTTCAAGCGCAATAGCAAGCAATCTTGCGAAAGGCTTTGAAATTCCTCAAGCCATTGAGAACGCAAAGACATATGTAACAAAAGCAATCGGCGTAAAACTTGACCTCGGCAAAGGCAGAGGATCGCTGATGCATAACTATATTTTACAAAATTTTAAATGAAAAGGCAGATGAAATATGAGAGAATATTCAACACAGATGGAGGCTGCAAGAAAGGGAATTGTAACAAAGGAACTTGAAATCGTAGCTAAAAAAGAAAGAATGACAGTAGAAGAACTTATGCCGCTCGTAGCAGAGGGCAAGGTGGCAATTTGCGCAAATAAAAACCATAAGTGCATTGACCCCGAGGGCGTAGGCTCAATGCTAAAAACAAAAATAAATGTAAACCTCGGTATTTCAAGAGATTGCAAAGATTATGATATTGAAATGGAAAAGGTTATGCAGGCTGTAAATATGGGCGCTCACGCAATTATGGACCTTTCGTCGCACGGCAACACAATTCCTTTCCGCAGAAAGCTCACAAGCGAATGCCCGGCAATGATTGGTACTGTACCTGTTTACGATTCCGTTATTCATTATCAGCGTGACCTTGATACACTTACAGCACAAGATTTTATTGATGTTGTAAGACTTCACGCACAGGACGGTGTGGACTTTGTAACACTCCACTGCGGTATTACAAGAAAGACTATTGAGCAGATTAAAAAGCATAAGAGAAAGATGAACATAGTTTCCCGTGGCGGTTCACTTGTGTTTGCCTGGATGTGTATGACAGGTAACGAAAACCCGTTTTATGAGTATTACGATGAAATTCTCGACATCTGTCGTGAGTACGATGTAACAATTTCTCTCGGTGACGCTTGCCGTCCGGGCTGCCTTGCAGACGCTTCCGATGTTTGTCAGATTGAGGAGCTTGTGCGCCTTGGCGAGCTTACAAAAAGAGCATGGGCAAAAGATGTTCAGGTAATGGTAGAGGGTCCGGGTCATATGCCGATGGACCAGATAGAGGCTAATATGAAGATTCAGCAGACAATCTGCTGCGGCGCTCCGTTCTATGTTTTAGGCCCGTTGGTGACAGATATTGCCCCGGGTTATGACCATATTACTTCCGCAATCGGCGGTGCTATTGCCGCTGCTTCGGGTGCCGCATTCCTTTGTTATGTAACTCCTGCCGAGCATTTGGCTTTACCGAATGTTGACGATGTAAAGCAGGGAATTATTGCCTCTAAAATTGCGGCGCACGCAGCCGATATTGCAAAAGGTGTGCGCGGCGCAAGAGAAATTGACGACAAAATGGCAGACGCAAGAAGAAAGCTTGATTGGGAGGCTCAATGGGATTGTGCCATTGACCCCGAAACCGCAAGAAAAATCCGTGATGACCGCAAACCTGAGCACGAAGATACTTGCTCAATGTGCGGTAAATTCTGCGCAGTAAGAAGTATGAACAAGGCTCTCAACGGCGAGCATATCGACATTCTTTAATTAACAAGTTACATTTTTATACCTGTATTTCAAAATTGCACCTTGCTCGGTGAACCGACCTCCAAATCGTTAGATTTTTAGTCTAACTTTTTTGGGCGACTCACGGCAGGGTGCTTTTTTGTGCCTTTTTAATTCTTTTTTAATAAAATTAGCCTAATTACTGCAATTTTTAAAAGTATTTTACGCATAGGTAAGGGGGGCGTGATATGAGTACGGAAATTGTGACTGCGCTGATTGTTGCGGGCGGAAGTATTATTTGTCAATTGCTGATAAATGCGTCAAACCGTAAGCGACAGGAAAGCGAAAACGAAAAGACCAAATCATTGATTGTGTATCGGTTAGATCAGCTTGAACATAAGCAGGATAAATATAATCATCTGCAAGAGCGTGTTTTCAAACTTGAGCGAATGTCAGCCGTTACGGACGAAGAAATAAGAGTTGTAAATCATAGAATTGCTGACCTTGAGCATATAAATAGTGAAAAGAAATAAGCTAATATCGCTTTTATGGGCAGAAATTTATATTGAACTTTTAAATTAAAATGTATTACAGGGGGTGAAATTATGAAAAACGGTTTTAAAATATGGGCGAAAGCTGCGGGTATCCGTGCGGCAAAAACCGTGGCTCAAACAGCGATTTCGGTTATCGGCGTGTCTGCGGTGCTAAGTGATGTGAATTGGGTAGCGGTTGCTTCCGCAAGCGTGCTTTCGGGTATTCTTTCGTTGCTTACAAGTATTGCGGGATTGCCCGAAATATCCGATAATAAATAAGTACATTTTTAAGGCAACGGAATATTATGTAATATGAAGATGTGTTTTACTAAAAACTGCCTTAAAAGAGCATTGCGTACATTCCTACAGACGGCACTCGGATATATTCTCGCTAATCTTGCGTTGTTTCTGACGGGAACGGATTTTGCAAATGCAGAAATGTGGAAAAGCGCAGTCTGCGGACTTTTGGTTTCTTCGGTTTCGGCAGGACTTTCAGCGGTTATGAACCTTGAAAAAAAGGAAGAACAGGCAGAGTGTGACGATAAATGCTCAAAAGATGAAGAAAACAAATGAATACAATTTTACAAAAAATTAATAATAATATTGTCAGCCGCAGGTCAGCTCGACCTGCGGTTATTGTTTTATGCTGAAATTTGTATTATAATATAAAGGAAATATCGTATGGAAATACTTTCATCTACGCTTAATCACATAGCCGTGCTTTTTTCTTTTATTCTTATCGGCTTTGTTCTTAAAAAGAAAAATATTTTATCTGACGGCAGTGGCAGGACTTTGTCACGCCTTGAAAACGGAATATTTATGCCTGCGGTCGTAATCAATACATTTTGGAATAATTGTACGGTGGAAAATATAAGCCGAAAATGGATTTTCCTTGTTTACAGCACTGCGCTTTTGATTGTTGCGGTAGCGCTTGCTTTTATTATCTCAAAATTTCTTACCAAAGACGAGTATTTGCGTAAAGTGTACAGATATTCGCTTTCGGTATCAAATTTCGGATTTGTCGGAACTGCGCTTGTTCAGGGCATATACGGCGCTGACAGCATTGAACTTTTCGATTATTTAATATTCACCTTGCCGCTGAATATGTTTACTTACTCAATCGGAATTGCTTGGCTTGTGCCGTCGGACAAGGGCGGATTTTCTTTGAAGTCATTGCTGAATCCGATATTTGTGTCGCTGTTTATCGGCGCAATTCTCGGACTTTTGCAAATACCGAGGGTGCGGCTTGTAAGTACAATTCTTACCGATTGTGCCGCCTGTATGGCACCTGTTGCAATGATTTTGACTGGGTTTGTAATAGCGGGATATGAAATAAAAAGCCTGCTCAAGGTAAAGCAGACTTATATTGTGGCGGTGCTTAGGCTGATAGTTTTTCCTACAATTTTTGTGACTGCGTTAAGGCTTTTGAATACGGATAATGAAATAGTTTTTGCCGCACTCTGTGCAAATGCAATGCCGTTAGGACTTAACACCGTTATAATTTCATCGGCATACGGAGAAAGTCCGCAAACAGGCGCAAGCCTTGCTCTTGTGTCGCAGGCAATGGCGGCGATTACCATACCGATAATGTTTTTAATATTTTTTAGGAGATTTTAATATGAAGATTTACCTTGCATCGCCGTTTTTTAACGATAACGAAATTGCAAATATTCACCGTGCGGTTGAAATTCTTAAAGCAAAAGGTCACGAAGTTTTTGTACCTATGGAGCACGATGTTGAGAACAGGGAAAGCCTTACCAATGCAGAATGGGCAGAGGAAATTTTTAAAATTGACAAAGGCGGAATTGACGATTGCGATGCGGTTGTTTTGCTTTACGGTGGAATGTACTCCGACAGCGGAACTGCGTGGGAGTGCGGATATGCCTATGCGTCAGGCAAAAAAGTAATAGTGTGTTGCTATAATATTGAGCAGACCAATCTTATGATAGTAAACGGCTGTCACGCATTTTTAAACGGAATAGACGAACTCTCATACTATGATTTTGATAAAATGCCCGTTGTCCGCAATGCAGGCGAACAGAAGTAAATACATTTGTTTAGTACGGATACTTAAATTATGGTCCGGCATATTATTTAAGCTAAGTAATTATAAAGTTTATTACTATAAAATTAACAGAGAAATGCGGGTGATAATTATAGCAACTAAAATCGAAAAATGGGATATTTAAAAAAATATAAACAGTTACGGTTTAAATATAAAATCTGTAAGTGATGATTTTGACGGTTTAACAGTTATTCTTGAAAATAATGAAATGGAATTGTTTTCAATCAGATGGGCGGATGTGGAAAGTTATTGCCGTTCAACGGAAGAAATGCGTTTTAAATTTATTGCAGGTGAATGGCAACAAGTCTGAAAAGAATTTCCAAATCATTCTTTTTTTAAGTTATTGATTACCATATATAAAATGGATTAAAGAACAAGCAGGTGGTTTTATGGACGATGATAAATTAATTCATTTTATGATTGTTTCTGCTGATTATGTTCTTGATACAGTTTCAAAATATGAACCGGATGAGTATTATTTAAGTAAACTGACTTGTTCGGATAGTACAAAAATCTCTCTATGGCATAATTTACTGTGTAACTTTATTGATTTTAGCTGATATTGTTTGATACCGAAATTCACTCAAAAAGCAAAGGCTGAGTGATTGAAAAACATAGCAAATAAGCCGATTTTTCAGTGTTTATCACAAAAAATAAGCACCCGATTGCTCGAGTGCTTTTGGCGGAGATGGAGAGATTTGAACTCTCGCGTCGGAGTTACCGACCTACTGGTGTTCGAAGCCAGACCCTTCAGCCACTTGGGTACATCTCCATATTAAATTATCGTACTCAATTATTATAACGGCTCAATTAAAAATTGTCAATACCTGTAACTAAATTATTATTTTATCATAAAATGAAATGAATAAGCAATACCGAATTATTTTTCGTAAGGCGGGTGATTTTATGGCTTTTGACACAAGAGAATTGTTTGCTCGGTTGTTAAAATGCGAAAGCGGAGGAGAGGGGATTGAAGGTATGCGTGCGGTTGCCTCTGTGATTATCAACAGGTCAACTGTTCCTTACGGGGAATTTGCACGGATAAGCAACGGTGGAGATGTGCGGGCAATCATTACACAGCCAAATCAGTTTACCTGCTTAAAGACTTCCGTAGGGGGTCAGTACAATTCGCAAAATGTGTATAATATTGTACCTGAAGATATACACTACGAAATTGCAGATTGGGCACTTGCAGGCAATACTGACAGCTCGGTCGGCAATTCTTTATTCTATTTTAATCCTTATTCCTCAACCTGTCCAAACTATTTTCCTACCAATATCGGCGTGATTTACAATCGTATCGGTAAACATTGTTTTTATTCTCCGACACAGGCTTACAAAAACACATAGGAGTGATTTGTTTTGGTAAATTACATCAACAATAAAAAGGCGCAGCAGCTCAACCCAAATACTCTGTATAATCTCGACACCAATCCCTCAGCCTGCAATAATTATAATTGTATAAACAACCAGATTCCAAATACCATACAGCAATACGGTTACGAAATTCCATCCATACTTGACCTGGCTACATTGGTTAGCCCCACAAGTCCGAATTATCAAAGTTTCAGTCCTGATCAACAGGCACTGAATAGAAGAAATCCTGCGTCGGGGCAGTCGATAAATCAACTTACACAGACAATCCCTGCCGAAAGTCAAAATAATGAAGTTGCAAATGATTTGGCGGTTCGTGAAATTCAGAACATAGATTCAACCCAGCCGTACAATCCCGAAACATTGCCGACCCCCGCAATGATAAACGAACAGAATATGCAAAATATGCAAAACAATCAGACTGCAATGTCGACGGCAAGCCTTTTGACCGACATAAAAAATCCGTATGAGGTAACAGCCGAAAGTGTGCAATATCTAAACGGTTTTATACGCACTCAAATCGGAAGAAGAGTATCCATTGATTTTCTTGTGGGTTCAAATACAATTGTCACAAAATCAGGATATTTGCTCGGCGTTGCGGCAAACTATATTCTTATAAACGAGCTTGACACAAACGACCTTACAACCTGCGATTTCTATAATATAAAATTCATCAGATTTTATTTTAATTAAAATAAGATGCTTTTTCAAAAGTTGGGGTGAATATGGTTTAGCCGACTTTCGGTCGGACAACAAAGTTAAGAGAAAGAAAAATTTTCTGCCCGAAGTTAAAAGTTTGGTCAACCTTTTCAAAGGTTGTGGGTGTGGGCAACGCCCGCAAATAGTTTTCTTTTATACAATGTCTGACAGCCAAATGGCTTGCCGTTTGCGGCTTGAATACAATGGCGAGAGCCTTTTAATTGCGTAAGTAGGAATAAGTCAGAAAGATTATTTTATAAGTTTGTTGCCTGTAAACTACTTATACATTATAATAAAATGCCTACCATTCCGCTTTTCTTTTGCGTGAAAAGAAAAGCTCCAAAAGAAAGCACGCTTAAGGGGAAAGGGATTTCGAGTCCCTTTCCCCTTAAGTATCCCTTTTCCTTAGACGACCAAGGTCAGTGACCTTGGAACCTCTAACTTATATTTTTCTAATAAAATTTGTACTTGGCAAAATAAGTTATTTAATTATTTCCTTTTTAAACTTACACTTGCCTTTTGTTGGCTCTGCTCAAAACAGCACCTTTTAAAAAGGGTTGAACTAAATTTTGATTTTATAAAATTTACCATAGAACCTACTTTTTATTGCACTATGTAGTCCTTGAAAATCTTTTCAAAGCGTTTAAAGAAAACATTTTTGTTGCTTTTTATCATAAAGCCGAATAACAGTGAAACAGCAATTATATCGAATACGGGCAAAAACCATATAAACGGCAGTTCTGTATAGATTTCGGGATAGCTTAGGAAAAGGACAAGGCAGGTTGAAACCGTAACCAATACAAGAAAACCGATCCAAAATATTATATCTTTTTTGTTTGTGTAAGATTTAACGCATACATCAAGCTGAGTTCCACGCTCTTCGGCTGTAATTTCATTTATCGGATTAAAAGGCTTGTATTTGTCGGCAGGGTGAGGACAGAGTTTTGCGGATTTACCGTTTACAGAGCCGTAAAGTGTTGTATCGCTTGCGGTGTTTCTGTTTAGGTTTGAAAGCGGCATATCTTTTAGGGTGTGATTGCCGAGAATATTAAAAAATTCTGCCTGCGATATGTTCATTTTATAATTGTGTTCTTTCATTTCAGTCACCTGTTTGTAATTATATTTAAGTGGATTTGAATAATGTTTGATTATTTGTGATTATTTAGAATTTCTCGCATTTTCAATAAATGTTCTGACAAGCTCAAAATCCTTGCCCGATTTGTCGGCAAGCTCAACGCCTGAGCTGACATCTACCGCAAAGGGGCGCAGCTGAGCAACGGCTTTGGCTACATTGTCGGCTGTAAGTCCGCCTGCAAGGAAAAGCATTTTTTGGTTTTTCGGGAGTCTTTCAAGCATAGACCAGTCGAAACTCTTGCCGCTGCCGGGTACTGCCGAATCAAATAAAATTCCTTTTACATTGTCAAGATTTTCAATATCGCCAATGCTTTCAATTCCGCTCACATTAATTGCCCGAATAACGGGGGTTTTGCACTCGCTCAAAAGCTTTTCGCTGATTTTGCCATGAATTTGCACATAGTCAAAGCCGAGGGTGTGTATCTGCTCAAGCTGTTCTTCGGTTGGTGATACGGTAACGGCAACGCTCTTTATATTTTTGTCAAGCAAAGCGAGCAATTCCTGCGCCGTTTGGACAGAAATATTCCTATGGCTTTTCTCAAAAAACATAACAAACCCTGCAAAATCGGGGGAGAGTGTATTAATACATTTTATATCGGTCGGATTTTTAAGTCCGCAAATTTTTACTTTTGTCATACTTGCCTCCTGTACTTTAATAATATGTTACCATAAGGAGGTAAAATGTCAATAATCAAAGAAAAATTGCGGATTTTTTCCGAATTTTTTGATTTCAAATATTGACAAAAGCAAAAATAATGGTATAATAATTTTGTTATGCAATATAAAGAGTATAACATCCTTGCGGCGAAAGCCGCCATAATGTCCAGAAGGAGGTGCAATATAATGGCAGTAACAGCTAATTACGAGACAGTAATGGTAGTTTCTCTTAAGAACGGCGAAGAGAACGTTCAGAAGGTAGTAGAGAAATTCAAGGCTCTCATCGAAAACAATGCCACTTTAAAGAATGTTGACGAATGGGGCAAGAGAAAGCTTGCTTACCTTATCAACAAGGAGAGCGAAGGCTACTATGTTCTCTTTGATTTTGAAAGCACAGCAGAGTTCCCTGCAGAGCTCGACCGTATCTACAAGATTACAGACGGTGTAATGCGTTCAATCATCATCAAAAAAGAAGAAGAATAATTTACGAATGAACCTTTGTAGGGGTTATTCCTCGAACACGAAAGGAACTTAAAAATGCTTAACAGAGTGGTTTTAATGGGCAGATTAACTGCCGATCCGGAACTTAAGACAACCCCTAACGGTGTCAGCGTAACATCTTTCAGTATTGCGGTTGACCGTTCATATGTAAAGAGCGGTGAAGAACGCAAGGCGGATTTTTTCAATATTGTTTGCTGGCGTCAGACTGCTGAATTTGTTTGCAGATATTTCAGCAAGGGTTCTATGATTGCTGTTGACGGACAGCTCCAGAGTCGTTCGTTCCAGGCAAAAGACGGTTCTAACCGTTATGTAGTAGAGATTGTTGCAGACAATGTTAGTTTCACAGGCGAACGCCGTGACAGTAATGCTAACGGATACAATAATCAGTCTTACGGCAACAATCAATCATATGGCGCACAGTCTTATGGCTCTAACCAGTCTTACGGCTCGGCTCCATACCAGCAGGCACAGTCTCCTGCTGAGTCATATCAGAGCGGTTCAAATTCAGATTTTCAGGATATGCCGCTTGATGATGATTTACCATTTTAAATTTAACTGAATTATAATATAATTCATTGAAAGGAGTTCTCACAATGGCTGACAGACCAATTAACCGTGGTAGAAAAGCTCGCAAGAAGGTTTGCGGTTTCTGCGTTGATAAGGTTGAACACATTGATTATAAGGACATCGCTCGTCTTCGTCGTTATATGTCAGAGAGAGGTAAGATCCTTCCTCGCCGTGTAACAGGTACTTGTGCAAAACATCAGCGTGAAATTACAGTTGCAATTAAGCGTGCAAGACACCTTGCTTTGCTCCCATACACAGCTGACTAATCTATAATCAGTATTTTAAGCACCGTTTTTACACGGTGCTTTTTATTTTGCTTTTGTAAGTACAGTTTTTAAAAAATCTAAAAACTCTGACATAAATCAAAGAATATTTGTTTGTTTTGGTCAAACTTTAAAAAAGCCTCGAAAATTAATAAACAAACTTTACTCGCAAATTATGTGCAATTTGCCTTTTTGGCTTACGATTCCTACAAATACAGCAAATAACACTTGATTTTATGGCGATTTTCGGTATAATATTAAAGTAGTAACTATATATAGTTACTGTAACATTGTTGAAATGTGCCTGTTACGAACGGGCTTCATTTTCATAAAACACACAATACAGAACAGACCGTTTGCCAGCGGTCTGTTTTGTGTTTTACGGAAATTTATTGTATTACTTAATTGTAAAAAAATGCACCTGTAAATCATGCGGCTTACAGGTGCATATATTTTTTAATTAACCTACGCTGTAAATTTCAAGAGTATCAATATATCCTGAAAGGTAACGCTGAATTTCGGTTACATTATTAATTGTAATTGATGTGATGTAGTGGGTAACAGCTGAATTTTTGTACTGAAAATCGTTAAATTCAGCATTGCCGGCTGAATAGTTTTGCAAAAGAGTAACATCGTTTACATCAATCTTATTGTCAAGATTGATGTCCCCTGCAACAAGGTCGTTTATATATGTATAAGTCTGTTCTGTATCAGCGGGTTGATTATTAAGGTCTATAAACTTAATTTCGTTTTCTTTTGCGTATTTTTCGGCTGCGGTAGAGGAATAACCGTTGATTACATAATATGGGTTCAATATATTTGAATTTCCTTTGTTTGATAAAATATAATCGAAATATCCAAACGCTTCATCACCTATGTATTCAACATTTTTGCCGATTAATACTTTATTGAAAGAACAACCGATGAATGCATAATCGTCTATGTATTTTGCACTGTCGGGAATTTTTATCTCTGTCAGTCTTGCGCATCCACAGAATGCATCTTTGCCGATTTTGGTTACATTGTTACCGAGTTTTACATTTTCAAGATTATTCATATAGTTTGCAAAACTGTCGGGGATTTCTGTAATTCCGTTTCCGATCACAAGATTTTCAAGAGTGTAAATCGGTTTAATATTTGTATTATCGAGAGTTGTAAGGCTATCGGGTAAAATAAGGGTTTTAACATTGCTTGTATCTGTTGTTACAAATATAGATGAGGATAAATTTTTCACCTGTCGTCCAAGATAGGTGGAAGGGATTTCAAGAGTTTCTGACACTGTATAATTAATTGAAATAAGAATCAATGACTTGTCACTTAGGTCAACCGTATAATTGTAATCATTGTTACTGTCTTTATAATCGATGTTCACAAGTACAAAATCGTCATCGTTGAGAGTGCTTTTATCAATGTAATAATAATCACCTGATTTTTCTACGCTGACCGTATCTGAACTGCAGCTTGTTACGCTATGCAGTAATGACGAAACTCGTACATAATTGTCCCGCATTTCAATAAAAATATCACTGTTTGCCGGAGCAGGAATAAAGGAGAGGTTACTCATCTTTGAGTTTGCCTCATCAAATACAGACAATGATTTTGTTGCATAAACTTTGTTGCTTTTTTGAGTGCAGTAACCGTAAATTGATTGTACGGAAAAAGCAAATTCACTTGCGTATTTGCCGTATATTGTATTGCCCTCAACATTGCAGTATGAAACGCTTGAGTACCACGCTTCACCGCATATTGCTCCCGATGATTGAGTATCGGAAAAGTAGTTGTAATTTACAGTGCTGTTTTTTACAGTGCAGTTTAAAATAGCGGCATATTTAGCGTAAGCACCAAGCACACCGCTAACATTTGCAGGTGCGACATTTGCGTTTTCTATTGTTAAATCATATATTTTTGCACCTTGCAAAGAACCGAAGAATCCGCTGATATTGTTCAATTCATTTTGTGTTGAACCGATTTTAATGTTTTTGATTGTATGATTATTTCCGTAAAATACAGAACTGAAATAACCGTCGCTGGTGCATAGCGGTGGTACTTCTTTATCATAATCGGCGAAATCAAGGTCGGTATTTAGATTTATTTTTTCCGGAATATAGCCGTAATTATTGCAAATTTCAATAAGCGTAAAGTAATCGTCAATACTGCTTATTTCATAAGGAGCGTCAACGGCTTTTTCTTCATAGTATTTTAAAAGGATAACAGCATTGTTCATATCTTGAACAGAGCAAGATGAATTGCTTAAAAGGGATTTTGACGCTTCAATCTGATTATTCAGAAGATTTGCGTATTTTTCGGAGGAGATTTTGCTTTTATCTATGTTTTCGGCATCTGAAACGGCCTTTTTTAGATTTTCTGTAACTTCACTGTTATCTAAATCGGAAGTAAAAGCTTTTATAGAGGCATATGCCCTTGAAATATCAGGCTGATTATATGCATCACTCCATTGGTTATGGCTAAGTATATAGGAATTATTTTCTTTGCAATTCTGATTTGTAAGTAAAGAACTCGAAAAAGACATATAGCTTGAATCGTTGTTTGACTCAATTACAACCGAAAATTTTTCACCCGATGTAAGGTAAACTTGATCTTTTACATCTATGTAATGTACGCCGTTATTCTCAATTTTCCCGCTGAAAGCAGTGAGAAGTCTGCCGTCTTTTGGGTTATCAAAATCAGCATTAAGTGCATAAACAGAGGCGGTATAATCATAAGCACCCAAGGTTTTGAAACTGATTTGTTTTAACTGTTCGTCGGATTGGGCGGTAAATACATTTGCTGCACCTTCATAATTGTAACCGTACCCTTGAGTGACAAAGCAGTTCTGATATTCGTTGTCATAAGCATTGTTGTCTTGCATTATATATTGAGAAAAAGCAAGATTGGTTGTATCGTAAGAAATCCAAATGTAACCATCATTGCCGTAATGCTCACCCCAACTGTTTTTGCACAGCCATGCACCGTCATTTGAAGGCTTGACTTTACCGGTAAAATTATCTTTGCTGTAATTATCGTCCCAGCCGACAACGACTATTAAATGCGAATCTCCGATTCCAATGCAGGTATTATCGCTGTAATAGTTTGCGTAGTCGGAAGAATAGCAGTCGGTAATGCTTGGATAGTAAACGGTAACGGCACCGTTTGACACAATCTTTGATTTTAAAGTATCTTTGTTATTGCTTATTTCACTGTAGTCCTTGAGTCTGTAGTCTGAATAATATCTAAGGGTTTCTGAAAAGCCTTTCTTCACTTCATTGTAAGGGCAAAGACTTTGCGGATATGTACCAAACCCCGAGTTAAGCGAGATGGCAAGAGTATCGGAAGTGCCTCCGTTACTGCCTTTTGACGAATCGTCTATGTAATCGCCGTAAAAAGGAGATGACTTGTCAACTATGCCTGAATGTATGTACCAGGTTTGTCCTGCCTCTGATAAGTCAATAGTGTCTTGCGGATTTTCTCCGAGCTTGCTTTTTAGGTCATTTTGCGAGAGAATACTCGATTCCATTGATGCTACAGATGCAAATGCCCAGCAATATCCCTCGGAACCCTGATTTTTAACCTTCGATACTCTGCCGTAATCTCGCAAGTCATATTTTTGCGGAAGTTTTTTGCTTATATTTTCAGTATCGTTATTAAGTTTTTCAACAGGAATTTCGTTCTTGTTTTCGTCGTATAAAACGGTTCTGCCTTCCTCAATCTTTTCGTAAATAGCTTTAACGGATTCGTTATCTTCAACAGTGGCGGCAGAAAACGCAGTAGAACCGCAGCCGAGAATGAGCAATGAAGAAAGCATTAATGATATACATTTGAATGACTTTTTCATATTCTCCTCCTTTATGATTACTTTTGATATTATAGCATTTAATTTATATTATTGCAATATTTACATATAAAATATATTATGCCGTTTAAATTTATGGTATATTTATAAAATATAAAGCTTATTGTCTATTTAATTTCAAGAGCAAGAAAACAGGGCGGTGCCGGAATGGGACTTGGATGATCAGTTTTGTTATGGACGATGAGTCACATATGATATTTAATTTAAATATAAGCTCTGTAAATTCAAAAGCTTTGTTTAATAAAAACGACAATATCAGCGACAGTTTTGCTAAAGGGCTTGGAAAGTATTTTGACGCAAAAAATATAAATGCTGATTTTTACGATAATGTTGACTTTAACGAACTGTTTTTAGATTATTCGTTTGACAATGATATTGATGCCGAATGTTTGGTAAGTTTTAATACAAATTGTTCCGAAATCAGCTTTGTTTTTAAATTTGGAAATTACCGAGATGAATCAGAAGAAATAGCGGAGTAAAATATACAAATACGGTATTTATTTTATCATATTTTGTATTCTATCTTTTTTAAGCGGATTTAACAATAACAGTCAGTTAAAGTTTTTGCTTTGACTGTTTTGTTATTAATTGCAAAACTATACATAATTAAAGACAAGATGTTCATTTGCTGAATATAAGAACAAAGGGTATCAATACTGTTTTGTATTGATACCCTTTGTTGTTTGGTACGAGTGTTCATAACGGATTTATGAAAAATTCAGGTTTTATCGGTAGTTGCACACATTTCTCGCTCGCACATTTGTGATTTATTCAATTTCTCCGTACAATAATAACGTAATCGGAGAAATTACAGATGAAAAACATTATTAAAGAGTTATACTACGGCAATATTGATCCGCAGGCACGAGGTTTTAAGAACGGCAGCTATCTGAAAAAGCAGATTACTATTCTCTCAGAAAGTGAAGCACTCCTGACCGAAAAGCTGACCGGTGATGAAAAGAAAGCATTTCTTTCATTCATCAACACTTCTAATAGTATTTTAGCTCAGTCGGAACTCGACAGCTTTATGGTTGGTTTCAGATTAGGCACAAGGCTTATCCTTGATACCTTTGTGAACAATGATACGCCGTATGAAGATTTTTTAAAGGAGGACAGCGAATTAGAAATCCAAAATACCACCTGTATTTAACACCCAATGAACGGCGCACGGTTATCAACAGCTTGATTGATTTGAGGAATGACCTTATAACACAGGGCAAGTACACCGATATCATCGACGATCTGCTAATCAAGCTTACAAAAGCCAAAGTCAAGAAAGTCAAGGTCAAGGAGGTCTGACAATGGAGATTACATACACACAGCAGGGAGATTATTTACTTCCCAATTTAACGCTTCCCGAACAGGATAAACGACCTATCGGTTTATGGGGACAACAACACCTTCGCTATATCAAACGATGCCGCCCGATTTTATATACCAATATGCTCACAAAATGCAAACTGAACGAATACCTTGCCGACATTGACGAACAGGCACAGAAGATATACAACGAGCTCGTGCAATCTTTCGCCAAAGAAGAAGGCTGCACCGAACAACTCAAAGCCACCAATCAAATGCTATGGGTTCGCAAGATGAATAACGCCGTCCAACGAGCGAGAGAAGTTGTGAACGCTGAAATAATCTATAGCTAACACGTAGGCTGATGTAGTCCAATAAGAGATTACATCAGCCTTTTTCTTGCTAATAATGGTTTACTATTCTTTTTTAATATCTGGCAACTGCGGCAAATCCTCCAAATTCACCGAATCTAATACATTCAACTGACGTGCAGCTAAATCGTGCAGTTTTGCCAAACAGCACGACGTTTAACATAATGGTAATCGAAGGTTGAATACTTCTGTATTTCGCTATATCTGTGAGTGATATATATTCATTTTTGAAATCTGTTGTGTAAATACCAATGTCAATTCCACCGGCGTGAATGGTATCTTTCTTGATTGCTTTTGTCATAACAAATTATCCTTCCGTATCCGATAAATCACCCATCTATTGAGCGTCGCGATTCTATTTACACATTTTCAATAAAACTTTTTCTAAGCAATCTTTACTGCTTGAAACATCTACATAATCATTGCTTCCCGGAGCATTGATTGTATTTGAGAATCGCAGATTATACAAATAATAATCATAAAGCAATTTTTCGTACTCACCTGGTTCAGCAGCAGATGAAGATTCTTCTGGTGTTGTCCATCTCCAGTTCTTGATTGCAGCATAAACAAAGCTATCAATAACTATTCCGGAAAGATGGTAACTTTTAAAGTAGTTATCTCGAATATATCGCATATGTTTACAGGTGTCAAATAATAACCCATTACTTGATTTGTTTTTATCACGCATAGCATCCTGCTCTGCTTTTGGATTAGTTGAACGCCAATTCCCACCCATATTTGTGTCAGGATATTTATAAATTATACCATTCCATCCGTATGTAACAAACGCAGGCAGTATTTCAAATTTCATACCATCGGAAAAAGCTATTTTAACAACCTGTCCATCAGCTCGTACATCTGAACGAGGATATGTATTAAGTATTGCTTCTCTTACAGCTTGCAATAGTCTGGACTGCCCATTTCCCTTATAAACGTTATGGCGATTGTATTCATCTTCAGGTAATTCAACAAGAATATCAACATCACTGGTATTAATTGCTGTTCCTCGTCCATAGGAACCAACGTAAAGACTATGTTCTTTGTCACTTTGAGAATCCCAAAATTCACGGTTAATTGCTTTAGTGACCGCTTTATACCGAGTTGAGATGCTTGTTCTAATGTCTGTCAAAATAACTTCTCCGTGCTTTTTGACGTTATAGCTCACTTTATATTCCTCCTCTTTAGTGTATCAGGTAAAAGTCTATCAATTTCTTCGTCAGAGTATGTGCCATCTTTACTTTCAGTGATAGCTTTTCCTGCCTTTGCAACTGCACGATTAGTTGTATTTGGAGCGTCCTGATATGCTTCGTGTATACTGCTTTGCAGATTTTCAAATTCATCAAACAATTCTTTTGCGGTTTTTTCTTTAATTCTTATTCTTCCAAGCAGTGATAATAATTCATTTCTATAACATACGAGTTTCGTAGCTGCGGTTTTATTCGATTTTGCCAAGTTCTTATAATCAAAAGTTGCTAATAAAGCACTCATTGTTGTGGTAACAAAAGACACAATAGCAGAAACTAACTTTATCCAAAACTGGTCAACAAAAACAATTGAAATAATACCAGCAGAAGTAAGCGACGCAGAGATTATATTAATCCAAGAAAACAACTTGTGACGAAATTCATATATCTCTGCTTGCTTTTCTTGTATCTTGTGAGTCCAAAAAACGTTGGCATATTGTGCTCTAACCACGTCTTCAAGTGTTGTGTAATCATCTTGCATAAGATTAACCTCCTTGCTCTATTAGGTGTTTTTATGCTTTTAATCCATAAAGCTAACATTCCCGCCGGACAGGATAAACTTCTTCAGATATCCTTCTGCTTTTTGGACTACACGGTGCGGTCTGATGGTGCAATCCTCCAGTTTTTCCATAGTTTCCTTCGCTTTTGCACGGTCAAGTGTTTCCATTATCTGATCAAAAAGTCCGCCTTCATACAGCTTTTCTTCCTTTAGGTGGAAAACCATAATTCTTGCCAGCTTATCTTTATCAAAACCAAACGCCTCGCTGAATACTTTGATATTTGCTTTCAGTGTATTTCTCTTATAAATCTCGATGTACTCAGCAAGAGTTTTTCCTTCGTCAAAATCTTTTAGCGCACCGGAGTAAATATCTTCCAAAATAGCTTCGGCAGTAATCTGATCCTCTGCCGGCAATTCTGCAAAACTGGATTTCAAATCATTGAGCAATGCTTTGATTTCTTCCGGCTTTGCACCATTGGAAAGGTCTTTCAATACTTCGGCAAACTGAGATTCCATAAACGCACGGTTAATCTCATTTGATGATACCTCGGTAAGAAAAGCCTTGATGTCATAAATCATATCGCCGCCGGGCTGAACAGTCCTCGGTATTTCGCTGTATCTTTGATGAAGAATTTCGTATGTTCTTTCATCGAGATCAACTGTTACCTCTCCGGCATCCTCTGTGATATAAGTTCTCTTCGTCCAAGTAAAAAGCTGAGGAATAGAGCGATAATAATTGTTGCTGATGTTATTGAACAAGTCGGCAAACAGCTTGATGTCACCCTGATTATCGGGAAGTCTGCTGAAATTCTCAATACCGTTTTTCTCGAACAGCTTGATGATGCTTTGATAATCGTTATTCATTCCGATGATGTTCTGTCCTAAAGACGGAACATATACATCTTGATAACCAGCTTCCGCATAGAGTTGCAGAGCTTCCTTTGCGTTTTTCTCCATTGTGTACGGCTTTCTGCAATACTTGATAATTCCGTACTGCTTTTCATATCCGTTAAGGCGATTTGTTCTTGAAACAGCCTGAATATACTGCTCGTAATCAATTACTTTATCCAAGTACAAGGTGTTAATCCATTTCGAGTCGAATCCGGTAAGAAGCTGATTAACAACGATAACAATATTAACCGCTTCCTCTCTTCTTGTATCAATATCCTTGTAAGGTTCTTTGTGCGCAAGACGAGAGCAAACATCATCCTTGAATCGACGATAAGCGCCGACTGTAAACTTGAAGTTGAAATGGTTATTGTAATCAATGAGGATTTCTTCTACTGCCTTATCCTTGAAGATATCATCGCTTGTATTATCTGTATGCGGATCAAAAACAGCAGTGACAAACAAATCTTTATCGTTGTCTTTTAATAAACGATAGTATTTAATCGCTTCACGGATTGAGGATGTAGCGAGAATATAGTGGAATTTACCACGGAAGCTGATTCGTTCCCATTTATTAAGAATATCCTGAACCACATTTTTGCGATGCTCTTTTCCGGTATCTCCGTCGGCATACAGACTGTTGCTGACGTCTGCTTCCACCTTGTCCATATCTCGGGAAGCAAGAGCGTGATATTTTTTGAATTCTTCATCGGTAAGACCTTCGACGCTATCTTTGCCGAGCTTCATCAGAGCAACCTTTTCTCTGAAATCTTCCTCGTCAAATGTTACGACTTTTGAAGGCTTGAACCCTAAAACATTTTTATCTCTGATTCCTTCTGAGATTGTATATTTGTGCAGACACGTGCCGAATAAGACTTTGGTCGTAATACCGTCAACTGCGTTCTCCTTCATAATAGGAGTACCTGTAAAGCCAAAGAACATTGCTCTCGGATAGGTCAGCTTTATATCACGGAGCATTGTGCCGAAGGTAGAACGATGGGCTTCATCAACGATAAACACCAGTTTTTTCTTTTGCACCTTTGCAATACGTGCCGCATTCGGAGTAGGATTGACGGTTGTCAGGTTACTCATCTTCTGAATAGACGTAACAATCAGCAAATTGGGTGTGTCGTTCTCCAGCTTTGAGAGTAGGCTGTTGGTGTTAGCGGTATCTTCAATATCATCACAGTCCGAGAAGTTTCGATAATTATCATAAGTTTGTTTCCAAAGCTCGTCACGATCCATCAGGAAAACAATCTTGTCAACTTTACCGGAGGACTTTATCAGCTGTGCGCACTTAAAGCTCGTCATTGTTTTACCGCTGCCGGTAGTGTGGTATACATAGCCGCCCTTTTGTCCGTCATCATCCCAATCTACTCGCTTGACTACCTGCGAATAGATTTTATAAGCAGCGTGATACTGATAACTGCGCATTACTTTGAGAATGTTATCTGTTCCGTCCGCAATCGTACCGTAACCGATCAGTCTGTGCGCCATCGGAATAGAAAGGAACTTTTCTGCAACTTCTTCCCAGTCGACAATATGCTTATTGTTGAAGTCACCCCAATGAAAATAGTAGTCGGAGTTGAAAGCTCTTTCACGTCCGGGATTCGCAAAGTACAGTGTTTCGGTCGGCGTCATTGCGACAAACACTTGAACAAGTGAAAAGAAGCCGGTAAATACGCCGTGCTGCATATATTTGCTGATTTGATTACACGCCTGTTCAACAGGAACAGGATTGTTTTTCAGTTCAATATGATACAGCGGCATACCGTTGATTAATAGCATCAAATCGCCTCTGCGGTTGCCGAGAATTTCTGACGAGATGGGGAGCTTTGGCTGGCGAGCTATCTGGTATACGCTTCTTCCTGCGGCAATCTCATCCTTGTCAAAGAGGAACAGATCCACACGTTTTCCAACGTGCTGTGTATCCTTGGAGTTATCACGGATGATAGAAATATATCTGCCGTTTAATCGGCGATTGATGGCAAAGGGAGTTTCGCCGTTGATTTGGGATATGATTTGTCCCATTTCCGTTTTGGTCAGAGGACAGCCGTTGAGCTTATCGGTTGTATTGTTATTGCTGAACAAAATTTTTGCCCAGTTTTCAATCAGCTCTTCTTCGGTTTTGTATGCCAGAATCTCTCTTGACCACTGATTGTCGAGTTGCGTCAGCTTGGCAATCAAGGCGTTTTCAAATTCTGTTTCGTTTTTGTATGACATAGTTGCCTCCGCTTCTTACACGAACATTTTGTGAAGCATTGCTTGTTTTATTTGTTCTAGTTTTTTAAGTTTGCGATGATGAAGGGTGATAAGGTTGTCGAGAGCGGCAAAATATTCACCGATTTTTATTTGTTCAGCATCATCAGGTATCAAAATAACCTGTTCATCTAAATCATTTTTATTTAGATTACCAATAGCTCCATTTCCTCCAGCCGCAAAAACATTTATAAATTTTGTATACCAAGAAGAACTCATTGATGCATTCACAAAATCATAATTCTTAGTTCTACCCAAAAGCATAAAACCACCATGAACAGCAGAACCATCAGATATTTTTTTAATTAAGGCATGTTTTCCAACCAGTCTCGAAGAACCATTTGCAGATGTAATCAATATGTCATTCTTTCTAACTGGTTCAATATTAACGGCATATGGATTAACAAATACATCATCAACGCCATAAACAAAAGTATCCTCATCAATATTGGAAGAGCGTAAAACTCTAATGCCGCTTTCTTCTATATCTGTTGGTTTATATGTTAAGCCACGCCTTGTTTGAACTATATCTCCAAACTTACGCTGTTCCCAAGCGTCAGTAAATCCCTTAAAACGAATTTCCGGTACATTTGAACCATTTTTCGGAAACATTTTGTAAAGCATTGATTTTTTGATGTTTTTCAACTTTTCATACTTGCGCTGATGAAGAGTGATGAGGTTGTCGAGAGCGGCAAAATATTCACCGATTTTTATTTGTTCAGCATCATCAGGTATCAAAATAATCTGTTCATCTAAATCATTTTTATTTAGATTACCAATAGCTCCATTTCCTCCAGCCGCAAAAACATTTATAAATTTTGTATACCAAGAAGAACTCATTGATGCATTCACAAAATCATAATTCTTAGTTCTACCCAAAAGCATAAAACCACCATGAACAGCAGAACCATCAGATATTTTTTTAATTAAGGCATGTTTTCCAACCAGTCTCGAAGAACCATTTGCAGATGTAATCAATATGTCATTCTTTCTAACTGGTTCAATATTAACGGCATATGGATTAACAAATACATCATCAACGCCATAAACAAAAGTATCCTCATCAATATTGGAAGAGCGTAAAACTCTAATGCCGCTTTCTTCTATATCTGTTGGTTTATATGTTAAGCCACGCCTTGTTTGAACTATATCTCCAAACTTACGCTGTTCCCAATCTTCTGCAAATCCTATAAATCTAACTGCCGGAGTTTTATTCATTTTCTTTTCCTCCCAACAGTGTTTTGAATTGCTGAACTGCCGCCATATCAAAAGCATCACCTGTTAAGTCGTTAAGCATAACGGATAATGATTCCTCGGTCTTTGCTATATCGGTATCAAGGGTAAGAATTGGATTATCGTATTTGGTTATAATATCATTCACGGAACGGTTCAAATTGGAGATAATAGCGTTCGGAATGACATTGATATTCTCCATAGCAGGCGTCAGCCACTTTTCTTTCAACAGCATCTTGATTTTATCGTCCGACAGCTTTACAATCGCTTCTCGTGCCTTGATATCAAGGTCGGTTTTAAGTGCTTTGATTTGTTTTTTCAGAGCAGAAATCTGCTGACCGAGGAGGTACAAATGACGGATCTTATAATCATCTTCTTCCTCGTCGATTTCGATGTCGTTTTTGATTTGCTCAACAATCGCATTAATCGCCGATTGTTTATAGGTACCATTTTTGACTTTTTCCGTTTCATCGGGCCAAACGAGTTCCGGATGCCTTTTCTGAAACTCCACCTTCTGTTTAGGCTTCAACGCAGCGTATTCCGCGTACATCTTCGTTGTATCGTTAGATAGCGTTGCCAAAACCTCCTGATACTTTGCTTTTAGCTGCTTTGTATCAAGCTTTGCTTCAGACTGCTCATCACCGTCATCTTTCTTTTTCAGTTCTTCCTTGAGCTCATCGTCCAGCCCTTCCCAGAAAGATTCATATTCCGATGTTGCGCCGGACAGATCTTTATTCAAACCATCCATTTGTGTGAATTCATCAGCAAATAGATGGTTTTGAATCAAAGCGAAGGGTATAACTCTGCCTTCTTCTCCTTTTTTGACAGCCTTTTTCTCCTTCTTATCATATACTTCAATATCTTCTACACTACGTGCAGCGTCAAATCCCTGCAAGCAGATTGCTTCCAAATCAAGGCTGATTTGTTTCCAAACATCGTCAAAGGCTTTATATACAAGATACTTGTCCACAATGTCAAACTGCTGACATAGTTCAAAAATACGATTGGTGATTTCTTCTTTCAGAGCAGCAACGTTTTTTACCTGATTGTCGATCAAAAGCTCATAGAGCTGATCTTCAAGCGCTTGGAAAGTTTCTTTGTAATTCGCTTCAAATGCAATAACATCAGCATTTTGTTTGATAGCATCAATAACTGAATCGCAGGATAATTCTGAGGTGTGTTCATTAATGCGTGTAAACAGCTCATCGCATAGTGACGGAAAAGCTTCCCAATATTTTTTGAGATGCTCAACCTCATAATTCGGGATTCCTCCAAATACGGTTGCGTGTAAATCAACAGGAACTTTTTCCTCCGATTCAACATATCGGGGGATGTTGAGGTTGTAGTCGTTATCTTTAATCGTTTGTTTAGAAACAAGAGAAGCAAAATGCGGAATGTTCTCTCTGTTCAAAACAGCGTCAACTATCTTTTTGATATGATGACCGGACAGGCGGTTTTTGTTGCCGTCCTTAAAGAACTCCTTTGAAGCGTCAACAATTAAAATATCACTGGCTCCACGGTGTTTTTTCAGTACCATAATAATGGTTGATATACCGGTGCCGTAAAAGCAGTTTGAAGGAAGTCCGATAATAGTTTCTATATTATTGTTTTCTACCAACTGAGTGCGGATGTCTTTTTCGGAACCACCTCTGAACAAAACGCCGTGAGGCATAACGATACACATAATGCCGTTATCTTTTAGGTGGTATAAATCGTGCAATAGAAAAGCGTAATCAGCCTTTGAAGCAGGAGCGATACCATATTCTTTGTAACGAGGATCGTTTGTGTAGTTATCTGCATCCCATTTATGTGAATACGGCGGATTAGAAACCACACAATCAACAGGGACATACTCGTAGCTGTTTTCATCATTATCATCAAAATATGGCCAGTCGTTTGCTAATGTATCACCACGACGCACCTTGATATTGGACGGATTGATACCGCGCATAACAAGATTCATTCGCGTCAGGTTGAAGGTTTCCTGAATCAGCTCCTGCGCATAATAAGTGATATTGCCGCTGTCCTGCAAATACTTTTGCACGCTCTGACCGATGTTGATAAGCAGAGAACCCGATCCGCTGGTTGGATCGAGAATATTAATTTGCTCACGGTCACGCAAATGATGGGCTACAATTTCAGACATCAATATCGAAATCTCGTGCGGCGTGTAAAATTCTCCGTCCTTCTTACTGTTGGACGCAAAGTTCTTCAGCAGGAACTCATAAATAAATCCGAGTACATCGTAGCCCTGATTTTCGTCCATAGGAATACGGCTGACTATCTTTATGATGTTCTTGATATGAGAAGTCTGGTTGCTGATGGATCCCATTTTGCTCAGTTTTTCAGACAAGGATTTGAAAATCTCATTGAAAAGCTTTTGATGATCGGGATTGCTGCCAATATTTCTGACAAATGCATTTAGGGCGTCAGTTACATCAGACACCGTAAAAGTTGCTGTGTGATCCTTCCAAGTAGAGAAAAGGTTTTTATAGGCAATAAAATATCCAAGGTGATCTTTGCACTGCTGAACGGTTTCACTATCTTCTTCCGTCAGTTCCTCTGCCATTATCTCCATAGTCCAATCCTGTTTCTTTAGGTAAGAAACTTCATTTTCGGAAACAAAACGGTAGAAGATAAAACCTAATATAATATCCTTGTACTCAACGGCAGAAATTGATCCACGCATATCGTTGCAGGTATCCCAAATTAATGACGCTAATTGCTGTTTGTTCATTTTTTAACTCCTTTTTATCGTACCAAAGTTAGGTGATTCTTTGTGTTGAAACTTTTATTTTTCTTCCGGTACGAACTCCATAATGTCGTCTATCGTGCAATCCAGCGTTTCGCAAATTTTGCCTAAGACTTCAGTAGAAACATCCTTGCCCTGTGAAAGCTTACTCAATGAATAATGAGTGATTTTTGCTTCACGCTCAAGATCGCTTTTATTCATATCTTTATCAATGAGCAATTTCCAAAGCTTTTTATAACTAACAGCCATAATTACAACCTCCTTGATAGAAAACTCATATAAATATATGAAAATTATAGCATAAATCTTTGCAAAGCTCAATCAAATTTGATGATTTTCATATAAGAAATTTGATTTTTTTAAAGGCTGTTCTACAAATTCTCTTTGCAGTATCGGCATCGCTAAATCCGTGATCGGTGGCGATGTCGGTATAAGGCAGCGGTTTGATGAGCTTTTCCTTCGGTTTGCCATTTTCGTCTAAATCGGTTTTGTCGGCATAGTGATTACTGAAACACTCAGGGCAAAAGCCGAGGTGCTGGGCGAGCATTATTTTTTCTGTGTATTCCAAGCTGTCATAGGCTTCATACAGTTTGTTATAAAGCTCCTGCTTGAAATAGATATTTTCAGGATTGAGTGAGGAATCGGGAAGAAGAAAATCTGTTGTCTGTTCGTCGTCCTCATCGTTACTCTGAACATCTACATAGTTTTCAGTAAGAATACCGCCTTCAATGATAGACTTTGTTTTATCATAGCTTTCACCGATTTGCGCTGCAACCTGAGAAACGGTTTCCTCCGTAAATTCACCGCCTGAATGATTGAAAATATCCATCACTTTACGAAGTCGGGCATATTCAAATTCGCTCTGCACGGAATAGCCCGTCCGCATTGTGCGGATATAGGTATGCGCCTCACGCTCCATATACCTCTGAGCATACGGCAGAAAAGGAGCTATGGAAATATCGTATTTCATCAGAGCCTTACATAAGCCTGTTACAATGCTTTGCTTTATATCGGCAAAATGTTCTTCCATTGAGTATTTATTCCTAAAAAACTTCGCCTTTTCATTTAACGACGGCTCGTAATAGTGTAGGAACCAATAGAAATAATTGTCATCGCCGGTCTGGATATACTGCCGAATATACTCCTGCAAATCCCATTCAGGCGGTGGCGGATTAATGCGGTATATTTCAAATTCTTTTTTCTCGATATGGCTCACTTTTGCTTGATTCTCCTGTCCGTTTCTATATATATATTCTCACGCTTCATATCCATTTTAAATTGACCGTTAGCGTAGTTGTCATCATACTTTGCTTTTTGCCAATACTCTTTAGCGACTTTCAGCGCCATTGCAGCAAACTCTGCTGTAATGGTGCTTCTTTTTTGTTCTACACGAATTGCAGAGCAACGGCTCTTGTAAATTGGATTGATAGGGTTACCTTCGGAAAGCTCCTTTTCCTTCATCCTCGCCGCATATTTTCGGCAGGTAATTGTTTTTCCTTTCAGCATATAGGACGCAATACCGTTGCAATACACCTGCCGCCTTGCAGAAGTCATCAGGAAATAGCGCTTGCAGATCGGACACCTTCTCGGATAATGACCGTAGTACAAGCCCTCAAAAAAATCCGTCAGCACAAAGCTATAGTAATTATCAAAATACATTCTTCTCGCTGTAACCATCGTTTTGCTCTTTGCTGTCTTGCGCATAGCGACATACTCGGATGTTACATCAAGTTTTTCATTGCCGAATATGTCCAGCGCAATAGGTAATAGGTGTGCCTCATCGAAGCGTTCTGCTTCATTAAGCCTGTCGCAGAACTCGGTTAAGCCCTCAAATGCTTCTCTCATATCGTTGCTGATACGATCATAGAAAGCCAGTGTTGTCATCATATCATTAAGTAGGTTGTCCGCTGTTTTTTGCTGAACTTTATCTATTCCAATCGGGAGCAAATCCAAAGCAGATTTATTGATTCCCATAGCTAATATTTGAGCCTTTGCATTGAAATACTCTCGGATAAAGTCAGCGTTGTTCTCTGTGAAAAGTTCAGCTATTCTAATACACTCTGCTTCAACATCCAGCTTAGTGAACGGTTGTAGTTTAGGCAAGGTTTTTAAGATTTGGTGGATCTCCCACCCAGATCGTAAAACATCATTGTTATCAAGATAACCGGCAGAGATCGTATCGTATAAATGCCAGCTGTATTGTTTGTATACAGCCAACCGAGCCGCCGTATCGTCCTTATAGTATTGATTCAAAAGGTGCGTAGCGAACGTACCGGCAGGGTAAATTTTGTTGCTGATCCGTATTCTTCCGTCACGAAAATCGGCGCTGAAAAAGCTGATTTTTTCCAAAATCAACACCTCCTCACTATCAAGTCTACCAAAACAGGTGTCCCATAAAACTCCCTTTGCTCCGCTTTAGAAGAAATTTTTGAAAAAATTTTGAATTATTGTTTTCCGTAATATAAAATTATCGGCTTGAATTCTGATCGTTCAGTATTCAAGCCGTTTTTTAGTGTTTTCTTTTTGATTTTCACTATGTTTTCTTAAAACCCTAAGTTTTCGGATTTTCGTGTATTTAATACAGTAGAGGGACGAAAAGCCCTCCAAAATACACGAAAGGAGGAACAAGCTATGGTGCTGAAAATTACCGAAGAGCTGTCCGACAGAGTAAACCGCATTGTCCGTCATTCGTGCTGCAACTGCATTGACGACAACTGCCTGTTACTCGACTACGGCGAAGAACACAGCTGCGTGCAGCTGATCAGCAAGTACGGCATTTACTGCAACTATCTTTTGAAATGCATATTGCCTGCTTTTCCAAAACTCTACGGCGACATACTCGCCTACAACGAAAAACTGAAAGGATGATTTTATGAAAACACTAAATAATTTTAAGATTATCGATATCGACCACGGTTACGGCAACATCAAAACCGCTAACCATTGTTTCAAGACGGGTATCACTGCCCACGACAGCGAACCGCTGTTCACAAAGGATATGCTAACCTACAACGGCAAGTATTATCTGATAGGCGAAGGACACAAAGAGTTTCTGCCCGAAAAGCAGAATGATGAGGATTACTATGTCCTCACACTCGCTGCTATCTCAACCGAGCTTTCGGACAAAGGGCTGACCGAAGCGGATGTGATTATTGCCGCAGGCTTGCCTTTAACTTGGACAAGCGGACAGAAAGCGGATTTTGCCGCTTATCTGTCAAAGAGCAAAGAGGTAGCGTTCACTTTTCGGAATGTAGATTATCATATCCGAATTTGTGATGTAAAAATCTATCCGCAGGGTTATTCTGCGGTTGTACCTATCAAGTCTACGCTCAAAGGATTGAGTATGGTAGCCGATATCGGTAACGGTACGATGAACACACTTTATCTTGTCAACGGCAAGCCGCAAAGCGGTAAGATGTTCACCGAGAAGTTCGGCACTTATCAATGCACCCTCGCTATTCGTGAAGTCTTTATGCGCAAGACACGCCGAGAGCTGAACGACTATATCATCGACGAGGTGTTGCAGACAGGCACGGCAGATATTCTTGCTTCCGATTTGGAGATCATCACCGCTATTGCCGAGGAATATGTCGCTGAGATCTTCCGTCGCTTGCGTGAGCACGGCTATGATGAAAGTACGATGACGCTCTGCGTCTGCGGCGGTGGCGGTTGTCTGATCAAGAATTTTTATCACGGCAATCTCGACCGTGTAAAGTTCATTAACGACATCTGTGCCGCAGCTAAAGGCTATGAATATCTTGCAGACGTTTATCTGAGAGCCGAGGCGAAGAATGAAGGACGTGTATAAAATGACAGTACGCTTTGACCTAACCGACGCCCGAGAGCGTTATCTTGCAGAGTATATGCAGACGCTGGATGTGAAGAAGTATCAATCCCGCAATCAGTTTGTGTTAGATGCGATCGCAGACTATGTGGATTTGCAGTCGATCACCCGTGAACAGCACGAGGAGGATATCCGAAATATCATTCGTGAGGAAATGCGGGCTTGCTTTGCAGAAGCAAACTTCGCTCCGCAGGCTGTAAATCCTGCTTTAAGTGCAGATCAACAGGCGGAAGCCGAGCAGGATATTTTGGACGACCTCAAACTATTTGATTGACGGCACGATGACGGCAAATTTCAAGACCGATATTAAAATTGACGGCAAAATGCCGTCATATCAAGATAGTATTTTAATCAACAGCATAAGGCACAGAAGAACGGTTGGAATTAACACTCCATGGCTGTGTCTTATACTATAGCAAGCAGGGAATTTGTACGGCAAATTCCAAATACAACAGCTCCAAAGCTGTTGTAAATCTTTAGGGAAACCCTAACACCCGAAGAAAGAAGGTATATTTTTGAACGATATAAATGCAAGAATCGAGCTGCGAGTTACGCAGTCCGAGAAAAAGAAGATAGCCCGGCTCGCCGAGAACTGCGGCTTATCTCAATCCGAATATATCAGACAAAGGACATTGGGCTATGCGCCGAGGACGGTGCAACCTGATGTCTTTTTTGATTTCTACCAAACGTTCTGCCGTTTGTGTGACGAGGTTGCCGATAAGGTATCACCTGAAACCGAACGAAAGCTGCTTGAAGTCGTAGACGAAATTCAACAGCGCCTACTTCTGCCGGAGAAATCCACAATGGCACAGATTCGCAAGGAGATGATGACGTGGCAACAACAGGCTTCTGGCCCGTCAAAGGACGGTTAAAGGATGTTATCAACTACGCTCAGAATCCCGATAAGACAACAGACAGAAGATTTCTTGATGACGATTTAGCCGCTACACTCAATTACGTTGAGAACAGTGACAAAACCGACCAGACAATGTACGTCAGCGGTATCAACTGCACGAAGAAGCAAGCCTATGAGCAGATGATGACCACAAAGCGGCGTTTCGGTAAACTCGGCGGAAATGTGGCGTATCACGGTTATCAGAGCTTTCAGTCAGGAGAGGTCACACCCGAAGAAGCACACCGTATCGGCATTGAAACCGTACGTCGTATGTGGGGCGATGACTATGAGATAGTTGTGACGACACATCTGAATACGGCAAACCTACACAATCATATCGTCGTAAATAGTGTATCGTTCCGCACCGGACGGAAGTTTGAAAATCACATTTCCGACCATTACAAGCTGCGTGAGATTTCCGACGAGATCTGTCGTGAATATGGAAAATCTGTAATAGAAAACGCTCCGTTCTACGGCGGCGACAAGGCATATTGGGTACGCAAGAGCGGACGAGTACCACACAAAGATATGCTGCGGCACGATGTTGATGAAGCCTTAGCCTGTACGATCAAACCGTTTGATTTTGAATTTTATCTTCGCTCGCTCGGCTATCAGTTTGTGCGGAATTTCAAATATCAGCATCCGTCAGTGATCGCTCCAGACTGGCGGAAACCTGTCAGATTAAGCAGTCTCGGCAAGGATTACACCAGAGAAGCGATACTTAGGCGGCTTCAATCTCAGCGTGAGGATAAATACTTTGTGGATTTCTATACACCGAAATCGTATTATCAGCGCCAACCGCTGATAGTGAGAATCAGAGATTTTGAGAAAAGAACAGAGCCTGATGTTATCACGGCGCTGTTTGAGCTTATCATCACTATCGCAAAGCTCATCACAGGCAACAACGTGCAAAAGCGAGATTATCGTCCCGTATCTCCCGAATTGAGATTGGAAATACAGAATCTCGACCGAACGCTTGAGGAATACCATTTTCTCCGTGACCATAATGTGGAATGCGCAGAGGATTTTGTATCTTGCCGAAAGGAAATCGCCGAGCAAATCAAAACCTATGAAACCGAGCGGCAGCATATCCGCAACCGAATCCGCAGAGCGAAAACACCCGAAGAAGATTATTCTCTAAAAGAACAATGCAGAGAAATCACAAAGAAGCTGACACCCTTGCACAAGCAGCTCATTATCTGCGGGCGCATTGAAAACAAAGTGCCTCGACTCCGTGCTTTGATCGAACAGGAAAAGCAGCTGGAGCAAGGCAGATACAAGTACAAATATTATCACCAAAATAAAACGAAACAAAGGAGTTATGAACGATAACCAATATATCAATCAACAAATTACACGAATTCAGAGATCACCCTTATCAGGTGCTCGACAACGAAGGAATGAACAGCTTAATCGAGAGCGTTCAACAGCAGGGCATTATGACGCCGCTGATTATCCGACCGCTTGAAGGTACTACAGATGAGTATGAAATCATATCCGGACACCGCCGTTTCTGTACGACACAGAAGGCAGGACTTGCAGAAGTACCTGCCTTTATTCGTCCCGTTAGCCGTGACGAAGCAGCGATTATGGTGGTGGACAGCAATCTCCACAGGGAGCATCTTCTGCCGTCGGAAAAGGCGTTTGCTTACAAGATGAAACTTGAAGCTATGAAAAGGCAAGGTGAACGCTCAGACTTAACTTCTACACAAGTTGTGTCAAAGTTTCGCACAAGCGAGATTGTCGGTGAACAAAACGGAGAAAGTCGGGAGCAAGTCAGAAGATATATCCGTCTGACTAAGCTTATCCCCGATATTCTCAAAATGGTCGATGAACAGCGTATTGCATTTTCTGTAGGCGTGGAGCTATCCTATCTAACCGAATACGAACAGCAGGATTTGTTTGAAGCAATAGAGCTGGAGGACAAAACGCCCTCGCTCTCACAAACAATCCAAATGAAAAAGCTCTCTCAGTCAGGCAAACTTGACAGCGATACCATATCAAAAATCATATCTGAGGAAAAACCGAATCAGCGTGAGAAAATCAGTTTTCAAATTGAAAAGCTGACTAAATTCTTTCCGAAAAGTTACACCCCGAGAGATATCGAACGTAAAATAATCAAGCTGATTGAGGACGACTATCGTAGCCGTCAGCGAAACAAAAACAGGGAGGAAAGATAATGAGTATTATACAATCACTTTACGGCGAAGAACACGAATACAAAGTCAACGGCGCTACCTACATTGTTTCAGCGGCGTTCAAGCACACAGGACGGAAAGAGGACAACACCTCTTTTCCGACCTGTGTAAAAAAATCCTTACAAGTGATTTCGCACATTTGATAATCACCGAGGGAAATGATACTATGGTAGCAGAAAATGTGTGTTCGGCTGCCGGAAAGGAGGACAACATTGCAGTCGAAAAAGAAACAGGATAAGGCTGGCATTACCGCCTTGTACTGACGCCTTTCCCGTGATGACGGCGTGGAAGGTGACAGTAACTCGGTCGCCAATCAAAAGAAATTGTTAAAACGTTTTGCAAAGGAAAATGGGCTAACCAATACCCGATACTATGTTGATGATGGCTATACCGGTACAAATTTTGAGCGTCCCGGTTTTCAGAAGATGATTGAGGACATTGACCTCGGATATATCTCAACAGTTATAGTCAAAGACCTATCCCGTCTCGGACGGCGATACGATATGGTCGGATATTATATGGACACCTATTTTCCCGACAGAGATGTTCGGTTCATCGCCGTTAACGACAATATCGACAGCGACGAAGGTGAAAGTGAAATTGCGCCGTTCAAAAATGTGTTGAACGAGTTTTACGCAAGGGACATTAGCAAAAAATGTCGATCATCCTATCGTATCAGGGGTAGCACAGGCGAGCCGTTAGCTCCGCCGCCATATGGATATATCAAATCTCCCGATAATCCTAAGAAGTGGGTTATTGATCCCGAAGCGGCACAGGTCGTTCGTGACATCTTCAAAATGGCGCTTGAAGGTAAGAGCAACGAAACGATTGCCCGTATATTGCAGGAGCGCAAGGTGCTGATTCCTATAGCGTATTGGCAAGAAAAGGGTATTCGTAAAGGCGGTAAGGTCACACAGCCTAACAAATATAAATGGTGCAAAACTACCGTTACAAAGATTCTTACCCAGCAGGAGTATTGCGGCGATATCATCAACTTCAAGACGTATTCCAAATCATACAAGAATAAGAAACGCTACGACAATCCTAAAGAAAACTGGGTTATTTTCAAGGATGTTCACGAGCCGATTATCAGCCGTGATGATTTTGAGCTGGTGCAGATGCTTGTCGTAAAGACAAAGCGCCGTGCTCCTAAACAGGAAAACGGCGAGAAGAATATGTTTTGCGATTTTCTTTACTGTGCCGATTGCGGCAGCAAGTTATGGTATCACACGAATACTACCAACAAGGAAATCCATTATTTCAGCTGTTCCAACTATAAGAAGGATACCCGTGGGAATTGCGAAACCCGCCATTATATCCGTGCCGACGCTATCGAGCAGATCGTTATGCTTGAATTAAAGAGATTAGCAAAGTATTTGGAATCCCACGAGGAAGAATTTGCAAAGCTCCTCGCCGAAAAAACCAATGCCGATATGTTGGCGGAGCAGAAAACCTTGGAAACAGAGCTAAATCGGGCAACCGCCCGAAATGAAATGCTCACTTCGCTTTTCGCCAAAACCTATGAGGACAATGTATCGGGCAAGTTGAGCGATGAGATGTATATGGAGCTATCCAATAAATACGAGGTTGAACGTTTTGAACTGAAAACAAAGATTTTTGAGTACAAGGAGCGCCTTGCCAAAATCAGTGAAATGGAGCAAAACAAAGATGACTTTCTTAAAGCTGTCAGAAAGTTTATGGAGATGGAATCCTTAACCGCACCAATGCTCCGGGAACTTATTGACCACATTGATGTGTACGAAAAAGAAGGCGGCAAAAAGAACTACACTCAACGCATTGTGATCTATTATCGTTTTGTCGGTTACTTAGAACTACCGTCATCAGATGACGAAAACTACAAAGCCAACACCCGGAAGGGCGTAGATGTGGAGTATATTCCCACAGTGAAATCCGCATAAGACAAAAGGTGAGCAGGCACAAAACCTGCTCACCACATACAAACCGGATGAAATTGAATAAAAGAATGAGTGTCCATAACATAAATCCGTTATGAACACTCATACTGGTGCGGGCGACCGTGACAAGTGGCTTGAATACTGAACAAACGGCATATGACAGCAAGTTTGACAGTAAGTTTTTGGTATCGTCATACTATTGTTATGTTATTCTTCTTCATATAAGAATCGGCAATAGCAAGATTTTCACTACTGTATTTTTGAAACACATCACAGTATGTATCAAGTGTAATTCTTATGTCGGTATGACCGAGAAGATTTTGCAGTACCTTTGCAGGCATACCTGATTCGATACATCTTGTTGCATATGTGTGACGAAGTGAATGTAAATCAACCTTTCCGTAAACACTCTTATCAAGTATATTATACTTTTTCAGCGTGTTTGCGTATTGATAATTTACCTGATTAGTTGTGACAAGTTTATCCACACTTGAAGCAAATATAAGACCGTCTTTTTTATCTCCGATACACTGTTTTAAAAAATCAGCCATATCATCATTAAAATAGATTGTACGCATACCTGCTTTAGTCTTTGTTGAGCCGCTTATATATGTTTTGCCGTTAAGACCTCTGCTGACAGTCTTACAAATCTTTATTGTACGGTCATTAAAGTTAATATCTTTGACTTCTAAAGCGTTGATTTCACCCATACGCATACCTGTAAACATTGACAAAAGCATTTGTTCCGAATAGCATATATCCTCGCTTTTGAGAACATCTATCAGCTTTTTCTGTTCATCAACAGTCAATGCTCTTACTTTTACAAGCTCCTGTTTTGACTTTGGCTTTCTGATATTCTGCATAGGGTTTTCCAAAATAATCTTCTTTCGCATACCCTCATTGAAAACTACCTTTAAAAGCTGATACACCTTATCTAAATAGGATTGTGAGTAAGATATTTTAGAAATGAAAAAACGCTTTATTTCGTCCTCTGTAATCTCACGCAATGCAATATCATAAATAGGGCTAAGTGTTTTTAAAGTTTCGTTCTTGCGGTCATATGATGTTTGCTTAATCTCATTAAGAGCGAATTGCTCTTCAATTAACTTCTCTGCAAGCTCATATATTGTAGTGTTATCTACTTCATCAAACAAGCCTGCTTTTGCTTGAATACGGTACTCAAGCAATTTGTTTTTTACAATGCGTTCTGTTTTGCCATAGGCGGTCTTACGCTTTTTCTTTCCGCTAATATCAAGAGTAATTTGCCCTGCATAGCATTTTCTGCTTTCAACATAATAAATTGAACCGTCACCATAATCAAGTTTCTTACATTTTGACTTTGGTTTTGTGCTTTTTGTGTTAATAAAAATCGTTCCTTTCCCAACCGTAAAGCACAAAAGATTTTTACTATATCAGTATTGTATAGCCTTAAATCTTTTGTGTCAATACGGTTGCTTAAATATTATGTAAATGCTTTAAATACTCATACCCTTCTTTTCTGCGACCAGTTAAGAAAAGCATTTAGCTCAACTTTAAGATTTTTACCTACCCGTATTAAAGGGAAATCTGCTCTCAACATAATATTGCGTGCAGTAGGCAAGGAACAACCAAGTGCTTCGGCAACCTCTTTAGTACCGATGAATTTAATCTCTGCACTCATATTAAGTCCTCCTTTTCATCAGGAAGGCTTTCTGCAAGTTTTAGAAACTCTTCACAAGCATAACGCCTGCCGTTTTCATCTTTTGAAGGTCTTTTAGAGCGGTAGTTATCTCCGTGAAGAGGTATTCCTAATTTACCTAAAAAGTATCGCAAGTCTTCAAAACTGTAGCCGTTATAAGATGTACCCATTTTTTGACCGTTACTCATGTCGATTATCCAATATCTCTGACACGCTCTGTACCGTAATGCCTTATAACCCAAGAACACCGGCTTTAATTCATACCCAGCTTCTCGAAACACTTCCTTAATACGCCAACTGGAATAATAATCATATGTCGTGATGAAAGTTAAATCGCTAAGCTCGCTACCGCCTGTATATTCGAGAATTTCATCGGAATCATCTTCATCACACATATTCTTTTCTTCAATCATATACATCACCTTCCACTTCGCAATGAGGATACTTGATACCTTCAAAGAGGGCATATTGCAAAATCTCGTCTGCAACAACTGGGTTAATAATAAAATTATCGAAGTCATATTCTTGACGAAAAGCTATCTTATTTGCAAATGCAATATAAATACCTCTTAAAAAGCGCTCTAAATCTAAGGCATATTGCTCTCCGTTTCGGGTATAAATATGGACATCTCCACCCTCGGCAATCGGAAATAATATATCGTCAGTGCCTTTGGCATTACCCACATACCGAGTTGCTTCTACCCAATGCTGTGCGTTACCGAAAAAGGCTAAGTATAATATGTAGCTTAACGCTTTCTCTGATAACTTCAAACTTTTGTATACCACGCTATTGTAATAAAAAGAGTATACACATACTTTCACTTTGTGGCTTCTATGCCACTTTTCACTTAAATTTCCATACATAGTGAAAACTCCTTTCTGAATTATAAATATAAAAAGAATATTGAGTTAAAATATTTAAGTATTTCGGTTTCTCGGTTTTTCGGTTTTATATTTATTTAAATTAGTTAGTTTTTAGGAAATAGGTTTCTCGGTTTTAAATGTTTTACTCCATATCCTTTGAATAGAACGAGCGTTCAAATTCTTCGTCTGATACTATCTGAGTATCTACAATGTTTTTGTTACTGCTTGTATTTATTGCAGTAAGCGTAAATGGATTGTCACTTTCGGAGATCTTATTTACAATCTCGGCAACATCAATCTTTGTAAGGTCAACACTGACAAAGCAATCTGATAAACTTTGCTGTGATAAGCTAAGAAAATTCTTTCTAAGCCAAGCCCTTATCTGAGGGTTAATTTCAAGTTTTTTCTTATGGTATTTCTTGTATATTTCATACAGAATACTCCAAAATTCAGCAACAGCTTTTTCACCCCATATAACGCTGATTTTGTATATCAAAGGGAACAAACCGCTACCGTAAATAATATGCTGAATGCTTTTATTCAAACTATTGTTAGCAGGACTTTCACAACGCAAAGCGTGAAAATTACTGCATTCAATTATTTTAAGCAGGTCGTTTGTAAAATCAGTAAAACAGCTGTTAAGAGGGTCATAAAAACGGTATCTGTCACATATTTTGCTTGCAATGAACTGCGATACAGAAACATCATCTGTTATATGTTCCAATTGCTCGGTTATTTGATGAGCATAGTTTCCTCTGTATGAAGCCTCAAATCTAACCCAACTGTCGCACTGCAATGCTTCATCAAGGCGAAAACCGTTGTTGCTAATTTGTTCCGATTTTTTATCATAAACCCGAAGTAGTGACTGTGAGTTTTCAGCCCTTGAACCGATATAGAATGACTCAGTAACCAAATCTCTTTCGACAGAAGAAATCTTTCTTTTACTGTGTCTATAATTACAGTCAAGCACCTGTAAACTTTCGTCCTTTAACCTGCTGTATATGCTATGCGGTGATAAATCATAATTTTTGTAGTCAGCGGTTAAATCAATTCTGCTCAATCTGTATCTGTATAACGGACTTTCAATGTTGCTTAAAAATTTTCCGATATTTATATTCTCACCGTAGAAATCAAAATACCGCTTTTGATATACTGCCCAAGAGTGAGCAGAGAAACGAACTAATATTCCCATATGCACAAAAGTTTCGTGTAACGCTATAGTGAAGTAATATGGAGCGTTCTCAATAGTAAATGCTTGTGAATATGCCTGCGGCTTTTTATCACGCATTTCTACAACTTTACCGAGCAACAGTTCTATGTCTGCCTTATAGATAAATTCCTGTATCATTGAATAAGCTGTACTTTGCCAATCGTTACAAACATCGTCAATCGGATAAAAGAAAACTAAAGAAAATTCATCTACACCGACTTTCAATTCTTTATCCATTCATATAATCACTCCTATAATATCGAACGCATATTCGATAAAATTATATTATCCCCTTCATTAAAAGTGAGGGGATTGACTTGCCGTCAGGCGGTTCGCACCTTGACGGTGCTACCGCCCACGGCAAAGCAATTACTTTTGCGGTTTAAGACTCTCATTAACTAAATGAATAGCACTTGCCTTTGCCGCAATCTGATGTCCTGCACTTGTCCAATACAGCGATAATTCAAGATTATCAAAGCGTACATAAATACGGCTGTTGCCGTCAATAGGATTGTCAATCTGTTTATCACCGTCAATACGAACGCTAAGCCTATCAAACTTATTTTCCTCAAGAATAACGATATACTTATATCCTGTAACCGTGCTTGTTCGGCGTCCATCCACATAGGCATATGACGGTATAACATCTATCAACAATAACTTACTGCCAACAGAACCCAGTACATCAATTTTTGCATTTTTAATATCCATAGCTATCTCCTTTCTGTTTATTTTGAACTTCATTTGAAGTTCTTGATTATATAAAAACACATGGAGTTGCGAATTTTGGGATACTTTGGATAGGAAATACCCCTTTTTAAGAATTTTTAAAAAATTTTTTTGTTTCTTCAAGCCACAACTTCAAGATTTGCGTTTGCTTTGCATAGTCATAATTACGAAGCAATTCCATAAGTTCACTGGGAAAGCCCTCTAAGAGATATGTACCATACAATAAGTAATCTAACGAACATTTTGTAGTGAGCGAAAATCTAATCAGATACTCAAGAGCAGTATTTCTTATGTCTGTGTACTTTTTGCTCTGAACATCACTTTTCTTTGAATGATACTTGTCCATTGTGTTTTTAGATACACCTAACAATTCGCTGAACTGTTTTTGTGTCAATTTCCTTTGTTGATGATTACAAAAATACTTGCGTACCTCATCTAATCGAGCTCTATAATCAAGAAAAAAATCTTCATCTTCATCATCAAAATCTTCGATATATTTTGAATTACCCTCTAATAAATTAAAGCAATTAAAGCAAAAATCGTTAATCTTGCTTTTACCTGAATGTTTACAAATTTTCCTTAATTCTTCAATTTCGGGTAAATTATGACCGAAAACCAAATAATCTAAAGAAACATTAAAACGCAGATGAATGAGAAATAAAAAATCAGTGGACGGAAAAATGATTCCGTGTTCAACCTTACTGACATAATCCTTTTTATAGCTAAATTCAATGTCAGTAAGCGAATAGTCACCGTAATTATCATAATCATCATCAATTTTCGGGTTTAAAAACTCAAGAAACTCATTTACAGTCTTAGGCTGACCGTTAAAGCCTTCTTTTCTAAGCCCCTTTCTCAACTGCTGTATTCTTTCTCCAATAGCCTTCTTGTATGCATTTCTTTGCATAATTATTGACAACTTTCTTGTGCCATGAATTTACACAGAGTGCAGGACACACTCTATAAGTGCTTATGTTAGAAACGCAGGGAAGAATTGATACTCAACCAAGGTTCAGATGTATCAATCACGACAAAAAAGGTATGGTTTTAGATTTTGAAAGTGTTAGGGTACAAAGAAATGTGTTATAGGGTATAGTGCAATTTTGGCTAATAGTAAAAAACGCTATTTTATCGACCATAAAACATTGCCATAAACCACAAGAAACGACAATTTATTTTAAGGCATAAAAAATAGCCCAATCAGAGTAATGATTGAGCTATTCTTGTGCATAAATATTCAATTTGCTGTATAAATAATTATCGGGATAAAGCTGTTTTTATAATGGCTTTTGTATCGTTTATGTTTCGTAACATAGGCACAACTATTTCTCTCAAAGGCTTTCCGTCAGTTTGCAGATATCCTTTGCCCCTTGATTTTGGTTCTATCATCTCCTTATTATCATTAAATACCATTGCTATACTCTCTTTGCTGAGAGTACCTAAACCTACTACATTTCCGAAATTATCACGCCCTGTGATATATGTTGAATCGGCTCTTTGTAGTGACATAATGATAAAAATATTTGCACCTCGACCTAACATAAGAATGTTGGCAAGTTTTTGCTTGTAGTTATCCTGCTCTTTCTTTACGGCTAAAGAACTGAGGAAACCCGACCACTCATCAATACATAAATAAATCGGTTCATATTCTGAATTTACACTTGCATTTGCCATTCTGTTTTGTAATTCATCAAAAACACAATCAACAGCTTCACCGACAGAATTATGCTTATAGTAATTCCGACAGTCATTAAATTCAATAAAATCAATGCCTTTAAAGTCTGCCAAAATCAATTTGACAGACTTCTTTGCTATTTGAACTAATATGTATGTTAGAAGATAAGTTTTACCGCTTCCGCTTGGTGCTACAATCAGCATATGAGGTACAGAGGAAAAGTCCACCGTAACAGGCACTTTTACACCCTGAGAAAGAATAGATAAATCTACACCGACAGTTAATTTACTGCTATCAAACCTCATCGTCATACACCTTATCTGTTGTTATATTCAGCTGTTCATCTCTCTTTTTGGACTTAATATAATGCCTTACATCATCTTCACAGCTAATATACATCACGGCAAATTTTAGTAAATGCTGTTCCTCGTTATATACAACCTTTTCAATATATACGCTCGGTATCATACCGTAGGATTTGCTGTTGTAGTATGAGGGTAAATTAACCATGCCGTAATTAAGCAATTGAGCTTCAATATACGATTGGATAATTTGCTTTAATGTATCTTCATCAAAGTCATATGATTTTTTTGGCATAATAATCTGAAAGGTGTAAAAAATACAGTTGTCAACACATAGTGGATTGTACCCCTCTTTTAAGAGAGAACTGCAATCTTTACCAAGCGGAAGTTTTAAAAACTCGTTGTTGCTCTGTAATACATCATACAAAAAGTAAAGTAAGTTCGGATAAACGCTATTTACAACTTTCATTCTTGCTTTGTTTGAAGCAAAATTAGCTGTTAAGCGAAGAGCAGATTTGATAGATTTTCTGTCGCTCAATTCCAATACCAACAAGAAAACCACAACCAAAACAGTCATTGCAATTAGGCAGATAAACCCTGTCAGCAAATAACTTACTGCTCCTGACAAAGAAAACGGTATTCCGAGTTTGTTGCACTCTGAAAGATATTCAGAGCCGAAAGCCATAATTACGAAAAAAGCTACTGCAAAATAGGTGAGCAGTACCACCCTAAAAGATTTTTTATTCATAAAAAATCCTCCTTCATATTTTTTGAACCTCTAAAGCAATCTTTGAAGTTCTTGATTATATAAAAACACATGGAGTTGCGAATTTTGGGATATTTGTAACTAATCATAACGAAACCGCAGGAAATTTTATATTTTCTGCGGTTTGTTTATTTTATAAGGTTCGCAATGGTTAAAGCCATAGCGTTATTTTTTTGTCCGATTTTTGCCGATATTCACGCTCATAAGCCTTAACTGTTTTCTATATTCAAATCGTCACCGTAGGCTTTAATTTCACATTTTGCTCCGCTTATTTTATAAGTAAAGAATTGCCCTACGGCGTATCGTAAACTTGCTTCTTGACTTATGAAATTTCACTACGCTTTTAATGCTCAAAAAGCCCAGACGATGACGATTTAAACGAATATAAAAAAATCAGAAAGGAGTGAAAAATACAGCGTGAATATCTAAATCGGACTTATTAAAAGCCCACCAATTCAGAATTACCGAATATAAATTTTAATTGAAATTAACTTTCAAAGGAGAAACCATTATGAAATACTTTACAAACTGTAACACAGCAGAAGACCTCAAAAAGGAATACAGAAGATTAGCTAAACAGCTTCACCCCGATTTAGGCGGTGATACAGAAGAATTTAAGGTAATGCAAAACGAATATGAGATTTTGTGGGAACGCCTGAAAAATATACATACAAATTCAGAGGGCGAAACCTACACCAAAGAAACAACGGAAACACCGCAGGAATTTATAAATATAATCAATGTGCTTACAAGCCTTTCGGACATTGAGGTTGAAATTTGCGGTACTTGGTTGTGGGTATCGGGAAACACCAAAGCACACAAAGAAGTGTTGAAAGAATTAAAATTCCGATACGCTCACAAAAAACAGGCTTGGTATTACCACACAGAGCCATACCGCAAGAAAAGCAAACGAGAATTAACGCTTGATGAAATCCGTGATATGTTCGGTTCTGAAAAGTATAATCAAAGCGAAAACAAAACTCCAACATTACACAGTTGACAAAAAAGGGGAACAGCTGAAAAGTTGTTCCCCCCTAAAATTGAAATTACTTCAAATTTTACAGTTTCATTCATATAATTTTTGAAGGTTATTTTACAAAAATATTGAATTTTCACATATTGTATGCTAAAATAAAAATGCCAAACAAATTTAATTATAATGCTTACACAAGTGTGTATTTTTTATTTCGGTAAAAAATGCAGGCTCTATTTCAGCATACTTGTAGTAAGCGTTGAATTTGTTTGGCGACAAAAGGGCTATGTGTTTTTCGGGTGCGTAGCTTGTCTATGCACCTTTTTTATTAGAAAAACGGTGAATTTTAAAATTTTTTTAAAGTTTTTAAACTTTTTTTAAAAATTTTCAAAAATTTTTTTAAAAAAATGAACCTTTTAGCGTTCTGGGTTGTCTAATATATAGAAACGCAAAAAAATTATAAAGGAGGAAATATTATGAAAACAATCAAAGAGCTTGTATTGAGTGCTAAAAACGGCAATAAAAAAGCATTTGATAAGCTGTATGAGCTTACACATAATGATGTGTGGTACAACTGCCTTTCTTTGCTCAAAGATGAAGAAAACGCAAAAGACATAATGCAGGAAACCTACATTACAGCTTTTTTGAAGCTCGACACCCTCAATGATGAACAAAAGTTTTGCGGTTGGATTACATCAATAGCCGTAAACAAATGCAAAAACAAATTGAAAGGAAAGGTGGAATATCAGATTGACGATGAAGTTCTGATTGTGGAAACTGAAACAGATGAGTTAATGCTCCCCGAGGAGTACATAACCAAAGCCGAAAAAAGAAAAGTGCTGTTACAGATTATGGAAGACACACTTTCATTCAATCAGTATCAGACTGTTTTAATGTTTTATTTTGATGAAATGTCAATTTCTGAAATTGCACAGGGACTTGAAATTTCAGAGGGAACGGTAAAATCTCGCCTTAACTCTTCAAGAGCAAAGATGAAAACTGCAATTGAAGATTACGAAAAAAAGAGCGGTGACAAGCTTCACGGCGTTGTTGTTGTACCTTTCTTTACAACTATTTTCAAGGAAGAAGCAAAGAGCCTTGCAGTACCGAACATTACAATCAAGCTCCCGAACGGACAGACACTTGCAACCTCTGCAACAAAAGGCATTGCAACAGGTGCAAAGTCAACAGTTTCATCTATCGTAAAGGCAACAGCAACTGCGACAGTAAAAACCAAGGTAATTGCCGTTGTCTGCGGTGCTACAATACTTGCAGGCATATCAGCAGTCGGCATAAGCATTCTTGCAGGCTGTAACGCTGAGAAAGAACCGACAGAACCGTCAGTAATATCTTCAACCGTACAGACATCAACTGTTCCAACAACTGTACCGAAAACTACAGTACCAAAGGCAGTTAAAGATTTGGTAGACAAGGGTGAAATCAAGGTCGACAAAGACGGCAACATCACTGATAAGAATGGTAAGAAAGTCGAAGTAAAAGACGGCAAAGTAGAAGTAAAAACCGATGACGGTAAGACAGTTACAGTTAAGGTTGACGATGTAAAAACTACAGTATCTAACAACAATAACAGCAACAAGGGTAACACCGAAAAGAAAGAAGATACATCTTCAAAGAAAGACAATACTTCAAAGACAAATACATCTGATAACAACAAGAAGCCAGCGTCTAAGCCGAGCAACTCTTCAAGTAATAATCAGAAGCCAGCGAAGCCAAGTGAGTCATCAAAGGCTGAAACGACATCTAAGAAATATAAGTACTACAAGCATCACGATGCTGTGACAAAATATCACCCTGCAGTGACAAAAAAGCATGACAGAGAGTGGATTGTAACTGGTACTCACGAGGAACCAGTATATGATTACGACTGGGTAAATGTTTGTAATAATTGCGGTATGGTAATGAAAGATGCTAATGAAGAAAAACAGCATCTTACTTGGGAATTGGAAACAAACGGTGCAGGTGCATATCATGCTGAAAAGCGACAGATTCAGGTAGGCACAAAAACAGTAGAAGATGGTTATTGGAAAGAAGCATACACAGAGGTTGTTTCTAAGGCTTGGACCGAAACAATCACCCCAGCTTATGACGAGGAAGTATCTGAAAATGATCACTGGGATAAAAAAGTTCCTATCAACTAAGTGTGTTGGTATTAATTCGACAGTAAGTATAAATCCTTAAAGAAAATTATTGGGAAGAGAGGGTTCTTTATGAACCCTCTTTTTCTATGTTAAAAATAAATATTATACTAAAGAAAGTATTTAACTTAGTTATAATATATGTTATAATATAAACATATTAAAGGAGATATTTATATGAGTAGTTATAACCCTGAAGAGGGTAGTTATGGTATGGGAATGCTCTGTAATCAACAAAATAAAAAAAGAGGTTAAGCATTAGAAAAAATTGCTTAACCTCTTTGTTGTTTTAATAATAGAAAAATCTTTTGTGTTACGGTGTAATAAAATTTAAAAATATATTATCTTGTTTCTCAAAATCGGCAGGCAAACTAAAATGACAGTAAGTTTGACAGTAAGTTTGACTGCATTTTATCTTGTTTTAACTTAATTCAAAATTACTCAACTGAATTTTTAAAATCTCAAAAACCCAGTGTTTAAGCCACTTTTAAGGCATTTTAAGTAATTTTGGCAAAAAGAAAAAGGTGGTTAAAAAACCACCTTTACTGGTGCGGGCGACAGGACTTGAACCTGCACATCGGTTGACACTAGAACCTAAATCTAGCGCGTCTGCCAATTCCGCCACGCCCGCACGTGTGTATTTCAACAAGATAAACTTGCGAAAATCAAAATATTAAATTGTTTCACCGAGGTAGTGTGACCAAAATCTTACGTGTCTGCCAATTCCACCACACCCGCATAGGTGCTCTTAATTTTTACACGGCATAGCAAACCGAGGCGGAGCTAATCGCTTAATCCGCAATGTGATTATTATAACAGATTTATTTTTAAAAATCAAGAGAATTTTAAATTTCATTTTGCACGAATTTCGTACGAAAAAGTATGTGACAGGTTTTAAGGTGAATATAATGCTTTTTGCTATAAGTATATCTATAAAATTTTTGGAATCAATATCTTAGTATTGACAATATACCATACGGGGGTATATAATAAATATACCCTTATGGGGTATGAAAGTATAAAGGACTGATTTTATGGCATGTGAAAATTGTCACAGTAATAAAACAAAGCAAAGAAGCGAGAAAGAGTACAAGGCTCTCATCAATCGTCTTAACCGCATAGAGGGGCAGATAAGGGGTATTAAAGGTATGCTTGAGAAAAATGCCTATTGCACCGATATTCTGGTTCAGGTTTCTGCCGTTAATGCGGCGCTCAATTCATTTAATAAAGAGCTGCTTGCAAATCATATCAAAACCTGTGTGGCGGAGGATATTCGCAACGGTAAGGACGAAACAATTGACGACCTTGTCGCAACCTTGCAAAAGCTTATGAGGTAGGTGCTTTTGATGAAAAAATTTAATGTTACGGGAATGAGTTGTGCTGCTTGCAGTTCCCGTGTTGAAAAAGCGGTTTCAAAGGTTGAGGGCGTACAGTCCTGCTCGGTAAGCCTGCTTACAAATTCTATGGGAGTAGAGGGCAGTGCAAGTGACGAGAGCATAATCGCAGCCGTTGAAAAAGCAGGCTACGGTGCGAGTGTGGCAGGCGCAGAGAAAAAACAGTCTGCCGAAACCGATCAATTGAAAGATAAAGACACTCCTGTACTTATGCACAGACTTATTGCCTCTGTCGGCTTTCTTGTCGTATTGATGTATATTTCAATGGGGCATATGATGTGGGGTTGGCCGTTGCCTGCGTTTTTTGCGGATAATCATATCGCAATGGGACTTGCTCAGCTTTTGCTCTGCGTTATAATAATGGTTATAAACCGGAAATTTTTTATAAACGGATTTAAAGGCCTGATTCACCGTTCACCGAATATGGACACGCTTGTTGCGCTTGGCTCGGGTGCATCGTTTGTGTACAGTGTATATGCACTTTTTGCAATGACCGATGCACAGGTAAAAGGCAATGCTGAACTTGTTATGAGTTATATGCACGAGTTCTATTTTGAGTCGGCGGCAATGATTCTTACGCTGATTACGGTGGGCAAAATGCTTGAGGCTCACTCAAAAGGTAAGACGACAAATGCGCTCAAGGCACTTTTGAACCTTGCACCTAAAAAAGCAACCTTGTTGATTGACGGCAAAGAAACCGAAGTAACTGTTGATAAGGTGAAAAAAGGCGATGTATTCGTTGTTCGTCCGGGTGAGAGTATTCCTGTTGACGCTGAAATCACAGACGGCAGTACAGCTGTTGACGAGTCGGCTCTTACAGGAGAGAGTATTCCTGTCGATAAAGTTGTCGGTGACACTGTTTCGGCAGGTACTATCAATAAATCAGGCTTTATTAAATGCAGTGCAACGGCTGTAGGAGAAGACACTGCGCTTTCTCAAATTATTAAAATGGTAAGCGACGCTGCAGCAACCAAAGCTCCCGTAGCTAAAATTGCCGATAAGGTTTCGGGTGTATTCGTTCCTGCAGTAATCGTGATAGCCCTTATTACCATTGCGGTTTGGCTTTTGTGCGGTCAGACTGTAGGTTATGCGCTTGCAAGAGGTATATCGGTTCTTGTAATCAGTTGCCCGTGCGCACTCGGACTTGCCACACCTGTTGCTATTATGGTCGGCAACGGAATGGGCGCAAGAAAAGGTATTCTCTTTAAAACCGCAGCATCTCTTGAAGAGGCAGGTAAAACTCAAATTGCCGTACTTGACAAGACAGGTACTATCACTAAGGGCGAACCAAAGGTTACCGATATTATTCCGTTTGAAATCACAGAAAATGAACTTTTAAAATATGCATATTCAATCGAAGCCAAAAGTGAACATCCGCTTGCAAAAGCGATAATCGTAAAAGCGGTGGAACTTTCTTTAAATCCGTATGAAGTTACAGATTTTAAGGCTGAATCGGGTAACGGATTGTCTGCCGAATACAACGGTAAAAGGATTATCGGCGGCAGTAAGAAATATATTTCTTCAATTATCGGTATTTCAAACGATATATTAAGCAAAGCCGACAAACTTTCCGAAGAGGGCAAAACACCGCTGTTCTTTATGCTCGATAACAAGCTTTTAGGAATAATAGCCGTTGCCGATGTAATAAAAGAGGAAAGTCCAAAGGCTATTAAACAATTACAAAATATGGGCATTAAGGTTGTAATGCTCACGGGCGATAATGAGAGAACAGCTAAGGCTGTAGGAAAACTTGCAGGTGTTGACGAAGTTATTGCAGGCGTTATGCCTGACGTTAAAGAAAAAGTTGTTGCCGAACTCAAAAAGCAGGGCAAGGTTCTTATGGTCGGCGACGGTATAAATGACGCACCTGCGCTTACAAGAGCGGATATAGGTATGGCAATCGGTTCGGGTACGGACATTGCAATTGATGCCGCCGATGTTGTTTTTATGAAGAGCAAACTTACGGATGTTCCCGCAGCGGTAAGACTTAGCCGCAAAACATTAAGAAATATCCACGAAAATCTTTTCTGGGCATTTATCTATAATGTTATCGGTATTCCGCTTGCGGCAGGCGTTTGGATTCCGTTGCTCGGCTGGCAGCTTAATCCGATGTTCGGTGCAGCGGCAATGAGCCTGTCGAGTTTCTGCGTTGTAACCAATGCTCTAAGGCTGAATTTCTTTGACATTACAAATCCAAAGAAAGACAGAAAAATAAAATATAAATCAAAAAAGGATGATAATGCTATGACAAAGACAATGAAAATTGACGGTATGATGTGTTCACACTGCGAGGGCAGAGTAAAACAAAGTCTTGAGGGACTTACACAGGTAAGTCAGGCAGAAGTAAGCCACGAAAAAGGCACAGCTGTTGTAACACTTACCGCAGAAGTTTCAAACGATGTACTCAAGAAAACTGTCGAAGACCAGGGATACAATGTAATTTCAATTTCATAATTTTATTTGCAGATGTCGATTTAAACGGCATCTGCAAATTTTTTGCAAAAAATTTAAAAAAACTATTGACTTAAAGTCAGCTTTAACAGTTATAATATCTTTATAAAATTTACAGGAGATGTTATTATGTATATTGAAAAAATTAATTCACCTCAAGATGTAAAAGCACTCAATACGGAAGAAATGAAACAGCTTGCACAGGAAATGCGTACTGTCCTCATAAAAAAGCTTAGTATTCATGGCGGCCATTTCGGACCTAACCTCGGTATGGCGGAGGCTATTATAGCATTGCATTATGTGTTTAATTCACCTGTTGACAAGTTTGTCTTTGATGTATCGCATCAGAGTTACTGCCACAAAATTCTTACAGGCAGAAAAGACGCATTCATTTTTGAAGATAAGTATGACGATGTTTCAGGCTATACAAATTCTGACGAAAGCGAGCACGATTTATTTAATATCGGTCACACCTCAACATCTGTCAGCCTTGCGTCGGGTCTTGCAAAGGCAAGAGATTTAAACGGCGGCAAGGAAAATGTAATTGCCGTAATCGGCGACGGTTCGTTAAGCGGCGGTGAGGCTCTTGAGGGCCTTGACTATGCAGGCGAGTTTGACGGCAACTTTATTATTGTTGTAAACGATAACGATATGTCTATCGCCGAAAATCACGGCGGACTTTATAAAAATCTCAAACTTTTAAGAGATACGGGCGGTAAAGCCGAATGTAACCTCTTTAAGGCAATGGGACTTGACTATGTATTTGTCAAGGACGGCAACGATATTGAACAGCTTATTTCAGCTTTTGAAAGCGTAAAAGATATTGACCACCCTGTAGTCGTTCATATTTGCACACAAAAAGGTAAGGGTTATGCTCCTGCCGAAAAGGACAAAGAGAATTGGCACTGGTGTATGCCGTTTGACATTGAAACAGGCAGATCTAAATTTGAATTTGACGGCGAAAGCTATGATGATATTACGGTAAATTATCTTCTTAATAAGATGAAGAACGATAAGAGCGTTGCTGTTATTACTTCGGGCACACCTACAGTTGCAGGCTTTACAAAGGACAAGCGTGACATTGCAGGCAAGCAGTTTATTGATGTAGGCATTGCCGAGGAGCACGCAGTTGCTCTTGCTTCGGGTATGGCAAAAAACGGCGCTAAACCTGTTTACGGTGTTTACAGTTCATTTATACAGAGAACATATGACCAGATTTCACAGGATTTATGTATTAATTCAAACCCTGTTACAATTATTGTTTTTGCTGCGACAGTATTCGGTATGAACGATGTAACTCACCTCGGTATCTACGATATTGCAATGCTTTCAAATATTCCGAACCTTGTATATCTTGCACCTACTTGCAAGGAAGAATATCTTGCTATGGTTGAATGGAGTATGTCGCAGAGAAAGTACCCTGTTGCAATCAGAGTACCGGGCAACGGAGTTGTTTCAAATCCGAATTACAAACCGATTGACTTTGACAACCTTAACAAATACAGCGTCACCAAAGAAGGCGGCAAGGTTGCAATTCTCGGACTCGGCACATTCTATCAGCTCGGTGAAAGTGTTGCCGATGAAATTAAAAAGCAGTACGGTATTGACGCTACCGTTGTAAATCCTGTTTACATTACAGGTACGGACGAAGACTTGCTTGCAGAACTTGCAAAAACTCACGATGTTGTAATTACACTTGAGGACGGTATTCTTAACGGCGGTTTCGGAGAAAAAATTGCAAGATTTTACGGTAAATCGGATGTCAAAGTATTTAACTACGGCTTAAAGAAAGAGTTTCTCGACAGATATGACTATAATGAAGTTCTTGCCGAAAATCATCTCACCAAAGAGCAGATTTGCGAGGATATTAAAGATTTTATCTGATTTAAGTTGACAATTGCAATTAAATAGTATTAAAATATTAGGGCAGAGTTTTTCTGCCCTGATTTTTATTTTAGGAGTTTTTATGAATTTAACCTACGAACAAAACAAACGCTATTCAAGACAGCTTGTAATGAAAGAGATAGGGGAGAGCGGACAGAAAAAGTTGCTTTCTTCAAGCGTACTTGTAATCGGTGCGGGCGGTCTTGGCTCACCTGCGCTTATGTATCTTGCAAGCGCAGGAGTAGGCACAATTGGCATTGCAGACGCCGACGAAGTTGATGTGTCTAATCTGCAAAGACAGGTTATACATAACTGTGCCGATATAGGCAAAGCAAAAGTTGAATCGGCTAAGGAAAAAATAAATAAGTTGAATCCCGATGTTAATGTCAAAACCTACAAAACATATGTGAACAGTGAAAATATAGCCGAGCTTATCTCAGACTATGATTTTGTGCTTGACTGTACCGACAATTTCAGCAGTAAATTTTTGATAAACGATTACTGTGTAAAGGCAGAAAAGCCGTTTTGTCATGCAGGAGTTGTGGGCTTTGAGGGTCAGCTTATGACATATATTCCGCACAAATCCCCGTGCTACCGGTGTGTTTTTGAAGAAGAACCGAAAGCGGGCGATGTACCTCTTCCAAAGGAGGTAGGAGTTATAAGTGCGGCTTGCGGAGTAACAGGCAGTTTGCAGGCAATGGAGGCAATAAAGTTTTTACTCTCAAAGGGTGAACTTTTATGCGGTTATATGCTTATTTACAATGCTTTAAATGCGTCTTTTCGCAAAATAAAACTCCCGAAACAAAACCCGAATTGCAAGGCTTGCGCAAAGCAGGCATAATAAAAATATAGGAGAAATTATGAATATCAGAGAATACCTTAAAAAGAGCAAGCTGATTGCAGATGGCTCTTTCGGCACATACTATTCCCAAAAATATAAAACGGTCGATATTCCCGAATATGCAAATATTACCGCTTCGCAGAGAATATCGGAAATTCATACCGAGTATATAAACAGCGGTGCAAAACTTATCAGAACCAACACTTTTGCGAGCAATACATACTCTCTTGACTGCTCAATCGAACAGGTTAAGGAAAATATAAAAGCGGCTTACAAAATTGCAAAAGAAGCGGTTGAGCAGAGCGGAAAAGAAATATTTATCGCAGGCAATATCGGTCCTCTTCCCGCAGTTTTTCAGCCTGATTTTGAGGCTGTGGAAGAAGAATACTATCAGATTGCGAAAACTTTTATAGATGAAGGCGCAGATATTTTATGTTTTGAAACCTTTACACAGTCCGAACATATTATGCCTGCAATAAAGAGAATTAAAGAGGAATGTAATCCGTTTATAATTGTGCAGTTCTGCGTGAATCAGTACGGTTACAGTGAGGCGGGCGAAAGCGCGGAAAGGCTTGTTAGTGAAACTGCATTTTCAAAATGCGTTGACGCCGTAGGTCTTAACTGCGGTGTAGGCCCTGCCCATATGCAGCAGATATTGTCAAGAATTAATCTTAACAACAATTGTTTTGTCACGGCTATGCCAAATGCCGGTTATCCTTTACTTGTGCGCAACCGTGTAAAATATGCTGATAATCCGATATATTTTGCGTCTAAGGTAAATGGTATGGCTTTGCTCGGAGCGGATATTATAGGCGGTTGCTGTGGTACAACACCTGATTACATAAGAGAAGTTGCAAAAACCATTGACCTTACACCTACCGTAAAATCGGATGAAACTTCCGCAAACAACGAAAACGAAAAGCCTGTTATAAAAAAGAGCTTTTTCAGAAATGCCGACGGTACAATTAAAGATAAAAAACTTATTGCGGTAGAACTTGCTCCGCCTTTCGGCGCAGATGATAAAAAACTGCTTGAGGCAGCACATATGCTCAAAGGTCTTGGAGTAGATGTACTTACATTTCCCGATTCTCCTTCGGGCAGAACAAGAATCGACTCTGTGCTTATGGCGCAGAAAGTCAAGAATGTAACGGGTTTTGAAGTTATGCCGCACATCTGTTGCCGTGACAAAAACGCCATTGCCATGCGCTCAACTTTTCTTGGCGCAAGTATAAACGACATTAATAATTTTCTTATCATAACAGGTGACCCTATCCCCGTTATGGCAAGACAAGTAGTAAAGTCTGTGTTTAATTTCGACTCCGTGGGTCTTATGCGCATTGCCGATGAAATGAACAGCGAGGCATTAAAAGACAGTCCGCTCACTTACGGCGGCGCTATAAATCAGAGCAGACGAAGAATAGAATCGGAAATTAAGCGTGTGCAAAAGAAAATGGAGGCAGGCGCAGAATTTTTTCTTACTCAACCTGTATTTACAGCAGAAGATGCCGAGCGTTTGCGCAGAGTAAAAGAAGAAACGGGTGCAAGAATTTTGTGCGGAATTATGCCGTTGGTCAGCCGAAAAAATGCTCTTTTTATGAAAAACGAAATTTCGGGAGTTAATGTTACGGATGAAGTTATTGATCGTTATCCCGAAAATGCCGACCGTGAAGACGGCGAAAATGTAGGTGTTGAACTTGCAAAAGAAATGATTGCGGCTACAAGAGATTTTGCGGACGGTTATTATTTTTCTTTCCCGTTTAACCGAACATATTTGCTCAAAAGAATTATAGAGGAACTCTAAGATAAAATTTATGTAAAACCCTATAAATTTCTTGACAAAATATTAGTTTTGGTTTATTATAAATTTGTTGTAAGAGTATATCTTACTTAATTTAGCGTGAAAAAGATTTCTGTTTTCATGCAAATATATGACCACTTGCATATGTAAGTTAAGCCCATACGGACAGGCGGGTCAGCTGCCGAGCGTGGCGCAAGCCACATTATTGATTGAGTTAAAAGCTCAAATTTTATAAGTCGATTACTTATCATCAGTGCAACAGCACATCACTTGTGAAACGGTCAATAAGAGCAGAACGGTATATTTGCTACATTAGCTCTGAAAACGGAATTCTTCTATTAACTGTCAGCATAAGCTACAGAAAATAAATCATATATCCGTTAATCAAACAGGTGGTGCATTGTGCCGCCTGTTTTTTGTTGCATTATTTTTGATAAGCCGAAAGGGTAATGTAAATGGATATAAACACACAAAAGAAAGCCCCCTTGTATGAGGCTCTGCAAAAATTCCGCAAACAAAGGGTAGTACCCTTTGATGTGCCGGGACATAAAAGAGGAAGAGGAAATCACGAACTCGTTGAACTTCTCGGCGAAAAATGCGTAGGTCTTGATGTAAATTCAATGAAGCCGCTTGATAATCTCTGTCACCCCGTATCGGTAATTTTGGAGGCGGAACAGCTTGCGGCGGATGCATTCGGCGCAGGTCATGCATTTTTTATGGTCGGAGGTACAACTTCCGCAGTGCAGAGTATGATTTGGTCTGTATGCAAAGCAGGCGATAAAATTATTTTGCCGAGAAATGTGCACAAAAGCGTTATTAATGCTCTTGTGCTCTGCGGTGCGGTGCCTGCATATGTAAATCCCGATGTTGACAAAAAAATCGGAATAGCGCTCGGTATGGAACTTTCTCAAGTTGAAAACGCAATCAAAGAAAATCCCGATGCCGTTGCTATTCTTGTAAATAATCCGACCTACTACGGTATTGCGTCCGATTTAAAAGCAATTGTAAAACTTGCGCATGCTCACGGTATGAAAGTGCTTGCAGACGAGGCTCATGGCACACATTTCTATTTCGGTGAAGATTTGCCTGTATCGGCTATGGCGGCAGGTGCAGATATTGCGGCGGTGTCTATGCATAAATCCGGCGGAAGTCTTACGCAAAGCTCATTGCTGCTTACAAACAAAAATGTACGCTGGGAGTATGTGGCTCAAATTATAAATCTTACTCAAACCACAAGTGCAAGCTATCTGCTTATGTCAAGTCTTGATATTTCAAGAAGGAACCTTGCCTTGAGAGGAAAAGAGTCGTTCGGTAAAGTAATGAAAATGGCTGAATATGCCCGAAACGAGATAAACGAAATCGGCGGTTACTACGCTTACGGCAGAGAGCTTAACAATGGCAGCAGCGTGTTTGATTACGATGTAACCAAACTTTCAGTTTACACAAGAGATATAGGGCTTGCCGGAATTGAAGTTTACGACTTACTGCGTGACGAATACGATATTCAGATAGAATTCGGCGATATAGGCAACATACTTGCCTATATTTCAATCGGCGACAGAATACAGGACATTGAAAGACTTGTAGGTGCGCTTGCCGATATTAAAAGGCTTTATTCAAAGGACAATGCAAAAATGCTTAGTATGGAGTACATTCCGCCTATTGTATCGGCAACACCGAGAGATGCGTTTTATGCAGACAAAGAAATGTTGCCGATTGAACAGACGGCAGGAAGAATTTGCAGTGAATTTGTTATGTGCTATCCGCCCGGAATACCGATTCTTTCCCCGGGTGAAATGATTACAGATGAAATTATAGAGTATATTAATTATGCAAAAGCAAAAGGCTGCTCAATGCAGGGTACGGAAGACCCGTATATTGAAAAACTTAATGTATTGAAATAAAGTTTTTTAAGGTTACTAATAATGCGTTTTGTAAAAAACAAACCAAAGGAGTGTTTATATGGAATTTTGGTTTTCTGAAAGACATACCGATAATGTTGAGCTTTCTATAAGAGTTGAAAAACAGCTATTCAGCGGTCAGAGCGATTTTCAGCGAATCGATGTTTTTGATTCTGTGGAGTTTGGCAGATTTCTTACTTCAGACGGTAATGTGATTTTCAGTGAGAAAGACGAGTTCACCTACGACGAGATGATTGTTCATGTGCCTATGGCGGTTCATCCGAATGTAAAAAAGGTGCTTGTAATCGGCGGCGGCGACGGCGGTGTTGCCAGAGAGCTTTCACATTATGAAGAGATTGAAGTTATAGATGTTGTTGAGCCTGACGAGATGTTTGTTGAGGTGTGCAAGGAATATTTCCCCGACAACTCAAAGGGTCTTGAAGATAAAAGAGTAAATATATATTATCAGGACGGTTTAAGGTTTTTAAGAACAAGTCATAACGAATATGATTTAATTATAAATGACGCTACAGACCCGTTCGGACACACTGAGGGACTTTTTACAAAAGAGTTTTACGGCAGCTGCTACAAGGCACTTAAGGATGACGGAATTATGGTATATCAGCACGGCAGTCCGTTCTATGATGAGGACGAGGGTGCTTGTAAGGCTATGCACAAGAGAGTGTACAACTCATTTCCGATAAGCCGTGTGTATCAGGCACATATTCCTACCTGTGCCGCAGGTTATTGGCTGTTTGGCTTTGCATCTAAAAAGTATCATCCGCTCAAAGACCTTGACGCTAAAAGATGGAACAAGCGTGGCATAAAAACTTGGTATTATACGACCAATCTTCATCGAGGTGCATTTATGCTGCCGAAATATGTTGAAGATTTACTTGCAGAAGAAGAAAAATAATTTTATATATTGGAGGAAAACAGAATGAGCAGACTTTTAATTATCGGTTGTGGCGGTGTTGCAGGTGTTGCAATTCACAAGTGTTGTCAGAACAGCGATGTTTTTACAGAAATTTGCATTGCAAGCAGGACAAAATCAAAGTGTGACGCTATAAAAGCAAAACTTGAAAACACAACAAAAACGGTTATTACAACCGCACAGGTAAATGCCGACAGTAAGGATGAACTTGTGGCTCTTATTAATTCATACAAGCCCGATGCGGTATTAAACCTCGCACTTCCGTATCAGGATTTAACAATTATGGACGCCTGCCTTGAAACCAAAACAGACTACATTGATACGGCAAACTATGAACCGGAGGACACAACAGACCCCGAATGGAAAGCTGTTTATGAAAAACGCTGCAAAGACCTTGGCTTTACCGCTTACTTTGATTATTCGTGGCAGTGGGCATATAAAGAAAAGTTTGAAAAAGCAGGTATCACAGCACTTTTGGGTACAGGCTTTGACCCGGGTGTTACAAGCGTATTTACAGCATATGCGCTCAAGCATTATTTTGATGAAATCCATTATATAGATATTCTCGACTGCAACGGCGGCGACCACGGCTATCCGTTTGCAACAAACTTTAACCCTGAAATCAATCTTCGTGAGGTATCCGCAAACGGCTCGTATTGGGAAGACGGCAAGTGGATTGAAACCAAACCTATGGAGATTAAGAGAGTGTATAACTTTGACGGTGTGGGCGAAAAGGATATGTACCTGCTTCACCACGAGGAAATCGAGTCACTCGCAAAAAATATTCCGAATGTAAAGCGTATTCGCTTCTTTATGACATTCGGACAGAGCTACCTTACACATATGCAGTGCCTTGAGAATGTCGGTATGCTATCTACCGAGCCTGTTATGTATGAGGGCAGAGAAATTGTACCGATTCAGTTCTTAAAGGCTCTTTTGCCTGACCCTGCATCTCTCGGTCCACGCACTAAGGGCAAGACAAATATCGGCTGTATCTTTACAGGCGTTAAGGACGGCAAAGAAAAGACAATTTACATCTACAATATGTGCGACCATCAGGAGTGCTATAAAGAGGTCGGCTCGCAAGCTGTATCATACACAACAGGTGTGCCGGCTATGATCGGTGCGTCGCTTGTTCTTAGCGGTCAGTGGAAAAAGCCTGGTGTTTATAATGTTGAGGAGTTTGACCCAGATCCGTATATGGAGGCACTTAATAAATTCGGTCTTCCTTGGGTTGTTGACGAAAATCCCGTAACAGTTGAGTAAGCCGATGAAATTTACAGAATTAAAAACACCTTGCTATGTTATAGATGAGCAAAAGCTGATAAAAAACCTTGAAATATTAAAAAGCGTTCAAGACAGAACAGGCTGTAAAATCCTGCTTGCTCAAAAGGCTTTTTCGGCATTTTGCGTGTATCCGCTTATGAGCAAATATCTGTCGGGAACAACCGCAAGCGGGCTTTATGAGGCTAAACTCGGTCACGAATGTTTCGGAAAAGAAACGCACATTTTCGCACCTGCTTTTAAGGAGAATGATTTTGAAGAGATTTTAAAAATCTGCGGTCATATTGTTTTTAACTCATTTTCTCAACTTGAAAAATACAGGGATAAATGGCAAAATGCAGATGTAAGCGTAGGCATACGACTTAACCCCGAATTTTCCACACAAGAGGGGCACGAAATCTATGACCCGTGCGCTTACGGTTCAAGACTTGGGGTTACAAAGGCAAATTTCAGAGAAGATTTGCTTGACGGAGTTGAGGGCTTTCACTTTCACACATTGTGCGAGCAAAATTCAGATGATTTGGTGTCTACTTTTAAGGCAGTTGAAGAAAAGTTCGGCAAGTATTTTTATAACGCAAAATGGCTCAACTTTGGCGGCGGACATCATATTACACGAGATGATTACGATACAAAGGCGCTTGTTGACCTTATAAAGTATGTTCAAAATAAATACGATGTTGAAGTTTATCTTGAACCCGGTGAGGCAGCGGCACTGAATGCAGGCTATCTTATTACAGAGGTTATGGACATTGTTCACAACGGACTTGATATTCTGATTCTTGACGCATCTGCCGCCTGTCATATGCCTGATGTTCTTGAAATGCCGTACAGGCCGCCGCTCAAAAACAGCGGTAAGCCTAATGAAAAAGCGTTTACTTATCGTTTGTCATCTTGTACATGCCTTGCAGGCGATGTAATCGGCGATTACAGCTTTGACAGTGAAGTTAAAATCGGCGACAGACTGATTTTTGAGGATATGGCGATTTACTCAATGGTAAAGAACAATACCTTTAACGGTATGCCGCTGCCGTCAATTGTGCTTATGCATAATGAAGATAACTGCGAGGTTATAAAAGAATTTTCGTACAACGATTTTAAAGAGAGGCTTTCATAAATGAGCTTTGAGTATATAAAAAACAAATTTCCGACTGACGATGGCTTTTTTATGCCTGCTGAATTTTCAAAACATTCCGCCACCGTTATGATTTGGCCCGAAAGACCCGGAAGTTGGTGCTATGAGGCAAAATTTGCCGAAAAGGTTTTTGCGGAAATTATAGGAAAAATTGCGGAGTTTGAAAAGGTATTTGTGCTTGCAAGCGACAAAAAATTTGCTCACGCAAAGGCTTGCCTTGAAGGTGTTAAAAATGCGGAAGTTTTGAATATAAATTCCGATGATGCATGGGCAAGGGATACCGCCCCGACTTTTGTTGTAAACAATAACGGCGAAATTCGTGCCATCGACTGGCAATTCAACGCATGGGGCGGCGAATATGACGGTCTGTATGCAAATTGGGAGAATGACGATAAAATTCCATATGAACTTTGCAAAACGCTTGGCGTTCCGTTGTATGACGCACATCCGTTTGTGCTTGAGGGCGGCTCAATTCATACTGACGGAGAGGGCACGCTCATTACAACAGAAGAATGTCTGTTAAGCAAAGGCAGAAATCCGCAGCTGACAAAAACCGAGATTGAAGAAAAGCTAAATAAATACCTCGGTATAAATAAAACGATCTGGCTGCCAAAGGGTATTTATAATGACGAAACCAACGGGCATATAGATAACATATGCGCATTTGTCGCTCCCGCCGAGGTTGTACTTGCGTGGTGTGATGATGAAAATGACCCGCAATATGCAATATCAAAAGCGTGCCTTGATATTCTTGAAAATTCAACCGACAATAAAGGAAGAAAGATTAAGGTTCATAAACTGCCTGTTCCGAAAATTCCCGTGACAGTTACCGAAAACGATATAAAAGGATATATATTCGAGGACGGAGAGGACACAAGAGAAGTCGGAGAAAGGCTTGCGGCATCGTATGTTAATTTTTATTTTTGCAACGGCGCTGTGATTTTGCCTCAATTCGGCGGTGAAAATGCCGAAAGCGACAGAGTTGCCGCAGAAATTCTTGAAAGAGTTTGCAAAGGCAGAAAAATTATTCCGATTTATGCAAGAGATATTATTGTCGGCGGAGGCAATATTCATTGCATTACACAACAAATTCCGTTTACCGATAAGGGAGGTAAAATATGAGAAAAGTTAAGGTATCGGCGGTTCAGATGAAATGTACAACCGATGTTTGGGAGAATATAGCAAATGCCGAAAAATTTGTGCGACAGGCAAAAAAAGACGGCGCAAATATTGTTTTACTCCCCGAACTGTTTGAAAGACAGTATTTTTGTCAGGAAAGACGATATGACTACTACAATTTTGCTAAGCCTACCCTTGAAAACGATGCTGTAAAACATTTTGCAAAACTTGCGAAAGAACTTGAAATTGTTATTCCTGTCAGCTTTTATGAGCGTGACGAAAACCGCCTTTTTAACAGTGCTGCGGTAATTGATGCGGACGGCGAAATTCTGGGTTTATACCGTAAGACTCACATTCCCGACGACCATTATTATCAGGAAAAATTTTACTTTATTCCTGGTGATACGGGGTTCAAAACTTTTAAAACTAAGTTCGGTACAATCGGTGTAGGCATTTGCTGGGATCAATGGTTCCCCGAAACCGCAAGAGCGCTTGCGTTAAACGGCGCTGAATTGATTTTCTATCCGACTGCTATCGGTTCAGAACCTATACTTGAGTGTGACAGTATGCCGCATTGGAGAAGATGTATGCAGGGACATTCTGCGGCGAATGTAATTCCCGTAATTGCGGCAAACCGCATAGGCAGGGAAGATGTAACCCCTTGTGACGAAAACGGCAATCAGACCTCCTCACTTGTTTTTTACGGCTCATCTTTCATTACAAACGAAACGGGAGAGATTATTAAATCTGCGTCAAGAGATGAAGAAACCGTGCTTACAGCAGAGTTTGACCTTGATGAGGTTTTTCAAAACAGACTCGGCTGGGGAATATTCCGTGACAGACGCCCGGATTGCTATAAGGTAATAACCGAAAAGTGATTAGGAGAAAAATATGTGCTTGATATGCGACAGAATATTAAAAAGTAAAATGCTGATTTAATTTTTGATACATAACAAAATCATACAAACATAAAAACAGAGCAGACTGTAATTTTAAGTCTGCTCTGTTTGCTTTGATTTTGATTATTTATCCGCCTGAATTTTTACGAACTGTTCCTGCATATAGCTGTAAACATCGTCGGGTACATTCGTAAATACATAACATTTGTCGAGATATTCGTCACTCGGGAAGATAAGTTCGTTATTCTTTATATCCTCGTCAAGATACTCGTCATATGCTTTCTGATTAGGTGTTGCGTAGTAGAGATATTCAAAGTTAGCTGCCGCAATTTCAGGTGACTGCATAAAGTTAATGAATTTTTCGGCATTCTCTTTGTTTTTACTGCAAGTAGGAATACACATTGCGTCATAGAAAAGGTTAGAGCCGTTTTCGGGCATTGCATAGTCCAAATCTTCGTTATTTTCCATCATCATAACGATATCGCCTGCGTAGTACGGTGCGATTGCCGACTGACTGTTTTCCATTTCTGTGAAAACCTGATCCATTACATATTTCTTAAGCAAAGGCTTTTGTTCGGAAAGCTTTGTCGCCGCCTTGTCAACATCTTCTTTTGTGCATTCGGCAGGATTAATGCCGCAAAGCTGCATTGCAATTGCCATAGCGTCACGGCTGTTGTTAAACATAAGAATGTCGCCGCTTAACGATTTATCCCAAAGTGATTCCCATGAAGTTGGTTTTGTTGCCACTTTTGTTTTGTCATAAACCATTGATGTAACGCCCCAGGTGTAGCAAACAGTGTATTTACCCTCAGGGTCGCAGGAAAGATTTTTAAAGCGTTCCATAAGGTTATCTTTGTTAGGAATGTTGCTGTAATCAAGTTCCTGCAACATATTTTCGCTTATGAGCTTGCTTATCATATAATCTGACGGAATAATAACATCGTAACTTACATTGCTGTTTTTAAGCATATTGTAAAGTTCTTCGTTGGTTTCGTAAGTGGTGTAGTTTACCTTGATGTTGTACTCTTTTTCAAATTCGTCAATTACATCAAGCGTACCGTCCTCGCCGTTTGCAATGTAGTCGCCCCAGTTATATACATTAACTTCACCATCATAGCTTTTGCCGCAGCCTGCCATTGCACTGCAAGCCGCTGTACCGATGAGTAAAGAAAGAACAACACAGCCAAATTTTTTCATTTTCAATCTCCCTTATTAAGTTTATTTTTTCACCTTTTCCTCGTGTTTGTCACGAATATTTATAAGTATCATAACGATAAGTACCGCTAAAAACAAAAGTGCGGAAAGTGCATTGATTTTCGGTGATATTCTTCTGTGTGTCATTGAGTAGATCTCAATTGATAAGTTTTGAAACTTTGCGCCTCTTGTAAAATATGTGATTATAAAATCGTCAAGAGAGTAAGTAAAGCTCATTAAAAGTCCGGAGAAAATACCCGGCATCAGCTCGTGAATTACCACCTTGTAAAAAGCCTGCCATTGATTACAACCGAGGTCGAGCGCCGCATCATAAATGCTTTGGTCCATCTTGTGTATTCTTGGCATAACATTAAGCACTACAAAAGGAACGCAAAAACATATATGAGCAATAAGCACGGTAACAAAACCCATTTCAAAGTTAAATAAAACACCTAAAAATGTAAATAAAAGCATAAGCGATACGCCCATTACAATGTCAGGACTGATAATCGGAATGTTAGACGCACTTTGTATAAGCAGTCTTTTTTTACCTTTGAAATTGCTTATTCCTATAGCGGCGGCAGTGCCGAGTACGGTTGCGAAAATTGATGCGAGTACGGCAATTATAAGTGAATTGCCGAGAGCGTTTATAATTTTATCATCTCTGAAAAGTTCTTCATACCATTTGAACGAAAAGCCTTTCCATACAGTAGTTTTACCCTCGTTGAACGAAAATATAATGAGTACAAAAATCGGAAGATATAAAAACAACATCACAAGCGTTGTATATATCTTTGAGGCAATATGCTTGTTTTTCATTATGCAATCGCCTCCTCATCTCCAAAGAAATTCATAAGCACAAGGAACACAAGGATAAATACCATCAGTATCAGCGAAATCGCTGAACCCGTACTTTGGTCTGTCCAGAACACCTTGTCTATAATGTCACCGATCATAATATCGTTTGTGCCGCCGAGGTACTGCGCTACAAGGAATGTACTTGCCGACGGAACAAAAACAAGTGTTACACCCGAAATAACACCGGGGATACTAAGCGGAAGCACAACTTTGCTGAACACATGAAATCCGTTTGAACCGAGGTCTTGAGCCGCCTCAATAAGACCGTTGTCTATTTTGCTCATTACGGTGTAAATCGGAAGAATCATAAACGGAAGATACTCATAAACCATACCGAGCACAACCGCACCCGAATTTCCGAGGTATGTACCGTGTATTCCGAAGAATGATAAAATTGTATCGAGCGGACCGTTTGACTGTAAAATCGTAACCCATGCGTATATTCTAAGCAAAAAGTTCATCCACATAGGAATCATCAAAAGCATATTTACAAAATTCTGCGTTGACGGTTTCATTTTTGTAAGCATATAAGCAAGCGGATAAGCAATAAGCAAACAGATTGCGGTTGATATTAATGCAATCCAAAGCGACCTTAAAAATACTTCTTTATAAAAGAAAGCCTTTTCAAAAGCCTCAAACGAAAATCCGCCGTTCTTGCCTGTAAAAGCTGTAATACCGACCATTATCATCGGTATCATTGTAAATACTGCCATCCAAATTATATAGGGAATAGAGGGCTTGCGTGATTTCATCTTTAGCCCTCCTTATCGGATAAAACTTCAAATTTCGCTTTATCAAAATCAAACGAGAGCGGTACATAAGTGGCCACCTGTTCGTCAGTGTCGCTTAGCATAAGCCATTTTCGTGTGTCCGACTCAAGGATAATCTCATTATGTTCGCCCTTATAAATAACAGATTCAATATATAAATCCGTAAGGTCACCGTTGCCGTCACCCGCAAGTGAAAGTGCGTCCGGCGGAAGAATGATTTTTAACTTTGTGCCTTCCTTAAAATAATGATTTGGCACTTCAATGGTTTCGTCTTCAAACTCAAAGCTGAATGTATTTTCGTCTTCGTTTGCGGAAGAAACCGTTACTTCGATTTCATTATTATAGAACGGCAGGAGTTTATTCATAATCTGAATATTAAACGGAATTACCTGCATACCGATCTGACTGCCGATTTCGGCTGATGTGGTAGAGTGAATAAGAATTTCACACTTGCCGCACATTACGCTCATTTCGTAGTGAACACCCTTAAATGTTGATTTTACTACAGTGCCTGCAAGCTGACCTTTTTCGGGAGTTGTAATTTCAATATCCTCGGGACGGATTACAACATCGACAGGTGTGTTTTCGCCAAAGCCCTTGTCAACACATTCAAGTTGTTTGCCGAGAATTTCTACACGGCAGTCGCCGAGCATTGTGCCGTTAAGAATATTTGCCTCGCCGATAAAATCCGCAACAAACGCATTTACGGGTTCGTTGTAAATATCTTCAGGTGAGCCAACCTGCTCAACAACACCGTTGTTCATTACAATAACGGTATCGCTCATTGTAAGAGCCTCTTCCTGATCGTGTGTTACATATATAAAAGTTTTTTGAGAGTTTTGCTGAATTTCTTTTAATTCAATCTGCATACTCTTTCTTAGCTTAAGGTCAAGCGCACCGAGCGGTTCGTCAAGCAAAATAACTTCCGGGTCACACACCAAAGCCCTTGCAATGGCAACACGCTGCTGCTGACCGCCCGAAAGTTTTGTGATAGCTCGCTTTTCATATCCTTTAAGGTCAACAACCGCAAGCATTTTTGAAACACGCTCTTTAATTTCGTTTTTCGGTAGTTTTTTCAGTTTTAAACCGAAAGCGACATTGTCAAACACATTAAGATGTGGGAAAAGCGAATATTTTTGAAAGACCGTATTAACATTTCTTTTGTTTGGCGGTGTGCCGTTGATTCTTTTACCGTCAAAGAGAACATCTCCGCTTTCAGGTTCGACAAAACCGCCGATAATTCTTAGGGTAGTGGTTTTTCCGCAGCCGCTCGGCCCGAGAATAGTAATAAATTCCTTGTCTTTAAAGTCAAGATTTATATGGTTTAATATTACCTCTCCGTCAAATCGGACGAATATATCCCTTAAAGATATAATGGTATTTTTTCCTGACTGCTCCATTCACGCACCCCTGTTCATAAAAAATCTAATATGCTGTATTTATTGCATAACTAAAGGACGGAGAGTGACAATTGGCAAAAGCTTTGACCAAGCGAACACTGTCCGCCCCTACAATTTACTGTAGCAATATTGTAAAGACAAAAGCATACCAGTAAATTATAGTCTTTTTTGCAGTAAAAGTCAATTATTATATTTTTGCAAATACCGCTTTTATTGTGTGTGTTAAAATGATGTGAACCAATAAAAAAGAGAAGCAGAAAATACGGATATAGTTTGTCAAGTGTAAGAAGAAGGCAATTCGCATATATCCGGAACTGACGGTACCGGGAGAAAAAGTACAGATGGTCGCATCTATTTACAACGCAGAAGATATGTAAAATGCAATTGAGAAAACGCTTTGCTTTTTATATGTCATATGATATAATAATGTGTAAGTAAAGTGGGTAGAAGACCTGCAATCTGTAATCAAATTACAGGTTTTCTACCCTTGTATAAAAATATAGCTAATTATACAAAATCAATGTTTTGTATAATTGAGGGGAAAGGTGAAGCATTTAAATGAGTATTTCTTTCATAGATGAAGCGCCGCAGATAATCAAGGATTACTTGTTTTATATGCAGACGGTCAAAGGAAAATCACAGAAAACCGTTGATGAGTACTACATAGATTTGCGTACATTTTTCAGATTTATAAAATTACAGCGTGGACTTGTTCCGAATGATTCTGAATTTGAGAACATTTCGATTTCTGATGTTGACCTTGAACTTGTGAAAACCGTCACATTGAATGACGCATATGAATTTATGAATTATATTCAGCGTGAGCGCAAAAATCAAAATGTTACCCGTGCCCGTAAATGTTCGAGCCTTAAGGGTTATTTTAACTATCTCGCAACAAAAAAATGCGTGCTTGACAGCAATCCTGTTGAACAGCTTGAAGTTCCCAAAAAGAAAAAATCTTTGCCAAAGTATCTTACGCTTGAGCAAAGTCTTGAATTGCTGAATGCAGTCGACGGTGATTATAAGGAGCGTGATTACTGTATTCTCACGCTGTTTTTAAATTGCGGCTTGCGTGTGTCTGAAATGGCGTCTTTGAATTACACGGACATTCATCAGGATGACACTATGCGTGTTGTCGGCAAGGGCAACAAAGAACGAATTATTTACCTTAATTCCGCCTGCGTTTCCGCAATCGAAAATTATATGCGGGTGCGGCCTGTTGACGGCGTTAAGGACAAATATGCGCTGTTTATCAGCCGGAATCACCGCAGAATGAGCGTAAAAACCATACAGGCTATGGTGTACAAATATCTTGAAAAAATCGGTCTGAATGCACAGGGCTACTCCTGTCATAAGCTAAGGCACACTGCGGCAACACTGATGTATCAGTACGGCGGAGTTGACATACGAGTGCTAAAAGATGTGCTCGGTCACGAAAACCTCGGCACAACCGAGATTTACACCCACTTAAGTTCCGAGCAGATGAAAAATGCCGCCGAGAAAAATCCTTTGTCTAAGGTAAAGCAAAAATCCAATAAAAAATCTGATGAAAAGCAATAAAAATTTATTACGAGTTATAATGTTGACCTAAATTTTAAAATTATTTAATCTAAACCATAATTTACCACAACTTTTGATAAAGACGCTAATAAAAAAACAGCCCCGACTTTGATTTTTCCAAAGCCGGGGCTTGTCATATCTTTACTGCGCCGCCTACATCTGTAAGCGGTTTATTTTCTGCTAAATTAATTATTTTTACATTATGAATTATACAAAATCTTTCGATTTTTCGGAAGTTCGGGTGAGTTTTTATATCACCGAAAAACGCTACAGTACCGTCATCAATCATTGTGCACGCACCGCCGATAAATCCGTAATCGTATCCGTCAAGTCTTATGCTTCCGCTGTCGATTTTCAGAACATCAATTCCGTTTTTGGTAAGCGCATTATAGATTGTGCTGTCGGCGGTTATGGCGCTGTTTTTACCGATAACCGCAGTTGAACAGCGTGTGTAACCTTGTTTTACATCGACTATCTCAATGCCGTTTTCCTTGCAGTAATTTTTGACTGAAACATCTATAGCCTCTTCCCTGCCGTATAATTTTCCGCTGATATACAGGCAATTAAGTGCCACGCAATGCGGATATTTACCGTTAATATTATTCTTGCAAAGAATTATATTATAATCTTTGTTTTCAAGAAGTCTTTTTAAATTATTACATTCGTTAAGCAGAAAAATATCGTTGTTGATTTTTAGCATTTGCATATCAATGTGCCGCTGCTCGGGTATATTAAATTGTAAAATTTTATCCGACGGTATAATATCGTACCCAAAATTTTCAATTGCTTTGCAAAGTTTCGGGTACTCGTCGGACATTACAAAGGCGCTCATATGCTGACTGCCTCAAAGGCCTGTCTTATATTTTTAACTCCGATAAGCTCTGCACCGTCACATTTTACGGCTTTCAGATTGTGATACGGAAGAATGATTTTTGTAAATCCAAGCCTTACAGCCTCGTTTACTCTTAATTGAGCTTGAGAAACCGCCCTGATTTCGCCGGCAAGACCGATTTCGCCGAACACTACAACATTCTCGTCAATCGGAACATCTTTCAGACTGCTGATAAGCGCCATTGCGACCGCAAGGTCAATGGCAGGTTCGTCAATTCTAAGACCGCCGACAATGTTTATATAAGCGTCATTGTTTGAAAAATAATATCCCGCTCTTTTTTCAAGCACGGCAAGCAAAAGCGAAAGTCGGTTGTAGTCAAAGCCCGTTGCCATTCTTCGAGCGTTGCCGTAGCCGCTTTGCGTTGCAAGTCCCTGAACTTCCGCAAGAATAGGACGAGAACCCTCAATTGTACAGGTTACGCAAGTACCCGATACGCCTTTCGGTCTGCCCGACAGCAACATTACAGACGGATTGGGCACTTCCACAAGTCCCGTGTCGGTCATTTCAAACACGCCGATTTCGTTTGTAGAACCGTATCTGTTTTTGACTGCTCTTAAAATTCTGCATGACATCTGCTTGTCACCTTCAAAGTGCAGTACGGTATCAACGATGTGCTCAAGCACTTTCGGACCCGCAATGGAACCCTCTTTGTTTACATGACCTACCACAAACATTGGAATATCAAGCGACTTTGCCGTGCGCATAAGGCAGTTTGTCGATTCTCTGACCTGCGTTACACTGCCCGGTGAGGAGCTTAATTCTGTAAGATTCATTGTCTGAATTGAGTCGATCATTACTATATCGGGCTTTTCAGCACGGATTTGTTCGCACACTACTTCTACATCGGTTTCGGTCATTACAAAAAGATTCGGAGAATTTACACCGAGTCGGTTTGCCCTTAACTTAAGCTGTCTTTGCGATTCTTCGCCAGACACATAAAGCACTTTCATTGAGTTGCCGAGATATTGACAGATTTGCAGTAACACGGTTGATTTGCCGATACCCGGATCACCTCCGAGCAAAATAAGACTGCCCTTTACAATGCCGCCGCCAAGCACACGGTTAAGTTCGCCGCAGCCCGTATCGTAGCGGTGCTCGTTTTCTGTGGTGATTTCCGTAATTGAATAAGGAGAAGAAACCGCAGAAGCTACCTTTCTTTTTACGGCAGGCGCAGCTTTCACGCTTTCTTTGATTTCTTCTTCCATTGTGTTCCATTCGCCGCAGGTCGGACATTTTCCGTACCATTTCGGTGATTCGTAGCCGCACTGCGAGCATATATATACACTTTTAATTTTTGCCATATTAAACTTCCTTTAATAAACATTCATCAGTCCGACAGCTATCGCATAAGCCATTTTTTGTTGATAGGTATCGTCCTGCAATTTTGCACATTCGCTTTCGTTAGAGATAAATCCGCATTCACAAATTACGGCGGGCACAGTCGCATTTTTTAAAAGATAAATGCTTTTATCCGCTTTCTTACATTCCCTTTCATTGTCAGGCTGGAGCATAGTTTTTACAGATTGTCTGATACTCTCCGCAAGATCGGCGCTCTGCGGATTGTTAGGTGAATAAAAAACTTGCGTTCCGCTGTATTTGCTCTCGGTAAACTTATTCTGATGAATACTGATTACCACATTTTCGGGATTTGAATTAAATACAGAAAGACGGTTTTTCATATCGGAAACTTTGCGCTGTCGCACATTTTCGCCTTGCGTATATACGGATTTGTCCTCTGTTCTGATTTGCTCTGTTTTATAGCCGAACAGTGTAAGCATATCCGCAAGTTTTACGGATATTTGCAGATTAAGGTCTTTTTCCACCACATTGTTATCATTTACAGCGCCGCCGTCCTCACTGCCGTGACCTGCGTCGATTATTACAGTATGCGTGTTTTCGCTGACATTATTTTCACTCGTCAGTATATTAAGGCGAAAATAAGCCGTTGTAATCAGGAAAACAAAAGCGATTATAAGAATAAAACATATTGTAAAATACAAGATTTTCTTAAATTTCATAAAGCCGAACACCCCGTTTTATTTTTATGTGCGGAGTGCATTGCTTATAACAATTATAACATAGGCAATGTAAATTTTAAAGGCAAAACTAAAATTGTAACTATATAGTTTTGTCTGAATACTCTGTTAGTAATCAAAATGTAAGTACGGCGCACACCTATATGCGATGTACAGAAAATTCAGGTGAAGTTAATGGAAAAAACAACTCTTGACAAAATTCCGCTGAATTGCGAGGTTTATATAGACAGTATTGAGTGCGGCAACGGCATAAAAAACAGAATTTTTGATATGGGCATAACAGAGGGTGAGAAAATCGTGCCGATAATGAAAAGTCCGTTTGGCGACCCGACAGCGTATTTGTCAAAAGGAACGGTAATTGCGCTTAGAGAAAGCGATTGCAGTAAAATTACGGTACGCCTAAATCGGGATTACGCATAAATAATTAAAAAGTTGGGAGGTTTTTATTTGCTGACAAGAAACAGCCGTAAAACAGAGGCAAACGGAAAAATTTGCGACAATACAGACTACAATGTGGTACTTGCCGGCAATCCTAATGTCGGAAAAAGCACGATTTTCAATGCTCTTACAGGTATGAAACAGCACACGGGCAATTGGACGGGCAAAACCGTTGAGTATGCCAAAGGGTGCACAAAAATCAAAGACAAAAGTTTTTCCATCGTCGATTTACCCGGCACATATTCTATGATTTCTTTTTCACCCGAAGAAGAAGTTTCACGGCAGTTTCTTGTCAGAGATGACATTGACTGCACGGTTATTGTAATTGATTCAAGCGTGCTTGAACGGAATCTTTCGTTTACCCTACAGGTTCTTTCGGTAACAAAAAAAGCGGTGCTGTGCCTCAATCTTAGCGACGAATGTTGTAAAAACGGTTTTGTTATTGATGAAGATGAGCTGTCGCTTAATCTCGGCATACCTGTTATAAGCACCAATGCTACAAAGAAAAGCGATATTGAAAAAATACGAGAGAAAATTTACGATGTCTGCACCGAAAAAACAAAATGCTTTCGTGTTACAAGGCTGTATGACGGAATAGATATTTTTAATAAGGAAAAGCACAAAGAAAACACTGAATTTCTTGCCGCTCGGTCAAAGGAAATATGCAGTCGCTGTATAAAAAAATGCGGTGAAAACATAAGCGAAAAAACTAAAAAGCTTGATAAAATACTTACTTCTAAAATTACGGGAATACCTATTATGATACTTTTGCTCGGTTTGCTTTTCTGGATAACTGCGGTCGGCGCAAATTATCCGAGCCGTCTTTTGAGCGAACTGTTTGAATATATAAAAGTCGGTTTGGTATATGTATTCGATTTTTTTAATGCACCCGATTTTATAAAAGGCTTTTTTATAAACGGAATATACACGACACTCAGTTGGGTGGTTGCGGTAATGCTGCCGCCAATGGCGATATTTTTTCCGCTGTTTGCGCTGATAGAGGACTTTGGCTATTTACCGAGGATAGCGTTTAATCTTGACAAATTCTTTTCAAAATGCGGTGCGCACGGCAAGCAAGGCTTGACTATGGCAATGGGAATCGGCTGTAATGCCTGCGGAGTTACGGGCTGTCGCATAATAGAATCACCTAAAGAAAGACTGATTGCGACAGTTACAAATAATTTTATGCCCTGCAACGGAAGATTTCCGATGCTTATTGCGCTGATTACAATATTCTTTTCGGGCAGTGCCTGCGTGTTTGCAAGTTCAATAAGCATAGCGTTAATCCTTGTTTTACTGATACTTTTTGCGGTTATGATGACAATGTTTGTGTCTAAAATATTGTCTGTAACGCTGTTAAGCGGCGAGCGTTCGGCTTTTGCGCTTGAACTTCCGCCGTACCGCAAGCCGAGAATTCTAAAAACTATAGTCAGCTCGTTTTTAGACCGTACCTTGTTTGTACTTGGCAGAGCGGTTATAGTAGCAATTCCGGCAGGAGCGCTGATATGGCTACTTGCAAATATCTATATTGCTGACAGCTCACTGCTTTCGTATTGTACGGATTTTTTTGACCCGTTCGGCAGAGCCATAGGTCTTGACGGTGTAATTATAATGGCTTTTGTACTCGGCTTTCCTGCAAATGAAACTGTCATACCGATTATAATTATGTCGTACCTTTCCACGGGTACGCTGACTGATTTTGCAAGTTATGAGGAACTTTTTGCATTGCTTACGCAAAACGGCTGGACGCTTACAACGGCAATCTGTACAATAGTAATGTGCATCTTCCACTTCCCTTGCTCCACAACCTGCCTTACAATTAAAAAAGAAACTGGTAGTATGGGTTGGACGATGTTTTCGATAGTTATGCCGACAATGATTGGCGTAGCTCTTTGCTATCTGATTTCTCATATTATGTAAATCAACTTAATTTAAAAAATCCAAACAGAAAGCCTGCCCTTACATTATGCAAGGGCAGGCTTTGAGGTTATCAAATGAAAACAATATTATAATTAGAATTCATAGATTAAGTATAAAGAAAAGGAGACTATAATGAAAAAATTTATTGTTTAATTAATCGGAAATTAATCAGAAATCAATTTCGAGGTCATAGTAGCAAGCCTTAAGGAGTTTTTCCATTTCTTCCTGACTTGGCTGACGAGGGTTAGAGCCTGTGCAAGCGTCTGCGATAGCATTCTTAGCTGTTTCGGGGAGCTTATCCATAAACTCTTTTTCGTCGATAATGCTTACATCAGCCTTAACGCCGCCCGGACCGTAGTTCTTAATAGCCTGCGGAATGTCAAGCTGATCGTTCATTGAGCGAAGTTCTGCGATAAGTGCGTCAACGAGTTCTTCTGTTGTTTCGCCCTTAAGGTCGATGAATTTAGCAATCTGTGCATAACGCTCGGCTGCTGTAGCATCTTTTGAATTATATTTAATTACCTTTGGAAGGTACATAGCATTTGCACAGCCGTGAATAATGTGACCGCCCGAGAATGCAGCACCTGTCTTATGAGCCATTGAGTGAACAATACCGAGAAGAGCGTTTGAGAATGCCATACCTGCAAGGCACTGTGCATTGTGCATAGCATCACGAGCGTCCATATCGCCGTCATATGACTTTTTAAGGTCGTTGTGAATCATCTTAATTGCGTGAAGTGCAAGAGCATCTGTATAATCACAGTTAAGAGTAGATACATATGCCTCAATTGCGTGTGTCATAGCATCCATACCTGTATGTGCTGTAAGCTTTTTAGGCATAGTTTCAGCAAGTGACGGGTCAACAATAGCTACATCAGGAGTAATGTTGAAGTCGGCAAGCGGATACTTGATACCCTTGTCGTAGTCGGTAATTACAGAGAAAGCCGTAACCTCTGTAGCTGTACCGGAAGTTGACGGAATAGCACAGAATTTTGCTTTCTGTCTTAATTTAGGGAAGCTGAACGGTGTGATAAGATCCTCAAATGTGATTTCAGGATACTCATAGAATGCCCACATAGCCTTTGCCGCATCAATCGGTGAGCCGCCGCCCATTGCTACAATCCAGTCAGGCTCAAACTCTCTCATAACGGCTGCGCCCTTCATAACTGTGTCAACAGATGGGTCAGGCTCAACACCCTCAAAGAGTTTAACTTCCATTCCTGCTTCTTTTAAATAATCAACAGCCTTGTCAAGGAAACCGTTACGCTTCATTGAGCCGCCGCCTACTACTACAATTGCTTTTTTGCCTTCGAGTGTTTTTAAACTTGAAAGAGCATCTTTTCCGTGATAAAGATCTCTTGGTAATGTGAATCTGTACATTATTATGACCCCCTAATAGGAAATATTAGTCACTTTTTCATTGACTAACGATATTATAACACCTTTTATTTCCAAAGTAAAGGGTTTTTAAGTAAAATTTATGTGAAAATATAGAAAAGTTTTTATTACATCACAAATATTATTATATATAATCACAGAACAGTCACATTATAACCCGTAAATGTTATCAACATCGTTTGCATACTCTTTTACGAGCTCAAGAAAATGCTTTGCAACGGGATTGGTAGCGGATTTACTCCACGCCATAACATAAGAAATGCTTGTGTCAGCATCGCTTAGCGGTATGCTTGAACAGCTTTTGTCCGATGAAAAATTAAGCAGTGAACTCGGAACAATAGAAATTCCCATACCAGCCGCCACTGCCATATACATACTTTTTACATCGTCAAATGTATTTGTGATTTTGGGTGAAATATGAAAAGTGCGGTATAAATCCATAACCTCCATATACAGTATGGGAGAAACATTTTCAGAAAGAAGTACAAGTTTTTCGTTTGCAAGGTCAGCCATAGAAATATTTTTCTGCTTTGCCGCAGTATTTGTTTTGTCCGCAATTACATAAAGCTGTTCGCTGTGGGTTACTATAGACTCGACAGATGAGCTTTCGGGCAGCATATCCCTCGGCATAAAGCAAAAGTCATAATCGCCGCCGAGTACATTGCCGTTTTCCGAACCGTCAAGTTCTTTTACATCAACCGTAATATCGGGATAACGATTGCGAAATTCTTTTATGCATTTTGTCGGAAACGAAAAAGAGGTTTGGTCGCACGCAACCGTAATTCTTCCCTTTCCTCCGTCATGCATCTGCTTTATTATAGATGTGGCTTTGTTCAAGGTTTCTACAATTTCTATTGCGTACGGCAACAAAGTCTTGCCCTCGTTTGTAAGGAGAACATCACGGTGTGAGCGTATAAAAAGCTGTACCCCAAATTCTTTTTCAAGGTCTATTATATATCGGCTTACTGTTGACTGCGAAACATAATTACGCCTTGCAGCCTCAGAAAAATTAAGTGTGCGTGCCACAGAGATAAAGCACTTTAACTGATTTATGTCCATAAATAAAGTTTCCTTTCGCTAATTGTATCTTGTTATGCAGGAAGTGAATAAATAAGTCAAAATCGATAAATAATTACATTAAAACTTTAGTTGACCAATTCTTTCCTTTCTGCTATAATTTGAGTATAGCATAATAGTATGCAAAAATCAAATAATAATCAAATACTATAAATAATTATGCGGCAAGGAGCAGTTATGAAAAAAATAGTTATTACAGGTATGGGCGCAGTTACACCTATCGGCATAGGTGTAGATAATTACTGGGAAAATATCACAGCAGGCGTGTCCGGTATAGACACAATCAAAAGTTTTGACGCATCTGAACTTGCGGTTCAGATTGCGGGCGAAGTAAAGAATTTTAACCCGTCGGATTATATGCCGAAAGACTTAATCAGAAAAACAGATCCGTTTATGCAGTATGCATATATTGCTGCAGAGGAGGCTTTAAAGCAGAGCAACCTTGAAATTGAACCTGAACGCACAGGTATTGTAATGGGTACAGCTATGAACGGCATTGCTACAATTGCGTTCACTCAAGACGCACTTTCGGGTGCTGCACATAAAAAGGTAGGACCGAGATTTATTCCTAAAATTCTCGGCAACATTGCCGCTGCAAATATAGCAATCGACCACAATATTCAAGGTCCGAGCCTTACCGTAAGCACAGCTTGTTCATCGGGCGGCGATGCAATCAACACAGCTTGTATGTGTATGCAGACAGGCAAAGCCGATGTAATGCTCGCTGTCGGTGCTGAGTCGGTTCTCTGCCCGCTCGTAATTTATTCGCTTGCAAACGCAAAGGCACTTTCACGCAGAAACGACTCCCCCGCTACCGCAAGCAGACCTTTTGATGTTACCCGTGACGGTTTTGTAATCGGAGAGGGCGGCGGTGCGCTTGTTCTCGAAACCGAGGAGCACGCGCTTGCAAGAGGCGCAAAGATTTACGGCGAAGTTCTCGGCTGCGGCAACACAGATGATGCTTACCATGTAACAGCTCCGCATCCGGAAGGAAGAGGTGCTATTGCTTGTATGAAACAGGCTATTGCACAGGCAAATATCGACGCATCACAGATAGGTTATGTAAACGCTCACGGCACAGCTACAAATAAGGGCGATACTGTAGAAACCGCATCAATCAAAAGTGTGTTCGGTGACAAACTTCCGTATGTAAGTTCAACTAAGGGCGCTACAGGCCATATGATGGGCGCAGGCGGCATTACAGAAGTTATTACCTGTGTAAAGGCTATTGAAACAGGAGTAATTCCTCCGACAATCAACTTAAATGAAGTTGACCCCGAGTGCAGCGGAATAGACTTTGTCGCTAACACAGCAAAGAAAGACGAAATAGATTATGCTATGTCGAACGCATTTGGCTTCGGCGGACAGAATTCAAGCATTATTGTAGGCAGATACAAGGGATAATCCCTAACGATATAAAGGAGAAATTTATGCAGTTTACTTATGATACAGATATGTTTGTAAAAACATTTGAAAGCGAATTTACATGGCTTAACGGCTTTATGAGAAATGTTCGCCGTTTTGGCAATAGAACAGCTGTTATTGACCCTGCCCATAACATAAAGTGGACATATACAGAATTAAACACAGCTGCAAATAAGTTTGCAAATGCCATGAAAGCAGACGGTGTTAAAAAGGGCGATGTTGTATTTATGCAGCTTTTTAACTCTACACAATTTTTGCTTGGATATATATCACCGCAAAAACTCGGAGCTATCGGTAATCCCGTAAACTTTAATCTTTCTCCGGGCGAAACGGCGGAAATCATCGGTCACAACAAACCTACTGTATATGTGTATGACACAGAAATCCTTGATACAGTTGTAAAGGCTCTTGAAATCACTTCTCATACTCCAAAGGTAATTATCGCCGTAAACAACTCCGGTAAAGAAATCGAACTTCCACAGGGACATATTCTTTTTGAGGACTATATAAAAAATGCCTCCGAAGAAAATCCGCCTGTTGATTTTGAGCCGCATATATATGATGAGGTTGTTCGTTTGCAGACTTCGGGCACAACAGGCACACCAAAGGGTGTTCCGCTCAACAATGTAAACGAAGTGCTTTCGGCACACGATGTAATTATGCATTTCCCGCTCAACCCTACCGACATTACAATGAATATGACGCCGTGGTTCCACCGTGGCGGTTTACATTCGGGCGGCCCTACCCCTACTTTGTATGTAGGCGGATGTATTGTAATTCTGCGTAATTTTAACCCTAAGACCTGCCTTGAATATGTAGAGAGCAATAAGATTACTTTTATAACAGGTGTACCGTCAATTCTCACTCTGCTTGCAAGCCGACAGGAAAAGCACCCTAAGAATATTTCTTCTTTAAAGGGTATAATAACTATGGGCAGTCCGCTTGAAAAAGAGGCTTGTATTCGTTTTCAGAATGTGCTTACACCTAATATTTTTAACGGCTACGGCACAACAGAAACATTTTGGAATACATTTTTACGCCCGTATGATTTACCTGAAATGGCAGGTTCTGCAGGTCGTTCATGTACCGATGATGAGGTAAGAATCGTAAATGTTTACGATGAGGGAAAAGCAAATCCCGATGATACTGTTCCTTGTGACGGCAAGACAGAGGGCGAAATAATTATTAAGTGCCCCGGTAAGACAACCTATTGCTATGTAGGCAACGAAAAAGCCTCAAAGGATAAATTTGCCGACGGCTGGATGTACACAGGCGATGTAGGCACTTGGGACGAAAATCAATTTATCACAATTTCGGGCAGAAAAGATGATATGATTATCAGCAAGGGCGAAAATATCTACCCTGCAAGAATCGAAGAGGCTATCAATAAGCACCCTAAAGTTTCGGAATGTATAGTAACGGGTGTGCCTGACAGTGTTCGTGGCGAAAGCGTTGCAGCCTATGTTATTCCCGAGGACGAAAGCCTTACTGCCAAGGAGCTTTTTGAATTTTGCGCAAATTCCCCTGACATTTCAAAGTATCAGGCTCCGAGATATTACCGCTTTGTGACAGAATTGCCACATACGGCGACAGGTAAAAAGCAGCACTTCAAAATAAGACAGCAGGCTAAAGAAGATTTGAAAAACGGTTTGCTTATTAAAAAATAAAGGGTGATTTTTTGCAGATAAAACCATATTCAAGAAGAATCAATTACTATGAAACCGATATGATGAGCATAGTCCATCATTCAAATTATATCAGGTTCTTTGAGGAAGCACGATGTGACTTTATGGAGCAAATCGGCTGCGATGTAAGAGCACTTGAGGATAAAGGTGTTTCTATTGCCGTTGTTGACGCATATGCAAAGTACATTGTGCCGTTGAAATTTGACGATAAGGTTTACATCACAACAAAACTTACTAAGATGTCGGCAGCAAAAATGGAATTTGAATACGAAATCAGATTTGCTGATACCGACATTCTCGCAACAGTAGGCAAAACATCACATTGCTGTGTAAACCGCTCAAACAAACCTATGCCTATTAAAAAAGCTGACGCAAACTTGTACGAAACATTGCAAAATTTAATATAAGTTCTTTATTAAAGGTTTGTTGAATTGTTGCTTAGCGTAATGCTTTGTCAAGTAATTATAAAAATTTGCCAAAACACAATTCATTAAAGCACCGACATAAAACAGAACCGATAAAATAAGCAACCCTCTGTAAGCAAAAACTTACAGAGGGTTTGTTGTTCAGTATGGATTTTAAGTTGGATTTGACTTTATAATTTACTTTTGTCAACAAAGTGGCTGATTAAATCTTTACGGGTTACAATGCCTATGAATACTCCCGAATCATCTGTGACAGGGATAAAGTTCTGATTCAAGGCTCTCTCGTAAAGCTCTTTCATATCAACGCTTATTTTTACAGACGGGTTGAAGTCGGTGCGGATAAGGTCACGCACAAAATACTTTTCCTGCGATTTCATACCCTGCGTTTGCTTTTCGACTATGTACCATAAAAAGTCGCCCTCACTGACTGTGCCGACATACTTGCCGTATTCGTCAATAACAGGTACTGCGGTGTAGCTGTGCGCTTTCATTTTTTCAAGTGCCTGTCTTATGGTGCTGTCTTCATAAATATAAGCCACTGTTTCTTTTGGCTTTAATAGCATTACAATGTTCATTTTATTTCACCGAATTAACTTTCAGATTTGGCGGTCATATATATTTTGCCTATTGCAAATATAATTGCAAACAATAAAAGCGGCGGGTCTTGCTCAAGCAAGCCTGTAAGAATAAAAATTATACTCGGAAAAATTGCCGTCATCATATGCAGTGTGTGGTTTCTGCTGCGATAAAACATTATACAACTTACAATGTGCAGCAAAATTAAAAATACCGTTGAAACAATCCAAAAGTTGCGCATTGTTTCCGACAAAAATCCTTTACCCTGTATTCCGAATCCGCATACCATACAGAAGATTACCGCAAAACCGCCGATTTGTTCAAATGCTTTTAATCCTCTGTTTACCGTGTCTTTCGGCGGCTTGTACTTTTTGTCAATACATCTGAAAATCATCCAAATTATAAATAAAGCCGCAATAACGGGTATTCCGTAAAAATTAAAAAATTGCATTAAATCATCCTAAATATATTGTTTGTTTTTATTAATTCTATCACAGTTTTTGATAATTCTCAAGTGCTTTATTCTACAAATTATCGCAAAATATATATTTTTTACAACAAAAGTGCATAAGTGACAGAATTGTAAATTGATTTTTCAGAAAAAAGATTGTATTATATTAAAGTACACATTTTTGTGAATAGAAAATTTTGGAGGAGATTTCTTGAGCACCGAGAAAAAGCGAAAACGCTTTAGAATAAGCGGAAAGCTTATTTTTAATATAATAGTTCTTGGCATTACCTTTTATCTTATAGTCTTTTTCTGCGTTTCCGAAAACGGAATGATTGACTTGCTTTCTTCACCTGATGGTTTTATATGGGGATGGATAATTGCAGGCATAGTCGCATTTGATATGAATATAGTTATAGACAGTATTGTAACGCAGATACTTATTAGAATACAATATCCCGATTTCAGATTTATTGACGCTCTCAAAGTTGCGCTGGTCGGTGTTTTTTTCGGTGCTGTCACTCCGTCCAACACAGGCGGACAACCTATGCAGTTGTATCTTCTTTCAAAAATGAAAGTCGGAGTCGGGTTCGGCTCGGCGTGTATGACGCAAAAATTTGTTTATTATCAGATTGTTACGGGAGTATTCAGCGTACTCGCCATTATAATAAAGTTTGATTATTTTAAAGCGGCTTTTACCAATATATGGTCTACCCTGTTTATCGTACTCGGCTTTTTGACCCAAACAGTTGTTACCGTTTTGTTTTTGGTTGTATCGTTCAGTCCGAAAATTACAGGCAAAATTATTAAGTTTATAGATAAAATTTTACATAAATTCAAATTTATCAAAAATCCGGATAAAAAAGTGAAATCGCTTAAAGAGCAGGTTGAGCTTTTCCATTCAGGCAACAAACTGCTTTATGAAAATAAAAAGCGTATGATGTTGCTTTATGCTCTCGTTGCACTGCAAGTAATTGCTATCCTCTCTGTTCCGTATTTTGTATATCTTTCTTTTGATATGCACAGCATTGCCGTTGAGCACGGTCAGGTTCCGCTTAATTTTCTTGATACAATTTGTATTCAGTCGTTTGTACTCTTTACTTCAAACCTTGTGCCTCTGCCGGGTGCATCCGGCGGCGCAGAGCTTGCGTTTACAATGTACTTTGGCCCGTTCTTTGTTGTGGGACTTGCAAACAAAATTAAGCCTGCAATCCTGTTGTGGAGATTTATTACATATTATGGCGCAATATTGATTTCCGCTCCGTTCTCTTACCTTACAAAGGGCAAAAGAATAGATGACGCCATTAAGGAAAATGAACTTTCCGAAGAAAACAAATTTGAAGAAATAAAAACAGAATAAGCATAATTTTACTGTTCGGCACATTAAAAAGCAATGATAATGTGCCGAACTTTCTTTTATGTAAATCAAATCAATAATTGCGGCAGAAATATGCAATATTTTTTGAAGAATATTGCAAAAAAACTTGTTTTTGGTTCAATTCTGATTTATAATTATAAAGTAATAAGAGTGAAAGAGGAGATTTATATGGTTACACTTGATAAAATCTATCACGCATCTTATGTACTTAAAGATGTAGTTATCCCTACCCCGCTTGTTAAGGCAACCGCTATCAGCGATGATTGCGAAGTTTACCTTAAGCCTGAGAATTTGCAGATTACTGGTTCGTTTAAGGTAAGAGGCTCGGGATATAAGATTTCTCAGCTCACAGAAGAAGAAAAGAAGCGTGGTGTTATTGCTTGCTCGGCAGGTAATCACGCTCAAGGTGTTGCGCTTGCCGCAACAAAATACGGTATTAAATCACTTATCTGCTTGCCTGACGGCGCTCCGATCTCTAAGGTTGAGGCTACAAAGGGCTACGGCGCAGAGGTTTGTATGGTACCGGGTGTGTATGATGATGCCTACAATAAGGCTTGTGAGCTTCGTGACGAACATAACTATACTTTTATTCATCCGTTTGACGACGAAAATGTAATTGCAGGTCAGGGTACAATCGGTATTGAAATTCTTGAAGAATTGCCTGACGCAGACGCTGTAGTTTGTGCTATCGGCGGCGGTGGACTTATCTCGGGTGTTGCTTGCGCAATCAAGAGCCTTAACCCTAACATCAAGGTTTACGGTGTTCAGGCAGAGGGTGCTCCGTCAATGTACGAGTCAATCAAACAAGGTAAGCCTGTTCATCTTGACAAGGTATCAACTGTTGCTGACGGTATTCAGGTTAAAGAACCGGGTGAGCACACATTTAAGTATGTTCAGAAGTATGTCGATGACATTGTAACCGTAACCGATGATGAAATTTCATCTGCTATTTTAAAACTTATTGAATCACAGAAGATGATTGCCGAGGGCGCAGGCGCTGCACCTCTCGCAGCTGTAATGTTCAACAAACTTCCTGTAAAGGGCAAAAAAGTTGTTTGCGTAATTTCGGGCGGCAACATTGATGTTACTATTCTTTCAAGAGTAATTAAGCGTGGTCTTTTAAGATCGGGCAGATCACAGACACTTTGCATTGAACTTCAGGATAAACCGGGTCAGCTCAAGCAGGTAGCCGATATTATCGCTGAAAAGGGCGGAAATGTTATTTCTATCCACCACGAGCGTGCAAGCGAGGGTACTGATATTAACGGCTGTTACCTAAGAATTGTACTTGAAACAAGAAACTTTGACCATGTAAAAGAAATTACAGACGCACTTATTAACGCAGGCTTTAAGCTTGTATAATATATGGAGGAATTTATTATGGAAAAAATCTATACAAAAAATGCTCCCGATGCTATCGGCCCATATTCACAGGCAGTTGTAGTAAACGGTCTTGTATTTACATCAGGTCAGATTGCTATTAATCCTGCAAGCGGCAATGTTGAGGCTGCAACAATTGAGGCACAGACAGAACAGGTTTGCACAAACCTTAAGAATGTTCTCGAGGCTTCCGGCAGTTCACTTGAAAAGGCTGTAAAGACAGTTTGTTTCTTAAAGGATATGAACGATTTTGCTGCATTCAACGCCGTATATGGCAAGTATTTCACAGAAAAGCCTGCCCGTTCCTGCGTAGCTGTAAAACAGCTCCCTAAGGATGTACTCGTTGAAGTTGAAGTAATCGCCGAAGTTTAATTCTGTATAAAATCTGTTGATTTTTTCAAAACAAAAACCTGCACTTTAATTATAGAGTGCAGGTTTTTTGCTTAGTAAACTGCTTTAGATAAATGATCATAAGCCGCAGACAGTATTCTTTTTGAGCTTTCATATTCAAAAGTATTGTAAGCCTCATCAAACGCTAAAAGTTTAACGGCTGATAATTCAGACTTTTGAAATTTTACATTCTGATTTTTATATTCAGCAAGAAAATAAACTATTTGCTTTACTGTATCGACTTTGCTCGGAATTATATGCTCGTCGACTACCCTAAAGCCATCAATAAGATTTGCTTTTACACCGACTTCTTCAAATATTTCTCGTAAGGCGGTTTGTTCTTCTGTTTCATCTGCTTCCATATGCCCTTTTGGAAATCCATGAAAGCCTTGAAGCTGCTGCAAATTAAAAATTTATATTCGTTGTTTTCTTTTGTAAATACAACAGCTCCGCAAGATTTTTCGCATTTCATAGGCTGATTAATTTATTCAATCACAAGTTCAACAGGGCAATGGTCGCTGCCGAAAACTTCGGTGTGAATATCGGCGCTGACAAGTCTTGAATCAAGGGCTTTTGATGTGAGAAAATAGTCAATACGCCAGCCTGCATTCTTTTCTCTCGCTTTAAATCTGTATGACCACCACGAGTATATTCCCTCTCTGTCGGGATAAAAATAGCGGAAAGTATCGGTAAATCCGCTGTCTAAAAGCGCAGTCATTTTACCTCTTTCCTCATCTGTAAAGCCTGCGTTTTTGCGATTTGTCTTAGGATTTTTAAGGTCAATTTCATTATGCGCAACATTGAGGTCGCCGCATACGATTACGGGTTTTGCTTTTTCAAGATTTTTCAGATATTCTCTGAAAGCATCCTCCCAAACCATTCTGTAATCAAGTCTTAATAACTCGTTTTTGGAATTTGGCGTATAGCAGGTCACAAAATAATAGTCCTCAAATTCGGCGGTTATCACTCTGCCCTCTTTATCGTGTTCTTCAATTCCAAGCCCGTAGGTTACGCTTATCGGCTCTTCTTTTGTGAAAAGCGCAGTGCCCGAGTATCCCTTTTTTTCGGCGTAGTTCCAATACATATAATAGCCGTCAAGCTGCAAGTCAATCTGTCCTGCCTGCAGCTTAGTTTCCTGCAAGCAAAATACATCTGCATTTACTTCATTAAAAAAGTCAAGAAAGCCCTTTGTTACGCAGGCTCTTAAACCGTTTACATTCCAAGATATAAATTTCTTCATAATTGCTCCTTATCCTATTATGTCTTCCCATTCTGCCTCTTTAAATCCTGTAAGCACCTTATCACCGTTAATGAGAATGGGGCGTTTTACTAACATTCCGTCGGTTGCAAGCAGTTGATATTTTTCTTCAAGCGACATTTGCGGCAGCTTGTCCTTTAAATTCATTGACTTATAAAGCATACCGCTTGTGTTGAAAAACTTTTTAATGTCAAGTCCGCTCATTTCGTGCCATTGCTTTAATTCTTCGGCTGTCGGATTATTTTCAACAATGTGTCTGTCCTCGTAATCGGCACCTTTGCTGTCTAAGAAATTCTTAGCCTTTTTGCAGGTCGAACATTTCGGATATTCTAAAAATAACATAATATCACTCCAAATAAAAAATACAACTATAGTATAAAATATTTTCGGCTAATAATCAACATTTTCGGCTCTTTGCTTGAAAATAATTTTGATTTTATATATAATATTTATTATGGATAAGTTTGAACTTCTAAAACAATACTTCGGCCACGATTCGTTTCGTGACGGTCAGGAAAATATAATAGATAATATTTCGAGCGGCAGAGATGCGCTTTGTATTATGCCTACGGGCGGCGGAAAGTCGATTTGCTATCAGATTCCGGCACTTATGTCGGACGGAATTGCAATTGTGATTTCTCCGCTTATTTCGCTGATGAAAGACCAGGTTACTTCGCTTAATCAAAACGGAATCAGAGCGGCATACATCAACAGCACGCTTACTCCCGCCCAACAGTCGAAAGCAATTTATAACGCTATGCGAGGCGAATACAAACTGATTTATGTTGCGCCCGAAAGGCTTGAAGCGCCCGCTTTTCTTAATCTTTGCAACAGTATAAAAATTTCTCTGATTGCGGTTGATGAGGCACACTGTGTGTCGCAATGGGGTCACGACTTTCGCACAAGCTATTTGAAAATATCCGATTTTATTTCTAAACTTGATGACAGACCGGTCGTTTCCGCATTTACGGCTACGGCTACCGACGCTGTAAAAAGGGATATTCTAAATCTGCTCGGTCTTAAAAATCCTTTTGAAATAACAACGGGTTTTGACAGAAAAAATTTGTTCTTCGCCGTAAAGCGTCCGCAAAACAAGCAAAAAGAATTACTCGCCATTGTGAGTGAACACAAAAATCAGAGCGGAATAATTTATTGTGCTACCCGTAAAAATGTAGAAAAAGTCAGCGATTTTCTCAATGAAAACGGCTATGATTCTCTGATTTATCACGCAGGATTGAGCAATGAAATACGAAGCAAAAATCAGGACGATTTCATTAATGACAGATGCAATCTGATTGTTGCAACCAATGCTTTCGGAATGGGAATTGATAAGCCCGATGTGCGCTTTGTGGTGCATTATAATATGCCGAAAAATCTTGAAAACTACTATCAGGAGGCAGGCAGAGCAGGTCGTGACGGCGAAAACTCCGATTGCGTTTTGCTGTACAGCCCCGGTGATGTTCATACGCAAAAATTTTTTATTGAAAATAATGACGAAAATACCGAACTTACCGAAGAACAGCGTGAAAAAATCAAGAAAAATGATTACTATAAACTTAATAAAATGGTAGGTTACTGTACATCTACCACCTGCCTTAGAAATTATATTCTAAACTACTTCGGTGAGTATCACACAAACGAGTGCAAAAACTGCTCGGCTTGCCTTAAAGAATACAAGCTTACTGATGTAACGGTAGATTCGCAGAAGATTATTTCTTGCATTATACGAACAGGGCAGCGGTTCGGCACTTCTACAATATCCGCCGTGCTTGCAGGCTCAAAAAGCGAGAATATTTACAAATACAGGTTAAATAATCAGTCTACATATGGCATAATGAGTGACAAGCGCAGAACGGTTATAAACGAGCTTATAACAAGGCTTATTGACGAAGAGTATATAACTCAAACCGAGGACAAATACCCTGTTTTAAAGGTAACGCAAAAATCATATCCGCTTTTGAAAGGGCAAAAAAGCCTTACAATGCGCCTCGCCGTTAAAGATGAGCTGCACAGAGAAATTCAGCATACAGAGGTCGATAAGGTGTTGTTTGACAAACTTAAGGAGCGCAGAAAATATCTTGCGGATAAAGCCAGCGTTCCTCCGTATGTTATATTCAGCGACGCATCTTTGCGTGATATGTGCGCAAAACTTCCGACAAACGAAAATGATTTCTTAAGAATATCCGGTGTCGGTATTAAAAAGCAGGAAAAATACGCAAAAGAATTTATCCCGATTATTAAGGAATATAAGAACTCAAAATCATAAAAACGGCATACCAATTACGGTGTGCCGTTTTTGCTTAATCTGAAAATTTAATTTATAAATCCTGCAAATCTGCGCTTGGAATATCGCTTTCAAGATTATCTCTTGCTAAGTCGTTGTCTATATAAGAATAAAAATTTGAAATAGGTCTTTCGCTGTGCGGTTTACTGTGATACACCTTTTGTGACGGCGGCTGTGTGCCTGCAATAATCGGATTGGCTTTTTCATTGCTAAGTTTAGCCCCGCCCTGCAATTCGGGTACAATCTCTGCTCTGTTTTTATTTTTATCGTAAATGTTATCTGCTCTGTGCATTCCTTTTTTAGCCATAAAAAAAATCACCTCAAAAGTATTTTGCACAGTAAAAACAGAATTATTAGCATATGAAATAAAGAGCCTTGCAATAAAAGCGAAATAAACATATAAAAAATCCTGCCTGAAAAATCAGACAGGATTTTGAATTTATTAAAGGATTTAATTAGCAAACACCCTGAGCAATCATTGAATCTGCAACCTTCTCAAAGCCTGCGATGTTAGCACCTACTACATAGTTGCCCTCATAGCCGTACTTCTTAGCAGCATTGTCAATGTTGTGGAAAATATTAACCATAATGTTCTTGAGCTTAGCGTCAACTTCCTCAAATGTCCATGAAAGGCGCTGTGAGTTCTGTGACATCTCAAGAGCAGAAGTAGCAACGCCGCCTGCGTTAGCTGCCTTACCCGGAGCGAAAAGTAAACCTGCCTCCTGGATGAGCTTTGTAGCCTCAAGAGTTGTAGGCATATTAGCGCCCTCTGCTACTGCATAGCAACCATTAGCGATAAGTCTCTTAGCATCGTCAGCGTTAAGCTCGTTCTGTGTAGCACATGGAAGGGCAACATCACACTTAACTGACCAATCGAATTTACCCTCATGGTACTCTGCATTTGGACGGTAGTTCTTGTACTCTGAAAGTCTGCCTCTCTTAACTTCCTTGATTTCCTTAACAGCGTCAAGGTCGATACCCTCTGCATCGTAAACCCAACCTGTTGAATCAGAAAGTGTAACTACCTTAGCACCAAGCTCTGTAGCTTTCTGTGTAGCGTAAATAGCAACATTACCTGCACCTGAAATACAAACTGTAGCACCGTTGATGTCTTTACCGTTGCACTTGAGCATTTCCTCTGTGAAGTAAAGAAGACCGTAACCTGTAGCCTCTGTTCTTGCTAAAGAACCGCCCCAGTTGAGACCCTTACCTGTAAGAACGCCCTCGTATACATTTCTGATTCTCTTATACTGACCGAACATATAACCAATCTCACGAGCGCCTGTACCGATGTCGCCTGCAGGAACGTCTGTGTCAGCACCGATGTGCTTGCAAAGCTCTGTCATAAAGCTCTGGCAGAAAGCCATAACTTCGTTGTCGCTCTTGCCCTTAGGGTCAAAGTCAGAGCCGCCCTTACCGCCGCCGATAGGAAGACCTGTTAATGAGTTCTTGAAAATCTGCTCAAAACCGAGGAACTTAATTACACCAAGGTTTACAGACGGATGTAATCTTAAACCGCCCTTGTAAGGTCCGATAGCGCTGTTGAACTGTACACGGAAACCACGGTTTACCTGTACCTTGCCGTTATCGTCAACCCAAGGAACTCTAAACATAATAACACGCTCAGGCTCTGTGATTCTTTCGAGAATTGCGTTCTCCTGATACTTAGGATTAGCCTCAAATACAGGCTCAAGTGATGTTAAAACTTCTGTAGCTGCCTGAATAAACTCAGGTTCATTTGGATTTTTTGCTTTAAGCTTTTCGAGCTGTTCACTTACATACGACATTGTATGTTCCTCCTTATTAATTCAAAACAATTTATCATTACCACAATTAAATATTGTTTGTGGCTTTCGACATACTTATAATACTACTTTTTTAACTGTTTTGCAAGTTTTTTAAATAAAGTTTATAAACTTGTTAATATTTAGCTATTATTTTGTCGAAAATAAAAATATTTTACCTAAGTTATGAAAGTTGCTTGTGCTCGAGTTGCTTTGAAATAAGTTTTTAACACTAACTTACCGTTTTGTATAGTTCGTCAGTTGGATTTTTAACGTTTGCTTTAGTTGCAAACGCACATAAACAATGATATAATACAAATAGTAATATTTTGAAATGCGGTGATTTTATGGACTACACTAAAAGATTAAGGGAATTAAGAATCGCAAACGGATATACTCAAGCGGAGATTGCTTTTCTGCTGCATACAAGGCAGGAACAGTACAGCAAATATGAAAGCGGAAAGCGTGATTTGCCTATAAAGCATTTGATTTCACTTTGTATGATTTACAGAGTGTCAAGTGATTACATTCTCGGTCTTGATAAATTCAATAAATAACGGTTATGTAAATTTTATAGATTAAGAATTAACTCATTGTTCGGATTTTAAAATGATAATTTTATTTTAAAATTTCAAGGAATAACCTATCCCCTTTTAAGGCAAAAAATTACCGCCGACTGATTGTCGACGGTTCGTTGCACAATAAAACAGGTCACTTCCGATTTTTCAAAAGTGACCTTTAATTTTTTATCAAATATCGTTTCTTACGATATCTTCGTAGCTTTCTCTCTTAACAATAACTCTTGACTTGCCGTTGTTTACCATAACAATAGCAGGACGAGGGATTCTGTTGTAGTTAGATGCCATTGAGTAGTTATATGCACCTGTTGAAAGAACAGCAAGTGTATCGCCTACTGTAACAGGAGCTACCTGTGTGTGTTCCTGTACAAGGTCGCCGCTTTCGCAGCACTTACCTGCAACGGTAACGGTCTGTGTAGCCTCTTTGTCTGCGTGGCTTGCGTTTACTACTGTGTAATCAGACTGATAAAGCGCATATCTGATGTTGTCGGTCATACCGCCGTCAACAGATACATAGGTTCTGATGTCAGGGATTTCTTTGATACCGCCGACGGTGTAAAGCGTAATACCTGCCTCACCGACGATTGAACGACCCGGCTCAATGAAAATATAAGGTACAGGCACATTGTGTTCCGCAGCCTTTGCTTTTACGGCAACAGATACTTTTTCCATATAATTCTCATAAGGAACAGGCTCGTCGCTGTTTACATACATAATGCCAAAGCCTCCGCCGAGGTTTAAGTTGCTGATTGTAACACCAAGCTCATCTTTGATTTTACCGATGAAGTCCATCATAATTTCTGCAGCTGTAACGAATGGGTCAATATCAAAAATCTGTGAACCGATGTGGCAGTGAAGTTCTGCAAGGTTTACATTTTCATATTCAAGTGCCTTTTTAACAGCCTCAAAAGCCTCGCCTGTTTCAAGTGCAAAGCCGAACTTTGAGTCAATCTGACCTGTTCTGATAAAGTTATGTGTGTGAGCGTCAACACCAGGCTTGATTCTGAATGAAATCTTTGCCTTTTTACCGAGTTTGCCTGCAATTTCATTTAAAAGCTCAAGCTCGTAAAGGTTGTCGACTACAAATGTGCCGACGCCTGCGTTAAGTGCAAATTCAATTTCAGCGGCAGTTTTATTGTTGCCGTGAAAATGGGTTTTCTCCATAGGAAAACCTGCCTGCTGTGCTGTATAAATCTCGCCACCCGATACTACATCAAGTCCGAGATGCTCTTCGTTTGCAATTCTGCAAAGCTCCTTACAGCTAAGCGCCTTGCTGGCATAAAGCGGCATACCGTTGCCGTTGTAGAACTTTTTGAAAGACTCAACATATGAACGGCAGGTCGTTCTGATTGTGTTTTCGTCAAGCACATAAAGCGGAGTGCCGTACTCCTTTGCAAGCTCAACTGTGTCGCAACCGCCGATTGTAAGATGTCCTTTTTCGTTAATGTTTAAGCAATCATTTACAAACATTCTCTCATACCTCCTGATATTTACTTGCGCAGCCTTTTATTCGGTCTGCAAAATATGTGACTCTATAAGAGCCTTTATTTCCTCTTTGCCATATCCGTCCTGTGCCGAAAACTCTATCATAGGTAAATCTTCGATTGTGCTGAAAATATCCTGATAGTATTCAAGCTGTAGTTTCTGGTTTGTTTTGTTCAGCTTGTCACGCTTTGTAAGCACTACAGCAAATGGGTAATTACTTCTGTAAAGAAAGTCCACCATCTCAAGGTCGTCATCTGTAGGAGGATGGCGCATATCGAGAATTTGGATAATCAATTTTATATTTCTTTCCTGTGCAAAATATCCCTCTACAAGTTCAGCCCAGCGTTTCTTTTCGTTTTTGGAAACCTTTGCGTAGCCGTAACCTGGCAGGTCAACCATACGAAATTCTCTTAATTTATAGAAGTTTATGGTCGCTGTTTTACCCGGTTGGGCGCTGACTCTTGCGAGTGCTTTTCTCTGCACAAGTTTATTTATAAGAGATGACTTTCCGACATTTGAATGTCCTGAAAAAACAATTTCGGGCATATCAGATTTTGGCAGTTGTTCTTTTGTGCCGGCGGCAAATTCAAATTGTACTTCGTTAAAATTCATTTACCTCACCCCTACTGTCTGATGTTTTCCGATTTGGTAGTTACCGTATTATCGGCAACTGCGTTCCATTGCTTTTCTGAAATTACAGGTACATCGACTATTGCAATCGGGACTACCTGCGAGAAACTTGTAACAGGAATAAAACTTACTTTTTCCTTTACAACAGGGTCTATTTCCTCAAGGTCTGCTTCATTTTCCTTTGGAATGATAACGGTTTTAATGCCAGATTTATATGCAGCCATACTCTTTTCTTTTAAGCCGCCTATCGGCATTACATTGCCTCGTAGGGTAATTTCACCTGTCATTGCAACATCACGCTTTACGGGCTTTCCTGTTAAAGCTGAATAAATAGCGGTTGCCATTGTAATACCCGCCGAAGGACCGTCCTTTGGTACAGCACCCTCGGGAGCGTGAATGTGAATATCTTTATTTTTATAGAACTGCGGATTAATTCCGAGTGAATTTGCGTGACTTCTTATGCAAGTAACGGCAGCCTTTGCCGACTCCTGCATAACATCGCCGAGAGAACCCGTAAGCTCAAGTTTGCCCGTGCCCTCCATAACAGCAACTTCAATCGGTAAAAGTTCACCGCCGACGCTTGTCCAAGCAAGTCCGTTTACAGTGCCGATTTCGTCCTTTGACGGCAATTTATCGGTTGTAAATTTCTTGTGTCCGAGCATTGCAAGAATTTCTTTGTCTGTAATTTTAAAAGTTTCCTGTTCGTCTTCAAGTTTTTTAACTGCGCATTTACGGAGCACATTTCCGATTAATCTTTCAAGAGTACGAACGCCCGCCTCTCTTGTATAAAAATCAATTAGGAAATACAGCGCCGATTGAGTAAATTTAACCTCTTTAGCGGTAAATCCGCACTTTTCAAGCTGCTTTGGAACAAGGTGCTTTTTAGCAATGTTAAATTTTTCTTCTCTTGTATAGCTGTCAAGCTCAATGATTTCCATTCTGTCACGCAACGGTGCAGGAATTTGTGATACATCATTGGCTGTTGTAATGAACATTACATTAGACAAATCAAAAGGAATATCAATATAATGGTCAACAAACTTGTTGTTCTGTTCCGAATCGAGGACTTCAAGCAAAGCGGATGTAGGGTCACCTTTGTAATCGCTGGCAAGTTTGTCGATTTCGTCAAGAATAAGAACAGGATTGTTTGAACCTGCATTCTGAATGGCAGTCATAATTCTGCCCGGAATAGAGCCGATGTAAGTTCTTCTGTGACCTCTGATTTCTGCCTCGTCACGCACGCCGCCGAGGGCAATTCTTTGGCTCTTTCTGCCGATAGCCTTTGCAATTGACTGTGCAATCGAGGTTTTGCCGACACCCGGAGGGCCTGCAAAACAGATAATCTGACCGTCCTGCGAACCTCTCAATTTTGTAACGGCAAGCTGCTCAATGATTCTTTCCTTGATTTTAGCAAGTCCGAAGTGAGATTTATCAAGTTCTTTTCTTAACTTGGTAACGGAAATTTTATCTTTGGTAGCTGTGTTCCACGGAAGGTCAAGCACTGTGTCAAGATAAGTCCTGATTACAGACGCCTCCTGACTTCCGTAAGGCATACGCATAAGTTTTTTGCACTCCTTGATAAGCGCATTTTCTGATTCCTCGGCAAGACCTAAAGCATATATTCTTTCAGCATATGCCTCCGCCTCGGCAGACGGATTATCGTCCTCGCCAAGTTCTTCCTCAATAATCTTCTTCTGTTCTCTAAGAAAATAATCTCGCTGATTATCTTCGATTCTATCTCTTGCTTTCTGAACAATATCCTTTTCGATTGAAAGAATATAAGTTTCATTTATAAGAATGTCAAGCAACATATCCAGTCGCTCGGTTTGGTCAAGTTCTTCAAGAATGGTCTGCTTTGCCTGATAATCAAGAACAATGTTGTCAGCTATGTAGTCTGCAAGCTCGCCGCAAGACTTACAAGAGGCAACTTTAAATATAATATCATTCGGAACTCGAGGAGCTACCTTGACATAGTTTTCAAATTCCAATCTGACAGCACGCATCAAACCGAGTTGTTCGGAGGTGTGCTTGAATTTTTTATCAGGATAAGGCTCAACTTCGGCCATAAGACAATTTTTATCGAATACAGGAGTTACAATTCCGGCTCTGAATTTGCCCTCAATAACAACTCTTGTTGAGTTGTCGGGCTGTTTGATTACTTGAACTATTTTTGCAACTACGCCTGTTGAGTAGCATTTTGTAATATCCGGGTCGTTTTCGGCAGCGTCTTTCTGTGTAACAAGAAAAATAAGCTGATCGTTTTTCATAGCGGCATTTATAGCACTGATGCTCTTCTTTCTTCCCACATCAAAATGAATGAGCGCTTTCGGAAAAACAACAAGTCCTCTGAGCGGCAGAACGGGCAAAAGTATTAAATTATCGTTTCTATCGTCCATTTTCTATCCTCCCATCACAATTTATTTCACAATTAAATCTAATCAAAAAAAGCTGTATTGTTTTTTCGGCAATACAGCTTTAATTATTTACAATACTTTAAGAAGCTGTGCTTCGTTTTTGACGCTTCTTTGCATCTTGTTTTAAGTTTATCGAAACAGCCGCCTTATCTTCGTTTCTGAGAAGTTCAGGCTCACTGCCCTCGGTTACAACCTTTTCTGTGATTGTTACTCTTTCAATAGTCGGATCGGACGGAATTTCAAACATAAGGTTTGTGAGTATTCCCTCCATAATTCCTCTTAGTCCTCTTGCACCTGTTCTCTGTTCCTGCGCTTTTTTGGCAACTGCCTTTAAAGCCTCATCTTCAAATACAAGTTCAACATTGTCAAGCTCAAAGAGTTTTTTATACTGCTGAACAATTGAATTTTTAGGAACTGTAAGGATTTGCACAAGAGCGTCGGTATCAAGACCGCTTAGAGCTGTAATAACGGGAAGTCTGCCGATAAGCTCCGGAATTATGCCGTACTTAACAAGATCGTGTGCAGTAACATCTTTCATCCAATAGGTTTCGTCAAGCTCTTTTTTATCCTGAATAAATGACTCAAAGCCGATTACGGAAGAACCCTTGCGCTTTGTAACAATCTTTTCAAGACCGTCAAAAGCACCGCCGCAGATAAACAGAATATTCTTTGTGTTTATCTGTAAAAATTCCTGTTGCGGATGTTTTCTGCCGCCCTGCGGAGGCACATTGGAAACAGTACCCTCAATAATTTTGAGCAATGCCTGCTGAACACCCTCACCGCTTACATCACGGGTGATAGACGGATTTTCCGATTTACGGGCAATTTTGTCTATTTCATCAATGTAAATAATGCCTCGCTCTGCTTTTTCTATGTCGAAATCAGCAGCCTGAATAAGCTTTAATAAGATGTTCTCTACATCTTCGCCGACATAGCCAGCCTCCGTAAGTGTGGTGGCATCTGCAATGGCAAACGGAACATCAAGTGCTTTTGCAAGAGTTTGAGCAAGCAAAGTTTTACCTACGCCTGTCGGGCCGAGCAAAAGAACATTACTTTTTGAAAAATCAACATCGGTTTCGTTTGAAAACACTCTCTTGTAGTGGTTATAAACAGCAACACTGAGCGTAACTTTTGCGGCATCCTGACCGATTACATATTCATCAAGAATTTCCTTGATTTCCTTAGGCTTAAGGAGCTTTGGAATAGAAACGGTATCATCTTTTTTAGCAAGCTCTGCGTCAACCGCTGTGTTCTCGAGTTCTTCTGTCTGCTCAAGAATATTCATACATAAATCAACGCACTGGTCGCAAATATACACGCCGTTGCCTGCAATCAGACGGCCAACCAATTCCTGTGGCTTTCCGCAAAAAGAGCAGTATATTTCTTTTTCGTTGTTTTTGTTTGCCATTAAGATTTCCTCACCTTATCTTTTTTCAATAACCTTATCGATAAGACCGTATTCAAGAGCCTGCTGAGCAGTCATAAAGTTATCTCTGTTAGTATCTCTTGAGATTACATCAATCGGCTGTCCTGTATTATCAGCAAGAATCTGATTAAGACGCTGTTTCATATCAAGAATGTGTCTTGTATGAATTTCCATATCTGTAGCCTGACCTTGTGCACCGCCTGACGGTTGGTGAATCATAATGTCACTGTTTGGAAGAGCAAGACGCTTGCCCTTTGCGCCTGCTGCAAGGAGGAATGCACCCATACTTGCTGCCATACCCATACAAATAGTGGAAACATCACATTTGATGTAATTCATTGTATCAAATATTGCAAATCCATCTGTAACACTGCCACCGGGGCTGTTGATATAAAGGCAAATATCCTTTGTAGGATCCTGGCTCTCAAGGTAGAGTAGCTGTGCTACTACTACACTTGCACTTGCACTGTTCACTTCTTCTGTGAGCATAACGATTCTGTCATTAAGAAGTCTTGAATAGATGTCGTATGAGCGTTCGCCACGGCTTGTCTGTTCAAGTACATATGGTACTAATGCCATTTGATCAAAACCTTTCATTATAGTAAATAGTAATTAACAAAAACAGGTTAATTATTCAAATTATTTAATAACTACACTGTCCTTTACCATATTAAGAGCCTTTTCAGCCTTAACATCAAGTGTAAGTGTTTCGGCAGGAACTGCACCCTTAACTGTTTCAACATCTACCTTGTAAGCTTCTGCCATCTTGTTGTAAGCCTCGTCAAGGTCAGCGTCTGTTACTTCAATATTCTCTTTCTTAGCGATTGTTTCAAGAGCAAGTCTTAACTGAACTCTCTTCTTAGCCTCGTCGGCATACATCTTCTTTAAGCCGTCAAGGTCAATACCCATATACTGGAGGTATGTGTTCATATCAATACCCTGTGAACGGATTCTCATCTCGAAATCTCTAACCATTTCGTTTACCTGGTTGTCATACATAGCCTGTGGGATTTCGCCCTCAAGAAGTTCGATAAGTTTTTCGGCAATCTGATTGTCCTTATCCTTTTCAGCTTCATCCTCAAGACGGGCAGCGATTGTTTCTTTAAGCTCATCTCTGTATTCTGCTACAGTTTCTTTCTCTGAAACATCCTTTACAAACTCATCGTCAACTTCAGGGAGTTCCTTAGCCTTAATCTCGTGAAGCTTAATCTTGAACTCTGCGTCCTTACCTGCGAGCTCTTCAGCCTGATACTCTTCAGGGAACTTAACATTGATAGAGAACTCTTCATCAGTGCTGTGACCGATAATCTGCTCCTCAAAGCCCGGGATAAAGTTGCCTGAACCGATTGTAAGGTTGTAGTTTTCAGCCTTACCGCCGTCAAATGCAACGCCGTCAACAAAGCCTTCAAAGTCGATAACTGCGATGTCGCCGTTAGCAACAGGTCTGTCCTCAACTGTTACCATTCTTGAGTTACGGTCACGAACCTTCTCAATTTCTTCGTCAATAAGCTCGTCTGTAACTTCTGTTGACTTCTTTGTTACTTCAAAGCCAAGGTAGTTGTTGATTTCCATATCAGGCTCAACAACGATGTTTGCCTTGAAAGTAAAGCCGTTCTCAACCTCTGTAACTTCGATAGATTCAACAGCAACAATCTTTACGCCTGCCTCTTCTGCTGCGTTGTAAAGAGCCTCAGGATAGCAATCCTGCATAGCGTCATCATAGAATACTTCTTTGCCGTACATTTTCTCAATAATGTGGCGTGGAGCTTTGCCCTTTCTAAAACCGGGAATGTTAATTTTCTTAACTTCCTTCTTGTAAACTGTGTTAAGTGCTTTTTCAAAAGTTTCTCCGTCAACTGTAACAACTAACTCGTATGAATTAGCCTGCTCAAGTTTTTTACTTTCTTTTAATGCCATTTTTTAAAATCCTCCAAATTTGATTTTTTATACAAATATAATCAGTATCAGTTCATTATAACACAAAAATTCAGTTTTGCCAATACTCAAAAGCAAATTTATGCTTATTATCGTACCAAAATCGGCATAAATGCGAGTCGGTCGCAAGAGATCAGCTTAAAATTTATACCTTTATAATCACCCTCAACGGCATACCGCATATTTGATTTGCCGTGAATGTGTCCGTAATAGCATCTTTTTATATTGTGTTTTAATAATACATTCATAATTTCGCTGCATTCGGTGTTGCAGTAGACAGGCGGATAGTGCAGAAAAACCACAGGCTCAAGCCCTGTTTTTTCCGCCTCTGAAATCGACATTTCAAGTCTGCCTACTTCACGGTTAAGTACCTTTACATCAGCGTCAGACTCATTTTCGAGAAACCATCCTCTTGTACCGCAAATTGCTTTATTGTCGCAAACATAAGTGTTGTTAAAAAGGATATTTATCGAATTAAGTTTGTTATTGTCGAGGAACTTTTCGATTTTACTTTTGGTTCCCCACCAATAATCGTGATTGCCCTTGAGAAAAATTTTCTTGCCGGGCAAATCATCAATATATTTAAAATCAGTATATGTTTGTTCAAGCTTCATTGCCCAGGAAATATCACCTGCAATCATAACCGTATCATCATCGGTAACAAGTGTATTCCAATTTTTTGTAAGCCTTTCGACATAGTTGTCCCAGCCCGCAAAAATATCCATCGGCTTATCTTCGCCGAGTGACAAATGAAGGTCAGCTATCGCAAATAAACTCATTATTTGATGTTAAGTGCATCAAGAACATACTGAGGCATTGAATTTACCTCTGTAACATCTGAAAAACGAGCCTTTTTGTCCTTAAGTGCTGCAAGAGGTGCAGGCACAGGAGCATTTGAAACCTCGAATAGCTTTTCAACCATATCAAATTCATTTTCAGGAAGGTCTGTGCCGTCTGAAACAGCCTCAAGAACAGCCTTAGAGAACTTGTATGGGCTTGCTGTCGATGCGATAACAGACGGAGTTGTGTCGCCTGTCTGCTCAACATACTGCTCATATACATTAACGGCAACCGCTGTGTGAGTATCGCAGAGGTATTTATCTGTGTCGAACAAAGCCTTGATTGTAGCTTTTGTCTGCTCATCGTCGCAGAAACCGCCGAAGAATTTAGATGTGATTTCAGCCTTGATTTCGTCGGAAACCTCGTACTTGCCTACAGTCTTGAGAGCAGTCATAAGCTCTTTTGTAGTATCGGCATTGTTGCCCGAAAGCTTGTAAAGAAGTCTTTCAAGGTTGCTTGATACGAGAATATCCATTGATGGTGAAATTGTTGTGTAGAAATGTCTGTTTTTGTCATAAACACCTGTCTTGATAAAATCAGAAAGAACATTGTTTGAGTTTGACGCACAGATAAATTTGTTGATTGGGAGTCCCATAATACTTGCGTAATATGATGCAAGGATATTACCGAAGTTACCGGTCGGAACTACAACATTAATCTTATCTCCCATAGCAATTTTGCCTGCATTAACGAGATCGCAATATGCTGAAATATAGTAAACAATCTGTGGAAGAAGTCTGCCCCAGTTAATTGAGTTTGCAGAGCTGAAAAGCATATTGTTAGCCTCAAGCTTTGCGGAAATTTCAGGAGTAGTAAAGATTTTCTTAACACCTGTCTGTGCGTCGTCAAAGTTACCCTTAATAGCGCAAACTGTAACATTGTTGCCTTCCTGAGTATTCATCTGGTGCTTCTGCATTGGACTTACACCGTCAACAGGATAGAAAACGATAATTTTTGTATGGTCAACATCTTTAAAGCCTTCAAGAGCAGCCTTACCTGTGTCGCCCGATGTGGCAACAAGAATTACTGCATCTTTGCCGTCGTATGTCTTTTTAAGTGATTTTGTAAGAAAATGAGGAAGAATCTGGAGTGCCATATCCTTAAAAGCACAAGTCGGACCGTGCCAAAGTTCAAGAATATTAAGTTCCTTGCCGTTGAGCTTTGCGTAAGCCAAAGGAGCAGGATTGTCACTGCCGAACTTCTCTTTTGTGTAGGCATTTTCAACACAATCGTTGATTTCTTCTTCTGTAAAATCAGAAAGAAAATCAGCGAAAACTTTTTTTGCTCTGCCCTTGTAATCAAGCTTTAAAAGCTCATTAAATGTTTCTGCGGAATATTTAGGAAATTCCTGTGGCACAAAAAGTCCGCCATCCTTAGAAATACCCTGGGCAATTGCCTGAGCGGCCGATACAACTTCGGCTGCATTTTGAGTACTGTTATACAACATATAAATCTTCCTTTCAGAGTTGCTTTACACAAAGTACATTTTACTACATAATTTATCAAATGTCAAAGTTTTCAAAGAAATTAACTGCATTTTCATAAAAAATTTTATCAATTATGGCTTCTTGATAGTTTTTTTGCAGAAAAAGATTATAAATTTCATTTAGATTTCTGTTATTTCTGATGTCATACGGCAAGATTCCACCGTCAAAATCACTTCCAAGGCATACATAATCTTCTCCGCCGAGCGACAAAAAATGCTCTGCGTGCTTTAGAATATCATCAATGCAGGCTTTTTCGGGTTCGTTATTGAGAAACGCATTATGAAAATTAAGTCCTATAATTCCGCCGTTTTTAAATATGATTTTTGCCTGTTCGTCTGTAAGATTTCTTTTGTGCGCAGTAACCGCTCTTGCGTTTGAATGGGTGGCTATAAACGGTTTTTCTGCGATTTCGCACACATCATAAAAAAGTTTATCGCTTGCGTGTGATACATCAATGACAATACCTTGATTTTCAAGTTCACATACCGCTTTTTTGCCAAACTCCGTTATGCCTGTCGGGTGCTCTGCCATTGCGCCGTCACCGATACAGTTTGTATCGTTCCAAGTAAGGGTTGCTGTTTTTATGTTGCTGTCGGCAAGGTATTTTATATATGAAATATCATTGTCGATTATTTTGCAGTTTTCAAGTGTAAACATTGCAAGTTTGTTTTTTGTTGAATTATTAATTTCTTTAAAAGAATCAACAAGATTTATATTGTTGATTTTACATTCTTTCGTAAGTGTAATTTTGGCTTTTTCAAACAGTGCTCTGCCCTGTTTTATGCTTAAATCATCGGGAATCCATACCGCAAAGCACTGCAAATATTTTTCAAAATCCACATCTGTCTGAACTTCATAGTCGGAACAGGAAAAGCCGTGGCTCATAGTCACGGCTTTGTAAAGTGTATCACAATGTAAATCAAATACTTTCATAAGAAGCTCCTTCAAAAGCATTTTCAATATAGTTGATGTCAATTACTTTGCCGCTTTCTGGCTCGGTAAATACTTCGCTGACATCAAAGCGGAAATAAGCGTCAAGCTGTTTTTCGGCAATATACATTGCGGCGGTTTTTCTTATTCTTGAGATTTTCCTGCGGTCAACGGCCTCATACGGACGGGCAATAAAATTAGCCGCCCTTGTTTTTACTTCCGTAAATATAATATATTCGCCTTTTTGAGCAATTATATCAATCTCACCGCATTTTTGTCTGTAATTGCGTTCAAGAATTTTATAACCGTTTTTCTTTAGGTAACGCTCGGTAAATTTTTCGCCGATGTCGCCCTTTTGTTTTGTTGTAAATAACTTCATAATTATTTATACAGCTTTTTAAGAAAACTTTTGCGGTGGTACGGGCACGGGCCGTATTTAAGAATAGCCTCTCTGTGTGCCTTGGTTCCGTATCCTTTGTGTTTATCAAAACCGTACATGGGATATTCTTCGGCATACTTATATAAAAGTCTGTCTCTTGACACTTTTGCAAGGATAGATGCACAAGCAATCGACATAGATTTTGCATCACCTTTTACAATGCACTCGGCGTCAATGTCAATCGGCGGAATTTTATTTCCGTCAATCATTGCGTAGTCTGCCTTTATGTCAAGACCGTCAATTGCTCTGCGCATCGCAAGCATTGTTGCATTCAGTATATTGATTTCTTCGATTTCGTCAACCGTAGCGTAAGCTATTGAGTATGACAGCGCCTGTTCTCTTATAACATCAAACAAGGACTCACGCTTTTTCTCGCTTAATTTTTTTGAGTCGTTTACACCGTCAATAATCACACCCTCGGGCAATATAACGGCGGCGGCGCAGACGGGACCTGCGAGAGGGCCTCTGCCTGCCTCATCGACTCCGCAAACCGATTTATAACCTTTTGCAAGCGCCTCTTTTTCAAATTCAAGCCAATCCATTGTTTCACCTTTTATCTTTCGGGCATTTCAAGAGTGATTCTGCCGAGTTTTCCGCTTCTGAATTCATCAAGCAGCATAATTGCGGCTCTCTCTGTATCTATTTCTCCTCCGGAAATGAGCATACCTCTTTTTTTGCCGATTACATTAAGCAATTCGTATGAATCGATTGCGTCAAGGTCAATATCTTCAAGTTTAAATCTTGCAATAAAATCAGCGGGTTTCAAGCTGCGCAAAAAGTCAAGAAGTCGTACGGCGAGAAGCTCCGTATCGAGAATTTGGTCTTTTACAGCGCCTGTAAAAGCAAGTCTTTCGCCGACAATCTTATCGTCAAATTTAGGCCAAAGTACACCCGGAGTATCGAGCATTTCAATATTTTTTGCGATTGAATACCACTGATTGCCTCTTGTAACACCCGGTCTGTCCTCTACTTTTGCTCTGTTTTGCTTTGCTACTCTGTTAATGAATGAAGATTTACCGACATTCGGGATACCTACAATCATAATTCTAAGCATCGGGTTTACCATACCCTTTGCCTTAAGTCTTTCTCTGCGCTCGGAAAGCACATTGTTTACAGCAGGGGCAAATTTATTAAGTCCCTTACCGCTTTTGCAGTCAACCGCAATCGCTGTAATTCCCTGTGATGCATAGTAGTCTATCCATCTGCTTGTTGCGGTCTGATTAGCCATATCGCATTTATTCAAAAGCACAACCTTTGGTTTGTTCTGAATAAGTTTTTGTAAATCGGGATTTTTACTGCTTAAGGGTATTCTTGCGTCAAGAATTTCTGCCACTGCATCTACAAGTTTTAAACTTGCCTGAATCTGTCTTTTGGTTTTGGTCATATGACCCGGGAACCACTGTATATTTTGCATTTCGCTCATTTTATTTTATCAATCCTTATAGTTGTTTATAAATCAGTAAAGATATTTGAAATGGTCAAACGGATAAATCACAAATTGTGCCTTGCCGAGTATCATCGTTTTTGGAATAAGCTGAATACTGCCGCTTCTGCTGTCGAGTGATACGGAACGGTTATCACCCATTACGAACACATAGCCTTCGGGTATGGTGTCGGGAATATTCCAACCGACAGTCGGTCTTATTGTATCGGAGGCAACATATTCTTCGTCAAGTACAATTCCGTCAACTATAACTTTATTATTGTCATAGTCAATTTTTATTGTCTGTCCTTCGGTTGCGATAACTCGTTTTATAATGATTTTTCCGATTTGCTGGTCTGCGTCAACAGCCACAATATCTCCCACCTGCGGTGAGTAAAGAAAGTTTGTTAGTATTGCCCTGTCGCCGTCAAAAAGCGTGTCTTTCATAGATTCGCCGTCGATTGTGACATCTTTTATAAAAAATGTAAATACAACGCTTATAATTGCAAAAAGGAAAATAACCGTTTTGAAAATATCAAATATACAGTTAGGTAATTTTTCTTTGTTTATCTGTATTTTTGTTTTCGAGGTTTTGTTTTTAGATTTCATATATCCTCCAAAAAAATAAAAGCTTATTTCAATTATAAAACAGAAATAAGCTTTTATCAATAGGTCAAATAAAATTTTTAGTAAAGATATTTAAAGTCTGAAAACGGATAAACTACAAATTGAGCTTTTCCTATAACATTGTCTACGCTGATAAGACCGATTCTTGAGTCACGGCTGTCCATAGAAACTCCTCTGTTGTCGCCCATTACAAAAATCATACCGTCCGGAATAACCTCGGGGATTTCGTAATCTGCCTCAACATTACAGAATGTTGACACATCAAGATACGGTTCGTCAATTACAACACCGTCAACAAGGATTCTGTCGTTTTCATAATCAAGTTTGAGAGTCTGACCTGCGGTAGCAATAACACGCTTTACAATCGGTTCGGCGTACTCCTTACCGTGAGAAATTACTATGATGTCATTCGGCTTTGGAGTGTAATTAAAGTTGGTTACAATCAATTTATCACCGTTTTGCAGGGTTTCTACCATTGATGTACCTTTTACATCAACCAACCTGAAAAAGAAGTTAAGACAGAAAATAACTATTACTAGTGCAAATACAATTGATTTTACCCAATCGTAAAAGTTTGATGCGCCGCCGTCTGCCTTTGCCGCAACAAATTTGTTGCTCTTCTGCTTGTCTTTTTCGGGATTGCTGAAAGCAATGTAATCTCCGCTGTCCTCGACCTCAATATTCTGATTCTGTGTTTCGGCTGTTGTGTTTTCTACAACATTGTTTTCTGTTTCGTTAGTATTTGTTTTATTTTCGCTCAATTTATCCACCTGCTAACAATAAGTAAAGTAAAAAAGGGACTGTAAAAGTCCCTTTCCTTACATTTGAAATTACTTACGGATCTGCTCTTTAACCTTAGCAGCCTTACCAACTCTGTCACGGAGATAGTAGAGCTTGCTTCTGCGAACTTTACCATAACGAATTACCTGCACGTCCTTAACGTTCGGTGAATGGAGCGGGAACACTCTCTCAACACCTACGCCGTAAGCAACGCGTCTTACAGTAAATGTTTCAGCAACGCCACTGCCCTTTTTAGCAATAACTGTGCCCTCAAACATCTGAATTCTTTCTCTTTCGCCCTCACGGATGTTTACAGAAACCTTAACTGTGTCACCGACATTAAACTTTGGTGTGGTTTCCTTAACTGAACCGGCAGCAATAGCTTTTAATGCGTCCATTATAATTCCTCCTGTTTTTTCTGACATTCGTACCTTTTTAGTGCAGAGGAATGTCTGCTTCAAAATAACGGTTTTACCGCCATCTGAACCTCGTCATAGGTATGACGGTTTCAAATGCTTATATATATTACCACAAAAGAAAATAAATTGCAAGACTTTTTTAAGTTTATCGCAAATTATTTTGTTATTTTATCGAGCTTTTCAAGATAATTTCTGAAATATTCGGGCAGCTGCGATGTAAATTCAAGGTATTTGCCGCTCCTTGGATGAACAAAGCCGATTTTTCTTGCGTGCAGGCACTGACCTGTAAAATCAACTTTTTCGTTTTTAACCCCGTAAACCAAATCTCCCGATACAGGGTGACCGATGTACGCCATATGCACTCTTATCTGATGTGTTCGTCCCGTTTCAAGAATACATTTTATATGAGTGTAGCCCTTGTATCTTGCAATCACACGGTAATGTGTGACAGCGTGTTTGCTGTTTTTTTCGGTAACGCACATTTTTTTACGGTCATACTGACTTCTTCCTATCGGAGCATTCACCGTGCCCTCATCGTCTTTTAAATTGCCGTAAACAATTGCCTCGTATTCCCTTGTAAAAGAATGTTCCTTAATCTGCTCGGCAAGCGAAAAATGTGCAAAATCATTTTTCGCAACTATCAGAAGTCCGCTGGTATCTTTATCTATTCTGTGGACAATTCCGGGACGCATAACACCGTTTATGCCTGATAACGAATCTCCGCAATGATAGAGTAATGCGTTTACAAGTGTGCCGTCATAATTGCCTGCCGCAGGATGAACGACCATTCCTTTCGGCTTGTTTACAACAAGCAAATCGTTATCCTCGTAAATAATTTCCAAAGGAATATTCTCGGGTTTTGCCTCGTAAGGTACGGGATCGGGAATTTCGAGAGTAATTCTGTCGCCGCCTTTGAGCTTATAGTTTTTACCGACAGAATTTTCATTTACAAAAACTTTGCCCTGCTCAATAAGTTTGGCAGCCGCAGTTCTTGTGAGTGACGGTTCATTGTCGGCGATGTATTTGTCTATTCTTATGTTGCCGTTTTCGGCAACAAATTCAAGTTTTGTCATTTTTCAATTCCTTTTTACCGACTTCTGAAAAAAAGAGTACATAAACCATAAGCAAGACCGTACCGACCGTTATGCAGTAATCAGCAAAATTGCATACGGGCGGAAAGAATGAAAGACTGATGTAGTCAATAACATAGCCGTAAAAAATTCTGTCTATAAGATTGCCTATTCCGCCGCCGATAACAAGCGCAACAGAGGCATAAAAAAGTTTGCTCTTTGGTTTCTTTTTAAACATATAAATTAAGATTGCGGCAATAAGTGCAGTTGTAAGCACTACAAAAATCCATCTGTTGCCTGCAAAACTGCCGAAAGCCACACCGTTGTTTTCCACATAGGTAAAAGAAAGCAGATTGTCAATAACAGACACACTTCCTATTTCTTTGAGATTTGTGCTGACAAAGAACTTTATAATTTGGTCTGCTATTGCCAAAACTATTCCGACCGCAACGGCTATATAAGGCATAAAATTCCCCCATAAAGCTAAATCGGTGCAGCAATACTGTTACACCGATTTAGTATTAAATTTAATTGATTATTTTAAAATGTTGCAGCAACGCTTGCAAAGATGCGGATGTTCGCTGTCTGTACCTACAGTTTCGCTGATAATCCAACAACGCTCGCACTTTTCGCCTATTGCTTTATCAACGGCAATCTCAAGCTCGCCGTCATTTTCTGCGATTTCTACGGCAGATACGATGAATGCAGCCGCAAGTTCGGGTTCTGCTTTCTTAAGGAATTCAAGCTTTTCGCCGCTTGCCTTAAGAGTAACCTTAGCCTCAAGTGAGCTCTTGATAGTTTTATCTTTAATAAGAACTTCAAGTGACTTCTTTACATCGTCACGAAGCTGATGAATTTCGTCCCAGAATGACATAAAGTCGGCATCGGTTTCGATTTCAACCTGATTTGGCATCTCATTGAAAATAACATTTTCGGCATTCTCATTTGATGAATGAGGCATATATTTCCAAATTTCATCAGATGTATATGCAAGAATCGGGCTGATCATTCTTGTCATAGCGTTAAGAATGATATAGATTGCAGTCTGTGCAGCCTTTCTTGACTTGCTGTCGCTTTTTTCTGTATATAATCTGTCCTTGAGTACATCAAGGTAGAAGTTAGACATATCAATTACGCAGAAGTTTCTGATTGAATGATATACCTGGTGGAATTCGTAGTTATCATAAGCCTGCTTAACCTTTGCAATAAGCTCGTTAAGTTTTACGATTGCCCACTTATCCATAGGCATAAGCTCATTTACAGGAACAGAATCTGTATCAGGGTTAAAGTCATAAACATTACCGAGAATATAACGGGCAGTGTTTCTGATTTTTCTGTATGACTCTGAAATCTGCTTTAAAATTTCGTTAGAAATATGAACATCTGACTGATAGTCGGTTGATGAAACCCAAAGTCTTAATACATCAGCACCGTATTTTTCGGTAACATCCTGTGGACTGATACCGTTGCCGAGTGACTTACTCATCTTTCTCTTCTCTTCGTCAAGAATCATACCGTGAGTAAGAACAGCTTTATAAGGAGCAACACCCTCAGTTGCAACAGATGTAAGGAGTGATGATTGGAACCAACCTCTGTACTGGTCGTTACCCTCAAGGTAAAGGTCAGCAGGGAACCGGAGGTTATCACGCTTGCTTACAACGGCTGCGTGTGAAGAACCGCTGTCAAACCAAACATCCATAATATCCTTTTCTTTTTCAAACTCTGTGCAGCCGCACTTTTTACACTTTGTGCCCTCAGGTAAAATTTCTGCAGCTGTATGGCTGTACCATGCGTTTGAACCCTCTTTTTCAAACAAATCTGCAACAGCCATCATTGCGTCATTGTCAATGTGAGCCTCGCCACATTCTTTACAGAAGAAGATCGGAATAGGTACGCCCCATTTTCTCTGACGGGAAATACACCAGTCTTTTCTTTCCTTAACCATATTTGTAATTCTGTCATGGCCCCAAGCAGGAATCCACTTAACGCTGTCGATTGCCTCGCAAGCCTTATCTTTGAAGTCCTCAACAGAACAGAACCACTGGTCGGTAGCTCTGAAAAGGATAGGAGTTTTACATCTCCAACAGTGCGGATACTGGTGAATAATCTTCTTTAATGCAAAGAGGTAACCGTTTTCATCAAGATAAACGGCAATCTTTTTGTTTGCCTCATCAGTTGTAAGCCCCGCAAACTGACCTGCCTCTTCGGTAAGTACGCCGTTTGAGTCAACAGGGCAGATAGTAGGAATTTCAGGATAATTCTGGCAAACATTAAAGTCGTCAACACCGTGACCGGGAGCTGTGTGAACGCAGCCTGTACCGCTTTCAAGTGTTACATGATCACCGACAATAACAAGTGACTCTCTGTCAAGGAATGGGTGTGCTGTTTTGATATACTCAAGGTCGCTGCCCTTAACTGTGGCAACTACTTCGTAATCTGTAATTTCGGCAGCCTCAAAAGCTGATTTATAAAGCTCTGTAGCCATAACGAGGTATTCGTCACCTGTTTTGATGATTGAATACTCATATCTCGGGCCAACGCAGATAGCTACATTTGCAGGCAATGTCCAAGTTGTTGTTGTCCAAATTACGAACTTAACTTTTGACGGGTCAAGACCGAGATTTGAGAACACACCCTTGTCATCTGTTACTGTAAATTTTACATAAATTGAATGGCACGGATCTTCCGCATACTCAATTTCAGCCTCGGCAAGAGCTGTTTTACATTCAGGGCACCAATAAACAGGCTTTAATCCCTTGTAAATATAACCCTTTGTAGCCATTTTTGCAAACACTCTGATCTGCTCTGCTTCAAATTCGTGCTTAAGTGTGATATAAGGGTTGTCCCACTCACCGATTACACCGAGTCTTTTGAACTGTGTACGCTGATCGTTAATGTATCCTGTAACAAATTCTTCGCACATTTTACGAAGCTCAACGATAGAAATTTCCGCAGAGTTACCGATACCTGCTTTTTTTCTTGCTTTAAGCTCTGTCGGAAGACCGTGAGTATCCCAACCCGGAACATAAGGAGCTTTAAAGCCTGCCATATTTTTATAGCGAACGATAAAGTCCTTTAAGATTTTGTTTAATGCGTGGCCGAGGTGAATATCGCCGTTTGCATATGGAGGACCGTCGTGGAGTACAAATAACGGTTTGCCCTCGTTTACCTCCATAAGCTTTTCATATACCTTATTATCTTCCCATGCCTTAAGAGTTACAGGCTCGCTCTTAGGAAGACCAGCTCTCATAGGAAAGTCGGTTTTTGGAAGATTAAGTGTAGAATTATAATCCTGAGACATTGGTTACACTCTCCATAATTTAAATTTCGATTTCCGATTAATTTCCGATTATAAAATTATTCGGCAGAAACATCATAGTTGTCGCCAAACTTTAAGTGACCGAACTTTGGTGCTTTTTTTTCTGTATTTTTTTCGTTTGCAGCAGCGTTTGTCGAAGAAAGAATTTCGTCTACAGTTTTGTCAGAAACGGCAGCGGTTTCGGCATCAGCCTTTTTTACTTCAACTGCAGCCGGCTTGGCAGGCTGTACTGTTTCCTGCGGCTTTTCCTCTATAACAGGTGCTGTCGGATACTTTTCGTTGAGTTCCTGCTTAGCTGCCTCTAATTCGGCAGCTGTAGGAAGGTCGTTAATCATCTGAATGTGCTTTTTGTAAAGATCAATAAGCTCACCCTTAAGTTTTACAGCGTCTGACTGAAGAAGAAGGTAGTTTTCCTTCTCTGTTGCAGTCATTCTGTTTGTATCAACCAAAAGCTGCTGTGCCTTTGTTTCAGCCTCTCTTACAATCTTAGAAGCCTTTTCTTTAGCCTCTCTGATGCAAGCGTCAGATACTTTCTGTGATGCGAGAAGAGCGTTTCTGACTGTTTCTTCATCTGCACGATACTGTTCTACTCTTGTTGCGAGAACATCAATTTTATGTACAAGGTTAGTTTTCTCTTTCTTTAACTGTTCAAAAGCTACAATGACTTCATCAATAAATGCATCAACATCTTCTGCCATATAGCCCTGGCGGCCGGCTTTTCTGAAACTAACATTCTTAATTTCATCAATAGTAATCATTTAAAGCACTCCTATCTGAAATGTATTACTGAAATTTTATGGCGCCCTTTTTTGGTTACACCCAAAATTTTATCTAACTTAAATTTCCCTTTACCCCGTATTGTAAAGGTATCTCCCTCTTTAACCGTACAGCTTACATTTTGTGTTACCGCAAAGTTAAGAGTTGTTTCTCCCGATAAAATCAGTTTTGCCGTTTTATCCCTCGAAAGTCCGCTCACTGCGGCGACAATGTTGTCGTATCGGAGAGATGAAACCGTAAGACTCATTTCCTCTGTGCCTCTTCCTTGCGGAAGAGAATTAAGATCTGGTTGGACAATTTTTACTCCTGCTCCGCCTACTTTAAAAATCTGCGATTCGATGTAATCTTTAAGCTCACTTTTTACAAATACAACGGTTCTTCCGTTATCTACCAGAATATCTCCTACCGTGTCACGCTCAATGCCGAGTGACATAAGCGTGCCGAGAAAATCTCTGTGTGTAAGTTTATCGCAAGGTCGGTATTTGAATTCTATGGCAGAAACAGGAAAGGCTGACCGCTCGGGTTCATCGTAAAACACCCCGAGCACCTTTCTTTCACTGCTCTCACTGCCGCCGAAGAAAACATAATTTTCAAAGTATATACTCTGCAATACCTTTTGTGCAAGTGCCTGCTGACTCTCGGTTAAAAACTGTGAGAAAACAGGTTTTTGACGGGTAAAGCAAAGCGAAGTCATATCCTCGATTTTGGAGCAGAAAAGCTCATCGTTATCAGAAGTAAACACCGCTGTTTTCTAATTCGTCAAGTAAATCGTCGCCGGTAAGGTCTACATTATTAGGAATGATAATGTATGTATTTGAAGCAACCTTCTTAATCTTACCGTCGTTTGCATAAGCAACACCGCTTAAGAAGTCAAGAATTCTTCTTGCCATATCCTTGTTGGTGTCCTCAAGGTTAAGCACAACTGTGTGTGATTTGATAAGGTCGTCAGCGATTGTGCGTGTTTCCTCGCCAAATCTTTCAGGCTTATAAATACCGACCTGAATCTTAGCCTTAGCGTTAATATTAACAACTTTATTTTTTGAAGTAGGAGCTGCTGCTCTCTCTCTTACAGGCTGCTGTTCCTCAACCTCTTCTTCCTCGTTTTCGTCGGCATAACCGTACTCGTCATACTCCTGCTGATACTCGTCATCCGGAGCATCCCACATACGCTTGAATTTATCCACAAAACCTGCCATTATATTATTTCCTCCTTGAATTATTTACTGTAATCTCTGGCACCGAAAAGTGACGAACCTACTCTTACCATAGTCGCACCTTCGAGTATTGCCTCATAATAATCAGCAGACATACCCATTGACAGTATAGTCATACTTATATTATCTAATTTTTTTGACGATATGTCAATAAAGATATTACGCATATTATCAAAATATTTTGAAATTTTATGTGTATTATCACAAATTGGCGGTATAGACATAAGTCCTTTGACCGAAATTCCCTCCAAATCAGCTATCTGACACAACAATTCATCAAGCTGTTCGGGAACAACACCCGATTTATTTTCTTCTCTGCCTATATTTACTTCAACAAGAACGTCTGTTTTTTTGCCGATTTTTAAAGACTGTTTGGAAATTTCCGACGCAAGCTTTAAAGAATCAACCGACTGTATTAAATCTACTTTGTCAACAATCTGACGCACCTTGTTTGTCTGTAAATGACCTATAAACTGCAAAGATGCGTGTGCAAGGTCATACTTTTCGTATTTTGAAAGCAATTCCTGAACCTTGTTTTCACCGATGTGGTCAAGTCCCAAAGAGATTGCGTAATTGATTACATCGGCGTCAACTGTTTTTGTTGCCGCAAGAAAAGTAATGTCTTCTCTTTTTCTGCCCGATTTTTCAGCTGCCGCAGCAATTCTTTCGTTAATAAGTTTGTAGTTGTATTCTACATCACTTAATGACCTTTCCGTCATACAAATCGTCCCCTTCCGTTATAATCTGATCATACAGCGAAATTGTTTCGCCGCTGAACAATGTACCGTCTGTAGGTGACGAATCGCATAAAACGTAATCGTTACCTGCGTAAACGATAGAAATTTCTTTAAATTGCACTTCACTGCCGTAAAGAACATAAACACCCTGAACCTTTTTGCTTTCCTTATGTTCATTGCCTTTATCGTCGTATGTGGTCTTTTCTACATAGTCATCGTGAATTGCTTTCTTGCTGACACGAAGTCCTGAGTAACTTCCCATACCGATTTCCACAGGCTCCTGACGTATTTCGGAAAGTGTAGTGTCCATATATGTACACTGTAAAATCACAAGTGCTTTATCTGAGTTATTGTACTGAACAATTTTATAAATCGAGGCAGGTACCGTATTTGATGATGCGTCGGAAAAATCCACCGTAACATCGTCGCCCCACAATGTAAGGTCTGTTGCCTCGTCAGCGGTAATTTCGCAGGCAATGTACCAGTTAAGACTGCTGATAACCTTGCCGATTGTATTATCAGGCACACTTGATTTTTTCATATTTTTAAGATTGTCAAGTGTGAGATTACCAATTTTAGAATAATCAAAGCAGTTTTCATAGCCGTCGCAGTTAGCAACAAAATAACCCGCTTTCGGAGCTTTAATGTCCGCAATGCTGTCACCCGATGATTTTTTGAGTTCATTTATTTGTGACTGCAAAGATGCAATTTCGGGTTTAAAACTTGAGGTCTTTCCTGTAAATGACTGGTAGTGATTTACAGAATTGATTATTGAATTGATATTTGAATCAAGTTTGCCGATGTTTGCATTATTTATGTTATACAAAAATGTTTCAATATTTGTTGTGATGTCATTGTTTACGGTTTCAATTCCCTCTGTATTTGAGCGCCTTGTCTGCTCAAGTTTTGTAAGCGCCTTCATACTGTCTTCGAGAGATGCGGCTTTTGTGCGGGCAACTGCGTCTTCTTCCGAAGAAAAAACGCTTGCTACACTGCCGCCCTTTTTAACCTCGTCGCCGTCGTCTACATTGTAAGAAACAACTCCGCCCGAAGTGTTTTTGACGTAGGTTTCATCACGAATAATGTAACCGTTTGAATAAATTTTGTCTGTTACCGTTACCTGCTCTGCGTTTTCGGTAGGAACTACATTGAAATTAGCACTCAGTAAGAGGTAAACAACATAAATAATTGCAAGTGCGGTAAGACCTGCAACCAAAATTCTTCTGAACAACAGCTTGTCCATATATCACAGTCCTTTGTCAATTATTGTTTCGGCATATTTTAAAATATCTTCAAATCCGTTGAATTTATCAACCAATATCCAATTTATATCTTTATCACGATTAAACCAAGTAAGTTGACGCTTGGCGTATCGTCTTGTTTCTCTTTTTAAAATTTCCGTACATTCGTCAAGCGAGCGTTCACCCGAAAAATACGGAATAAGCTCTTTGTATCCTATCGCCATTTTTGAAGTGGAGCTTAAATCATTTGAGAGCACCTGCTTTGCTTCGTCGACAAGACCTTTTTCAAGCATTATGTCAACTCTTAGATTGATTCTGTCGTAAAGTTTTTGCCTGTCCTCAAATTTAAGACCGATTTTTATCGGATTGTACGGTGAGCCTTTCAGTTTTGAATTTCTGTTGTGCTCGCTGATTGTTATGCCGGAGGTTTTATAGAACTCAATTGCTCTTATAATTCGTTTTACATTGCGCTGTTCTTTGAGATTTTCTGCTGATTCGCTGTCAAATTCAGCAAGCATATCAAGCAGATAATCAACTCCGTTTTTCTCGTAAAGAGCTAAAAGCTCATTAGAAATCTCTTCGTTTCTTTCCTGCTTTTCAAAAGAAATACCGTTTAAAAGCGAGTCAACATAAAGTCCCGTTCCGCCTGCTATAATAGGCATTTTTCCCCGTGACACAATATCTTCTATACAAGAAGCTGCGTCACTTACAAAATCGGCAACGGAATAAGTCTTGTCGCTTGGAAGAAAGTCTGTTAACCAATGCGGTATGCCCTGCTTTTCCTGTTCATCGGGCTTAGCGGTAGCTATGTTCATTCCTTTGTATATCTGCATTGAATCGGCGGAAATAATCTCTCCGTTATATTTCTTTGCAAGCTCAACCGCAAGCGCCGTTTTGCCTGATGCCGTAGGGCCTACAACAGAAATAAGTTTGATAGGATAATTCAAAAAATCACAACCTGCCAAATTGTTTTTCAATTTCGTACTTTGTCATAACTATGCAGATCGGTCTGCCGTGTGGGCAATACTTTATCTGCGGATTTTTTTCTAAAGTCCAAGCAATATCCATCAGCTCCTGTACGGTGCTCTTATTGCCTGCCTTGATTGCAGAACGGCACGAAACATTGTGATAGAACCAATCCATTTTTTCGGTGTAAATATCTTTCTTTCCGCTTGCAATGTATCCGCTCATTTCTGTTATGCAGTCGGCAATTTCGGTTGCGGCAAGGTACTGCGGAGCAGAACGCACAAGCAGTGTGCCGTTGCCGAAGTCCTCTACATCAAACGAACACTTTGCAAACATATCAAGATTGCTTACAGCCGCATCATAGTCGATTTTATCAAGCGTAACTGTAATCGGTGTGAGCAGATATTGAACATTTGCTGAACCCGAATCCGCTTTCAACTTTTCGTAAATTATTCTTTCGTGCGCCGCATGTTTGTCGATTATTAAAACTTCGTTATCGTTCTTTTCAACGATTATATATGTATTAAATGCCTCACCCAAAAATCTGAGTTTTGTCTGCTCCTTTGGCAGTTCGGTAAGTGCATCGTTATTATCTGTTTTATTTTCAGAAATTTCTTTTAAAGGCTTAACTTCTTCTTTTGAAACTTCTGTTTCTATAGGAGTTTCCGTGCTTTCGGCAGTTAAATCGTCAACAGTGATTTCTTGTTTCGGTAAACTTTCTTCCTGTTGTGTTGCTTTTAAAATTAACTGCTCGGCTTTTTCAAGTTTTTGCTTGGAAAATTCAGCTTTCTTATTTTCAAGTTCTGAATTTTTTTTAATCGCCTGCTTTGAATAAATATCAAACGGGTTTGACGAATCGGACATTTTTAAGTTGTCAATAGATACAGGCTTTGTTTTTTCGTCTTTTAAATCAAGTTCGTCAAACGGATTGTACGGTTTAGGTTCGGAATTTTTTAATACAGGCTCAATCCGTTCAATCGGTTTTATGGGCTTTTCCGCAGGTGTATTTTCGGCTTTTGCAAAAACTGCCTGCGCATTGTTAAACGGATTTACCTTTTTAATTTCATTAAAAGCGGTGTTTTCTTTAAAATGAATCTGTTTTCTTTCATCGCCTTGCTGTAAGGCTGTTTTTACCGCATGGTAAATTGCATCAAAAACAGGTCTTTCGTTTATAAAACGGACTTCGATTTTTGCAGGATGAACATTGACATCTATAATTTCATACGGTACGGTAAGCTGTAATACAGCGGACGGAAATTTACCGACCATTATCGAACCTTTGTAAGCCTCTTCAAGTGCCGCCATACCTGTTCGTGTTTTTACAAATCTTCCGTTTATAAAGAAGTTCTGCATATTTCGGTTCGGTCTTGAATTAATCGGCTTTGAAATATAACCCTTTACGGTAACGGAATCGAGTGTGTAATCGACGGGAATAAGTCCCTTTGCAAAGTCTTTGCCGAATACGGAATAGATTGCGGACAAAAGTTTGCCGTCGCCGAAAGTGCGCAAAACCTGCTTGCCGTCCCTGATAAAAGTAAAGGCAACTTCGGGGTGCGAGAGTACGATTTTATCCATAAGAGCAGAAACCGCATTGCCCTCTGCAACATCTTTTTTAAGGAACTTTGAGCGTGCGGGAATGTTGTAGAACAAATCTCTGATTACAAAGGTTGTGCCTGTCGGGCAACCCGCTTCCTCAAGCGAGATTTCATCTCCGCCCTCTATCTCATAGCAGCTGCCGATTTCTTCATTCTCGTTCTTGGTAATAACCTGTAACCTCGAAACTGCGCTGATAGATGCAAGCGCCTCTCCTCTGAAACCGAGGGTAGAAATCATATCAAGGTCATTTGCTGTTTTCACCTTACTTGTTGCATGGCGCAGAAACGCTTTTTTAATGTCATCTCTGTAAATTCCGCATCCGTCGTCGGCAACCCGCATAAAGGTTGTACCGCCGTTTTTGATTTCTACGGTTATGTTCTTCGCACCTGCGTCAATGGAATTTTCTACAAGTTCTTTTATAACGGACGACGGTCTTTCAACTACTTCGCCTGCCGCAATAAGTTCCGCTATATGTTTGTCAAGTACATTAATTACACCCATTTTTTCACCTGCCCTTATGTCTTTATACCATTATATCATACCTTTGAGTTCGTAAAGCAGATTAATAGCTTCTATAGGAGTTAAGGTATTTAAATCAACTTCCGAAAGTCGCTCTACAACGGCATTATCATTTGATATAAGCGACATCTGCATATCTTCACTTTTCTCTTTAATTACCGTCGGCGCATTTGAGCCTGACTCAAGCTCTTTTAAAATCTCTTTCGCACGATTAATAATTGAGTTTGGAAGACCCGCAAGTTTTGCAACTTCAATACCGAAGCTGTCATCTGCGCCGCCCGGTATAATTCTGCGTAAAAATGTAATATCGTCACCACGCTTTTTAACGGCAATGCTGTAGTTTTTTACACCGTCAAGCAAATCCTGCATTACCGTAAGTTCGTGATAGTGAGTGGCGAACAATGTTTTTGCACCGAGTTTTTTGCGGTCGGCACAGTATTCGAGCACTGCTCTTGCAATGCTCATACCGTCAAAGGTTGATGTGCCTCTGCCAATTTCATCAAGAATTAACAAACTCTTTGAAGTTGCTGATTTAACAATGTTGGCTACTTCGCTCATCTCAACCATAAAAGTCGATTGACCCGAAGCAAGGTCATCGGAAGCGCCTACTCTTGTAAAAATACTGTCAACCACACCGATTGTTGCGCTTGACGCAGGCACAAAACTGCCCATTTGCGCCATAAGAACAATGAGTGCAACCTGTCGCATATAGGTGGATTTACCTGCCATATTCGGGCCTGTAATTATTGCCACTCTCTCGCCTGCGCTGTCAAGGTAAACATCATTCGGAACAAACGGAGTGTCATTAAGCAGTGCCTCAACCACGGGGTGTCGGCTGTCTTTAAGTCTTATAACAGTCGAGAGGTTCACCTCGGGGCGAACATATCTGTTGTCTGCCGCAACATTTGCAAGAGAAACAAGAACATCAAGCACGGCAATTGCCTTTGCGGTTTTCTGTATTCTCTCAAGGTTGTTGGCAACCGTTTTTCTTACATTGTCGAACAGAGTGTATTCCATTGCTACCGAACGGTCTTTTGCGCCTAAAATTCTGCCCTCAATATCCTTTAAATCCTGTGTGATATAGCGTTCGCAGTTTGTTAAAGTCTGCTTTCTTATGTAGGTTTCGGGTACAAGGTCTTTGTATGAATTGGTTACCTCAATATAGTAACCGAACACTTTATTGTAGCCGACCCTTAATTTCGGAATACCTGTCTTTTCCCTTTGCTCCGCTTCAATTCTTGCAAGTATGCCTTTAGAATCGTTCATATCGGTAAGCAAAATATCAAGGTCAGGGTTGTATCCTTTTTTAATCATTCCGCCCTCACGCACAGAGAATGGCGGTTCTTCGACTATGGCGGAATCTATCAGATTATAAATATCTTCAAGCAGGTCTATTTCCTTATAAACTTTTTTAAGATATTTTGCATTGCAGTCGGCAATTAAATTTGAAAGCTGCGGCAGTTTTTGCAGAGCCGCCGCAAGTGAACGGAGCTCCCTGCCGTTTGCCGAGCCGTAAACAATTCTTGTCATAAGTCGCTCAATATCAAAAATACCGCTCAATGCGTCCATAATATCAAGCCTTAGCATATTGTTGTTTACAAGTTCTTCAACCGCCGCCTGTCGATTGTTAATAGCCGATACATTGAGCAGAGGATGCTCAAGCCACGAACGGATAAGTCGCTTTCCCATTGCGGTTTTGGTTTTGTCAAGCACCCACAAAAGCGAACCTCGTTTTTCTTTATTGAGCATTGTTGCGGTAAGCTCAAGATTACGCTGTGTGTTGTAATCAAGGTTCATAAACTGCTTGTCGCTGTAAAGCTCAATTTTATTTATGCGTTCAAGTCCGTTTTTCTGGGTTTCTTTCAAATAATTTATAAGTGCGCCGATAGCGTTTATAAGCACCTGCGAATCGGCAATACACTGCATTTCTTCCCCAAACTGCATATTTACCGTATCGGTGCAAAGTTTATTGTCAAAACTCTCATCCCGGAGCATTTCAACTCCGGCTGAAAGTTTCGATTTTATAAATGCAGGCAAAGACTTGATTTTAACAATATCTCCGCCTATTAAAATTTCTCTCGGATTATAACTTGCAAGCTGACTTGTAAGAGAATTTACCGAATCACTGCCCGATATTTCGGTTGCGTAAAGCTCGCCTGTTGAAATATCGCAAAAGCAGAGGCCGATTTTTTTGCTGTCAGAAAACATACAGCAAATGTAGTTGTTTCTGCCCTCGTCAAGCATACTCGACTCCATTACCGTACCGGGTGTGATAACTCTTATAATATCACGCTTTACAAGTCCTTTTGCCGTGGCAGGGTCTTCGGTCTGTTCGCAGATTGCAACCTTGTAGCCTTTGGCGACAAGTCTTGCAATATATCCCTCACAGCTATGAAAAGGTACACCGCACATCGGTGCCCGTTCAGCCTGACCGCAATCTCTGCCTGTGAGTGTAAGCTCAAGCTCCTTTGACGCAATTTTGGCGTCATCGTAAAACATCTCGTAGAAATCTCCCAGACGGAAGAAAAGAATACTGTCTTTATTCTGCTCTTTAATTTTAAAATACTGTTTCATCATAGGAGATAACTCTGCCAATGTTTTCACACCCTTTCAAGGAAAATCTATCAGCCGCAACCGCCGCAAGTGCTGCAGCTTCCGGAGCATGATGATGTCGAGTAATCGGCTGTTTCAGGGTCTGCGCCCTCTGCCGACTGCTGAACAATGGCAAGAACTCTGTTTGCAACCATATCAAAAGCGTCTTTTGCCTCGTTGTAAGCAATCATATTCTTGTTTGACATAATCTTAGAGTAATCCTCTCTCATCTGGCTGTTAAGGAGTGCGAGCTTGTCGCTGTCTTTATCTTTTTTAGATGCCTCGTTGTTGATAGACATTCTCTTCATATTAAAATCGCCGATAAGGTTCTGAAGATCCATATCTGCGTCAGCGTCTGCCTGTGCTTTTTGGAGAGCAATATACGACTCTTCCTGCTGAATAAGTTTGCCAAGCTCTCTTGCCTTTTCAATAATATCCATAATTTTATCCTTTCCTTACACAAGTTCACCCTTGAGTATCCAATTTCTCGCCTGTGTAATCTTAACATTCTGAAATGTGCCTATAAGGCTCTTATCGCCTTTAAGCTCCACTATTATATTGCCACTTGTTCTGCCGTTTAATTCACCGTTTTTGCCTGTTTCCGATTCAATAAGTACCTTTTCGGTGTTATTAACCATAGACGCACATCTTTTTGCTGCGATTTCTTCCTGAACATCAAGCAGTTCTCTGAACCATTTTGATTTTTCCTCTGCTGAAATCGGGTCATCCATCTTAGCGGCAGGTGTGCCCACTCTCGGTGAATAAATGAAAGTGAACAAAGATGTAAATTCCACTTCACGAATAAGTGAAAGTGTTTCTTTGAAATCCTCATAGGTTTCACCCGGGAAACCTACTATAATATCGCTTGTGAGCGATACTCCGTCAATTTTTTCTTTGGCATAATTTACAATATCAAGGTATTTTTTTCTGTCATAATGCCTGTTCATCGCTTTTAAAATTCTGTCCGAACCGCTCTGGAAAGGCAAATGCAGATGTTTACTGATATGTGTGCCGTTAGCAATTGTATCAATAAGTTCTTTTGAACAATCCTTTGGATGCGATGTCATAAATCTAAGCCAATAGTCGCCGTCAATAGAATCAATTTCGTGCAAAAGCTGAGCGAAAGTAGGCTTATCGGCAAGAGTTTTGCCGTAAGAGTTTACATTCTGACCAAGCAAAGTAATATCTTTGTAGCCTGCTGAAATCATCTGCCTTGCTTCATCAAGGATAAGCGACTTTTCACGACTGCGTTCTCTGCCTCTTACATATGGCACAATGCAGTATGTGCAGAAATTGTTGCAGCCGTACATAATTGAAAGCCAGCCCTTGAAAGTGCCGTCACGCTTGACAGGTATTCCCTCGTAAACCTTTTTGTCATCATTGTCACGCTCATATACACGCTTGCCGTCTGCAAGTGTATGATACAAAAGCTGTGGAAAACGGTGCAGAGAATGAGTACCGAAAACAAGACTTACAAACGGAAAGCTCTTATACATCTTGTTTGCGATATGCTCCTGCTCCATCATACAGCCGCACAAAGCAATGACAATCTGCGGATGTTTTCTCTTTAAAGACTTTAACGCACCGACATTTCCAAAAACTCTGTCCTCGGCGTGTTCTCTGATTGCGCAGGTATTAAAAAGAATAAAATCGGCGTCGTCCACGGTTTCGGAAAATTCAAAGCCCGCTATTTCAAGCATACCTTTAATTCTCTCACTGTCAGCAACATTCTGCTGACAGCCGTAGGTGCGTATATAAGCCACAGGCTTATCGCCACGCTTTCTATCCTGCATAATCTGAGAAATCAATCTCATATATTCAAACTGTTGGTCTGAAATAACATCAGAGGTAACATTACCAAGTATTGTGTTTTCAGGCAAAACAATGCACTCCTAATCCATTTTATTAACTAAAATATTGTATCACAAATTACGGCAATTTTCAATATTTTTCTTAAGTTTTTAATATTTATACAAGTATTATACAGATTTGTACCAATTGCCGTTGTATTCGGGAGTGGTGCCGACGATTATGTTTTGTGCTATTTCAAAATCGGTGGAAAATGTCATATTTCCCGAGTAGTCAAGAGATGTTGTCATAATTTTTGATGTAAGAATAAGACGGATATGGTGAATTGTCTGATTAATTCCCGCCGATTCAAAGGTGCTTACGATTTCAGAGGAAAAACTGCCAGTAAGGTTAAACGATACATTTACCATCGGTCCGTAGTTTGAAAGCACGGTAATATCAGTGAAAGAACCGAGCGGTATGTCGATTTCCACATCGTATATTTTTGCAATTTCCTGCTGTACGCTTAGCATTATATCCGCCTTAAGCTCATTGATTTTAAACGAATCGGTTGTTATTGCCTGCACTTTGCCGTCTTTGGAATATTGTATTTTTGCTAAATCGTCATAGTTATAATTAAAACTTCTTATACTGCTGTTTACAGCCTCGCAAACAGAGTTTACGGAGATAATTTCTGCCTGTATTCTGATGTATTCGCATTTAAATTCCGCAAGCTGTTGTTCACAGAAAACTATAATTAAAACGAGCACTAAAACTATCGACAAAAGAACACATTTAAGCCTTTTAAATTTTATCTTCTTTCTCTTGTAAAAAAGCAAAAAAACACCCCTCGATATTCTATACGAGAGGTGTAAATTATGTTAATATTATTCTTCCGAAGAATTACAATTGCTGCCGCAACCCTCGCAGTCAGCCGGGTCACACTCTTCGCCGTCAAAGATGTCAGAGAAGTCAAACTCAAGAAGCTCACCGCAGTTAGGGCACTCAATTTCGCCCTCAAGGAGAACATCCTCGGATACATTAAGCTTTTGACCGCATGAATCGCAAGTCACTTCATAAAAAACATCGTCTTCGTTTTCTTCGTCATCTTCATCGTCATCATAGTCAAAGTCATCATCTTCGCCGTAAAGCTCAGTTTCAGCCTCTGCAAGATCCTGGTCAATCTCATCAACCTGAGCCGAAAGCTCATCATAGAGGTCTTCCATATCTGTTACAGAATATGACATATCGTCAAGAAGATCGATAATTGCATTCATAACCTTGATTTCAGGCTTTGACTCGTCAAGATTCAAACCCTCGCAAAGTCCACGGATATAAGCAATTTTTTCTGTTAAATTCATAATAATTCCTCCGCAAAGCGATTAAGCTCTGCCCATATACTCACCGGTTCTTGTGTCGATCTGGATTATTTCGCCCTCGTCAATAAAGAGAGGAACCTTAATCTCAGCACCTGTTTCAAGAGTAGCAGGCTTTGTAGCGTTGGTAGCTGTATCACCCTTAAAGCCGGGATCGGTTTTTGTAACCTTAAGCTCTACAAAGTTAGGCGGCTCTACACCGAATACGCTGCCCTTGTAAGAAAGAACCTTACAAACCATATTCTCTTTAACAAACTTGAAGTTGTCGCCGAGAACGCTCTTGTTAATCGGGATCTGCTCCCATGTTTCTGTATCCATAAAGTAATAAAGATCACCGTCTGAATAGCTGTACTCCATATCCTTTCTGTCAATAAATGCAGTAGGATATTTATCGTTAGGGTTAAAAGTCTTTTCAACAACCGCACCTGTAATAACATTTCTGATCTTTGTTCTTACGAAAGCGGCACCCTTACCTGGCTTTACATGCTGGAATTCGATGATTGATACAACCTGACCATCCATTTCAAATGTAACGCCGTTTCTGAAATCACCTGCTGATATCATAAGTAATACCTCCTAAAATATACATAATTACAGCAAAATAATCCTTGCCATTATGTGTCATATGCTATTATACATAAAAAATAAACAAATTGCAAGCATTTTAAAGAATTATTAGTTCTTTTGGCAAAGATACAAAGTTATTATATCCTTTTTCAGTGACATAAAGCATATCTTCAATTCTTACGCCGAACTTCTTTGGCAGGTAAATTCCGGGTTCGTCGGTAATTACCATACCCTCTTCAAGGATTATTTCTCCCCTCGGAGAAACATTTGGCAGTTCGTGAATTTCAAGTCCTACGCCGTGACCCGTTGAATGACCGAAACACTCTCCGTAGCCTGCCTCTGTTATAATATCTCTTGCAATTTTATCAATTTCAGAGCAAGTTTTGCCTGCCTTTACTTCATCTAACACGGCAAGTTGAGCCTTTAATACAATATTGTAAATCTCTCTTTGCTCATCTGTAGCAAAATTAACCGCAACGGTTCTTGTCGTGTCGGAGTGATAGCCGTCATAAACAGCCCCGAAATCCATAGTAAACAAATCTCCCGATTTAACAACATCGTCACTCGGTACGCCGTGTGGCAACGAAGTTTTACTGCCTGTGATTGTTATTAAATCAAAAGAAACTCTTTCCGCACCGTACTGCTTCATCAGATATTCAAATTCAACTGCGATTTTTCGCTCGCTGACACCGGGTTTGATGTAATTTAAAATTTCATTATATGCCTTTTCGGCAATCTGTTGAGCCTTTAAAATTTTGTCAAACTCCGATTTATCTTTAATAATTCTGATGTTTGAAACAGCCTTATCAAGCGCACTGTCACAGTAAAATTCAATTCCCTTTTCGGCAAAATGCTCTTTGTACAAATCATTTTCCGCAACGGTAAATGTATCTGCCTCTGCAACAATTTTTGTGACACATTCTTTTTTAAGAATTTCGCTTATATCAGCAATCAGCTTTTTAAAGCAGATTACTTCACAGCCGACTGCGAATTTCTGTGCCGCCTCAAAGTATCTGAAATCCACAAGCAAATATGCTTTGTCGCTTGTCAGTAAAAATACACCCTCGCTGTGATGAAAGCCGCTGAAATATCCGACATTGATTTCATTTTTTATTAAAACTGCGGTGTCGGGTGATTTTATAAAAGCTCTTAACTTTTCTGTTCTCAAGCTGTTCATTACTTCATCAAGTCCTTTAAAGCTGTAATTGCAAGGAAGTAGCTGTTTTTGCCAAAGCCTGCAATCTGACCTGCGCATACAGGTGCAATTACAGATGTGTGTCTGAATTCTTCCCTTGCGTGGATATTTGACATATGCACCTCAACAAACGGAATCTTTACACAAGCAATAGCATCTCTTAATGCATAGCTATAATGTGTAAGAGCGCCCGCATTTATTACCGCACCGTCAAAGTTTTCTCTTGCGGCATGGATTTTATCAATAAGGTCGCCCTCGTGATTTGACTGATAAATCTCAACAGAAAAGCCCTGCTCATTTGCAAATGCCTTAATCTGCTCGGAAATGCTTTGAGCGGTTTCCTCTCCGTAAATGCCTTTTTCTCTTACTCCTACCATATTAAGGTTAGGTCCTAAAATAACAAGAATTTTTTTCATTTTTATTCACCAAATTTCCTGATAAAATGACAAAAAGCGGACAGTAAAAACTGTCCGCTTATTTTGATTACCTGAATTTTCTCTTACGAGCTGCTTCGGACTTTTTTTTACGCTTTACAGAAGGCTTTTCATAAGCTTCTCTCTTGCGCACCTCAGCAATAACGCCAGCTCTTGCACACTGCTTTTTGAATCTTCTTAAAGCACTCTCAAGAGATTCGTTATCCTTAAGTCTGATTTCTGCCATCTATCTTCCCTCCCATCTGCCATTTGGCATGGGTAATTTGCATATGTTGCATTTGATATTATACAATAAACAATTCTTATTGTCAATAGAAATGTAGAAATTTAGGGAAAATTAAGTAAATTTATAAATAAAATAAAAATTATGGCTTAACTACAAGGTTCACAAGCTTATTAGGAACATAAATTTCTTTGATGATATTCATATTCTCTATAGCTTTAGCCACATTTGCGTCTGCCTTTGCCATATCAAGAACTGCGTTCTTTTCTGACTCAACAGGAATGTTAAGCTTTGTCTTAATTTTACCGTTTACCTGTACAACGATTTCTATTGTTTCGTCTTTGCACTTAGCCTCATCGTACTCAGGCCATTTCTGCTCTGCTACTATACCGTCGCCGAGTTTGCACATTTCAAATACTTCTTCTGTAACATGCGGTGCAAACGGGTTAAGGAGAATTGTGAAGATTCTAAGTTCCTCCTTAGTGATTGCTCCTGTAGCAGTAATATCATTGATAAGTGCCATAAGTGTTGCGATTGCGGTGTTGAACTTAATGTTCTCAATGTCATCGCCGACTTTTTTGATAGCCTTGTGGAATGATGATTCAAGTTCCGGACGGATGCCGTCTGCATTGTTAAGAATTGTCTGGAGGTTGTAGTAACGCTCAATAAATCTGCGGCAGCCTCTGATGCTTGACTGGCTCCAAGGAGCGGCCTTTTCAAAGTCGCCGATAAACATTTCGTAAAGACGGAGTGTATCTGCACCGTATTCGTCTACGATTTCGTCAGGATTTACTACATTGCCTCTTGACTTACTCATCTTCTCGCCGTTTTCGCCGAGAATCATACCGTGTGATGTTCTCTTTGCGTATGGCTCCGGAGTATTTACAACGCCGATGTCGTAGAGGAATTTATGCCAGAAACGGCTGTAAAGCAAGTGGAGTGTAGTGTGCTCCATACCGCCGTTGTACCAGTCAACAGGTGACCAATACTTGATAGCCTCTTTTGACGCAAGTGCTTTGTCATTGTGCGGGTCCATATATCTTAAGAAATACCATGACGAACCTGCCCACTGTGGCATTGTATCGGTTTCACGCATTGCCTTGCCGCCGCAACACGGGCAAGTTGTTTCAAGCCAGTCTGTCATCTTAGCAAGAGGTGATTCGCCGTTGTCTGTAGGCTCATAAGACTCTACCATCGGAAGTCTGAGCGGGAGTTCACTTTCGTCAATCGGAACATATCCGCACTTGTCGCAGTGAACAATCGGAATAGGCTCGCCCCAATAACGCTGACGGGAGAATACCCAGTCACGGAGTTTGTAGTTTACCTTTGAGTGACCTTTACCCTCCGACTCAAGCCAAGAGATAATCTTTTTCTTAGCTTCGTCAACAGTAAGACCGTCAAGCATACCCGAATTAACCATAATACCTGTTGCACAGTCTGTATAAGCCTCTTCCTGCACATTGCCGCCCTTAACAACCTCAATGATAGGAAGGTCGAATTTCTTTGCAAATTCCCAGTCACGGGTATCGTGAGCAGGAACAGCCATAATAGCGCCCGTACCGTAAGATACAAGTACATAGTCGGAAATAAAGATAGGAATTTCCTTGTTGTTCACAGGGTTAATAGCTTTAACGCCCTCAACAAGAACACCTGTTTTGTCCTTGGCAACCTCTGTTCTTTCAAAGTCGGACTTTCTTGCCGCAGCTGCCTGATATTCACGGATAGCGTCAATATTAGATAGCTTGTCTGCCCACTTTTCAATGAGAGGGTGTTCCGGAGAAATTACCATATATGTTGCACCGTAAAGAGTATCTGCTCTTGTGGTGTAAATTGTAAGTGTGTCGCCTGTGGTTGTCTTGAAATCAACCTCTGCGCCCGTACTTCTGCCAATCCAGTTTTTCTGCTGTGCTTTAACTCTTTCAGGATAATTTACAAGGTCAAGGTCATTGATAAGTCTGTCTGCGTAAGCTGTAATCTTAAGCATCCACTGTGACTTTACCTTATGAACAACCTCACTGCCGCAGCGCTCGCAAACGCCGTTTACAACCTCTTCGTTTGCAAGAACGCACTTACACGAAGTACACCAGTTTACATTCATTTCCTTTTTGTAAGCAAGACCTTTTTTGAAAAGCTGAATGAAAATCCACTGTGTCCACTTGTAGTAGTCAGGGTCGGTTGTGTTAATCTCACGGCTCCAGTCAAAAGAGATACCGAGTGATTGAATCTGCTTTTTAAAGCGGGCAATATTTTGCTTTGTAACGATTTCGGGATGAATATGGTTTTTGATTGCGTAGTTTTCGGTAGGAAGACCGAATGCGTCCCAGCCGATCGGATAAAGTACATTGTAGCCCTGAAGTCTGCGCTTTCTTGCTACGGTGTCAAGTGCCGTATAAGGTCTTGGATGACCTACATGAAGTCCCTGTCCCGACGGATAAGGAAACTCAATAAGAGCATAGAATTTTTCTTTTTCAGAGTTGTCCTCTGCGTGGAAAACGCCCTTATCTTCCCAAATTTTTTGCCATTTGCCCTCAATGGGCTTATGATTATATTTCAAAATTGAGTCCTCCTCAAGATTTATTAGTCAACAATATCGGAAATGTCAATTTCCTTACCGTCCTGCCAGAGTCTTTCAAGGTCGTAAAACTCTCTTGCCTCGTCTGAAAAAATATGAACGATAACATCGACATAGTCAAGCAATATCCATGAATTTGAACGGTAGCCCTCGATATGACTTACAGAAATGCCTGCCTCGTCAAGCTGATACTCAACCTCGTCCGCAATAGCTTTTACATGGGTTGAGCTTGTACCTGTCGCAATTACCATATAGTCTGCAAGCGAAGAAATATCGCCAATTTCGATTAACTTGATGTTAAGACCTTTTTTGCTGCTTATAGCCTTAGCTGTCAGAATTGATTGCTCGTAAGAATTCATTTGGCTGTTCCTTTCGTTGAATTATTTATTACAATTTCGTTGTAACAGGCAAGGGCGTCGGGGTGAATTATCATTGCCCTTTTAGACAAGTCTTTTAAAGTGAACTGCAATCCGTACAGCATTGCGTTTTCAAGAGATTTGCCTGCCTTTTTGCGCATTGTTTTTATGCCGTTATAATCTCTTTCGGCAGAAGTAAAATCCGCTATAAAAATTATCTTTTCAAGCAAAGACATACCTGCTCTGCCTGTGGTGTGGTATCTTACTGCGTTTAAAATATCTTCGTCTGTAATTTTAAGAATATCACGAATATACACACTTCCGCTTATACCATGCCACAGCTTTGTCGATTTTTCCTGCACATTATCTAAAATTATACCACCATCTGTCATAATTTGCAACTGTTCTTCTTTAGGTGTTTCTTTGGTAATGTCGTGCAGTATGCCTGCAACGGCTGCTTTTTCGGTATCCGCACCGTATTTTTTGGCAAGTCTTACAGCCTCTTTAGAAACATTTACGCTGTGCGTATAGCGGTAATCGCTCATTCTTGATTTTATAAGTTTCTTATATTCGTCTGAATTCATAAAATCACACCCTGTATAAATTATTTTCCTTAATATAATTAAAAACCCTGCTGTCAATCAGATTTTCCAATGCCGCACCGTTGTCGATGTTGTCACGCACATAGGTTGACGAAACCGTTAAAACCGAGTGATTAAGTATAATCGCCTTTGCACCCATTTTTTTGAGAACCTTATCGTAATGTTCTTTAAGTTCGGATACGCTGTCATCATCTCTCGGAATGGCGATTACGGTAGCAAGCCTGAAAATTATTTCAGGATTTTTCCAATTTTGCATAGATAAAAACATATCTGCGCCGACGATAAAATAAAAATCATCGTTTTCGTTTTGACTTTTTAAAAGCTGCAATGTACGGTAAGTGTAACTTTTGCCCTCTAATTTTATTTCAAAATCGGATACTTCCGCATACGGAAGTTCGGCACTTGCAAGGCGGCACATATTAAATCTGTGCTCGCACGAAACAAGGTTTGCGCTTTCTTTATGCGGCGGCACAAAAGTAGGCATAAGAATAACCTTATCGAGTTTTGCGGCATCGTGGCTGTACTTCGCCATTTGAATGTGACCGTTGTGTATTGGGTTAAAAGTACCGCCGAGTATTCCTATTCTGCTCATTTTCTTCTGTTCTTAGGGAGAACAATTTTAGGCTCGTCCTCATTCTTTTTATAGAGAACAAATTTTGAACCGATAACCTGTACAACTTCCGCACCGCATTTTTCGGCGATAAGTTCGGCAGCTTCTCTTGAAGAATAACCGCTGTTCTCAAGCACTTTGCCCTTTATAAGCTCTCTTGCCTTGAGTGCGTCGTCTGCCTGCTTTACAATGTTATCTGTGATTTCACCCTTACCGATCATAAGGATAGTTTCAATAGGATTTGCAAGACCACGAAGGTATGCACGCTGTTTACTTGTGAGCATTTAACTGCTCCTTCCTGAAATTTATATAAATTATTTGTCAAATCTGTTTTTCAGTTCAGCCTGTAACTTGCGTAAAGCAATTCCTCTGTGGCTGATTTTGTCTTTTTCTTCGGCTGTAAGTTCGGCAAAGCTTTTTCCGTTGCAGTCAAAAATCGGGTCATATCCAAAACCGCCGTTGCCGTTCGGAGTATGAGAAATTGTACCGTTACATATGCCGTCAACTTCAATTTTTTCTTTGTCGGATAAAATACAGCAGATTGCTGATGTAAAATGTGCTGTTCTCTTTTCGTCTGGTACACCCTGCATTTCTTCTAACAATTTAGTGTACTTTTCTTCGTCAGTGGCATTTTCTCCGCAGTATCTTGCGGAATACACACCCGGTCTGCCGTCAAGTGCGTCAACCGATAACCCTGAATCATCGGCTATGGCAGGCATACCCGTTGATTTGAAAGCGGCATTTGCTTTTATAAAAGCGTTTTCGGCAAAGGTTGTACCTGTTTCCTCAACTTCGCCGAGGTTTACACCTGCCTCTTTTGCGGAAACCGCATCTATACCGAGGGGCTTTAAAATTCTTTCAAGTTCTTTTAATTTTTTTGCGTTATTGGTTGCAATGATAAATTTCATACCGCACCTCTTAATTCTGCGCAAAGAGAGCCCTTGCAAAGTCCTCTGCATCAAACGGCTGTAAATCGTCTATCTGCTCACCTACGCCGATGTATTTAACAGGAATACCGAGTCCCTCTTTGATTGCAAGTACAACGCCGCCCTTGGCTGTACCGTCAAGTTTTGTAAGAACAATACCCGTAATGCCTGTTGCAAGGCTGAACTGTTCAGCCTGATTAACGGCATTCTGTCCTGTGGTTGCATCAAGTACAAGTAACTTTTCTTTCGATGCGTCCGGCAGTTCTCTGTCTATAATTCTGTTGATTTTTGCAAGCTCGTCCATAAGGGGTTTTTTATTGTGAAGTCTGCCCGCCGTATCGCAGATAATAACATCTGCGTGTCTTGCCTTAGCGGCTGAAATTGCGTCATAAATTACAGCGGCAGGGTCGCTGCCCTCGTTCTGCTTTATTATTTCACAGTGACTTCTGTCTGCCCAAATTTCAAGCTGCTCGATAGCTGCGGCTCTGAATGTATCGCCTGCGGCAAGGATAACTTTTTTGCCCTGTTTTGTAAGGTGATTTGCAAGTTTTCCGATTGTGGTTGTTTTACCTACACCGTTTACACCTATGACAAGGATAATAGACGGTGTGGTTGAAAGGTCGAGTTCTTCTCCGCCTCTCAACATATCGGAAACCGTTTCTTCAAGAAGTCTGTGAATTTCATTAGGATTTTTAATACCCTCTTTTTTAACTCTCTTTTTAAGCTCTTCACATATTTTTTCGGCAGTCGGTACGCCTACATCGCCCATTACAAGCAACTCTTCGAGTTCTTCAAAAAGTTCATCGTCAATCTTTGTAAAAGATTTGAGCATTGAGTCAATCTGACCGATAACCGCATCTCTTGTCTTTTTTAAACCTTCTTTAATTTTATTAAAAAAGCCCATAAAATCATCCCTTCATTAGTTAGCCTTAATGCCGAGTTTTTCGGCAATCTCGGTAGAACGCAGTTCAAGCAGTTTGGATACACCCTCGTCCTGCATAGTAACACCGTACAGTACATCTGCTTCTTCCATTGTGCCTCGTCTGTGAGTAATACAGATAAACTGCGTTGTATGGGTTAAATTTCTCATATAGTTTGCAAAGCGGTCAACATTTACATCATCAAGCGCCGCCTCAATTTCGTCCATAACGCAGAAAGGTGCGGGTCTGACTTTCATAATCGCAAAGTAAAGCGCTATGGCTACAAGTGCTTTTTCACCGCCCGACAGTGCGTCAAGATGAACAACGATTTTTCCGGGCGGATGTACAATAATGTCGATGCCGCTGTTGAGAATATCTTCCGGCTCTGAAAGCGAAAGCGATGCGGTACCGCCGCCGAACAGTTCTTTGAATGTGAAAGTGAAGTTTTTATTGATTTCTTCAAAACTCTCTACAAACACTTCTTTCATCTGTTTGGTAAGGTCGGTGATAAGTCGCTCAATTTCTCGTTTTGACTTTTCCACATCATTTACCTGTGTGCTCATAAATTCAAAGCGTTCGGAAACCTCTTTGTATTCTTCAATTGCGGATACATTTACATTTCCGAGATTTTTAATTTTTTGCTTTAGCTCGTTAAGTCGTTTTTGAGCCGCATTGGAATCGGGAATTTCTATCGCCTGTTCTTCCGCTTCACGCTTGGTCAACTCATATTCTTCCCAAAGCTTGGAAATTATATTATCGTACTGATTTTGCAAGTTGATTTTTCTTTCTTCAAGTCTTGAAAGTTCTCTGCCCGATACCTCTCGTTCCGATGTTTTGTCACGCTCAAGCGTTCTTAATTCAACACTTCTCATTTCGTAAGTATCTTTTTCACAATTAATACTTGAAATCCTTGCGTTGTGCTCTGCAATTCTCTCTGACTTGTCTTTTATTTGAGCCTCAAGTTCATCTATGTTTTTCTGAATCAAAGCATTTTTGTTTTTATAGTCCTCAATTTGTGCATTGAGTTCTCTCTGCTTTTCGCCGAAGTTATTTGATGAATTTTCCGCAAAAAGGATTTCGGAATTGAGTGCGTCAATATCCTTTTGAGCGGTTACAATTTCAAGTCGCACATTCTGTAATTGAGATGCAATTTCTTCTCGCTCCTCAATCATTTTGGCACGACTGCCCGTAATACTGTTTACCTTTTCTTCTGCCTCGGAAATTCTGCGGTTAAGCTGTGCCAGCTGTTCGCCTGCATTTTTTCTGTCCTGTGATAGGATATTTACTTTATTTGTATATTCTTCAATCTGTTTATCAAAATTTTGCAAAGCAAGTTTTGAGTTTGAAAGCTCGTTTTCGCACGCTCTGCTTTCGGCTTCCATTCTTGCAAGGCTTTGTTTCTTGTTTGAAAGGTCTGCTCTTGTACCGAGCAATTCAGCCTCAACGGCGGCATAATTCTGTGCCGCCTCACTGCACAATCTCTGTGCCTGCGCAGACTTTTCTTCAATGGCTTTTGTCTGTTCTTTTAAATCTTTAATTTCACTTGCACGGCTTAGCAAACCTGTATTTCTGTTGAGCGAACCGCCTGTTAGCGAACCGCCCGCATTTACAACCTGTCCGTCAAGTGTAACGATTTTAAAACGGTACGAATATTTTTTGGCAATCTCGACTGCGGAGTTAAGATTGTCTGCAATTACAATTTTGCCGAGCAAAGATGATAAAATATTTTTGAATTTGTTATCGCAGCTGCAAAGGTCGCTTGCAACACCGATAAAGCCATAGTTTGCTTCAAGTCCGTTTTCTCTAAGTTCTCTTGCCTTGATTGTATTAAGCGGCAGAAAAGTTGCTCGTCCACCGTCCGATGATTTAAGATAAGCAATAGCCGATTTAGCATCGTTTTCGGTTTCCGTAACAATGTTTTGCATTGCCGCTCCGAGTGCGGTTTCAATTGCAACGCCGTACTTTTGCGGTACGGAAATTACTCGGGAAACAGGGCCGCACACACCTTTTAATCTTCCGCTTTTAGATGCGTTTACCACAACTTTAACGCTCTTTGAAAAGCCTTCAAGGTTGCGTTCGAGATTTTCAAGGAAGTTGATTTTTCTTATATGTTCCTTGCTGTCAAGCAAAAGTCTGTCGCTTTCAGCCTTGTAGCTGTCACGCTTGTGTGCTTTTGACTGCAATTTAAGTTCAAGTCCCTGAATTGAATTTGTAATTGATGTAATTTCTTCCCGCAGATTTGTAAGATTTGTTGTGTATTCTTCGGAAATTTCTTCAAGCTCGTGTACTCTTGCAATTCCGTCTTTATTTGCGGTTGTAAGGCTTTCGATTCTTTCTTCAAGGTCGGAAATCGAGCTTTCCGCCGTCATATCAATTACCCTTGCATCGGCAGACTTCGTTGTAAGCATAGAAAGCTCGGAAGTAAGCTGTTGCAGTTTGTCGCCGCTCTTGCCCGTATCAAGGTTGATAACATTCAGCTTTTCGGAAAGTGCGGTGTATTCTTTCTGCTTTTCAATTATTTTTGTGTCAAGTTCAGCGATTTTCTCGTTCTTTTCCGCAATTTGAGTAGAAATAAGCTGTGAATTTTGCTGTGCGTTTTGGATTTCGTTTTCAATACGCTTTATGTTTTCTTCGTTATGAAGAATATCGTTCTTTGAAACCGAAAGCTGTGAACGCATATCGGAAATGAGTGCATCAAGTTCTGAAATAAGATGTCTTACTTCGTCGGATTTTACGGCAAGCTGTCCGTTTTTCAGATATATTTCTTCCGACTCTTTTTGAATCTGCTCGAGTATTTTTTCGGCATCATCATATTGTGCGTGAGCAATGGCGATTTTTTCGTCCTGTGTTTTAAGCGCCGCCTGACTTTTGTCAAGGGTAAGTAGCCAAAGCGCTATTTCAAGTCCACGCTTTTCTTCGGAGTATTTTAAAAATTCCTGTGCTTTTTCCGATTGCCTTTTAAGAGGACCGACACGCTCTTCGAGTTCTGTCACGATGTCACGCAGTCTTAAAAGGTTTTCCTCCGTGCTTTTCAGCTTTCGCTCCGCATCTGTTTTTCTGTAGCGATAGCGTGAAATACCTGCCGCCTCTTCAAAAATTTCTCGTCTGTCCTCGCCTTTTGAAGATACAATGCTGTCGATTTTACCCTGTCCTATCATAGAGTAACCGTCACGGCCAAGACCTGTATCCATAAAAAGCTCGTTAATGTCTTTTAGTCTGACCTGTGCTTTGTTTATGAGATATTCGCTCTCACCGCTTCGATAATAACGGCGAGTAATTGAAATTTCGTCGCCGTCGAATGCCAGCACTCTGTCTTTGTTTTCTATGTTAAGCGAAACTTCGGCATAGCCGAGTTTTTTTCTTTTGTCGGTTCCGTTAAAAACAACATCTTCCATCTTTGAACAGCGCAAGCTCTTTGGAGATTGCTCGCCGAGCACCCAACGGATAGCGTCACTGATGTTGCTTTTGCCTGAGCCGTTCGGACCTACAACAGCGGTAATGCCCTGCTCAAAAGATAATTTAGTTTTATCAGGAAAGGTTTTAAAGCCTTGAATTTCAAGTGATTTTAATCGCATTTATTACCTCTGTTTTATGTAGATTTCGTATTCGTCAAGACTTTGGTCTGTCTTGATTTTCAGCTTGTAACCCATATTGTTAAGTCTGATTATGTTTGATTTATTCTGTCCCGCAAGTTTTGAAACCGAATGAGGATTTACATATGCCTCAAAAAAATCAACCTCTTTGTCGGGATAATTTTTAATCAGTTTAGTTATTTTATCAAAAAAGATTTTGTTTTCGCAAAGTTCTTTAAATGCAGGGTGATAATTATTGCCGAGGCTGTTATTTTCAAGACTTTCGGAATAATGAAGTCCGAGCCTTATAATACGGATGTTTTCGCTTTTAAATTTTAAAATGAGCTTTGAGCAAAGTTCAACCGATTGCTCAAGTGTGTAAGGAATAAACTTTTTACTGTTATAAAGATTTGCAAGTTCGGTATCCTGCATAATAACAGTCGGATATATCCTTACAGTATCCGGTCTGAGCTTTATAAATTCATCGGCAGTATAAATGTCTTTATAAAAATCAGAACCGTACAGTCCCGTCATCATCTGCAGTCCGAGTGATATGCCGTAATTTTTTATAATGCGGCAGGCATTTCTTACATCATCCGCCGTATGTCCTCTTTCATTAAGTTTAAGCACTTCATCATTCATAGATTGAGCGCCGAGTTCAATTGAAGTTACTTTATAGCTTTTCAAAAGACTTACAATTTCATCGTCAATGCAGTCGGGACGGGTAGATAACCGAATACCTTTAAAGCTGTTGATAAACGGTTTGGTCGCATCTAAAAGTTCGAGCATATATTCTCTGTCAATTGCTGTAAAACTGCCGCCGAAAAATGCAATCTCTGCCTCTTTGGTATTTTCTTTTAAAGAATCTACGGCGATTTTTACGGCATTTGTCACATCATCGGCATTTGGCTGATACGCTTGCCCCACAATGTTTCTTTGATTACAGAAAGTGCATTTGTGAGGGCATCCGTTGTGCGGTATAAAAAGCGCCACATTAGAATGTTTAATAACCCATCAACTCCAGTGCTTCTCTTGCCGCCTGCTGTTCAGCCTCTTTTTTACTTTTTCCGCCGCCTTTGCCTATAACATTGCTGTTAAGGTGAACCTCTACGACAAAGTGCTTGTTGTGGTCGGGGCCCGATTCGGCAACGAGTACATATTCGAGCAATTCCCCGGGATTTTTCTGAATAATCTCCTGCAAAGTTGTTTTGTAATCGTTTACGGGTCTTTTCTTTGATGCCTTAATCGCAGGGATTACAAAGTTAAGAATATGCTTAGAGGCAGGCTCGATTCCGCCGTCAATATAAATAGCCGCAATCAGCGCCTCAAATGCATCCGAAAGTATTGACGGGCGTTCTGCGCCGCCGTTGTGGCGCTCGCCTTTGCTCAAAATAAGATACTTACCCAGTCCGAGTTGTTTTGCAAATACGAAAAGGCTCTTTTCACATACAAGCGAGGCTCTTAGTTTGGTAAGCTCGCCCTCCGGAAGTTCGGGGCAGTTTTTGAAAATGTAGTCAGAAACTACAATTGAAAGAACTGCATCACCTAAGAATTCAAGTCTTTCGTTATATTTGATATGTTTTGATTTGTGTTCGTTTGCATAAGAAGAATGTGTGAGTGCCTCTTCGAGCAAACTTATATCTTTAAATTTATAGCCGATTTTATTTTCAAGTTCCTGCACTTAAATCAGTCCTCCGAATTAATAACCTTTGAAATTTCACCGATCGCATCAGCAAGCACATAATCTCTTGAAAGTCTGATTGCGTTTTTAACGGTGACGGCTTTTGCACTGCCGTGCGCCTTGAACACAGGTTTTGATGCACCCAAAACAGGCGCACCGCCATATGTGTTGTGGTCAAGTTTTTTCTTAAGTTTTTTTATATCGCCGAGCACGAGCGAAGCCGAAAGTTTGCCTTTAAGACTGCCTGTAAACAAGCTCTTGATCTCGTTCATAATAACCATTGCAACACCCTCATAGGTTTTTAAAATAAGATTGCCTGTAAAGCCGTCGCATACCACAACATCGCAAATTCCCTGCGGAATATCTCTGCCCTCAACATTGCCGACAAAGTTTAAGTTGCTTTCTTTCAAAAGCTGATATGTAGTTTGATAAAGCTCTGTTCCTTTGTGATCTTCGGTGCCGACATTTGCAAGGCCTACCCTTGGGTTATCAATCTTCATAACTCTGTTCATATAAATTGAGCCCATTACCGCAAATTGAACGAGCATTTCGGGACGGCAATCTACATTTGCACCGCCGTCAACAAGCATAAAGAAACCGTTTGCGGACGGCATAACGGGAGAGAATGCAGGTCGTTTAATTCCTTTAATTCTCTTAACCGCAAGAGTTGCACCCATACAAAGAGCACCGCTGTTGCCTGCGGAAACAAAAGCGTCACCCTCGCCGTTTTTAAGCAAATTAAATCCTACAGCCATTGAGCTGTCTTTCTTTGATTTAAGAACCGCATCGGCATGGTCGTCCATAGTAATAACTTCTGTGCAATGATGAATTTCTATTCTGTCAAGAGATATATTATTGTCTTGTGCAACCTTAAGAATTTTACCCTCGTCACCTGTGAGAATAATTGATAAATCGTCAAATTCCGCAACAGCCTCCGCACAACCCTTGATTATTTCAAGCGGTGCGTTATCTCCGCCGAAGGCATCTACTATAATTTTCATTTTTACACCTCTAAATTCATATGTGTAAGATAAGCCTCAAGGCTTTTAAGCGCTCTGTCCGAATATGCTTTTCCTCGCTCCTGCTTGTCACGGGGACGATTTTCGAGAGCAGGAAGTACACCGAAATTTGCGCCCATAGGCTGGAATTTCTCCACATATTTGTCGGATATATAGCCCGCAAGAGCGCCGAGCATTGTGTCAGTCGGTAAAATCACAGGTTCTTGACTGTTTAATCTTCGCACTGCGTTTATGCCCGCAAGTATTCCCGAAGCCGCCGATTCCATATAGCCCTCAACACCTGTAAGCTGACCTGCAAAGAACAAGTTTTCATTTTCTCTCAAAGAAAAATCGGCATTGAGCAGTTTAGGTGAATTAATAAATGTGTTCCTGTGCATTACACCGTAGCGGTAAAATTCCGCTTTGTGCAATGCAGGAATCAGTGAAAATACCCTTTTCTGTTCACCGAATTTTAGATTTGTCTGAAATCCGACGAGATTATACATTGTGCCCCCGCAATTTTCTTTCCTTAACTGCAGTACAGCCCACGGTCTGTGTCCCGTTTTTGGATTTACAAGACCGACAGGTTTCATCGGTCCGAATCGCAAGGTGTTTTCACCACGCTGTGCCATAACTTCAACAGGCATACAGCCCTCGTACACCTTAGGATTGTTTACATCAAAGCTGTGCAAAGGTGCTCTTTCGGCGGTTACAAGTGCCTGATAAAAAGTTTCGTACTCTTCTTTATTCATCGGGCAATTTATATAATCGTCGCCACTGCCTTTATCGTATCTTGATGCATAGAAAGCATAATCCATATCAATGCTTTCGGCACTCACAATCGGAGCGGCGGCATCAAAGAAAGAAAGCGAAGTACCGAAGCGCTCTATTATTTTTTCGGCAAGAGCGTCCGAAGTAAGCGGACCCGTAGCAATAATTGTAATTGCATCATCGGGAATTTCTGTGATTTCTTCTTCAAAAACGGCTATGTTTTCATCGGCTCTTATTCCGTCGGTTACAAGTCTTGAAAAAATATCTCTGTCAACCGCAAGAGCACCGCCGGCAGGCACTTGGCATTTGTCTGCGCATTTCATAAGAAAAGAATCGAGTCTGCGCATTTCTTCCTTTAAAAGTCCTGCGGCGCTTTCTGTTCGCATTGCCTTTAAGGAATTTGAGCACACAAGCTCGCCAAACAAATCGGAATGATGAGCAGGCGTTTTTTTCTTCGGTTTCATTTCATAAAGGTGAACCTTTATTCCGTGAGATGAGATCTGTTTAGCGGCTTCACAGCCTGCAAGACCCGCACCTATTACATTGATATAACCTTTTTCCAAAAAGTTCACCTTTCCTTTTCAGTCGTATTAATTATTCTCCGTCTTTCTCAACGAATTCCTTTTCAAACCCGCAGCCCTCTGTTGCACAATAAAGTTTCGGCTTTTTACCCTTTTTCTTAAAGAGTATGCCGCCGCACTGCGGACATCTTTCGTTTACGGGTTCGTTCCAGCTTACAAAATCACATTCCGGATAATTTGAACAGCCGTAGAACACACGCTTTTTCTTTGTATGCTTAACAATAACATCACCGTTGCATTTAGGGCATTTAACGCCTGTCTTTTCAACAAACTTAAGAACATTCTTACATTCGGGGTAACCCGGGCAGGCAATAAATTTGCCGTATCTGCCAACCTTAACAACCATCTGTCTGCCGCATTTGTCGCAGATAATGTCTGTCTGATCTTCTTTAAGCTGGAGTTTCACACCCTCCATCTCTTCTTTGGCTTTCTTGAGAGTTTTGTCAAAATCGGAGTAGAATTCGTCAAGCAATTCCACCCATTCTTCCTGACCGTGCTCAACCTCGTCAAGGTTTTCTTCCATTTGTGCGGTGAATTTATAGTTTACAATCTTCGGAAAACGCTCTTTTAAAAGGTTTGTCATAACCTCGCCAAGCTCTGTCGGATACAAAGTTTTTGCCTCACGCTTTACATACTCACGGCTTGTAATTGTTGTAATTGTTGCCGCATAAGTTGACGGTCTGCCGATACCGTATTCCTCAAGCGCCTTAATTAACGATGCCTCGGTGTATCTTGCGGGCGGCTGTGTGAAGTGCTGATTCTTTTTAAGCTCCTTGCATTTTACAGGCATATCCTTTTCAAGCGGAGGGAGCTGTGTGGATTTTTCTTCTTCCGTATCTTTGCTTTCTACATACAAGGTTGTAAAGCCCTCAAAGTCAACATAGTATCCCGATGCCTTGAAAATGTATTCTTTAGCCGAAATTTCAGCCTGTGTGGTTTTCTGAATACAATCAGACATCTGTGACGCCATAAATCTGTTCCAAATAAGGTTATATAGCTTAAACTGGTCAGAAGTAAGACTTGCCTTTACATCTTCCGGAGAAAGGCTCGGCATTGAAGGTCTTATAGCCTCGTGACCGTCCTGTGCATTGCTCTTGGTTTTAAATACTCTCGGTTTTGCCGGCAGGAATTTTTCACCGAATCTGTTTAAAATATACTGTGCCGCCTCTTCCTTTGCCACATCGGAAATTCTTAAAGAGTCGGTTCTCATATATGTGATAAGACCCGTTGCACCCATTCCCTCAATGTCAACACCTTCGTAAAGCTCCTGGGCAACTTTCATTGTTCTTCTTGACTGGAAGCCGAGTTTTCTTGACGCCTCCTGCTGCAATGTTGATGTGATGAAAGGCGGTGCGGGGGTTTTTCTTCTTGTGCCGTGCTTTACTTTTGTAATCATATATTCGGCATCGGCAAGATCCTGTTCAATCTTTTCTGCCTGTTCCTGATTTTCGATTTTTATCTTGCCGTTGGCGTCGGAATAAAGAGAAGCCGAAAACGACTTTCTGCTTCCCTTAGGAATAAACTTAGCGTCAATAGTCCAATATTCTTCGGGCTTGAATTTTCTGATTTCTTCTTCCCTGTCAACAATAATTCTTACCGCAACAGACTGTACTCTGCCGGCTGAAAGTCCTCTTCTGATTTTTTGAGAAATGAAAGGACTTAACTTATAACCTACAAGTCTGTCGAGAATACGCCTTGCCTGTTGAGCGTTTACAAGGTCGATATTTATAGAACGGGGATGAGCCATACCGTTTGTTACGCCGTTTTTGGTAATCTCGTTAAATTCAATTCTGTTGTTGTCATCAAGAGGCAAGCCGAGAATATACGCAAGGTGCCAAGAAATTGCCTCTCCCTCTCTATCAGGGTCGGTTGCGAGGTAAATCTTGTCGCTTTTTTCTGCGAGCTCTTTAAGTTCTTCTACAAGTTTTTCTTTACCTTTGATGATTTCGTATTTTGGTGCAAATTTTTTCTTTATATCAACGCTGAGTCTGGCTTTAGGCAAATCTCTTACATGTCCCATAGACGCAATTACTTCGTAATTTCCGCCGAGGTATTTTTTGATTGTTTTAGCCTTAGCAGGTGACTCAACAATTACTAAATCTGACATTTACTGCCTCCGTTTATTTTAATACATACATTCTGCCCTGCATCGCCGTTACCAAACCTTTCATTTCAAGTTGAGTAAGGGCCGTAAGCACTTTAAATACAGGGATACCGAGTTCGCTTACTATTTTATCTATATGAACAGGCTTGTCGCCGATAGTACCGTAAACTGTTACGGCTGCATCGGACAAACCCAATGCTTTCAAATCTGAAATACTTTTCCGCACATCTGCGTTTTCTTTATTATTAACATCAGCGGAAACGCTGCTGCTTTTGCGTGCGACATTTTTAGTTTCTTTTACAGCCTTTTCGGGCTTTAAGGTTTTATCGGAAGATACGCTTGCATTAATCCTTTCAGACTTTGCCTTATCTTTTTTATTTGTGCTGTTTTTTGATTTTGCAGTCTTTTTGCCTTTTACAGGCACTGCCTCAAGGTCGGTAAAACTTATATTATCAAAATCAAGTTTTTCGTCCTCAACATATAGCCCTCTGTTTGAGTTAAACTCGCTCAAAACATCCATAAAATCAGTTACAGGGCAGGCAAGCCCGTTTTTTATAAGAGTATTCGAGCCCTCGTTCTGCGGACTGTTGTTTCCGAGCAGAGCAAAAACTTCTTTGCCCTGGTCGATTGCCATTCTTGCGGTAATCAGCGAACCGCTTTTTATTCCCGCCTCCATTACAACAAGACCGTCCGAAAGAGCGGATATGATTCTGTTGCGAGCGGGAAAATTATATCTTAGCGGCGGTTCATCGGGCGGATATTCGGATATAACCGCACCGTTTTGCGCAATTGCATTTCTCATACCCTCGTTTTCGGTAAGATATTTATAGTTGATACCGCAGCCAAGCACGCATACGGTAATTCCGTTTGCAGAAAGTGCTCCGCGGTGCGACGCACAGTCAACACCGAGCGCACCTCCGCTTATAATAACAACGCTGTACTTAGCAAGAGCATATGCAAATTTGTATGAATTATCCGTACCGTATCTTGTTGCCCGCCTTGTGCCAACAATTGAAACGCTTAGGCGGTTGTCAAGCTCCGGAAGTTGTCCGTTCACATAAAGAACGGCAGGCGGAGTATCAATATTAATTAATTTTTGCGGGTAATGCTCGTCGTCAATCGCAATTACCGAATATTTCAGTTCGTTGCATTTGCTTAATATCTCATCCGCAACCGAAACCTTAGTGTTGTTAAGTTTTCGCATTTCGTTCGGCGTAAAGATACCGCAGTGTTTCCACTCTTTTTCTCCGCCGTGAACAAACTCGGTAATGTCATTGTAAAGTTTAAAAATTCTCTTTACCTTTATATTGTTATAACCGAGTGCTTTTGAAATCCATATCCAGTAACGAGCATTTTCAGAAATCATTTCATCATTTCCCACATCAGTATTGCAGCAGCCACAGATGCGTTGAGTGATTCTGCCTTGCCCTCCATGTGTATGGTGATTTTGTTTTGGCAGGCTTTTTCTGTTTCTGCTTTTATTCCGTTGCCCTCGTTGCCTACAACGATTGCGCACGGAGTTTGAAATTTTACATCCGTAAGACTGACAGCGTCGCTGTTTACAACGGCAGCATACGAATTAATCTGCGGATTTTCGTTAAGGAAATCCTTAATTGAACTTTTGATTATAAAAGGTATTCTGAACACAGCGCCCATACTGCCTCTTACAACCTTTGGATTGTAAATATCGCAACAGTCACAGGAAAGTATAACTCCGCTGACATTAAATGCCTCTGCCGAGCGCAAAACAGTGCCGAGATTGCTTGGATCCTGCACATTATCAAGCGCCAAATATTTACTGTCACCCTTTATTGTATCAAACTCATTGGTTTTGTCAAGTGTTTTTATAACCGAAAGAAAGCCCTGTGGCGATTGAGTATCACTCATAAGGGCAAAAATGTTTTCATTTACACAGATTACATTCTTTGCTTTTTCTTCAAGTACAGCAAAGTCCTCACCGTGCTTTTGCATAGCTTTTTCGGTTACAAATAATGTCTGAATTTCCGCACCGCTGAAAACTGCGTCCATACAGATTCTTAGCCCTTCCGCTAAAAAAAGACCGCTCTTGCGGCGTTCTTTTGCACTTGACTTGAGTTTTACGGCTTTTTTTACATTAGAATTGTCTTTGCTTGTAACAAACAGCATCTTTTTTCTCCTAAAATGCCAATTGCGTTTGGTGTTACCCAAACGCAATTACAGTTTAAATTAAGCGTTTTTAGCCTGCTCAACAAGAGCTGTAAAAGCCTTAGAATCAGCAATAGCAATCTCTGAAAGCATCTTACGGTTCAATGTAATGCCGGCCTTTTTAAGACCATTCATAAATGTTGAATAGTTTGTGCCGTTTGCCTTGCAAGCTGCAGAAATACGAGTAATCCAAAGACGACGGAAATCTCTCTTTCTCTGCTTACGGCCGATATATGCATAGTTGCCAGACTTCATAACAGCCTGTTTAGCCATTTTGAAATGTCTTGATTTAGAACCCCAGTAGCCCTTGGCAAGCTTTAATACCTTTTTTCTTCTTTTGCGAGTCATCATCGCACCTTTTACACGTGCCATTATATATTACCTCCGATTATTATTTAAATAAAAAGCAGTACAAGCGATAAATTATTTATAAGGAATTAAACGCTTGATCTGAGCTACATTTGTCTTATCTGTAACAGCAGTCTGGCGTAAACCTCTCTTACGCTTTGTTGTTTTCTTGTTAAGAATGTGGCTCTTGTTTGCGTGTGCACGGATTACATTACCGTTCTTAGAAAGTTTAAAACGCTTTTTAGCACCACTGTGAGTTTTAATTTTAGGCATAATAAATATCCTCCTTAGCTGTGATTACTTATTGGACTTTGGTGCAAGAAACATAAGCATATTGCGACCTTCAAGCTTTGCAGGCTTTTCTACCGAGGCAAACTCTGCACAAGCTTCAGCAAAGCGGTTCATAGTTTCAAGACCGATTTCAGGATGTCCCATTTCTCTTCCTCTAAAACGGATAGATACCTTAACTTTATCTCCGTGCTTAATAAACTTAACAGCGTTGTTAAGTTTGGTGTTGAAGTCGTGTGTATCAATGTTTAAAGAGAGTCTAACTTCCTTAATATCAACAACATGCTGATTTTTTCTTGCTTCCTTTTCCCTTTTAGCCTGCTCAAAACGGTATTTGCCGTAGTCCATAATTTTACATACAGGCGGAACGCTCTGCGGAGCAATCTTAACAAGGTCAAGATTTTTTTGTTCTGCAAGTGCGAGAGCTTCCTTTGATGACATAATACCGAGCTGCTTTCCGTCCGAGCTGATTACTCTAAGCTCTTTATCACGGATTTCCTCGTTAATCTGAATATCTTTCTTGCTGATGGTTAAGCACCTCCAAAGTACCTTTTCAAAAAATAATGCGGACAGAAATACACCGTCCGCATTGCAATACAAATAAACTATTATGTTTAAGGTATTGACCCGTGCAGACGACACCCCACAGGTGAAAGCATTTCTGCTTTGCTTTATTGTACTTACACATTATATAACCGATTACCTGAAAAGTCAAGGGATTTTTCATTATTTTTTCATTATCGGAAAATATTTCTTGAAATATATGTGTTACTATGCTAAAATTATACCATTGGAGTGATGAAAATGCAATACGCAAATTATCAGCCCTATCCTTATTATCAAAATCATATGCAAAGTCCGCAGGAAATCAAAAAAGCGCACGATTTAAAGACTTTGCAAAAAAAATCAAGCGGATTGGGCTTTTATATTCTTACCTATTTTTTATCAATGAATATCATTGTAGTCGGTATAACATTTTTATTAACCGTGTCTACGATGCTGAATATGGATATTTCTAATTTCGATACCGAAACTTTAACGCAGTATATAGTGAGTAAATTGACTTCCGGTCCTGTTTTTTATTATATGCAGATTTTCGCAGCAGCCGCCTCGGCGACAATCACCGGACTGATATATTTAAAACTAAGCAAAACGCATATTTCAGACTGCTTGTCGGTTAAATCCGTAAAACCCGCTATGCTTATCGCCCTCGTACTTATGGGTATGGGCGTTTCAATGGTTTCAAATGTTGCCGCCGATCTTGTAAGTTCCAACTTTTCGTTAATCGGCATTGAATACAGTCTGGATATGAATATGTCATCAAGGTCTGTATTTGAAAATATTTTATATGTTGTTGCCATAGCCGTTACCCCTGCATTTGCCGAGGAATTTGCTTTTCGAGGTATTTTAATGGGTTCGCTTAGAAAATACGGAAATTCATTTGCAATAATTGTATCTGCCGTTATGTTCGGCGCAATGCACGGAAATATTATTCAGATTCCGTTTGCGTTTATACTCGGACTTATTTTTGCTTATATTGACTGCAAGGCAAACTCAATTATTCCGTCAATAATTATTCACTTTATAAATAACTTCTACTCGGTAATTATGGATATTTTGCAAAGTCAGAACATTGTTACTACCCGTTCTTTCTATATAATATACTATTCAATATTTACCGCAATGCTTGTGTTCGGAGTTTTGGCTTTCCTTTATATAATGAAAAAGGATAAAAATTTTCTTAGCATAAGCGATACCTCGAATGTTGTTTCTCTCTCACTTAAAGAAAAGATAAAATGTTTCTTTACAAGTGCAGGTACAGCTGCAATAGTTGTTATCTTCATTCTTGAAACTATCATTGCTTCTGTAGCGCTATGAGTGAATTTAATATAAAGTATATGGAAAAGGCGCTTGAGCTTGCAAGAGAGGCTTTTCAAGATGACGAAGTGCCTGTCGGTGCGGTGATTGTGCGTAATGGCGAAATCGTTGCTACAGGCAGGAACAGACGAGAAAAAGAAAAGAACGCACTTTTACACGCAGAAACCGACGCAATTAACAATGCCTGCAAAGTGCTCGGCGGTTGGCGGCTTTGGAACTGCGATATATATGTAACCCTTGAACCTTGTCCGATGTGCGCAGGCGCAATTATAAACGCTCATATTCCGAATGTGTATTTCGGTGCGTACGATTTCAAAAACGGTTCTTGCGGTACTATAACAAATCTTTTTGAAATGCCGTATAATTTCAAACCGAATTGTAAAGGCGGTATTATGCAGGAAGAGTGCGCCGAACTTCTCAAAAGTTTTTTCAAGCGATTGAGATAATTTTATTTGGAAAATATAATAACAAAAGCAAAACCGATAAGCGATTTTCAGCTTATCGGTTTTTTATGTTCTTTAGTAAAACGGTTTTAATTACTTGATAAAGCAGTTTGCTAAAGCATAATTAAATAATAATTATTTTAATTTAGAATAATCTTCATCACTTACAGGTTCAAGCCATTCGTTTGATGTATTTGTACCCGGAACTTCTACTGCAAGGTGTGAGAACCAACTGTCGGGTGCCGCACCGTGCCAATGCTTAATGCCTGTAGGAATATTTATTACATCACCCGGGTTTAACTCAACAGCCTCTTTGCCCCATTCCTGATAATATCCTCTGCCGCCTACGCAAACAAGTATCTGTCCGCCGCCATTTTCAGCATTATGAATATGCCAATTATTACGGCAAAAAACTGGACTACCCCTCCGCAATCCCTTATAGTTACGGGCTTTAACGGCATACACGTCTGTGTTTTGTGCGACCCTTTCATGACGAGCAGTTTCTGCCAGGTTATTTCTCTGCTTCGTCCTCATTCCAAACCTCTTTTGCAAGATTAAAGACTGCCCAGCCTTTTGGCCAGCCTGCATAGAATGCTACGTGAGTGATGATTGCTGCGATCTCTTTCTGTGTTACCCCATGATCCTTTGCATTCTGTAAATGGAATTTCAAAGAGGAATCTGTGATTCCCTGTGCCATCAGTGCTACGACTGTGATAATGCTTCTTGTCTTTAAATCAATATCTTCATTGTTCCAGTTCTCTCCGAACAGAACATCATCGTTGAAATGTGCAAACTCCGGTGCAAATGTTCCCAGAGCATTTCTTCCTGCTGTCTGTGTAATCTTTGTCATGACATCAAACCTCCGTCTTTTTATTTATGGTAATTTGTTGTACTCTTCTTCTGGTAAGAACTCCAGCCACTCATTGGAAGCTCCTTCTGCCGGAACCTCAACTGCCAGATGCTGGAACCAGCTGTCTTTCGCTGCTCCATGCCAGTGTTTTACTTCCGGTGGAATGTTTACCACATCTCCAGCTTTCAGTTCACGAGCCGGTTTTCCTTCTTCCTGATACCATCCTCTTCCACCAGTAACCATAAGGATCTGGCCACCCTTGTGATGGACGTGGTATGCATTGATTGTTTTTGGAGCGAAAGTAACCAGACCAACAGGTACTCGCTCTGTTGTAAGCATATTCAGATAACATTCACCTGTAAAATACTTTGCAAATGCTACATTTTCCTCACCGATTGGAAATACGTTGCCACCGCCTAAGTCTTTTTTCATCTGTTCGATATCCATGAAAATCTCCTCCTTGCGTTTTTATTTTATGGTACAACCTGAAGCAAGCTTTAGGTCAATAGGTTTTGCAACTTTTTACATAAAGTTCACATTTTTCCTGTGACAGTTTGCATTTCAGATTCACTTTATTTCTTATCGTTTTTTATCATACACCCATATTGCTTTCTATGTCCAATACCCATTATTATGGGTTGCTTAATGCCTTTTAAGCATAATCTGTTTCTATATCACAATGCAAAACAGATCTGCTGTATTCTGGCAGACCTACTTTGCATTATGATATAGCTTAAATCTGTTTGATAAGATTCAACTCTTTCTTGGATAGTGCTTTTTTTAACTTCTGGTTTTCCTTTATTAGATTCTCATTTTCGCTTTTCAGTTTCTGTAGCTGTTGCCGGAGCAGATTCATTTCCGCTTCCATCGCCTGACTGATAATGTTTCTCCTTGGATCCACCATACCAGCCTGCTGTTCCATTGCTGCATCAATCTCACCTCTTACAATCGGATTCTTGTAAAAGAATCCTCTAGATAAACCAGTCTTTTGCATCAGTGCTGGTACGGACACCTTTTCTCTCTCCAACACCATTGTCCGTATTGTCAGGACTGCCCGTTCCACTTTTTCTTCGCTCTTTCTTTTATTCAATTCCAGCATCTTGTCGTATTTGCTCATATTCTTCTCCCCATCCGTCCAGACTTGCCAGTATAATCTGTGACATAAAATTTCTAACTTCTCTTGTTTCATCTGCCATCCGCTGATTGCTCATTTTTCGGTAATATTGGACACTTCGTACTCCCTTATGTCCCAGGAGCTTCGCTATCGTCCAGTCATCCACATGGAGTTCCGTTAATTTTACCCCATAGCAGTGCCGGAACATATGCGTTCCAAATCCGAATAAGTTTCCGCTGTCATCCCGGATATCTTTTTCATAGATCATTCGAAGCACTTTATCCTGCAAGGTTTGGTAACTGATTGGTCTCTCCGGTTTGTTCTCGTCCGCAAAGATATAAATGCTTTCAGGATAATGCTCATTTGCATAACTGACTGCCTTTCCAATCAGCTGTGCCAGCTCCCGGCTGATCGGTTTTTCATATCTTCTTGTTTTCGGCTGGTATATGATAATCATATCCTGACGGTCATGTTTATAAAGGCAGTCTTTCCGCAAGGTCAGCGTGTCGGAAATTCTGGTTCCAAGCATCTGGTGGATGATCATTGCCCTTGCTATCTGCTCTTCCATTTTTACAATCTGGGCATTCAGTCTTTTCAGCTCACTGTCCGAATAAGATTTGAATTCTGCTTTCCGTTCTGGCGGAAAATCAGATTTTAAAAACAGTTTTGTAAGATGTGGAAAATCATAAATTTTTCCGATTGTTTCCAGCACATTTCGAAGCTTTAGCAGGTCATCCCGGATGCCATTCCCTCCGTTTGATTCTACCTTGATGTTGATTAAAAATTGTTCTATGATCTCCCGGTCAATCTCTTCGCAGGTGGTGATCTTGGAATGCTTTTCATCCAAATACTTTGAAAATTTATTCATTGCGGACAGTTCACGTTTTATACTGCCAAGGGCTTCGGTTTTCAGATGATGGTAAATTGCTTTTTTTACTTCTTCCCGAATATCTGGTTGCCGGATTCCTCTGAAATTTAGTGTCTTATGGTTGACAATCGGATTTGTCCGCAGGATAAGCGGAAGCCTTTCCAGATGCCAGATATCCTTTGCCAGCTCATTGGTTTCTGATCGGTCCAGTGTAAATTCCAGAAGGCTTTCAAAATACCGAATCAGGGCAGCTTTTTCCACCGATTCAGTCTGAATGTTCGTCACTTTATGCTTCGTCAAAGCCCTACCGTTTTGTATCATCCACATTTTCAACTGCTTTATCCAGAAGTCTTTTTCTCTGTCAAGCAGGCTGTTTTCCTGATGGGATGACTTCTGAAAAAATTCACATAAGCTGTTAAAATAATGCCTTTCCCTTTTTATGGTCAGGATGGATACCTGCGTTCCACGGTAGTAAATGTATTCGACAAATTCTGTCTGAAGCTGGTTTCCCGGCAGTTTATCCAGATCAAAATATTGTTCCTTATTCAGCTTTTCCTTTTGCTCATCGGTAGCCAGCTTATAACATTCCAGTTGTTGGAATTTCAGTTTATTATCCATGCTTCTCTCCTTTCTGCATACAGGCAAGCAGGCTGTTTTCCTCTTCCTCAAAGTATGCGTCATTTTCTTTAGCAATTTTTCTTGGCATATAATCTATATACTGCATGGTCATTTCCTCAAACGTATGTCCCAGATAGTCCCGGATGCTTTGGATTGATACGCCATGCTCATAAAAATTGGTTGCTACGGTATGTCGGTAATCATGAGACTTAAAAATATATTCTCCATTCTGTATGCCTATCTGGGAGCAGTATTTTTTCATCTGCCCCATGAAGGTGCTTTTGGAAAATGCTCCACCTTTCCGATTCCGAAAAATGTATGCTTCTTTTTCGGTAGGGTGCTTTTTCAGATAAACCTGCATCAGACGATACAATGTTACCGGAATGGGAACCCTTTTATAATTTTTCATTTTCACCTGGTAGACCTTCATCCAGCAGTCACCATTCTGGATATAATACGCATCCCCTTTTAAGGTGCAGACCTCACTGATCCGGAGTCCCACACACCAGAGATGTAAAAACATCATTCTCAGGTGTTCAGGAAACTGTGAGAGGTTTTGGATAATTTCCATATACACATCCTCTTCCACACTTCTGTCATGGTGGACTGGGATCTGTTTTTCCAAGTAATACGATGCATAAAACGGAACCTTTTTTATATACCCCTTTACTTCCAGAAATTTCATAAAAAACTGTATTCCCGAAACATTGGTATTAAATGTCTTTGCTCCCATAGCACCATTCTGCAAATTCTTTAAATATACATCAATCAGGCTGGCATCACACTTGGTAACTTCCAGTTCGCTGATCTCCTGCAAAAAATTTCGAATGGTTCGGAATCTTTCGTACACCGTACTGAGCGCCAGTTCTCCGATTCCAATTTCGTACTTCATATATTCCTGAAGCAGCAATCGATTCTTGGGCTGTAGAACTTCCTGAAATGATATTTTTTCTATACTGTCACTCTGGTTTATTCTTTCTTTGGCAATACGAAACCGCTCTAAATACCAGATGGTAGCATCCCATCTTGTTTCATCAGTTTCTATAAAAATCACTTTACGGGCAGTTTCCACAATGCTCTTCAGTCGTTTTCGCCGTTGCTCTTTCTCGACTTTCTGCTTCAGGTAGTCCTGAAATGCTGTTTCCTGTTCCAGCTCCAGAAGCTGGATATCTGTAATCTGCTCCCGGATGCAAAATTCGTAAAAAAGCTGTAGCCCGGTCAGTTTATATTCCCTCAGTCTGGAAATTTCATAATTCTCCAGAATATATTCCAGCACGGTAAAAATCTGACGTTTCAGTTTCTCACTGGCTGCCGCTTTAAAATTCCAGACCATGTTGCTCCGACACCGTACCGTTTCCACACTCTTTACGATTACAGGATCTGAGTGGTATGGAACAAAAAGTATTTCATTTTTATATTTCCATTCACATTCCCTCTGTCCAGCCGGAGTTTTCATCCGTTCCCGGATGTACGCCTGCCGTATCCGGTCGAACGTTCCGGTATATCGGTAAATGTAATTTCGCTTTATCAGCGGTGTTATGTATAATTCAAATTTCATTCGCAGTTCATAATCTATTTCCGAAAGATGTTCTACCATCTCATCTGCCAGAAACAGCAGAATCTGTTCTGTAATGGAACTTCCTGCTTCCTCTTTTGCAAACTCCCGGATTTCTTTTCGTAGCTGCTCAATCCGCCTGCTCCGTTCTTGTTCTGCCTCTATAAAAGACTGTAAAAACGCAGGCATAAAAACCACCTCCTATAGCAATTCCTCAATCCCATACAGGGAGGAGTGTTTCTCGTAGAATTCCTGGCTGGCATCCAGCAGTTCATCATCCACAATGTCCAGATAATTGATGGTTGTCTGGATGTGGCGGTGTCCATAGGCCAGCTGTATCAGTTCCAGCGACCATCCTGCTTTTCTCCGCTCATTTCCAAAGTAATGCCGGAGCATATGAGGCGTGATCTTAATCCCTGTTTTCTTATCCATTCTTTTTAGCATGGAGTATACTGCTTCCACGTTCATTGGTTTTCCGATATTATCCCCGGAAATATTCACAAACAGGCTTGTCTGGTGCTGAAGTAGTTTTCGGTACTCTGCGATATACAGATTTAAAAAGCCGAAGGTATCTTTGCTGATCTTCGCACTTCGGTATTCTGCATTCTTTGCTCTCGCTCCATTTTCATTGTCCTCACGGAAATATACCCGGATTATGTGGTTCTGATAATCAATGTCCTTACTGTAATCAATTCCTAATATCTCACCGATTCGGTAGCCTGTCTCTGCCAGAAGCAGCATGAGAAGCCGATCTCTTATATTGGTACACGCTTTCAAGATTTCCACAATTTCATCTTTCTTTGCTGCTCTCGCCTTATGCTCTTCCTCTTTTAAATAGCCTTTGAAACTCTTTGATCGTATGCTTTTCTTTACGCCTACTGTATCCACGGCTACAAAATAATTATAGGACAGGACTTTCAGCTCCCCGAACTGCTGGTACTCTTCTTCTATAAAAAGATAGAACCTGAACACATCTCTTAAGTATGCGTTGCAGGTTCCATTGTTTGGAGATCTGTGATTTTTATCTCTGGTATGCTTCCCGGCTTTCAGCCAGTATAAAAATTCCACAAAGTGATTTGTCTGTTCAACATAAGGCATTTGATATACGTCTGTCAATTCCTTTTTCTTTTCATGGATGTATTCCAGATAGTACAGGATTGCAAGTGCGGAGCGCCGCACCGTATTCGGTGAACATTTACTCCGTATCTTGTGCATCAGATATTTGGTTGGAAGCAGGACGATATCCAGTGTTTCCACATCTCTGATAAAGAAATAAACGGTGGAACCCTCTCTTTCTTTTTCCAGTTCATATCGTCTCATTCCTGCTCACTTCCTTTCCTCTAACGCTATACACAGTATACCCAACTCATGCCGATAAAGCTATCACAAATACCACCAATTCGGTCAAAACCGCTCCTGAAATACCACTAAACTTTTTGTCTTATTTTCTGTCCAGATCTGGGCAGAACCAACAACACCACGGATGTTATCAGCTGTAGTAACGCTCCACTTTCCGGCTTCGGATAAAGTCCTCTACTTCATCGATTTTTTCTGCCATCTGGCACTTTGGCAGGGCGTCCAGAACATCTCCCCGGTACTTTCCTTTCTTTGCCGCTCGGTGGTCTAAAATGGACACTACACAGGTGTCCTGCTCCGTCCGGATCGCCCGTCCGAATCCCTGGCGCAGTTTCTTCTGCATATCTGGAACAACAACATTTTGAATGTAGGATTCCAGTGATCGGTATTGTTCCCTTTGTGCTTCATGGATGGGGTCCGGTACAGCAAACGGCAATTTTACAATGATCAGGGACGATACCATATCCCCCGGAAAATCCACACCTTCCCAACAGGAGCCGGCTGCAAACAGAACGGCATTTTCCATCTTCTTAAACCGTGCGATTTCTTCCTGTGAGTTTCTCCATACCTGCACCATCGGGAACGGGATCTGATCCCGCAGGAGCTGCTGCACATTTCCCATCAGGGTATAAGATGTAAACAGTACCAGTGTATGCCCGTAAGTGGAACACACCAGATCACGGATCTGGCCTGCAAGTTGCTCGGCCTCTTCCCGGCTTCCCTTGAGCGTCGCTTTTAAATTCTCAGGAATATAAAGCAGACAGTTCTCTCTGTAACAAAATGGGGATTCTGCTACACACTCCCGGACTCTGCTTTTCTTTTCCAGCCCGGTCATCTGTCTGGTCCTTACAAACCCATTTCCGGCTTTTAAAGTTCCACTGGTGAGAATCGAGGGAAATCCCCTGTCCCATAAGGAATCATGGAGAAACCTTGGAATCTCTCTGCTAACAGCCATAAACACAGGATCTCCCCTGCCGTCTGGCTGAAGAAATAAAACGTATCTGGTATCCTTCTTCAGAAACCAGCCGAACAGCTCTTCCATCTCTTCCAGCCGCCGGAAGATCCAGTAAGGGACATTTCCAGCAAGTCTTTTAAGCATAAGACTGAGATTCCCCCTTACCTGCTCCAGAGAAGATCGGCACTTTGCCGGAAAATAGAAATTTTCTTTTCCAGCTATGTCATCTCCCATCCCGGCCTGATCCTTACGGATTTCCATTGAAAGTGTATTAAACCAATCCTGTAGTCTCTTACCTTCCGAACTTTTATGCTCCCTGTTTAAGAAATACGAGATTTCCTGCACATCCTCTCTTCCAATACTTCTCCCATCCATCTGGCTGGCAGCTTCTGGGAGCTTATGTGCTTCATCTACTACCAATGCTCTGTAATCTGCCAGCAGAGGCCGGTATTCATTCATCCGGTGCATGGCGTCTGCCAGAAGATAATTGTGATTGCATATCTGTATAAAAACTTCCTCTTTTTTGGAAACATCCAAATATTTCTGATAACGGCATCCTGCTTTCCCCGGACACTCCCTGGGGCAGAATTTCGGTACGCACACCAGCCTGCGGTCAAAACCGCTCAGGTTATGTACGGAATCTAAATCAAAGTTATGCCGGAGGGACTTCAATGCCTCCATCTGTGCCTGATTTTTATTCTTATCCCGGACTGCCTCCAGTCTTTGGGCCAGCCTGTAATCGCACACAAAATGTTCCTTTCCCTTGCGGACAACTGCCTTTAATTCTCCCTGAAGCAGATCTGCTTTTAACAGTACATCCGATAAAAAAGGAACATATTCCTCTATGATAGCTTTCTGTAAGGCAATGCTGGAAGTGGATACCACCACAGGCCGCCTGTCACATCCCGAATAACCGGAATGCAGTACACTATATTTCCGCATCAGGATGCAGGCAGTCAGATAGGCATAGGTTTTTCCAATGCCCACTCCTGCATCACAGAGCGTGATCTCATTTTTCATAAGGGCATCCAGCATTTCATGGCAGAGACGGATCTGTTCTTCTCTTACGTGAAGCCCGGCTTCCGGTAGAAGTTCCCGAAAGATTCTTTCCACTTCGCCATGCGCCCTTTTTTGATATTCATTTTTATAACACATTACTTCTCCTTGCCGGGAAGCTTATCTTACCGTACCCTTACGGACGGATCTGACTGCTTCCGGTGCTTTTGCTCCCTGCTCCTGCATTTTCTTTATGGCAGCATTCCCTCTTGCCATCATCCTTCGGATATCCGTCCGGGAAACATTCCATGTCCTTACTTTCTGAGGAGCTTTCCTTACCTGCTCGGACAAATGGCATTCACAGAGTTTCGGATATACCACCATTGCTTCCGGTAATTCCAGCGGATACTCGATCATGGGATGGTACACAATATCCCGGATCACCTGCTCATAACATTCCATCTGCATTCTTGCCGTACTGTCCTGATAGATATTTTTCCCTTTCATGGCACTGTAGACCTGCGATGAGATGTATCCCAACGCTTCAAAACTACAGTACCCATACGGAGTCACGCCGGAAAGGGAATCCGGATCTTTTAAGGCATTCAGATAAACTTCTTTTCCCTGGGCGATCAGCCACATCCGAAAATCGGAAAAACTGTCATCACTGCACCCTGCTTCCATCATAATACCTGCCGCTGTCCATAAGCCGTACTTATAAGCCGCATCCCGGTAACTGTAAACAAGATTGTGGAATTGGAGGACATCCTCCGGTGTCATATAGAAGAGCTGCTGCTTGATCCACACTGCCGAAGCATCCAGATCGGTGCCGCACACTTCCTTTGCTTTTTCAATCAGATTCCAGAATTGATCCTTGCTCATTCCACTTCTTTTTGTTTCTTCCATCTGTTCTCTCCCCTTGATGTGACGTTAATACCACAAGAATACGGCTGTAGTCTCCCACAGCCGCATGGTATCTGATATCAACGACACACTTCTTCATTGATTTCTTTTTTATCTTGCTGTTCCGCATTTGACCTCGCACCCCCGGAACTATCCCTGTATTTCTTCTGGGAAAGGGGACACTACAGGCGGGCGGCTGGCCTGCCGCCGCTCACAGATGTCCTGGGGGTCTTTCTGATTACAACCCGGAGTACATCTTCCGCTCTCTGGCTGGTAACGTGTATCATTATCCCCCGTCCGTGATCCTGGCGAAAGGCTGCCACCGCCTTATTCACAGCTATGCTTTCTCGCTCCAAGTCTAAGAATCTTTACCCTATACTTAATCATGGCGCTCATACTGTCACGCTTCTACGGTTGGGAACGTACCTGTAGTGCCGATATTCACTTGCCAAAGAACAGCCGAGGGATGTCCCTCTGCTTACTAGCCGATGGCAGTGTATTTTTTTATTCACTTCACAAAAAAATTTTTTATCGTGATTCCCCGGATCTGTTTTTCTTTTTTCCTTTTGCCGGATTCTTCTGCTGTGCATCTTTCTTCTGCTTTTCTTTCTGCTCTTTGGCTTCTTCCAGCGGCATCTTCATCACATGAAGTTCCCCGTTAAACAGGGTAAAAACTTCCGGTGACTGATATTTTTCTTTAAACTTTTCAATCTGCTCCGGTGTCAGCGAAGTAAAATCGTCTTCTGTCAGTCCTACTACAAGGAATGTTCCGGCAATGGCATCATAGACCTGTCCTCGATCATCGTACAATGCCCGATTTAACGGCAGCCCCTCAAATTTTCCATTGCCGTTTAAAAGAATTCCAACCTCATCCTCAAACGGATAGGTCATCTCAATGTCACCACCTACCGCCTGCTGCAGATCCTCCAGTTCATTGGGGATGATCTTGACATAAGGTGCTTTCATCGACTCGACTACCAGCACCGTCATCATTTCTTCCTGCATTTCGGACACTTCTTTCTCATTCATCGTATCAATCCTCCTGTCTGTTCGTTCTGATAATCAGCCGATGAGAGCCTTTTGTTTTATTCAAATTTCATGGACTTTTTGATTTTCTCCCGTAACCTCCGCAGTCTTGTATAAACAGTCTGCTCCGGCAGTTCCATGTGATGGCTGATCTCCTTTGGTGCATATCCCATCATCTTCAGAACAACCATCTGAAGAGTTTTCTTGTCAGTCGATAACAGGATCTGGAGTAGTTCTTCATTCTCCACGGTATCGAGCAGGGCTTCCACACTCTCTGGCTGAGACTCTCCTGATTCTTTTTCTTCCAGAAGCAGTTCCATACAGTCCAGAAGTGAGGTCTGATGTTCCCGGAATCTCCTCTCTGCATTAAAATCGTCCCAGTCATACTCCCGTAGCTTCTGGATCGTCTCTTCATCCACGCCCTGCTCGCGCAGGATCTTCTCTTCCTCTGCTTTCCACTGGTTCCATCTATATTCTTCTTTTGCTTTGTTATAAGCCACTTGTCTTTTCCTCCGATCTGAATTTTTACGAAATCAAATCGGAGTGTGGCGGTGATCGACAGCGATATACTCTAAAAGCATCATCATAAAAACGGCTATCAAAAACGCCAAATTTCCGCAATGGAAAACTGGCATTCCAAAAACAGCCATTATTATACTGAATTACATAGAACGATAATGCCGATGCAATATTATACTTGCCCGAACGAAGAACAATAATTTTTTTAACTGATGCAGATCATGTGAGCTTTGAAAAAGTAAACGGGGCACGATAAATTAACCTCCAATCGGCTACCGTGTCCCTGGAAGTCGTCATTGGTTTGTGTAAAAACAAAGAAACGGCGGCTCTGATTTCTCAAAACCGCCGTTATGGTAATAACTTAAAATGAGTGTGCAAAATTACCTGCCCCAACCAACGGTTTTTTCTTTCCCCTTAATCGGGGCAGATTCATGCGCTATGTAATTATTCTTTCGTGACTGATTCTTTCAGCTGTTCATAGGTTTCTGTGCTAATATCATATTCGATCCGACAGACATCTTATTTCCCATCAAGCTAATATTTTTTGCTCTGCGTTCCACATAGCAGCATATTTTTCGCCTTTCGCAAGCAATTCCTCATGGGTTCCAGATTCAGCAATCCTGCCATCACCCATTACAAGGATTTGATCTGCATTTTTGACAATGGAAAGGGTATGAGCAATCATTACCACTGTCTTTTTTTCTTTTAGCAGATTGGCGATGGCCTGCTTTACGGCAAGCTCATTTTCAATGTCAAGAGATGCTGTTGCTTCATCCAAAAGCAGGATGGGGCTATTTTTCAGGATGGCGCGGGCTATTGAAATTCGCTGACGCTCACCGCCAGAGAGAAGATTTCCATTCTCGCCAGTCGGCGTATCGTATCCCTTTTCCATCTTACGGATGAAGCTGTCACAGTTAGCCTCCCGGCAGGCAGTCTCGATTTCCGTGTCCGTAGCATTAGGACGAGCGTGTCGGATATTATCCCGGATGGTATCGTCAAAAAGAAATATGTTCTGGTCTACCATAGAAACTTGCTCCAGTACACGCTCTGCGGCAACATGGTTAATGGGTTTACCGCCAATAGAAATCGTCCCGCCCGTTGCTTCATAATATTTTGCAATCAGGTTAAAAATAGTAGATTTGCCGGAGCCAGAGTCTCCGACAATGGCCGTGAGCTTTTGATCTGGCACCGTAAAGGTGGCGTGTTTTAGTACCGGTTCACCGGGAACATATGCAAAATCTACATTGTCAAATGTGATTTCATGGGTAGCTGTGTGAAGCGGCTCCATGCTGCCAGTTTCCTCCGGCTCATTCATTACACTCAAGATTTTGTTTTTCGAGATCATCAGGTTCTTATAACTGGTAAGGTCTACAAAAATCGAGTTAGCCAGCTTTGCACAGAACAGGGGCAGCATACAAATCAAAAGGTAGTCCACCGTGTTCAGTGTCCCTGCGACCCAGGGTGCATAGGCCAGCAAGATAACCAGCGGGCAGGACAGCCAACTCAAAATACCAAAGACCGCACCAATAGGAAGCACTTTTGATTCGTACACAAAGCTGATCCGGGAAAACTCCCGCATGGCGTTGATAACAGTTTTGTTCTTCATACCGCCTACACCATAAGCTCGGAAAGTCTGAATACCAGAAACATACTCAACAATGCTGCTGACGTTCTCCGCACAAATATCGTTCTTTTCTTTTCCATATTTCCGTACCATGCGGAAAGAAAGCCATAGGCCGGGGATTAAAAGAAGATCGGCTATCAGCAGGATAATTCCTGCCGGAACATAGAGCGTCATAACAAAGACAATCAACATCAATGACAGGGCAAAATTCTTTGCGAAATCTCCGACTTTATGGGTCAGGATTTTTTCGTAGTTGTTTACGTCGCTTGTAATGGTGTTGATATAATCGCCGGTCTGCCCCTGCGAAAATCGAGACAGTGGGATGCGCTTCAAATGGTTGCCCATAAAAAGCCGAATATTTTTGCTGACCGCTGCACCGCCAATCTGCGCTTTGGTATAGCCATAGCTGTAAATCAGGATACGAAGAAGAAAAACCACCGCGATCACACAGGTCAGAACCAGGACACGGTTCATGTCAAATTGTCCCGACCACAAAAACTGCATGACAGAGTAAAGCAGCATAAACAGGCTGCCGGAGAGAAGCCCTTCCAGAACAGTCCCGCCAACGCCAATATAAAAATTACGGTTCTTTTTCAATACATCATGCTCACTCATGCTGCTCGCCTCCCTCCAACTGATAAGTAATATTCCGGGCTGTTTCGTAGTCCTCCCACGCCTTCCGATAGTAAGCATTGTTCTTTCGGACTTCCTCATGGGTTCCGACATAGGTAATTGTGTGATTTTCAACCACTGCTACACGCTCGCACATCTTCAACGCGCTCAAACGATGGGCTACCACAATGACAGTCTTTCCCTTACAGAGATTTTGAATGGCTTTGTCAATCTCCATCTGATTTTCCGGGTCAGAGGCGCTTGTGGCCTCGTCTAAGATCAAAATGGGGGCATTCTTCAGGATAGCGCGGGCAATGGCAATCCGCTGTTTTTCACCGCCGGAGAAGCGAGAGCCGAAGCTGCCCACCTTCGTGTCATATCCATCCGGCAAAGACATGATGAAATCATCAATCTGCGCCTCTTTTGCGGCGGTCCGTACTTTTTCCAGAGTGGCGTTACTGCCCATGCGGATATTTTCTAAAACGCTGTCACGGGTCAGGAAGGTCTTTTGGAACACAATGGCGACATTTTTTAGGATATTATCATAATTGAGTTCCTTTACATTTTTCCCGCCAATCAGCACTTCGCCCTCCTGCACATCATAGAACCGAGAGATCAGCTCAATCACGGTACTTTTACCGGCACCAGACTGTCCCACAAGGGCCATGCGTTCACCATCTTTAATTTTGAGATTAACGCCTTGCAGTACATCGGTCTTGCCATCATAGGAAAACCGAACATTCCGAAGTTCAATATCGTGATTTTGGGGAAAGTCCGCTCCACCCTCATAAATTGGAATATCCAGTATCTCTTTGGTCTTAGTAACAGCGTTCAGCACATTGGCAAAATTAGTCCCCAGTTCCTGTAGGGGGCGTATTTCCGTCAAATACATGGAACCTACATAGACGAACAGCAAAAATGCGCTGGCAGCCAGTGAGCCTTTCAGGAAAAACATTCCGCCGATTGGAACCATCATCAACATCCCACATTCGATGATAACAACAAAGGCCGCATAAGGTGGCCCCATGCGCCGGGAAGTTTCATTCCACATGGCGTTTTCTTCCTGGATAGCGTCTGAAAACTTTTGAAACGATTTGCTCCCCATGTTATAGGCTTTAATCAATTTCATGCCGCTGATGTACTCAATCATAACCGAGTTCAGTGTGGTAATGGAGTGATTGGCCCGTTCCATCAGGTCATCCGTATTGCGGAACATCATCCCCATTACAACAACAGCAAGGATTAGCGGAACCAGGGAAATCAATGCCAGAGGAATATTGACGGTCATCAGATAAATAAAGATGACTACCGGCCCCACCAGATAGCACACAAGGTCAGGAAGGTTATGGGCCAGAAACAGCTCCAACTTTTCAATATCTTCATTCAGAACCGTTTTTATGTCCCCGGTGCGCCGTTCATTCAAGGCCCCTAAAGGCGCTCTGGCCATGTGTTCTGCAACCATGCAGCGCACTTTGAAAAGAGCGCCATAGGCCCCTTTGTGGGCTGCTACGCCGGAACAGCCAAACAGGACAAACCGCAAAGTTACCGCCACTGCAATCATTACCACGGTATGTACAACAAGTTCCTGCGTGCAGGTATGATTGAAGGTGGCGTCCATCAGCCGGTAAATTCCAATGTAAGGGACGATAATGCAAAGGCCGCTGACCGCCGATAGAAAAATTGCCAGGAACAGCCAGATTTTTTGCTCACCGGCCCAGTGGAGCAGCAAAGCTACTCTGTTTTCTTTTTTCTGTTTCATAGATCACCTCTCCTTTCCATCTGAAACAGAGAACAGCTCTCTCAATTTCGGGAGGGCATCCATTGTAACTGGTACATCATCGGGCATTTCGCCTTCGTCAAAATGCAGGACACGGGAGCAGGTACGGCAGACAAATTCAAAATCGTGGGTGACAATGAAAATAACCTTTCCCATATTGGACAACCGGCGGATCAGTCCCGCCACCTGCGTCATACTGTCAAAATCAAGGCCGCTGGTCGGTTCATCGAATACCAGCAGATCTTTCCCACAAATCATGCTAACAGCTACAGCTACTCGTTGCTTTTGACCGCCAGAAAGCGTGTTTGGATGGCGCTCCCGATATTGGGTAAGACCTAATTCCTCCAAAGTTGCATTTACCAGTGTTTGATCTGGATTGCGTATACCAAAGGAGCACTCTGCCTCCACGCTGTCAGCGAAAAGTTCATAATTCACATCCTGCATAACCATGTAAGAGCGTTTCAGCCTTTCCTTACGCTCAATCGGCTCGCTTTCCCACAAAAATTGTCCATCGCAGTCTTTGTGAAGCCCACAGAGAGCGCGGGAAAATGTAGTCTTTCCAGCTCCGTTGTGGCCGACAACACCAATCACTTCGCCCTTTCCGGCGGATAGCTCAATGTCATGCAAAATTGTTTGCTTCTTGTAACGGAGCGTCACATTCCGCAGCTCCAATACAGGGGTAGGCGCAGGCAAGTGGGCTTTTTGCGGGAATACCGCCTGTAGATCAACAGCTCGCAGCCCCATGTGTTCACGATCAGGTTCAGATAGCTGCCAAAATTCTTCCGGGGTGTATATTCCTTTAATTTCTCCTTTTTCCAGATAAACAATTCGGTCAGCCAACTCCATCAGGTAGTACAGACGATGTTCCGCTATCAAAACTGTTTTGCCCTGTTTTTTTATCAGCCGCAAATGTTTCTTTAGTTCCTGGATCGAAGTCATATCCAGATTAGAGGATGGTTCATCCAATAGATAAATATGTGGGTTCATGGCATAAACAGAAGCAAAGGCGATTTTCTGCTTTTCTCCGCCGGACAACTCAAAAATATTTCTGTTTCGCAGCTTTTGAATATGCAAATCTTCAGTTGTCTGCTCTACTCGCTCAGCCAATTTCTCAGGAGGGCGAGCTTCATTTTCAATTCCAAAGGCAATCTCACTGTCTGTATCAACATTGAAAAACTGCGTCCGTGGATTTTGGAAAACGGAGCCAACCTTAGCGGCAATCTGATACATGGGGATATTGCTGATTTCCTGACCATCTACCAGCACACGGCCATGAAGCTCCCCCTGATAAAACTGAGGGATCAGTCCATTCACCAGCCTTGTAATCGTTGTTTTTCCGCACCCGCTGCGGCCACAGAACAGGACGAATTCTCCGTCCGAAATTTTCAAATTGATGTCGCGCAGCCCACCATGTTCCTGCCCCGTATAGGAAAACGATACATTTTCAAACTCAATCAACCGATCACACCTCCTCGCACACATAATTCAAAAATCAGATAAGCTACGGCAACGGCCATGACGCCCCAATCGGAAATTCCGCATTTTATCTGGACAAGACAGGTGCGTGGATTGGGATTTTCAATTCCACGAGTGACAGAAGCAACAGAAAGATCATCCGCCGCTTTTGAAGCTGCCATCAATAAAGGCACATAAATACACTCAACCGTCATGCCCGGATGTGTTAAAAAGCCCGCCAGAGATGGTGAAACATCTCTCATTCGCATAGCGTCTGTGATATAGCGCCAGTCCTCTTGAATAGTTGGAATGTACCGTAGCATAACTGCCATAGGAATTACTAACTTTTTGGGTGCGTGGACACGGTTCATAGCAGACAGGAACTCATTGACTTTTGTAGTAGTCAGAACAATCCCGGCCAAGGTTCCGCACGCATATACCTTATGAAACAATCCTAAAAAGGCAATAAACATTGTCCGCAGCGTGCCTGTCATTTCTGCCATGATCCAAACTGTCAGGGCACAGATGACCGCATAAAAGCATACAGCCTTAATGACATATTTCCACTTTCCAAAGAAAGCCCCCAATACCGCAATCAGCATAACAAGGACAAATTGATATGCAAGTGAAGGAGCAAACATGGACGATAAAACACACATAAGAATAAGAAAGAGCTTGGCCCGTGGGTCGAGCCAAAGCCCTTTCTTGTGGCGGTTACCGCTCATGCTGTAATACCTGCTTTTTCAAACTGCTTTTTCAGCATTTTGCAGCCTACAAAGGCGCTGATCGCAGATGTAATGATAGCAGCGGCAAACATGGCAATCAGAATGCCGGTGTTAGCGGTTGCCTGCATGGTGTCGATGTAGCTCTGTTCGGTTCCATTACCCAGCATTGTCTGCGCCCAGCCGTTGGGGTCAGCAAAGAAAACGATATACGATCCAGTACCGCCGAGGGAAAACAGGACGTAAGACAGACTGTTGAGTTTCTTGCTTTTGTATTGCCCTGCACCCGCAACAAAGTCAGCGACAATCGCCATAATCAGATAGCCCAGCGCAAAGGCCCAGTGCATACCGGTCACGAACCAAATAATACCCATGATAACGCCCATTATAGAAAGACTCCAACGCTTATGTACTTTTGCAATCAGCAAAAGATAAATGGGGCCAGCAAGCAGCCCACCTCCTGCCGGCATGAAAAAAGTAAGTACAGGATTCGTTGCAAAAAAGACGCCGCCCACCAATACAAAAACAAATAATAGTGCAGTAAAAATACCTGTTGTTACAAGGTCTTTCACTGTCAGACCTTTGTTCATAGAATTTACTTGATTACTCATTTTGACCTCCTACCTTTCATTGTCTTGACTTGACAAATGGTTTGTGATATTCTCAAGTTAGATAGCTCTAACCATCATCTAATACAATACTCATTTATCGAACAACATTCAATAGGCTCCGGCGATGTTCGTCCGTTCCTTTCAAAAGTTCGTCTAATCGTTGCAAAAAGGAGGCGGCCTGTTTTCATGTCTGAAATTATTGACCAGTTTTATACACCGTTACTGATAGAACACGGTTTTATCCGTGACCCAGACAACCAGCAATATGGGGCATTAGGTGACTGCTGGAAACTTTCTCCCGAAGTTGGAGAAGGCACCTACTGGACTTATGGACAGAAAGACTTATATGATATTAAAATCCATAACTTTTCCTTCCACGAAGATTTCATGTTGGAATGCTCCATGCCGGAATGTCTGAGTATCACTCGGTATGACTCTATTTCCGGGGAGGAATTATCTCCATACCGTAGACTGTCTGCCGGTTGTATCAAAACATTTATTGGAGGCTACGCTCCATACAAGGCTTTGATACATAAAAATATTCCAATCCGTTCGGTTGGGATTGAGATTGCACCGGCATATTATGAGGACTACCTGAAAAAACTGTACCCGGAGGCACAGATCAATCCTGTGGATGCATTTCGGAAGATCGACCAAACATCCGACTTTCCAGAAATGTCACGGTTACTCACAGAAATCAAAGACTATCGCGGGGAAGGGATTGCAGCAAAACTTTTTTATGAGGGTAAAGTCGCAGAAGCTGTTTCAATGGTGGTGGAATATCAGAAGAAACATCCTGATAAACCAGCCCATAAGCTCTCTCAACAGGATATTGAAAATCTCCAAATAGTTGCCGCTTATCTTAGCGATCACTATGCTTTTGATATTCCTCTGGAACGGCTAACACAGATTGCCTGCATGGGAACAACAAAGCTCAAAAGCTGTTTTAAGAAATACTACGACTGCACCATCACGGAATATGTTCAACAGCGGCGCATGAGCCAAGCAGAATATCTGCTGGCATATACAGAGCTGACAGTCGGGCAAGTTGCCCAAACAGTAGGCTATTCCACTTCAAGCCGATTTGCAGAATTATTCCGAAAAAGCACGGGATTGTTGCCATTAGAGTACAGAAAAAACGCACAGCGAAAGTAAAATGAGCGCCAGAGGGAACTCTGGCGCTCGTAATTTTTTTCAGCCATATCCTCGCCACATTTGATTAGGTGTAAAACATCTACGGAATGCGCCATCAAATATCTCCCTGCACTTTGCGTTTGTCACTAAGATAGTGTAACTTCATCTGAACAGAAGTTTTTCATTCACATAATCAGCATAATCATACCTCTTAGCAAGCACAATAAGGTTATTCCTTTGTACAAACCGGAACGATACAATATTCTTGAGGTGAACGATTATGCCGATTGATGATTTAACTGCTTTAGGGCAGAAAATGCGGGAAGCCCGAAAGAATAAAGAACTGACACAACAAGAACTTTCTGATCTGAGCCATGTTTCTGTAAAGCAAATCGCCAATATCGAAAAAGGGAAAATGAATCCTTCCTATTTGATTTTGAGAGCATTGGCAAAGGTCCTACACATCTCTTTAGATACGCTTATAAATCCAGATATTTCTCTGGAGGATGAGGGTGTCAATCAGATGAAAATACTTTATTCCAGCTGTCCGCCAGAAATGCGTGACACCCTGTTGCATCACACCCAGGAAACGGTGAAAGAACTTACAGAGTTGTCCGAGAAATTTGAAACAAATTGAGCCAGTGAGTGAAATTTAACGATTCTCTCACTGGTTCTTTTCATTTCATATAAAATTAAAATTTCAATCAAATAAAAAAATCAACTTACACATATTAAATTTCTCTTCATAGGTTATAACTTATATTTTAATTTTCAAAGTATGCCGTATCCCATGATCGTTCCGTTATTGATATCATAGCTTCTCTTATTCACGGCATCACTGGAGTTTCCTTCTACCGTGTATACGGTACTGCCCTCGGTTTTCTCTACGATTCCTACATGGTCTGAGGTTCCATCTCCGTTCCAGTCAAAAAAGATTAGGGTTCCAGGTGCTGGCGAATATCCTCTGCTCTTCCATTTTCCCTTGCCCTGAAACCACGCGATCCCATCATCGCATAGGGAGAACTTCGGCATCTTGCCGCTCTCGATCAGTCCTGCCTGATCCCCACACCAGCTGGCAAAGCAGGCACACCACGCCACATGGCTGTCAAATCCATACCATGACCAGAACTTCTGGCCTCCTTCATTTCCAAGCTGGGTAAGTGCCACGGATACGATCTGGCCGTTGCCTCCAAACAGGCCGGCAAACAATCCGCCGCTGGAATAATACCTCAGGACGTGAGGGACGTATTCTGGATCGCCATAGGCACTCCAGCCATGCGAAGCAGCCTGATCATTGGAAAACTGCAGAGCATTTTCTGCACTGTAGCCCCCGTAGTTTCGGAGCGCCCACGTTATGTATCCGTTGCCGTAGTTATACCCTTGCAGGGACAGCTTCAGCTTATCCATGTCCTGGGGGCTGGTGCATCCGGCTTCCTTCAGGCAGTCCGCATAATACTGGATTCCTACATGTATGGAATAGTCGGCATCCTGGATGGCATTCGGGCTGTTGGAATACCGGGTGTTGTATGGGCACTCACTGCTCTGCATGGGATCGGTCCCCCGGCCGCCAGATTCCTGCATCATGATCGCCTGTATCACGGAGACATATTCGGGGATTCCGTACTGGTTGGCATATTTCTGTATGGTTGCCGTATAGGAAAGGACTTCCTGGCTGAGTGCTTCGCTGCTCTCCGAGCTTCCAGAAAATGCCGCACCGCCAACGATTCCAACCATGATGACCAAGAGAAGAACGATAACTGCTCCGGCGGCTCCCAGTGCAGCCATCATGGACTGCACGGTTTTCGCTGCCGCTTCCACGGCGGCCTTGGCTGCCTTGAAGCTATTCTGCCCTGCCCTTGCCGTTTTCTGCATCCGGCGGACGCTGTTGGAAGTCTGCATGGCAGCTTTCTTTGCCGCCTGCTTCGCTGCCCTTCGTTCCATCTGCTTCTGCATCCGGACCGTCAGGGCGTTGGAACTGGTCGCACGGAGCTTCTGCTCTGGCTGGACGCTGATCTTCGCAGACTGGGGAGCCGTCTTGATGGTACGCTTCTGTATGGTTTTCGGCTCCGGCTGTTTCCTTGGTTTTTCCTTGATCCGAATGGTTTCCGGCTGTTTCTGACGGATGGCGGTCTGCCTTACTGTATCTTTTGCTTCCTTCTTCCGACTCTGTTCTCGGATGGAGAGTTGCTTCATTTCTGCTATCTCCTGTCCGTTCTGGATTCTTGGTGTCTCCCTGGCAGCCCGGATCTTCTGCTCTTTCGTTTTGACGGCATCTGAAACCGCCTTTTGCCGCTGGGCTTTCTGAATCTGTACTTCCCGGCTCTTCTGCTCGGGTGTTTCCCGGCTAGCAGGATCGGCGGTCTGTGTGTCCCCTGTTCCTCTGGCGGTTTCTTTCTCCACTTCTTTTTCTGCTTCTTTTTTGCCAGCGGCTCTCTGTTTGATCTTCTCGTAGGAAGTCTGTGCGGCTGTCTTTCCGGCTCTGGTTACAGTTCTGCCTGTCTTTCTTGCAGCCCATTCCTCTGCGGATGTGACTTTCCCACTGGCATATTCGGATGGGGACTGTTCTCCCATGTCATTGTCCCTGGCATTTGCGATGGTCTGGGATTTTTCCTTGCTCTCCAGTATGGCCGTCCGCATCAGCTCCTTGGGGATTCTGGAGGCAGGATTTTTGGTCTTTGGTTTTGTTGTAACTTCTTTGGTTTTGATATCCTTCATCTCTCACCTCCAGTCCCGGCTTGTCCCGCTCTTACGCTTCGCCCGGCTTGGTCGTCATCAGGCGGTACAGTTTTGTATTTCTTGGAAACGAATTTTCAAACGGCACCAGATTTCCGGAACAGCGGATCAGACCATGGCCGGCACCCACATTGGTGATGTAGGATAACTGGTTGTCTGAAATATTCAGAAGTGCCGCCAGCTCATCCCGGTCGGTGGTAGCCTGATTCAAAAGGATCAGGAACTCACTGTTCGCCAGCATCAGGCGGGCGGTATCGGATTTCAGAAGTTCCTCAACGTTCTGGGTAAGTCCGGTTACAAATCCGGAATACTTACGGATACGCTTGTACAGGCGGTAGAAAAAGTCCGCACTGTATTCATAGCGGAACAGCAGATAAAACTCATCCGCAAAGATCCATGTCGTTTTTCCCTTCTTCCAGTTCTGGATCACACGGTTAAAAATCGAATCCAGTGTGACCAGCATGCCAAGAGGCATCAGCTGTTCGCCCAGCTCCCGGATGTCATAGTCGATGATACGGCTCTTCGTGTTGACATTGGTTTCTTGGGCAAAGGTGTTCAAACTGCCATTGATAAACAGTTCCGAAGACAGAGCCAGCCCTCTGGCTTCTTCCTCCGGCTGGAGCATGAGTTGTCGGTACAGGTCCTTTAAGGTCGGCACCTGCCCTTTGTAACCGCCCCTCATATAATCCCGGTACACATCTGCGGTGCAGCGGTCAAGGATGGATTTCTCCTTTGCCGAAAGGTTTCCGGCTCCTACGAGCTGCTCAAACAGGGAAAGGATAAATTCTGACTTCTCAATCAGAGGATTTCGGTCATTGCCATAGGCAGAATCCATATCCAGTGCATTCAGATGGGTATCCGAGGTTGCCGAGATCCGGATGACCTCTCCGTTTAAGGCTTCCACCAGAGAAGCAAACTCCGACTCCGGATCGAGGATGAGGATGTCATCTTCCGTGGAAAGGGCAAGGTCTACGATCTCCTCTTTTGCCGAGAAGCTCTTGCCGGAGCCGCTGACACCCAGTCGGAAAGAGTTGCCGTTTAACAGCTTCCTTCGGTCTGCCACCAGCATATTTTTGCTGACGGCATTCTGCCCATAATAGATGCCTCCCGGCTGCATGATTTCCTGCGTATGGAACGGGATCAGGACGGCGGTGGATTCTGTAGTAAGGGTACGCACTGCATCGATTTTCCGCAGGCCATACGGCAGGACGGTATTCAGTCCATCGACCTGTTGCCACTTCAAAGTTGCCATCTGGCAGAGGTGTTTTCTCGCAATGGAATACAGGGTTTCCGTATCGGAGTCCAGTTGTTTCTTGCTGTCTGCCATATGTACCATTGTCAGGATGCCGAACATCATCCTCTGATCCCTGGTGGTCAGATCGTCCAGCATTTCCTTGGTCTCTTTTCTCTGCAGCTCCATGTCATAGGGAACTACGGCTGAAAAGTTATTGTTGGCATTCTGGCGTCTCTGCCAGTTGGTGACGTTTGTCTCCACGCCCAGCAGTCGGTTCTGGATCTCACGCACCGCTTCGTCTGTCGGTACGGGGATGATATCAATGGACAGCATCAGGTTCCTGCCAAGGCTGCACAGTTCGGAGATCATCTCATCCTTTACATAGCTGGCGTAATCTTCCATAAAAAGGACTCTGCCGTACTGCTCGCCCAGCTTGAAATGGTCGTTATGGAATTCCATCGTGTCCGGGCAGATCCAGTCTTTGAAGCTGTGTCCTTTTTTCGCAAAGGCTTTCATGTCAAATGGAAAACTCTGTGGAACGTCTGCCTTGAAAAAGTCCCGGAAGATCTGTAGCCTCTGCTCTGCATCCAGCTCTTCCCCAATAGAGGACAGCTTGGCCAGATGGGTGATGATGTCCGTTCCCACACGTGCGAAATAGGTTCTGGCTTCATCAATGTTTTTCTTGTGGACGCTGATGGTCAGATAGCGTTCCTGGTAGATACTGTTGTTGGTACCGGAGATCTTGGAAAGGAGCATGTCATTGTACTCTTTCCGGTACTCGTCCAGACCGTCCCCTTTCATCGGGATCAGCAGGGACTGCTCAAACTCTTCCTTGTTGATCTTACGATTGTTCAGGGTGATCTTCGCCGTACAGCCAGAATCCAGTGCATTTAAAAGTTCAGAGTAGTCCAGGAACATTTCCGTCTTGTCCGCTTTACTGGCAATGGAATAGTTGATATCCGTAAACCGGAATGTCCTAGAATACTTGCTCTCCACCTGAAAAATACCATCTGGCCAGATCTTGCGAATCGGGATGGCCTGCTGGACAGACTTCGGTACTTTAAATTTTTCCTTGTCCTGTTTCAGTGTCTGACTCAGGGTTTTAATCAAAGGCATCACCCCTTCCTCTTCGCTTCTTTGGTTTCTTCTGTTTCGTCCGCTTCTTTTCCAGAAGTTCCGCTCCGTTTCCCATCATTTTCTCACCCAGCCGCAGGCTCTCTTCCATGCAGGAAAAGTACAGGTTCTCCGACTTAAATACCAGCCGCTTCGGGTACAGCAGTTCGGATTTAATGACTACCCATGCAAACTGTTCTGCCGTCATGCCGTGGTAACGAAAAAAGCCGCAGGCTGCAAAGGGAGCCGCCCCAAGGATGCACAGCCATCCGGTTACCTGTTCCCCGGCATATTTCCGGGTGACAAAATAGATTCCAAGGGCTGCCAGGATCGCCAGTACCGAAAATAAGCACTGCCGGAAGCTTAAGCCCCAGAACATTGACTCCTGATAGTCTCGGATTTCTTTATTCATTTTCACTTCCATGTTGTTTTCTACCTTTCTCTTTGTAATCTCTGTTTTTTCTTTTGTTTCTGTTTTGGTACATCCCTTTGCCGGATGCCATTTCTTTCCATAAATCTTTTTGTTCCTTCCGGATCAAGCTCTGCCAGTTTTTTCAGGTCGAATGCAACCCTCTGGAAGATGCAGTAACCGGAGGATGCGGTATCCGGCTGTATCGTTCCCAGCTTATGCTGCTTTATAAAACGAAGCTTTTCTTTGCTGAAATTGTGGTCGATATAGGCTTCATTGATACCGCCCAGCGGAGCAAAAGGCAGGTTTACCGTAAGGTCTGCAAAGCTTTCCGGGTATCCATCTTCCATATGGTAAAGCCCGATATAGAGATTGTCATCGCTCATGTAACTGTCTACCCTGAGAAATAATTCCTCCCGGCCATACTGCCAGTCGTAGCTCAGTGTCTTTGGTTCTTCCATTTTTTTCGCCTCCTATAATCCCATGATTTCTTTTACGATACGGTCGGATGCCTTGACTGCCCCGACCAGTACCAGCAGGTTAAATACCAGTTCCCCGACGTAATTCCAGACAATGGTCACGGCGGACAGGCTGGCGTCCCCGATGGCCGGCGGACTTGATGCAAACACCGAAAAGATGATGCAGGCCAGTGCGATGATGGCTCCTTCCAGACATACCCCGGCGTAGGAACGGATAAAGTTCTTTCCTACAGACTGGGTTGGCTCCCCGGCAAAGGTTGCCAATGGAATCGGTGCGATGGCTGTGTACATATACAGCTTAAACATTCTCCCGTATACAGTCAGAATCATGACAAATGACAATACCGTAATCAGCAGGCTTCCTAATAAAGTTACGATCCACAAAGGGATAGATTCCAGCATCCCCACCGCTTCGATCTTGTCCACGATCTCCGAGGGCAGCTCCGTTACAGTTCCACCCGCCATCCCGGAGTGGGACATGATATTTGTTACGATGCCCTGCACAATGGAAAAGATCGCAGTCAAAAGCTCCATGCCGGACATGACGGCTCCCTGTGCCAGTGCAAAACGGATAAAGGCTTTCACTACATGTTCCGGCTTTTTCATATCCGTGAAGCTCCCACAGGTTTTCACAAGCCCCGCCGCAAAGAACAGAACCAGCAGGCCGTACCCGATGGCTTTCAGTCCACCGTTGATGTTCGTCATCACGCTCCAGATCGCCCCGCCCTTGAAATTCTCCGGGCTTTGCGTCAGCAGTGTCCAGATCTCAGCCAGCTTGTCGCTCCAGGTCTGCAAGGCAGAATTTAGATTCTGTACGATCCAGTTATCACTCAAACAGTTTCACCTCCCATCCTCAAAAGTGAGCAGGGAGCCGGCATTTCGCATGGCTCCCCTTCTGGACTCTTCTACTATCCCATGATCAGGTCCAGGATCTCTTTTGCAAAGGTAATGATGATACCGCCTGCCAGTGTCAGAAATCCGTTTGCCCTCTGGCTTGGATCGTGGCTCTTTAAGGACAGACCGACCTGCACGATACCAAATCCCAGCAGGATCAGGCCAATGGCGCGGATCAGGGAAAAGATAAACGTGGACAGGTTATTGACGACTGCCAGCGGATCGCCTGCGGCATAAACGCAGGTCGCCCCAATGCAGATCGACAGTACCATGACTGCATACAGAGCAAACAGTTTCTTCTGCCCTCTCTTCATCTTCAGCGGTGCGGTCTCTTTCCTGATTTCTGTGTGTTTCTTATTTTTCAGTAAATTCATTGGCATTCCTCCCATCAAAAAAGCTCCCCGATGATGTCCTCATCCAGAAGCAGTTCGTAATCGTCATATCTTGTTTCGTCAAATGTAAAATCGTCATGCGCCAGCGGTGCTTTCGCATAATTGAACGGGCCGGCACCTCCGTCCTCGGTATACCGGATGTTGGGATGCTTCATCAGGTCATACTTGGCATCCAGTATGGGCCGCTCCCCGCGGATAAACAGAAGTGCATTCTGGTTATCCAGCATACGGACTTCATCCGGCTGTAACAGCTCCCTTCCGCTCTGCTGGAAGTTGGTGGAGTAGCTGCCGGATTTTCCTTTGGTCTGCCCGTAGGTGTTGGTGTCTATGGTTTCTTTCCCCAGTAATTCTGATACATATTTGTGTGTCTCTTTTTCATTGCCGCCCAGGTACAAAAACTCATCGCAGTTGCCCACCAGACTTTCCCAGGAGTCCTTGAACAGAGCCTTTAGCTGGCTCATGTTCTGGATGATGATGCTGCAGTAAATGGAACGGGAACGGCAGGTTGCCAGGATCTTCTCAAACTCATTTGGCAGGGATACGTTTGGAAACTCATCCATGATGCAGTTGACCGGAACCGGGAGGGCACCGCCATGCACACGGTCTGCCATGTAATAAAGCGTCTGGAAAAGCTGGCTGTAGATCATGCCTACCAGATAATTCAAAGAGGTGTCTGCATCCGGGATACAGCAGAAAAGGGCAACTTTTCTTTCTCCCATGTTGGAAAGATCCAGTTCATCAGTATTGGTCAGCTTGGCAATCTGCGGCAGATTGAAGGCTGCCAGCCGGACACCTACACTGATCAGGATGGACTTGGCGGTCTTTCCTGCCGCCTGCTTGTAAATGTGATACTGCTTGACGGCAATGCTGTCCGGGTCCCGCATCTCCAGACGGTCAAACAAAATGTCCAGAGGGGACTCGTAGTCCTCGTCCTCTTCTTTTACCTGTGCCGAGCCTAACATCTCCATGATCATGGCGAAGTTCTGTTCTTCCGGCGGAGCTTCGTGGAGCAGATACAGCATCAGTGCCTGAAGCAGTGCGGTTTCGCTCTTCTCCCAGAAGGGATCAGAGGACTGGGAACCTTTGGGTGTGGTGTTTTGTATCAGATTGGAAATAAGACGGAGCACGTCTTTGTCATCGTGGACATACTCGAATGGATTGTAGCAAAAAGATGTGTCGGGATTGATGAGGTCAAAGACACGCACCTCATATCCTTTCTTTTCCAGCAGACCGCCTGTCTTTCGGAGCAGCTCGGCTTTCGGATCGGTGATGACCATCGAACAGCAGCACTGCATGATGTTTGGCAGGGCAAAGCCTCTGGATTTTCCTGCACCGGAGCCTCCCACTACGAGAATGTTGAGACATCTGCGGTGCTTGTGGGTGTCAAGGCTAATGCGGAAGTTCTGTGTCAGCAGGATGTTCTGGGAGTACGGCTTCTGGCTATATTTCTTACAGATCTGCCGGGCATCGCCCCATCTGGCAGAGCCATGTTCTTCCCCTCTGCGGTAGTTCTTCTGACTGGAATAAAAAATGCCGATCCCAGCTGCGTAAAGTAACGTGCAGACCAGCATCGACTTGATGGTATATTCCGTATAATGAAACTGGAAGGGATGGTTCAGCTTTTCTGTGAGAACCTCCATCAGCTCGAAAAGATTCCTGCCCGGCTGGATGGCATCCGCAAGCAGGATTGCTACCCACCAGATGACAGGCAGTCCGGCAAGCCAGATCATCCAGTCTGACTTCCGGCTGTTTGTTACCGGGATGGCTGCTGTTTGGGCCTCTCTGCTCTTGGCAGGTCCGTAATGTGGAAGCTGTCCACTCCCGGAACGAGGGCAAGGCTGCTTCCATTCTCCCAGTTTACGTGGATCTGCCCCGCATCGTCTACCATATCCACCTTACCTTTTAAGCCGGGTGGCATGTGGCTCTCCCCCTCCATGCTGTTAAGCGTGACCTCGGTTCCCGGCGGATATCTTCTCCGCATGGCTTCTATTCTTTCTTGTGTCATATTTCTGTATATTTGTACCACATCCTTTCTTCATCTTCCCCTTCCACGGTATGGGCGGTATCTGGATTTCATGATCTTTAACAGGACGCTGTCGATCCCATCGGAATAGCGTCCGTTTTTCAGGTATGTGTCCCGGAGCTGGTTTAAGGCTTCCACGGATTTGCTGTGTTCGGCTTCTGTCAGGTAGAGCTTTCCCTCTTCCTGCTCTGCCAGCTTCAGAACCAGATCCCGTGTGGTATCCACCGGAAGCCCCTGTTCTTTTTCCTGCCGGAACACTTCCCGGAGTGCATGGATCAGCATGTGGTTCATGATCCGGTCCATCTTTACATATCGCATTCTTGTCATAGGCGAGCCTCCTTTTTTCCTCTTTTTTCTCAACCACAACATACCACACTTCCTCCCGGAAAGCTACTGCAAAAGAGCCGGAAAAGCCCCTTTTTATCAGCGTTCCGGAGACTTTTTACTCTTGGCAGGTTTCTCCGTTTTTTCCTCCGGGATGGCAAATTCATCGGTCATAAATTCCTGCTCGCTTTTGCCAAGGTTGCGGTCTACCTGCTTGCCAATGGAATAGGCTGCACTCTTTACATCCTGGATAAAGGAGCGGAGTTCTTTCGGATCTTTCTGTCCGAATGCCTGCATCTGGCATACCTTGTCAAAGGAAAAACCGGAGACATCCACGCCGTATTTCTGTGCTGTCACATACGCCGCACAATAGGCCTGTGCCGATACCCCTGCCCGGCTGTAGCTTCCATCGTGATGGTCAAGGGATGCACAGGCCAGCTCCCGGCTGATGGAATGGAACGTTGCATTTTCGCTCATGCCATTTCGGACATAGATCGTCCGCTTGTTCGGGATGTACTGTGCCTGTACCTTATCCGGCAGATTGTCTGCGATCTGAATCCGTACCTCGCTGTCGGTCAGCAGTGCTTCCATCATCTGGTCCATCGGCTTTGGCTCTGCCTCTTCCGGCTGCTTGGTACGGATCTGGCTGATGTCATAGGCTTTCTGGATGGAGTACCCCTGCTGGATGACACCGTCCTTTTCATATTCCTGTCCGACAATGAAGTTGTATCCCTTGCTTCCGGTCTTGACTACCTTGCCTTCTTCCTTCCATTTTTCAAAGGTCTTGACCTGCCGGATCTCCGGATTCTGTGCATAAAGCAGGAACAGGTTGTCTGTCCTCTGCGGCTTGCACTGTCCCATAAAATCAAGGAATCCTTTTAAGGAGTTCCCATTCTGGAAGACCTCCTGTGCCTTTCCATCGATCATACCCCAGATTTCTTCCCTCTCCTGCTTTTTCTGTGCGGCATATTCTTCTTTCGATAACCGCTGGGCGGACTGCTCCTGCGAGTCCTGCCCTAAAAATTTTGTCAGGTCCATCTCCTACCTCGCTTTCACCTTTCGTTTATTTCTTGCTTTCTTCTGCGTTTTCCTTGGTCCACGGTTCTTTTCCCGGCTCCGCTTCTGGGATTCCTCTGCTTTCTCCCGTTTGATGTTCTCCAGCTCCCGGCGGACACTGGGACGCTCCTGTTCCCTCTGCCCTGCATCAGTCCCTTTTTCCTGCCCGGTAGAAATATTTCTGCTGTGCAAGGAAGAGCCGGACAGATTCTCTTCCCCCTCTTCCTGCACCGGGATAAAATTTTCCGGTTCGGAAAACTCCTTTTCGGGATGATTCTGGTTCTTTTCCTCTTCAGAAAAGTCCATGTCACCGACCTGGAATGCTTCGTCCAGATCGCTGATTTCAAACTGCACCTCGCCCTCTGGCATCTGCACAGTTTCCTGTACTGCTTCGGTTTCCGGTGCTTCCATTCCGGCGGTTACCTCATGGACAGCTTCCCCGACTTCGCTCCTTACAAAATCAAGGTTCATCTTATCCATGACACGGTTGACTTTGGCTGCATCATCGGCAAAGACCATGACCTCGCTCATCTCCGGGTTCTTTTTATCCCGGATGATCACATAGAGCAGTCCTCGTTTCCTGCCCTCACTGCAGAATTCACGCAGGCGGTCAGATGGCACAGTGAAGAACTTCAATGGCTTGTTCTCCTTTAACATCCGCACCATTCTGGTCTTGCCCCTCGTTTTCTTCTGGTCTTTTAATACGGCGGCAACAAACACCGCCAGATGCTTTGCCAGCGTACCCGAAAGCCTGAGCCCGTGGTCCACGCCGTCCAGGGAATACCGGACGATCTGGTCCGCCGCATCGCCTCCATAATTCATGTTGTTCACCTGCTTTCTGTTCTTGGTTTTCTGTTTTTCTCCGTCTGTTCTTCTTCCTGTCTCTGGATCTGCTCTGCCAGACGCATCTTTTCTTCCATCTCCTGGGACTGCTGTTCGATCCGGATACAAATGCGGATATCCTTTCGAAGCGGCTTCAGTTCTTCGGTGATCTGACCGATCCTGACACTGTCCGGTTCGCTCCGGTAGAGCCGCTTCCGCTCTTTCGTGAGTGCCTGTACCCTCTCTTCCAACGATGTGCGGTAGGCGAGTAGCTCTTCACGGGTAGTGATCTGATGCTTCTGTAGAAATTCCATCTGCTCGATCCTGGCATCCAGTTTTCGGATGTCTGCCCGGAGCACCGGGGAGATCCTTTTCGGCTTCTGCTTTAGGGCACCCATCTGGTACAGATAGGAATAGTACAGGGCCTGTATCCCTTTTAACTTCTTTTTCGGGGATCTGGAATCTCCTTCTTTTCCAGCAGGTATCCTGCTCTTGGGCTGCAAGATCCACTGCCGGATGCTCTCTTCCGAGTAATGCTTCCCAAGGCTCCGCAGACGGATATACCGTTCCATCCCCGGTGCTTTTAATGCAATGTACTTCCGGTTCAGCTTCCACTGGTATCCCCTCTGCTTCATCTGTTCCAGAAACTGTTTCCATGTGAAGCTCTCTGCCACAGCATCCCGGATGTCCAGACGGATCGAGGTTCTCCAGGTCGGCTTTCCGTCCTGTTCTGCCATCCACTGTGCATAGGATTTCCCTTTGCCGTTTTTCGGTTCGATGACAGATAAGCCGTATTTCAGGCATAAGGCATCCGAAGCTTTCCGCACATCCTCATAGTAACTCCTGCTGTTGCTGTGGTACTTTTTCCCATCTTCCATGCTCACGGAATTAAACACGATGTGGTTGTGGTAATGCTCCGTATTCAGATGGGTGGTGATGACTGCTTCGTATTTTCCCTGAAGGAGCCTTTCTGCCATTTCCATGCCGATCTGGTGAGCAAGCTCCGGGGTGACTTCCCCTTTGACAAAGCTCTGCACCAGATGGTACCCCTGTACTCCGTCCATCTTGTGGTATCGTTTCTTCGTAGCTACCATATCTTGATAGGCAGTCTCACAGACGCAGCCGATGGCATCCTCAAAAACGGAACGCTCCGTCTTGTCCCGATTCATGGCGTAATCGATGGCTTCTTCCAGAGAGCCGGCACTCTGCCCTTTCTTGATGGTCTTATCCTTGTTTCGGATGTACGTGATGGAATTGTCCAGACGGCTGACCGGGATGATACTGGTGTATGCCATCGGCTACTATTCCTCTTTGACCAGCCTCCATGTCTCTTTCGTCATGCGGAGCATTTCCCGGATACTCTCTTCCCCGGCCATCCCACAGCCGTTGGCTACATGGGCAAGCTGATTGGCGTTGTTGCACAGACCGGATATTTTCCGCAAAAGCTCCGTATGATGCTCACAGGGTCTTGCCCGGACTTCGCCGCCCATGACAATGGAACGGATGTATTCCTCACGGGACAGGCCGCTTTTTTCTACCTGCTCTTCCAGAAAACGCAGCTCCTTTGTATTGAGGCGGACTGGTATCACATGGTTTCTTTTTCTCATCTCTTCACCTGCTTTCCAACGGGTTATTGATCGTTTCCTTACATTTCACGGTTTTTCCAGATCAGGAATCCTGTCAGCACGCCAATGGCTACGGCTGCAGCAATGATCTTTTTCTTCATATAGGCCTCACCCCCTTTCCGATACCTGGCACAGTTCCATCGGGGCGAACATGATCCCTCTCTTTTCCATCTCTTTTGCGAATTCCAGGAGGTTCCATTTTTTCCCATCAATCATAGCAGAATCGGCATCCAGATAGTGGCAGGTGGATACGTTCCGCTCTCCATTTGGGGCATTCTGCACAAGGCTTTCCCCGTCTGCCAGACGGAACAGTTCCTCTCCCTGGCTGTTTACAAAACAGATGCACACGCCGTGGTCAATGATCTCCTTTGGTTTCATCCTGCACCGCTCCAGTGCCTCATCCTCACGCTTTCCAGCTATGAAAAGACACATTGCAAAAACGCCCATTACTCCTCCGGTCATTGTGCCAAGTATAAATCCCAACATTTTTTCGTTCTCCTTTCGTCTGTTTACGGCTCGGTATGGGGGATTGGGGTTCTCCCCAAAGTGCGTTTGGATATCCAAACGCTATGCTTGCAAAACCAGTCGCATTTTGCTTCGTCCCCTCTGAACCTGTCGTTTTTCGGAATTATTCGTTTTCTTTAATTTTGCTTAACCCATCCAGCGTGGTACAGATGATATGGAGTCTGTCAGCCATGCTGATCTCCGTGTTCATCGTCCCGGTGGTCTCTTTTCCGCAGACGACCACCATCCTGCACCGCCTTAAGATCTGGTGGGACATTCTCCGCATGGCCTGCATATCTTCTGCATCCCCATCATCAAGGAATGGGGAAAAGCTGTACTGCGGGCAGATCGGCACATATCCCAGTTCGTAGATCTTCCGACAGTACCGCTGTACTTTGGCCTTTCCCTCTTCTGCAGAACAGCAGACATAAGCAAGTGCCTGTTCCAATACGACCATCTCCTTTCCTGACCGGACAGGTTTCCTCTGCCCGGCATGATCTAAAAAAACACCCACAAAACATTCCGGCTCTGTGGATGTCTTGTGGACATCTGGATTCTTTTCTTTCTTTTTTCAGATGTCTGGCAGACATCCGGTTACTGCGATTCTTCGTTTTCCGCTTCTTCCAATGTTTCCAGTGCGATGCGGACGCGGTCGCTTCCCAGCTTATAATACGCATCCGTCACTTCAATGCCGACCGCCTGATAGCCCGACTCTGCCGCCGCAAGGATGGTAGTACCAGCTCCGGCAAACGGATCTAAGATCAGACCGCCCGGCTCGCAAATCTGGATGACATCTTTCATCAGCTGGAGAGGCTTCTCTGTCACATGGATGCGGTTCTGGGGATTCCCATAACGGAACACACCCGGAAGGCAGGACACCGGGCGGTTGATCGGCATCGGGCCGTTGCTCCCCCATACAATATACTCTGCCTGCTGGCGGAACCTGCCTTTCTGCGGACGGGAGTTTCCCTTATCCCAGACTGCGGTTCCTCTCCAGATCCAGCCTGCCCACTGAAGGGCATCGGTGATGGACGGGTACTGTCTCCAGTCAATAAAGAGGCAGATCGGAGCCCCTCTCTTGCAGGCTTTCCGCACATCATACAGCCATTCTGCCATCCAGTGGGTCCAGGAACGCTGGTCTTTATTATCCCCATCAAAATCCGGCAGGGCATTTTCTGCTTTCATGCTGCTGTATTTCTGGTTGGTAGTGCGGTTGCGTTCGTTCTGCTTGGTTCCCCCGGACGCATAGGGCGGATCGGTTATAACTGCATCAAAGATCCCCGGCTGGAATCCTTTGACCAGTTTTAAGGTATCTCCATGCAGGATACGCCAGTTCTCCCCTCCGGCAGACTCATCCGGCACACAGTCCGGTTTTAAAAGATCTTCAAGTTTCAGGGTATTTCCCATAGGCATCATCCTTTCGGTCGCTTATTTTCCAGATTTCTCTGGAAGTGCTTTTCTTTATGGAACTGCTCATCGGCAGGTATCCTCTTTTTTCGGTGTTTCTTTTCTCTGTGTTCTGGGCTGTTCACGGTGATCCGACAGTTCGGTTTCCACATATTCGCTGATGATTCCCAGTGCTTCATAATAATTGCCACTCTTGTGGACACGGTCTGCCATCTCGTTGGCCTGTTCGGACATCCCGGCACATCTGAGCAATCTTGAGGCATCGCCAAGGATTGAGAAAATATTTCCGTCATGCCCTAAGAGTTTCAGCTTCGGATGGGACGGCTTTTGTTCCGGCTGCTTTTCCTGCACACCGTTTTCCGGTGCTTTCATCTGAATCAGAAAATCCGAGCCGGCACCAACATAAAAATGCAGATACAATTCGCCGCCGTCTACTTTTATCTCCCGTTGTTCCAGACTTTCTCCCCAGCCATCGCTGTACTGGCCTCTCAGATACTGCCCCACCACACGGTATTCCTCTGGGGTCAGATTCTCCCGGATTGTCAGGTTTGCACAGCCATATAAAACACCCTCCTGTTCTTTTACCGCCATTGTAATGCGTTCCACTTTTTCCTTAATGTCCTTGTTTCGGTCAAAATAATCGATCAGGTTGCATGGCTGGTTGTCAGGCATACCGAGCCGGTTGATCTCGTCAACCTTTTCTGCTATGGATGTCTGATACTGCACCAGGTCAGGTCCTTCCAATGGCTCCGCATCATCCAGATTCACAATGTCTGAATAGTCCGGAATAAACTCTGCCATCAGAGGTGACAGCATTTCCACTTCTATTTTATCTTTCAAGGCATCACCTCGCTTCTCTGTTCTGCCGTTTCTCTGGTGTACGGGCAGCCATCTTTGCCATGTCTGCCCAGTCTGCCCCTTCGATCTCCGGCAGGTTCTCGATGATCTGATAGTTTCCCTCGTAGGCTTTTCGGATATGTTCACACGCCCACCGTCCGGCAAAGTCATTGTCGGTACACACTTCGATCTCGGTGATCTCCGGGTGCTGGGACAGAAAATGTTCCAATGCCTGCGGCTTTTTCATGCTCCGCTGGCTCTGCCCTTCTTTTGGTGCGCTGATCCCGCCAAGCTCCAGACGGTACTTATCCTGGCTTCCCTGTCTCTGTTCCAATGTCATGTGGGCAAGCACATCCACACAGGCTTCATAAACAGCAACCCGTCTGCATCCCGGTTTCGCCGGAACACAAAAAGCGTATGCCTTTTCACTTCCGGCCTGTTCCATCTTAAAAGACTTTCCGCTGGCATCGTAAATCCCACGCAGGAAAGCATATCTTGCCACCTGGTTTTCATCCCGGCCTATAAACACGGCATTGTGGTAGGGCAGACTCTCATATAAGATTCCCAAATGAACACACCGCTGTAAGACCTCGCCACTGATGCCCCGCTCTTTCAGATAGCGGAACACCCTGCGGCAGTCCGGGCTGGCCGTAGGCAGGACAAATGGCTTCTTTGGCTTTGCTTCCACTGGAGGAGGGATATAGGTGGGATACTCATCTTTCAGCATTTGCACTGCCTCCAGAAAAGAACACCCGTCTACATGAATCAGGAAATTTAAAGCACTGGTGCCCCCGATATCTCTGGATTTCCAGTGCCACTGGCTGGTGAGCTCGTTGATTTTAAAGCTGTCGTGGTCTGTCAGCTCCCATTCATTTCTGGCTGAAGATTTTTTCAGGCGGTTCGGCTGGTATTTCTTCAGGTACTCAATGGCGGTGATCTCCCTTGCCCGTTTGATCTCTTCTTCCGGAATCCACGGCATTACATCACGGTATCCCGGAGCTGCTCTGCCTTATCCGTTTTCTCCCACGGGAATTCCTTTCTTCCAAAATGCCCGAACACCGCACTCTGTCGGTAGATCGGCCGCTTCAGGTGCAGGGTGTCACAGATCTGGCTTGGGGTAAGCCCGAACACCAGAGGGATCGCTGCGGCGAGGCAGTCATCCGCACAGATCTTTCCCGTTCCAAAGGTATCCACCTGCACCATGACTGGCTGGGCAACCCCGATGGCATAGGCAAGGGACACCTGGCATCGGCTGGCAAGTCCGGCAGCTACCATGTTTTTGGCGATGTAACGGGCCATGTATGCCCCGGAACGGTCAACTTTGGAACAATCCTTCCCGGAGAATGCACCGCCGCCATGCGGTACCAAGCTGCCGTAGGTATCCACCATTAGTTTCCTTCCGGTCAGTCCGGTGTCTGCATCCAGACCTCCGCACACAAATCTGCCCGATGGGTTAATCAGGATCTTGGTATCCTCATCCGGTGGCAGCATACGGAGTGCCGGACGTAACACTTTCTCCCGGATCTCATGCTCCAGCTTCCGAAGAGATTTTTCCTTTTCATGCTGACAGGACACAACGACCGTATCCAGACGGACAGGTCTGTCATCTTCGTATTCCACGATCACCTGTGCCTTTCCGTCTGGCAGGATTCCCATGATATAACCGCTTCTGCGGCTTGCAGACAGTTCCCTCACAATGCGGTTCGCCAGAACCACTGGCATCGGCATGAGCTGCGGTGTCTCATCGCAGGCGTATCCCACCATGATGCCCTGATCCCCGGCTCCGCTGGCAAGTCCGCTCTGAACAGAAACAGTCCCTGCCCTTCGTTCTCTGGATCGCTCCACCGCCCCGGCAATGTCGGGACTCTGCTTGTGAATGAGGGCATCCATGTGGATTCCTTCCGCTTCATAGCCTGCACTTTCCAGCACTTTTCTGACGATTTCAAACACCTGTGGCTCATATCGACTGGTGATCTCTCCTGCCACAATGATGTTCCCTTTGGTCGCCAGCACCTCGCAGGCCACCCTGGAATTTTCGTCCTCTTTCAGACACGCATCCAGAATACTGTCTGCGATCAGGTCGCAGAGCTTATCCGGATGTCCTTCCGTTACGGATTCTGCTGTATAAAATCGTTTCATAATCGTTACCATCCTTTCTAACGAGTCAAAGCTCGTTATCACATAAGTAAATAGATCCAGCAGAAAGCACTCCTTTTGGAACACTTCCTGCCGGATCTTGGTTGTGAGCTGTCTCACATTCTGCACTTTTCGGGGGCTTTCAGACACTTTTCGCTGAAATACTCCCAATACATAACCTCACATAATCTCTCTGTTTTGAACACATCCCTGCCCGTGCGGTCATTATTTGTCTCATTTTCTGCACTTTTCGGGTACTTACGAACACTTCTGACTCCACACTGCCCCGGAAACCGGCACGGCAAGGACGATGTTCCTGGCACCGCTCCATTCATACGAACACGATATGAGCGTTAAGACCTTATCACATATACCCTTCAGGTAATCATCCCCCGTTTCGAACACTTCCCTCCGCTTGGCGGCTTTTAAGTATTCCTGCACGGCCTCCGCATCAGGGAGTTGCTGCTGGAACGGGAACAGATCCCGGTCTGCTTTCTGCACTGTGACGATTTGGTATTCCTGAATGCTATCCTCTGTCTGAAGATAAGCAAAGGGATGCTCCTGATAATATGTTTCATCTGTATATAAGTCCAGATTTCCGAACATCGCCCCACTGTTCATGTTGTGACCGTAAATGATAAGGTTCCGACTTTCAGACACTTTGCAGTCTGCCTGTAAAAACAGGCTTCCGTTGATGTCATATTCCTTTTTGTAATTCCGTTTCAGGTAAAACTCCCCATTCTCCTGTTCGGACTGAAGCACTGGGTAATCAATCCCGGTGTCCGGTATTGTCAGCCATCCCTGCACATCCAGATATTGTTCCCGAAGAGAAACAAGGTCTACCGCAGCCACCGGGCATTTTCTTCCAGCTGGTTGGTCTTTCTTTTCAGAGCCTGAGGCTCCCGGAGCTTCCGGCTCCGGGAAATTCCCTTTCAGCTCTGCCACCAGCTTTTTGTTCTCCATTGGAAGATATACCATGTGGTAAATCAGAAACCCGGCACTTGTCAGCGTCACTGCAAGGCAGATGATCTTGAAAAACCTCTGTAAGATTCCTGTCTTTGGTTTTTTCTTCATCGTTCCTGTCCGGCTTTTCTCTGCTTCTTTGGCTGACTCTTCTGCGTCTTTCCCGGCACAGGCGGTTTCCTTGCTGCTTTCAGGATCGGCTCTGTCGGGATTTGGTTCTGTCTGCAGCCCTTTAAGATCCCAGTCAGGTACGACCGTCCGGGCGGATTAAAGTTCTGCATGTAATCTTTTGTCATGATATAGACAATGGCTTTGATCTCTCTTCCGCCTTTATTCTTGACGGTGATTTCCTGTTTGTCGTAAAAATCAGGATAGCCTTCATAAAGATCCAGGCTCTTTTCGCAGTCCCCGGTCAGTGACCAGAGGACGCCGTCCACATGGCTTCCCTCTTCCGGGAAGATGGTGGCAAGACCGCTTCCTGCGGCTGCAAAGGTCAGCCGATACCCCTCCAGGCGGACGGTTTCTACCACCTCCGCCTTTGGGCACCGATATGCCATCTGGTCCAGATCCATGTTGCTTCCATACGCAAAATATAATTGTTTCAGCCTATCTGCCCCCTTTTTTCTTCTTTCTTCTGGATGCCACACCCATGCCGATCAGACCGCCTGTGGAAAGGATCAGGCACAGGGCCGGAATCCAGAGGTTGGTGTCATCGCCTGTTTTCGGGTTACTTACAGACGGGGTGTCCTCCGGCAGCTTCTCGTTCGTCACTTTCTGGATGACTTCAATCACTGGGGTTTTGTCATCTACATAAGTAAATGTCACTTCATGCTTGGTCTCATCCAGCTGATATCCTTCCGGTGCTTTGGTCTCAACCAGATAATAAGTGGCTGCCTTATCAAATTTGCCATCCTTATAAGTTCCGATTGCAAGCAGTCCGCTGGTTGCATGACCGTTTTCATCAGTGGTCAGGGTTTCTACCACTTTGCCATCGGCATCCCTCAATTCAAATTCCGCACCTTTCAGTGCAGCTCCGGTATCCTTGTCCGTTTTCTCAATGATCAGACGTCCCTTTGCGGTATCATCTTTCATGGCTACCTTCTGGATCTCTGTGGTGTCTGCCACCTCGAAGGTGATCTCTTCCGAAACGACATAACCGTTTGGAGCCTGCTCTTCTTTCAGGGTGTATTTACCGATTGGAAGTTTTTCGATATAATGCGGCTCTTTACCGGAAGTCCAGGTTTCTACGATATTGCCATTTTCATCTGTGATGGTCAGTTTGGCTCCTTCGATCTCAGTATCTCCGGTAATATCCGTTTTGCTGATCTCCACTTTGGTCACATCATCTTCCATTACCTGTTTCTGGATCTCTACAGTATTCTCCACGGTGAATGTGATGCTTTCCGCAGTGGCATATCCATCGGCCGGCTTGGTTTCTGTCAGGGTGTACGATTTTCCTACAATCAGTTCTTTGATGATGTGCGGCTCCTTGGTGGATGTCCATTCCTCAACAACAGCCCCGTTTTCATCCGTCAGCTGTAATCTGGCTCCCGGCAGTTCCTCGCCTGTGGTCAGATCGGTTTTGGAAAGTTCCACGGTTGTCGGCTCATCTTCAAATACGAACTCATAGGACACTTCTGCTTCTTTGTCTCCCTGGTACTCAAAAACAAATTCCTGTTCTTCTCCGGTGGTGACAAATCCATCCGGTGCATACAGCTCCTTCACATAATAGGTTCCGTCAATCGGCAGGTCTGCAATAAAGGAAATCTTTCCATCTACATCTGTTGTTTTTAACTCGATCAGGGTATCTGCTTCCATCAGCACCTTTCCAGATGCGGACAGGATGTCGTTCCTAGTGTACAATCCAAAGATGCCGCCTTTTAATACACGGTCGGTATCCTTTTCTTTCTTCAGGACGTTCACTTTCACCTTCTGGCGGTTGTTCTGCCAGTCCTCATCGTATACGACAACCGGGGTATCCTGATCGCGGTAGGAAAGATCTACATATCGTGGTTCTTCATCCAGGATATAACCATATGCTGTGCCTACCTCTTTGACATAATATTTTCCAACCGGAAGGTCAGATACTTCTGCAACACCGTTTGTATCGGTAGTTACAGTTGCTACCAGTTCGTCCTTGGAATAATAGTCCGGGCTTACGCCATCAGCTGCTTTGATATCTTCGGCAGCACGGATTTCGAAGGTAACGTCTGTCAGGCTTCCTGTAATGTACTCAAAGAAATGTTCCACAACACCTTTGACGTTATCCAGCAGGGTGATCTTATCGAGGAATTCGCCCTTCTTGTTTACGATCAGCAGTGCTTTCGGTACATGGTCCTGCATTTCCACTTTCTGTATTTCTGCGGTATCCTCGATGGTGAATTTCACATCCGTAGTCTTTAAATAACCATGCGGTGCAAGGGATTCACGGAGGATATAGGTTTTTCCAACAGTCAGATATTTGATCACATGAGGCTCATCCTTTACGGAAGTCCAGCTGTCGATCACGTTTCCATCCTCATCCAGAACAGAAAGGGATGCTCCGTTCAACTCCACGCCTGTGGTCAGATCGGATTTTGTCACCTCGATGGTCGTCGGCTGGTTCTTCTTAATCGATTTCAGTTTAATGGTCTGGATGTCTTGTCCCTGATAGGTGGCATCAAATTCCAGTACCTCATCAGAGGATACAAAACCGTCCGGTGCGGAAATCTCTTTTACATAATAAGTTCCAAGCGGCAGGTCCAGGGTAAAGTGTGCCTGTCCTTTTTCATCGCTTGTGATCTCCTGTAATAAGGTATCTGCTTTCACGATGACCTTGTTGCCTGATTTGATTTCCTTCTTATTGTAAAGTCCAAATACAGCTCCGGCTACCACGCTTCCGGTTTCTGCGTCCTGTTTTTCCACGGTGATGCTTACTTTCTGGCGTTCATTTTTAAATGTCACTTCTTCGTCTACGACCGGGGTATCCTGTCCGGCATAGGTAAAGGTTACCTCTTCCCCTTTGGCATTCCAGGTGTAGCCTTCCGGTGCTTTTTTCTCTTCTACCCGGTATGTTCCGAGCGGAAGATTCTCGATTACGGCACTTCCGGTTTCATCAGTTGTCACCGTTGCCACCAGTGTGTCTTTGGCATATTCCAGATAACGGTTGCCGTTCTCATCTTTCTGATGGTCTGCGGTATAGATATCTTCTGCGGCATAAACCTCAAACACGGCTCCTGCAAGGCTGGCTTCCTCATAGGTGAAATCCTTGTCAAAACCTTTGACTACTTCTCCTTCCTTGTGGATGGTCAGTCTGCCTTTTGCCGGGTGGTTCTCGAATTCCACCTCGATGATCAGGTCACCGCTGACCGGATCTTCCTGGTATGCGGTATCGCTGTCTACCTTGATTTCCACGGTATTGGCACTGTGGGTGTATCCATCCGGTGCAATCACTTCTTCGATGCGGTAATTTCCACAAGCCAGATTCTGTGGCAGGATCAGGTATCCATTCTCATCCGTAAAATAAGATTTATGTACCGTAGTAGATGGGTAGGTGGTCACCTGTTCCACATATTTCTTGTTATCCAGATTGTATACTTTAAACTCGGTATTCGGAACCAGGACCGATTTCTTTGTCTCGTCATCTTTTTTGACGATCTTTAATTTTGCTTCAAACTCTTCGTCCAGAAGCACACGCCATACCTGCGGCTGATCCGGATTGTTTTCCGAGATCACAACCTTAAAGTCATCGACTGGTTTGAAGTTGTGCGGTGTGGTGGTCTCCCTTACAATGTAGGTTCCGTATGCAAGCGGAATGGAGCATGCATATCCACGCTCATCCGTGAACATTTCTGTCTGTCCGTCTGCGGTCAGCACGACCGGAGTAGCAGATGCAAAGTCATAGGAACCGTCCTTATTTTTCTTCAGGCTGCTCTCCAGATATGCACTGAATCCCACACCTTTTAACAGATCGGCATCGGTCTTACCATTGTTGGCTGCTTTAATGACCTGGAACGGCTGTTTGATCACATCTTCCAGAGAAGTTGCGGTACGTTCTACCGTCTGAACCAGATCTCCCTCGTCATTACACTCCAGATCATGTTCTTCCGTGTCTGCCAGATATCCGACAGGCGGAGTCAGTTCTTTAACGTAATACTTTCCGAGATAGAGGTCTGCGACTTCTGCATTTCCCTCTGTATCCGTAGTCAGGGTTGCAATCTGTGTTCCTGCCGGGTAAAGAACACCTGTCTGTCCATCTGGATGTACGATATCTTCACGGGCATACAATCCGTAAACAGCACCCTCAAGTGTTGCATCTCCCTGTGCGGTCTTTCCGGTTTCGGAATCCTCTTTTACCAGTTTGATCTTCGCATTGATCCGCTCATTCTGGAACGTATGGTTGAAAGAAACCGTTGCCTCTTTGTCTGTTGTGTACTGGAAGGTAAAGGAGTACACATCCTCGCCGTTTCTCACATATCCAGCTGGTGCACCCAGCTCTTTCATGTAGTAGCTGTTGGCGATTGGCAGGTCTGCCTGATATACGGCTTTTCCGTCTGTTCCGGTCACTGCTTTCTCAATGAGAGTATCTTTCTTGACCACAATGGTTCCGTCCGCTGCTTTGATGTCATTTCCGGCATACAGACCATAAGTGCCGCCCGGAAGATATTTCCTGGTTTCTTTATCCTGTTTGTATACACTCACGCTTGCTTTCTGGCGGTCATTTTTGAATGTCACGCTTCCCATGACCTTTTCCACATTACTTCCGGCATAGGAAAGGGTGATCTCCTGGCTTTCACCAGTGCATACCAGATTTTGTGGTGCCTGCATTTCTTTTACCACATATTTCCCCAGATATAGCTTATCCAGTGTGGCACTTCCGTCATCCCCGGTGGTGAGTCCGGCTTTAACCAGTGCATCTTTTTTGTAGATGATTGTTCCGTCTGCGGATACAATTTCCTCTGCAGCATAAACGTTGTAAACCGCGCCTTTTTGTTTCTGCTCTGTATAAACAAAGGAAACACCATCATCGGTCACCTTTGCTCCGGTCAGGACTTCGCCTAATTTGTAAACGGTCAGGCTTGCCATCTGCTCTGCATCGGTAACGGTCTGTTTTACGGTATCCCCGATGACCAGTTTCACATCGTAGGCTTTGGTATCCAGCAGATATCCGTTTGGTACGGAGATCTCTTTCAGGTATACGGTATCCTGTGTTTTGGTGATCGTAACGCTGGAAGCTCCGTTGGCATCTGTGGCCGGCATCTTTGTGATCAGGTTCTTTCCATCCTTGTCACTATAAACGCCATAAACTGCACCTGCGATGGCTTTGTTGCTCTTACGGTCTTTCTTTACGATCTCCAGAGTTGCCTGTTTTACCCATGATACTTTAAAATCTACATATTTCTCATCGGTCACACCCTCGCCAAATACCAGGGCAAGGTCCTGTGTCTCGCTTCCGGTTGTGATCTTATAAGCGGAATAATCTTTGATGATGCTTCCCTTCATGGTGACAGACCATTCCCCTTTGACATTCACTGCCTGTGTCAGCGGTGCAGATAAGTAGAATTTGGTACCGCCGCAGATCTCCACGGATGCACCTGCACTGCTTGTTTTTCCCGTTGTCACATTATGCAGTTTGACACCGGACGGCAGCTTCATGGTGATGGTCTGCAGTTCGGATGCCTTGAAGGTGATCTCTTCTGTTCTCTGGCTGTTGCCGCTGATATATGCGGTAACATTTGCATTGGAGAAACTCATGTCCACTTCCGGTATCTCCGGCTGGCTCATGCAATAATTGTAGAGTTCCATTGCCAGAGCCTGTCCGGTTGCATTCGTACCGGAAAAAGCGTCACTACTGTTATTGGCATAAGACGCAGCCAGATGGACAATGATAAACTGTTTTCCAGCGGAAAAATCAGGATGTTTCTCTGAGAAAAATCCATTTTCGCCGGATGCTTTTGTGCCGTAGTAGCATACTTTTGCCAGTGCTTTGCTGTCACCCAGTTTGGTGATCTTATAGACACCATCCCCAGGTCCTGCCTTGGACGGCTGCACACAGTAGGCAGTTGCAGACACGTTTCCAAATTTTACGGTATATTTATAAGTTACATAGGAACCCAGACCGTAGTCTGCATAATAGTATGCAGCCCCTCTTGTCACATCTACGTCCTGTGTTGCTCTTGTACTGGTATTGACTGCGCTGAATGAAACGGTTTCCCCATCTTCCATTGCCATCAGGTCAATATCCTGTTCCCCTGCCTGCTCCAGAACATCGCTGAGTGTCAGCCCGGATTCTTCATCGGTTGTATTTTCCGTTTCGGATTCCTCTAATGCAGCATCAAACTCGGATTCGGAAAGTCCGTCCTGAAATTCGGGTTCTGTTTCTTCCGGTTCTTCTGTTTCAGATTCAGCTGTCTCCGGCTCAACAATTTCTGTCTCTACAGGCACTGTCTCAGTTTCTTCCTGCGAGGCAGCTTCCTCATCATCAGAACCTGTATCCTCTTCGGTAACTGCCTGTTCTGTCTGCGGTTCACTCTGAGCTGCTGTCACAGGCTCTTTTACGATCAGGTTTCTCCCAATCTGATAAACCGGGTGGTTCTGGTTGACTGGCTCCACATAATAAACGGCATGGTAAGTGTCTGCATGGCTGGTGCTGAAGTTCTCCCCGGCGTCATTCTCTGCTTTCTGGAATGTCACTTTGACTTTGCTTTCGTCCTTGATTTCCAAATTTGTAAAATCCGTGGAAACATCAAAGTCCTGTCCGACTTCCAGCTCCAGATCGGTGGCTTTTACCACTTCGTTTTCATCCAGCTGATCCTTTACGGATTCATACGCTGGCGGTTCCGCCGCTTTCGGCTCTTCCGAAGCATACACCGTCAGCGGTGAAATGACCGTGGATAAGATGGTGACTGCCGCCATCACCCCTGAAAGGATTCGCCTGAATCGATATTTACTCTTCATGTTTTCTACCTCTTTCTTCTTTTTCTTCATTTTGCATAAGAACAGCCGGATGTTTCCACCCGGCCTGTCTGTTCTCATTATTCTGTTATCTCGCATCATCTGTCCGTCTTGGATTCTGCAGACAGGCATAGGTACTTTTGTCATACCGCCATGCCTTATCCCCGTCCAGATTGGCAAGCAGATGCTTCCGCACATTTTTGTATTCGTCCCCGATCAATCCGAGGCGGAGCAGAAAGGTGCGGAACGTAAATGCCGGGTTATCCCCGATCTCCGTCTTTTTTGCATGGGTACAAGATTGGTTGATCGCCTGTGCGGATATGGCAAGTGCCAGTGTGATATTCGACCGGACTTTTCCTGCATGGAGGGTGCTTTCAAAACAACGCCATTCCAGTGTTCCCTTGGAAAAAACAGCATGTAGGTTTAAGGCATAATACCTTGTCCAGTTGTAATGCTCGGAGCTTCCGTCATTTCCCTCATACCATGCCCTTTTGAATTTTTCCATCGTGATGGTGCTGTTTGGCATCCGGCGGATCTTCTCCAATACCATAGGACGGACTTTCTGGCAATACTCATCTTCCCTTCTCGTCTGTACATTTAAGGCTTTGAACAGAATATCCTCTTTGCAGTACATGATCGTCAGTGCATTTTTCAGACTCCTTGGTGTATGATTGGATGCGTCCACATGGACATGCATGCCACAGGATGAATTGACAAAAGCACCTGCGTTTTTGACACACCGCACCACTTCCTGGAGTTTCCCCATTTCCGAATATTCCAATTTCGGGGATACCATTTCTGTCGAATAATCTCCATCGGCATCTATTACAGTACCATTTGCCAGCCTTTCACAGTCGATACTGCTGTCTCTTGAAAATTTCCACGTTTTTCCATCTGAATCTTTTACACACCAGGAATCGTAAGAACGGATATGATATGGCTCTGTTCCGAACATTCTTCCAATCGCAACAGCCGCATCATAGCGGCTGATACCTGTCATCTCAATCTCTGTACCAAAATACTGGTCTTTTAGGTCGATCTGCTTCACCCACCCTTCGCTTCTGGAACAGGTGAGCCGCTTTGGATCTCTTCATCTACTGCTTTCAAATTTCTGCCTATTGCTTCAATGACATTGACAGTGACACCATTACCGGCCTGCTTGTAAAGCTGGTTATCCGATGTTTCTTTTTCCATCTTGGAAATCTGACCATCCCGATATCCCTGCAGCCGCAGACACTCCCTTGGCGTCAGCCTGCGGATTCTGCCGTGGTAAATCACTCCATGACGGTCAGTTGCCGTAATGGTGAACATTGGCTCTTCCGGTTCTTTCATCCTTCTTCCATTCTGGCGGACTTTTTCCTTGGCCGGTGTCAGTACTGCCCTTGGCGGTTCTTCCACCAGCACCCCGGAACTTTCGCCTCTGTGGTTATGGATGCTGGAATCCTGTCTGGTATTCAGACATCTTGCAACGTCTGTCACCAGCGGCGGAGGGGAGATATCTACAAAATGCAGTGTTCCCTGCTGGTTTCCGGTCGTCAGGGTATGGGCGATCTCATGCCCGACTCTCCCCCTGCGACTGTTGATTCCCGGATATCCGAGATCGATGCTGTCCCCCTCGTAGGCCATCTTGTATCCTTTTCGGGTGTTTTCCTTGATTGGGATACCAACTTCGTATAATCCGGTCTTGCCGCCCATACCACCAGCCCCGCTGGTCAGCGTGCAGCTCAGTCCTTCTTCTGCGTAGACTCTTTCTCCCTGTTTGCCAGCATGGACTTGTATAAGAGCTGTTCCATTTGCTTTTGGGAAAGGTAATATTTTTCCGGCACATCTTCCATCAAGATATCCGACAATATACACCCGCTTCCTTGACTGGGGGACTCCGAAATCCTTGCTGTTAAGCACTTTCCATTCGACATGATACCCCAGTTCAGATAGCGTACTGAGGATGGTGTGAAACGTCCGCCCTTTGTCATGCGAAAGCAGACCGGGTACGTTTTCAAGGAGAAAATACGCAGGTCGTTTGTCTGCAACCAGTCTGGCAACTTCAAAGAAAAGGGTTCCTCTTGCATCGGCAAATCCTTCCCTTCGTCCAGCGATTGAGAATGCCTGGCAAGGAAATCCCGCACATAAAAGATCAAAGTCCGGCATTCGTTCTGTTTCAATATTTCTTGCGTCATTGCAGAACCACTCTCCTTCCGTATCAAACAGCACCCGGTAGTTGTGGTCTGCATATGCATCTGCTTCACAGTGTCCGACACAGGTGAAGCCCCCTGCCCTGTGCAGCCCTTCTCGGAATCCTCCGATTCCACTGAACAGGTCAAAAAATCGAATTGTTCCGGCTATCAGCCTCCCTTCGCTGCGAAAAAAACAGTGCAGATTTCTCTGCACCGTTTCCGTCTCTTGGTTTCTGTTTTGTGATGTCTATTCTTCTGATTCCGCTTCCTCTGGCTCAGATTCTTCTGCTTCTTCGGTTTCCAGTTCTGTTGGCTCTGCTTCCGCTGGCTCTTCGTTTTCTGGCTCTGTCGGCTCTTCATCTGCTTCAGCTTCGTCCGGTTCTGTCATTTCTCCGTCTGCTTCAGCTTCCAGTGCTTCTGTCTCAGGCTCTTCTGCTTCAGGTTCTACTGACTCTTCATCCGGTTCTGATTTCGCAGTCTCAGGATCTTCCATTTCTGTTTCTTCGGCTTCCTCTGACTCTGCTTTCCATTTGACTTCTTCTTTTTCGATTGCATCTTCGATAAGCCCGATTAAGAAGTCTTTCTGTTTCATGCCATTCCTGGCGAGGACTGCTTTCAGTCTGGAAAATAAATCCTCGGTTACCTGTACTGCTACTGTTCTTAAATCTGCCATGTTCGTCTTTTCTCCTTTTCTTGTCATGTGTTCTTCGATTACCATTTCAAGGTATTTTGGTATGCTGATTCCTAACTCTTCGACTTCCAGTTTTAGCTTTTCATGCAGCTCTACCGGGATTTTTCCGCATATGTTTTTCATCTCCATTGTGTTCGTTCTCCTTTCTTTTTTCTACATACAACATACCCTAAAACGTGACAGAAAGCTATTCACAATACCCAACGAATATGAGGCTCTCAAAAGCTCCCAAAGGATGCAGATCCAATAACATTCAATAGGCATCACCCCTTTCAAAAATCCGTGATTTATACTAATTTGACTGCTTGAAATTTGGCTATTTTATCACCAGGAAAGACTTGACTTTTTCAGAATGCATCCTCAAGCCCGGAGAGAAAATCCAGCATCTGGGACGGGATTTCTTCCTTTTTTGAAACACTCTCCCCGGAGCCAGAAATGGAAACACCTGCCAGTTCTTCCCGGATTGCCTGCCGGATGCTTTTCTCCAGCTGATTGTTTTCCTGATCTTTTAAGATCACCTGAACCAGATAGCTGCTCTTCTGTCCATCTGGAACACTTTGCAGGATCTCCCATGCCTTTTTGTGATCTGGGTTATCAAGGTTCAGGCGGAACGAGAAAACGGGTCTCTTTACTTCGCGCACATCTGCCCCACAATCCGCTCATAGCCGGAAGCATTGGCGTGTACGTCTGTCAGGTAAATCTGCCGACACAGCCCGTCCTGCGGTGTCACGTGCCGTTTCAGAATGCTGGCTCCGCCGCCCATGATCACGGACGGAATTGCCTTCAGATCGAACCCGGCTTCCATAATTGCAGACAGTATTTTCTCCGTGTAGAGCCTTCCCTGCCGGACAATGATTTCTTTTGCGGCCGGGTCCATGCTGCAGCTCTGGCCGTTCAGAACACGTTCGATCTGAATATCCGTTACAGACAGTCCGGTATTTCTGCGTACCTGCTCGGTGATCTCATCCACACACCGGATCACACCAAGTTCCAGGCTGCGGCAGGTAGCGGCATTTGGAACACTGTTGTCCAGCCGCATCAGGTCTACGGTCCAGCCACCGATATCTGCGAGAAGAACAGAAGGCTCGTCCCGAACACATTCCGGGTGGAGAGCCAGGGCTGAGTATCCCTGTGGGAACAGTTTTACATCCTGAATCCGGATCTCATAGCTCTCATCCTCGTACCGGAAACGCAGAGGCTGCTCTTTCCGAAACAGATATTCCCGGAAGCCTTTTTTCTCCCTGCCAAAACTTGCCAGTGGAAGACCGGCTGCCAGAACTACATCTGTTTTCCGCTCTCCCCGGCGATAGCGGATTTCCTGGGCAATGGCTGCCATTGTCAAAAGATAATAATTGTCATTGGAAGTCTTACTTCTCACCAGCGTCTGCCGCCCGGTTCCACACACATAAAATTTCCCATTGTACTGCAGGACATTCTGCATGGTATACGGCTCGTAATCGTATCCGGTCAGTCCGGTCGGGAAACATACATGGGGAGTTTTTATGGCATAATATCCATGGTCAATTCCTATAATGATAAGTCACCACATCCTTTCTGGTTTTTCTTGTTCTTTTCCAGCAGGTGGTCTTTTGGTCTGGAAAAAGAGAAAAAGGGCAGAACCCCGAAGAGCCCTGCCCGTAATAAAAAATACAGTTATGTATATTTACAAACAAATATGCATAACTGTATGCTATCACTTTTAATTAATTTATAATTTGGATTCTCTATTTCTGTTCTTGTAGCACATAAATACTGCTTTAAAATGTTCCTACTAGCTGCCTATGTTACTATTCTTTATTTCACCAATTCATGAATAGCTTTTACCATTGTAAGTCCATAATCAACAAGGAAATTTTTTTGTTCTTCGGAGTATGTCTTTCTTTCCTCTATTGCTTCATCTGTGCAATGTCTAAAGCACTGCATTTTCTTTCTATAATTCTTTACTATCGTATCGTCAATGAAGCCACAACATACATCTTCATATTCTGGTGTGATAAATTTTCCATCTTGTTTCAACAGGTTTTCAATAAGGTTTGCAATCTCAGCAATTTTTTCATCTATATGCATACTATTGAAAGATGCCTGTCTAGTAGAAATTTCAATAAATTTCTGATTTATAGAATCGTTCACCTCAATATTACAAGACTTTTGCTCAAATGTCAGATCTGCTACAAAGGTTCTTCTAGTCGCATAACGAACAGTTCCATTATCATCTCCACCTAGAGCAATAATTCGATTTCTAATATCTCTATATGTAAAGTCTGTTGGATCAACAGGGGGTCTTGCTAGTATTCTAGGAAACTCTTTTATCTCATAACCGAGCATATGTAGATAATATGTTATTAGATAAAACCAACATTTATTTTCACCTGAAAAATCAACATCTGGCTGACACAGTTCTTTAAATTTAGTTATTGCTTCTTCAACATCATAAATCTCAAATTGATAATTCTGAGTTTCCTCTTCACCACAAAAAATATTATATGTATAATTTACCTTTTTAACAGATTCCAGAAAACGATAATGGTATTCGGATTCCTTTATATTTTGAAAATAAAATTCTTTTAAATCCATGAACATACTCCATTCAAAAATCAAGCCACAACATCGACAATTCAGCATCTCTTCTCATTTTCACAAATTCTTCTGCAAATGTTTTTGCTGTTTCTCTATTATGATCTACATCCCAATGTTCCTTATTATAGTTTGCAGCGTTTGTCCAATTGAAAGTACCGTGCATTGCAACTTCTAAATCGATCACACAAAACTTCCTATGCATTATATTTTTGTACCGCTCTGACATCACATCCACCCGATAAACCTCAAAGTGATCTTCCAAAGTGAACGAAGGTTTCTCCTTATTAACACGATTATTATCAATAATAATTTTTACATCTAACCCTTCATTTCTTTTTTTCAATAATTCATCAAATATTTTTTTATTGGTGAACCATGCCATTGCTATCCAAATTGAGAACTTTGCTTCTCGAATTTCATCAATTATCCGATTTTGTATATCATCAAAAAGTATCTCTTGGCTTACTTCTTCTGGTGCAATATTAAGTATTCCGGGTTTTAATACCAATCCGCTATACTCATTATAATCGTTTGGTTCATAAACCTGTTTGCACAAATCATCAACAAAATCTTCATGTTCTTTCAAGACAATTAATTTATCTGGAACAACGCTAATAATAATATACTCTTGACGATGATCTGGCAAATGATATGTAAAAGCCCATTCCTTTTGAAATGAAACAGAAGCAACTTTAAGCGCCTCCACCACCTCATCTTTATGTTCATAATCACTCATCTTTGCTGTTGCTATCAATAAATCCTTATACTGCTGTTCTGTCATAACATCCCCCTATAGCTTTATATATATCGCAATGCTATGAGCAATTTCTTTATCACTACTCATTATTGTATCATTTCCTAACAAAATTCGATTTCTACCACTAATGATATCATATTTTTTATTTATAATCTAGGTCTTGTATCCACTCTCCGATCTCTTTTGGTGTGCTTTTGCAAAAATCCTGAATCCACATCTCATGGAGTTTAACTTCTGATTCTGTACTATCTATGTTTCCAACACACCCACCTGTTTCCTGAAGTGCTTCCAGGCAATCCCATTCCTTTTGGAAGTCCCCAGCAAATTCCATCCATACTTTTATATGATATTCCTTAAAACCTAAATGGTAAATCAAGTAGGTCAACCTGTCAAAATCAGCTAACGGCATTTTTTCTTTTTTCAGCAATAACCTTTTATCATGCTCGCTGCATAGATATAAAAATGCAAGCTGCTCTATTTTTGCCTGCTCCATATATTTCTCCCTTCTCTTCTTTCCTTGTCTCACTTTTACAACCGATTCTACCTTGTCCAATCGTTAAAATCAATACAGATGGTGCAAAAAGTGAGACAAGCCATCCTTTTACCAGAGAGGAAGAGATTTAAGATGCCAAAGCCAAGGACACAGTCTGGTGAGAAGAATCTGATTAGCCAGCGATTGATTGAACTTCGCAAGACCCACAATATGTCTCAGCGTGATCTTGCCTATAAACTCCAGTTAGCTGGTTACGATATGGATAAAAATGTAATCACCAGAATCGAAACAAACAAGCGTTATGTCACTGATCTTGAATTAAAAGCCATTGCTGAAATCTTTCAGGTTTCATACATATTTCTCATTGATGGCAAAGATGAATAGAAGTGACAAATGGGGAAGTTCCTTTCGTGCTTCCCCATTTTATCCGTCCCTTTTTTACAAATTTAATAGTTCCAGAATTTTCTGCATGCCAGCCTGATATAAAGATTCCGCATATAATATCCATCTCTCACTAACTTCAGTAACGTATTTGTCTATTGTTTTTCGCTTTTCTTTTGATAATCCCATTGTCTGAACCTGTTCTTCATATTTCGATATTTTTTCAAGCATTCCCTGGTACACTGTATTTTCTTTCAGCTGATCTTCAACCTCATCAATCCAGGTATCCAGCAGCAACTCCAGCAGTTTCTTTGTGTCACCGTCATCATTTCCCAATATTGCTTTTTTAATTTTTCCAAGCATTGCTCCATAGGAGATCATTTGAGCCTGTCCCATATAAAAATGGTACTGTTCTTCTATCATTTCCTTTTCGCTTTCCAGTCGGAAATATTGATGCACTGCCTTATGCTCTTCTGTCGTTAGACTGATTGCCTGATTCGACTCCATAAATGTTTCTATTACTGGATACCTCTCTGTAAGTTCCAGTATTTTATTTTGCAGTCTCTGGTATTCCGCATCATGCTTTTTCAGATAGGTGCAAACCTGTTCTCCTATCCGTATCCCCAAACATTGCTCATTCCAGATGATATCTGGCTGTGCTGTCATATCGGTGTCTCCCTTCTGTGTAGTTTTCCTGTTCCAAGCACAAGACTATACCACACTTCTGGGAGAAAGCTATTCACCAAACCTACTGAAATCTCCTGGCAGATCCTGTGCAACCTATCCCTTTTCCCACAAAAAAACTGGTATGAAAGACTCCTTGTTCTCTCATACCAGCTATCTATTTCTTATTTAACTGAATACACATTCTTTTCTATTCTCTGTGTATCCTGTACTTATTTATGGCAAAAATCAGACTACAGACACGCTATACACTCTTATGCTACATAATCCAGTTTACGGCACTTCGGCTCGAAAGTTACATTATAAATACCGACCTGTGCTGTAGACAACGGTGCAAGATAGCTCTGACCGATAAAATATTTTGCAAATGCGTCATTAGGTGCGCCAATCGGGAAAAGAATTGACTGCTGATATTTTTCCTTTTCGCTCAAATCTTCCGCATCATCAGCCCATACTTCGGTAGCCATTCTGAATGCTGCCCAAGCCTTTGGCCAGCCGGCATAGAATGCGGCGTGTGTGAGAATTTCTGCAATTTCCGTTTTTGTAATACCGTTCTTTTTTGCTGACATAAGGTGATATTTAAAGGATGAGTCGGTTAATCCCTGTGCCATAAGTGCGGTTACTGTTACGAGTGAGCGGTCACGAAGTGAAAGTTTATCTTCTCTTGACCATACTTCACCGAAAAGTACATCGTCATTAAGTTCTGCAAATTTAGGTGCAAATTCTCCGAGCGAATCTCTGCCTGCGGTTTGTTTTACAGCCATAATCATACCTCCAAGTTTAAAATAAAAAGTATTATTTTACAGCGATATAAAATTATCACTTCTTTATCAGTATTATAATACTTAAAGCTGACTTTAAGTCAAGAGATAAATAAAAATTTTTGGTCTGTTTTTTAATATTGGGAAATTATGGTTTAGCGGAGTGTCGGTCGGGGATTGAAATTTAGCTAACGCTAAATTATCCTCCCAAAAGCAAAAAAGTTTACTCAATTTTTTCAAAAATTGCGGGTTTGGGCAGTGCGCATAAAAGTCTTCCGATATAACAATTTATCAGGCGCAAACAGCCACGCTGTTTGCGTGCTTGCACCGAGTTTAAAAAAACAGGCGGTAGCCTTTTAGAAAAAAATTTGCTTATTTATTGTTTATTGAATGGCTTTCTTGTTGCTATCGCATTTTTAAAGGCTAATGCCGTTGCGTTCAAGCCGCCAAACAGCAAGCTGTTTGGCTATCGTCAGATTGCGTAAGCGGAAAGTATTTGTGGACTTTGCCCACACCCACGACCTTTGAAAAGGTCGACCAAACTTTTATAATTGCTTGATAAAGCAATCAGCCGAACAATAATTTACCGCAATTTTTGATAAAAAATCAAAATTTTTACATAAAAATGCGGGCATACTTTTGGTATGCCCGCAAAATTAGAATTTAAACTTTAAAATCACTCTTCGTAAGTGCCTGACCAAGCCTGTGCTTTTCCGTCGTAAAGATTTTTACCTTCTACAACCTTTACATTCTTAGTCTTTTTAACCCAAGTGCTTTCTGTATTCTTAAAAAGGAAACTTTCTGTACCCGGATAAATAGGTTCGGGAAGTTCGTATTTCCAGATGTCTGTGCCCTCAATTTGAGTCATTTTATATGCCTCTTCGTAAAGACCGTTGCCCCAACCGTAAATATAAACTTCTCCCCACTTTGTTTTTGAATTATCAAAATATACTACATCAAGTGTCCATTCGGGAGCCTCTTCTTTTACATACGGACCGACTGTTGCAGTTGCTTTGTCTGTTGCTTCATCAACGCTTTCAAGGTTGTAGCAATTGTTTGTGCTGCTTACAGTTGCTGCCCAAGCGTTGTATACAGGGCCTGAACTTGACGCCTTTGTCATTTCGTCAACCATATCTAATGCTCTGTAGAAAGTAACACTTGTAAGTGTGTTTGCTACCTCTGCCTTAAATACATTCGGATAATCGTCGGTATCCTGCTCAAGCAGATAAGACTTCTTTGTATTGTTATCAAAAGCATAGAGATTTGTACCCATTGATGTCATCCAAGGAAGCTGTGTCTTTAAGTAAAGTGTGTAAGTAGAAGGTGCGGGAGCAGTTGTCGGCTGTGTAGAAGGCTTGGTTGCCTCTGTAGGTTTTGCAGGCTGTGTAGGCTGTGTAGGTTGTTCAGCCTTATAAACTTCGCCTGTTTTGCCTGTGTCCTCTCTAATACCGGAAATATATCTCTGGATCATTGTTACATCTCTGATATCTACAACACCGTCAGCTGTAACATCGCTCAATGCATATATAAGCTGTGACGGCTTTACGGACTCTGCAACAATAAACTGGAGTGAGGTTACATCCTGAACATTAAATTTTCCGTCTGTGTTTACATCGCCGTATTTATATGTTTTGTCGCCTCTTGTAACTTCGGTTGCAGGCTGTGATTCAACTGTAGGTACAAGTGTTGTTTCTTCCCATGAAGTTGTCTTTGTAAGACCGAAAATTCTAGAAGTTCCTTTTAATTTAAGGCCTTTTTCCGACGGATACTGACGAGGAGCAGAGTTTACATTTGAGCTGTCGCAGAAGATAACTCTTGTGTTTGCAGAGTGTGCAAGGTCAAAATTTGACTCAGACTCGTTTTCATCTGCATCTGTTGCAATACAGGTTGTAGGAACTTCTGCATAGTAATAACCTGTTGCCTTATCATAGTTCATCTTTGTACCAGGCCAGTTTGATGCCTTATAAGTTTCTTCCTTTGAAGATTCCTCGTCGTAGATGTAAACATAGTAAGGAGCTTTCCATTTTGAGCTTGTTTCTCTTTTTTCAGAAGCAAAGAATACATACACACCTGAACTTGCAGATTTCTGCTTGGTATATTTGTAAGTAGTGGTTGTTGTATTTTTGCCGTCTGTTGCTGTAAGAGTAAGGTTGATTGTTTCGCCGTAAGCGTAGTCTGAACCTACTCTGATTGCAATGTCACCTGTGTAAGTTACAGGCTTAGAATTGTCAATGCAGTATGTACCTGATGCTGCGTTGTCAAGACCGAGGTTGAGTGTAAGTGTGTCGCCCTTGAAATCACCGCTCTCTACAGAACAAGTATTTCTCGGAGTTGTTGTGCCGTTGTAAACAACAGCTACACCTGTTGAACCGATATTACCTGTAAGAACGCCGTTAGCTACAGTGAATTTAGCGCCTGAAACTGTATCTGTGTAAGTACCGTTTGCAAGGCCTGTGCCTGAAATACTTACAGACTTTTCGTTGCCGTCGCAGTTAGCAAGAACAATACCGCTTGTGCCTCTTGCAACATAAGCTACATTGTCAACGGCACCGAGTTTTTCACTCTGACCAACAAAGAGGTTATGGAACTTATTAATTTCAGAAACAGCTGTGCTCTTATAAGTTATATCGCCTGCTGCCTCACCCATTAACGATGCACCCGGACGGGCAAAGTAAAGAGAAGTAGCGTCTTTTCTTGCGGCTATGATAGCCCATGCTTTAGTGATATTTTCGTCAGATACTTTAGAGGTATTGCTGATACCGCCTGCACCCGAATCGCCCTCGTATGTATCGTGCGACTCTGCCCAAAGAACTACATCGGAAGCGTCAACGCCTGACTTGTAGCTTGAGTTTGCGGCATTTGATGCCTTGCCTTTTACCACATTTGCGAGTACAGAGTCACCTGTTTTGTTATCTGTTACATTAATGTACTTTGTGTAAGAACTGTAACTTCTGCCGGAACCGCAGTTGTTAAGAATCTCACCGTAAATATAAAGATTGTCGCCTGTTTTTGCTTTGTAATATGAGCCTGCAGACTCTGTAATGTTCTTCCAATAATCAGAAGCATAGTCACCGTCATCGGGAGTTTCAATGTGTTTTGCCGCATCAAAACGGAAACCGTCAACACCGCAGTCGATACATTCCTTAAGGAGTGAGATAACCTTATCCTGAACAACTTTGCTGTTTGTGTTGAGGTCAGGGCAGGAAGTAACATGTCCCTGAACTACATTTTTTACACTGCTGTCTGATGCAACAATATCGTTGTTACGGAAGAAAGCACTTGCATTGTCGTAAATTTCAGGATCATATGTTTTAACCTGTGAGCTTACAACATTAGGTGTATCTTCGCTTTCATTGCCCATATGGTTAGAAACAATGTCGCAAATAATTTTTATACCGTACTTTTCAGCCTCTGTACAAAGGTCTTTGAGTTCGTCTTTTGTACCGAACCATGCGTTTTTAGCTACAGAAAGGCTTACAGGCTGATAAAGTTTCCACCACTGACCTGTAACATCTCTTGATGTTGAGTAGTCTTTCGGCTGCTGAACAGGTGAAGTCTGAACTGTAGAATAACCGGCTGCTGCAATTGCAGGCAGGTTTTCCTTAATTGTTTTGTACGACCAGTTAAAAGCGTGTAAAATTACGCCGTCCTGAACATTTCTTTGCAGATTATTGTCCGCTGCGGAAACCGCATTATCATTTTCAGCTGCGGATGCGGTCAATGCCATTGCAGATGCAGAAGAAACGATAGTTGCCGCAAGCACAATGCTTGTCAGCTTTTTAAGTTTACTCATAAACGAAATCCGTCCTTTCCAAGTATTTGATTTCCATTTAATTATACCAAAATACTCCACAAAAATATATGTTTTATTTTAACAAATTAACCGCAGTATTTTTAGTTATTATAACAAAGAAACGCTTTATAATATATGCAAGAAACAAGCATAGTAAATAAATTTATTTTTTATTTGAATCGGACAAAAAATATGGCTCACGCCGCAAGTTTCTCGTAGTAGTTATTTCTTGTCTGTTTGTATTCTTATTTTACTCTCCGTATATTTTCAAACGAAGTGCAGAGCAGAAATAGATGGTAAAATCTACAAAGCCGAGATTACAGTAAGCTAATAACTATTTGGTATATATAAATGAAAGGACGAATTAATATGAAATTTAAAATAGTTTGCATAGCATTGATAATATAAAAGGCTTGTGAAAAAATTAGATGTAAGCTATGATCATCTGTTTTTGCAATTTCAAGATAAGAAAACAGTAAAAAGATAAATGAAATTGTGAAAGATAAAATAAGATTTTAAAAGTCTGTTACAAAATTTGTAGCAGCCTAAAATATTGCACAATTAAAACAATAATACATAGTGCAATTAGATGAATTTATGCAAATTGATTAATTGTCGTTGCTTATTTATCTTTTGTATGGTAGAATTATGCTGAGGTTAAATATGGAAATGTTACTGGTAAATTTCACGGAACCGTTAATAAACAAATTATTACGAATACAGCCTTATCTGTGTTTTGGCAGAATAAATTAAATTGTAGCTGTTATGAATTTGATATATTAAAAGTTTCAGACTAATTAATACATAATGATTACTGTATTTGTAAATTTCTAAGGAGAAAGTGATATTATGAAAGTAAAAAAGAAATTGTCGCCGTTAATCATATGTTTAATTATATTATCTGCTTTACTTTTGATTATTGCATTTTTTGTTTTGAGCAAAGAAAAAGTTGACCTTAAACCGGATAGCGATACTTCGTATTATAACAGCTATGAATACGGTTGTAACAGTATGCGTATTTATAACGGTAAAAGGTTTCCTATGTCAGATGATTATATGGTATATAAGGACGGCAATTTATATGTAAAAGACCCTATGTATTTTAGGGCTGATATTTATTATTCTGACAGAAAAGAAAATGTTTCAACTTCAATTACTTCGCAAAGAATAGAGAATATTGAAGTTTATTGCGATGACGGCAGTTTGTATATGGAAAATCACGCAACACAAGAAAAGCAAAAATTAGATGAACAAAGCCAAATCCTTTTCTTTGATGGCGACAGGGTTTTATATTCAGTTGACAAAAAGAAACTTGTAATTGTTGATGCTAAGAATATAAACGACAGGAAAGAAATAGATTATATCGGTGAAATATTCTATATTTCTATAAACAGCAATACACTTAATGTTATTACAAAAAATGAATACAAATATGAAATTTTTCAATATGATGTGGATACATATTTGCAGAAATCACACTTCGAACATAGTACATTGAGTAACTTGGACGAGCCGGCTATTATTAATGATTACTTTTTATATTGCTGCAAAGATCTGATAAACACTTCTGAAGAATGTACTTTCTTAAAATACAATTTAAAAACCGGAGAAATATCACGAGCAGCCTTACATAATTATGTTCAATCAGTTACTTACAATAATAATAAAATTTATTTTTCGGCTGAAAAGTCAGAGTGGAATATAGTAAGAACAACCGTTGAGGATGAAAATAACGGTTTGTGGGAGGTCGATATAGACACCGGAACTAAAAAGAAGCTTTCTGATGAATGTGTATTTGACGATTTGCTTGCAACAGAAAATTATCTTTATTGCTACAGAAAAGACTATTTACTGCCACGAGGAATGGATAACGCTCGGTATAAGGGATATAGTTTAAAGCAAATTCCAATTAATTAGCAAAAATTACAACTTAAAATCAAAATTTAACTAAAAAAAGGCTTGTGTACCTAATTATATCTACAACGAATTAAAAAAACAAGCTAATGTTAAGAGGTGTTTTTAATGAATTATGTTTTTATGTTTGTTATGATTTGCTTTTTATTTTTAGTCATTTCTATTGCTATTAAATGTGTAACTTGTTTTATAACTTCAGAAATACTTTCAAATACTTTGTGTAAAAGCAACTTTACAAAAGAAATGAAAAAGAAGACTATAATTTGTGGCTTTATATCTGACTTATTATCTGTTGTTATTCTACCACTTATTTTGATTATTCAAAATCTGTTGGAGTATGATAGTTTTTTGAAATTTGACGATATAACCATATATAATTGTATTTTTTATATTTTTTATATTGCAGTATATCCTGATTACTCAACCATTGCTTCTGATGTTGATTGGTATATTTATTCTGTTCAGCCTCTATTATACTTAATTATTCTTTCGGCTTTGATAGGATTACTAATTAATTACTTGTTTATATTTAAAAAATCTAATTTAAGCAAAATGCAAAAAATATGTTCTTTGGGTATATTGGCTATTACTACAGCTCCGTATTATTTTATGATTTCATTCGGACCATTAGTTGATCCATTAGCAAAAATTTAATATTGTAAATGTGATTATAAAAAGTTAACAAAAATGTATTCTTGGTCAAATGCCAATAATTTAAAATTCACTTGCTACGAAAACGGTAAACGCATAGTAATTTATGATGTTTGTCAAATAGCCCGTGATTATAGGACTGGCAATGAATGGCTTAATGATTTACATACCACTAATTACGAATTAAATAGAGAATATGATTTAGATGGATATAATTGTGTTCAATCTTCAATGGATATATTACTTCAAGGAACCTTTAGTAGTGAAAGTAAAAAATACAAGGATAAAATCAAAAGTATATATGGTAATGTATTTAAGCGTGATTTTCATCCCAATAAAGTTTACAACAAATTAATTAATTGTTAAAAGTTTAGAGGTGTTAAATATGATTGATTACATATGCTCTCCGATTATTACACTGCTTTTTATAATCGTTATAGCATTTTTGGAAACAATTTTAGCAAATTGCGTATCTGTATATATAATTAATTCCAAATTACCAAAGCCACTTCTAAGTAGTGAATACAATAATACAATTTGGAAAATTTTAGGCTGTTGCTTTTTAGCAGAATCGATTTCAATGGTTATTCTTTCGATATTATTTCCTGTAATTTTAGGTGAATCCATTAAATATGCAGTACAAAATTCCGTTATACTACTTATATATATGATAACAACAGGAACTAACTATTCAAATTTACAGAGTATATTATTTACTATTTCGACCATATTTTTATCATCTGTAATAATATTCTTACTTTGCAGATTTTTTATATTTAAAAATCTTGATTTATTAGAAAAAAAGAAACGATATTCATTACTTATTGCAATTATGTCGGCTCCATATTTTTTGTTAATTCCGTTCGGAAATATTTTGAATTTTATTATTATGATATTATATAGCGTGTAAAAACTTTAAATTATTGACTCTGATATGACTAAAGCACATACCTCGGACTGTGATCTTGCAAATATAAATCCGTTCCGTTATCGAGAATATGTGTATGACAGTGAAACCGGTTTGTATTATCTCAAGAGCCGTTACTATGATCCGGTTACAGGCAGATTTTTAAATGCAGATATGTATTGTGACACTCAATCAAATATCTTTGGAACAAATATGTTTGCATACTGCAACAATAATCCTGTAAATCAAAGAGACCCTGAGGGTACAGACGCTTATTGGGTACAATTCGGTAATGCGGTTAGATTATTTGATACATCAATTACGAATTAAATAGAGGATATGATTTAGATAGTTATAATTGTGTTCAAGTGTCAATAGAAGTTTTATTAGAAGGCTCGTTTAATAATTTAATAAGCAGTATGTTAAATATAAAAATAAAATAGAGTCATACAACTTAGAATTCATTTCAAACAATATATTCGGTGAATTAAAAAAATTAAATAACGAAAGGTTATTTTACTATGGATATAATTTTATATATATTACCGGTTTTTCTCATAGTTTTGCTTTTGCCAAAATATTTTATGGTACTGTTGGCGAAATGCGTGGATAACGCTTTGTTTAGAGAAAAAATAATTGATAAAGAAATCAGGAGAAAACTTTACCGCAATGGAGTGTTTGCTGATCTAATAGCATCTTTTAGTATGATTGTGATTGGCTTTATTCAGAATTTGAGTGATTTGCCGAGTTATTTTTCAGGTTTTGAAAATTATGTTGTGTATTTTAGTATGAGTCTTTTCTCGTTTATGTATGCGCCTGATTATTCCCAACAGAATTCATTTTTCATTTCATTTATTTTTATTCTGGTGACAATTGCAATATCCGCACTTATCAGCTTGTTTTTTGATTATTTTACAATTTTCAGAAACCCGGATCTTACAAAAAAGCAAAAAATCTGTACTTTGCTGATTTTTGTGTTAATGACTGCTCCATACTATTTCCTGATTTCTCCTACTTTATTTTATAATTGATATATAATAAAATCCTTTTTATAAATACAATTTGATAACCGAGGTTTTTCACGAATAGTTGAACATAATTATCTTACTAAGAGCAGAGGAAAACAAGATTATGATGAAGAAGATATATTTACACTAATGATGGTTTATGCTTCCAAAGATGGTATTGATGAAAGGTTGAACCTTTGGAAAACGCTGATTAAATATAAGCCAGAGAACATAACCAACATTATAGATAATTTATAATCTTTTTGATTATAATTGCGTACAAGTATCAATGCAAACTTTATTGAGGGGGAATTTTTATAGCTACTATGAACATCGAAGAAATATACTTAATGAAAATAAAAATAGATTTATTCCTAATTATGTTTACAAAAAGCTAAAATCAAATTAAGTAGGTGATTTAATGAATATTACATTTATGGTAGTAACAGTATTTTTATTTTTCTTTGGATTAATATTTTTAGGCAAGCTTATAATTTCCGGCTATGTTACATACCTCCTTTCGGTTAAGTTTGGCGATGAATACATAACTTCTCAGATGAAGAGAGATACCTATATATTTGGCATTGTGGCTGACTTAGCAGCGATTGGCATTGTTTCTTTAGTTTTAATAATTTTAAGCAATACTACAAATATCTCTGTAATTCAAATTGATGGTATAACATTTCTGCAGTATTACTTCTGTCTGTTCATCTATGCCATTTATCCTCAATATTCATACTTGGGCGTTAACAATCAAGCATTTGCTGAGAGCTTTTACATTATTCTTGCCTTGATTGCGGTTTCTCTCATAGCAAGCTGTATTATGTATTACTTTTTCGTGTTCAGAAAATCCGAATTAAGCAAGCCAAAAAAATTCTATTCGGTTTTTATTTTAACTATTACAACTGCACCGTATTATTTCCTATTTTCATTTGCAAGTTTTGGAAGCTCTATGGCTTTGCTATAAGTCATAGAACAGTAGATTAATATCAGCGGATAATAGTTGGTATAAGAAATATTGTTTAAAGCAAATTCCAATTAATTAGCAAAAATTACAACTTAAAATCAAAAATTCAACTAAGAAAAGGCTGCTACAAATTTTGTAACAGCCTTTAATACTATGATAATAATTAAAACCCGACTTTTCTACATAAAGTCTAAAAGTGCGATACAATACAAAATAATGTGAGCCTGACAAAAGTGTGAAGGAATAGAGATAAAAAGACTCTATTCGAGCCAACTTGTGAAAGTTCGCATAAAACAATCACCCTGTTGGGAGATAGTGTGACATAGACTGTAGAGTATGAAAGCGTTAAATACCTACACCTGTTCATTGTCGAGGAAAGTTTTTACTGAACGCCAAAAAACTTTTGTTAGTTAATAAAAAGGATAGTCTGAAGTATAAAACCTCAGACTATCCTTTGGCGGAGGACAAGGGATTTGAACCCTCGCGCCGCGTTAGCGACCTACTCCCTTAGCAGGGGAGCCTCTTAACCACTTGAGTAATCCTCCGTGTAGTTAAACTACAAAAAATATTGAATAAATGGCGGAGAGAAAGGGATTCGAACCCTTGGTCCCTTGCGGGATCACTAGTTTTCAAGACTAGCTCCTTAAACCACTCGGACATCTCTCCGTATTGAATGTTATCACAACTCAACGATATTTATTATATCACTTTGTGATATATTTGTCAACAGTTAAAATAAATTTTTATATAAAATATTTTAAACCGTATATATAAAGCGATAAGAAAATCGGCAATCAAGTGGCGGAGAGAAAGGGATTCGAACCCTTGGTCCCTTGCGGGATCACTAGTTTTCAAGACTAGCTCCTTAAACCACTCGGACATCTCTCCGTATTGCCGATTATCTTACGCAACGATATATTTTATACCATTTTTTCAGCCGTTTGTCAAGATTTTTTTGAATTTTTTTCAAACTTTTTCAAAATTCTGTAAATTTATTCTTTTTCCGCCGCCTCACGCTTTGAAAAAACACAGCCGCAGTAATTCTGTCTGTACAAATTATGCTCGGCAGAAAGTACGATTGAGCGTTTGTAACCCTCTTTTTTCTTAAAATCACTGTTTAACCACTTTACATCGTAAACATCAGCAAAACGCTCACCTATTTGATTCAGTAACGGTGCGTTTTTCAACGGACTTATCGTCAAAGTGGTTGTAAAGTAATCGAAATTCATTTCCCGGGCAATGCGGGCGGTCTTTTCAAGGCGCAGTTCAAAGCATTTTTTACACCTTTCCCCTCCCTCGGGTTCGTTTTCAAGACCTTTTACGGCAGAAAAATATTCTAAAGGAGAATATTCGCCCTCAATAATATTTACGGGGTACTTAAAATTCATTTCGGAAATAAAGCGTTTTTCTTCGTTTAATCTGTGCTGATATTCAGCCTTTTCAGAAATATTGGGATTATAAAAGAAAACCGTGATTTTAAAATACTGCGACAAATACTCAAGACAATAGCTTGAACAAGGCGCACAACAGACATGCAAAAGCAGTGTCGGAACAGTATTTGTCTTTTGAAGATTTGAGATTATTCCGTCAAGAATTTTCTGATAATTTACCTTGTTCATCGTTCGTCCTTATTTCTGTGCCAAAATCATATTCAAAAGTTCGTCGGCGGTTGCGGCAACCTGCGGAGCGCCTGCCTCCGTAAGCTCTTTCCTGCCTCTGAATCCCCATTCAACGCCAAGCATACTTACGCCTGCATTCTTTGCGGTGAACACATCAACATCGCTGTCGCCGATATAAATACACTCGCTTTGCTTTACATTGTGCTTGCTCAAAATTGCGTTTAAAGCCTCGCCGTCGGGTTTGCACTTATATTCCTTTTTGTTGCCCCAAGCCTCGGTAAACTTATGGTTCGGGAATACTTTTGCAAGGATAGCGCCTACAAATTCATCGGGTTTGTTTGAAAGTACGGCCGTCATAATGCCGTTTTTGTCGAGCTGCTCCAAAAGTTCGGTACAGCCCTTGTACTCGGCTGTATGGTCGTTGCTGTGAGCGCCGTAGTAAGTGTTAAATCCGTTCATAACCGTATCAAAAAGTGCCTTATCTTCGCTTTTCTCGCCCATTGCACGCTTTACAAGCATTTCTCTGCCGTTGCCTACAAAATGATTGTAATTCTCCATAGGATGTACAGGCAAGCCTGCCTGTTTAAGTCCCTCATTGGTGGCAATACCAAGGTCAACAAGAGAATTTACAAGTGTGCCGTCCAAATCAAATACTACCATTTTTACCATATCAAAGACCTCTTTCCTGTTCAAACAAAATTGCACGGCAAGGTGCCGCCTCCAGACCGCCAAGCTTAATAGGAAATGCAAAAAGCTCATAGTCGCCGTCTGCTATATCCGATAAATCAAGGTTTTCCAAAATCGCAATGCCTGCCTCGGCAAGGATTTTGTGCGTTTCGTTCTCGTCATATTCGGGTGCGATTGACTGTGCGTCCGTGCCAATCATAACCACATCGCTGTCAGCGAGCACTCTGGCGGCAAAAGCAGACACAAAAGCCTTGCAGTTGCCGTGCAAAAGCAGTTTCTTACGGCTGTGCGCAAGAATTTTGTCCATATCTTCGCCCGTAAGAATACCGTTGACGGTAACTACCGTACATTTGCCCGTAAAGGTATTAAGGCGCATTTTGGATATAGAACTGCCGTCGCTCGAAAAATGCAGAGGAGCGTCAATATGAGTGCCTGTGTGGGTGCTCATACTAATGGCAGAAAGATTGTAATCATCGCCGTTTTCAATACTTTTTATTCTGTTTACCTCGGTCTGCGGGTCGCCCTCGTAGACCTTGCTTGTGAGAATATCCCTTGAAATATCGTGAATTATCAAGCTATGCACCAACTTTTTGTCTTAATACATCTATTATACTATATAATTACAAAAAATTCAAATACAAAAGGGACTGCCTTTCGACAGCCCCGTAAATTTATACATTTATCAAATTCTTGCAACGCCTGTTTCGATAGCGGCTTTTTTAACAGCCTCGGCAACAGTCTTACCGATTCTCTTATCGAAAGCCTCGGGAAGAATGTAGTCGGCATTAAGCTCACTTTCGCTTACGAGTGAAGCGATTGCAAATGAAGCGGCAACTTTCATCTCTTCGTTGATGTCGCTTGCACGGCAATCAAGAGCACCTCTGAAAATGCCCGGGAAAGCGAGAACATTGTTAATCTGGTTCGGGAAGTCACTTCTGCCTGTACCTACAACGGCAGCGCCTGCTTTCTTGGCAAGGTCAGGCATAATTTCAGGAGTAGGATTAGCCATAGCAAAGAGGATTGGGTCTTTTGCCATAGAAGCAACCATTTCTTCGCTTACACAGCCTGCGGCTGAAATACCGAGAAATACATCTGCGCCCTTCATAGCGTCTGCGAGTGTGCCTGTCATATGCTCAAGGTTTGTAATCTCTGCCATTTCACGCTTAACGGCATTAAGTCTTTCGTCACCCTTGCAGATGATACCCTTACTGTCGCAAAGAGTAATGTTCTTAACACCCATATTGAGGAGGTGCTTGGCAATGGCAATGCCTGCTGCGCCTGCGCCGTTCATAACAACCTTTATGTCCTCAAACTTTTTGCCTACAAGCTTTAAAGAATTGATAAGTCCTGCGGCAACGATTACGGCTGTACCGTGCTGGTCATCGTGGAAAATCGGAATATCGCACTTTTCCTTAAGTTTTTTCTCAATTTCAAAGCAACGGGGAGCGGCAATATCCTCAAGGTTAATACCGCCGAATGAACCGCTGATAAGGTAAATTGCATTTACGATTTCGTCAACATCTTTACTTCTTACGCAGATAGGAAATGCGTCAACATCGCCGAACTCTTTAAAGAGAGCGCATTTGCCCTCCATAACAGGCATACCTGCCTCGGGGCCGATGTCGCCAAGACCGAGAACCGCTGTACCGTCTGTTACTACTGCAACAAGATTGTTTCTTCTTGTAAGCTCAAAAGACTTGTCGTAATCTTTCTGAATTTCAAGGCAAGGCTCGGCAACACCCGGTGTATATGCAAGAGATAAATCCTCGGCATTAGAAATAGGAACTCTTGATACTACCTCGATTTTACCGTTCCATTCGTAATGCTTTTCGAGTGATTTCTGTCTTATGTCCATTATAAACTCTCCTTTGTTACAAATCTTTATTTATTATAAACTGAAAAATCGGATATATCAAGCTATTTTATGAAAATTTAAGTTGACATTTTGCAAAAAATCATATAGTATTATAGATATGAGTGTATTGAACAGCTGCGGGAAATTGCCGAAAGGCGTTTTGCGAGGAAAGTCCGGGCTTCATAGAGCAAAAATAACGGCTAACGGCCGCCGGAGGCGACTCCAGGGATAGTGCAACAGAAAATTACCGCCACTTTTGTGGTAAGGATGGAAAGGTGAGGTAAGAGCTCACCGGAGATAGCGAGAGTTATCTGCCGTGTAAACCCTATTTGAAGCAACACCGTGGTAGGACATTATACGCTTGCTCGGCGTGTCCTTAGGAGGTGGCATTGAGCAGTTCCGGCAACGGGCTGCCAAGATAGATAGCTGTTCACGACAGAACCCGGCTTACAGATACAGTCATATTTTTTAAAGACTACTGCATTTTTGCAGTGGTTTTTATTTTTTTGCTTTTTGCGTTCTGTTCTGAATGTCAGCATTAGTAAATTATGGTTTAGCGGAGTGTCGGTCGGGCATTGAAATTTAGCTAACGCTAAATTATCCTCCAAAAAAGTTTACTCAATTTTTTTAAAAATAATGCTTTTCAGCATATAAAATTCACTGTTATATTGCAGTAAAATACTTAAACGGAGAAAATACAAAAAGCACTCACAATCGGCGACCGACTGCGAATGTTCAGTTAGTATTTTTTAATAAGTTTTCTTTATTTAGTTTTATTAGGGTTCAGATTATGAAGCAGGCAGGTGCAAAAAATAAAGCGGTTATCCTCAAAATTTTAAGCACCCTACTGCATTGATTTTTTAAGGTTGAGCGTTTCTCTTTGTAAAATAATCCACAAGATTTGCTCTTGCAAAACCTTCGTTGTAAAAACTCGGGTTGAGTTCATATATAAAAGAAGTGTTCTGCTCCTTGCCGAATTTGCTCGCACGAAAGCCGCCGGACTTTGAGATAATCTCTCTGTCCTCAAGTTTTCGCACACACTTGCGTACTGTATTGTCTGACATTGCGCAGGCGGTTGCAATGGTGTGTACCGACGGAAAACACATTCCCGTATCGTCACTGCAACGCACAAGATAGCTTAGAACGGCAAGCTCAGACGAAGTGAGCATAAGGCAGAAAACCTCGTTTGGTAATGTAAAAAAGTTTTTAATGTTTTTCAAAATTATCACCTCAATTACATTTCAAAAAAGGTAAAAGTTGCACTAATTGCAATAATTTTTCTGAAAATATTTTTGAGAATTTTAGAATTACGGTTTAACTAACTGTTTAGACAAAAAAATCTCCCGATACGCAAGATTAATGCAATATCGGGAGATTTGATTTTAAATTATTTTATAAAGCCCTGTACAAGTACAATAAGCACAAGAATCGGGAGTACAAATTGGAAATAAGGCTTTAAAAATCTTGCAAATTTCATACCCTTGCCTGTATTACATTCAGTAAGGTAATTGTCAAATCCCCAACCGAATTTTGTAACGCAGAACAGCAGATAAATAAGCGAGCCGACAGGCAACAAAATATTGCTTACAAGGAAGTCCTCCATACCGAGAACATTCTGACCAAACAGCTCAAAACCGCTCCAAATATTAAATCCGAACACACAAGGCAAACTTGCAATAAGAATAATAACCGCATTTATGACTACCGACTTCTTACGGCTGATGCCGAACATATCAATCCAGAACGAAATGATATTCTCAAAAACGGCAATGATAGTTGAAAAACACGCAAAAGTCATAAACAAAAAGAACAGTGTGCCCCAAATTCTTCCGCCTGCCATATTTACAAATACATTTGGCAAGGTAATGAATATGAGTGCAGGGCCTTGGTCGGGCTCAACTCCGTATGAGAAACACGCAGGGAAAATAATAAGTCCCGCCATAATTGCCACAAAAGTATCGAGTGCGCAGATTTTCACGGACTCGCCCGGAAGAGTATTGTCCTTAGACATATAGCTGCCGAAGATTTCCATAGCCGCAATGCCGAGGCTGAGTGTGAAAAAGCTCTGATTCATAGCGGCGGAAACAATGTTGCCGATACCTATTTCGGATACTTTTTCAAAATCGGGAACAAGATAAAACTTAAGTCCCTCGCCTGCACCGCTAAGCAAAATGCTGTTTACGGCAAGTGCGAGAATGAGCACAAGCAAAGCAATCATCATAACCTTGCTCACCTTTTCTATTCCCTTTTGAATACCTCTGCTGCACACCAAAAAGCCGAGTATGGTAATAATAGCCATCCATATAACCATTTCAATCGGGTTTGACTGCAACTGAGAGAATACACCGCTGACTTGCTCAGAGGTCATTCCGCTTTCAAAAGTGCCTGTTGCAAATTTGTAAAAATAGCTTGTCATCCACCCCGAAACGGTTGTGTAGTACATCATCAGCAGATAACAGCCAAGCATACAGAACCAACCGTGAATATGCCATTTGCTTTTTGGCTTTTCAAGTTTTTTGTAGCCGAGCACGGCGCTTTTTCGGCTTGCTCTGCCCACTGCAAGCTCCATTGTCAATACGGGAATACCCATAAGAACGAGGAAAACGAGGTAAAGCAAAACAAAAAGACCGCCGCCGTTTTCACCTGCAACATACGGGAATCTCCAAACATTGCCGATGCCGATTGCACAGCCCGCACTTACAAGAATAAATCCAAGCCGTGACTTAAAACTTTCTCTTTCCATAGAAACTCTCCTAAAAACAAACTGTTACAATTATATAAAAAATAATCATACACTGTCAAGCATAATGTAAAATATTTATCTGTATTTTAATTTTCGCTTAATGGCACATAGAGCTTATTTTTCGGGATTTTGTCACCGAAGTTATCGCAAAGTTTCCATTCGATCGGTTTTTCGCTTAAATTCATTTTAGATTTATAAGCCATCTTGCTTTGAAGCTGTTTTTTCGGCATAAGATAAGTTTTGCTGTCTTTGATAAACACAGTACCCGTTTCTATAAAGCAAAAAGTGACATTGTACTTTTCACATTCCTCTCTAAGGTGCTTTACCCAATCAAAATTACATGGTCGTGCGCCGTCATAGTTTTCTCCGCCGCACCAACACTCATACAGCCTATGCATAGCTTTACCTTATTAAATTAAAGTTTTTCTGCCCAATCGGCAAGGGCTTTTTCGCTCATACCGTTGATTACTTTGCCCTCTACCCAATTTGCGCCCGGGCAGCTCGGCTTTAGATTTGCCAAAGTCTTACCCATTCCGCTACCGCCGGAAGTTGCAAACGGAATAACCTTTTTACCGTCTAAGTCAACATTTTCTACAAATGTGTTGATAATTGTTGGAGCAACATACCACCAGATTGGGAAACCGATAAAAATAGTATCGTAATTTGCAAGGCTGTTAGGAAGCTGAGCAATCTGCGGACGAAAGCTCTTGTCATTCATTTCAATAGATGAACGGCTGTTTTTGTTTGTCCAGTCAAGGTCGGCTCTTGTGTAAGGCGTCTGCGGCTTGATTTCAAACAAGTCTGCGCCTGTTGCCTTTGCAAGTTTTTCTGCCATTGCCTTAGTGTTACCGCTTGGCGAAAAATATGCTATTAACTTTTTCATTATAATCAACCTTTCAAAGAAATTCAGCTTGTATTTAAACTGTATTTATATTATACTCCTTTGTTTTACAAATGTCTAATGCCTATTTCAAATTGCTTGCTATGCCATTTGGTAATCACAAAAAAGCAAGGCGGAAATTAAACCGCCTTGCTTAAATTATTTTTTATTGCATTTTAGCGTGCAGGCTGAGCAATTACCGCCACACTTTGAAATCATCTTATCCTTTTTAGCTTTTCTTACGGCGAGAATAACCAAAAGAGCTACAATTACTAAAATTATAATACTCGGTATATCCATATTCGCCCTCCGTTAAGCCAAGCCAAAGGCAAGACCGACTGCGTGAATAAGAAAAGCCACACACCATGCGATTGCGCACTGAATAATAACAGTTGCGACAGCCGCCTTAGTGCCGCCCATTTCTCGCTTTACGGTTGCAATAGCGGCAACGCAAGGAGTGTAAAGCAAAGTAAATACAAGGAATACAGCGGCGGTAAAAGGAGTAAACAATGTACTTACAAGCTCGGCATCTCCGCCCATAAGTACAGTAAGTGTAGACACAACGCTTTCTTTTGCTGTAAAGCCTGTAATGAGAGCTGTTGATACTCGCCAATCGCCAAATCCGAGCGGAGCAAAAATAGGAGCAACCAAGCTGCCAATCATTGCAAGCAGGCTCTGTTCGGGTGATTCGGCAACATTAAATCTTGCGTCAAAGGTCTGCAAAAACCAAATTATAATTGACGCTACAAAAATAATTGTAAATGCCTTTTCTATAAATCCCTTTGCCTTTTCCCAAATGAGATGCACAACGCTCTTTGCCGATGGAAGTCGGTAATTAGGCAGCTCCATTACAAACGGAACAGGCTCGCCCTTGAACTTTGTGCTTTTTAAAATCAAAGCATAAATAATGGCACAAATAATGCCGAATATGTATAGTCCCACCATTACAAGCGCCTGATACTGCCTTGGGAAAAATACGCTTATAATCAGCGAATAAATCGGCAGTTTTGCACTGCAACTCATAAACGGAGTGAGCAGGATTGTCATTTTTCTATCTCTTTCGCTTGAGAGTGTTCGTGTTGACATAATTGCAGGAACAGAACAGCCAAAGCCTATAAGCATTGGCACAAAACTTCTGCCCGACAGTCCTATTTTTCTTAACAGCTTATCCATTACAAAGGCAACCCTTGCCATATAACCTGTATCCTCAAGAATAGACAAAAAGAAAAACAGAGTTACGATTGTAGGCAAAAAGCTGATTACACTGCCCACACCGTTGCATATGCCGTCTACCACAAGCGAATGCACAACAGGGTTAATCTGTACGGCGGTGAGTGCGTTGTCTATAAGCGATATAACAGAATCTACGCCTAAACTCATTAGGTCAGAGAGCCATGCGCCCACAAGGTTAAAGGTCATAACGAATATGAGTGCCATAATTGCAATAAAGCAAGGAATAGCGGTATATCTGCCCGTAAGCAATCGGTCAATTTTCATACTTCGCTTATGCTCTTTGCTTTCGTGCGGACGGACAACTGTTTTTTGACACATTTTTTCTATAAAGCTGAATCGCATATTTGAAATGGCGGCCTCTCGGTCAAGTCCCGTTTCATCTTCCATTACGGATACAATGTGCTCAAATGCCTGCTTTTTGTCATCGGTCAGGTTAAGTAGCTTTTCAATAGGCACATCGTTTTCTATCAGCTTTGTTGCGGCAAATCGCAGCGGCAGTCCCGATTGCTTTGCCTCAGGCTCTATCATATGCACTACGGCGTGTATGCAGCGGTGAACCGCTCCGACAGGGTCTTTTTTATCTACACTGTCTGTGCAAAAATCTATTCGCCCCGGCTTTTCCATAAATCTTGCCACATGAAGTGCGTGACTTACAAGCTCGTCTATACCCTCATTTTTTACGGCTGAAATAGGAATAACAGGTATTCCGAGAATTTGCTCAAGCTCGTTTACTCTGATACTTCCGCCGTTTTCTCGCACCTCGTCCATCATATTCAGCGCAAGCACCATAGGAATACCAAGTTCCATAAGCTGCATAGTAAGGCATAGATTTCGCTCAAGGTTTGAGGCGTCTACAATATTTATAATTCCGCTCGGCTTATCTTTTATCAAGAAATCTCGTGTAACTATTTCTTCGCTCGAATACGGCGACAATGAGTAAATACCCGGCAAGTCGGTAACTGTTGCCTCAGGGTGATTTTTAATTGTGCCGTCTTTTCTGTCTACGGTAACACCCGGAAAATTGCCCACATGCTGATTAGCGCCCGTAAGCTGATTAAACAAAGTGGTTTTGCCGCAGTTTTGGTTTCCTGCAAGCGCAAATGTAAGTTTGCTGTCTTTCGGCAGTGCTTTGCTTTCATCGTGAATATGATAATCGTTTGCCTCGCCAAGCTCGCCTACTCGTGGATGCGGAATAGATTTATGCCTTTGCGGTTTGCTGTCGGCAACAACTTTTCGTTCGTGTATGTTTTCAATTTCAATTTTCTTAGCCTCATCAAGTCGGAGCGTAAGCTCATAGCCTCTCACTTCAATTTGAATCGGATCGCCCATCGGCGCTATTTTCTGCAAAGTAATTTCAGTGCCGGGTGTAAGTCCCATATCAAGCAAATGGTGTCTTAATGCTCCGTCACCGCCAACCCTTGTAATAAAAGCACTTTGTTTTGGCTTTAGTTTATCCATTTCCATAAATAATGCCACCCCTATAAATGCAAATGTTCATTTCATTTTTTCATTTCATAATTTTTCTTTCCTTATATTATAATAAACCTTATGTCTATATGCAACCATTTAACAGTTGAAAAATGTAAAAATAAGGAATATAATCTATATAGTATGAATTTATGTGAAACAAAAAGGTGGATTGAATGGAAAAAGAATTAAAAAAGCAAAAACTTGATATGCTCAACGGCAGTATATGGAACAAACTGCCTGTTTTTGCCCTGCCGATTGCGGCAACGGGAATACTTGAACAGCTTTTTAATGCGTCAGATATAGCAATCGTAGGCAACTTTGCACAAACCGACAAAACCGCAGCGGTAGCGGCTGTAGGAGCAAACAGCCCGATTATTGGTCTGATACTGAACTTATTTATCGGCATAGCGCTCGGCGCAAATGTTGTAATAGCAAATGCCATAGGACGAGATGACAAACAGACCGTACAAAAGGCGGTGCATACCTCAATGGTAGTGTCGGTAATCGGCGGTGTATTGGTTGCGATAATCGGCGAACTTATAGCCGAGCCGTTGCTTACGGCGCTTAATGTGCCAAATGATGTGCTTGAGCTTGCACTGTTGTACTTGAGAATATATTTTCTCGGAATGCCTGTCATACTGCTGTACAACTTTGAGGCGGCGATTTTCAGAAGTATAGGCGAAACCAAAATGCCGCTTATTGCGCTTACGCTGTCGGGAATTTTGAATGTACTGCTTAATCTGTTCTTCGTAATCGTACTTAAAATGTCGGTAAACGGAGTAGCAACCGCAACAGTGCTTGCAAATGTTGTGAGCGCAGGTATTCTTTATATAAAGCTCGTAAAAAGCGACAAATACATAAAAGTAGAATTTAAAAAGCTAAGAATTGACGGAAAAGTCTTTGCGAAAATTATGCAGATAGGACTTCCCGCAGGCATACAGAGTGCGGTGTTTGCCGTTGCGAATATTGTAATTCAAGGTGCGATTAACAGCCTCGGCACTGTTGTAATTGCGGCGTCAAGTGCGGCATTCAACATAGAGATTATCGCTTACAATGTAATGAACTCGTTTAGTCAGGCTTGCACAACATTTGTCGGACAAAACTTTGGCGCAAATAAGCTTGACCGTTGTAAAAAAACTCTTTTTCTTTGTCTTATCGAAGACGCAATTGCATCGGGCACGGCAATACTTATAGTGCTTATAACAGGAAAATTTTTGCTGTCAATATTCAACAACAACCCCGAAGTAATAGAAATAGGCTATACAAGACTTGTAATTATTTTTATAGCTTACATATTCTCAATGCTGTATGAGGTAATGTCGGGATACTTAAGAGGATTCGGATTTTCACTTGTTCCTGCAATTCTCACTACCGTAGGCGTGTGCGTGCTGCGAATAATATGGATAAATACTGTATTCCCCGCAAACAGAACTTTTGTAACGATAATGACCGCTTACCCTGTCAGCTTAGCTACAACGGCAGTGCTGATATTTATAGCGTTGATTATCTACAGACCGTCAAAAAGATTTGCAAATAAGGGTAAAGAAAAAGCGTAATTGAGCGTAATTGATTGATAAAGCAATCTGCTAAAATATAATTTACCGATATTACTCCAACATTTACAACAGTACCAAATATAAAAAACACAACAGCCTCTTGATGTAAAAACACCGAGAGGCTGTTGTTTTATATAAGGGAAATGAGTGGATAGCAAATTAATTTTTAAATGCCGAAAGAATCAGTCTTATACCGTATGTCATAAGCAAAATGCCCATAAACAGTCCGAGTGTTTGCGCTGTGAATATAAGATTAAATATTCCGTATAAGCCTGCAAGCAGTACGAGCACTCCGCATATAAGCGGAAGTACCCATACACTTGAACCTGATTTTTTAACCTTGAATGATGTTGCTATAGAGGAGATTCCGTCTACAATAAGCCATACCGCAAAAATCGCAAGGATTAATATATCAAACATCACTCTTATGCCGGGCATAAACATTGCGAGCGCAGACACAACCGCCGCAGCTATGCCTGCTATAAGACCTAAAGTTCCCATTAAAGCTTTTTCTTTATTATTACCGTCGTTGCGTGAAGCTGCATACGAAACAATTGAGGAAATTCCCCATAATCCGAGAATTATCGTTACAATCCAACCGATGTTAAGAAATGTAAGTCCGGGATAAAATATGCAATAGATTGACGCAAGAACAGTCAGAATACCCAAAATACAATTAAATACCTTCATAGTCACCTCATATGTTTATTGTGAATAAAAAATAATAATATAACAAATGCAAGCAATGCAATGCACAACAGCAAGGCTATCAGCAAATATGTTTGTGTTCCCGTTACCATACTCGTGTTATCCTGTACGGGTACGGTCGGGACTGTGGAATACGGTTGAGTTGTCGGCGATAAAATGTTAGCCGTAATCTGCGTACTGCCCTCATCCCTTGCCGTTACCGAAACGGTAGCCGTTATAAAGACTGCGGCAATCACCGTACAAACCGCAATTGCACTAAGCAATTTTTTAAAATCAGTCATTTCATAATCATATTGTTACAATTGAGCTGTGGAATGTCATTGTACCGCTGTAATTGCCTGCAATAGCGTCAAGGTCTTGTCCGTAGAGTGCCTGCTGATTAAGTACAAGTGTACCCTCCTGAACCTGACCCTGTGAATCGGCGCTGAAGGTTGTAAAGTGGAAACCGTTTGCACCCGGAGCACCTGCGTCATTGATAGCGATTTTGTCGGCAACATTATCGTCATTTACTTTTTCCGAATAAATATCATACTTAATTTTGAACGGGTTGGTTGCGTCTTTCTGTGTAATATAGAACTTATCGTCAATGTCCTGACCGTTAATATAAACAGATACAAAGTTGTTATCGTTAAGTTTAAGCTCTGTTGCAGTCACATCAAAGTTGAGATACTTGTTGCTCTGTGTATCTGTCTGCGGCTGTGCAAGAGTGCCGAAATCAACCATATCGGGGATTGTAATAACATAGCTTACATCTCCCGGCTGTGTACCCTCAATTCTTGCGGTAACTTCTGTGGAAGAATCGGGATTTTCGTTTGTAAGGGTTGCCGCCGATACGGAAACCACGCCTGTTGCGGCGAGCATAGCCGCCATAATTGCCGATATAAATTTTATTTTTTTCATATAAACACTTCTTTCTTTATTTTTACCGAATTTATCGGTATTTTACTTAACTTTAAGTGTAAACTCCGATTCCGCCGAATTGAGTTTTTGATGCGAATCGTCAAGAGTTACACATTCATACAAAACCATTGCTTGATACTCGCCTTTCTCAAGCGACTTTGAAAGCGGTACATCTGTAAGACCGCTGCCGGGTTCAAGCAAATCCGATTTATAAAGCACAGTTCCGTCGGAAAGCCTTAGCGTTGCGTATAAGCCGCAGGTGTTTGACTTTGGATTGCCGATACTGATGTGCAGAGAGGTATCGCCCGCATTCATTTCAGCAGTGCTGTAGCCGGGTATCTGCACGCCTGTTTTTTGGGTATTGTCACTGCCTTTTGAGTTTTCGTCTATGCCTGTATCCCAATCAGTGCGTATCTCCCCTACCACACCCTGTGTGGGTGCGGCAGGTTGAGAGTTTATGTTATTGTAGATTAATACTGCGCTTAGCGCTCCGATTGCAACAATAAGTGCCGCTATAATTGCAATATATATTTTTTTATTTTTCAATGCGTCCTCTTTTCTTCAATACAGCAAAGGCAAGCAAAGCGACAATTGCAGTAAATGAAATTGTATAAATCACGGTTGCGCCCGTCTTAATTGTTGTAATGCATTTACGGTTACGGATGTAATCGGAAGAACCGTTAAAAGCATAAGCACACAGGGCAACACTCGAAATACGCTTTGCTTTTTTCTTGATTTTCATAAAAATCTCTTCTTTATGCCCAAGGGTCATTCGAAGCGGGAGTTCGTATGTCGGAGAGTGCAAGATTGCGCCACAAGAACCATTGATTGCCCTTTCTGCGAAGCTCAATCGGGCGAGGTGAGTCCGCTCCCGACGACTGAACCTGAACCTTTGCATAACCCTCGCTCTGATAGGTATATGCATACTCGGAAACGGTTATTTTGTACGGAACATTCGGTGTATAATCGTTCTTCACGGATGAACCCTCAAAATACGAGCGAGGAATATATCCCCTGCCCTTGATTCTGTCACGCAAAAACTGAATATCCATCCCGTTCATCGGCTGAGGTCCTTTTAATACATTGAGCATTTCTATTGTGTTTTCCGGACTTTCATCATATTCAAGCAACACAAGCATTGCAAATGCCGCTGTTGAAAGAGGTGACGAAAAGTCAAGCTCCGGCATTTTTTTGAGTTCATCTGCATTTTTCGGATAATCGGCAAATACAAATGTTTTGCTTTTGTACATTGCATTGTTTACTGCTCCCGAAACAGCATTTGAAACATTGTTTTTTAGAGTCTGATTTGTCATATTTTTTAAGCTGTCAAATATACCCATAAATAGTACCTCCTTATTAAAGTGCGCCAAGTGCGGCAGGTTGAGAGTTTATGTTATTGTAGATTAATACTGCACTTAGCGCTCCGATTACAGCAATAAGTGCCGCAGTAATTGCAATATATATTTTTTTATTTTTCAATGCGTCCTCTTTTCTTCAATACAGCAAAGGCAAGCAAAGCGATAATTGCCGTAAATGAAATTGTATAAATCACGGTTGCGCCTGTCTTTATTGTTGTATTGTCAATCTGTGTATTGCCTGTGTTGTTGCCGCCGCTTGACGAGGTTTCCACAAGTGCAAAATCAGTCGGCTGTGATAATGTAAACACTGCTTTTCCGTTTTCAAAAGAGTCGGGCTTTATGTATTTTATGCCGCCGTCGCCGTCAAGTACCGCAAGGCTTACATTTTTGCCGCTTACCGGCAAGGTGAGTTTTAAATTATTGTCACACCAAAATTCCGCAAATGCAGAGTTTCCGTTATTGTCCGAAAGTGTGCCCTTGTAAAAATCAAGAATTTTTCCGCCCTTAATAAGCGACTCGAATTTTTTATACTGTTTGTCATCTGTTGAATAAGCAGTGTAGCTTACATTGAGTGACGAGTGCATATTGCCCGAAAGAGTAATGCCGCTGCCTACAGATTTAACGCTGTACTTTAGGAAGCTGCCTTTGATGTACGGATAACCTCTGTTAAAGTCAGAGCAAATAAAGTTTATGCTGTCATCTGTAACACTGTTTAACTTATCCGCAAGGCTTGCGCTTGCCATTTCAACCGTTCTTTCGTATGCAATATTTGTACTGTCGGCTTTTGCCTGTGAATCCGTGCCTACTGCATTGAGTGAATTTTGTGCTGTGTAAAATACATTCTTGACTGTTACACCGTCAGTTCCCGCAATGCCGTTCAAGCCGACAATCGAACCCTTTGCAGAATTGATTTTGCAAAGTACATTGCCGCAGTTATATGAGCTTTCTATTTTGCCGCTGTTCTTGCCGACTAAACCGCCTGCAACCGTTGAAGTATCGAGTCCTGTCTTGCCTGTGTTTGCACAACCGTAAATTTCGCCTGTGTTAATTGCCGAAATACCGCCGCACTCGTTGCCCTTTACAATTGAGCAATTTCGTGTGCCTGTAATTTTACCGTTGTTAATACCCGCAACACCGCCGCAGACATCTGCGTTAAGAATCGAGTTAAGCTCCGATGCGTTGATTTTTAAATTTTTGATAAAGATTGTACCCGAAACAGCGTTTATACCGCTTACGCAATGGTCAATCACACCGTCATTTACAGCCGCAATTCCGCCGCCTGTTTTTGCACTGACCTTAAAGTCGCAGTCATAAACAAACAAATCTTTTACAATTCCTTTTTCTCCGATAAATTCAAACAGTCCGCCGTATTCGCCTGCGGAAATATTAAGTGCGCCTATGCTGTAGCCGTTGCCGTCAAATGTGCCGTTAAACGGTTTGTTTTCAGCAACAGAGCCGATTCCCTGTGCCCAGCTTGAATTTTCATCTGCGTAAATATTATTTACAAGAATATAATTCTTGTCGCCGTATCGCTTGTAATCGGTTCTTACAACCTGTGAAAGTTTTACAAGGTCGCTGTAGGTTTTTATAATAAAGTTGCCGTCGTCGTCCTTGTCAAACTCATCGGGTGTTCTCTCAAAGTTTGAATATGTATTGTCAAAGTCCGCATAATAAACCGTACCGCCGTTAAATACGGGGTAATCGTCAGGAGTAAGACCGTTGTCTATGTTCTGATACCAAGCCTGTGTGCCGTCGGTAACACCGTTGTTGAGTTTAAAAGCAACTTCACCGCACTTAAATTCGGAAATTGTTTTTTCGTTTGCCGATAACCCCAACTTGCTGTCTGTACCGAACGGAGTGTTTCCCGTATCTTTGTTGTAATAATTGTTTGCAATATTCGACTTGTTAAAATTCCTTGCCCAACCGATAATTGCGCCGCAATGTATGCCACTGCCGTTATCGCTTATCTTTGCGTAATTGTAACAGTTTTCGATTGTCGGGTTTGTATTGTTAAGGTAGCCGAGAATACCGCCGACATATGCGCCGCTTTGCGTTGCTGTAACTGTGCCTGAGTTTGCGCAGTTTTTAACTCTTGCGCCGCCGTTTGAGTAAGCTATTACGCCGCCGATACAATCGGAAGAATTATTGAGGTGAATGTTTCCGTAGTACATACATTTCTCAATATCTGTTTTATCATTTCCTACAGAGCCGATAATGCCGCCTGCGTGCGTTACCTGCGAACCGTATTTGTCATTATTTATATTTACATAAGAAACTACATTTTTGACAGAACCCAAATTAATGTAGCCGACAACACCGCCAATATGACTTGCGGAATTTTTGACTGTAATGTCGCCGTAAACCGTAATATCGGAAACACTGCCCTCGTTTACAGAACCGAAAAGTCCTGTGTAATCTGAAGCCTTGCTTATATTAAGATTTAAAATACTGTGTCCTTTGCCGTTAAAATTGCCTTTATAATTATTGACAGGCGCCCATTCCTTATTTTCAAGGTCAATGTTTGCGGCAAGTTCTGCGTTTGCACCTGCATTTTGCTTATCAAAATCAGCATAGCTGTGGTCGCCGTTTACAAGTGATGAGAACCAGAAAAGCTGACCTGCGTTGTTTATCGTATAAACATCGGTGCTCTTATTATAAACGGCAGGCTGATACTGACCGCAAATTGTGCAAAAGCCCTTTTCATTATATGTATGAGTGTGTTGGGATACAAAGTTTGTCATATAAATTCTTTCGCTTAGCTTTGCGTCAATATAGTTTGCCATAACAAAACCAATGCTTTGTATAGCGCTTGATGTGGCAGGCTGTGACAAAAAGCTGTCCTCCATAAGCGACCTGTTTACTATTCTTGGCTGATTAATATTATCCTTAGCACCCGAATAGTTAAAAAGATAATTTCCTTGCTCGGTATATTTATTCGTAGTAGCATCGGAAATTGTGCTGTAAAAATAAAGGAGTTTTGTATCTGCGTCGCGCTCGCCGTAATTATCCTGTACATAAATATTGCTGTTTCCTACACGAACGGCTTTTTTATTAAGAGAATAATCATTATCGTCCCATCTGCTTGCATCCATACCGAAAGCGTCCATTACAGAAAAGCCTAAATCTTTGCTTTCCATTTTTTTAATGTAACTGTCTGAAAAATCAAGTCTGCGAACAAACACAATTTTTCCTCTTACATCCTTGAGCTTAGGCGAATACTCACTTCCGCCTTTCTGCGGTTTGTAAATCGGATAATTTTTATTATTCAGATATTGCTTTAAAACAATATCACCGATAATTTCGTCGCTGCCGCCCGAATCTCCCTTCAAGGTCATCACGACAGTTTCGTAAGGATGTTCTTTAAGAAAATCTTTGGCAGTGTCCATTATGTTACGCAGAGTCATATCACTGCCGTCCCTGTTGTGGCAGTCGTAATAATTCAATCCGTGAATAATAGTAGGATTACTGTCTTCGTTAATTGATTTTCTTCTGTTAATTCTTATGTCCCATGCTCTTACTCCCGAATTAAGCTGTTCGTCGGGATAAAGCTGCTGACAACATACTTTTGAAACCTGTTCTGCGACATCAGTCATATAAGTTGCGCCTGTGTCATGCGTTCCGGGCATATTAACCTCTGAAAGATACATATCATCAGGCAAATGTGACATCCAATTGCCGCTGTTTATTGCATAGCTTTTATCGGTTTTGTTTTTTACATCTTCGGCAGTATATGAATTTAATGAATTCATGTTAAGAAATTTCAAATCCCACTTAAAAGCTTTTTTGGAAAGAATAAGTTTTACATCATTGTTATCGTTTTTATTTTCATATCCCTCAATCGAAAGATACAGCTTGTTGCCTACATTATAAATGTAATAAACATTAGCTTCGGAATCAACAGGAATAAATCTCCAAAGCTGACTCAAATGATTGTCGCCTAAATTTTCCCAAACATGAATAACAGCCTTATCGGGGTTATTCGTACCGTCTACATCCCATACGGCGTCATACGAGAGTGACGGATCATAAATGTTATACGGAACATTCTCGTTAATATCATAGCTTCTCAGTCTGTAAGCTCTTCTTGAGCTGACCCATTCCGCAGTAATTTTAGGAGTTGTGCCGGTGTAATAAAGCTGCAGGCAATTACCTTCAACTTTTGCGTCATTATTTACATTTACATCACTGATATAATCTTTTGGATAAAGCATAAAAACAGGAGCGTTTTCCTGCGGCCTTATTTTATTGGAATCACCGCCGGGAATCTGCTGTTCTCCGAAATTTTCGGATACATCATCCGTAGCCCTAACAACCCACTCTGTTTTTTTAGATGTCAATGCAATTTTTGATTCTTGTTTATAAGCATTATTCTCCGTACCGACATAAAGATTGTTGTTTTTTTGGTCGGTAATTTTAGCAATTATGTAGTATGTATCTGCTTTGTTCGGTACAGGCTCAAATCTGAAATATTGATTATCATTTTTCAATGTGTCGTCCCATTGATGAATAACATTACCTACCTCCGACTTTTTATGTTCAACATCGAGCCATTTTTTAAAATCATCACATTTTATACCGTAATAATCATCTTTTTGCTGAAGCTTCATCTTACATTGCTTACCGCCGAGATAATCAAGATGAGCTACATTTGCTCCATATCCTGTACCGTTGATGTTCCAACGGAACTCGTTGCGGGCAAGCGGCTTATCGGTGTCATTATCAGGCAAATTAAGATAAATATAATACAGCTTGGCTGTATCAAACTTTGCCGATTTTGAGGCGTCCATACTTTTTGGCTCTGCCGCATTTGCAGTCACTGCAAAAGTGCCGAGCGTAATAATCGCTGTGAGCAGCAGTGCCGTGAACGATTTAGTCAGTCTGATTGCTTTGTTCATTTGTTTCCCTTCTTTAACAATATTTTTATTTTTTATAATTATACCTATATTTTGCGATTTATTCTATACAAATAGCACGAATTGCAGAAATCCGTCACAAATTGATATGCAAAGACAAGATTTTTACAAAAAAATGTGGTACAATGTTGAATATAGTTATATCATACCGAGGGGATTACAATGCGCATTGCTGTTATTGACGATCTGAAAAGTGACAGACAATTGCTGATAAGCAGGCTTAACAAGTTACTTTCGGATAATAGCATTAACGGAGAAATATACGAATTTGAAAAAGGAATTGATTTTATAAATGCCTCAAAGCAAACTGCATTTGAAGTTGCATTTATGGATATTTACATAGATAAAGAAAACGGAATAGAAATTTCAAAACTGCTTAGAGAATTTGATAAGGAATGTATCCTGATTTTTACAACCACTTCGTCGGACTATGCACTCGAGGGCTTTAAAGTAAGGGCATTTGACTACCTTGTCAAACCATATACGACAGATGAACTTAAAATTGCATTCACGGATATTTTAAACCGCCTGCCGTCATCGGACAAATATATAGAAGTAAAAGTAATCGGCGGCACACAGAGAATCAGGCTGAATGAAATAATCTACGCCGAACATTTTAAGCACTGCATCAACATATACAAAAGCGACTGTGCAACCACCGTGGTTCGCAGTACATTTGCGGAGTTCAGCAAACAGCTTGAAAGCGACGAACGATTTTTTATGTGCAACCGTGGAGTAATTCTTAATTTTGATTACGCAAGCGATTTTGACGGAACGGAATTTATACTGAACAACGGAGTGAGAATTTCGGTCAGCCGAAGTCTTACAAAATCCGCAAAAAGTCGGTTCGCCGATTTTATCTTTAACAAGAGGTGATATTGTGACGGAAATGCTACGACCTATGCTTGAGCTTGCCGTGCTGATACCCGGCACTTTACTTGCATACCTGCCTATGAAAGAGCATTTAAAAATAAAAATGGGCGCATTGACGGCAATTTGGCTGTCAACACTCCTTATGCTTTGCATAGTGGGCGGACTGTTTTGTTATTCGTTTGAAATAAAAACAATTTCTTTAATCCTGCCTGCCTTTATGCTTATGACCATTGCCTACTGCGCAACGCTTAGGACATCTATATTGAAATCCGCAAATATTGCACTTGCCGTGTGCGGCGTTTATGCCTGCCTTGCAAGCATAACACGAGCCATTGACTCAATAGTTTATCCTAAAAATATCGAGCCTTGGTTCGGGCTTACGGGCGGAATTGTTTTCAATATTTTTTGCTGGATATTTGTAATGCTTGCGTTTTACCCTGCCTCTCACGCAGTATGCGACCTAATAGACGACGAAAACATTGCTCACACATGGTATGCGTTCTGGATATTGCCCACTGTTTTTATCGCCATAAACATATTTATAATACCGTGGAATCCAAACATTCTGCATACAGGAAGAATTATGCAGGGATATATTGTAATCTGTTGTACGATGCTCGGTTTGCTTTTGCTTTTTTACGCTCTGTTTTACATAATGGCAAAAAGCCTTAATAACAATCACAAGCTCACGCAGGAAAACACAATTCTGTATATGCAGCAAGAGCAGTACAACACGCTTAATAAGGCGATTGAAGAAACCCGACATGCCCGTCACGATATGCGGCATCATCTGTCGATTCTTAATTCGTTTGTTAAACGAAAAGATTGGGCAGAACTTGAAAATTATTTAAGCAAAATGAGCAAGAGTATTCCGAGTTCGGAACTCAAGCTGTGCGAAAACAATGCGATTGACGGAGTAGCGGGGCATTATTATCATAGGTATAAAGATTTGGAAATACCGTGTGTATTCAAGCTCGAACTTCCAAAAGAACTTTCCGTATCTGAAATTGATATTTGCCTTGTGCTCTCTAATTTGCTTGAAAATGCGCTTGAGGCAAGTATGCGAACCGCACCCGACAAACGAAGAATAACCGTGTTTGCAAGAATGCACTCGGATAATGTAGTGCTTATTAAAGTAGAAAACTTCTACAACGGAGTTGTAAAAGAAAAGAACGGAATTTTTGAATCAAGCAAACACAGCGGCGAAGGCATCGGCACACAATCCGTCCGTCGCATAGCCGAAAAGGGCGGCGGCTACTGCCGTTTCACGCAAAAAGACGGCATCTTCACCGCCGATGTAATGCTTAGAGGAAATAGTAAATAGTTACAGGAAAATAAAAAGCACAGACTTTCGTTATTTTGAAAAGCCTGTGCTTTTTAATTTTTAATACTGAATTTTATTCATATCCCCTTATCCTTACCGCAAGAACCGTTTTTTAAATTTTCCGAAATATTATAATTAGTTTTTCAGAAAAGAAAAAAGAGCAGTTAAAAACTACTCTTTTGGTGCAGGTAACATACTTTTGTTTTAGAAAAAACTTTTTACCTCGCCTATTGCGGCTTGTCCATAGTCAAAGTATCATCAACGCTCTCGCTAAAAACAGTCCACCGGACTGTTTTCTTAACGCTCGTCTTCAAGTCCTGAAAGAAAATCAACAAAATTTTAAGAGGTATTAATACTTATGTGTACTAATACCTCTTTGTGGTGCAGGTAACAGGACTTGAACCTGCATGAAATTGCTTTCATATGGACCTGAACCATACGCGTCTGCCAATTCCGCCATACCTGCATATTTATTAATTTGTATTCTTGCGACAGGTTAGTCTGCCTACAAAATCTATTAAAATAGATTTTGCATAAGTTCGTATTGCCAAATCACAGATTTGGATACTCACTTAAATTCCGCCATACCTGCATATTTATTAATTTGTGTTCTTGCGACAGGTTAGCGATACTCAAAAATATCATACTAACAGATTTATTATATCAAATCAATTAATAAAAGTCAATCGGATAGGCGAGATTTTTATATTTTGTTTTACAGCAGACAGCACAAAAATGCTGTCCACCTTAATCAAATATAATTTAGACCGTAAGAATAAATATCATTCCAATTTCTGTGTATAACTATATCGGCTGTCAGGTCATTATCATTATACACTATATTATATCAAAGAGGATTGACCTACTGCTTTGAAGGCAATTGCTCTGTCATAAAAAGGAGTAACCGTAAATTTGAGCCGCCCCCAAAAAGTTAGACTGAAAATCTAACTTTTTGGAGGTCGGTTTTTATGGCTACTCCTATATTTATCAGCGTTTTTTATTATTTAGTACCGAAAATTCTGTCGCCGGCATCGCCGAGGCCCGGACGGATATATGCGTTATCGTCGAGTTGACGATCGAGTGCGCCAACATAAAGCTGAATGTCAGGGTGCGCTTTCATAAGGGTTTCAACGCCCTTAGGTGCTGCGATAATTGACATAAATTTAATTTTTTGACCGCCGTGCTCTTTGATGTAATCTACAGCGGCAACTGCCGAACCGCCTGTTGCAAGCATAGGGTCTACAACAACAATCTGTCTTTGGTCAATCGGCTCGGGAAGCTTGCAGTAATATTCGTGAGGCTCGTGAGTGACAGGGTCACGATAAAGTCCGATGTGACCTACTCTTGCTGACGGTACAAGTGCGAGAATACCGTTTACCATACCAAGACCGGCTCTTAAAATCGGTACTACGGCAAGTTTTTTACCTGAAATTACAGGCTGTTTTGACTCTTCAAGCGGAGTTTTAATATTAATTTCCTGTGTTTCAAGGTCAGAAAGTGCCTCGTATCCCATAAGCATAGCAATCTCTTCAACAAGTTTTCTAAACTCGTTTGTAGATGTGCTCTCTTTTCTGAGCAATGTGATTTTGTGTCGGATAAGCGGGTGTGTCATATATGAAACAGACATAATTTTCCTCCGTATTTTTAAATATTTTATAAACATTATATATAATATCACATTTTGTAAATATATTCAAGCAGTAAATAAAAATTTTAGTTAATTGAATTTAACTCGGAAACTCTTATATTGTGAATTGTTGCGTTTTTTGATTCGATACTCAAGCTATTCAGATTACTGTCGGCGATATATGTCATACCCATAAATACAGTGCCGAAGTCAGCGAAAATTTCAGTATATAAAGTATCGAAAATAATTCTCAAATCTACTGTGCCGTTCTCACATTTAAGCGGTGCGGATTTATCAAGACACTGCAATATTTTATCATCTGCATTAAAAGATATTTTAAGACCGAAAAGCTCCAAAGAAAAAGATTTTTCAGCACTTGCAGAAACAGAAATATCGCAGGCTTTGCTTTGAATACTCTTAATAAACGGCATATCCGAATTAATCACAACATTGGTTTTGACATCTCTGTTTTTATAAAGCGTTTCAAATTCTTTTACAGGCAATGCCGAAAGATACGGTTCACCGTTAATTGTTTTTATAGTCATATTTTGCGGTATATTAAGACAACTGCCAAACGGATTATTCGGTATTACAAATGACGCAAAAGCAGTTCTCACTCGTCTGCCGTTAGGTATATCTGACCAGGATTGAGCGGCATATGACGCATTACCGAAATTCAGTCTTTTTTGTTCGGTTTCAATAATAAATTTATTGCCGTCAAACGAGCCGATATAATACCTGTCGGAGGCGGCTGAAAATATCCATTTAATATTTTTGCTGTCACCGTCTGCGCAAAGCGGATAAAAGTCGGGACATTCCCCATCGTCGGGTAATGTAATTTCCTGTATTTGCGACCAATCAAGCAGATTTTTGGATTTTAAAATCGCAAAGCTGTGACTGTCAAGGAAAAGCACCATAATATAACTGTCATCAGGTTCACAGTATATTACTTTAGGGTCACGGTTTTCTTTTATAATATTTTTAATTATAGGATTTTTATCATATTTAATCAGCGTTTTGCCGCCGTCATTACTGTAAGCAAGACATTGTGTAAACGGTTTGCCTTTAGAGGTTTCAGATGTATTTCCCGCAGAAGTATAAAAATATAAGATTGCAGGCTCATTACCTCTCTGTAATCCTGTCAGATTTTTCTTGTCAATTATTGCACTGCCCGAAAACATTGTGCCGTCTTTATCGGGAAAAAGTACATCTCCGATTTCTTCCCAATGAATAAGGTCATCACTTACTGCGCCGCCCCAATGCATATTTTCCCATGTTGTGGCAACCGGATTGTGCTGAAAATACATTAGATATTTTCCGTTTGCATACACAAGTCCGTTCGGGTCATTTATCCAACCCTTGGCGGCTGTAAAATGCACCAGCGGTCTGTATTTGCCGTCATATTCAAAGCTGATTTCTTCGGCTTTATCAAAGCAAATATTCATCATAGGATTGGATATAATTTTTATCTTGTTACCCTTAAATCTTCTCATATTAACAGGAAATTTATAATCGGGAGAAGCATTGTCAAGTTTTAAAACTATATCATAAACGAGTTGATTGTCAATATAAAAATACAGTCTTTTGTTTTGTGCGTTATCGCTTGTCGGGAACAATATATAATTAGTATCACATAAAAATTCCATTTTATCACCTTGAAAAATCAGTAATATTAATAACAATTTAATTATATTATCAGTATTTATATTTGTCAATACTTCACAAAGCAAAAGCCGACAGATTGTATTCTGCCAACTTTAGTTTAATCGTTATTTATAATATTTCTGATTTCTTCTTCCGCCTGTCTTACTTCTTTAAGAAAAGCGAGTGAGGATACACGCAATGCGCCGTTTCCGAGAATTATCATTTGCTCAAGTGCATCAGAAGTGACAACACGCACTCTGTTGTTTTTCGCAAGTTTATGCGATACTTTCTCTATGTACATATCAGCCGTTTCCGCCTCTTTGGTGTAAACAATGCTGATTCCGTTCACGGTTTCCACTTCTCTGTACTGCCCTTTTACACGGTAAGCATCAAATACGAGAATGAGATTGCACTTGCTGTATCCCTGATAATTGCAAAGAATATTTATAAGCACCTGCCTTGCACCGTCAAGACTGCGTTCCGTCAATTCTTTGAGGTGTTCCCAGGCAAAAATCACATTGTATCCGTCTACAAGCAAATATTCCGTGCCGTTGTACTGCGGATTTTTCATTAATTTTTCGGCCGCCTTATCTATTGCGGAAACCGCAGTAACCTTTCGCTTTTCGGGTGCTTTTTTATGAGTAATTGGGCCGTAAGTCTGTTCAAAAATTTGCATAAGTTCTTTGTCAAGAGCAAAAACATCGTCCTGATTTTTGCATTTTTCAAAGGCGTTTTTTCTGTTTGTACTTACGCTGTCCTCCTTAACGGGTTCAAGAATACTCGGCAAATGCATATGCTGTGCAACTTCATTCCACGGCACATTGTAACCTGCACCGTGCGAGCAAAAGACAGAGCCGCAGGGATTTTCCAAGTCGGCATCGCAGTCATAACCGATACCTTCAATAACTTCTTCTGCATTGAGACACGGCTCATATCCCTTTAAAATACACGCAAGTTTGCCCTTGCCGTGAGTGTATTGCATAACCTCTTTTGTGTAACTTCCCATTTCCGAAACAGGGCAGGTGCCGCTCAAAACCGTAACATCTCCCCTGCTTTCCGGTGATGAAAATGTACCGTTCATACGCTGAATATCCGTCATTGCCCTGCCGATATTTTCATTGGGAACTTCAAGCGTAAATTCATAAACAGGTTCAAGCAAAACGCATTTTGCCGAGCGCAAGCCTTGTCTTACAGCTCTGTAAGTTGCCTGTCTGAAATCTCCGCCCTCGGTATGCTTTGCGTGCGCTTTGCCCGATACAAGCGTAATTTCAACATCAGTAATCGGTGAACCTGTCAACACTCCGATGTGCGTTTTTTCGTGCAGATGAGTAAGAATAAGCCTTTGCCAATTACGGTCAAGCAAATCTTCTTTACAGCGTGAATTTATGATAATTCCACTGCCACGCTTAAGCGGTTTTATAAGCAGATGAACCTCCGCATAGTGCTTGAGCGGTTCAAAATGGCCTACTCCCTCAACGGTATTTTCAACGGTTTCTTTATAAATAATACTGCCTGTGCTGAATTCAACCTTCATACCAAAGCGTTCGTAAATTATACTTTTGAGCACTTCAAGCTGAATTTCGCCCATAAGCTGAATATGAATTTCCGCAAGTCGGCTGTTCCAAACCACATTAAGCTGTGGGTCTTCATTCTCTATAATCTTAAGTTTTGTAAGGGCAGTGTGTGGGTCTGTTCCGTCCAAAAGGTCGACACGATAAGTGAGAACAGGCTCAAGCATTGGCAAATCGGAATCCGCTTGTGCACCGAGCCCGTCACCGGGTTTTGCAAAGGTAATGCCTGTTACTGCGCAGACAGTACCTGCCGCCGCCTCGTCAATCGCAGTGAATTTCTCTCCCGAATACACTCTGATTCGGTTCACTTTTTCGGCATTGACATTTTTGTCGCTCTTAAGCACTTCACGCACCTTTAAACTTCCGCCCGTCACTTTTAAAAAAGTAAGTCTGTTGCCCTGATTATCCTCTGCGATTTTAAAGACTTTCGCACCGAATTCATCGGGATAATCGGGCATTTGTGTATATAAGTCAAAGCAATCTATAAATTCACGCACGCCGTCAAGCTTCAGTGCCGAACCGAACATACACGGAAAAATTTTGCGCTGTTTAATCGCTCTTACAATATCCGAATTTTCAACGCTGTCGGTTTCGTAAAATTTCTCGAGAATTTTGTCGTCACATACAGCAACGCTCTCACGAAAAGCATCTGTATTTCGGTATGTGAAATCAATGCAGTTTTCATCAAGATTTGTTCTAAGCTGTGCCATAACCGCAAGTTTATCCGCACCGTCAAGATCCATTTTATTTACAAAAATAAAACACGGCACATTGTATCTTTTAAGGAGTTTCCAGAGTGTTGCAGTGTGACTTTGCACACCGTTTGTACCGCTGATTACAAGAATTGCATAATCGAGAACCTGCAAGGTGCGCTCCGCCTCGGCCGAAAAATCAATATGCCCCGGGGTGTCAAGCAGAGTAAATTCGGTATCGTTGTACTTCATTACAGCCTGTTTTGAAAATATGGTAATGCCTCTGTCACGCTCAAGCGAAAATGTGTCGAGAAAAGAATCCCTGTGGTCAACTCTGCCAAGCTTTGTAATATTGCCCGAACAGTACATAAGCGCCTCTGAAAGCGTGGTTTTTCCCGAGTCAACATGAGCAAGTATTCCGACTGCGATTTTCTTCATTTTATCACCGTACCCTGCAAAATAATACAAAAATCAATTAATAAAATTATATCACAGCAAACGCAAGTTGTAAATTATCCAATTGTATTTTTATAACTTAGCAATCATCGGTCGGGTAAACACAGCATAAGCCAAGCCAATCTTCTTAAACTCGTTTTCCGATAAATTTGTAATTTTAATCATTTTCTTAACTTCTTTTAAAGTTATTTTCATTAAGTTAGTTTTAGCTAACTTTCCTTTTAAGAAAAGCTGTGTGTAAAGCATCGTGTAAATACTTGTTCACACAGGTTATGTTTTTAGATATTATGGTTTATATATATAATTAGCACTTACAGTTTTTTCTGCGTAAACGGCTAACCTTTTGCCGCTTTGCGACATTTCACCGACAAGATTAAAAATATCACCGAATTATTACGGCATTGCGTAAAATAATAACTATGGGGTGATTTTATGAAAAGTAAAAATAAAACAAACAATGCGGCAAAAGAAAATGAATTTGCAAACGCAAATAAAAATCTTGAGCGTTGCCTTGACCAAATGGCGAACGCTTATTCAACCTACGACTGCACAGGGCTAATTCCGAGCAAGCCCGAAAACGAGGCACAGCTTGAGTCATACAAAGAAGTTTACAACTACCTGCCGACCGATGCGGACACTTTATAAAACAATGTTGTTTTTGAGAGCGGCATTTATTTCCCGAGAAATATTTTTCATATCATCGGGAATCGGCGCAGTGACAGTAATCAGCTGTTTTGTTATCGGGTGCACAAAATCAAGTTTACCGCAGTGCAAAGCCTGCCTTTGAATTTTATCAAGTCTGCCTCCGTACAAATCATCGCCCTCAAGCGGATGACCGAGGTATGCCATATGGCAGCGAATCTGATGCGTTCTGCCTGTTTCAAGCACAAGACTTACCAGCGTGCAGTCTTCGCCCTTTACAAGGACTTTGTAATGCGTAACGGACGGTGCGCCGTCTGATGTGACCTCTCGCACCATTTTGGAGTCTTTTTTTAACGCAATCGGTGCATTTACAGTGCCGTTTTCATTTATAATTCCCGAGCAGACTGCAATATATGTTTTATTAAGAGCAAATTTTACAGCATTTGCCGTGTATCGGTCTTTGGCAATAAAAACTATACCGGAAGTATCCTTGTCGAGCCTGTTGATTGCACGAAAAGTGAACTCCTTACCTTTGCTCTGCGCATAAAATGCCACAAGATTGGCAAGCGTGTCGCTTTGGTGCTGTTTTACAGGGTGAACAGGCATTGAATACGGCTTGTTTACAATTAAAATATAGTCGTCTTCGTACAAAATGTCAAGCTCGCCCTCGACAGGCTCAATACCGATTTTTTCATCGGGCAGACTGATTTCTACAGTTTTTCCTGCCGACACAGTATCTATCGTACGCAAAATTTTTCCGTCCATCAAAATACCGTCTTTTTCACGCTTTAATCGTGTTATCATTCTTGATGAAAGTCCGCAGAACGAGCGCAGAAAGCTAAGGGCATTCACCCCGTTATATTCGGTTGGAACGGTAAAAATCAGCTTATCAGACATAAATATATCTCCATATCAGAAATACTAAAATACATTGAAGTGCAAAAATTACAGGAATACCAATCATAAATTTCGGATGTTTGGTTTTGTGGCGGATAATCAGCATAGTTATATACATAGACACACTGCCGCCGAGCGCCGAAAGCAAAAGCAAGGTGCTTTCGGGAATTCTCCACTTTCTTTTAATTGCTTTTACTTTATCTGATATTGTTACAATGATTGATACAAGGTTTATCAGTACAAGATAAATCAGTAACAATTGTGAATAAATTTCCATATTACACCTCAAAAGGAAGGATTTAGATGTCTGTAAAAAAACTTGCACCTGTAATTGTATCTGCCGTTCTGCTGATAACCGCCCTCGTGGCACGAGCGTACTCGGTGAAAAACGAAGTAAAACCAACCTCAACCGCAACGGTTGACACTGCCACAATCGACAGTGCAGTCGATGAGCAGCCAAAAAAAGCCGAAAAAGAAATGCGTGGCGTGTGGGTTTCTTACATAGAACTTGATATGCAGAACGAAACGGACAAAAGTGAAGCCTCATTCAGAGAAAAATTTAAAAATATAGCAATCAACAGCAAGAATGCAGGATTTAACACGCTTATAGTACAAGTCCGTCCGTTTTGTGACGCACTGTACGATTCAAAGTTTTTCCCGTATTCGCACATTTTGAGCGGCGAACAGGGAGTAAATCCGGGTTATGATGCACTTGAGGTAATGTGCGAGGTCTGTTCGCAGCTTGACCTTGATATTCACGCATGGGTGAACCCATACAGAATCAGCACAGACAGCACTCCGCAAGCCTTGAGTGAAACCAATCCGTATGTGATTGACAACGAAATAGGCGAAGAAACCGAAAACGGAATTTTTTTAAATCCAGCAAACAAAATGGCACGAAACCTTATAATCGACGGTGTAACCGAAATTGTAAGGAATTATGATGTTGACGGAATACAATTTGACGATTATTTTTATCCCACGCAAGACAGTGATTTTGACGATACGGAATATGCCGAATATGTGGACACTGTGGGTGCAATGAACTGTATGTCGGTGGATAACTGGCGAATTGCCAATGTAAACACACTGATTTGTGATACTTACAGAGCAATTCATAAAATCAGTGATGATGTGGAATTCGGCATTTCCCCGCAGGGAAATATCGACAACAATGCACAGATTTACGCCGATGTAAAAACATGGTGTATCTGCAAAGGTTTTGTGGACTATATCTGCCCACAGCTTTATTACAGCCTTGACAATCCCGCATTGACATTTGAAGATTCACTCACCGCATGGTCTAATCTTGATATTAATAAATCGGTAAAACTATATGTCGGATTGGCGGGCTATAAAGCAAACAGCGATGCCGACGAGGGCACTTGGGTTTACAGCAACAATATTCTTGCCGACGAATATAAAATAGCTGTTAATAAGGAAAAAGTCAGCGGAATTATGCTCTACTCATACTCCGCACTTAAAGACGAAAACGCAAGTACGGAGATTGCTAATCTTACAAAGGCTATGAGCAATAATTTAGATGCCGAAAATCAAACAACAGTACCCATACAGTAATCATCTTCGGCAGATGTAATTTTAACATTCACAATCTGACCGCAAAGGTTTTCGTCGTCGGATATAATATGAACAGGTGTGTAGTTTTTTGTGTAACCCTCAAGATAGCCGTGGCGCAGGCGCTCTATGAGTACCGACTCGGTCATTCCGACCTGAGTTTTCAAAAATTCGGCTCTTGATTTTGCTACAAGCTCGCCCATTTCTTTGGCTCTCTGTTCCTTGATATGAGGCGCAATCTGATTTGGCGCTTTATCGGCAACAGTGCCTTTTCGTCTTGAATATGGGAATACATGAACCTTTGCAAAACCTGTCTGCTTTACAAAATCCATAGAATCTTTAAAGTCATCTTCGGTTTCGCCTGCAAAACCTACCATAACATCGGTTGTTATTGAAGAATTGTCAAATGTCTTTCTGATGTTAGATACAATCTTGCTGTACTCGGCGGTATCGTAATGTCTGTTCATTGCTTTTAATGTGTTGTCGCAGCCGCTCTGAAGTGAAAGGTGGAACTGTGGGCAAAACTTAGGTTGAGCGGCAAGCCTTTTTATCATCGGTTCGTCCATTTGCTCCGGCTCAACAGAACCAAGTCTGACACGCTCAATTCCCTCTTGTGCGCACACACATTCTACGGCATCGGCAAGGTTAAGTCCCTCGTCCTGACCGTATGCGGAAAGATTGATACCTACAAGCACAACCTCAAGATAACCGTTGTTTGCGATTTTTTCCACTTCGGCTTTAAGCGCCTCTATGCTCTTTGAACGAACTCTGCCTCTCGCAAAAGGAATAATGCAGTATGAGCAGAAGCGGTTACAGCCGTCCTCGATTTTTATAAATGCTCTTGTATGCTCGCCGAGAGAAGATATGGATAAATCTTCAAATTTCTCGTTTTTTACAGGGTGCGGTGATATAAAAACATTTTTCATATGGTTTTCAATATATTCGTAAATTGCGGGAACAAGCTCCGCTCTTTTTGCGTTTCCGAGCACTATGTCGCAATTCTCAAAATTTTCCTGTCTGTCGGGAAAAGCCTGCGGCATACAGCCTGTAAGCACAATAATTCCGTCAGGATTTTCTCTGCGGATTTTATTGATAAGTTTACGGTTTTTAGCGTCGCTTACCGAAGTTACGGTGCAGCTGTTTACAACAGTAATATCGGCAGGTGTGTTTGGCTTGGCAAGTTCAAATCCGTTTTTCAGAAGATCCTCACGCATTGCCTGTGATTCATACTGGTTTACTTTACAACCGAGGGTAATTATATTAAAATTCATACTGATTTTCCTTTTTTTCGTATAATATGTGGATTTTAAAATATTGCTTATTTTGTTATTGAATAAATGTCAAAAAAATGGTATTATAGTGCTGTTATTATTTTAACGAGGTGATATAAGATGTTTAATATTCCGATTACAATTACAAGTCAAAAAGAAATTATGGATGTATTTGAAATTTTCACAAAATTTCCCCACGAAACTATAATGATAAAAAACGGCGATGTCGCCATTGACGGACACTCTATTATGGGATTTTTCTCGTTAGATATTAACAAGCCTGTTGAGCTTGTTTTAAGCTCCGAGCCGACAGAAAGCTTTACAAATGCGCTTTCAAAATATATGGTTGCCGCATAAATAAAATTTACGCATTTTTAAACCCTATGACATTTGCCATAGGGTTTTTGTTTTATCAGGAATTTTTATCAACAGTATGGAACTTCTTTAAGTTACCTGTCTTTTCGCTGCGCTTGTCAAGCTCTGCAAGCACATCTTCAAGAGGGATGTTCTGCTGAACCATCATAACCGTAAGATGATAAATAAGGTCTGCAATCTCATAAACAGTTTCGCTGTTGTCGCCGTTCTTTGCGGCAATAATTGTTTCACTGCACTCCTCGCCTACTTTTTTGAGAATTTTGTCAATTCCCTTGTCAAGCAGGTAACAAGTATATGAACCTTCCTTTGGATTATCTCGTCTGTTTACAACTGTCTGATAAAGTGCTGAAAGAATTTCATTCTCGTTCACTTGTATTCACCCTTTATATATTATTTTAATTGTGTATAAAAACAGGAATGATTGCCCGTGTGACAAGCTGCGCCTGTCTGCTCAACCGTAATAAGCAAAGTATCGTCATCGCAATCTCCGAAAATTTCAATTACTTTTTGAAGATGTCCCGATGTAGCGCCCTTGTTCCAAAGCTCCTGACGGCTTCTTGACCAAAACCATGTGTAGCCTGTTTCAAAGGTCTTTTTCATACTCTCTTTATTCATATAGGCAAGCATAAGCACTTCGCCTGTTGATTTTTCCTGAATAATTGCAGGAATTAAATCTGATTTCACAAAAAATTTATCAAAATCAATATTTTTTTCCATAGTGTTTTCCTTAAATCTTGCTTGTAATTTCAATAGCCTGTTTCAAATCGAGGTTGCCTGTGTAGATAGCCTTACCGCAGATTGCGCCGTAAACATCAAGCTCCGCAAGGTTAATTATGTCTTTAAGAACAGACACGCCGCCGCTTGCTACTACTCGGCAGTTTACCTCGTGAACAAGGTCGTCAAGCTGCTTTAAATTAGGGCCTGCAAGTGTACCGTCCTGGTCAATATCGGTAAACACAATCTGACCAACGCCAATATCCTCCATACGCTTTGCAAGCTCTATGTAGTTGATTTCCGACTCGTCAATCCAACCCTCGGCACAAACCATACCGTTTTTAGCGTCAATGCCAACAACAATTTTGTCGCCAAAAGCCTTTACCGCCTCAATTACAAAGTCAGGATTTTTTACAGCCGCCGAACCCAATATAACCTTGTCGATGCCGTTGTTAAGGTAGCGTTCAATAGCAGCCATATCACGAATACCGCCGCCTACTTCTACCTTAAGTCCGCTCTGCTTTGCCACATCAATGATGAGGTCTGCATTTGCGAGAGTAGCGTCCTTAGCGCCGTCAAGGTCAACCATATGCATATACTGTGCGCCTGCAGCTTTAAACTGTTCAGCCGCTTTATAAGGTGTGTCGCACACCTTTTCTACTGTTGAGTAATCACCTTTAAAAAGTCTTACGCAGTTACCGTCTTTAATATCTATTGCAGGTAAAATAATCATTTATAACACTCCTTTAGTGGAAAGAGGTTTATTTGAGGTATTTTCCTTTACGGCAAGTCTTAATGCGTGAGCAACCGCTTTATAAATTGCTTCTGTAATATGGTGAGAATTGTCACCGTACAAAGACTTTATGTGCAGAGTAATGCCTGCATTGTAAGCAAGTGCTCTCATAAACTCAACAGTCATTGCACAATTGTACTGACCGCACATTTCCTGCGGAAATTCTGCTTCAAATACAAGGAAAGGTCTGCCGCTTATATCGACAGAGGCAAACGCAAGCGCCTCGTCCATCGGTACATAAAAACTGCCGAAACGGTCGATAGAAGATTTATCTTTTAAAATTTGAGAAAATGCTTTGCCGAGGACTATACCCGTATCCTCAACTGTATGATGCTCGTCAACATACAAATCGCCCTTAACCTTAAGCTCAAGACCAAAGCCTGCGTGTGTGGCAAACGAATTGAGCATATGGTCAAAAAAACCAATGCCTGTGTCAATTGAAATATCTCCGCCCTCAAGACAAAGTGAAAGCTTGATGTCGGTTTCTTTGGTTTTACGGCTGATTTCTGTTTGGCGCATTTTCTCACCTCAAATAAGTTATCTAAACAGAGCCTAAAAGCTCAGTCTATATGATTATATCCTTTTTAAAGACGATTTACAATAAATATTACAAAATTTTAATAATTTCCGTAAATTTAAATCAAATAATTTTTTGACAAAACACTCTGTCAAATCACTATTCATTTTAACTCAAAATCATTTATTCAAAATCAATGTCCTCAAATCTGACTTTGATTGAATTTGCGTGTGCTGTAAGTCCCTCTGTGTCCGCAAAGCGAACTACATCCTGCGCATCGTTTCTTAATGCCTCTTCTGTGTAGCAGATAAAGCTTGATTTCTTAACAAAGCTGTCAACCGAGAGCGGTGAGAAAAATCTTGCTGTACCGCTTGTAGGAAGAACATGGTTAGGACCTGCAAAATAGTCGCCGAGAGGTTCAGGTGAATAGTTGCCGAGGAATACCGAACCTGCGTTGTCGAGTTTGCCTACATACTCCATCGGATTTTCACAGCATACTTCGAGATGCTCCGGAGCAAGCTCGTTTGCGAAAAGTACAGCCTGTTTCATATCACTGCACACAATAATCGCACCGAAATTGTCAAGTGAAGAATTTATAATTTCATTTCTCGAAAGGGTCTGAACCTGTCTTTCAAGCTCTTTTACAGTCTGATTTGCAAGTTCTTCGCAGTCTGTAAGAAGAATTGCAGAGGCGAGTTTGTCGTGCTCGGCCTGGCTCATAAGGTCGGCGGCAAGAAACTTAGGATTAGCCGATTTATCGGCAATAATAAGAATTTCGCTCGGGCCTGCAATCATATCAATATCAACTGTACCGTACAAAAGTTTTTTTGCTGTGGCAACAAAGATATTGCCCGGACCTACAATCTTGTCAACCTTAGGTACGCTCTCTGTGCCGTATGCCATAGCGGCAATAGCCTGTGCGCCGCCCATAAGGAAAATTCTGTCAACACCCGCAAGCTTGGCGGCTGCAAGAATATTTGGGTTTGGCTTGCCGTTTTTCATAGGAGGTGTGCACATTACAATTTCCTCAACACCTGCAATTTTAGCGGGAATTGCATTCATAAGTACAGATGACGGATACGCAGCTGTACCGCCGGGAACATAGATGCCGACACGCTTCAAACCTCTGATACGCTGTCCCATAATAACGCCGTTATTCTTTGTGGTAAGCCAGCTCTGCTGAACCTGACGCTTATGGAAATCCTCAATATTCTTTGCGGCTTTTCTTACTGTTTCGATATATTTAGGGTCACATTCAGAAATTACGGCATCGATTTCATCAGCAGAAATCTCTGCCTTTTCAGGTGCTTTGCCGTCAAATTTAACGGTGTAGTCATATACCGCCTTGTCGCCGTTTGTCTTAACATTTTCAATGATTTCAGACACAATCGGAATAACATTCTTGTCTGAATTTTGCGCTCTGCTTTTGAGAAGCTCTATAAAATCGTATTCCTTTTTTCCGTCAGCAATTACAGTAGTAATCATTTTGTTACAGCCTCCAGTTTCTTTTGAAGTTCCTCAATTTCAGCCTTGCGAAGTTTAAGGCTTGCTGTGTTTGCAATCAGTCTTGCCGAAATCTCAGTTACCCACTCAATAACCTCAAGTCCGTTTGCCTTGAGTGTTGAACCTGTTTCTACAATATCAACAATGCCGTCAGAAAGTCCGACAAGCGGAGCAAGCTCTACCGAGCCTTCAATTTTAATAATTCTGACATCCATATTTTTATCATCAAAAAACGCACGAGTTACATTCGGATATTTAGTTGCAATAGTCTTTGTGTTGTATCCGCTGTAAAAATCAATGCCTTTTTTAGTGGCAAGGGCAAATCTGCATTTGCCAAAGCCTAAGTCGAGCAATTCATAAAAAGAATTGCCGTTTTCGAGAATGGTGTCTTTACCTACAACACCGAGGTCGCACACACCGTGCTCAACATATGTAATAACATCGGCCGCCTTTGCAAGCACAACCTCAAAGTCGTTGTCACCAATCGGAAGAATAAGTCTTCTGCCCTTATTGATAACCTCGTCGCAGTTGTAACCGATTTTTTGAAAAAGCTCAATAGTTGTTTTCTCAAGTCTGCCCTTTGTAAGAGCTATTCTTAATGGTTTCATTTAGAAAATCCTTTCGCACTTCAGCCGATTATTTGTACTTTGTCTATACCCATTTTTTCTGCAAAAGCCTTTGCCTCTTCAAGAGTTTCGAGCACGCAGAAACGGGCGTTAATTCCGTTTTTCTGCATATCGGCAACAGCGTTGATTGCTTTAATCTCCGCACCATCATTTGCATATACAAGAACATCGGGTACATCAGTATAGCTTGTGTTTTTGTCCGAGAGCAGTTTTTCTGTGATTGCGTCCGTATCAATCGCAAAACCCGCTGCGCCCATAGGAGCGTCAAATTCAGAAAGTAGGTCATCGTATCTGCCGCCCGAAAGAACTGCGTCACCTATGCCTGAAATATATCCGCAGAAAACAAAACCTGTATAATAATCGTTTCTCTGTACAAGACCGAGGTCAACAATGAGTTTGTCCCCAAGTCCGAGAGTTTTAAGCGAATCGTAGAGTGTATGTAAATAATTGAGTGCGTCAACAGCCTTTGTGCCGCTGCAAAGCTCTGTTGCCTTGTCAAACACTTCGTCACCGCCAAAGAGCGACGGCAAACTTCTGATAGCGGTTACAGCCTTGCAAGGCTCAAGTTTGTCAAGCAGGTTATTAAGAGCAGAATAGTTTTTGCCCTCAATGGTAACTCTGATTTTCTCTTTGAAATCCTCGTCAATATCTATTTCACTGATAAGTGCGTTAAATACCTGTGCGTGTCCAAGCTCGATTCTGAAATCGTCAGCTACGCTCATAATCGCTCTGATTGCTGTAGAGAGCACCTCAAGGTCTGCCCTCTTGCCCTTTACGCCGAGCAATTCAACGCCCATCTGCATAAATTCATTTCTTCTGCCCATAAGTGTAGGGTTATTTCTGTACACTGCCTGCTTATAGTAAAGTCTTACAGGCATAATGCTGTTTTTAAGTCTTGACGACACCATTCTTGCAATCGGAAGTGTTGAATCGGGACGCATAACAAGAAGTCTGCCTTTGTTGTCAACTGATTTAAACATTGACTGCTGGTCAATTCCGCTGCATTCCATTGAAAAAATATCGTAAAATTCAATGCCCGGTGTGATTACTTTCTTAAAACCACCCTTTGTAAATACCTTTTCTATTTTGCCGCATACATCGTCCATTGCCGAACACTCTGCAAAAAGAAAATCTTTCATTCCTTCGGGGGTAATTTTTAAATTCTTTTTCATAAAAACCTCTTTATAAAACGCTTTAGCGTGCTAATATGCTAATATAATAACACATAAAAATGTACTTGTCAATTTTATAACAAAAATATTTTTAATTACAGAGCAGCAAACAATTTTACTGCTCTGCAAAATAAATATTATTCTTTGTCGTCTTTATTATCGTCATCGCTTTCGGAATTTGTATGTTTATCGGGTTTGATAAACTTCAAAAGCTTTTCCTTTTGAGCGTTTTCCTTTTCTTCTCTTATCTTCTTTTGTTCTGTGGCAATCTTTACATAATTCAGTACCTCAAAGTCAAGTGCCTCCTGAGCGATTTTGCCTTTGTTGTCAATAGCGTTTTTAACTCTTTTGCCGATCAGCGTATAAATAACCGCATATATAGGAGTACCTAAAATAAAGCCTACCATACCGAATAAACTTCCGCCGACGATAACGCTGAAAAGTACCCAGAAACTTGAAAGTCCGACCTGACTGCCGATAATCTTCGGCTTGAAAAGGTTGCCGTCAAGCTGTTGAATAACAAATACAATAGCAATGAATATAATCATATCCCAAGGGCTTTCAAGGAAAAGAATAATAGCACTCGGGATTGCACCTATGAAAGGTCCGAAAAAAGGAATAATATTTGTTACGCCTATAAGAACCGCAATCAATGCGGCATACGGCAATTGAAAAATAGACATTGTAATGAATGTGAGCACTCCGATAAAAGCGGCGTCAATAATGTCGCCAACAAGGAATCTACCGCATTTTGTATCGGTAATATCGACAATCTCATAAACTTTAGGCAAGAATTTTATCGGAATAAACGCAACGGCAAGGCGCTTTACCTGTCTGCACAGCATTTCCTTTGCTGACAGGAAGTAAACGGAAATTACAATACCCATAATAAAGTTATAAATTCCCGCCGTGGTGTTTGTAATCATAGGTAGAAGAGTATCAAACAACACATTTTTTGAGAAATTTGCAATTGTAGTGCCGTTTAAATTTTTTGCAATCTCTTTGCCGAGTTGAGCAAAAGATGCGTCAATATCAATGTTTGCATTATAAGTCTTATTAGCCCAATCGGCAACGCTTGAAAGCCATTCATATACTGAATTAAAATATGACGGCACTCTTTCAACAAGGCTCGAAATATTGTCGCCGATCTGCGGAACAAGAATGGCAATCAAAAATCCGAGTACGGCAATTACCGCCGTATATGTGCAAATTATAGATAAAGGTTTGCGCATTTTCGCAAAAAAAGCTTTTTTGTTTTTCAAAAATCCGAATACTTTTGAATAAAAGAATTTGTAAGGAAAATTCAAAATATACGCAAACAAAAATCCTATTACAAACGGTGTCAGAATAGATGCAAACATACAAATTGCGTTCCATACCACACTGAAATTATCCTTTACAAACAGCAAAAATATTGTAAAAAGAATACAAATCAGGACATTTTTTAATGTAAAAAGTTTTTTCATTTATTACGCCACTCCTTAAAACAATGACATCTGTGAGCTTTCCGGAAGTCCCTCAAGTGCGCCGATATTTTTCAGCGACTCAATAATAGACTTGGAAACCTTTGTCTTTATCTGCATTTCTTCAATGGAAAGGTATGTATTTACCTTTCCCGATTCAGCGAGAGATATTGCGGCGCTTTCGCCAAGTCCGGGAATTGTTGAAAACGGAAGTCTTATTTTGCCGTCCTCAACCTTGAACATTTTAGCCTCGGATTTGTAAATGTCAACAGGCAGAACTTCAATTTTTCTTGCAAGCATTTCATTTACAATCTGAAGTGTAGCGTACTCCTGATCTTCTTTTGTAGACGATTCGTGGGCGCTTTGCTTTTGCTTTATAAGTTTCATTCTGTTTTTAACAGCCTGATGTCCCTGCATAAGCACAACACCGTCAAGGTTTTCGCTTCGTACCGTAAAGTAAGCTGCGTAATATTCAACAGGCTTATGCACCTTGTACCAGCCAAGTCGCAATGTAGAAATCATATATGCGGCGGCGTGGGCTTTCGGGAACATATACTGAATTTTCATACAGGAATCAATGTACCATTCGGGAACATTGTTATCTCTCATCGCCTTGAAATGTTCTTCGGTAAGCAATTTTGTCGCATTACCTTTACGGACAATTTCCATTATCTTAAATGCCATACCCGGCTCAAGTCCCTTATGCATAAGGTAAGTCATAATGGAATCTCGAGTACCGATAACGCTTGAAATATCGCAGGTATGATTATGAATAAGCTCCTGCGCATTGCCAAGCCATACACCTGTTCCGTGTGACAAACCTGCAATCTGCAAAAGGTCGGTAAATGTTTTTGGCTTAGCCTCTACCAACATTCCTCGTACAAAGGAAGTGCCGCATTCGGGCAAGCTGAATGTACCTGTTTCTGAGCCTATATCTTCGGGAGTTACACCGAGAGCTTTGGTTGATGTAAACAGGCTCATAACCTCGGGGTCACTCATTGATACTTTCATAACGGGAATACCAGTATAAAGTTCAAGATAGTGATAAATTGTCGGAACATCGTGTCCGAGCTCATCAAGTTTTGTAATTGTATCGTGAATAGAATGGAAGTCGAAGTGAGTGGTAATATTGTCGGACTTCATATCGTTTGCAGGGTGCTGAACAGGACAGAAGTCGTAAACTTCGCTTGTTCTCGGTACAACAACCATACCGCCCGGGTGCTGACCCGTTGTACGCTTAACGCCCGTACAGCCGAGAGCAAGTCGCTTGATTTCAGCCTTATGAAGAATCATACCCTTATCGTTGGCATAACCCTTTACATAGCCGATAGCGGTTTTTTCCGCAACGGTAGAAATAGTACCCGCCTTAAACACATTGTTTTTACCGAACAGTTCCTCCGTGTATCTGTGCGATTTTGACTGATACTCACCGCTGAAATTAAGGTCAATATCAGGCACTTTGTCGCCTTTAAATCCAAGGAATGTTTCAAACGGAATTTCGTGACCGTCCTGGTCCATAAGAGTGCCGCACTCGGGGCAATTCTTAGGAGGCATATCAAAACCCGAACCGTAACTGCCGTCTGTAATAAATTCGCTGTGTTTACATTTTGGGCATATATAGTGCGGACAAAGCGGATTTACTTCGGAAATACCCGACATTGTCGCAACGAATGACGAACCTACAGAACCTCTGGAACCTACAAGATAACCGTGTGCCTCGCTGTCGGCAACGAGTTTTTGAGCGGTCATATAAAGTACGGAGAAACCATAGGTTGTAATTGAATTAAGTTCTTTGTCAAGACGAGCCTTAACAATTTCAGGAAGAGGGTCACCGTATTTTTCCTTTGCCCTTTCCCATGTGATAGAAACGAGTTCTTCCTCCGCACCCTCAATGTTAGGCGGGAAAGTTCCCTTCGGAATAGGTCTTATCGACTCGCACATATCAGCAATTTTGCGTGGATTTGTGACAACCACTTCGTATGCCTTTTCTTTGCCGAGGTACTCAAATTCTTTGAGCATTTCCGCTGTGGTTCTAAGGTAAAGCGGAGCTTGGTCTTCGGCATCTTTAAAGCCCTGACCAGCCATAAGAATTTTTCTGTAATCGGCGTCCTTCGGGTCCATAAAATGAACATCGCAAGTAGCACAAACAGGCTTGCCGAGTTCTTTGCCGAGTTTTACTATAGTCTTATCAATTTCATGGAGTTCTGCCTCATTGGCAAATCTGCCCTCACGAATCATAAAATTATTGTTTCCCGCAGGCTGAATTTCAAGGTAGTCATAAAATGATGCAATTGCTTTGATTTCAGGCCACGGCTTTCCGAGAAGTATAGCCTGATACAGCTGACCTGCACAACAAGCCGAGCCGATTATAAGTCCCTCACGGTGCTTAACAAGTTCACTCTTAGGTATTCTCGGTTTTTTATAAAAATATGTGAGATGAGCGTAAGAAATCAATTTATACAAATTCTTAAGACCTGTTAAATTCTTTACAAGAATTATTTGGTGATAAGTCGGCAGTTTTTTGAAGTCACCGCCGCCTGCAATCTGTGTATTGATTTCGTTGGTTTTTGTAATATTGTAGTCATCTTTAAGACGGGTACAAAGATTTATAAAAATTCTTGCAAGCATTTCCGCATCGTCGGTTGCACGGTGATGATTAAAGTCGCCAAGTCGCAAATACTTTGCAACGGTATCCAGCTTGCAGTTTTTAATATCGGTCAAAATGGCTCTTGAAATTGCAACGGTGTCAATGGAAGTGTAGTTGTACTCCCTGTTCATATTTTCGCAAGCCTTACGGATAAACGAGGTATCAAACGGTGCATTATGCGCAACAAGCACATTGTCGCCTGCAAATTCAAGAAATGCGCTAACTGCCTCGCTCTGTGACGGAGCGTCTTTTACCATAGCGTCGGTAATGCCCGTAAGCTCGGTTATCTTTGCGGGAATCGGCATACCCGGATTTGCAAAAGTTGAAAAAGTATCGGTTATCTGTCCGTTTTCAACCTTTACGGCACCGATTTCTGTGATTTTGTCACGATTTGCGGAAAGACCGGTAGTTTCAATATCAAAGCAGATAAATGTGCCGTCAAGCGGTTCTTCGCTTTTGCCCGAAACAGATTCTACAAGGTCATCCATAAAGTAAGCCTCTGTGCCGTAAATAACCTTGATTTTTTCGCCGTCTTTATTAATTTTATCGGCGGCTTTCATAGCGTCAGGGAAAGCCTGTGCAACACCGTGGTCTGTGATTGCAACTGCCGGGTGTCCCCAATCGGCGGCTCTTTTTACAAGGTCGCCTGCCGAGGTTACTGCGTCCATCTGCGACATATTCGTATGCAAATGCAGTTCGACACGCTTCTCCTCCGCTTTATCCACAACCTTAACCTTATTTGCAGTGCCGATTGACCTTGCAATAAGCATAAGCTCGCCTGCGTAGCGGTCATATTCAACATCGCCCTGAACAACTACAGTGTCACCTTTTTTCAGGTTATCGAGAATTGCGGTGTCTTTGATTGTTCCGAAAACTTTTACGGATGTAGAACCCGAATAGTCGGTAATGTCGATTACAAAAATATTTTTATCTCCCGACTTTGTTACCTTTTTTTCAATATCAAAAATATCGCCCCATACTACTATTCTGCCTGTGTCGGCAACAATTGTGCTGATTGGCTCGATTTTACCTCGTATAGACCTGCCGTAAAAAGGTTTTATTGAGGCTTCAACAATCTGCGGCAGCAAAAACTTGCCCTCCCGCACTTCAATTTCCTGCACTGCATCGGAATTTCTCTTTTCCTTTACAGCTTTTGTAACAGCCTCATTGCTCGCAGTATCGTGCACGCTTTCTTCAATCTTTTGTCTTTCGATTTTTTCTGCGGCATTTTTCATTGCCTGCATATATTCTTCGCTCTGTCCGTCAACTTCAAGCGTACCTGTATATATAATGTTGATTTCAAGCGAAAATTCCTCTGCAACAAGCCTTTTAAGAGCCTTGTCAAAACCCTTGGCATCTAAAAGGCTTTTGCCGCCGTTATTAAGTGTGATTTGCAAATTACCTTCCTCATAGGTAACAAATGCGTTGTTAAGTGTGCCGTTAATACTCGGAATATCACGCTTAACCGCCTTATACAGCTCAGGAAAATAATCTGCTGAAAAAAGTTTAGAATCATAAATCGGATTAATTCTGACAGAGCCGAGATTTAATTCGGATTTGGAAATTTGTTTTTCGGCAGCAAAAAGGTTATCCCTCAACACAAGACCGCCAAATTTGGCAGTCATTGTGATTGAGCGATTATTACTGTTAATATTAAGTTTTAAAAGCTCGGCTGATGATATATCATCAGCGAGCGGTTTATCCGCAAGATACGGATTAAAGACTTCTCCGAGTGTTTTCATATTCTTCCTTATAAGAATTATAATTTATCGATTTCATCCATAAGAGCGTCAACAAGCTGCTCCTCGGGAACTTTTCTGATTACTTCACCTTTTTTGAATACAAGACCGCAACCGTCACCGCCTGCAATACCAATGTCAGCCTCTCTTGCTTCTCCGGGGCCGTTTACAACACAGCCCATTACAGCTACTTTGATATTCTTTTTACAGTCTTTAAGTCTGTTTTCAACCTCTCCCGCAATTTTTACAAGGTCAATTCTTGTTCTGCCGCAGGTCGGGCAGGATACAAACTGCACACCGCTCTTTTTAAGTCCGAGCGCTTTTAAAATATCGTTAGCGGCATAGATTTCCTTTACAGGGTCAGCCGTAAGAGAAACTCTGATTGTGTCGCCGATTCCGTGAAGCAACAGCGAACCGATACCTGCAGCCGACTTGATAATGCCCATTCGTTCGGTACCTGCCTCGGTAACGCCAAGGTGGAGCGGATAATCGCACTGCTCGTTTGCAAGCTCATAAGCCTTAACCATAAACGGAACGGTTGAGCTTTTCATTGAAAGAACAATATCGTTAAAATCGAACTTTTCAAGCAAAGACGCATGATAAAGCGCACTGTCGCAAAGCGCCTGCGGTGTGGGGTGACCGTACTTTGCGAGAATTTCCTTTTCAAGCGAGCCGGAATTTACGCCGATTCTGATAGGAATATTTCTCTGACGGCAAGCGTCGGCAACCGCCTTTACCCTGTCATCAGAACCGATATTGCCGGGATTGATACGAATTTTATCAACACCTGCGGCACAAGCCTCAAGCGCCAATTTATAATCGAAATGTATGTCGGCAACAACGGGAATTGTAAGAGCCTGCTTTAATGCCGGAATAAGTTTAACCGCATCCTTGTTAGGAATAGCGGCTCTTATAATCTGACAACCTGCTTTTTCAAGTTCAACCGCCTGTTTAACCGAACCCTCAATATCAGTTGACGGTACATTCAGCATTGACTGAACGCTTACTTGTGCACCCCCGCCGACAAGCACATTGCCGACCTTAACTTGTTTTTTACTTCCCACCGTAATTCCTCCTGTGCTACAGGCTTAGCTGTCCGGTAAACAACTGCCAGATATCCTTACAGGTTACAACAACCATAAAGCCCATAAGAATAATAAAGCCTGCCGCATTGATATATTTCTCAACCTTTCTCGGTATCGGCTTTCTGAATATCCACTCAATAAGCAAAAGCAAAAATCTTCCGCCGTCAAGTGCCGGGAACGGGAGCATATTGAATATACCGAGATTTATTGTAATCAAGGTCATAACATTTAAAATATTAAATACCGCAGAACCGAAGTTTGTTTCAAGTCCCTGTGAGGCAACCTGTGTTACCGCAGATGCAATGCCGACAGGACCTGACATATCTTTAAATCCAAATCTGCCCTGCGCAATCCATACAACCGACTGCCATACCATTCTGCCGACTGACAAAGCTTCGGAAAATCCCTGTTTAATTACAGAAGTGAATGTCTTGTCGATTGGCTCAACATAAAAATCAAGAGAAACCGACGGCTTATCTGCCTCTTTATCCTCTTCGTTTTTATAGTAAGTAAAGAACTGAACATCGTTTAGCTCAACTTCTTTGCCGTCCCTTATTACCGTAACAGTTGCAGTATAACGCTGACGGGTATCTTTTTCGGTAATTGTCGGGAGAGTATAGTCTGTTACACCGATTGTATCATAAAGTTTTTTGACAGTATCGTCCATCACTTTTTTAGCCTCGGTTTTGTCGGCAGAATTATTCACCGCCGTACAACCGTCGGTTGTGATATTGTAAAGTTTCAGGAGCGTATCGTCATCGGGCTTTTTATCGGTTGCAATTTTACTGTACTCCGTACAGATTGCATTTGCGCAGTCCTGCTTATATACGGATACAGACTTACCGTCAACATTTTCACAGTTTACACCTGCAAACGAAAAAGATAAATCCTTTGAATTGTAAATATCATATCCGTTGACCTTAACGATTTTATCGCCAATCTGTAAACCGCAGTTTGCGGAATAAGAGCGTGGGTCAAACTGTTCAACAGTCGTAGAAGTGTATGCCTCCTGCGGAATGACCATTATAAAAGAAAAAATTATGCCAAGAATTATATTCATTACCGCACCCGCAATAATGACTATCATTCGTTTCCAGACCTTTGCATTATTAAACGAGCGCGGCTCGGGACTGTCTTCGTCCTCGCCCTCCATTGCACAATATCCGCCGATTGGAAAAAGTCTTAAAGAATACTGTGTTTCGCCCTTTTTAAAACTAAAAAGCTTTGGCCCCATTCCAAGTGCAAATTCATTTACCTTAATGCCCGAAAGCTTTGCCGTAATGAAATGTCCGAACTCATGTAATCCTATAATCAGCTCAAAAAGCAGCACCGCAATTACTACCAAGGCTATAGTTACTAATATTTGCATATTTGGTCAATCAACTCCAGATAAAAATTCCGCAAAATCTAATTATTTGTTTACCGTTCTGCGTACAAACTCTCTTGCAAGTGCGTCTGCGTTCAGAACATCCTCAACATTTTTTTGATTAATTGTCTTTACGGCATTTAATGATTCCGTAACAAGACTGCCGATTTCAAGGAAAGATATTTTTCCCTGACGGAATAAAGCGTTTGCCTCTTCATTTGCTCCGTTTACCACAGCCGTAGCCGTACCGCCTGTATCAAGGGCTTTCTTGCATGCTGTAAGACATTCAAAGGTCTTGTAATCGGGCTCAAAAAATGTCATTTTGGCAATATCCGCAAGTTTAAGCTCGCCCACAGGCGACTCATAACGGTCGGGATATGTAACAGCATACTGAATAGGAATACGCATATCGGGCAAGCCGAGTTGAGCGATAACCGAATTATCGTCATACTCAACAAGCGAATGGATTATACTTTCTCTGTGAACCACAACATCAATTCTGTCGCCCTCAACATCAAAAAGTCTGCTTGCCTCTATAATTTCAAGTCCCTTATTCATCATTGAAGCAGAGTCTATGGTGATTTTAGCACCCATACTCCAATTCGGATGATTAAGAGCCTGCTCTACCGTAACATTTTTAAGTTCGTCACGGGTTCTGCCAAAGAAAGGACCGCCCGATGCCGTAAGTATCAGCTTTTTAAGCGCCTTATTCTGCGGCATCCCCTGCAAGCACTGAAAAATTGCCGAGTGCTCGCTGTCAACAGGCAAAAGCCTTACATTATTATTTCTGACAGCATCCGTAACAAGATGTCCGCCCGCAACAAGAGTTTCCTTATTTGCAAGCGCAATGTCTTTTTTGGCATTTGCCGCCGCAATTGTGGGCAGCAAGCCTACCATTCCCACAACGGAATTAAGTACAAGTTCGCAGCTTTTTTCGGTTGCCGCCGCAATAAGTCCGTCCATTCCGCCGAGAACTTTTGTATTTGTATCTTTGACCGCAAGCTGTAATTCTTTTGCTTTTTCTTCGTCAAAAAGCACTGCAATCTGCGGCTTATACTTTCTTATCTGCTGTTCCGTTAGCTTTACATTTGAATTTGCGGTAAGCGCTGTAACATTCAAATTAAGTTTATCGACAACATCAAGCGTTTGAGTACCGATTGAACCTGTTGAACCTAAAACGGAAATATTTTTAATCATAATTTACACCACCGTAGCAAAAGGCAAAAACTGATTGATTGCAAGCATAACAGGAGCGGTAAAAATAATGCTGTCAAATCTGTCGAGCATACCGCCGTGACCCGGAAATACAGAACTGTAGTCCTTAATGCCTACACTTCTCTTGATAAGAGAAAAACTCAAGTCGCCGAAAATAGAAACCACGGCGTCAACAACACCGAGAATGATAAGAGCAACAAAGTTAAACTTATATTCGGGAGCAATTACAAATGCAAAGAGCAAACCGAGTACAACGGCAGTCAATACGCAGAAAATTACTCCGCCGACTGCGCCCTCAACTGTTTTTTTAGGGCTGACATTCGGACAAAGTTTATGTTTGCCAAAGCTTGCGCCGATAAAAAATCCGCCTGCGTCCGCCATCCAAGGAAGTGAAAAAATAGTTGCAAAGTAAAAACTCAACGGCTTGCAATTAAGGCAAAGAGCCGAAAACGCACTCATTCCGAATGTGATAAGAAGTGTGCCGAACATCGCATACGCAAAGTCAAGATAATTGATTTGCTTGTGATTATATATCAGCATAGCAAACCCCACTATCATAAAAACGGCAATAATCGGATATACCAAGCCCGTATTTAATACTATGGGAATTACTGCTGCAAATAGTATGCACGGAACCGAAATAAAATATTTTTTCAACAGCTTGTTAGCGTGTAAGTATTCGCCTGTCATAAACGCCGTAACCGCAGCTACCGCAAAGGCGATTACGAGCGGCTGTATTTCTCCCAAAAACAGCAAAACTAAAATTATGGAAATGCCGACAACCGCTGTAAGAAGTCTTGCTTTTAATGATTTCATAACTGATCTACCTGCTTCTTTATACTCCTCCAAAGCGCCTGTTGCGTTGAGAGTATATATTAATAGCCTCGTCAAGGTCTGATTTTTCAAAATCAGGCCAGAGCTTATTCATTATGACAAACTCGGTATAAGCAGCCTGCCATAGCATAAAGTTTGAAATTCTGTATTCACCGCTCGGTCTGATAATCAAATCGGGATCGGGCTGACCGGCGGTATAAAGATAATTTGAAAAAAGCGCTTCGTCAATATTTTCAACATCAATCTTACCGCTTTTTACATCTGTGCTTATATTTTTAACGGCACGCACAATTTCGTCACGGCTGCCGTAATTCATAGCAATATTAAGCACCATACCGTCACGGTCTTTTGAACTTTCCTCGTTTTCAATCATAAGATTTTGCAAATCTAAGCTGAAATGAGATTTATCTCCGATAAATTTTACAACAATGCTGTCATCTTTGAAGTCCTCAAGCGCCTCATTAAGGTAAGACTTAAAAAGTTTCATAAGAGCGCTGACTTCATCCTCCGGGCGTTTCCAGTTTTCAGTTGAAAAAGCATAAACGGTAAGATATTTTATACCGATGTCCGAGCAATATCTTGTGATTTTTCTGAAAGTTTTTGCGCCCTCACGATGTCCGACAGAACGAGGCAGACTGCGCTTTTTTGCCCATCTGCCGTTACCGTCCATTATAATACCTATGTGTTCGGGTAAAATTATATCCTTTTTTTTAGCTTCTTCAGACTTTGAATTCCAAAAAGCCATATTACATCTCCAAAATTTCTTTCTGCTTTGCGGCTGAAATTGTGTCTATATTCTTGATATACTTGTCTGTAAGCTCCTGCGCTTTCTTTTCGCCCTGCTTTAAATCGTCCTCTGTAAGCTCGCCGCTCTTCTTCATAGCCTTAAGTTTGTCGATTAAGTCACGGCGAACATTTCTTACCTGTACCTTTGTATCTTCGGAAATCTTCATAATGTCTTTTACGATTTCCTTTCTTCTGTCCTCTGTAAGAGGCGGGAATACAAGGCGGATAACCTTACCGTCGTTCTGTGGGTTAATACCGATGTCAGATGTAAGAATAGCCTTTTCAATCTGTCTTAAAACAGACATATCCCAAGGCTGAACTGTGAGAGTTCTTGCCTCTGTTACCGAAACTGCCGCAAGCTGATTTACAGGAGTAGGTGCACCGTAATAATCAACCTTTACCTTATCGAGTACACCGGGGTTTGCTCTGCCGGCTCTGATTTCAGAAAACTCCTGCTGCATATGAGATACTCTTCTCTCCATTGATTCAGAAGCCTTTTTAATCTGTGTTTGCATAATGTTTCCTCCGTTAATTCATCATAAAATATTAGTCTATAGCATCAACTACAGTACCGATGTTTTCACCGCATACCGCACGATAAATATTCTCAGGGTCTTCAAGGCTGAAAACGAGAACAGGGAGCTTGTTGTCCTTACAAAGTGAAGCTGCTGTGCTGTCCATTACCGCAAGGTCCTTGTTGAGAACCTCGTGGAAAGAAACAACATCGTACTTCTTAGCGTTTGGATTTGTTTTAGGGTCGCTGTCATATACGCCGTCAACCATTGTAGCTTTCATCATAATGTCAGCCTCAATCTCGTTTGCACGAAGAGCGGCAGCTGTGTCTGTGCTGAAGAACGGGTTACCTGTACCGCAGCCGAAGATTACAACCTTGCCTGATTGGAGATGGCACATAGCCTTGTTGCGAATGTAAGGCTCTGCAACCTGGCGCATTGAAATAGCGGTCTGAACTCTTACTACGCAGCCGAGCTGCTCAAGTGCGTCTGCTACGCCGAGAGCGTTGATTGCAGTTGCAAGCATACCCATATGGTCTGCTCTTGTTCTGTCCATATCACCTGAACTTCTGCCTCTCCAGAAGTTACCGCCGCCAACAACGATACCTACCTGAACGCCTGCGTCTACGCACTTTTTGATTGGTTTACATATTTCAACAACTTTGTCGAAGTCGATACCTGTTTTCTGATCACCTGCAAGTGATTCGCCTGAAAGTTTTAATAAAATTCTATTGTATTTTGGTTTCATAACTTAACACCCCACTGTGTAATATAATTACTATAATAATACTATAAAATGCCTGTTTTGTAAAGAAAATTAAGACAATATTTTCTATTTTGCGTTCTTTATTTTAAATCGTGTGACAATATTCCGCATAAAAGACTTTCAAATGCCGATTCAAACCTTAAATCGTCCTCTTTTGTACGCTTTTTAGGCCCTTTGAGATGATTTTTTGAAGATGACATTCTTGCCTTTTTGTTGATATGCCGCTCCATTAAAAGTCCGTCGATATTCTCGTTTGTAAATATTTTTCCCGACTGATGAATTGCATAACCGCCTTTGCCGAGTACAAGAGCCGCAACTCCGTAATCCTGCGTAACAGCAATATCTCCGCTTTGACAAAGATTTGCAAGCGCAATGTCAACAGCGTCGGCGCCTGCACCGATTACTTTAATTTCACTGTAATTTGATGAAAGAATGTGGTTTGTATCGCAAAGCAAAATGACAGGCACTCTGTGCTTTTTAGCAATCTTTTCAACTTGTTTTACAACGGGACAAGCGTCTGCATCTACCAATATTTTCAAGCGTTTACCTCCTTTTTATATCGTAATGTTTTTATTAAAGTTACACAAACATTAAATAAACTCTAAGACAATAACCTAAAAACGGACTTGAAAAAATCAAGTCCGTTTAGTTTTAATCTGTAATTTTAATTGAATTTATAACAGGCTGATTTTCTGCGTCTACAGAACCGTTGCTGTCGGTTGTTACCGCATTTTTACAGATTTTATCGACAATATCCATACCGTCGGTTACATATCCGAAGCAAGCGTACTGACCGTCAAGATATGTGCTGTCTGACTGAACAATAAAGAACTGTGAACTTGCGCTGTCCATATCTGTTGAACGAGCCATAGAAATCGCACCTCTTGTATGTGAAAGGTTATTTTCTACGCCGTTCTGCGAAAATTCACCCTTGATTGTGTTATCCGAACCGCCTGTACCGTTTCCTAACGGGTCGCCGCCCTGCATCATAAATCCGTCAATAATACGGTGGAATGTAAGTCCGTCATAAAAACCGCTGTTTGCAAGATTTATAAAGTTTGCAACCGTAATCGGAGCAACATCACCGTCAAGTTCAACCTTAATTACACCGTAATCACGAATATTAATCTCTGCGTGATGAGTACCCTTTGCTTCATCGGTGCCTATGGTGGCAGATGTATTTGTTCCGGCAGTTACAGAAGCATCCGTAGCTGTTGGGGTACCGTTATTTTTATTTGAAGTTACGGCAAAAACAACTATAACAGCAATAAGAAAAACAGCAACGGCTGAAATTGCAATCCACGCTTTCTTTTTATCCGATTTTTGCGGTTTAGCCAAAGACAGCACTATATCATCAACTGCTTTTTCAGCAGTATCGGAAAGTTTTTTCTGTGCCGCAGCGCTTTTAACTATATCCGATGATGCCGTCATTAAGAAAACAATATCTCTTTTACTGAAATTTCCGTTTGAAAGTCTTAACTGTTTTTTTACATTTTCTCTGCCGTAATCAAGAGAATTTTGCACTTTATCTTCAGAAATTTTTAAAACATCGGCAATTTTCTTTGCGTCATAATCGCATAATAAATTAAGAGCAAGTGCGATTCTTTGATTTGCTCCTACGGCTTTAAGAGCATTCACAAAAAGTTTTTTCTGTTCGGCTGTAATTGCAGATACAGATAATATTTTGTCTTTATCCGCAAAAGGCTGTAACTTCGCAGGAATATTGTCAGAGTTTTTTTCATCGGAAATAAAGCCTTTGCAAACTCTTGCGGTTTCGTATGTTACAATTTCGTCAAGGTTATCGACTTTAGGATTTTTTTCTATGGCAGAAAAAACAGCCTTGAAAGATTTTTTAAATGCATTTTCAGCTTTTTGACTGTCTGAAATTACAGTTGAACAGAAAAAGCAGACATAATTCTGATATTTTTCGGCAATAAAATCAAGTGATTTTTTATCGCCGAGTGACGCTTTTAAAATTAATTTTTTTAAATTCATCGTTATTCCCTTCCCATTTAGTTTTTCTGTAAAATTATATAAACTAAAACTGACAGCAAGATATAATTTTTGTGATTTTCAAGTGAAAAAGTTTTGAAAGTTGAAAAAAGTCAGATTTTAGCAGAATATTTTACTGCATAATTATAAAAGTTTGGCAAAACTTTTATAATAACTAATGAAGTATTCAGCTAAACCATAATTTATCAATCTTACCGCAACGCAAAATTGCAGAAAAAACGGGCTGCCCTGCAAAAGAGAGCAGTCCGTTAAAACTTGAAATTAATTATACCTTCTGGCAAACAGCGTTGATAGATTCAGGAAGCTCTGACTCCTCTGCTGAAATAAGAAGAACGATGTTTGTCGATGAAGCCTCTGAAAGCTCCTGCAACTTCTTTGTGAAAGTTTCTACACCGTCAACACCTGTAGGGCAAATCTTGAATGTTGAGTCAACAAGAATGTCTGTAACATCATAGTTGCCTGCGCAGATACCGCTGATAAAACCAAAGAGCATATCGTAACCCTCAATGAGGTACTGCTCGGTATCAATAAGTCTTGCCTTGTGTGTTACATCGTAAGTAAGCTTTGCGCCCTTTTCGATTACAACAACATTACCTGCAGAAGCAGCAACTGCCTCATTAGCAAGAGCGATAAGTTTTTTTGTTTTGCCTGTTCCTTTTTTACCGATAAGTAAAGTAACCATATTAGTTCCTCCAGAATATTAAACTTATTTACAAAAGAAATTACTTGAGTCTTGCCTCAAGAGCAGCCTTCTGATCCTCATAACCCGGTTTGCCAAGGAGAGCAAACATATTCTTCTTGTAGCTTTCTACGCCGGGTTGGTTAAATGGATTTACGCCAAGCATATAGCCGGAAATAGCACAAGCCTTTTCAAAGAAATAGATGAGATAGCCAAGCTCTGATTCGTTCATCTCAGGAACATTGAGAACGATGTTAGGTACACCGCCGTCGTTATGAGCAAGAACCGTACCCTCAAAAGCTTTCTGATTTACATATCCCATTGTCTTTCCCGAAAGGAAGTTAAGACCATCAACATTAGTAGGATCTGTGCCGAGTGTAACTTCTTTTTTACATTTATCAAAGAGAACAACAGTTTCAAACATAGTTCTTCTGCCGTCCTGAATGTACTGACCGAGTGAGTGAAGATCTGTTGAGAAGATAACGCTTGCAGGGAAAATGCCCTTGTTATCCTTGCCCTCACTCTCTGCAAAAAGTTGCTTAAACCATTCAGACATCATTGTGTAAGCAGGCTCGTAAGATACCATAACCTCCATTGTTTTACCCTTACGGTAAAGAATGTTACGGAGTGCCGCATATTTGTAACAATCGTTTGTAGCAAGGTCGTCATTGTCAAATTCTTTCTGTGCAGTTGCCGCACCCTGCATAAGAGCGTCAATGTCAGCGCCTGAAACAGCAATTGGAAGAAGACCTACTGCTGTAAGTACAGAGAAACGACCGCCTACATCATCAGGAACTACGAATGTTTCGTAACCCTCTTCGTCTGCAAGAGCCTTAAGTGTGCCCTTAGCCTTATCTGTTGTGCAGTAAATACGCTCTCTTGCGCCCTCTTTGCCATACTTTTTCTCAAGCATTTCACGGAATACACGGAATGCGATGGCAGGCTCGGTTGTAGTACCTGATTTTGAAATCATATTTACAGATACATCTTTACCCTCGCAAAGCTCCATAATCTCTGCAAGTGCAGATGAGCTGATTGAGTTACCTGTAAAGTAAATCTGCGGTGTATCCTTACAAGTAAGGTTGTAGTTCTGTGAAGTAAGAAATTCAATTGCGGCTCTTGCACCGAGGTATGAACCGCCGATACCGATTACGATAAATACATCGGAATCTTTTTTAATCTTCTCGGCAGCAGCCTTAATTCTTGCAAACTCCTCTTTGTCATAATCTGTAGGAAGATTAAGCCAGCCAAGGAAATCGTTTCCAAGACCTGTACCGTCGTGGAGCACCTTGTGAGCAGCCTTTACTTCAGCAGCCACACCCTCATACTCGTGTTCATTAACGAAACCTTTTAAATATTTGTCTGTAAGTTTTGTAGCCATTATTAATTCCCCCAAAATTCCCTTTCGGAATAATACTGCGTAATATACCGTAAAAACGGTGATAAAAGCAACATAAAATCCGAAACAAGTATCTTTGCTGTCTTATTATACTATAATTCCCGACTTTTTGCAAGGTCATTTTGTATATTTTATAAAGAAATTATAGAATTTAATAAAACCGAGAAAACTGAGGCAAAAGAAATCTTTTCTGCGTCCTGCAAAGCGGTAATTTCAAAGCTTTTTACGGCATTGCCGTCAAGGCTGTATGTAACCGTGCCAAGCTTTTGTCCGCTCACAACGGGGGCTTCTATGCTTTCGGGCAAATCAATTTTTGAAACTATCTTTGAACTGCTGTTTTTATCAAGCACAATGCTTGCGTTTACATCACAGCCGATACCGATATTGCCCTGCATACCGTTTTCAACCTTAATTGTTTTCGGTAAATCTTCGGGTGCTTTCAACTGTGTTACCGAAAAGTTTGCAAAACCGTAATCAAGCAAAGCGGCTGCGTCCGAAAATCTTTCTTTGCCCGAATTACAGCCAAGTACTACCGCAACGAGGCTCATATCTCCCCTTGTAGCCGATGCCGCCATACAGCAGCCGGCATCATTTGTTGTGCCTGTTTTAAGTCCTGTTATGCCTTTATATGTCTTTAAAAGTTTATTGGTATTTACAATCTGTGTTTTTCCGTCACGAAGATTATCAAGCCATATTGAAGTGTAATCAAAAATCATTTCGTGCTTCATAAGTTCTCTCGACATTACCGCGACATCATAAGCTGAGGTAATGTGTCCGTCCTCGTCAAGTCCGTTGCAGTTTTTAAATACCGTGTCATTCATTCCGAGCTGACTTGCCTTTTCATTCATTTTCTCTACAAACACTTCTTCGCTACCACACAGATGCTCTGCAAGCGCAACCGCCGCATCGTTTGCCGATGCAACAACCGTCGCTTTTATCATATCGTCTGCACTCATAGTTTCGCCCTCTTCGAGCCATATGTCGCTGCCGCCCATTGACGCTGCGTGCGCCGAGGCGGTGATTGTATCGTCAAGGCTCAATTTTCCGTTGTCGATTGCCTCGCAAACAAGCAGCATTGTCATAACCTTTGTAATGGATGCGCAGGGACGCTGTTCGTGCGGATTTTTTTCAAACAATATTTTGCCCGATGAAGTTTCCATAAGCACGGCAGACGGCGCTGTAATCGTTTCTTCCGTCACAGCATTGACTTCAACCGAAAATACAGGTATCGCCGTAAAAATTATTGCAATAATCAAAGCCAACGATAATTTTTTTATCATAAAAACACCTCGTTCAATAATATGAACGAGGTGTGGCTTGTATGATTTAAGTTAAATCATTTAAGGAAACCGAGGCTGCGAATAACCGGAATTTCGATTGACTTGTTGGCAAGTGACTTGAAAAGACAGATATAATTGCAAACAAGAACGATAACCTCACAAACAGCTGCCGCAATCGCAAAAATACAAGTCCATGATAAAACGACTCCGATTACGCCGAGGAAAAACATTACAACAAATGATTTAAGTCCCTGCTTGATATGGAAATCAAGATACTTAGACTTTCTTGAGCTCTGTGCAATAAGTGCAACAATAATACCGAGTATGCTTGATACATAAATCACTGCTGCCAAAAGCTTGTTTTCAGAAACATCTTCGGCAGAAAATTCAGCTGTATGGTCATATTGATCTACAACAGGAGCGGGAGCTGCCGCATACTGATTGTACTGTGGCTGCTGTGCCTGTGGTTCTGCCTGCTGTGCAACAGAAAAACCGCAATTCTGGCAAAAAACAGCGTTGTCTTCCATCTGTGCGTTACATCTTGGACAATTTTTCATTTTTGTGTGCCTCCATTATTTTTGTGTATGATACAAACATTCATAGTTTAATATGTATGCTCAATATCCTTAATTAATTCATTATTCGATAATACAAACAGCGTGAGCGGAAATGCCCTCAAGCCTGCCTGTAAAACCGAGCTTTTCTTCTGTGGTTGCCTTTACGCTTACCTGCGAAATATCAATGCCGCAAGCATTCGCAATATTTTCTCTCATGGCATAGATATAATCCTTAAGCTTCGGCTTTTGGGCAATTACCGTAGAATCAATATTGCCGATTTTGTAGCCGTTTTCGTCAAGGATTCTGCAAACCTCTTTGAGCAAAGCAATGCTGTCTGCGCCTTTGTACCTTTCATCGGTATCGGGAAAATGTTTGCCTATATCACCGAGAGCCGCAGCGCCGAGCAAGCTGTCCATTACTGCGTGAACAAGCACATCGGCATCGGAATGACCGAGCAGGCCAAACTCATACGGAATTTCTGTTCCACCTAAAATGAGTTTTCTGTTTTCTGCAAATTTATGAACATCGTAACCGTGACCAATCCTCATATGTTATCCTTTCACTCAACAATTACCGTTTTTAAGGCGGTTTTTAAGTATACTTTCCGCAAGAATTACATCTACGGGGGTGGTGAGTTTAATATTTTCTTCACTGCCCTTTACAACGAGAACTTCGCCGCCCATATTTTCGATAAGAGCGCAGTCGTCGGTAAATTCAAGGCTGTTTTCTCCTGCATTTTCAAGAGCAAACATATACAAATCTCTTTCAAAAACCTGCGGAGTCTGCACTGCTCTAAGCTGTGAGCGGAGCGGTGTGCTCTCAATCTTATTAAATCCGTCAACGATTTTGATTGTATCCGTAACGGATGTTCCGAGGGTTGCCGCACCGGTTTCAAAAGCCGCCTCAACAACTCTTTCGATTTCGTCAACAGTAATAAGCGGACGGGCGCCGTCGTGAATAGCAAAATATTTTGCCTTTTCATTCGCCGCCTTAATGCCGTTGCGCACGCTTGCGGAGCGTGAAGAACCGCCGAGCACAACTTTGCTGACCTTTGTAAATCCGTTTTGATTTACAAGTTCGTTAATGCGGTCAACATCCTGCTCACGGCAAACTATAACAATTTCTTTTATAAGGTAGCATTTCTGAAATGCTTTTAAAGTATATTCAATAGCCGGCTTGTCAAGAAGCGGAATAAACTGTTTGCTGTCTGCAATTCCCATTCTTACAGAGCCGCCCGCCGCAACTATTACAGCAGAAACATAAGCTGACATAAAATCAACTCCCGAGTATAATTTTTAAATTTTTTCAAACGCCTGTGCAAGGTCTGCGATAATATCATCCGCATTTTCAATACCTACAGAAAGGCGGATAAGGTCAGGAGCTACTCCTGCCTCAATAAGCTGTTCGTCTGTCATCTGACGGTGTGTGTGGCTTGCGGGGTGAAGAATACATGACCTTGCGTCGGCAACATGAGTAACGATTGTGATAAACTTAAGCGAATCCATAAACTTTATTGATTCTTCTCTGCCGCCCTTGATACCGAAAGCAAGTACACCGCAAGAACCGTTCGGAAGATACTTTTTAGCAAGCTCGTGGTACTTGTCGTCTTCAAGGTCAGGATAGGAAACCCACGCTACATTTTCGTTGTTTTTAAGATATTTTGCAACGGCAAGTGCGTTCTCGCAATGCTTTTTCATTCTAAGGTGAAGTGACTCAAGACCGATATTGAGGTAATAAGCGTGCTGCGGTGACTGAATAGCACCGAGGTCACGCATAAGCTGTGAAGTAGCCTTTGTGATGTAAGCCGCCTTACCGAAACGCTCGGCATAAACAATACCGTGGTATGAATCGTCGGGAGTTGTAAGTCCCGGATATTTGTCAGCATGAGCAAGCCAGTCAAAATTACCGCTGTCAACAATACAGCCGCCAACCGCTGTTGCGTGACCGTCCATATACTTGGTTGTTGAGTGAGTAACAATGTCTGCACCGAACTCAAACGGACGGCAGTTTACGGGAGTGGCAAATGTGTTGTCTACAATAAGCGGAACACCGTGCGAATGTGCAAGTCTTGCAAATTTTTCAATATCAAAAACAGAAACAGTCGGATTAGTGATTGTTTCGCCGAATACAACCTTAGTGTTTGGCTTAAAGAGCTTGGCAAGTTCTTCTTCAGGTAGATTCTGGTCTACAAATGTGCATTCAATGCCCATCTTCTTGAGGGTAGTACCAAAGAGATTGTATGTACCGCCATAAATTGAAGATGAGGCGATAAGATGGTCGCCTGCCTCGCAGATATTAAACACAGCAAAGAAGTTTGCAGCCTGACCGCTTGAAGTGAGCATTGCAGCCACGCCGCCCTCCATAGCGCAGATTTTAGCGGCTACGCTGTCATTGGTAGGGTTTTGAAGTCTTGTGTAAAAATATCCCTCTGCCTCAAGGTCAAAGAGTTTACCCATTTCTTCGCTTGTGTCGTACTTAAAAGTAGTGCTCTGATAAATCGGCAATTCTCTCGGCTCGCCTTTCTTTGGCTGCCAGCCTGCCTGCACGCATTTTGTTTCAATATTCATAGTTTTTCCTCCAAAATAATTAATTTAACCAAATAAACCTTTTATAAAACCCGTTATAAAATCTGTACCGTACACCGCAAGAGCAACAAGCGCAAGAAACGCAATAGCAGAAAGGACTCTCACCGTTGTGCGTTTAACGCCGCTCATCTCCTCGAATTTTTCGTCAAGAGTAGGCTCGTTACTGTCTTTTTGCTCAACCGCATCTTCAAGAACCTGAGTATCATCTTCTTTAATTGCGCCGATTCCTATACATATATCGTAGGCTTTTTCATATGCGGCATAAGGAACCAAAATATCGCTTTCGGCAGAATTTTTATTTATAAATTCCTGCTTTTTAAGCTGTTTGTCCTTAATAACGCTGTCGCAAGGGATAGAATTGTCTTCAAGTGCGGTTTTAACACGCTCAAGCTCAAATCCCTCGGCAGAAAGGAGATATACGGGAGTATTCTCGTCGGTAATGCTCTCAAGAGGAGAATTACAGTTACTGCACACTGCGTCCTCATCATTGTGCAAATGCTTGCATTTAGTACATAGCTTCATAAAAATGTTTCCTTTTTTTATAAAAAATATCACAATAATTTATTTGCAATTCGTATTATTTACCATTTTATCACAAAAAAGCATATGTAGCAATACCTCACCGTAAACTATTTGTGATTTTATAGGAATTATTTTTTTATTTACGCAAAATTCAATTTTTTCACACACAAAGCAAAAGGCGGCAAGTCTGTGCCTGCCACCTTATCAAGAAAGGGTTGGTTGTTATTTAATTATTCTGTGATATTTGAATCTGCAGTGCTGTTACATCGGCAACGGAGAGTTTGCCGTCTTTGTTCATATCAACGCAGTCAAACAACTGCTTGTTTGTTTCGTCAATAAAAGCCGAACCGTCGGTGTTTTTGTTGCCTGCAATGTGTATTTGCAAGTATGTAACATCATTTACATCTATAATACCGTCTTGGTTTGCGTCACCGGTGAGAATTGTTTTATTAAGTACCAATGCGTAAACGCTTAAATGGTCTGTGGTAAATACATAACATCCGTCTATATATTCTGCGTTCATATCTTCGGATGTACCGTCATCTTTAAGCCACATTACTTTACAATTTTCTGCATTGCTTGGAATTTTAACTGTAATTGTGCCGTCAGGCTGAATAACAGCACCGTCCTTTTGCAGGGTTATGTCATATGTTGCAACTGAATTTTCAAAGGTGTTTTTAAGTTTTTCAACCTTAAGAGCTGCATCAGTATCCATTGTTCCGTCTACTTTAATACCGGTATTTGTATCAACGAGATCTTTGTCAATTGGTGATTCTTCCATAATCTCGTATGCAAATCCATGCTCTTTTGCCCAATCAAGTGCATATGAATTGTTATAAACATAAAGAGTTACATCAGAACCAGCAAATTCTTTATCATTTATAACAGATATGTCTTTTGAAATATATACATCAACATGAGTATAACAAGATAACAAAAAAGGATAATTACCATTAACTAACTTAGGATAATAAAATTCCTTTAAATCTGCTAATTCTGAAAATGCATCATAACCAATACTTTGTATATTACCATCAAATTTTATACATGTAAGATTTTTATTGGAATAAAAAGCCATTATTCCAATTTCACTTACCTTTTTTGGTATTGTGATATTAGTATCAGGTTTATTTATAGGATATGCAAGTATTTTTGTTTTATTTTTATTATACAAAACTCCATCTTCAGATGAAAAATTTGTATTGTTTTCATCTACAACAATACTCTTTAAACTTGTATTACCAGAAAATATTTTTCCCTCTTCGCCGGAAAGATATAGCGTCGTAACTGAACTTGGTATATATATACTTTCGATATTTTTACCATGAAAGAAACACCAACAATCTATACTGGTTACCGGATATCCGTTAATCGTCTCTGGAACAGTTACATCTTTATCATTTCCCTCATATAAAGTAAGTTCAACTGTATTATCTTCCTTTAAGAAGTATTTGTATTCCACTTCATTTTCAGCAGCACTAACTCCAACAATCGGAATTGCTCCTACCAAAAGAAATACCGTAAGAATTACAGATAAAGTCCGTCCAAAAAATTTTTTAATTTTACTATTTTTCATGTGTATTCTCCTTTATAAAAAATTTTTTTGCTAAAGCCTATATAATTACTGCATTTTGCGGTAATTATTAATACAACAATGTGCGGTATGCTATACTAAAACAGAGGTGATACAATTATGTATAGACGCATACGGGAATTGCGTGAAGATGCCGATTTGACCCAAAAGCAAATGAGTGCTATACTGCACTGTTCTCAACAGGTATATAGCAATTATGAACTTGGTCAGCGTGACATTCCCACATCTATACTAATTGCACTTGCAAAACATTTTAAGACAAGCACCGACTATATACTCGGCTTGACCGATAAAAAAGATAATATTTCTAAATGACAGCAAAAATTTTGAAAGATTTGCTGTTATTTTTATCTAAATTTTACTGCATTTTGCGGTATTTGTCAATATATTTTATAATATTATCAAAATTTTTCTTTTTCATAAGTCATTCTCTTCTTTTCTGTCTTTAGAATATGTCGGCAATCGTGCCAATTATTTATAAAAAACACTTTTTTGCAATCAAAATTCCCTTTACGGTAATTTTGATTGCATTATACCGTAAAGGGGCGTTTTGTATATTTTCCGTTTTTGACTGACTTATTCAGAAATCGGAACTGTCGTTTTATATCATATAAATATCGGCTGATGTTGTTTGCCTTGCAGTGCAAGCTCTACACATTCTTCTATTTTAGAAAAATCAGCCACAAGTGAATTTGGCTTTTTAATGCAATTATCCTGCCGCATCGGGACAAAATAAATGTTCTTTGTGTTCATAAGTCTGCCTATGTTCTGCGCAGACGCTCCGAGTGCGTCGTTTGTTGCAACGCACAAAAGTACAGGCCGCAGAATACGCAGATGTGATTTTGCCGCCATTGTTACCGAGGTGTCGGTTACGCCGAGCGACAGCTTTGCAAGTGTGTTGCCTGTGCAAGGTGCTATCAGAAGTAAATCGCACATTTTTTTCGGTCCTATCGGCTCTGTCTGCACCGAGGTGTGAAGTACCTTTTCTCCTGTTATATCCTCGCAAGTTTTAACCATTTCCTCTGCCTTGCCAAATCGAGTATCTGTTGAGTAGGCGTTACCTGACATTATCGGAAGTACCCTGTAGCCTGAATCAACAAGCTTCTGCATTTGTTCAAAGGCTTGTGAAAAGGTGCAAAAGGAACCGCACATTGCATAGCCAATGGTTGCTTTTGTCACCTGTAAACCTCCTTGATTATGTTAAAAATCGTTTTTCTGATAATTTCTCCCGCTGCCTTTGGTGCGGTTCTGCCGGGCAATGACAAGGCACGAACGGCATCGGTTTTGTACCTGCGTGCCGCCTCAAAATCCACTCCTCCCGGAAGTGAGGCAAGGTCTATTATAATGGTGTTGCGGTCTGTGTTCATAAGCAAGTCGCTGTCAAAAATCATAATGGGAATTGTGTTGAAAACAAGGTCGTATCCCTTTACGCTTTTGAGAGCATTTGTGTTGATGTGTTTGCAGCCGAGTGCCTCTATATACGCAAAATCAACCTCGTTTCTTGCGCTTACCGTGACCTGTGCATTAAGAGATTTCAGCATTTTTGCAAGCATTTTTCCTATTCTGCCAAATCCGCAAACAAGGCATTTGCTGTCAAAAATCGTACCCTCGTACTCATTCATCGCAATTTCAACCGCTCCCTCGGCGGTGAGCAACGCATTGGCAACCGCAAATTCCTCTTTTGCCGAATAATCGTAAACCTCGCAGTCTGCAAGCTGCGGATATGCTTTTAAAAATTTATTTTTCATAGCAACAAATATCGGCTTTTCTTTTAAAAGAGAAATCATTTCTTCGTCAAGCCTTGTTTTGTTGTCCGAAAACGGCGTGTTTACCGTACCGTCTGCGCAAATTGACGGCAAAGGGAAAATTATTGCATCTGATTTTGAAATTGCGGTTTTTATGTCGGATATTTCAATCGCACCGAGGCTTTTCAGCTTATCAAAACCGCCGAGAATTACATCGTAACAACAGTCTGATATTGACTTTGCAAGAAAAAGCTGCCGTTTATCTCCACCAATTATGCCAAAGGCTTTTAGCTCTGATTTTTTCATTTTTAACACCCGCACAATAATTATTCTCTACAATGGTATATTATGCAAAGTCGGAATTTATGTGTTATTTAAAAGAAAAACTGCCCATATTCGTGTGAATACAGACAGTGTGTTAGTTAGTTTTCTTCGCTTTTCTTTAATATCTTATCCGCCGCAAGCATTACGCCGAGTTTGCCCGAACAAAAATTAAGTCCGCCCTGCATCCATACTGCGTACGGTTCTCTTAACGGTGCGTCTGCGGAAAGTTCGATTGACGAGCCGAGTGTAAACGCACCCGCCGCCATAATTACCTGACTTTCATAACCCGGCATATCCGACGGTTCGGGCTTTACAAAGCTGTCTACGGCAGAGCCGCTCTGTATTCCCTCGCAGAAACTGCAAAGCTTTTCTTCGTTTCCGAGCATAATAAGCTGAATAATATCTCCCCTGTTTTCACTGTATTTAGGGGTTGTATCATAACCGAGAATTTCAAAAAGAGCCGATGCAAACACTGCCGTCTTTAATGCCTCGCAAGACACAAACGGAGCGTGATAAGCCCCCATAAAGAGTTCACGGTTGTTGCCAAGCGTTGCACCGATTTCCTTACCCGTACCCGGAGTTGTAAGTCTGTATGCGCACATCTCGACAAGTTCTTTTTTACCTGCGATATATCCTCCCGTAGGAGCAATGCCGCCGCCTGCATTCTTAATGAGCGAACCTGCCATAATATCAACGCCGACAGACATTGGAGTAACCTTTTCAACAAACTCGCCATAGCAGTTATCGAGCATAATAATCGACTTTGGTGACGCTTTTTTGGAAATTTCACAAAGTTTTTTGATTTCTCTGTATGTAAGCGAAGGTCTTATGCTGTATCCTCTTGAGCGCTGAATATAAACCATTTTCGGCTTTTCTTCTCTGATTCTCTGCTCGACTGCCTCATAATCAACAGTGCCGTCAGCCTTTAAATCAACCATTTCAAAGTTAATGCCAAAATCTTTTAGCGACCCGGGATAATTGCCCTCAAGTCCGATTGCCGAGCGGATTGTATCATACGGCATACCTGTTACGGAAAGCATGGTATCGTTCGGTCTTAAAATACCAAAAAGAGCAACCGTAAGAGTATGTGTGCCGCTTGCAAAGTTATGTCTTACAAGTGCGTCCTCGGCGTCAAAAGCATAGGCATACACACGGTCGAGAGCATCTCTGCCGAAATCGTCATAGCCATAGCCTGTTGAACCCGAAAAATGACTTTCTCTTACCCCTGCCTCCTGAAAGGCTTTTATCATCTTTTGCTGATTGTATTCCTGAATATCGTTAATTTCATCAAGCTTGCTTTTGCAAAGCTCCATAGCCTTTTGCGAGGCCTCGATTATTCTGTTGTCTATATCAAAAAAACTCAAAATTTATCATCCTTTAAAATGGTATTCACACCAGCTGTCAAAGCAGTTGAATTTTAAATTATCGTAAAATGCCTTGTTTGCATTCTCCGCCCTGTGCACAAACACACTTCTGCCCTCTTTTACAAGCATATTTGTAAGGTGATTTACTATGTATGTACCGTAACCTTTGTTACGGAATTTTGGCAGACACGCAACCGCACCGATTACAGCGCCCTGCCTGCTTTCCGCAACAGTCATTGCAACAGCCGCAAGGTCGTTTCCGTCATACAACCCGAGCAAACGCATTGTGCCATGGCGCAGTTTATGGTTTATATCCACATAAAAATCCTCAAATTTCGGCGGAGTAAAATATTTATCCGCCGCCTTTGCAATAAGCTCGTAAGCCTCTTTTATCTGCGGTGTGTCTATTCTTAAGTTATCGCTTTCCGATAATTCCTCTTTGCGTACAAGTATAGGGCCTTGCGATTTTTCGTATCCGAACAAATCAAGGCTGTATTTGTTACTGCAAATTACCGAAGCTGCTCCTGCCACACGCATAAAAGTCGATACTTCGTCTATATCCGTTTTATCGGTCAGAAAAAGAATAAAATCCGTGCCGTTTCGTGCGATTGCTCCCGTTGCAGTGTTGCTTTCGTCATCAAAAACAGTCCAATAATCCACAAACGGAAGATGCGGATTGTAACTTGTACAAAGCGAAATTATGCGGCAGGCAAAAGGATCAAGTCCGTCAAGGCTTTCTATTGTGCTGATAAATTTTTCGCAATTATCGGCAGTCAATATCATCTGTCATAATCCTTTCGTTTAATATTCTCCGCCTGCAATCTTATTTGCAAGTGCCGACACAATTTTTATAATATCATCGCAGTCGCTTACATTCGCAACTGTAACACTGCTATGCAAATATCTGCAAGGAAGTGAAATTGCAAGGGTTTTTACTCCGCCTCTGCTCTGGTGAATTACGCCCGAATCGTTACCGCCTGCAACCGCTCTTTTATATTGAGCCTTTGCACCCGTTTCCTTGGCACATTCAAAAGCCATTTCAGACATTCTCTTATCGTAAATTGTGCGTCTGTCCATTACAGAAATAACCGCACCGTCACCGAGATTGCACACCTGTCGGGTTTCTTCCACACCGGCAATGTCAGCCGCAGTTGTAGTTTCTACTACAATGGCAAAGTCGGGATCTACACTGTAAGCCGCAACCTTTGCGCCACGCAGTCCGACTTCTTCCTGTACGGCAAACACAAAGTGCATATCATACTCAAGTTCGCTTTTTATAAGCTCAATAAGCGCAAGACAGCCAAAACGGTCGTCAATAGACTTTGATTTGATTGTATAGTCGTTATTTTCGTATATAGAATTAAAATTCACACTGTCGCCGTAGCTTACAACGCTTAGCGCATCATCTTTGCTTGTTGCACCGATATCAATGTACATTTCGCCGTACTTCGGCACAGCGGTTCTTTCATCTGATTTGCTTAAATGAATAGGCTTTACACCGATTACACCGTTTACCTTATTTTTGCCTACGGTTACAGTCTTGCCGAGCACAACCCGTCTGTCAAGACCGCCGACTTCATCAAACTTAAGGTAGCCGTCAGAAGTAATATCCGTTACCATAAAGCCCACTTCGTCCATATGAGCCGAAAGCATAAGTTTTGCCTTTGCTCGGTTTTTGCCTTTTTTAAACACAATGATATTGCCGAGGTTATCCGTTTTGATTTCATCGGCAAACGGCTTTATTTCGTTTATAATAATTTCTCTTACACTGCCCTCGTCACCCGAAATACCTTCGACAGTGCAGAGTTTTTCAAGCAATTTAAAATCAGTCATTAAAAGCACCTCCGCCGATAATATATTCAGCAAGCAGAACTGCCGTATTTTCTACATCAGAAATATCAATAACTTCAATCGGAGTATGCATATATCTTTGCGGAATCGAAACAACGGCAGAAGCAACACCGCTTTTTGTAACAGAAATATGGTCAGCATTTGTGCCCGTTGTACCCGAAATAGGCTCATATTGAAAAGGAATGTTCTTTTCCTTAGCGACAGAAATGAGTTTATCGCTCATAGCCTTGCTAAGAATCGGAGAAATGCAAATCATCGGACCTTTTGCAAGCTCAATGCCTGCATACTGACCGCTTACATCAGGCTGAGATGCAAAGCTGACATCAACGGCAATCGCCTCGTCTGCATCAATTTGATAAGCGCCTGTCTTTGCTCCTGTTCCGTAGGTTTCCTCTTGAACGCTCAAAAGGATAACTACCTTGTATGAAAGCTCCTTTTTACTGATAAGCTCGGTGCATCTGATAAGAGCGGCAATACCGCATCTGTCATCAAGTGCGGGAGCGGTAATTCTGTTATTCATAAGTTCCTTCGGTTCGCCGTAAAATGTAAGAACATCACCGATTTTGATTTTCTCGGCTACCTTTTCATAAGGCAAACCGAAGTCAATCCATACTTTGTCAATAGGAGCTGCTTTATCTTCTCCGCCGTCAGACAGGTGCGGAGGCATACAACATACCACTCCTTTAACAGGCTCGTCCGAACAAGATACAAGTACAGCGTCTGACAATACCCTTACATCAATTCCGCCACAGGAGGCAACCTTAACAAAACCGTTTTCATTAATCGAAGTCACCATAAAGCCTATTCTGTCAAGATGTGCATCAAGCAAAATCGTTTTGTCTGCATTTGCATTACCGAGTGTAGCGATTACATTTCCGTTTTTATCTATAGTTGTATCTGCAAAGGCAGAGAGTTTTTCGGCACAGAACTTTGCGATTGGCTCTTCACTGCCCGATACTCCGCCTATGCGGCATAAATCAAATAAAAGCTGTTTCATATTCACATTATCTCAAAGCGTTTACAATAGCCTTGAAATGATTTCCTCTTTCCTCAAAATTCTTGTACAAACCAAAACTTGCGCTTGCCGGAGAAAGCGAAACAATGTCGCCTTTTTCGGCGTGGTTTACGGCAGCCTCAACTGCCTCTTCCATATTTGTAACATTTATGATTGTAATTTCATTTTCGTTGTAGTTTTCAGCCTCAACAACGGCTTTTTCAATCTTCGGAGCAGTATCGCCGAGAAGAATGAGAACCTTAACCTTATCGTTGATTACAGGGCCGAGCGGCTCATAAGGAATATGCTTGTCGTAACCGCCTGCAATGATGATGATTTTTTCATCATAGAGCGAGAGCGTGCCGAGTGCTGTTCTTGTAGGGCTTGATGCAATGGAATCGTTGTAATACTTAACTCCGTTGTACTCCCTTACAAACTCCGCTCTGTGTTCAACACCGCCGAAAGTCTTTGCAACAGCCTTAATAGTTTCAATATCAACCATTCCCCATACAGCGGAAATAGCGGCAAGATAGTTTTCAACATTGTGCATACCCGGAATTTTAATATCCTTAATGTCCATAATCTTTGTAACCTTGCCGTAGTCGCTGTAGCAAACAGTTGTACCGTCAAGATAAGCGCCGTTTGCAAGGCTTTCTTTTACACTGAATTTTGCAAGCTGACCACGAACGCTGTCAGAGAAAGAATTTGCAATTTCATTGTCAAGGTTAAGCACTGCCTTTGAAAAAGCATTCTGGTGAAGTACGATGTTTTTCTTTGAATCCACATACTCCTGCATATCCTTATGTATGTCGAGGTGGTTAGGCGCAAGGTTTGTAACCACTGCAACATCAGGACTTTTTCTCATTGAAATAAGCTGAAAACTTGAAAGCTCAACCACTGCCACATCGTCCTCTTTAATGCTCTCGATTTCAGGGAGTAAAGGCTTGCCGATGTTGCCGCCGAGGTGTACATTCACACCGCTTGCTTTCAAAAATTCGGAGATAATTGTTGTGGTTGTGGTTTTGCCGTCGGAACCTGTAATTGCAATAATTTTACATGGGCAGAGGTCAAAGAACACTTCCATCTCGGAAGTGAGTACAACGCCTTTTTCTCTTAATGCAACAAGTTCAGGTCTGTAAAACGGTGTGCCCGGACTGCGGAAAATAATGTCGCCGTCAAGTTTTGAGAGGTAATCCTCGCCCAAAACAAGCTCTGCGCCGTATTCTTTGGCTTTTACAGCATTTTCGCCGAGTGATTCAAAATCTTTTTTGTCATATGCAGAAACTACTGCGCCTTTATCCGAAAACAGTTTTATCAAAGGCAAGTTACTTGTGCCGATACCGATAAAACCGACTTTTTTACCCTTTATACTTTCAAAAAACTTATCTGCTAAGTTGTTCATAGAACTATCCCCTTTTTATAAAGTAAGAATTACATACATATTTAATTATACCTTGTTATAACAGAAAATTCAACCGTAAACAGCATATTGCAATATAAATTTTCGCAAATGCTTTTCGACTTTAAAAACTTGATTTAAACAAGTACATATGATACAATTATTTTTACAGATACAGTACGCAAAAGGAGGATTTATGTATAATTTAAAAGGAAAAACCGCTGTAATTACAGGCGGTAATTCAGGAGTAGGTGCCGCAACGGCTATGCTCTTTGCAAAAAGCGGAGCAAATGTTGTAATCAGTGCACGCCGTCAGGCGGCTCTTGATGAGGTTGCATCTAAAATCAAAGCAGAAGGCGGTAATGTGCTTACCGTTTTGACCGACATTTCAAAAGATGAAGATTGCAAAAATCTTATGAAAGCAACCGTAGATAAATTCGGCGGTATTGATATTTTGGTAAACAATGCGGGTGTTCTCGACACCGGTCTTGCCCCTATCGATAAGTTTGATGATGTTGAAATTCAAAAATTGATTTCAATTAATCAGGTCGGTACAATGCAGTGTATTCGTGCGGCTCTTGAATATATGCAAGAGGGTTCGTCTATCGTAAATGTTGCTTCTGTTGCGGGAGTAAACGGTGGTGGCGGCGCTGCTTATGTTTCCACCAAATCCGCAATCATCGGTATTACAAAGCATACCGCTTTACTTCTTGCCGACAAATACATTCGCTGTAATGCAATTTGTCCGGGTACAATAGTTACACCTATGACTATGAATATGAAGCCTGAAAATCTTGATATGAAAATGTTTGGTGCAATGAGCAAACACGCTGACTTAAAGATAAAGCCTTGTATGGCAGAAGATGTAGCAAATATTATAGAATTTTTCGCATCCGATAATTCAAAGGCACTTACAGGTCAGATTTTAGTAAGCGATTTCGGTGCGTCGCTCTAATGCTCTGTCACATACAATTAAATTTATACGGGAGTAGGATTTGTCTTACTCTCGTTTTTTTATTTTGCGTATTGCTTAAAAACAAGTTAAATGCTAAAATATCTAAGGGTGATACTATGCTCTATGACTTTATAATTATTGACAAAACTTCTTGTGCTCCGCTTTATATGCAGATTTACGCATCAATAAGGCGTTCCGTGGAAAACGGAAGTCTTGTAAAGAATACAAAGCTGCCGTCAGTGCGCCAGCTTTCAAGCGGACTTGAGGTATCAAAAACCACTGTATCTGCAGCTTACGAACAACTATGCGTTGAGGGTTACATCAAAAACAAGCCGCAAAGCGGATATTATGTTGAGGCACAGTTTGAAAACGCCCCAAAGAAAAGCGAAAATACGCACAGCTCCGCAATCGCACAGATTAAAAGATATGACTACGATTTCAGTGGCAAAAGCATTGACGATAAAATCATTAATATTGACGAATGGAAAAAGTATGTCAAAGAGGTAATAAACACGGGATATATGCTTATGTCGTACGGCGAACCGCAGGGCGAAACCGTGCTTAGAAATGCACTGCAAAAATACAGCCTCGGAGTGCGGAGCGTAAATACAAGTGCCGAAAACATTGTTGTGGGCGCAGGAACACAGCTTTTGCTCTACCTTTTGTGTTCTCTTGTGGGCACGAACAAAACCGTTGCAACGGCAAAATCAAGCTACATTCAGGCGGAATTTATTTTTAAAACCTTAGGACTTGATATAAAGTATTTTGATACGGACAGCAAGGGAATTACCATATCCTCTCTCGAAAAAATAAAGCCCGATATGGTGCTTATCAATCCGAATTTTATTGCGGAAAACGGTATGAGTATGCCCGTAAGCCGCCGACTTGAGCTTATTAAGTGGGCAAAAGAAAACGATTGCATTATCATTGAGGACGATTATAACGGTGAGCTCAGATACAGTACACACCCTATGCCGTGCGTACAGAATTACGACATTGAAAACACGGTATATCTCGGCTCATTTTCAAAAATTCTTTTGCCGTCGGTCAGAATCAGCTATATGGTACTGCCCGACAAACTGCTGAAAAAATACCGACAAATCAGCCCGTACATAAATCAGACCGCCTCAAAAACTGAGCAGAACGCACTTGCAAAATATCTTGAAAACCGCAGACTTGACGCTCATTTAAGAAAAGCAAGGCGAGTTTATCTTGAAAAAAGCAAACAAATAACAGACTGCGTATATAAGTATTTTGGCAGCGACACACAGATAATATTCAACGAAACCTCGCTTTATATTTCGGTAAAAATAAAAGGAATTTCCGATTATAACGAAATACGGAAAAAACTTGACGAAAACAACATTGCGGTAATGCCCGAAAAAGCAGAAATCAATGCACTGAACCTAAGTTTTTCGGGTATTTCCGTTGACAAAATAGACGCAGGTATAAAGAGAATATGCGATGTAATACAGCAAGAGAAAAAGTAAACTTTTTAAAGTCCGAATTTCTCATTTCACAAACAACCGTACAAAGCGAACAGGTGACCTTACTTTTGTAAAGTCACCTGTTTTAATGGTAGGAAATAATATAATAAAAACAATCAAGCAAAATTAATTTTTAATCTTCTCATCTCTGCCAAGAAGATAATCGACAGATACCTCAAGAATGTCTGCAAGCGCAACAAGCTCAACATCTGTTACAAATCTGATCTGTCCCTCGAGCTTAGAAAGACCCGATGCGTTCATATCTACTCCGCTTACCTGAAGCTGAGCAAGGAGTTCTTTTTGTTTCATTCCCTTTTGCTTACGAACGCTCTCAACTCTGTGTCCAATCAAGTTTCTGTCGCCCAAATCCTGTTTACGAAGTCTCATTTTTCTCTCTCCCAAAAATTTATATTTCTTTTTTAAAATTCTTTAAAAACATTGTAGACTTATTATATTACTTTATCAGAAAAAAAACAAGACTTTTTTGTAAATATTTTTAAAAAATTGAAATTTTTTTGAAATTTCAATTGCAACAGCATAATATTTAGCGAATACTAACAAATAAAGTTAATTTATATTGTCGATAATTCACAGATTATTAGATTTTTAGTTCATATGTGGAAAAATGTGAGTTATGTTAATATTCCTTTTTGGAATGTTGAAAGATGTTAAATACATAAAAATATATATTTAAGAGATATTCTCTACAAAAGTTACAAACGATTACAAAATGTAACCATTTAAAAATTTTAAATTACCTCTTGACTTTTAAGAACATCTGTTCTATAATTTAATAAAACATTTGTTCGAGATGATTTTGTATGAAAATTTGTGACACAGTAAATTCAAAGCTATATAAAAATGACCGTGCTATTCTGCACAGCGACTGCAACAGTTTTTATGCAAGCGTGGAATGTCTTTTAAATCCGAATATAAGAGATTTACCCGTTGCGGTGAGCGGTGACGCCGAGAACAGACACGGAATTATCCTTGCGAAAAACGAAGAGGCAAAAAAGTACAATATAAAAACAGGAGAAGCTATATGGCAGGCAAAGAAAAAATGCCCTCAACTTCTGACTCTTCCCGCAAGACTTGATGTTTACAAGAAGTTTTCCGACAAGGTACGCCGAATTTACTCCGATTACACCGATATGGTCGAACCTTTCGGTCTTGATGAAGCGTGGCTTGACATTTCAGAAGACTATAAAAATGACGCACTCACCATTGCCGAGGAGATTTCACAGCGTGTAAAGGACGAAATCGGTATCACGGTAAGCATAGGCGTCAGCTTTAACAAGATTTTTGCCAAATTCGGCAGTGATTACAAAAAGCCTGACGCAATCACCTGCATTACACGGGATAACTACAAGACGCTTGTATGGAATTCACCTGCCGGCGATTTGCTGTATGTAGGCGGTGCTACACGAAAAAGACTTGAACAGATAGGAATATACACCATAGGCGACATTGCAAATGCTCCGATCGGTCTGTTGAGGACTCACCTCGGCAAATGGGGCGACCTGATTTACGGCTTTGCAAACGGATATGATTCTTCACCCGTTGCTCGAATCGGTGAATATTCAGAGGTAAAATCTATCGGAAATTCAACCACGGCGGTGCGTGATTTAAAAAATCTTGACGACATCAAGGTTATAGCCTATGTCCTTTGCGACAGCGTATGCAGACGAATGCGTGAACAAGGATTTGTGGGCAAAACTGTGTGTGTGAGTATGCGTGACACGGGGCTTTCCACAATTACAAGGCAACATACTTTAAATACCTACACTTCCCTGACAAGCGACATTACAAAAGCCGCTATGGCACTGTTCAAAGAGAATTTTGACAATAAATCACCTCTAAGAAGCATCGGCGTATCAGTTACGGATTTTGCACACAATAACATTCCCAGACAAATGGATATTTTTTCGGACGAAAGAAAAATAATCGCAGAAGAAAAGCTTGATAAAACCTTGGATAAATTAAAGCAACGCTTTGGCAATTATATCATTCGTCCCGCATCACTTTTAACCGACAGAGGGCTGTCTGCCTTTAATCCAAAAGACGAACACACAATTCACCCTGTCGGTTATCTGTGAACTAACGCTTATCGGAGGCTATTATGTTTAAGAAATATGTTAAGGTTACTGCAACATTTGACTGTGACGGCAGCCTCGTACCGAATTATATTTTCTGGGATGACAACAAACGCTATCCCATCGACCGCATAACAGATGTACGCTATGCCACATCTTTAAAAGCAGGCGGTTGCGGTATTCGATATACCTGCAGAATTTTAGGAAAAGAAAGATATATTTTTCTCGAAGAAAATAAATGGTTTGTTGAAGTAAAAGAAAATTGAGGTATTTTATGCATAAAGTCAAAGCAAAGGGAATTTTATCCGCCTCAAACGGAATTAATATATACAGAGGTTGTCTGCACGGATGTGTTTACTGTGATTCACGCAGTGACTGCTATCAGATGAAACATAAATTTGAAGATATTGAAGTAAAAGAAAACGCACCCGAACTTCTGGAAAAGACTTTATCGTCTAAAAGAAAACCTTGTATGATTGGTACGGGTGCTATGAGCGACCCATACATTCCGCTTGAAAAAGATTTAAGAATTATGAGAAAATGCCTTGAAATTATAGAAAAATATTCTTTCGGAGTTACCGTTCATACTAAATCGTCAAGCGTTATGCGTGATATTGATATTCTTGAAAAAATTAACCGAAAGAGCAAATCCGTACTGCAAATGACTCTTACAACCGCCGACGAAAAACTTTGTAAAATTCTTGAACCCAATGTTTCGACAACCGAAGAAAGAGTAAACACTCTGAAAGAATTTCAAAAGGCTAAAATTCCGACTGTTGTATGGCTCTCTCCGTTTTTACCGTTTATAAACGACACCAAAGAAAATATAGACGCTTTGCTTGATTATTGTGTCAAATCGGGCGTTAAGGGCATTATTTGCTTTAACATAGGAGTTACACTGCGAAACGGCGACAGAGAATATTTTTACAGTCAACTCGACAGATTTTTTCCCGGTATGAAAGAACGATATATGAGAACCTACAGAAATTCATATGAAGTTTTAAGTCCGAACAGCGATTACCTTATGAAAAGGATTGAAAATGTCTGTAAAAATGAGGGCATTATGTTTGGAATTGACAGGGTGTTTTCATACCTTCACAAATACGAAAATAAATATGAAAACCAGAATATACAGCTAAGTTTGTTTGATAATTTATAAAAGGATAATTTAGCATCAACAAATTCTAATAAATAAAAAAGATATACAATGAAAATTAAATCAACTGTATATCTTTTGTAACTAAAATATATTAATCTTTTTCCGCAGAAATCTGCTTGTTTTCTTCTTTGTTTTTTCCTCTGCGGAAAATTAATCTGAAAACAAGACGAACAAACGGGCCGCAATAAAACATCTGATAACAAATAGCCATCGGAAAATTAAGCGCCCATGTCTGCACCCATGTACCGAATGACGGTATTTTGAACAAACAGGTTGCAATAAGGCTCATTATCGGACACATAATACAGCAAATACATATTGAAATTGCATATGTAATAAACTGCGGTCTGTCAGTGGGTTTCATTACCGTAAACGCAAGTTTTGCGGCAATTTTGCCGACTATAAAAAATTCAAGAATAAAAGCGATCGGAGCCATAAAAATCAGTTCGTGCGTTGCCGCAAGAAAAGTTATTCCGTCAACCTTGCCCGTATTAAGTGCAACATTGCAAACAATCATTCCGTACACCATAACGGTCGCCATAATGGCAGTGAATACTGCATCTTCAAGTTTGTTTTTTGGCATAATAAAGTCCTCCCATGATAACAATGTTTATGTGTTGTTCGTTATCATCACGGAGGATGTGCGTTTCCAATAAGACCATATTATGTTGTATTTTGCTGAAATCAGCTTGAATATAATAGCATACTAACAAATAAATGTCAAGAATTTTTTTATTAAACGCAGGCAATACTTAGATTTCTAAGTATTAGCCTGCGTTTTGTTTAGTAATTTTTATTAAGTTTTTCAATAGTTGGGGTAAATTATGGTTTATAGAAATATTCATAAAACAATTATAAAAGTTTTTTAACCATAATTATCCCACAACGCTGTTTAATTCATATTTAAAAACGGTTTTAAATACTGACCTGTAAATGAATTTTCATTTTTTGCAACTTCTTCGGGAGTACCCTCTGCGATTATTGTACCACCCATATCTCCACCCTCAGGGCCGAGGTCGATTATATGGTCGGCTGTCTTTATAAGGTCAAGGTTATGCTCGATAACCACAACCGTATTTCCCGTATCAACCAGCTGTTGAAGAACATCAATCAGTCTGTGAACATCGGCAATATGAAGTCCCGTAGTCGGCTCATCAAGAATATACACCGTCTTGCCCGTCGGTCGCTTTGCAAGCTCGGTTGCGAGTTTTACACGCTGTGCCTCACCACCCGAAAGTGTAGTAGCGGGCTGACCTATTTTGATATAGCCAAGCCCCACATCACAAAGCGTTTTCAGTTTGCGGTAAATCCTTGGAATATTTGCAAAGAATTCCATTCCCTCTTCGGCAGTCATCTCTAAAACATCATTAATCGACTTGCCTTTGTACTTCACCTCAAGGGTTTCACGATTATATCTCTTGCCCTTACACACCTCACAAGGAACATAAACATCGGACAGAAAATGCATTTCGATTTTTATAATACCGTCGCCCTGACACGCCTCGCATCTTCCTCCTTTTACATTAAAAGAAAATCTGCTTTGTGAAAAGCCTTTCATTTTAGCGTCTTGAGTTGTGGCAAAAAGTGCTCTTATGTCGGTAAATACACCCGTATAAGTTGCAGGGTTTGAGCGTGGAGTTCTTCCGATCGGGCTTTGGTTGATGTCGATTACCTTATCAAGATTTTCAATGCCTTTTATGCCCTTGTTTTTACCCGGAATAATCTTGGCTTTGTTTAAATCACGGGCAAGAGTTTTGTATAAAATCTCATTAATCAGTGAACTTTTTCCCGAACCCGAAACGCCCGTTACGCAAACAAGTTTGCCGAGCGGAATCTTTACATTTACATTTTTAAGATTGTTTTCGGCGGCACTGAGAATTTCAATAAATTTTCCATTGCCCTCCCTGCGTTTTTCGGGAACAGGAATAACTCTTTTATGGCTTAGATACTGACCTGTAATTGATTTTTCGCAAGCCTTGATCTCATCAACATCGCCTACGCACACAATTTCTCCGCCGTGCACACCTGCACCGGGTCCGACATCGACAATACAGTCGGCAGCGTACATAGTATCCTCATCGTGCTCAACAACAATAACCGTATTGCCCAAGTCACGAAGTCTTTTAAGCGTGCTCAAAAGTTTTTCGTTGTCACGCTGGTGCAAACCGATACTCGGCTCGTCAAGAATATAAAGCACACCCATAAGACTGCTGCCGATTTGAGTTGCAAGTCTTATACGCTGACTTTCACCGCCGCTAAGCGTTCCTGCAGAACGGGAAAGCGTAAGATAGCCAAGACCGACACGCTGTAAAAAGTTAAGTCGTTCACGGATTTCCTTTATAATCTCGGCAGAAATAATCTTTTCTTTTTCGGTAAACTCAATTGTATCAAGAAATTCAAGTGCGGACACAACGGATTTTTTACAGAAATCGGCAATGTTTATTCCGCCGACAGTCACCGCAAGGCTCTCTTTTGACAGTCTGTCGCCGTTACATTCGTCACAATGAATTTCAGACATATATGTTTGGATTTCTTCCTTAATCCAATTGCTTGATGTATCTTTATATCTTCTTTCGAGATTATTTATAATACCCTCAAATTTTTGCTCATAACTGCCACTGCCGTAAACCGATTTACGGTGAATAGTCAAGGTTTCGTCACCTGTACCGTAAAGCAAAATTTTGATAATTTCAGGTGATAGTTCCGACAACGGTGCGTCAAGTGAAAAATTATATTTTTCGGCAAGTGCCTCAAAGTACATAGCCGCAATGGAACTGCCCTCCATTGCCCAGCCACTTCCCTTTATGCCGCCTTGACGAACACTTTTGCTCATATCGGGAATTATTTTGTTTTCGTCAATTTTGAGGAAAACACCAAGTCCCGTACATTTTGGACAAGCACCGAAAGGATTGTTAAAAGAGAACATTCTCGGCGTTAAATCTTCAATGCTCACGCCATGGTCGGGGCAAGAATACTTTTGAGAAAACATTACATCTTCTCCGCCGACAATATTCACAAGAATGACACCGTTTGAAAGTTTAGAGGCGGTTTCTATACTGTCCGAAAGTCTTGAAGTAATTTCAGGCTTTACTACAAGTCGGTCAACAATTACTTCTATATTATGTTTTTTATTTTTCTCAAGCGGAATTTTCTCTGACAAATCATACACAATTCCGTCTGCTCTTACTCTCGCAAAACCCGATTTTCTTGCACTTTCGAGTACCTTTACATGCTCGCCTTTTCTGCCACGCACAACAGGAGCCAAAACCTGAATTTTTGTGCCCTCGTCGTAAGACATAATTTTATCTACTATCTGGTCAACCGTCTGCTGTCGGATTTCTCTGCCGCAAACAGGGCAGTGCGGAATACCGACTCTTGCATAAAGCAAACGCAGGTAATCGTAAATTTCGGTTACGGTGCCGACGGTTGAACGAGGATTTTTCGATGTGGTCTTTTGGTCAATGGAAATAGCAGGTGACAATCCCTCAATGCTCTCTACATTCGGTTTGTCCATTTGTCCCAAAAACATTCTTGCATAAGAAGAAAGGCTTTCTACATATCGTCTTTGTCCCTCGGCGTAGATGGTATCAAAAGCAAGCGAGCTTTTGCCCGAACCCGAAAGACCTGTTATTACAACAAGTTTATTTCTCGGAATTTCAACATTGACATTTTTCAGATTATGCTCTTTAGCTCCTCTTACTATAATTTTGTCGTGTTCCATCTCTTTCCCCTTTTTCCTTTATTTAGCAATTATAGCCTCTCATAAAGAGAGGCTATAAAAATTATTATTCGTTATCTTTGTTTTCAGCAGTATTTGCATTATCCTCTTCGGATTCGGCATCTTCTGCCTCAACAGGCTCAACATAAGTGCCGTTCATAACAGCCTCAAAGTCTTCGCCGCCCATTTTTTCATGCTTAATAAGGTAAGCTGCAACCTCATGAAGTTTATCAATATTATCCTTCAAAATGGTTTCTGCTCTGTCGTAAGCATTGTTGACAATCTCAAGAATAAGCTCGTCAATCTTAGCGGCAGTTCTCTCTGAATAATCTTGAGTATGACCCATATCTCTGCCAAGGAATACGGCACTGTTGTCTTTGCCGTAACAAATACAGCCGAGTTCCTTAGTCATACCGTACTTTGTAACCATATCACGGGCAGTCTTTGTAGCCTTTTCAATATCGTTAGACGCACCGGTTGAAATATCATCAAGAATGATTGCCTCCGCAACTCTACCGCCAAGACATACTACGATGTCTTCAAGCATTTCTGTGCGTGAGTTGTAAGACTTATCTTCAGACGGCAACGGCATTGTATAACCGCCAGCCATACCTCTCGGAATAATAGAAATCTCGTGAACAGGGTCTTGTGTAGCAAGCTCGTGGAAACAGATTGCGTGACCTGCCTCGTGATAAGCGGTAAGTTTCTTTTCCTTGTCGCTCATAACTCTTGTCTTTTTCTCTGCACCGACTACAACCTTGATTGTAGCCTCTTCGATTTCTTCCATAGTAATGGCTTTTTTATTCTTTCTTGCAGCAAGCAAAGCAGCCTCGTTAAGGAGGTTCTCAAGGTCTGCACCTGTGAATCCTGCTGTTGTCTTTGCAATAGTCTTGAGCTTAACATCGGGAGCAAGCGGCTTTTTGCGAGCATGTACCTTAAGGATAGCTTCTCTGCCGTTGATGTCAGGATAGCTTACGATTACCTGTCTGTCAAATCTGCCCGGACGCATAAGTGCAGGGTCGAGAACATCAGGTCTGTTAGTTGCGGCAATAAGGATAACGCCCTCGTTTGCTCCGAAGCCGTCCATCTCTACAAGCAACTGGTTAAGTGTCTGCTCACGCTCATCGTGACCGCCGCCAAGACCTGCGCCTCTCTGGCGACCTACGGCGTCAATCTCATCAATGAAGATGATACACGGTGAGTTCTTCTTAGCCTGTTCAAAGAGGTCACGAACCCTTGACGCACCGACGCCGACAAACATTTCTACAAAGTCGGAACCTGAAATTGAGAAGAACGGAACGCCTGCCTCGCCTGCAACAGCTCTTGCAAGCAATGTTTTACCTGTACCCGGAGGGCCTACAAGGAGTACACCCTTAGGGATTCTTGCGCCGAGTTTATTATACTTATCCGGAGCTTTAAGGAATTCAACGATTTCTTCAAGCTCTTCCTTTTCTTCGTCTGCGCCTGCAACATCTTCAAATGTGGTTTTGCGCTTTTCGTCATTTGTATTTTTGATTTTAGCCTTGCCGAAGTTCATTTCTTTTCCGCCAAGACCGCCGCCCATTTTCTTCATAATGAATATCCATACAACTACAAAGAGGATTCCCGTTACAAGTATAGGCAAAAATTCATATAAAAGTGTGTTGTCACTGCCTTTGATATAATCATAAGAAACAGCTTCGTCCGCCGATGCGGTGTAAACTGAAACATCGTCAATAAATCTTTCAATATCGGCAAGAGTACCTCTTACAACAACATTTTTTGCTGAGCTCTTGGCATTTTTTCCGTCAGGATCTGTAGCTGTGATATTATCATCCGTTGTATCCTGAATAATGCTGTCAGATGTAGCGATGTCCTTTGCGGGTTTAAGTTTTACACCCTCTTTAAGTGTAATTTCAATCGCACCTGTTCCGTAGTTGACGGTATAACTCTGAACCTTGTCCTCTTTAAAAAGATTTACCAGTTGAGAGGTTGAGTAACTTTCAGATGAATTTTTGGTCATCAAAAATGCCACACCGAGCACAACCATAACCGCAACAGTGATATAAATAATTATGTTACGCAGTTTTTTGTCCAATAGGAATCACTCCTTTTTATATTATGAATTTAAAAGCGTAATTTTATGTATCCTGTGAATAAACAGACTCCTTAAGAACGCCTACATAAGGGAGATTTCTGTAACGCTCCGCATAGTCAAGTCCGTAGCCTACAATAAATGCGTCGGGAATTACAGAACCGACATAAGCAACATCAATATCGGTAACTCTTCTGTCAGGCTTGTTGAACAATGTGCAAATCTTTACAGACGCAGCATTTTTTGCATAAAGATACTGTGAAATAAAAGCAAGTGTTCTGCCCGAGTCCACAATATCCTCAACAATGAGAATATGCTTGCCGTCAACAGAAGTTGAAATATCTTTCTGAATATTAACTCTGCCCGAGCTTACAGTTGAGTTGCCGTAGCTTGAAACAGCAAGAAAATCTATGCTGAAATCAAGGTTTACTTCCCTCATTAAATCAACCATAAACGATACGCAGCCCTTAAGCAAGCCTACCATTATAAAGTCCTTGCCATTATAATCCTTTTCAATCTCTTTTGCAAGCCTTTTCACAATATTTTTAATATCCTGCTCGCTGTAAAGTATTTTTTCGATGTCCTTATGCACAAAAAATCCTCCCTTGTTCACATATTATAATAAATTTTCTTTTTTCTGCACTATAAGATGTCTGAACCGAATTTATCCCCTCACACCACAATATTTCATTATTCACTGCCACAAGCGGAAGTTTATCCCTCAATTCAGACGGAATTTTAAATTCATTCATAGCCTTTCTTAAAGGCTTGGTAATATTTCTGTCCTTGAAAAAAATCTTATCGCCCTGTCTGCGTGTGCGTATCACGGCATTTTTCGTTTCTTTTTCGGACATATAAATCGGATTATCGGTTAAATCGTCAAAATCTGTAATTTCTTTTACAAAATATTTTATATTATCAAATGTAAATTCTTTATTAACAACATCGGCAAATAATATTTCTTCACCGAAATTATTAACAGCTTCGGTATTTTCTATCCGCAGTATTCCCTGTTTTACCACAGCTCGAAAATTACCGCACAAATCAACACAACCGCTTTCAAAAAGAGCATTATCAATAAGTTCGATATGAATATGCTCGGGAATATCGGCTCCGTTTTCAACACAAATTTTTTTGATTACATTCTGCCGTATGATTTTATCCTGCTCACAAATCTTTTTTGCCGAATATCCGAAAGCAAGTCTGCTGTCGGCAACCGCTTTATCTGTCTGTTTGTCAAGATAAACTGACAGAAGTTTTGCGTCGTCGCACAGTCGCTTTAAAGAAGCTTCAAAACTCGGATTTATCTTTTTCAGCTCGGTGATTACATTATGACGGATTTTGTTTCTTGTGTAATCATCGGTAAGGTTTGTGCTGTCGGTCACATAATCAAGTGAATTTTCACGGCAGTAATTTTCAATGTACGCTCTGTCGCACAAAATCAGCGGTCTGATTATATAATCCCGCCTTTCGGGAATTGCACAAAGTCCGTTAAGCGATGTGCCCCTTACAAGGTTAATCATCAGCGTTTCCGCATTATCGGAAAGCGTGTGTGCAGTTGCAATTTTACAGTTAAGCTTTTTGGAAAGCTCGTCAAATTCTTTATATCTGACATTCCTTCCACAAAGCTCTGTACTGATTTTTCCTTTCTCCGCTATTGACGGAACATTTATTTTTTTTACAAAAAGTTTGACGGAAAGTTTTTTACAAAATTCTCTGCAAAATTCTTCATCTCGCTCTGCCTCTTCGCCCCGTATCATATGATTAATATGGATTGCGTATAATGTAAGATTATATTTTTCTTTTACAGAACAAAGCATATGAAGAAGTGAAACCGAATCTGCTCCGCCCGAAAGCGCAACGGCAACGGAATCATTTTTTTCAATCAGCTTATATTTATTTACAGCCGTCAAAAAAGGATTACTCACTTCTGTCCTCCGTACCTGTAAATCTCATAAACTCACCCTGCCAATGCATTTTTACCGTACGAGCCTCGCCGTGACGGTTTTTGGCTACAATACACTCACCCGAATTTTGATCTGCGCCCTGCGAAGAATCGTCCTCGTTTTTATCGTAATATCCCTCACGGTAAAGAAAAAGTACGATGTCGGCATCCTGCTCAATAGAACCCGAATCACGCAAGTCGGAAAGCTGCGGTCTGTGGTCGGTACGCTGTTCGCTTGCACGGGAAAGCTGTGACAGTGTGATAACGGGAACATTCATTTCTTTTGCAAGAATTTTAAGATTTCTTGTTATTTCAGAAATTTCCTGAACTCGGTTATCTATTCTTCTGCCGCTGCCCATAAGCTGTAAGTAGTCAATAATTACAAGGTCAAGTTTTCTCATTCGTCTTAACTTTGATTTCATTTCGGTAATGGTAATACCCGGTGAATCGTCAAGATAAAGCTCCGACTTGCCGAGAATATCGCTTGCCGGAATAAGTCTGTCCCATTCCTCATCGTTTAGCTTACCTATTCTCAGCTTTGTACCTTCAATAAGAGCCTCTGCCGACAATAAACGGCTGGCAAGCTGTTCTTTTGACATTTCCAAAGAGAAAAAAGCAACCGTTTTTTTAGCCGTGCAGGCAACATATCGTGCAATATTCAGCGCAAAACTCGTTTTACCCATACCCGGACGGGCGGCGAGCAAAATAAGGTCGCTTCGGTTAAGACCCGTAATTACTCGGTCAAGGTCGCCGATACCCGTAGAAACAGGTTTCATACTGTCGTCTGTTGTGCTGTTGAGAGCGTCAAGTCTGTCAAAAGTCTGCATAATAACAGAGTTAATTCTCTCAAGTCCCTTTTTCTCGTTACCCTGTCTTATGTCAAAGATTTTCTGCTCGGCAGAGTCGATAATAACAGATGTATCTTCCGTGCCTGCCGTAGCGTCATCAATGATTTCTCTTGCAGCGGTAATAAGCCTGCGGATATTGTATTTATCTCTTATAACCTCCGCATAAGCCTCGGCATTGGATATTGACGGACAGTTGTTTACAAGGTCATAAAGATATGTCTTGCCTGTTGTTTCGTCAAACGAACCTGTCTGCTTAAGTTTTTCAAGCAATGTGACAAAGTCGATTTTGCCGCCGAAGTTGACCATCTCGGTCATCGTCTTGAAAATCAGCTTATGCAGTGAAACATAAAAATAATCGGGGGACTTGATGTATTCAATTACTTTATCAAAAACATCGCTTTCAAGAATAATCGCACCAAGCAGTGCCTGTTCAGCTTCGGGACTGTACGGCATATGAAGTCCGTCGTAGCTACTTGAAATTTGATTATCCGCCATTTGTCACCCCTCCTTTGCAATAGTAAATAAAATCAAGCCTCTGATACCTTAACGGTAATGTTTGCAACAATACCCGAATAAAGTTTTACATCGGCTTTGTAAGAACCGAATTCTTTAATATCACTTTCAAGAACAACCTTACGCTTGTCTATGTTGATATTATACTGTTTTTTGATTTCCTCGGCAACCTGCTTTGCGGTAATGCTGCCGAAAAGTTTGCCGCCCTGACCTGCTTTTGCTTTCATCTCAAAGGTTTTGCCCTCAAGCTGTGCTTTATAACCCTCTGCCTGCTTTTTCTCGGTAGCAATCTTAAAGTTCTTTGAGTTTTCAGCGTTTCTATATTCATTCATAGCCTGTGCATTTGCCTCTCTTGCAAGGTTCTTAGGAAGAAGAAAATTTCTTGCATATCCGTCAGAAGCATTTACAAGGTCGCCTTTTTTGCCAAGTGCCTTAACATCCTGCAAAAGTATTACTTTCATAATTATCGTTCCTTTCTGCTATTTACAACTTGCATCCTCAAGATTTGTATCTATAACTTCGATAAGCATCTTGAGAGCCTGTTCTTTATTTATATCACTAAGCTGTGTAGCCGACATTGTCTGATGTCCGCCACCGCCGAGCTTTTCCATAATAATCTGCACATTTACAGCGCCAAAGCTGCGTGCAGAAATACAAATTTTACCACCGCTTTCATAAATTACAAAAGAGGCTTTTACATTTTCAAGCGTGAGTAATTCGTCTGCTGCCTGCGCAGAGGCAAGTCTTACATCACCGTCAGCGCCCTTTGCGATTGAAATTGCGCAGTTTCTGTATATTTTTGCATCGCATACTATGCTTACTTTTTCACGGTAAGTTTCAATTGAATCGGAGAACATCTGCTTTACATTGATTGTAGTAGCGCCTCTTCTCCTCAAATATGCGGCTGCCTCAAAGGTTCTTACACCTGTTTTTAAAACAAAATTCTTGGTATCAAGCATAATGCCCGCAAGCAAAGCGTCCGCCTGTGCATATCCGATTGCTTTATCATCAATGCAGCTGATAATCTCGCTGCACATTTCACACGCAGACGAAGCAAACGGCTCGTGGCAGAAAACAAGTGCGTTATCTATATAATTAACCGCTCTGCGATGATGGTCAATAACAATGACCTTTTTACATTCATCGTAAAGCTGTGGGCTTTCAAGAGAATTTCTCAAATGAGTATCAACAATGATAAGCAAAGTCTTTGGTGTAACCTGTTTCATTGCCTCATCGGGGGTAATAAATATATCTTTTCCTATGTTTTTCTCTGCATAATCAATCAGCTTTTCAGCCATAGTTTTTGTTTTATCAACAACTATTTTTGAATACAGATTAAAAGATTTTTCCATAACCGACTGCATACCGATAGCCGCACCGATACAGTCAAGGTCAGAAAATCTGTGCCCCATAACAAAAACTTTATCGCAATCGTTTATCGTACGCTTGATTGCATTTGCAATAACACGCATGCGCACCTTGCTGACCTTTTCGGAAGTAGCGGAAGTACCTCCGAAAAATTCGTAAATATTGTTGCTTATAATAGCAACCTGATCTCCGCCTCTGCCAAGCGCCATATCAAGCGCCTTTCTCGCATTGGTTTCGCTGTCTTTGAGAGAGTTTATGCCTCTGCACAAACCGATAGATACCGTAGCGGTATGCTGACCCGCTTTTATGCCGTGAATTTCCTGTAATATTGGGAACTTTTGTTCAACAAGTTTATCAACATCGGTTTCTTTAAAGATAATCATATAACGGTTATTGCCGATTATCTTAAACAAAGCGTTATACTCGTTCGCCCATCTCTGCAAGAACGACTGAACATTCAGAGAAACCTCGGAATAAATTTCATCGGATTCGTTTGAAAAGTCATCGCTGTTATCAAAAGTAATAATCGCTACACAAGGACGGGTTGCATTGTACTCACGCATAATTTGCTTGTAATATGTATTCTCCACAAAATAACAAACATATCCCTCGTTTGTAGAGATGACTAAGCCTACAAATTCATTGCCGTTGCAGGCGGTTTCAAATGTTTCGTGGTCGGCGACATCTGTTATTTTCTTGCCGCCTATGTAAGGCGAAATCATATCGCCTTCGGGATTTTTACCGTTGCAGAACTGCTTTCTGAACCTTGTATTGCTCCAAATTATCTCGCCCTCTGCACCAAGCACCGTGACGGGAATTTTGTATTTATCAAGAAATTCGGGATTAAATCCATTGATTTTCTCGGCTGTACTGCGAACGGTGGCAGCTATATAGTTACGAAAGCGAAGGGTCGAAACGACAACTATACCTGCGGTTACAACCGACACGGCAATCTCAATGTAGCAAAGCATCGGGTCATAGCTGTACGATGCAAAAGACATAGCAAGCATTGCAACCGAAAATATAACAAATGTCGGCATAGTCGTAAAACTTTTCTTCTTCAATTCAAACCCTTCCTTTCGTAGATTTTTAATTATACTTCCTGTAAAATCGGAAGAATCATTGGGGTTCTGCGTGTTTTTTGTGAGATAAGTTTGGAAACATCATCTTTAATTCTGTTCTTGATTATACCCCACTCATGAATGTTGTTGTCTGCACAATCTTCAAGAATGTTGTTTGCAACCTGTCTTACCTCGTCAAGCAAACCCTCGCTCTCACGAACATATACAAAGCCTCTTGATACAATATCAGGGCCGCTGATAACATGACCGTCATAAACATCGAGAGATGCAACGATAATGATAAGTCCGTCCTGTCCGAGGTGCTTTCTGTCACGAAGTACAATACTTCCGACATCACCTACTCCAAGACCGTCAACAAATACCTTTCCCGCAGGTACGGCAGGCAATTCTTTCATATAGTTTTCGTTGATTTCAATGCAGCTGCCGACATCGCCGATATAAATATCTTTTCTGTCCATACCGAGGAACATAGCAAGATCGGCGTGTTTTCTTAGGTGCTTTTGCTCGCCGTGAACAGGGATAAAGTACTTCGGTTTTACAAGTTTATGAATAATCTTAAGTTCTTCCTGACAAGCATGTCCCGAAACATGAACTTCATACATTGATTCGTAAACGACCTTACAGCCCTTTTTGAGGAGTTCGTCAACAACATTTCCGACTGTTTTTTCGTTACCGGGAATAGGATTGGCAGAAATGATAATAAAGTCACCCTCGCCGACCATAACTTTGCGGTGGTCTGAATATGCCATTCTTGACAACGCACTCATCGGTTCGCCTTGACTGCCTGTAGTAACAAGAACAATTTGCTCTCTCGGGTATCTGTCAAGCATATCAAGGTCAATTAAAATATTTTCAGGCACGCTAAGATAGTCGAGCTCGCTTGCTACAGCCATATAATTGACCATACTTCTGCCAGAAAAAGCTACTTTTCTTCCGTATTTTTCCGCACAATTAATAATCTGCTGTACTCTGTTTACATTTGAAGCAAAGGTAGCAATAATAATTCTGTCGTGCTCCGCTCTTCTGAAAAGATTGTCAAAACTATCCGAAACCGTGCGTTCGGTCTGTGTGTAACCGGGACGCTCTGCGTTTGTGCTTTCAGCAAGAAGAGCCAATACGCCCTCATCGCCTACACGGGCAAAAGCCGACAAATCAATCATATCGCCTGTAATAGGTGTGCAGTCAATTTTAAAGTCGCCTGTATGCACAATTGTGCCTGCGGGTGTGCGGATAGCAAATGCAACCGCATCAGGAATTGAGTGGTTTACATGGATAAACTCAACGCTCATACAGCCGAGTTTAATCGTTTCGCCTGCATTAACTCTGTTAAGGCTTGACTCATTATAAAGGCTGTGTTCCTTGAGTTTGTTGCCTACAAGTCCGAGAGTAAGCGCAGTTCCGTAAATCGGAATATTCACTCTGCCAAGTAAGAACGGAAGTCCGCCGATGTGGTCTTCGTGACCGTGAGTTAGCACAATACCTCTGATTTTGTCTTGATTTTGTTCGATATAAGTAAAATCAGGGATAACAAGGTCAACACCAAGCATATCTCCGTCAGGGAAAGCCATACCGCAGTCAACAAGAATTATATCGTTCTCGCACTCAATCATTGTAATGTTCTTGCCGATTTCGTTAAGCCCTCCAAGGAAAGCAATCTTTACAGACGGCTTGTTTTTAATCGGTTTAAACTGTTTTTGATAAGGCTTTTTGCGGTAATTCTTTGAATATTTAAAATTTTTATTACCGCCCTTAAAAGTACCTCCCTTAAAAGATTCGGACGCTCCCTTGCCCTGCGACGGCTTGTAAGAAGACCATCCGTAATTTTTTTTACCTTTTGAGTACTTATTGTAGCTGTTGCTTTTTCTTCGATTATCGTACTTAAATTCTGTACTCACAAATTTACCTCCATATTTCTTAAAATTTATTAAAATTAACATTTCACACAATACAGGCATAAATTCCTTTTGTATGTATCAAAATATAAAGCCTGAAAATTCGTAATAAATACAAAGTTCTGATATAAAACGGTCATATCAGCAAAATGAAATATTAATTATTATATATAGTATAAATATATTTTGAATCCGTATTTAATACAGATTAAATCCTAATTGTAATCTTCTTTATTGTACCGCAAATCAAAGAGCAATGTCAAGCGTGTTAAAGAATTAAAAGACAATTTTAATATTACATTTAAGTAAACATTCCATATATTTCTATTTTAGTATGCTCAATATTTGAATTTTAAAATCATAATTACGGAAGATTTTAAAATTAAGAATTATGATTTAATAAATTCCGTAAATAATATAATTAAATTGAAAAAATAAACATAAAATATGGTTGCATTTGGTGATTTTGCGTATTATAATATAGGTTGAACATCAGCTAAGGAGAATTGCAAATGAAACAAGTTGAAATTTTTACAGACGGAGCTTGCAGCGGCAATCCGGGACCCGGTGGCTGGGGTGCGATTTTGAGATATAATGAGCACGAAAAAGAAATCTCGGGAGGAGAAGCCGTCACCACAAACAACCGTATGGAAATTAGTGCCGTAATCGGTGCGCTTTCACTCCTTAAAGAGCCTTGCAATGTAACTCTGTACAGCGATTCTCAATATGTTTGCAACGCATTAAAGCTCGGTTGGGCTAAAAAATGGAAAGCAAACGGTTGGATGCGCAACAAAAAAGAAAAAGCGCTTAATCCCGAGCTTTGGGACAAGCTGCTGTCTTTATGTGACATTCATAATGTTGATGTTGTATGGGTAAAAGGTCACGCAGGACATCCCGAAAACGAGCGCTGCGACCGTTTGGCGGTTGCCGAGGCGCACAAGTTTTCAAAAGCCTGACTGACCGATTTTTATATAGATATAGATAGGAGATTATCAAGTATGAGATATATTTATGCAGACAACTCCGCTACAACAGCTATATCGCCTACAGTGCTTGAAAAAATGATGCCTGTACTCACCGAGTACTACGGCAACCCGTCAAGCCTTTACAGAATAGGCGGTAAAGCCAAGGAAATTCTTGAAAACTCAAGAGAAAATATAGCAAAAAACCTTGGTGCTGCTAATGCTAATGAGATATACTTCACCTCAGGCGGCAGTGAATCTGACAACTGGGCATTAAAGGGCGTTTGCAGAGCCCTTAAGGCAAAAGGCAAAAAACACATTATCACTTCTAAGTTTGAGCATCACGCTATTCTTCACACATGCCAGACTCTTGAGAAAGAGGGCTTTGAGGTAACTTACCTTGATGTGTACGAAAACGGTATTGTTCACCCCGAAGATGTAGAAAACGCTATCAGAGAAGATACAGCTATTGTATCTATTATGTATGCAAACAATGAAATCGGTACTATCCAGCCAATTACCGAAATCGGAGCAATTTGCAAAAAGCACAAAGTAATTTTCCATACCGACGCTGTTCAGGCTGCCGGCTATGTAAAAATAAATGTTCAGGAGCAGAATATTGATATGCTTTCAATGACTGCTCATAAATTACACGGACCTAAGGGCATCGGACTTCTCTATGTAAGAAGAGGTATCAGATTAGAGAATTTAATTGACGGCGGTGCTCAGGAAAGAAATAAAAGAGCCGGTACAGAAAATGTTGCGGGAGTAGTAGGTCTTGACGCAGCTCTTCAGGAAGCCGTTGACACAATGGACGAAAGAAGAGAGCATCTTGAAAAATTGCGTGACAGACTTATTGACGGACTCCTCAAAATTGAGCGTTCAAGAGTAAACGGCGACAGAGTTCACCGCTTACCCGGTAATGTAAATATGTGCTTTGAGGGCATTGAAGGCGAAAGCCTGCTCTTAAGACTTGATATGAACGGAATTTCGGCATCTTCGGGTTCAGCTTGTACTTCGGGCAGCCTTGACCCAAGCCATGTTCTTCTCGCTATCGGTCTTCCTCACGAAATCGCACACGGCAGTATGCGTCTTTCTTTCTCAGCAGAGCTTACAGACGAAGATGTTGACTATATGCTCGAGGTTATTCCGCAGGTTGTAACATACTTAAGAAATATGTCACCTCTCTGGGAAAAAATTAAAAAGCAAGAGGCTCAAGAAGCCCTTAATAAATAAACAGGAGGCTTAGTTATGGCTTATTCAGAAAAGGTAATGGACCACTTTGCCAACCCAAGAAATGTTGGTGAAATTCCTGATGCCGACGGCATCGGTGAAGTTGGTAACTCAAAATGTGGCGACATTATGAAAATGTATATCAAAGTTAAGGACAACACTATTGTAGATGTTAAGTTCAAAACTTTTGGTTGCGGTGCAGCTATTGCTACAAGCAGTATGGCAACAGAGCTTATCAAGGGTAAATCTATTGATGAGGCTTTAAAACTTACAAACAAGGCAGTTATGGAGGCTCTTGACGGACTTCCGCCTGTAAAGGTTCACTGTTCTGTACTTGCCGAGCAGGCTATCAAGGCTGCTCTTGCAGACTACTACAAAAGAAACGGTATCGACCCAACTCCTATCGTAGGTGAAATCGGCGACTGCGACGATTGTCATTGCCATTAATCAAAATTTTAGGACAGGCTTTGTGCCTGTCCTTTTTTGTTGTTTCTTTATCAAAAGTTGAGATAAATTATAATTTAGCGGAGTGTCGGTCGGGCATTAAAATTTAGCTAACGCTAAATTATCCTCCCAAAAAACAAAAAAGTTTACTCAATTTTTTCAAAAATTGCGGGTTTGGGCAGCGCCCATAAAATCTTCCGATATAACAATTTATCAGGCGCAAACAGCCACGCTGTTTGCGTGCTAAAACTAAGTTTTGTTAAAACAGGCGACAGCCTTTTATAAAAGAAATGATTAACTTTTCATTATATAACGAATGGCTTTCTTGTTGCTATCGCATCGCCGTTGTGTTCAAGCCGCCAAGCAGCGAGCTGTTTGGCTATCGTTAGATTACATAAACGGAAAGTATTTGTGGGCTTTGCCCACAAATACGACCTTTGAAAAGGTCGAACAAACTTTTATAATTGTTTGGTAAATCATTTCGCTAAACAACAATTTATCTAAATGAATATTATTTTCAAAACTGAAAATAATAATATCGGTGATGAAAAATGTATAAAGATATGCCGTTAGGCTTTGTAAATGCACTTGCAAAAAATGAAAGTGCAATGCAAAAATTTGCTCAAATGGAAAAAGACGAAAAAGAAATCGTGCTTGAAAAAGCGCACAATGTTTCATCCAAACAGGAAATGCAAAACCTCATCAACAGCATAGGCTCATAACTAAAGACGGTCTTTCGACCGCCTTTTTTCTTTAAAATAATTTACAAATTTGAACTGTTATCAAAGCGTTTTCGTAAAAGTTTTAAAGCCTTGGTTTCAATTCTGCTTACATACGAACGGGAAATATTCAGTTTCTGTGCAATCTTTTTCTGCGTAAGCGGCTCACTCCCGTCAAGTCCGTAGCGCATAACAATTATCATTTTTTCCCTTGGTGAAAGTTCTTCGTTAATAAACTGACTGAGCTTTTTACTGTTGAGTTGAAAATCAATCTGCTCAAGTATATTGTCATCAACTGCCATTATATCAAGCAAAGTCAGTGGATTTCCGTCCTTATCGCTGTCAATCGCTTCGTTGAGTGAAATATCCTGCGCCGTCTTTTTAGCATTACGGAAATGCATTAATATTTCATTCTCGATACATCGTGACGCATAACTTGAAAGCTTAATTTTTTTGCTTATGTCATAGGTATTTATCGCTTTTATAAGTCCGATAGTGCCGATTGACACAAGATCATCTTGTTCACTCTGATTGCCGTAATATTTTTTTATAATGTGTGCCACAAGCCTTAAATTATGTTCAACAAGAATATTTCTCGCCTCTATATCCCCTTTTGCACTCCGCACAAGATACTCGTGCTCCTCTTTTTCGGAAAGAGGTTTTGGAAAAGAGCCGTTTCCGCAGATATGAAGAATAAAAAAGCAAAGGTACTGCCCCAGAAAATTAATTAATTCAATCAAAAAATCACCCCTGACAATGCATATAATCGGATTTATACCTAATTATAAGTATTCAGTCAGGAGTGAGATTTTGCTTGTACCCACCTAAATATCGTAAGAAATAATTTTTTTATTCTTAATTACAATTTCTTTGTTGCAAATTTTTTTTGCCGCCATTTTATGAGAAATCAAAATACAAGTTTTATCTTTGAGTGTTTTAAGATTTTTAAGCAGTTGAACTTCTGTTTCGGCGTCAAGTGCCGAGGTTGCCTCATCAAAAATAATAATCGGAGAATTACAGTAAACCGCTCTCGCAATCGCAATTCTTTGTATCTGACCCTCCGACAAGCCCTTTCCGTTCTCACCCACGACAGTATCAAGTCCATTTGGCAATCTGTTTATAAAATCATAAGCACAGGCAATTTTCGCAGACTCAATAATTCTCTCGTCATCGGGATTATTTGACACAAATGCAATGTTATCTCTGATTGTACCCGAAAGCAGAAAATTACCTTGCGGTACATACGAAAACATACATCTTATATTTTTATCGACAAACACATTTTCTCCGTTTGAAAGTGAAAGATAAATCTCGCCTTTATCGGGTGAAATTACATTAAGCAAAAGCTTTGTAAGCGTACTTTTGCCTATTCCCGAAATTCCCGCAAGCAATGCAAAATCACCTTTTTTTAGCACAAGACTTGTATTTTCAAGCACATTTTCCCTGCCGTAGCTGAAAGTAATATTATCAAAAACTATTTTTTCTGTCTTATCATACAGCTTTTCGGTATCGATTGCAGAATTATTTACCACATCTTCATTATCGAGATTTTCAATATCCATAAGTCGCTCCGCACTTGCAAGAGCAGAATAATATGACGGCAAAATACTGCTGATACCACGAACAGGGCCTTGAATTTGCGACACAAGCGCAAGCATAGAAGTCAATACACCGTATGTAATGGTATGGTCGCTGATTGCAAAAGCACCCCAAATTAAAGCATACATATATCCGAGGGCAAATATAAAAGAAAATCCGGTTGTGGCAACTATAGAGATATAATTTCTTTTTCGTTTTATTTTAAAATTATTCTGTTGCAAATTCATAGCATTTTCAGACACCTTATTTTCAGCGCCAAAAACTTTTACCACAAGCAGACTTGAAAAAATCTCCTGAAAAAACGACCTTGTCTTACCGTCAGATTCCTGTACCGCCTTATGCAATGTTTTCATTTTTGACTTAAAAAGCAGCACAACAACAAACATCAGCGCACCGCCGAAAACAAAAACAAGGCTGAAAGTTTTATCAATAGCAAACAGTACAACAAAAACACCAACCAATTTTACGATAAAATACACCATATTCGGCACTATAGAAATAATCGAACTGACTAAAACCGACACATCGCTTGTTATTCTGTTAAGTAGTTCGCCGGTGTGTATGCTTGAAATCTCATTATATTTTTTTCTGATAATATTATCGAAAATATCTTGTTTTATAGAAATTTCAAGTTTTGACGATACATTGAAAGTCAGCACCTTACTTATAATTCTTATGACAAGCTGTGCGATCGTAAGTGAAATAAGTATAATTGCGAAATACACAATTCCGCCGACATCAGAGTTAACCGCCGAATCCACAATACCCCTCGACAAAGTAGCGACCGCAACACCGAGATATGCCATTCCGCCGAAAATAACAGACATAATTATAATACCGAAAATCTGTGGTTTGGCTTTTTTTACTATCCACTTATTGGTTTCGGAATCAAGTATTTTTTTCAGCTTTTCCATAGCTATCTCCTGTCAGTAAAAATTTTTCGCAAATTTCCGCCGTTTCAATATTCATATTGCATTTTAGCAAATAGAAATAATTTTCCTTAATCAACTTATCAGCCGTATTTAACATATATCCCGCATATTCATCATCAAGAGAAAATTTAATCGTATTTTTATATATTCTTGAAAAAATACTGTTTTTGTCAAGGACTTCAATACTGTTCTCCTCTGCCCTTTCAAGAAAAATAATGCCGCCGAGTTTTGCACGGATATTTTTATTTATCCCCGTTCCACCGTCAAAAGGCGAACCGTACACATACCAATCGTTGTCAATAAATCTGATAATCGGTTTATCATCATTGATTATCTGTACATTTTCAGCGCCGAATTTTTTTATCCACAGTTTTGTGTGCGTTGACTTGCCCACTCCCGAATCGGCAGAAAAAAGATACGCTTTGCCTTTATAAAGGATTGCAGACGAATGGAGAAATATTGCATTATATTTCAGAATTTTTTTATTGAAAACATCTGACATAAAAATACATTCCAATTCACCGATAGAAAAGAGCATATTCTCGTTGTATTTTTCACGCAGAAAATCTTCTTTGACTGCAAGTTTAATTTGAGCAGGTTCGTTGCCCGAATACTCATAATTCTTTGCATTTTTTTCAAATGTCGGAAATTTAGGTCTTATATCGCTTATAATATCAGCAATTTTGTAAATCGGCATAACATCACCAAATTTTATTATATAACAAAATCTAAAAATAAGCAAGAAAAAGCACAGATGTTGCCACCTGTGCTTAAGTTTAATAATTTAGTTTTGACCGTGAGCGATAAATGTCTGAATTGCTGTAGCATCAATTACATCAATAATTCTGTCCTTGTTAAAGTCGGCAGCCTTAACAGCGTCATCTGTTAATACAGACTCACCTGCAATGTAACGCTGAAGAAGTGTTACATCATTAACATCTATCTTGCCGTCAAGATTAACATCGCCGTACAAAGTTTTTTTGTCAAGTGCAACAAAGTTAATTCCGTTTTCCTCTGCATAAGTTTCAGCATAAGAATTTGTATAACCGAAAATTGTAAGTTTATCGCAATTCAAAAATGCTTTGTCAGAAATATTTTTAACTGTTTTCGGAATAACGACTTTTTCAAGAGAGGTACAGCCTGCAAATGAAAAATCCGAAATTGTACCGACAGAATTAGGAACGGTAAACTCTGTTAAAGAAGTGCAGTTCTGGAAAGTCTGTCCTTTAATTTCTGAAATATTAGAACTGATATTTACAGATGTCAAAGAAGTACAGCCCATAAATGCGGCATAACCGATTTTATCAAGTGTACTCGGAATATTGACTGATTTTAAAGATGTACAGCCCGCAAACGAAAACTCGCCTATAGCGTCGATTGCCTTAGCGTTTGCAAATGATACAGATTCAATATCTTTATTATTCATAAAAGCAGAATCGGCAATTTCCAATACGGTAAAGGAAGAAAGTTTGTTTGGAACTGACACATTTTTATCAGTGCCTGTATATCCGTAAATTCTGCAATTGAAATCGCTTGTCGGCAAATATTTAAAACCGCTTTCTTCAAAAAAAGTTGCAGCATTTGCAGATACAACAGCAGACATTGTGAATATTAATACAAGCATAACACTTGCAATTCTTACGAATTTTTTAGTTTTCATAACAAATTACCATTCTACATCAGCACCATCAGTAGCAATAACATCAGGGTTGCTCTGTTTAATTCTTTGCAATTCAACATCATCATTCTCACTGTCAGCGAGAATATTCTCAAATGAGAATTTAGTTACTTCAACTTCAGGTGAAGAATAAAACTTTTTGTTTTTCATTCAAATACCTCCATAAGTATTTTAACGGCAAGGCAGATTTTACTCTGCCCTGCCAAAAATTCAAATCATCAAACTGTGGCGTCAGGATCTAAGTTGATGTTTGCTAAGTCAGAAGTAATATATGTAAGGTTACCGATATCATACATATTCATATAAACAGGATCACTTAAGTAAATCTTTCCTGAAACTGTATCATAAATATATGAGTAAACCTTCATAACATTCTGCTGTGATGTTTCACTGTTCTTGAATCTTAAATAATACTCAATTCTGTTCTTTACAGAAATATTTGAGTTATTAATCTCATATTTGTAAACATTTCTTTCAGCACCGTCCATTGTGTAAGTGCCTACCTTACCGTTTGCAGTTGCATCCTTTACCAAATTGCCAATAGCATCTTTATTAGAAGTTGTTTCATAAGACTTGAGATCATTAATATCGTTATATTTTGCAACGACTTCAAAGGTAACTCCAACCTTGATATTAGCATTATTCTTGATGAGTTTCTGATCCTTATCAAAGCTGAGAGCAAAGTCTGTGTAGAGGTAATCGGTCTTTGAACCGTCTACATTAAGACTACCGTCACCCTTGACACCGTTAGCATTAGTCCACTGGTTTCTGGTGTATTCAAGAAGTCTGATGCTTGCCTGAGCCTCTTTGATTTCATTCTTTGCAAATCTGCCTGCATAAACAGGAACTATATAATAATTCTGATAGCTGATGTAGTTATATTCCTTAGAATATGACTTAGAAATAAGATTCTTATAACCATCAAGTTTTGTAAGAGCAGTTAATCTCTTTGACATATCCGGATCAGGATTACCTAACATATAAGCTTTTACTGCGTCGCTGTACTTTTGAGCCTCATCTTTGTTATCAAAGATAGCCCAGAAGCTGAAATCATATTTGGTAGTGCCGGAATAATTGAATTTTTCAGGGAATTCAGTTGTACCTGTCTTGTAGAGATAATCACCGTCCGACGACTTAGCTAATTCGCCATACTTAACCTTAGCAGGCAGTGTCCATTGACCATCAACTGTCAAAGCAGAAATATTAAGATCAACAGTGGTTGTGTTAGCCGATACTGTTGCAACATAACTGTTAATAGTCGCCTTATCCATATCCCACGTAATTACTTCTCTGAAGTTTGAAACAAACGGAGCTTTCCTTATGATGAATGCTTTGCTAAGCTGTTCTTTTGTAAGACCGGCAACTACATTCTCAGCCCACATTTCCTCTAACTCAATACCTGATACTTTATCCTTAATAACATAACTCTGTTCACCGTTAAGTCTTGTTTTATAAGTGTAAGTAATCGTGTATTCGAGTGGATTTGATGTGATATTTGAATAGAACGGAATGTTTGACTTTTTAAGTTTGTAAGAAATACTGCCATCGGCGTTTTTGATTTCTTCAAACAATGAGCTAATTGCACGCTCTACACTGTAAGTTTGCTCACCTGTACCTGTAAAATCTTTATTATAACGTACAGGTTTGTCACTACTGTAACCTTCATAGAAGCCTTCTACAGTATCGTTACCATAAGGTACGGTTCTAAGTGTAAGACGAATGATATATGTGCTTGTATAAGTAACATATTTTGAAGGAATTACAAGGTTACCTGATGTTTCATCAATAGAAGCCTTAACATTATTTGCGCTGTCTATGATGTCTGCTTTAATGAAAGTTTTGCCATAAGCAGAACCGTCAAGCAATGTGTGTGAAAGTGTTAATGTGCCGCTTGGAGTATTAATGAAACGAGCAACATAAGTTGCGTTGTTTGTCATTGGGATGTCAGTATCGGACTCATTAGTAATGAATGAATAACCGTCAGAGGTCTTAAGGTACCAGCCAAGGAAATAGTAATTAGCATTGGCGTCTGTTTGAGCATGAACACTGAAGTTACCGCCATCGACTTCACCCTGACAAGTTGTCTTGCCGTTGTAATCGGCATTTGTAAAGTAAGCCTTAGCACCTGTTTTTTCACCGACATTGCTGTCTGCTACAAATGCGTCTTCGATAAACGGAGAAGTATCGTCTGCTCTGTACTCAATCTTAACATTAGCGGAAATCTTCTGAGCTTTCTTAGAGAAATACCAACGACCGTCAGCACGAGTACCCTTATCGTAACCGTCAAATTTTGACATTTCATAAGCAATCTTTACAGGTAAACCGGCATATTGCTGCTTAAGTTTGTTATAAGCTACCTGATAAGCAGGGTCAACCTTGGTCTCATCAATAAGGCTAGAACAGTTGATTGTAGTAATGTATGTACCGTCATGGGCATATACTGACCACTCAGTAGCATATTTACCAATATTTTCATTATTCTTATAACCGTCAGATATTACCGTAAGATACTCGCTGTCATATTCAGCAGTCCAATCTTTTGAAAGAATATTTCCAAAGATGTCAACGATATTACCGGAGTAATCCTTAAGCGGTTCAAGTTCGTCCGGATTATAAGTAGAGTTGGTTAAATTGTCCTTAGGGGCATTATCTATTGTAGTTCTGTAACGGAAGTCGAAGATAATATTATCTACATCCGCAGTTTCAGAAAGTTTATAGAAGTCATCGTAGTCGTATGTCTGGCAGTTAGACTCACTTTTATCACTCGTATCAGAGAAACTCTGTTTATGTATATCGTCCCAGAAGTAGTTGTTCAATGTAATACCGGATACCGTATTGGCTTTATTACCATTAAGGTACTTAGGAATCTGCATTGAATATTTACCACCCTCATATACCAAAGGCTGACCGGGATAACCGCCAAGCGCATTCTTTGTTAGAGAATTAAATTCGTCCTTTTCTACGCCGTTTGTGTACCAAGCCTGAACAGCAACTGTGTTGCCCCACTTAGCCTGTACTATTTCGTCAAAGCCCTCTACATAGAATGTAACGGTATCAGTATCATCAATGTAGTAGTAAATAGGTGTAATTTCTATTCTGCTACCCTTAAAATCTTCAGGAATGGTATATTCACAAGTATATACACCGTCTGTGGTATCTGCCTGTGAAGCATCGATAATACCGTATGAATAACCGTTGATTGAGAAAGCCTTTACAAAATATGTACCTTTGTAGTCATCGCCAATAGTAGTTGTAATCTTGAGTTTAGTACCGACTTTTGCATATGCTGTATCGTAATAATCTTTTTTAGCATATTTAGTCAAATCAGCTGTATTTTCTGCTGTAAGTACAGTGTCTGCCATATCAGCATACTTCTGATATGTAGCTCTGACAGTACCGTCTTTAGCAAATACTCGAACCATTCCCTCTACACCACTTGTAGGAATTACCTCGTAAGTTGTAGCCTTTGAAGAGTCAGTTGAACTCTCAACAATGTCCTTACCGTCGTAGTAACCGAGGTTAATCTTTACACTTGAAATAGTACCTACATAAGCATCACGTACTTTAAACTTTGCGAAAACTGCTTGTACATATTGGCTTTGACCTGCCTTAGGCAACCAATTATCGCTACTTCCGCATGCAAGTTGTTCACTATCAGATAAAGTTTTAGAATTATTGTAATGATCATACGCATATTCCCATGATGTTGACTCACCTTTTGAATTAGAAATCATAAAACAATATTCTTTAGAGTCGTCAAAGTTCGACTCGTCAAAGTAAGCATACACCTGATTATCTGAATTATAGTAAAGGTTAAGATACTGTGTGAAATCACTCGGTTTTGAACTGCTGTCGCTGTAAATGAGGTAAAGATTCGGAATCAATGTACCGGTATTTTCTCCGGCTTTTGTAACCTTAGGAGCAACTGTGATATTCTGTGCAGGCATTGAGAATGTAAATGTATAAGTATTGCCGCTTGTAGAAGTTGTTACTGTTGCACCGTCAACAGCAAGAGAAGCTGTGTAGCCCTCGTTTACTGTAACAGTTACCTTTACAGTTGTACCTGCGGCTAATGTAGTTTCTGTAGGATTAATACTTGAATCTACTACGCCCTCACCTGTAGGAGCTGTGTATGTAACAGAGTATTTGGCATCTGTCTTTACCTTAAATGTAGCAGAAACAGTTACATTGCTTGCAGGCATTGTGTAAGTATGTGTTGATTCGTCAGTAGCCGCAACACTCTTACCGTCAGCAGTTGTTACAGTAATAGCATCAAGCTCATAACCGTCATCAGGTGTGGCTGTTACTGTAAATGTCTTGCCTGCCTCAAGTGAGGTTGCAGAAGGAGTAACTGTACCGTTTGTGATATTTTTATCAACAGTTACAGTGTATTTAGTGGTAGGTTCTGTACTGCTATATGTAGTCCAAGAAAGAGTATAATCTGAATTAACCTTAACGCAGTTATAAGTATTGTTTTCAAGAACAGCTATATTAGTTCCTGCGGAACCATCCCATACAATTTTAAAACCTCTGAAATATTCGTGACTACCTATAGCAGAAAAATCAAATTTATAAGTATAATTTCCAAGGTCTTTTTTATTAGTAATCCAACCACCATAGTTTGTGAAGTGATCATCCCAATAATAGTTTACACCCGAATTTTTACCCGACATTGTTTTACTTACTGCAGATAAATCAACATACATATAATCTTGATTATATGTGTATCCTGTTTCATTAGCCGCATTCGAAGTAACCATACCGACAAGCATAGTCGAAAGCATCATCATAACAGCAAGCACAATAGAAATCGACTGTTTGCCAATACGCTTGAAATTCGTTTTCATTTTTATTACCTCCATTAAAAAATTGAAACATATGAGCCGAATAAGTCTGTACCGTCCGAGAGGGAAGTTTTGCTTTGACGGCGACCGCTTTTACCGACTGACCTTCGGTGAATTTGCTGTATTCGGCAGTCAGACCGTATACTAACCCATAATTTTATTCTTTTATATTATAACATTTTTAGGTTTTTATTTCAATATTTTTTTGATGTTTTGTCGATTTTGACATTTCTTTATTAATTATATACAAAACAAATATATAATTATTGTGCAATAATAATATTTTAAATTACTTCAAAGAATTATAATTTTATAAATTTTTTATAACAAAAAATTTTTGGTGTCAATATGCATAATTTGCATTGGTTTTGCAGTTATTTATTATAACCGCACTTTTTTAGCAATATTTTTCACAATAAAGCATTATAACAAAAGAAAAAGCCTTGCCGAAATCGACAAGACTTTTTAAAATTATGGCGGAGAGAAGGGGATTCGAACCCCTGGTACGGTGATTACCGTACACATGATTTCCAATCATGCTCCTTCGGCCAGCTCGGACATCTCTCCAAAGACAATGCCTATTATATCAAATACGCAAAAGAAAATCAAGACTTTTTTTAAAATTAATAATACTTATTATTCGCTTTCCCTTAATACCTTGTTAATATAGTTAAGCACACGCTTTTTGTCTGCGCTCCACAAGGGGGCTACAAGTATTTTTTTATCTCCGTCACCCGTAAGCCTGTGTATTACGGTGGTTTTTGGGATAACTCTAAGGCATTTTACAAGTATATCGGCATATCGTTCGAGCGACAGAACGGGCACATTGCCCTTTTCGTATTCATCGCATAAGTCGGTATCCTTTAATATGTGCAAAAGCTGTAACTTAATTCCGTCGGAACATTTGCCCGCATATTCAGCACTCTGCACTATCATATCTTCCGTTTCGTTAGGCAAACCGATTATAATGTGCGTTATTACGCTTATGCCCTCCTTGTGCAGGCGCTTAACCGCATCATCATACACGCTTAAGTCATATCCACGGCGAATATAGTCTGCCGTGCTTTTATGAACTGTCTGCAAGCCGAGTTCCACCCACACAGGCTTTATTTTATTAAGTCTTGAGAGCAAATTTACGGTTTTGTCAGGCAGGCAGTCGGGACGGGTAGCGACCGACAAAGCGACAATTTCATCGGGTTCTATAGCCTCGGTGAAGATTTTTTCAAGGTACTCAACGGGCGCATATGTATTTGTAAACGGCTGAAAGTAAGCAATAAATTTTTTACAATCGGTTTTTCTGCCGATTCTCTCTTTAGCCTCCCGAATTTGCTCGGTTATGCTGTGGTTTCTGTCGGCGGAAAATTCTCCCGAACCTCCCCTACTGCAAAAAATACACCCCCGTGTGTCTATTTTGCCGTCACGGTTAGGGCAAGTCATACCGCCGTCAAGAGAAATTTTATATACCTTTTCACCAAAGGTGTTTTTTAAATATTCGTTTAGAGAATAATAATACATAACTGCTCCGTTTTCGGTAAAATGCAAAATGACCGACTATGTCGGTCATTGCTTTGGTTAGAAAATTTAGAAGAGGAAAATCTATGAAAACTTCTTGTTAACTTTATTGTGCTTATATAATAACCTGCTTTTGTGACGATTATATGAATAGAAGTACAAAAAGATGTGAAACTTTGTGTGATTTTTTAAAAATCTTAATTACAGCTTAGAATACAGCTTGATATACTCAAGAAATTTTGCTGAAATTTCGTCTTCAAGTTTTTCAAATTCTTTGTCAATGCCGCCGTTAAAAAATTGCTTGGTATGAACTTGCATTGCGAATTGTAAATGTAAACATAGTTTATCTAAATAATTCCATATCAGAATTATATAAATCCTCTCTCGTAATATCGGCGTAAAATTCTTCACCCGCAGCATTTTCCAAAGCCTTGATAATAAGGTTCGGATTTGCGTTGTCGGTACTGCCTGCGGAAAGTACAATTTCAAGCTCGGCAAAATCACATTTTTCCGATAAAGAATAATTTTTAATGTTTTTCTTTAAATCAACAGTCTTGTAACCCGACTTTGACTTCTTTTCAAGCATAATTTCTTCGCTTTCCAAAAGTTCTTTCAGTGCGGTATATACTTTATCAGAGTTAAGATTATCACTGCTGATTTTCATATTAAACCTTGCATACGCAATTTTTCCGGCTTTCATAATCGGCTCTGTAACCGCAAAAACCCTTATGCCCTGCGGCAGGCAGGCATTAAGATTGTTGATTAATTCTTCATCGGAAATATCTTCAATCAATTTTATATCCATACACTCGTTAATTCCTCTGAATCCGAGTGAAAGCGGCAGAGGAAAAGTTGCGAACGGGTGCGGATTAAATCCCTCGGTATGCCATATCGGAGCTTTGCTCTTGTGCAATGCTCTTAACATACAACGGTTAAGGTCAAGGTGCGATATATAACGGCACTCGTTATCTTTCTTAAACCAAACTCTTGCGTTTTTCAAAGCACACACCCTCCCCGTATTTTGCCGCACCGCAGTTGTTGCACTTCAAACGACAATGCGGTGTTGTTGTATTTTCATATGCTTTTTTACATTCTTTAATAAGATAATCCTTAGTTACGCCGTAGTCAAGGTGATCCCACGGAAATACCTCGTCAAACGAACGCTGACGGTTTGCGTAGAATGTCGGGTCAATGCCGCACTCTTCAAAAATATCAAGCCATTTCTGCAAGTTAAAGCAGTCGCCCCAACCGTCAAAATGAAAACCTTTTTCGCAGGCAATTTCCATTGCTTTACACAGCTTTCTGTCGCCACGGGCAAATACCGCCTCAAGGTAACTTGTGTCGGCATCGTGGTAATTAAACTGAATCTTGCGGGTTGTAATGCTTTCTTTGATATGCTGTTGTTTAGCGTGCAAAGTAGGGATTGTGTCCTGCCCGTGCCACTGGAACGGCGTAAACGGTTTTGGCACAAATGATGACGCAGAAACTGTTACTCTTACACCCTTTCCCTTTGGCTTATTCGGGCAATTATAATAAGTATCGACTACAGCTTGTCCGAGGTCGGCAATTGCCTTTACATCGTCCATTGTTTCTGTAGGCAAACCGATCATAAAGTACAGTTTTACAGTAGTCCAACCGCCTGCAAAAGCTGTTGCGCAGGTCTGCATAAGCTCATCATGCTGAACATTTTTATTGATAACATCACGCATACGCTGACTTCCAGCCTCGGGCGCAAATGTAAGTCCGCTTTTACGCACTGTTTTGATTTTATTCATAATATCGTCGGTAAAACCGTCAACTCGCAATGACGGCAGAGAAATACTGACTTTTTCGTCCTTACTCCACTCATTGAGTTTTGTAAGCAACGGCACAATCTGTGTGTAGTCGCTTGAACTCAGCGAAGAAAGCGACACTTCGTCATAACCCGTATTCTCACACAATGCTCTGCACTGCTTATTGATAACTTCGGGAGATTTTTCTCTTACGGGGCGATAAATAAATCCTGCCTGACAAAAACGACAGCCACGAATACAGCCACGGAAAATCTCCTGCACCGCTCTGTCATGCACAATTTCCACAAGCGGAACTACGAAATTATCGGGATAATAGCTTTCGTCCATTTTCTTCATAAGGCGCTTGTGAACAACAGACGGAGCGTTATGTTTAGGAATATACCGTTTAATTGTGCCGTCCTCGTTGTACTCAACATCATAAAGCGACGGCACATACACGCCCTCTATCTGTGCACATTCAATGAGAAACTGTTCTCTTGACTTACCCTCTGCTCTGCACTTTCTGTAAAGCTCCATTACCTCAAGGTCAACCTCTTCGCCCTCACCTATGAAGAAAAGGTCGATAAAATCTGCAATCGGCTCGGGGTTGCAGGTGCAAGGGCCGCCTGCCACAACAATCTGCTTTAAACCTGTACGCTCACGGGATTTAATCGGCACACCAGAAAGCTTAAGCATATTGAGCACATTTGTAAAGCTAAGCTCATACTGCAATGTAAAACCGATAAAATCAAAATCCGATACAGGGTCGCCGCTCTCAAGTGCATAAAGCGGAATATTATTTTTAATCATTTCTTCTTCCATATCAATCCACGGCGCAAAAACTCTTTCACACCATATATATGGAATTGAATTAAACAAACTGTATAGAATTTTCATTCCGAGATGCGACATTCCCACTTCGTAGGTATCAGGAAAACAGAAAGCAAACCTCACATCAACATCTTTTTTATTTTTTACGACTGCGTTAAGCTCTCCGCCAACATATCTGCCCGGCTTTTGAACCTTTAGCAACAGTTTTTCTACTTCCTTGCTGACCATTGTATTACCTCCGTCAGAAATACCTGTTATTTTTAAAAACTAATGAAAGTATAATATAACCGCATACAAACAACAGCGAAAAATTATAATCCGAATTAAAAAGTATTATAAATCCCAGCACAGCTATTGGAAATAATGCGATGAAAGTTATGATATTTACTGCCTTTTCCGCCGTATGACCTGTAAATCTGCGGCTAAGCAAAATATACAATAGCTGCCCGCCGTCAAACGACATTACAGGCAGTAAATTTAAAAGACAGAGCGACAGATTTACATAAGCAAATTTTAATAAATCTGTTCCACTACATAAGTATATCAGAAAAATAATAATAAAACAAATAAAATTAGCAAACGGCCCGAAAAAAACTATAAGAAAATTCTGTAAATCACCTCTTTGCTGTCGGCTTTCGTCATTTATTGCAATTTCAAACAAAGAAATGCTTATTTTCTTCGGTTTGCTGCCGAAAATCAGCATCATTAAAAGATGCCCCGATTCGTGAATGACCACAGCAAAACTGCACATTACAAATCCGCCGAATATATCAAGTATAATACAAACGGCAATCAGGCAGAGCAATGTGTATGAAACACTGAATTTAATATTGAACAGTTCAAACTTCATCGTCTGTCGCTGTACCGAAAATTTCGGATAAATTGTAATCGTCGGGAGTATTTTCGGCTATAATTGATTTGTTAAGTTCGCCGTAATACCATTGACGGGCAGCAGTGTAAAAATCGCCGCCGACAGTTTTTATAACAAACGCAGCCAAAGCAAGCAATAAACATATTATAAGCTGCATCGTAACAAGGACTTGCGTATTGTGAGATTTTTTACGCTTTTGCGGCGGTAATTCTGTATTTTGAGGGCTTTCCTCTTCCGTTTCCGTATGCGCAGGAGTTGAATATTCGGGGCAAGAGGCACTCTGCCAACCGTCATCGTATGTAATTTCATTTGTGAAATTTTCTTCTGTCAAAACAACCACCTCAATGCAATATATGCACTGAGGTGGACAAAATTAACCTAACTTTTTAAAATCGCCTTTAACAAGATTTATAAAGAAACAAATTGCAATAGTAAGCGAGAAAATCTCGGCAATCGGGAATGCGTACCAAACTGCTCCGATTCCCCAAATTCTTGAGAAAATAAACGCAATCGGTAAAATAAGCACAAGCTGACGGGCAAAAGACATAATAAGACTTCTGATTCCCTTGCCGACTGCCTGGAACAAGGTGGTAAAGATAATACCCGCTGCGGCAGGAATAAAGCAAAGACTTATAATTCGGAACGCAGGCACGCCGATCTTCATAAGTTCCTCTGTGCCGCCGAACATTGAAATAAGCTGTTCCGGGATTATCCACATTGCCAATGTGCCTAAAGTCATAATAATTACGCCAATTATAATACCACGCTTGAGTGCGGAATATACACGCTTGCGGTTTCTTGCGCCGTAGTTGTAACCGATAATCGGCATAACGCCCTGGTTAAGTCCAAAGCAAGGCATAAATACAAAGCTCTGCAATTTATAATAAACACCGAGAACCGTTACCGAAGCCTCGGAAGCGGCAAGAATACCGTTAAGTCCGACAATCATAATCGAACCTATCGACTGCATAATAATAGACGGGAAACCAACGGCATATATATTTTTTACAGTCTTCATACTGAATTTAAATTTTCTGAATGTAATTTTAATTAAATGAGATTTCAAGAAAATTATCAGAAGTGCAAAAATCATACTGCAAAACTGACCGAATACCGTTGCAACAGCTGCTCCTGTAACACCGAGTTCTGGGAACGGACCTATACCGAAAATCAAGAGCGGGTCAAAAATAATATTAATTACCGCTCCCGTGAGCTGAAACAACATTGGAAAAATCATATTGCCCGTAGCCTGCAAAGTTTTTTCGATTGTAACTTCTATAATCGTAAAGAGCGAAAAGCAGAGAACCACTGTAAGGTACTGTGTACCGTATTCTATGATATTTTCGTTGGTTGTATAAAGCATCATAAAAGGTCTTGAAATCACAATACCGAGGACAAGAAATATTGCGTAGCTGAAAAAACTTAACAGCAGACCGTGGGTTGCAACCTCGTTTGCCTCTTTAAAATTCTTTTCGCCAAATCGTCTTGAAACAAGCGAGTTAATACCGACGCCCGTACCGACCGCTACAGCAATCAAAAGCATCTGCAACGGATAAGCAAGTGAAGTGGCATTAAGTCCTTCCTGACTGTACTGTCCGATAAAAATACTGTCAACTACATTATACATTGCCATAATTGTCATTGAAAAAATTGCAGGCAACGACATAGTAAGTATCAGTTTTGTCATGGGCATAATGCCCATTTTGTTTTCTTTTACATTTTCCATTCGTTTCTGTTTCCTTTCCTAATCTTAAATATTCATTTATTTTCACTTTTAGCGATAAAACGCTTTTTGTATATCAAAAAAATAAAAAGCATTATTAATGTGCCGAAAATCACACCCGAAAAGTCGAGCAGTACATCTGTAATCATTCCCGCTCTGCCCTCTACATTAAGTTGTATGGTTTCGTCACAGACCGCAGTCGCAAGTCCGCAAAACATTACATTAATATAGTATTTGTATGGTTTTAGTTTATCAAATGCAAATGCGCATGACATAAGCATTGCGCCTATTGCGGTGTATTCGCTGAAATGCGCAGTTTTTCTTACTATATGGTCAGTAAGTTCGGGAGTAAAACCTAAAAAGTCTAAAATTTTCTGCAAAAATTCAAGTACATTTCCGCTTTCTTCCGATGATATATCAGCAGGCATCGAAGAATGAATAAATGCAAATGCCACAAGGGCTATCGTTATTATAATTAAAATCGCTTTGGCTTTTTTGCCGCAACTGTATGTAGCCATTTTTAGTCACCTTGTATTATTTTACACAAATCTGCATAATATGTCAATCGACAAATAAAGGAATGGTTATATTTTAAATGTATGTTAAAATTTTGCGTAAAAGCTGTAGTTTTTTAGACAAAAAATAAATTGCAATATATATCGGTATCTGTTATACTATTTTAGTACCTTTATTTTGAAAGGAGTATTGTTTTGTTAAACTATATCTTGGTATTTTTGATTGCTATGGTTCCTCTTATTGAGCTGAGAGGTGCCGTTCCGTTCGGTGTAGGAATGCAGCTTGATTTATTCTGGGTGTATGTCCTCGCTATCTTAGGTAATATGTTGCCCGTACCTTTTATATATTTCTTTGCAAGAAAAATTCTTGTATGGGGCAGCGACAAAAAATTTATAGGAAAATTCTTTAAATTCTGCCTTGAAAAAGGCGAAAAGGGCGGTAAAAAATTGCAGGCAAAGGCCGGCAGAGGTTTGTTCTTCGCTTTACTTTTATTCGTAGGTATTCCTCTTCCCGGTACAGGCGCCTGGACAGGTACACTTGCCGCAAGTATGCTCGATATGGACTTTAAGTCAAGCGTAATTGCAGTAATGCTCGGTGTAATTCTTGCAGGTATAATTATGGGACTTGCAAGTATGGGCTTATTCGGCGGATTAAGCGCAATTTTTGCTCCAAAATAATAACCGACGGGCAGCTTTGGCTGCCCTGTTTTTTAGGATGATAACTTTGAAAAATACAAATTATGATATAATAACGGTCGGTGCGGGTGCTGCGGGACTTGCGGCGGCTATATCGGCAAAACGAAATAACAGAGATTTAAAAATAGCAATTCTTGAGGCTCAAAGCAAAGCAGGCAAAAAAATTCTTGTTACAGGCAACGGCCGCTGTAATCTGACAAATACCAATGTCAGTAAAGAATTTTATCACGGCAGTTTTGATGTTTCTAAAATCTTAAACAGATTTTCCGCAGAAAAACTTATAAATTTCTTTTCAACCTTAGGTCTTGTATGCGACACAGAAACAAACGGACTTGTTTATCCTCATTCAAGACAAGCAAGTGCCGTGCTTGATGTTTTGCTTATGGAAATTAAAAGGCTGAAAATCGAAATCATATGCGACTGCAAAGTTGAACTTATCCGTAAAAAAGGCGAATTTTTCAATATCAAAACCTCGAACGGAGAATACACCGCCAAAAAAGTAGTTATGTCATGCGGCGGAAAGGCCTTTCCTACAGCAGGCGGCACAGGACTCGGACTTGATGTTATAAAAAATCTCGGTCATAAAATCACGCCGTTATTCCCTGCCCTCTGTCCCATTCAGGTCAAAAGTGATTTTATGAAAAGTCTTAAAGGAATCCGTGCTAAAGCGGAGGTTACTCTTTATGACGGCGAAAAAGCAATAAAAAGCGAAATCGGCGAAGTACAGTTTACGGATAATGCACTTTCGGGAATTTGTGTGTTCAATCTCACAACTCTTTTACCCAAAACCAAAAATCCGATTATTTCCGTAAATCTTACAAAAGATTATTCGTATATAGAATTATTAAATTTACTTTATGACAGAAAAAAGCTGTTTGCAAATGAACCGCTCGAAGAATTTTTCACGGGTCTTTTTCATAAAAAAATAGGAACTGCACTTATTAAAAGCATTACAAACAAAGCATTGACAGAAAGCTGTAAAAAGTTAAGCGACAAAGAACTAAAATCACTTGCGAATTTAATTCAAAATTGGAAATTTGAATGTAAACAATGCAAAGATTTTTCAAAAGCTCAGGTAATGCTCGGCGGCGTAAACGGAAACGAAGTAAACGGCTATACATTTGAAAGCAAAGTTGTAAAAAATCTATACATCTGCGGCGAAGCACTCGATGTTTGCGGAGATTGCGGCGGATTTAACCTGCATTTTGCTTTTGCAAGCGGTATTATAACAGGAGAAAACCTATGATAAGAATAAGCAATATACATTTACCTCTTGACTACACAAGCGAAACCGTTTTAAATAAAGCGGCAAAACTTATTAATGTAGATAAAAAGTTTTTTAAAAGCTGTACGATTTTCAGACGCTCGATTGACGCAAGAAAAAAGGATAATATATTTTTTCTTGCAACCGTTGACGCAGAACTTTTTGTAAACGAAGAAAAGATATGCAAAAAATTTAAAAACGCCGAAATCGCAGAAAAATATGAATATAATGTTGAAAAATTCAGAGGTACGGTCAGCCCTGTGGTAGTCGGAGCAGGCCCTGCAGGATTATTTGCCGCACTTATACTTGCACAGAGCGGTGCAAATCCGATTTTAATCGAGCGTGGCAGAGATGTAGATACCCGAACGGAAGATGTACATAACTTTTGGAAAAACGGTATTCTTGACACAACAAGCAATGTACAATTCGGCGAAGGCGGTGCCGGAGCTTTTTCTGACGGCAAACTTACCACAGGCACTAAAGACACCCGTCAGCGCAAGGTACTTATTGAATTTGTAAAACACGGAGCACCTGACGAAATTCTTTACAATGCAAAGCCGCATATCGGAACGGACAAATTAAGACCGACAGTTAAAAGCATAAGAAATGAAATTATCCGCCTCGGCGGAAAAGTTATGTTTGAAACAAAGCTTATCGGATTTTCAGCAAAAGGCAATTCTGTTACAGGTGCGGAAATTGAGCATAACGGAACTAAACAAACCATTGATACCAATGCAATTATCCTTGCAATCGGACACAGCGCCAGAGATACTTTTGAAATGTTAAATGAAAAAGCTATTCCGATTGAGGCAAAAGCATTTTCTGTCGGTGCAAGAATTGAGCATCACAGAGAAATGATTGATAAATCACAGTACGGCAGATTTGCAGGCAACAAAGCGCTTGGCGCAGCAAGCTATAAGACAAATGTTCACCTTGAAAACGGCAGAGGCGTATATACATTTTGTATGTGCCCGGGCGGAAAAGTTGTAAATGCCTCAAGCGAAGAAAACCGACTTTGCACAAACGGAATGAGTGAATTTGCAAGAAATGAAGAAAATTCAAATGCCGCCTTACTTGTCGGGATTACACCTGCCGACTATCAATCGGAAAATCCGCTTGCAGGAATGTATTTTCAGCGTGAACTTGAGCATAAAGCATTTGTCGCCGGAGGAGAAAACTTTAATGCTCCGGTTCAGCGTGTATGCGACTTTATTGAAAATAAGGCAAGTACAAAAATCGGTGATGTAAAACCGTCTGTAGGTCCCGACTTTACACCGACCAACCTTAATAAATGTCTGCCTGATTTTATAACAAACTCAATGCGACAGGCAATAGTGCAAATGGATAAAAAATTACACGGTTTTTCATACGGTGACGCTGTGCTGACAGGTGTTGAAACCCGCAGTTCATCGCCAATCAGAATTATGAGAAACAACAATTTACAAAGTATTTCGGTAGCAGGACTTTATCCGTGCGGAGAGGGCGCAGGCTACGCAGGCGGAATTATATCTGCCGCTGTCGACGGAATTAAATGTGCGGAGAAGATTATAGAAAATTCCATATCGGAATAAAAGCAAAATTACAGCAAGCAAAAAGTGCAGTTCATACGAGCTGCACTTCTTTTGTTTATAAGGTATATGATAAGGTATATGAATATTTAATTTTGAGCTGTAATATACATCTGAAGCTCAGTTACATCTAATACTGTAAGCTGACCGTCACCGTTGAGATCGAGTGCCTCAAGTACCGCCTTGTCGCTTTCATCTATTATAGGCATACCGTCATCATTTTTAGAACCCGCAATATGTAACTGCATAGATGTAACATCGGAAACATTTACAATCCCGTCACCATTTGCATCACCCTTGAGCACTTTTTTGCCATCAATAGCCACAAATTTCAGCTTGTTGCTATCGGTGTAAGAGTTTACATAACTCTGTGCATACGAACCTTCGTAGCCATAAATTGTAATGTCTGAGTTAAGGAGGAAGAATAATCTATCGCCAATTGAGGTTACGCTCTTAGGAATAGTTACACTTTTAAGATTGTAGCACTCTGTAAAGGCATACTCTTCAATAGTTGAAACACCGTCCGGAATTACTACGCTTTCAAGGCTTGTGCAACCCCAAAAAGCACAACCCTTAATGTATGTAAGAGTTTTGGGAAGAGTGATGCTTTTCAAATTTGTTTTATTATAAAACGCACCACGAGCAAGCATAGTTACGGTTTTGCCGTCAATCTGTTCCGGAATAACTACATCGGTATCACTGCCAAGGTATTCCCAAAAAATAATTGACTTGCCATCAATGTTCTCATAACGGTAGTCGCCGCTTGTTACAACAGAATGCACAGCATCTCTGCTCTGCGAAACCTTTGGTACATTTACTTCGACTGCGTTTGCAGTGAAAGGTATTGCAGAAAATGCGGAAGCAAGCATTGCGGTAACAATTATAGCTGTAATAGCTTTTTTAAATTTTTTCATTTTATAACCCCTAACTAATATATTTATATTTCTATGTTATCACTGCAAAAATGCTTTGTCAATAAAATGAATAAATTTTAACACTGATTTTCACATATTATAAAAAGTAATCACAGCAATTTTTATATAAAAGCGAGAACATTTGTCAAAATATTGATTTTGTCGTTTTACAAGCATATAATTAATTAGGATTTTAATTATTAGAATTTTAACTATAGAGGTGTAGTATGAAAGAATCAATACATTATCTGCTAATGGCAGATCATTTTTTAGTTCAAAAGGCACTGCTTGCAAGTATAAAGGATTCGGGTCTTACTCCGGGACAGCCAAAAATACTCGACTATCTGCAAAATCATAACGGCTGCGTGCAAAAAGACATTGCTAAAGGCTGCCATATTGAGCCGGCATCAATTACAGTTATTCTCAAAGGAATGGAAACTAAAGGCTATATTGAAAGAAAAATGCTCAACGGTGACCGCCGCTCCCTGTATGTATTCCTGACTGACAAAGGCAAAGAATACATTGATTATCTAAACAGAAAATTTAAAAAAATTGAAAATGCAGCTCTTAAAAATTTTAATGAAGATGAAAAGCAAAAATTTAACGATTTATTAATGCGTGTCTATGAAAATATGCTTGAATATGATAAGGAGGAAAAACAACAATGAATTTAAAAAATATGAAAATCAGACTACCGATGTACCTTGTAGGTTTATTTATAATGACAATAGGTATAGCAATTTCCGTTAAATCGAACCTCGGTGTATCGCCTGTAAGTTCTATCCCCTACACTATGACCTGTATATGGGGAATTGAAATGGGAAAGGCTACCATACTTTTTCATATTGTATTGGTATTAATACAATTAATTATTCTCAGAAAGAATTTTAAACTGATCAGCTTATTACAGATTCCCGTAGGCGTTGTTTTCGGTTATTTCACAACATTCTGTAATTATCTTGTAAGCTTCTTCCCCACTCCCGACAATATCGTAATAAGAATTATTATGGTACTCATCAGTGCCGCAATTGTTGCTATCGGTATTTTCCTTTACTTGCCTACCGATGTTATCCCGCTTGCGGGCGAAGGCGTTATGAGTGCGGTTTCGCAAGTAACTAAGATTGAATTTTCAAAGGTAAAAATGGCATTTGACATAACAATGGTTATTATATCAGGTGTATCTTGCCTTATTTTTATCCACAATCTCGGCAGTGTGGGAATCGGCACAGTAATTGCCGCTTTTCTTGTAGGATTTATTCTCGGTATAATAAATAAAGTGTTCGGAAAATACAGAGATAAACTCTTAGGCAAAACCAAAATTGCAGATGATACCGCTGAAACAGATGACAAACCTACTTATGTAATCTCCATTTCAAGAGAATACGGCAGCGGAGGCAGAGCAATAGGAAAAATTCTTGCCGAAAAACTCGGATACAAATATTATGACACCGAACTTATAAAACTTGTAATGCAGGAAAGCGGATATTCACCTGAATACATAGAACACAACGAGCAAACTCTTGACAAATCAGCGCTTAACGACTTTTTTGAATGGTACCAGCAAAACAACGGTGATACTGTTCCTAATATCAACAGCTTGTTCAAAAAAGAAGAATCGGTTATTAAGCACCTTGCCAAAACCGAAAACTGTGTAATTGTCGGCAGACTTGCAAACTATATTTTAAGAAACAAAAAACATATTTACAATGTATTTATAACCGCAGATGAAGAAAGTGAAATTGAAAAAGTAAAAGAAAGAGATCACCTTTCACATGAAAATGCCGCCAAGCAAGTAAGAAAAGTAAACCGAGAACGCTCTGCGCACTGCAAATACTTTACGAATACAGATTGGGGCAATGCAAAAAATTACAATCTGACTATAAAATCAAATGACTTCGGTTATGAAAAAACAGCGGATTTAATCGAAATACTTTTCAAACAAAAATTTTCGTTATGATTCTTTAGGTCGATTTTCAGATTAGAAAATTATTAATACAAACTTCAAATCAAAACATAATTCACCTTAACTTTAATGAAACAAGCTAAAAGACAGACAGTAAAAACTGCCTGCCTTTTTCTTTGTCAGCCGTTACAGCCACACTCAAAATTACATTTTTCTCTTTCTTCAGGTCTTGCATTCGGCGGGAAGAATGATTCGTTAGGGAAATCTACCCTGCTGAATACTTCGCACGGGTCGTCACTTTCAGGCTTACATTCCTTGCGAGGAATACAAAAATCATATGACGGAATCATAATCTGTACATTTCTCTCAAGCTGTGTAATTGTAAAAATACCGATAGTGGCACTTACGCTCGCATCTCCGGTCACAGCAAAATCGTCACCAAAGTATGTTATTACACATTCAGGTATAGGAGCACAAGGAAGCTGCGGAACACTTCCTTTTATAAGTCGTGCCGAAAGAGCCATAGGTTCGGAAATTTGTACTGTTGCATTTGGTAAAAACTCCGTGCAACCGCATGATGTAACAGGTTGAGAGCAAACTATACAACTGTCGCTCGAAAAGCTCTTTGAATTTGATTCACTGCCGTAAAGAACCGACCTTTTACCGTAAATTGCAAGTCCGTTTACCCGTGACGGAATTGTTGAACCGCAGGTATATGCCTCAAGAGAAATATCAAAATAGAATGTAACATCAACCGCATAACAGCCACGATGAAAAGCGATTGATTCAACGCTTACATCGGCGGTTATAACGCTTGCCTTGCAGATTTTTACAGATGATGCGTTATTGATAACAGATTGACTGCAAGGTGTAAAATAAACCGCAAGATTGCTAAGGCAATCCTTTGAGCCGCAACTGTCATAAATACGGCTTGCGTTTATGCAGACAGCGTCTGTGCATTTGTTTTCGGTAAGCGGTTCGTTGCCCGACTGCCGTGGTACTGTGCCGTATGATACATCTGGCATAAAAATTAACCCCCATAAAATGTATTAACAGGCTTACGCTCTGTAACAATACATTTTATGAAGGTTATACTTAATTGTGAATATTGAGTTGATTTATTTTAAATAAGGCTTTAAAATTTCATCAAGGTTTTTGTTTACAGCTTTCGGATTTGACTGCGTATAATTTGAAAAAGCGATGAATACTTTGCTCTGGTCCTGCGCAAATACAATTCTTGCATTAAATCTGTAGAATGCTGCGTCACAATAATAATTACCGCAATCGTCAACATACAAACCGTACGCAAAACTTGATTTATAAGGAGTGAACATTTCTTCTTTGGATTTTGCAGACAACAATTCACTTCCCGTAATAGCATCTGTCCATTTAAGCAAATCACTCAAATTGGAGATAAGACCCGTAGAAGAATACGCAACACCCGGATAAATATTCCACTCATCGTCAAAAATATCCTGATAACCTGTAGCAAGTTGGTCTGTGCTCTCAAAGGTTGTCGAAGTCATTTCGAGCGGCTCAAAAATATTTTCTTTCAAAAATTCCTCATAGCTTTTTCCGCTTACCTTTTCGATTATGTCACCGAGAATAAAATAATCGGAATTTGAATAGCTGTAATTTTCTTCATCATTATCAATTTCTTGTGATAATATCCATTTTAAAATAACAGAATGATTATCTTTAGCGGAATTTTTCTCTGAAATATCGTACTGCGGAGCATTTGCACGCACGCTTTCGTCAGATTTGCCGAGATAATCCGGCAAGCCTGTTGTCATTGTAAGCAAATTACGGATAGTTATATCCGAACCGTACTTATAATCGGGATAATACTTGTCAAGCGTATCATCTGTGCTCAGCTTATCCTGCTCCTGTAAAATCATAACAGCCGCAGCGGTAAACTGCTTTGTAAGCGAACCTATGTAGTAATTTGTATTGAGTGAATTATATGTATGCGAACCCTTGTCGGCATAGCCGTTATTGCCTATATATTCAAAATCATTTCCGAGTTTATAATATACAGTTCCTCTGAATTTACTTGCAACAAGTGTATTATCGAACTTAGCTGTTATGCTGTCGGTATCCTGTTTTAATTTTGTAAAATTATATGCAGGATTAGTAGGTACTTCATCAGCAGTTGCAGGCGCAACGGTAAGTCCCTGCGTCGATGCACCTGTAGAATTTGTAGTCTGCGGTGCTGTTGTAGCCGAAGATTCCGAATCATTGTCACAGCCTGTAAATGCAACTGCGGAACACGCCGCCATAGCTACGCACATTAATGATTTTGCTAAAGCCTTCAAAAAATCACCTCATCAGATTTTTTCCATTTTACTGAAATTAGCCATAAGAGTTTTTGTGCCTGCCTTATCAAAAGCAACTTCAAGCATTGTGTCGTTGCCCATTTTTTCGGTTTTCATAATCATACCTTTGCCAAATACCTTATGGAATACGCAATCTCCTTTTTTGTAAACAGTACCCGATTTAACGGCAGGTTTAGTAAATGTATTAAAACTTTTGTTAGGTGTGAATTTTGAACCGGCACCGATACTGATATGACTTGAGGATGCGGAAAAACCGTTTGTTGACGCAAAAGTCTTTTTCTCGCCTGTATAATTAAGTAATTCGGGCGGGATTTCATTTACAAAGCGTGATACTTTGTTATAGCTTGTATGACCCATCAACATTCTTGACTTTGCCTTGGTAATGTATAGCTTTTCTTTTGCTCTTGTAATACCTACATAAGCAAGTCTGCGTTCCTCGTTAAGTTCATCGGGATTCATCATTGTGGCAATTGACGGGAACACACCTTCTTCAAGACCTGCAATGAAAACTACGGGAAATTCAAGTCCTTTTGCGCTGTGCAATGTCATCATTACCGATGAATCCGCTTCTGCATCATAGTTATCAATATCTGTCTGCAATGAAATTTCCTCAAGGAAGTTTGAAAGTGACGCTTCTTCTGCGTAATCCTCTTCAAATTTGATAATATTTGAAGAAAGCTCTTCGATGTTCTCAATTCTTACATCGGGGTTGTCTTTCTCTGTTTTTAAATATTTTTCGTAATCTGTATGTTCGAGAATAAGATTGTATAATTCCGCAAGAGAATAATCTCCGCTTTGTTCAGCCTCCATAAGACCGTCAATCAGCGCAACAAAACTCTTTAACTTTGTTGCGGCTCTTGAAAGCTGTGGATATACATCTGCATCTTTAATTACGGAATATATGCTTTCGCCGAGTCCCGCGGCAATTTCAGAGGCTTTTTCAAGTGTAGTTGCGCCAATACCACGCTTTGGCACATTAATAATTCTGCCCAGTCTGACATCGTCGTGCGGATTATTAATAACCTGAAGATATGCAACCATATCTCTGATTTCTTCTCTGTCATAGAATCGTCTGCCGCCGATTACCCTATGCGGAATACCACTTCTTGACAAAGCCTGCTCAATGGCATTTGACTGCGCATTCATTCGGTAAAGAATTGCAAAATCAGAGAATTTTCTGCCGTCTGCAACACCGTCAAGTATAGTTTTTGCAATAAATTGAGCTTCGTCACGCTCGGAATCGGAAGTATGCACCTCAATTTTATCGCCAACGGCATTTTCAGTCCACAAAGTTTTGCCCTTACGCATTGTGTTGTTAGAAATAACACCGTTTGCCGCATTAAGAATATTCTGTGTACTGCGGTAATTCTGCTCAAGTCTTATCATCTTAGCGCCTTTAAAGGTGTTTTCAAAAGAAAGGATATTTTCAATTGTAGCACCTCTGAATTTGTAAATACTCTGGTCGTCATCACCTACAACGCAGATGTTGCCGTATTTTGCGGCGAGCATACTCACAAATTTATACTGCACCTTGTTTGTATCCTGATACTCATCAACCATTATGTATTTAAACTGATTTTGATAGAATTCAAGTATATCGGGACATTTTTGAAAAAGCTCAACAGTCTTGCAGAGCATATCGTCAAAGTCCATTGCATCTGCGGTTTTTAGTCTTGACTGGTAAATTTCATATACTTTTGCCACGGACTGCTTGAGGTTATCGTAACCTGCTCTTTTGAGCATTTCCTGCGGAGTAAGCATTTCATCCTTGGCTTTTGAAATTTCGTTGAGCACTCTTTTTACCGGCAACATTTTTTCGTCATAATTAAGCTGTTTTAAAATATCTTTTACAAGTTTTTTCTGATCGTCAGTACCGTAAACGGTAAAATGACTTGTAAAACCGATTCTGTCGCCGTATCTTCTTAAAATTCTCGCACAGGTAGAGTGAAATGTAGCCGCCCAAATATCCGAACCGCCTTCCGGAACAGCGTTGCAGATTCTTTCTTTAAGCTCCCCTGCCGCCTTATTTGTAAAGGTAATTGCAAGTATCTGCCACGGTTTGCAAAGTTCAGACTGCAAAATATACGCAATTCTGTTTACAAGAACGGTTGTTTTGCCCGAGCCTGCACCCGCAAGTATAAGCAAAGGGCCTTCTGTGCAAAATACAGCCTGCTGCTGCATATTATTCATATGTGAAAACTGTTTTTTTAATTCTGATTGTACCATAGCAATATTCCCGTTAAAAGTTTAATAACACAGAAAACGGGCGAACTGCGTCCGCCCGTATAATCTGACGATTTTATTTTATGTAGCCGTAGAATGTTTCAAGAATTTCAGGACCCTGGTCTGCAACAATCATTGTAACATAGTTGCCGTCCTGTGTAACCTTGCAAGCCTCAACCATAGGAAGTTTTTCGGCATTGTAGCCTGAATACTGTGTAACGATTGAAGTGTATGTCTTAGAAAGCGCATCGTTTACTCTTGATGCAGCGTCAGCGTCAACAGCCTCAACGAGTACGATTTCAACTCTTGAATTGCTGTCTGAATTGATTTCTGCCGCAAACTGCTTAACATCTTCTGTGTCTATGCTGTAATATTTTTTAAGATCATTAGAATCTGTAAGCTCTTTTAAGTCCAATGAATACTTAGAGTTGATGTCAGAAAGAACTGTTTTTAAATCAACCTCTTTGCTGCCTGAACAACCTGCAAGCGCAGTAAGACAAAGTACAAATATTGTTACCAAAGAAACTACCTTTTTCATAATTAACCTCCAAAAATGTCTTATAAAAAAATTACGCCGAATCAGTGTGACCCGGCGTATTCAGATGGTCGAGGTGACAAGATTCGAACTTGCGACCCCATCGTCCCGAACGATGTGCGCTACCAAACTGCGCTACACCTCGATAAAAACAGCCCCGATTACTCGGGGCTTTTAATGGCTGAGGAATAGGGATTCGAACCCCAACAAACAGAGTCAGAGTCTGTCGTGCTACCGTTACACCATTCCTCAATGTTTATTGCTCATTGCTGCAAGCCGTGCAATCAACGATATATATTATATATTATGAAGTGCGTTTTGTCAACACTTTTTTGAAATTTTTTAAAACTTTTTAGAAGTTTTTAACTTTCGTTCAGCATTGACTTGTTGCTTACTTTCACGCAATCAACAATAGCTATTATATAGCAGAACGTGTGTTTTGTCAACATCTTTTTTCAATTTTTTCTAAAATTTGAAAAATACAAAAAATACGGAATTTTAGCTAAAACTTTTTTTGAGTCTTATATCATCGCCGACAAAATTAAGCCTTACACCCTCTCCGTATATTCTTGAAATAAATCTTGAAGTATAAGTTTTTTCAAGTTCTGTTATCGAAAGGTTTGTGTTTATTATCAAAGGCTTTCTCAAAAGCATTCTTGAATTACACAAATTATAAAACTGTGTATTTGAAAAAGTATTTGAAAACTCTGTGCCTAAATCATCAATAATTAGTAAATCGCACTTTGTGAGCATTTCAAAATATTCGGAATCGTTGGACTCTTTGGAAAAATGCATATTGCTAAGCGTTGACATAAGCATAGGTGCAGACACATAGATTACACCGAAACCACGCCTTGTAACCTCATTGGCAATAGCGAGCGAAAGGTGGGTTTTGCCAAGACCTGTGCCGCCTCTCATAAGTATACTCTTTGACTCGGGCGTAAAAGTCCTTGCGTACTGCACGCAATAATTATAAATTTTTTGCATTTTATCAAAAGGTGATACTCCGCTCGCCTTATCAACCTCGTGACTGTACATATTAAGGTCAAAACTCTCAAAAGTGGAAAGTCTTAAAGGCGCAGTACGGTTAAGCTCCTCGCACGCAGTTGCTACAAGCAATCTTTTAAAGCAAGGGCAATACACTGTTCTTCCGTCTTTTTCTATATATCCCGTATCTTTGCAGTATTTACAGTTGTAATGCGGTTCAAAGCAATTTTCTTCATAGCCGTTTTCTGTAAGCAGCTTTTTGACTTCATTTTGCATAGAAAGACTTTTTGCACGCAAATCCTGCGTGGCAGACTTTACATCTCCGCCGTTTAAAACCGCACGAACCGCAAGTATTCCGCATGAAGATATTTCTTTTTCAAGCTCCTCTATTCTCGGAACTCTTCTGTAAACCTCTTCACGAACCTGCTCCGCTCTTCTCTCGGCTTTGGTGCGCCTTTCTTCCATTTTTGCTTTTGTCGCTCTGTAAATTTCTTTACTGTATCCCATTTATATCACCACACTAAATACTGTCGATTGTATCTAATCTCTGCAAATCATTTATATTATATGATGTGTTGGCGTCATTCCTGTTTCCGCCTTTATGCTTATACTTATCGGGTCTGCTGTCAAATTTGTTTAAATCGTCAACATTGTAAATTCCACTTGAATTCCAGCGTTTTAAAATTCCGTTTATGTATCTGAAATCGCAGCTGCCCTTACTGTCAACACATCTTTCGTAAGCCTCTCTTAGCATTTCGGGAGAAAATTTCCACTCGTTTACCCACAAATCGGCGTATTCAACCTGCTTTTTAGTAGGAGAACCCGTATTTTTTAAACCGAACGCAGATGCTACAATCGTAAAACTCTGGCTTGCACGATGTGCTTGTTTTATTTTATTTTCGGCTTCCTCAATCGAGAAAACTCCCGCATCAGACCATCTCAAACCTATTGTTTCAATGGCTCTTATGTTAGATTTTCCGATGCTTATACAATACTGAATAAGCATTATAATTACCTCTACAGGCAAACCGCAGGTATTTTTAAGTAACAGTAACGACGATGCATCGGAGTTTGATAAAGGCTTGCCGAGGGCTGTCTGTGCCTCGTTTACAAGCATTTTAAATTCTTCGTCAACCGCAAGCTGTTGTGCCACATAAACATAATCGGGGCGCTGCGGTCTTACAAACATATGCGGAACTGTAGGCTCTTCCTTTTCAATCGGAGCGGCAGTATTATTGCTTTCGACTTGTTTTACCGCAGACTGTTCAGTCGTTTGCTGTTCTGCCTGTGCAGGCTCAAAAGCACCGTTATTTTGGCAAAAGATACCTTTCATAACCCAGTATTCAACTGCCTCCGGAATATCGGTTTCATTTACGCCTGTCGCCTTACTGATGTCGCTTTCGTTCACATCTTCCCCACTGTGCCGCAAAAGATATAACAATACCTTAAGTTTAACGCCGTCCGAAAACTTAAGTCCCTCGTCTACAACAGACGAAGGCACGGCAAATATTGAATTCCAAGCACCAAGATTAATTTTCATAGACATTTCATATACCTCTGACCCAAAATAAATATTATAATCAAACTTTATCGTACACATTATTATATCACACTAAATTTAAAAATCGACACATATTTTTAAATTTTATAGATTTTTTTAAAGAAATATGTTAAAATACAGTTGAAATGTTTTAAGGAGGTAATATAATGAAATATACATACATTCCAAAAGGTGTTTGTTCAAGACAGATTAACCTTGAGATAAATGACGGAATTATAGAATCCTGCGAATTTATCGGCGGTTGCTCAGGCAACACTCAAGGCATTTGTGCTCTTGTAAAAGGTATGGACGCAGAAGAGGCTGTAAAGAGATTAAAAGGCATTGACTGCCGTGGCAGAGGTACATCTTGCCCCGATCAGCTTTCTTACGCTATTGAAGAGGCTCTTGAACTTGAATAAGCTCTGCGGCTAAAACTTTATATTTATCATAACATTAAAGCTCTCTTTATTTGCGTAAAGAGAGCTTTTTACTTTGGTTTTAAGATTTAGACGGTTTTATGCAGTGTTTTGTCAAGAAATTCCGGTGTATCACAAAAATTATAAAAGTTTGGTCAACCTTTTCAAAGGTTGTGGGTGTGGGCAAAGCCCACAAATACTTTCCGCTTATGTAATCTGACGATAGCCAAACAGCCTGCTGTTTGGTAACTTAAACAAAAGAGTTTTCAAAACCATAACCCTTTAGTTCGTTTTACAGAATATTGGTTTCATCAATTTTTGCGTTCACATCATCAAGTTTATTTCCAAGCATAACAGACATAAAGAATATATTTGATGTCGTTCAACACCTCTAATTCTTCGTCGGACATAAAAATCTCCCGAAATCAGTCAACCTTGAAAGTACCTGCCTCAATCTCGTCAATCATAGCAAGGCGCTTTAAATGTCTGTCGCCTTCTTCGGGAGTATTGAGGAAAATATCTGTAAACTTAACTGCATCCTCTTCGCTTGTTACTCTGCCGCCCATGCAAAGAATATTTGCGTGGTTATGTCTGCGTGTCATTTCAGCGCAAAACTCATTGCTTACAACAGCCGCACGAATACCCTTGACCTTATTTGCAGCCATAGAAATACCTATGCCTGTGCCGCAGCAAAGAATACCAAGCTCACATTCGCCGCTTGCTACTGCTTTTGCAACTTTATAGCCGTAAACAGGATAATCAACGCTGTCTGTGCTGTAAGTACCAAAATCTTTATATTCAATACCCTTTTCGTCGAGATATTTTTTAATTGCGCAGATAAGGTTATATCCGCCGTGATCACAACCGAGTGCTAACATTTCTTTTCCTCCATTTTCTTTTTAAGTTCTCTTTCAGCCTGTGGCAGTCTTAAATACATAGGCATTATCTCTGCCGCTGAAAGCACTTCCCCATTATTAAATTTTTCAATAGCTATTTCTGCTGTTGATGACGCTCTTTGAAATCTTACATTGATTGGTGCAAGCTCAACATTTGAGAGGGTTTCTTTCATTGCATTAAAGCAAAGCTCAGCGCCGTCACCCACAAGAATGATTCTTTCGTCATAACTCTTAAGTTCTTCTGAAAGCTCGGCAACAGACAAAGCTCTGTCTTTGCAAAGTCTTTCGGGCTTTATGCCGTCACATTTGAAAAGCGCATTATAAACCTGCGAACAACGAGCGTCCATAACAGAACAGATTATCCCATTTGCAGATTGCAAATTATACGCAAGGCTTTCAAGCGTCGATACCTCTATGCAAGGCAAATCATCGGCAAAAGCAAGTCCTTTAGCCGCTGCAACACCGATTCTTACACCTGTAAACGAACCCGGACCGCAGTTTACCGCAACGGCGGTAATATCTGTTGTCGTTATGTTTGTGTTTGCAAGCAGACTTTCAACCATAGGCATAAGTGTTCTGCTGTGAGTAAGTTTTGTATTTATAAAGAACTCACCTATTATTTTGTTTTCGTCACAAATTGCGGTTGACGCAGCTGTGGCGCTTGTATCTATTGCAAGAATTTTCATTGCGGATCAACACCTTCAATTTCAAAAATTCTGTCATCATCATTTTCGCCCTTAATGATTCTGATTTTAATACAATCGGCAGGCAAAGCCTCTTCAATATTTTCACTCCACTCAATAATGATTATACCGTTATCGATATAATCAAAAAATCCTGTGGAATACAAATCATCCCATGTATTTACACGGTACATATCAAAATGAAAAATATTATACTTACCAGAATATTCATTGACAAGAGCGAATGTAGGGCTTGAAACATTTTCTCCTGCACCGAGCGCACCGGCAAGTCCTCTTGTAAAGGCAGTCTTGCCCATACCAAGACCGCCAAAAAGAGCGATTACTTCCGTGCCGCACAACTTTTCGGCAATTTTTGCGCCGAGTGCCTCTGTTTCACGGGCATTATGAGTATTTACAGTAATCATCAGAATAAACCGTTAATTTTTCCTTCCTCGGTAACATCAATTTTCTCTGCCGACGGAACTTTCGGAAGACCCGGCATTGTCATAATATCACCTGTATATACAACTACAAATCCTGCACCGTTTGAAAGTGTAAGATTCTTTACTGTGATTTCAAAATCCTTTGGAGCACCGAGAAGTGTTGGGTCATCAGAAAGCGAATATTGTGTTTTTGCAATACAAACAGGAAGTTTTTCACCGCCGAGAGCCTGAATCTGCTTCAATGCCTTTTCGGCAGCCTTTGTATAGTTTACTCTTGAAGCGCCGTAAATTGTTTTTGCAATTTTGTCAACCTTTTCTTTAATTGTAAGGTCATCTGAATAAATAGGAGCAAAATCAGACGGCTTTTCGCAAGCCTCTACTACCTTTTTGGCAAGTTCTGTACCGCCTTCTCCGCCCTTTGAGAATACATTTGAGAGAGCAAAGTCTGCGCCTTTAGATTTACAGTAACTCTCGATAAACTCAAGTTCCTCTGCTGTATCTGTACCGAACTGGTTGATAGCAACTACAACGGGAACATTGTACTTTCTCATGTTATCAATGTGAACACCAAGGTTTTCAATACCATTTTTAAGAGCCTCAAGATTCTCTGCAGAAACCTCTGCCTTAGGCACACCGCCGTTGTACTTTAACGCACGGCAAGTAGCAACAATAACTACGGCAGACGGCTTAAAACCTGCATATCTGCACTTGATGTCAAAGAATTTCTCTGCACCGAGATCTGAACCGAAGCCTGCCTCTGTAATACAGTAATCGGCAAGTTTTAACGCAAGCTTTGTAGCACGAATGCTGTTACAGCCGTGAGCAATATTGGCAAAAGGACCGCCGTGCATAATAGCAGGGGTACCCTCGAGTGTCTGAACAAGGTTTGGTTTGATAGCGTCTTTAAGAAGAGCTGTCATAGCACCGTCAGCCTTGATGTCCTTTGCAAAAACAGGCTCGCCTGCATATGTATAAGCAATAAGAATATTACCAAGTCTTTTCTTTAAATCAGAAATATCGTCAGCAAGGCAAAGGATAGCCATAACTTCAGATGCAACAGTAATTATAAAGTGGTCCTCACGAGGAATACCGTTCACTCTGCCGCCAAGACCGACAACAATATTTCTCAAAGCTCTGTCGTTCATATCAAGACATCTCTTAATAAGAATCTGGCGAGGATCAATCCCGAGAACATTACCCTGCTGAATATGATTGTCAAGCATTGCACAGCAAAGATTGTTTGCAGAAGTAATAGCGTGCATATCGCCTGTAAAGTGAAGATTAATATCTTCCATAGGAAGTACCTGAGAATAACCGCCGCCTGCAGCGCCGCCCTTAATACCAAATACAGGACCGAGTGAAGGCTCTCTTAGAGCGATTACAGCCTTTTTACCAATCTTAGCCATAGCCTGACCAAGACCTGCAGAAGTAGTTGTTTTGCCCTCACCTGCGGGGGTTGGATTTATAGCTGTAACAAGAATAAGTTTTCCGTCCGGCTCATTTTCCAAACGATTGGCAAGTTCGTCTGAAAGTTTAGCCTTATACTTGCCGTAAAACTCCAGCTCATCCTCTTTAATTCTGATCTGTGCGGCAACCTCTTTAATCGGGAGTAAGGTCGCAGCCTGAGCGATTTCAATATCACTTAACATATTGAAAATACCTCCGTTCAAATATATTTCTTTAATTATAACAAAACTTTCCCCCTCTATTATTCCAATAAGAAAATATATTTTACAATAGAATATAAAATACTCGGGTTTAATTGCTGCAGATTAGGTAAAGTTACTTTGATGTATTCAGTTACAACGGATACTGTTGCGTTTAAAATCCAATATGGATAGATTTATAGAGTTCAGCCGGTAAAGCGGGCGGTGACGCTTTGTCATTTAAAATCCAATATGGATAGATTTATAGATTACCAAGTGCTCTTGGTGCTTATATAGCGCTTTTGTTTAAAATCCAATATGGATAGATTTATAGCAGTAGCACCGTACACAGCGGTGGAAGATTTTAAATTTTAAAATCCAATATGGATAGATTTATAGGCAACAGAAAGACCATAAGACTTACAATCAAATAATTTTAAAATCCAATATGGATAGATTTATAGTATCAAATCTCCATTTATTTGTATCAGAAACTGATTTTAAAATCCAATATGGATAGATTTATAGTAATCGTATTTTGCCAGGGGTGTTCTATCAAAATATTTTAAAATCCAATATGGATAGATTTATAGAATACGCATATGATACTATAATGCGTGCACATAAGCTTTTAAAATCCAATATGGATAGATTTATAGAAAATCAAGAAAAATTTTGAAAAAATCCGCAACCACTTTTAAAATCCAATATGGATAGATTTATAGGGGTTCATTGATAGGCTTGACACCGAGCAATTAACTTTTAAAATCCAATATGGATAGATTTATAGTGATTTCCTTATCAGTTTGCTCTGCCTCAATTATAACTTTTAAAATCCAATATGGATAGATTTATAGCGTGGTCACTGCCTATTCCTTTATTCAGTTGTCATTTTAAAATCCAATATGGATAGATTTATAGGTTGAAAATCTAAATAAAGGAGAATGACTATGGCATTTTAAAATCCAATATGGATAGATTTATAGCCATTTAAATATAAATATGTTATTATTATTTTGATAATTTTAAAATCCAATATGGATAGATTTATAGTATTCATCAACATCATAAGTATAGACTTTAATTGAGTTTTAAAATCCAATATGGATAGATTTATAGGCTTTAATAAATCTGATACATTGTGATTTTCACCTTTTTAAAATCCAATATGGATAGATTTATAGACCAAGGGCTTGAAGAATTGTATCAACAAGTCCATTTTTTAAAATCCAATATGGATAGATTTATAGTATGAACCAGACAAATAACTAACACCTGCCGGTAATTTTAAAATCCAATATGGATAGATTTATAGTAATTCTCTGACCTCGTCAACTGACGAGAGAGGAGTTTTAAAATCCAATATGGATAGATTTATAGCACTACGAATAGAACAGGCGGAAAGACAACATATTTTTTTAAAATCCAATATGGATAGATTTATAGAGGTTTATTGGAATACGGCAGTCATTATGTGAATATTTTTAAAATCCAATATGGATAGATTTATAGAGAAACAAAGCTATCATAATTTTTAAAAGTTGCTTGTTTTAAAATCCAATATGGATAGATTTATAGGATATGTAAAGATTTCTGAAAGTGATTCTAATAAGTTTTAAAATCCAATATGGATAGATTTATAGATCATATTGCAAATCAGACTTCACGCAATAACAAATTTTTAAAATCCAATATGGATAGATTTATAGTATCTCCTTTTGTTAAACTTTAATTTAATTTGGTATTTTAAAATCCAATATGGATAGATTTATAGAACAATAGCTTTCTTCATTAAGGGCTTAAAGCTCAATTTTAAAATCCAATATGGATAGATTTATAGAAGCCGATACAGGGTGTTTAAAAGGCATTTTTTGCGTTTTAAAATCCAATATGGATAGATTTATAGTTTAAAAGGCATTTTTTGCGTGGGTGGGTTGATTATGCTTTTAAAATCCAATATGGATAGATTTATAGAGAGTAATTATATTGCTTGACTATTTAAGCCGATACTTTTAAAATCCAATATGGATAGATTTATAGAACGCTTATACAAGGTATAAGCGGGTTACACTCATCTTTTAAAATCCAATATGGATAGATTTATAGAAAATCAAGAAAAATTTTTCAGTCAGTGACCGTCAATTTAAAATCCAATATGGATAGATTTATAGCAGATGTTAAGGAAGTTATTGAGAAACTCTACGAAAATTTAAAATCCAATATGGATAGATTTATAGTCAGATCAAGAACTTGAAACAGATCAAGAACAGAGATTTAAAATCCAATATGGATAGATTTATAGATTAATTCTTTGCAAAGTAAAAGGGATATTATTGAAATTTAAAATCCAATATGGATAGATTTATAGCGGTGTATAATATAATCACAATAAAGATAGAGAGCATTTAAAATCCAATATGGATAGATTTATAGGTTGCAACTTAACAATACTATTCATCTGTTTGTACTATTTAAAATCCAATATGGATAGATTTATAGCAGGCTCAAGGCTGTTGCAAGTTCATTCAATTGTCAATTTAAAATCCAATATGGATAGATTTATAGGTTTTTCGGCAACTCTTCCAATTTGTTGAAATTATCATTTAAAATCCAATATGGATAGATTTATAGCATAATCCCATCCGTACACGCCTGCGTGGTAGTACAAATTTAAAATCCAATATGGATAGATTTATAGAAATCAACGGAGATGATGTTATGTATATGGTAAAAATTTAAAATCCAATATGGATAGATTTATAGTTGCTTGACTGTTTAAGCCAATACAGAGCGTTTAAAATTTAAAATCCAATATGGATAGATTTATAGGCAATAAAATCTATATAATGACTAATTACCATTACAATTTAAAATCCAATATGGATAGATTTATAGCAGGGTCAAGGGAGCCACTGCTCCCTTGTGGGTAAATTTAAAATCCAATATGGATAGATTTATAGTGATCATAAGTTAAATTATCATCAGCGGCAAAAGCATTTAAAATCCAATATGGATAGATTTATAGTAAAAGGCATTTTTGCGTTTGCGTGGGTAGATTATGCATTTAAAATCCAATATGGATAGATTTATAGCAGGCTCAAGGCTGTTGCAAGTTCATTCAATTGTCAATTTAAAATCCAATATGGATAGATTTATAGACTTTGGAAATGTAGAAATGAAATGAGGTATTAAAAATTTAAAATCCAATATGGATAGATTTATAGAAAACAAGAAGAAAAATAATAAACCCCCTAATAGCATTTAAAATCCAATATGGATAGATTTATAGAAATAGAAATCGTTAAATTTTTTATTTTTAAGTAAATTTAAAATCCAATATGGATAGATTTATAGACGCTTATCTATAGATTTAGAATGTATACGCTCAATATTTAAAATCCAATATGGATAGATTTATAGTTTAGTAGTGGCACTTGTTTATTGAATAGTAAGACTAATTTAAAATCCAATATGGATAGATTTATAGTAAAAGGCATTTTTGCGTGGGTGGGTAGATTATGCATTTAAAATCCAATATGGATAGATTTATAGATAAATCTATTCAAAAAATTACAAGGAGGCTAAAAAATTTAAAATCCAATATGGATAGATTTATAGGGATAGTGAATCCGACTTAACCCCCCTCCGCTAAATAATTTAAAATCCAATATGGATAGATTTATAGAAAAGGCATTTTTGCGTTTGCGTGGGTAGATCATGTATTTAAAATCCAATATGGATAGATTTATAGAAGGAGAAATATATAATGAAATATAAAGAAATTGATTTAAAATCCAATATGGATAGATTTATAGTATCCTTTGCGTGGGTAGATCATGTAGACGGATGCATTTAAAATCCAATATGGATAGATTTATAGTCAAATCAGACAATCCAATTAAATCCATTATTGAAAAATTTAAAATCCAATATGGATAGATTTATAGTATTGGTTAAAATTTCTTTCTGATGTTTCAGCTGTAATTTAAAATCCAATATGGATAGATTTATAGAAAATCCAATTGCGGAATAATTCGCCGACTTCGTTGCATTTAAAATCCAATATGGATAGATTTATAGTAACTACGATTGAAAACCCCAATTGTCGAAAGCGCATTTAAAATCCAATATGGATAGATTTATAGACGGCTATCTGCAACTTCTCATTGCCATATCCGAAATTTAAAATCCAATATGGATAGATTTATAGTTTTCCTTTGCTCATTCCGTAAGCAAAAGAAATGTATTTAAAATCCAATATGGATAGATTTATAGAATATCGTGTGGCGCAAACAGATTTTTAATAAACTTATTTAAAATCCAATATGGATAGATTTATAGAACTCGCTGATTGCCCGTATCGGGGTAGTTTTTCCGATTTAAAATCCAATATGGATAGATTTATAGATTCCATTGCCCGCAGGTAATACTTTCAATATCGTGATTTAAAATCCAATATGGATAGATTTATAGTCAACAAGTTCAAAAGTCTTTTTGATTGAAATTTTTTTATTTAAAATCCAATATGGATAGATTTATAGAGCTACACGCATAGCCGACCGTAGCGCCGTAATTGTCATTTAAAATCCAATATGGATAGATTTATAGCAATATATGTATGTGTTAATTTTCCTGTACTGCCTTTATTTAAAATCCAATATGGATAGATTTATAGGACAAAAAAACAGTGTTAAGTTTAAGCGGTGAGGGGGATTTAAAATCCAATATGGATAGATTTATAGTACATATCTTCAAGTTCAAGATAAAAATACCCATATGTATTTAAAATCCAATATGGATAGATTTATAGATATCTTCAAGTTCAAGATAAAAATACCCATATGTATTTAAAATCCAATATGGATAGATTTATAGCATCCCAAGATAAAACAACACGAGTACCACTATATGAATTTAAAATCCAATATGGATAGATTTATAGATAGGGTGAGTAATCGAGAAAATTATCGTGATAATTATTTAAAATCCAATATGGATAGATTTATAGTCAATCTTAATTGTGGCGTTGTTTTGTCTGATTTAATTTAAAATCCAATATGGATAGATTTATAGAATCCCTGCAATGACGAAATTTCATATACAGAAGAAATTTAAAATCCAATATGGATAGATTTATAGCAAACAACAAACGAACTTACACGCAAGGGCAATATATTTAAAATCCAATATGGATAGATTTATAGCCGTTGAGGAATTACCACCAACATTTTGAAAAATTGTATTTAAAATCCAATATGGATAGATTTATAGGGCTATAATATACTGCGTCGGCATATAATACTCGTTATTTAAAATCCAATATGGATAGATTTATAGATTATTGCCTGCCAAAATACTTAAACCATTATAATATTTAAAATCCAATATGGATAGATTTATAGAATCCGCTTGAACAATTAGAATTTTTAAAAATTCTAATTTAAAATCCAATATGGATAGATTTATAGGCGCCGCCGAAGAACCAACCAAGAAATGCACCGAGCGATTTAAAATCCAATATGGATAGATTTATAGTTTTGTTTAATGTTTCACTTGAAACATCAATTTGTTAATTTAAAATCCAATATGGATAGATTTATAGACTTGTTGATAATCTGTTTACTGACTTGAAAAATTTATTTAAAATCCAATATGGATAGATTTATAGATTCCAAATGCGGACGAAACGGAAAAATACAACAAAGATTTAAAATCCAATATGGATAGATTTATAGTGTCAGGCTTTTGCTCTAAATGTATGGGAGAGCGCAATTTAAAATCCAATATGGATAGATTTATAGCGTTTTAACACTTTAACACACTAAAATATATTATATATTTAAAATCCAATATGGATAGATTTATAGAAAGCAGTAAGTGTTTGGAGGTATATAAATGAGAGTTTTATTTAAAATCCAATATGGATAGATTTATAGCCGTGGGATAAAATGATAAGTAATCATCGGCATTTTTCTGTGCTGTTTTGTCGATATACCAAATATTTATCAAATATTACTGCCATTTCAATATATCAAAAGCAACTATACCGATGATTACTTGATTTTTAGGTTCTGTCAACCTGCCGGGGGTTTTGTGCTATGTCAGGTCGACAATAAAAGCGTTACAAAAAATTTGATGTTTTATCATCCGTTTTTCCAAGAAAATCTTTATTCATCCACCGTTCTTCACGGGTATGAAACATTATTACCGAATCCTTGTCTTTTCTGATATAAACATCAAGTTCTTTTTGCAAAGCAAGTGAGTTTGCTTTACTTAAGTTTCCTTCAAAAACAGAGTTTTGAATATGTACAAGATATTTTTTGCAAATCTTAAATACCTTTGGAAGTATTTTTCTGCCTTTTTCATCACATATTATATCATATACAAGAATTACATACAATATTTACCACCACATTTCAAAGCCTTTATATTCTTTTTCTCCTATAATGTGCTTTATCAGTTTATAAAGTTCAAGTCTGATTAAGAATTGATAAGAAACATTTTTATTAAGTTCTTTGTGAAAAATAGTTGTCTTTAATTTTTCGTCAAATTCAGATGTAATTATTCGTGACGCTCTTTCGGTAAGCTGCAAACCGTTAAGTCCTTCTACAAAACTGCTTTCTGTTATTTGTTTTCGATTAAGCAAAGAAAAGATCAGACGATCCGCAATCAGCGGTTTGAAAATTTCCGAAACATCAAGTGCAAGAGAATATCGCCTTGTACCCGGCTGATGAAGATAGCTTATTGTAGGATTAAGTTGGGTTTTATAAATTTCCGCCAGAGTTTTTGTATATACAAGAGAATTGACATATGAAATAAGGCTGTTAATCATATTGTCGGCAGGATGATAAACTCTTTTATCAAATTCAATATTCTGATCAATAATTACATTCCACGCTTTGTAATATTCCTGTCGAATATTACCTTCAATTCCCATCAACTCTTCTATGGTTTCTACATCTGCAAGTTTCCTCCTCAAATTTTCAATAGCAGCCATTTGCTCTGACACATTCTTGCCTCTGCCGTTGTAGTATCTTAAGTTTCTGTAAATATTATAAGACGCAGCAACTATAAATTCTCTTGCTATTGATAATCTGTTTGAATAGTCGCCGTAAGCAAGCACTTGCTTAACCAAAAGCTGACCTGCAAGTTTTGTTTCCTTTGGGCAAAAACTTCCTATGTAAAATTGATAGTAATTGAAGAAATGTACAAGTATTCCGTATTTTGAAAATAAGTTCAGCAATTTAGATGTAACCGTTATTTCATTCATAATATAAATTTCTTTAATATTTTCTATCGGAAGATCTTTTACATTTCCGTCAATTGCAGTAAATCTTAATGTGTTGTCTTTTTGAGTTAAATTGCCTGACGAATATATGTAATAACTTTCCTGCATTTTATCACCTCAAATACAGCACAAATCATAGTAAGCACATGATTTGCAAATTCTTTTACTTTTAAATTTTGGCGGCAAAGCAGCCGATATAATTTTTACTATATCAGCTGCCGCACTTTCAAGCTCTCTTTCATCTTCTTCGCTAAGTTCAACATTAAGACTTTGCTTTAGCAAAGGATAATCAATTCTGCCTTTTATTCCCTCTACCCCACGCTTTTTCAGATAATAAAGATAGTATTTAAGTTGAGCAATACCCGCTTCCTCTATCTTTCTGCTTTTCTTTACCTCATGTAAAAGTTTATGCTCGGTAATAAAATCAATATTGATTGTGTTGTCGATCATAATATGTTTTTTCTTTTGCTTATAAGTGGTTTCATCTATAAGTTTTCCGATTTTGACATTTTCGTTTTCACTTTCCATTGCCAAACCGTTTGAAAAATACCACAGCTTTCTTTTACAAACATAGTAATAATAAATATGCATACCCGAAATATTATTTTCGTCCATAATCATACCTCATATAAAATTATCAGGTTCTCCGTTATCATCAGATTTATCTTGCTTTTTGGTTTTCTTTTCCTTATCAAATCTGATGCCGCATTCGGAATCATAACTGCTGTTAATAACAGGTAATTCAGTATATGGCATTTTTAATTTTTTTATTTCGTAATCGTCTATTCTGAATTTAGGTACGGAAACCGTGAAACCAAGTATTTCTTCGTTTGCTTTAAGTTTATCATCTCTTGAATAAGTATCTGATTTTAAAACTTCCAAAGCTTTTTCTATGGCACTCTCATTTTGATTATAAACATCAATCGGCACAGCGTCACTTCTGTCAATACTTCTTATTCCATCTTTTTTAAGAGAGAGATAATCGACATTTTCTTTATAATATTTATAAATTTTACGATATTCTTGAAAATATTTTGATTTTTCGATTTTTTCAACCGAAAGGTACTCATCTATAAGTTCTTTTTTAAGAACTTCAGAGATAATTCCGTCAACGCTTAAAATCGCCTGTTTTGACAACGAATGAATAGCATCGTCAACGAAACGATGTGCATTACCTTGAATTTCAGTAAATACAAAACAATTGTAAGATGAAAAGTCTTTATTACCCTTTCTGTTTACTCTTCCAAAGCGTTGGAACAGGGAAAATAAATCCGATAACTCGGTAATAAGAATATCAAAATCAATGTCAAGACTTGCTTCGACTACGGATGTTGAAATCCATATTTCAGGTATATTCATACTTTCGTTAGTTTTTTCAGAGGCTGCCAAAATCGCATTTTCTTTAGTTTTTCTGTCATTTTTTGTAAAATTGGAATGAAACAGATTTACACTTGCGTTAATATCCGAATTTTTTATTTCGGTGTACATCTTATTTGCAATATCAATTGAATTGCAAACGACAAGATATTTTTTTACTTTATCGCATATTGTATCATCAAATATTTTTATAATATCGTCAGACTGCAAGTTTTTTTCATATACTTTTACATTATGCCTTAGCTTACCTTTATCAGAAAAATCGGATGTTTTTACATCTGTTCCGAGTATTTTTTCAATCTCGTTTCTTACAAACGGAGGCAAAGTTGCGGTAATTACAGCCACTTTACCACCCAAAGTATGAATCATCTCAATTGCATAAATAATTGCAGCCAAAACATCAGGTGAATACATCTGTATCTCATCAATAATAAACTTTGAATATGACGCTACCGCAAGTTTGTATTCATAACCTGCATATTTCAATGCAAAGTCAAATATCTGATCAGGCGTACAAATTGTAATCGGAAGTGCAAGCTGTTTACTGCATTGTGCATACGCAAAATCATAATTTTTTCCGCTAATTATTGAATCTTCCAAATAATAGGATTTCATATCGGAGTGAACAAGTGCCACTCTTTCCTTGTAATCTTCTTGCGAATTATCTCCGCAAAGTTTTTTAATTCTTTCGTACATCGCATTGATAGCTGTTTTTAACGGCAAAACGAAAAAGCATTTATTGTCCCCGCACCAAAGCAATCCCGCCTCGGTTTTGCCCATACCTGTAGGTGCTGTTACAATTAAATTGCTGTCGGTATTTTTAATGCAAAATTCTTGCAATTCATTGTAATGTATATTTCGGGCATTTTTCCAATTGTTTAAAGAATCAGTCAAAAAATCGTTGACCTTTTCGCAGTCAAGACCTGCACTTGCACTGTAATCACATTTATGTAAAAGACCTTTTAATAAAACAGCGTATTGTTTTTCTTCATCAGAAAGTTCGGTTTCAAATAAAGCTTTGATTTTCTTAATATTTCTCTTCATTTTATTGTAAGAGTTTGTATCAAAGCCAAATTCAGCAAGGAATTTTTCTATAAGCTCACGGTTTTCTTTAAACACTGTAACAGGAGAGTCTTTGTTATAGTGATGATAAAGCACAGCAAAATATACGCTTATAGGTTTTATACATTCTGATTTATCAATAAAAAAAGTCGAAAGTATACTGTGTGGAATTTCTTGTTCAGGTTGAAAATTTCCGCCTTTAGTAATTCTTTTTTGAAATTGAGAATTTGCCTTACCGTTATCATGTTTTAAACACGAAACAAGTAAATCAGAGTATAAATCATCAGATTTTATATAGCCGAGCTTATAGAGCAGTTTTGCCTGCTCTATAAGCTCATTTGAATGTTGTCCGATTGTTTTGTCGGGTTTTGCAAGTTTATCTTCTATATTCATTACAAATACCTCAAGCTAAAAACACTGAATATATACCGTTCTCGGTTTTGTCAAGCATTATGCCTTTACAACCGTTTTCAATATAGTTAAGTTGACAGAAAATAATAGGTACACGATTAAACACTCGTTTTCTCATACCGCCCTTTAACTGCACAGTTTTGTAATCCTTTGGCATTAAATATTTTGTACCGCCTGTGTATCCGCCTTCCGTTTTTGAAATTATATCCATATCGTCTTTATTAATTTCGAGATACTCGACAGGCATATAAACATCAAAATCAGCTTCTCCGTAATCGACATCTTCGTCAACATCAAAAAGCTCTGTTTGAGCACACTCAAGCACTTCTACAAAATCCTCTCCTCTGCCGATTGCAGTAAGATTTCCGATATTATCCATAATATCATTCATAGTATTTTCATCTGCAACTATATGAATGATAAGTTCAATATCGCAGAGAAGTTCATAATACTTAGGGCCTTTTGCAAGCGTTCTGAAATGGGAATACGGAATAGTATACTTTACCTTTTCGTACTCATCATACACAGCCTTTATATGCTTAATACGCTTATCAAAATCTTTTACTTCTTCGGCAGAAATATTTTCATCGGCTTTCATTTCTTTGAGCCGAGTTTTCATTTTATTAATGATTTTTTTATGCTTGTCGATTCTGCGTTTTGTATGCTTTAAAAAGCGGTATTCTTCAAGCAATTTTTCATTAATTACATTAATTGTAATGCCTTTTTCAAAGCTGTTTCCTTGAGCCTTTTGTGCAGTAGCCACAACCTGATATGCACTTGAAAGCATATCGGGATTTTTCATTTTCACAAGCAAATTTCTGTCATCATTAAGACTGTTAAGAAAACAATCGTCCTTATACATTTTTGTTTTTAGAGAACCGTACTTTCCCTGTACGCTTACTTGCATAGGATGATAAGATGTATAACCGCAAGCCTTATGAAGTGCTCCGATAACAGTTGAATACGGCGGTAAAGGAAATGTCATACGGTTTTGTACAGTTTCTTCTTTTTTGTAATTTGCACTGTTTTGTTTTATATGAAGTCTAATTGCTTTCATATTAATTCCGCCTTACTCCGAAAAATACTCTTTAACCTGACCTCTGAGATTTTCAAAAAATTCTGTCATACTTACAGGATTAAGTTCTCTTACAATTTCGTCCTCATTTGAAAGCTCGCCGTTACGCATAAGTGCACAACTGTAACCTTGAGCAAGTTTTTCCTTAATCGGCTCTATAATAAGTCTTTTGCCTGAAACAGAAACAGCATTTTCAAAAATATGTGTTTTTCTCGGCGAAAGACCGCCTACCACAAAAATCGGCTCTGCGTTATCAAGATTTCCTTTAACAACAAGTGAAAGATTTTCTACTGCGTCAATAAGAGCAATTACTCTTTCACACTTTTCGGCGTTATCTGCCTCTGCACTAAAGTTTTCGTCCTTACCGATTTTTTCAAGGTCAATTGTAAGACTGTAAATTTTAGATGACTTATCATATTCATACTGATAAGGCATAAGACCGCAATCCTTTGCATTGTTTTGAACATTTAAACCGTGTGCCATAGCATAATTGGTTGCAAGGTAAAGGTTATTGTGAAAACGGGCATCATTAATAAACGGCTCTGTAGCAACAGCGTCTGTAAGATAGAAAGAACTGTTACGGATGTATGTAACATCTTTTGTTGACATATATCCACCCTCAAGCGCACGGCAGGTTGCGGCATTTACATCTTCATTAACAAGTTTCTGCATTGCTCCGTCGATTGATGTCTGTAAATCATCATAAAAACCCGACTGAACACAGATAGCGTTTTTAAGGCTCTCACGACTTCTTGTAGCGTACTCTTTTCCGCCTCTGAATACCTTTTGTACACTTGAAATATTACCGAGGCTTTCGCCGTAGTTGCTTGTCATATTTGCGATTACAGTTAATGTTAATGCTTTATTTTTCATAATAAAATCTCCTTTATATTAGTTATTTTTTGGGCTTACTTCAATTAATGCGCTTGCAAAAGCAAATGCAAGATCTTTATTTTCTTCCGCATTTTCAAGAAATGTATAGAAAAATGAAAATTCCATTCCGACATAAGCAGACAAACTAAGTATAATCTCTTTTGCTCTGTCGTAATCATGTGCGCAAAGAGCACTGATTATTTTTTGCTTATATGAATTAATTTTATTACTGCTTTTCATTTCAATTAGTTTTTGGGAAGTTAAAAATCCACAACTTTTTGCTGACTTAATTTCATCCATAATTTCATTTCCTTTCCAAGATACATTTATGTCTATTAGCATATCAGTTCTGCTTTTTATATAGCCTTTAACGGCATTATCATCAAAATAAAACTTAAGCATCATTAAAATTACATCGTCAAGCAACACATTGTTAAGACAACGCATATAAACTTCTTTCTCAAGATTAAACCAATAATCATCATTGATTTTTTTGACAAAGTTTAATGATTTTCCCGATAATTCTCTTAACTTTTTTAATCTTTCAAGTCGTACAAAGAATGTTTCGTAATAAGCCTTATCCTGTGATTTTGATATAATTTCAACATCATAGCTTATATAATCCTTTGAGTTTTGCAAAACAAGCATTAGTTTGTTTTTGTCATCTTTATTTTCTGTACTGCTAAGTTGATTTGAAAAAGCATAGTTTGTTTGAGTTAAAGACTTAACAGAAAAATTGTTATTCACAAAATAAGTTTCTCTCATATCAGAATTTGAAAAAGCAAACGGTATAAAATCAAATTCTAAAATATCATTGCTCTCAAAACTTTCCTTTGAAAAACAAAAGCCGAGATTACTTGTTTTTCTGTCTTTGTCAACATTGTAGCCTCTAAGTCTGCAAGTGCTGTTATCTTCGGTAAAAATAAGTCGTTCATTGCAGTAATTCTTATAAAGGTTATTGCCGTTTTTAAAGATATTCTTTATAATTTCCGCCCTGTTTTCTTCAATGGTTGAAATAAAAATATCTTTATTTGTTCCATTAAATTTTATTTTGTCAAATAGCCCTTTAAGAACTGTTTTGCTCTTAACAAGGTCATTTACCAATTTAATTTGTTCTTCACTGAATTCTTGACTTTCGAGAATGTTTAAAATATTTTTGTGAGTCATATATTTTTCAAAATAGTTCTCTGCAAACTCAAGATATTTTTCTTCTGTTATATCTTCACTTTTGTAAATAATACCGTCAAAGCCGTGGAGATAATTATCGGGCTTTTCTTCAACATCACAGAGGACTTTGTAATCAATTCCAAAGTAATCAAAATATTTACATAAACCGACAACGGCTGCTGCAAACCTCCAATCGGTAGGCTGCAGCAAAGTGTCATAATCAAAGTAATCAATCTTTGTTTTCATTAATTCGGTTCACCTCCCTCCGATAAAAGCTCGGCAAAGCCAAATCCTGCGGATTTTCGTGAACCTATACCGCTTTTCAGCAGATAATTAATAACCGATTTATCGGCATTAATACTAAAACTGCCTAAACTGCATTCAATGTAGTTTTTGTAGTGATAAACCACTGTTTTTTTTGCGTTTAACGGTTTAATTTCAAACTTTGAAATTAACTTTTCATCAAAACCGCTTTCAACAAGCTGCTCTTTAATTACCTGTTTTGCAATCTCCGTAAAATCCGGATTTGCAACCGAAATATACCTATCCGAATTATTCTCGGCTTTATGTAATCTGATACACAAAGGGCTAAGCATTTTCACAACAGCGGATGATGAAGTAACATTTTTTTCCGGCACAAGATTAACACTGACAAGTTTCATTTCGTTGCCGAGCGGAGCGGGAATCGGCTTGTCCTTTTGCTTTATAAAAGCAGACATAAAAATACATCCCGTATTATAGTCAGCTGTTGAAAAAGTAATGTTTAGTTGATTTTTCCCGAGTTGAATTTCCGTTTTAGAAAACTTCGGCATAGGCAGATTCACCGCAAAAGTAAAATTTCTGCGTTCCGGTGTAAAATAATATTTTTCATAATATTTTCCCTCGGCAATATCTGACAGTGACCGTTTAAAAAACGAAAGCATAATTCGTCGATAATCAATCGGCAGCTTATTGTTTTGCAAATAAAATCGCAATAAGATTTTCATATTTACCTCCATTTATTATTTTAATAGTATTAGATTTTGTTATTAGAGTTATGATATTTCACAACTCTAATTACAGTATAGCGTTCACAATTTTGTTTGTCAATACCTAATATATATTTTCTAAGAAAAATTTTTATAAATAAGCTTATAAATACATTTATTTTTATAAATTTAGTACATTTGATATTTACAATTAATTATGATATAATTTAATAAATCTTTCCAAAATGGATTTTAAATAATATTTATTTACACCACCTTTTTAATCTATCCAAATTGGATTTTGTCTTTACCATACTCTTTTGTCAAGGTGAACCCGTGGTATTTCTCGTTTTTTCCTCAAAAATCCGAACTTCACTTTGGCAATTTAGGTTTGTCTTTACCATATTATAACATTTTCACTGTACCATAATCCGTACTTTGAATTTGATTTATAAAAAAGATAAAAGGCTCTCGATAAAAATTCGAGGGCCTTTGATTTTTAAAATCATATTTCGTTATATATGTTGGAGTATCGTTAAACTTAGAGTTTAATATAAAACAGTTGAAATTTTCTTAAAAATTTTATAATCTGAAATTAACGCTTGACAAATATTATCTGTAATGATATAATATTATTTGTTACAGAGATAAGCGGATGTAGTTTAGTGGTAGAACTTCAGCCTTCCAAGCTGATCGTGTGGGTTCGATTCCCATCATCCGCTCCACAAAAGGTGCTGTAAAGAAACAGCATATTAAAAAGCCGAGATTCACGAAAAAGTGAGTCTCGGTGTTTTTTTGCTTGCATTGCTGAATATTGTATTCGGGCAATAATTGGTCGTTACCCTTATTTGCATTGGCAGTTATCTTTGTTCCGTCTATGTAGATATGCGACATATCCTGCTTTCCTTAACAGCAAGGTGTTTATTTAGAGCAATATGATGAAAAACCTCGTTAAATGTATATACCGGGTCAGAAATTTCTATTATTTTTTTAATTTCAGGTTATAATTTTAATTGATACGGTGTATAATGCACCTTGTTGATGTGGTTTTTCATTGATAGTAAATTATATCACAAAAACGACTGCATTCCTACCTTTCGGTTAGAATGCAGTCGTTTTTTATTTGGGCTGTTTTTTACAGCTCCTTTTCTTAAAGGTCGCCTTCAAGTCCCGTTATTAATTTACTTGTAAAACAAAAAAACAGATTAACAAAAAGCTAATCTGTTTTTATGGTGCGAGTGACGGAGTGAAAAAAATAAGTACACTTTCTGCCTCGTTTGATACGGCTTGTTAAATTTATAAATATCATCAACGCTCTCCCTAAAAACAGTCCACCGGACTGTTTTCTTAACGGTCGCCTTCAAGTCCCGTTATTAATTTACTTGTAAAACAAAAAAAACAGATTAACAAAAAGCTAATCTGTTTTTATGGTGCGAGTGACGGAGTGAAAAAAAATAAGTACACTTTCTGCCTCGTTTGATACGGCTTGTTAAATTTATAAATATCATCAACGCTCTCCCTAAAAACAGTCCACCGGACTGTTTTCTTAACGGTCGCCTTCAAGTCCCGTTATCAATTTGCTTGTAAAACAAAAAACAGACTAACAAAAAAAGTTAATCCGTTTCTTATGGTGCGAGTGTTCATATAGGATTTGGCGAAATACAGTTTTACCGATAGTCGAACATCATATTCAAACAATAATCCGCACATTCGTAATTTTATTTTGTTTTTCGTATAATGAACTTACTGAAATCAAGGAGGTTTTAATATGAAAACAATTTTTGAAAATAGCGGTGGTACTTATACGCAGGTCGGCGATTATTTATTGCCTAATCTTTCGTTACCGGCGGAAGAAAAAGAAACAAATATCGGCGTTTAGGCAATGAGGCATAAACGATATTTGAAGCAAAGTCATAAGGTGCGTTACTACAATTTGCTGACAAGCGGTAAGCTCGATTTATATCTTGCTGACATCGAAGAACAGGCTCAAAATCTTTTTTCTCGGTTGGTAAAAGACATTGCCGAAAAAGAAAATGTTACAGAAAAATTGAAATCGGATAACGCAATGTTATGGGTGCAAAAGATGAACAATATCCGCAATCGAGCAACGGAAATTGTGAACGAGCAAGTAATATATAACTAAAAACAAGGCACAACTTACGGAGAAAAATCCAGTAGGCTGTGCCTTAATTTCATTTGTTCGATTAAAATGTATAATCTTAGCAAGCAGACCATTTGGATATCCAAACGATAGCTTGCCCGCTTTTCACACAATCTCAGCGAGCAGACCAATTAAGGACAGGTTGTCCAAATCGGTTGCTTTCGCTTTGTTGTGAAACAAGCTGTGTGTTCGGACAGCTACACTACCAAACACCTCGTTAGGGACGCCCTAAGACCTACACAAACAAAAACATTTAATAACTATTACTGAATTTCTCTTATAAGACCTTCAATAATATTTCTGGCATATTTTCGCTGCAATTTGCTGTGGTATGCTTGATTATAATAGTTCCTGAGACAATTATAGCATGATGTGTTTTCATCACAACACGGTTGAGACACCTTATCATGAGCAGCTTTAAGTGAATCTATCACAGCATCTTTACTTGTTAGACGTTTAACATGACCCGCACCGCCGGGAACATTATCGTAGATTAAAACATCATAACTATGTAAATCTAAATTCGGTTCAATTATTCCGTCAATATCATTTCTGTCTACTTCTAATGCATTGCTTATACCTTCAAGGAATGCATACATAAAGGATAAAGCAGCCGCATAATCCCATGCCGTGGATGATGACAAAGACGGTATTTTAAAACGAGCAACATCGGTTTGAAAACGATGTCCTAATTTTATCTGTTCTAATTCCTCGCAACTACAATCAAATTGCCTATAATTCTTATGTTTGCGTGATGTTATCATAGATGTAGTATTTCCTTTAATGATTTCACTATATCCACATTCCGGACACATATAAAAAGCTGATTTGTTCATTATAAGTAATTCGTCATTTGTACTGGTTTCTATTTCGATGGCATCACCAATGTGGATATGAACATCATCTTTTATTCCTCCGCCTATATAGGATATTTCGCCGGAATACGAGCGCTTCGGTTTCATTCTTGTGCTTTCTTTTGTGTCTCCTGTTTTAAAGCCATATATCGGCTCTATATAAAATTCAGCTTTTTCAGCTTTGAGAGATTGACCACAGTATTTACACTCGTCAATAGTTCTTTCACTAACAAAAACATTTACTTTCTTACAGTTTGGACAAACACAAAAATAATGCTTTGGAAATTGTTCACCCTTGGGTAATGTAATATACTTTGAAGTATATTTTTTCTTGTCAACAATTATTTCTGAATCAGGTGCATATTCTGAAATTGCAATTTTGAGATCTCTACTTAAATCATATTTTGTGTCAATTTTGCCTTTTTGATTGTAAATTTGAAGTTCAACCAAATCTACAGGAAAACCGTATTTGGGTATTACGCTATACTTTGACAGAGAACTGATCATATCCAATTTATGTAATTTTTCAATTTGTGTTTTATAATAGTCTGCTTCTTTATAGTTTTCTTCTCTTAACGCTTCCTCCTGAGCTTTTTTATATTCATCTACAGTTTCTTTTATCGCATCTGCAAAGTGTTGTAATTTTTCATCGTTTCCACCCATATCATCAAACCATTTAAAATTATGATATTCGGCATATTGTTGACCAGGAAGAACCCGTTCATTTATATATCGATTTAAATCGCTTGGACGGCTTGATATAAATTCGTTGAAGCATTCAATTCCTTCTCCGAAGACGAATTCGTCGATATTTTTAAAATAATTTGGATGTTTACGGAAGAAAAATCCCAAACACGCAGCCATAAGATGCCTCAATATGATCTTGTGGTTAACTACATTAAAATATGGCGGTTTGATTACGCCGCTAATCATTTTCTCGGGTTCGCAGAAATATGTATAATCATGTGAACTTGTTCCGCAATAGGTAAGGATATATGCCGCACTATCCTTTCTTCGTCCTGCACGACCTGCTCTTTGAACATAGTTTGCCGGTAGTGGCGGGACATTTCTCAAAAATACAGTTTCCAAATTGCCAATATCAATTCCCATTTCAAATGTTGTTGAACAAGAAAGAATATTAATTTTTTTATTCTTAAAATTTTGTTGATATTGTTTTGCTATTTTGCGCTCGAGCTGAGCCGTGTGTTCTTTAATTACAATACTTTCAATTTTTTTATTTTTGTACTGATTTCTATAATAATTTGAAGCTAATATTTCATCCGGATTTATTTCTCTGAGTTCACCGTCGCACTTGTCATGAACGCATTTTCCGTGTACATTGTACGGAGTAAGCCTTTTGCATTTTGAGCAGATGTAATACGGTGATGTTTTATAGTTTTTTACGATATACTTGCTTACATTTATTTGATACCATTCTTTAGAATTATGATTCTTTAGAATACCACCTTTTACAGCCAAATTATTAAATATTACATACAAAATTTCTTTTGCAATTCCTTCGTCACATTCACAAACCTTTTGGACATAGCGAACAACCATATTGTCTTTTGCTTTGACAGGTAAGAAGCTCCTCACGTTGTTCAATGCTCTTGGACATTCATACATTATATAATTGTCAAAGCGCCTATAATCCAAACTTTCTCTTTTTTCTTCCGGACTAAGAGAAGATTTAACGTAATCAATAGCCGGAGTGGTTTTGAATATGCCGAGCACCACTTGCATTATATTTTCTAAGTCTTTTTTTGTGATATGATATTGACCAAATTCAGCGGCGACATCATCTTCAGAAACTTGTGAAAATATATCACTTAAATCTAAGTCGAAATAATATAACCCCAATCCTTCACTGTCATAAGAGCCATCGACTTTTAATAGATCTACAAGAACAGAAATCCACGCATTCTTATTTGCTTCCATATCGTTTGGAAACAAATCTTGTTCTTTAATCATTTTTGATAATCGGGCTACTAATTCGTCAACTGTTATATTTTTATAATTGTTTTCCTTTATGATTTCCCAAATCAGTCTTTTTTGTAACATTCTTGTATGGTTAGAATCAAAAAATGTTGCAAAAAAGCTTGCTTGCTGGCGGCTGTCAGAAAAAGCTAAAAATTGTTTGATGTTATTTTTCCTGTTTTCGGTTACCGATTTATCTTTGATTTTTAAAGATATTTTGGGTGCTTTTTTTGCTTGGATTTCACAGTCATCAATAGCCTCATAAAGAGTTTGAGCTATCAACGCAGTACCTTCGTCCTTTCCAAGACTAAGGCTTTTTACTATTCCCGAATGACTTTTGTGACCGCAGCAAGGGCATTGATTGATATTATTATAAGCAATCTCATTTCCATCATCGTTCGTTTGAGTTACTCGATAAATTGAACGAATAAAATTCTTATCACAGGAACACTGTCTTGCGTTCAAGTTGTTTGATATATGAATCGCTCCGCATTTTGAACAAACTTTGAATTCCTCCAGAGCCTCGCTATCAATTTCGGAATCTGTAATATTGTCCATTAAAAAATAATCTAAGCTGACTGATTCGTTGTTTCCATAATTCTCATATATGTCGATTTCTTTATTTTGTATGAGATAGTCTATTCCATCAGAAGAGTTTTTATAAATTTTCCCAATAATATAAGGAGAACTGCAATAACGACAGTTACCCAATTCAAAAGCCTTAAAACCATCAATTATATTTGTCTTTGTTAAACTTAAATTGGGGTTTTCTCCTAAAGTTACATAAGCACCCGACAAAGGGCGAACGAATGAATGATATTTTAAATCGAATAAACCAATCCCATTTTTTTCAGATTGGTTGATTAGATCTATTAAATCCACAAGTTGTGCTGACGATAACGTGCCGTTAAATTCTTTGAGAATTGTGTTAACAGCTTTACTTCCGTTTTTTAATGATTTATATAAATCATATACATGTCTGTCATGAACAAGTAATTCATATAAATATTCATGTATGTCAGCAGTTTCTATATTACAATATGTGGATGCCACTTTTGCAATGGCATTCAAATCATTTTTAGCATTTTTAATAAGTTGATAGTCAGAGCCTGATATTGTATATTTTACAAGATCCTCTCTAAGAGGTATTCTCTTTGAAAATATAATATCTTGGATGCTAAAGTCAGAAGATGTTAAATTATGGGCGAACTCAATAATTTCATTTTCTGATTTACCCTTTTCACCCAATGTTGCACTCGTAAGAATAAAGCGAGGTTTTTTCGGTGCGAAACCAGTGAGCCTTCGCATAAGAAGGGACAATTCTATCCCTAATGCACCATGATATGTATGGGCTTCGTCTAATATAACAAATTTCCAATTGTTTAATCTTTCAGGCGTAAAAATTGCATAGTCATTAGGCCTAATCAACAAGTATTCCAACATTGAGTAATTTGTAAACAGTAAATGCGGTGGATTATTACGAATTTCTTCTCGTGAAATAAGCTCGTTTTCAGGTATAACAATATTATTTTCTTCAGCATGTTTTACTCGATAGTTTTTCGAGACGGTTTCTTCAGTGTCACCTGTAAAAAAGCCATATGTTATATCAGGAAAATCAGCAAGTATTTTTCTTACTCGTTCTATTTGGTCATTAAGAAGTGCATTCATAGGATATAAGAATATTGCTCTTATTCCAATTTCTTGATTCCCTATTTCTATATCATTCGTAAGTTCATTTAATATAGGCAAGAGAAAGCTTTCGGTTTTTCCCGAACCCGTACCGGTTGTAATAACTGCATTATGACCGGAGCAAATATGACGAATGGCCTCTTCTTGGTGAGAATATAATGGTCGTTCAAAGTCAATGTCACCGAGTTTTTTGAAAGTTTGGCATACAACACCTTCACTGATTAGCTCATTTAAATTCTTACCTCGTTTGAAAGGAAGATTCAAGTCAACATACGGACCTTTGAATAAGTCCTCATCATCCAACTGCTTTTCGAACAAAGATTGAAGACGGTCTGACTCAAATTGAAAAGAAGACCTTAGATATTCCTTGTATCGGTTATTGATATATTCCGAACGTTCAATCGGATTTCTTTTACTCATAATTTTTCTCCTCATGTACTGCTATACTATATGAAAAAATGTCTATGGCGGCACTGTCATCCATAGTGTTTTTTATTCCGTGATGTTCAAAATCCATAAGTAGACCATCTCCGTCTTTTGTAACAGAAAGCTCAATTATTCCATCTATTACATCACTGCACATTTCAACCTCAACAGGATTTATGTTGTCAAGCATATATGCTCCCCTAAGTGTTTTTGCATAAACTTCCCCAATAAAATTATCATTATTGATCATATTCACAAATTTTATATATGTAGTATTGAAAGAATATTTTTTTCTGACGAAATTCCCTTGTATTAGTTGATCAAAATACACATTTTTAATTTTAAATGCTCGTCCGATAAAATCTTCTCTGGCATATATTGTTTGTTTATAAGTTGCAAGAGCTTTATCTTTTTTTAATGTAAGCCCTTTTTCTTTCTCATAGAAAGTTATTGTGTATTCCACAAATGACATTAAATTCTCAACTTGAATTGTTACATTGTTTTTTACAAATTGACTTTGATAGACATCTCTATTATCAGCAGTAATCGTAAAAAAGACATTTCCTTTTCCGTGAAATTTTGGCGTAATGTCAAGAGACTTACTGTTGGTATTGTATATAAGCGATGTTTTATTTGTGTCTATTATACATTTGTTATAACACCATAATGCATTTTTAGTTATACCATTAACTAAAAAGAGAATAGATATATAATCATAATTTGTTTTATACGAATTTAAAAATCCCACTTTAACACGGTGATATATAGCACCGGTTTCAAATTTAGGCGTTTCGTCAATATACATGCCGGTAGACGTAAGCATTGATATAGCATCATATTTGAAATTATAAATTTCTATAACACTGTCAGATCTAATGTCGCCAATCCAAATATCATCCTTAAATGACAGCCATTGACCGCCGTCGATTCTATACATATCCATCTCAAACGGAATAAAATAGTTGTATTTTTTGTCATCATAAGTGATACACAACCAGTTATCATTAAAATCTGAAATAGTGATTTCTTTTAAAATAGATTCGGACGTTAAAGAAGACCCTACATATACCAAATATGATTCTGCATCTATTTTATCAACTTCTGCTTCTAATTCATTATCAATTGCAAAATGACACTCAAAAATTTTATTTCTTTTTCCGTTAGCCCACCCATATATCTCGGACATATATACACCGGGTGACATGTCTTCTATATTAACAGATAATTTTGAGCTTGTTTCACCTTTTATAATGTTCTGTTTAAATTCCTCCTGTTTTTGAATTTGACCATTAACTATAAAATCGAATCTTGAATATTTATTCTCGCATTCGAATTTCAAAGATTTTACTTGTCTATAAACGGGAATTTTTCTATCACTGCCTTCTTCTGTAAGAAAATGGTTATCATATAACTCACCTATAACACCAAGTTTTAACAGTGATGAAAAATTAAATACAACATCGCCAATTGTGATTGTATCTCCGGCTTTTACTATTTTATGACTAAGATAAAAGTCATTATCAGAGTCTTTTATACAAAACGTTGCTACTCCGGAATAGTCTGTATTGTTCTTGATTTCATTTCCGTTTTCATCAAAAACAAAATAATCTCTAAAAAGCTGATTTTTGCTACTATAAATCACATCTGAGTTTGACATAAGCATATACGTAATTTCGCCAAAAGGATTATTTAAGCGTATCTTACTCGGAGTCACTCGGTATCCACCTATAATTTCTCTAATATCCGGCGAATAGTTAGAATAAATTTCTTCATCACCGTTTTTTAAAATAATATAAATATCTCTGTAATCATAGATGGCTTTAATTCTGTGAATTGGTGGTACCATATAAATTTCGTTATTTGCTAAAATATATATCGGCTCCCAGCGTGAGCGGAAATCAGAACTTTTTCGAATCTTGTTTTTCTCTTTTTTCTCTTTAATTTTAGAAGTCCATTTTTCATAACCTAATTTTAAGTAAGGATTTTTAACAATAAATTCGTTGCCCCACACTCGTTTGTCGATAATTTCAGCAACTTTCATGCTTAACTCAATTACACTATTAGTATCGTTTGAATTTGTTATTAGTTGTTTTGTTGACTTAATTAGTTTGTACGATTTTTTCGTGACATTAATTTGAATATCGTCATCATCTAAAAGCATATTTGAGCGCAAACTATCGAATATAAATTTGAAATCTTCATACAATTCCTCCTTATCATCGGAAATGCTATATTCTAGATTTAATTTGTAAATATCGTAAATGAAATCAAAAAACGACGGCAAAAACGCATTTGGAACAATTGCGTTTGTTAAAACAGTATTGATTATGCGTGAGTTGCTTTTAATATCATTTTCAGTTCTGAACTTGCTCAAAATTGAACGAATTCGTCCTTCTATCTTTTGCGACGAAAATTCCTCATATAACGAGGCATAGACACATCTGACATGATCATAAAAATTGCCATCATAATACATCATAGCAATTAAAACCAGTGAAATAAATATAATTTCCGAACCGGATGCATATGTATCGGAATGCGAGGCTAAATCATTATATAATTTTTCTTCTGCTTGTCGGTGAATTTCGTCAATTATATCAGTTGCATTTGGATCATCTAATAAATTCATCAATTCCAATCCAATATTGGCTCTTTCATTTACTTGGTTTTTGAGGTGTTTGATTTTAATTTGGACATGATTATCAATACTATCTGTATATTTATCAAATAACATATAATCACACTTCCTCCCCGTTAAGCTATGTTGATGTCAATTTGCGAAAAGATGTTAATTATTATTTATATACTTATATAGTCATTATAATATAATATTTGACTTTTTTCAATGTTCTACACCAACAGGTAAGTTTATTAAGGTTTTAGGGTGTCCCTAAAGAGCAAAATTACCGTTTGGATATACAAATGGTCTGCTCGCTAAGATTGAACATTCGATATTGGATTCTCATCACCAATAATCTTTACAAATAAAAATCAAGGCACAGCTTACGGAGAAAAATCCGTTGGCTGTGTCTTTTTCTTTTTGCCTATTAAAATTGAATACCAAATTCAAACTAACTTTTCCCCTTCGATTTGATAAATCGGAGGGATTTTTTTCTCTTCGGAGGGGTACAAAACGGCTCTCCCGGTTTAAACAAGTGAGTGGGTAAGTAAAATTTTTTGAAAATTAGGAAAATGGGTGTGCATTTCGTCACCCTTTGTCCAAATGAGTAGAGAGGTAAATGTTAAAAAATATAAATTTTTCAAAAACACCCCCCAAAAAAGCGTTCCCAGTTCTAACAAGTGAAGGGGTAATAAAAAAATATTGGTCAAAGGGTTAATTTTTGCCCGTTTTCGTTGCCTACCAAGTGAGAGGTGAAAATTTATTTGCAAATAGGGGTGCAAAATGCCTCTCCCGGTTCAAACAAGTGAAGGGAGTTTTTACAATGCCGAGATTATCAAAGAAAGCAAAACAAGAATGGGATTTTTTCATAAATCTCGAAACAGGCAGACGAACATACAACAGCCTTTGTCTTAAATGCAAAAACAAATGCAAGCAGAGCCACAAGGCAATCGTTGTTTTTTGTCCGAAATACAAATCCAAAAGAGGGGCAAAAAGCATTAAAAATCGCCGTGAATATGACGACAGCGGTTAATTTGATATAGCGATACTTGTTTTCAATAAAATGTCGATACAAAAGAAAAAATTATCAATTTCGGCACCAAATCAATACAGAAACAGATGTGTAAAGCAAAGATAAATCGATGATTAAAAACAAAACGGAGAGCAGCCGTATAAATATATAGCTTTTACTTTCCGATAAAGAGAATTTATTAAGAAGGGATATATTATGATTCAAAACAAAGTTTACACAAGAGAAGAAATGAGAGAGGAACATATCATTACCTCCGACTACAAATTTATTGATAAAGAGGGCGAATACTTCGCAAAGTTAATAATGCGAGCAGAGGCAAGCCGAAATATGATGCGACTTTTTCTTCGGCTAAGTGACGGAAGAAAAATAATCACACCGGTATTTTGGTGGCAGAGTTATCTTGGCTTTTACGAAATAGATAACGGAACAAATTTAAGATTGATTTATGAGAAAAACCATAAGGGTATTTCCCTCAAAAAAGTTGAAATATTAAAGGAGGCAGAAAAATGATAAAAAACATAAGTATAGATTTGCTTGTTCCCTTTGAAAATCATCCGTTTAAGGAAAGAAGCGGGATTGAGCAACAAGAATTAACAGAAAGTATAAAAGAAAACGGATTGCTTGAACCGATAATAGTTCGTTCTTTTCCGGCGGGTAAATATGAAATTATCAGCGGACACAGACGAGTTGAAGCCTGCAAAGCGTTAGGGATAACAAGCATACCCGTGACAATAAAAGAACTTACAAAAGATGAGGCAACAATCGCAATGGTGGATTCAAACATACACCGAGAACATATATTGCCAAGCGAAAAAGCCTTTGCATACAAAATGAAATCAGAAGCTTTGAAAGATCAAGGCAAAGCTTCGTGCCAACTTGGCACAAAGATAAGAACAGACGAAAAGATTGCAGAAACCGCCGATGACAGTGCAAGACAAATACAGCGATATATCCGCCTGACATACTTAATACCCGAATTACTTAAACTTGTTGACGAAGAAAGAATAGCCTTTACTCCTGCGGTTGAACTTTCATATCTGTCGGAATACGAACAGCAAATATTGCTTGAACAAATCGAATTTACCGACGCTACGCCGTCATTATCGCAGGCACAAAGATTAAGAAAATTCAGTAAAGACGGCAACTTTTTCGTCGATACGGTTTTTGCCGTTCTCAATGAAGAAAAGCCAAATCAAAAAGAGCAAGTGCGAATATCCGTAGATAAGCTGCGTGATGTCTTGCCAAAAGGTTTGGATAAACAAAAGACCGAAGATTTCATAATTAAAGCTTGCGAGCATTACAGAAAATATTTAATCCGACAGCGTGATAGGGAGAGATGATATGAAAAAGCAAATAACAAATTCAGTTTGGGTACAGGCGAATATATGATAAACGGAGTAAGATATATCGTTTGCGATAAATTTGAGGATTTTAACATTAAAAAATATAGCGACAGCAATCATTTGAATAACAGATTGAAAAAATATCTCACGAGCGATTTTGCAGAATTGTCTGTTGATAGCATCAATGATAAAATGACAGATGAATATGATTGTTCGACTGTCGGAAAGGAGAATTAAATGCAGTCGAAAAACAAAAACCAAATAGGGATAACGGATCTTTATTGTCGTTTGTCCCGTGATGACGGAACGGAAAGCGAGAGCAACTCCATAGGCAATCAAAAGAAGCTGTTATCACAAAAAGCAAAAGAAATGGGTTTAACGGATACAAAATATTATGTGGATGACGGATATACCGGAACAAATTTCAACCGCCCCGGATTTCAACAGCTTATCGACGATATTGAAATCGGACTTGTTTCTGCCGTAATGGTTAAAGATTTATCCCGCCTGGGTCGAGATTATGTTTCGGTAGGTAATTATACCGACAGCTATTTCCCCGAACATAATGTTCGTTTTATCGCCGTGAACGATGCCATTGACAGCGACGAAGGCGAGAGCGAAATTGCACCGTTCAAGAATATCTTAAACGAAATGTATGCGAGAGATATTTCAAAAAAGATTCGTTCATCTCACAGGCTCAGAGGCAGTATGGGAGAGCCGTTATCGCAACCGCCTTACGGATATACGAAATCTCCGGAAAACAAAAAGAAATGGATAATTGACCCGGAAGCCGCAACCGTTGTGAAAAGCATATTCAAAATGTGCCTCGACGGTAAAGGCAACGAAACCATTGCAAGAGAATTGCAGGAAAACAAAGTGCTTATTCCTATGGCTTATTGGCGGTCTAAAGGACTGAACAGAGACGGAAAGAAAACACAAACCGATCCGTACAAATGGTGTAAGACAACTATTCAAAAAATTCTTTCTCAACAAGAGTATTGCGGAGATATTATCAATTTCAAAACATATTCCAAGTCATTTAAAAACAAAAGACGTATTGAAAACTCAAAAGAAAATTGGGCTGTATTCAATAATGTAAATGAGCCGATAATCGACCGAGAAACATTTGAAACCGTACAGAAGTTTATTTCAAAAATAAAGCGTCGGGCTCCGAAAAAAGAAAACGGCGAACGGAGTATATTTAACGGATTGATATATTGCGGAGATTGCCACAGTAAAATGAGATACCACACAAGCACCTCTAACAAAGAAATTCACTATTTCACTTGTTCTGATAACAAGGTAGATTATCGAGGAAAGTGTCCCGGAAGACATTATGTCAGAGCAGACGCCCTTGAAGAAGTTGTAAAACTTGAATTAAGGCGACTTGTTGAAATGTTGGAAATTGACGAGTCATATTTTGCACAACTGCTTTTGCGGAAAAATGACGAAGAAAGAGAAAAAGACAAAAAGTTTTTGGAGTCGGAACTGCAAAAAGCGATTACACGCAGCAACACGGTATCGCAACTTTATGAAAAGCTATATGAGGATAATGTTATCGGAAAAGTCAGCGATGAGTGGTTTGTTGAGTTATCTCATAAATACGAAAAAGAGCGTATGGACTTAAAAGCCAAAATTGCGGATACTCGACACCAAATCGAAGAGTTGAAAAACACCAATTCGGAATATGGAAAATTCATATCGGCAATTCGCAGGTTTATGCAAATGGATAATCTGACATCACCGCTGCTTCGAGAACTGATTGACCATATCGATATTTTTGAAACAGAGGGTACAGGCAAAAGTCGAACGCAACGAATCGTTATATATTACCGTTTTATCGGATATATCGAATTGCCGAACACCACAAAACAAACCCATATTGCGGATACACGCAAAGGTGTTGCCGTAGAATATATAACCGAACAATTCACGGCATAAAAAAGAGCAAGGTGTTACCCTTGCTCGTACATACGAATTATATGATAAAATAAAAAGAGTGTTCATAAGTCAAATCCCTTATGAACACTCGATATGGTGCGAGTGACGGGACTTGAACCCGTACGTCGTGAAACACACGCCCCTCAAACGTGCCTGTCTGCCTATTCCAGCACACTCGCAAATATTGTCTGTTGACAACGATAAATATTATATCACTGCTTACTTACTTTGTCAACAGATTTTTAAAAAAACTTTTAATTTTTAACAATTTTATTTTTTACAAAACACACCTCATATTGACATTAATTTTAGAGTGTGATATTATCAGTTTGAAAATTTTTATAATAAATCAGGAGTATTATTATGAAAAAAGCAATTTTATTTGATTTAGACGGAACATTGTGGCACACGAGCGATGTAATTCTTCCTATATGGAACGAAGTTCTTAAAAATCACCCCGAAACCCAAAAGCAAATAACGCTTCAAGAAATGAACAGCTATATGGGCAAAACTATTGAGCAGATTGCAAACATTATGTTGCCGGAGCTTAGTGAAGAAAACGGCGTAAACATTATAAAAGAATGTTGTGCCGTAGAAGTTCCGTATCTTGAAAAGTCAGGCGGTCATTTGTACGATAACCTCGAAGATGTGCTTAGCAAACTTTCCGAAAAATATTTTCTCGGTATAATCAGTAACTGTCAGTGCGGTTATATTGAATCATTTTTGAAAGCTCACAAACTCGAAAAATATTTTTCTGATTTTGAAATGTCAGGCAGAACCCAACTCACAAAAGGCGAAAATATCAGCCTTGTTATTAGCAGAAATAACATTGATTGTGCTTTCTATGTTGGCGACACTATCGGTGATCAAACAGCGTCAAAAGACGCAAAGGTGCCGTTTGTATTTGCCGAATACGGTTTTGGCAATACAGAAAATCCCGACTACACCATTCACAGTTTTTCCGAACTTTTAGAAATCAGCGATAAAGTATTTGCAGATTCCGAAAAATAATATCAATTATCTTTTACAGAATTATTTTCTGTATTATCTTCGGTTTCGTTTTCTTTGACTTTGTAATAAATAATTGTCGGCTTGTGGGACTTACCGTTCTTTTTATTATGGTTTATATACATTATTACAAACACTACGGCAACAAGTGCAATTATGATTACAGCGGTTACAATTAATATAAATTCACGCATAAAAACATCCTCACATTTTTATTGATTAATTCAATTATAAATGTGAGGATGTAAATTTTTTAATGAATTATGTAGACGAAAAATTATTTTGTAAGAAAATAATTCATCATAGTAAAGCCTTTTTCAATGTAGTTGCCTGTTTCTCTTGCTTCTTTTTCGCAGAATACTTTTACACCGCTGTTAATCTCATTTTTACTGTCATAAATAAGATACGGAACAGGAGTAGAAGTATGTGTACGGATAGAAAGCGGAGTCGGATGGTCAGGACATACCAAAACAGCAAAATCATCGTAGCCCTTTAAAAATTCAACTACAGGACCGAGAATATGCTCGTCTATCATTTCAATAGCTTTTACCTTATTTTCAATTTCACCACGGTGACCGCACTCGTCAGGAGCTTCAACATGTATATAAACAAGATCGGCGCCGTTTTTAAATTCTTCAATAGCAGCCTTACATTTACCGTCAAAGTTTGTATCAAGGTAACCTGTAGCGCCGTCAACATCAACACTGTTCATTCCTGCGCAGATTGCAATACCTTTTAAGAGGTCAACGGCAGAAATCATACTGCCCTTTATACCGAATTTTTCACTGAAATTATCAAGTAAAGGCTTAGTACCCTCACCCCAAAGCCAAATTGAGTTTGCAGGGCGCTTGCCTCTTGCTATTCTCGCCTGATTTACAGGGTGATCCTTTAAAAGGTCATAGCTCTTCTTCATAAGGTCATAAAGCTCGTCAACAGCCTCACCCTTTGGAATGTAATCTGTAATTACCTTGCCTGTAATATCATGCGGAGGTGTAAGCACACCGGGATGCGGATTACCGTTGCTCCAAACAAGACAATGACGATAAGATACGCCCGGATAGAAACGGAATACATCATTTCCGAGTTTTTCCTGAATATACTCAATGAGAATCTTAGCTTCTTCCGAAGAAATATCATCGGCGCAATAATCAAGAATTGTTTTATTTTCGTAATCTTCATCATCTGAAAGAGTAACAAGATTACATCTTAAAGTTACATCTGTATCCTTTAAATCAATACCGATGCTTGCAGCCTCAAGCGGAGAACGACCGCTGTAATATACGGCAGGTTCATAACCGAGTACGGAAAGGTTTGCTACATCGCTGCCGGGTTTTAAACCCTCTGCTACAGTCTTAACAATACCGACCTCAGCCTTTGCGGCAAGGCTGTCCATACAAGGCTTGTTTGCCTTTTCCATCGGTGTAGAATTTCCGAGTGCCTCGTTTGGCTCATCGGCCATACCGTCACAAAGCATTACCAAATATTTCACTTTTATCTACCTCTTTAATGATTATTTTTGCAATGTGCCAAGACTTGCACATTTGAGATATGCGTTAATAAATCCGTCAATATCACCGTCCATAACAGCCTGAATATTACCGGTTTCGTATGAAGTGCGGTGATCCTTAACCATTGTGTATGGCATAAACACATAGCTGCGGATCTGACTGCCCCATGTGATTTCTTTTTGAACACCTTTAATGTCTTCAATTTTATCAAGGTGTTCTCTCTCTTTAATTTCCATAAGTTTTGAAATAAGCATTTTCATAGCCACATCACGGTTTTGATACTGGCTTCTTTCAACCTGACTTGCTACAACAATACCTGTCGGAATATGAGTAAGACGAACGGCAGATGAAGTCTTGTTGACTTTCTGTCCGCCTGCGCCGCTCGCACGGTAAACATCCATTTTGATGTCTTCGGGAGCAATATTTACTTCAATGTTATCGTCCATTTCAGGCATAACCTCAAGAGAGGCAAAACTTGTGTGTCTTCTGCCCTGCGAATCAAAAGGAGATACTCTTACAAGGCGATGAACGCCTGCCTCGCTCTTTAAGTAACCGTAAGCATTTTCACCCTCAACAAGAAGAACGGCACTTTTAAGACCCGCCTCGTCACCGTCAAGGTAGTCAACTTCTTTTACTTTAAATCCGTGAGCATCTGCCCAACGGTTGTACATTCTATAAAGCATTTCCGCCCAGTCCTGAGCCTCTGTACCGCCCGAACCTGCGTGGAAAGTAAGAATTGCATTGTTCTTATCATATTCGCCTGTAAGAAGAGTTTGAAGTCTTTGCTTTTCAAGACTTTCTTTAACTCCCTCTGCCTCGCTTTCAGCCTCTTCAAGAAGCGAAAGATCCTCTTCCTCATTTGCAAGTTCAATCAAAGCGCAGGTATCTTCATACTTAGCCACTAAAGCCTCGTAAGCCTCAACCTTGCCTTTTAGTGTGCCTGTACGCTGTAAAACTTTTTGAGATTTTTCTACATCGTCCCAAAACCCCGGTTCGGTAGCTTTAAGCTCAAGCTGCTGAATTTCAGAAAGCATACCTTTCATACCGAGAGCGTCTGACAAATCATCAATTTCAGGTTTAAGTGCCTGAACCTTTAACAATAATTCCTCAAATTGTACCATAAAATATACCATTCCTGTCTTAATTTGATATATAGCTCTAAAAATCAGATTACTATTTTACATACAATTTTATTATAGCAAATTAGCCGATAAATGTAAACTGTTTTTTATAATAAGGAATTTGCGTAAATAATTTATTCCCGCCGCATATTCTCCCGTATTAACATCACCGTCTTTAAAATGTGCTATATAATTTTCAGGCATAAAACCTGCCGATGATTTATCATAAGAAAAACATTCGGTTTTGCCAAGATGTTTTTCCATTATTTCATTCATTACCGACTGCTACGGCATTTCACATTTTTTTCAAAAAGCAAATGCACAAAAAACATCATACCGGGTTGCGGCGCTTTTTCATTGAGATTTTATTGAAAAAACTTTTCTTCATTATCCGGCATTATATTTTTCCTATCTTGTAATTATGTTTTATCTGTAATTTTTCCGTCCTGCGATACAACAAGTTTGCCGTTTTTGATTGCGTTATCGACAGCAAAACCGACCGTTGTATCAATAAGCGTGCCTGTTCTTGTAAAACCGAACTTTTTGGCACTTTCTTTAATAAGGTCAGATTTTTGCATACCGCCTTGTTCGCTCAAAACTTGAATGACTGCATTTAATATTTCTTTTGAGGAAATATCGTCAATATTGCGCCTATTCTCGTTTTGCTCCGACACACGATAAATATTGTATTCATCAGGTTTTTGTTCGGGCTGCCATACGAATATCACCCCATTGTCAGAGGTTTCGGAGTGCATTATTCTGCCGAGAATACCGTCAAGTATTGCCTCTGCCCTGTTACCCGATCGAGAAATACCGTAAGCCGAAAGCACACTTTTGTACAATGCTTTTTTACTTATCGGTGCTTGAACAGAGATAATTTTAAACATCAGCTTTTGAATTTCGACCCCTGCCGCTGCTGTATAAAAGCTTTCAGAACTTCCGAGAATTTGAGAATCGACTGTTTCGTACTTTCGCTGTCTTGTCTGTTCAATCTGTGTTGATGTATCAATTTTTTCAAATTCTAAATTTTGAGTTTTGTTTTGCTCTGAAATTTTTTGCTTGGTATTTTTGCCCGAAATCGCATTTTCAATTTCTGATTTAATCTTTTCAATTACACGAGCCGAATCATCGAGCCAATCAAGAGTCCATACACGCATAATTTTCCAGCCAAGACCTGCAAGCACATCGGGCTGTAATACAAATCTATCTTTAGATGTTGCGGAATTTTTGCAGTTTTCACCGTCGGCAAGAATACCGAGCAGATAACTGTCGGGATTTTCAGGGTCAACGATACCAATATCAATCTTGTATTCCGAACAACCGATATTGCAGTTCACCTTATAGCCGAGTTTTTCTATTTCTTTGGCAATTTCTTCAATAACTCTATTATCGTTATGAACAGAAACTTTGCCGTCGGGTATAACAATATTTCGGTTCTGTCCCGCAAATTTCAAAAAGCCTTTAAGCCCTTCAACGCCGAGTGCTCTTGTGCGTGACAAATCAATCTGCTCGGGAGTAAGAGTGGAATAAACAATCATTTCCTGTCTTGCTCTTGAAATTGCAACATTAAGTCTGCGCCAACCGCCGTCACGGTTAAGCGGGCCAAAGTTCATAGAAACTTTGCCGTCCTTATCGGGACCGTAGCCGACTGAAAACAGAATTACATCTCGCTCATCACCCTGTACATTCTCAAGATTTTTAACAAATACGGGTTCTGCGGATTCGCTGTCGTATTTTTCAAGTTCGGGTTTTTTAGAAAATTCATCGGCAAGCATATCTTCAATTAAATTCTGTTGAATAATATTAAAAGTTACAACGCCGATACTCTTTGTACGCAGTTGTTCATCGGATAATCTGCGGATAATTTCATTTACCACAGCCTCTGCCTCGGCTTTATTCTGCTTTGTACCGCCCTTATCATAGTAGCCGTCAATGTGCACAAGTTTAACTGCCGACACTCTGTCGTTCGGCGACGGGAATGTATAAAGTTTATTATCGTAATACTTCATATTGCTGTATGCGATAAGACTTTCGTGGCGAGAACGGTAGTGCCATTTTAAGTACATCTGCGGCATTGAAATCGAAAGGCAGTCATCAAGCAAACTTTCGAGATCTTCGTTTTCTATGTTTTCTTCATCAATTCTGTTTGATTTAAAGAAACTTGTCGGCGGCAACTGATTAGGGTCACCGACTACCACAACATTTTCACCTCTTGCTATAGTGCCGACAGCTTCGCTTGTAGGTAGCTGTGATGCTTCATCAAACACCACAAGGTCAAATTTAGGGAATGACGGGTCAATGTATTGTGCAACAGAAATCGGGCTCATAAGCATACACGGGCAAAGTCTGCGTAATAATGCAGGGATTTCGTTAAACAACTTTCTTATCGACATCATTCTGCCGTTGCTTTTTATCGCTCTTTTAAGAATACCGAGTTCGGAAGACGACGCACCCGCCGAACCCGAAACAGGCACTTGAGATGAAAGTTTAGCCACAAGTTCCTGAACAGTAAGTTTTGAATATTCATCAATTAATGCGTGGTATTCTTTTATAGTTTGCTCAAAGCTATTGCTTCTGAATGTGCTCAAGCTCTCGTCAACAGAAATATATTTGAGTGCAAGCGCATAATACACATTGCATCTGAAAGCGTCAACTGCATTTTCCTTATTAACAATACCGCTTTCAACCGCATTACAAATACACTCAAGCTGTTCATTTGCAAGCTGTTCACGCTTAGCGTTATATTCCGTAACCGCATACAATTTGTCAATATTCTTACTTATATTATTAAGAGTATTTCCGGTGCGGTCAAGCCAATTGTCGCTCTGCTCATTATCAATATTAACTTTGAAAATGTCGGAAAATTCATTCCATTTTAATATATAATTTTCTGCACAATTAACATCGTTTCCAAGCTGTGCAAGATTAATATTCTTAAACGCATTTAATATTGTTCTGATTTCATTATAGTTATACACACTTATCGCATTGTAGACGGAATCGGTTTTATTAATTGACTGTTTAAAATCAGAACCTAATTCATTAAGTATATACCTAAGCTCATTACCGCAAGTCATATTATCATTGTGCAATTTATTAAAATTAATAAGTCGCTGATACCAATTGATAATATTTTCTTTGGTAACGGCATTTGGCATAACACAAAATGTTGCAACTTCTTTCAAAAGTTTTTTATGTTTTGAATTTCTGCTAAATATCCAACTTGATTGAGCGACATTCCATTCATTAAGAGCCTGAATACAGTTATATTCATAAATACCGCTTGTAAACACTTTTTCAATTTCTTGTTTTTCTCTGTTTTCGTTACAAATGCTTACATAATAATTATTCAGCTTTTGAGTTACCGCATTGTAATTATTTTCAAGAATAAGGCTTGGAGAAAAAGCCGAAGGGATAAGCAACGCTTTGCTAAGATTTAAAATGTTTTTGATTGATTTTTCACTTAATTCGGCATTGATATTAAATGTACCGAAAATTCTTTCAACGCTCGATTTTGCATTATTATATAGATTAAGCAAATTTACACAATCCGAATACAGCTTTTCTCTTAACGGTATAGAATATTCCGTAAGGGAAATATTTTTAAGCGGGTTATTAACTATATCACCTACACCGTCAACAGAATTTTTATAACTTAAAATTAAGGATGAAAGCTGTTCTATTCTGTCATCATTAACAGTGTTAATAACGTCTTGCGGAATTGTTATTTTATTCTTAAATTCGGCACAGGTTTCATATTGTTCTATAGCGTCATACACGGAAATTCCGCTCTCGTGCTTTTTATGAAGTCCGTCAATTACAGAATTCATACTCACACGCATAGCTTTCAGCCTGTCTGCTGTTGCTTTGTATTTTTCGGGATGCTTTATTCTGCCGACTTCAAGTGATTTTTCGAGTTGAGAAAGCACACTGCTTTTGCTAGCCTTATTTGAGTGAAGTTCAAGGCAGAACGGAGCAAGACCGATATTTTCAAGTCTGTGTTGAACCACATTAAGAGCCGCCATTTTTTCTGCGACAAAAAGAACAGATTTACCGTGATAAAGCGCATTTGCGATTAAATTTGTAATTGTCTGCGACTTACCTGTTCCGGGAGGTCCGTGAAGTACAAAACTTTTTCCCTTTGCCGCCTCTGCAATGGCAAGCATCTGTGAAGAATCTGCGCTCAACGGTATTGCAAGGTCATCGGGTGCGATGCGTTCATCAAGTTCAGACACCGTCAGCGGATTTTCTTCCTGCTCAACAGTAATTTTCTTATCAATAAGACCTGCAACAACCTTATTTTGCATTAATTCGTCGGCACGGTTTCTAAGGTCACTCCACATTACAAACTGACCGAACGAAAACTGTCCCAAGCAAGCCGTATTCACAACATTCCAACGCTTTTTATCAAGAATACAATTACGAACCGTATTGAAAACAAGCGGAATGTCCGTACCGTGCTCGTCCTCGGGCAGTGGGTCAAGGCTCGGTATTTTCAGTTCGAAAATCTGCCTTAAATACTCAATTAATGTAACATTAATCTGGGTTTCCTCTTGTCTGCTTCTCAATAAATAGCCTTTATTATGCGAACTTTTTACAAGCTCAACAGGAATCATAATAAGCGGTGCATAGCGTGGCTTTTCCGAAATATCGCTTTCATACCACTTTAAAAATCCAAGTGCTAAGAAAAGTGTGTTTGAACCGTTTTCCTCTATGCTCGACTTTGTTGTTCTGTAAATATTTTTCAGAGTTTTTTCAAGTTCTTCGTCGTGCATAACCGCACAAAGTCTTTTGCTTTTAAACTCTTCGCTTGCAATATTTGTTGCAAGGTCATTTTCGTTTTCTATCTCATAAAGCCTTGCATCTCTAAGCGACGCCGTCCATTCGCTCGGCAATTCTCGTATTGAAAAAGATACTCCGTCTGCAAGGCTGTCCTCAAGAGCGGCAAGATCATGAGTTAAAATCGGCAAAGCGTTTTTGGTAATTCTGAAATTTAAAAGTGAGTTTCTTAAACTGAAATCGAGCAGCTTTCTCTCCCATATCTGTATTCTTGAAAGCGAACTTTCCTCATATCCGATTACACCTGTACCGCTTCTGTTAAGTTTCTTAGGTGCAGCTGCCTGATAATCAGAAACCGAATCAACCGTCCCGTCATAACCGCAAATACTGTTGCTATCTATTTTTTGCGGAATTGGTCGCAGTCCTCCCGCTCTTGCTCTTCTAACATCAACAGCACATATAAAATTTTCCGAATCTGACAGATTATTTTTTCCGTGCTTTACCGCTCTGTCAAAATCAATCTTTTCTCCCGCCGTAAAATCCGTACATTCAACAAGCAAAATATCTTCATTTCCGCTTACCGTTCGTTTGTCTATAGCCGAAAAATCATCAATTACACAATCGGCAAAAGTTTCCTCTTCAAGACGGCAGCCGCAGTATGCGTGACCTTTTTTTATCATTATTAAAGGGAAAAGTCCTGCCGCCTCAAGACAAGACGCATATGTAACCGCAAGGTCAATGCAAGTACCTTGTTTCTGCTCAATTACAGAATAAGGAAGTCGCACACGCTGACCTGCTTTTTCAAAACTTGCAGGCGGATTATTATACACAATATTTTTTGACTGTAAAGCGGCATAAACAGCAGCCATTTGCAGTTTTACAACATCTGCATTGCGGCTCTGATAACCTGTTATGCTCGGGTCTTTTCCCCATTTTCTTAAATAATCGGTTGCGATTTTAAGGATGCCCGAGATAGCGGGATGATTAGGTGTCACAAAAGCCGCAATCAGTTCAGGCATTATATAGCAGCCGCTCCACTCATCATAGGCAAGCAAATCAATATTGTCACCGGCATTTACAAGTTCTTCTTCGCCGCATAAAAGCTGTACGCTGATCTGTGCAACAATTCTCTCTGTCAGTGAGAACAGAAACTCCGTAGATACTATAATATTAACAGGACTTACCTCAATTTCGGTATGCGGAGGTAAAACCTCAATTCTATGTGTAAACGGCTTTGCAAATTCAGGTTCAAAGGAAATTTTTAACATAATATCTTTAATTTCCTCATCGCTGTTATTTTTTATCGTTACGCTGCGCACAAACGGAACATAGTTTTGCTGCATTGCAAAATTCATTGCTCCAAAGGTTACCACTTGTACGCTCACTTTATCATTCACAAGTAATCCTCCTTGCTCAAAAATTTCAACATTTTCATTATATCAGATTTACCAATTTATTACAATATTTTGTAAACAAATATATTCTTTTTGCGGTTAAATAATAAAATTCAGAAATTATATACATTTAAAATATTATAATAAATTATGGTTGCAATTAATAAGATTATTTGTTATAATTAGTTTGTATAAAAATACCCGGAGGCAAATATGGATTTTTATAAATATAAATGCCCTGTTTGTAACAAACAGTTTAAAGAGGGCGATGATATAGTAGTTTGCCCTGAATGCGGCACGCCGCACCACAGAGAATGCTACGAGCAGGAGGAACACTGCTTTTATCAGGATAAACATTCACAAAATTTTTTATTTGAAAATGATCAACCGGACAGTTCCGATGACTTTGAAGCTGACAAAGAGAGCGGCTCAGACAATGAAGTAATCTGCAAAATTTGCGGTCATCCAAACGACAATACTTTGTTTTACTGCGAACATTGCGGAGCGCCTCTGTTAAAAGACAATCAACCCGAGAATGATTCCGTTAACGGAAATAATAATGTTCCGCCGGATATGAACGGTTTTCCTTTCGGTCAAAATCCGCAAAACGGCGGAATACCTTTTATTGCGTTTGATCCGATGGCAGGTTTTAAGGCAGACGAAAAAATGGCAGATAATGTAACCGCAGGTGAGGTTTCAAAATTTGTCGGCAAAAATACAAACTACTTTATGCGTGTTTTCGGTTCAATCTTAAGAACAAATAAATCACGATTCAGCTTTGTATCCGCTATTTTACCCGGTGCATATATGCTTTACAGGAAAATGTACGCAATCGGCATTGTTATATCGGTAATCGTGGTAGGATTGCTTGCAGGCACACTTATTATACAATCAACACCTGAATTTACAGAGGCATATAACATTTATATGGATAATTACTCTGCCATACTTCAAAGCGGATACAGCGGTGCTAATGTCGGCGATTTATTTGCCGGTATGTCCTCTACAAATCTTTTGTACTTTGCTGTTCCGTACATTCTCGGAGCAATCAGATTTGCCATTATGCTTATCTGCGGTTTCAGAACAAACAGAATGTATTTTAAACACTGCATAAAGAAAATTTCATCAATTAAAAACTACGCTTCGAGTTTTGATAAAGAATCAGACGAAGAAGCAGCAATCACTAAGTCAAAAATTAACGAGCAGATTGAAAACAAGGGTGGCGTAAACCTTGCCATAGCAGTTGTGGCAACATTTGTATTTTTAGCAATCGCTTATATGCCGCTGTTCGTTTAAAAACAAATATCGGAGGAAAATATGAAAATTACAAAAGCAGTTATACCTGCAGCAGGACTCGGCACAAGAGTACTTCCAGCGACAAAATCAATGCCAAAGGAAATGCTCCCGATCGTAGACAAACCGACCATTCAGTATATCGTTGAAGAGGCAGTTGCAGCCGGAATAACAGATATTCTTATCGTTACAAACAGAGGTAAAGGCATTATCGAAGACCATTTTGATGCATCCCCTGAACTTGAGGCAATCCTTGAAAAAAGCGGCAAACTTGATTTTCTTGAAACAGTAAGAGGTATTTCAAATCTTGCAAATATCACTTTCATTCGTCAGAAAGAAATGAAGGGTTTAGGCCACGCTATTTTAAAAGCAAAGTCTTTTGTAGGTAATGAACCTTTCGCCGTACTTTTCGGCGACGGCGCAATCGTAGGCGAAAAACCAGCCATAGGTCAGCTTATTGAACATTACGGCGAGTTTGGCAAAGGTGTTGTCGGCGTTAAAAAAGTTGATGCAAAAGACATTCATAAATACGGTTCACTTAAAGTTGAGCATATTTACGACAATGTATTTAAATGCACAGATATGAAAGAAAAACCGCAAACTCCGGAGGAAGTTCTCTCACTTTACTCTATCATAGACAGATGTGTTCTTCCGTCAGAAATTTTTGAAATTCTTGAAAGAACACAGCCGGGCATAGGCGGTGAAATTCAGCTTACAGACGCAATGCGTGAAATCGCTGTTACAGACGGTATGACAGCCGTTGAATTTGAGGGCAGAAGATACGATATGGGCAATAAATTTGGTATTCTTCAGGCTCAAATCGAAGTAGGTCTTGAACATCCCGAAACTAAAGACCAATTAAGAGAATACATAAAAGAACTTGCAAAGACATTATAATAAGCTGTCTTGACATAATATAATTAAGCTAAAGCACAAAACAGACATTTCCAACTTTTGAGAAATGTCTGTTTTTTATTTGTTTTTATTCGGTTTATTAAACAATATTTATAGTTTTGTACATTAATAGATACAGTAACCGAAATTAGTGGTTGAATTATTTTAAACTTGCGTTATAATATGATAAACAACACAATATCTATTAAGATATACGATATAGTTTAATTAAAATTCTATCGGTATAGTAATCGGGCGGCGCTTTTCAAAGATAGTATACGACTTAAATCCGCACTTATGTGCAAGTCTTATTCCCTCATCTATTCCGTTTCCGACAGCAGTGCTTGTGTGGGCATCACTTCCGATAGTGATAAGCTTTCCGCCGAGTTCACGATAGCGCTTTAGCTGAAATTCATCGGGCAAAGTTCTGCCGATGGGTTTGAATAAACCCGAAGTATTAATTTCAAGAGCTTTCTTGTTTGAAATCAGTGTTCTGTATATATCGTCAATAACATCTTGATAAGGTGTAAGGTCGGGATATTCCCCTGTTGTTTCAAAAATATATCTTAAAGGATATGTAAGATGAGCAAGGCTGTCAAAGTCACTGAAGGTCGCTGTTTCTGCAAGTTCATTAAAATATAATTTCAAAATTTCGGAAATATTACAATTATTAAAGTCGATAAAATAGAAATCTTCCATATCTTTTAAATTGTGCAAAGACGCTAAAACAAAGTCAAAATCGCCAAAAGAAAGCGCTTTTTCGGTACATTCCGGATCGTGCATAGGCTCGCCGAGCTCTATTCCGCATAAAACCTTGAGTTTTTGTCTATATTTTATCTGTGCGTTTTTGGTTTGCAAAAATGACAAAGGTATTCTTTCGTTAAAATCTCCGAATTCTTTGTTATAGGCAAACTTGATAAAAGGTGCTTCGCAATGGTCGGTAATTGCTATTGCGTAAAATCCCTTATTTAGGGCAGATTTACACATTTCTTCCACTGTATTTTCAGCGTCAAAAGAATTGTTTGAATGAGTATGAACATCACATAAAATCATAGTTATCAAGCCTCCGTAATAAATAATACCATATTCGCCAAATTTATGCAATATAAGGCTTTACTTTCTTAGATTTTAGTTATATAATAAGGTAATGATAATAAACAATCATATAATTCTTTTATAATTCTTTTGCAGGAATAAAATTAAAATCTTGCAAATACGGAGGTAACTTATGAAAGCTATAATTACAGTAATCGGTAAGGACACAGTCGGAATACTTGCAAAGGTATCAGCTGCTTGTGCTGCTGACAACGCAAACATCGTTGAGGTAACACAGAGTGTTCTTCAGGATATGTTTGCAATGGTTATGCTTATTGAATTCAATGAAGAGAAAATTGATTTTGAAAAGTTAAGAACCGACCTTGACGCTGTCGGAGAAGCTACTGCAACTAAGATTCATGTAATGCACGAAGATATATTCAACAGTATGCACAGAATTTAATTTGCCCTTAAATATGGATTGAAAGGATAAACACCTATGCTCGAAACAAAAGATATACTTGAAACTATCAATATGATTGATAACGAAAATCTCGATGTAAGAACAATTACAATGGGCATTTCACTTTTAGACTGTATTGATGACGATATTGACAAAGCCTGCACAAAGGTATACGACAAAATCTGCCGTTCTGCCAAAGACCTCGTAAAAACAGGCGAGGATATCCAGAGGGAGTACGGTATTCCTATTATAAATAAGAGAATTTCAGTTACCCCTATCGCAATGGTAGCTGCACCATGCCAGAGTAAAAAGGTAGTAAAATTTGCTCACGCACTCGACAAAGCCGCAAAAGAACTCGGCGTAAACTTCATTGGCGGTTATTCCGCTCTTGTACAAAAAGGTTTCGCAAGCGGTGACTATGCGCTTATAGAGAGTATCCCCGAAGCACTTGCAACTACCGATTTTGTTTGCTCTTCGGTAAATATCGGTTCAACAAAAGCCGGTATCAATATGGATGCAGTTAAAATGATGGGTAAAACTGTAGTTCAGACTGCTCAAGCTACAGCAGACCGTGATTGCATCGGCGCTGCAAAGCTTGTAGTATTCTGTAACGCTCCTGAAGATAACCCGTTTATGGCAGGAGCTTTCCACGGCGTCGGCGAGGCTGATACCGTTATCAATGTCGGTGTTTCGGGACCGGGCGTAGTAAGAGCTGCTCTTGCTAAGGGCGGCAAAGGCAAAAATATTGCCGAAATCGCCGATATGGTTAAGAAAACCGCATTTAAAATCACAAGAATGGGTCAGCTTGTAGCAAAAGAAGCAAGCAAAAGACTTTGCGTTCCTTTTGGTATCGTTGACCTTTCACTTGCACCTACACCGGCTGTCGGCGATAGTGTTGCACATATTCTTGAAGAAATGGGACTTGAAGTATGCGGATGTCACGGTACAACTGCTGCTCTTGCACTTCTTAACGATGCTGTTAAGAAAGGCGGCGTAATGGCTTCGTCACATGTTGGCGGACTTAGCGGTGCTTTTATTCCGGTGTCTGAGGATGCAGGTATGATTTATGCAGCTGAAAACGGATATCTTGACATAACTAAGCTTGAGGCTATGACAGCCGTTTGCTCAGTTGGCCTTGATATGATTATTGTACCGGGTGACACAAGTGCCGAGGTTATCTCTGCTATTATTGCAGATGAGGCCGCTATCGGTATGGTAAACACTAAGACAACCGCTGTAAGACTTATTCCCGCTATTGGTAAAAAAGCAGGCGAAACACTTAACTTTGGCGGACTTCTCGGCTACGGTCCTGTAATGCCGCTAAGAAAAGGCTCACCGGCTGAATTTATCAACAGAGGAGGAAGAATTCCTGCACCGCTTCAGGCTCTCAAGAACTAATTTCAGGGGGTGATTTTTTGAAGGATATGATTAAACAGATTGTTGAAGCAGACGCTGAGGCAAAAGCCTTCGATGAAGAAAATCAAAAAAACAAAGAAGCTCTTGCCAAAGAGATTGACGCTCAGGCAAAGGTAATCTACGATTCCTATATGTCAAAAGCTGACGAAACCATTGAGCGCCAGAGTGCTTATATTGACAAGGACATCAGACATCAGTGGCAGGATACTCGTCAGAAGCATAAATCTGTTTTAATTAAACTTAAATCTGATTTCGAGGCAAATGCTGACAAATGGTCAGATGAAATTGCTAAACGAACTATCGGATAACTATCCATTTATTAAGCATATTATTTTAAAGGAGGTGCGAAAGCTGTGTCTTCCACTTCGTTTGCGGTGCTTGCAAAGGCAAGAGCAAAGTTTGGTAAAAGACTTACCGAAAAGGACTACAACAGTTTGCTTAACTCAAACAGTGTTGCAGAAGTAATGTCTTATCTTAAGTCATATACGCACTATGCGGAGGCATTGCGTGATATAAATGAGCGTGATGTTCACCGTGGCAGACTTGAGGTTCTTTTAAGACAACATCTTTTCTATGAGTTTGACTCGCTTTGCAGATATGATTCCCAGATGAGCACCGGCTTTTCAGCTTATGTTATAAGCAGAACCGAGATTGAACAGATAATGCGCTTTCTCACTTTGCTGAATACTTCATCTACTGAAAAGTTTATTTATCAGTATCCGACATATTTTGCAAAACATACGGAGATTGATTTGCAGAAACTTGCGCTTGCAAGAAATTACGATGAATTTCTCACCATTTTGAGCAATACAAAGTATTCTCAAATATTTGAAAAATACAAGCCCGACGAAAACAATCTTTTGCCTATATCGGATATTGAAAATGATCTTTATACTTTTGTTTTCTCCAACCTCAAAAAGGTAATAAAGAGCAAAACAAAAGGCACTGAAAGAAAAGAGCTTATGGAGCTTTTTACCGTAATCAACGATTACAATAATTTCTCCCGTGTACTTCGTCTTAAAAAGTATTATAACCTTACACCGGAGCAAATAAAAAACAACCTGCTCTACCCTTTCTCAAGCATCAGTGAAAAAACTCTCGACAGAATGTGCCGTGCGGAATCCTCCGGAGAAGTATTCTCCGTAATGCAGGAAACTCACACCGGTAAGTTGATTGAACAAATAGGTTATGTTTACGCAAGTGACATCAGCCCAAGAGTAAAATACAAACTTGCAAGAAAGAATATGTATTTCTCAAACAATCCTTCTGTTGTGATGATTTCATATATGTTCGTTGCCGAAACCGAGCTTATGAATATTATAACCTTGATTGAAGGTACACGATATAAACTTGATTCTAAAAAAATACAGTCCCTGCTTATCGTTTAGTAAGCAGTACCACTAACAAAGAGGTGATTTTATTTGGCTGTATCAACCATGCAAGCTGTTAATATAATCGGCTTTATGGATGAGATTGACGATGTTATTACCGTTTTGGGAGAATCGGGAGTTTTTCATCCCGATGATGTGTCTGTTTTTTACAACAATACCCAAGGTTTTTCACATCTTCAGACCAAAAATATTTATGCCGAACATCTCACTAACCTCAAGGCTTCATTAGGACTTACAAAAAGGCAGTTCCCGCTTGTCGATGTAAGCAATTTTAATCCGACATATCAGGATATTCAATTGTTTTGCAATAAGATTTGCGATGAACTAAACGAGCTTGTTGAAGACAGAGATTTTGCCGCCGAGCAATTGCTTGAGGCAAAACAAAATCTTGACGAAACAAAGCACTTTGTCGGACTTGACATTGAAATAGAAAAGCTGCTTGAGCTTAAATATGTAAATGCAAGATTCGGAAGACTTCCTAAGGACAGCTATGTAAAACTGGAAAATTATAAGGATGACCCTTATATTGATTTTTCGGTGTGTACAGAAGATAAAGCTTATTATTGGGGCGTTTATCTTGCTCCAGCTGATAAGACAGAAGAAATTGACAGAGTTTTTTCAAGTCTTTTCTTTGAGAGATGCGACATAATCGGTGTTAATTCAACGCCAACTCTGCATATGAAAAAACTTACGGCACTTATTCCCCACCTTGAGGATGTTTACAAAGATACCGAAAAGCGTATTGACGATTATCTTTCCATTAACAAAGAAAGAATTTTAAAATATTTGTCAAAACTTGAAGAACTTTCTTTGTACTCAACTATAAGAACTAAAGCTTTGCAGTACAACAAGAGCTTTATTATTGTAGGCTGGGTGCCGACAGAGTTTGCAAAACAGCTTAAAAAACGACTTTGCAAACACAGAAGCGTTACAGTTGAATTTTCAGACGCAAAGAACGAGATTAAAAAATCTCCGCCTGTTAAACTCAAAAACTGTTTCCTTGCACGACCGTTTGAGTTTTATACTTCAATGTACGGCGTGCCAAAATACAATGAAATTGACCCGTCACTTTTTGTTGCAATAACTTACATTATTATATTCGGTATTATGTTTGCCGATGTCGGTCAGGGTATCTGCCTTACTGTTGTAGGTATATTGATGTATAAAATCAAAAAGATGGCAATTGGTAAAATACTTGCACCGTGCGGTATTTCATCCGCATTCTTCGGACTTGTATTCGGCAGTGTGTTCGGATTTGAGCATTTGCTCGACCCCATGTACAAAGCTCTCTTCGGACTTGAAGAAAAGCCTATTGAGGTAATGAGCTCCGAAATGGCAACAAAGATTATTCTTATAGCCATAGGCATTGGCGTATTCCTTTTAATTACCGCAATGTTCCTCAATGTCTACACATCAATCCGTCAAAAGGATTATGGCAGAGCATTGTTCAGCACGAGCGGTGTAGCAGGTATAATTTTCTACAGCGCAATAGTATTCGGTATTGCAGGTCAGCTTTTGTTCGGACTTCCCGTATTCAGCGCTCCGTACATTATATTCCTGATTGTAATTCCGTTTATCTTAATTTTCTTTGCCGAGCCGCTTGGCGGATTGGTAAACAAAGAACCTGACTGGAAACCGGAAAGCTGGAAGGACTACATTGTTGAAAATATTTTTGAATCAATTGAAGTTCTTTTAAGCTATGTAACAAACACAATGAGTTTCTTGCGTGTAGGCGCATTCGTTCTTGTTCACGCAGGTATGATGATGGTTGTATTTGTTCTTGCCGAAACCGCAGGTCCTATTGCCTACTGGCCAATTGTTGTAGTAGGTAATGTTATAGTAATGGTACTTGAGGCTCTCCTCGTAGCAATTCAGGTATTAAGACTTGAATACTATGAGCTTTTCAGCCGTTTCTATTCAGGCGAAGGCAGACCATACGAACCTGTCAAGCTAAAACTTACACAAAACAGTTAAGTTGAAAAACTTAATTATATATTTTATTGTTTATTTATTTTTGGAGGTAAATCATTATGAGCATCTTAAATTTAGTTATGTTGGCACTCCCTGTTGTATTTCTTGTAGCATCAGTAGTTGTAGCTGTAAAGGCTTACGAAAAAGGTCATAACAGAAAGAAAACAGTTTTAATGCAGATTGCTTCATTCGCAGCAGTATTTGCAATTTGCCTTCTTTGCCCAATCGTAGCAGGTGCAGCAGATGCAAATACAGTTTCAGAGGCAGTACAGGTTGCTCAGCAGTCATCTAAGAGCTTTGCATATATCGGCGCAGCTATCGCAGTTGGTCTTTCATGTATCGGCGGTGGTATTGCCGTAGGTAACGCAGCTCCTGCAGCTATCGGCGCAACAAGTGAAGATCCAAAGGCATTTGGTAAAGCAATCATCTTCGTTGCTCTCGGTGAAGGTGTTGCCCTTTACGGTATGCTTATCTCAATCTTGATTCTCTTCAGCTAATTGAAGAAATAAAGGATATGACGGAAAATGAAATTTTTTCTTATAAGCGATAATGTTGATACTAAAATGGGTATGCGTTTTGCAGGTATTGACGGTGTAGTTGTTCATACGGAACAAGAGGTTACACGAGAGCTTACTAAGGCTATGGAGAGAGAAGATGTGGCTGTTATTCTTATGACAGAAACTCTTGTTTCTCTCTGCCCTGACCTTATCTATGACTTAAAGCTCAACCGCAAAAAGCCTTTGATTGTAGAAATTCCCGACCGTCATGGCAACGGACGCACCAAAGACAGTATCACAAAATATGTTCAGGACGCTATTGGCGTAAAACTCTGAATGAGCTGAGAGGTTATTAATATGGAAAATACCACAAAAACCGATAACTTTTTGCAAGCCATACAAAGATACACCGAAGAACAAAAGTCTATTGCCAATACTGAAGTTGAGCTTTTAAAGGAAGAAAAACTCAAAAAAGCCGAAGAAAACGGCAAGCGTGACAGCGAACACTACATACAGCAGCAGCTTGAAGCTAAAAAGTATGTAGAAACAAGCAAACTTGCCAGACTTGTTCAGGAAAGTCAGAAAAAACTCTTTAGAGAAAGAGCAAAAATGACTGACGAAGTATTTGAAATGGCTGCACAAAAGCTTATTAAATACACAGAAACCAAAGAATATAAATTAAAACTTGTTGACAGTGCAAGACAGATTGCAGAACTTTTTGACGATAACCGTTGTGTTGTTTATATAAATGAAAAGGATATGAAGTATTCAACAGAAATCCTTGCCGCATTCCACGGAATGGCGGAACTTGTTAAAGACAACTCAATCAAAATCGGCGGTCTTAAAGGCTACTGCAAATCAATGAGAATTGTTGCCGATGAAACACTCGACACAAAGCTCGCTGCACAGAGAGAATGGTTTATTGAGAACTCAGGTCTGAGCGTTCTTAACTAATTGACCTTCTTGATTTTATCCGAAAGAAGATGGTAATACAAATGGAAAATAATGTTATTTATGGAATTAACGGACCTGTTGTTACCGTAAAAGATGCTGATTGCTTTGAAATGATGGAAATGGTTCATGTAGGTGAACAGAACCTTGTCGGTGAAGTAATCGGTATAACTTCTGATTTTACCACAATTCAGGTATATGAAGAAACAACCGGTCTTAAACCGGGAGATGTTGTTACAGGTACAGGCGCACCTATGAATGTACTTCTCGGACCGGGAATTATTGATAATATTTTTGACGGAATTGAGCGTCCTCTTAAGGCTATTGAGGAACAGGCAGGCGCTTTCATTGACAGAGGTGCATCTGTTTCTTCTCTTGATGACAAAAAGCTCTGGAATGTTACAATGAAAGTAAAGGTTGGCGACAAACTCGAGGGTGGTCAGATTTACGCTACACTTCCCGAAACACCAATCATTGAACACAGACTTATGGTTCACCCTGAACTTTCAGGCGTTGTTACCAAGGTTATGCCTGACGGTCAATACAAGCTTTTTGACACAATTGTTGTTATTAAAGATGATAACGGTGTTGAGCACAACCTTACACTTTGCCAGAAATGGCCTATCAGAACCGCTCGTCCTGTAAAGGACAGACTTGCATCTTCAATTCCGCTTATTACAGGTCAGAGAGTTATTGACTCTCTCTTCCCTATTGCTAAGGGCGGTACAGCCGCTATACCGGGCGGCTTCGGTACAGGTAAAACTATGACACAGCACCAGCTTGCAAAATGGTGCGACGCTGATATTATTATTTATGTAGGCTGCGGTGAGCGTGGTAACGAGATGAGCCAGGTACTCGAAGAATTCTCTGAACTTATCGATCCTAAGTCACAGCGTCCTATGACAGACAGAACCGTTCTTATTGCCAACACATCAAATATGCCTGTTGCAGCCCGTGAGGCATCAATTTACACAGGTATCACACTTGGCGAATATTACAGAGATATGGGTTACCATGTTGCTATGATGGCTGACTCAACTTCTCGTTGGGCCGAGGCTCTTCGTGAGATTTCGGGCCGACTTGAGGAAATGCCTGCCGAGGAAGGTTTCCCGGCTTACTTGCCTTCACGACTTGCCGAGTTCTATGAGCGTGGCGGCCGTGCGGAAGTTCTTTCAGGCGGTGAGGGTTCTGTAACACTTATCGGTGCGGTTTCTCCGCAGGGTTCAGACTTCTCCGAGCCTGTTACACAGAACACAAAAAGATTTACCCGTTGTTTCTGGGCACTTGATAAGTCGCTTGCTTATTCAAGACATTATCCTGCTATTAACTGGATGAACAGCTACAGCGAATACTTTAACGACCTTGACCCTTGGTTTGAAGAAAACCTCGGTAAAGACTTTATTGAGTATCGTAACAGAATCAGCGCACTTCTTCAGGAAGAAAGCTCGCTTATGGAAATCGTAAAACTTATCGGTTCCGATGTACTTCCTGATGACCAGAAACTTGTCATTGAAGCTGCAAGAGTAGTTCGTGTAGGTTTCTTACAGCAAAATGCTTTCCACGCTGATGATACTTATGTTCCGCTTGAAAAGCAGAAACTTATGATGAAAACAATTCTTCACCTTTACGATAAGGCTAAGAAGGTTGTTACCAAGGAAATTCCTATTTCAAAGGTTATTGAGCTTGGTTTGTTCGATAAACTTACAAAGATGAAATATGATATTCCTAACAGCAAGCCTGAACTCTTTGATGAATATATCAAGGAAATTGATGAAAAGCTTGACTCAATTATGTAAGGAGGAAACGCACAATGATTATAGATTATGTCGGCGTTAAAGAAATTAACGGCTCACTCATAGTTCTTGACGGAGTAAAAGGCGTTTCCAACGAGGAAATTGTTGATATCCGCCTTGATAACGGCACAGTAAGACAGGGCCGTGTCGTACAGATTGAGGGCGAAAAGATTGTTGTTCAGGTATTTGAGGGCACAAGAAGAATCAGCCTTACAAATACAAGAACAAGACTTACAGGTCACCCAATGGAAATGCCTCTTTCTCCTGAAATTATCGGTCGTGTACTTGACGGTGCAGGCAGACCTATTGACGGACTCGGAGATATTTTCCCTGTAAAGCGTGCTAACATTAACGGCACACCTATCAACCCTGTTTCAAGAATTTATCCTAAGAACTACATCAACACAGGTATTTCTACCATTGATACACTTATGACACTTATCAGAGGTCAAAAACTTCCTATCTTTTCAGGTACAGGTATGAAGCACAACGACCTTGCAGTACAGATTGTTCGTCAGGCAAAAATCAGCGGTGCGAATGCTAATAACTTCTGCGTAGTATTCGCAGCAATGGGTGTTCAGAAAGATGTTGCCGAATACTTCAGAAAGAGTTTTGAAGAAAGCGGCGTACTTTCAAGAGTTGTAATGCTCTTAAACCTTTCGAATGACCCGATTATCGAAAGAACACTTACTCCAAGATGTGCTCTTACTATTGCCGAGTACCTTGCATTTGAGCTTGAGATGCATGTTCTTGTTATTATGACAGATATGACCTCATATGCCGAGGCTCTTCGTGAGTTCTCATCATCAAAGGGTGAAATTCCTGCAAGAAAAGGTTACCCGGGCTATCTTTATTCAGACCTTGCATCACTTTATGAGCGTGCAGGTATGATTAAAGGCAAGAACGGTTCTGTTACACAGATTCCTATTCTTACAATGCCTAACGATGATATTACTCACCCGATTCCTGACCTTACAGGTTACATCACAGAGGGTCAGATCGTACTTGACCGTTCATTACAGGGACAAGGTCTTTATCCGCCTGTAAGCGTTCTTCCTTCACTTTCCCGTCTTATGAAGGACGGTATCGGTGAGGGTTACACAAGAGCAGATCATCAGGCACTTGCAAACCAGCTCTTTGCATCATATGCAAAGGTAATTGACGCTCGTTCACTTGCATCTGTTATCGGTGAGGAAGAACTCTCCCCTATCGACAAGAAATATATTGAATTCGGCAGACTGTTTGAATCAAAGTTTGTTAATCAGGGATTCAACGAAAACAGAAGTATTGAACAGAGCCTTGACCTCGGTTGGGAATTACTTTCTACACTTCCGAAATCAGAACTTGACCGTGTTGACGATCAGATTCTTGACAAGTATTATGTTGAGAAATAACCGTCAGAAAGGAGTGCTGAGCATCTATGGCTGTACAGGCTGTACCTACAAAAGGTAATCTGATGAACACCAAAAAGTCGCTTGCTCTTGCCAAAAACGGCTATGAACTGCTTGACCGTAAGCGTAATATTCTTATAAGAGAAATGATGACGCTTATCGACCACGCCAATGCAATTCAGGAGAAGATCGACAATGCATATGAAGAAGCTTACATAGCACTTCAGACTGCCAATGTTACAAACGGCTTTTGCGATGACCTTTCAAACACGATTCCTGAAGAAGACTCATTAAAACTTGATTCAAGAAGTGTAATGGGTGTTGAAATTCCGATTCTCACCATTGGCGAGAAAAAACCTCAAACCTACCTGCACTACGGACTGCGACTTACAAACTCAGGTATTGATAAAACTTACGAGAAATTCACCGAAGTTAAGTATCTTACCGCAGAGCTTGCCGAGATAGAAAACAGTGTTTACCGTCTTGCGGTTTCAATCAAGAAAACACAGAAGAGGGCCAACGCTCTTAAGAACATTATGATTCCTAAATTTGAAGAAACCGTAAAGTTTATTTCCGATGCTCTTGATGAAAAGGAAAGAGAAGAATTCAGCCGTCTTAAGGTTATTAAGAGAACAAAACTAAAAAGAGCACAGGCTGAAAAAGAAAAACAAACACAAGCAGAAAATGCTTAAAAAAATCCCACTCTGAAAAAAATCAGAGTGGGATTTTGCTATTTTAAGGGAAAATTTTTATCAATAGTTGAATAAATTATGGTTTAGCGGAATAAATTGGAAAATCAATTATAAAAGTTTGGTCGACCTTTTCAAAGGTCGTGGGTGTGGGCAAAGCCCACAAATACTTTCCGTTTACGCAATCTGACGATAGCCAAACAGATCGCTGTTTGGCGGCTTGAACACAACGGCGTTAGCCTTTAAAAGTTGCGATAGCAACAAGAAAGCCATTCGATATATAATGAAAAGTTAATCATTTCTTTTATAAAAGGCTGTCGCCTGTTTTTTCAAACTCGGTGCAAGCACGCAAACAGCGTGGCTGTTTGCGCCTGATAAATTGTTATATCGGAAGATTTTTATGGGCGCTGCCCATACCCGCAATTTTTGAAAAAATTGAGTAAACTTTTTTGCTTTTGGGAGGATAGTTTAGCGTTAGCTAAATTTCAATGCCCGACCGACACTCCGCTAAACCACAATTTTTAATGTTATCAAACATAAAAAACAGAACGCAAAAATCATTTAATCACAAGCCATAATATTATATTTGCCGCCAAAAACAAAACATTAAATAAAGTAAATAATCCAAAGTATTTTGCGATACTTACATTTTCTTTCTGAATAAATTTAAACGATATAAGACTTGCCATTGATGCTATCAATGTACCAAGGCCTCCGATATTTACACCAATCATTAAATCTGTAGCATTATTTGTAAAACCTGAAAGTAAAATTGTGGCAGGCACATTTGAAAATACCTGACTTGCAAGCACTCCAACCGGCACTTCATTGCCATTAACTACACTCGAAAGCCAACCGTTAATTTGACTTATATTACCGAGATTACCTATGAATACAAAAAGAAATATGAAAGTAAACAGCAAACTGTAATCTACCTTTAAAAGCACCTTGCGGTCAAATATAAGTACAAAAGCAATTACAACAGCAAGGAGTATAAGATAGTTTAATACTCGAAAAACACTTAATAGAGCAATTGCAAACAATGCAATATACATTGCTATAAGTCTTTTATCAAAATTTAATTCTTCCCTATTTTCATTATATACAATTGGAGATTTACCTGAAAATAGTGAACAACATACAAGCATAACAAGAGAAATCAAGGCATACGGCAAAATCGTCTTAAAGAAATCAGATATATTCATATTATAAGCCGAAAACAAGTACAAATTTTGCGGATTGCCTATCGGAGTCAGCATACTGCCAAGATTGGCGGCTATTGTTTCAAGCGTTACAACATATATCGCTCGGCTTTGCTTGTCCGCAAGTTTTAACAGCACTATTGTAAACGGCACAAATGTTATCAATGCAACATCATTTGTAATTATCATGGAACTGAAAAAGCATAACAGTACAAGCGACAGCGTAACACCTCGCATTGTATTGACTTTATTAAGCAGATATTCAGCAATCACTTTGAATACACCCATTTTGTTAAACCCAACCATTACTGTCATCAGAGAAAACAAAAGTCCAAGCGTGCGGAAATCTATATAATCAAAATATTTTTCACTCGGCGGCACAAAGAACATTGAACTCAGCGCAAGCACGAACGATACAGTAAGCACAATCTCTTTTTTTAAAAAAGTAAATATTTTACTCATTTATAAAATCACTCACCAAAAAGCGGTATGAGAAAACCCATACCGCTGAATTTATTGTATTAAAGCTCTGCTTCGGCAACTTTCATCATAATTGCACATTCCATACGCTTTTTGAAAAGCTCACAGCCATACTCATATATGCCTGTAATTGAGCCTGTAGCATGGTACGCGTTTGCAGCACAGCCGCCGCTGCAATAAAGTTTTGCCCAACAATCTTTACAATTCGGTCTTGCGTACGCATTGCAAAGTTTAAACTCGTCCTGAATAGCAGTATTTGTAACACCTTCATAAATGTTTCCAAGACTATATTTAGGGTCGCCTACGAACTGATGACAAGGATATAACTCACCCCACGGTGTAACTGCCATATACTCTGTACCCGAACCGCAACCCGAAATTCTCTTATAAATGCACGGGCCGCCTGTAAGGTCAATCATATAGTGATAGAAAGTGAGCGGTCTGCCCTCTTTTTCACGCTTAAGCATTTCCTTTGCAAGAATTTCGTACTGCTCAAAAAGAACAGGTAAATCATCATATGTAAGCGCATACGGATCATCTGGCGAGCAAACAACAGGCTCCATAGAAAGCTCTGTAAAGCCAAGGTCTGCCATATGGAAAATATCATTTGTAAAATCAGTATTGTTATGTGTATAAGTACCACGCACATAATAACCTTTGTTACCACGCTTTTTAACAAATTCCTGGAACTTTGGCACAATAATATCGTAACTGCCCTTGCCGCTTACGGTTTTTCTAAGGTGGTCATGTACTTCTTTTCTGCCGTCAAGGCTAAGTACAACATTATGACATTCTTTATTTGCAAATTCAATTACATCATCATCAACAAGCATACCGTTTGTTGTGAGAGTAAAACGGAAATTCTTGTTCTTTTCCTTTTCAATACTTCTTGCGTAAGCGACAATCTGCTTTACTACATCAAAATTCATAAGCGGTTCGCCGCCGAAAAAGTCAACTTCAAGGTTTACTCTGCTGCCTGAATTTTCAATAAGAAAATCAATAGCTCTCTTGCCTACTTCAAAACTCATTAAAGCTCTGTCACCGTGGTACTTACCCTGACTTGCAAAGCAGTATTCGCAATTAAGATTACAGGTATGAGCAATATGTAGGCACAAAGCCTTAATAACAGTGTTTCTCTTTTTAAAATCAAATGCAAGGTCCTCATATTTATCAGCAGTAAAGAGCTTGCCGTTATCCTTTAATTCTGTAACATCATCATAGCAATCCGAAATTTCTTCTGCTGTTATTTCGGGGATATCTTTGTACTTTTCAAGCATAGCCTTGATAATATTTTCTTTATCGGAATTTTCGTACATTTCAATAACATCATACGCAAGGTCATCTACGCAGTGAACACTGCCGCTGAAAACATCAAGCACTATGTTATATCCGTTTAACTTATACTGGTGTATCATATATTTTCTCCAAATCCTTTTTATAGACAAAAGGAAAGCCGTTCTCCAAAAGGTGAAACGGCTGAAAATCCTTTTTAATGCAAAATTTGCACAGCTAAATTATTTCTCGCTGAGGCACTTCTCACACTGCTGGTTAGCAACGCCGCAAGATGTTTTGCAAGCTGACTGACAAGATGTCTGACACTCACCGCAACCGCCTGTTTTAACGCTCTTCTTAAGGTCACGAGTTTCAATAGTCTTAATTCTTTTCATAGAAAATCATACTCCTTGTAAGATTATATTTTTATTATAATACCACATTATGCGAAATTTGTCAATAACATTACAGGGCAATTTGTATAATTTGTAAGCATTATATCGTATATCCGTTACTTAACCTTCTGCCAAATCTGCTTTTACTGTACATAATAAAACCTACTGCGGTTGTAATAACTTCGGTTATCGGGAATGTAAACCAAAAACTTTCAAGTCCAAAATGTGCAAGCACCCAACCAAGCGGTACAAAAAGCACAATTGTTCTCAGAATTGTAAGTGTGGAGCTTTTAAAAGCCGAACCGATTGCCTGAAAAAATACAGGAAAAATCAGTGATGTAACCATTGGTATAAAAGAAACGGCAATTACCCTTAACGCATATGAGCCTATTCTGATTACCTCGCTGTCCTTTGAGAATGTACCCATAAGTACATCGGGCATTATTTCAAAGCACAGTACACCGATAAGCATAAGTACCATTCCAAGTATAACCGAATCTTTTAGAGTTTTTCCGCATCTTTCTCTGTTTCCTGCACTGTAATTAAAACTGATAACAGGCACTATACAGGTCTGCATTGCACCGAGAGGAATAAAAAATATTGTCTGCCATTTATAATATAAACCCAAAGCGGTGACTGCCTGATCGGAAAATCCCTTTAATATTAGATTTAATCCGAATATATACAATGTGTATGCAGACTGCATAAGAATATTCGGAAAACCTAAGTGGTAAATTCTCTTTATGTATTCTTTGTATTTGGATATTTTCGGCGATCTTTTGCAGCCTTTTTTCATTACAATTAAAGCCGCCGCAATCTGTCCTACTACTGTAGCGATAGCTGCACCTGCAATGCCCAATTCGGGGAAAAATCCGATACCGAAAATTAACAATGGGTCAAGAGCAATATTAACAAAAGCACCCGCAATTTGAGCAATCATAGGTATTTTCATATTTCCCGTCGCCTGCATAACTTTTGTCCAAATGCTTTCAAAAAACAAACCAAAGCTATATACACAAACTATTCTGCCGTACACAATTACTTCATCTATAATTTCCTGCGAATTTGTCGATATTTGTGCATAAAACGGCATTATAAACCAACATATAAGAGCAAAAACAAACCACATTGCAAACGCAAGGAAATTTCCTACGCCTGCGGTTTCATCACTTTTTTCCTTGTTGTCAACACCGAGAAAATGCGCCATGAGAGTATTTATACCAACGCCCGTACCGACCGCAAGCGCAATCATCAACAACTGTATCGGATAAATTATTGACAGCGCCGTAAGTCCCGATTCTGAATAATTACCTATAAAAAAGCTGTCTATTATATTGTACAATGCCTGTATAAGTTGGGCAAGCATAACAGGCGGTGCAAGTCTTAACAATATACTGAATATTTTATCATTGCCGAAATCCAATTCTTTTTTCTTTACCCTATCCAATTAAATTTGCCTCCACAAATCATTCAAATTCATATTTTAAAACAGCACAGTTCTTAACTCCGAAATTTGCATATTCAGTGTTAGTCATTTCATAGAAATATGAATTAATCACCCTTGATATTCCGTTGTGTGCAACAAGAATACAGGTTTCACCGCTCGCTTTTACATCATCAAGCAGATTATAAATTCTTTGCGCAAGGTGCAACATAGATTCGCCGCCGTCATATCTGCAAACAAACTCACCTTTGGCAATTCTGAACTCATCACCGTTTCTTGGAGTTCCCTCAAATTTTCCGAAATTCTGTTCTGTAAGTCTTGGCTCTTCAAAAGCAGGAATGCCTGTTATTTCTGAAATATGCATTGCCGTTTTTTTAGCTCTGATAAGCGGAGAATAAAGGATTTTGTCTGCCTTTATGTTATTGTTTAAAATTCTTTTACCTGTTTCTATAGCCTGTTCATGACCCTTTTGCGTTAAGTCAATATCCGTAGAACCGCAAATTTTATTTTCAACATTCCATACGGTTTCACCGTGTCTTACAAAATAAACACAGCTCATAAAATCATCCTTTCGTACACAAAACTTCCCTATATACTTTATCAAAATTTCACTGACAATTCAAGTTTTTGGCATAAAAAGTATTCCCGTAAAAGCAGTTTGGTACTAATTTTATACAAGTGCATAATATGTTATTGAGTAAACAAGCTCGGAAAGGAGAAATTTATGTGGACATTATCAATACAGTAATTTCAATATACGCAACATCAAAATTTCCTGAAAAAACACCTCCGGCAATGGCATATGTTCCATTTCAGGAAAGTAATCCAAAAACCTACTCCCCTGTTCAGGCGCTTGACGCAGGCACAGTTTTTCCGGAATTGAACAAGCCTTTTTACGGTAATAAATGCGGTGGTGTAAAAAATGACTGAGAGAGAAATTCTTTTAAAGAAAATATCAACATATCAATTCTCAATCCTTGATTTACAGATTTTTCTTGACACTCACCCATACGACCAACAGGTACTCTCGCAGATAAAAGAATGTAAAGAAAAACTTTTGCCCTTGATTGAAGAATACGAAGAAAAATACGGACCTTTACGCAAAGAGGCAAATACAGCTAATAAATGGCAGTGGGTTAAAAATCCTTGGCCGTGGGATAACGAGGAGGATTTGTAATGTTTGTATATGAAAAAAAATTGCAGTATCCCGTAAACATCAAACAAACCAATGCAAAACTTGCTAAAATCATTATTACGCAGTACGGTGGTGCATACTCCAAAACATATAAAAAACAGGCTGTCCGCTATAAAAGTGCGACAGCCTGTTGCTTTGATATTAATTATTTAAAGTGAAATAAACTTCGTAATCTTCATAATTCAATGAAATTGATTCAATTTTATCACCGTTACGGTGAATATAAAAACTTGTTGTAGTTTCTCCGTCATCAAAAGCGGCGGTAATTGTATCGCCGTTTACAGTATACTTTCCAGAGTGCGTACCGTCCTCTGATGTGCCGGGTGTGAGCCAAAGCGAAAAAGTACCGTCATCCTTAAATGAAAGCGAGCCTTGATACGAAGTATAGTTTGTATTATAAACCTCTGCCATTTCCACTTCATCGCCGCTTGCATTTACAGCACTCGATGATACCCAATCTGTACCGACAATATCATTCGCTTTATTATGCATTGTAAAAATCAAAGCTACTACCGCTACGACAATTACAAGCAGAACAACAGTGACTGTAATTGCCTTTTTACGGTTAAATTTATTTTTATTATCGGTATGATTTACTTTGTTTCTTTTTTTATTCTTTTTGCTTTTGCTCATTAATTTGCACTTCCAATTTTAAAATAAACATCATATCCGACATAATCAATCTTTATTTCGCTTGGAACATTGCCTTTGTACGAGATAATTTCCGCAGATTTATTTTTGTCATTTGAGTATGTCATATTAATTACGCCGTCAGTTACGGTATATGCACCATAGTTATACTCCGACTGGGTTATATTATCGGAAAAGAGTCCGTTTTTATCAAAGGTAATTCCCTCTCCGCCATATACCGAGCCGAAAACTTCTTTTACAGATGCATCACGCTTGCCTACATTGTCAAAAGCCTTATACGGATACATCTCTGCGTCAAAATTCAGATTTTTGTCCGCACTCTCTGCACCGCTTACTACAATTGCCTGTGTGGTCGGCTCAACAGCAGCTTCTTCCTTTTCAGTGCTTTCCTCTGTAGTTTTCTGTATCGACTGCTCGGTTGTTTCTTCTGTAACAGCCTGTGTGGTTTCTGCTGCCGTCATCTGTTCTGTTGCAGCAATCGTTGTGTTATTGTTTTTATTATCGGAATTAAGTTCTCGCTGTACCGAATAAAAAGTAATACCGATAATCAAAAGCACCAAAAACGCAATTATAGCAATAAAAAGCCACAGACTTATTGTTATTTTAGGTCGTTTTTCAGCGTGTTTTGCTTTCATCAGATTTCCCCTCTGCTTTCTCTCTTTCCTTTTTCATCTTAATAATTACACTTCGCTTAACCATTTTTCCGTTATAGAAAATATATTCATCGCCGTCTTTATTCTCTTCGACATCAAGGTCAAGAAATTCCTCGGCTATATTGTTTTCCTCATCTTCCTCGTCAATAAACTGACCTTTTCTTCTGTTGTCCATTTTCTTATCAATTTTTTTAGAGCGTTTTTCTTTTTCTGTCATAAGGTTATACATTCCGGGATAAACCGAGGCATTTATAACATAAGAAGCAAGCGCAGGCACAAGTACAAACATAAGAATTGCGGTTGTAATTATAAGCGCAATACTGCTGTCTGTATTGCCTACAAAAATAAGAATTGTAGCGCAAAAAAGCACAATTATAAAAAGACCGAATGTTGCAATAATATTATGCTTTAACTCACCGAATGACATAAGCGCACTGTTTTTATAAATATTTTTAAGTGACAAATCAAATGTAACTGTCATTGACGGTACATAAAAGAAAATAAAAAGAAATGCAACTGCAATAATAATTGAAATTATCAGGCAAACATAGAGCATTACAAGGAAAAACGAGTCTGCATTCGGCTGTGAAATTAATGCGCTGTACAGCCTTATTGAAAAATAACTGAATATAACCGCAAAGTATGTAATTACACCGTGAATTAAAAATCTTTTCCAATTGTTTTTTATGCCCTCAATAAATGTTTTGAAAACATCCACATTTTCTTTTCCTCTTGCAAGTCTTGAGGTAACAAGGGTTACGCCTGCAAAAAAAGGTGAAAGCGGAATAATCGAAAGCATAAGAATAAAATATCCGTTAAGTTTTAATGCACTGTCAAGAAAATAAAAAGCCGTAACCAACACCGCAAGCGGTACGGCAAACAATAGGTTTGTAAAAACTATTTTACCGAAATTATTAAATAGGTTGTTGAAAAAATCAGTCAAAGCGAACTTTGCTTTTTTCCCTGCCATTGTTCGACCTCCATAGGTTAAAAATTAAAATTCCCCGCAAAAACTCCCCATAATGCAGCGTCAAGCACGGCAGAAAGAAAAGCGAGTATAAGGCAACTCACTCCCCTTGAAAGAAAGTCCGATATATACCTGTGCGAAGATCCGCCCATTTTTTTATCCGCTATAATCTGCCAAAACATATTTCCCGATGCGGTAAAAGCGGCGGAAGAAAATAAAATAAGTGCCAGACAAAATAAAAATGTTCCGGGCAACAGTACAAAAAGATAAAAAACTATACCTTTTAACGAATGAACCGAAAACAAATATCCGGCAGTAATTCCCGTACCGAAGCCCTTTAAAAACACAATAAAAGGCAGTACGGGGATTCCCCAAGGGGTTAATCCGAGTAAAAATACTGCGAACAAAAATATAAAATCAGATGCAAAGCAGGCACAAAATGTGTTAATTACATTTTGTGAAAGCCGTGCGTCAAGATTTGTAAAAAACAAAAAATCAAGAGAAGCAAGCATTTCCTTGTCGGCAGACATTGCATACACAGTTCCGCAGGCAAGTCCGACAATCAACATTGAAATAAACAATATATAAATTCCGTATCTCTTTATGTAATATTTTATATCTTGTGTTGTCAGAGAAAATCTGCCTGTTCTGATTAAATCTGTTTTTTCTTTTATCGAAAATATAAAGCCTTTCACAAAACATTCCTCCATATAATTATCCTTAATAAAAATATGCGGAATATTTTGCTTGTATGCTAATTATCTATTAATGTAATTACTACTTACCGAGCTCTTCTGCCCTCTTTGTGCAGGCAGCCATACCTTTTTTAACGGCATCATAAAAGCCGAGGTCTTTCATTGCATCAAGAGCAGCAATGGTAGTACCGCCCTTTGAACTTACTTTTTCAATGAGTGTATCAACACTGTCGCCGCTCTCTTTAAGCATTTTAGCCGAACCCTCAAGAGTTGCACAAATAAGATTCATTGCCTTGTCATAATCAATGCCGCATTCTTGAGCATAATCTGCCATTGCTTTTGCAAAGAGATAAATATATGCCGGGCTGCTTCCGTTTACAGATATAATCTCGTTCATATGCTCTTCTGCAATATATTCACAAACACCGCTGCCCGCAAACATATTATAAACAATCTGTTTGTCTTCTTCAGAGATATTATCTGACGGGCAAAGTGCAGACGCACCCTTGCCGAGCAAAAGCGGAGTATTCGGCATAACTCTTACTACAGGGCATTTACAATCAAGAAGATTCTGCACATATGCAATAGAAATACCTGCCGCAATTGAAACAAAAACTTTGTCAGCTGTTACCTGTGACTTTAATGCCTCAAGCACTTCGGGATAATTCTGCGGCTTAACAGCGAGAACGGTAATGTCGCTTTCAAGCATAACATCAGCGGCGGATTTTTTAATATTAATGCCTTTTTTGCTCATAATATCACATTTTTCCTTGTCAAGGTCAAAAACATTAATAAAATCAGCCTTGCCGTCATTCTGTCCCATAAGACTGCCGATAATTGCAGTTGCCATATTTCCTGCACCAATAAAACCGATTTTCTTCATTATAATACTCCCTTTCAAATAAGTAATACCAATTAAATATTTATCACAATCCAAAGCTCGGGTTACGGGCGCAAGTATAACTGAAACCGTACTTGTTTTCGTAACCGTCCCTTATGTAATCACCGTAAAAGAATATTTCAGCCTCATCAACTCTTCTGTATAAAAGTCCCTCATAGCAATCGCCTGCCGCATGGTGATATGCAAAGAAATTCTTAGCATATGCAGACTGACTTACATTATCAAGACTTCTGCTTGCTGACATTACAGAGGCATAGTCGGAATAAATATATCCCACCGTGCCGTCACTCAATTTAATTTTATACCAATTATCATTATAAAGACTGCCGTCAACGAAAGTAAAGGTTGTACCGTAAGACATAAGGGATACAACAGAATAAGATGTTGACGCTCCGCTTCTCAAATTTACGCTGTCACCGCTTACATAGCCTTGAGCATTTGCAGACGGTTTTAATGCAGGCTGATATGCTGTATTAAGTAAAGTGTCCGACAAATCGCTGTCATTGTCAAGCGCATATGCTCCTACATTATATGTAAAGCACACAAGTGCATCGAACTGCTGTTGGTTACACTTTACATTATTTGAAATCATAAACTTATTAACTCGAGAAGTATATCCGCCACTGTTTACGGTTTGGCAAAGATAAGCATATGCCTCGGTTTTTGAAAGATTATTGTAAAATTGTTCGCCGGACCACACAACCTTGCCATAACCTAATGTTGCGTCACCCGTAATATAGTCAGGTGTTACCGTAGGCAAAAATCCCTCATAATTTGCGATAAGAGAGATTATTTCATCGCTTGCACGGCGTTCACCGAGAACCGCAGTTGTAGTATCGGTTGAAGTTGTAACAAAAACTTCGCCCTCTGCATCATCTTCGACAGTTCTGTAATAGTTTTCGTCCTCTGCGAGCGAATACGCTGTATAGTTCCATGTACCCGAAGTATCAAGCACAGTTTTTGCAGACCAAATAATATTGTCGCCGTCTTTCTCTATTGAATCGGCGTGAAGCGTATAGCTTTCTTTTTCATTGGATATCGTAAAATACAAACCACGCTTTGTATTATCGGTTATAGCATTCAAAGTAACAAGGCTGTTAAGAGGCGCCGAATTAGGTGTGGCATATACGAAACGAACAGGCGCAGTTTTTTCTACAGTTACAATACAGGTACCTGCACCGTAGCTTGTTTCTGCCGAAATTACGGCAGTACCCTCGCTCTTGGCATATACAACACCGTCGCTGACTGTAGCTACATTTGAATTTGAAGTTTTCCAATCTACATATGAATCTGTGGTAAGAAAAACAGATTTATCTTTATTTATTTGAACCGCAGAATCGGAAATACCTACATAACTTCCGCTTGTAACCGTTACATAGCAACTCTCTGATATTCCGTCATATCTTGCGGTAATAACTGCCGAACCCGCAGCTTTTGCATATAAAAGTCCGTCCGAAGTTACAGATACAATATTAGAATTTGATGAAGTAAAGTTTACATTACCTTTTGCGCCGTTTACATACAAAGTGCTGTAGTTTCCTTTGTACATACTAAGACTTGTCTTTGAAAGTCCCGACTTTTGCGGTTCATCGGCATTAAGCGTTACATAATCCGCATAAACATATCCCCTTGTACCGCTGCTAAGTTCAATGTAATACCAATTACCGCTTTTTGAAACGGCGGTAATTTTTGTACCGTAATCAAGAGTAGTAATAACAGAATAATCTGTACCCGCACCCGATCTCATATTTACATCACTTGCATTTATGTAACCCGTTCCGAGAGTATCTGTAACCTCTTTTGCGGCAGCATATTCATAGTAAATATATCCCTTTGTACCGTCCGAAAGAGTGATTTTGTACCACTCGCCGTTGTACAGAGTTCCGTCATCAAAGGTAAATTCTGTTTTGTATTCCATAACAGTCACAACACTGTAGCTTGTACCCGCTCCCGAACGAAGATTTACTCCGTCACCATTTACATAACCTGACGCTCCTGCCGTCACACTTGCGCTCACAGCCTGCTCTGTCTGTGAAAGTTCAGCCGCATTTACGGGAAGTGAAAAAAGCAACAATACGGCGGCAAGAATCGGGACTATTAATTTTTTTGCGCTTACTTTTCTCATGATACTACCCTCTGTCATTTTCTGTATTTTGGTTTTATAAGCTTGTTTCTGAGTACAACTATATAATATGTAACGAGTTTTGTTGCCGCCAAGTCATAAATTGTAAAGAATATATTTCCTGCAAGCAAGAAAATCCACGGTACATACATTCCGCCTATAGTGTATTCCTCTGCAGGCACGGCAAGTAAAAAAGCCGCTATAAAAAATGCTCCTATTACCGCTGCATTGAATACCGCATATTTAAGCACAAGCTGTACGGCTCTTGTTTTTATTTTTCCCTCTATTGCACCTTTAATTATCGGATAATAACCGAAAAACATAATGTAATATACAACAGCTTCCTTGTCGCCCGCAAGGAAAAGCGAAAGCAGTGAAACACATATAAATGCGCCCCACGCCCACTTATGACCTGCTTCGACTACAATCACCATAAGCACAATTCCTGCCATACAAGGAAAGGCAAAAGTACCAAGCGGCACTAATGATGTGAGCATCATAAAGACAAGCGAAAGTGCCGACAACACACCCGAAATTGTAACTTTAAAGGTTGTTTTTAACGTACTTGAAGATGACTTTTTCATATTAACAGCCCATTCTGCAACAGTTGCAAAGACAGTTTGTAAGACAGTTTACACAAAGACATGTGGTGCAGTAATCACACATAGCACCGTCACCTGTATTTGGTGTACCTTGAGTGTAGCCGCCGTAATTATAAGCCCTCTGATTATTCATATTATTAAGAGCCGCACGGTACTCCTGATTGTTAGGGTCCATATTTACAGCCTGTGTAAAGTAAGAATAAGCCTGATTTGCCCAACCCTTGCGATATGCACACATACCTTTAAGGTAATGCCATTCTGCGTCACGGTACTGTTGCTCTGTATTATCAAGAATCTGTTCGGCCTCGTTAATCATATTGCGCTGAATATAAATTCTTACACCGTGAAATCTTGTGGATTGGTGAGAATATCCGCCGGTTGCATTTGAAGTTGAACCAGAGCCTCTGCCCTTTTGCCTTAATTGATTTATTGTATCGTAAGCCTCATTGATTTCCTTCATTTTTTGTTCGGCAACATCTGCAAGCGGACTGTCCGCATAATTGTCGGGATGATATTTTTTGGCAAGCTTTCTGTACGCTGCTTTAATTTCTTCATCGCTGGCATTTTCAGATACGCCAAGAACCTCATAAGGATTATTCATCTTTACTTCCTTTCTGCGACTCAAAAGATTTGTCCGAGTCCTTTTGGGTTTTATCTGTAATTTTATTCTGAATTTTCGGGAATCCTCTAAGCATCATATTGTCAAGTATCCCCTTAAAACCGTTTATATCAAGTAAATTATACGCATCATATGCCCTTGCAAGGCACTGATTAAGAGTGAGCGAAATAATATTGTTGTCTAAAGTTAAACCGTCCTCTTGTATAAAAGGGTTAAAACTTAATGACTTAGCGTCTTTTTCTATATCGTCTGCCGCATCCATAAGATAAATCCATCTGCCTATATTATATCCGTATTCGTATAAAACTCGGCTCTCGGTTTCGTCATTACCGTCTTTTGCAAGGATTTTTCCGAGCATTTGGGCTGTCGGGTCTGCCGAAATATCAACGGAAGAGCTTTTATCCTGTTCAATAACAGCCTGTCTTTCCATCATTTCAGCCACATATTCGTCAATCCACGGATAACGCTTTTTAGCTTTCTTTCTCTGATGTGAGAAAAACGGCTTAATCATTCTCGAAAACAGAGATTTAAAAAATCCGCTGTCATTTATATCATCAATAAGTTTGTAGTAAACGGTAATAATTGAAAAAGCCGCAGCCTTTTGGTAATCGTCATTTTTGCTGTAAGCAAAATTACATCTTTTAAGAGGATTGCAGGTACATCTGCCTTTCTTAAAACCGCCGCACGAAGAATGTAATGACATCAAAAGCATTGCGTAAAAAGTACAGTCATAGCTCAATGTAAGACGGGTTAAAAAAGAATAATCTTTACCCATTTGCTTGCAAAGTCCGCAGTAAACAGCCTTATATGTTTCAAACTCTTTTACAAGAAGTTCCTCTTTTTCAATCTGTAAATAACCGAACACTGTATTACTCCTATATTATTACTCACATTATACTATACTATATTTCAGGGTAAAAAGCAACAGTAAGTATGCCGAAAATAAGTGATTATTAGGTGAACAAGGGTATTGCAAAAATCTATAATTAATTATAAAATATAAAAATATAAGTATTTATAAAGCTAATAATTCACTAAGAGGTTTATTTATGAATGTATATGACTTTGATAAAACAATATATGACGGCGACTCAACCGCCGATTTCTATATTTTTTCTCTAAAAAGGCATAAAAAAATTTTATTGCTTGCCCCCTCACTTATCGGTGCTTTTCTTAAATTCTATGTTTTTAAAATTGGCACAAAAACGCAGTTTAAAGAAAAAATGTATAAATTTTTAAAATACTGCGACATACAAAAAGACATAAACGACTTTTGGAATATTAATATTGACAAAATCAAGCCGTTTTATAAAAATCAACAACAAAAAGATGATGTAATAATATCCGCCTCCCCAGAATTTTTACTTGCACCAATATGCAAAACTCTCAAAATAAATTATCTTATGGCATCTGTCGTTGATGAACATACAGGCAAATACAGCGGTATAAACTGCCACGGTGAAGAAAAAGTAAGGCGATACAGAGAAATGTTCGGTGACACAAAAATTCACGAATTTTATTCCGACAGCTACAGTGACACTCCACTTGCTAAAATTTCCGAAAAGGCATTTATCGTAAAAGGTAACCGACTCCTTGATTGGGATTTTTCTAAATAAAACTATTTATACAAAATTCTATTATATTAAATCAGGTCAATCCGATAAAAGATTGACCTGATTTTTTTTAAATATCAATATTTACAGATTTTTAATGTACTCTGAATTGTTTGAGTAAAAATTACTCATATGTTTTCCGACATTTTCAAGCATTTTCTGTACAGCCTCTTGTGCCTCTGCCTCGTCACGAGGCAAATACCATTTCACATTTCTCTCTTCGTCAACTTCATACCACAAATAATATTTCCCGTTAATCGGTAAATGTATTCTAACCATAAAACTTTGCCTCTTTGGCATTTATAACCACCCCCTAACTTTATTCTATTCCTACATATATATTATGTGCTCTGCAAAATCAATTAATAGATGCCAAGCAACATATATAGCAAAAATCAACACATTTTTATCTCTGAAACATATTATGACTTATAGCAAATTCACTTAGATTAAGCGATAGAAAGTGATTATTATGGAAAAAGAACTTAAAACCGCTGCGGCATATATCAGAGTATCTACAGACCGACAAACCGAGCTTTCTCCTGACAGTCAACTGCGTATAATAAAAGAATACGCAAAACAAAACGGTTACAATATCCCGTCAGAGTACATATTTCGAGAAGACGGATTGTCAGGCAAATATGTCAAAAAACGGCCGCAATTTATCGAGATGATAGGGCTTGCAAAGCAAAAGCCTGCTCCGTTTAGTGCAATACTTGTGTGGAAGTTCAGTCGATTTGCACGGAATCAAGAAGAAAGCATTGTATATAAATCTATGCTTAAAAAGAATGATGTTTCGGTAATAAGCTGTTCCGAAACTCTTGATGAAGAAAATCCGTTTTCTTCACTTATTGAGCGTATCATAGAATGGATGGACGAATATTATTCAATCCGCCTTTCCGGGGAAGTGCTGCGAGGAATGTCAGAAAAAGTCAAACGAGGTCAGCCTGTGACTATTCCCTCTTTCGGTTATGATATAGTCGATAAACAATATGTTATCAACGAAGAAAAAGCAGCAATTGTTCGTAAAATCTTTACCGATTATATAGACGGAAAGAGCAGTATGCAAATTGCATCCGAATTAAACGAAATCGGTGTCAAAACTACAAGAGGAAATCCTTTTGAAAACAGAACAATAGATTATATCCTGAAAAATCCCGTTTATATAGGAAAAATTCGTTGGAATCAAAACAGAAAAACAGATTACAGATATTCAAACAACAAAGATATTGTGTACACTCAAGGAGTACATAAATCTATTGTCAGCGATGAAATTTTTTATAAAGTTCAAAATTTGATAGAAACTAACGGTCGTAAACAAAGAAAAGGCATACACAATAATATTAAACAAGAATATATGCTGCACGGTTTAATAAAATGCAGCAACTGCGGCTCTGCATTAGCATATTCAAACAAAGGACTGCAATGCATTAAATACTCAAAATCAATATGTAAACAGTCACATTACATCAGCCTTACCAATATTAATAATCTTGTAATACTCGGACTTGAACAGGTTTTTGAAAACAAAGATTTTAAACTTTCGGTCAAGTCTTTATCTCAAACTGTTGCTGACTGCATTGATTACACTAACTTAATCGAAAAAGAAAATCAAAAAATACAACGAATAAAAAACGCATATCTTGAAGGAATATACACCGTTGAAGAAGTAAAAGAATACAAAAAGTCTGTAGAAGATAAAATAAAAAACCTCTCTTCCCGTCAAGTTCAATTAAAACAAGAAAAAACTAAACCAAGAAAAGAAAATATAAAAGAAAAGAAAAACTTTTTAGCAACTCTAAAAAGCCCTGCAATAAGCGAAAGAGAAAAGAACGAAATACTAAAAGGCTTTGTAGATTGCATAGTCTTTAACCGCTCAACTTCTTCGGTTGATATATTTCTTTATATCTGATTATCACTTTTCGGAGTACGGTGGACCTGACGGAGAACTCGGTGCATCACTCAGATATTTAAGTCAGAGATTTACAATGCCGCTGCCGGAATTAAAAGCCACCTTAACCGACATCGGTACCGAGGAATTAAATCACCTTGAAATGATAGGTGCAATTGTATATCAGCTTACAAAAGACCTCACGGAAGATGAAATCAAAAAGCAAGGCTTTGAAGATTACTTTGTTGACCATACAACAGGCGTATATCCGCAATCGGCAGGAGGTTCACCTTATACAACCGCATCTATGCAGGTAAAAGGCGATCCAATTACAGATCTACACGAAAATATGGCGGCCGAACAAAAAGCGCGATCGACCTATGATAATATCTTAAGATTTTGCGATGATTACGATGTAAAAGACGCAATAAGATTTTTGCGTGAGCGTGAAGTAGTACACTATCAACGCTTCGGTGAAAATCTGAGACTTATGACCGACAAACTTGACGAAAAGAATTTCTACGCATTCAACCCGTCATTTGATAAAAAATGTTTTAAAAACTGTATTAAAAAGAAATAATGCAAAATAAAGGCATCCCATAAAATTCTGTGTACGGTTGCATAATTTATATTGTGTTGTTTTATACTTCATAAATGATTCTTGTTTTGCTATAAAAAACGCATAAATACAAGAATAACAATATACTAAAAAAGTCACGACTGCATATGCAGTCGTGACTATAATGGTGGAGCGGGTGTCATCAAGGATGAACACCCCTCCGTTTCGGTATTTTCGTCCTCAAAAGCTTCCTCAATATCATCAAGCGGGACATTGTCGATGCTCAAAGGCTTCTTACTTGCGTTGATAATTAGGGTGAAATGATCGCCATACAAGTAGATGAATTGAACGAATATATTGATAATCGCTCTGCGCTTATTAAAATCATCAAACGGCATTTCGCACACATAATCAAGAAAGGCTAAAATTTGCGCTTCGGATAGGCAGATTTTCTTGTTGTTCTCAATAGCAAGCTGAGTTTCCAATTCCTCTTTTTCTGCTTGTCGTTTATGCAGACGCTCAGTCAGCATATCAACCGATTGTCCTTGTTCAATACCTTTTCAAAGGTTTTCAATGGCAGCATCCTTTATTTGCTGTCGAATGTGCGAAAACTCAGACGCCCGATGCAGTTGCATCAGGAGTCCGTTCATCATATTCATGGTGTTTGGTAAGCCATTTTTCAAAGTAAGCTTTGCCCTCGTCACTATCATAGAACTTCCTAATCTCTGGCGCTAATGCCTTTGCAAAAGAAGTGAGCATTTCTTCGGGTAACTCTACCTTGGTATAATCAATCCTTGTATATTTCTTCATAGGCTCACCTCATCGTTCTTGGTCACGCTGTCGAATCAGATAGCGGCGGTAATGCTCGCAAGGTTTCATAACAAAGTCTTCTGCACGAGATGCGGCATCAGGTTATGGCTGTAGACAAAGACGAAAAAAGAGTAAATGCGGTATTGCCCTTTGTTATGAACGCGCAAATAGGTGATGCAACAAATGAGGAGTTTTTGGAGTCTTTGGGCGTAAATAATTTTGATGTTTGCATCGTTGCAATCGGGGACGATTTTCAAAGCTCGCTTGAAACGACATCTCTATTAAAGGAATTGGATGCCAAAAAGATAGTTTCCCGTGCGGCACGGGAAGTACACGCAAAATTCCTTCTGCGAAACGGTGCGGATGAAATCGTATATCCCGAAAGGCAGCTTGCGGATTGGACGGCTATCCGCTATACTGCCGACCATATCCTCGATTACATAGAGTTGGACAGCGATCATGCAATTTTTGAAATTGCCGTACCCGAAAAATGGATCGGAAAAACCGTTATTGAAGCAGATGTGCGTAAAAAGCACGGTATCAATATTATGGCGATTAAACGCGACGGTAAAATGAATCTAAATTTTGCGCCTGAAACAAGCTTTATACCGGGTGACACTATTTTGGTGCTGGGTGATACCAAAAACATACAAAAGTGTTTTCACATATAAATTCCGAAAGAAGACGGAAAGCATGAAAGAATTATTGTTAGTGTGCGCAGTGGCTGTCATTATTGTGTTCGGTTACTTTATAATGAAAAAGCTTGACGATTTTTTAGCAAATAACCACCACTTAATTGACGAAGAAATTGCAGAAAACAGCCTTTTTATTGCGTTTGATAATCCTATGATCTTGGATTCGCTGATACCGCTATTTGAAAAGTTTTCAAAAGGAAAGCCGAATTGTCAGCTTCATTTCCTGTTTGGAAATACAGAGGATATATATGATAAGCTAAACAAAAATCGCATTGACTTTGGCTTTATTGAAAACAATGCTTCTGCAAATGACGATACATACCGCTGTCTTATCATTTCTACAAAGCAAAATAGTATTATCTGTGAGAAAGCAGGATGTACGATAGAACCTCCGGATTCTTCCGTAATTCAGACCGCTGTGATATGGAAAAAGGCTTCAAATAATGCCTTTGCAAATAGCTTCTCTGATTTTCTCTTTTCAAATCAAGCGGTGATCAATGCGGAATATGTAAAGTAGAAAATACTTTTATACTTGTGATATATGTGATATAATAAAAAGTAGAAAGGGGGAGTTGTAATGCAATACTTTATAAATTCAAAAGACGGGAGTCTGCAAGCCGCCCAAAACTGCGGCGATAAAAAGCCGTTTTTTACATTTATGAGTACGGCGGAATTTCACAAATGTAAAGAACAACTACCGTATTATAAAGAACTTCTTCACTGTCTTGGATCAATTCGTTATTGTAAGGCAGAGGTTTTCAAAAACTGCATCATCGGAACATTACGCCTGCCTCAAAAAAGTGAACAGCGTTCACCGCAGCTTTCCTTCAGCTTTTATTTGACGGGACAGTCGCTCTTATTTGTGGAAGATGTAGGCAATTTGAAATTATTTGTAGAAAAACGGATAAGTATGTTTCAGGAGCTGAACAGTCCGGCTCAGCTTCTTTTGCAGTTTATGGAGCAAATGATAGAGGATGATATTCTCTATCTTTCTCACATCGAGTCAGAAACAGAAAAAATGGAAGAAAATATCGGCTCCGGCGGTTCGACAGACTTTTTCCCTCTGCTCACAAAACACAGGCAAAAGCTGTCCGAATTAAATGCTTACTATGAACAACTGACAGATATCGGAGAGTTGTTTCAATCCCGCGCGTGTTCTCCATTTGCAAACGATACGCAGGACTGGGATAAATTTACCCATCGTGCCGAGAGATTGCAAAACCATGTAAAGTTGCTTCGTGAAAATATGCTTCAACTTCGTGAGCTTTATCAGTCTATGCAGGATGCGCGGCAAAATAAGATTATGGGGATTCTCACAATCGTCACCACCTTTTTCCTGCCTCTTACTTTAATTACTGGATGGTATGGAATGAACTTTGCTTATATGCCGGAGCTGAAGTGGCGATACGGTTATCTGTCGGTGATTATTGTTTCTCTTATTATCGCAATAGGAGAAATCATCTACTTCAAAAAGAAGAAATTCTTTTAATTTTTCCAACTTGAAATATGAGACTTACAGGGGCGTTTATATGGATGAAATAATGCCCCCGTGTGCCGACATACAAAGCGTTATCAGGATATTGAAGAGTTACTTAATGCGGGAATAGACGTTTATACCACGGTAAACGTTCAGCATATTGAAAGTCTAAATGACACCGTTGCATCTATAACGGGCATTATGGTACATGAGCGAATCCCCGATTCGGTGTTTGACAACGCAAGTCAGGTTGAGCTTGTGGATATTGAGCCGCAGGAATTGATTGAACGGCTGCAAGCGGGCAAAGTTTATAGCCCGACTCAAGCTGAGCGTGCTACAGAGAATTTCTTTACCGTGGAAAATCTAACGGCGCTTCGTGAAATTGCCTTGCGCCGCTGTGCCGACAGGGTGAATCTGCTTACCGAAACCGTCAGAACGAAAAGTCACAACGATTATCATACCGATGAGCATATTCTTGTCTGCTTTAAACCTTGAAGTTTGCTGATTAATAATCTCAGTTGTGCAGTCAAATGCCATTTGCACAGCAGCAGTTTCCGGAGTTTCATAGAATGAGTTTTCGCCGTCAAAGTACGGATTTTTGTATTTAGGTTTCAACACATTATTAACAAGATTTTCAAGCCATAAGTATCCCATATCACCGTCAGCATTCTCATCCAGCAAATACGGATAATACTCTTCCACAAGGGCAATCACATCTTCAATGTAATACCCCCTGCCGCTTTCCTTGGTCTTTATAGCAACATTTGTTTTGCCAAACATTTTCTTCCTGTATTTTGCTACCGAACCGTAATCCTCTTCAATCTGCTGTATATCTCGTGGTCTTATGAACAAAGTCTTGTCATGAATTAAGTCAAGTACAAACTCTCTTTCGTCTTTCATAAGCGTTGTGTCATACTCACCGCTAAGCAAAATACCGCCCTTGCAGTCATTTACCATTTCCTCAAACACATCCGTAAAGTTTGAGCCTTTCTCTCCTATGTGCTCAATAAAGCCCGTAAGCTGTTCTGCAAGTTCTTGCTTATAATTAGGATTATATTTTCCCTTAATGCCGTACTTATCCATAATTTTATCGGCAATTCTAAGATAATCCTTTTCCTCAAGTCTTACATTTTGGCTCTGTCTTAACCCACTTTCCGCTGTCTTTGACGCACTGTTGTAAATCTTAGCAACGGCAACAACCGGGTTTTTCTCAACTACTTTTTCATAGTCAATACCCTCGGGTAAATCATCTAACCAGTCATTCAGAGTATCGTCAATCGCATACCTTATATCGGGATTTTTTCCGTCAAAAGTTCCAATGTTATTCGTTGCAGATTTAACCTGAGTGTTCTCAAATGCAATATATGTTTTTGTGCTCCTGCCAAAGCTGCCGACATCATTGTTTACAATCACGCCGTCATAATTACTGTTCCTGAAATAGTCATCAATAAGCGACTTTGCCTTTTTACTTGCTTCATTAACCTTGTTGTGCCACTCTTCAAGTAAATCATCAAGTGCGTCCCTTGATACCGCCTTCTGATATTCCTCCTCAGAGATTTCTCCGTTCTTCCTTGCAACCCATAGCTTCTGATATTCTTGATTTTCCCTCTTCATTTCGTCCTGAAATTTTTGCTTGTATTCGCTGTCAATCCTCTTTACCTCATTTTTAGCGTCACTGTAACCGTCAATATTCTTAATGTAGAAGTCAACAAGCTCTTTCCTGCTGTTCGCAATAAACGGATTGCGAATATTTGCATACAAAGCCATTTGCTTATTACCACTAAGACCTATATTACTATTTGTCGGCTTCATAAATATTCCTGTCGGCATTTCGCTGTCAAACTCACCCGCACCGGTATGCTTAGTATCAAATACTGTAAAATCATTTCCCGTCTGGTGATACACTACAAGAGGCTCACCGTTGCCGTCCACAACCTTGCTTGCAGTTTTCGGCTTATTCTGCCAATCACCGAACCACCTTACAAACTGCTTGCTTTGGGTAATTTTATTAATTTTTTTATTGACATTGCTATCAATTTTGCGTATAATAATATTGGAACTCAAGTTATTAAGTACACTGGGTAATTGGTACCCTTTCTGCTTAATTATACTTTGAGTTCTTTTTTTGTCTAAATAATAAAAACCAACTTGATTATTATTTTCTAAAGCTATTGCTTCTTTTATTAAATCATGAATATTGTTTTTATTAAAGTATGTTGCTACAAGATTGACATCAATTATTTTTTTGTTATATCTACTTTCAAAATCTACCACGATAGGCGCAATTACCTGCTTATTATTTACGGATAAATCAACCAATGCAATAACTTTATGAGTACTGTCCCTGCTCTCTTTATTAGTAAAATCAGGGTGAGCAATTACCATAAGCGGATCAGAAATTTTATTATAAATTTGCTTAACCGTATTGAAACCTAAATCATGATAATTAGTGTTTTTCTTATATCTCCCCTCATTTTTCGCCCTCGCTTCTGATACTGCAACAGAATATATATGATTTTTCGTCATCGCAACAGGCAACGAATTAAATCCAATATCCTGTAACACCTTTGGGGTTCTGCCCATAATAACAACATCATTTGAATTGTATGTGTTATTCTCTATTTGGTCAACTTTCTCCTCAAAATCATTTTGCATTATATTTTCATCCGCCGAATACACTGGATCACCGCTATTAGCAAATACAACATCTTTCCTGTCAATGTCCGGACGGATGTTTTTTCTTTGCTCTGCATTGTAATCTCTTCTTGCAGAAACATCTCTTGCTTCTCTTTCTCCGCCAGTGTTATAATACATTGCCATTGCTTCTTCATCGCTGTATCCGAGATTTTTCCAGTATTCCAAATTACTTCCGTTCGCAAAATTTTCTATTCCCTGTATTGCGTGCTGAATTTCGTGAATAATCGCTTCTTTCTGCTCATCAATCGTATGCATCGGATTTAACATTATCACATTACCGTTTGAACTGTATACACCTCGATTAACCGAAGAAATCTCGTAATAAACATCTACATTCTTTAGTTGCGGATACGCTTCAAAAAGTTTTGGATGATTTATTACATCACTCAATTTCACTCCTTTTCTGTACTCAATCATTTTTTCGTCAAGATTGTAGTATTCATTTTCCTCTGCTTTTGTTGCTGTATCATTTACAATCTTTTCTTCAAGCTCTGCACTTTTAACTTTCATTTTCGCAAGTTCAATTGCGGCAGCTCTGTTCTTTTCGATATCTGTTTTAAACTCTAATTCGCTGTTATCTATCTCAAATCGCCACTTGCCGTCATATCCCTTAAACCAACCCGTTTCCTTACGGATTTTCTCGGAATCTGTACCGTCCTTTTCAAGCTCCATAGCTTTCTCAAGTGCACTCTTGTCCGCAGTTTCTGCTTTCAATCCTCCCATGCTGTATTTGATATCATTGCTACTTTCGTCATTTTTCGTATTGACATTATTTCTGTTTTCGGATATACTGTTAGTGACGAAGTTGGGGTTTATGTGCGAGCTCCTCTTGCCTTTGGCATTTGAGAGCACGACGCCGTACCCAACTTCGTTTATTTTATTTATATCGTAAAGTATATTTCGCCCATCTTTAGACTTTGCAATATTTAATGTTACCGAATATAGCTTGCCATACTTATCCATTACAATAGCATTTCTATATTCCCATCCGTTTTCATCTAACCATTGATGTGAATGTTCTGCATTTTCATTTTGCTTTTCTGAAATATTTATTACTTCATCAGAATGAACGATTACTAACTTACTGTTTCTGTCTGACTTTCTTGATAATTTATCAATAACTTTATGACTGTTGTTAGCACCATTTTTAGTTACTCGTTCATTCGGCTTTGCAAATTCTATAATTTCTTCTTTACCGTTCTCGTCAAATGTTAAAAACTTTTTTCCTGTAAGATGTTTTGAAATAAAATTTCTAAAAGTTTTACCCCAATTGCGTGGTGGAATCCCTTTAAATATGTTTGTATCAAGAACAACCACCTTATCATATATTTCACCTGAAACCTTATTTTTTACATTTTCTTTAATTGAATACTTAACATCTCCACTCTCAACACCCTTGTCGGTGTTATTTTTTTGCTCATTTGTAATTACTTCTTCACTTTTTGCCTTAATGTTATCCGCTGCATCGCTAAACATTTCTGCAAGTTTGTCAAGCGCCTTTACATCATTTACAAATGCTTGAGCTGCTTCGTTTGTTGTATGAGTAATGATAAACTCTTTAATTTTGCTCGCAAGATTTTTTATTGCATTTGCAAGTTTTTGAAGAACCCCCTCATCTGCCTTTGCAACCTGCAAAGCCTTATGCATTGCACTTTCATCACCTGCAATAGCCATAATGGAGTTGCAGACAATTTCTTCTATACAATCCTCGTTTGTGGTCAATCTGTCACCGTAATTAATCTTAACATTATCAGCCATTTTCATTACATCGTGACCGCTCGCATACAGATAGTCCACAACAAAGTTTCTTATAAGCCTGTAATCTTTCGGACTTTCCCTGCGAAACGAATGCATGCTTTCGTGCATTGCAACAGGTAAAATATAATTGCCGTTAAGGCTTGCTCTTATGTATATTTTACCGTTTCTAAAATCAATTCTTCCGTTTTCGTCCATATCGGCAGTGAGTATAATCTCCTTGCCTGTCATTTCACTTAATTTTTCAAGTGCAAGTCTTGTACCCTCATCAAGGTTTACCGTTTCCTCGGCACTCTTCTCAACATACACATTAGCCTTTACATTTGAACTTCTGTCTATTCTCGCAAGTTTTTCTTCATTGTTGAAGAATAAATCAGAATCTTTATTGCCCGCCTCAACCGCAAGCATTGCTCTCTGCGGACCGATTGCGTCAATATATTTCCCGTAATATTTCATTGCGGCTACTCTGTTATAACGGGCTCCCATTTTTCCCGCTTCGTATAATTGTGTAAATGTATCTATATAATTATTAATATTGCTTTCTTTGCCTTTAAAATTAACATAATCGCCGTATTCCTGCACAAGCGTGCCTGCTCCGTTCGTGTCAAAATTCTTTGCTGCATTCATAAGAATATTATATTCAGGCAAGTTAAATGTAAGGCTGTCGGTGTTATATACCCTGCCGTCACTTGCAATAACACGCACCTTATTATCTGCTTCACCATAAGCTCTTGAACTGCTTTCCACACCTACTATTACTACCCTGTTTCCTTTTCTGTCAGTAGCGTTCAAGCCGTTTTTATGGTTACTTCCGAATTTGTACTTGCTATGTTCTTCAATTTTTTCTTTGCTTATAGTTTCGTTGTTCTCGGTATTAGCCGCTGCTTTTTCCTCTGTACCGGTATTCTCCCCTTTGTTTTCGTCTGTATTCTCGCTGACTACACCGCTGATGTTCTCCGTTTCGAGCAGCTTAACAAGGTTTCCCACATCTACACTGTCAACCTTGTAATTCTCATTTTTGCTCATCTTCTTCTCAATCGACTTAGCAATATTCTCAGCTTTTTCGTTACTACTGTTTTTTGCTTGTTCCAAAAGCAGATTAATGTCAAAGTTCTCATCTGACATAACCTCTTTGCCAATCTCTTCCGCACTCTTTTTCATATCAATATTGGTGTTTATTTTGCCTTTGGCATAACTAATGCCGCTTACCGTACCGCCGAGCACGCCGCCGCTTACAGCACCGCCTGCTGCATCAAGTAACACCTGTTTTCCAAAATTCTCTGCACATTTTGCTGTTGCTTCATCTTTTGTATAACCCTCATCAATGTACCCCTGGTATTCAAGTGCTATAGATGACATATTACCGTTAATAATACAGTCTGTCATAGTATTGGCAATAGTGGTTAATCCCTCCTCGCTTGCCTCCGTAAACATCTGCTTACCTGCATTCTTATGCCGTCTGTTCTTGGGTTAAGAATAAATCATATGTCACATTAAGTGCATCACAGATTTTGGCATACTCCTCAATGTCGTTCTTTCTTTTACCGTTAAGATAGGCGTGTCGGCAAAATTATGTATATAAGCTTTAAGTAGCTTTTTATTTTACAACTTACTGTGCAAATAATTAACAAATTTGTTTAAAAAGGAATTTTATTATGAAAAAAATTTTTTCAAATATTATTGGCAACATAGTTTATTTTTTTAAGTATGAATATAAATTCGTTTTAGGAGCATTCTTAGCATTACTCGAATTTATGTTACTCTATATAATATTCAGTAACATAATTGCATTTAACTTTTCAGGTACATTAATTATTTTTCTTGCAATCGTCCCATGGATTGTCTTCGGAGTATTTGCAAATATTAAAAACGACAAATACCAAAAGTTTTGGTTTAACGAAAAAAATGTACAGGTTATCCTTAATGCAATTAATTCTTCTGCTTCCGCTTCTTATGTAGTGGCAGAATACGAAAGATTTATTTCTTTTGAAAAGATGAACTATTCGTTCATGGCAAAATACTTTATTTCCGACAAATGTAAAACCGATAAGTTTCAATATGAATTTGCGGCAAAAGAATATTCTCTTTATCGCTTTTGTGAGTTTTATACTCTTTTTGTTTATTGCCAAGAGTATTCAATCAAGGAATATCCTGTTAATCAAGAAAAAATAATCCAATTAACGAGCCAGTATATAAGTAATACTGTATCAGACTACTTAACTGATTATTATTATAAAAGTAAGTCAAGCACTATTAGACCGTATGATATGGAAAAAATGCTTGCAACTTACATATCTTTCACAGTCTTTCATAAGCAAAAATTATCTTTTAACAGTTTTATCCGTTTTGCTTTTGATTATAGTATATATAATAGAGATGAAACGAATGCAAAAAAATTACAAAATTTTTGGCGAGATAATAACCTCACAAGGGAAGAAAAAGAAGGCTATTATGTAGACGACAGCTTTCAAGGCATTAATTCATATATGATTTAATCAATTATAAATGAATGTATAATAAACTGCATTTTTATAATACTCCTTTAAATATTGATATTACTAATCATAGACAAAAGGAAATAGCAATTATAATAATACACGGAGGAATTAAAATGTTTCTAAGTTTTGTAAGCGGATTCTATTTATATGGTTCGTTGTGCTCTCCTTGTTTTCTTATAGGTTCATACTTTGATATAAAAAATTTGTGGTTAATTATTCCTGTATTATTAGCGGTAATAGGAAAGCACCTGACAGAAGAGTATTATTTATATTGGATCCCGTCAATTTACAGCGGTGTTTCAATAGCAATTGCAGAAATTAACACACTCTTTTTTATGCCAAAATCATATTATGACTATGATATGTATATGTATCTTGGCATTATTACCATTATTCTATGGTTTGTTTTAGGTGCACTTTATTATTACGCAGTCCATAAATATGAAAAATAATAGTATCATTATCTATGATTTTAAGATGACGAACTTGAGGAGCTTGACCGCCAAAGGAAGAAGAAATGAACAAAGTCCGTATCCTCGGCAAAGCCGTAGGGTTTTACAGCAGGGTTTATTGATTTCTGTTGTAAATCTGTTGCAAATCACTATATATAGAAAAAAGCGAAATAACAATTAAAATAAAAAAATCCTCGTACTGCTGGAACAGTACAAGGAAAATTGAAAGGTGTCGGCATTTTTACTTCAAGAGCCGATACCAATTGCAGGAGGGATGATCATGGCAAACGCAAAAAAATTAAAATCAGGCAACTGGCGAGTACTTGAATATGATTATACAGACGAAAACAATAAAAGGCATTACAAGTCATTTACCGCCTCAACTAAAAAAGAGGCAGAATATATGGCAAAGGAATACAGTCATAACAAGCAAAGAGGTGCTAAAACATACAATGACCTCACCTTGCAGGAAGCATACCGCTGTTACATAGACAGCAAATCATCGGTTCTTGCCCCTTCAACAATAGACGGCTATGAAAAAAATTTGCGAAATGATTTTAAAATGCTAATGCCTATGAAGCTGAGTAATATAAATCAAGAGCATATTCAGCTTGCCGTCAACGAGATGTCAGCAACAAAATCTCCTAAATCAGTACGCAACTCCCACGGACTGTTGTCTGCGGTTCTGCGTGCATACAAGCCCCAGCTAATTCTTACTACTCGCCTACCGCAAAAAGTAGAGCCAACATACACAATTCCCACTACAGAAGAAATCAATACTCTGCTCGCCAACGCAAACGATTTCATAAGAGTGCCAATTCTGCTTGCAAGCTCCGGCAGTCTTCGCCGTTCCGAGGTGTGTGCCCTAACTCTTAACGATGTAAGCGACCTCGGAGTAACGGTAAATAAAGCAGCTGTCTATGACAAAAACAATAATGTCGTAATAAAGCCGCCAAAAACGAATGCAGGTAATCGCTTTGTTCCCTTGCCTCCTCACATCATAAAAGAGGTCAAAGAATGGAAATACTTTGGTTGCTCTCCGGCAAAGCTATCTGACTCATTCAACAGACTTGTACAACAATGTAAAGTGCCGCATATATCCTTTCACAAACTACGCCATTACTTTGCTTCCGAACTCCACGCCTGCGGTATCCCAGACAAGCACATAGCTCAAATCTGAGATTGGAAATCTGTTGCAGTACTGCAAAATATCTATCAGCACACTCTAAGAGATAAGCAGAAAGAAATGAATAAGAAAATCATAAACATTTTTCAGAATAATTTTACCGCTGATTCAAGCAATCTACAAAACCAAGCATAATTCTAAGTTAAGTATTTAAGGCAACAAGCTATCCAAAAACAAAAAACTTAATCATTCAATAACAGTAATGCAACACGATTTACAGCCACTTTTTTCTATAAATTCGTGTTGCATTTCGTGTTGCATTTATACTCAAAACACCTATTTTTACCGCTAATTTCTGTTTTTTACAATTAAATACACAAACTAAAAAATCCAGCAAACAAGCCAATAATTTTTAAAATGGCTTATCTGCTGGATTTTTGTTTTGGTGGAGATGAGGGGAATCGAACCCCTGTCCGAAAAGTATTTGCCAAGGCTTTCTACGAGCGTAGTTGTCGTTTTAAAATTCCCTTACCGCAGCACCCGACAACGGGTTATACGGCTCGGTAGCTTCTAATGTGTGACACAGCCCGAAGCATTGCTGTATTCACATTTACCACTAATCGACGCCCCTTACACAGCCGTGGTACTCTGTGCAGGAACGAGCAGCTTACGCTGCTAATCTAACTGTAGTTTTGTCAGTTATTTTAAAAGTTGCGGATTTTATAGTGGCTCTCCGCACCACTGCTCGCTTACCGAGGTTCACGCTCCCCGTCGAAGCCTTTACATCCCCGGATATAAACAAAGTTTAGCCTGTTTTTAGACTATCATTATACTATATATAACAAGCATTGTCAATCACTTTTTGTCATATATGCTAAATTATCAAATTTTATTTAAAGACTGACAAAATGAGCCGCACAAATTAATGTACGGCTCTTTGTTATTATTTGCTGTGCTTATCTTTTTTCTTTTTTATATGAATTTCGGGAACTGCCACTGTATCATAAATAACAGATTCGTCGGCATTAGGTTTTTCGCTTGATATTTGCTTTACCTTACCTGTGTGAATTTCAGGAAAAGCAAGGTTTTCGGTTTCTACAAAATATTTATCCTTATCCTTCATAATATTACCTCCATTTTACAACAGATTAATAAAGAATGTAATTGTAAGGCTGTTAAGAAAATCTGCAAACAAGCTGCCTACTATAGGAATAATCAGATATGCTTTTACAGAAGGCTCATACTTTTCACAGATTGCCTGCATATTTGCCATAGCGTTAGGAGTTGCGCCCATACCAAATCCGCAAGTACCGGCTACTAATACCGCCGCATCGTAATTCCTGCCCATTACATTGAAAACCACAATATAAGAGAATAGGAACATTAGAGCTACCTGTCCTGCAAGCAATATAACAAGCGGAAGTGCAAGGTCAGCAAGCTGCCAGAGTTTTAGTGTAATCATTGCAATGCCGAGGAAAAGCGAAAGGCAAATACCGCCGAGGTCGTTAATTTCACCCATATGAATTGTAATTTTGCCTGTGTATTCGCCGATATTACGCATAATTGCCGCTGCAATCATTGCTCCGATGTAGATTGGAAATGTCATACCTGTGAGCGAGAGCAATTTTGAAAATATCGTGCCGATACCTACCGCAATTATAAGCTGAAATACAGCCGGCGCATACATCGAAAAATGTCTTTCGTGCTTTTCTTCTTCTTCAACAAGAAGAGTATCGTCATCATTTTTGATTGTTTCAAGAAGATTGTGCTTTTTAATAAGTCTGTTGCCGATTGGCCCGCCCATAAGCGAACCTGCAACAAGACCAAATGTTGCCGCCGCAGTGCATACAGTTGTTGCTCCGCTAATACCGAAGTCCTCAAGCACCGGACCGAATGCACCTGCCGTACCGTGACCGCCTACCATTGGGATTGAACCCGTTGTCATACCCGTAAGCGAATCAAGTCCGAGGAGATTTGCAAGTCCTATGGCTGTGAAGTTCTGAGTTATTATAAGAACAATTACAAGTACAAGAAAAATAAGCAACGGTTTTCCACCGCTTTTAAGTACCTTTAAGTTTGCCTGGAAACCTACCGAGGTAAAGAAAAATACCATACATACTTCTTTTAAAGTATCGTCAAAATCAATTTCAAGTATTCCTGTAGAATAGCAAATCAAAGTAAATATTGCGAATATCAATCCGCCAATTACCGGTGCGGGAATACAGAATTTTTCAAGAAAAGAAATTTTTCTTTTAAGGAAAGCTCCTAATATCAGTACAACTACAGCAACTGCGATTGTCTGATACATATCAAGTGTAATGCTCAATGTTTACATTCCTTTCGCAGTTATTCTGCTGTTTTTACTTCAATGCCTTTTTCACTGTAATATTCTGCCGCACCGCTGTGGAACGGAATATTTACACCTGTTACGGCATCTTTTTCTATAATATCAAGGTCAGCCGAAACAGTAAGCTGAAGTTCGTTTGCGTTATCAAACACAAGTTTTGTAAGTGTTTTCACCTTATCATTTGAAAGTCTGTCACTTACAATAAGTACCGATTTTACTCCAACGGTATTTACATCCTTAGTCTGACCGTTGTATGTGTTTCCGTCAACCTTGCAGTCAATGTACGAATACGCTGATTTAAGCTTGTCTGACGCTTCTTTGTCAATGCTAAGAAGTTTTATGTCGCACTGTCTTGAAAGCTCTTCCACAACTGTGGCGTTTATGCCGACTGTCCAAAACAAAGCGTCAACCTCACCCGATACGAGTGCCTTGGCTGAATCCGCATAATTAAAGTTTTCCTCTTTAACCATTTTTTCATTCAAACCGTATGCGGATAAAATCTGTTTTGCATTGAGTTGTGAACCCGATTCTTCTTCACCGACGCTGACCGTTTTACCGAGTAAATCATGAACGCTGTTAATGTCAGAATCTGCCCTTACTATAATATGGCACACTTCGGTGTAAAGAGCCGCAACAGCGCTGTAATCTTTATATGCTGTTTTAAATGAATTTTCTCCGTTATATGCGTCGCTTATAATATCAGATTGAGCAATTGCCGCATCAAGATAACCTTGTGACAGCAAACGAACATTTGCCGCAGAGCCTGCTGTGGTCTTTACTTCAATCTTAAGAGCGCTGTCATTTTCGGCAAGCTGTTTTAATGAAGTTGCCGCCTGATGATAAACACCGCCCAAACCTGCCGCTCCGAATCGAATACTTCCGTCCCCCATCGAACAACCGCAAAGCAAAACAGTTAACACAACAAGCAGAAGTGCAATAATTTTTTTCATCTTACCGCCTCTTTTTTTAATAGAAAAGAGGAATTGTAAACAGCGTACAATTCCCCGATATTTACAATTGATTATAACATATTTAGTGTAAAAATGTCAAACCTGCAAATTGCTAATTAAGTTTCAATTCAACCTTGCTGCCGCCTGACTTTTCTTTAGTTACGACAAGCTGTTTGTCTATCTCACTTCTAAGTTCAGCCACATGAGATATGATACCGACAAGTCGATTATTTTCTGAAAGTCCCGACAGTGCTTGCATTGCCTGTCTTAAAGTTTCTTCATCAAGCGAACCGAATCCTTCGTCAACAAACATTGTTTCCATTTTAATGCCGCCTGCCGATGCCTGTATCTCATCGGAAAGTCCAAGCGCAAGTGAAAGCGATGCAATAAAGGATTCGCCGCCCGATAAACTTTTTACACTTCGCTCCGTACCGTTGTAATGGTCAATAACATTTAAGTCAAGTCCGCTTTTACTACTTAAATTATCCGCAACATCTTTTCGTTTGAGGTCGTATTTACTTCCCGACATTTTCATAAGATGAACATTTGCACGAGCTATTATTTTATCAAAAAATGCAGTCTGAATATAAGTTTCAAGAGTGATTTTCTGCTTACCCGTTATGTTGCCGTTTACCGTATCGGAAAGTGAATTTATAAGTTTCCACCTTTCTTCCAGCTTTGCAAGATCTGCCGCTTGAGCAGAAAGATTTTTAAGAACGGTATTATTTGCTATTATACGCTGTGTGATTATATTGTTTAAATCCGTAATCTGTTTTTTCTCTTTTGCAACAGTATCTCTCTCCTGTTTTTTATCGTCAATGTTAATCTCTTCAACATCTTTTAAAATATCGTTTAGTTGTGTTATTTGCGTTTTAAATTCATTGACTGATTTTTCACACTCTTTATACGCATTTTCGGCTTTTAACAATTCGGCTTTGTTTTGTTCAATTTTCTTTTCAAGTTTCGATTTCTCGTTTAAAGCCGCTGTTTTGTTTTCAAATTTAAGTTTTCCCCGTAAATTTTCCTTTCGTTTATTTTGCTCATCTATAGCCGCAGAATATGAAGATATATCAGTCTTAAGATTTGTAATTGATTCATTAATTTTGCTGATTTTTTCTTTTGTATCTTCCGTTAATTTTAAAATTTCGGCTTTTCGTCTTAATTTTTTATTTTCTTCGGCAATTTTTAAATTTAAATCCTGTTTTTGCTCGGATATTTCTTTGAGTTTTTCCGATATTACCGTTTCGGCATTTTCAAAATCAGCATCTGTTTTTAACTTTTCGAAATTATTTTCCGCAGTGTTTTTTGCATTGTCGTAAATGCCTTTTTTCTCGCCTGCTTTACTGCTTAAAACATTTGCCTTATCCTGTAAATCTTTTGCGTCTTTTTCGGACTTTTTTACCTCTGATTCGGTAGGTGCGTTCACAGCCTTTTCTGCCTTATGCGGATGAGTGCAAGAACCGCATACGGGGCAAGGCTCACCGTCAACCAATGTTTCTGCTATTATACCCGCTTGCTCACTGTTAAACTCAAGGCGCATTTTATCTGCAATTTCTTTTTTGGCAGTAGCTTTTTCTTGAGCGGCGCTGTATTCCTTTTGAGCAGTTAAAAATGCTTTTTTAATTATTTCAAGATTTTTTATCTCTTTTTGCAGACTTATAAATTCAGTTTCTTTGGCAGCGATTTTTTCAAGTTCAGTACTGAATTTCACTCTATTTTCTGATGAATTTTCAAGTTCAAAACTCTCTTTTTCATATGACTTTAAACTTAAATTATATTCCGCAAGTTTAGTTTCGTTTGTCTGACAGTCGATTTTGCATTTTTCAAGATTATTTGAATTACTCTTGATTTTATTTTCCAACAAATCAAGTTCATCATAATCATTAAGCTGTTGTTCAAGTATAGTTACATTCTTTTCAAGTTCCTGTGTAATCGGCTCTTTCTGCTTTTCAATATCATAGAGCTTTTTTAATTCTTCAGATTTCGGCAATGCCTGCTCGTACTTATTTTTTGCCGTTGCAAGCAATTCACGGTTTTTATTCTGTTCCTCGGCTTTTGAAATTATTTCAGTAATACTGCTGATTTTTTCTTCTGATTTTTCGGTCTGCTGATATAATAATTTTGATTTTTGCGTATCCTCGTCAATAATTTTGTTTATAAGTTCAATTACCTCAACCACCGATAATTCGCCGTTTTTAGCCTTTTGGGTTTCTATATACAGCACATTTTCTTCACTGCATCCGATATTTTTTATATCGTTATCTACGCTTACTTTTTTTATTTTGAGTTCGTCTTTTATTTTGCTGAAATCGGATTTTACTCTGTCCTGAAATTCAAGATATATGTCTGTTTTAAAGATATTTCTTAGAATTTTCTGCCTTTCCTTGGTATCGGCAAGCAGAAGTTTTAGAAAATCTCCCTGTGCTATCATTGCAATTTGTGAAAATTGAGCGTCGTTTACACCGAGTATTTCTTCAATTTTTGTATCAACAACCTTTTTATTGGTTTCTACTCTGCCGTCGGGCAACACCAATTCTGCGCCTGCCGATTGTTTTGTAAAACCGTTTCCTCTCGCCTTTTTCCTTTCATACTCGGGATTGCGTTTCACGGTATACTGCTTGTTGCCGTTTACAAAGGTCAGTTCAACTGTTGTAGGAGTATCGTTATCCGCATATTTTGAACGAAGCATAGATGAATCACGGTTGTTTCCGCTTGCTTCACCGTAAAGCGCATATTTTATACCGTCAAAAATTGTGGTTTTACCTGCGCCTGTGTCGCCCGTAATCAGATACAGACCGCTGACTCCAAGCTTGTCAAAATCTATTTCCTGTTTACCCGCATACGGGCCGAATGCAGACATAACAAGTCTTATCGGTCTCACAATGACTCCTCCTTTATCTGTTCTATTAAATCACTTGCATATTCAAGCTGTTGTTCTGTCATTTGCTTTCCGTTCTGTTTTTCAAAAAACTCCGAAACTAATTCAATTTCCGATTTTCTTTCAGTTTCCTGCGCCTGCGTGATGTCATACGATGACCTTGTCCTCGTATTGTCATAATCAAGTTTCATTAAATTATGATAAATATTGCGCAGTCTTTCTACCGCATACGGCACATCATCTTCATCTGTAAGTATAATATGCAGATAATCTTCTGTGGCAGTACCCTCATAGTTTTCTCTGTTTACAAGTTCATCGTAACTTCCTTTTATTTCTCGCATATCATGCAAAGGAATAAGCGGTATTGTCGTAACATCTATATCTTCTTTTTCTTTAATTTCAACTATTGTAACGGATTTTTCGTGATTTATTTCCGAAAACGAATATTTTAACGGTGTACCGCAATAACGAACAGTAGATTTACCGACATTTTGCGGACGGTGAATATGACCGAGCGCCACATAATCAAAATCGTCAAAAACATACGAATCTACATTGTCGGTTCCGCCTACTGCGATAATTTCGGAATCCGAGCGTTCTGCGCCTGTTACAAACTGATGTGTAACAATTACATTTCTGGCATTTTTATCTATGTTCATATTTGATATTGCCACACGAATTGCTTCGGTATAGGTATTGATTTCTTCATCTTCAAAAAATCTTCTTACATTTGACGGCTTAATAAACGGTAAAAGATAAAAATTAATTTTTCCGTAATCATCTGTAAGCGAAACAAAATCCGTACTGCCGTTATACACCTGTGACATATGTATTCCGCTTTTACCCATAAAACGAGAACCAAACGCAATACGCTCCGGCGAATCGTGATTACCGCTTATTACAATTACCTGCAAACTTCTTTCAGTAAGTTTGTATAAAAAGTCATCAAACAACTGTACAGCCTCTGCGGAAGGGACAGGTTTGTCATATACATCGCCTGCAATTATTACAGCCTGTGGCTTTTGTTCGTCAATTATATTTATAATTTTTATCAATATATATTTCTGATCTTCAAGCATAGAATAGCCGTTTACACGCTTTCCGAGATGCAGATCGGATAAATGCATAAATTTCATAACATCATTCCTAATTTTGTTATTTTGCTTAATTATAACATACTTTTTTAGAAAATTAAAGATATTATAAATAAAAACAGACCGCTACTGTAGTGTAACGATCTGCTGTAAGGGAAGGAAAAGTTTAGATAACTTTTTCAGCGTGTAGGTAAATTATTCAGCGTCGGTAAGAGCTACCGCATAAGTCATTGTACCCGAATACTTAACACCCTTTGGTGTTGACGGATTGTTGAGAACAGGCTTTACCGCTTTATCGCTTTCGCCTTTAAGTACCATCTGATTTCTGAAATAATTCGTACCTGCCGTAAAACGGTTCTTAAAATATCTTGATTATATTAACTGACAGCACAAAACTCGGCAACCGTAAAGATTGCCGAGTTTTTTATTCGGAAATATTTGCTTTCGGTGTGACATAAACAGTTTTGTTATTTACATAAATAACCATACCCGGTCTTGCACCGCTTGGCTTGCTTACATAACGCACAAGCGTGTAATCTACAGGCACTTGACTGCTTTCTCTTGCTTTACTGTAATATGCGGCAAGCTGTGCCGCCTCTAAAATTGCGGTATCGCTAATTTCTCTGCCTTCCGCAAAAACAACTGTATGCGAACCGTGAATATCTTTTGTGTGCAGCCACATATCATTTTTATTTGCAATTTTTAATGTAAGTTTATCATTTTGAGTATTGTTTCTGCCTACCAAAATTTTAAATCCGTCACTTGAAGTAAATTCAAGCGGCGGCAGTGCCGCCTGCGGTCTTTGCTTGCCCTTTTGTTTGCGTAAATATCCCTGCTCGGTAAGCTCTTCCCTTATCTGCGCAAGTTCACGCTCACTCTCCGCACGGCTTACCGTATCAAGTACAGAATCAATGTATTCAAGCTCTGACCTGCCTTTCTCAATCTGTTCGGTCAAAATATGCTCTGCATTTTTCGCTTTTTGATAATCTTTATAATATTTTTGAGCATTTGCTGCCGGAGAAATTGCAGGATTGAGTTTTATGCGGATAAGCGACATATTTTCATCGTAAAAATTTTCCACTTCCGCAAAAGATGCGCCACGCTCAATACGGTAGAGATTTGCCTGCAACAAATCGCCGTTTATTCTAAGCTGTTCACGATTTGCACATTCTTTAAGTTCAATCTTTTGCTTTGCAAGTTTACGGGAAATTCTTTCGCTTAAATTAACAAGCATTTTTGTAAGGTCTTGAGATTTGACCCTCATTCTCTCTCTTGAATCTCTGGTTTCGTAAAAGCTGTCAAGAAGTTGTGAATATGTGTCAAAGTGCTTTATTTGAGCAAAATTTCCGTATTGCTCAATATCTGTAAATGTAAAATCAATCGGCTTGCCGTCATCTCTTATAACCATACACGGTTTGCCTGCATATTTATTAACATTTACATACAAATTATTGAGCACACCAATAAGTCTGTCATAATGCTGTTTATCCATACGGGTAGTTGTGCCCTCGCCCACTCTGTACTCAAGTTCTCTGCACACAAGAGGCGATACACCTTGAATTGCCCTTAGCAGTGCCTTGTTAAGCATCATTTCGCCGTCAAAATCAACTGTTTTTTCCGCTATTTCTTCTGCCGAATGTTTAAGAATTGAAAGTTTATCCTGCGCCTCGGGAAGTTCGTATTTTATATTCGGAAGCACAAGTCTACGGCTGCTCATAGTCAGGTCAACACGCTTGAGGGAATCAATAATTACTCCGTTTGAATCCACAATAATAATATTGCTGTACATTCCCATAATTTCGCAAACTACTGTTATTAGAACGGTATCGCCGAGTTCGTTTACACATTCAAAATCAAGGAACAGCACTCTGTCGCATTCCTGTTGACGAACCGCAACCAGCTTTCCGCCGCCGATACGCTTACGCAAAAGCATACAAAACATAGGCGGTGAAGCGGGATTTTCAGGTGTATTGCCGCAAAAATGCACCCTCGGTGAATTTGCCCTTGCCGAAAGCAAAAGTTTTTTATTGCCGTTAAAGGTACGCATCGCAAATACAAGTTCATCTCTGTTCGGCTGATAAATCTGCGATACCCTGGCACCGAGCGCCTCGGTTTCTATTTCGTGTTTTATATATCTTAAAAAAATTCCGTCTAAAGCCATCTTTTACCTCTATTTATGATATTTGCCGTTGGTAGAAATTTCAAACGCACGGTAAATCTGTTCCGACAGTACCATTCTTGCCATCTGATGAGGAAATGTCATTTTACTCATAGAAAGTTTGAAATCCGCTCTGTTTTTCACCTTATTGCTAAGTCCGTAACTTCCGCCGATAATAAAATCCACCGTACTTTTTCCTGTAATTGCCGCATTGTCGAGCATTGCAGAAAGTTCTTCGCTTGAAAGCTGTTTGCCCTCGATGCACATTGCCACCGCATAATCACCTGCACCGATTTTCTTAAGTATTCTTTCTCCCTCTGCCTCAATTACCTCTGAAATTTCAGCCTCGTTCGGATTGTTATTTCTTATTTTTTCTTCCGCAAGTTCAACTACCGCAAATTTACAAAAGGCAGTAAGTCGTTTTGCGTATTCGGAAATTGCGTCTGTAAAATATTTCTCTTTAATTTTTCCTATACAAATTATATTTATTCTAATCATCTTTCACCATTAAAAAATTACCGATTTAGCATTAGTTTCTACGGGCGCTACATCGAGAGTATAATCTATTCCCCTATTCATTCCGTACTTTGAAAGTTCGTTTACAGCTGTATTAAGCGCTATTGACGGAGTATTATTTTGCTCACTTAAGTGACCGAGCATAAGTCTTAAAGTACCTGACTGCACAAGTCCCGCAAGCTCGGCGGCACAATCGGGATTAGACAAATGACCGTATTTAGAGAGTATTCGCTTTTTGAGTACAAACGGATACGGGCCGTTTTTCAGCATATCAACATCGTGGTTTGACTCAATAACCGCAAAATTGCTGTGTGCAACGGCATTTCTTACATCATCGGTCATATATCCCATATCGGTAGCAACAGTGGCGATTTTACCGTCTGCAAGCGTTACAGAGTAGCAACAGCTTTCAGCGGCATCGTGCGGAGTATCGATTCTTTTAATAAGCATATCGCCTACCGCAACTTCGTTTTCGATAACCTCGGTTTCAAAGCGTTTATCCAGACGATTTGCCCTTTCAAGCGCCTCAAGTGTACCCTGACTTGCATACACCTTAAAATTATAGCGTGATGCAAGCACTTTTACGGCACTGCAATGGTCTGTATGCTCGTGGGTAATAAATACCGCACCTATTATACGTGGATCTATTGAATTTGTAAGTAATGCATTTTCAATCTGTTTGCATGAACGACCTGCGTCTATCAGCACGCCCTGTGTTGCCGTACCCAGAAAATAACTGTTACCTTTACTGCCGCTAAAAAGCGGGACCGCTTTTGCCAAACTAATCTACTCCTATTCAACAATAATCATAATAATATATAATAACACAAAATTCGCATTTTGTCATCTGCATAATAAAAAACCCACAGCTGAAATTTGCTGTGGGTTAAATAAATTATTTTTTAACAAGAGCGGATGCAGGGAGTGCATATTTTTTCTTGTATTCCTTATAGTCTGCGTTGTACTGAATATCATCGGAATTTTTAAGCTCGTGCAAATATTCGTGTGCATCGTAGCCGTTGTTGTTGATTTCAATAACACCGACCGCAATGTTTGAACAATGGTCGGAAACTCTTTCCATACTTGTAATAAGGTCAGAGAAAATAAATCCGAGTTCTATTGTACATTCGCCGTTTGTAAGACGCTTAACATGAGCCTCTTTAAGTTTATCTCTGATGCGGTCAATAACCTGTTCAAGAGGTTCAACTTTCGCCGCAAGTTTTACATCGTTATTGATAAATGCAAGCGTTGCATTATTTATAATCTCTTTTATAGCGTCCATCATAACATTAAGACCCGCCATAGCCCCTTCGGAGAAAACCGCTTTTTTCTCCTCAATCTCTTTTGCGGCACCGACAATATTCATTGCGTGGTCGCTGATTCTCTCGAAATCACCTATACCGTGCAAAACTCTCTGAACACTTTTACTGTCGTTTTCAGAAAGATTTTTCTGACTTAGTTTTACAAGATATGTCGAAATTACATCTTCGTACATATCAATTGTGTCTTCGTTTTCAGAAAGTGTGTCAGCCGCTTTTTCGTTATAATTACCAACCATTTCAAGTGCGCCGAGAAGTGTACCCTCCGAAAGTCTTGCCATTTTTTCCGTAACATTTAAAGCACGGTCTGTTGCAAGTGAAGGTGTGTTGAGGAAACGCTCGTCGAGGAAAGGTGCTTCACTTTCTTCTTCCGTATCCTTAATTGTAAGGCAAGCGAGTTTTTCAAGCTGGCGTGTAAAAGGAAGTAACATAGCTGTTGCTGCAATGTTAAATGCTGTATGGATAACAGCGATATTTGCCTCGACAACTACATCGTCCAGGAATCCGTATTGGAATATTAAATTTGAACCGTAGAACAGCGCACAAATTACAAGTGTACCTATAATATTAAAATAAAGGTGTACCAAAGCAGCACGCTTAGCGTTTTTCTTTGCACCTATACAAGAAATCAAGGCAGTTACGCAAGTACCTATATTCTGACCCATTACAATCGGAATTGCCATTGAGTATGTAATCGCACCTGTTTTTGAAAGTGCCTGCAAAATTCCGACCGATGCGCTTGAACTCTGGATAATTGCTGTGAGCAATGCACCTGCAATAATACCGAATACAGGGTTATTAAAGACTGTAAGAAGACTTGCAAAGTTAGGATCGTCAGAAAGAGGTGCTACCGCAGAACTCATAGAATCCATACCGAACATTAAAATTGCAAATCCCAAAAGAATAGACGCAAGGTTTTTCTTACTGTCGCTCTTTGTAAACATAATAAGAATTATGCCTATAAAAGCAAAAACAGCAGAAAAAGATGTCGGTTTAAGCAGCTGCATAAATACGCTGTCGCCCTCAATACCCGAGAGGCTTAAAATCCACGCTGTAACTGTTGTGCCGACATTAGCACCCATAATAATTCCTATTGCCTGTCTTAGCTTCATAATACCGGAGTTTACAAAGCCGACTACCATAACCGTAGTAGCGGATGATGACTGTATAACAGCTGTAACGGCTGCACCGAGCAAAAATCCCTTGAAAGTATTGTTAGTCATTTTTTCAAGAGTTTTTTCAAGTTTACCGCCCGAGAATTTTTCAAGGCCGTCACCCATTGTATTCATACCATACAAAAAGAGTGCCAAGCCACCCAACAGCTGAAGAATCGAAAAAATATCCATATCCCTAAACTCTCCTTTTCCTTTGTAATGATATTAGTATTAAGTCAAAGTTTTATTTTGCATTTGTAAAATCTATGTAAAGTTTTTTACACAACAACAACTGCGCCTGTTTATAAGTAAGACTTAAACAAGACGCAGCCGTAATATTAAATATTAATATTTAATTTTGCTAAAAGTACATTTTATAATTTTTACAATGCTTTTACTTTAAATGTAAATACCGTACCGTTTTCATTACTCTTTAATGTAATAGTACCGTCATGTCTTTCGGCAATATGTTTTACAATTGCAAGTCCAAGACCTGTGCCGCCGGTTTCTTTAGAACGGCTTTTGTCAACTCTGTAAAAGCGCTCAAAAACTCGTTTTTGATGTTTTAACGGAATACCGATTCCCGTATCCGCAACACTGAGAACGGCGTTTTCGTCCTCTTTTTTAACAGTAACGGTAACATTTCCGCCCTTGCGGTTATATCTTATCGCATTGTCACAAAGGTTATAAACAAGTTCATAAAGTTGGTTACGATTGCCGTTTATTAAAATTTTATCTTCCGCATTAACTTTAATGACAACCTCGTGTTTATTTGCATTTGTATGTAAATCTTCCGCTACTTCTCTTGAAAGTCCCGACAAATCGACCTTATCGTAATTTACGGGTCTTGTGTTTTCGTCAAGTTCGGAAAGCTCTATAATATCGCCAATCAAAGAAAGCAGTCTGCCTGATTCTTTATGAATTTTTCCGGCAAATCTTTCAATATCTTCCGGTGCAACAATTCCGCTTTCTATAATTTCCGCATAACCCGAAATTGAAGTGAGCGGAGTTTTTAACTCGTGTGTAACATTTGCGGTAAATTCACGCCTCATTTTTTCGGCTTTTCGTTTAGCCGAAATATCAATTATAAGACAGATTACACCTTTTTGTTCGCTGTTGGAATACACCGGACTTGCAATTATCTGCAATACTCTGCCGTTTATATTGCCTTCATTGCTGCTGCGTTCACCGCTGAAAGCCTTGTCAACACATTCGCACAAAACCTCATTGCGTGAAAATGAAATAAGACTTTCGCCAACAGTGCCCTCTGAATCCGTGCCGAGATATTTTGAAGCGGAATGATTACACATAAGCATATTCTTATCCATATCAAGCATTATAAAGCCCTCGGACATATTTTGAATAAGCGTGTCTATTCTGTCTTTTTCAAGCTGTAAGCGTGAAACCTGCTTGTTAATCTGCTTTTGCTGACTTGAAATGGTGCGGGAAATTGAACTTAATTCTTCATATTGATTGCCGTCAACATTGCTTTCGAAATTTTCTATAGGCGCAATAATTTTTTTCGTTGACCTTTTTGAAAGCACACAGCAAAGAATAAATACAATAATTATTACGGCAAACAAAATCGGAACAAGGTGCATAAAAATGGAGTAGCCGTTTTCCATAGTTTCAGACAATCGCAAAACATTTCCGTTTGAAGTTTTTACAGCATAATAATATGTAACATTGCCGAGTGTTTCTGATTTTCTGCTGTCATCGCCGTATCCGTTTTTCATTGCATTTATAAATTCGGGACGATTGGAGTGATTTCCCATTTTTGTAACATCAACGCCGTCATCGCTTTCCAAAAGAACATTTCCGTTGCCGTCGAGCAATGTAACTCTTATTCGTGATGAACTTAAATCGTGCAGCAATTCATAGCTGCTGTTTTTATTATAAAGATTTGCGGCTATATTTGCATAATCTTTTAATGTTGTTTTTTCCGAAGAAGAAAAAATAAACCAGAAAGCGGCTGTTGAAAAAACAGCCGTCAAAAGAATGGATACACCAGCGGTGATTATAAATCTTTTTAAAAGAATTTTTCTTAGTTTCATTTATCATTCTCCTGCCTTGTATCCTACATTACGCACGGTTTTAATAAGATTGCCGCATTCTCCGAGTTTTTGTCTTAGAGTTGTAATGTGCATATCAACCGTACGGCTCTCTCCCTCGAAATCGTAACCCCAAACATTAATGATAATGTTCTCTCTTGTGAGCGCCATACCTTTATTGTTAAGCAGGTATTTTAGCAATTCGTACTCCTTATATGTAAGGCTGCACTGTTCTCCGTTTGAAGTTACAATATGCTTTGAATCGTCAAGAACAATTCCGCCAAGTTCCACGGTTTCGGGCTTTTCTTCTACCGTACAGCGTCTTAAAATTGCCCTTACTCTTGAAATAAGTTCAAGTACGGAGAACGGCTTTGTAAGGTAATCGTCGGCACCCATATCAAGTCCTTTTACCTTATCCATCTCACTTGACTTTGCGGTAACAAGAATAACCGGAATATTTTTTGTAGACTTGTCTTTTCTTAATTTTTCAAGTACAGACAATCCGTCAAAATCGGGAAGCATTACATCAAGAATAACAAGCTGCGGCTTTATTTCCGCACACGCTTTAAAAAAACTCTTGCTTTCTCCAAAGCTTTTAACCTCATAACCGCTGTTTTTCAGTGCGTAGGTTTCAAGCTCCCTGATGTCTGTATCGTCTTCTACAATATAAATTAACATATAATTCTAACTCCCCGATATAGATTTAAGGCAGACATACTTCCGCCTTAAACCTAATTATATCACAATAGTCTTGATTTGCAACAAAAATCATCAAAGGTTATACTGTCTTTCCTGTAATTGAAAACACAACCCATTCACCGATGTTCTCTGCGTGGTCGCCGATTTTTTCAAAATACTTTGCAATAAGCAAAACATCTATAGCCTGCTGATCAAGTTCTTTGTTTGCGTTTATAATATCGATAACCTCTTGTTTTACCTTATTGAAAAGGTCATCAATTGCGTCGTCCATAGTAGCTACGGTCTTTGCAAGTTTCAAGTCTTTTTTAACAAAAGCGTCAATAGCCGTTGTTACCATATTTGAAGAACGCTCTGCCATTTCAGAAAGATGAGTCATTGAATAAATATTTTCGCAGTCTTTCAAATAAGTTGACATTTCCGCAATGTCAATAGCCTGATCGCCGATTCTTTCAAGGTCGGTAATCATCTTAAGAGCCGCAGATACCGTTCTTAAGTCACCTGCAACAGGCGACTGTAAAAGGAGGAGATTTAAACAATAGTTTTGTATTTCTCTCTCCATCGTATTGATTTTTTCTTCAATAATTCTTGATGTTTCAAGTTTATCGTATTCACCGTTTGTAATAATGGTTATCGTATTTTTTATTGCACCTTCAACCAAAGCGCCCATTTCAATGAGTTTATCGTTAAGTGCTTTTAATTCCAAATCAAAATACTCTCTCATTAGCCGAACCTTCCTGTAATGTATTCCTCTGTACGCTTATCCTTTGGAGTAGAAAACAAGGTAGCCGTATCAGTGCATTCAATCATTTCGCCAAGCAGGAAGAATGCCGTATTATCAGCAATTCTCATTGCCTGCTGCATATTATGTGTAACCATAATAATGGTATATTTATCTTTAAGCTTCATACAAAGTTCCTCGATTTTACCTGTGGAAATAGGGTCAAGTGCAGATGTTGCCTCGTCCATAAGTAAAACTTCAGGCTTTACCGCAAGCGCTCTTGCAATGCAAAGACGCTGCTGCTGACCGCCCGAAAGACCGAGTGCGCTCTTTTTAAGTCTGTCCTTAAGTTCATCCCAGATAGCGGCATCTTTCAAAGACTGCTCTACGATTTCGTCAAGCTCTCTTCTGCTTCTTATACCGTGTGTTCTCGGACCGAAAGCTATGTTATCATACACGCTCATAGGAAACGGATTTGCTTTTTGAAAAACCATACCCACTCTTTTTCTGAGAACATTTACATCCATATTTTTGCCGTAAATATCCTCGTTATCAAGACGGATATCACCTGTAATTTTACAACCCTCAACCAAATCATTCATTCTGTTAAGTGACTTCAGGAGCGTTGATTTACCGCAGCCCGACGGGCCGATAAAAGCTGTAATACGGTTTGCCTCCATATTAAAGTTTACAGACTTTAATGCGTGAAATTTGCCGTAATACAGGTTCATATCCTTAATTGTAAACTTATCCATTTATTTTCCTTCCACTCTTACTTATTTTTACTTGTAAGCTTTTTGGCGATAAATGCCGAAAGCGTATTTATTAAAAGTACAAGCACAAGCAATACAACCGCTGTTGCCCAAGCCTGATCTGTATGCAATCCCTCGTTTGCAAGTACATACATATGAATAGCAAGCGTTCTGCCCGAAGACATAAGACCTTTTGCAAGACCCGATGCCGAACCCGATGTATATAAAAGAGCCGCAGTTTCTCCGACTATTCTGCCGACTGCAAGAATTATACCTGCAAGAATACCCGGCATTGCACTCGGAAGAATTATTCTTATAATTGTTCTCAGCTTGCCTGCGCCAAGTCCGTAACTGCCCTCTCGGTACGAGTCGGGAACAGAAAGCAAAGCTTCCTCTGTAGTTCTCATAATTGTCGGTAATACCATAATTGCAAGTGTAAAAGAACCTGCAAGCAATGAAAGTCGCCACTGCAAAGTAGTTACAAAGAATAACATACCGAACAGACCGTAAACAATCGACGGAATACCTGAAAGAGTTTCTGCCATAGTTCTGATAAGTTTTACAAACTTGTTGCCCCTTTTTGCATATTCCGCAAGGTAAATCGCAGCACCTACGCCAAACGGTACGGCAATTATCAAGGTAAGCAAAGTTACCACAACAGTATTGATAATTGCAGGCATACAGGATACATTATCACTGTTATATTCCCATGCAAACAGCTCCGGTGTAATATGCGGAACACCCATTACAAGAATATACACAATTAAAAATACCAGAGCAAGCACTGATATTGCCGCTGCAAGTACAACCAATATAAACAAAACAAGTGAGAGCGGCTTTCTTTTATATTCTCTTAATCTTTGGGCAAATCCTGTTTTATTGATTGCCTTTATTTCATTGTTATCAGCCATTCTTTTCACTCCTGCTCTTAATTGCCTGCATTGAAAGTGTAATAATTAATATGAACACAAACAAAACTACACCTGTTGCTATAAGTGCCTGTCTGTGAAGTCCTGTTGAGTAACCCATCTCAAGTACAATATTTGCTGTAAGCGTTCTTACACCGTCCGTAAGTGATGTAGGAATCTGCACCTGGTTGCCTGCAATCAGGATAACCGCCATAGTTTCGCCGATAGCTCTGCCTATGCCAAGCACAACACCTGCGAGAATACCCGACTTTGCGGCAGGAAGCATTGTTTTGAACACACTTCTCTCTCTTGTTGCGCCGAGTGCCAATGCACCCTCGTAGTAATTTTCGGGCACCGCACGAATTGCCGACTCCGAAACGCCTATAATTGTAGGCAAAATCATAATTCCGAGCACTATTGACGCCGCAAGCAAACTTGTACCGTCGCCGCCAAAGTTATCTCTGATAAACGGTACAATTACCATAAGTCCGAAAAAGCCGTAAACGATTGACGGAATACCTGCGAGTAATTCTGTTGCGGGTTTTATAACCTTATATAATGGTTTCGGACAAAAACGAGCAAGGAAAACCGCTGTTAAAATTCCGATCGGCACACCGATTACAACAGCGCCTGCCGTAACATAGATACTGCCGATAATCATTGTAAATATTCCGTAGCTTGCAGGAACATTTGTCGGTGCCCATTCTGTGCCGCCTATAAAATTAAAAAATCCGATTTCTGCCATTGCCGGAACACCGTTGTAGAAAAGGAAAATACAAATAAGCACAACCGCCGCTATGCTGGCAAGGGCTGTCAGGAAGAAAACTCCCTGCATAGCCCTTTCTTTAATATTGCTTAATCTCATTTAGTTATATCGCTCCAAACCTTAGCTTCACCTGTGTAGATAGCTTTTACCTGATCCATTGTGAGATTTTCTGTAGTATTGTTTGTATTTACGATTACCGCAATACCGTCTTTTGCAATTGTTGTTGATGCAAGAGCTGTTTCTGTATCCTTAAGCTCTCTTGATGCCATACCGATGTCACAAGTACCCTCAAGTGCAGACTGCATACCTGCCGATGAGTCTGATGTCTGGAGTTCGATTTCTGCCTTTGTATTAATCTGCTTGTAAGCCTCAATAAGTTTTTCCATTACAGGAGATACCGAAGAAGAACCTGCAACTGTAATTTTGCCCTCCGGCTTTGTTCCTGCATATGCTGCATTTTCAGATACTGGAACATAACCCTCTTTAGAAATTACTGCCTGACCGTCTGAACTTAAGATATAATCTACAAAGTCCTTAGCAAGACCGCTTAAGTCGCCCTTATAAGCAATGTTGAACGGACGGCTGATTTTATATTCGCCTGACTTTACATTCTCTGCTGTTGCGTCAACATCTTCAATCTTAAGAGCCTTAACACTGTCGTTAAGTGAGCCGAGTGAAATGTAACCGATTGCTGCGTCATTACCCTTTACATTAGTAATAACAGCCTCTGTGCCGTTTACTGTAACAGCGTCGGTTCTTGTTGTGTCTGTCTTTGTGTCGCCGTCTTTAACAAGAACACCTGTAAGCTCTACGAAAGCATCACGAGTACCGGAGCCCTGCTCTCTTGTAATAACAGAAAGTGATTTGCTTGTATCAAAAGCACTTGTGTTTGATGAACCGGCATTGCTTGAGTTGTCGCCTGATGCTGTTGATGAAGAATTGCCTCCGCAGCCTGCAAATGCACTTACCATAATTACGCCTGCTGCTAATACCGATAATAATTTTGTACTTGTTTTTTTCATAAATATAATCTCCTCAAATAATTATCGTACTTCTTTTGAGTACGGTCTTAGTTTAGTTAATTTTTGTAAAGCTATTTACCTCCTATTTGTAAAATACCCGTAAAAAATTATTTTAATTATGTTATGAAATAATATTTTCTATAAAAAGTGATGACAAGAGGCAAATAATATGTTATAATATTATAAATATTGATATTTAGGAGGCTGAAACCAATGGAAAATACAAAGATTCCATATAAAATTTATCTTGACGAAAGTGAAATACCTACTCAATGGTATAATGTTCGTGCAGATATGAAAAACAAGCCTGCTCCTCTTCTTAACCCTGCTACATTAAAACCAATGACAGCAGAGGAGCTTTATCCTGTTTTCTGTAAAGAACTCGTAGCACAGGAACTTAACGATACAGACGCATACATAGATATTCCGCAGGAAATTCAGGATTTCTATAAAATGTACCGTCCGTCCCCGCTTATCAGAGCATATTTCCTTGAAAAAGCTCTCGGTACTCCTGCTAAGATTTACTATAAGTTTGAGGGTAACAATACAAGCGGCAGTCATAAATTAAACTCTGCCATTGCACAGGCTTATTATGCTAAAAAGCAGGGTCTTAAAGGCGTTACAACAGAAACAGGCGCAGGCCAGTGGGGTACCGCCCTTTCAATGGCTTGTTCTTACTTCGGTCTTGATTGTAAGGTATATATGGTAAAAGTATCTTACGAACAAAAGCCGTTCAGAAGAGAAGTTATGAGAACTTACGGTGCAAGTGTTACTCCTTCCCCGTCTACAGATACTGCAGTCGGCAGAAAAATTCTTAAGGAGCACCCGGGCACAACAGGCAGTCTTGGCTGTGCAATTTCCGAGGCTGTAGAAGTTGCAACTTCTACAGAAGGATACCGTTATGTACTCGGCAGTGTGCTCAATCAGGTACTTCTTCACCAGTCGGTTATCGGTCTTGAGGCTAAAAAAGCTCTTGATAAATACAATGTTAAGCCTGACATCATTATCGGTTGTGCCGGCGGCGGTTCTAACCTTGGCGGTCTTATATCTCCGTTCGTAGGCGAAAAATTAAGAGGTGAGGCTGATTACAGAATTATTGCCGTTGAACCTGCATCTTGCCCAAGCTTGACAAGAGGTAAGTTTGCATATGACTTCTGCGATACCGGCAAGGTTTGCCCGCTCTCTAAGATGTACACACTCGGCAGCGGATTTATTCCGTCCGCTAACCATGCCGGCGGACTTCGTTACCACGGTATGAGCAGCACACTTTCACAGCTTTACCACGATGGTCTTATGGAGGCTACTTCTGTTGAGCAGACATCTGTATTTGCTGCCGCAGAACAATTTGCAAGAGTTGAGGGTATTCTCCCTGCTCCGGAAAGCAGCCATGCAATCAGAGTTGCAATTGATGAGGCTCTCAAATGTAAAGAAACAGGCGAAGAAAAAACTATTCTCTTTGGTCTTACAGGTACAGGCTACTTCGATATGCTTGCATATGAGAAGTTTAACGACGGTCTTATGAGCGACTATATTCCGACAGACGAGGAACTCCAGAAAGGCTTTGACGGTCTTCCGAATGTTCCGGAGAACTGATATAATTATTATGGAGAGAGGCTTTCCTCTCTCCTTTTTATTATAGTAATTTTTATTAATAATTGTAAAAATATCAACTTAATTAGCCATAACTAACTCGTAACTACTTGACAAAATAATTCTGTTGTGCTATTATTCCATTCGTAGAAAATTATTCTTGAAAGGAAATGACATATATGGCAAAACCAAAGCTTCCAATTCCTGTAACACTTCTTACAGGTTATCTTGGTTCCGGTAAAACTACACTTATCAACCATGTCCTCGGCAATCAGGAGGGCTACAAATGTGCCGTTATCGTAAATGATATAGGCGAAGTTAATATTGACGCTGAACTTATTCAGAAAGCAGGCGTTGTTACTCAAAAAGATGACAACCTTGTTCCTCTTTCAAACGGCTGTATTTGCTGTACACTTAAGGTTGACCTTATCAATCAGATTGCAGAACTTGTAAAGTCAGGTAAATTTGATTATATTCTCATTGAGGCAAGCGGTATATGCGAGCCGCTCCCTATTGCACAGTCTATTGCTGTACTTGAGGGTGACGAAGAGGAAGGCACTCCTGCTATCTGCCGTCTTGACAACATTGTAACTGTTGTTGACGCACTCAGAATGGCTACAGAGTTTGGCTGCGGCGACAATCTTCTTAAAGACGATGTTGACGAAGAAGACATTGAAAGCCTTGTTATTCAGCAGATTGAGTTCTGTTCTACTATCATTCTCAACAAAGTTGATATGGTAAATGAGGAGCAGCTCGGCAGAGTTAAAGCTATGATTAGAACTCTTCAGCCAAAGGCTAAAATTATTGAGGCTAACTACGGTAAGGTAAGCGTTGGCGACATTCTCAATACAAATCTTTATGACTTTGAAGAAACTGCAGGTTCAGCAGGCTGGGCACAGGCTTACGATAAGGACGAAGACGAGAAAAACGAGCATCACGATCATGATGAGGATGAACACGAACATCAGCACCACGAAGAGGACGAGCATGAGCATCACCATCATCACCACGATGAAGACGAGCATGAGCATCACCATCATCATGATGACGAAGATCACTCTCACTGCGACCACGAGCACGGTCACTGCTGCCACCATCACCACCACGGTGACGATGACGAAGAGTACGGTATCTGTACTTTTGTGTACCACAGCCGCCGTCCGTTCAATCAGGAAAAATTACAGGAATTTGTAAACAATTGGCCAAAGGGCGTTGTTCGTGCAAAGGGTATTCTTTGGTTCTCCGATAAAGACAAGAGAGATTACCTCTATGTATTTGAGCAGGCAGGCGTACAGATTACCGCTACAGAAAACGGCAAATGGCTTGCTGCATTCCCTAAGAGCGAGCAGAAGAAATACTTTAAAGAGTATCCTGATATTGAAGAGCATTGGGATGAAAAATACGGCGACCGTGAAACCAAACTTGTATTTATCGGTCAGCATATGGATAAGCAGAATATTATTGAAAGACTTGACAATTGTCTTGACGATTAATAAAAATAATTACAGGGTTGATTCAGAAAATAGAATCAACCCTGTTTTTTATCAAAAATTGTAATTAATTTATGGTTTAGCACACAGTTAAAATTGTTTTGAAAAAGTATTCCGCATTTAGAATAGAACCTAAATTTTTAATTATTGATATAAAATATAAATTATTCTGATTTATTATCTTCTTTTGTTTTCTTTTTGGCGGCGGATTTAAACGGAACAACCGAACCGTCCTCCTGTTTAATACTTACATTATCGAGAGTATTATCAAACTGTTCTCTGATTTCAGCAAGATACACGGCATAAAGCTGTTTCTGTTCTGCCTGTTCTTCAGCATTAAGTCCGAGTGTTTTCTTTTTCTTTGCAAGTTCATTTATTCTTTTAATTAAATCTTTATCCATAATAATCACTTCCTATGTTAATAATACCACACTGTAAAGTTTTTTGCAATACAAAAGCCGTATCATATGGACAACCATAAGATACGGCTTAATTTTTTACCAGTAACGAGCCTCAGTTTTTACTCTTGTATATGCTTTTTTGCTTCTTGCTCTTGTACGGCGGGCTTTTTTTGAAGCCTTAATATTTTTAATAATATATACACCGCCAAAAATCGAAAGTAAAGCAAGAACTACTACAAACCAAAGACCAACATTAAGATTGCGCTTTACAACTGCCGAAATAATAGCAGGTGTATTGGCTGATGTGTTTGAAAGTGCAGCCTTTGTAACCTTATTTGCAGCCTGCGCTACAACTGCGGCTGAATGTGTATAATCCTGATTTTGTGTATTCTGCAAAACAAATTGTGATGAACCTACCTGCGGCATTGCATACGGACCTGTGTAGCTTACTGTAGAAGCAAGTGCGGAACCGTTGCTTGAAAGTGCTGTTGCCGAGAACATTGCCTGATATGTATCCTGATCCACAATACCTGTAGCTTCAAGATTATTTGCAAGCTGGAATGCCTCAACAGCTTGTACTGTAGTTTCTCCGAAGTAGCCGGTAGCTATTTCATTAAAGAAACCGAGAATAGCAAGTCTGTTCTGAATTGTGAGAACTGAGTTACTCTGATCGCCCAACTGATATGTAGGTGTCTGTTCAGCAAGTTTTGCCTGAACATCAGCATAGGTAGGACAATCTTCCGAGTAAAGAATATCTCTGTCTGTACCTGAAATACCGTCAACATCTACTCCTGCTGCCTGCTGGAACTGAATGTAAGCTGCCTCTGTTGCATCGTCAAACTTACCGTTTACTTCGCCATCATAGTAGCCAAGCTCCTTAAGTCTTTCCTGTATCTTCGTTACTTCGTCACCCTCATCGCCGTTTCTGTAAAGAACAGGCGCTGTAGGTGTTTCTTCTTTTACCTCTTCAGTCGAACTGCTGTTGTCGCTGTCAGTTGAAGAATCGTCAACCGTGTTGTTTGAAGAGTTGTTGTCTGAACTTGAAGAAGAATTGTCGGAAGAATTTGAAGAAGATGGATCTGACGGAGTATTGCTTGATCTGCCCTTTGAATCAAAGTAATATGTAGTGCCGTCAATTGTTCTTGATGTATCTACAATGTATTCGCCGTTTTCATAGTAATAATAATCACCGTTGAACTCTTCCCAACCGTTTTCTATGTAGTCAATAGCGCCTACCTTGTACCACTGTGTCCACCCCATATAATCTACGGTGTCATAGCATACATCTTCGTCATCGTTTCTTGCGTCAACTGCCATACCGTCGCCGATATATACACCGACATGACCATCCATATGAAGACCGAGTCCGTGTATTCGTGGAATACCGTTGCTGACATATCCACTTGCGCTTGATGCATACAGCTGTGAATCTCCGCCTCTTGCGTTGCCTCCGCAATAGGAATAAATAAGACCGGAACAATCTACGGTACCAGGAGTAGCTCCGCCGTAAACATAGCTCCAACCGCTGTAATATGCATTGAGCGCCCACTCTGCAAGACCTGCACCTGTGCCTGATGCATGAGCTGTAGTACTGCCTGCGACTGCGCACGCACCCGAAAGCATTGTTACACTCAACAGCACAGAAGCAATTTTCTTACTTCGCTGCATTGTATTACCTCCAAATTGTGTCAGGTGTAATAATTACATCAAAATTACACTTATTAACAAATTTGTAATAATTATAGCAGATATTCAAGAAAAAATCAACCCCTTGTTTAGCATTCCTCTCCTTTTTTGTTAAAAAGCACAATAAAAGCGCTATTATAATTCAATATCAGAATTTTAATTCACATTTAGATTACAAATCAAGTAAATTTTTGTAACATTTTGAAATAATTGTAAATATAATTATTTATTAAACACGAGGCAACAAATAAGCCGCACTCTGACGAGTACGGCTGAATTTGTAATAATTAAATTATTTTTCATCATGTTTGAAATCATTGTCAGAAATATTGTAAGTAGCACCTACACCTTCCTGAGCAAGTTTCTTTTCGTTTTCAATTACACTGTCTTTTTTGTCAGGCCACTTTGCATAGAGAACCTTCAAAAGGATAGGAGTAAGAATTGAAGAAACAATAATGAGAATGATTACAGCTGTAAAGAACTTAGCGTCCATAAGACCTGCGTCAAGTCCCTTTTGCGCAACAATAAGAGCAACCTCACCGCGGTTCATCATACCTACACCGATTTTAAGCGAATCCGTCATATTGAACTTACAAATTTTTGCCATACCGCCGCAGCCGATAATTTTGGTTACAAGAGCTACAGCAACAAGTGCGATTGAGAACCATAATATCTGCATATTAAAGTTATCAAAACTTGTCTGTAAACCGATGCTTGCAAAGAAAATAGGTCCGAAGATCATATATGAACTGATGTCCATTTTTCTTTCAATATAACCCGCATCATTGATATTACAAAGAATAATACCTGCTACATAAGCACCTGTAATATCGGCAATACCAAAGAATTCTTCCGAACAATAAGCTGCCGCAAAACAAAGAACAAGTCCGAAAATCGGAATTCTTCTTGAATGAGGCCAGTGCTTGCTGATCCATTTAAAGAGGAAGTAAAGTGCAAAACCAAGTACAATTGCAAGTACAAAGAAAAGAATTGTCTTGATGCAAACATCAACAGGTGAAACATCAGGGCTCTTGAAGCCGATAACTACGGTAAGAAGAATAATACCTATAATATCGTCAAGTATCGCAGCAGAAAGTATCGTTGTGCCGACCTTTCCTTTCAGATGTCCCATTTCCTTAAGAGCCTGTACGGTAATACTAACCGATGTTGCCGCAAGAACAGTACCCATAAATATGCCTTCGTAAAGCCGTGTATCCGGAGTACCGAATCCAAAGCCCATATAAACAAGCATACCGCCTACAAGAGGAACAGCAACACCTGACAAAGCAATCAACAATGCAACAGGCCCTGTTTTTACAAGTTCCTTAAGGTCTGTTCCCAAACCTGCCGAGAACATAAGTAAAATTACGCCGATTTCTGCCATACCTGAAATAAAATCGTCCTTAACTACAAGGTTAAGCAGTGAAGGTCCGATAATAAGGCCGGCAATGATTTCGCCAACAACCTGCGGTGCTTTGAGCTTACGGGCAAGAAGTCCGCAAAGCTTAGCAGCAACAAGGATTATGGCAAGATTTCTTAGAATAAGCATTAAATCCATAGTGCGCCCCTTCTTCCTATACATATTAATATAGGAAATATTAAAAATTTTCCACCATATATTTTAGCACTTTTGCTTTAAATTTCAAGACGGTATTGTTAATATCTTAACAGTAGCAACAGTTTTGTTGTTATTTACATTTTTTAGCATTTATCTATAATATTTATGTATTTTTTATCTATATATAATTGATTTTAAAATTTTAGAAAATTAGTTGTTTTTTTATGGTATTTTAAATTACCATTTTAAAGACATTCAAGTATTTAATCCTTTATTCTTAATTTGTAATTAGAAATAATTTCTTATTGTTTTGTCGAATATGTAAGAATACAGCATACCTCAATACTAATTTATTATGTAATGCGATAAAAGTAACAAAAAGCGAAAAAAAAAGCGAAAAAAACATTGACAAATATTTAACAAAGATGTTAGAATGGTATTACTGAAAATTTGAAAATCAGTATCAGTATAAGTTTGAAAGGATCCTTCAAATTATGAAAAAAATATTATGCGCACTTATTGCAGGTGCAATGTGTGCAACAATGGTGTTCAGCCTTGCAGGCTGTGGCTGTTCGAATAAAAATGAACCCGGCTATACCATTGAAGCTACAAAGCCTGACCTTACAGACAACGGCTTTGGTTATTACATTGTAAACAGCAATGAGCTTATGGTAACAGAGTACACAGGTAACGAAAAAAATATTGTTATTCCGGATACCTATAACAACTATAAAGTAACATCAATAGGTCCTAACGCTTTCAGCGAAAAGGACATTGAGAGTATAACAATTCCCGATACGGTAACTGAGATTGAGGGTCATGCTTTCCAGTCATGTACAAATCTTAAGTCGGTTACACTTTCCAAAAATCTTAAAACATTAGGCAATAATGTATTTTTCCTCTGTACTTCACTTGAAGAAGTTACAGTTCCGGGTTCGGTAACAGACCTTGGTCTTTTCACTTTCCAGGGTTCGGGAGTTAAAAAAGTAACTATCGAATCAGGCAGTCTTGAAGAAATCAGAGAATATGTTTTTTATCAGTGCCCTGCCATTACAGAAATCGACATTCCTGCCAATGTAACTAAAATGTCTGAATACAGCGTTTGTGATAACGCAAACACTGTTACAATAAATGCTCCAAAGGGTTCTTACGCAGAAAACTATGTAAAAACCAACGGAAAAACCAACAAGCTTGAATTTAAAGCTGTTGAAGAATAAGTCATCCATTTTCAGCTTTTTGCTGAATAAAATACAAAATGCTAGATAAGAGGTAGATTTAATGAGCACAAAAGAGTATCCGATCGTAGAAAACGCAGAGACTTTTGAGGCAGCTTTAGCAAAAGTTAAAGAAGCTCAGAAGATTTTCGCAACCTACACACAGGAACAGGTTGACAAGATTTTCCTTGCAGCAGCATCCGCAGCTAACAAGATGAGAATCCCACTCGCTAAAATGGCTGTTGAAGAAACAGGCATGGGCGTAGCTGAAGATAAGGTTATCAAAAACCACTTCGCTTCTGAGTACATTTACAATGCTTATAAAAATGTTCAGACATGTGGCGTAATCGAAGAGGACAAATCTTTCGGTATTAAGAAGATTGCAGAGCCAATCGGTGTTATCGCTGCAGTTATTCCAACAACAAACCCAACATCAACAGCTATCTTTAAGACACTTATCTGCTTAAAGACAAGAAACGGTATCATCATCAGCCCACACCCACGTGCTAAGAAGAGCACAATTGAGGCTGCTAAGGTTGTTCTTGAGGCTGCTGTAGCTGCAGGTGCTCCGGAGGGCATTATCAGCTGGATTGACATTCCAAGCCTTGAGCTTACAAATATGCTTATGCAGGAAGCTGATTGCATCCTTGCTACAGGTGGTCCCGGCATGGTTAAGGCTGCTTACTCATCAGGTAAGCCTGCTCTCGGCGTTGGTGCAGGTAACACTCCTGCAATTATTGACGAATCAGCAGATATTCTCCTTGCTGTAAACTCAATTATTCACTCAAAGACATTCGATAACGGTATGATTTGTGCTTCAGAGCAGTCAGTTATCGTTGAAAAGAAGATTTATTCAAAGGTTAAAAAGGAATTTAAGGCTCGTGGCTGCTATTTCCTTAACGACGAAGAGACAGAGAAGGTAAGAAAGACTATCATCATCAACGGCGCACTTAACGCTAAGATCGTTGGTCAGAAGCCTGTTACAATTGCTGCTCTTGCAGGTGTAACAGTTCCTGAAGAAACAAAGATTCTTATCGGTGAAGTTGAAAGCGTTGACATCAGCGAAGAGTTTGCACACGAGAAGCTTTCTCCTGTACTTGCTATGTACAAGGCAGAGGACTTTGAAGATGCACTTGCTAAGGCTGAGCAGCTCGTTGCTGACGGCGGTTACGGTCATACATCTTCCCTCTATGTTGATGCTGTTAACGAGAGAGCTAAGATTGACGAGTTCGCAGGCCGTATGAAGACTTGCCGTATCCTCGTAAACACACCATCTTCACAGGGTGGTATCGGTGACCTCTACAACTTTAAGCTTAGACCATCTCTTACACTCGGCTGCGGCTCATGGGGCGGTAACTCAGTTTCAGAGAACGTAGGTGTCAAGCACCTTATCAACATTAAGACAGTAGCCGAGAGGAGAGAAAATATGCTTTGGTTCAGAGCACCACAGAAGGTTTATATTAAGAGAGGCTGTATGCCTGTTGCTCTTCAGGAACTCAAGGATGTTATGGGTAAGAAGAGAGCATTTATCGTAACTGACTCATTCCTTTACAAGAATGGTTATACAAAGCCAATCACAGATAAACTTGATGAGATGGGCATTGTTTACACAACATTTGCTGATGTTGAGCCTGATCCGTCACTTATCTCTGCTCAGAAGGGTGCAGAGGCTATGCGTAAGTTTGAGCCTGATGTAATCATCGCACTCGGCGGCGGTTCAGCAATGGATGCCGGTAAGATTATGTGGGTTCTCTATGAGCATCCGGAAGCAGACTTTATGGATATGGCTATGCGTTTCTGCGATATTCGTAAGAGAGTTTACACATTCCCTAAGATGGGTGAAAAGGCTTACTTCATCGCTGTTCCAACATCTTCAGGTACAGGTTCTGAGGTAACACCATTCGCAGTTATCACAGATCAGGAAACAGGCGTTAAGTACCCACTCGCTGACTACGAGCTTATGCCAAATATGGCTATCGTAGATGCTAACAATATGATGAGCGGTCCTAAGGGTCTTACAGCTGCATCAGGTATCGATGCTGTCAGCCACGCACTTGAGGCTTATGCATCAATGATGGCTACTGACTTTACAGACGGTCTTGCACTCAGAGCTCTTGAAGTTATCTTCAAGTATCTCCCGGCTTGCTATGACAACGGTATGAATGAGCCTTTTGCTCGTGAGAAAGTTGCTCACGGTGCTACAATGGCAGGTATGGCATTTGCTAACGCATTCCTCGGTGTATGTCACTCAATGGCTCATAAGCTTGGTGCTTTCCACCACATTCCACACGGTATTGCTAATGCCCTTATGCTTGAGCAGGTTATCCGTTTCAACTCTGTAGAAACTCCTGCTAAGATGGGTACATTCCCACAGTATGATCATCCAAAGACACAGGCTCGTTACGCTGAAGTAGCAAGATTCCTCGGTCTTGGCGGTAAGGACGATGCTGAAAGCGTTGAGAACCTCATTAAGGCTGTCAATGACCTTAAGGCGAGAGTTGGTATTAAGAACTCAATCAAGGAGTACGGTATCGATGAAGCTGACTTCCTTGCAAGACTTGACGATATGACAGAGCAGGCATTCGACGATCAGTGCACAGGCGCTAACCCAAGATACCCACTCTTCAAGGAAATCAAGCAGATGTACCTCAATGCTTATTATGGCAACAACAGCGAGACAGTTTAATAGATAAATTATTTCGTTACTTCTCCCCCGTGGTTTCCCACGGGGGATTTTTTTAGGTTATATTTATAAATTATGGTTAAGCGGAGTGTCGGTCGGGGATTGAAATTTAGCTAACGCTAAATTATCCTCCCAAAAACAAAAAGAGTTTACTCAATTTTTTCAAAAATTGCGGGTATGGGCAGCGCCCATAAAAATCTTCCGATATAACAATTTATCAGCCGCAAACAGCCACGCTGTTTGCGTGCTTGCACCGAGTTTGAAAAAACAGGCGAAAGCCTTTTATAAAAGAAATGATTAACTTTTCATTATATATCGAATGGCTTTCTTGTTGCTATCGCAACTTTTAATGGCTAACGCCGTTGTGTTCAAGCCGCCAAACAGCGAGCTGTTTGGCTATCGTTAGCTTGCATAAACGGAAAGTATTTGTGGGCTTTGCCCACACCCACGACCTTTGAAAAGGTCGACCAAACTTTTATAATTACCTGTCGAAACAATTTTCTAAACCATAATTTAATTGTTAAATATTTATCGTTAAAAAAATGTCAATATGCACAAAACATTGTTAAGTTTTTATCAATAGTTTAGTTAATAATTTAACATAATTTTTGTTATATACGCTCAATTATGGTATTATTTTTTATTCACTCATACAAAAACACTAAAATTATATTGTCTAATTAACCAAAGAATTTATTAAAACTTCTGTTATTTTACCTCTATACCTAAGCATAAAGTTGTTGTATAATATAACCAAAGCAAAAGAGAAATTGCTTAGTTTTTTATTGAAAGGAATGACTTTTATGAAATTTGAAACAATTCTTGCCGAAAGAAAGAATAAGGTTATATATAAAGATGGCGATAAGACCATTAAGGTTTTTGACGAATCTTTCCCAAAATCAGATATACTCAACGAGGCACTTAATCAGGCTCGTGTAGAAGAAACAGGTCTTAATATTCCGTCTTTACAGGAAGTAACTAAAATTGACGGAAAGTGGGCAATCATTTCCGATTACATCGAAGGTAAAACACTTGCTCAACTTATGGAAGAAAATCCTGAAAAGACAGATGAATATCTTGAGTTATTTGTAAATTTGCAGATGGAAGTTTTATCAAAGAAAGCTCCTTTACTTAACAAACTTAAAGATAAAATGCAGCGTAAAATTTCCGAAACAGGTCTTGACGCTACAACAAGATATGAGCTTTCTACCCGTTTAAACGGTATGCCTAAGCATACAAAGGTTTGCCACGGTGACTTTAACCCAAGTAACATAATTATTACTGCTGACGGCACACCGTATATTCTCGACTGGTCACATGCAACACAAGGCAACGGCTCTGCTGATGCTGCAAGAACATATCTCTTATTTAAACTTAACAAGCAGGATGAACTTGCTGAAAAGTATATTAAGTTATTCTGTGACAAGACTGATACTGCTCGCCAGTATGTACAGGAATGGTTACCGATTGTAGCTGCTTCTCAGTCAGTTAAGGGCAAAGAGGAAGAGCGTGAATTCTTACTCTCATGGGTAAATGTTTGCGATTACCAGTAATTTTAATTCATAAATTATTTAAATCTTTTTATTAATTCTCCTTACTTTCTAATTCCCGAATAAAAAATGCTCCTGTTCATAAAATAGAACAGGAGCATTTTTTTGAGGTGAACAATATGTCAAGTGTACACAAATTAATTATAAACAACTTTCAATCAGTCTGGCTATAAGTCTTGGCATTGGAGGTTTATCCGGATTAATTACAATGATGGGAATGGAGAGTTTTAAAAATGCTAATAAACCTCCACTCACACCCCCTGATTTTCTATTCCCCATCGTATTGACAATACTTTTATGGTTACTTATAATTTTAATGATAAAATGGGTAACATTTGCAGCTTATTTAAATTATGGTTTAGCGGAGTGTCGGTCGGGCATTGAAATTTAGCTAACGCTAAATTCTCCTCTCAAAAACAAAAAAAGTTTACTCAATTTTTTCAAAAATTGCGGGTTTGGGCAGCGCCCATAAAAATCTTCCGATATAACAATTTATCAGGCGCAAACAGCCACGCTGTTTGCGTGCTAAAACTAAGTTTGTTAAAACAGGCGACAGCCTTTTATAAAAGAAATGATTAACTTTTAATTATATATCGAATGGCTTTCTTGTTGCTATCGCATTTAAGGGCATTCGCCGTTGTGTTTAAGCCGCCAAACAGCGAGCTGTTTGGCTATCGTTAGCTTATAAACGGAAAGTATTTGTGGGCTTTGCCCACACCCACGACCTTTGAAAAGGTCGACCAAACTTTTATAATTGATTGGCTAAACTGTGCACACAACCAAATTTATTTTAATTTCTAATATAAAAATCCACAAACACAAAAGCCACTTTTGAACTAAATCAAAAGTGGCTTTCACTCTTATATAATAAAACTTTAAGAAATCATTTCTTTGATTTTCTGTTCAACGGCAACTGCGTCTGCTTTGCCTCGGCTGTTTTTCATAACATTACCTACAAGCGACTTAATAGCCTTTTCCTTACCGTTCTTGTAATCATCTACAGCCTTAGGATTGTTCTCTATAGCCTGTTTACAAAGTTCATTAACAGTGTTTTCGTCAAGTCCTGCCATATCACTTTCACTGATAAAATCAAGTGCTCCCTCGCCGGAATCAAGCATTTTCTCAAGTGTAGCCTTAGCAAGGTTATTGCGTATCTTGCCGCTGTCAATCAATTTTACAAGCTCATTGAGTTGTTCAGGTGTTATTGATACATCAAATGTTTCCTTATCAGCCTCGGTTTCTGTTCTGCGGAAAATCTGACCGATAATAAAGTTAGATACAGACTTTGCGGATTTTACACCCTCGCAAGCCTTATCAAAGAACTCGCTGATTTTTCTGTATTTTGTAAGAAGTTGTGCATCCTTTTCAGGAATTTCAAGTTCTTCAATATATCTCTTGCATTTGTCAGAAGGAAGTTCAGGCATTTCAGCCTTTAAGCTCTCTACAACATCTCTTGGGACATTGATTGTAACGAGGTCAGGATCTCTGAAATAACGGTAATCGTGAGCGTCCTCTTTACTGCGCATTGAAGATGTAGTGTTTGTTGCATCATCATAACGGAGAGTTTCCTGCACTACTTTGCCGCCGCTCTCAATTAAATCTACCTGACGCTCATACTCATACTCCATTGCTTTTGCAATATTTGTAATTGAGTTCATATTCTTAATCTCTGTTCTTGTTCCAAGAGTTTCACTGCCCTCAGGACGAACAGAAATATTAACATCGCAACGCATTGAGCCTTCCTGCATACGGCAGTCGGAAATTCCTATATAGCGCATTACCTGCTGTAATTTTTCCACATACTCCTTAGCCTCGTCAATAGAACGAATATCAGGCTCCGATACAATCTCGATAAGAGGAACACCGCCACGGTTGTAGTCGACATATGTGTCGCCGTGCTGATGAATAAGTTTTCCTGCATCTTCTTCAATATGAATATGATGAAGTCTGATTTTTCTGCCGTTTGAAAGCTCTACATAGCCGCCGATTGAAAGCGGTGCATAAAGCTGGCTGATTTGATAAGCCTTTGAAAGGTCAGGATAGCAGTAGTTCTTTCTGTCCATTTTAGAAATCTCCGCAATCTCACCGTGAGTGGCAAGACCTGCCTTGATACCGAAGTTTACAACCTCACGGTTAAGTTTTGGAAGTGTACCCGGAAGTCCGATACATACAGGACAGCAATGTGAGTTAGGTGCACCGCCAAACGCTGTTGTACATGAGCAGAAAATTTTTGTCTTTGTAGCAAGTTCAATATGGGTTTCAAAACCCGCAACTAATTCATATTTCACAGCTTAACACCCCACTTTGTATCCTTAAAGTTTTCTCCGGCAGCCTGCTGATACTTAAACGCTGCATTTAAAATTTCAGCCTCGCCAAAACTCTTGCCGATAAGCTGCATACCGATTGGCATACCGTTTGCGTTAAATCCGCACGGTACGGATACACCCGGAAGTCCTGCAATATTTACGGGTACGGTACAAATATCTGTAAGATAAGTTTCAATCGGATCGGAAACTGCGTGACCCGCCTCGAAAGCAGTCATAGGAACTGTTGGAGCAAGAATTACATCACAATGCTCAAATGCATCTGTAAATGCCTTTACAATAGTTCCACGCAAATTCTGTGCCTTTTTATAATAAGCGTCATAATAACCGGCAGAGAGTACATATGTGCCGAGAAGAATTCTTCTCTTAACTTCCTCACCAAAGCCCTCTGAACGGGTGCGGCAAATCATATCGTGAGTGCCGTTATAATGCGGTGTTTTATAACCAAAACGAATACCGTCGTATCTGCCGAGGTTTGAAGATGCCTCTGCACAGGCAATAATGTAATAAACAGGAAGAGCAAACTTAAGTGCGGGCATATCAAAATACACTATTTCTGCACCGAGTGATTCATAAACTTTTGCGGCATTGAGAACTGCCTCTTTAACATCGTCACGAATACCGTCAAGATACTCACGGGCAATACCGATTTTCATACCCTTGATGTCATTGTTGAGCTTTCCGTAAGTTGCGCCGCCGACATTACCCTTTGAAGTGCTGTCTTTTTCGTCATACTGTGAAATTGCATCAAATACAATAGACGCATCTTCAACGCTCTTTGTGATAGGTCCAATTTGGTCAAGTGAGCTTGCATAAGCGATAAGACCGTAACGGGATACACTGCCGTATGTCGGCTTAAGACCTACGATACCGCAAAAACTTGCAGGCTGACGGATAGAACCGCCTGTATCAGAACCAAGTCCGTATGCAGCAATGTTTGCGCCGACAGCGCTTGCTACGCCGCCTGATGAACCGCCGGATACATACTTTGTGTTAAACGGATTCATTGCACCGCCAAAGCATGAAGTTTCACACGAAGAACCCATTGCAAATTCGTCCATATTTGTTTTACCGAGCATAACTGCATTTTGTGCAGAAAGATTCTCCCATACAGTTGCATTATAAATCGGCTTGTAACCTTTAAGGATTTTAGAACAGCAAGTAGTTTCAATGTCCTTTGTGGAAAGGTTATCTTTCAATGTCATCGGAACACCCTCGAGCATACCGATTTCTTCGCCCTTTGCAATTTTTTCGTCAACAGTCTTTGCGGTTTCAAGCGCTGTATCGGGAGTTACATTTACATAAGCGTTAAGCTCGCCGTTTGATTTTTCTATTTCTTCAAGATAGCTTTTAGTAAGCTCAGTACACGAAACCTGCTTGGAAACAAGCATTTCGTGAATTTTTGCAATACTACCCATTTTTACACCTCTTATTCTCTGCCTCTAACAAGGAAATGTGACTCTGCCTGTTCAGGGGCATTTTTCAAAATTTCCTCGCTGTCATATGACTCAACCACAACATCCTCACGAAATACATTTGAAAGGTTGTTTATGTTGTCAAAGCTCTCACCGCTTGTGGGAGCATTATTGATTGTATCGGCAAAATCTATAATTTCCTGCATTGACTGTGTAAGGCTGTCAAGCTCCTCTTCGGGAACGAACAGCTTTGAAAGCAACGCAATGTTTTCAACATCTTCTCTTGTTACCATAAAAACCATCCTTTGTATAAACAGAATCAGGGCAAGTTATAAAAACAACTCGCCCTTTGAGTATATATGAAGTTATCTTAATTTAATGTGAACTTCACGAAGCTGCTGCTCTGTTACCTCTCCCGGTGAACCGAGGAGAAGATCCTGAGCATTTGAGTTCATTGGGAAAGCAATAACCTCTCTGATGTTCTCTTCTTCAGTAATGAGCATAATCATTCTGTCAACGCCCGGAGCCATACCTGCATGTGGCGGAGCACCATACTGGAATGCGTTGTAGAGAGCAGAGAACTTAGATTTAAGCTCATCTTCGGTATATCCTGCAATCTCAAATGCCTTAATCATAATGTCAAGGTCGTGGTTACGAACAGCACCTGATGAAAGCTCAACACCGTTACATACGATGTCATACTGATAAGCAAGAATATCATCGGGGTTCTTATGAAGCAAGCTGTCCATACCGCCCTGTGGCATTGAGAATGGATTGTGTGTAAAGATTACCTGACCTGTGGTTTCGTCATGCTCATACATTGGGAAGTCAACGATAAAGCACATCTCAAACTTTGACTTGTCAATAAGGTCAAGACGGGTAGCAACCTCTGTACGAATCTGACCTGCAAGCTTTGGAGCGTCTTTTTCTGTATCTGCGATAAAGTAAATAACATCGCCTGCGTTAGAATTATTACGCTTAATAAGCTCCTCTCTGTCGCCCTCTTTAAGAAACTTATCGATAGGACCGTCAAATGTCATATCATCTCTTACCTTAACATAGCCGAGTCCCTTCATACCGATAGAAAGCGCAAATTCTTCCATCTTCTTGAACCAGCTCTTTGACTGCTTTGCGGCACCCGGTACATTAATTGAACGAACAGTCTTTTTGAGGAACGGCTTAAAGTCAGTTTCCTCAAACATATCGCTAATCTCCACGATAACAAGCGGGTTACGGAGATCAGGCTTGTCTGTACCGTACTTTAACATACTTTCAGAGTATGGAATACGGGCAAACGGAGGCTTTGAAACCTCTTTATCTGTAAACTTAGTGAATGTTTCGTAAAGAACTTCTTCTGCAACCGCAAATACATCTTCCTGTGTGGCAAAAGCCATTTCAAAGTCAAGCTGATAGAACTCGCCCGGCGAACGGTCTGCTCTTGCATCCTCATCTCTGAAACAAGGTGCAATCTGGAAGTATCTGTCAAAACCGGAAACCATAAGGAGCTGTTTGAAAATCTGCGGAGCCTGCGGAAGAGCATAGAATTTGCCCTTGTGCTTACGGCTCGGAATAAGATAATCTCTTGCTCCTTCCGGTGATGAAGTTGAAAGAATCGGTGTCTGAATTTCATTAAATCCCATCTCGTTCATTTTTGCACGGAGGAATGTTATAATCTGTGAACGGAGCATAATGTTATTATGCACCTTCTGATTACGAAGGTCGAGGAAACGATACTTTAAGCGTACCTCCTCCGAAGTATTGGTAGAAGTGGCAACTTCAAACGGAAGTGCGTTTTTACATTTGCCGAGAACAGTAATGTCATCTGTGTGTACCTCAACATAACCGGTAGCAATCTTAGAGTTGATAGTTTCTTCATCTCTCTTTACTACCTTACCGCTCAATGTTACGGTACATTCTTTGTTAATACCCTTAAGTAACTCGTCATTGTGAACTACTACCTGAAGAACACCGTACTGATCACGAATGTCAAGGAACATTACGCCGCCGTGGTCACGGATATTTTCAACCCAGCCTGCTACACGAACTTCCTGTCCGATATTTTCTTCTCTTAACTCACCGCAAGTTACGGTGCGATACTGATTAGCTTTTATCATATATCTACAGTTCCTTTCACTGATATTGTGCTAAATTGCCTATTCTTTTGTATTATACCACAATTTGCCTAAGCAATCAATATTTTAAATGATTTTTATTTCAAAAATTCTATCTTTTTCAGACAATGCCGCACAAATAATGTGCGGCACCGTTTATTCAACACTCTTAAGGCTTTCAACCATATTTACTTTTTTAATCTTAAATCCCATTGCAAAATTCACAATCAAAGCAAATGCAAATGTCAGCAAAGCCGCAAAAACGAATGATGTAGGCAAAATATCTCTGCCAAACATTACATTGTCAACCTCAACGGTCTGAATAATAAATCTTGTAAGGAAAATACCGAGAACAAGTCCCGAAAGAATACCTCCGAGAGTAAGCACGATATTTTCTTTATAAATAACGCTTGAGGTTTCTCTGCTGTAAAATCCGAGCACCTTAAAAGTTGCGATTTCACGCACACGCTCGGCAATGTTGATATTTGTAAGATTATAAAGCACTACAAACGCAAGTGCCGCTGCACAAATAATCATAACAAGCACAACCATATTAAGCGAATTGAGCATATCTTCAATTTCACCCATACCTGATGAAAGATAGGTTACACCCGCTACTTTATCATTCGTCAGCATTTTTTCACCGAACGCAGTCTGTTCGTCAGGATTTTTCAGTACAACCTGTGCCATATTAAACTGCGGTTCTTCTCCGAATTTTTCACTGTAAAGTTTAGGAGAAATAAACACATAATTCTTTATATACTGTTCATAAATTCCGCCTACTGTAAGTTCTGCGGTTTTATCATCAACAGTTACACTTACGGTATCACCGACTTTGGCAGACAATTCGGTCGCCATTTTTTCATTTATCATTACGGAATCATCGGTAATATCAAGGTGCTTTTTGTCGCCCCTTGTTCTAAGTTCTGTAACCTCCGAAAATCTCTGCGGATCTTCCATTACCGTAAGATAAGTGCTTTCATCTTTTACAACATTATTTTTCTTTACAACAACTTCCTGCTGACCTGCAAGCATAATTGACGCTGCGTCGCCCGTATTGTTTATTGCATTTTTCAGATAATCAAGCTGTTCGGCAGTTCCGCCTTCTTTAGGAATAACAACCGCATTATATTTGAATATTTCGCTAAACTGTGTATCGGTAAGCGGAATAAAGCTGTTTTTAAGTCCGAATGCCGCAACTATCAAAGCCGTGCAGCCTGCAATGCCTATGATTGTCATAAACATTCTTGATTTATATCTGAAAATATTTCTTGTAGTCAGCTTTGCGGAAAAATTCATATGTTTCCATATCGGAGTAATTCTCTCAAGCAGTATCCTCTTGCCTGCTTTCGGAGTTTTAGGTCTTAGAATTTTTGCACAGCTCTGGCTTAATTCTCTTACACATACTATTACAGAAACAAGCAATGTACAAAGTACGGCGGCAAGCGTACCGAGTATAATACTCTGTGCATCAGGTACAATGCTGATGTCAGGCATATAATACATAATCTGATATGCATTATAAATAATATACGGCAGTGTATTTATGCCTATTAATACACCTACGGTACAACCGATTACACCTGCAAAAACAGCATAAATCGCAAATTTCATTATTATGCTTAAGTTATTGTAGCCGAGCGCTTTTAATATTCCGATTTCTTTACGCTTTTCCTCTACAAGTCTTGACATTGTGGTTACACAAACCAAAACCGCAACGAGTAAAAAGAACATCGGGAATACTGATGCCACTGCACCGAGTCGCTCAACATTCTGCGCAAAGGTTGAATAACCCGGATTATCCGACCTGTCAAACACATACCACTCGGGATCTGCTATAGCGTCTATTTCTTCCTGTGCGTCGGCAATTTTTTGTTCTGCCTCTTTAAATTTATCATCAGCCTCGGCTTTTGAATCATTGTATTCTTTCCAACCGTCATCAAGCTTTTGTCTGCCGCTTATTTTCTGCTCCTCAAGTTCGGACTTTCCGTTGTCATATTTTTCCTGTGCTGTCGCAAGTTCGGTTTCAGCCTGCGATATTTGAGCTTGTCCCTCTGTTTTTTTACTTTCAAGCTGTGCTTGTCCGTCCGCAATCTGCAGTTCTGCACTCTGAATTTGAGCAAGTGCATAGTCAAGCTGTGCCTGTCCTTCCGCTTTTTGTGTTTCAAGCTCTTGTTTTCCATTGTTCAGCTGTTGTTCTGCCGTATCAAGCTGTTCTTGCGCCATAGCAAGTTTTGTTTCACAATCTGCTAAAACTGCCTGAACCTGTGTAAGCTGTTCCTGCAATACAGCAAGAGCGGTTTCGTCCTCTGTAACATCAATTTGCGCCTGTAAAGCCTCAATCTGTGATTTGCAAGTTGCTATTGCGGTTTCAAGCTGCGGCTTTTGATTGTTTTCAAATTCACTTTTTGCGGCATTGAATTCATCTTCTTTTTCGGCAAGAGTTTCTTCCGCTATGCTGATTTTTGAATTATATTCTTCAACACCTGCATTATATTCGGCTTTTGCACTGTCAAGTTCCGCCTGCGCAGAAGAAAGTTCGCTTTCACCTGTCGCAATGCCGTTTTCGTATTCTTCTTTAGCAGTTTCAAGCTGACTTTTTCCGTCATCTATCTGCTTTTTGGCTGTGTCAAGTTGCGATTGTGCATCTGAAATCTTATCTGTATATTCTTTTTCCGAATTATCTAAAGTTGTTTTTGCATCATCAAGTTTTGTAAGAGCCTCGGATTTTTCGGTTTCATAATCGTTTTTACTGTCCTCAAGTTCCTGCTTTGCTTTGCCTATAACATCTTTATCAAATGCCTCACAGCGTAAATCGGCGGTATTTTCAAGAACAGTTGTAAAGCTTTCAATGTCTTTTTCGTATTCGTCATCAAAGGCTGAACCGTCGCCGTCAGAAAAAGCGGTTTTCACATACATTTCCGTATATCTTTCGGTTACAAAATCATCCTGATAAATATACATAAATGCTTCAATATTGCCGTTGCCGATTGTAGTTGAGCCACGCTGATACGAAATATACATAGGTGATTCCGCTTTACCGACAACGGTATATTCAAGCGTATCTACCATATCAAGTGCATTGGATTCTCCGCTTTCACTTCCAAATACAACCTTGTCGCCGATTTTATAATCACTGCTGCCGACACTGCCGTATTCAACAAGGATTTCACCCTTTTTCTCGGGTAGTCTTCCCTCTTTTATGTTTAATGTATTAAGAGTTTTATTATTGTTATAACTTTTAGGTGCAGCGGTTACTCTTATAACCTTGCCGTTACCGCCGTTTCCGTTTGATTTTAAAACAAGGTCGGCAAAATACGATGGCATAACATCGGTTACATTGTCAAGATTTTCAACCGCTTTTACATCATCTTTATCAAATCCGACAGTAGATACAAGCCTGTAATCCATAAGATTGGATTGAGAATAATACTCGTCTGCCATATTGTACATTGACGGAACCGTAGCTTTGATTCCGGCAAAAAATCCAACACCAAGCGCAATAATCGCAAGTATAGAAATAAACCTTGCTTTAGAATTTGCAATTTCTCTGAAAGTATTTTTTAACAGGGTTTTAGTCAATGTCCTCTCCCCTTTCGCAGAAAATATGAATTACCATTCGATTTCTTCAACATTTTTAGGTTCATCATTGTAAACATCCATAATTACCCTGCCGCTTCTCATCTTTATAATATGATCTGCCATTGGGGTAATTGCTGAATTGTGGGTTATGAGAACTACCGTCATATTTTCTTTTCGGCAGGTTTCCTGCAAAAGTTTTAAAATCTGTCTGCCGGTGTTATAGTCAAGAGCACCCGTCGGCTCATCGCAAAGTAAAAGTTTAGGTCGCTTGGCAAGTGCTCTTGCAATAGAAACTCTCTGCTGTTCACCGCCCGAAAGTTGAGCGGGAAAGTTTGCACTGCGCTGTGAAAGTCCGACGCTTTCAAGCGCCTCTGTACTGTCCATCGGATTTTTACTTATCTGCGTTGCAAGCTCTACATTTTCTTTTGCGGTAAGGTTAGGCACAAGGTTGTAAAACTGAAATACAAAACCAATGTCAAACCGTCTGTATTCAATAAGCTGTTTGTCTTTCAGCTTGCTTATATCTCTGCCGCCGACAATAATACTGCCTTTTGTACAGGTATCCATTCCGCCTAGAATATTAAGTACGGTTGTCTTGCCTGCACCCGATGCACCGACTACCACGCAAAACTCGCCCTGCTCTATATTAAAAGAAACACCCTCGACAGCGTTAATAGTCACTTCGCCCATTTTATATATTTTGTAAACATCTTTAAATTCAACAAGGCTCATAATATCCTCCCGTAACGGTAAATTTTCTTTGCTTTTTAAAGTGCTGAATATACAGAATAAACCTGCTTATAATATAATATTATAGCACTTTTTGCACCTCTTATCAATATACAAATACAGTGTTGATGTCGAATAAACCACAATATGACAAAACCGACCAAATTAATTGGCAATTGGCTTGACGAGGGTAAAAAATTATGCTAAAATACTAACGAACATAGGTTATTGCAGTGTAGATTGTTTGGTAATTACAACTCACCGCAAACTTTGATACTATGTAATTTAAGAAACAGAAAGGTTGATACTGAAATGGCAAAGATTGATTTAACTAAGTATGGTATTACCGGTACTACTGAAATTATCCACAATCCTTCCTATGACGAACTCTTTAACGAGGAAACAAAGGCTGATTTGGAAGGCTATGAGGTTGGACAGGAAACTGAGCTTGGCGCAGTTAATGTTATGACCGGTATTTACACAGGCCGTTCACCTAAAGATAAGTTCATCGTTATGGACGAGAATTCAAAGGACACTGTATGGTGGACTTCTGACGAATACAAGAACGACAACCACCCTGCAACACAGGAAGCTTGGGAAGCTGTAAAAGCGCTTGCTAAGAAAGAGCTTTCAAACAAGAAGCTTTATGTTGTAGATGCATTCTGCGGCGCTAACCACGATACAAGAATGGCAGTTCGTTTCATCGTTGAGGTTGCTTGGCAGGCTCACTTTGTAACAAATATGTTCATCAAGCCATCTGCTGAAGAGCTTGAGAACTTTGAGCCTGATTTCGTTGTTTACAACGCATCAAAGGCTAAGGTTGAGAACTACAAGGAGCTCGGTCTTAACTCTGAAACAGCTGTAATGTTCAACATCACAAGCCGTGAGCAGGTTATCGTAAACACATGGTACGGCGGTGAGATGAAGAAGGGTATGTTCTCAATGATGAACTACTACCTCCCACTTAAGGGTATTGCTTCAATGCACTGTTCAGCTAACACAGATAAGAACGGCGAGAACACAGCTATCTTCTTCGGTCTTTCAGGTACAGGTAAGACTACACTTTCAACAGATCCTAAAAGACTTCTCATCGGTGATGACGAGCACGGTTGGGACGACAACGGTGTATTTAACTTTGAGGGCGGCTGCTATGCTAAGGTTATTAACCTTGACAAAGAGTCAGAGCCTGACATCTACAACGCAATCAGAAGAGATGCTCTTCTTGAGAACGTAACAGTAGATAAGGACGGTAAAATTGACTTTAACGACAAGACAGTTACAGAGAACACTCGTGTATCTTACCCAATCAACCACATTGAGAACATTGTTCGTCCTGTATCTTCAGCTCCTGCTGCTAAGAATGTAATCTTCCTTTCAGCAGATGCTTTCGGTGTACTTCCGCCTGTATCAATCCTTACTCCTGAGCAGACAAAGTACTACTTCCTCTCAGGCTTTACAGCTAAGCTCGCAGGTACAGAGCGTGGCATTACAGAGCCAACTCCAACATTCTCTGCTTGCTTCGGTCAGGCTTTCCTTGAGCTTCACCCAACAAAGTATGCTGAAGAGCTCGTTAAGAAGATGGAAAAGAGCGGTGCTAAGGCTTACCTCGTAAACACAGGTTGGAACGGCACAGGCAAGCGTATCTCTATTAAGGATACAAGAGGTATCATCGACGCTATTCTCGACGGTTCTATCACAAAGGCTCCTACAAAGACAATTCCTCACTTCAACTTTGAAGTTCCTACAGAGCTCCCAGGCGTAGATCCTGCAATTCTCGACCCACGTGACACATATGCAAATGTTGCAGATTGGGAAGCAAAGGCACAGGATCTTGCAGCTCGTTTTGTTAAGAACTTTGCTAAGTACGAAGGCAACGAGGCAGGTAAGGCTCTCGTAGAGGCAGGCCCTAAGGCTTAATCTTTGTATTAATTTTAGTACAAGCTAACTAAATAAATTTAAGGGTGCTTTCCATACGGACAGCACCCTTTTATAATGCGTAATATACTTAATATTTAAGACTTTAATGAAAAAGTATCAACCTTTTACTTGCACAAAAGACTATTAAACAGCATAGATTTATCCCCGTACTTTTAATAAAAATCAAGAAATAGAATTAATAAAAACAACTGCCGCACCGATCATCATAATTGCGAATACAACAACCGCAACTATCATTGAAATATTATTACTCAATGCGTTTAAATCCAAACTGTTAGACGAATTAGACTTTTTATTGGGGGCAAGCACCGGAATGTGACATTTCTTTGCCCATACAATCAGTGAATTGTAATTATCACACCAATTAGAAACACCTACAAGTTTTTTGCCGTTGACATAAATTTTAGCGGTTTTAATCCTGCTCACCTTTATGTAATTAATCTGATCATAATGATATGCTTCATCTTTATAATAAAGATAGCTCGTCTGTACACTCGGGCATTTTTTTAGTTTTAAACATATAAGTAAAGCTATAGCAAAAAATATTGCAGTGCTCAATATGCTTATTATCAGAATTTGAACAGTACTTAAAGTAAAAGGCGTATGATTAACGGAAGAAGTAATCGCCTCCCGTATCAAAACTTTTGCGACAGGAATCAAGCCGATAACTATAATTGGTATAATAACGAAAAATCCGTTAAAATCATAGTTCAAATCAAATTTCGTATTAAAAACGGCTTTTTCAATGGCGGCATTTTCTTCATTTTGCCGCCTTACACCAAAATACTCAAGCTCTTCTTTGGCATAGTTATTTAAATCATTAACAATTGGCATAATGTTTCCCCTTTTTTAATTCTTTATTATTACCATAGTGGTTGCTACACCGCCGTCCTGCATCATTTTTGTGAAATAATCCGTTTATCGGTAGTTATAGCCAAACGTCCTATAAATTTATTTAAAAAATCGTCAAGCGCAGAAATATCTTGCATAAATCCGATTTCTATCGCCCAGCAAATTCTAAAAGCATAACGATATGCGTTCTCGTTTTTCATCTGACAAATCTGTAATACAAGCGATGCTGTTAATCTTTGTTCTTCACGACCGAACAATGCATCAATACTTACACCAAGCACCTGCGATATGTCAGGCAATCATTAGGCATCAGGCGTGCCGCCTCTCTCCCACTTTGACACAGCTTGCGTTGTAACACCTAACAACTGACCGAGCTGTTCTTGCGTAAGTCCTTTTTTAGTACAATATTTTTTTAATTTGCTTGCCGATAACACTCATTTTTAAACCCTCAGTTGATTTTCTGTTTTTATATTATCACAAGCAAATGGCATTTGCAAGGTTTGGTAAACAACAGAATAGAGCGGTTTATGCAAAAAGTGATATTTGAATTATTTTATAAACTGAAAACTTGAAAAATGCAATTACCTCAATTATAATAATTACATAACATTATAATTGAGGTAATTATGAAAACTAAAAAACGAAAAACCGCAAAAATCACTGTACCTACCGCACTTGCTTTGATATGCTGTTTTGCGGTAATTTTAATTATAAACAATCAGCCGACAGAAAATACTGCAAAAGACGAAATTATCTCCCTTAAAGATATTCCCGATTATTCAGGTTCTGCTTTTATAGAAATAAACGGCAACGAACCGTATTTCAGTGATGACGATTACACAACATCATCATTTGAATACTATGCGGATTTAGACGAATTAGGAAGATGCGGCACAGCCTATGCCTGCGTTGGTACAGATATAATGCCGACAGAAGAGAGAGGTCAGATAGGCAGAATTAAACCGTCAGGCTGGCAAACAGTAAAATATGACTTTATTGACGGAAAATATCTGTACAATCGCTGTCACCTTATCGCATATCGGCTTACGGGCGAAAATGCAAATGAAAAGAATTTGATAACAGGAACAAGATACCTGAATGTAACGGGTATGCTCCCCTTTGAAAATATGGTTGCAAATTATGTAAAAACAACCGGTAATCACGCGCTTTACCGTGTAACTCCTGTTTTTGAAAATGACGACCTTGTTGCCAAAGGAGTATTAATTGAGGCAAAATCCGTTGAAGATAAAGGCGAGGGTGTAACATTGTGTGTATACTGCTACAATGTTCAGCCAAATGTAACTATCGACTATAAGACAGGTAAAAGTGAATATAACGAAAATGAATACTAAACAAATTCCCGCAATGCATTAATCTGCATTACGGGAATTTTTCGTATTACGATCTTTTACATAATTATATAGCTGTCAAAATATTTTTCTTGAAATTTAATCTACCGCATAATTTTTTCTTTAGTAAAAGAAATGTTTTCAGGTGTAACAATCCATTTTTCTTCTATATCACCATTACGATGAACAACCACAATTACTTTTCTTTTAAAAGATTTAAGCGGATAATTCAAGCCTAAAATATAAGAGTTCTGCTTCTCACCATCCGGTGCAATTACACCGAGTACATAACCGTAATTAACAGAACAGTGAATATCTTTACATATTTTGCTTTTTAAAAATATTTATCTTCTTTTATATATGACAATTTCAGGATTTGAACAATTTTCACCGTACTCACTTACAAGAATAAAATCCAATCCGGCAACCAAACCAAAACATCTTGTTATAGAGCCATAACAAATAATATTTATATCAAATTTATCTAAAAAATTTATATAAAACTTAATAACCAATTATTTGTTTGTTTTTTGGGGAAGTGTTACAAGCATTACTGTTCCATTTTTGTCGCTTTTTTCAGCTTTTACCGTACCGTTGTGCAAAAGTACAATTTCCCATACAAGTGATAGTCCAAGACCTACACCGCCGTATGCTCTGCTACGAGATTTATCAACACGGAAAAATGGTTGAAAGATACTTTCTCTGTACTGCTCGGGTATACCATAACCGTTATCTTTAACTCGTATATAAAGCTGATTATTCTTTTCGTCAACAGTTATAATTACAGAAGCATTTTCTCTGTTGTAGCGTATTGCGTTTTCAGTTAAATTAAATAATAAACGATAAATTAAGGTGTCACTGCCTATCATCATACCATTGCCGTTGTATTCAAGGCGAATATTCTTTTTTTCTGCAAGGGGAGCAAGGTCGGTAAATATTTCTTCAATCATAGGGGCAATTTCTATTGTATCTTTGCACTCAACTGTACGAAGCTCACTCATTTCAAGCAGAGTTTTTGTCATTTGTGACATTCTTTCGTTTTGCTCTTGTAGCAGTGCAAGAAATTCTGCTGTATCGTTGCTCATATTTGGGTGCTCAACAGAAAAAAGTTCAATTTGTGCTTGAATTAAGGCAAGTGGTGTTCTTAACTCGTGCGCTGCATTTCCTGTGAATTGCCGTTGAGCAGCAAAACCGTTGTCGAGTCGGTCAAGCATATTGTTAAATGATTGACAAAACTGTTTAAATTCAGGCAAAACATCGTCGCTTATTTTCATATCTGCCAAATTGTTGGGCTGTACATTCTCTACTTGAGAGGCAAAACTTTTTAGCGGCTTTAAAGCACGACCACTGACAAAATATGCAAGTATACCACCAAGTACGCTTACGGCAATTGTTATGTACCAATTAGTAGTATTGAATGAATCTTGTGCACCACTGATAATAATGGTAAGCTCACTGTCGGGATTTTCATTTTCCGGATTAAATGAACTCGGTTTTCCTTTATCAATTTCACTATATGCTGATATTCCGTTGCCTATTGAATCCATATATCGTTTGCCTGAATAACCGATTAAACAATTCATTAGCACACAAGTTATGCAAATTAAAACTGTGGTCATTAAGGTTATTCGCCATTGTAAAGAAAGTTTTTTCATTTTTTCTCCTCCATTACATAGCCCTCGCCTATACGGTTGTGAATAGGGTCATAGTCTAATGCATTACGAAGCTTTTTCCTTAATGATGAAATGTGCACTCTTATTGAGTTGCTGAAATTGTCAACACTGCTGTCCCATACGTGTTCAATCAACTCCTCTTGACTTACAGGTCTGCCTTGATTTAACATTAGATATTCAAGTATTCCTGTTTCCTTGCGAGTTAAAGATAATTCTTCATCATTTACATCTGCTTTGCGTGTTTTTGTGTTAAATGAAAGATTTGAACATTTTAAAACAATATCGTTTTGAGTGAACTTTCTAAGGGTAAGGTTTCGTATTCTTGCCGAAAGCTCATCTAAGTGAAATGGTTTTGTTAAATAATCATTTGCACCTTCATCTAATCCTAAAACCTTGTCTGCAACCTCACAACGAGCCGATAAAATTAAAACCTTTGTGTCAATGTCTGTTTGCCTCAGAGTTTTCAATACTGTCATTCCGTCAACATTAGGTAGGTTTAAATCGAGCACAACAAGGTCGAAACTTTCAACACTAAGCATATCTAATGCCTTTTGACCGTCATAGCAATAATCAACACTGTAAGCAAGACGCTTAAGACTTCTTACGATTGTGTCACAAAGAGCAACCTCGTCTTCAACAACTAAAATATGCATAAATATCTCCTAACACTTGTATTATTGGTAAAATATCTTTATTAGCTTAAATGACAAAGTGAAGTTAGGGTAAATATACCCTTTTCACAACAAAAAGCCAAATAAGCGGTTTTATGTGGCTTTTAAGAGGATATATACCCTCAAAAAGCCGAAATTTAATATATCTCACTGTCTTTTTTGCATGGCAAAGCAGACAGATTGAAATCTCGTTTTGTCAAAGTGAACGCAACCTGCCTTAGCTTAAAAATATGTTGCGGTCACCATCTGCAATTGTTTAAAGTTACCGTTTCAGCAGTGCCGGTGTTAAGTTCACTTCGTCTGCCGGTACGGTATGTAATCCCATCAGCTCCATCAACCGAAGTATGCTCTTGTCGGTGGTGGCTTCGTAGGGGGATTTGTTGCCGAGAGATTCTCGGCGAATACTGTTAATATTGTTGGCAAGAAGAAGCATATCTTCCTGCGTGTATGGATTTAACGTCTTGCCCTTTGGCAGTACATAACGGATAAATTCGTGGTTCTTCTCAATCTGTGGCTTTTGCCAGGATGCCTGAGGGTCACAGTAAAAGACCTTGGTTCTCTTCTTACCATCCTCGGTAGTTTCTAAATCTCTTGTATGCTTGAACTCGCTGCCGTTATCGGTCAGAATTACAGGAAAGACTTTGCGGAATTCTTCAAGTCCTAAAAGGCCTGTCAGCATATCAAATTGTTCCACTACGGTATCAGCTTTTCCGTCTCGCATAAGAAGCATCAGCATCATATTGGTGTTACAGAAATGCAGTGTCAAAAGGCGTTTCCCTTGCTCTCTGCAACCCTTAACAGTATCCATTTGAATTATGGGTGTATCCGGATGCTTTTCCATATATTTCAGATAATCGTCATAGCATCTGTTTTTACGGAATTCTTGGTTCAAAAAGCCTTCGGACACTTCTTTTTTCTTCCGTCTTGGCTTGTATGCCACCTTTCGTCTGAGGTCAATGTTTCCTACGCTTAAAACACCTTGGTCGATGTAACGGTAAAGAGTTCTTTGTGAAATACCAAGTTCATCGCCGTGTTCCGACCATATATGTGTCAGTGGTTGCCCTTTCAAAATTAACGGTGAAACCAATTCATCAAGTTTTTCAAGGTCTTCACCACGGGTTTGTATCTTGCTTCTGGAGTTGGAATATCTCCGCTTTGCCATTGCATCTGCTTGCTGAGCATTGTAGTAAGCTCTATCTGCTTTGCATTTTCTTCTCCGCACACAAACATTGCAAACATACGGCGGTTTGGAAAGTACAACGCAAGGGGTATTGTTGTATCTTGTGCAAAGTTCTCTGCAATCGTATTCACGGCAAGTCACACACCGCCTTGAGCATCCATCCTTTCCGCATAATCCTTTGGTTTTGCACTCTCCTGCATAGTGACAATCCTTTCCAAAGAAATGCTCTCCCGGTGCAATTGTTCTATTTGCTCGGATTTCCCTTGAAACGCATTCCGTAGTTTTTCCTATCTTTTTTGCTATCTTTCCTAAACTTAATTTTTGGTAAATTCCACATTCAATAACTATCCTTTCAGACAATGATAAACGACTCATATTTTCCTGCTTTCCGCAGACAGTAACCGTTTTCATTTTACCATACTCTTTTGTCAAGGTGAACCCGTGGTATTTCTCGTTTTTTCCTCAAAAATCCGAACTTCACTTTGGCAATTTAGGAATATCTTTATTATAGATTATAACACATTATAACACAAAAAAATAAAATCTTTGTTAAATTTCTTTCTTAACAAGGATTTTATATCGTTCGTGATATAATAAGGCAAAAGATGAAGGGAGTGGTTAAATTGTTCAAAGCAAAAAAAGCAATATTTCAAATCGGTTTCCTTGTTGCCGGAGTGGTTATGCTGTGCTATGGAGCAATGCGTGGTGAGGCAGACACCGTGCTTAGCAAAGCAATAAGATTATGCTTGGAGTGTATTGGAATTGGATAAAAGGAAAAAGAATCTTTCAAAGCTTGTAAGCCGTTTTCGTACTTTTATTCAGGCAGGTGCAACGCTTTTGACAAATATTCATTTACCTAATTTTTTTAAAGGCGGAATATATCAGGGCAATGGCAAGGCTGTGTGCGTACCGGGGCTAAATTGCTACTCTTGTCCTGCTGCGTCAGGTGCGTGTCCAATCGGCTCGTTTCAAGCTGTTGTAGGCTCATCAAAATTTAATTTTTCCTATTATGTAACAGGATTTTTAATTTTGCTTGGCGTGTTGCTTGGTCGATTTATTTGTGGCTTTTTGTGTCCTTTTGGTTGGCTTCAAGATTTGCTTAATAAAATACCGTGTAAAAAGCTTTCAACAAAAAAACTAAAGCCTTTAACATATTTAAAATATATCATCTTGCTGGTGACGGTTATATTGCTACCTGTACTTGTGGTTAATGATGTTGGAATGGGCGACCCGTTCTTTTGTAAATATATATGCCCACAGGGTGTGCTTGAGGGTGCAATTCCATTGTCTGCTATTGATGAGGGTATACGCTCGGCTTTAGGAAATAAATTTATTCAAAAGCTTATTATTTTGATTATTGTAGTTGTGCTGAGTGTGGTTTTCTATCGTCCGTTTTGCAAGTGGATTTGTCCACTCGGTGCTTTTTATGCATTGATGAACAAGGTGTCGTTGCTTGGAATAAAGGTTGATAAGCATAAATGCGTGTCTTGTGGCAAATGTGCAAGAGCGTGTAAAATGGATGTTGATGTAGTAAAAACACCAAACAGCACTGAGTGTATTCGTTGTGGTAAGTGTATAACTGCTTGTCCTACTGATGCAATAAGCTTTCGCTACGGATTTGGTATGCCTGATAAAAATCTTTGCAACACTGTAAAAGAAAATAATAAAACAGATATTAAAACAAATAACAACAAAGATATAACAACGGAGGAATAAAATTATGAAAAAATCAAAAATATTAACTATACTTATGGTTTTAGTGCTTATGTTTAGCCTTGTTGCTTGTTCAACAACTAAAAATAACGACAAATCTCAGTCAAATAATACTGCTGATATTTCAAATTTAATGGAAAGTGAACCAAGCAATTTAGATGACGCAACTGCACTTTATCAAAAGCTTATGCAAAAAGAAAATGAAATTTTTTCAAGTAATTCACAGCTTTGGGAAAAAGTGTTTATGTCAGCAAATAAGGACACTCCTATGATTGAAGACGGAACAAATTATGGCGACTTTTTGCTCAATACTATTGAAAACGGTAAAGATAAGTTTACTGCAGATGAGTTGAAAATTCTTAAAGACGGTGCAAATCAAATTAAAGAAATTGAGGGTAAACTCACAATTTTAGAACAAAAATATCCGGGCTGTGGCAGTAAGCCGAGCGAGGGTGACAGTATTGACGCTGAAAGTGCAGGTATGGTAAGTGACAATAGCGAACTTACTAAGTTTCCAAGCTTTAAGGGTAAGGACCTTGACGGAAATGATGTTAACAGTGATGACATCTTCTCATCTAACAATGTAACTGTTATTAACTTTTGGTTTACTACTTGTAATCCTTGTGTAGGTGAACTTGGCGATTTGGAAAAGCTTAATAAAGAACTTGCAGAAAAAGGTGGTACCGTTATAGGTATTAACTCATTTACTCTTGACGGTGACAAGAGTGCTATATCTGAGGCTAAGGATGTTTTGACTAAAAAGGGTATTACCTACAAAAATATTTGGTTTGATTCAAACAGTGAGGCCGGCAAATTTGCTTCAGGTCTTTATTCATATCCAACAACATATGTAGTTGATAAAAACGGAAATATTGTAGGTCAACCAATTGTTGGTGCAATAACTTCATCATCACAAGCACAGCAACTTAATAAACTTATTGATGAAGCAATTGAAAACAGTAAAAAATAAAGATTTTAAATATCTCTCTAAATCTTATTAAAACCATATAAAGAAATAAATCCCAAGGCACATTTAATCGTGTGTTTTGGGGTTTATTCGTTTATATTGGTTCATCACGATTTTTTGCTGCAAAAAGCCCTTGATCCAGTTTGCTGCTCGGTATGTTATCCGTGTTCCGGGATATTTGAAAGGTATTTCTTCTGTAAATGTTTCGTGGCAACAGTTGCATTGATATCTATGGATAAAGAAGTTCCATATGTGTGTAGTACCTCTCTGTATTGGAATATCTTTTAGTTTGACTTGTCCGTTTTCATAAATATATACACTGCCTCCGCAATAAGGGCACCGGACTGTCTGCGTTGACCTTACGCTCTGCAGAAACAGTACGCTTTTATCTTTATCAGGGCTGATTCCTATATGTGTTCCTTTAAATCCTTGACTTTCAAATTAAACTTTGATATCATCTAAATAGAGCATAGGTTTCTCTCCTCCATTGTTTGTCTCTTCAACTACAATTTTGGAGCTTCCTATGCTCTTTTTCAATATTTATTTTTGATTATCCCACATTTTCCCGTGATTAGGGAAAATATTAAACTTTTTTGTTTTATGTTGCTTGACATATACTAAACATATATGATATACTGATTGCACATTACATAAGTAAGGAGTGCAATTTTATGGCAATCGGAGAGAGAATAAGATTCTTTCGTAATCTTTGCGGAATGACACAGAAATATTTAGGACAGGTGGTCGGATTTCCTGAAAAGACCGCTGACATTCGTATGGCACAATATGAATCCGGCTCAAGAACTCCAAAAACAGATTTAACGAATAAACTTGCAGAGGTTTTCGATATATCTCCGCAGGCTCTTTCTGTTCCCGACATTGAAAGCTATATAGGGTTAATGCACACCTTGTTTACATTAGAGGACAGATACGGATTGACAATATTAAAGACTGAAAACGGTGTTTCAATGTATGCAGACCCTCGCAAGGGGACGGACGCTGCCGAGCTTTCGGAAATGCTTAATGCGTGGGCTGAACAATCGGAGAAATATCATAATGGCGACATTAACCGTGACGAATATGACAAGTGGCGCTACAATTATCCGAAGTATGATGAAACTTCCGGTTTTGTAAAAGTACCGTCACAGAATTTCAGCGATGCTATGGTTGAGTCTTTCAAAGACAGACTGAAAGATATGTGAGGTAAGATAATGGATTGGAAAAGAAACTTTTTAGAATCTTCTTTATTGCGCCGGTCAACAAATAAGAACAACCCAAATGAGGTGCAAGCAAAATGCGTTGATTTGGCATATAAGGACATGATGACAGCTGGACGCTACTATAGTGCCTTATTTTTGCATACGCGAGAGAAAATATGTCGTGATACAAATGAAGCAATAAAACAATGTGATTATGTCTTTTCAAGAGACTTGATACAAAAGACCTCATTACTATTTTGCAAAGATATAAAAGATATAATTGGAAGCGGAAACAAATATGTAACAGGGTATGGTCTTGCCCAGAAGTTAATAAATATGACATTCAAATATCTATATGTTTTTAGTGATTTGATATTTGTAGACAAAGCTATTCCTGATTTTTCATCGTGTGATTGCCCTCTTGACAGTATTATTATTAAAAAAGCGCATATTAAGGATTGCGTTTGGAGCAAGCTTACTGAGCAACAATATCTGGAATGTCAAGCAAAAATAACAGAACTACTAAATGCAAATTCTTTAGATTTAGAGTTATCAAAGCTTGGCAATCTAGCTTATGACTTTATTAATTGGTAATCGGCAATAATACACGATAAAACAAAAAGAGCTAACTGACTTCTCAAAAAGTCAGTTAGCTCTTTACTTTTACAATAATTCAAATTATGTTGCCATTTTGTTTCCACAGAGGGCTTTCAAACGGCGAAAAGCCTTTATTTACGGGCTTTTTCACGGGTGCGAAATTACTCCCACTCCACGGTTCCGGGGGGTTTGGAGGTTATATCGTAAACAACTCTGTTTACATGGTCTACTTCATTTATGATACGGCTTGAAACTCTGCCGAGGATATCATATGGGATTTTTGCCCAATCGGCTGTCATAAAGTCGTCGGTTGTTACGGCTCTGATTGCCACAAGTTCATCATAGGTACGGGAATCACCCATTACACCTACTGTCTTTACACCCGGAAGGACTGCAAAGAACTGGCTCATCTGTGAGGCATATCCGCACTTATCCATTTCTTCTCTTAGGATTGCATCTGCCTCCTGCAAAATTTTTACCTTATCAGCTGTAACTTCGCCGATTACTCGAACACCGAGTCCGGGACCTGGGAACGGCTGACGCCATACAAGTTCATGAGGAAGTCCGAGCTTTTCGCCAACTACTCGTACTTCATCTTTAAAAAGATCCTGCAAAGGTTCAATAATTCCCTCAAAAGTAATATCCTGCGGTACTTCTACCTGATTGTGGTGAGTTTTAATCTTTGCTGCATCACCTTTACCGCTTTCAATTCTGTCAGGATAAATAGTGCCTTGAGCAAAGTAACCACTTCCGTAGTTCTCACGAATTTTATTCCAAAACACATTATAAAACTCTGTGCCAATTATCTTTCTCTTTGCTTCCGGCTCTGATACGCCCTTAAGTTTTGAGAGAAATTCCTCTTGGCAATTAATACGAACAAAATTCATATCAAAAAGTTTTGTAAATGTCTGCTCAACAAAGTCGCCTTCGTCTTTACGCATAAGTCCCTGGTCAACGAAAACACAGGTAAGCTGCTTACCGACTGCTTTACTTAAAAGAGCGGCAGCAACAGAAGAATCAACACCGCCTGAAAGTCCGAGGACTACTCCCTTGTCGCCGATTTGCTCTTTAAGTTTTGCAACTGTTGAATCGATAAAACTATCCATCTGCCATTCACCTTTACAACCGCAAACATCATAAAGGAATGAACGGAGCATATCTTTACCGTTTTCTGTGTGATTAACTTCCGGATGGAACTGTACACCGTAAAGTTTTCTTTCAGGGCAACTCATAGCAGCAACAGGACAAACCGCTGTCGTGGCAGTTACGGTAAATCCGTCCGGTACTGTGCTTATATAGTCACGGTGACTCATCCAAGAAACGCCGTGTTCACAAGCATTTGTAAAGATAACATCGTCTTTATTATAGTTGGTCATCGTCTTGCCGTACTCACAAGATGAATTATCTGTAGCAGGAGTTACTACACCGCCAAGGGTATATGCCATAAGCTGACAACCATAGCAAATACCGAGAATAGGAATATTAAGCTCGAAAATTTCTTTTGAAATATGCGGTGAGCTTTCATCGTACACGCTATTCGGACCACCTGTAAAAATAATACCGGTGGGATTTAATTCTTTAATTTTATCAAGGCTGACTGTGTACGGCAGTATTTCGCAATATACATTACACTCACGAACACGCCTTGCAATAAGCTGATTATACTGTCCGCCAAAGTCGAGGACAATTACTCTTTCTTTGTTTTCCATTACATTACCGGCCTTTGTTTATCTGTAAATAATATCATCTCTTGATGGACCGTTAGATACAATCTTAATCGGCACACCAATCTGCTCTTCTGCAAATTCAATGTAGTCACGACATTCCTTAGGAAGTTTGTCATACTCTTTAATGCCGGAAATTGAACATTTCCATCCCTTTAATTTTTTAAGAATAGGCTTACATCTCTTAAGTTTTGTTGTTGATGGGAAGTAATCGATAACTTCGCCGTCAAGCTCATAACCAACACATACAGGAATCTCGTCAAGATAGCCGAGAACATCAAGAACGGTGAATGCAACCTGTGTTGCGCCCTGTACTTTACAGCCGTAACGGGTAGCAACAAGGTCAAGCCAACCCATTCTGCGAGGTCTGCCTGTTGTAGCACCGAATTCGCCGCCGTCGCCGCCTCTTCTTCTAAGCTCGTCTGCCTCTTCACCAAAGATTTCAGAAACAAATTCACCTGCACCTACTGCGCTTGAATAAGCCTTAACAACAGTGATAACTTCTTTAATTTCATAAGGCGGAATACCCGCACCTACTGCGCCGTAACCTGCAATTGTGTTTGAAGATGTAACCATAGGATAAATACCGAAGTCGGTATCCTTAAGTGAGCCAAGCTGACCCTCTAAAAGAATATTCTTACCATCTTTAAGTGCATTATGAATAAACTCAAAAGTATCTCCTACATAAGGAGCAAGAGCCTCTTTGTACTCCATAAGTTTATCAAATACTTCTTCCTCTGTAATCTCAGGCTTATTGTAGAGATTCTTAAGAATAGCATTTTTAATGCCGAGTGCGTGTTTGATTTTTTCTCTTAATGAATCAGGGTCATCGTAAAGCTCGTTAATCTGGAAACCAATTTTTGAGTATTTATCTGAATAGAATGGAGCAATACCGCTCTTTGTTGAGCCAAAGGAATTTTTGCCGAGGCGCTCCTCCTCGTAACAGTCAAAAGCAACATGATAAGGCATAACTATCTGCGCTCTGTCTGAAATAATAATCTTTGGCTTCGGCACGCCTCTGCTCTCAAGGTCTGCGATTTCTTTTACGAAATTTTCAACGCTGAAAGCTACGCCGTTACCAATAATATTAGTAATATTCTGATGAAATACACCAGACGGAAGCTGATGCAAAGCAAATTTGCCATATTCGTTTACGATAGTATGACCTGCATTTGCACCGCCCTGAAAGCGAATTACAATGTCACTGTCATTTGCGAGAACATCGGTAATTTTGCCCTTACCTTCATCTCCCCAGTTTGCACCTACTATTGCTTTAACCATAATTTGTAAAACTCCTTAAATATATAAATACAAGTGTATATAAATTTTATACATTGATTTCAGGCTTATCTGATTCAATGTCAGCATACTTGTCAAGAACAGGCTGAACCAGCTCTGCGAGGAAGTCCTCTGTCTGCTCTTTTGCTCTGCCTGTATATTTCTCCGGCTGTAAAATCTTTTCGAGATCCTCTAAAGTTACACCGAAAGCCTCATCGTTAGCAATTCTTTCGAGAAGGTCGTTTTCGCCGCCCTCTTCTTTGATAACCTTAGATGCAGCCATTGAATGAACACGAATTTTCTCATGGAGCTGCTGTCTGTCAGCACCTCTGTACTTAACTGCGTCCATCATAATATTCTCTGTAGCCATAAACGGAAGTTCTTTTCTTAAACGCTGCTCAATAACCTTTGGATATACTACAAGACCGTCTGCAACATTTGCATAAAGTGAAAGAATACCGTCAACGGCAAGGAATGCCTCCGGAATACTCAAACGCTTGTTAGCAGAGTCATCGAGAGTTCTTTCAAACCACTGTGTCGCAGTTGTGAAATAACCGTTTAATACATCACACATTACATAACGGGAAAGTGAACCTATACGCTCCGAACGCATTGGGTTGCGCTTATAGGCCATTGCAGATGAACCGATCTGATTCTTTTCAAACGGTTCTTCAACCTCTTTAAGATGCTGTAAAAGGCGAATATCATTTGAGAACTTAGACGCACTCTGAGCAATGCCTGCGAGTACATTTAAAAACTGAGAATCGAGCTTTCTTGAGTAGGTCTGACCTGAAACGGCAAAGCAAGAATTATAGCCCATTTTCTGAGCAATTTTCTTGTCGAGTGCCTTACATTTTTCGTGGTCGCCCTCGAAAAGCTCCAAAAAGCTTGCCTGAGTACCTGTTGTACCCTTTGAACCGAGCAGCTTAGCCTTTGAAAGCTGATACTCTACATCTTCAAGATCCATAAGCAATTCCTGTAACCAAAGAGTTGCTCTCTTGCCTACTGTTGTTGGCTGTGCAGGCTGAAAATGTGTGAATGCAAGTGTAGGAAGAGCTTTGTACTCATCTGCAAACTTTGAAAGATTGCGGATTACGGTAATAAGCTTATTTCTGATAAGCTTTAAGCCCTCTGTCATAATGATAATATCTGTATTGTCACCGACATAACATGATGTTGCTCCAAGGTGAATAATGCCTTTTGCATTAGGGCACTGTACACCGTAAGCATAAACATGTGACATTACATCATGACGAACAAGCTTTTCTCTCTCCTGAGCAACCTCATAGTTAATATCGTCAGCGTGAGCCTTAAGCTCGTCAATCTGCTCCTGAGTGATAGGAAGTCCAAGTTCCATTTCAGCCTCAGCAAGAGCAATCCAAAGTTTTCTCCAGGTACGGAATTTCATATCGGGAGAAAAAATATATTTCATTTCCTTGCTTGCATATCTTGCAGACAAGGGTGACTCATAGGTATCCTTAATCATATTAGTAAATCCTTTCAGAATGTAGGTTTATCAGCATTTTTTATCAAAATTCATACCGCCACGCTCTTTGCCCTTAAAGGCCTTTTTTGTGGTTTCAGCAGGATAATTACCGCTGAAACAAGCATCACAAAAGCCTATCGGAGCATTGTGCAACATTTCACGCAGGCTGTCTGCGGGAAGATAACCGAGTGAATCCGCACCGCTTAGCTGACGGATTTCTTCAACCGTATGGTTGCAGGCAATAAGCTCTCCCCTTGACGGAATATCCGTACCGTAGTAGCAAGGCCACATAAACGGCGGTGAACTTATACGCATATGAACTTCTTTGGCACCTGCTTCACGGAGCATAGTGACAATTCTGTCAACAGTAGTACCACGCACGATGCTGTCATCAATAATGACCACACGCTTACCCTTTATTTTATCTGCAATAGGGTTAAGTTTTATGCGCACACTCTTCATACGCTCTTTCTGACTGGGTTTAATGAAAGTTCTGCCTATATAGCTGTTTTTTACAATAGCTTTTTCATAAGGAATCCCGGATTCTTCGCTGTAGCCTATGGCGGCGTCAATACCCGATTCAGGTACGCCGACTACCATATCCGCCTCTACCGGAAACTCCCTTGCCAAAATTCTGCCTGCCTGTTTTCTTGCCTCATAGACGCTGATACCGTCAATAAAGGAGTCCGAGCGAGCAAAATAAATATATTCAAAAACACAAAGTGACTGCTTCTTTTCTTCTCCGAAATCCGGTTTAATACTGCGGATTTCTTTATTGTCAACAACCACAATTTCACCGGGTTCAATATCTCGGATAAATTTTGCTCCGCATGCGTCAAGAGCTGCGCTCTCACTTGCAAATACCACGGAATCATTATACTTACCCATACAAAGCGGACGGAAACCGTGCGGGTCACGGGCGGCAATAAGTTTTCTCGGACTCATAACAAGCAGAGAATATGCACCCTTAATAACCCTCATAGTACGGGCAACCGCCTCTTCAACAGAATGACATTTCAGTCTTTCTCTTGCGATAACATAACAGATAGCTTCAGAGTCGATAGTGGTCTGAAAAATAGCACCTGTCTGTTCAAGCTGACTGCGAATTTCGAGGGCGTTGGTAAGGTTGCCGTTGTGAGCCACAGCAAGCGTACCCTTGACATAACGCATAACGAGAGGTTGTGAATTTTCAAGCACAGAGCCACCGGCAGTCGAATAACGGACATGAGCAATACCCATCTGACCTTGCAAAGAGTCAAGAATACGGTTATTAAAAACCTCGGTAACAAGTCCCATATCCTTATGATAATCTATTACACCGTCATCGGTAACGGCAATACCACAGCTTTCCTGACCACGATGCTGCAAAGCAAGCAAGCCGTTGTAGCAAGCATAGGCAGGGTTAATTGTGCCGTCACTAAATATTCCGAAAACACCGCATTCCTCGTGCAGTCCTTCTTTTGCGTAATTATCGAAAGAATTTTTCAAAAAGCGCCACCATCCGTAAAAATATCAAACTAATGCCCGAAAACGGGATTTGTAAATGTATATTTAAACAGATTATTAAGCCAAGCCGATACGCTTCATCATCTCGGCATAAGCCTCTTCAACACCGCCCATATCTCTGCGGAAACGGTCCTTGTCGAGTTTTTCCTGAGTATCCATATCCCAGAAACGGCATGTATCAGGTGAAATCTCATCAGCAAGAAGAATCTGACCCTTATATCTGCCGAACTCAATCTTAAAGTCGATAAGGTCAACCTTACACTCCTTAAAGAAGTCAATCATAATCTCGTTAATCTTGAGAGCATACTTTGAAATAATATCAATCTCTTCTTTTGTTGCAAAACCGGCTGCAAGAATATGATATTCATTTACCATAGGATCGCCGAGTGCATCATCCTTATAGCAGAACTCAAGAACAGGAGTTTTCATAGGTGTGCCTTCAGGAAGACCAAGTCTTTTTGAAAGGCTGCCTGCTGCCTTATTTCTTACAATAACTTCGAGAGGTACAATTTCAACTTTTTTAAGAACAGTATCTCTGTCATTGAGCTCTTCAACGAAATCAGTAGGAATACCCTTTTCCTCAAGAAGCTTAAACATAAAGTTGCTCATACGGTTGTTTACAACACCCTTACCGATGATTGTGCCCTTTTTCTCACCGTTAAAAGCAGTAGCGTCATCTTTGTAAGAAACTATACAGTAGTCAGGATTCTCTGTAGAAAATACTTTTTTTGCTTTACCTTCATAAAGAAGCTCTTTTTTATCCATTTGACATTCCTCCATAAATTGCAGCCTTGACTGCTAATAAAAATACAGATATATTATAATATAATTTTTTTAAATAAGCAACTAAAATGATATTAAAAATTAAAAAAATGTAGAATTTCCTGTTTTTATGCTATTTTATATTCGATATTAGAATATTTATTAAATTTTAAAAAGATTTAAAATATATACTTGATTTTTTATAATATATACTGTATAATTAATTTGTATTTGCCGGTGTGATGGAATTGGCAGACGTAGCGGACTCAAAATCCGCCGGTAGCGATACCGTACCGGTTCAAGTCCGGTCACCGGCACCATGAAAAGGTCTATTGTCGTAAGACGATAGACCTTTTTACTAAAGCAAAAATACCAAAACAAAATGTTTGACTTACGAACGGAAATTTTAAATGCAAATTCATAAACCCCTTGATTTATCGCAAAATAAATCAAGGGGTGATTTTATGTGTCACAGAACGAACGGCAGCAATAATATAAAGCCTTTGCCCACTGTAAACGGTGAAAATAAAAAGACTGCTACCGATAATCAATGGGTAACTACAGGGCGCAAGCCGCTTGATGACAAACGAGAAAGACAAGACGGACCGGGCGGAAATTAAAATTATTTTCTTTATGTAAAGTCGAAAACCGACATCAGCTTAAGAGCCGATGCCGGTTTTTGTTATAAAGCCTTTGCCCTTGATAGAGCCGGCTGTAGTTACTATAATAAAAGCTCTTTTATCCACACTTTTTACGGTGTTTGTAATTTTATATACCTGATGCGGTCTGACAGCACACATAATAACTCTTTTCGGCTTGCCGCTGTATGCGCCCTCACCGTTAAGCAAAGTTATTCCTCTGTCATTTTCAGTCATAATCATACTGCAAATTTCTGCGTATTTATCAGTAATAATAAACATAAGTTTACCGTTATCTCTCGCAACACCGTATGAAATGGTGTCAATAACTTTAATACTGAAAAATATTGTAACCACAGCATACAAAACACTTTCAATACTGTTATATACAAAGAATACCATAATAAGCACAAGTGCATCTGCTGCAAAAATAAGATTTCCTGTTGAAAAATACGGGAAATGTTTGTGCAAATTCAGAGCAACAATATCCGTGCCGCCTGTCGAACCGCCACGCATAAATATCATTTCAAGTCCGACACCGTTAAGTATTCCGCCAAATATCGCAACCAAAATTCTGTCGCCCGTATAGGCAGTCATAATCGGCGTAAATACATCTATAAGTATTGAAGCGAATACCGTGCCTGCTATTGTTTTTGTAAGAAATGAAATGCCGTTTTCAACAGCGCCCCATATAAACAAAGGAATGTTCATAACTAACACCATAGTACCTATAGGCAAACCGAACATATGATTAAGCATTGTAGCCACACCTGTAAGTCCGCCCGGTGCAATATCGTTAGGAGCCGTAAAAACCACAACAGAAGTTGCATAAACAGCTGCTCCTGCAAGCATTATTGCATAGTCGGCAACCGCAGTCTTAATATCAAGCTTATTTTTCACAATTACCACTTCCATTTAGCGAAATATGTAAAATAATATCAAACAACTCAGAAATTCTTTCTTTTTCATTTTTTAAATATAAGTATCCGAAAAGGCTCTCAAGTCCCGTAGCACTATGGTAATCTGCCACAGTGCCGTTTTTCGGAGTACATTTAGGGGCGGCATTTCTTCCTCTTTTATATACCGATAATTCTTTTTCTGAAAGATGCGGTATTAAAACTTTGGCATACTCTGCCTGACTTTTGCAATTAACAAAGCCAACCTTTATTTTGTTAAGCTCACCTACAGGACGGTTGCTCTGTCGTACAAGATATGCACGAACAAGCAAATCGTACACACCGTCGCCTACAAACGCAAGCGTAAGCGGAGAAACCTCGTCTGCATAGGTATGCTCAATTATATTCTCATTTTCCATACAAACACCCTGTTAGTCAACAAAATCAAATTCAAGCTCATATATTGAAACCGTGTCGCCCTCGCCGCAGCCTTTTGCTCGAAGTGCGTCAATTACACCGTTATCAATTAGAACTTTTTGGAAATAGTTAAGGCTTTCGTAATCATCAAAATTAATGCCTTTCATAACCTGTAACAGCCAGTCCGCCTCTACAGTATAGATACCGTTGACATTCTTTACGGTAACCGAATGATCTTCAAAATCCTCTGCTGTCACAATCGGAGCAGGTTCTGCCTCATAATGAGTAATCGGAGGAAGTTTTGAGAGCATTTCTCTGATTTTATTTAACATAGGATCAACATCATAACGAATTGCCGCCATAATCGGGAAGAAATCATAACCTTGTGCCTCAACATAAGCCTTGAAATCCGCTATCTGTTCATCAGTTGCCATGTCGCATTTGTTTCCCGCAACAATCATAGGTCTTTCCGCAAGCTCGGGATTAAACTTTTTAAGCTCATTGTTAATGGTTTCAAAATCTTCTTTCGGATCTCTTCCCTCCGAACCTGAAACATCAACAATATGAACGAGCATTCTGCAGCGCTCAATATGGCGTAAAAACTGATGTCCAAGACCTGTTCCCTGCCATGCGCCCTCAATAAGTCCGGGAATATCAGCCATTACAAAAGAAGAACCCTCACCCATTGATACAACACCAAGTACAGGTGTAATGGTTGTGAAATGGTAGTTTGCAATAAGCGGTTTTGCCTGTGAAACTACGGATACAAGTGTACTTTTACCTACATTAGGGAATCCTACAAGTCCGACATCCGCCAAAAGTTTAAGTTCAAGAGTAACATTAAACTCTTCTCCGGGTAAACCGGGTTTTGCAAAACGGGGAACCTGACGAACAGGAGTAGCAAAATGCGGATTACCCCAGCCGCCTTTACCGCCTCTCGCAACAATATACGGCTCTGAAGAAGATACATCGGCTAAAACTCTGCCTGTTTCTTCTTCCTTAACAAGAGTGCCAAGCGGCACACGAATAATAAGGTCTTCGGCATTTTTGCCCTTACAGCGTCCGCCTCGACCGTTTTCGCCTTTTTTTGCAAGGTATTTGCGTTTATATCTGAAATCGGCAAGAGTTGAAAGATTAGTGTCTGCAACAAACACTACATTTCCGCCTCTGCCGCCGTCACCGCCATCGGGGCCGCCTGCCGCAACATATTTTTCTCGGTGAAACGATACCGCACCGTCACCGCCGTCACCGGCTTTTATATAAATTTTCGCTGTATCTACAAACATCTCTGCTAACCTCCAAATGACGAATTTATTTCTAATTCATAATTTATAATGCGTGATTAATTCATTATCAAAATTTGCCGAAAATCACGATTTAAAATTAAGTATTATGAATTGTAAACCCATTTTTATTATACCCTCAAAGTACAATAAAAATCAATACCTAACAAAAAAGGGTGGATAATAAATATCCACCCTAAGATAATGCGCAAATTACTGCTCAACAGGATAAACGCTTGCACGCTTTCTGTCCTTGCCTACACGCTCAAACTTTACAACGCCGTCGATCTTTGCGAATAATGTGTCGTCTGAACCGATACCTACGTTGTTACCTGGATGAATGTGAGTACCTCTCTGCTTAACAAGGATGTTGCCTGCGAGAACCTTCTGTCCGTCTGCACGCTTTACACCAAGACGCTTTGATTCACTGTCACGGCCGTTCTTTGTAGAACCCATACCTTTTTTATGAGCGAAAAGCTGAAGATTTACCTTAATCATTACCTTACACCTCCGAAATAATAACTTTAATATACTTTTTGTACTGCTTTTGTAAAGCAGATAAGTGAAGCCATAAGCCCTCAATTAAATGAGATGCTTCTTTTGCCTCTGCACTGCTAAGGCTTAAATTAATAAAGCCGTCGCTGTCGGTAACCTCTGCATCCGTATGCAGAACCTCGGTGATTGTATTGGCTGTCATAATTGTCGCAGAGCTTACGCCTGCACACACTATATCAGGCCCGCTGGTATTAAAATCAGCATGTCCCGAAATTTTAAAGCCTTTAAAATAATCAGCCGATTTAAAAAATGTTACCGTAATCATTCTCAGATCTCGATTGAAGTAATCTTAACCTGTGTGTAAGGCTGTCTGTGACCCATTGCTCTCTTCTCGCCTTTCTTTGGCTTGTAAGTAGCAACTCTGATTTTCTTGCCTTTACCGTTCTTTAATACCTCTGCAGTAACCTTTGCACCCTCAACAACAGGAGTGCCAACCTTAATGCCGTCGTCTGTGCCAACAGCAATAACATCGAATGTTACTGTATCGTTTGCCTCTGCGTTAAGCTTTTCAACGAAGATAACCTGATCGTTTGTTACCTTGTACTGCTTACCGCCTGTCTGAATAACTGCGTACATTTTAGTACCCACCTTTACATATGTCTCGCTATCTGCAGGTAGAGAATAACTCATTTAACAACCCACAATATGCGGCTTATATAGCATAACACAAATATAATTTATTGTCAACCTTATTTTTACAGGTTATTCTGAATTTTTGCAGCCTTTACAGTGTTTTTCATAAGTGTTGCAATTGTCATAGGACCGACACCGCCCGGAACAGGTGTTATGTATGAACATTTGTCCTTTACATTCTCAAAATCAACATCACCGCAAAGTTTGCCGTTTTCATCTCTGTCCATACCTACATCAATTACCACAGCGCCCTCTTTTACCATATCTGCCGTAACAAACTTCGGTTTGCCTACCGCTGCAACAAGAATATCTGCCCTGCTGCAAACCTCTGCAAGATTCTTTGTGCGGCTGTGGCAAATTGTTACAGTGCCGTTTTCGTGAAGTAAAAGCATTGCCATCGGCTTGCCTACAATGTTGCTTCTGCCGATTACAACACAATTTTTGCCGCTGACTTCAATATTGTAATAATGGAGCATTTCCATTACGCCGGCAGGTGTGCAAGGGAGAAAATCATACTCGCCGAGCATAATTTTGCCTACATTTACAGCATGGAACGCATCAACATCTTTGAGCGGATTTATTGCCTCAATTACTGTCTTATCATCAAGATGCTTTGGCAACGGGAGCTGAACAAGAATACCGTTTATATCTTTTTTCTCATTAAGTTCTTTTACAAGGCTTAAAAGTTCTTCCTGTGTGGTTTCCGCAGGCAAAGCATATTCCTCGGAATGAAATCCTACAAGTTCGCAGGCTTTCTTTTTATTATTTACATAAACTCTCGACGCAGGGTCGTCACCTACGATTACAACGGCAAGTCCCGGTGTAATCGAATATTCTTTCTTTAAAAGCTCGGTTTCATTTTTTACTTCTTGCTTTACCTGAGCCGATACCTTTTTTCCGTCTATAATCTGCATAAAAACTGTCCTTTCTCTTTATGTTTATTAAAAGCATAACTATACCTACAATAAAAATAATTGCCGACAAAAGCTGAGATACTCGCACCGCATTGCCAAAAATTTGGAAGTGCATATATAGGCTGTCTGTTCTGAGTCCCTCTACTATCATTCTTTCAAAGCCGTACCACACAAGATAGCTGAAGAAAATTTGTCCTGCATATCTTTGTCTGTATTTACCATAGAAATGCAAAATCACAAATCCGAGCAGACACCATACCGATTCATAGAAAAAGCACGGGTGAACCGCAACATTGTCTGTACCCTGACTTACCATTCCCCACGGTAAATCGGTAGGTGCGCCGAATGCCTCCTGATTCATAAAATTGCCCCATCTGCCTATTCCCTGTCCGAGCAAAAAGCCCATCATAGTAATATCGAGAATCGGCATAACTTTCATTTTTTGAATTTTTGCAACCGTAAGACCGCCTAAAAGCGCACCGATAATGCCGCCGTAAATTGCAAGACCGCCGTTGTTTATATAGAGAATTTCAATCGGATTTTTGCTGTAATAATCCCATTCAAAAAAGCAATAGTAAAGTCTTGCGCCAATAATACCCGTTATGATTCCCACAAGAATACAATTAATCAGCTTATTGCCGTCAACATTGTATCGTTTGGAACTGACATAGGCATAAAGCACTGCAAGCAGAAGTCCCGACGCAATAATTATACCGTACCAATAAACCGGGTAATTACCAATGGTAAAAGCAACAGGATTTACGGTAAATTCAAGACCAAGTCCCGGAAACGAAACATTATAGTCCATTACTTTTCACCGTCCTGAATTGGCTTTACAACCGACAAAGTACAGTTATTTACATCAAGCATACAATCAAGTCGCTTTGTAACATCTTCTATTGTAGCGTTTGCGATTTCATCAATATAGTCAAACATATTATTGCCTTTGAAATGGTAATCGGCAAGAATATTTGAAATTGTATCTACAGAATTGAGAGATGCAACTGTATCGCCGTAAATTGATTTTTTGGCAATTTCAAACTCTTCCTTATCAATTCCGTTTTCTTTAAGTTTAACAATATAATCCTTAATCATTTCCGCTGCTTTCTGCGGTTCTCTTGACTCACCGCCAAAGATAACCGAACAGTAACCGGGGCCGTCAAACAGTTCATAAGAGAACGAGCTGTTAATAAGGTTTGCATCAAGCAATTTACGATACAATTCACTTGTTTCAGACGCTAAAAGGAATAGCAAAATATCTGTATGAGCCGCCTGTGCGTCTCCTTTTACGCAATCCGCTTTTTCCTTAAATCCGAGATTAAATATAGGCATAGAAACAGAAAATTCCTGTTCTACATACGGCTTAACAATTTCGTAAGGCTCGTTTTCAAATACATTGTGAATAGTATGTTTTTCACTCGGTTTCAAAAGTCTGTCAGCTGTTTTTAAAACCTTGTCGACAGTAACATTGCCCGAAACGCAAAGCACCATATTGTTAAGGTTGTAGAACACATTATACACTTCGTATAATTTTTCGGCTGTAATTTCAGCAATACTTTCAACCGTACCTGCAATATCAATCTTTACAGGGTGATTGTGATACATATTTTCAAGCATATTGAACATTACTCGCCAGTCAGGTGCATCATCATACATTTTGATTTCCTGACCGATAATACCCTGTTCCTTAGCTACGGTCTGCGCAGTAAAATACGGTGACTGAACAAAATCAAGTAAAATTTCAAGACTTTCATCAAATTTTTCTGTACAAGAAAAAAGATAGCAGGTCTTTTCAAAACTTGTATAAGCATTGGCATTTGCACCTGTTTGTGCATAACGAACAAATGCGTCGCCGTCTTCGCTTTCAAAAAGTTTATGCTCAAGATAATGCGCTATACCGTCAGGTACGGTAATTGTTTCGCCGTCATCTACAGAAAACTTTGTATTAATACTGCCGTAGCGTGTACCGAAAATAGCATAAGCCGAATTGTATCCCTCTTTTGGATATACATAAATTGTAAGTCCAGACGGATGATTTATTTTATAATATTTTTCTGCAACTCTTTCAGATTTTATTTCTTTAATATCCATTTAACACACTTCCTTTCGCAGTTTATTTATTTTTAAGAACATATACAGTATCAAGTGTGAGCTTTTTGGCTGCATCTACAATTTCTTCCTTTGTAACTGCATTATATTTTGCCGCAAGTTCTTCAATGCTGTTAAAACCGTCATTTATAAACTGTGAAGAATACCAGTTGTCTATACCGGCTGTGGTATCGTTGGATGTACGGAATCCGTTTACTATTGCACGCTTTGTAGCCTCAATTTCAAAGTCGGTGATATTGCCGTTTTTCATATCTTCAACTTCTTTGAGAATTGCTTTCTCGGTTTTTTCAATATTTTCATTGAGTACGCCGCTGTCAACAATCATAAGACCGTTAATAAAATTGTAGCTTGCCGCACAGTAGTAGCAAAGGCTCTGCTTTTCTCTTACATTGTTAAAAAGTTTTGAGTTGGCGGTACCTCCGAGAACAGCGCACATAAGTCTGCCTGCAATCCACTCTTTTTCGGTATCTGTACAGCCGACACCTGAACGGAAACCGAGTACAAGTTTTGACTGTGAAACATCCATTTCTTCAACAACACGCTGTACTTCGTCCGCACTCTTGACATAACTCATATCAACCTTGCAAGGTGTTCTGTCAATCTTGCTGTATGCGTCTGTAAATACTTTTTCCGCTTTGTCGGCACCGCTGTCACCGATATAGAAAATTTCCACAACAGAGTCTTTTAATAATTTTTTCCACGCATCCACAAGGCTTTCGGGAGTAATCTTTTTGATTTCTTCAACACTGCCGTAACGCTTGATTCCGCAGGTTTCGTTTTTAAGCATATTTGAAAGCATTGTGCTTATCGCATAGCCACGCTTATCGTTAAACTCTGCGTCAATAGCGTCAAGCAACTGTCTGCGTTCCTGCTCAAAATCATTATCATTAAATTTACCGTCGGTAATGTTAGGATTAAAGATAACCTCACACAAAAGCTTTGAAATTTCCGCTGAAATGATTTCATCGGTAAACACATATCTGTCGTCAATACCAACCGCTGTAAAAGTTAGCACCTGATAAGCGCCTGTCTTTTTTACGCTTGATACAATATCTGTTCCGTAAAGAGCGCTGAGCTTTTTGCTGAATTGAGTAAAATCAGGGTAAGCCTTGCATGAGCGTGTAAGCAATCCACGCAAAAGAGCATTGTGTGCCGCATCCTCAACATTTAAAGGTACATACAGATTAATGCTCATTCTGATTGTTTTAAATCTATTTACCTTGATGTTGTTAAAAGCAACACCGTCGGCAATAATTTTTCTTTCAATAGAATTCATCATATCATCTCCGAATCTATAATTTAGTTTTCCAATCTAATATACATTGTTTAGTATAACATAATTTTCAAAGAAATAAAAGCATTTATATAAAAAATAAGAGCATTGTATGTAAACAACGCCCCTATTATGTATATTATTTAAAATAAATTACTTCTTTTTTCTTCTTGCCGCAAAAGCTGTCAGTACAAAGAAAACCGCTGCGGTTGCAACAAGAACAATTATGCTTTCAAAATCAGTCACCGTATGGTCGCCGAACGAATAGATTATACCCATCTCGGAATTAATCTGATTAATTACATCAGGTTTTAATTCGGCAGGTACAGATTTGGTACATTCGGTAATTGCACTCTCTGTAAAAATTTGTCTTAACATACTGCCCGCATGAGAAATCGGAAAACATTTTACTGCAGTTGCAACCGAATCGGGCAACGAACCTACAGGAATATAAATACCTGTAATAAATCCGGAAATTGTACCTATAACCGTACATACGGCGGTATATGCACCCTCGGTTGTTATAAACATTGCAATAAACATAACAATAGAAGTTGTCGCAAGGTCGTCAATTGCAATTATGCCGACAACCTTAAGCATATTCAAAAGGCTTAATAATTCTCCGCCGTTTACAACTATGTATATTTCACCGAGAATAAAACCTATCAATGTAATAAAAAACGAAATCAAAGCAAGACTTAAAATATATCCGAGAGTTATTCTGCTGCGGCTTACAGGTGAACAGTAAAAGTCTTTAAAAAGTCCTTTTGACCTGTCGCTTACTATTGATACCGCACCGAGAGATATTGAAAGCGGCATAATAGAAATAATACCTGCCATTATCCAACCGTCTGTAAGAAGTCTTGGACTGTCAAGTCCTATACCCTCAAAACCTTTTGAAAGTTGATCTCCGAGAAAAAGCGCATACAAGCCGATGATTATAAACACCGTAAGCAAAGAAGCAAGCCAAGCGCCCTTATTTCTGAAATATATTTTAATATTTCTTTTTACCAAAGCAAGCATTACTTTATCTCCTTTCCTGTAACAGCTACAAATAAATCATCCATTTTACCCTTCTGAACTTCAAAATCAAATATGTAATCCTTTAGCTCATTGACTATCGGCAAAGCTGCAAAAGTTGACTTAACGGGAATTTTCACGGTTTCTTTCGTAAATGTGTATTTCATATTTTTTGACTTCAGTATCCTTTCAATATCCGCCATTGTACTGTCTTTATGGTATATTGTAAGCATATCCGAAACATATTTGCTTTTAAGTTCAACGGGAGTTCCTTGCGCCGCAATTTTACCCGAATCCATAATTACAACATATCCTGCATTCTCTGCTTCTTCAAGATAATGAGTGGTAAGAAAAACCGTCATTCCGTATTCTTTTCGTAAATTACTTACGGTTTCCCATACTGAAAGTCTTGTTTGAGGGTCAAGTCCTGTAGTCGGTTCGTCAAGGAATAATATTTTAGGTGTATTAATCAATGCTCTTGCAATATCTGCTCTTCTGCGCTGACCGCCCGAAAGTTTACCGTACGGTCTGTTCATAAAATCGGTTGCACCCGATTTTTCGATAGCATCGGCAACTGCATTTTTCAAACTTTTACCTTTTAAACCGTAAAAACTGCCTCGTATTGAGAGGTTTTCTTTTACGGTAAGCAGCGGGTCAAGCAAACTTTCCTGAAATACCGCACCGATTTCGGCTCTTATTTTTGAATCTTCTTTTCCGAGTATTCTTCCGCCGATTTCAACTCTGCCGCCGTCAGGCTTTAAAAAAGTATTCAATATACTTATGGTGGTTGACTTTCCCGCTCCGTTCGGTCCTAAAAATGCAAACAGACTGCCTTCTTCAACATAAAAACTAATATTGTAAACAGCCTTTAAATCGCCGTAAGTCTTTGTTAAATTTTCAATTACTATTGCTTTTTTCATTGCTGTTTCTCTCCTTTAATATTTTATTAATCGTATTTGAATCTGCTTTCATTCTCAATATATGAATTGTAAACACTATCAAAAATACCGCAATAATTACACCTGCCGCAATCAGCAAGTCTGACATTACAAAATCAAACCAACCGAATATTGCTCCGCCTACTACCATAACCACGGCAAAAACTTCTAAAATATCTATTATGCTTACAGTCAACAAACTAAGTTTGAGTTTAAAACCGTTTGACAATATCATGTCGGTCACAAACATTAATACAGAAATAACCAATGCGACAATAAAGCATTGAATCACGCTGTATGCATTAAAAACAAAACCGCTGCCTAAAAATACATTAAGCAAAGCAAGTATAAGTGTTTGCCAAGCAAATGAATTTACAAAAACAGAAAAAAACTGACTTAATTTATTCATTGTTCTATCCCCTTTACAGTCCGAATTTACTTTTAAAATCTTTTAAATAATGTCTGTTTACAATCTGAACTTCTCCGTTATTCATATGTACTTCCATTTTTCCGTTAAGCAATGGCTTTACACTCGTAAGTTTGCTTATATTAAGAATACAATTTTTACTTATCCTTACAAAATCGGATTGCGGTAAAAGCTGTTCTGTCTGATAGAGTTTGTAATTGGTTTCATACACCTTATTTTGAGAATAAATAAATGTCTTTTCATCAACGCTTTCTATGTAATAAATCATTTCAGCAGATATAAGAAATGTTTTATCATCAATTCTGCCGGTCAGCTTTGCATTGTTATGTTCAAGCTCGTCAAGCAGTCTTTTTAAATTCTCGTCAACAGCCGCACATTTAACCGTAATCTCGGTTTCGGTAACCGTGCTGTCTTTAATTATCTTTATCTTCATATATTCCCTCTGTGAAGTTAAATTCATTTATTAAGTACATTTATAGAATAGCAGAAATTGTATTCAATTTAAAGTATTTTTAGGTAAAATGCAGAATACAAAGGTTAAGTTGCATAAAAAATACCGCCAACCTCTCGGTCAGCGGTAAAAATCAGTTCCAATAGTCAAAAAACAGTACATTTTCGTATTTTGTTATGTAATTTTGAGTTGAATGCCAATTGTTCGGATAAGCGTTATAATACTCATCTGTACACATTACAAGTATACGGTGCTGAACAGCGTTACCGCCGTTGTCAAAAACATATGACACGGCATTTTTAGCATTTGCGTTTACATTTTCTCTGTATCCGTCATACCCCATACCGCCGTTGGCAGATGATTTTCTTAAATCCATAGGATTTTTGCAATATCCGTAAACAAGAGCATCTCTTATACACTGTGCAATAAATACAGAACCTGCATAAGAAGTACCGAACTCACCCATTACAATTTTTTCTATGTAAGCCCTTTCTTTATCGGAAAGTTTATATGTTCTTCCTTTATAACTGCTGTCAATTTTATTTGACGGTAATTTAATTAAAAATGAATTAGCTGCACTTGCTCCGCTGCTTGTACCTCCGCTTGACGCATTCATAAGAATATTTTGCAAAGCGGTTACATCATTAATATCAATTTTGCCGTCACCGTTAATATCCGCACGCTTTTCATATGCATCGGTCCAATTACTTCTGTTCCCCGAAATTCTTAACTGCAAAGCGGTTACATCAGATACTGATACCTTTCCGTCGCCGTTCAAATCATAATTACTTTCTGCCGCAAAAGCGGTAACAGTAAGAAGGCTCATAAACAAAGTTACAGCAAGAACACAAGAAACAAATTTACTTATTTTTTTATTCATATTTTCTCCTTCACAATACCTTTTATTCTGTTATTTACTGATGTTTTTCAACATCACAACATTTTTATTATAACACATAAAAATACAAATTGCAAATTTATTGCTTCTGAAATGTATTTTTTCAAAAAAAAGTGTTGACATTTGTAAATTACGGTGGTATAATAACACTCGTTGATTGAGAGAAAACAATCTCAATACAAAAACTTAATATTAGCGAGTGTGCTGGAATAGGCAGACAGGCACGTTTGAGGGGCGTGTGTTTCACGACGTACGGGTTCAAGTCCCGTCACTCGCACCATAAAAAACAGATTAACTTTCTTATTAGTCTGTTTTTTTGTTTTACAAGCAAATTGATAACGGGACTTGAAGGCGACCGTTAAGAAAACAGTCCTGTGGACTGTTTTTAGGGAGAGCGTTGATGATATTTATAATTTTTGCAAGCCGCATCAAACGAGGCAGAAAGTTTACTTATTTTTTAACTAAGTCACTCGCACCATAAAAACAGATTAACTTTCTTATTAGTCTGTTTTTTTGTTTTACAAGTATGGTAATTTTTAGACTTATTATTACTAAATCTTTTCTGTAATAAAGGAGAATAATATGGGACTGTTTGATAAATTTAAAAAGAAAAATAACGAAGATTACATTGATGATGTAACCTTTATCAGAGATATAAAGCATATTCAATCAGGGCCTTGGCATCAATATGATGTGCTTTTGGCAGCGCAGGGCTATGGATGGGATTATATGATTAGCTCGGCTGATTATATGGCAGCCGCTGACTTGGAAAATATATCACAAGTAACGAGCGGTTTTATTGACTCAGAAGATACCGATATTACAGAATTATACAAAAAGAGCAACTGCAAATGCAGTGAAACAGAAGAATTAAAAAACGAAGCGGCAAGTCTTTCCGTTGCCGGAATAAGCAAAACTTTAAAAGCACCTATGAAAATAGTATGGTTTAATCAAACGCAGGTTTTGAGATTTTTTACAATAGTTGATGATGAAACACTTATTAAGAAATACATTGAAACTGTTATTCGTCGTACTTTTGGAACAAACGATGCTATGAAATTGGCAAAACCTATTCCGAAACAGTAAATTTTATTATTTAGCATAATCCATTAGAAAAACATTTATAAAAGCTTGATCAACCTTTTCAAAGGTTGTGAGTGTGGGCAAAGCCCACAAATACTTTTTGCTACCGCAATTTAATACACTAAACCATAATAGGGCTGACGCTTTGTCTGCCCTATTATTTTTGCAAAACCGCTAAACAGCACAACAGCCGGTGCAAAACGCATCGGCTGTTGTGTATGGAGAGATTAGAATGAATTATTTATATATAAACAGCAGCATTACCATCCAAACATCTGTGACCAAATAGAGTCGTCACCGGTTGAATTTTCGCTGTCTGATGTCGGAGTAGTGCTCTTTTGTGAGCCGTTAGTGATTTGAGAATTGCTTACCGCAGGTATATATTCTTCAAGTACAAATGAAATTGTCTTACTTGTTCCTCTGCGGCTTACAGTAAATGTAACTGTATCGCCTACTTCTGCTTTTTCAAGTGCAGTAGTAATGTCCGATGACGAAGAAACATCTGTATCGTTTACCTTTGTTACAAGGTCACCTCTTGTAACTCCTGCTTTTTCGGCATTTGAACCGGAATCAACAGAAAGAACATAGCAACCTGTCTGATTTACACCGTAATAGAAAGCTGTTTCGTCAGAAGTAATATCTGTAAAGTCAATACCAAGATCAACCTTACCTGTTACATAACCGTATTCTTTAAGGTCACTTAAAATATCAAGTACATTGTTAATCGGAATAGCAAAAGCAATACCCTCAACTTCGGTTGCACTCTGCTTTGCGTTTACGATACCGACAAGTTCACCGTTTGCATTAAAAAGTCCGCCGCCGGAATTACCCGGGTTTACCTGTGCATTTGTCTGCAAAAGTGTCATTTGTGTATCTTCAATAGTAACCTTTCTTGCAAGTGCACTGATGATACCGTCTGTGACTGTACCGCCAAGTTCACCGAGTGGATTGCCGATAGCAACTACATAGTCACCTACCGCAAGACTGTTGCTGTCACCGAAAGTTGCAGGCGAAAGTCCTGTTGCACTAACCTTTAACAAAGCAATATCATTATCTGAATCACTGCCTATGATTGTTGCATCGTACTCTGTGGAATCTCTAAGTCTTACCTTAACAGAATTTGCTCCGTTAATTACATGGTTATTTGTAAGAATATAACCGTCTTGAGAAATAATAACGCCTGAACCCGCACCCTGCTGAACATACTGTTGAGCAAATGAACCCGTTACAACGCTTTCTGTTGAAATTTCAACAACACTGTCGGCTGTCTTTTTAACAATTTCAGAGGTTGAATTTGCCTTAGATGTACTTGAAGCAGTTGTGGTTGTGCCGCTGTTGCTTGTTTTGGTAATATTTAAACTGCCGCTTGTACTGGTATTTACCTTATTTGCAAAATAACCGCCGCCAAAGCCAAGTCCGCAAGAGAACACCATTGTAACTGCAAGTGCTATTGCAATACCGCCTCTTGATATTGGTTTTCTCTGTTTTTTAGGCTTTTTAGCCTTAGGCGGTTTTGCGTTTGCCGAATGATTGGGAGCAGTACCGTACGGTTGAGAATTATATACATTCTGTGACTGTTGGTTCTGTGCAGTGTAACCGTTTGATTGGTAATTATCATAAGCGTTTGTATTTGGATTTTGATAATTATTGCTGTATCCCGAACTTGTATTCTGTGAAGAATATTGAGTAGGCTCGTTATATCTGTTAGGATTATGCGAAGCGTCTTTATTATTGCCGTTTACATATGAATAATGGTATTCTGTGCTGTCTGACTTGTTGTCGCTTTTATCGGAATTCCATTCATATGAAGCCTCTGCATTCTTCTGCGGAATGTCTGTGTTGCTTTCAGGTGTATTTTCAGCATTACCTGAATAAATATCATTGAATTCATTTGGATTTTTATTATCAAGCATTTTTTAGTCCTCCTTAAATGCTATGTCTTTCGTATCTCTTACGATGTATATATAATAATTTTGCCAAGTGAAAACTATATGAACTCGTTTTGAAATAAATATGAAATAAATTGAAATAACAATGAAACCAAATTCACATTCTATTCTTAAAAATGCCGAACAGTCTTAGTCTGACCGTTCGGCATTGGTTTTTCTATATGCTGATATATGTATAGAAGGTATTATTATACTAAGCCTTATTTTCGCTGTTTTCGTCAACAGGCTTTTCAACATACTCGACTATACGCTTTCTGACGGTAACTCCGTCATATTTCTTTTTAAAGGAAACTTTACCCGTAAACTTTCTTCCGCACTTTTTACACAAAAAGGGAGCAACAAAACTTTTGTTTTTTACTTTCCAATTTGCCTGTCTTGCAGCCTGCCTTCCGCAAGCATCGCAATTAAAGCGCATACTGCGTTTATCAATCTCCGGATTATTAATATCTGTAATAAAATGATTTTTATACAGCAGTCTGTCATAAAATTCGTGAGCCGTTGCATCTTTGATAAAATCGTCTATCGGATAATCCTCGACAAAATGTTTCATACACTTTAATGTAAGCTCTGCGTCGGCATATGCACGGTGCTGTTCTTCAACATCAAAGTTAATTGCAAGCATATCTGCGCATACGGATAATCCGAGTTGAGAAGATTTATCATTTACGGAAAGACATTTTTCACAATAATCCTGCACATTGCAATAGCTTGTGAGAAAAGGCAGCTCGGGCCTGTGAGCATAGTACATATAATTCTCAATCAATGCAAGAATGTCGCTTGTACCCCATGTCACCAAAACGCAATCGCCGCAGAATTTTTTAAATTCAGAAACAGCGTGCATAAATGTACAGCCGTTTTCTCTTAATTCTTCGTTGGTGATTTTGGTTAGCTTTTTAACCTTTGAACAAAGTTTTTTGCCTATCTGCGGAGAAATAAGCATTTCAAATCTGTCAATAATATTCAGATTTTCGTCAGTTTTAACTGCCCCGAACTCAATTATCTCATTTACAAATCTGTGTTCTTTACTGCTGTATGAGCCGTTCCATTCAAGGTCTAATACTACAAAACTCATTATTTTTTATGGAATGCCTGTTTCATTCTCTGTTCCTTAGAAAGAATACGCTTACGCATACGGATATTTTCGGGAGTAACCTCTACAAGCTCATCATCTGCAATAAACTCAAGACACTGCTCAAGCGATAGAATTGACGGCGGTGTAAGTTTAAGTGCATCATCAGAACCTGAAGCACGGGTATTTGTGATATGCTTTTTCTTACATACATTAACCGTAATATCTTCTGACTTAGGGCTTGCGCCTACAATCATACCCTCATATACAGGAACACCCGGGCCGACAAAGAGTCTGCCTCTCTCCTGTGCCGCATACAAACCGTAAGTTACTGTTTCGCCTGTTTCAAAAGCGATAAGCGAACCCTGATGACGGGTTACGATTTCACCCTTGTACGGCTCATATCCGTCAAACACATGGTTCATAATACCGTTACCGTTTGTATCTGTAAGGAATTCGGGACGGTAACCCATAAGACCTCTTGACGGAATACGGAACTCAATGTGAGTAGAACCGCCCTCACGGGTGCCCATATTAATAAGTTCAGCTTTTCTTGAACCGAGTTTTTCCATAACTGCACCTACATAAGCGTCAGGCACTTCTATAATGAGCATTTCCATAGGCTCATTCAACTTACCGTCAATCATCTTTGTGATAACCTGTGGACGAGATACCTGGAACTCATAATTCTGGCGGCGCATTGTTTCAATAAGAATTGAAAGGTGAAGCTCGCCTCTGCCCGATACTTTAAATGTATCCGCACTGTCTGTTTCTTCTACCCTTAACGCAACATTGGTTTCAATTTCCTTGAATAGTCTGTCACGAAGATTTCTTGATGTAACATACTTACCCTCTCTGCCGGCAAACGGAGAGTTATTTACAATAAAGTTCATTGATACGGTCGGTTCGTCAATCTTAACAAACGGGAGCTGTTCAATATTTTCAGGGTCGCAAATTGTTTCACCGATATTAATATCCTGAATACCGCTTACGCAGATAAGATCACCCATTTCAGCAGTTTCGCTCTCAACTCTCTTAAGTCCCTCATACTGATAAATCTTACCGATTCTTGCGTTCTTTGTTACATTGCCGTCTGTATGACAGATTGCAACGCTCTGACCTGTTTTTACAGTGCCTCTCTCAACTCTGCCTACACCTATTCTGCCCACAAACGGATCAGAATCTATATTTGAAATAAGAATCTGAAGTCCGCCCTCTGCATCTCCCTGCGGAGCAGGAATTTCATTTATAATAGCCTCAAAAAGAGGTTTCATATCTGTACCGGGCTGATGCGGATCAAGGCTTGCATAGCCGTCACGGCCCGATGCATATACTACAGGGAATTCAAGCTGATCCTCGTCAGCGCCAAGCTCGATAAATAGGTCGAGAACTTCGTCAACAACTTCTTCGGGTCTTGCACCCGGACGGTCAATTTTATTGACTACAACCAAAGGCTTTTTGCCAAGACCCAAAGCCTTTTTAAGAACGAATCTTGTCTGCGGCATACAACCTTCGAAAGCGTCTACAAGAAGTACAACGCCGTCTACCATCATAAGTATACGCTCAACCTCACCGCCAAAGTCGGCATGACCGGGGGTGTCAACAATATTAATCTTAATGCCGTTGTACATTACAGCGGTGTTTTTAGAAAGGATTGTAATGCCTCTCTCTCTTTCAAGGTCGTTAGAATCCATTACTCTTTCAGCCACATTCTCATTTGCTCTGAAAACACCGCTCTGTTTTAAGAGCTGGTCAACGAGAGTTGTTTTACCGTGGTCAACATGAGCGATAATAGCTATATTTCTCAAATTTTCTCTTGTTTCCATAAAATTATCCCCCTATAAGAATCTAAGTTCAAATATCCTACACATACTTTTTTATTATATCACCTAAATGTTGAAAATTCAATTTATTTTTAAAAATAAACAACAGATAGTGCCAAAATCGCAAATTTTCGTATTTACATCCATTTTTACTTTACATAAGAAGAAAAATGTTATATAATAGATACTAATAATTGCCTTATAATGGGCAATTAATGTACACGGGTTATTGCTTTTAATAATGCAAATACCACAAAATACTTTTTGCGGAGGTAATCAAATGGGCTACACAATTGCACAGAAAATTATTAAAGAGCATTTGGTATGCGGCGAAATGGTTGTCGGCAACGACATCGGCTTACGCATTGACCAGACTCTTACACAGGACGCAACAGGCACAATGGCTTACATAGAATACGAGGCTATGGGTATTCCAAGAGTCAAAACCGAAAAGAGCGTTGCATATATAGACCACAACACATTGCAGACAGGTTTTGAAAATGCCGACGACCACAGATTTATTCAGTCTGTATGTAAAAAGCACGGCATTTATTTTTCAAGACCGGGCAACGGTATTTGCCACCAGGTACACCTTGAAAGATTCGGTAAGCCTGGCAAAACATTAATCGGTTCCGACAGCCACACACCTACAGGCGGCGGTATCGGAATGCTTGCTATCGGTGCAGGCGGTCTTGATGTTGCTGTTGCTATGGGCGGCGGTGCATATTACATCACAATGCCTAAGATGGTAAGAGTTAATCTTACGGGTAAACTCAGCCCATGGGTTTCTGCAAAGGATATTATTCTTGCAGTATTAAGAGTTATGAGCGTTAAGGGCGGCGTCGGCAAAATTGTTGAGTACGGCGGCGAAGGTGTCAAAACACTTACAGTTCCGGAGCGTGCTACAATTACAAATATGGGTGCTGAGCTCGGCGCTACAACATCCGTATTCCCTTCTGACGAAATCACAAGAGAATTTCTCAAGGCTCAGGGCAGAGAGGAAGACTACACAGAGTTAAGCGCAGACGCAGACGCAGTTTACGATGAGGTTATTGAAATTAACCTTTCGGAGCTTGAACCGCTCGCCGCTTGTCCACATTCACCTGATAATGTTAAACCGATCAGCGAGCTTGAGGGTCAGAAGATTGACCAGGTATGTATCGGTTCTTGCACAAACTCAAGTTATCTTGACCTTATGAGAGTTGCCCATATCTTAAAGGGCAAAACAGTTGCAGACGGCGTTTCACTTGCTATTGCTCCGGGCAGTAAGCAGGTATTCAATATGCTTGCTATGAACGGCGCACTTGCCGATATGATTGCTGCCGGCGCAAGAATTCTTGAAAGTGCCTGCGGTCCATGTATAGGTATGGGACAGTCACCTAACAGCAAGGGTATTTCACTCCGTACTTTCAACCGTAACTTTGAGGGCAGAAGCGGTACAGCTGACGGTCAGATTTACCTCGTATCGCCTGAAACAGCTGCTGTTTCGGCACTTGCAGGTGTATTTACAGACCCAAGAAAACTCGGTCCTGCCGCAGAAATTGAACTTCCCGAGAAGTTCCTCATTAATGATAATATGGTTATTGCTCCTGCTCCTGTTGAGGAAATGGACAATGTTGAAATCTTAAGAGGACCAAACATTAAGGAATATCCTAAGACAAGCCCTCTTACAGAGTCTATCGAGGCATCTTGCTCACTTAAGGTTGGCGACAACATTACAACCGACCACATTATGCCTGCCGGTGCAAAGATTCTTCCGCTCCGTTCAAATATTCCTGCTATTTCACAGCACTGCTTTACAGTATGCGATAAGGAATTTCCTGAAAGAGCAAAAACTCTCGGCAAGAGCATTATCGTAGGCGGCGAAAACTACGGTCAGGGTTCATCAAGAGAGCACGCAGCACTTGCTCCGCTCTTCCTCGGCGTTAAGGCAGTTCTTGTAAAGAGTTTTGCAAGAATCCATAAGAGTAACCTCATTAACGCAGGTATTCTTCCGCTTACATTCCAAAACACTGCCGATTACGATAAGATTAAGCTCGGCGATATGCTTGAGTTTCCTAATGTTAAAAAGGAAATTGCAGAAGGCTCGGCTGTTACAGTTGTAAACAAGACAACAGGCGAAACCATTGTTGCCGACTGTGAGCTTTCAGACAGAACAAGAGCAATTATTCTTGCAGGCGGTTTGCTTGACTATACAAAGGAGAACAGCTAATGGATAAAATTAAAATGACTACCCCCATCGTTGAGATGGACGGCGACGAAATGACAAGAGTTCTTTGGCAGAAAATCAAAGACATTCTTATTTACCCATACATTGATTTAAAGAGCGAGTATTATGACCTCGGTCTTGAAAACAGAAACAAAACAGATGACCAGGTTACTGTTGACAGTGCAGAGGCTACAAAGAAATACGGCGTTGCCGTAAAATGTGCTACAATCACACCAAATGCTGCAAGAATGGACGAGTACAACCTCAAGCAGATGTGGAAATCACCAAATGGCACAATCCGTGCTATCCTTGACGGTACAGTATTCAGAAGTCCTATCCTTGTAAAGGGTATCACTCCGTACATTCCTACATGGAAAAAGCCAATCTGTATTGCCCGTCACGCTTACGGTGATGTTTACAAAAATACAGAAATGGTTGTTAAGGCGGGCAGCAAGGCTGAACTTTGCGTTACCAAGCCTGACGGTACAGAAGAAAGAAGTACAATCTTTGATTTCAAGACAGACGGTATCATTCAGGGTATGCACAACCTTGACAAGAGTATTTCTTCATTTGCCCGTTCATGTTTTAACTATGCACTCGACCAGAAACTTGATGTATGGTTTGCTACAAAAGATACAATCAGCAAGAAGTACGACCACAGATTTAAGGATCTTTTTGCTGAAATCTTTGAGAATGAATACAAAGAGAAATTTGAGCAGGCAGGCATTACATATTTCTACACACTTATTGATGACGCTGTAGCAAGAGTTATCAGAAGTGAGGGCGGCTATATGTGGGCTTGCAAAAACTATGACGGCGATGTAATGAGCGATATGATTGCTACTGCTTTCGGCTCACTTGCTATGATGACAAGTGTACTTGTTTCACCTGACGGTGTTTATGAGTATGAAGCTGCACACGGTACAGTTCAGCGCCATTATTATAAGTATCTTAAGGGCGAGGAAACTTCCACAAACTCTGTTGCAACTCTCTTTGCTTGGACAGGCGCTCTCAGAAAGCGTGGCGAGCTTGATAATCTTCCTGAACTTATGAACTTTGCGGACAAGCTTGAGAAAGCTACTATCGACACTATTGAAGACGGCATTATGACAGGCGACCTTTATGCTATTTCAACTCTTGAAAACAAGAAAAAGGTTAATTCAGAAGATTTCTTGCTTGCAATAAACGAGCATCTTGCCGCTTCACTTGCATAAGCAAACACAATTCGGTTAAAGGAGTAAGGTTAAAGTACAATGTCCAGAAATGACAACATTTCAATGTCTGTAATCAGAAGACTGCCCAGATATTATCGTTTCTTGTCTGAGCTTAACGAACAAAACATTGATAAAATTTCATCTACAAAACTGGCTGAAATTATGAATGTAACCGCTTCTCAGGTAAGACAGGATCTTAACTGCTTTGGTGGATTCGGTCAGCAGGGCTACGGTTACAGTGTTTCTCAGCTTAAGGAAGAAATACAAAATATTCTTGGTCTTAACAATAATTATAAAGCTATACTTATCGGTGCCGGCAACCTTGGTAAAGCGGTTGCCAAGCATATGAACTTTGAAAAGCTCGGCTTTGAACTTATCGCCTGTTTTGACTGTAACGAAGAAAAAGTTGGCAAAAAGCTGAATAATCTTACAATAATGCACGACAGTCTGCTTGACGAGTTCTGTCAGAACAACAAAATCAATACAGCGTTTTTGTGTATTCCGAGAGTATGTGTAGAAAATGTACTTGACAAACTTTATGGCTACGGCATAAAGAACTATTGGAATTTCAGTCACTATGACATTGCAAGAAAGTACAGCGACACCCTTGTTGAAAATGTACACCTAAGTGACAGTCTTATGACCTTATGTTACAAAATGAATAACCGAGATAAAATCTTATAATTAAATAAAGGCTGTTTCCTATCTTCGGAACAGCCTTTTAATTATGCTTAACTTAGTTTATCACAAAGTTAAAAGGTTCAATGTTAATTTATGGTTTAGTGCACGAGTTAAGCAAAATAATAATTCACTCCAATTAATTTAATAAAAAAACAACAATTAACTACCGCACTCCAATCGGAATGCGGTAGTTTTTATGATAGGAAATCTATCTATTTATAAATTACTTTTTATCAACTGTATGAAGAAGTCTTGCAGCATAAAGTACGCAAAGTACGCTTACGCCTGTATCTGCTATTACAGACAACCACATCGGAGCGATACCGAGTATTGCAAGGATAATTACAATTGTCTTTACACCAAGTGCAAATGTAATGTTTGTCTTTACAGTAGCAACAACTTTCTTTGCTATTCTGACAGACAACGGTAACTGTTTTAAATTACCTGCCGCAAGCACAGCATCTGCCGCCTCAATAGCAGCCTCACTGCCGAATCCCATTGCAAAACCGCAATCGCTTGCAGTAAGAACAGGGGCATCATTGATACCGTCACCGATAAAGCATACAGACTTATGAGTTTTCTTTATATCTATAAGTTTTTCAAGTTTATCTGACGGCATAAGCTCTGCCGAATAAGAATCAAGTTTAAGTTCATTTGCAATATCCATTGCATTTTCTTTTTTATCACCCGTAAGCATTACACTGTCTTTAACACCGAGTTTTCTTAACTCTGCAATTACACTCTTTGCCTCCGGTCTTAATGTATCGCTAACAGAGATTGCACCGATTAATTCACCGTCGTAGATTACATATACAGATGCGGTTTTTTCTGCATTTACCTTTTGTTTATCGCTTAAAACCTTTGTGCCGCCGCATACAAGAGCTTTGCCGTTATATACAGCTGTAACTCCCTGTCCCGCCTTTTCGCTGTAATCTGAAAGTTCAGGTAAGTTTTCCTTTTCTGCCTTATTTTTTATTGCCATAGCAATCGGATGTGAAGAATATCTTTCACAAGCGGCTGCAAGTGCAATAATTTCAGATGAAGTATGATTGCCGTAAGCAAAAACTTTGTTTACAGAAAGCTCGCCTGTTGTAAGTGTACCTGTCTTGTCAAATACAAATGCGTCAGCCTTTGCAAGAGCTTCGATATACTTGCCGCCCTTAATAAGAACGCTGATTTTTGATGATGCGCCAAGACCCGAATAATAAGAAAGCGGAACCGAAATTACGATTGCACAAGGGCAAGATGCAACAAGACAAACCAAAGCACGATAAATCCATGTGCTGAAACTGCCAAGCCCCACAAGCGGAGGAACAATAGCAACTACAATAGAAATAAGTATAATAATCGGTGTGTAAACAGCTGCAAAACGGCTGATAAGCTTTTCACTCTGTCCCTTTGTAGCGGCTGCATCTTCAACAAGTTTAATAATTCTTGCCGCTGTACTGTCGCCAAATTCCTTAGTAGTTTTTATTTCTATTAAAGAATTACCGTTAATCATTCCGCTCATTACTTCACTGCCGACCTCTGCGTCGACAGGAACACTCTCACCTGTAAGCGCCGAAGTATCAAGAGTAGTATTTCCTTTAGTAATAACACCGTCAAGCGGTACTCTTTCGTGTGGTTTAACTACAATTGTACTGCCTATTTTAACATCCTCGGCGGCTTTTACAACCTCCTTGCCGTTTATAAGTACGGTTGCATTATCGGGACGAATCTGCGCAAGTTTTGCAATATCACTTCTCGATGCAGATACTGCTTTCTCTTCTACAATTTCGCCGACTGCAAAGAGAATAGTAACCATAGCCGCCTCTACAAACTCGCCTAACGCAAATGCCGCAATAACAGCAATTGTAAGCAATGTAGTTTCATCTATCTGTAATTTAAACACCGATTTTACGCCTTTAATAAATGTTCTCCAACCTGACAAAACAGTGGCAACAAGGCTTAGTCCGAGTAGAACAAACCAACCTACAGTACCGAATTCAGCATCAGGAAATACAGTAAGTTCAAGACCGAAAGCCGCTACACCAAGCACAGCCGCTGTAATAATAGAAATAAGTTCATTCTTTATTTCAACCTTTTTATCTTCCTTGGCTGAATTTACCTTTTTGGCAGTTACAGTGTTTTCTTTTACATTGTTATCAATAACTTCTACACCGTCTTCAATGCTGTCACAAACTGCCTGTATGTCCTGTGCCGTTACATCCTCTGCTGACTCAAACACAAGTTTTTTATTTGCAAAATTGAAATTAACATTCTCATAGCCGTCTGTTTCGGCTAATTTCTTCTCTATCTTTCCTGCACAGTGCGCACAGTTGAGATTTTCAAGTGTGAAAGTGTACTGCTTTAAATTCTTTCTCTTTGTATTATCAATAACTTCTACACCGTCTTCGATGCTGTCACAAACCGCCTGTATATCCTGTGCCGTTACATCACGCGAACATTGAAGTACGAGTTTTTTATTTGCAAAGTTGAAATTTACATTCTCATAACCGTCTGTTTCAGCTAATTTCTGCTCTATCTTTCCCGCACAATGCGCACAGTTAAGATTTTCAAGTGTAAAATTATATTTCATAAAAAACACCCTCCTTACTCGAGAACGTGATCAAGTCCCATTTCAATAATTTTTTTAACATGGTCGTCATCAAGAGTATAATAAATTTGCTTCCCCTCTCTTCTGACCCTAACAAGTTTGTTTTGTCTTAATACTCTCAACTGATGAGAAATAGTGCTTTGCTCCATATTTAAAGCCTCTGCAATACTAAGCACCGACATCTCATTATCGGAAATTGCAAACATTATTCTGATTCTTGTCGAATCGCCGAATACTTTAAAAAGATCCGCTAAATCAAACAGCACTTCCAAATCAGGAATTTCTTTTTCTTTCTTTTCATTTAGTTCTGCCATATTCCTATCTCCGTTTATTAATCTGTTCATATGTTTATATGTTCATATGTTAGCTTGAGTATAGCACATAAAAAAGTAATTGTCAATACAATTTAAAAAATTATTTGGTAAATATTTAAATATTTTTCAGAATTTCTTACATTATATATGCAATTATATCCTGAAAAATATTGCAAGATTTTAATTCCGTATTGCAATTATGACAGCAGTATTATTTTTTATAAGAATAATTACAAGTATGTAATCTTGCTTAGTCATAATAAGAATAAACTTGATTTCATTCATATAATTTGAGTACATTTTAGATAAAAATATGTTACAATTCCAAATATGCGTTGACTTTACTACAATTTTGTAGTATCATTTTCTGTATAGGAATGTTAGTGTTACCTTGTTGTAATGCTACAAAATGTGTGTTTTAAGAAAATGTAATATATTTGTGGATATACTATTATCAGTTGAGTAATCTGGCAGATACTCATTTTTACAGCAATCAATGTTGCTGTTTTTTGGCACGCACTTTTATTTAGATTTAGATTATGTAAACTCACATATTCGTTATTGTGAATGTACAGTATATGGAATTGGAGTGTAACGGTTTGGAAAAGTTTGTAGTAAACGGCGGTAAGCCGCTTTTTGGTGAAGTAAATATCAGCGGTGCAAAAAACGCCGCAGTAGCAATTATCCCGGCAGTAATCCTTTGTGACGAGCCTTGTCAGATTGAAAATATACCTAACATCAGCGATGTTTCACTTATCAGCAGAATTCTTCAGCAGATGGGTGCACAGGTAAGAAGAATTAATAAATCATCACTTTATATAGACCCGACACATATTTCAACTCACTCTGCAACAACAGAACTTGTAAGAGGTATGAGAGCATCTTATTACCTTCTCGGTGCTCTTCTGGGCAGATGCGGTAAAGCTCAGGTTGCTTTACCGGGTGGTTGTAACTTCGGTGTCCGTCCGATTGATCAGCATTTAAAAGGCTTTGAAGCTATGGGCGCAGTAACACAGCTTGTTGACGGCGCGATTATTGAGGCAGATGCTGATAATCTTCACGGTGAGCATATTTACCTTGATGTAGTATCTGTAGGAGCTACAATGAATATTATGCTTGCGGCATCTAAAGCCGAGGGTATGACTATCATTGAAAATGCCGCAAGAGAACCGCATATTGTTGACCTCGCTAACTTTCTTAATTCAATGGGCGCAGATGTAAGAGGCGCAGGTACAGATGTTATTAAAATCCGTGGCGTAAAATATCTCCACGGCATAACATATTCGATTATTCCGGATCAGATTGAGGCAGGCACATATATGTGTGCGGCAGCTGCTACAAGAGGTTGCATTACAGTAAATAACATTACTCCAAAGCACCTTGAATCAATTACAGCTAAACTCCGTGAAATGGGTGTTGTAATTACCGAATACGATGAGGCTATCAAAATTGACGCTACAAAGAATCCTTTAAAGCGTTGTAATATTAAGACTATGCCACATCCCGGTTTCCCTACTGACTGTCAGCCGCAATTTGCCGCACTTCTTGTAAGTGTACCGGGTACAAGCATTATAAATGAAAATGTATGGGATAACCGTTATCAGTATGTAAGTGAGCTTGTTAGAATGGGTGCACACATTTCTGTTGAGGGCAGACTTGCAATTATTGAGGGCGGATCTCTGCTTACAGCAGCTCCTGTAAAAGCTACCGATCTAAGAGCCGGTGCAGCAATGATTATTGCGGCACTTGAAATTAACGGTGTTACTGAAATTTCAAGTATCCAGTACATTGAGCGTGGCTATGAAGATGTAATTGAAAAATTCAGAGCATTGGGTGCTGACATCAAAAAAGTTTATTATGCAGGCGATAACGAAGAAGAACTTCGGGCTTAATAATTAAACATAAAAATTTAACCGCTTGAGTTTTATAGCTCAAGCGGTTTTTTTCATAATAAATTAGATTATTTATCAAAATTCAATACTAATCGTTTGTGTAAATTATGGTTTAGCGGAATAAATTGGAAAAGCAATTATAAAAGTTTGGTCGACCTTTTCAAAGGTCGTGGGTGTGGGCAAAGCCCACAAATACTTTCCGTTTATGCAATCTAACGATAGCCAAACAGCTCGCTGTTTGCTCCTGATAAATTGTTATATCGGAAGATTTTTATGGGCGCTGCCCATACCCGCAATTTTTGAAAAAATTGAGTAAACTTTTTTGTTTTTGGGAGGATAATTTAGCGTTAGCTAAATTTCAATGCCCGACCGACAATCCGCAAAACCATAACTTTTACGAAAAAATAGGCGGGTACTCTTTGCAAGTATCCGCCTAAAATTTTAAAATTAAATCTCGTTGCCTAACATCTTGCTCCCTCTCTCTTTAAACATCAATATTGCCGATTACTCAATTTTTATAAATCTCAAGATGTCAGGCAGAACGGATTTACATCAGTATGAGGAAATATGAATTTATCAACGCTATGTGCTCCGGTATCTGAAATTTTTTCAGATTATCGGTGTCTTCGTCCCCACCGAGCGCTAATAAAGGCATATAACCAAAACACTCTATATACAACAAATTTCCATGTTCGTTAACAGCTTTATAATACTGATTCAAAGAAAAAAATTCGTTTAAAAAGCTCTTGTCTGCAAGTCTTTTTAAAAAGAAATCAAAATCTTTGAGCATCAGTTCACATTTTCCGTAGCGAAGATACATTATACTTATATATTCGCCGCTTTCCAAGGTAATTATGTCACCAAATGCAGTTACAAAAATGGGAACTGCGTCTTTATACGGAAAGTATGTATTATCAATTATACTTTGATAATCATCGGGATTAATCACTTTAATATATCCGTTCATAGAAGTGCCTAATCCGTAATTTTGCCAAATTTTAAGCAAAGTTTCAGGAATTTTATTCTTGAATTTGTTAATAACATTGTCATTAACTTTTGCATATGATTGAAAATCCTGTAATGCAACTGTATTCAAGAGTATTTCTCCCTTTTTATTTTATACAAACCTCCGTACCGTTGCACAGCACCGCTTTACTTCACACATCATATCGCAGATGTATGAAGTAGCTGTGAAGTGCCATAATCAAAACCGCTAAATACAAAACTTCTAAATGTACTTGTTTTTCCTTTATTTACTGATTTTATTATAGCACAAGGATTTTCATTTGTTACAGTTTGGGCAAAAACGCATTAAAAAAAGTCAAAAGTGATGTTTTTTATATGACAAATTAAAAATTATGTTGTATAATATCTTCTAAAGGGGGAATTTCGGTGCTTAATATTCTGCTTTGTGATGATGATAAATCAATACTCGAAAAAGTACGGTCACTTATACGTAATCTTCAAAAAAACTATAAAATAGAATTTAATATAGATATGCGTACCTGCGGTGATTTTATTTTTAAAGAAAAACATTCTTACGACATCGCTATAGTCGATGTTCAAATGCCTGCCGTAAACGGACTTGAGGTATCGGAAAGATTAAAACAATTAAACCCTGACATTATTATTATGATTCTTACCTCATATCCGGCTTACCTTGACAGTGCAATGAAAATTCAGGTTTTCAGATATCTTTCAAAGCCGATTGACACTGAAAGGTTTAACAGAAATTTTCTTGAAGCCGTTGACTATTACAAGAAAATCAGTAAAAGTATTATAATAGAAAAATATGACGAAATTTTCACCGTAAAAACAAGGGATATTCTCTATATTGAAAACAGAAAACACGGTTCACTTATCGTTACTAAATACAAATCATACGAAACCAATAAGAAACCTGCCGAATGGTACGAAATAATCAATCAGCCTAACTGCTTTGTCCAATCGCATAAAAGCTATATCGTAAACTTACAGAATGTAATTAACTTTGATAAAAGTTCAATTACATTTCAGGGGGCCAATGAGAATCTTATGGAGCATTGCATTTCGCAAAGAAAATACGCAGAATTTAAAAAAGCCTTTTTTGATTTTGCGGGAGGTATTGTATGATAATTTTCAGCTATGCGACGGTAACGGTATTTGGGGCAATCATTTCTTACATATTTATTTCCAGCAAATTTGCTCAGAAAATGAGCAATATGGGTTTATTTTTATGTTTTTCATTGTCTGCTGCACTGCAATTTATAATAAATACGGTAGGTGTCGAATATTCAAATATTGTAGCATTTTTAGCTTGCAATCTGTTGCTGTGTATTTTTTGCTTTAACACAAATGTTTTTCAAGCAATATTTACTTCAATTCTTCTCACATCTATAACTCTCATAACAAAAATGACTCTGCTGTTTCTTGTAATGGTAACTTTTAATATTGATATTAAAGGAATCACTGAGAACGGTATGATATTTTTCTTATTAAGCGGCAGCTCGCAGTTATTTTTCTTCTTTATTGCATACTTTGTATCTAAAATTTCCGTCAAAGAAAATAAAGAAAATTTGAAGCTAAATAAAACAGATATGCTTTTCTTTCTGCCGATGGCGTCAATACTTATAATATGCGGTATGTCATACATTTCGCTTAACTATAAACTTGACGAATTTACATATGTTTTGTTTGCGGTAGGCGCTCTGCTTTTAATGTATTCAAATATAGTTGTTTTTCTTGTACACGAAGACGTATTGAAAACTCAATACGAAAACACGGCGCTAAAGCTGCAAAAGCAAAAATCAGAAATTGATACCGAATATTACTCTATTTTACAAAATCAATACGAAAATTCTAATATTTTAATTCACGATATAAAACGCCACTTGCTTTCAATAAAAGAACTTTCAAACGAAAAAGACTTTGAAAGCATAAACAAATACATTGACAGTCTGTATGAAGATTATCAGATTAAATACTTAAAGAAATACAGCGATAACAAACTTATAAATGCAATCATAAACAGATATGTCAGTGCTTGCAAAGATAAAGAGATTGACTTCTACTGCGATATTCGAGATATAGATTTTTCTTGCATTTCAAATAACGATATAACATCATTACTTGATAATATTCTTGAAAACGCTCTCGAGGCAACGCAAAATGCCGATAACAAGAAAATTGAGCTTACAGTTAAGCAAACGAACACAAACTATATTGTAATCAACATATGGAATTACTGTGCAAGTGCTCCCAATCTTAAGGACGGCAAATTACAGACAACCAAAAGCAATAAATTTATTCACGGCTACGGAATAAAAAGTATAGAACGAATAGCCAAACAATACAACGGTAATGTAAGTCATAATTTTGACCCCGAAAATATGAAATTCACTCTCGCAGTTGTTTTGAAAATTAAATAAAATAATAACACAAAAAAGCGATGACTGATAAAAAAAGTGGTTCATCACTATTTTTGTGGGATGGTGAACGGACAGAAGAAATAGAAAGATAGCGAATCAAGGTAAAGAAGAAGTCAGAATTTCACATCAACAGATGAAGTGATGACAGCGATGAAAGATATGTTCAAGGACATTCTTCAGGAGGTTATGGAATGTGAGCTTGCCGATGAACTCGGCTATGAGAAAAGCGAAAGAACGTCGAATGATGAATGTGGCAATAAGTCGAAAAATTACAGAAACGGCTACTCGAAAAAGACGATAAAAACGCAGATGGGAGAGCTTGAAATCAAAATTCCGAGGGATAGAAACGGCGAATAAGAACCCAAAATAATCAGCAAATACAACCGCAATGCAGACGGTATGGAAGAGAAAATCCTCTCACTTTATGCCTGTGGAATGAGCCAGCGTGATATTTCCGAACAAATCAAAAATCTGTATGATGTAGAAATCTCTCCCGAGCTTGTCAGCAAAATCAGCGAGAAGATTATGCCCGATGTGACTGCATGGCAAAATCGACCTCTTGAAGCTGTATATCCGTTTGTGCTTATGGATGCAATTCATTACAAGGTCAAGGAAAATCATCAGTATATCACGAAGGCTGCGTATGTAGTTTTGGGCATCAATCTTGACGGGCAGAAAGATATTCTCGGCATATGGATTGGCGAAAATGAGAGCAGTAAATTTTGGTTGAATGTGTTGAACGAGCTCAAAACTCGTGGGATTAAAGACGTATTTCTGTTCTGCGTTGACGGTCTGACAGATTTCAGACAAGCTATTGAAGCGGCTTTTCCGAACGCACAAATTCAGCGTTGCATCATTCATCAGATACGCTCAAGCACAAGATTTGTAAGCTACAAACACATCAAGGGGCTGATGGTTGACCTCAAGAAAGTATATCAAGCTATCAACGAGGAAGAAGCTATGAACAACCTGATTTTGTTCAAGGACAAGTGGGGCAAAACTTATCCATCCTGCGTGAAAAGTTGGGAGGAAAATTGGGATATTCTATCCACATTCTTCGCATATCCGCCCGAGGTTCGGAAGATAATATATACAACGAATATTATCGAAGGGCTGAACCGCCAGTTCAGGCAGATTACGAAGAACAAGCCGTCATTCACGAATGATGACAGCCTGCGCAAAATGTTGTATTTAGCGTCGCAAAAGATTGTCGAACGCTGGACACAAAGATGTCGAAACTGGGATGTTGTTTTAAGCCAGTTATCGATAATATTTGAGGACAGAATACCGGCTTGATTTGCCCCCGAGAATAGAATTTCCTGTCTGCGGAATGAAAAGTTGACACGGGGCAAATCAGAAAGACTGATTACACTGCAATCCGCTGTTTTGTTATTGCTTGAAGGATTATTATTTACACAGAAATTTATGGGGTACCCTATTTGTCGGCTTCATAAATATTCCTGTCGGCATTTCGCTGTCAAACTCACCCGCACCGGTATGCTTAGTATCAAATACTGTAAAATCATTTCCCGTCTGGTGATACACTACAAGAGGCTCACCGTTGCCGTCCACAACCTTGCTTGCAGTTTTCGGCTTATTCTGCCAATCACCGAACCACCTTACAAACTGCTGGCTTTGGGTAATTTTTTTAATTTTTTTGTTGACATTGCTATCAATTTTGCGTATAATAATGTTGGAACTCGAGTTATTAAGTATACTGGGTAATTGGTACCCTTCATGCTTAATTATACTTTGAGTTCTTTTTTTGTCTAAATAATAAAAACCAACCTGATTATTATTCTCTAAAGCTATTGCTTCTTTGATTAAATCATTAATATTGTTTTTATTAAAGTATGTTGCTACAAGATTGACATCAATTATTTTTTTGTTATATATACCTTCAAAATCTACCGCAATAGGTGCTATTACCTGCTTATTATTTACGGATAAATCAACCAATGCAATAACTTTATGAGTACTGTCCCTGCTCTCTTTATTAGTAAAATCAGGGTGAGCAATTACCATAAGCGGATCAGAAATTTTATTATAAATTTGCTTAACCGTATTGAAACCTAAATCATGATAATTAGTGTTTTGCTTATATCTCCCCTCATTTTTCGCCCTCGCTTCTGATACTGCAACAGAATATATATGTTTTTTCGTCATCGCAACAGGCAGCGAATTAAATCCAATATCCTGTAACACTTTTGGGGTTCTACCCATAATAACAACATCATCTGAATTATATGTATTATTCTCTATCTGGTCAACTTTCTTCTCAAAATCATTTTGCATTATATTTTCATCCGCCGAATACCCTACATCACCGCTATTAGCAAATACAACATCTTTCCGGTCAATGTCCGGACGGATGTTTTTTCTTTGCTCTGCATTGTAATCTCTTCTGGCAGAAACATCTCTTGCTTCTCTTTCTCCGGCAGTGTTATAATACATTGCCATTGCTTCTTCATCGCTGTATCCGAGATTTTTCCAGTATTCCAAATTACTTCCATTCGCAAAATTTTCTATTCCCTGTATTGCGTGCTGAATTTCATGAATAATCGCTTCTTTCTGCTCATCAATCGTATTCATCGGATTTAACATTATCACATTACCGTTTGAACTGTATACACCTCGATTAACCGAAGAAATCTCGTAATAAACATCTACATTCTTTAGTTGCGGATACGCTTCAAAAAGTTTGGGATGATTTATTACATCACTCAATTTCACTCCTTTTCTGTACTCAATCATTTTTTCGTCAAGATTGTAGTATTCATTTTCCTCTGCTTTTGTTGCTGTATTATTTACAATCTTTTCTTCAAGCTCTGCACTTTTAACTTTCATTTTCGCAAGTTCAATTGCGGCAGCTCTGTTCTTTTCGATATCTGTTTTAAACTCTAATTCGCTGTTATCTATCTCAAATCGCCACTTGCCGTCATATCCCTTAAACCAACCCGTTTCCTTACGGATTTTCTCGGAATCTGTACCGTCCTTTTCAAGCTCCATAGCTTTCTCAAGTGCACTCTTGTCCGCAGTTTCTGCTTTCAATCCTCCCATGCTGTATTTGATATCATTGCTACTTTCGTCATTTTTCGTATTGACATTATTTTCACTTTGAGATATACTGTTATTAAAGAATCCAAATCTGGTACTGGGTAACGGCAATTTGAGCCTATTAACCGACAGCCAATTATGGGTTCTTTCTTTATTTGGTTCAACATACAAAATTTTACTTTTATTTATAAAGCCTTGCAAATCAACATCTTTGCCGTAAGCACTCGCTATTTTTATTATATTTAAACTTTTACCGCCTTTTTCTGTCGGATTTAACTCAAGTGCAACAAGTACAGGATTGTTTTTGCTGTCATATACATCACCAAATAAAACAAGTCTTCCATTAACGGCTTTGTCAAGAAAAGTGTGTAAGTTTTTTAAAAATCATAAAAATTATGTTAATGCTTCAAATCATGTGCTCGTATTTTCAATAAGGGCACTGATTTTTTCATTTGTAGACAGTTGATTTCTGACCATTGCCCAATTTTGAACCTTACTGCCATTCCACTTTTTGTAAAGCTCGGTTGTGCGTAAATAGAGCAATTTGAGTAGTGCGTTTTCATTTGGAAAAGCCCTCTTTTTTGTAACTTTTCTGAAACTTGAATTTATGCTTTCAACCGCATTGGTTGTATACATAACCTTACGAACGGCACTGCCATAATCGAAAAGCTGCTCGACATGGTTGAAATTTCGTTTCCACACATCAACTGCTCCGGGATATTGTGACCACTCCTGACAAAACTTTTCAAATGCTTTTCTGCATCCATTAAGACTTGGTGCTCTGTAAACTTTTTTAAGCGATTGTGTGAATTTTTTGTAGTCCTTGCTTGGCACATATTTAATTGAATTTCGAATTAAATGTACGATACAACGCTGCACGACAACATCTTTAAATATCGCTTTTGCACCGTCTTCATGACCGGAAACACCATCCATACAGATAAACAATACGTCCTCCACACCCCGTGTTTTTAATTCATCAAATATTTGCATCCATGTGTGTTTGCTTTCGTTTTCGTTAAGCCACAAGCCTAAAATGTCCTTTTGTCCGTCAATATCATAGCCTAAAATCGTATATACTGCATAATTCTTGCTCTCATACTCTTTTCTGATTGTAGCATACATACAATCCACAAACAGAAATGTGTACATCCTTTTCAAAGGCCTGTTTTGCCAATCGTCAAGTTTATCTAAAACGCAATCGGTTATTTGCGACACTGTTTCGTGTGAGATTTCAAAGCCATATATATCCTCAATCGTTTCGGCAATATCACGCTGGCTCATTCCTTTTGCATACATCGTCAAAACCTTTTCTTCAATCTCGGATACATCCTTTTGCCGCTTCGGTATAAGCTGTGTTTCAAAGCTCGAATCACGGTCACGAGGTACTTTGATATCTACTTCGCCGGCACTCGTTTTGATCTTTTTGTTCGTATAACCGTTGCGTCGATTATCAGTCGTTTTTATGCCGTGGTCGTTGCTCTCATAGCCTAAGTGATTGTTCATTTCGCCTTGCAGCATTGCTTCAAACATCGAACCGAAAATGTCTTCCAAGGCGTCCTGCATATCTGCAACGCTTTTCGGATGATACTGTTCGAGAATTTGCTTTGCGAGGTTCTCGCCCCGTGTGCTTTCTCTCTTTTTGCCATTTCGTTCATTCCTTTTTCCTTCCTTTCATTGTAACTCACTTTCCAAAAATTGAAAAAGTGTGCAAGCTATTTTTTAACTTACACACTTTATTTTACAAGCTCATCCAGGGCGGTAATCTTGAAGTCCTCAGGGTTCTACTCGGTCATAGTTCTATCTCAATCACTCAAATATATATTCATTTGGCTGCACAAATGCAATTAGTGAATAATAAGTTTGATAGTCATTTAGACACCTTGACTTAGACACCTTGATTTTTTAGGCTCTATAATAAATGTTGGGGTAACAAATAGATCCTACAAAAATAATTTTAAAAAAAGTAGAGCATATTTGTCTAAAATCCGTTAAAATGGAATTGACTAGAAACCAGAAACGGAGGAACAAATATGCTCTACAAATATTTTACCGAAAAACTCTTAGGATTGCAAGATGTTGATATAGAAAAAATTGAAGAAATTGATAATTCAATCCATATTAACTGCCGGTTAAAACGAAAACCTCACAAATGTCCTTGCTGTGGCAATTTAACTGATAAGGTTCACGATTATCGTGAACAGCCTATAAAGGATATTCCTGCCTTTGGCAAGCACATCTTTATTCATCTTTATAAGCGTCGATATCGTTGCTCCTGTGGCAAGCGTTTCCCTGAAAATGTCGATTTCCTCCCTCGTTATCATCGTATGACTAACAGATTGTCTTTGTATATCATTGACAAATTGAGAAATGAAGTTTCTTTTTCAAGCGTTGCAAGAGAGGTTAACCTCTCTGTAAGCTCCGTAATCAGGGTTTTTGATTTAGTTTCCTACGCTCCTAAAAAGCTCCCATCTGCTATTTCTATTGATGAATTTAAAGGCAATACGAACAGTGAAAAGTATCAATGTATTCTCACCGATCCTGTCAACAAGGTTGTTTTGGACATTCTTCCAAAAAGATATGCGCATTTCCTAACTGAGTATTTTAACCATTTTGATAAGTCACAGCGTGACAAGGTTCAGTTTTTTGTCAGTGATATGTGGAAACCCTACTCTAATATTTCTTCTGTGTGGTTTAAAAATGCCTCACAGATTGTTGATAAATACCATTGGATACGGCAAGTTATCTGGGCTTTTGAGGCTGTTCGTAAGCAGGAACAAAAGAAATTCAGCAAATCTCATCGCAGATACTTCAAGCAATCAAGACAGCTTTTACTAAAAAGATTTGACCTCCTTTCTGACGAACAAAAACAACAGGTAAATGTTATGCTTTTTACTTCTCCAACTCTTTCTACTGCTCATTTTTACAAAGAGGATTTCCTTAAAATCCTTGATTGCAAAGACCGACAGTCTGCAAAAACAGCTTTTTCTGATTGGATAAATTCTGCTTTAGACTGTGGTATTGCACAATTTGTAAAATGTGCTAACTCTATGCTCAATTGGCTTCCAGGTATTCTGAATTCTTTTTCTTCTGCTATCACCAACGGTTTTACCGAAGGCTGCAACAACAAGATTAAGGTACTTAAGCGTAATGCTTATGGTTACAGAAATTTTAAGCGTTTCCGTAACCGTATTTTACATATGTTTTCTCACCAAATGCAAAAACAAGCGATAGCTTGATTTACTATCGCTTGTTCGTTTCAATTCTTCTTTTTCGGGTTTACCCCAACTATTGACATAGAGCCATTTTTTAACACTCCAAAAAGAAAAGCACCAACTTCAAAAATCGGTGCTTATGGCTGGGCTGGCGGGATTCGAACCCACGGGTGACGGAGTCAAAGTCCGTTGCCTTACCGCTTGGCGACAGCCCAATATATAATTTTTGTGTAAAACGCTTATTCTGATTAGCGCAACTTAAAAAGTTGTTTGTGCAAATTACCGACAGTGTCTTTTACATTTATATAAGTAAAGCCGCAAAGGCATTGTACCTTGCGGCTTTATGGTGACCCATCGGAGATTCGAACTCCGGACACCTTGATTAAAAGTTTGAATTTTTATTTTCTTTTAGTAGTTTTTTTAAATAATGCTTTAATAATTGTACCAATTAACACAATAACTACTGCACCAATTACATATGGCATTATTATTTCAAATCCTTGTGATAGTCCGCTATTTAGTCCGTCACTAAAAGCCTGTTGTATTTGTTCATTATAATCTGCTATTGTTGTTTGTTCCATGTTAATACCTCACTTCATTTCAATTTTATGTATTTTATTCTGACCCGATATATTTAATTGGTTTTTAATATCATAATTTGGTGTTGGATTTTTAGTTAGTCCTAAAATATAATCAGTGCTAACATTAAATTTTTTTGCATAGTTAATCAACATATCTAATGAAATCTGTCTTGTTCCTCTTTCATATTGTGATATTGTGATTTGGTTTACATTAAATTCTTTAGCTAATTCAGATTGTGTTAAATCTGCATCTTCTCTTAAAGCTTTTATAATTTCGTTAAATTTCATAAAAATTCCTCGCAAAATTCTATAAAATATCAGTTATATTTTATCACTTTTTGCTGAAATATATTGACAAATAGTTCATTTTGAATTATAATATAATAAAATAGTTCAATATGAACTATCGGATTTAAAAGGGGACATAAAAAATGCTTAAAGAGAAAGAATTAAAATTTAATGTAACAAAATCAAAAATGTTCAAATTATGTAATACTGTTTGTCCTGAACTTATTTCAGGAAAGAAAATGTTAGAATTTTCGTATTCTAAATTAAATCGTGAATCATTATTCATTTTTGAGTGCAATTCTTATAGCTTCCGCCTTTTTCCTTGCGCAGGTAAAATCTTTTTAAGATGCAAGCGTACATATGATAATTCAGAAGTTTTCAATAAGGTTGTTAATTTCGACTTTCTGAAAGAATTATCATTTTTTAATTAATTTACATAACATTCGGTTTAGGACACATAAAAAAGTGACTTAGAACGTGTCTGAACATGCGTGTGAAAATCACGAGATAAATATTAATGTCATGAAGTCAGATTAAATTACGTGTCAGGGGTCCACTGTCGAATTACTATAAACACTTTCCGAATGTCCCTATAATATAAAATAAAAATTTCAAACAAGGAGGCAACAAAATGAATGATGTAAAAATGATAGTAGGCTACCGTTCAGGTGATTTCGTCACAGAGCAAGGAGAACGCATTGAATATTACAGACTTTCAGTTCTCTATCAGTCAGATGACACAACAGGACTTAAAGCCGAAGAAGTAAAAGTCAGAGATGCTCAAGTCCTCGAAAATGTTAAACTCGGCTCTTTTGTTAATCTGTACTTCGATGACAAAAAGAAGTGTATTCTTATCAATGAAGTTGAAAATGTTGACGAAGAAACACTAAACGCATTCACTGCAGTATGGGGGTTGTAATATGCTGACAGGTTTTGCACTCGGTTGTTGCTTAATGCTCTTATGCAACTACCTGATTAAAAAACACGGAGAAAAATTCCGCCCCGGTGATGAAGAAATTTGCAAAAAGTGTCAATTCAAAGACGCTGTAATGTCAACTCTTGCAGGTGATGATACAAATGTCAACGATTGATGAAATATATAACTCTCTTCAATATCAAAACGATTTAATAACATTTAGCACTATTGCAATAGTCGCTTCAATAGCCGTTGTTATCGGAATATCGTTAGGAAGAGCGTTTAGCTTTTGGAAGTGGTAATATGAATATTGTTCCTTATTTTCTTACTGGTTTATGTGTTGGGTTTTCTTCGTATGTAATAACTTCATTAATTGGTTATGCCATTTATAGTGCTTACAAGCTCATAAAAATGGCTTAATACATAAAATCTATGGAAGGAGTTAAAAAAATGGGAAAAATCAAAAATTTTGTGTGCAAGCATAAGAAAAAGCTTTCGGTAATGGCAACTGCCGCAGTAATGATGGCTATGTCAGCTATTAACTGTTTTGCTGCAGAGGCTGGAACATCTGTTTCATCTGACAATGCGTTACAAACTGCGTTGACTTCATTTACTGACGCTTTAACTAATGTTCAGGGTAACATTTTGCAGTTCATTGTAGCTGCTATTCCTACCGCTCTTGCTATCTTTGGTGTAGTTGTTGCTGTCACCAAAGGTATCGGCTTTGTTAAAAAGCTCCTCGGTAAAGCTTCTTAAAATGTACCTCTCAATCAAATTTAGGGGCAGGGTTTTAATGCCCTGCTCCTATTTTTGTTTTAGCTTTTAGATTGTGAGGCACGCCGTAGGCAACTTCGGAAATCTGATGTATCTATTCTCTGAAAAAAGTTTTTAAAAAAAGTTTAGTCTTTACTCTCCAAAAGCAAATGATAAAATGTTTAAGCCGAGTGACTTAAAATGAGTTTTAGCTTTTGAGTTGCTCGGCGACTTAAAGCTATCATTTGCTTTTGGAGAGTCAAGACCTCCGCAGGAGCTTTTTTTCAAAAGTTTTTTCAGACACGCATCAGACACGCAATTCAGACACGCAAAAGGAGGGACATAAAATTATGGCAATATCCTTGTATAGTGGCACTCCCGGCTCGTATAAGAGTTACCACGCAACTGCAGAAATAATAAGTTGGCTTAGATCCGGCAATAATGTTATTGCTAATTTTCCTGTTAATACAGAGAATTATTTTAAGCGTAAAAAAATCGGTTCTTTTACTTTCGTTCCTAACTCAAAATTGACTGTTAATTATTTACTTGATTATGCAAAACTACATCATAAGCCAAGCCGCAAAGCACAAACCCTTGTTGTTATTGATGAGGCAAGCATAATGTTTAACGCTCGACAGTTTGATAAAAAAGACCGTATGGAATGGGTTAATTTTTTCGCAAATCATCGGCATTTTAACTATGAATTTATCTTGATAGCTCAGAACGATAGAATGTTGGACAGGCAGATTAGAGGATTGCTCGAATATGATTACAAGCACAGAGCTTTAAAGAATTGGAACTTGGCTTTTGCTCTCCTCTCCCTCGTTTGCAAAGGTATTTTTCATTGTGTCGAGTATTGGTATCCTTGCCGTATCAAAACAGGAACGCAGCTTAAACGCTTTAACAAGAAGATCGCAGCTTGTTATGACACTATGGCGCTTTTCAATTTTAAAGAAGATGAAAAGGCTGCTACTAATCAGACTGCAAATTCTGATGAAAAGCCTAAACAGCAAATAGATGTAGAAAAAATGAAAGAGAGGTTACGAAATGCTATTAAAAATAAAAACATTGTTCAGCAAGAAGAACATCAAGAAGCTGCTTCGTAGTTCTCTGTGTTTTTTACTTTGCATAATGACTGTAATATGTTTCGGCGGTGTGCTTGCTCCGGTGCAAGCTAACGCTGTCGCCGGAGTTGATGACGCTATTCTTTTTTTCCTCGGTGCTTTTCTTGTTTGCTGCGGAATGACATTTACATCTACAAGTGCTATATCGACTGCAGCACAAAATTTTTATGATTCGTCGCCTGCTGATGTTCAAGATATTATAGATTATAATGCTCATCAAGTTGAAGTTGATTCAGCTTTAGGAAATGGTTTTATTGCTGTTATAAAGTCCGAATGGAAAGCGTTAATAGATGAGTTCGTAAGACAGTTTCCGCAGTATTGTAATATTGATTTAGATTATAGTAATATTGTAAAAAATCAATTAACTGCTGATACTCTTTATAAGACACTTGTCGCAGGTACTACTGTTTCAATTTCAAATCCTTGGAAATCTGATACTAATATTTTTATTCAAACATCTGCTTCAACTACTTTAAGTTTCTATGGTATGGATACACTTAGAAAAGTTGTTGGCTCTGATTTATATAATCAAATATCTAATTATAATTCAAATTTTAAAGTAATGAATAATACTCAATTCGCTGTATTAAGTGTTCCTGCTCTTGATTTATCTGAAATATTACTTATTGGATATAATAACTTTGATACAAGTATAGATTGTCCTTTGTTTTATTTAAGTAATTATTCTGATGTTCTTATTAAAGGTGTTCAAGTTGGTGCTATTGGCTCTTATTCTTTACTTTTATATAAAAACGAAATTTGTCAAGCTTCTTATGATTCTGCATCACAATCTTATACACTTACTTCTTCTGGTGGTAATGTAATTAGTCAATGGCTTGCTGATGATGTCATTAGCAGTAATGATAATCTTATTAATTGTGATGATTTAACAATTTGTAAACAAGATTTAACTCGACTTCTTCTTGGTGAAGATGTGTTCTCTGTAGGTGTTGACTCTGCTCATATTCCTGGTATTGACTCTTTCCCCTCTACTGCTGATGATATAACTGATGTTGGCACTTACCCTGACAGTATTGGTATCAGTGTTCCACAGGACTTGACAGATACAATCTCAAAGACCGCAGAAGATATTAGAACAGTTGATAAAGACAAAACAGATACTAAAGACGACACAAAAGAAGATCCTGACACCAAACCGAACAAGCCGTCAATTCCTGGTTTGAGCTTGCCGGAAATCCTCTTTAAAGAAAAATTTCCGTTCTGCTTGCCGTGGGATGTTTACAATGTTTTTGCTAATCTCGTTGCGGAACCGAAAGCACCAGTTTTTGAAATTCCTATGAAGTGGGAATTTTTAGATATAGATTACACTTTGAAAATTGACTTTTCTATGTTTGATGAAATAGCAAAAATTTCACGCTTTTTCAGTAGTTTGGGATTTGTTGTATTTTTGATTTTAATATCTCGAAAAGTGATAGGAGCTGAATAATATGGATGTTTTCGGCGAGATTTGGAATTGGATATGCGAAACATTGTATGACTTGTTAAAAAGCATAATAGATTTACTTCCTGATAGTCCGTTCCAAATGCTTGATAATTCACCTATTTCAAAATATCTTGTATATATTAATTATTTCGTTGATTTTGCGTTTATAGTTGACACTCTTACGCTGTGGCTTGTTGCAGTAGCAGGTTATTATACATATAGCGTTATCTTACGAATGATTAAAACAATTGACTAAAAATATATTGACTGCGGGGTGGCGGTTTGAACCGCCGGGGCCCTGCAGTCAAAAAAATTCAGGAAGTTGTTTCCTGTTAGGGGGGCAAGCTAATAGCCCCCCTCTACCTACAATACACATGAAAGGGACATAAATATGGATTTAGAAAACAAAATTATAATTGACTGGTTCAGCTTTACAACCTCTATATGCTCACCACAGAATATTATTGAGCTGCTCGGAATGGAAGAATGTCCGTGGGTTGAAACACACGGCTTCTATGGCTGGACTAATCGCTTATCTTTTGACCACATTTCTATAATGTATGGCGGTGACTTTCACGACAACCTCGTAATGCTTGAAATGTCCGGTCAGGGTTGCAGAGTTTTTGAAACACTCGGTCACGGCAATTTTAACGCTCTTTTTTCGTTTATCATTGAAAATAAAGAAGAATGCAAGGTTACAAGACTTGATGTAGCCTTTGATGATTTTACCGGACTTTTAAATCTTGATGAAATAATCAGAGATACTTATAAATGCAACTTCATTTCTCGCTTTCGTGTTCCTCCCGAAATTCATTCAAAAGTCTATCCTGACGGACACTGCGGTCACACTGTAACTCACGGCAAGCGTGACGGTTCCGTATTTATCCGTATTTATGATAAGGCTGTTGAACGCAACAAGTCTGATGAGATAAAGCATTGGGTTCGCTGCGAGCTCCAGCTCCGTTGCGGAAATTGTAAAAACTCCGGCAACCGTGCGGAAGAGTTCATCAGGCTTATGGTAGAAGAGAATGAAACAATAGATAATCTTTATTTTGCTGTTCTTAATCACTACCTGCGTTATGTAAAGCGGTCTAATACTGATACTAATAAATGGCGGTTTGAACTTGCTGACCACTGGTCAGATTTCTATAATTTTGCTGAAACTACCGAAAAATCAATCTATAAAGCTCCTGGAATGGAATATAATGCAATTAAGCTGCGTAAAACCTATGGAGAACGCTTCGGCGGTGGCATATATACATATATTCAGATATTCGGTGTTGATACTTTGCTTGCTGATATTGAAAAGTGTAAACCTAAATTAAATCCTAAATATAAGCTACTTCTTGCCGAAGATGAAGAACTTAAGAAGGTGAATTACTATGAACCTGTCACAAGCATATGAAATGTTTATGCAGGAACAAAAATTCAGAGGAAATTCTCAAGAAACTATATCGTATTATAAAATCTGCTTAAATATGTTCATTGATTATTGCGGCTCTGACTTAGATGTATCAGATTTAGATGTAATACTATTTAAAGGTTATCAATTATATTTATCAGAGAACAAAGATATTAAAAGGGTTTCAGTTCGCACATATTCAAGGGCTGTCAGGGTATTCTACAGATATTTATACTTTGAAGATATAATAGATATTAATATTAATAAGTTAAAGCTAATTAAAGCAGATAAAGAAGTTATTATGCCTTTAACAGATATAGAAGTTAAGCAGTTGCTTAATTCATTCGAACCTTTAACATTTCTTGGTGAGCGTGATAAGCTTATGTGTATGCTTATGCTTGATTGTGGACTTAGGCGTGGCGAAGTTGTAAAGCTCAAGTTATCTGATATAGATAAAAGCAAAAGAACAATGATTATTAACGGTAAAGGCAGTAAGCAAAGAATTGTCCCATTCGGTAAAACCGTTAAAAATCAACTAATGCGTTATCTTGCATTTCGTTCAGAGAAGCCCTGTTACTCCGACTCTCTATTCTTAACCGTTGAAAGAGAACCAATTACAGCAAATACTATCAAAATGTTATTTCAGCGTTTAAAAATTTCATCAGGCATAAGTCGGCTGTATCCGCACTTGTTAAGACATACATTTGCAACGAATTATATTATCCAGGGCGGTAATCTTGAAGTACTCAGGGTTCTACTCGGTCATAGTTCTATCTCAATCACTCAAATATATATTCATTTGGCTACACAAATGCAATTAGTGAATAATAAGTTTGATAGTCATTTAGACACCTTGACTTAGACACCTTGACTTTTTGGCAAGCAAAAAAGAAAAGCACCGACTTCAAAAATCGGTGCTTATGGCTGGGCTGGCGGGATTCGAACCCACGGGTGACGGAGTCAAAGTCCGTTGCCTTACCGCTTGGCGACAGCCCAATATATAATTTTTGTGTAAAACGCTTATTCTGATTAGCGAGCTTAAAAAAGTTGTTTGTGCAAATTACCGAGAGTGTCTTTTACATTTATATAAGTAAAGCCGCAAAGGCATTGTACCTTGCGGCTTTATGGTGACCCATCGGAGATTCGAACTCCGGACACCTTGATTAAAAGCTACCACTATATTGAGCCAATTTATTATCATATTGACAAAATAATTTATCAATATGACTATGATAACGCTGATTTAGTATTCTTTGTTGTGTAGCTAAATGCACATATTTCATTGTCATTTGTAAACTTGTGTGTCCGAGCAATATTCGCAGTTCTTCAACATCACCGCCATAAAGGATATAGTTAGTCGCAAAAGTGTGGCGAAGTAAGTGAGGGTGCAATCTGATAATTCCTGTACTTTCTTTTAAATCTTGAAAATACATCTTGATTGTATTATCGGTAATCGGTGTACCATCTTCTTTTTGGAAAAAGCGTTTTTCATATTCGTTTCTCATGTGTGAATAACGATTAATATATCGCTTAGTTTCTTCACCAAAAGGTACTAATCGCTCTTTTTCTCCTTTACCTTGCACTAACATAGTGTTGTTATGCATAAATATGTTTTTTGATTCAAGACTTACTACTTCTCCTCTTCTCAGACCTGAATCAAGCATAAACATTACCATTAATTTATTGCGAATACCAAAGTATGAGTTATCAAAATTATTGAGAAGTATTTTTACTTCTACATCTGACAAAGGAACTATATTGGCAATTTCAGCTTTAATAAGTTTCAACTTTCCCACATTTTGAATGAACTCATTTTCATTTAACCATAATAAAAATGTTTTCACTGCTCTTGTATAAGTTTGCAGTGATATTTTTTTAGTACCGTTTTTATTTTCAATTAAATAGAGTTTGTAATCTTCAAATAAATGAGTATAAACATCTTCGACATTTTCTATTTTGTTATCTACACACCATTCAATGAACTTCGGTAAATTATATTTATAATATTTTAAAGTTTGTTCAGTTACACCTTCAGAAATTTTTTCTTTCAAGAACTGCTGATAAGCAGCACATAAAGTCATAAAATACACCTCGTAAGCAATCAGGTAACAATATTGTAACATATTGTAATAATATGGTCAATATTCAACAACTTTGTTTATGAGGTCTTTTTTATATAAAAAACAGGAGGCAGCTATGAGTATATTAAGTTTTGAAGAACCGTACACAGACAACTAGGTTGTCGGATATTATGAAGATAAACTTATTGTCAAGCGTGAGGACGGCGAATTATTTTTCTGTGAAATACCCGAAAATCTTATTGAAATAGGAGAAACTATTTCTCAAAAAGATTTAACAAGTATTTCAGAATTACCGTACAATGTACAAAAAGAAATTAAGAATCAATATGCAGATTGAGAGGTGTAAAAAATGGCTTACGATCCGGCAAAATCAGAACAGACAAAAGAAGAAATGAAACAAAAGGTCATTGAACTTGCTAAGAACTTTAAAGATAATCCGCAGAATATGATTGAATACTTGCAATTTTCAACTCGTTTTTATAACTACAGTTCAAGAAACACAATGCTTATTTATCAGCAAAATCCGGGTGCAATATTTTGTAACAGCTATAAAGCATATCAGGATATGGGTTATTCGGTTAAGCGTGGCGAACACGGAATGAAAATACTTGTGCCAACTATAAAGACATACCTTAATATTGACGGCAGCCCTGTTCCTCTCAGTAAAGCTACAAAAGAACAGAAAGAGGCTTACAAGCTACATAGAATTGAGGCAGAGCAACGAATACATTTTAAAGTCGGTACTGTTTTTGACATAGCACAAACAAATTGTCCTAAAGAAGATTATCCTAAATATTTCGATCTTGGTTACACATCAGAACAGCATAAACAGCTATACGAACTTATGAAAACATATTGCGAAAAAGAGTTGAATTGTAAAGTACACGAAAATCAATTTAATTCAGTATCACTGCGAGGCTTCTTTGATCCTGCAAGCAATTCAATTTCGCTTAGCGGTATGTTTGACGATTCAACAAAATTATCAGTACTTACACACGAAACCGCACACGCTATTTTACATAAAGAGCTTGATAAAACTCAAATTAAAAGTGAAGCTCAAATGGAATTTGAAGCTGACGCAACATCGGTAATGTTGCAGTCATACTTTGGCTTGCAAATACCTGAGAGCAGGCAAAGACATCTTGCCGATCAATACAAAACAATGTGTGCAGACAAAAATATCTCTTCGGCTGACATTACAAAATCACTTGATCACTCTCACAGAGCATATAAATCAGTTGCGGATAATATCAACAATAGTCTAAAACCTGAACTTACACCATCAATTAAAAATGTTCAGGCTGCACAGGTGACACAACCCATTTTACCAAATCAAATAGCAATGCCCGATATGGGAATGGCTATGATGATGTAATTATGACTGCGTTTTTGGCAGTCTTTTTTATTACTCAAACAAACAAGTGTCCCACGGTGGGACACTTAGTAAAAAATTTATCATTTAATCGGGGGAACGAAAAATGAAAGAAAATAACAAAGCAATAAAAATTGCAGTATCAAATCAAAAAGGTGGAGTAGGAAAAACTACAACTGTATTAAATCTCGGAGCAGCACTTGCTGTTAATGATCGCAGAGTATTACTTGTTGATTGCGACCCACAGCACCATTTATCAAACTGGCTTAATTGGGAAGCCGATGGCAAGCCTACAACATCCGATATTATTTTCAGCACAGTTACAAAACAAAATGTAAATTTTAAAAATTGTATTCGTTATTGTGAAAAAGAAAACTTTGACTTTATACCGTCAATTAACTTGCTTGCCGGTATGCTTGGAATTATTGCTGCAGATGATAACAGTTCAACTGTAATTTCAAGAATTTTTGAGAATGACTACTTTAACGAAAATTACGATTACATTATATTTGATTGTCAAACTGCTCTTGATTTGCTTGTTACAAATGTTCTCAACGCTTGTGATAAGCTGCTTATTCCTGTTCAGGCAGATTTACTCAGTTATGAGGGCGTAGAACAAATGCTTGACAGTTTTATGCGAATTAAGAAAGATACCGATATTCGTAAATATCTTCTCGGAATGCTTGTTACTATGTATCAGACTAATACAAGACATTCCGCTACAATTTACAACGCACTTAAAGAAAGTTATAACGATCTTGTTTTTAATACATATATATCATATAGAACAGAAACAAAAAACTCAGTAGGTTTTCATCGTAGCAGCGTTTCAGACTGCAAATCAGTTGTAGGTGCTCAGTATATAGAAGCTGCACATAGGATTATGGAGGAATGTGAAAATGCCTGATTTTTTTAAACCTAAAAAGCAAATATTAAAAACACCGGAGCAGGCATACTCTGAATTGCTCGGCGGAAGCACGGAAAATCAAGTTGTAGAAATTGACATATCTCTGATTGATGAAATAGACGATCAGCCACAAAGCATACATCAAGACAAAATTGAAAACATAGCAGAAAGTATGAAACATATAGGACAGATTGACCCTGTTACTGTTGTGAAGTCAAAAAAAGAAGGCAGATATGTTTTACTTGCAGGCAGACACAGAAAAAGAGCATGCCTACTGAATGGGCAAAAATCTGTTAAAGCAATAATAAAAAACGAAACCGACCCGGACAAGCAAAGACTAATCTTATTGGCCACTAATAATGACCGTAACACTGACTACCTTCCCTCCGAACTTGCTTTCAGTTATGCGGAACAATCCGAACTATTAAAAAAACTTGGCAGTAAATCTACCGTATCAGCTATAGCAGAGCAAAACAACACAAACAGAAAAGCTGTTCATCGACACATCAGACTTACATATCTCATTAAACCTTTACTTAACAAAGTTGACAGCGGAGCAATTACAGTAGGTGCAGGATATGAACTTTCATTCCTTTCAGAGGAACAACAGATCTCATTGCTTAATTTTATTCTTAATAATGCCTCGGTTTGCCAAAAGATTGATAAAGACATTGCAAGAAGAATAAGACTTGAACCTGACAATCTGCAAGAAATCTTTTATCCAAAAGTTGATGTGCCGGTATTATTTGAAGAAGCTGATATTGAAGAAGAAAATATTGGAATTGAACCTCTTGAAGCAGAGAAAGAAAAAGTTAATAATTCATCTGAAAAGGTAATTAATCCTGAAACAAGCAACCGCAAGTGTCCCACGGTGGGACACTTAAAGGAAAAAGAGCAGTTACCGAACGAACTGATTATGACCTTATCGGCTACAGTTTTAAACTGTACAAGCTCGGTATTAAAATATTATGCAACTGCATTTCCTACCACTGCCGAATCAGTTAATATGTTTAGTCAACGATTTAAGAATTTTTCTGCAAGCGGTAATACGCAAAATTATGTTCCATATCAGGAATATCAAAATTGCGAATACAAATTAAAGTTTCTTAAAAAGCAGCTTGAATTTTATCTTAACAATAATAAATATACAGTTGCTTACAATGAACTTGATGAGTTTATACGCAGATATTTAAGAAAATTCTTTCCAAAAGAAAAACTCGTTGAACTTATATCAAATACATAGTTTTCTTCTCATCGTTCCCCGATGATAGAAATACAGGGCTGTTTCAAAACATTTGGAACAGCCCAACACCCACAAGGAGGTAAATATGAAAATCAAAAGAATAATTTGTGCTTCATTAGCAGTACTTAGCTTATCAACAGCATTATTATCATCACCGGTAAACGCAGCACCGAAAATTGGTGATGTAAACCTTGACGGCATAATTAATATTGTAGATGTATCATTAATTCAGCAATATCTCGCAGGATATAAAGATATGAAATTTTACTCGGCATATGCTGATTTTGACCGCAACGGAAAATTAGACATTAACGATATATCTTTATTGCAACAGTATCTTTCAAAATCAATCATTGTGTATGGTGATTTTATATTTCAAATGAGCAGTAATTCAAAGTTGATTTCTCAATCATATTTTGGCAATGATACAAATGTAACAGTACCGGGATTTCTCCCCGGCTACAACTATGTAGTTACCGAAATCGGTTCTAATACATTTTCAAACAATTCAAAAATCGCAACAGTAACTTTGCCTCAAAATATCGGAAAGCTTAACGATAAAGCTTTCAATAATTGCAGCAAACTTACAACTGTTTATGCTTATAATAAAAACCTCAAGTGGAGCAATTCATTTTATAATTGTCCAAAATTCAAGTCAATTCAGTTTAAGTGAAATTAAAGAATAAACCGCACCTTACATACCCCTTCTCCTTTTATTAAAATGAAGAAACACTGCAGTTAGTGCTGAACTGCAGTGTTTGTACTAAACTGTTTTTATTGCTATTCTTATATTCTTTTATTACTGCGGATTGTATAAAAACAATTAACAAACAAATTATTGACAAACAAAAATGTGAATTGTAAAATTAAGATATAAAGACATATACGAAAGGGGTCAGAGTTATGACTACACAGGAAATGAACACAAACATTACAAATACGAATGAATCAGCAGAGAAAAAAACGAATAAGAAAAAGGCTATTGGTATTGTTGCAGTTGCGGCAGTAACGGTGGCGGCGGTCATTATTGCTATGCTGACCGCTTGCGGAAATAAACAGCCTGTTGCAACGGCTGATGAGGTAATCGGCACATCTGTTCAGACTGTTACACAGGTTGTGACGGACAGTCAGGGCAATACACATATAGAAGAAGCAACTAAGGTTGTTGAGGTTAAGCAGACACAGCCTGCGGAGAAGTCGGAAAAAGCTACGGAAGTTAATGCACAGAATGCAGCAAAGACCGACAACAAGCAGAACAACGGCGGTCAGAGCAACAATAACGGCAACGGCAACAGCAATCAGACTAACAACAATAATAACAATGCCGGCAACGGTCAGACAAGCAAGAGCAACGGCTCATCAGGCAGCACAAACAAGCCTGCAAGCAATTCAGGCTCAAACAGTTCATCAAGTCAGAGTAAACCGTCAGGCGGTTCATCAAGCAGCTCAAGTCAGAGCAAGCCGTCAAGCGGCTCTGGCTCATCATCTTCAAGTAAGCCTGCACCTGCACCGGCTACACAGCCTGCAACAAAAGACCCACACGAGGGAAAAACTTGGTACGATGCAGAGTATAAGACCGAACAGGTCTGGGTAGTTGATGAAGAGGGTTACACTTGGCAGAAACCGATTGTAGAAGGTCAATGGAGAACTATATGTAACATTTGCGGAGCTGATATTACAGAAGATGTTACTGGTCACGATAAAACATACCACCTTCCTTACGGTGACGATTTTAGCTATAGTGATAAATGGATTGAACAAATTACAGGTTATGAAACAATTAAAGTTCCTGAGAAAGGTCATTATGAAACAAAAACAACTCTTGTAAGAGAAGCCGGTTGGTATTAATCAAATAAAATACATCAATTAAAGCAGTTAAGTTTTGAACTTAGCTGCTTTTTTTATTACAAAAAAGTCTGAAAGGAGCATTGATATGAGCAGAAGTCCACCAAACTAAGAAGATATATACTATCTCATTGAAAGGAGAGAAAAACTTAATAATGAAAATTCTTAAAAAGTTTACAGCCGTAATCATTTCGCTTGTTACTGTCTTTGCGATGTTTCCTATTGCTAATATTACGGCAAGTGCTTATTCATATACAGGGCTGTCTGAAATTGGTAACAAAATTTTGCTTGAATCGTCAGCAAAGCCTATCCCTTGGACAGACAGCCTTGTAGCTTATGAGTTTAAAATTAACGGTGAGATTGGGTATTGCATAGACCCAAATACACCTGCACAGAAAACAGATGGCAAGACTGTTGAATTTACGGACTTTTTTGGAGAAACAGGCAAAGAAGTAATTAAACTTGACCCAAATTCCAATAACGAGAATGAAAAAGCACTAATAGCTGCTCTTAATACCTTTTACGGTGTAGCTTATGGTGATTATTTCAGCAACTTTGAGGTTAATGGAAAATCAGCTAAAAGCATTTTGGATAAATATATTAACAACTCTTTGTATGAGCCGTTGTTTGCCAAAATTGATAAGGAATTTGGCAGCAAAGCAAACGAGAAAAAGTATTATATTTTATCTCACTATACTTTAAGCCAGTTAGAACATCAGATGTTAGGTGATCCAACATCTGAATGGAAAGCTTGGTATGGCGATACCGATACAATCATTAACGAGCTTGCTGATTTTGCCCATAGTATTGCTAAATCGTCAAGTAACTGGTCGGTAATTAAAAAAAGAAGTGAAAGCAGTAACTTTTACATTTGTCAGCCGAAGCCGTCTGACGGTACATATTGCCAACACTTAATTGTAAGAATACCGAAAAAAGCTAAACTGTATCTTAAAAAAAGCGGTACAAGCGAAGAAATCAAGAACCTGACAGAACAGACAACTGATAAAGATTACTTGAATTTCGCAGGTGCACAGTACACCTTGTATAGCGATGATAACAAAGCAGTTGCAGTTGCGGAGCTTGATAAAAACGGTAACATTGCTAAAATTAAGTATTCGTACTCCAATCAGGACTGGATTACAAAGAATTACTTTGAGCTTGGTTCAGGTCAGTATTACCTCAAAGAAACAAAAGCACCGGCAAACGGTTACTTCACTCTTAGCAACAAAAAATACAATGTTACAGTCACAACAGACGATTGCAATAACGAAAGAATACTTGATATTCTTCAACTATCTGATACCGAAATCGTTAAGCTAAAATTCAAAAAAGAAAGCAGTAACCCTGATATAACATCAGGTAACGATTGCTATTCATTAGACGGCGGTATGTTTGCTGTATTTTCCGATGAGGAAAGTGCAACTGCATATATTTATAACAACAGTATAAAAAACAACATAGTAAGGTACTTCATTACCGACAGTAATGGAGAATGCAAGGCTGTATCTAAAGACGGTAATTCTTGGGACTATAACACAAATTCAGACTTATACAAAATTGAATACAGTGACAATTACTATGCTGTCGAAATGGTAGCACCTAAAGGCTATATGCTAAATAAATCAGCCACAAAGTTCACATTAAGTGATACCGATAACGGTTTTGCTATTCTATCTGCTACTATTATCGATAGACCTGAAAATGACCCCGTTCGTATTGTTTTACGAAAGAAAGATGCTATAACAGGTCAGACAACTAATATGGCTGATGCTGAATTTACATTATGTTATTATCAGGGATATTATTACTCTGAAAGTGAACTTGAGGGGAAAAAGCCTGAACGAAAATGGGTGTTAAAGACTGACGGTGACGGTTACTGTCGCTTAGCTGATGAATATAGAGCAGATAGTGACTATAACGAAAAATTCTATGTTACAACAACAGGCAATCCTACCTTACCATTAGGAACTTTTACTGTGCAAGAAACCAAAGCCCCGACAGGTTACAAAATCAATCCTGAATTGTTTATCCGACAAATTAAGGTTGATGAAGCCACAGGCTCAATCACAACCTTTAATGAGATTGAAGTGCCTGAACCACGAGATACCGTTTACGGCAATCTTACAATCTACAAAACCGCAGATGACAGTAAGCGAGGAGCTAATACTGCTAAGGATGTATGGTTTAATGTCAAATCTGATGACGGAGTGACAGACGAAAACATAGTAACAAAAAGCAAGGGCATAGACGGTGCAGCAACGCTCAGCGACTTGCCTGTTTACAAAGCAAGCGGAGAATATGTAAAATACATAATCACAGAGCTTGGCTACAAAAATGCAGACGGTACATACTCTGTGCCTGACAGATATGTTCCTCCTGTAGAAAGAACTGTTACTCTTAAGGAAAATGTTACTCTTTCATTTTATTTTGCAAACAGACTGCAAAAGACAGGCTTAATCGTTCAAAAAGAGTCTGAGGACGGCATTGTAAGCGGCTTTTACTTCTCGGTAAAGTCTGATGACGGCAAAACAAATAAGGTGCTTGTAACAGGCGAGGACGGCACTGCTCATCTTACCAATCTTGCGGTGTATAACACAAGCAATGAAAAGGTTAAATACACAATTGACGAATTAGGCTTTAAAAATGCAGACGGTACATATTACTTCCCTGCTAAGTATGTAAAGCCTGCGGCTCAGACAGTTACACTTGAGGACGGCAAAAGCTTTGTAGTTACGATGAAAAACCTGCTCAAGCGTGGCAGTGTAGAGCTTTTAAAAACAGACGGCAACGGCAATCCGCTTGAGGGTATTGAGTTTGAACTCTACAACACAAAAACAGGCATTGTTAATGTTATAAATAAAAACAGCAGTATTATGTACGAAGCTGCCGACAGCAAGACGGCTGATACGGTAACAAAGCTCGTTACCGACAGCGACGGCAGAATTATTGTAAATAACCTCTTGCCCGGTGATTATTACTTCATTGAAACAGACAGCAAAGGTAATATGCCGTATGCAGGCAAAATTAACTTTACGATTTCGCCCGACAGCTTAGATACACTTGACATACAGCTTACAGTTAAGAATAACAGTGTCTTCATTCCTGAAACAGGCGGAACAGGCAACAACAGACCGATGTACATTGAAATCGGCGCCGCTGTATTAGCATTTACAATATTGGTAGGTGCTATTGGTTTAGGTATAAGAAAGAAGAAAAAAAGCATCGGCAAAAAGGCTCAACAGTAAATCTGTTGGGCTTTTTCCATACAACGGACAAATTGTCCGCAAAAAATTTTTAAGGAGGGGTTTTCTTATGAGAAAATCAATTAGAAAATCATTCACAGGCAAACTGCTCGCAGTAGTAATGATGTTGACATTACTCTTTGCGGCGATCCCAACAGCAAGTGCGGCTACTGCACTTAAGACAGACCAAAAGGTAAATATCAGTGTAAAATGCACTAAACCGGGCTATACTTTTGAACTTTTCAGAGTTGCGGACCTCAAGAGCACAACAGCTACTCCGTTCAAAACAGAGTACACATCTCTTGTAAATTCAATCAGCGCAGAAATTCTTGCAGGCGATTCAAAGGCTGCTCTTGACGCACTCGATAACGCTGATTTAAGTACGGCAGTATCACAGGGTACATTTACTTCATCAGCAACAAACACAACACAGAGCTTTTCAAACCTTGTACAGGGTATTTATTACATCAAGTGTGTTAAGTACCCTGCCGGTGTTACAAGTATCACAAACTCTGTTCTTGCTCTCCCATATTACAATAACGGTTGGGTATACAGCTACGCTGAAATCAATCTTGCAAGCAAGGTAGCTGACAGCACACCGTCAACAGAAAAGTCAATTACCAACAGCACAAAGAACAATACTAACTATACAGATGTAAGCCTTGGCGACACTGTAAACTTTAAACTTAAGAATACAGTAGCAGGCTCAAATGATATTAAGCTCACAACATATGCTGTATATGATGATATGAGTGCAGGTCTTACACTTAACAAAAATTCATTCAAGGTTACACTTGTTGACGCTAAAGGTGCTAAAGTAGCTGACCTTACTAAAGGCACAGATTACAAGGTGAATGTAACAAGCGAGGGTGAGGGCAAAAACACAAAGTTTAATGTCGCTCTTACTTCCGAGTATCTTGCAAAGTCAGATTTTTATACAAGCAACGCAAAATTTGTTATTGTAACATATTCTACAACAGTCAACAAATACGCTGTAGTCGGTACAGCAGGCAACCCGAATGAAGATGTAAAACTTGAATACGGTAATGATTCAGGTGTTGACAGCGTTCCGGGCAATAAGGTATATGTTTACACATATGGACTTAAGGTACTCAAACTTAATGAAGCAGGCAATCCGCTTGCAGGTGCAACCTTTGACCTGTATAACGATAAAGCTCATACCAATGTTATTGGAACGGGTACATCAGATAGCAACGGTAATGTAATTTTTAAAAATTCAGCAAATGAGGAAATAAAATTACAGAGCGGAACATATTACATTGTAGAAACTGTTGCTCCTGCCGGTTACAATGTTTACGGCAAGGTAATTGAAGTTGAAATCCCTGTTCAGTACAATTCAGTGTTCACTAAAGGCACTTGGGTACAGAATGCTCCGACAAACGGCGCAGTTGAAATTACCGTAACTGATACAATCGTATTCTTCCCTAAGACAGGCGGATATGTAGGCTTCATCAGAATGGCTGGTGTGGCTTGTGTAGGCATTTCTCTTGCATTGGTACTTGCATACCTCATCAAGAAGAAATCAGCTAAGACAGCTAAATAATTAAACTATAACAAAAGGGCTGCCGATTTATCGGTGGCCCTTGCTCACAAAAAATTATGAAAACTAAAATATTTTTTATATCCCTCTGCGTTCTTGCTGCGGTCGGAATAGGCTTTATAGTATATCCCAATATTGCCGATTACATCAACAGTAAAAGCAATGAAACAGTTATAAAAAACTACAGTGAAAGCACTCAAACAATGTCTGATTATGAAATCGACAACGAGCTTGCTAAGGCTCAAAATTTTAACGAATTGCTCGCAAAGAGTGCGTTAAACGATGAAGAAAAAAACGAATACAATGCAGCGATGTCAGAGTATGAGAACATTCTCAACTATGACGATATAATGTGTACTATCGAAATTCCAAAGATAAATGTTGACTTACCGGTGTATCACGACAGCACCAACAGAGAAGAAAAACTCAAAAACGGCTGTGTACATTTGGCAAACACTTCCTTGCCCATTGGCGGTGCAAGCACACACGCTGTTATATCCGCTCACTCCGGTTATCCTGAACAGGTGTTCTTTGATGAGTTGGACAAACTGCAAATCGGAGATACCTTTAAAATAAATGTACTGAATAAAACACTCACATACAAGGTGTGTGAGATTAATATAGTTGACCCTGACGATTCAAGTAAACTTGAAATTGAGAACGGCAAAGACTATGTGACATTGGTCACTTGCTATCCGTACTCAATTAATACGCACCGGCTTTGCGTTCGTGGCGAAAGGGTTGAAGATACGATTACTGATACTGCAACAGCTGATGAGGTGATTAGCGATAAAAGTAATCGTGTTTATACTTGGTGGGATTTGGTTTATTTCTCTGCATTGCTCTGTTTTCTTATGTTTGTTATTTATGTATTTCGTGGATCACCTTTCTATCCCTTTAAGGCGATTAAAGAATGGACTATTGCAAAAATTAAATGGATACGCAGGTTACTAAAGCAAAAATAATCTGTTAATTCAATTCTGAAAGGACTGATTTTTTGTTAAAGTTAAAAATTGATTTAAAAGGCAATATATCTGAATTTTTGCAAAATCTCACTTGTGATGACGATATAGCAGATACATTGGTTACTATCATAGATAGAATTATTATAGATGAATATATTAAACCGAGTCCTGTTGAAAATTCTTTGCCATTAAGCCAAAAAGAAGAATTAATTTATAACAAAAGAAATGAAATTTTATCAATGATGTCAAAAAGAAAAATCGATACAAATTACATTTCTTCAAGTCAAACAAGTGACCTATATTCAAATATATAACCGAATTAAACAATATATTATAAAAAATTATAAGGTATAACAAAATGAATATTAATATCACACCTATACTCTTCTTACCTTCCAATACAGAATTTTTTGATACTATACATAATTATCTTTTTTATTTATTACTTTCATTAATTATATTATATATCTTTTTTATCTACAATGCTTTTAAATGTTGCGGAAGGGAAAAAGAGCAAAAGGAAATTAAAAAACAGAAAACAATCTCAAAAGTTCCAGTTATGATAAACGGAGGTACTGATATGGTAGAAAATATGATAGGTAAAAAAGTTTTCTTGATTGATGACTTAGGTGACGGAGAAATGCTGATGTGCAGTGATACCGTTACCGCAATTCTTATAGAAGAAAACGGTATGAGCGTAAGGTGCAAAACATCAGGCGATGAATTTTGGACTGTTGGTAAAAATGCTTTTTTCAGCGAAAGTGAAGCTAAACAAGCATTTAAAGTGAGGTGTGCATAATGGCTTTATTTTTCGATGTAATGAGTTTTTTAGCAATAGCAGATACATTTATAGTGTATGCACTGTTTATTGCTTCCGGCGACTGTGATAAATTTCATACAGAGATTTAATTGTGGTAATTAGCAAGTATATAAATGAAAGGAATGACTAAATAAAATGACAGTCAAAGAACTACTAAATAAATACGATTTTTATGATTACGACAAAACAGGATTTGAAAGTTTTGCAGTGTTTTTTCCAAAAGATGATTTTGAAAAGGCAAAAAGTTTCGATATTGATTATATTGATTCAATCGAAAATCATAAGGAGCTAATCGAAAAACAACTGGATTTAGAAGTTTTGTATTATAAAATTATGCGTGCTGACGAACTTGAAAAAACAATTTTCAAGCACGAAACTTGGACTCACAATGACAAAGTTGCATTTGCTTTTTCAAAATGGATTTGTATATTAGTTAAGACTTTACAATAAAATGAGCTGAATGTTTAATATGAAAATTGTAATAATTATTATACTTGTTAAGTACTGAAAGGAAAACAACTTTTACTCGTTGCAATTTATTAAATTGAATAGGCAAGTCATTCTTAACATAATCACTCACACGAGATGACATTGTTATAGAAAAGACGCTTTTTTTATTGTGGTGTAAAGGAAATGCTAACAATTTTTTTACATTATCATTATTTTTGTTTTTATACCACATTAAATATAGTTCACCATAGAAGAACTTATAAACACCAATATCTTCAACAAATATTCCATTTGAGATATTTTGTCGAGGTATATATTTTGAATTTTTAGTCTTTTTGTTAGCTGTTGTATCGGTCTGAGCATTTTCATCAATTCCATGTTCAATAGTCAATGGTGTCAAAACTTGATTATTTTTCTTTGGTAAAAAAATATAATCTGCAAAATCATTGAGTTTTTTACTTAAAAATTCATTATTACTATCTGATTCAATAATTTTAATAAAAGCCGCATTTGAAACAATATTTTGCATAAGTGAACAATCTTCTCCATGCACACTTTTAGCATAAGCTCTTAAATATTCGGAATCACCATGAACAATGGAAAGTGGAGCAAGTTTACATTCGGGACAATATAAATTGTGACTTATATTTTGTTGAAAAAAATCTTTATCCTTTTTTTCTATTTCAACAATTTCATCAATTGACAAATAATCATTTAAATATTGACAATAAGCACCTAAAAACTTATTATTCATAAATTATCACCTCATAACAATATTATAACTTTTTGCTATAATTGTCAATTTTTTTACAATGATTATAATAAAATTCAATTCGCTTTAACAACATGTTTTGATCAGTTTTGTACTGTCACAATAATTCTTGTGACAGTATTTGTAGTAATTAGGGGCCATATGTCTTTTCAGAAAATTAAATAAAACAAAAAATACAGAAAGAAATATTGAACATGAAATTACAAGAATTACTTAATAAAATATCTAACACAGACTTTTTGCTTACAGTACCCTGCTTGTGTGACAAGTTTGATTTTTATTATTATGGCGATTTAAAAAAAATCATACTGGAAAGAGTATAAGGACACAAAAATCGAACACTTTGCTATCCTTAGAACTAGCAATTTTCCGGAACTCTTCATTATTTTAGTATAAAATTCATCAACAGGAATAAGAAGTCAAAGCCAATGAATCAATTAATTAAAAAACTGCTAATTACATCTTTAGCAGCTATACCTATCATCTGTTACAGCACCTCGTCATTTGCTACTGGCTTTGATATGAATAATGATAATAGCGTTAATGTAAACGATGTTACTTATTTACAGAACGAAATATCAGGATTTACCGACAATATTGACTATGACCTTCAAACCCCAAATTAATACAAATAAACGATCGGGAGTGAAAAAATGAACAATAATTTATCTTCAAAAATTGTCTATATGGCAGTGATTTCGGCATTAGTGCAAATTGTATTTATTGATTTAAAGCTGCTTAATGTAATGAATTGGAGCTGGTGGTATGTGTTGTCACCTACACTGATTTATGTAGGTTTATGGTTCATAACCGCAATTATAATATTTTTTACTGACGATTAAGTTAGAGAAAAGAAAGAGGTACGGAAAATGAATAAGCTATTCAAGAAATTGCTGATTACAGCAACAGCAATATTGTCGGTCATCTGTTACAGCACATCTGTATTTGCTGCCGGCTTTGATGTCAACAACGACAACACTGTGAATGTAAACGATGTTACATTCTTGCAGAATGTAATATCTAATTTCAACGATAATACAGACTATGATTTAAACAATGACGGCAGAATTGATGTAAATGATATTTCAACTTTACAAATAGAAATTTCAAACAACGATATTAAAACCATTGAGGCAAACACAAAACTATCTGTGACAACAAATGAGTATAAGAAAAATGTCAGTGATACAGTTACATTTTCAATAACAACCAATAACGCTATAAGCGACATTACATACTCATCATCAGACAGTTCGGTTGCAAAGATTGTTTCGTCTGATAAAAATATGGTAAAAGTGAAAGTTAATAAGGTCGGCACCGCTACCATTACCGCCCAACAATGTTCTAAGTCCGTATCAGTTAAGTTCAATGTTGATAAAGCAAAATGTATTGATATTTCAGAATGGAACGGTGATATAAATTTTAACAAAGTAAGAAAAGCAGGTGTCACTTGCGTTATTATTCGTGCAGGCTACGGAAAAGACCCGAACCAAGAGGACAATGAATTTCAGAAATATTATAAGCAAGCAAAAGCCGCTGGTTTAAATGTAGGTGCTTATTGGTACAGCTACGCTACATCTGTCGATGCGGCAAAAGCAGAAGTAAGAAATTGTATGAAAACCATTCAAGGTAAAGAGTTTGACTTGCCGGTTTTTCTTGATGTAGAAGAATACAGACAAGCTGTTTTGCCACGCAGAACACTAACTGATATAATTTCAACATTTTGTGACGGCATAAAAAGCAACGGCTTCGAGTCGGGTTTGTATTCGGCAAAATCAATGCTTGTTGACAGTGCTTATCCCGATGAGCTTGCAAGCAAATATTTAATTTGGATGGCAGCACCAAATAATTCGTACAATGAGCTTCCGGCATTTGTTGACATTCATCAGTACAGTTGGAACGGCAAGGTTGACGGTATAAGAGGTGATGTTGATTTAAACTACATATATAACTTAAATTGATTTCGATATTTAGGAGCAGTGTATTAAAATATGCACTGCTTTTAATATATAACAAATAAAAAAGGAGGTATAGATCATCAAGCGAAAAATCAACCCTGTATTCGTTATTGTATGTGCAGGAATTATTGTAGTAATGATTGCAGTTGTTATAATCGTAAGTCTTGCGGTTAATGGCAAAACAGAGAAAGAAGAAGTAAATACTACAGCTTCTTATTCAAGTTCAGTTATAAAATTCACTAATGCCGCAGAAACAACACAAAGTATTTCTAAGTGGCAAAACAGCAGTGAATTAGCAACACAACAATCTTCTCAAAGCGTTAATAGTGAACGCTCCGAAAGTTCAGAATCGCAATCAAAAAGTGAAAGTAAATCTGAAGATTCAGAGCACGAGCAATCACAAGAACCTAACGAAAACAGCATAAACAACAGTTCTCATAATTCATCACAAAGCAATAACAACTATTACCGACCACAGCAATCTGAAACACCAAAACCTGAACCGACAAAGGTTCAAGAGCCTCAAACGACTAAAAAAGTTGAGAAGCCAACTTCAAAACCTACTGTAAAACCGCAAGAAACAACTAAAGATAATATATATTTGTCTTATTCGTCAGTTTCTATACATACAGATGATGTTTTGTTTCTTAACTTAATCGGAGCAGATAACGGAGTTTCATGGTCAGTCGGTAACTCGTATATTCTTCAAAATTATGGAGGAGGTGGAAATCAATGCAGCTTTAAAGCATTGAAAAAAGGGTCAACAACAGTAACAGCAACATATAACGGTAGGTCATATACCTGCTATGTAACAGTTAATTAACGGAGGTAATTTTTATGAATCTTAAAAAAATCAAAAACAAAGTGTTATCATTTTCAATCACATCAGCACTGATTTCATCTATAACAGCAATTAATGCTTATGCTGCCGATAACAACGCCGGTGTTGATATTTCGGGCGGCATTAATAAAGCAATTAATGAAGTAAAAGTACAATTTAAGGATGTAGTCGCAGTCATTTTTGGATTTTTGACACTTGTAGCATTAACAGTCGCAGTTGCAAAGCTTGTTAAAGGATTGCTCAGCCATCGTAATCAGGGAACTGAAATTCCATGGGCAGGAATCGGAATGGCATTTGGTGCTACTATTGTTTGTGGCGTGGTTGCCGGAGCAGGCTTCTTTGGTTGGTTTGGTTTAAGCTAAAAGGAGCAGCATATGATAGATTCTTTACTTTTAATCCTTGCTGATATATTTTGTATGGATTTAACAAAAGACTTACACTATACAATTGCTCAGTTTATGTCTATTGGTCTTGCAAGTTGGTCAACCGACATAATCAATCAAAACAATAATTATACAACAAGCCTTTTTGATAATAGTATGGTTACAAATTTTTTGTTTTTTATAGAAAGCTTTGCCGGATTGCTTTTAGTGTCCGGTATAGCTTTTGCAGTATTTGACTTTGCTGTTTCAGTCGGTGAGGGAGAACGAGTTTCTCCTATTAATCTCCTGCTTAATATTTTCAAAGGTCTGTTAGCTTCATTACTAATAACTACCCTGCCTGTATCCTTGCTGATTTTTACAAATCATATTTGTAACATTATTTGTCAGGCATTTACAGATGATATTACTATAAATTTTATCGTCCAAATAAATTCAGATAACAGTACAAGTTCAGCAAATTTCTTTTCCGGGTGGGGATTCGCTATATTTATGCTGATTACATTTGTTTGTGTAATTAAAGTATTCCTTGCAAATATAAAACGAGGCGGAATTTTAATAATTCAAATGTTTGTCGGTTCTTTGCACTTATTCAATGTACCACGAGGATATTTAGATTCGTTTTCAGGGTGGTGCAAACAAGTAATCGGCATTTGTGCAACATCTTTTATATCAAATATACTAATCGTTTTAGGTGCGGTTGTATATTGTACTCAAGACGGCGCAGATGTATGGGATTTGATTTTAGCCACAGGTGTTATGCTTGCTGCGGCAGAAGCTCCGAGAATTTTACAGCAATTCGGACTTGATACAAGCGTAAAAGCTAATGTATCTCAAGCTATTTTTGCTACAAGCGGTATTACATCAATAATCCGCTCTTTTGCTCACTAATCTTTTGCTCACTAAAAGGAGGCTAAAAATGAGAAAATTTTACTATCCCGATAATCTTACGGCAGTAAAGCTATATAAATACTGGACTATAACAGATTTATTTGTAATGGTAAGTATATTTGCTTTTTCAATAATAATGTTTTTGTCATTGCATATTTGGTTTTTTATAGCTTTTCTGCCTGCATACGCATTTTTGTCTGCCCGCTTTGTGGATTATTCAGTAATCAGATTATTTGTGCTGTTCATAAGGTTCTTGTTTACTGATGTACTTATTTTGAAATGGAGGCGATAAACTTGTCAAAAAAAGATCGCAAACTTAACAAAGCAATTAAGAACAATAATACAAGAGTGCAGAATTTCTTTGAAATAGCTGAGATTAAAGAAGATCATATTCTTACTACACGCAATGAGGAAAAATATTTTCTTGAAGTTAAGCCCAAAAATATTACTGTTCTCTCAAAGCCCATAAGACTTGGTATTATTGACTCACTTACAAATATCATTTCTGAACTGCCTAAATCTGAAATTTTGTGTCTTAATAATTCACAAAACTATGAAAATAACATAAGACATCTCGAAAATCTGAAAAGCAAAGAAAATAACGCAGCTATTGCAGCTCTTGACATCAAAGACATTGAATATATGAATAATATAAAATCTGCTATGTCAACAAGCAGATCATTTTTTATTATTTTAAGAACTTCTCAGCAGGACAGCAGACAGCTTGTAAATCACGCATTGCAGCTATGTGCCGAGCAAAATTTCAATGTACAGCTTGCAGAGAAAAAAGATATTAAAAAGATGTTGTCGATTTATCTTGAGCATACATCATACGATGAAGAGTTGCCTGATTATGACGGCGAACAATACGGATTATCTAAAAATGAAAGCCTTAAAAATTTTGTGGATATAATTGCACCGTCAATTATGGACTTTAAGCACAGGCGATATTACATAGTAGGTAATACATACAGAAAAGTTTTTGCTATCAGAAGATATAAAACCGAAACAGAACAAACTGCAATACTGTCTGAAATCGGTGAAATGGGCGGTGTAACATTACATATATATAATGAAAGAGTTACACCGTCAGAGCAAGAAAAAATCTTTGAAAAAGCAGAACGAAAAAATATGGGCGATATTGCAGAGGCAAAAACTATGTCTAAGTCAATAGACAGCAAGGAAAATATTTTAGACATAGAAAAAATACTCAAAGAATCGCACCGAACAAAAGAAGAGTTTATACATTGCTCTGTTTATGTAGAAGTAATAGCTAATTCTCTTAATGAACTAAGAGATATGCAAATAAAAGTATGTTCAACGCTCAATAAAAATCATGTAAAATACGATGAATTGTATATGCAGCAGCGTGACGGTTTTGCTTCGGTAGCTCCTTTTGGCCTTGATATGTTTGACAAAGAATTTGCAAGAGTATTACCTGCAAGTTCAGTTGCTAACCTCTTCCCCTTCAGCTACTCCGGCAAAACAGACCCTAAAGGATTGTTCTTTGGTCGAGCCGTACACGGTGGAAATATTCTTGCCGATATTGACCATAGAGATACCGATAAAACCAACGGTCATATAGCAATTTTCGGTAACTCCGGTGAAGGTAAGTCATTCCTTATAAAATTGCTTATATGTCTTTTCCGACAACAGCAGAAAAAAGTTTACAGTATGGATTCTGACAAAGAATGTATAGATGTAACTAACGGACTCGGCGGCACAAACATTGATATGCTGTCAGGCAAGTATTTTATAAATGTAATGCAGCCTCGCCTTTTGAATGATCCTCTTGATGACAGCTATACTGATGATGAACCTGTTGCGTTTAAGCATAAAACAATTATTTCTCAACATATAGCATTTCTCAAAGATTTCTTTAAAACATATAATCCTGCTATTACAACAGCTGAACTTGATACTCTTGAAATAATGCTTGAAGAACTGTACAAAAAATTTCATATTACAGACCGTACCGATTTGAGCAAGCTTACAAATGTTGATTATCCTATACTTTCAGATTTGTTCAAGGAAGTTGAAAGACAGCTTAATATTTATGATGAAGTTTCAAAAATTAACGGAAAAGAAATGCTTTTTACAAAAGATACTCTCCGTAATCTTGCACTTTGTATTCGTTCAATATGTATCGGTACGGACTCTACATTCTTTAACGGTTATACAAACATTCCGAATGCAGACCACATAAATTTTGATGTAAAGAATTTATTAAACACAAACGAAAACTTAAAAAATGCAATGTATTTCAATATTCTTTCGTTTATGAATAATAAATTTTTGACAGAAGGTAATACGGTTGTAATCGTTGACGAGCTGCACGAGGTAATTAAAAGTTTAATTGTAATTATGTATCTGCGATCATTTGTTAAGCGTGGCAGAAAGAAAAACAGTAACCTTGTTATCGCTTCACAAAATATTGAGGATTTAATGATTCCGGGGGTTGTTGAATATACAAAGCCGTTCTTCTCAATACCTACTCACCGTTTTCTCTTCTATCCCGGCACTGTCAATATTAAGGAGTACAAAGCTATAACTAATATGCTTGATGAAGAATGGGAGCTTATACAAATAAGTAAAAGAGGTCATTGTCTGTACTGCTGCGGTAATGAACGCTACTACTTACAAATTATTGCACCGGAATACAAAAAAGAGTTATTCGGCACAGCAGGTGGTAAATAAATGACTACAGCAGTTAAGTATTTTTTGCTTATCATTAATAACAAGAAAGCAAGAAATACAATTATAGGAATAGTCATAGGTGTTATAGCCGCCGTTTTATTTCTGTTGATGTTTACATATGAATCTACACAACAAAATGCAGCACCAATTGCAGAAAAAGCAAAAGAAGAGTACAGCTTTTGGCAAACTCACACTCCAGGCAGTCAAAATTTATCCTGTCAAGGTGAACGCTATTGCTCATATTTTAAATCTTCTGTGACAGATTGGTGCTGTTATTTTGTCGGTTACTGTATTCAGGAATCAGGCTATGAAACCAAAGATTTTGGCTTTGCACCGGGAACTATTATTTGGACAAACAACCTAAAAGAGCTTGGAAAATTAAAAAGTGCCGATAACTATACACCGCAAGTCGGCAACTTAATTTTCTTCGATTACGGTGGCAGAAGCCATTATAAAGCAACCGGTAATGTAGATCATATAGGCATAGTTGTTGAAGTAAAAGATAATTCTGTTACAGTAATTGCCGGCAATGAGTACAATGGCCAAACCTCCAACTGGGCAACTGTAAGTTATGTAAATAAATACATATTACAATTAAACGATGACAGCATAGCTTGCTATGGAGCGGTTGGTTCAGCAATTGAAAAAGGTCTTGCAAATGTAACAAGAAATGTTATTACTCACAATGAAGTAGGTGTATTTTACAACGAACTTGATAACAGTGATTTCGGTTCTGTTATAGCTAATGATAACGGTGCTCTGTCAGTAGGTGCATACGGTTGGCACGGTAATAACGCATTATCACTCTTGCGTAAAGCATACAGTATAAGCAATGCAGAAATTAACCGAGTAGCTTTATCTTACTCAAATACCGGTAGGAAAGTTATTGCCGCTATAACAAACGGAAGCGATTGGTCAAGTTATGTCCCTGACAGCTATACTTGCTCATGTATTAAAGCAATGCTGCTTACGAATGCAGGCATAGAAGCACAAAATCAAACATCAACAGAAAATGCGGAAGAATATATCGCAATTTGTCAGGAAAATAATATCAATGATAAGCGAGCTATCGTTTACTGTGCAGATATATTAAATCAATTTGGCACAGGTTCATTTGATAAAAATGTTTACGGCAACGGTCATAATGGTGTTTTATACGGTGTATCTAACGCAACTCTTGATTCTGTTTATTCTTCTAAAAGGGCTTGGAGTGACAGCAACTACAGCTATGAAACAAGACGAAAATGGACATATGACTACCTAAAAGGCTTATCTGACACGGATTTCAGCTAACAAGTGTCCCACGGTGGGACACTTGTTGCTGCTTTGGTATATGAAAGGAAGAAAAATGAAAAAGAAATTTATTATAGCAACGGTCGTTATTTCTGCAATAACAGTTATTGTAACAGGGTGTGGTTTGAAAGATGATACTAATAAAACAGAATCGACTACTGCTCCTGTTACAGTTGAAAACACAACTATGAACACAGAAAATTTGCAGCAAAGGATTGAGGAATTAGAAAGTGAAAAGCTCAAATATGACAGACTGTTTAATATTGAAGTCAAAGATGTCATTGATAAATATTGTCAGCTTTACCTCTCCTATTCTGGGTCACAAAGTAATAATATTTCTCAGCTCAAGGATTACTTATCAGATGATTATTATAATCAATTACAAACAACAATAGGTCACAGCACATACGATGATAATTATGAGCAAGCTACAGGCTTGGTACAATTGTATGTTTCTGACTATGAGGATAACGGTTCATTTAATGTTATGGCTATTTGCAGTCAGACAATCATATACAACGATGAAGTGTCAAACTCAAATGTAACATACAATTTCAATATGGGATATTACTATAATATATGTAAAATTCGTTCAGTCGAGAAAATCTTTTAAGAGGTGATTTTATGATACAGTCAGATAGATTTTTTAACAAATTAACTTTAACCAATGATAATATACCTGATGATAAATTATTAGGCTCTTGCTTTTATCTTACATCAAAAGTAATAGACGAAACTGCTGTTAAAGCCAAAAATATTCTTAATTCAAACACTCTTTCTTTCGTTTATAACGCTTCTGTCGAATATTTATACCAAAAATATCTTGAAGATCCCGAAAAAATAAAAAGCATTTTTCGAGAAGAAAGGGAAAAATTTGATATAATTCCTAAAAAACAAAAAAGTCTTTATATTACCAAAAAGAGTTATAGAATGCTGATGTTTCTTAAAAGAGAGCTTTATATTTCAAGAGGATTTGTAATGCAAATAGCAATTGAGCAGTATTATAACTATCTTTGTTCAGATGAATACCTTACACTTTTAATTAATAAGCGTAATGAAGTTTTAAAGGAGAATAGCGTATGCAATCAGTAAACAAACAGCAGATAAGCGTTCAATTGCCTTTATCAACGATAAATAAAATTGAGAGCTTAAAGAAACTTGATGACGGCAAAACAAGCAGAAATAAGATAATTGAATCAGCTGTTGATTTTTACTTTGGCTATAAAACATCTGAAATTACGCAAGATTATCTATGCTCTATTGTAGGACAAAAAATTGAAGGTATGATAAACAATGCTTCAAACAGAACCTCAAAACTGCAATTCAAAGAAGCTGTTGAAATTAATGTGCTTACTCGTATAGTTGCAAGTATGATGGAACTTGACAAAGACTCATATGATAAAATGCGTAGAAAAGCTGTAGAAGATGTTAAGGCAAGCAAAGGCATTATATCAGCATATGAAGCTCAAACATAACGGAGGCTGCTATGGTTGGCACAAGGTTTATTTTAAACTCCCGTTACTTTCATATAGCCAAACCCGGAGAAAAGCTAAGCGATCACGCCTTAAGTGGTGAGCATGCAGCAAATCTTGTACGGTATTGCGGTACAAGGGAAACCGTTGACAAAAACATTGATATGGCAGATGATTTACCGATTACTTTTAAGCAAAAAGTATCTGTTAAAGATTTACTTAATCTCTGTACAGAAAAAGGTCTTAGTGCAGAGTGTGAAGAATACAAAGCTTATGAAACTAATCCTACAAGAGCGAATGCTTCAAGTTTAATGCTGCATTTGGCAAATAAGCTTTCTGAAAATACTTCATTAAATCTATCGGAACAAAACATAGTAAATGAAGCTATCAGATTGGCACAGTTTTATGATGTTAAAAATCGACCTGCAACAAAGAAACAAAAAGAAACTATTAAAGAATTTCTTGAACAATTAAATTATAAAGATGATGAGGATAAACCGTTGGAATACACCGATTATATTAATAATCCGACTATGTCAAATGCCTCCGCTCTTATTTCCATACTTGCAGAAGAGTTGCTTTTTAACGAAGCAGGAAATTTGATAGAATATACAGCCAAAAGACCGGGTGCTTTTAAAGTCGGTGAGCACGGTTTATTTTCATCATACCCTGATGTAGATCTTGACAGAGTTGCAGAAGAAGTATCAACTCACAACGGAAACATATGGACTGACATTCTCTCGCTCAGACGAGAGGACGCTGACAGGCTCGGTTATGACTGTCAAAAGCCATGGAAGGATTTAATAATGTCTAAAGTTGATCTTATCGCAGAAGCTCACGGTATAAACATTAATAATCTGCAATGGTATGCTGGTATGCACAATACAGGTCATCACCCGCATGTACACTTATTCGTTTACTCAACAGACCCAAAAGAAGGCTTTTTGTCTAAGAAAAATATTAAGAATTTAAAATCAGAGTTTGTTAATGAAATTTTCAAAGATGAACGACAGGAAATATATATTAATAAAGACAAATACCTAAACGAGCTAATCAGTCAGAGTAAAAATTCACTAAATAATCTGCTTTCCGAACCTAATAAATATATTTCCGATGAAACTTTAAAATACTTAGTTAATCAAATGTTGACCCTTTCAAGCAAAGATTTCAGCAAAGGAAGAAATACTTACGGCTTTTCTTCACCTGACAAGAAAAAACTTGTAGATGATATTCTAACCACACTTGTAAGCAATAACAACCAACTGTCAAATCTTTATGATAAGTGGTGTGATGAAAGCTACAGTTTGAGTAAATACTATTCAAAAAAAGAATTTGTAAAGCCTGACATTTCCAAAATTGATAAATTTACACCTATCAAGAATTATATCTTAGAATGTGCAAAATCTATGAATCAAAGCGGAACATTTATAACTGCAACTGATGATATTACGATTTCTCCCCCACCGAATATTACAGCTCCTGCAGAAACAGAACCGCAATCAGCAGATGATGATAACGGTTTTATTGATGATACAAAGCCGGAAGAATACGAATATACAGAGTTACAAAAAATTCCCTCATTTATACTTGGAAATGAAGGAAAGGAAGTTATAGATTTTAAAAAAGCGTATCAAAATTCAAGTGATTTGCAAACCAGAACTGCACAATCTTGCAGAAAACTTGCGGATTGTTATTACTACGGAAAAGGTACGGAAAAAGATTATAATGCAGCTCAAATGTGGTACGGTATTGCTGCGGACAGTTACGGTGACAGTATGTCTGCATATAAACTCGGACAAATGTATTTATACGGTACTAAAGCTACAGAAATCAATAAAGAACTTGGCAACTACTATTGCAAAACAGCTTTTATTCAATTCAGAGATGGGTTAAAAAACAGAAATTACTTTTATGAACTCGAAAACGATTCTGACAATTTGCATTATTACAGTGAAGTTGATTCTTATGAAGCATATATTGAATATCTGTTAGGCCGAATGTACCTTAAAGGTGAAGGTGTTGAACAAGATTATCGCTGCTCAAGTAATGTTTTTAGTCTTGCTGCAAAAAACAGTTATTCGCATGCTTACTACTACCTTGGCAATCAATTTTATTATGGCCTTGGTTTTACTCAAGATTATGAAAAAGCATTTGACTATTACTTAAAAGCAGATAGAAAAGGTGATAAATATGCGTCATACAGACTTGGTAAAATGTGTTTGTCCGGTGAGGGTGTAAATATTGATATACAGCAGGCAGAGCATTATTTTTCAAAAGCAACTAAAACAGTTGTGCTTGCAAATTATGACCTTGCAAAGCTGTATGAGGATTATGCCGATGATTTTAATAATGTTTCAAAAGATTATATTAACGGCTTATATAAAAAAGCATTGGAGGGTATGATAGAACAAGAAGAAAACGATATACAAAATGCTTTTACAGAAATGCGTATAGCAAATATGTATCTTGCAGGAAAAGGCACAGATATTAACGTTAATTCTGCAATTGAGTGGCTCAATAAAGCAGCTAAACAAGATAATCCAAATGCAGCATATCAGCTTGGTTACATATACTCTTCCGAAAAATACAATATCATTGATGAACAAAAGGCTAACGAAAATTATAAAAGAGCCTGCTTGGAATATGAGAAAGCAGAAGAAGAAAACAGTAATGTTACAGCTGAAAGCAGACTTGGTAAGATGTATCTAAACGGCTACGGTGTTGAGAAAGATATTCAAAAAGCTGTAATTTGGCTAAAAAAGGCTACATTAAACGGTAGTGCTTCATCTGCATACACGCTTGCAAAGCTATACGAAAACGGTGAAGGCATCGAAAAGAATATTGAAGAGGCATACAGTTATTATCAAATATCTGCTGTACTCGGTAACTTCTACGCAAACTATCAAGTCGGTAAAATTTCTCTTCAAAAGGGAGAAATTGAAAAAGCTGTTGAGAATTTTCAAGAAGCAGCAAAAGGAAATATATCTCACGCTTGGTTTAAACTCGGTAAAATATATTCAGACGAAAGTTACGGACTATATGATATTTCAAAAGCTCAGCTATGCTACAGTAATGCTTTAAATCTTTACATAACAGATTATACCCAAAATCCTGATGACTTTACAGCCTATAGACTCGGAAAAATGTATTTTAACGGTTTAGGTACTGATATTGACATAAATAAAGCTATACATTGGTTTTCACAAGCTGAAAAACTCGGCAATACAAATGCTGCCTATCAGTTAGGTAAAATAGCATTTGAAAATAATGATATTGAAAATGCTATAAAACATTTTCAATATGCAGCACAAGGAAATATATCTAACGCTTGGTTCAATCTTGCTAAAATTTATTTAAACGAAAGTTATGCCCATTATGATATTGCAAAAGCTCAGCTATGCTACAGTAATGCTCTAAATCTTTATATAACAGATTACAAGCAAAATCCTAATGATTATATTGCTTATCGTCTTGGTGATATGTATTTAAAAGGGTTAGGAACCGATATGAACATTAATCAAGCTATATATTGGTTTTCGGAAGCTGAAAAATTTGAAAATGCAAATGCAGCTTATCAGCTCGGTTATATCTATCACTCCGAAAAATACGGATTACAAAACAATGAGCTTGCAAGTAATTATTTTAGAAAAGCATTATCGGCTTATCTTATCCGGTTTAATAACAATCAAACAGATTCAGAATTAGCTTTGCGAATAGGTACTTTTTATCAATACGGATTGGGAATCGAACGAGATATTGAAAAGGCTCTTTTGTGGTATAAAAAGGCTGTTGAACTCGGAAATATAAAAGCACAGCAAAAAATTGAAGAAACTAACACGCAACAGCAAATAACAGTGCTTAATCTTGCCTCTATAGCCGCTCATATGGGCAAAATTATAAATACAGAAACAATTGCCGCCGCAAAGCAAAAATACACATCTGATTCAAAACAGCTAAGAGATGAAAAAATACAAAAAATACAATTAGGTCACGCTGTATCTGACAATCCAATCAGCTATGACTGTTAAGGAGGTTAAAAAATGTCAAAATTTATTCCGTTTACAGATGAAGAGTTGTATCAGGCTCATCATAAAGATATTAAAGAATATCTTGAAAGTATAGGAGAAAAAGTTTTACATAGCGGTACAGAATATATGTGGGAAACACATGACAGCGTAAAAATACGAGGTCATATTTGGTACAGACATTCTACAGGTGAATCGGGTACGGCAGTAAATTTTCTGATGACATTTTTTGATTTTAGTTTTCAAGAAGCAGTAATAACTTTGCTTGACGGAAATTACAAAGCTACAAGCAATTCAAAGCCTGTTGATTTTATAAATGAACCTGATATTTACCATAAAAAAGACAGAGTGGTTTTACCTCAAAAAAACACAAACAACAAACGCTTGTATGCTTATCTGTGCAATTCACGCTGTATTGATTACAGTGTCGTCAGATACTTTGTAAAAAAAGGTCTTATATATGAAGATAAAAGCAACCACAACATTGTATTTCTCGGCAAAGATAAAAAAGGAATAGTCAGGTATGCCGGATTAAAAGGTACGCTTACTGTTAAATCTTTTAAAGGTGAGATTACCGGAAGTAACAAAATATACTGCTTTAAGCACATTGGTTTGTCTGATGTGCTTTTTGTTTTTGAAGCTTTTATTGACTTATTCAGTTTTATTACTTTGTATCAGCTTGACGAAAACTGGCACACATACAACTATATAGCTTTAGGAGGGCTGAATTTAGAAGCTTTGAAAAAATGTGTTGAAGATTACCCGCATATAAAGAAAATCTATATATGTACAGATAATGATATAAACAGTTCTGACGGCAAAAATCACGGACAGGACTTTGCTAAAAAAGCACAAAAATTATTTCAGGTCAAATATAAAACTGAAATAATAACCCCTAAGCTAAAAGATTGGAACGAAATTTTAAAACAAAGGAGTCAAAGTTATGGTAAGTAGCTCAACAAGCGGAATTATTATATTTTCAATAATCGTATTAGTTGTACTTATAGCTGCGTACTTTATATCATCAAGCGGCAAAAATTTAAATTCTATTAAAAGCAAGCCTGTCGGTGACGGCCAATTTGGTGACCAACACTGGGCCACCAAACAAGAATTAAATAATAATCTTGTTATTATACCATATGAACCCGAAAAGTGGAGAAATGGCGAAAACAGGCCACAGCTTGAGGGAATTATACTCGGTGCAGTAAAAAGCGGCAAAAAAGTATTTGCATACATTGATACATCTGATAATCATACTCTCTCCGTATCTGCTCCGGGTGGCGGTAAAACATCTTCTTTCGTCTATCCTAATCTTGAATTTTTAGCGGCCGTTGGCAATCCTTTTTTCGCCACAGATACAAAAGGTGACGCTCATCAGACATATGCACCTGTTTTGGAAAAATATTACGGGTACAAAACTTATGTAATAGATTTAAGAAATCCTACTCGCAGTGACAGTTACAATCTGATGTATCTTGTCAATAAATACAATGACCGCTATGAATCAACAAAAAGTCTTGCAGACAAAGCACGGGCTGAAACATATGCAAAAGTTCTTTCAAACTCAATTGTACATATGGACGGTTTCAAAAGTGCAGGACAAAATCAATACTTTTACGAATCTGCAGAAGGCATTATTACAGGCGTTATCTTACTTGTATCCGAACTTTGTGAACCCGAAGAAAAGCACATAGTATCAGTTTTTAAAATAATTGAACAGCTCCTTGAAATTGATCCACGAACAGTAAATAAAAAAGGAGTAATGCCTACAACTTATCTGACTGAATTATATACAATGTTGCCGACTAATCACAAATCAAAATGGTTTATGTCTGCCACAGCCTCCGGTGCTTTTCAGACTACTGCAAGCGTTATGTCAACAGCAATGAGCCGTATGCTTTCCTTCATTGATACAGAAATGGAACAAATGATATGCTTTAACAGCGATCTTGATATTGAAAACTTTATTAACGGCAAACAAGCAATATTCTTTGTTGTTGATGAAAAATCAAGCACTAAAAATTTTTTAGTAAGCTTACTTGTAAGACAAACTTATAACGAATTACTTTGTGCCTCTGAACATTTTGAGAACAACAAGCTGCCACATCGAGTATACTACTACCTTGATGAATTTGGCACATACACAGCCATAGAGAGAGTTGATCAGATGTTTTCTGCAGGCAGATCAAGAGGTATCATTTGCTGCCCGTTTTTACAAACTACAACGCAGCTTGATCAAAAATACGATCAGAATACAGCAAGCGTTATAAAATCAAGCTGTCAGAATGTAATGTTCAGTTACATAGCACCTACTTCCCCTGACGCAGAAACTTTTTCAAAAATGCTTGATAATCAGACTGTAATGTCAGGCTCTGTTTCGCAAAAGCAAAACAGCTTTTCAAACAATAACAACGCAAATTCCGTTACTTACAATATGACAAAAAAGCCTTTAATGACACCGGGGCAAATTAAAAGAATGAAAAAAGGTGACTGGGTGCTTATGAAAACAGGTATGCACCCGGCACAAATGAAACTCCTCAAAAGCGAGGACTGGGGACTATCACTTAACGAAGAACCCTATAAAGCAAAGAAAAGCACTATAAGAGAGGTAAGCTATGCCGACCGCACAAGATTATTTTCGGCTCTATTGAGAAAATATCCTACAGCAAAGGCATATAACCCACCTGTAGGCTCATCTTCAGAACCGGTGCAGACTCACGAAAAAAAGCCTGTACTAAAAACATATATTTAAAACTAAGTCTGTTGCTCTTGCAGCAGACTTTTTTAATTGCTTAATTCACACGGTCTTGAACAATTAAAAAAGTCCGTTTCAAGCAGCTTCAAAATACGGAGGAATTATAATGAAAAAATTAAATAACAAAGACATAGAAATCGCAGTAGAAATTGACGGCGTATATGCACAGGGATTTGGTATGCTTGCTCAAAAAGTTATGCTTGACAAAGAACTGCCTTTACAAAGCAAGGCTATTTATGCCTACTTAGCTTCTTATGCAGGTTCAGGTAAAATTTATCCAAAACGCAGCACAATACTTCGTGACCTAAATATGAACAAGGATACCTACTACAAATATCTGAACAGGCTTGTTGAAAAGAGTTATATTTCAATTTCAAAAGCTAAAGGCTTTCTAAATAAAAATGTGTACACCATATGCAGTAATCCTAATGCTATAGGTTGTCCACCGTCTGCTTCTGCAGAACATCATACACTTTCGCTTGATAATATTTATTCATACGGCTACGGAAATATGCCAAAACTAATTATGTGTGATACTCGTTTATCTGTTAAGGCTCGTGGTATGATTGCTTTATTCTATTCACTTGCTCAATCATCAAACACAGTATTTCCTACAAGAGATTATACTATGGAAATTCTCGGTATAAGCAAGCAGACATACTACAATACACTAAATGAACTTATAGCTTATGGCTATATATCCGTAATTAAGCGTAAGGGTAAAAACGGTAAGTTTTGTGTAAATAACTACATACTTAACACTAATCCTACCGTTATAGAGAAACAGCAAAAAGAAAGTAATAAACCGTGTCCTAAATTTTCGGACAATGTAAAAAATGCGATAAAATCTGCACTCTCACCATGTCCTAAAAAACAGGACAATGAAAATAACCGTGTCCTAAAAAGCAGGACATTGCCGTGTCCTAATTCTTCGGACAATACCGTGTCCCAAAATTTCGGACATTATAACAATACCATATATAACAATACCATAAATAACAGTAAATCAGATCATAATCTAATCATTGACAGAATTAACCTTACTGTACCTTTTACAACTGACAATGACAAGATTGTTGAATCGATTAAAGAATTGACAGATTATAATGCATATCAAAGCTATGTTGCTTACGAGAACGATATATATTCAAGATTATACTGCAAAGCCGTTGATTTACTTTGTGATATGGCAACCAACAACACATCTCAAACCTATAATAAAACTACTGTGTCACAGCGTACACTTATTTATTCAATTAACAACTGCATTACAAAGCACGGTATTGCAAAAGCTAATTCATTATGTGACTTGATTTCGGATACACTTTTGAATTATGAAGAAGCAAGCAAAGAATATGAAATCCGTAATTGTTCAAATTATCTCAAAGCGTTACTTTTTGACAACATTACAAACTTTGCGTTTAACTTAGCCAAATTTGACTTGTAAGCGTTTTTTATTGTCTGCTGATGTAATTTCACTCTTATGGGGAATAAATCGAATTTACGCAAAAATCAAGGCTTTTTCTTTTCTGCTATCAGCATTTTGTAAACTTTTTGTCTTGAAATTTTAGCAATATTAAAATCAATGTTACTAAAAAGTCAGCTTTTATCTGATGAAAATAAAACAGCAATCTAAAAGTGATATTAAAGGCTTAGTCGATGATATTAAAGTTAATGTTATCGAAAATGTCGGCACTGCCGACATTTGTGACCGACTTAATATTGCTTGCAATATTAAGTCTTTATCCTGCAAAATTTACTACCCTACTTTCCGTGGCAAAATATTGTTTTGGTGTCCCACCGTGGGACAGTTATAGCTTACCTCCTCAAGTGTCCTACGGTGGGACACTTGAACTTAGGGAAAAGCTGCTGTTTCTCAAAAGATTACTTCAAAATCAGAATTACCGATAAATAATTGCAGGTTAAAAAGAAAATATACTCAACGGCAACAGCGTAAAAGCTAAAATATGCAAGGTTTTCAGGCTCGGCAAAAGCCCCTAAAGCAGAGAAAAAATAGAACAAGACGATTGCTCGTAAAAATGCAGCATAACTTACGCCGGCAGCTCTTCCCCTACACTATTTTAAAGTTGACTGTAAAATAACTTTTGCAAAGTCATAACCTGTGCAGCTACTCGCCTACAATTAAACACCCGAAAGCAGAGAAAAAATAAATAAACAACCTATTGTTTATCCACAAGTGTCCCACGGTGGGACACTTAACTGATATATTAATAAAAAAGGAGTCATAAATATGTTAAATCGAATTGTACTCATGGGAAGACTTACTGCTAACCCTGAACTCAAATCAACTACTACCGGAAAAAGCGTAACAAGTTTTAGTATCGCAGTTGAACGAAATTACAACAAACCCGGTGAAGAAAGAAAGGTTGATTTTTTCAATGTTGTCTGTTGGAACTACACAGCAGAATTTGTATGTCGCTATTTTGCAAAAGGCAATATGATTGCTCTTGAAGGCAAACGACAAAGTCGTACATATCAGGCCAATGACGGAAGTACACGCTATGTAACCGAAATTGTCGCAGATACAGTATCATTTACCGGTGAGCGTGTGCAAAAAGCAAATAATAATAAAGACTCTTCTTCAACTACATCTGAACAGCCGCCTTTGCCATCACAACCCGATTTTGAAAATATGCCTCTTGATGATGATTTACCGTTCTGAAGCTGCAACAAGTGTCCCACCGTGGGACACTTGTTAAAAAATCAAAATATTTTGTGCAATAATATTGCATAAAATATAAGTATAAGCTATAATATTAATATAAAACAAATGCAAAAATTTGATTGCGAATTAAGGAGAATAAGTATGATAGTTGAAATAAGAATTAATAACTGCTATATTTTCAATCAAGAAGTTGTATTTTCAATGAACGCAGATATGCGTAATAAAAGATTTATCACTAATGTTCATAAAGAAAACAATTTCAATATATTAAAAGCTGCCGGCATATATGGCTCAAATAATACAGGTAAAACACGCTTTATTAAATGTATAGCTGATATTAAAAATGCCCTGTTAAACAGAAAATCAAGACTAATGTCTAATTTATTTACAGACAATTCAATATGTGAACTTGGCATTACTTTCTTAGAATTTAACAGAGAATTTTCATTTGATTTTAAATTTGATGAAAATAAAGAAGAATATATATATGAATGTTTTTCAGAAATAATAAAAGACCAATACGGCAACGAAAAAACACAATGTTGGTTCAAAAAAGATGTGAAAAATAAAGAATATTACTGTGCAGATGAAAATTTAGATACAATGTTACCCGTTATATCAAATAATAGTCTGTTCTTTTATCAGATTGATACAACAAAATTCAAATATCTTGATGAAATGAAAAAAATACTAATCAGCTTTGCAAATAAAATTGATATTGTTAATATGAATAATATTCCTATCAAGCATACTATTGAGCTAATGAAAAATAAAAACAATCTTCAAAACAAGATTGTTGAATTTATTAAAAACGCAGATTTATATATGGATAATTTTGAATTTGTTGATATGGATAAAATAAAATTTTCCAAAAAAGATGAAGGAAAAGCTGATGAAAATGCACTAAACTTACCTGACAGCATTATGGATCAAATTCGTTTAGTTTCAACATATAAAGGTATTCAAGTACCAAGTATGATATTTGATTCCACCGGAACAAAGAAAATAGCAGCATTAGCAAGCTATGTTATTGAAGCGTTGGAAAAAGGCCGAATTTTAATTATAGATGAACTCGACAGCAGCCTTCATTTTAAACTTACAAGAGCCATAGTAGCTATGTTCAATAATGAATTAAATACTAAGGCACAAATGATATTTACTGCTCACGACATTAGTTTAATGGATTGCAAAAAGCTGTTTAGAAAAGAACAAATATGGTTTGTTCACAAAGATAAGTACAATGTTTATTTTTATTCACTTGCTAATTTTACAGCTCAACAAGGTGTGCGTGAAACCACAGATATTATTGAAAAATACAAAAAAGGTGCTCTCGGTGCAATACCGGAACCTGATTTAATCAATACGCTAATAAGTATTCATAATGATACAGTGAAAGGAGGTACATCATCTGATGATGAATAACCTACCTATATTTTTTGACAAGCAAAGAATATGTATTATTTGTGAAGGAAACGAAGAATACTTTTACCTTGACAGACTTAAAGAGTTACAAGTATGGAACGACCAATACCATATAGAATTAGTTAATGCTAATGGAAACGGTAACATACCTGCAAGATACCAAGACCGCTATAATAGTGACTCATATGATATTGTTCTTGTATTCTGCGATACAGAAAAAAAGCCATATGAACAGTACAATGACATAAAGCGTAAAATCAATGAATTTCATGGAATTGACAATATAGCTGACTCACTAATCATATTCGGTAATCCGTGTACTATGCAAATTGTTTCAAAACATTGGACAGATGAAAATCTCAACACCCCTGCCAAACCTGTAAATGCTCCGTTAATTAAGCATTTTACAGGCGTAGAAAATTATAAAGCAAAAGCTAATCAAATAGAAAAAGCTATGCAATTTATTACAAAGGAAAACTACTATGATATGAAGCGAAGAGTTCAAAATTTAGAATCTGATGACAGCATAAAAGGAAGCAGCAATTTTAAAAGATTTTTAAAATATTTGGAGTCTGACAATAGTAGCTGGATTGAAGAAATAAACAAAAGACTTATAGTTGAAACTGAATAATCATTTATCCGCAAGTGTCCCACCGTGGGACACTTGCAGAAAATCATTGACATATTATTCTGCAATGTGTATAATAATATTGTAGGGAGAAATCCCAGAGAAAATACGCTTACTGATCGGCGTTCCTAAATTGACAGTTTGATTGAATATGCCTACCGTTCGGCGTTCCTAAATTGACGGTTTGATTGAATATGCCTACCGTTCGGCGTTCCTAAATTGGCGGTTTGACGAAAAGCCTCTTACCTTAATGGTAGGAGGCTTATTTTGTAAAAGACAAAGGAGAAAAAATGAAGGAAAACAGTTTTTATTTAATTGATAACTCTTATATTAAATTAATCAATAATTTGGGTGGTAAATACGGTGACAGTAAACAGCGTCCAATTTATTGTTGTATTAAAGATAAAAATATTAACGGATTATTTTGGGCTATACCAACAAGTGATATTTCTCACAGAACTCAAAATCAAATTGCCAAGTATAATAACTACATACAACTACCAAAAAATGATATTCGTTCTGCGTATTATCATATTGGTTACACCAATAAACCGGCACTATATAGAATTAGTAACTGCTTTCCTATCACAGATAAATATATTGCTAAAGCATACATTTCGCAAGGCAATCCCCTTTGCTTAAAAAATAAACAAGAAATTGAAACTATACATAAAAAATTACTGCGTATTCTGTCTTATGAAGGTCGTTTTCCAAATAGACTTGAACAACACATAACCGATATAAAGAATTATCTTATAAATGAATTACAATTACAGAATATACTTCTACCTAATCAAATACAATCACCACAACATTTAAATAATTTTAATCAAAACATATAAATAAGTGTCCCATCGTGGGACAGTTAATTTGTTTTTCCTGCAATTCTAAAATATCAAATACTGTTATTTTGATACCGCAAGTGTCCCACCGTGGGACAGTTAATTTATTTCCTGCTATTTTAAAACATCAAATGCTGTTATTTTGATACTTCAAGTGTCCCACCGTGGGACACTTGTACTAAAAAAGCCTTCTGCCAAATTCGGCAGAAGGCTTATATTATATTCCTTGTGTAAATTCATTTGTAGGAACAGGTGGTATTTGATTTGGTAAGATTGGTTGTTGGGTTTGCAATAACTGATTTTCATATTCTTGACACTTTTGCTCAAGAAAAGAAAAGTCACAACTGTTTTTAACAAGTGTTGGGCTTTTTGCAAGCATTACCCTTTTATGCGTTCTTTTAGCTAAATTTCTTATAGTATCTTGATTGTCTTTACAATATTTAAGTTCTTGGGCCAACAAAGCTCTGTACTTTAAGTCCGGTTCAATATCAATTCTTCGCTGTTTAATAATTTCTAACGGAACAGGAAACATATAATTAAACCTTAAAGATGAGATTGTATTTCCGTTCTTATCGCAAATCAGAAAATTATCAGGTTTCTTAAATTTATAAGATGATACCGGGACAAAATAACTTACATCATTAATCTTAAGTACAATACCACATATAAACTTAGGCTTATGATTTTTACCATAATCCATATTCGGAACACGAGTAAAACCCCGCTTTATACTCTCGGCCTTTTGTAAGTATGTAATATAACTATTTGGTACAATATAAAAATCAAGGTCTTTCAAATGCATTTCTCCTTAAAACAAAAAGGGAACGAAAATTCGCTCCCTTTTTTATACATTACGGTCTGCATTTAGAGCTGCAGAGCACTCAACATAAATCACCTACATTTAGAGCTGCAGGGCACTCAACATAAATCACTTGCATTTAGAGCTGCAAGGCACTCCTCATTAAAGACATCATTGTGTCCACTTATATTATATGATATATTTATAAAAAAATCAATAATTTTTGAAAATACTTTTTAAATTCTCATTTTGGTTGGTTGAGAGAACCGCTTTTATTATAGTCTTATGAAAAGCAATCATCAATAATAAAACCGTATTACTGCAAGTGTCCCACGGTGGGACACTTGTGATAAAATAAACTGTCTAATTACTATCTATTTTTCATCTTCTAATGTAGTGTATTCCAAAATATCAATTTGTTGCATATCATCAATCATTTCATTGACTTGCCTATAAATATAATAATTTCCCTGTGGTGTTCCGCAGTGCTCACATAAATTCATTGGATAAGATGTTTTTGTAGTATTACTATATCTTACATCAATTCTATCAGGAAAAGCGTTCATAAGAATACTGTCAAATTTTGGTAAATTGCCTATAACACTTAATCCAAAATATTCGATAGACGGATCCATTATGTGAGCAAAAATATCTTGACTATTAGTAAGCCTATTTATATCCCAAGGATAAGTTAAATCATCGTAAGGGCTATATTTATATTTTATGTAAGTTATAACATTTGTCAATCCGTGACATCTGAAACATTCTTTTTTAAATGTATATACGGTAAAAGGTAATTTCCCTTTTATATATGACTCCAATACAAAGTTTGATCTCTTGTTTTCCAAAATTTCAATACTCTGCTTATTGTAATAATACTTTTTCCCGTCCTTGTTAAATATTACACATATTTTATTATTAACTTCTTCAGCCGAATAAACTTGAAACTTTTGACCATTCGCCTTAACTAATATCGTCTTAATAATTATCACTCCTACTATATAGTGATTTTTCATCACTATATTTTATTTATAATAAGTGTCCCACGGTGGGACACTTAATTAAATAGTAAAACTAAATTTAACTATATTTTCCATTACATATTGACATTTTTCTCTTAAAATGGTAAAATGTGAGTGCAAATAAAATAAGCCCCTCAGCTTATCAACGACTGCAATCGCTGATAAGCGTGCGCCCCGAGTATTCCATGTACTCAGAACTTGAGAAGCTAAACATGCGTATTGCTTAATTCTATACGCTTTTAGATATTTTGTCAAGACCTGTACTATTTATCCGGTGGTGCAGGTCTTACTTTTTTGCAAATAAAAGTTAATAAAGGACAGATAGGGGTATTTCTTTCCACTGCGGAATCGGTGTGCAACCACCTATCCCTTTGTGTAGTTACCTCGTGGTTGTTATCGGCTTGAACTGATGTTAGCTAATGCGACAATCCAACGAGAGGAAGCGACTATCTGAAACCTATTACTGTTAAATAAACAGCAAAGCGATTTAAGTAGTTTTGCTTAACTATTTAAATCACTTTACTTTTGGCTGGGCTGGCGGGATTCGAACCCACGGGTGACGGAGTCAAAGTCCGTTGCCTTACCGCTTGGCGACAGCCCACCATTTAAACCCAACTCGTGGTTTTTAAATCAAAAGCCGCACAAAAGTAAAATGTGCGGCTTTATGGTGACCCATCGGAGATTCGAACTCCGGACACCTTGATTAAAAGTCAAGTGCTCTGCCAACTGAGCTAATGAGTCAAATGGGGTGGAATGACGGATTCGAACCGTCGGTCTCCAGTGCCACAAACTGGCGCGTTAACCAACTACGCTAATCCCACCATGTGGCGCGGCAAAAGGGACTCGAACCCCTGACCTACTGCTTAGAAGGCAGTTGCTCTATCCAGCTGAGCTATTGCCGCATACTTAACTTAAAAATTTGTTTTTCCCTTAAGTCAGCTTCATTATTATACATCAGCAAACTCCATTTGTCAACACTTTTTTTAATTTTTTATAATTATTTTCCTGTTTTAATTTGATAATGAAGTTAATGATATTGGCATTTTAACACATTGCAGATAATAATGTCAATATCACTTGGTATTAATATCGAAATGTTGTTATCAACTAAGTTATCTTAATCAGTCCCTTTGTTATGAACCATTCTTTGCGCAAGTGCAATGTTTCTGTATTCGGGTTCGTGACTTACTTCTCTTATAAGTTTAATAAAAGGAGGAAGTTTGTAAGGCTGATCTTCTGACAGCAATTCTATCTCAAGCGTTGCTCTGTCATTCCAAAACGGATATATATCAAGTTCAAAATATTCGTCATCATACACTATGCAATATCTGTCCTTTGAAATAATACCCGTTATACATTCTTTTCTTGAAAGATAATTATTGTATTCGGCTTGTGTCAAATAAGATTCTTTTTCTATCCTTTTCAAATCATTAATCTTGATTTTTACCGTTTTAATATATACTGCGTCTTTGCCGTAACCACGCTTCCGTATTCTGAACATTCCTTCCTCGGGAGTGTTTAAATATGCCTGAGTAATCGCAACCTTTCTGCAAGCAGTCATATTATTAAGATAATCAATATCAGGGTATTCTATCAAAAACTTACGCTCAATTTCAAGAGGTTCCGGAACACCGATGAACCCTAATACTTCTTTAAGCAAATTATCGAGCCTTTTATTAAAATCACTGTTATTTGGTATAACTCGTAGGTGTGATGTGCCTGTCCATATAGAAAGTAATTTTTCGTCAAGTTCCTTGGCGAGCTTTACATCTTCTTTTCTGACAGAATTGCAATTTTTAATGTAAGTGTTTTCATCTGTACAAGCAACACTTTTTAAATGAAATACAGCATCATACGAATTTCTTAATACATCTTCATTTTTATTACTTATTGAAATATATTTTTTAAATTCGGCATCGGTAACATATGCTTTGCTGTCAAGCAATCCTCTGTCAAATAAAATTACAGCCTTTTCCCCATTGTATGCCTTAGCTTTCTCTTCGAGAGAATTTTCTTCTTTTAATTGAGTTTCAAAAAGTTGTTTATGGAACTCATATACACCAAGTTTTTGCGGAGTAATGCCGTTGCTCAATAAATTACTTGCAATTTCTTCTAATATAAAAACTTTTATATTTAACTTTTCAAGTTCATCTTTCAAAAAATTCAAAGCAGTTGTTTTACCGCCACATGGACCGCCAGTCAAAACTATTTTAATTACCTCTGCCATAAATTCACCTCATTTAATTTATTATAACCTTTGAAATATTTATTATTATTCTGTATTTGAAAAAAGGCGATTGCAAAATTAATCTGCAATCGCCTTTTTAATATTACTTACTTCGTTTTTTACCGAAAATTATTGTTCCTGCAAAACCTGCTGCACACAAACCGACAAGCACACCTAAGAAAGTGAGATTATCACCTGTTTTTAAGGTAATAGGCTCAACATACTGTGTTTTATAAACCCTTTTTTCCTGAACAACGGTTTTAACTGTAGGAGTCGGCTGTACAGTTGTCGGTTGCGGTTGTGGCTCTGTTTCTGCTATTTTGTCAAACAAATAAACATAAACAACATCTTCAATTCCTGATACAATTTCAGTCGGTTCAATGTCCCACTTGCCGTTTTCATAACCGTAATTTGCTGTCATACCTGTTGGAATATTGATTCTTGCAGTACCGTTGACATTCCACTTACCTTCTTTGTCAAGCAAAGTTACATAGTATGAAATATCATTTGCACTCTTATCTTCCCAAGTACCGTTTACTACTTTAAAGGTTACTTTCTTCTGATATTTATCCGGTATTCCGTCAGGCTTTTCTCCGTCACCTATCTTATCTACTTCCCATATTGCCGTGAAGATATAGGCTACATCGTCTTTGCCTTTCTGCTTATCCCAACCCATAAATACATAGTTTGTTCTCGTTGGATCTTCGAGTTTTATATTCTTTTCAAGAACAAATGTTGCTACATCATCACCCGAATAGGTTTTGTTATCGTGAACCCATACACCGCCGTTCGGCTTTACCTGTATTTTCTTTCCGTACTCTACTACCTGTGTAGCAGGTGTTGGTTTATCGTTTTCGTTTGGTTCTTTGTAATCAACTTTCGGGTCGGTTTTCTTTGTAAAAGTATAAGTGTAAGTTTCCGCATTTGTTCCCTTTACAGGTGACTTTGGTTCAATATCCCACTTGCCGTTTTCATAACCGTAATTTGCTGTCATACCTGTTGGAATATTGATTCTTGCAGTACCGTTGACATTCCACTTACCCTCTTTGTCAAGCAAAGTTACATAGTATGAAATATCATTTGAAGTCTTATCTTCCCAAGTACCGTTTACTACTTTAAAGGTTACTTTCTTCTGATATTTATCGGGGATTCCGTCAGGCTTTTCTCCGTTGCCTATCTTATCTACTTCCCATATTGCTGTGAATTCATATTTTCTGTCAATTGAATCTGTAATTTGTTGGCTGTTGCTATAAGTGCTTTCACCGCACTTCCAACCGTCAAATACATACTCATACTTAGTTGGTTTATTATCAATTGTTTTTACGAATTCACCCTCACGGTAAACAAATTTTGTATCGCCGTTGAGTGTACCACCATCAAGATTATAAACTACAGAGTAATATTTTATCTCTATGCTGTTATCATCACTGTCAATGGTAAGAACCGCATTATCAATCTGTTTATAATCATTACCGTCTTTTAAAAGCACTTTATAATTGCCTTTAGCAAGTTCTGCAGTATAACCGTTATCACCGCTCTGCAAGACAATGTAATCACTGTCAGACTTTACGGCAACCTCGTACGGTTTACCGAATATGCTTTCGGTATCCGCTACAGTATCATCAAGGTTGAAAACCACACTTGATGTATAGCAGTCCTTTGTTGTGTCTTTTACATAGGCGTATGCAGTTTTAGTTGTACCGTTCTCGTCAATATAACTGCCCCGTACCTCTATGTTATATTCAGTAGAGGGAGTAAGACTGCTAAAAGTTATTTTGCCGTCAATTACTTCACCCTTAACACCCTCAAGATAATATTCGCATCTGTCATCAAGATTTGTAAGAGTGAGTGTTGTTGCAGTTGTGGAAGTGTTAGGTTTTTTAAATACTATTACGGTTGTAGTCGAACTGTTTTCCGAGTTTTTATGGAATTTGCAGTTTCTCTTTTGAAGATTAATTTTAATTACACCTTCACCGGCTTTTAAACCGGTTATTGAGTAACCGCTTTCTGACTTGCTTAAACTTATGCAATCGCTGCCGGAAATTATTGTTCCCTGACTTACATAACAGGCAGGACATACAACATGAACAACCGAGCTTTGACCTAAGAGGTTAAGAATATCAACGCTCTCACCCTCAAACACACCAAACACTGCGTTTGCCATATCTTTTGACAGGTCATAATTTTTGAAATCGTCATCATACGACGCTGTCGCAATGATATTTCCGTCAGAATCCTTTACTGTTACGGAAATGCCGCCTTTTAATTTTTCAGAGTTAACAGATGCACCGTAAACTGCCGCATAAGCAAAGCCTTTGTGCGAATAGCTGCGGTTATAAGATCTGCCGCTCATATTATCAGAAGCGAACAAGCCTTTATCCGAATTGTAAATTTCAATTTCGCTTTTTGTGCCACGCACCACAGCCATATCGTGCTTGTCAAATACATACAGATAAGTGCCAAGCTTATTTTTCCATTCGTAAGTCAGCTCTTGAGGATTACCGTCGTAATTGCTTACTTTTGCCATTAAAAGCTCACTTGAACGAAGATCGTTACTGTCGCCCCTCATAAATCCGACAATTTCTACTGTCGGATTTGCACCGTCAAGTGCAAGTACGGCCGAGGGAACACCCACCGCACCCAAAATTGTTGCTGCCAATATAAAGCAGAAAACTCTCTGCAATGCTGACAACAACGTTTTTTTGTGTTTTTTTAACATTGCCATATATTACCTCCATGCAAATGATTATATGCAGAAGACAGGCAAATAATACACGGCAAAATAAAAAGGGAAAGCTAAACTTCCCCTTGTCCTAAAAAATTCCGTATTTAGTTTTTAATCGTTGCAATTTACTTCCGATTGGTTTTGTAAGCAACAACAGGAATATTACATTTGAAACCATATAAACAACGGTAAACGGTGCTGCGGTTGTAATGCTTGCCACAAATCTTGCTATATTAAATGTGCCGTCAGCCCAGAGAGTTGTCCATACATCCATTATAAAAGAAAATGCTATGCCCGATAGAGCGCCGTAAATAATAAGCAACACCTTACTCTCAACAAGTTTTTTAGCAAGCAAGCCCGCCAAAAATCCGATAAGTCCCCACGCAAGCATTTGAAACGGAGTCCATGGTCCTTGTCCAAAATAGAAATTTGAAACCACAGCAGAAAAAGATCCTGTAATAAAACCTGCTTCACTGCCAAGATAAATAGCGGTAATAATTACAATTGCAGTAACGGGCTTAAAAAACGGAATGGGAGCAAATACAAACCTGCCCGCTACCGACAATGCCGTCATAACAGCTATTATAACAATTCTGCGTGCATCGTTTTTACCTTTTTCAAAAGAAATAAAAAACGGAATACAGGCAACCACCGACAAAGCAAGCGATATAAAGGCATATTTGCGGTCGCCGAAGAAAAACACTCCGCAAAGTACAATAAGCGGTGCAACCACAAAAACACATAAGTATTTTATTATCTTTTTAGCAGTCATTTTACTCCTCCTTAACAGCGGAAATCAACTCTTCCGTTGTTATAATGCCGTCTTTTATACCTCGTGAAATTTTATTTGCAGAAGTCGTATAAAATCGTTTTCCGCAATAAAATTCGTGCGGTTCAAGTCTTTTTGAAAGAGTACCGTTAAAAAGCATTGCACATACAGTGGAAACTTCAGCCGAAAAATCAAGGTCATGTGTAACAAGTAATATTGTAATTTGGTTGTCGGAAAGTTCTTTTAAAGTTTTTGCAAGTTCTGCTTTTGAAAAACTGTCACAACCCTTTGTCGGTTCGTCAAGCAATAATATTTTCGGTTCGAGAAGTAAAAGTTTTACAAAACCTGCACGCTGAATTTCACCTCCGCTAAGGTCATACGGATGGTGATTTAAAAGACGGTGTACATTAAACTTTTCTGACAATTTATTAATTTTTTCCAAATCCCCGCTCACGCTTTTAAAGTCTTCAAGCAAGCTGTCTTTAACAAATAACAATTGTGGATTTTGAGGCATAGTAGCTGTTTTTTCATTTAGTTTCACCTTGCCTCTGTACGGCTTAAGCCTTGCTCCTATTACGGAAAGCAAAGTTGATTTTCCGCTGCCGTTTGCACCGACAACCGAAAAAATTTCCCCTCTGTTTACCGATAAATTAAGACCGAGGAGCACATCATCAGACTTTTTATCATATCTGAAATATACATTTTTAACCGATAATATTTCATCGTCGGAATTATTATTCTGCAATGTATGTTCTGTAAAAGAATTATTTTTGCTATATTTTGCAAAAAGTTCTCTGCCTTCTTTGACCGTAACGGGGCATTGCGATTTACAATCCGTTACGGAATAAAGCCGTGCAGGCACGGGCAAAGCGAGCATCATAGGATGATTTTTTGAAATTTTGCTAAGAGCATTGCAAGTATCTTTAGGTGCTGTATCGGTAATTATTTTTCCTTGCTCCATAACAATAATTCTGTCTGCAACGGGAAACAGTTTTTCAAGTCTGTGTTCGGTAATAATTACAGTGATACCCAAGTCTTTATTAAGCTTGTCAAGAATTGTAAAAAAGTTTTCTGCCGATACAGGGTCAAGCTGACTTGCGGGTTCGTCAAGAATTAATACATCAGGCTCGGCAACAGATGCCGCCGCAAGATTAAGAATTTGCATCTGACCGCCAGAAAGTGAGTTTGTCTTTTGTTCTATTATTTTTGAAAGTCCAAAGTAAGTAGCCGTTTCACTTATTTTAATATTTATTTCTTCACTCGACATTCCCATATTCTCAAGCGTAAAGGCAAGTTCATGGAGTACGGTATCGGTTACTGTTTGATTTTCGGGATTTTGCGAAACATAGCCAATTTTAAAAGCCGTATCTTCTTCACTGCATTTTTCAATATTTTCGGAACAGAAAAATATTTCTCCCGTTTTTGTGCCGTGAGGAGCTGCCTGCGGCTTTAAAAGTCTTAGCAGTGTTGTTTTTCCGCAGCCGGACTGACCGCAGATAACACAAAACTCTCCCCTTTTCACAGTGAAATTCACATTATCCAAAGCCTTTTCCTGCATCTGCGGATAAGTAAAACTTAAATTTTTGACAGAGAAAATTTCCATACAAGCTCCTCCTTTAACTCAATGATAAACGGCATAAATGATAGTACACCGAAAGCCGACATTCCGAGTACGGATAATATTGTAATATCACACATCTCGATATGCGGATATATAAGAAAATCAAGTTGACCTGTCGCTAAAGCAAACAGCACTGTAGTCAACATTCCCAGAGAAAGTACAGTAAAAACCGTATCTGCTTTTGTAAAAGGAAAGCGGCAGTAAAAACTGCGCTTTTTAACTCCGTATCCTCTTGCGCTCATTGAATCGGCAGTTTGAACCGAACCCTCAAGCATTACGGAAACCGAAGCAGAAAATGCACCTATGTATTGTTTAAATTTATTTTTACCGCAAAAATCGGATTGAGCCGCCAATGTGCGCTTAAACACAAGAATAAATTTAGGCACAAAATGAAGTACCATTGAAAACAATAATGCAAGTCTTGGTAAAAATCTTCCGAAAATATATATAAGTTTTTCGGAATCAAACACGCTGTTGAATACCGAAAACCAAAGTATTACGCTCAAAAGCATCAGTCCGAGCACCGCACCGTAAACTATAGCCTCAAGCGTAACAGGAATATCATTTATAAATATAAGCGGTGTTACTCCCTTGTGTGAGAAAAGCGGATTGGTTATTGTTACAAGTAAAAAAATCAGCACATAACCAAAAAAGGATTTTAAAAATAATTTAAAACCCTTTTGTAATACAGAATAAGCCGCCGCTCCGAAAAGCGACAGCAGTAAAATTATATAATTCCATGTAAACATTGATACCAACAGCACAGATACAAAATATATAAGCTGTGCCAGCGGATTAAAGGAATTAAATCTTAGCATTATTCTTCTCCTGTAAATTCGTTTCCGATATCTGCGCCCAAATCGCAGGTATATAAGAATTTAATTGTATCTCCGTCATGCAAATCATAAGAATTGCAGCCTACCGACGGAAAAACATCATTTACGCAGTATTCCCAACCTGAAAGCTGACCGCAAGAAAATTCATAAAGATTTGCAATACCCTCGATATAAATATCTGCGTCCGTTCCCTCGTATTCATATTGAATTTTATTCTGACGGCAGGCTTCACTAAGCGCATCATATGCGGTAGCATTTTCGTCAAGAGTAATCTTTGTAGGCTTGAGAATTACGCCGTCACTCGGAACATAGCTTTCAAGACCGCTTTCAAGCTGATCCATATTATTTAAAATGGTTGAACAGTTGATTGAAAAAGTAACCTCCATCCCCTCTTTTTGAGATGAAGAGGAATAGTAGTCATCGGGAGTTTGAACCGAACAGCCGCATAGCACGGCAGTAATTATCAATACAAGTAATAAAAGTTTTAATTTCATTATTTGTCACCTTTTCTTTTGCCGAATAATCTGAACGGCTCACCGTCTTTTTTCAGCACTGTTAATCTTATAATTAAAAGCACAGCCGCTACTGCCACAAGTCCGATAAGAGAAACATAGAAAATAAAATTATTGTCGTCATCCGAATTTGCCGCCGCTACGGAATCCGGAGTAGATGCAAGCGTAAAAGGCTCGTAATTGTCATCTGCCAAAGCCATTACCTGATCATCATAATTTTCCGCATTATTGGATTCGGGCTTTACAGTTGTTTCCTGCTGTCCTTCGTCAACTTGCGAATTATGTTTTTCTGTAATATCACCTGTATTTACAGAATTATTTTTATTGTTGCTGTCTATATTAACCTCAGAACTGTCTGTGTTTGAATTTTCAGTGTTCTGTCGGGAATTTTCGCTATTAGAATTATTTTTCTTTGTATCGTCAAATTCAAAAATCTCGGTATTGCCCTTTGACATATATTTATATAAATCAACAAGTGAGTTTAATGCCTGATAACACGCAATATTATTCGATTTTCCGTTTTCAATATGAGAAAAACCGCCGTCAGAATTTTTGAAAGTCATGAGATTGTCAACAAGAGTGTTGCCGTTTTTAATAAATCTTGAATCCGACTGCACATCTATATCGAGTGCAACAAGCGCAGAAATAACTTGGGAAACACTCTCGGAATTTACTGTGCCGAAAGAAGAATATCCGCCTTTTTCATTTTGTTTTTTTGACAAAACATTAAGTGCTCTGTCAATAGATTCTTTTACCGTACTGTCAGATTTATAAGGAGCAAGTGCCTGTAAGCACATTGCGGTAACATCGGTATCGGCAGACTTTCCCATAAGTGTAAAACCACCGTCCGAAAGCTGTAAGCCTATAATTTTTTTAATAAAATATTCTCTGTCATATTTTGCGTCACTCGGAACTTTTGCATTTGCACAGTCGAGTGACAGCAAGGCATAAACATATGCATTTATACCTTGCTTGTTCACATTTTCACTGTTATAAACTCCGTCACTGAGCAAATTTTTGCCGTTGATATTTTCAGGATTAAGTCCGCAGGCATAAAGTGCAAGTGAGGTACGCTGAAAATCTGTAGCTTTGCTTTTTGATTTATATAACTTTTCGGCAGATTTTATCATAGAACTTTGTACAGCAGTTACATCTGTACCGTATTTTGACAAAGAAATAATATACCACTGTGTTTCAGAATTATCTGTGGTTTCAGAAAGTTTTTGTACAAACGAAGCTGTATCGTCAGCCTTTAAAATTGCCGATTTATACGAGATAATTCCGTCTATAGTTTTTGAAATATCTTCTTTTGTGTAGTTTTCAGCCGCATTTACTGTTACCGATAAAGATAACATTACTGCGCATATAAGTAAAGCTGTCAGTTTTTTCAGCATAATTATCATTCCTTATTAGAATTATTCTGTTTCACCCGAAAGAATTGTCTGAAGTGCTGTAACATCATTTACATCAACTTTTCCGTCTTTGTTTACATCAGCAATTCTTACTTGTTCTTCGCTAATATTGTTATAATTGCTAAGGTATGTCTGAATAGCTGTAACATCGTTAATGTCTACCTTACTGTCAAGGTTTACATCATTGACAATCTTTGTATCTACAAATACTGTGTAGTCATCTGCGTAACGAAGAACTGCAGGAGCACCGCTGTAACCGTACTTTTCAACCTGTAAGCTGTGGTCGCCGAATGTAAGCTGATCCTTATCAATTACAACTACACCGTTATAATCTGTTGTGTATTCTTTGCCGTCAAAATATACTGTCATATTATCAATCGGAAGAACAGCGTCACCGAATGTAGCCTTTGCTGTAAATGTAATTTTACCCTCGCTTGTAAGCAATGAAGTATCTGCAATCGGGAGGTAGCATGGATACTCACCGTAATAAAGAACTACTGTATCATTATTATTAAGTGTATAATCGTTTACTCCTACATTAGGAACTACGCTGTTTACAGCATAATACCAGCCGTCCCAGCCGCCGAATGAACCTGCTGCAATGCCGTTTACCTCTGAAATATAGCCTGCATCTGCACCTACTACTTCGATATTATCAGAAACTTCGTCTGCATATGAGATAAGCTGACCGACATTGCTGTCCTTTGCAATTTCAAATGTGTCTTTAAGGTAGCAAGCCTCCGGACCTTCAATTCTGAGATTTACATTAATTGTGTTTTCTCTTGCAATATTAACTGTAAAGTCGTCAGCATAACGAAGTACGGCAGGAGCACCGTTTGAATTTTTCTTTTCAACCTGAACACTGTGCTCACCTGATGTAAAATCAGCCTTGCTAAGTGAAATTGTACCGTTTTCATCTGTTGTATAAGTATGACCGTCAAAAGTTACTGTCATATCTGCAATAGCAACTGTGCTTACGGTCGGATTCCAGTCGCTGTCATATGTAGTTGACTCTGCATTAAAACTGATTTTTCCGTCACTGTTTAATGCCGAAGTGTCAATCTGCGGAAGAAGACAAGGAAAATCACCGTAATAAAGAACAACTGTATCATTGTCGCTAAGTGTGTAATCACCTACGCCAACATTTGGTGAAACTGAATTTACAATATACTGCCAGCCGTCCCAGCCGCCGAATTTGCCTGCTGTTTCGCCGTTTACATCTGTTATGTAATTATTTTCGGCGCCTGTTACCGTAACATCATCAGAAAGCTTGTCTGCATACTGAATTAAGTCAGCTGCCGTACTACCCTGTGGAATTTCATAATTGTCATAAAGCACACAAGAATTCACACCCTCAATACGGAGTGAAACTGTAATGTCTTTTGTTTCTGCCGCAAATGCCGTAACTGCAGATGCAGAAACAAGCAAAGTAGCAAGTGAAGCAGAAATAAATTTTGCTGTTGTTTTCATAAACATTCTCCTTAAATAAAAAAATAGCCCCTTAAAAGAGGCATAGCTATATAAAGGGTAATAATTTACCCAATAACTATTCTCCCACTGCCCAAGAAAGTTTTTCAAACTATGTTATGGCAGGTCTCCTGACTTACAGTCTGCGTTAAAGCAGCCAAGGCGCCTTCTCGGTTTCCCAATGGCATGAGCCAAGGCTATAACTGTTTACAGTAATGGCGGTTGTGACGGACTTGCACCGTCTTCCCTATTAATTAAATGAATAAACCATAACAAATATTAAGTTCAAATTAAATTTTATAGCATAATCGGTGTTATGTCAAGTTAATGCCTGTCTTTTTCCTCTTTTGCCTTATTTTTCCGCTTTATCACAGATAAATACAGCATAAAACACAAAACACCGACAGCAAGTCCGCAAATAACTCCAACTATAAGCATAAATACAGTGTTGTCTGAAAATTTGCCGTTTAATGAACCGAGTTCGTCAATACTGCTTTTTTCTGAATTTCCTGTACTTTCATTGCTTTCGGATTTATATTCCGTTGTATCCGATTTTTCATTATCATTTGATTTTTCACTGCCTTGTTTTGTAACACTTACCTTACCGCTTGAACATTGCGAAATTTCAACGCTTTCTGCCGAAGAATTAACACAATCATAGGCTGTATATTGCAAATTACTCTGACCTTCGGCTGTTGCCTTAAATTCTAAAGTAAGTATTACCGTGTCATTATCAATATTTTTGCCGTCTTTGCAAAGGTAAGATACATTTAATGTACTTCCGTTATCATAAGCATAAGCCAGACTGTCCGAATCGGAACTGATTGAACGGTATTCTATTATATTTCTGTCATAAGTAAATTTTAATAATACGGCAGAGATTTTTTCGGACGATTTTGCCTTTACATCAACCTTAAAAATTCTGCCTTTATCACAATTTATATCTTCTGTTTTGAAAGCTACGCCGTTTGTATCGGCGGCAAAAACAGAAACAGCGGAGAAAATTATGAAAAGAACCGTAAACATTAATAATACAAATCTTTTCATATTTTCTCCGCTCCTTTTTAAGCGTGTTCTGCTTTATTAAAATTTTTTTGTTCGGTATCTGACCTTTGTCCCTCTTTTTTGCTCTGCACATTGTAGGAAATGCGTGTAAGCATATTTTCACTCACAAACCGTTGAGCAACTTTTGCTACTTTCATTGTAAAGCCGGGAATAATAACCATTTTGCCTTTCATAGTTTTCTCAATCGCATACTTAGCAACAAAATCCGGCGAAAGTCCGTTAAGGCAAAACTTTACATCCGCAACATTATTAAAATTAGTATTCACAGGACCGGGACAAAGCACGGAAATTTTAACATTACTGCCCTGTCGCCTCAGTTCTTCGTGAACAGCCTCTGTAAGCCTTACAACATAATTTTTTGATGCATAATAACTTGAAAAAGTCGGACCCGCCAAAAAGCCCGCTGACGAGCCTACATTAAGAATGTAGCCTTTATTTTTCTTAACCATATCCTGCAAAAAGCATTTTGTCAGAATATGCACTGCACTTATATTTGTGTGAATTAAATCAAGCTCTTTTTTCAGCGGTACATCCAAAAATCTGCCATATGCGCCAAAGCCTGCATTATTGACGAGAAAATCTATATCCTCGTCTTTTAAATGCTCATACAAATCAATAGCGTCTTGTTCCCGTGACAAATCAATGGTGATTACTCTGACATTTACATTTTTAAGTTCAGCCTTAAGCTCTGTCAGCTTATCATAGTTTCTTGACGCAACTATCAAATCATACCCCATTGCAGCCAAGATTCTCGCAATTTCCTTACCAATCCCCGAACTTGCTCCTGTAATTAAAGCCTTCATATATTCACCTGCTTTTATTTATTTTTTGACACCGATGGCACAAAGCCATGTAGTGCCGTCCTTTTTATGGGTTTCAATGTCTTCAAAGCCTGCCTTTGCAAGCATTTCCCGTATCTCCTCCTCTGTCACTGTTTTTATGCCTACCTTGTCCTCTACAGCCTTCCATTTATCAGGTTCTTCGGGAGTTTTCAGCATTTCAAATACAAGCATAATCCTGCCGTTTTGCTTTAACACTCTATAAATTTCTTTTAAATCATTAAGTTTGTCCGGCCAGAAGTAATAGGTTTCTACCGCAATTACAACATCAAAGCTGCAATCCTCAAACGGCAAAGACGAAACCGAGGCAAGTACGATTTTAACCTTATTACAGAGAATGTTTTTTCTGTTCTGTGCCTTTGAATGTTTGATACAAAGCGCAGAATAATCTATTCCGTAAACCTTGCCGTTACCGATTCTCTCTGCTATTCTCGACACGGTAAGACCGCCGCCACAGCCAACATCAAGCACACGATAATGTCTTTCAAAATTTATATGATCAAGCGCCCAACCGGTAAGCTCGTAATGTCCTTCATTCATGGAACTAATCATTTTTTTGCCCCAAAAGCCCTTCGGCTTCTTGGCATTTTCCAACAGCTTATGATATTTCACAAGAATCTTCCTTTCCGTAAAACACATATTAACTTTATCAAATATATTAATTTTGCTTTAAACTCATTATTGTGCTATCGATTATAACACATATTTATACATTTTACAATTACTTATTGATTTATTTTATTTGATTTTTGTTCATCAATAAGTTCCTGCACCAAATAATCGTCACTCATACAATACATATCCGATATACCCTTTTAGGTTTTATTGTCAAAAGCCAAAATCATATTTAATTTTACAATACTATGTTCTTTCCGTCCCATTCAACCGAAACCGCTTTATTATCATTTTCCGAATTAATTAATAATCCCTCATCAAGATTTTTGGTGGAATGGTGAACGGACAGAAGGAATAGAAAGATAGCGAATCAAGGTAACCGTAGCCGATTCGTTTAGCGACCTTGATGTTGTTGTTGAAGTCTTCGAGCTTGTCGGTGTCATCTGAGATATCGGCTACGCTTTTTGGATTGTACTGTTCAATAATTTGCTTTGCGAGGTTCTCGCCCGGTGTGCTTTCTCTCTTTTTTGCCATTTCGTTCATTCCTTTTTCCTTTCTTTCATTGTAGCACACTTTTTCCCAATTGCAAAAAGTGTGCTAGTTATTTTTCTAACTTACACACTTTATTTTACAAGCTCAGGTGTAGCAATAAAAATTCTACACTTTTATTTTCCCATAAATTAACAAAATCAAAACGGCTTTATTTTGTAAAAAAGCGGAATAAAAGAGATTACAAGTCAAACAATATTAATGCAATATTTTGCAAATATTACAAATTCAGGGGAGTTTTGATATGAAGGCAACAGGTATTGTCAGAAGAATTGACGACCTCGGTCGTGTTGTTATACCAAAAGAAATTCGTCGCACCCTGCGTATTCGTGAGGGCGACCCGCTTGAGATATATACTGCTACCGACGGCGAAGTTATATTTAAAAAATATTCACCTGTAGGAGAATTATCGGCATTTGCCTCACAATATGCGGAAGTTCTCTCAAGAGTAAGCGGTTTACCCGTTATTATTTGCGACAAAGACCATGTTATTGCCGCATCGGGAGTATCTAAAAGAGAATTACTTGAACGACGGGTTTCACCTGTTCTTGAAAATTATATGGAAAGCCGTAAAAGTTATACTGCAACACAGGCTACGGTCGGTGATATTCAACCGGTTGAAGGTGTGGAACACAGAGCGGCAGTCATATACCCTATTATTGCCGCAGGCGATGTTACGGGTGCAGTTGTAATGCTGATGGGCGAAGATAATAAAGTTCCTACTGAAACAGAGGTTAAACTTGCTCATTCAGCGGCCGCTTTTTTAGGAAAACAAATGGAAGAATAAAATATAAGGGTTGCCACAGGCTTGTGTGACAACCCTTATTATATGAAATTATGGTTTATCACACGAGTTAAGTGAAATAATAAAAAATTTAGGTCAAGGCTTTTTAAAGACTTGCAGGTTTAAACAAAACCCATAATATCTTCCGATATTACAATTTATCGGGCACAAACAGTGTGGCTGTTCAGCTATCGTTAGATTGCATAAACGGAAAGTATTTGTGGGCTTTGCCCACACCCACAACCTTTGAAAAGGTTGACCAAACTTTTATAATTGACTGACGAAGTATTCTGTTAAACCCTAATTACCCTATTAAATAAACTTTTTACAATTAAAAACTGCCGCTCATTACAAGCGGCAGTCTTTAAGAAAAAATATGAAATGTATAAGGGATTGGTTAATTTATCAGCCTGCAAGTGCTGCACCGAGTGCATTACAGTTTGCCGTGGCTTCGTCATCGGGAGCATCATTGCAGATAACACTTTCTGCTGTGAGAACTGCGCCTGCCGAATTACAGGTTTCCTCCCATGTTCTCATCCATTCGCCGTCACCCCAGCCGTATGAGCCGAAGAGGGCAATTTTCTTACCGTTGAGCTTTGGTTCACATTCATTGAAAACAGGCTCAAACTCGCTGTCCTCGAGTGTTTCGGCACCCATTGCCGGGCAACCAAATGCAATTGCGTCAAATCCGTCTACTTTATCTGCAGAAAAATCTGTTACATTAAATACAGAAACCTCTGCGCCTGCGCCTTTTGCGCCCTCTGCAACAGCGTCAGCCATTGCCTCTGTGTTGCCTGTTCCACTCCAGAACACTACTGCTATTTTACTCATAAATTAATTACTCCTTTGTAAATTTATACGGTAAGTCGTTTAAGCGACGAACCCTGCAAATATTTTTTGCAGTATATATTAGTACATTTTTTGTACTTTTCAAATGTCTTTTTAGCATTATCTTCATCGTGATATACTTTCCAACATCCGCAGCATTTAAAGTTTTTTCCTTTATTTTCAATAAAACTTATTACATCGTCAATCGGATAGCCTAAAAACAATCCTATCTCGTGAGGAAATCCGCCGCAAGAATAAACTCTTGCCGAAAGCTCGTTTATAAGCTCATCATTGGTAGTTCCTCTATACCCTATTGAATTTAAAAACTTTTTGTTTTTGCCGTTTTGCATATCTGCGTTTAATTTTTCCGGACGATAAACATAAATCAACGCTCTTTCGGACGAACAGTACAGTACACGGATTGACACACCTTTTGCGTTGAGAACAGAGTTTAGGGAGATAATATCTTTTTTCAGCCTATATATGCTGTCAATTCGGCAATTAACCAAATTTCCTGTTTTTATATTCGCCAATGTCGGTGAGCAGTGGCGGACTAAAATTTCTTCAGACATAATACTCCTTTTAGTTAGCTTTAACTAACTATTATTTCATAATTAACGCCCTTACAGGCGTTGATTTACATTTATTTCTGTAATTATAGAGGCACAATTACAATAATGGAAAGATTCTTGCTTTAAGTTAGTTGTCACTAACCTTTTGCATAATTATAATACAACATCTTTCTCTATTTGTCAACACCTATTTTTAAATTTTTTAAATTTATTTTTTGCTCTTGCATTTTTTGTCGGTACAGTATATACTATATCCATAAATGCATAATATATGTATGGGAATGAGGTTCTCCCACGGATTTTTCCGAAACCGCTTTTGCTGATGACTTCTGTTTTATACAGGGGCATTGGCTTTTTTTATGCCATTTTTATTACAAAATTTTGAGGTGAATTATGAAAAGAAAGTTTGTTGATTTCAAGGTATTGACGGCATCTCTTTGCTGTGCCGTTGTTATGGGCGTAATTTCTTTCGCGTTTTTAAAAATGCTCGGATTATCGTCCGTATTCAGGGAGTCTTTTCCTTATTGCATATGGTTTTTGCCACTTTCGGGTATACTTACCGCTTTTGTATATAAGAAATACGGCGGTGAGTCCTCAAAAGGCAACAATCTTATAATTCAGAGTGCAAACGAGGGTGTAAAAGTACCTAAAAGGCTTGCAGTTCTTACATTCTTCTTTACACTGCTGACACACTTTTCGGGCGGCTCGGCAGGCAGAGAGGGCACTGCCGTTCAAATCGGCGGCGCTCTTACAAGCAATGTTGCCGACAAGTTCGGATTTAAAAAAGAGGACAGAAAAACTATCATTTTAAGCGGATTAAGTTCGGCATTCGGCTCCGTATTCGGCACTCCGCTTGCAGGTGCATTCTTCGGTATGGAAGTTTGCTGCATAGGTCAGCTTTCCGCAAGCGCTGTTATTCCATGCTTTTTATCATCTTATCTGGCAAATGCTGTTACGCTTTTGCTCGGCGCAACACACGAAGTCCATACTATCGCAAGCATTCCTAACTTTGATTTTAAACTTATATTGATATTTGTTTCCGCATCTGTATTTTTCGGACTTCTCGGAAAATTATTTGCTCTTGCGGTCAAATATTTAAAATTATTATACGCAAAAATTTTTAAAAATACCGTTCTCTCTGCATTGGCAGGCTCTGTTGTTGTCACATTGCTAATCATTTTATTAAATCTCAACAAATATGAAGGACTTAGCACTTGGCAGCAAACAACCGCATTCGAGGGCAATGCAAATTGGTACGATATGCCCGTAAAATTCATTTTGACAGCGTTCACACTCGGAGCAGGATTTCAAGGCGGTGAAGTAACTCCGTTGTTTGACATAGGGGCGTCATTCGGCGGCTGGTATGCAAATTTATTCGGCATTGAACCGAGTTTTCTTGCGGCAATTGGCTTAATCTGCGTGTTCGGTTCTGCCGCAAACACACCGATTACCACAATTATGCTCGGTATTGAGCTTTTCGGCGCCGAAGCCGCGCCTTATTTTGTATTTGCAAGTCTGATAAGTTTTATAGCGTCGGGCAAATCTGGAATTTACTCTTCACAGGAAAGAAAGCTAAGTAAAAGTCTGTTTTCAGCAAAGGCTGATTTTTCCGAATAAATATGGTACAATATAAAAAGAAATAATCGGAGGTGCTGTATGAAAATTTTAGTTGTTTTTACAGGCGGAACTATAGGCAGCTGCTACAATGACGGTGTAATTTCTCCCGATTCAAGTACCCGTTACAAGTTAATCGAAATGTACAAACAAAACGGAGGTTATGCTGAATTCGATGCGATCTCTCCTTACACGGTACTTAGCGAAAACTTAAACGGCGAGTATTTTAATTTACTTTATAATTCCGTCAAAGAAAATATAAATAATTATGACGGCATCATTGTTACCCATGGTACAGATACACTGCAATACACTTCCGCTGTGCTTTCTTATATGTTCGGCTTGTGTAATACTCCTATTGTGCTTGTGTCTGCAAATTATCCGCTCGAGAGCAAAAAATCAAACGGACTCGAGAATTTTTCCGCTGCCGTGGATTTCATTAAATCAGGCAATAATAAAGGCGTATTTGTCGCATACAAAAATAACGGCGAGCATACAAACATTCACCGTGCCTCTCGCCTGCAAAAACACCTTGCTTATTCGGATAAAATCGAAAGCGTTAATAATATTTACTACGGTGAAATCATTAACGGCAATTTTATTAAAAATATCAATTATACAGAAAAGCAAGATGAAATAAAATTTGAGAATATGCCTGTTTTCAAGTCAACTTCCCCTGTACTTAAAATTACACCGTATGTGGGAATGGCTTATCCGCAGCTTAATAAAAATATTAAAGCCGTATTGATGGAAAGCTATCATTCGGGAACTGTAAATACCGCAAGCAAAGATTTGGAGAAATTCTGCAATACAGCCATACAATTTAACATTCCTGTATTTTTAACAGGCAGTGAGACAGGATTTTTTTACGAAAGCAAAGAACTTTATTCAAAATTAGGCATTCAGGTACTCCCTACTGTCACTCCGATTTCTGCTTATATTAAGCTATGGATATTATGCGAAAACAATGAAAAAGACATTTATAAAGCCTTTTCAAAATCCATCGGCGGAGATATATTATAAATCTATAAACATAAAACTACAGCACCGACAAAGTGATGTGACCTCCAAACCGTTAGATTCTTAGTCTGACTTTTTGGGGACAACTCAAAAAAGCGGTGCTGTTTTGATGTGCGTTATGCCAAAAGGGCCGACACAATTTCTCGTGTCGACCCTCTCGGTTTATGTGAATTAAAAAGGATAGGTAATTTTAATAGGATTACTCAATATCCTGCATTGCATCGTAACCAGTTTCACCGGTTCTTACTTTTACAACATCTTCAACATCATAAATGAAGATCTTGCCGTCACCGATATGACCTGTATAGAGTGCCTTTACAGCGGCATCTACAACAGCCTTTACAGGAACTTTGCAAACTACGATTTCTACCTTCATCTTAGGAAGGAGATTACTTTCAATAGCAACACCACGGTAATACTCTGCCTTACCCTTTTGAGCGCCGCAACCGAGTACCTGTGATACTGTCATACCTGTAATACCGAGTTTATCCATTTCTTCCTTGAGTGCCTCAAGTTTTGACTGCTTAAGGAGAATATCAATCTTAGTAATCTTTGTACCGTCGGTAGCCATATCATACTTGCCTGCAAGCTGAACAGGAACTGCCTTAGTTACAGGAACATTGCCCTCAACATCAAATGTTTCGTCAAGTGAAGCTGTACCAACACCGATTGGCATAAAGTCTGCATATGCGCTTACAAGACCGTGCTCGCAAATATCAAGACCCTTCATTTCTTCTTCCTTAGTTACACGAAGACCGATTGTCTTTTTGATGATTGTAAATACGATAATCATACAAACGATTGTCCAAGATGCTACGCAAAGGATACCAAGAGCCTGCTTACCGAGCTGTGCAAAACCGCCGCCGTAGAAAAGACCTGTGATACCGTCCTGACCGTTGCCTGTTGCAAAAAGACCTACTGCAAGACCGCCCCACATACCGTTTACGCCATGTACTGAGAATGCACCAACCGGGTCATCTATCTTGAGTTTAATATCAACAAATTCTACTGCAACTACTACAAGGATACCTGAAACAATACCGATGATTGCAGAACCGATAGCATCAACATCTGCACAACCTGCTGTTACTGCAACAAGACCTGCAAGTGAAGCGTTAAGACACATTGAAACATCAGGCTTACCGTTCTTAATCCAAGTAAAGAGCATACATGTTACTGTAGCAACAGCCGGAGCGATTGTTGTTGTAAGAAGGATCTGACCGAGTCTTGAACCGTCTTCTGCAGCAGCACCGTTAAAGCCGTACCAAGCAAACCAAAGAATGAATACACCTAAAGCACCGAGTGTGATGCTGTGACCCGGGATAGCGTTTACCTTACCGTTTTTGCCATACTTACCGATACGAGGTCCGAGGATGATTGCGCCTACAAGAGCAGAGATACCGCCAACCATATGAATTACGATTGAACCTGCAAAGTCAATACAACCGAGCTGTGCAAGCCAACCCTGACCGTTCCATACCCAACCTGCCTCGATAGGATAAACAACCAATGAAATTACTGCACTGTAAACACAGTATGCAGAGAACTTTGTACGCTCTGCCATAGAACCGGAAACAATTGTTGCGGCTGTAGCACAGAATACAAGCTGGAATACAAATGAGTTCCAATCAAAGCTTGCCCAATCTGTAAACATTGTAAGATTAGGAACGCCGATGAAACCTGCAATATAGTTTTCCGACATCATAAGTCCAAAACCAAGCAAACTGAATACTACTGTACCGATACAGAAGTCCATCAGGTTTTTCATAATGATATTACCGGCGTTTTTCGCTCTTGTAAAACCGGTTTCTACCATCGCAAAACCACATTGCATAAAGAATACGAGCAAGGCGCCTATCATATACCATACGCCTGTACTGCCAAAAATCATTTCTGCCATATAGATCTCCCCTTTTTTTAAATAACAAAAATGGCGTGTACCAAACAGTTTTTGTCTGTTCGTTACACGCCATTGTGTCACCAAATTTAAAATTTAAAAATCAGTCAATCGATCATACACCGTAAAGCATTTCGCCGTATGAAGGATATGGCCAGTAATCAGCGGCTGTTTCTGTTTCCATAGCGTCGCCGATTGCACGAAGTTCAGTCATTACCGAGAATACGCTCTCTCTGTAATACTTAGCATAAGCAAGAACATCGCCCTCATATTCGCTTGCGCCGATAACAGCGTTCTCAAGCTCTGCTGTCTTTTTGCTGAAGCAAACAAGTTTGTTTGAAAGACTTGTAATGAGGTCTTCCTCAACTGATGTTGGGATTGCGTCTGAAAGAGCTTTCTTAGCAAGCGCTGTATCTGTAAGCTCTCTTACATATGAAGTAACGGCAGGAATCATATCTTTTTTAGCCATATCAATCATTGTAAGTGCTTCGATATTGATAATCTTAGCATAGTTTTCAAGCTCAATCTCATATCTTGCATGAATTTCATCTACAGAATAAATCTTGTTCTTTGTAAAGAGGTCAATATTCTTCTGATCAATGTAATGCTCAACTGCATCAGGAAGTGATTTAAGGTTAAGAAGACCTCTCTTCTCTGCCTCTTCAACCCATTCAGGTGCATAGTTGTTGCCGTTGAAGATAATTGCCTGATGCTCTGTAAATGTCTTTTTAATAAGAGCCTTAACCGCTGCGTCAAGATCGGATGCGTCTTTCAACTCATCATAGAACTCTGAAAGTTCCTCGGCAACCATTGTGTTAAGCATTATGTTAGGACAAGCAATGTTGAGAGCCGAACCGAGTGCTCTGAACTCAAACTTGTTACCTGTGAAAGCAAACGGTGATGTTCTGTTACGGTCTGATGTGTCTTTCTTGAAGTCAGGAAGAACATCAACACCTGTTGACATCTTAACCTTGCCCTTGCTTATATACTCTGTACCGTTGATGATTGATTCAACCAATGCGCCGAGGTCATCACCGAGATACATTGAAATGATTGCAGGCGGTGCTTCGTTAGCGCCAAGACGATGGTCGTTACCTGCCGATGCAACAGAGATTCTTAAAAGATCCTGATACTCGTGTACAGCCTTTACGATAGCTGCAAGGAAGAGCTGGAACTGAATATTGTTTTCAGGTGTTTTACCCGGATCAAGGAGATTTTCACCTGTATTAGTAGAAATTGACCAGTTGTTGTGTTTACCTGAACCGTTTACACCTGCAAAAGGCTTTTCGTGAAGGAGGCAAACAAGACCGTGCTTTTCAGCAATCTTCTTCATAACTTCCATTGTAAGTTCGTTGTGGTCGGTTGCGATATTTGTAGTTGTAAAAATAGGAGCAAGCTCGTGCTGAGAAGGAGCAACCTCGTTGTGCTTTGTCTTAGCAAGAATACCGAGTTTCCAAAGCTCATTATCAAGGTCAGCCATGAAAGCTGCAACTCTTGTCTTGATTGCGCCGAAGTAATGGTCGTCAAGTTCCTGTCCTTTAGGAGCTTTTGCACCAAAGAGTGTTCTGCCTGTGTAGATAAGGTCTTTTCTCTGGTCATAAACATCTTTATCTATAAGGAAGTATTCCTGCTCAGGACCTACTGTTGTTGTAACTCTCGTAACATCTGTTTTGCCGAGAAGATTAAGAACTTTGCAAGCCTCTGTGCTGATTCTCTCCATTGAACGAAGAAGAGGTGTTTTCTTATCGAGGACCTCACCTGTGTATGAACAGAATGCTGTTGGAATGTAAAGTGTACCGTCCTTAGCAAAAGCATATGAAGTCGGGTCCCAAGTTGTATAACCTCTTGCCTCAAAAGTAGCACGAATACCGCCGCTTGGGAAAGAAGATGCATCAGGCTCGCCCTTTACAAGCTCTTTACCTGAAAACTCCATGATAACCTGACCGTCACCGTTCGGTGTGATAAAGCTGTCATGCTTTTCTGCTGTGATACCTGTCATTGGCTGGAACCAGTGTGTATAGTGTGTGCAGCCCTTTTCGATAGCCCAATCTTTCATTGCGCTTGCAACTACATTAGCTACGCTCTCGTCGAGAGGCTCACCATTCTGGATTGTTTTCTTAAGTGCCTTGTAAGTAGCCTTAGGAAGACGCTCAAGCATCATTTGATCGTTAAATACCATACTGCCAAATAATTCAGGAACTTTTGCCATTTTAATCTCTCCTATCCGTTTTTAATGAAATCATTTTTTAGAAAACAAAAAGGCACTGCGAACCTTTCGGCTCACAGCGCCCTTGCTGTTTGTCATTGACTGTAGTATAAACCCTTTTGCGTTATTTGTCAATAGCTTTTTTAAAATTTTTTCAAAAAATATCTCAGCTTTTGCAAGTTTAAGTAATTTTCCTGCACTTATTTTACTTTTAAACATTAGTTTATTGATTTTTCGTCGGGTTTCTTGCAAAATATGAAAGTTTGTTATAAAAAAGTTGCATTTTTCTATTGACAACTATAGTAACAGGCTATATAATAAAGTTATTGCAAATGTGCTGTTTTGCGACAGAATATTTCAAAGCATACATTTTACATATAATTAATATGTTTTAGCAAAAATATAAAATGTATTTAACAGCTCAATCCATTTATCGTACTCCATTTACTATACTATATTATATAGTATGCTGTGTAGAACAAATGTTGAAGAATTGAGCGGGAAAGGGTGAATTAAATTGGAACAAATCTCAAACAGACAAGACTTTAAGGGACTTTACTCTCCTCAGTTTGAGCACGACAACTGCGGTATAGGTGCGGTTGTAAACATTAACGGTATCAAAACTCACGATACTGTTGCAAATGCTCTTACTATAGTAGAAACCCTTGAGCACAGAGCAGGTAAAGACGCCGAAGGAAAAACAGGTGACGGCGTAGGTATTTTGCTCCAGATTTCACACAAGTTTTTCAAAAAAGTAGCCCAGAGAGATCTCGGAATCAAGCTTCTTGCGGAGAGAGATTATGCTGTAGGTATGTTCTTCTTCCCTCAAAACGAGCTTGCAAGAAATCAGGCTAAAAAAATGTTTGAAATTATTGCGGAAAAAGAGGGACTTGAGATTCTCGGCTGGAGAAATGTTCCTTCAAACCCTGATATACTCGGCAAACGAGCAGTAGAATGTATGCCTCATATTATGCAATGCTTTATCAAGCGCCCTAAGGGTGTTAAAAAAGGATTGCCTTTCGACCGCAAGCTCTATGTTGCAAGACGAGTATTTGAGCAGAGTAACGAGGATACATATGTAGTTTCTCTCTCAAGCAGAACTATTGTATATAAAGGTATGTTCCTTGTAGGCGAGTTAAGAAGATTCTTTACAGACTTGCAGGATCCTGATTATGAATCTGCAATCGCTATGGTTCACTCAAGATTCTCTACCAATACAAACCCAAGCTGGCAGAGAGCGCATCCAAACAGAATGATTGTTCACAACGGTGAAATCAATACAATCAGAGGCAACGCAGACAAAATGCTTGCCCGTGAAGAAACAATGAAGTCGGAGCACCTCAAAGGCGACCTCGACAAGGTTATCCCTGTTGTAAATACCGAGGGTTCGGACTCCGCAATGCTCGATAACACTCTTGAATTTTTAGTAATGAGCGGTATGGAGCTTCCTCTTGCCGTTATGATTACAATTCCTGAGCCTTGGGACAGAAACCACACAATTTCTCAGAAAAAGAAAGATTTTTACCAGTACTACGCTACAATGATGGAACCATGGGACGGCCCTGCATCAATTCTTTTCTCTGACGGTGATATTATGGGTGCGGTTCTTGACAGAAACGGTCTTCGTCCGTCAAGATACTACATTACAGATGACAACAACCTTATTCTTTCATCAGAAGTCGGTGCACTTCCTATTGACCCCGCAAAGATTGTCACTAAGGAAAGACTTCGTCCCGGTAAAATGCTCCTTGTAGATACTGTACAGGGCAAACTTATCGACGATGACGAGCTTAAGGAATATTATGCATCAAAACAGCCGTACGGCGAATGGCTCGACAGCAACCTTGTTCGTCTTAAAGACCTCAAGATTCCTAATGTAAAGGTTGAGGAACATTCTTATGACGAAAGACAACGCCTCCAGAAAGCATTTGGCTATACATATGAAGAGGTTATGACATCTATCCTCCCTATGGCTAAAAATGCAAGCGAGCCGATTTCGGCAATGGGTACAGACAGTCCTCTTGCCGTACTTTCAAAAGAGCCGCAGCCGCTTTTCAATTACTTTAAGCAGCTTTTCGCACAGGTTACAAACCCACCTATTGACGCAATTCGTGAGGAAGTTGTAACATCAACAACAATTTATATCGGCGAGGACGGCAATATTCTTGAAGAAAAGCCGGAAAACTGTAAGGTAATTAAGATTCATAATCCAATTCTTACTTCTACGGATATTCTTAAAATCAAAAATATGCATATCAACGGCTTTAAGGTTGCCACCGTTCCGATTCTTTATTATAAAAACACAAGCCTTAAAAAGGCTATCAACAGACTTTTCATTGAAACAGACAAGGCTTTCAGCGAGGGTGCAAACATCATCATCCTCTCGGACCGTGGCGTTGACGAAAACCACCTTGCTATTCCGTCATTGCTTGCGGTTTCGGCAGTTCACCAGCACCTAGTTGTTACCAAGAAAAGAACATCATGCGCTATCATTCTTGAAAGTGGCGAGCCACGAGAGGTACATCATTTTGCTACACTTCTCGGCTACGGTGCAAGTGCTATTAACCCATACCTTGCGCAGGAAACTATCCACGAGCTTATCGCAGATGACCTTCTCGACAAGGATTACTATGCGGCTGTTAATGACTACAATGACGCTATTCTTCATGGCATAGTTAAGATTGCATCTAAAATGGGTATTTCAACAATCCAGTCATACCATGGCTCACAAATTTTCGAGGCAATCGGTATCGGCAAGGATGTTATTGATAACTACTTTACAGGTACAGTCAGCAGAATCGGCGGTATCACATTAAAAGATATCGAAAAGAATGTTGACAGACTTCATACTTCCGCATTTGACCCACTCGGACTTAACACAAACCCTGAACTCGAATCAAGAGGCAGTCATAAGTTCAGAAGCGGTAAGGAAGAACACCTCTACAACCCGCAGACAATTTATATGCTCCAGCAGTCAACAAGAACAGGCGACTATGAGCTTTATAAGAAATATTCGCATATGATTTCAGAGGAAATGGACCCTGTTAATATCAGAGGACTTTTCGATTTTAACTATGCCGAAACTCCTGTTCCGATTGATGAAGTTGAAAGCGTTGATTCAATTGTTCGCAGATTTAAAACAGGCGCTATGTCATACGGTTCAATTTCACAGGAAGCACACGAGGCTCTTGCTATTGCAATGAACAGATTACACGGCAAATCAAACTCGGGTGAGGGCGGCGAAAGCCTTGAAAGACTTCTCACAAAGGGCACAGCCGACAACCGTTGCTCAGCTATCAAGCAGGTTGCGTCGGGCAGATTCGGTGTAACTTCAAAGTACCTCACATCTGCCGACGAAATTCAGATTAAAATGGCACAGGGTGCTAAGCCGGGCGAGGGTGGACATCTTCCGGGCAAAAAGGTATATCCTTGGATTGCAAAGACAAGACACTCAACTCCGGGTGTATCACTTATCTCCCCTCCTCCTCATCATGATATTTATTCAATCGAAGACCTTGCACAGCTTATTTATGACCTTAAAAATGCTAACACAGACGCAAGAATTTCCGTAAAACTTGTTTCTGAATGTGGTGTAGGTACAGTTGCAGCAGGTGTTGCAAAAGCAGGCGCAGGCGTTATCCTTATTTCGGGTTATGACGGCGGTACAGGTGCTGCTCCGAGAAGTTCAATCTATAATGCTGGTCTTCCATGGGAGCTTGGTCTTGCCGAGGCTCATCAGACTCTTATTATGAATGACCTTAGAAACAAGGTTGTTATCGAAACAGACGGTAAGCTTATGAACGGCAGAGATGTTGCGATTGCCGCAATTCTCGGTGCTGAGGAATACGGCTTTGCTACCGCTCCGCTCATAACACTCGGTTGTGCTATGATGAGAGTATGTAATCTTGATACTTGCCCGTTCGGCGTGGCTACCCAGAACCCTGAACTCAGAAAGAGATTTATGGGTAAGCCTGAATATGTAATGAACTTTATGCGTTTTGTTGCTCAGGAGCTTAGAGAGTATATGTCTAAGCTCGGCGTAAAAACTATTGACGAGCTTGTCGGCAGAATTGACCTTATCAAGAGAAAAGACAATATTGAGGGACAGGCTGCCGAAGTTGACCTTTCAAATATTCTCAACACTGACTTTGTTTCAAATAAGATTGAATACAAGAAAAAGAATCTTTATGACTTTAAGCTTGACGCAACTCTCGATGAAAAGGTACTCTTAAAGGAATTTAAGTCTAACCTTGCAAACGGTAAGAGCAAGACAATTACTGTTGATGTTAAGAACACAGACCGTTCATTCGGTACAATTCTCGGTTCTGAAATTACGAAAGCATTTGACGATAAGCTTGAAGACGATACATTTAAGATTATCTGTAACGGTTCTGGCGGACAGAGTTTTGGTGCTTTCATTCCAAAGGGACTTACACTTGAGCTTGTCGGCGACAGCAACGACTACTTTGGTAAAGGTTTGTCAGGCGGTAAACTTATTGTATATCCTCCAAAGGGTTCAACCTTTAAGGCTGAAAATAATATCATTATCGGTAATGTTGCTTTCTACGGTGCTACAAGCGGTAAAGCATTTATCAACGGTGTTGCAGGTGAGCGTTTCTGTGTAAGAAACTCCGGTGCCGTAGCAGTTGTTGAGGGTGTAGGCGACCACGGCTGTGAATATATGACAGGCGGCAGAGTTGTAGTTATAGGTAAAACAGGTAAAAACTTCGCCGCAGGTATGTCGGGCGGTGTAGCTTATGTACTTGACGAGGACAGAGATCTTTATACAAAGCTTAACAAAGAAATGGTACTCTTCTCCGAAGTTAAAGAAAAGTACGATATTATAGAGCTTAAATCCCTCATTGAGGAACACACAGCCGCAACAGGCTCAACTAAGGGTAAAGAAATTCTTGATAACTTTGACGAGTATCTTCCAAAGTTCAAGAAAATAGTTCCTCACGATTACAAAGAAATGATGTCTGCGATTGCTTCTATGGAAGAAAAAGGTCTTAGCAGTGAACAGGCTCAAATTGAAGCATTCTATCAGATTATCAACAATAAGTAAGGAGGGCACACAATAATGGGAAAGCCAACAGGTTTTATGGATTACAATCGTGAAGATGCCGAGGCATTTTCAGTCAAAGAAAGAATACAAAACTATAATGAATTTCACACACCTTTAAGCAAAAAGGATCAGGAAAAGCAGGGTGCAAGATGTATGGAGTGCGGTGTTCCGTTCTGTCAGGCAGGTATGCAGATTGGCAATACATTCTCCGGCTGTCCTCTTAACAATCTTATCCCTGAATGGAATGACCTTATTTTCAAAGGTTGTTGGGAACAGGCATATAACAGACTTAAAATTACAAATAACTTCCCGGAGTTTACCTCCCGTGTCTGCCCTGCCCTTTGCGAAAAGGCTTGCACTTGCGGCGCTAACGGTGATGCTGTTACCGTAAGAGCAAACGAGTACGGCATTATCGAAAATGCTTACGAACAGGGACTTGCAGAGGCAAATCCTCCAAAGGTAAGAACAGGTAAAAAAATTGCAATCATCGGCTCAGGTCCTTCGGGACTTGCCGCCGCTGACCAGCTCAATCAGAGAGGTCACTCTGTTACTGTATTCGAGCGTTCCGACCGTGTAGGCGGTTTGCTTATGTACGGTATTCCGAATATGAAACTTGAAAAAGAAGTTATAGACCGTAAAATTTCTATTATGAAAGAAGAGGGCGTTGAATTTAAAACAGGCGTCAATGTAGGCAAAGATGTAAAAGCTAAAAAATTGCTTGACGAATACGACAGAGTTATACTCTGCTGCGGCGCATCCAACCCAAGAGATATTAAGGTTAAAGGCAGAGAAGCTAAAGGCATTTACTTTGCTGTTGATTTTCTTAAATCAACTACTAAAGCATTGCTTGACAACGGCTTAAAGGACGGCACTTATATTTCCGCTAAAGGAAAAAATGTTATGGTTATCGGCGGTGGTGATACAGGTAACGACTGTGTCGGAACAAGTATTCGTCACGGCGCTAAATCAGTTCTCCAGCTTGAGATGATGCCAAAATTACCCGACAAGCGTACTGCCGACAATCCATGGCCGCAGTGGCCGAGAGTTTGTAAAACAGACTACGGTCAGGAAGAGGCTATTGAGGTATTCGGTCATGACCCAAGAGTTTATCAGACAACGGTAAAAGAATTTATCTCCGATGACAAGGGCAACCTTAAGGGTGCTGTTCTTGTTAAGTTAAAGCCTGAAAAGGACGAAAAGACAGGCAGACTTATGATGAAAGAAGTCGAGGGTTCGGAATACACTGTTGATGTTGAGCTTGTACTCATTGCGGCAGGTTTCTTAGGTTCGGAAAGTTATGTTACAAAAGCATTTGGCGTTGAAGTAAACGCAAGAACAAATGTAGCAACCGCAGAAGGCTCTCACGCAACAAATGTTAAAAATGTATTTACAGCCGGAGATATGCACAGAGGACAGTCACTTGTAGTATGGGCAATTCGTGAAGGCAGAGATGTTGCCAAAGAGGTTGATTTAAGCCTTATAGGTTACACAAATCTTTAATTTTAATAATAATTAAATCTTCCATTATCTAAAAAAATGCACAACGGTTTTTAATCGTTGTGCATTTGCTTTTTATGATTATAAGAGTGAAACATTGATTATCTTTAGTTTTTAGCAAACTACTTTGCTAAGTGATTATAAAGGTTCTTTATCAAAAGTTGGGGTAAATTATGGTTTAGCGGAGTGTCGGTCGGGCATTGAAATTTAGCTAACGCTAAATTATCCACCCAAAAACAAAAAAGTTTACTCAATTTTTTCAAAAATTGCGGGTTTGGGCAGCGCCCATAAAATCTTCCGATACAACAATTTATCAGGTGCAAACAGCCACGCTGTTTGCGTGCTTGCACCGAGTTTGAAAAAACAGGCGGTAGCCTTTTAGAAAAGAATTTACTTATTTATTGTTTAATGAATGGCTTTCTTGTTGCTATCGCAACTTTTAAAGGCTAACGCCGTTGTGTTCAAGCCGCCAAACAGCGAGCTGTTCGGCTATCGTCAGATTGCGTAAGCAGAAAGTATTTGTGGGCTTTGGCCACACCCACGACCTTTGAAAAGGTCGACCAAACTTTTATAATTACCTGTCGAAACAATTTGCTAAACCATAATTTTTCCAAAAACTTTTTTATAAATAGACATAATTGTTTGACAAAAATAAGAACAAAGCGTGTTCCTAATTTAAAATACACCAAAAGCAAAAGCCGACCCCTTACGAGGCCGGCTTGAATTATTTTAGATTAAGCGATCGGAACTGCGATTGGTGCATTTGGGTTATTATCCGGATTCTCTGTATAGAATGTGAGGTATGTACCACCCATTACATTAGAGTCATCGATTACAATCCAAAGCTCGTTGTCAATAAAGCCCTTATAGTCAATTGTCTGATTTGTACCTGTGTCAGAAACAATTATATTGTAAGAACCTGCCTTTGTACAAGTGAAGTCTTTAACATACCAACCGTTTTCATCCATTTCTGTAAGTGTATCGCCCGGCCATTCACCTGATGTTGTGTAGTTGTCAGCATCAACACCGTTTGTATCTGAACCCCAGAGCCAAAGTGACGGATTCCAAGTAAGTGAACCATTGTGCTTAACATGGAGTTTAACATCCATACTTGACGCTACATAGTAGTAATCAACGCTCATATCTACACCATAAGGAATGTGACCGTTTACATTTTTAGGTGTTTTTGTTGTATCAACAGTATAACCGATTGTACGGTAGCTTGTTGTTGTGTATTCATCGCCTACTCTGCCCGAAATTACTGTTGAAGGAGTAATCTTTTCGACTGTGCCGTCCTCAGCTGTGTAGAAATGGTTTACTGTAACACTGCCCGATGATACCGGCTTACCGGTAGTATAAGTCTGAAGAGCTGTAACATCATTTACATCTTTCCTTGTATCGTAGTTTACATCTATCTTTGCATATGTGTCAGCATCTACACTTGCAGGATCTGTAATAATAGACTGCATTAATGTTACATCACGAACATCAATAGCACCGTCATTATTAAAGTCTGCGTTCTTGAATGATTCAGGAACATAGTCATCATAGTAGTATGTTACAACTGCCGGTGTTTCTGAATAAGTGCCTGTTGCAGGGCCCTCAACCTTGCTCAATATATATGTATTACTAATGCTTGAGTTTTCGGCTGTTGTATAACCTGTACCGATTGTACCCTGAATAACTTCAGGATCAACAAGGTTTTCACCTGTTGGTTTGTAAACATAGTTTACAGTTACCTGACCCATACCGTCGTCAAGAGCGAGCTTATCAAAGCTTGCCTTGTCAACAGCAATTACTGTTGAAATTGCAGGCACTGTAAATGTTGAACCCGAAACCTCACCAAGGTTCTTTAAGCCGGCTGTCTTATCGTTAGCAATAATTACCCACTCTGTGCAGCTTTCATCCTTGAGCTTAACTTCTTCTGCTTTTTTAGCTGAGTTGTGGATAACAGCCATTGTCTGCCACTCGTCAGGCTGATCATTCTTAACAGTAAACGCTACCTGGTTAGAGAATGCACTGCCCATTGACTTGTTAAGTGTGTAAGCTGATGAATATGACTTATCCATTGCTGTGAATGGTGTAAAGTTCTTTCTGATTTCGTAAAGTCCCTTGTAGTAAGATACAAGATCCTGATACTCCAGAATGTTGTTCCAGTTAATCTTGTTGATTTCAGGTGAAGACTTGTAGCTGTTTGTATCGCCGTACTTTGTACGAGCCATTTCCTGACCTGCAAGCATAAATGAAATACCCTGTGAAGTATTTACAATAGCACCTGCCATTTTATTCATCTTAACGAGGTCTTCGTAACGGTTGCCGTAGTCACCTGAAACTGTAGAAGCAACGAGCTGATCGTAAAGAGCAGCGTTGTCGTGGCAGTCAGCGTATGTAACTGACTGTGAAGGAGCTTTAGCTTTCCACTTGTAGTTACCGTTTGAGTTAGCGAACAAGCCGAAAGAAATACCCTTAGCAGCACCCTTTGAGCCCTGAACAAAACCTGTGTTTGCAATGCTCATAGCACCGCCCTTGATAGCGTCACGAACAGAGTCATTGAAGATACCGATTCTCTCGCTAAGTGAGCCTGCGTTTGACTGAATAGCCGGTATAAACTTTGTACCGTCACAAGTGTTTGTTGGGTGGTATGAATCGCCGCCTGTCCATGCTTCGCCCCACATTGTAACCCTATTATCAACCTTATCAAGAGCATCTCTGATCTGATTCATTGTTTCAACATCCATAATACCCATAAGGTCATAACGGAAGCCGTCAACATGGTACTCATTTACCCAGTAGAGGCAAGACTGAATAACATAGTTTCTGTACATTGCACGCTCTGTTGCACACTCGTTGCCGCAACCCGATCCGTTTGAGAATTTGCCTCTTCTGTTAAGTCTGTAGTAATAGTTAGGAACAGTCTTTTGGAAGCAAGAGTCTGTTGAATATGTATGGTTGTAAACAACATCCATTACAACGCTGATGCCTGCATCATGGAGTGCCTGAATCATTTCCTTACATTCCTTAATTCTTACATTACCGTCATATGGATTTGAAGAATAAGAGCCTTCAGGAACATTGTAGTTCTGTGGGTCATAGCCCCAGTTAAACTGCTCATCGTTGCCTGCCTCGTTTACTGAAGCATAGTCATAGAATGGATTGAGCTGTACTGTATTAACACCAAGTTCTTTTAGATAGTCAATACATGTAGAAATGTTGCCCTCACCGTTAAGTGTTGTGCCGTTTTCTGTAAATGCGAGGAATTTACCACGATTTGCCTCAGAAACACCTGAAGAAGCGTCATATGAGAAGTCCTTTACATGGAGTTCCCAAACAGTGCTGTCTGTAACCTCATTCTGGAATACATGAGTGTCCTTGTCCCAACCGTCAGGGTCTGTAGAGTCGAGATCAACAATCATTGAACGGTTACCGTTTACACCGACTGCCTTTGAGTATACATCCTGTGTTTCACTTGTTGTTGTTTCGCCTGTTGTAGGATTAACTACTGTGATTGTGTAGGTGTAGTAGTAGTCTTTCCATTCGCCAGTAAGCTTAATCTTCCAAATGCCTGTAGCGTCTTCTTTCTCAAGCCGGTAAGAGGCTACCTTACTTGCTCCCTGTTCATCGTCTGAACCTTTTGTAAAAATATTTACCTTAATTTCAGTTGCTGTAGGTGACCAAACTTTGAAAGTTGTGGCATCTTTAGTGTATGTAACGCCGAGGTCATCTCCATCATATCTGTAATTTGCGTCAAGTTCTTCGAGTGCTTTTGTAGCAGTTGTATCTACTGCTACAGAACCGCCTGATACTGTTTCCGCATCGGTTGTTGCAGCCATTGAAGTAACTGCTGTTGTTGTACCGAGCATACAAAATGCAAGAACAACAGATACAAATTTCTTTGTATTTTTCATAGTTTTATTTCCTCCTTTTATTTTTATAATCTATCCCTTGTGGGAATAACTACCTAAAATCATTCGTCTATATCCATAGACTCGGCAAAAGCCTTTTTCCTTTTAATATTTGTATAAAGAGTGCTTGCAACGCATCCTGCAAGAATTAGACCTGCGGCAATATATACAACAACCATAACCGACTTAAGGGGGTCAGGGTCGTTTGAATATGAATAAATTACATTAATTTCTGTTTTTGTAAAATTACCGTTCGCATTTGACGGAACAAATCTTAATGTCATATCTTCAAATTCTTTTTCTTCTGCTGTATAAGCCTCTCCTTCTGCACCTGTAAGAGTTGTCTTTTCAACAACCTTACCGCTGCCGTCCATATAAATTACATTTACTCTGCATTCGTCCTTTGACTTGTCATCATCCGCAATCTTTTCGTATTTAAAGGTTACATCAAAATCTTTGTTAGGAAGAACACCGGAAGCATTGTTCGGAAGTTCGTCGAGTATAAGTCTGTAATTTTCAATACCGGGAATTTCGGGAGTGTAATACTCAACCCCTGTTCTGTTTTTAATTGAATAGCTGTCAACTAAATCTTTACCGCTCTCTTTATCTACAAAGTGGTAAGTAACTGTTGAAAAAGTGCCATCGTACTTTTCAACATAAACCTTAGCGTGAAGAACTCCGTCTGTAAAGAACCCTTTTGCGTCACCGTCGGTTTTCTTTATGTCATAGTTAAGAGTAAAAGCATTTTCAGCAAGGTCATAAGCCTTACCGATACCGCCTGTTACGGTTTGGGTAGAAATAAGGTCATGTGTTTTATTGTCATAATAATTTACAACTACCGCACCCTCACGGATTGTAAGCTGTGCATTGTCAAAGCCCTGCTTATCAGCCATAACAACAGCCGAATGAGCTTTAACCTCTACACTGCCGTCAACTTCGCCGAGGTTTCTTAATCCTGCTGTTTCGTTGTCCGCAACGATTACCCACTTGCCGTCAACTTTAACATTCTGTGACTCATCACCGCCGTTAAAGAGAACGCAAACTTGATTCCATTTGCCCTGCTCTGTATTGTTAAGTTTGTAACCTACAACTGTTTTTGGCAAGTCGTTTAAATAATCAATTGCATTTGCACTCTGTGTCGTGCAATCTTTAAATGCCGCAAATTCTTCTCTGATTTGCATTAAACCTCTGTAATACTCAACAATATCGCTGTATTCATTGATATTGTTCCAATCAAGCATATTTTTTTCACGGCTTGAAGCATAGGAATTTTCGTCACCGTCTTTGCTTCTTGCAAATTCCTCACCGGCAAGCATAAACGGAATACCTTGAGATGTCATTACAATAGCGGCTGAAAGTTTATTCATTGCCACCAAATCTTCATAACGCTTTCTGTATTCGGAATCTCTGCCGTAAACCGAATCAACAAGTTTATCATAAAGACAAAGGTTATCATGACAAGACGCATATGTTACACACTGTGACGGAACATTTGCCCAACCCGAAGTACGGTCGGACTGACCCGATATGCCAATCTTAAGGTTAGATTTTTTGCTTGCCTCCTGTACGAAAGCGCCGTCTGTACCGCCCGTACTGCCCTTGATTGCATCACGGATAGTATCGTCAAAAGCACCTATACGGTCGTTAAGCTGCTTGAGGTTACCCTGATTAGCCATTACCGTGCCTTCATTGCAAGCAGTCGGCATATTCCAAGCCTCACCGTACATAATAATCTTTTTGCCGATGTCGTTGTCATAGAGTTTGTCAAGCGCATCTCTTACCTGATTAAGTGTTTCAACATCGTGAAGACCCATAAGGTCAAAACGGAAACCGTCAATATGATATTCCTTTGCCCAATAAGTAACAGAATCAATCATATACTTGCGGAACATCTTGTGTTCGGATGCAGTATCGTTGCCGCAGCCCGAACCGTTTGAGAATGTACCGTCCTCGTTCATTCTGTAATAATAGTTAGGAACTGTATTTTGGAATACGGAATCCGTTGAATAAGTATGATTGTAAACAACATCCATAATTACGCCGATACCTGCATTATGAAGTGCCTGTATCATCTGCTTACATTCTTTGATACGAACATTACCGTCATAAGGATTTGTAGAATACGAACCCTCGGGACAGTTATAGTTTACAGGGTCATAGCCCCAATTGTATTGCGACATAATGTCTTTTGATTCGTCAACAGAGCCAAAATCGCAGAAAGGCATAATCTGAACATACTTAACACCGAGTCTTTTTAGGTAATCAATGCATGTCGGTGTACCGCCCTGAATACCGTTTACAGTTGTACCTTCCTCTGTAAAAGCAAGGAATTTACCTCTGTTTGATTTAGATACGCCGCTTGATTCCGAAGATGAAAAATCGGCAACGGAAACTTCCCATACAGATGCCTCGGTAGGATTTGAAACAGTTACATGAACATCGTTTTCCCAACCATCCGGATTTGTACTGTTAAGGTTTACTACCATACTGCGCTTGCCGTTTACACCGCAGGCTTTTGCATAAACATCTCCTGTTTCGGTAACCGTATCGCCGTTTTTAACGCTGTAAGTATAATACTTTCCCGCAAGATTACCGCTTACTTTTATGCTCCATACGCCTGTTTTTTTGTCAAGCTCCATTGTTTTTGTGGCAATAGAACCGCCGTCGCCCTCTTCGTCACTGCCGTGCTCGTAAAGATTTAACTTTACCGTAGCAGCCTTAGGCGCCCAAACTTTAAAAGTAGTTGAATCTTCAGACCAAACCGCACCGAGGTCACTGCCCGAATAAGCTGTTTTATCAAGTTCGGCTGCATAAGTCTGATAATTAACCTTTTTGTTTTCAACTTTCTTTTCTTCCGCCGCACTGATTGCCGATGCGCACATGCCTGCCATAATCATTGCCGTTAATACTCCTGTAATTAATCTTTTTAATAACAATAAAAATGCCTCCTGACTCTGCGGCAATACCTTTCAGAATTCTTGTCTGCTTACCAAGCCGCCATCAGAAACAAAATATTCAGTTTTAGTATTGACCGAAATCATACTGTTTAATATACGAACAGTATTGAACATAATAAATAATTATATTTTCTTTTATATAATTTTAACATAATTTCCAAGCGATTTTATATCTTTTAAAGAATTATATTTTAAATATGAGGATTCACGATGTAGAATTTTAAACGCTTTTATTGTGCAACTTGCTACATATCAGCTCAGATTTTTATGCATTTTTTCAAATAAAGTCCCAAATAACAAAATAAAGACAAAAAAGGTCATTCGATTCGTACAATAATCGAATAACCTTTTAATATTGACAAAATTTTGACAATTATTATATTTTAAAGCCCATATACGGACGAACCTTTAAATAGACTTTCAATTCTTAATAATCTGTTATATTTACATACTCGGTCGGTACGGCAAGGTGCTCCCGTTTTTATCTGCCCGGCATTTACCGCAACCGCAATATCCGCAATTGTAGTGTCCTCTGTTTCACCGCTTCTATGCGAAATCACCGTTGTATAACCCGCCTTTTGTGCCATATCAATCGCCCCAAAAGTTTCTGTAAGAGTTCCTATTTGATTCATTTTTATCAAAATAGAATTACCTGCGCCGACACAAATGCCCTTGTAAAGTCTTTCTGAATTTGTAACAAATAAATCGTCGCCTACAAGCTGAACTTTTTTGCCGATGCGATCCGTGATTTCTTTCCACCCCTCCCAATCGTATTCCGAAAGAGGGTCTTCGATTGAGAATATCGGATATTTGTCGCAAAGTTTTTCAAAATAATTAATAAGGTCACTTGTCTTGAGTACGGATTTTCTTTTCGGCAAGTGATAAACGCCGTCGTTAAACCATTCGGATGCCGCCGCATCAATAGCAATCTTAGTATTCTCTGTATTGTATCCCGCATCACAAACCGCCTGAATAATCAACTCAATTGCCTCTTCGTCGGTCTCAAGATTCGGTGCAAAACCGCCCTCGTCGCCAACAGAAGTAGCCATACCTTTCTGTGAAAGAATTTTACCAAGACTGTGGTATATTTCACAGCATTGCTGCAAACCGTCGGAAAAAGTATTCGCACCTACAGGCATAATCATAAATTCCTGTATATCAATGTTATTTGCTGCATGAGCGCCGCCGTTGAGAATATTCATCATAGGCACGGGAAGTTTTACCGAATAAATACCTCCGAGATAACGGTAAAGCGGAAGTCTTAGCGATTTTGCCGCTGCCTTTGCAACTGCGACTGACACGGCAAGTATCGCATTTGCACCAAGATTTTTCTTGTTTTTGCTCCCGTCAAGCTCTGATAATTTGTTATCGACTGCACATTGGTCAAACGGCGACATACCGCAAATTTCGGGTGAAATAATTTTGCTGATATTTGCAACTGCTTTTTTTACTCCCTTGCCGTTAAATCTATCACCGCCGTCACGCAGTTCAACAGCTTCATAAGCACCTGTTGATGCTCCCGACGGTACTGCCGCATTTGCAAAAGTTCCGTCTGTCAGTCCTACGGTAGCCTCTACGGTAGGATTACCTCTTGAATCAATAATTTCTCTGCCGACTACAGAATTAATGGTTATTTTCATTTTATTACCTCCAAATATATTTTGCCGTAACTGTCAAAAAATATTCAGAGCAGTGGCACAGAGGTAAAAAAAGCATATTATATTAAAAAAAGCAAAGGAGGAAATAATTTGGATATTGTTTACTATACTGTCAGACCGGGAAATACTTTGTTTGGCATTGCGCAATTTTTTCAAACTACGGTAAACGACATTTTAAGATACAACAACATTGCTGACGCAAACAGAATTTATGTAGGTGAAACTCTGGCAATTCCGGCAGGAACTTCACAATCGCCACGCACACATATTGTAAGACCGGGAGAATCCCTTTGGTATATCTCAAAAATGTACAATATGACGGTAGAGGATCTTATGAATAAAAACAATCTCGGCAATCCCAATGTTCTCTATCCGGGACAAATATTGAATGTGTAAATATTATTAAATTAGCTTTTAAAAAAATATATTACCAAACAATTATAAAAATTTGGTCAACATTTAAAAAGATTTGACCTAAATTTTCAAATTATTTAACACAAACTTTTTGCCAAACCATAACTCACCACAACACTTTACAAAAAGCAAAAGCTGTACCGATAAATTCGATACAGCTTTTATGTATTATCCGGTTATACCGTTACTTCTAAGATATGATTCTATCTGTTCATCATCGCAGATTCCGAGGTCATCACAACCTGCAAGATGTTCGTTATGATGCTTTACTTCGTGGTGCATTATTTTCTCAAGCTCCGTGTACAGCTTGTCATTTGACAAACCTCCGTACACCTTCATAATACTGCCGTAGTAAAACACAATTGAGTTGCCTATTGAATTTCTTACATACTCTCCGAGGATATACAGCTCTCCCCTCACGCTTTGCGGATGTAACTTTGCTTGCGGTTCAAGCGACATTCCCGCATTAAGGTCACGGAAAAGTTCCTGCGGCATTGAGTCTGCAATTTCATCAAGCATTTGAGCACATTCTTCAAAAGTAACCATAATCAATACCTAATTAATAATCAAGATAATCCTTAAGTTTTCTGCTTCTTGACGGATGTCTTAGCTTTCTTAATGCCTTTGCCTCAATCTGACGGATACGCTCACGGGTTACATTAAACTCTTTGCCTACCTCTTCAAGCGTTCTGCTTCTGCCGTCTTCAAGACCGAAACGAAGTCTTAAAACCTTTTCCTCTCTCGGAGTAAGAGTTGAAAGAACATCAGAAAGCTGTTCTCTTAACATTGTGTGTGAAGCGGCATCGGCAGGTGCGGGTGCACCGTCATCCGGGATAAAATCGCCGAGGTGGCTGTCTTCCTCTTCACCGATAGGTGTTTCGAGAGATACAGGTTCTTGAGCCACACGCATAATTTCTCTTACCTTATCAACTGGCAAGTCAAGCTCGTCTGCAATTTCATCGGGGGTAGGCTCATGACCGTTCTGGTGCAAAAGCTGGCTCTGAACTTTTTTTACCTTATTGATAGTTTCAACCATATGAACAGGAATACGAATTGTTCTTGCCTGGTCGGCAATGGCTCTTGTTATTGCCTGTCTGATCCACCATGTGGCATATGTTGAGAACTTAAATCCCTTTGTATAATCAAACTTGTCAACCGCCTTGATAAGACCGAGGTTGCCCTCCTGAATAAGGTCGAGAAACTGCATACCTCTGCCAAGGTAACGCTTTGCAATGCTTACAACAAGACGAAGGTTTGCCTCTGAAAGTCGCTGTTTTGCCTGTACATCGCCGTTGGCAATTCTGATGGCAAGGTCAATTTCTTCTTCGGATGAAAGGAGCGGTACTCTGCCGATTTCTTTCAAATATACTTTAACAGGATCGTCAACGGTGACAGCACCGTCTGCAACAAAATCAGAATCCTTGCCATCGCCGAGGTCAATATCATCAATCTTGATGTCGCCCATATCCTCAACGATTTCAATACCCTGCTGTTCAAGGTTGTCATAAAGTTTTTCGAGCTGTTCGGGGTCAAAGTCAATCTCACCGATAGCATCAAGAATATCCTGATTGTTAAGCTGTCCCTTTTGTTTGCCAAGCTCTAAAAGCTCTTTTACAACTGCTTTTTTGTCCTGAGGTGCGTTCATACTCATTTTCCTTTCTGAATGTACAAAAGATTATATATTAAAAGACAAAATAAATATTCCTATTTTTTATTTTGTTTCAGCTTCATTATGTAATCGTTAATGTCATCTGCCGACATATCGGCAAGCTTGTCCGAAGTCAGCTTGTTACTCTCTTCATTAATTACATTAATATATTCCTCTACCGCCTCTCTTGTGGATGCGGCGGGAATTGTGGTGGAAATCAGCTTATAAAGATACGAAACTTCGTCGGAATTAAAATCCGAAGATACGCTTGTAAGCGGCTCGTATCCGCTTTTTATTTTGCTAAGTACATACTCATAATAGCGTTTTATAAGCGAATTTGAAAATTTATCGGGTGTAACCCTTTCCGAAATGCTGTTTGCGTAATCGGGATTATTGATTAAATAAACGAGCAGAGCCTCTTCGGCACTTGAACTTCTCGGTTTTTTGTAGTGCTCTCTGTTTATCTTGTCACTCTGACCGTTAAGTTCTGCCTGTATCTGACGGGTTTCCTTTTTAATATTCTCCCGTCTGTCCCGCCTTTTGACCTTTGAAATCTGCTCGAGAAAAGCATTTTTATCAATCTCAAGTTCGGCGCAAAGTTTCGATGCAAAAACATCTCTTTCAATCGGGCTTTCAATTGTCGCAACTATTTTTACAGCTTCGTTTAAAAAAGCTACCTTGCCGTCAGTTGTGTTGAGATTGTAATTTTCTTTTAATTTCATAAGTCGATATTCAATATCGTTGCCGCATTTTTCTATTAAAAGTTTAAATGCCGCAGGGCCGTTTTCACCTTTTGAACGGATAAACTCGTCAGGGTCTTTACCGCTCGGCACAGTGAGAATTTTAATCGGAAGTCCTGCGTTTCGCAAGATGTCTATTGCTCTTGCTGTAGCTTTTTGACCTGCGCCGTCAGCGTCATAACAAATTATAACCTCATCGGCATAACGTTTCATAAGGACTGCCTGCTCATTTGTAAGAGCAGTGCCGAGTGTTGCGACCGCATTCGTAAAACCCGCCTGATTAAGCGCAATAACATCCATATATCCCTCGCACAGAATCAGCGTGCGTGTACCCGAGCTTTTGGCATTGTTAAGAGAAAACAAGTTTTCGCTCTTTTTAAATACAGGAGTATCGGAAGTATTGAGATACTTAGGCTTTTCGTCGGTCATAATTCTGCCGCCGAAAGCTATAACATTTCCGCGCAAATCTATAATCGGAAACATTACTCTGTTTACAAAGCGGTCATAAATTCCGTTACCGTTTTTTCTTTTGAAAGCAAGGTTTGCGGAGTAAATTTCATATTCCGAAAAGCCTTTGTTTTTCAGATGATTACAAAGCGAGTTCCAATCGTCATCGGCAAAGCCGAGTCCGAAATGTCTTATCGTACGGTCAGATAAAGCTCTGCCTCTAAGATAATTCAGTCCGCTCTGCCCTCTTTGTGAAAGCAGCGTTGCGTGAAAAAACCTCGCCGCCTCACGGTTTGCCTCATAAATTCTCATTCTTAATTTACTTAGGCTGTCATCATAGGTATTTTCAGGCATTTCCATACCTGCCCTTTGTGCAAGAAACTTTACCGCCTCGACATAATCAAGATTTTCAATCTTCATTATAAAGGTAATGACATCTCCGCCGGCACCGCAGCCAAAGCAATAAAACGAGCCGCTTTCGGTGTAAATGTTGAAAGACGGAGTTTTCTCGCCGTGAAACGGGCACAATCCAACCATATTTCTGCCGTGGCGCTTAAGATTTACATATGACGAAGCAATTTCCGTTATATCGCTTCTAAGCTTTAATTCCTGCAAAAAACTGTCCGGAAAAGGCACAAAACTCCCCCTTTTCTGTTTCCTATTAGCTATTTACGATTTTTTCGCAAATATTCCTTTTTTATTTCAAAAAAATTTTAAATATTTTGTATTATTCATTTATCTGCACAGCAAAATACTGTTCGTCTTTCTGTTCAACCGTAACTTCACCCGATGTTGCGTCCGCAAGTTTTTTATTCAGCGTACCGAGCAAATCGGGTTTAATGTGAAATTTTACAAGTACATCGCTTTCATATACGGTATCGTCAACGGCAGCACCCACACCTATTATCAGAGATGATACCTTGCCGTATTGGTTATAAGCGCATCTTGCCTCGCATACAAGGCAATTCTGCATAATTACAGGCTTTGCCGCCTCGACTGCGATTTTTGAACCGTGAGAGTACGCACGCACAAGACCGCCCGTACCAAGGAGTACACCGCCGAAATATCGTGTAACCACAACCACGACATCAAAAATTTCATTTTTTACTATAACATCAAGCACAGGCATACCGGCTGTACCTGAGGGTTCTCCGTCGTCGCTGTAGCGCTTTATGTTGCCCTCTCTCAATGAATAGGCATATACATTATGTGTAGCATTCCAATGTTCACTGCGCTTTTCATTAATAAAATCGATTGCCTCCTGCTCCGTTTTAACAGGTTTGCAATATCCGATAAACCGAGAACGCTTTTCCACAAATTCATCGCTTGCATTTTCAAGCACGGTTTTGTAATCCTTTGCCAACAAGTACACCTCCGTTTTATGTTATTAATTAAGGTTCTATTATAAATATTTGGGGTAAAAATAATAAAATTGTGGTTTAACACACGGGTTAAGCAAAATAATTTAAAAATTTAGGTCAAGCCTTTTTAAAGGCTAACGCCGTTGTGTTCAAGCCGCCAAACAGCAAGCTGTTTGGCTATCGTTAGATTGCGTAAGCGAAAAGTATTTGTGGGCTTTGCCCACACCCACAACCTTTGAAAAGGTTGACCAAACTTTTATAATTGATTGGCAAATCAATTTGCTAAACCACAATTCACCCCAACTATTGAAAAATAACCGTCTTTTTGGGATAACAGTCAAAAAGGCGGCACTAAGTGCCGCCTCAACAATTACGATATAAAAAATTATTTGCTCATACCGAAACGCTTCTTGAATCTGTCAACGCGTCCGCCGGTATCAACCAATTTCTGCTTTCCTGTGAAGAATGGGTGGCATTTTGAACAAACTTCAACACGAATGTCCTTCTTTGTTGAACCTGTTTCAATAACATTACCGCAAGCACATGTAATTGTTGTCTGCTGATAATCTGGATGGATGTTCTCTTTCATTTTCCTCACCTGCCTGACTCTGCATAATAACAGATAGATTATACAACAAAAATAAGCAAAATGCAAGTGTTTTTCAAAACTTTTTTCAAAATTTCGCAATATTTTTTATTTTCCTTACTTTTGTAGTTTTTAAATAATATTTACAAATCAAATAATTCTTATTACAAGTTATTTAATTTCCTTTGTAGAAATTTCTTTCTGTGCCATTGCAATAAAGTCCTCAAGTTTCATTGCGCCGAGGTCGCCCTCTTTTCTGTGACGAACAGAAACAGTATTAGCCTCTACATCCTTGTCGCCGATAATGAACATATAAGGAACTTTCTCAAGCTGTGCCTCACGAATCTTATATCCGATTTTCTCACTTCTTGAGTCAACCTCAACACGCATACCGCAAGCGTCAAGAGCCTTTTTGATTTCGTAAACATAGTCAAGGTGTCTGTCTGCAACAGGAAGAAGTTTAACCTGAACAGGAGCAAGCCACATCGGGAATGCACCGGCATATTTCTCAATAAGAAGTGCAAGCGTTCTCTCGTAACAACCGATTGAAGTTCTGTGAATAATATAAGGATTTTTCTTTGAGCCGTCCTTATCTACATACTCCATACCGAATTTTTCTGCAAGCATCTGGTCAATCTGAATTGTAATAAGTGTATCTTCCTTGCCGTAAACATTCTTAATCTGAATATCAAGTTTAGGGCCGTAGAAAGCAGCCTCACCTACGCCGATAGCATAAGGAATTTCAAGGTGGTCAAGGATTTTCTGCATAATGCCCTGTGCTTCGTCCCACTGCTCGGCAGTACCGATATACTTATCTCTGTCCTTAGGATCCCACTGTGAGAATCTGTAAGATACATCTTCATAAAGACCGAGTGTTTTAAGCATATAAATAGCAAGCTCAAGACAGTTTCTGAACTCGTCCTCAAGCTGTTCAGGCAAGCACATAAGATGACCTTCGGAAATTGTGAACTGACGAACTCTGATAAGTCCGTGCATCTCGCCGCTTGCTTCATTTCTGAAAAGTGTTGAAGTTTCATTGTAACGGAGCGGAAGATCTCTGTATGAACGCTGACGATTAAGATAAGCCTGATACTGGAACGGGCAAGTCATAGGACGAAGTGCAAATACTTCATCATCTTTTTCAGGATCACCGAGTACAAACATACCGTCCATATAGTGGTCCCAGTGACCGCTGATTTTGTAAAGGTCGCTCTTAGCCATAAAAGGTGTTTTTGTAAGTAACCAGCCACGACGCTGTTCCTCGTCTTCTACAAATCTCTGTAAAAGCTGAACGATTCTTGCGCCCTTTGGAAGAAGGATAGGAAGACCCTGACCGATTACATCTGATGTTGTGAAAAGCTCAAGCTCTCTGCCGAGTTTGTTATGGTCACGGCTTCTTGCCTCTGCAAGCATTGTGAGGTGTTCCTCAAGCATAGATGCTTTAGGGAACGCTACACCGTAAACTCTGCAAAGCTGATGGTTGTTAGCGTCGCCTCTCCAGTATGCGCCTGTGCAGTTTGTAAGTTCAACAGCCTTAATAGGTGCAACGCTCATAAGGTGAGGACCTGCGCAAAGGTCTGTAAAATCACCCTGCTTATAAAAGCTGATGTGTTCGCCGTTATCGGAATGTTCCTTAGCAAGTTCAACCTTGTAAGGCTCGTTCATCTCTTCAAGCATTTTTACCGCCTCGTCGGGAGCAAGCTCAAAACGCTCAATCTCAATACCCGACTTAACGATTTTCTTCATCTCTTCCTTGATTTTCTCAAGGTCTTCGGATGTAAACGGCTTTTCAACTTCAAAATCATAGTAAAAACCGTTGTCAACGGCAGGACCGATAGCGCACTTGGCACTTGGATAGAGGCGCTTAACAGCCTGTGCAAGAATGTGTGATGCAGTATGCCAGAACGCTTTTTTACCGTCAGGCTCATCGAAAGTAAGAAGATCTACTCTGCAATCCTTTGTAATAGGTGTACGCAAGTCGACAACATTGCCGTCAACTCTTGCACAGCATACAGACTTATAAAGTCCCATACCGATAGATTTTGCAATTTCAGCAGGAGTTACTCCGCTTTCAAATTCCTTGACTGTACCGCCCTTTAATTCAACATTAATCATATTCATTCTCCTTAATCATAAGAAATAAAAAGCCCGATATTCCAAAAGGAATATCGGGACGAATATACTTCGTGGTTCCACCCAACTTTGGCATAATAACTATGCCCTCTTTACAACCTTAACGCAGTCATACGCCGCACCATTTCCTGTGCAGACTCAAAGGTGGTAGCTTAAAATTACTTATGCGAAAAATTGCAGCAAACATTTTCGCTCTCTGAAAAAGTAGGTTTTTAAACCGTGTCCTTATCGAAGTTCTTTATTTTACTTAATATTAACACCGCCGAATTGAAATGTCAAGCATTAATTTTCAAAACTTATTTCTTGTCGTTAAGTTCCTGCTGCTGTTCGTCAAGCTCTGCAAGCAACTTGTCAATCTCGCCCATAAGTTTTTCTTCTTTCTTCTGTCGTCTTGTTTCCAAAATACTATGTGACGAATCATCATCGTCATCATCAACACCTACGCCAAAGAAAAATCCGCCTGTAATATCGTCTTCCGAATTTTTATCGCCGATAACTTTAGGAGCGGAAATATTCGGAACATCGTCGTCAGCCTCATAACCCATAATAAAATCATCGGTATCTGCAGTAGCGTTTTGAGCATAATCCTCGTCTTTTTTCTCTTCATCTGAGAAAACAAGTTCGTCACTCTTGCCGCTGTTATCGGCTGTATCGTCATCATCTGTAAAAGCATCTACAATCTGCACATCATCTTTCTTAAGTGCGCCTCTTGTAAGCTCAATAATATAGAAAAGCTGATACAAAGCGAAAGAAATAAACATTACACCTGCAATAAGAGCCATACCGTCTGCACTGTCAAAAATAACTCGTGCTATAAGGAACGCACCGTACGAAAGTCCGAAAGCGACTGACGGCAAGCCATAGATAAATGTTGCTTTAACAGGGTTTCTTCCGGGAATTTTTGAAATTACCATTGCCTGTGGGAACAAACTTAAGGTAAGAAAAATAAAGCAGAACAAAAGCGACATATCGGATGCCGATACTGAAAGTTTTGTTGCCTCAAGAAAACACGAAATCAATTCCGAAACTGCCCAGAGTGTCGGGAAAATATACAGAAAAGCAATATTAGACACCGGAGCAAAACCCGTAAAATGAGTTCTTGCCATAAAAACAAGTCCGATAGCGGCAAGCATTGCAAGGAATGCGCAAATAATAGACATCAGCAAATACTCGCTGTCTTTTCTTGTCAAAATGGTCATTACGGAATATGCAAGCGCAAATGCGGCGGAAAGCACCGAAAAAACACCCGCGGGCACATTTCGTTTTGACTCATAAACCGGTGCGGTTTTTTTGTCCAAAATATTAAAAAATATGCACAGCACAAAAAGAACAAGTGCAACGCCAACTGCTAAATAAGAAAACAACAATGCGTTCATTCCGCTTATCGTTCCTGTATCGTCATTACCGAATACACTTAAAAGTCTAAGCGCAACCATGGCAAGAACGGCAGGGATAAATGGAATCCATGATAATTTAATCTTCATACTTATCTCCGTTTCTTCAAACAATATAACGGTTATTTTAGCCGAATTTTTTACATATATTATTTTAAGCCAATTACACGCTTATGTCAAGAATTATTAAAGTAAAAATTCACTTTTGCAAAGTTATACGAAAAGAGAGGAATTTATGAGAACAAAAGTTATATTTATAATAATATTTTTGCTTACAATGGCTTTTTTGCCCATAATAATCTCTAAGTGCTCGTCGCCTCAAACCGCTGTCACTTCAAATTCGACTGCGGATAAAGCAACAGAGCCCGTTACCGCAAACGAACCGTCAAAAAACGAAACCATAGTTGAAACTACAACCGAATCTGTCGCAAAAAAAAATTCCGAATCAGAAAAATCGCCGCTCACCGAATCTGACCTTTGCGGTATGGTAGCGGCAAAATACAATGAAAATTACTGCGAAGAAACCTTAAAAGCATTAACAATAATTCTTTATACGAATTATAATGTATCTCCCGACAGTTACGATTTGTCGGATATTGACATATGTTTGCCCGAAAGCAAAGCAGAAAATTCCGTTAAAGAAAATTACAATAAAATCAAATCCGCCGTATCTTCCGTATATAAAAAAGCGCTCTGCGCAGACGGCAAAGCGTTTTATATACCTTTTTGCGATTTTACCAACGGCAAAACTTCAACAAACAGCGAATATCCGTACCTTACCGCTGTTGCCTCCCCTTGGGACAGCTATGCAAATGCCGATGACGGGGAATATTACGGTGTAAGCCTTAACGGAATAAATTATCTTTGTAATGACGGATACAGCTACGAAGAGGCTTTACAATGGTATCTGCCAAATTTTAAAATTCAGATTCTTTAGTTGAGGCAAATTATAAGTTTAGCTGATTGCTTTATCAAGCAATTATAAAAGTTTGGTCGACCTTTTCAAAGGTCGTGGGTGTGGGCAAAGCCCACAAATACTTTCCGTTTATGCAATCTGACGATAGCTAAACAGCTCGCTGTTTGGCGGCTTGAACACAACGGCATTAGCCTTTTAAAAATGCGATAGCAACAAGAAAAGACATTCGTTATATAATGAAAAAGTTAATGATTTCTTTTCTAAAAGGCTGTCGCCTGTTTTAACAAACTTAGTTTTAGCACGAAAACAGCGTGGCTGTTTGCGCCTGATAAATTGTAATATAGGAAAATATTATGGGCGCTGCCCAAACCCGCAATTTTTGAAAAAATTGAGTAAACTTTTTTGCTTTTAGGAGGATAATTTAGCGTTAGCTAAATTTCAATCCCCGACCGACACTCCGCTAAATCATAATTTAATGTTACCCCAACATTTAGAACCCAACCAAAATTCAATATTCACATATAATATTTTGCAATTTTATAGAGTTTTGCCGCTCCCATTTGAATATGTCTTGTGACAACGGGAGGAGTTATACCAAGTTCGCTTGCAATAGTTTTCATCTTTTTTCCGTTAAAATAATACTCAAAAACGCAATGGCGCTGTCTGTCGGTAAGGTCATTCTCTATGACATTCATTAGTATTTTTAAAACTTTCTGACGGTTTTCGCTGTTGGTTTCGCCGTCCATAAGGCTTTTTTCAAAGCAAATCTTATCGGAATTTAAATCGGAAAAATGTATAAGTTTACTTCTCATCACATTACCCCCTTATATCTTGCCTCAAGCAAATTTGCAATATCAAGGCACTCAAGGTAATAACCTCTGTATCTGCAAATTTTCTCATTGATTTCCTTTTTATTTAATAAACTTTTAGTTTTTAACATACTTTTATATTTATCAACAACAGACAGCATTTTGTCTGCCTCTGCCCTGTATTCTTTTGACCATTCAAGATAATTGTTCATATTAACATCCTTTCCGCTTACTATTCATCAAATAAGAACCAACGGGGCTTGGTTCTCTATATAATATTATAGAGAGAAAAAATCACAAAATCAAGAGTTTTTAGAACATTTGTTCTAATTTAACTGATTTTAATGAACAAAGTCCCTTTTTCAGTACTTTGCTAATTGTTTTTTTAATTATTAACAGAACAAAAAATAAACCGACATTGATAAAAAACTCAATATCGGTTTAATGTCGGTTATGATTTTTAAATAAAGAGAATATATAACTGTTATGCATCATACCAATTAAAATTTTCATAATCGGGATACATTTCAGAAAACTCATCGTCACTGTATTCGTTTTTCACTTCATTTGCTATATCTACTACATAATAAGTATTACCGATTTTCAAATACGCAAAATTATTGTCATAAGCAAATGAATCAAAACAGCCGCTAAATATTTTTGTGCCGTTATTTATTACATCATCAACTTCTGTCGGTGGAATATATAACTCGTCCTGTGACATACTGTCTGATTTATCATTGTTATGAGCGATTTTAAAAGTAGATTTATTTTCAAAGGTATATACGGTCACATCAATCATCGAAATTACAGCCTGCCGTAAAAATTAAAATTCCGCATATTAAAGTTAGTATAAAAAATTTAACACTTTCCTCATAATTTCTCATATAAAAATCAACAGTGATTGGTATTTATCACTAACAGTATAATTTAAAGGATTTTCAAACAATACTTAATTTTAAAGCCGACAAACTTCAACTGTTTTATTGTTAAACTTTCTTGACAAAGCAAAATATTTATAATAGAATATTAACAGATATGTGCCAATAGCTCAGCAGGATAGAGCGTCTGCCTCCTAAGAATCAGTTACAACGACCGCCTTTGGAACAAAAGTGATTGACAATGAGTTAGTTTAAGTCCATAATTGAATAGATTTTAAAGATGTTTCCGTAGCTCAGCTGGATAGAGCGACCGCCTCCTAAGCGGTAGGTCGGGTGTTCGAATCACCTCGGGAACGCCAAAAACTCCGCCGGAAAACCCAGTGAAATCAAGGGTTTCCGGCGTTTTTTCATTTTTACGAAGAAACAGCAAAAACGAAAAAATCACAAATTTTCATTAGCAAATTCTCCGTCTGCTAATGGAATTTAGGACTAATGTCGTCCGCCTTTCAGGTGGACGGCTTGCTAATAAAAATTAGCAAAAAAATCGCTGTTTTGCTAATGAAATTGCCCTCTCTGCTAATGGCGGAAAAAATCGAGCCAAAAATCCTGCTAATAGACAAGGCGGTCGTTACCCTGTTAATTTGTTCATTTAGAGGTGGCGAGCGACAATCGCACACTACCTCTATGCCCTTTTGACCTTGTAAATGTGATAATGGCAAATACAATGTTGCCGAGATTGGCTATCATAAGAATAATAAAAGGTTTATCAGCAGAAGCAAGGAACAAAATTAACAATCAGGATTATCTTGAAGAAGCGATTAAAACAATTAACAAGCTGCTCAAAGAATTCAAGAGTAAGGAGTTTTTGACAGCCGAACTAATTGAGGGCGTTGGTGCTCTTGAAAAGGACATTTTCGAGGTAGATAAGATTGTCAATGAGGACGAGATAAAGTATCTGTTTACACCAAATCCAGCTCATAAAAAAGCTATGAACTTGAAATATAAGTTTGACAGTGAAGGTGAATGGAAGTTTGCAAAAGCTCTTGACGATGATCCGAATGTAATGCTATACACTAAGCTCAAAAAGGCGGTTTTGTTCTTGAAACTCCGGCGAGTAATTACTCGCCCGACTGGGCGATTGTCTATTAGAAGGACAACGAGAACTTTGCTATGTATTTTATAGCAGAAACAAAATGGGATCCTCACTGCTTTTATTCCACAGCTCGGCACATAACCGCTAAAACAGAATATTTTTAAGACGGTGTAATACTGTAAAACTTGAAACATCCTCATAGATTAAAAATTAAGGACCACCCAAGAAAAAAATAGGTGGTCCTTGATTTTAGAGAGATTTTATTTTTAAAGGAGTTAGAAATCAGCTCATTTTATTTGTTTATACCAAAAATAAATTTTGTAGTTTGTGTATAGTTTTCGTTCGCTTTTAATATTGTCGTAGGAAAACTCTTGTGATTTACAGCATCGGGAAAGCCCTGGGTTTCAAGACAAAACGCTGGATTTTCTCCGTATGTTGCTGAATCCTTTCCCATATTGGACAAAACATCGACATAATTTGCTGTATATACATGAACACCTTTTTGAGAAGTATAGCATTTTAATGTGATTCCGCTATCAATACCCTCAGCTTCAGCTGCAAGCACAAATTCTTCATCAGAATGATTCAGCACAAACATATGATCAATACCGTTTGCAAAACCAATCTGCTTGTTTTTTCTGTCAATACCATTTCCAATTAACTTGGGTTCGGTAAAATCAAGCGATGTATTCTTAACGGGAGTTATCTCACCTGTGGGATTGAGGTTTGAATTTATCGGTATGAAGGAATTTGCATTTATTTTCAGCTTGTGATTTTCTGTAACTTTACCGCTTTTATGTCCGTTAAGATTGAAATATGAATGATTGGTCAGATTACATATTGTGTCTTTGTCAGAAACTGCCGACCATTTTATCGTAAGTGCATTTTCATCATCAAAGGTGTAGCGTACAAAGACCTTCATATTTCCGGGATAGCCCTCATCACCGTCGGGACTATCAAGCATAAATAGAACTGTATTTGGAACTTTATCATCAACTACCGCAAGCCACACTTTGCGGCTAAAGTTGTTAAATCCGCCGTGTAGATGGTTACTCCCATTGTTTACAGAGAGCTGATAATCTTCTCCGTTAAGAGTAAACTTGCCGTAAGCAATTCTTCCGCAACATCTTCCGACAGTAGCACCGAAGTATGTTCCGTCAAATTCATAACCGCCAATGTGCTCATAGCCGAGAACTACATCTCTAATACTACCGTTTTTGTCGGGAACTTTTATCGAAACGACACTTGCGCCTAAATCACATAATGTCACGCTTGCTCCGCTGTTATTTTCTATTGTATAAAGATGAGTGTTTTCACCTTTGGATGTAGGTTCAAAATTTACTACCCTTACCTTTGACATTTTAGCACTTCCTTTACTACAGCGTCTTTATAAATTTATCAAACGCCTTTTGTCCTTCAGGAGTTCTTTTGAATACACCTGCATCCAAAAGAACATTAAGAAATACCTTTCCTATCTCATTTTGAATTATTGAATCAACATTATTTTCATTGATTTCATCATACTGCGAAACAAATTCATTTACCCACTCGGAATGTTTGCTGATTTTCGGAATTTCACTTACATCCTTGTGATTAAGAATAGCATCCTTTAAAATAGCCATTTCATCTTTAAGCCTTGAGGGCAATACTGCAAGTCCCATAACTTCAATAAGGCCGATATTTTCTTTTTTAATATGATGCAAATTCGCATGAGGATGAAATACTCCCAGAGGATGTTCTTCACTTGTGATATTATTTCTGAGAACGAGGTCAATAACAAATTTTCCATCCTTTGTAAAAGCAATCGGAGTGATAGTGTTGTGAATTTCACCATCTGTTTCGGCAAAAATGCCAACATCTGCGTCCGTGTACGCTCTCCAACTCTTTAGAATATAAGAAGATAATGAAATAATGCTGTCCTTGTTTTTACCTGTCAATCTTACAACTGACATAGGCCACTTTACAATTCCGCACTCCACATCATCAAAGCCGTTAACAATAAACTTTCTTTCAACCTCTGCCCTATTAAGTGCAAAGCTGTATCTGCCACCCTGAAAATGTTCATGTGTAAGTATTGAACCGCCTACAATCGGTAAATCAGCATTCGAACCGATTATATAATGCGGAAACTGTGAAATAAAATCAAACAGTTTTCTGAATGTAGAATCATTGATTACCATTGGTGTATGCTCACCGTTAAACACAATACAATGTTCATTGTAATAAACATACGGAGAATATTGCATAAACCAGTTATCTCCGTCAATGGTGAGCGGAATAATTCTGTGATTATCTCTTGCAGGATGATTTACTCTTCCGGCATATCCTTCATTTTCCTTACAAAGCAAACATTTCGGATAGCCCGACTGTTTTTGAAGTTTTGCCGCTGCAATAGCTTTCGGATCCTTTTCAGGCTTTGAAAGATTTACCGTGATATCAATATCACCGTATTCGGTTGATGTTTTCCACTTTAAATCTTTCTTAATACGATATCTTCTTATATAATCGGTATCGCAGCTGAATTTATAGTAGCTATCGGTTGCAAGTTTAGGAGAAACGCTATAATTCTGCCAAAATTCTCTTATTACTTCTGACGGTCGCTTAACAAGTGAAGCCATAAGTTTCACATCAAATAAGTCGCGATATGTTACTGTATTTTCGGGAATGATTCCTTTTTCGTATGCATAATCAAGAAGTCCCGACAAAATTTCTTCAAGAGTATCCTCGTTATCTGCTGTAAGGCAAGTACAACTGTCATCGGGTTCATCCATATGGAACAACGATAAAAGCCTATTTTGCGTGTAGATTATATCCTCTTTTTCAATAAGCCCTGTATTGATTCCGTATGAAACAAGTCTTAATATTAAGCCGTAAACGCTGTTCTTCATAAATACCGCCTCACTTACTATAGCCGTTTGGATGTGTTGAATGCCATTCCCACGCTGTTTTAATAATTGTTCCCAGATCATCATACTCAGGTTTCCAGCCAAGTACAGTTTTCGCCTTATCGCTTGATGCAATCAATACAGCAGGATCGCCGCTTCTTCTGCTTTCTTCAACAACCTTAATATCTTTCTGTGTAACTTCCTTTGCTTTTTCAATTACCTCACGAACAGAAAAACCTACACCGTTGCCAAGATTGAATATATCACTTTTACCGCCCTTCATAAGATATTCAACTGCAAGAATATGAGCCTGTGCAAGGTCAGTGACATGGATATAATCACGAATACAAGTTCCGTCAGATGTGGGATAATCAGTACCAAAAATACTTATGTGGTCACGGGTACCCTGCGCCGCTTGAAGAATAATCGGAATAAGGTGGGTTTCAGGATTATGTGCCTCACCGATTTTTCCGCTGATATGTGCTCCGCATGCATTGAAATATCTGAGAGAAACATATCTTAAACCATGTGCTTTTTCAACCCAATAGAACATTCTCTCCATGGATTTTTTTGTTTCTCCGTAGCAGTTTGTCGGATTTGTCGGATCGGTTTCAAGAATAGGAGTTCTCTCAGGCTCACCGTATGTTGCCGCTGTTGATGAAAATACAATCTTGTCAATTCCGTGAGCAACCATTGACTGAAGCAAAACCTTTGTGCCGTTGAGGTTATTATCATAATATTTGAGAGGGTTGGTCATACTTTCACCGACAAGTGAATTGGCTGCAAAATGAATTACAGCATCAATACCTTTTTCTTTATCAAAAACGCTGTCAATTTCACTTCTGTTTCTGAGATCGCCTTTATAAAATTTTGCTTTGGGATGAACCGCCTCGATATGACCTGTTTCAAGGTTATCGAATACAACAACCTCATTACCGCTTTCAATAAGTCTGTAAACTGTATGCGAACCGATATATCCGGCACCGCCTAAAACAAGAATTTTCATTTTGTCCTCCTTAATAAAAACAAAACCTACATAATTACATTACTTTTATTCCGCCGTATTTTCTCACTTTGAGAACATGGCATGAGTTTTCTCCGAAAATTTTATTTATAAATTCTTTGTAATTACTTACAAATTCATTTTTGACAAACGCTTGAATTGTACCTGCAAATCCACCGCCGTGAACACGGCACACGCCGTAATTGCGAAGAAGGCTTTCGCTGAGTGCAAGGGCTACCGAGATGTTCTGATGTTGAATATCTCTTGTTGTATATACATTCTGAAGATACTTAAACGATGAATTACCGGATTTTCTGATTGCGTCAAGGAATTCAACAAACTTACCGTTTTCAAGTGACGAAACGGCATTTTTAACGTTATGCTCCTCATTAAAGAAATGAATTGCACGAAGTACCGGTCTGTCGCCAACAGCCTCACGAATTTCGCCAAGGTGAATATAAAATTCGTTTGAATCACAATCTCTCAGATAATCTTCTCCGAGAAAATTTGCAACCTTTTTCATTTCCGAGGGAATCATAGCATAATCATCTGTAAGATCAACATGATCACCCTTTGTGTCAACAATACAAAGACTGTAATCATATTTTTCAAATTCGGTAGGTACTTTCTTAACAATTGGCTTTGTCGGATCTTTAAAGTCAATGTTAACCATTCCTCCGACTGAACAAGCCATTTGATCCATAAGTCCGCACGGCTTTTTGAAAAATACATTTTCAGCATACTGAGAAATCTGAGCAATCTCAACTGAATTTATTTTCATATCATTATATAAGCCGGAAATAATAGTTCCGACAACTACCTCAAAAGCTGCTGACGATGAAAGTCCTGCACCAACAAGTACATCACTTGTTGCATAAGCATTGAATCCACCAATTTTGTATCCATGATCCTTAAGTCCACGAAGAACACCTCTGATAAGGCTGACCGTTGTGCCTGCCTCATCATTATTAACTTCGAGGTCATTTATATCGAGAGTAATCATATCATAACCGTCAGAAACAAATCTTACAACATCATTGTTATTCTTGGCCGACACAGCAATAGTATCAAGATTAATGGATGTTGCAAGCACCATTCCATGCTGGTGATCTGTATGATTACCGCAAACCTCACTTCTGCCGGGAGCACTGAATATTGCTACTTTATCAGGGCAATAAATTGTTTCATACTGCTCAATTGCATGAACATATCTTTTTTTCTGATAATCAATCATTGATGAATCTATATATATATCAGTGAAAAGATTATCAAATTCGCCGTTTGTAATTTTTTCAATTGCTGTTTTAGTATCAATCATTTTATTTACCTGCCTTTTCCGCAACTGTAGGAAGGAACATAGAAGGCTCTGTGTTACCGCTTTCATCAAGCTGTTGTGTCATATCAATCTTGCCTTCTCTTCTTGCACTGATTGTGTTTATAACCTTCTTCATCATACCGTCATTGAGTTTATATTTCTTTCTGTAAACAACATAAGCAATAAGCATACAAACCGCAGGAACAATGCACATAAGTGTACTGATTGATGCTACTGTTGCAAATGACTGTTCCTGTCCCGGAATATACTGTGTGCTTCCAAGTGCCGCGCCAATACCGAGTGCTGTAAGAGCTGCTGTGAATTTTACGATAAGCGTCTGGAGTGAGAATACAACGCCTTCATTTCTTGTTCCAAGCTTAAATTCACCGTAATCAACAACATCTGCAAGGAATACTGTTGCACAACCAAGTTCAAGACCTGTACCAAGTTTTACAATAACACCTGAGATTGATGTGAGCACAACATTGTGCGGAGCAAAAATACCTACGAGCAAAAGCATTACAAGACCAAATGCAGGTAAAAGACACGCAAGAAGGAACGAAGTTTTTCTTGAAAGAAATTTTGCAACCTTAGGGAATACGATAAGACCTACAACCTCTGCGATTGATGCGCTGATCATAAATGATGACATCATTCCTGCGTTGCCGCAAACATATTTGAAATAATATGTAGCAACACCCATAATACACTGAATGCCGATGTTGTAAAGGAAGATAAGAGTTACCGCCCAACGAAGTTGATCATTCTTGCCGATGATTGAGAAAATATCTTTAAACTTAACTTTCTTTTCCGGAACAGAATCATCTCTCTTTTTCGGAAGGTTGATTACTGTAATACCGATTGTAAGAATAAATACAATTGCAATTATGATTGCAAATCTGTGATAACCTGCCTGATTTGTTGTGCCGCCGCCGAGAGCCTCAATAATTTGAACACCAAAGCCTGCAATAACAAGTGACTGACCGATACTTGCAAAGATTCTCGGAAGTACCGAAACTTTTTCTCTCTCCTCAGGATTTGAAGTGAGGTTAGGAATAATTGACCAATAAGGAATATCCATAATTGTGTAAGTCATACCCCAGAGTATGTAAGCTGCTGTTGCAAATACGCAAAGTCCAACGCCATTGAGGTGGAAGTCTGTGAATAAAACAACAAATATAATTGAATTAACCAGCGTACCTATTACAAGCCATGGAATAAATTTACCCCATCTGCTGCGTGTGTTATCAACAATCATACCCATAAACAAATCATTAAAGGCATCCCATAACTTTGCAACAAAGAACATTACGCCGATAAATACCGGGTTGACCTTGATGATGTCTGTGAAATAAATCATTGAAAATGTGGCAATCATACCATAAATCATATCTTTGCCTAGGGCACCAAAAGCAAAGGTGTATTTGATTCTACCTGGGATTTTGCCATCAAGTCTTGGTTGTGATGATGTCTGTTTCATAATTTTTCCTCCTTTTAATTTTAAATGAAACGCCGTGACAACCTGCACAAAAGATTTCGCTATTATTTAATAATAATGTTTCTTTTGTTTTTATGTTAACTAAATTATACTTTTTGTTTCGTAAACTGTCAATAGTTTTTGGTAAACATTTTTGCTTTCTCCGTTTTTTACTAAACATGACTTGATTTTTTGGTAATATTTCACTATAATGGTAGTGAGGTGATTCAATTGGCTACAATCAGAGATGTTGCCAAAAAGGCAAATGTATCAGTTGCTACTGTTTCAAGAGTGCTTAATAACGACACTACCCTCAGCACCTCGCTTGAAACGAAGCAAAAAATATTTGCAGCAGCTAAAGAACTTAATTATGTAAAGAAAAAAAGGGTTACATCAGCACCTTCATGTCGCATTGGAATTCTACAATGGTTCTCTTTCAAACAGGAAATTGAAGATAATTATTACTTTTTGATGAGACAGGGTATCGAGGACTACTGTTCAAAAAATAATATAAGTATTGTACGAACATTTAAAACAGACAATGACTATCAGAATGTACTCTGCGATGTTGATGGCATAATCTGCCTCGGGAAGTTTAGTAAACAAGAAATAAAATTACTGCATTCATTGAATAATAAAATTGTTTTTCTTGATATGACCGTTGAGAATATTGAAATCACATCCGTATCGCTCGACTTTCGTCAGGCAGTGTCCGATGCAATTAAATATCTATATGATTTAGGCCATAGAACAGTTGGCTTTATCGGAGGCATTGAACAGCTTGAGGACGGAACGATATTTCCTGATAAACGACTCAACACTTTCACAGACATTTGCGATGAACTAAACATTAAATATGATGGGTTTATTATGCAGGACAAATTTTCAACATCATCCGGTTATAAAATGATGTCAGAAATGATCAGCAAAGGAAATCTCCCCACAGCTATTTTTGCGGCAAGCGATCCTATTGCAATCGGTGCAATGAGAGCTCTGCAAGAAAACGGTTACAAAATTCCTGAGGATATTTCTGTTATGGGATTTGATAACACGGAGCTTTCGGGATATACAAACCCTCCGCTCACTACGGTAAACGCACCAGTATATGCAATGGGTATTTACGGCATTAGATTTATTTTGAATATGATGAAATCTAAAAGCACCGATTATTATTCTCCTATGCGTGTCTATCTGCCTTGTCCAATAAAAGTTCGCAACTCATGTGCAAAACCTAAAAGTTTATAATTATTATCGTTATCATACGATTGTATGCTATAATAAAATTATCGTTATACGGTTGATTTTGAAAGCAGTCTGCCCTCTTACCGACTACTACTTGACTACTTTTGAAGAATCTAATATGGCACATTTGGCGTGATTTGAGTCGGCGATTAGTCAGAAATATAAAAATGAATCTGCCTCTTATTTATAATTAACATTTTTAAAGAATCTCATATGCATCTTTACTATATTCTCAACATCTCTCACCCTCTCTATTCTACCGTCCTCATCAGTCATTCTTGTAACACGAAAAAACAAGTTTACAAGAATTTTAGGCATAAAAAAAGAGCCCAATGGCTCAGATGTTAAAAATATTAAATAAGTAATTGTTATTGATTATTTCTATTCTGCGATATTTCCCTACTTTTTAATATTTACAAGAAGGTATCGTTTTATTCACTCCATGCTGCGGTGGAAAATCAATTACCTGCTCTTTTAATGATACTTTCTTTGAAATCTTGCCGATAAACGGAATTTTTACATGCAAGCCTGTTGACTATGTTACATGATATGTTCCGAGTCTTTCAATTACATATGCGTGTGCCTGCGGTACTACTTTTACATTGCTTACGATTACTATAAGCAGGATTAAAAGGATAATTCCTAAAATAATAAGTCCTAACATTATTTACCTCTCATTCTGTTACGGGTTCTACTATGAGCTTGACGCCTTCTATTGCGAGAACCTTAACTTTTGTTTTTTTAAAAAGCGGTGCTTTGTCGGACTTTACCGTCCATGTTTCCTGCTGAAAACCGCATTAGGATGGGAAAAGTTGAGGTTTGTTTATCTTGGAAATAACGCTTCGGAATGAACTCCTAAGCAGAAGGTTGGGGGTTCGAATCCCTTTTGGCACGCCAAACCAAACCCGCACCGAGGAGTTGTTTTTATAACTTTCGGTGCGGGTTTTTCTGTATCTCTTGATTTTTATTTAATATGAGAATATAATAATTTTCAACGGAATGTCGGCGGCTTGTGCCTGATTATTCGATATTCGTTTTTATTTAACAAAATATTACACAGATTAGGGAAAATGATATGATTATTAAAAGAGCTGTTTTACATATACTTGACTTCAATTCGGGAATGAGCGTTTTTTCTCAAAACGAACTTGACTGTACAGATGATACGGTAAGCACATTTCTTCAAAAGCACCTTGAAAAACTTCACAAGGATTCCGCGGGAAAAAGCGGTACTTTTAATACCGACAGCGGTTTTGCGGCGGCGCTGACGGAATACGGCAACAAAGGTCTTGAATTTATAGATTTCACTTCACAAATTGCCAATGTTCTTTATGAGAATATTTCTCTTTCCGACAAACTTGACGCAATAGATTTTGTTGCGGCAGATTATATAAATGACGATTCCGACTACTTTGCAATTCTGCTTATAACCAACAAATCCGCCTATACTCATCAGGTAATTACAGATGAAAATGGTATTCATAACGAAATTATGAAGCATTACGCTATCCTGCCTGCCCCGTCGCAAAAAATAGATTCATATGCGATTATAAATATGAAAACGGGAGAAATACATTTTTCGGATAAAAAGCGCCAAATCGACGGCAACAGCGTATATGTACTTCCGGAAATACTGCTCGAATGTTCATCGGGCGTTTCCGCAAAAGAGGCTGTAAAAATCGTAAGGGAAACCGCAAACGAGGTCGCCGAAGAATACGGAGTAAACTCGGCAGTCGCCGTTTCAAAGGCAAAAAGCTACATTGTCGAAAACTGCGAGGAATCCGACACCATTTCCACGCAGGAACTTGCCGAAAATATTTTTTCGGAGTCACCTGTTATGCAAGAGGCATTTGAAAAGAAAATCGAAGAAAAAGAAATACCCAAAGACTTAAAAATCGAAAAAACATCTGCCGTAAGAGCCAGCAAAAGTCAGAAAATAAAAACCGATACAGGCATAGAAATAACCGTACCCGTAGAATATTTTGATGATGACAGATATATTGAGTTTATCAACAACAACGACGGCACAATTTCAATCGCACTTAAAAATATCGGCAAACTTATAAACAGATAAACCCGCTTTTTTAATTCGTAAAAAATTTTTGAATAATTTTTAAATAATGCTTGACAAATCAATCCGTATTTGATATAATCAATATCGCTGATTGAGATTACAGCATTTCGGCGACATAGCCAAGTGGTAAGGCACGAGTCTGCAAAACTCCGATTCCCCAGTTCGAATCTGGGTGTCGCCTCCAAATTTTGTAAAAGCACTTCGTAAGAGGTGCTTTTACAAATAACAATAACTTTATGGGAGCATAGCTCAGCTGGGAGAGCATCTGCCTTACAAGCAGAGGGTCATAGGTTCGAGTCCTATTGTTCCCACCAAAGGGTAAAAGTTTTATACCTTTGCCCTTTTTATTATGCGGATGTAGCTCATCTGGTAGAGCGCCACCTTGCCAAGGTGGAGGTAGCGGGTTCGAGCCCCGTCATCCGCTCCAAAAAACATTAAAAAAGCACTCGTCAAAAGACGAGTGCTTTTTTGACTATATACCAACTTTTGATAAATAGGTTCTATTTTAAGGTTCTATTTTTAATATTGGGGTAATAAATAAATTATGGTTTAGTGGAGTGTCGGTCGGGGATTGAAATTTAGCTAACGCTAAATTATCCTTCCAAAAACAAAAAAAGTTTACTCAATTTTTTCAAAAATTGCGGGTTTGGGCAGCGCCCATAAAATCTTCCGATACAACAATTTATCAGGCGCAAACAGCCACGCTGTTTGCGTGCTTGCACCGAGTTTGAAAAAACAGGCGACAGCCTTTTAGAAAAGAAATCATTAACTTTTTTCATTATATAGTGAATGTCTTTTCTTTTTGCTTTCGCATTTAAAGGCTAACGCCGTTGTGTTCAAGCCGCCAAACAGCAAGCTGTTTGGCTATTGTTAGATTGCGTAAGCGGAAAGTATTTGTGGGCTTTGCCCACACCCACAACCTTTAAAAAGGTTGACCAAACTTTTATAATTGCTTGATAAAGCAATCAGCAAAACCATAATTTATCCCAACTTTCGATAAAGAACCGATTTTTCTTACTTTTCTGCTCTACTGTCAATTTACCCTATCTGCAACCGTATGCCAAAATACTCGCCGCATAAAACGGCGAGTATTTTTTAGCAAATATTATTCGATTAAACTTACATTCTGTCGGCGGATTCTGCGATTTTCATTTGAAGATATGTAACATCCGTAATCATAATAAGACCGTCACCGTCCAAATCTGCCGACATACCTTTAAGTCGGATAATTTATGTCCGCCCGAAATAGACATTTGCAAAATTGTTGCGTCATTAACATCAATCTTACCGTCGCTGTTAAAATCTCCGAATACAGCCTTTGTTGTATCAATTTCATAACTGCCCGTAGCGTTGTCTGCGCTGACATATGCCACATAGCAAGTACCGCCCTTTGCCACAGATGTTACGAATGTATATTTCTCATCTTTACCGAGAGTTTTACTGTTAATAACCTCGCCCTTTTCATTTAAAAGATATACATTCACACTGTCCATATGAGATGTCGCCAAAACCGCAAGCATTGCTTTCTTGTCAAAACTGTATTTAAAAATATCCACCTTGTCGGTTTCTGTCAAAAGTCCGCTGTAAATGGTTTCGGTTTCCGCATTGTTTGCGGTTTCGAGAGTATTGTTTGAACCCTCCTCGGTTTCGGAGAAAGATTCATAAAACGGCGTAAAAGTAAAGTCAACGCTGTACTTTCCCATTACTTTTTCGTATGCAGAAATTTTTATTGTATATGTGTCTGCCGAAATATATAACTTCTCATTAAAACTTCCGCTGCGACAGCTTTCTTCAACATAATTATCCCCGATTATGTTTTATCAATATTTAATTTTATCTGTTCAAAAGTTACACCGTATTTTTTTGCAATATCTCTTGCATAACTGCTTCCTTGCGGCGGTGAAATATAAACTTTAAACGAGCGTTCACCGTTGTCAACTCCCGTTACAAGGCTTTGTACAATACTTTTGCCCTCTGTTTTGGTGTTCATTTCGTCAAGGTTTTTAGCCAAATCGTGCATATGTGTGTTAAACACAGACCTTACTCCGAGGTAACGCATTGCCCGCACGACATCTTTTGCAATAAACAAACCCTCCGATACATTTGTTGTTGCAAGGCTTTCATTAAGCAAAAGCATACTGTTTTCGGTTGCAATATCAAAAATTTCCGCAAGTCTTTTGCTTTCTTCGCCAAGTCTGCCCAGGTCAACTGTGTCGTTTTCGTCTGCCGGAAAGTGCGTAAAAATATTATCGCAAGGACTGATTTTCAGCTCACGGCAAGGTGCGTAAATACCGTTTTGAGCAAGCAAAACAGCAAGACCGACAGCTTGAGTGAAAGTGGTCTTTCCTCCCCTGTTCGGACCCGTAAGAATATAAATTCTGCCTGATTCGTCGTCAAAATCAATATCATTTGCCACGATATTAAATTCTTCTCCGTTCACACGCTTTATGCCGAGTTTCAGATTATACACGCCTTTAGCAAAAATCTCTCTGTTTTCCGACGGCAGGATTTCGGGCTTGCACATATCAAGTCCTTTTGCTCTGATTTTTTCAACCAGCTCTGCCCACCTTATATAAAAAACGATTTCAGGCATAAGCGCAGAAAGCGTGTATCCGCTGATATTTACATACTTTGTAAGCACGCTCTGAATGTCACGGACTGTTTTTCTCATAATATCGGTTACCGCCTTTTTAAGGCTGTCCGAAAGCGGATCGGCGCCTGTCAATCCGCTTGAGGTTATATGAGGATTACCGTTTGTCGGCACTGCGTCAAGAGTACCGATTCCTATATCATTTTCCTTAAACTTCGGACTTGACGGGTGAAATTTCTTAATATCCGATATATCTGTACCGAAATGAATTTCATCTCCGTTGTTGGTAAACTTCATAAAATGCTGCATAAGTCCCGAAGATGTAAAAGCCTTATCGTTAAGCGACAAAATTCCCGCATTTTTCGGTCTTAACAAATCATCAAGATTTACTCCTATCGTAATGCTCTTTACTTTTTGCACCTTGGCAAAGGTTTCGTTAATGTCGGCTTTTAACTGCGGAAAACCGCTGTTGGCATAAATATCGGTAACTTCTTTTTTCAGGGTAAGCAATCCCTCCGACTTTATATCAAGACTTTCAAGGCATTCTTTTATTTTTGTAATGCAATTAACATAACCGTCAATCTCTCGCAGACGGTTAATCAACTTCCATAAAGAAGATGCCTCCGTGTCCTTTTGAAATCTTGAAATGTCACGCAAATCGTTAAGTTCTTCAAGAAGTTGAGCAAGAGAATCACGCAGTTTCGGGAATCTTAGAAAATCGTCAAACACATCTCCCCTATATTTCACGGTTTCTGCATCGTCTGTAATTTCGGTCATAATTTTCATTATAACATTTTGCTCATATTCACTTTTGGTAAGCGCCTTACAAATAAAATCAAGCGAAAGGTCGTTTATACTTTCTTTTGTCAGGCTCTTGAATACCGCTTTTGAATTTTGCGGATTCAACAAACTTATTTCAGCCATAAGATTATACCGCCTTTTATAAAAAATATCTATATCTTCACAAAGTTAAGTTTAATATATTGTCAAACTTTCACTATATATAAAATAACATTATTTTCGTTAAATGTCAAAGATTTTTTGTTGCAGATTGTCAAACATTTAAGATTTTTAAAAATATAATAAAATTATTGTGATTTATTAGTCTGTTTTATGTACTCGTAACCTTGCACTATTATGCTCAATTTGCTATAATAAAATTTATAATCAGTAATAAAAGGAGCTTTATAAATGAAAGGTATTCGATTTTTTGCGGCGCTTTATGCCGCAAAGCTTGCGACTGTGGCACTTTCTGTAATGCACCGCAACGGTACTCATATGCCGGGCGTACTTGCTATGAAAATCTGCCCCGACTTTCTCGGCAGAATGGACAAGCCGAAAACAATCATCGGCATAACCGGCACAAACGGCAAAACCACAACTGCAAATATGATTAACGATATTCTTGCAGACAACGGGTATTCTCCTGTAAATAACCGTGCCGGCAGTAACATTCTCGGCGGTGTGGCAACAACCTTGATCTCCGCCGTTAATTTGAGAGGCAAAACAGTAAAAGACCTTGCTGTACTTGAGCTTGATGAACGCAGTTCAAGACTTATATATCCGTATGTTCATCCGACATACTTACTCTGCACAAACCTTTTCAGAGATTCTTACAAGCGTAATGCTCATTCTGAATTTATATTCGACATTCTGGACAAGCACATTCCAAAGCAGACAAAACTTGTTTTAAATGCAGACGACCTTGTAAGTGCAAGACTTGCCAAAGGCAATGACAGAGTATATTTCGGCATTGAGAAGCAGGACAACGAGGTTCTCAATGAGAATACAATAATCATCGACACTCCGCTTTGCCCCGAGTGCGGCAGCAGACTTGAATATGACTTCCGCCGTTATCATCATATCGGTTCGGCTCACTGTACAAAATGCGGTTTCCGTTCGCCAAAAGCCGATTACGATGTTACAAAGGTAAACGAAAGCACCGGAAGAATTACAATGTCACTCAAGGGCAAACAGGCTGATTTTAAAGCAGTCGGTACTTCTGTTACGGATACCTATAACCTTGCAGGTGCGATTGCCGTTCTCTCCGAATTTGGTCTTAGCGCAGAGCAGCTTAAGAAATCCGTTGAAAAACTTGAAATTGTAAAAAGCCGTTATGACGAAGAAAAAATCGGCGACAAGCAGGTTATTATGAGTGTTGCAAAGGGACAGAACCCCGTAGCCTGCTCAAGAGTATTTTCTTCCATTAAAAATCACACAGGCAAAAAAGCCGTTGTACTTATGCTTGACGACCTCGGCGACGCCGAAGAAACAAGCGAAAACACAGCTTGGATATACGATACCGACTTTGAATTTTTAAATGACGATTCAATTACACAGGTAATTTGCAGCGGTGTTCGCCGTACAGACTACAAGGTAAGACTTCTGCTTGCAGGCGTTCCCGAAGAAAAAATTACCTGTGTTGAAAAAGAGTCCGATGCGGCAAATGAAGTTGACCTTGACAAAGCAGATACAATTTTCTTCCTTTATGATGTTTACACAACATCTTACGCCGCAATTTCAAAAAATACAATCAGTGACAGAATGGCTGAAAGGGGTGCAAAACAATGAAAATAGAAGTTCTTTTCCCTGAAATATGCAATCTTTTCGGCGATATGGGCAATATGAAATATCTGAAAAAATGTTTGCCGAACGCTGAATTTATTTCAACCGCATTTGGTGACAAACCGCTTTTTGCAAGCGAACAGCCAAATTTAATTTATCTTGCACCGTCAAACGAAAAAAATCAAGAGCTTATAATAAAAGCTCTGCTCCCCTACCGTGACAGACTCAAAGAATTGATTGACAACGGCACTCCTATGCTTTTCACGGGCAATTCGGGAGAAATTCTTTTTAAAGAGATAGAAAACTATGACGGCAGAAAAATCCCTGCGCTTAATATTTTTCCGTTTACCGCAAAGCGTGAGCAATACACAAGATTTAACGGTCTTAACCACGGCACAATGGCAGACGGAACAGAAATTCTCGGTTTCAGAAGCCAGTTTACATATTGGTTTGGTGATAATTCCGATTGTTTCTTTGTCAAATGTATTAAGGGAATCGGCATTAATAAAGAGTCCGATAAAGAGGGCATTATGGTGAACAATGCAATTGCCACGGCACAGCTCGGACCGCTCCTTGTAAATAACCCCGCATTTACAAAAAGATTATTAAAACTTATGGGCGCCGAAAACACCGCACTCGCATTTGAAGACGATGTAAAAAAAGCCTTTGAAATTCGCAAAGCAGAGTTTGAAAATCCAAAGACTAAATTTATTTTGTAATTAATATTTTAAGCGTAAAGCCTGTTGATTCAGTATAATCGACAGGCTTTAATTATAGGTTCTATTTTTAAACTATTCAATAATACTTTTACAGTATTCCTACTGCTCATTAAATATAATCATTCACAACAAAGTATCTCTTTCGGGACTTTGCCTTTGGTAGAATACACATTTATACCGTTTTTAATCTGCATAAAAATTGTATCGACAATTTCTTGAGTTATAACTTCGCCCTTTGCCACAATCGGAATCCCGGGCGGATATGCCCACACATACTCAAGTGAAATTTTATTAATACTGTTTTTCAATCTGTAAAAATCTCCGCTTTTGCCGCTGCAATCACAAGGATTCAGTGCTATGCGAGGCTGTGAAAGAAACAGATTATTATAGTTTAATTCTTTTGCAGAACATTCGCTGTCAATGATTTGTAACGCATTTACAAGTCTTGCAAAACCCTCATCAGTATCGCAAACTGTCGTAATCAGTAAAACATAGTCCGAGCATACCATTTCAGGCTCAATTTTAAAATCGTTTCTAAGTTTGTCCGCAAGCTGAACACCATTAATATTCAGTCCTTTTACGGACACGGTAATTTTAGAAATATCAAAATCAAAAAAATTATGATTTTTAATATTATCATTGCCACAGCAAAGAACCTTTATATTTTTCAATTCTCGGCATTTTTCGTCAAAAGAATTAAGCCTGATTATATATTCATCAAAAGCCTTTGTATTCTTACAAAAATCAAGGCACTTTTCGATTGACGACATAAAAACATATGACGGACTGCTGGTTTCAAAAATTGCAAGGTTTTCGGCAAGAGGATTGATTAATTCTTCGTTTGAAGCGAGCAAAAGCGCAGTTTGTGTAAGTGACGGCAAGGTTTTATGCAAACTTGCAACCGCTGCATCCGCCCCACTTGCCACTGCCTCACTCGGAAAACTTTTTGAAAACGGAAAATGCGCCCCATGCGCCTCGTCAACAAGTACCGACACATTATGTAAATGCGCAATTCTGCTTATCTCTTTTATATCGGATACCGCTCCCTCATAGGTCGGCGAAGTAATAATCAACAGCTTTGCATCGGGATTTTCCCTGATTGCTTTTTCTGCCTGTGACGGTGTAATCGAACAGTTTATACCAAACTGTTTATCAACTTTCGGCACAATATATTTTGGGGTTAATCCGCAAAGCTCGAGCGCATTATAAACAGACTTGTGACTGTTACGGGCAACAATCACCTTATCTCCCCTGTCGGTCATGGCACGAACAGCAGACAATATTCCGCCCGTTGCGCCGTTTACAAGCAAAAACGCTTTCTTTACATTATATAATTTCTCCGCAAGGTTCTGCACTTCAAGAATACAACCCTCCGCATTATGCAAATTGTCAAAGCCGTCAATCTCTGTAAGGTCAATTACATATGGCATTATGCCGTCACAAAGCATAGGATTGCGTTTATGTCCCGGCATATGAAATGGATATACTCCGCTTTCGGAATACATTTTTAATTTATCGTACAGCATTACCAGTCAGTGCCAAACTCTCTTAATTCAAGTCCCTTGTTATGCTCAAGCGCCCAGTCAATGCTCCAATAACTTGTAAACAGCAACAAATGATTGCCTTTTAAGTCCTGTATACGCTTTGTATCTGACGCAAGGTCAAGTTCCTTTGGATTTACATCTTTATTTACAATCCATCTGATATATTCGTAAGGCAGATTTTCCATAATAATATCAACATTGTATTCGTTTTCAAGGCGGTATTTAAGAACATCAAACTGTAGCACGCCTACTACGCCTACAATTACTTCTTCCATACCTGCGTCAAGTTCCTGGAAAATCTGAATTGCACCTTCCTGCGCAATCTGACTTGTACCCTTTATGAACTGCTTACGCTTCATAGTGTCTTTCTGACGAACAAGAGCAAAATGCTCGGGTGCAAAGGTAGGAATACCCTTAAACTGAACTTTCTTTCCCGGTGAACAGATTGTATCGCCTATAGAGAAAATACCCGGGTCAAACACACCGATAATATCGCCTGCATATGCCTCTTCCACTATTTCACGCTCCTGCGCCATAATCTGCTGCGGTTGAGAAAGACGCATTTTTTTATTGCCCTGAAGATGGTAAACCTCCATATTTTTCTCAAACTTGCCGCTGCAAATTCTCATAAACGCAACTCTGTCACGGTGCGCCTTATTCATATTTGCCTGAATTTTAAATACAAATGCAGAGAAATAATCAGACATCGGCTCAACAATGCCGTCAACGGTTTCTCTTGCAAGAGGTGAGGTTGTAATCTTTAAAAACTGCTCAAGGAACGGCTCTACGCCGAAGTTTGTAAGAGCCGAGCCAAAGAATACGGGAGTAAGCTCGCCTCGTCTTACAGCCTCAAGGTCAAAGTCATCGCCTGCACCGTCAAGGAGTTCAATATCATCAAACAAATCCTGTCTGTGGTACATACCTATTACATCATCAATGTTCGGGTCATCGAGAGTGATTTCGTTTTTCTCAACTTCTTTCTGACCGTTGTTAGCGGTAAATGCGAGAATTTTCTTTGAATTTCTGTCATACACACCCTTAAATTCTTTACCCGAACCGATAGGCCAGTTTACAGGGCAGGTATGAATACCGAGTACATTTTCAATATCCTCAAGCAAATCAAAAGGATTTTTCGCATCTCTGTCCATCTTATTGATAAATGTAATAATCGGAATATGGCGCATTACACAAACCTTAAAAAGTTTGATAGTCTGTCGCTCAACACCCTTTGAACCGTCAATTACCATTACCGCCGAATCGGCAGCCATAAGTGTACGGTAGGTATCTTCGGAGAAATCCTGATGTCCGGGGGTGTCAAGAATATTTATGCAGTAGCCGTTATACTTAAACTGCAAAACAGAAGAAGTAACGGAAATACCACGCTGTTTTTCAATTTCCATCCAGTCCGATACTGCGTGCTTTGCAGTACGCTTGCCCTTTACAGAGCCTGCAAGATTGATTGCTCCGCCGTATAAAAGGAGTTTTTCTGTAAGTGTTGTTTTACCCGCGTCAGGGTGCGAAATAATCGCAAAAGTCCTGCGCTTGCTGATTTCTTCGTTTAATGAACTCATCTTTTACAATCCTTTCGGAATCATTTTTACATACTTTTCTACAATACTATATTTTACTATTTTTATTATATATATGTCAATAAAACGGAAGAAAAATATTTGTTTTACGGTATATAAAAAATCAATTGCTACAAAAGCTTGACAAATTTGTAATTTTATTGTAATATATAATTGATGAAGGTAATAAATTCATTTTATATTTTGTTTTTTCCTATTTTTTCATATACCTTCCAAATCGGGGCAGGAGTTTTACTTCTGCCTCAAATTCTTTTACGGAGATTATTATGAGTAAATCAATCGGACTGTATCTGCATATCCCATTTTGCAAAAGCAAATGCCCTTACTGCGATTTTTACAGCACAAGGGCGGGCGAATATGAATATAACGACTATGTTATTGCTTTAAAAGAAAAATTAAAATATTGGAGCAATCACTTTAACGGAACTGTAAAGACCGTATATATCGGCGGAGGCACTCCGAGCGTTCTTGGAGCGGAAAGGCTTTGCGATATTCTTAGTTCTGTAAAAGAAAATTTTACACTCGAAAGCAATGCGGAAATCACGGTTGAAGTAAACCCTGACAGCGGAAAAAAACTTGATTTTGCCTTAATGAAAAGTACAGGCTTTAACCGCTTGTCAATCGGTATGCAAAGCGCAGTACCCGCCGAATTAAAAAAGCTCGGCAGAATACACACCGCCGAAGACGCAAAACATACGGCAGAGCTTGCACAAGCTGCGGGAATTACCAACATTTCACTTGACCTTATGACAGGCATTCCTCTGCAAACAAAGGAAACTCTGAAACAATCCGTTGACTTTTGCGCTCAATGCGGAGTTACTCATATTTCATCGTATATTTTGAAAATTGAGGAAAACACAAAATTTGCGCAAATAGAATCAAAATTAAATCTTCCGAGCGATGACGAGCAGGCCGAACTCTACCTATATACAGTTGAATTGCTTGAACAATACGGATATATGCAATATGAAATTTCAAATTTTGCAAAAAAAGGTTTTGAAAGCAGACATAATTCAAGCTATTGGGAGTGCGGCGAGTACATCGGAATAGGTCCGTCCGCACATTCGTTCTTTAACGGTAAAAGATTTTTTTATGACAGAAGTATAGAGAATTTTAAAGCAAACAAAATTATCAATGACGGCGAGGGCGGCAATGCCGAAGAATATATTATGCTGTCTTTGCGATTGAAAAAGGGACTCGATACCGAAGAATATGCCAAAAAATACGGTACTCCGTTGCCGCAGAGTTTTTTCAAAAAAACTGATTTGTATGTAAAAAACGGTTTTATGGAACACAACGGCACTTCTTTTTCTTTTACTCCGAAAGGCTTTTTGGTTTCAAACACAATACTCGCCGATTTAATATAACTTAATTTTTAACAATTTTATAAAATAATGTTAATTTTAATTTCGTTGCCGTAACAACATATTTGCCGACCGAAAAATATTATACTTATACCACAAGGTAAGTAATTACAACAACTTACAACTGTATAAATAAATATTTTGGAGGCAACTATGGATTATAAAATGTTTTGTTATCAATGTCAGGAAACAGCTAATTGTTCAGGCTGTACAGTAAGCGGAGTATGCGGCAAAAAGCCTGATACCGCAAATATGCAGGACTTGCTCGTATATGTTACAAAGGGCATTTCGGCAGTTACCACACAAATCAGAGCAGAGGGAAAACAGATTGACAAAAGCATAAATCATCTTATTACTCTCAACCTTTTCACAACAATTACAAACGCAAATTTTGACAAAAATGTTATCGTTGAACGCATTAAAACAACCCTCAAAGTAAAAGAGAATTTGTTAAAAGAAGTTTCCGATAAATCAGCACTTCCAAGCGCATCTTTATGGAACGGAAATGAAAGTGAATTTGCGGCAAAAGCGGCTACAGTCGGCGTACTTGCCACAGAAAACGAAGACATAAGAAGTCTTAGGGAACTTATAACCTACGGTTTAAAGGGACTTTCGGCATACAGCAAACACGCAAATGTTCTTATGGAAGACAATGAAGAGCTTGACGCTTTCTTACAGAGAGCGCTGTCAATGTTGCTTGACGATACACTGTCCGTTGACGACCTTGTAGCACTGACACTTGAAACAGGTAAATTCGGCGTTGACGGAATGGCTATGCTTGACAAAGCCAATACTTCCGCATACGGTAATCCCGAAATTACAAAAGTCAACATCGGTGTACGCAGTAACCCTGCAATTCTTGTTTCGGGTCACGATCTTCGAGATCTTGAAATGCTTTTAGAACAGACAAAAGATACAGGAGTAGATGTTTACACTCATTCGGAAATGTTGCCTGCGCACTACTACCCTACTTTCAAAAAATACAGCCATTTTGTCGGCAATTACGGCAATGCGTGGTGGAAACAGAAAGAGGAATTTGAGAGCTTTAACGGCGCAATTCTTATGACTACAAACTGTATTGTACCGCCAAAGGACAGCTACAAAGGCAGAATGTTTACAACAGGCGCAGCGGGCTATCCGGGTGTAAAACACATCGGCGGCGAAATCGGAGAAATAAAAGATTTTTCGGAAATCATTGAAGTTGCAAAAAAATGCAAACCTCCGGTTGAAATTGAAAGGGGCGAGATTGTAGGCGGATTTGCTCATAATCAGGTACTTTCTCTTGCCGATAAAATCGTAGAGGCTGTACAGAACGGCGACATCAAGAAATTCATTGTAATGGCAGGCTGTGACGGCAGAGCAAAATCAAGAAATTACTACACCGAATTTGCAAAAGCATTGCCAAAAGATACGGTAATTCTCACCGCAGGCTGTGCAAAATACAAATACAATAAACTTAATCTCGGCGATATAAACGGTATTCCCCGTGTTCTCGACGCAGGTCAGTGCAACGATTCCTACTCGCTTGCGGTTATTGCACTTAAGCTAAAAGAAGTGTTCGGTCTTGATGACATTAACGAACTTCCAATTATCTACAATATTGCCTGGTATGAGCAAAAAGCCGTAATCGTTCTTCTCTCTTTGCTTTACCTCGGAGTCAAAAACATCCATCTCGGTCCTACACTCCCTGCTTTCCTCTCTCCAAATGTATTAAATGTACTTGTAGAAAACTTCGGAATAAGCGGTATCGGTTCTGTAGAGGACGATATAAAACTTTTCTTTAATAAGTAAGATTAGTGTTTAACGCACGGTTATTATTAAATAATTATAAAAGTTCGTCAAATTTTTCACTGACTGATATTTACTCCAACTTTTGATAAAAATAAAAATCATGGGCAAAACATTATGCTTGTTTTGCCCGATTTGCTTATATACCAAAAAACAGCCGCATTGCTGCGGCTGTCCTCAGTTTTTATGAAGTTTTGAAATTATCGTGAAAACACGGTATTATCAATGTAACTCGGGTTATCAGCCAACCTTGGCATCTGCTGTATCACCAAAGAAATTGAATCTGAAAAGTTTGCTTTCATCATTCTTATTATCACAGATGATGCTTGCCTCTGCAATTCTGCCGCCCTCAATAAGCTTTGTTAAGCCAACGAGCTGACAAAGTTTGCTCTTAAGGTTTAATCTGTCGCCTTCGCTTGTAACGAGATATACATTGCCCTCGCAGGTATCGAGCACGGCGAGGAATTTGGTTACATCAATGTCGTGTAAATTAAGGATTGGTGTCATAAAAATTTCCTCCTTTAAAAATATCAATTTTTATTTTTTCGTGCGCCATTTACCATTTGGCAAAATCTAGACTTAAATTCGACTTAATTAATTTTACTCGAGTAATGTGACTGTTTAATCAGCCGATAGTCAAGCGGACTATTTACTTGACAATTATTATTATACTCAAAAGTTCGTGAAAGTCAACATTTTTTAAAATATTTATTTGTACAATATGCTACTCAAATGTACATATCAACTAATTTAAAGTTGATATTTTTGTCTATATATCACAATAGTTAGAACATATGTTTACATTTTCTTCATTTGCTTTTTGCATTAGTTAATCATCTTTACCATTATAAAAGGATGCTTAGAACAAAATTTTGACTTTTTTAACAAAGTTGTATTTTTCATAAACAGAATAATATATCTATTACGATTGACTAAAAACAAAAATAATACTATAATTACACTAAAAGATGAGGTGAAAACATTGATAAAGCTCTATTTAGCTGATATTTCAGTTCTTTGCGACCCCTTGAATGATAACGGTAAAATTTCTCTTTTACCTAAAGAAAGGCAAATAAAGATACTAAGATATAAACTTGCCGACGATCGCAAACGCTCGCTCGGAGCAGGTTTAATTATAAATAAAATTCTCAATGAGAATAATATTGACATAAATTCAATTTATTACGGCAGTAACGGCAAACCGTATGTTGATAAAATTTTCTTTAATGCGGCTCACTCCGGTAACTTTGCTTTCGGAGTCAGTTCCGATAAGGAGATAGGCTGTGATGTTGAAATCATTAAAGAACCTCGCCTTGACGTTGCAAAAAGATTTTTCACCGAAAATGAATACAATTATATTATTCATTCGGAAAATACAAGCAATGCATTTTACAAACTTTGGACGATTAAAGAAAGTTATATAAAGCAGAGCGGCAAGGGATTGCGAACACCTCTCAACAGTTTTGAAATTAATATAAATAAAGATACCATTACCGTTTCGGAAAATAACAAGGAGAAGAATTGCTATATCACCCACTTTGAATTTAAAAATCATTCATTTGCCATATGCAGTATAGAAGAACCTCCGCTTGAAATTGAATTTAATTACTTATAAAGTAGTTCTGTTCAAAATGTTTTATAATCATTTAAGTAAAAGCGTGTACTAACCCCATAACTTGCAAAGCAAAACGCTCCGACTGCAATTAAACAGTCGGAGCGTTTTTATAATAGGTAGATTAATGATTGAATCTTGATAAAAATGCCTGTGTTCTCGGATTTTGCGGATTATTGATTACTTGTTCGGGTGTACCTTGCTCGGCAATTACACCGTCAGCCATAAAGATAATTTTATCTGCAACATCTCTTGCAAACTCAATCTCATGAGTAACAACAATCATTGTACTGTCAGAAGTTTTAAGACTTCTAATAACATTGAGCACCTCGCCTGTAAGTTCAGGGTCAAGCGCCGATGTAGGCTCGTCAAAGCACAAAACATCAGGATTAAGAGCAAGCGCTCTTGCAATGGCAACTCGCTGTTGCTGACCGCCGCTTAGGTTACAGGGATACGATTCGCTCTTCTCCGAAAGTCCCACTTTTTCGAGCAAGGTCAATGCAGTTTCTCGGATAATTTTTTGTGCGTCTTTATAATTTTTCGCACCCATATATTCGCCTGTCTGCTTTATCTGTTCTTTTGCCGCAAGGTGTGGAGCAAGCATAATATTGTCAATTACGCTGTACTGCGGGAAAAGATTAAAAGACTGAAACACAAGTCCGAAATGCAGTCTGTTTTTACGAATTTGCGACTCACTGTTTTTGCCGGAATCATTGCTGTCAAAAAGCACCTTATCCCCTACACTGATTTTGCCGTACTGCGGAGTTTCAAGAAAATTAAGACATCTTAAAAGTGTGGTTTTGCCCGAACCGGAAGAACCGATAATTGCAAGCACCTCGCCTTTCTCAAGCGAAAAACTGATGTCTTTCAGGACGGGAGTTTTGCCGTAGCTTTTACGGATATTTTCAACGCTTAACAATGACATAACTGCCCCTCCTTAACCTTTGTAATAATCGAGCTTTTTCTCTATAAACGAGAAAAGAATTGTTAAAACACCACAGAACACAAGGTAAAATACCGCCGAGTAGAACAACGGCCAAATAAGTCCCTGCATTGAGAAGTCTTTTGCCATCATCAAAATTTCAGGAATAGCGATAACGCTTGAAAGTGATGTATCCTTTACAAGCGTAATAATTTCGTTGCCGATCGGTGCTGTGATTTTCTTTACAACCTGCATAAGCACAACCTTAAAGAAAATCTGCGGCTTAGTCATACCAAGCACCTGTCCTGCCTCATACTGTCCCTTTGGCACAGACTCAATACCGCCACGGTATATTTCAGAAAAATATGCCGAATAGTTAATAATAAATGCTATAAGCGCCGCATTTATTCTCGAAAAATTGAATCCGCCGTTTGTCATAAGCGGTGGTACATAGAACACAACAAAAAGCTGGAGCATAAGAGGTGTGCCTCTGATTATCCACACAAAAGTTTTTGTAATCCACTTAATCGGTTTAAATTTTGACATTGAACCCATAGAAACAATAAGTCCAAGCGGCATAGCCGCAAGAATTGTCACTATAAAGATAAGGCAGTTTTGTCCAAAACCCTCTAAAAGGCTGTTTGTAACATTTATAAACTGGTTCATAATTATTTTGCCTTTACAAGGAGTAAATCCTGAAGATTATATTTTTCTGCAATCTGCTCAAGTGAACCGTCGTCGGCGCAAGCCTGAATAGCATCATTGAGTTTTGCAAGAGTTTCTGTGCTGTCCTTACGGAGTGCGATACCGTACTGTTCAGGTGAGAAAGCCTTGTCAGAAACTACCTTGAGGTCTGAATAATCAGAACCCTCTGCAAGTGTACCGATTGACATTACATAGTCGATAACCGCAACATCAGCTGTGCCTGACTTAACCTCAAGCAAAGCCTTTGCCTGTGAGTCAACCGAAACATAATCGGCGCTTGTAAAGAATTCATCACTCTGGGCAACCTCTTCACCTGCTGACTTCTTCTCTGCAACGACAGTCTTACCCTTAAGTGCATCTGCCGATGTAAGCTGATCCGCAATGTCTGCCTTAGCAACCATAACCTGCTTATTCTCCATATACGGAGTTGAAATGCTCATATTTTCCTGACGCTCTTCTGTAATTGTAAGACCGTTCCAGATGCAGTCAATAGTCTTTGCATTAAGCTCTACTTCCTTTGAATCCCAGTCAATCTTCTGGAACTTAGGTGTAACGCCCATCTTTTCGCAAACCTTTGTAGCGAACTCTGTTTCAAAACCTGTGAGATTGCCGTTTTCGTCCATATAGTTCATCGGCTCAAAATATGTAATACCGATTACAAATTCGCCTTTATTCTGAATATAAGTCCAATCGTTTTCAGTTTCCGAAGAACCTTTAGCGGTTGTTGAATTTGAACCGCCGCAACCTGCAAGAGCAGTTGCCGCCATAACACCTGCAAGTAATAAAGCTGAAATCTTTTTCATAAATGTTTTCCTCCATAATTTAACTTAGCGAAAAGCTACACTATATTATAGCATTATCACATTAGCAAAGTAAAGTGTTTTCGACAGATTTTTCCCTGTTATCGTAAATTTTATAACATTATTACAATCTGCAAGTTTGCAAAATTGCAATCGGATAACAGTTTCTTAAAAAACAAACCTGTTATATTCTAAATGTTGGGGTAAAAATAATAAATAATGGTTTAGCAAATTGTTTCGACAAGCAATCAGCTAAACCATAATTATCCCCCAACTATAAAAAGCCAAAAAAACGGCACTGATAAAAAGTGCCGTTTTAAAGTTAAAATAATCAGCCGAGCTTTGCGGCAAGGAGATTACCCATATTGTACATACCTGCGCCCTGATCTGCAAGATAAACAGCGGCATTTACTGCGCCGACTGCAAATACCTCTTTTGATTGAGCCTGATGTGAAATAGTTACAACCTCATCGTGACCCGCAAAAATAACCTCGTGTTCGCCAACAATAGTACCGCCTCTTACAGAGTGAATACCGATTTCATTCTTAGAACGCTTTTTGCGGTAAGAATGGCGGTCATAAACATACTGCGGTTCTTCTGCAAGTGTGTCGGAAATGCCGTCTGCAATCATAAGTGCAGTACCGCTTGGAGCGTCAATTTTCTGATTGTGGTGTTTCTCTATGATTTCAATATCGAAATCTGCCGCACCGAGAATCTTTGCAGCCTCTTTTGAAAGCTCAATAAGAAGATTGATACCGAGCGACATATTTCCCGAATAGAAAACAGCTACACTTTCAGACGCTTTTTTTATTTTTTCAACCTGCTCCGGTGAATAACCTGTTGTGCAAAGTACGCAAGGAATTTTTTTCTCAAGCGCATATGCGAGAATATCGTCAAGAGATGCAGGATTTGAAAAATCTATAATAACATCAGCCTTTTTGTCTGATACGGCAAGGCTCTCAAATACAGGATAATCGTATGCAGGTGTGCCGAAAGGATCTGCACCGAAAACAATTTCACAGTCATTTCTTGACTGAACAGCCGAAGTAACGGCCTTACCCATTTTTCCGTTACAGCCTACAAGAGCTATATTTACCATTTTAAACTTCCCCTTTTGTACGAATTACTGTGCGTGCTTGCCGAGAAGATCGTACTTAGCAAGGCAATCCTTAAGATCGTGATAGCCTGCTGCGCTCATAGGAACGAGCGGAAGTCTGCACTCACCGCAGTCAAAACCAAAGAGGTTCATAGCTGTCTTAATCGGAATAGGATTTACATCGTTAAACATAATGTTCATAAGCTCAAGATAGTGGAAATGGAGCTTTTGAGCCTCTGCAAAGTCATTTTCAAGACAAAGCTGACAAATCTTATGCATTTCGGCAGGGCAAATGTTTGCAAATACTGAAATTACACCCAAAGCGCCGAGTGACATAAACGGAACTGTCTGGTCGTCATTACCCGAATAAATGTCAAGATTATCTCCGCAAAGTGAACGAATGAGCGCAACCTGTGAAATATTGCCGCTTGCCTCTTTTGCAGCAACAATATTAGGGTGCTTGCAAAGCTCCTCATATGTCTTTGGCTGAATGTTACAGCCTGTTCTTGAAGGAACATTATAAAGAATGATAGGAAGGTCAACTGCATCCGCAATTACATTGAAGTGCTTTACAAGACCTGCCTGTGAAGTTTTATTGTAATATGGAGTTACACAAAGGAGTGCGTCTGCACCGGTCTTTTGGGCAGACTTTGAAAGCATAACGGCAGTTGAAGTATCATTGCTGCCTGTGCCTGCAATAACAGGAATTCTTCCGTTGATTTTCTCTGACACGAAAGAAAGCACTTTGCAGTGTTCTTCCTCCGAAAGAGTTGCTGCCTCGCCTGTTGTACCGCAAGCGATAATGGCATCTGTACCGTTTTCAACATGGAATTCAAGCAACTGCTCAAGTACATCATAATTTACGCTGCCGTCAGAATTCATAGGTGTTACAAGAGCAACACCGGAACCTGTGAAAATGTGATTTCCCATAATTTACCTCCATTTAAGATTTTTAATTTAAAATTAAATTTATAAAGCTGACGGCTTAAATCAGTCCATATAGCCTTCAGCGCAAAGAAGTTCCGCAAGCAATACTGCGCCGCCTGCTGCACCTCTTAATGTGTTGTGTGACATACAAATAAACTTGTAATCATACTGTGTGTCTTCTCTGAGTCTGCCTACAGAAATAGCCATACCGTTCTCAAGGTTTCTCTCACTCTTAATCTGTGGACGATCAGGCTCTGTAAAGTAGTGTAAGAACTGCTTTGGTGCGCTCGGAAGCTCAAGCTCCTGTGCTCTGCCCTTGTATGATTTCCAAATCTTGATGATTTCTTCTACAGACGGTTTCTTTACGCCGTCTTTAAATGACATAAATACAGCAGCTGTGTGACCGTCTGAAACAGGTACACGAATGCACTGAGCTGTAATGGCAATATCGTCTGTCTTAACGATTTCGTTGTTCTCAATGTGACCCCAAATCTTGAGTGGCTCCTGCTCTGACTTCTCTTCCTCGCCGCCAATGTAAGGAATAACATTATCTATCATTTCAGGCCATGTCTTAAATGTTTTGCCTGCACCTGAAATTGCCTGATATGTACAAGCGAGAACCTTATCTACGCCAAGCTCCTTGAGTGGGTGGATAGCAGGAACATAGCTCTGGAGTGAACAGTTAGACTTAACTGCAATAAAGCCTCTCTTTGTGCCGAGTCTTTTTCTCTGAGCGTCAATAATCTCAAGGTGATCTGCATTGATCTCAGGAATAACCATAGGAACATCCGGAGTAAATCTGTGTGCCGAGTTATTAGAAACGATTGGGCACTCTGCCTTTGCATATCTCTCTTCAAGAGCTTTGATTTCGTCTTTCTTCATATTTACAGCGCAGAAACAGAAGTCAACCTGTGAAGCAACCTCTTCAACATTCTCTGCGTCAACAATTACCATATCTTTATATTTCTCTGGAAGATCCTTTGTCATATGCCATCTTCCCTCAACTACATCACCGTATTTTTTACCGGCACTTCTTGCACTTGCCGCAAGAACCTTTACCTCAAACCATGGGTGATTCTCAAGAAGGAGAGCGAAACGCTGACCAACCATACCTGTTGCACCGATAATACCAACTTTAAATTTCTTCTGATTCACAACAATTCCTCCGAATGAAATATTTTTTATAAAAAGCAGTTGCCTTATTTGATAAAATATTATATTATTAAGACAGTGTGTTTTGCAATGCCGAGCTTTGTCGAACAAACGCACAAACTGCTCATATTAAATTATAATATATCATTTAATATTTATAATGTCAATTATTTTTGCAATCACAAACACAATTTTTATAAATTTTCAGCCTCATTTTCGAGGTTTTTTCTTGAGAGGAACTAAAAATGAAAACAAGTGATTTTTATTACGATTTACCGAAAGAACTTATCGCTCAAACCCCCGTCGAACCCCGTGACAGTTCAAGACTTATGCTGCTTGACAGAAACACAGGTGAAATCGACCACAAGCATTTTTACGATATTATAGACAGCTTAAACCCCGGAGATTTGCTTGTGGCAAACGATTCGAGGGTTTTGCCTGCAAGAATTTACGGTATCAAGGACGAAACAGGTGCGAGAGTCGAGTTTTTATTATTAAGACAGATTACAGGCAACCGTTGGGAAGCTCTCTGCAAACCTGGTAAAAAAGCCAAAGAGGGCGCTTCTTTTACTTTTGGTGACGGACTTTTAAAAGCTACCGTTGCAGAAGTAAAAGATGACGGCAACAGAATAGTTGACTTTGAATGTGACGAAAACTTTTTCAGCACACTTGACAAAATCGGTCAGATGCCGCTTCCTCCTTATATTACGGAGGAACTTAAAGACAAAGAGCGTTACCAGACAGTTTACAGTCACGAATTGGGTTCTGCCGCCGCTCCCACAGCAGGACTTCACTTTACAAAAGAGCTTATGCAAAGAATAAAGGATAAAGGCGTAAATATTGCTTATGTTACACTGCATGTCGGTCTGGGAACATTCCGTCCCGTAAAGGTAGATGATGTAACAAAGCATAAAATGCACAGCGAACATTACGAAATTCCGCAAGAAACCGCAAAACTTATTAATGAAACAAAGAAAAACGGCGGCAGAGTAATTGCAGTCGGCACAACTTCCTGCCGTACTCTTGAAAGTGTTGCGTCATTCTACGGAGAAATTAAGCCGTGCGAGGGATTTACGGATATATTCATTTATCCGGGTTATGAGTTTAAAGTGCTTGACGGACTTATCACAAACTTCCACCTCCCGGAGAGCACACTTATTATGCTTGTAAGCGCATTTGCAGGATATGACAATGTGATGAATGCGTACAAAACCGCCGTTAAAGAAAAATACAGATTTTTCTCATTCGGCGATGCAATGTTCATTTCTTAATCAAAAACATTATTATTGCGAATTAAAAGGAGATTTCTATAATATGTTAAAAATTATTAAAACAGAGGGAAACGCTCGCCGAGGCGAATTTGTTACACCTCACGGCACCGTGCAAACTCCTGCATTTATGAATGTTGCCACCTGCGGAGCAATCAAAGGCGCTGTTTCCGCACTTGATTTAAAACAGATTAAATGTCAGGTTCAGCTTTGCAACACATATCACCTGCACCTAAGGCCGGGTGACGAAAAAGTCAAACAAATGGGCGGACTTCACAAATTCACCCGTTGGGACGGTCCTATCCTCACCGACAGCGGTGGATTTCAGGTTTTCTCACTTGCAAAGCTAAGAAATATTAAAGAAGAGGGCGTTTACTTCAACTCTCATATTGACGGCAGAAAAATTTTTATGGGACCCGAAGAAAGTATGCGTATTCAGTCAAACCTCGGCTCTACTATAGCAATGGCTTTTGACGAGTGTGTAGAAAACCCATCTCCGTATGACTATACAAAGAAAAGCGTTGAGCGTACAACACGCTGGCTTAAAAGATGTATAGCAGAAATGAACCGTCTTAACTCGCTTGAAGATACACTCAACCGTGAGCAAATGCTCTTCGGCATAAATCAGGGCGGCATTTACAAAGACTTGCGTATTAACCATATGAAAGAAATTGCAGACCTTGACCTTCCGGGCTATTCAATCGGCGGTCTTGCTGTCGGAGAACCTACGGAAAAAATGTATGAAATCATCGAAGCAGTTGAGCCTTATGCACCGAAAGACAAACCGAGATACCTTATGGGCGTAGGTACTCCCGTAAACATTCTTGAGGGAATCGCAAGAGGCATTGACATTTTTGACTGTGTAATGCCAAGCCGTAACGCAAGACACGGACAGCTGTTTACATGGGATGGTGTGCGCAACATTAACAACGCAAAATACGAAGTTGACGAACGCCCGATTGACGAGCATTGCGACTGCCCTGTTTGTCAAAACTTTTCAAGAGCATATATACGACACCTCCTCAAAAGCGGTGAAATGCTCGGTATGCGCCTTGCCGTTCTTCACAATCTGTACTTTTATAATAATCTTACGGCAGTTATCAGAGAACAGCTTGACAACGGCACTTTCACAGAATTTTACAATAAATATCGCAATATTCTCGGAGTAAGAATTTAATACCGATATTTTTTAAAAAACTTCTTGCAAGATTAATATAAAGCTGTTATAATCAATGTAATGTATGAAAGGAATGACTGCTATGAATTTTTTAAATCAGGTTGTACTTGCTGACGCTGCTTCGGGCAACGCTTTCGGTACATACGGTATGATTCTTATTTGGGTTTTGGTATTCGCTGCAATGTACTTCTTTATTTTGCGCCCAAGCTCAAAGAAGAAAAAAGAAGAAGCACAGATGAGAAACTCTCTTGAAATCGGTGATGAAATTACAACAATCGGCGGCATTATGGGCAGAGTTGTTGCAATTAAAGATGATGAGGACGCTATCATTATTGAAACAGGTTCCGACAGAGTTAAAATGAAATTTAAAAAGTGGTGCATCTCTACTGTTGATACAGTTAAGGAAGCTCCCGCAAAAGAGAAATCTTCTGATAAAGAAGAAAAGACTGAGAAAAAAGGCCTTTTCGGTAAAAAGAAAAAGGACGAAGAGGACAAGTAATCTAATCTTTTCGTTTCATTCACTTAGTTTTTGAATTAAATAACTTTCCCTCGAATATATATGAGTATATTAATATTTATATTATTCGGGGGAATTTTTATGTCTGATAAAAAACAACTCATAAAATCGGTTTTTGTAGGTGTACTTACATCCGCACTTACGGAAATTATACTTATGTCGCTGTTCTCCGTACTGATAATAACCTCGGGGTTACTGCCTGCCGATATTACCGACTACATAATGGTGGCAGTCACAGCTATGTCGGTATTCTGCGGCGGATTTATCTGTGCAAAAGTCAATAAATCTTCCGGATTAATATGCGGTTTACTCACAGCAGCGGCGGTATTTGTAATTATTACCGTAATCGGGCTTTTGCAAAGCGAAGCCGTACTTACCCCTCTTTCTCTGATTAAACTCGGCGCAATGCTTATCTGCGGCTGTGCGGGCGGTGTATTGGGAGTTAATCAAAAAGAAAAGGTATTTATAAAATAAAAATGTAATTTTAAAGATTTTAAATTATTTGGTTCTTTTGCAATAATTTACCAAACAATTATAAAAGTTTGGTCGACCTTTTCAAAGGTCGTGGGTGTGGGCAAAGCCCACAAATACTTTTCGCTTACGCAATCTAACGATAGCCAAACAGCCTGCTGTTTGGCGGCTTAAACACAACGGCGTTAGCCTTTAAATGCGACAGCAACAAGAAAAAGCACTTGTTATATAATGAAAAAGTTAATCATTTATTTTCTAAAAGGCTATCGCCTCTTTTAACAAACTTAGTCTTAGCACGCAAACAGCTACGCTGTTTGTGCCCGATAAATTGCTATATTTGAAAATATTATGTGCGCTGTCCAAACCCGCAAGCCTTTAAAAAGGCTTGACCTAAATTTTTAAATTATTTTGCTTAACTCGTGCAATAAACCATAATTTATTAATATTATCCAAACATTTAGAACAGAACTAATTATTTTTCTTTATACAAAATATGACAGAGCTTTGAGTTTTTGAATCAAAGCTCTGTTTTTTGTAAAAATTTACAAGTTTATTTACAAAATATTCATAAACTATTCAGAAAAAAATATAGAAAAAAATCCTGTAATATGATATAATAGCATAATACGGAAGTGTGCCGTATTGAAGGTATATGAAAACAATACATTTGTGTAATAGATAGGATGTGTAAAAATGGCCAGAGGTATTAAATTACCGGAAGAATTAAAAGATTGGAAAATTACTTCGCTTGTTTCCGAAAAGAAAGGGCAAAATAAATATCGAATTGTAAAAAAAGACAGCAGCGGCGAGGTTTTCGCTAACCTGTTCCATATTTTTGCATACGGTAATCACTACAGCAATGAGAAAGCCGATTTTTTTGAAGATGAAGTTAATTTTCTCAATTCCATAGCTGATAAAAAAGAATATTTCACCTGCTTTGGCGCTTATCTTTATGATAATCCGTCAAAAGAAAAAGCAGATATGTATATTGCTACAGAGGAACTTGAACCTCTTTCAAAAGTAATGCGCAGTAAAAACTTTACTGACGACGAAATTACCGATTTCGGCTTGCAGATGGCTGAAATTCTTATGTTTCTCGAAGAAAAAAATATTTTTCACGGCAATATCCGCCCGGAAAATATTTTTGTAACCGCAGACGGTAAGTACAAGCTCGGAGGTTTTTCCGATTTTGAATGTAAAGCATCTGACCTTGACTTCTCAGCACCCGAAGTTGCAGAAGGCAGAAATCCTGACCTTACTACAGATATTTACTCCGTAGGTCTTATTATGTACTGCCTTGCAAACAATAAGGCTTTACCTTTCGAGGGCGGTCTTACAACTAAATCGGAAGCTGTTAAAATGCGTACCGACGGTACGGCAATTACCGCTCCTAAAAACGGCAACGAAAAGCTGAAAAGTATTATCGTTATAGCTATTCAGCCGAAAAACGAAAGCAGATGGAAAAATGCCGTTAATATGAAAAACGCTTTGCTTGCGTCTTGCGGAAAACTTACTGCAGAACCCGAAAAAACACAGGAAAAACAGGAAGAAAAAGAAACTCCCGCAGTAACGGGCGCAGTGCCGACGCTTTTTGAACAGGCAGAAAAAGCCGAAAAGGACAAAAAAGCAGAAGACAATACAGAAAAATCCACACAGCCGGAAGAAACAAAAGAACCTGTTGAAAATAAACCCGATGTACCTGTTGTTAAGGAAGATGAAGCAAAGGTTACGGAAACAAATTCGGAAGATACCGCAAAAATTAAACCGCAGACTGCTGAAAAAGAAAATTCGTTTGCTCCCGATGTTCCTATTTCAAACGATGTTTTTGACGAGTACGAGGTAACAAAAAAGCCCGATACCCAAGTAAAAGCATCTACTAAGGATTACGGTTCGTTCTTTGATGACATTGACGATACAGACAGCAAAAAGGCAGAACCTGTAAAAAATACCGTTTCGGAAAGCGAAACAAAGAAACCGGAACCTGTAAAGCAGAAACCCGAAAAGAATGAAATCAAAAGCAGTATTCCGATTGATTATAAATCTAAAAACGCAAAAAATGCAGAGACGGACGAAAAGCCACGCAAAAAGGGCGCTACAATTGCAATAATCACGGTCAGCGTAATTATTATACTTGCAGTTCTCGGCTTTGTCGGATACATTGTTTACAATGAGATTTTTGCTGAAAAAATCAATAATACAAAGCCTGCCACGGCAGACGAGATAACAACAGCGGCAACTACCGTGCCCCCTACGACGGTTGCACCGACTACTCAACCTACAACCGTTGCGGAAAAAGAGATTATTTCAGTTATCGGATATGACTACGAAAGCGCTAAAAATAAACTTGAGGAGCAAGGCTTTAAGGTTGCGGAGGGCAATCACCTTTACAGCACACTTTACAGCGAGGGATATGTAATTTCTCAAAGTCCCGAATCAGGCACAAAGGCAAAACCGGGCACTGTAATTACACTTGATATTTCACTCGGCGAAGAGTATGTTGAACCCGAAACCACAGCACCCGAAGAATCAAGTCAGAGTTCTGCGACCGAAAACGATTTTATCTTTGCAAACAGCGATTCTTCATATATAAGTCAGTCAGAAGTAAAAGACCTTAGCGACAACGATCTTGAGCTTGCACTCAATGAAATTTACGCTAAGAGAGGCTGGATATTCTCCGACCCGGAGCTTTCCGCTTACTTTAATTCACAGTCATGGTACACACCACGCTACACTTCTTCGGAGTTTTCTAAGAATGTAACATTTAACGAATATGAGCAGGCTAACATTCAGCTTATTATAAATGAGCAAAAGAGCAGGGGTATTCGCTGATAACCACAGACACAAAAACATTAAAAGGATAAATCATTTATGAAAAAATTTTTTATTAAATTATTTAAAAATAAATTATTTGTTTCCTTTGCAGTAAATGCTTTGATAATGGTTTTTTGCATATATGTTTCTTCGTTTTCATACGACTCTTACAAAGACTATGAAAATTCTCTGCTTATTTCACATTATCACATACCGTACAACAATACAGTCAACTACTTACTCGCATTTGCTGTAAGCAGTATTCAATATATTTTTTCCACAATCAATATTTTTGTATTTGCACAGGTAATATTCGGCTGGCTTGCCTTTTCATCCATCACCTATGCGCTGACCGATAAATTCGGATACAAAATAGGAATTGTATTTTCTGTATTTTTAAACATTTTATTTGCACTTAACCACTATGCAGACATAGCAAGTCAAAAGACATCCGCTATTATGCTTACTGCGGGTTTTCTGCTTATGTTTAATGCAATCAGACGAAAAAGATACAGATTTATGTGCCTGCTTGGCGCAATTGAAATTTTGATTGGCTCGTTCTACTGCTTTGAACTTTTCTTTGTTGCATTGGCGTTTGCGATTGTTTATCTTATTGCCGACCTTATTGCAAAAGGTAAATATAAAATCAAATTTCATAAGTTTATGTGGTATTTCAGACCTTTTCTCATTTTATTCGTTCTTATTACGGTTTTGACTTTTGCTCTGCATAACTACTCCGTAGCAGTCAATACTCAAAACGATACTTTAAAAGGCAACTATGAATACCATCAACTGACAGAGAAAATCGCTAATTTTCCTTATCCCGATTACAGCAAGAACAAAGAGGCTTTTAGCAATGTGGGAATAACAAAAACAGAGTACGAACTTCTCAAAGACGGTTATTACGATGAAAGCACACCGATTAATCTTGATGCGTTAAAACTTGTTGATTCACTGCAAAAGCAGAACAACAATCTTACAATTTGGGACAGCTTTGTGGATTTCCTTTCATCAAGCGGAGTAAGTCTTGCCTCGTTTGATAATGACGCAATGCTTATCATAATCTACATTATATTCGTTACACTGTTCCTTGTTTTTCACAAGAAAACTCATATGTTCTTCCCTATCCTGATAACTTTACAGCTCATTGTTTCAAACTCTTTACTGAGATATTTGTTCAACAGTTACTATTACACTGTATATATTTCGTGGATAATGGCTTATTGCGTACTTTTGTACAGCATAGATTTTACAGCGTTTAAAGACGGTTGTAATGCAATGCTGAAAGCCGCAAGAAAAGGAACTTTCTTTGTATCGGCTATGCTTGTTGTAACACTGTTGCTTGTAAACTGCCTTGTTTATCAGTCACACCTGCACAACAACATAGATACCAAAAGCCGACCTAGCAGACTGTATGTTGAGGTTGAAAGACATCCCGAAAGATTCTATATACTTGATACAAAGACTGCAATTGAATACACAAAATATTCAACAAACTATGTCCATCCTATGTGGGGCTTTAAATCCTCATATTTGAGCAATGTTGACAGCTTTGGATATATGCATCATAATTCGGTGCTCAACAAAAAGGGAGCAGACAGTGTGTACCGGGCGGCTATAAGTATAAAAAATGTTTATGTTATTGACAACTACATCACCTATAAAAAAGAAAACTACTTAAAGAAATATTACTCGACAGAAGAAAACAAAAGTTATTTCTATAAACTTGAAACCGAAATTGACGGTTACAAAATTTATTCGGTAGTTTAATAAAGAAAACGCTTTAGCAAGCTTAATTGTTGCTAAAGCGTTTTTTGTACAGTGCAATGAATACGCAAGTGCTTTGCTTAGTAGATTTCTTCCGGACAGATATGTAAACTTAAATCTATAAATTAAAAAGTGCCGCACCCGTTTAGGATGCAGCACCTATGTTAGATATTAATTTGAACTTGTTGAGGTTGTATTTCCTGTTATAAGCTCCTCATAAATAAACTCCGCAAAAAGTTTTCTCTGGGTTTCAAGATCCGAGAATGCAATTACCGAACCTACCGGAGTATCATTCATATAATACCACTGACCTTCTTCAGGTACTGTGTATTGTTCAACCGAATATGTGAGGTATGTCATTGAATGTGATACAAGCGCTGTAATTTCATCTTTCTTGAGGTTTGTTGTAACAAGAGGGCCAACCTTACCTACGATTGAAATTATTTGAGTTAAGTCAGCGTCTTTCATATCGTTGAACATTGTTTCAAGTAACTTACGCTGACGTGATGTTCTGTCCCAGTCATCACCGGCAATACCGATTCCTTCTTCGGAAGAATCAAGACCTCTGTTTCTTGCATACCAAAGAGCCTGCTGACCTGTAAGGTGAACCTTGCCCGGTGCGTCAGTTATTGTTGTACGGGTATCCGACTGCTTGTTCTTGTAAAGCTGATAGTTGATGTAATCAATCTCGTCCTGAGTAAGCTCAAGGTCAATACCGCCGAGAACATCAATAATATCAATAAAACTTGCATAGTCAACAACCGCATAACGGTCAACCTTTACGCCGAAGTTCGATTCAATAGTCTGAATTGTAAGTTTCGGACCGCCGTAAGCATAGGCATTTGTAAGTTTGTCATAACCGTAACCGTCAACATATACATAACTGTCACGCTGGAAAGAAGTCATCTTAAGCTTTTTGTGACGGTTGTCAATAGACAACATAATCATTGAGTCGCTTCGGCCGAATTTCTCTCCCTTTGCATTATCCTCACCGAACAGCATAACATTGAGGACTTTTGAATCTTCAAGCAATTCGTCATTGCTAAGCTGCGATTTACTGAAAGTACCGTCAGATGTAGGCAATGTACTTGAAGTGGCTTTCGTTGAATTATTATCCGAAATATCAACAAACTTAAGGGAATTAAGAACCGAATAATAATAAAGAAGTCCGCTGCCGCCGATAAGCAAAAGAATTGAAAGAACAATTGATGTTATTCTGATTGCTCTGCCCCTCTTTTTGTAAATTTTATTTACCTGCTTATTAGAGCTTATATCGACAAAACCTTCTTTTATTTCGTTATTGTTATCGTGATTTGCCATAACATTCCTCCGAAAAACAAAGATTTAATTATGTTACAATCCGAGCATAACTAATTTAATAATTATACCATATAAGCACAATAATTAATTCTAAATAAGAATTTTATGTCTGATATTTTATAATTTTGTAAAATTATGTAAATATCAGAGGTTTTTTTACTGCATTTCGTCAAGAGAAAGTGAAAATGCAGGTAAAAACTCATTTGTAAACACATCTGCTTCAGGCATATTCATATCGGAAATTGATTTTTCTATGCCGTTTTTAGCCTCTCTGAATTCTTCGTTTCCCATACGCAGTTCTTCTATGCACTTTATAAGAGCAGAAAATCGGTCGGCTGCCTTAACAAACCTTTTGAGTTTTAGGTCATCTTTACCGCTTTGTTTTATAATTTCTTCCATATCTTTTCTGAAATCTTCGGGCAAAAGTGAGCAAAGTCTGTCGGCGGCGGCATTTTCAATTTCTTTGTATGCATCTTTTATTGTATTGTTAAAATACTTTATCGGTGTCGGCATATCTCCTGTAATAATTTCTGTGGTATCGTGGAAAATCGCAAGAATACTTGCTCTTTCAGCATTCAGATTACCGCCGAATTTTTTGTTATGAATAAGCACAAGACAGTGCGCAATCATTGCAACCTGCAAACTGTGCTCGCTTAAATTCTCATATTTTGTATTATTCATAAGTCCCCAGCGATTTATGTATTTCATTCTTGACATCATAGCATAAAAATTCGACTGTTCCATAGCTGTTTTCTCCTGTTTTTTCCAAAAATATAGTGCAAATTGCCATACAATGTGGTATAATAAATATTAAGTATAAATTTTAATATAATTATAGCCGTATTTAAAGGCTTTGTAAAGAATTTTGATTTTAATATTAACCCTTTATGGAGGATAATATGGGCAGGCAACTTGAAAGACACACAAATAAAAATCATCACTTTGGATTACAGGCTTTTTTGATAGCTTTGGTAACTGCCTGTGTGCTTATTATTCCGTTTATTATTTTTGACGGCGGAGTGTTTTATTACTACGGCGACTTTAATGTACAGGAAATTCCGTTTTACCAAATGGTACACGATGCGATAAAAAGCGGTAATCTCGGGTGGAATACAACTACGGACTTAGGTTCCGATTTAATTTCAAGTTACAGCTTTTATCTGTTGGGCAGTCCGTTCTTTTGGCTGACAATTCCGTTTCCGAGTGAGGCTGTTCCCTATCTTATAGGCCCGTTGTTAATTCTGAAATTATCGCTCGCCTCGCTTTCGGCATATCTTTATTTGAAAAGATATGTAAGACATGGGCAATTTGCCGTTATCGGCGGACTTCTGTATGCATTCTCGGGTTTTTCGATTTATAATATATTCTTTTTCCATTTTCATGAACCTATGATAATGTTTCCGTTACTGCTTGCGGCATTGGATTCATTTTTATTTGATAAAAAGCGTGGCATTTTTGCTCCGGCAGTGTTCTGCGCCTGCGTAGTTAATTACTACTTCTTTACGGGACAAGTTCTGTTTGTGATTATCTACTTCCTTATGCTTGTGTTTACAAAAACATATAAATTTTCTATAAAAGAATTTTTACTTCTTGCGGTAGAGGTTTTAACAGGTTTTCTTGCGTCTGCTTTCATACTTTTGCCGTCGGTTCTCGGCATTATGGGCAATCCTCGACTCAACACTCTGCCAAACGGTTGGGACGCACTTGTTCACAGCAGTCCGCAACGGTACTGGCTGTCGATTGCAAGCTTTTTCTTCCCTGCCGATATGCCTGCATTCCCGACATTTACGCCCGATTCAAACTGTAAATGGGCTTCTGTCGCAGGTTGGCTGCCGCTTGTCGGTATGACGGGAGCAATTGCTTATCTGCAATTAAAAAAGCGTGACTGGATAAAGAAAATAATCAGTCTGCTTATAATTATGGCATTTGTCCCTGTTTTAAACTCCGCTTTCCAAATGCTCAACAGCTCAATTTACTATGCAAGATGGTACTATATGCTTGTACTGATGCTCACACTTGCCACAATCCGTGCATTTGAAAGTCATCAGTCCGATTGGGGCAGGGCTGTAAGATGGTCAACGGGAATCACCCTTGCTATGACGGTTCTTATAGGATTTATGCCCAAAATTACCACCGTTACAACAAACGATGTCGAAACAGATGAATGGTCAATCGGTATTGCGGGCGACACACGAAGATTTTGGATATACGCACTCATTGCAGTTGTTTGCATTTTAGGATTTGTGCTTATATTTAAAAAATTCGGTTTCCATACAAAAGCATTTTATATTACAACAACCATCACACTTTGCTTTACAATTCTGCTCACAAGCGGATTTATTATCGGCTCAGGAACCGCATACAGTTCTACCATAAAGCCGATAAAAGAAAATATAATAAACAAGCGTGACACTATTCATATCGAAGACCTTGACGATGACAGCGTAAGAAGTGATTTTTACGAATGTCCCGATAACACGGCAATGTTTTGGCGGATTAAATCCATCAATTGTTTCCAAAGTTCGGTTTCACCTTCAATTATGGAGTTCTACGATTCTCTCGGAATGACCAGAGATGTTGCCTCACGCCCCGAAACAAATATGTACGGCATACGCTCTTTATTAAGCTGTAAATATCTTTTTGATTATATGGGTGACGATGCCGATATTTCAAAGTCATTTACAGAAAAAGACGGCAAAACAAAAATGCCTTACTGGAAATTCTTAAAAGCGGAAAACGGTTTCAGAATTTACGAAAACACCTGCTACATTCCGATGGGCTTTACCTATGATTCTTTCATTACAAACGAAGAATTTGACCTTATTACAAATTCTCACAAAACCGAGGCTATTCTGTACTCAATGGTTTTAAGCCGTGAGCAGATGCAAAAATATGCCTCTGTTACAGGATATTCCGATAAAGATTATAAATATTTGTACAGTAAAACACCCGAAAAATTTACAAGTAAGGTTAACGATTATTCTTACGATAAAGACACCTATACAAAGATTTGTAAAAGCCACGCCGATAATTCTTGTTCGGAATTTAAATACACTAATAACGGCTTTACTGCCGAGTTTGATAATACGGACGGCAACGAAAATTTACTTTTCTTCAGCGTTCCTTACAGTGACGGTTTTACGGCATATGTAAACGGTAACAAAACAGATATAGAAAAAGTAAATAACGGACTTATGGCTGTTTATATTCCCGAAAATACAAAATGCAGTATTGAGTTTGTTTACGAAACTCCGGGACTTTCCACAGGTATTCTTATTTCTGTACTTTCAGCCGCAGCATTTGCTGTTTACATTTTATCAATAATTATATTCAGATTAATAAAAAAGAGGAAATAATTACATTCGGAGGATTTTAAAATGATGTTTGGTGACAAAATATTAAAATATAAAGACGAACTTCTTGCAGATCTCAACACGCTCATAGGCTTTGAATCGGTTGCAAACGAAAAGCCCGAAGAATGTCAGAATGCAATAAATTTTATGCTCAAGAGAGCAAATGACTTTGGTCTTACAGGCGAACAGGTTACCGACGAAAGTATGCACATTCAGCTTGGCAGCAAGGGTAAACTTTGCGGTGTTTTAAGCCATCTTGATGTTGTACCCGCAGGCAATAATTGGAGCGTACTCCCCTATTCTCTGACAGAAAAGGACGGCAGACTTTACGGCAGAGGAATAGCCGATGACAAAGGTGCCGCACTCGTTACATTGTACTGTCTTAGAGCTTTAAAAGAAGAGGGTATTGACGGTGTAAATACTCTCCGTGCCATTTACGGTACAAGCGAAGAATGCGGTATGGAAGATATTGACGGCTATTTTGAAAAAATGCCTGTTCCCGACCTTTCTTTCACTCCCGACAGCGATTACGGTATTTGCTATGCCGAAAAAGGTATTTTACAGATTGAAGTAAGCACAAAAGGAAACCTCGCAACCGTACTTTCACAGCTACATTCGGGAAAAGCAATAAACGCCGTACCCGATATTGCCTATGCATTGCTTGATTCTTCAAACTATGATGAGCAAAATCTTCTTGAACTTTCAAAAAAGACAGAGGGTAATTTTGAATTCAACTCAACAATTGACGGTCTTATGGTAATCAGCCGCGGTAAAGCCGCTCATGCCTGCGAACCGCATAAAGGATTTAATGCCGCAGCAGCGCTTGTTGAACTTCTTGCAAAGGCATATACATCAACCGAAATCGGTACGATTTGTGACTTTATTGATATTGCCCTCGGAAACGAAACCGACGGTTGTTCCCTCGGACTTAAAACTCATTGCAGTATTTCCGGTGACCTTACCGTAAACCTCGGTTATATTCATATTGAGGGTAATGAGGCAAGAGCCGCATTCGACATTCGCTATCCCGTTTCAATTACAGGCGGCAGTGTTTACAGACAGTTCAGATATGCAGCTAAACATAATAAATTAGATGTTAAGGTACTTAACCACGAAAAACCTCTTTACATTGAAAAGGACAGTGAGCTTGTTAAGCTCCTTTCGGGCGCATATAAAGCAGTAACAGGCGAAGAACCCGAACTTTACACCACAGGCGGCGGAACTTACGCAAGAAAACTCGGCGGTAAAGGTCTTGCATTTGGCCCTGCTTTTAAAGATGATGAGGTTAATATGCACAATGCAGACGAAAGCATTGATAAAGAAAAATTCTTTACCCACGCACAAATCTGCCTTGAGGCAATGTACAGAATGTACTGCGGTATTTCTGACAACGAAAATTAATAAATTATATTGTTGTATAGACACACTTTAATTAACAAAGGATTTTTTTATGAATAAAGAAAAACTTATAAAAAATCAGGCGCTGACCTCCTTAAAAGGCTCATGGATAATTCTGATTGCAATGGTTCTTACAATATCTGCCGTAATGATTGCAATATACAGTATGGGAAGTATAGTTCAGTTAATTACAAAGTCACTTGATACTGCCACAGGTATGGCAAAATCGGGAAAAGAATTTACTTTTACTCTTATAAGCATAATAGATTTGGTTGTAATGTTCTTTTTAACACCTCTTATAAACGGATTTTTTAAATCTGTTTATACTGTTGCTCACAATGAAATACCGAGCTTTTGGGAAATATTCAGCTTTTTTAAATCACCTAAATTGTATTTTAAGACTATCTTGCTTAATCTTATTTTTGTTGTAATTCTGTCTTTGGCGTTTTTCGCATTTGACTTCGGTTACCTTGTAACTATGATTACAGATTCGCTTAAAACAAGCAATACCGCTCTTACTACGCTTATAACTGCCGTATTAAATATTGTATTCGGCGCTGTATCGGTACTTTTGATTTCATTTGTTTATTTGTTCTTCATAAATTATGCTATGTTTTTATTTATTGACGATTCAAATTCAAATGTATTTTGTTGCTTTGGCAAAGGCGTAAAAATGTTTGTTAAAAACTTTGGCAACACAATGAAATTGTATTTCGGTTTTGCCGGCTGGATTGCACTTTGCTTTTTTGTGGTTCCGGCATTTTATGTATTACCTTATATTTCAACTTCCTTTGCTACCTCTGCAAAGTGGCTTATATCAATTGAAAAAGGCAGGAATTAACTATGATAGTTTCTCTGTGTATGATAGCCTACAACGAGGCGGACGCTCTTAGCGGACTTTTTAAGGATATTTCTTTACAGGACTATCCTCACAACAAAATAGAGGTTGTATTTGTTGACAGTATGTCCACCGACAAAACCTATGAAATGATGGAAAAATTCAAAGAAACCGGTTACGGATTCCGCAATATTTCCATTGTACAGTGTATGAAAAAAAATCAGGCGAGTTCATGGAATGCCGCTTTGATGACTGCCCGTGGCGATGTAATAATAAGAGTTGACGCCCATGCCCGTATTCCAAAAGATTTTGTATCACGAAATATTATGAATCTTGAAGACGGTGAGAATGTAGTCGGCGGCGGCAGACCAAACATTACATCCGACATCTCTTCATGGAAACTCACTTTACTTGCTGCCGAAGACTCGCTTTTCGGCAGTTCGGTAGCCTCATATCGCAGACCGTCTGCACAAAAAGAATACCTCGACAGCCTTTTTCACGCTGCTTACAGACGAGAAGTAATCGCAAAAGTCGGCGGTTTTAACGAAAATCTCGGAAGAACAGAGGATAATGAGTTTCACTACCGCATAAGAAAAGCAGGCTATAAGATGTGCTGTTGCCCTGACATCGTGTCATATCAGCACGCAAGAAACAACCTTAAATATATGGTTCATCAAAAATATTCAAACGGCAGGTGGATAGGACTTACCCTATCGGAATGTCCGGGTTGTCTTTCCTATTTTCATTTTGCTCCGTTTCTTTTCGTAATGGCATTGCTGTCCTGTTCTATCCTCGCATTTCTCGGACTTCCGCTGTTTTTATATGTTTTGCTTGCAGTTTACGGAATGTTTGACATTGTAAATACAGTCGGTTGCTGTACAATGAAAAATGTTCAGCCGCAGTTTGTACTTTTGCCGTTCATCTTCCCTATGCTCCATATTGCATACGGAATAGGCACAATAGTCGGCTTAATTCAGATTCCGTCATGGCAGAAAAGCATAAAAAACAGTAATGCAAAAGAAAAGATTGAAAAGGTAAGACGCAAGGTAATTCAGAATACCCTGAAACCGGAGGAACGCTGATGTTTACACTTGACAATTGGTCAGCGGATGACTACGATAATCTTACCGAGTACCTTAAAAGCAATGCAGATTTAAAATACAGAGATTTTCATTCTTCGCTTGTTCCCGATACCGAAAGCAACAGCATTATTGGAATTCGTATGCCGATTATGCGCAAAATTGCAAAAGAAATTTCAAAAGGCAATGCACGGGAATTTCTTGATATTTCTCAAACAGAATATTATGAGCAGCGTATTATCTCCGCCCTTGTTATGGGACTGATAAAAACCGAAAGTTTTGACGATTTTGTTTCTCTTGTAAATGCTTTTGTCCCCAAAATAAATAATTGGGCAGTTTGTGACGGCTTTTGTGCGGGACTTAAGGAGGTCAATAAATATAAAAAGGAATTTTTTGACTTCCTTTCAAATTACTTAGAAAGCAAAAATGAGTGGTACATTCGCTTTGCATTTGTAATTATGCTTAATTATTACCTTGAGAGTGAATTTATAGACGATGTGCTTGCTCGTTGTGACAGCGTAAACAGTGATAAATATTATATTTTAATGGCGCAAGCATGGATGCTTGCAACAGCATATGCAAAGCAAAAAGAAAAAACTCATAAATATTTTCTGAACAATAACCTTAATGACGCTACTTTTAATAAAGCTATTCAAAAGTGCATTGAAAGCAGACGGGTTACAGATGATGAAAAAAAGTTTTTAAGAACTCTTAAAAGGCATAAATAATTAATAACAAAAGCCAATTAATCGCATATTGATTAATTGGCTTTAATATTACCTGTATAAATCTATTAAATTGTTTATAGTATCGTAATCGCTTTCGGATATTTTGTACTTGTGCTCCGAATCAAAACTAAAACTGATATTTTTATAACTGCATATCGTAATACTGTATTTTTCGTTATCATCAGTATATGCCTTAAGCCATAACCCGCCGTCCCTTTCTTCGTTATCCGATGACAACTCGGCTTTAGAGAGAATATCAAGTATTTTCTCTGAATCTTCTTTATTAAAATTGACTTCATTTTCATCAGGTTTTAGCCAAAAAACACTTGCAATTTTATCAAAATATACATCATTATTAACCTTGTTACTCTGACAGCCGCCAAGTATAATAAGAGTTGAAATTAAAAAAATCAGAAATTTTTTCATACACTCACCTCACAATATGTTAATTTTATTTTAAGGTATAAATAATTCATTGTCAATATAAATTAATATAATAAATGATTGTTTCATAAATTGTGCATTACATAAACAAATCTTATTTCATATTGACAAATCAAACATAAGGATTATAATATAATTAACAGTTGTCTTCGGGGCGGAGTGAAATTCTCCACCGGTGGTAAAAGTCCACGAACAAGCAATTTGCTTGCCGAGTCTGTGAAATTCAGACACCGACGGTATAGTCCGGATGAAAGAAGAAACGCAAACAATCAACATTGCCTTTAGCTTTGTTGAACCTTTTGTGCAGAAAATTTCCCCGTTACGGCAGTAGCGGGGATTTTTATTTTCTCGGGACATCTGAATTTATTTCTAAGGAGTGTGTTCTATGAGAACAGCACAAAACAGTCAAAAAATTATGACAACCAAAATCACCGTAACGGCACTTTTAACTGCCGTTGCCATTGCACTTCAGTACATTGAAGTTCCTATTCCGCTTGTACCGTCATTCTTAAAACTTGATTTTTCGGATCTGCCCGAACTCATCGGCGCATTTGTGTTGGGCCCGCAGTACGGCATAATTATTTGCCTGCTTAAAAATCTTATTCATTTACCTGTATCAAGTTCAATGTTTGTCGGCGAATTTTCAAACTTTATACTCGGTGCTATTTTTGTGTTTGTTGCAGGCATTATTTATCAGTATAACAAAACTAAAAAAGGCGCTTTAATCGGTTGCGTAGCAGGTGCATTTGCAATGGCTGTATTAAGCGTAGTTACAAACTACTTTATAGTTTATCCTGTTTATGCCGAGTTATGGGCAGGCGGTGATATGAATGTAATTGTAAATATGTACAAATTACTTCTTCCGTCTTCAGACACATTGCTCAAATCTTTAATCATCTTTAATGTGCCTTTTACCTTATTTAAAGGTATAGTTGATGCAGTTATAGCTATGATTATTTACAAGCCGCTTTCAAATATGATTGTTCGTATGAATACGGCTTTTACAAAAAAGCGTAATTCAAAAGCTGAAAAGGCTTGACTTTTTTCGACATAGTGATATAATGTACTTCGTAAGCATTTTTGCTTAACAGAGTAGAAATTTGTGCGTAAAGTGTTTTGTGGACGGGGAGTTGCCACAAAAACGAAAGGGTATCCTGCGGTACAAGTTTCGCATCCCGCTGTTACTTTGGGACTGATAGCGGGCAGAATTTCTGTCCGCTTTTATTTTTCTCCTAAAGCAACACCGAAAAAATCTTTAGGAGGAAAATATATGTCAATTTCTAAAAAGTTCTATAATTCTTTTACAGAACTAAAGTCAGTTAAGTCACTTGCCATGATTGCAATGCTGCTTGCTCTTAGAATCATCCTCGGATTCATCGGCAACAGCACCTTGCCTTTCTTTGGCAACAATGTAAAATTAAGCGGTGCATTTTTGCCGATAGCAATTACAGGCTCGATGTTTGGCCCTGTACCTGCTATGATTGTCGGTATGCTTGGTGATGTTCTTTCATTCATTATGAATCCGACAGGCGGTGCTTACTTCCCCGGTTTTACAATCAACGGTATTCTTACAGGCCTTATTTACGGTTTATTTCTCTATAAGAACGAAGTAACTGTTCCAAAGGTAGTCATTGCTTGGGTTATCAACTGCATTGCTGTTGAAATCTTCCTTTCCGCATATTGGCTCTTCTTCTTGTATGGCACTTCTTCGGGCAAGTCATATTTCATTTACCTTTCAGCAAGACTTATCAGTCAGGCTGTTAAATGTATTCCTGAAATTTTACTTATTCTTGCCTGCGGTAAGATAATGTCACGAGTAAAACTCCCACAAAAAGCTAACTGATAACAAAATCGGCTGTTGCAAAATTTGCAGCAGCCGTTATTTTTGCTTTGATTTTAAATGTCTTTTTAGTTAAAAGTTTTTTGAAATTATTGTTTAGCAGAATACTTCGCAAAGCAACTATAAAAGTTTACTGTTTTTCAAAATTCATTCCAAACCAACACTTTACAAAATATCAAACACTTCAAGGTCATTCGGAATATACAGATTTCCGCTGAAATACTCTCTGCCCTCGTTATAGTACAAAGTTTTTCTGTTTTGCAAATTCTTATCCTCCGTATGATATAAAATAAGATTTTTTATTTTTAACTCTGCTGCGAGTTTGCAGGCGTCTGCAACGGTGGAATGGTTTTTCTCATACGGCTTAAAAATATCCGCCTGCGAATACAGGCAAAAAGCCTCGTGTAAAAGCCATTCACTGCCATAGACATATTCTTTTTCGCAGTCGTGGAACGGCTCGTCACCGCAACAGGTAAGTTTTTTACCGTCGCCGTAATACATGGTAAAACCAAACTGCTTTGTCTTAATTGACCTAACATCAAAAAAACGCACTCTGTGCCCTATTATATCAAGCTCTTCTCCGTCCTCAACGGTTACAAGATGAAGTTTATCTCCTATTAAATCAAGCTCACGCTTAAGTAAAAGCAGATTTGCAATTTCTCCGATGATTTTTATTACTTCGTCATGACCGTAAATATACGCCTCTCCCTCATATGTATTGCGGTTTATATGTTGGCAAATCATTCGTACAAACCACATTATACCAAATAAATGGTCCATATGCTTGTGTGTAATAAAAATATGTCTTATGCTTTTCCAGTTGATTCCCGCTGACTTTAGCTGTTTAAAAATCGTATTTCCGCCACCGCCGTCAACCATAAAATTCTGCCCGTTATCCGAAAGCACAAAGCAAGTATTGTAACAGTCGGTTACGCTGGCACACCCTGTGCCGAGTATTGTCAGTTTCAAAATATCACCCTGTAAAATAATACCATATTTCCCGTTAATTGTCTATTTAGCAGTCGACCGAAATATAATCGTTAAGGTGAATTGAATAAATTATACATTCTTTTACCTTATAGTCGGTAAACTCCTCTACCGCAAGTTTGTAAAGATTTAACTGCTTAGCATAAAGCTCTTTCAATCTGCTTATATCACGAACACGGTCAGTTTTATAATCAACCACAACAAGTTCGTTATCCTCTTTAAAAATAAGGTCAACAGCTCCCTGCATTACCACTCTTGTGTCGGCAGAATTGCCCTCAAGCGTGCTGTCGAGCATACCTGCTTTGATATTTACGGTAAAGCGTTCTTCGCGCATAATTAACGGCGAAGCTGTAATTCGCTTTGCAAGACTGCCGTCAAGGAATTTTTGAATTTCATCTTTATTAATGGCGTCAAACTGCTCTTGCGTCAAAATATTTTCGGATAAAAGTCGGTCAAGTTCTGCCTGCAAATCATTTTTAGCATCTTTAAAATTGCAAAACTGCAAAAATTTATGATGAGCCGTACCTCTTTCAACAGCCGATGTATTCCCCTTAGACATAAATGCAGGTTTAAGAAAAATTTTATCAAAGCTGTCGCCCTCATTATGGGCAAGTTCAGAGGCACTGACTTTTTGAGGAATTTTTAGAACAGCTTGATTTCTGTATACAAAACCTGTTCTCTCTTTTAATAAATCTATTACGGAATTATCGTATATTTCGTTATCGGAATTATTTTTTGCATCATTACTTCGTTCATCTGTTTCACTTACAAAATCAGACGGACTTATAAAATTAATCTGCCACGGCAAATCTTCCGATGCCGTGCCCATTAAATCCGATTCACCTATTTGCAATTTCATTCTCAATTCGTTATGCAGCGGATGAACAAGCGCACACATACTCACCCAGTCGCTTATTGACCTTGCTTTCATAACCGCATACGGGTCAATTACACCGCCTGCAAGTTTTGAATTTAATTTTACAAGATAATCTTTCGGGTCTTTTTGCGATGATATTACAATCAGCTTTTCTTTTGCACGGGTTAGCGCAACATAAAGAACACGCATCTCCTCGGCAATTTCGTTTTCCGATATTTCCACTCCCACCGCCATTCTCGGCAATGTATTGTATCTGCAAAATCCGTCAACTCTCCTTATGCCAAGACCTGCCTTACTGTCAATAAGCACATCTGCGCTCAAATCGGTTTTATTAAACTTTTTTGATGAACAGGCAATAAAGCAGACAGGATACTCAAGACCTTTAGATTTATGAATACTGATTACTTTTACTGTGTTTTCGGTTTCACCGTTTGCACCCGATGACGATTCAAGGTCGGCACCGTTTTCAATCAGCTTATCCATATATGTTATAAATGCCGACAATCCCCTGTAACCGCCCGACTCAAAGCCACGGGCATATTCCCTTAAAAGATTAAGATTTTTTATGCCTTTTGAACCGTCAATTGCGGAAATGACTGCAGAAAAAGAAGTAAGCTCATAAATTCTGTCCAACAGTTCATCAACGGAACAGGTGCAGGAATATGTTTTGAGCAAATTAAGTTCCCTTAAAAATTCGGCTGTGCGACTGTCATTTTTAGCGTAAGCGGCAACTGCCGAATACAAATTAGTATGCCTGTTGTTGCCTTTGATTTTTGCGAGTTCGTCAACGGTAAAGCTGTAAACAGGACTGCACATTACAGAAAGCAAAGGAATATCAAGCGACGGATTGTCTATGCAGCGCAAAAAGTTAAGCATAACCTTTATTTCGTTCGCATCAAAAAAGCTCTCTTTTATCTCTGAACTTGCAGGCACACCAAGGCTGTTTAAAATATTTACAAAGTCAGTCGCCGTACTCTTTGTACTTCTCAAAAGAATTGCACAATCACCGTATTCAAGAGGCTTTTTATCTTTGCCTACGGTAAATCCCTCTGCCCTCATTTTAAGAATTTTGTTTGCTATAAATACAGCCTCATTCTCTACGCTTTCGTCCGAACTTTCATATTGAATATAGTCAACTTCAAAATTACAGCCGTCACTCGGCGGATATGACGCACCGACATTCAGATATTCGTCAGTACCGTAATCCATTTTTGCCGAAGTTTTCGTCATAAGATTTTTAAAGATAAAATTGACTGCCGAACAAACCTCTTTGCGGCTTCTGAAATTCATATCAAGAATTATAGCCGCAGGGAAAATCTCTTTTTCTCGGTCATATTTATTGTATTTATCCTTGCGGTCAATAAAAATTTCGGGCTTTGCCTGTCTGAATCCGTAAATGCTCTGTTTTACATCGCCGACAACAAACATATTGTTTTCGTCCGTACTTACGCATTTAAAGATAAGGTCCTGAACATCGTTTACATCCTGAAATTCATCGACCATAATCTGGTCAAAACGCTTTGAAATTTCCTTTGCCTGCTCGGTTTTTGTATATCCGTCACCGCAAGGCTCGGCAAGTAATTTTACGGTCAAAAGCTCTACATCCGAAAAGGAAAGAATATTCTTTGCATACTTCATTTCAGAAAATTTGCTTAAATACGCTTTCACTACCTCAAAAAGCTCAGCAACTGTTTTGCTTAAATAACCAATCTCGTTTTTTATTTCTTCACTGCTCCACATAAAGATATTGCAAATACTTTCAACCGATTTCTTGACATCCTCACGGGAATTTGCTATCGAATTTTTTATCGGGTCATCCTTATATCCTTTAGGAGTTTTAAGTCTGCCTTTCACAAAAGTTTCGGCAAATCTTTTTATTTCATCCCACGAACCGTCCTCAAAACGCTCCGACAATTTTTCAAAATATGCTTTATCGTCAAGCAGCAGCGGCAAATTTGCATCTCGGAGTTTTTCGTCCCCATCAAGCAATTTAATTGAATTAATCGTAATCAAAAGCGAGTGGTCAACCATAGACCTTGCATATTTAATTAATATTTTGCCAAAAAGCGATTGTTCAACGGGAATTTCGGGACTGTACTTTAACAACATATCGTCAAGCCACTTTTCGCCGAACGGTTGGGTTGCAAGAAAATCAGAAATTTTCAGCACCGCCGCCCTTAAATTATCGTCACCGTTTTTATTTGCAAAAGCGTCAACAAGCGCCGTAAAATCGGGGGTATTTTCTCTGTAAAAATCTTCAAGTACGCTTTCAAGCGCCTCACTGCCGATTACTTTTATTTCGTTTTCATCGGCAAGGCGAAAATCCTTTTGCACGCCGAGAATATGAAAATACTCTCTTACCACAGAACCGCAAAAGCTGTCTATTGTACATATGCTTGTATTGTACATAAGCTGTCGCTGGCGCAAAAGCAAAGAATTGTACGGGTCATTTTCAAGGAGCGAATTAATGGCTTTGGCAAGTCTTTCTTTCATCTCGCTTGCCGCTGCTCTCGTAAAAGTTACAATAAGCAATCGGTCAACATCTATGGGATTTTCTCTGCGTGTTATCATTCTTATAATTCTTTCGATAAGTACGGTAGTTTTGCCCGAACCCGCAGCCGCAGATACAAGCACACTGCCGCCTTGAGCATTTATCGCATCGGTCTGCGCATCAGTAAAAACAGCCATTACTCCTCACCCCCGTTTTCCTGTTCTTCTTCAAGTATTCTGCATACCTCGTCGTTTTTAAGTGAAAAACTGTTTCTGCAGTCACTCATATGATATGCACAAATACTGTCATACGGACAATATTCGCAGGAATCTTTACCGCCTTTAAGCGGAGAAGCCTCTACATTGCCCGAATAAAGCGTTGTACCCATTTTTGCAACCGTCATATCAAGTTTTTTGAAAATCATACCCAATTCTTCAAGGCTCGCAAGACTTCCGCCCGCTGTAAGCGTTCCATTTTTTGTATTGAATGAAATATAAGCGGCATCCGAATTATCAATAACATCAAGAGAATTTAACAGCATACCGTTCATTTTAAGTCCCTTGGAAACCTGCTCGTTTATCTGCTCGTCACTTATGGTATTATCGGCAGAAATCGGCTTTACGGTGGCAGGCATATAGAGTATTCCTGCAGGAGTAACCTTACCGTAACGCTCTTCACCGCCAAGCGTAATGGCGTAAAGATAGATAAGCATTTGCAAATTAAGTCCGTACAAAATATCAGACAGTTTAAATTCCTTTGAACCTGTTTTATAGTCAATAATTCTGATATAATTTTCCTCGCCTTTTTTCAGAATATCTACCCTGTCAACACTGCCCCTTAACAATATTTTCTGCCCCGTAGGCAAAACGACTTCGTACCCCGGAATATCTCCGTCTATTTTAAGTTCACAATCCACGGGTTCAAACCCGCTGTTCTTAAGTTCTTCTATGATATGCAAAACAAGAAAATGTACATTTTCTCTTATCTTATTGAACCTGTACATAAAGCGGGGAGTATTTTTTTGTGAACCGCCGAAATGTTTATTGACATAATCATCAAGAATACTGTCACATTCCTTGTTTATCTCATCTTCACTCATATTTGAAAATTCGTTTTTAGAGTATTTGCTGAAAAATACTTCCATAATATAATGAATAAAAGTACCGTATTCAAGGGGATTTATCTCCGCTTTTCTGCGTTCACGAACATTCAGACCGTAATTGCAAAAATATGAAAATCTGCATAAACTGAATTTTTCAACCTGCGAGGCGGATATGTTTAAATCATTGCCAAACAAAAGACCTACATTGCTTTTATCATCAAATACAAAAGGCTTTGCTTTACTTGCGTTTGCAACGGCACTGTACTTATCTTTAAATATTTCGTTTTCGGAAAAATATTTTTTTAACGCTCTTTCTTCATTGCTGTCACTGTTAAAATTTCTTGCACACTCCTCAAACGCAGGCAATATAGCCCATGTGCTGTCCGCAACCGAGCAATACTCTTCTTCTCTGTGCAATAAAATATTCGGAAAAACAGCGATTATTTCATTTATAATTGAAGATTGCATATATGTGCCGCCCGTAAGGTCGGTTTTATAGAATGAAACAAAAAGTTTTTGCGACGGCGCTGTTGCGGATTTGTAAGCCATATAATTTTCAAAATCCGCAAGTTCGGCAGGTTCATCTCCGAAAGGAAGATTATTGGCAATAAGCGTTTTTAATTCGTATGCAGAAAAAAGTCCCGATGCGGAAGGTACTGCCGGAAATACTCCGTCAATACAACCTATAAGGAAAACGGCTTTTTCATTATTAAGTCTTACACGGGTTGCCGTACCCACCGATACACTGTCAACCGTACGGGGAATATCTGCGATTTGCAGTGCCGACAATCTTAGCGACAACAACTCAAAATACCTTTTCAAAGATATTTTTAAATCACCTGCAACCGCAACGGTTTGGTCAAGAGTGCCCATAAGCAAATTCCACAGTCTGATTTGCTCTTTTGCCTGTGCAATTTCACCGTTTGCCTTAAGTTTGTCATACATATTAGAAATAGCATCTGTAACTTTTAATTCGCATAAAAGGTTATAGAGTAATTCAGTTATTTCTTTTCCTGTCTTGTCCTTAATATTTTCTTTAAAATCCTGCAAAGGATGTGCAATACTTTTTCTGACTTTTTCAGCCATTCCCAGTTGTTCAAAATCAGACTGTGTAAATTTGTCTGAATAACCGTTAGGATTGTTCTCGAATGGTCTTAAGAAGGCAGAACCGTTAATATTCCACACATAAACATAGTTTTCAAAGGCTGATATTTCTTCATCGGAATTATTGCTGAGTCCTGTTTTTAAAATTGCGAGTAAATCATCTTTTTGCCAACCATTCAAAACAGCATTGAAAATCGAGCATACATATCGAATAACGGGCTTAATATAAATATCGTAGCTCATATCCATAAAATACGGAATTTCGTATTTGTCAAACACAGTATTCAAAACACCCACATACGGTGCAATATCTCTGCAAATTACGGCAATGTCGGAATACAAATACCCTTGCTCGATAATGAGTTTTTTAATCTGTTTTGCAACAAACTCACATTCTCCGTACACGGTATCGGCAGAAAAAGCAGTTATTGCATTTGTTTTTAACTCATATTTTTTATTTTTGTTTTGATAAAAATTCTTTTCAAGAATTTTTAGTTCTTCACTCTCATTTCTGAAATTTTCTTCAAGTTTTATCGGCGATTTTATATCAATATTTTCTGCCTTTGCAATAGCTTTCAGACTTTTATATGTATCATTTGTGGTGCTGAAAAGGCTTTGTTGTTCATCTTCAAAAGGATTTAATGTAAGTGCAACAAAAGCGCTTTCACACTGCATAAATAACAGTCTTAACACCTCAAGCTGTTGTTTTGAAAATCCGCTGAAAGAATCTACAGCAAGTGTAAAACCGTCAAAAATATTTTTCTCTTTTAAAATTTCCACTGCTCTTGTAAGATTATCAAGTGGGTCTATATAACTTTGTTCAACAATAGCGTCAAAAGTGTCTATTATTAACGCAGTTTCCCTTAGTTTGGTTTTCAATGTTTTATCATCAACCAAAGCCGATACATTTCTTAACATCTCGGTAGAAATCTTCGCCTTTTTACATTCCTTAAGTGCAGAAAGCATTGCCTCAATCACACTCTTTTTGCCGCTGCTGTTTGCAAACATTTCAAGGCTTGTGTCAAGCTGTTCGAGTGCAAGGCTCATAATTACCGCTCTTGTGCTGTCATCGATAACATTTTTCTGTTCAAAATTAATCGTATCAAAAACATATCTGCAAAAGCGTGAAAAACCGAATACTTTTACATTCTGGCACTTTTTTGCGCCGAGCCTGTCGAGAAACACTTTTTCTGTTTCAAAAGAACTTTGATCGGGAATAAGCATAATTATGCGATTTTCTCCCGATTCCGCAAGTTTTGTAAGCGTATTATACAGGTATTCCGTTTTGCCTGTACCGCTTTTTCCGAGTACAAATCTAAGCAAATCTATCCCCCGTTTCAGGTGTAGTAAATAAATTATATTACGCTTAAATGACAAAGTGAAGTTAGGGTAAATATACCCTTTTCACAACAAAAAGCCAAATAAGCGGTTTTATGTAGCTTTTAAGAGGATATATACCCTCAAAAAGCCGAAATTTAATATATCTCACTGTCTTTTTTGCATGGCAAAGCAGACAGATTGAAATCTCGTTTTGTCAAAGTGAACGCAACCTGCCTTAGCTTAAAAATATGTTGCGGTCACCATCTGCAATTGTTTAAAGTTACCGTTTCAGCAGTGCCGGTGTTAAGTTCACTTCGTCTGCCGGTACGGTATGTAATCCCATCAGCCCCATCAACCGAAGTATGCTCTTGTCGGTGGTGGCTTCATAAGGGGATTTGTTGCCGAGAGATTCTCGGCGAATACTGTTAATATTGTTGGCAAGAAGGAGCATATCTTCCTGCGTGTATGGATTTAACGTCTTGTCCTTTGGCAGAACGTAACGGATAAATTCGTGGTTCTTCTCAATCTGTGGCTTTTGCCAGGATGCCTGAGGGTCACAGTAAAAGACCTTGGTTCTCTTCTTACCATCCTCGGTAGTTTCTAAATCTCTTGTATGCTTGAACTCGCTGCCGTTATCGGTGAGAATTACAGGAAAGACTTTGCGGAATTCTTCAAGTCCTAAAAGGCCTGTCAGCATATCAAATTGTTCCACTACGGTATCGGCTTTGCCGTCACGCATAAGAAACATCAGCATCATATTGGTGTTACAGAAATGCAGTGTCAAAAGGCGTTTCCCTTGTTCACGACATCCCTTTACTGTATCCATTTGAATTATGGGTGTATCGGGATGTTTTTCCATATATTTCAGGTAATCATCATAGCCTCGGTTTTTTCGGAATTCTTGGTTCAAAAAGCCTTCGGACACTTCTTTTTTCTTCCGTCTTGGCTTGTATGCCACCTTTCGTCTGAGGTCAATGTTTCCTACGCTTAAAACACCTTGGTCGATGTAACGGTAAAGAGTTCTTTGTGAAATACCAAGTTCATCGCCGTGTTCCGACCATATATGTGTCAGTGGTTGCCCTTTCAAAATTAACGGTGAAACCAATTTATCAAGTTTTTCAAGGTCTTCACCACGGGTTTGTATCTTGCTTCTGGAGTTGGAATATCTCCGCTTTGCCATTGCATCTGCTTGCTGAGCATTGTAGTAAGCTCTATCTGCTTTGCATTTTCTTCTCCGCACACAAACATTGCAAACATACGGCGGTTTGGAAAGTACAACGCAAGGGGTATTGTTGTATCTTGTGCAAAGTTCTCTGCAATCGTATTCACGGCAAGTCACACACCGCCTTGAGCATCCATCCTTTCCGCATAATCCTTTGGTTTTGCACTCTCCTGCATAGTGACAATCCTTTCCACAATGATGCTCTCCCGGTGCAATTGTTCTATTTGCTCGGATTTCCCTTGAAACACATTCCGTTGTTTTTCCTATCTTTTTTGCTATCTTTCCTAAACTTAATTTTTGGTAAATTCCACATTCAATAACTATCCTTTCAGACAATGATAAACGACTCATATTTTCCTGCTTTCCGCAGACAGTAACCGTTTTCATTTTACCATACTCTTTTGTCAAGGTGAACCCGTGGTATTTCTCTTTTTTTCCTCAAAAATCCGAACTTCACTTTGGCAATTTAGGTAAATTATATTACTATGATACCATAACAGGTGTGTCATTTAAAGGACATTACTCAAAAAAAGAAACTATTTTTTCAAATATCTCCACAACCTTAAACTTATATTGATAATCATTTCCTTTAACGATTTCCTGCTGATTTTCCGAAAAAGTTTTTTCCACCTTTTCATCCGTATCGACCGCAGATGATATACAAATTGACGGATACATTACACACCACCAATTATGCCCTTTACCGTCACCCACAGTAATTCTCAATGCATCATATATACCCGCAGGCATTGTATAATTATCATAATATCTTGTATTAAAATACATTTTTACAACTTGAGCGTTTACCTTATAATCATATCCGTTTTCATAAACAACATTTTGTGCAACGGTTTGCAAAGTTTTTAAATTTTCTCTTGCAATGTTCTCTGCCTCATCACTGTCTGCGGCTTTATCAAAAAGCATATCGGTATATTCAAGCAAAGCGTCACGCACTTTCAGCTTTAATGCCTGATCCTCCGCACTGTCGGAATTTGCAAGAATATGCAGTCTGAACACTTCTTCGGAAATCTGTTCACACTCTGCCTGAAACGGTATTACAGAATAAATGACGGTAAGTACAAATGCAATACAAAGTGATTTTATAAGTAATTTCATAAAAATAACCTGCCCTCTCTTTTTAAGGAGTATGGACAGGTTACTTTTAAAATATTCATCTGAATTATAAATTATTTTCTTCCCTGATTTCTTTTGTTGCTTTTACAAGATTTTTCAGACTTTGTACAGTTTCTTCATTACCTCTTGTTTTTAAACCGCAATCGGGGTTAATCCACAATTTATTATAAGATACCTTGGAAAGCATTTTATTTATCGCCGATTTAATCTCCTCAACTGTAGGGATTCTCGGCGAATGTATGTCATATACACCCGGGCCAACCTCTGTACGGAATTTCTTTGCTTTGAGTACATCAAGAAGTGTAAGGTCAGAACGGCTTGCCTCGAAAGTAATAACATCGGCATCCATATTGTCAATATCCTCAATAATATCGGCAAATTCGCTGTAACACATATGAGTATGAATTTGAGTTTCAGATTTTACGCCGCTGTGTACAAGACGGAATGCTTTAATAGCCCAGTCAAGATATTCCTTGTTCCAATCGCATTTACGCAACGGTAATTTTTCTCTTAAAGCAGCTTCGTCAATCTGAATAATCTTAATTCCGCTTGCCTCAAGATCCAAAACTTCCTCACGAATTGCAAGAGCTATCTGGTATGCACTTTCTTTTAAAGAAATATCCTCTCTCGGAAAAGACCAGTTTAATATTGTAACAGGGCCTGTAAGCATACCCTTAACAGGCTTTTCTGTAAGACTTTGAGCATAAGTTGACCATTTAACAGTCATTGGTTTTGCTCTTGAAATATCACCCCATACAACAGGAGGTTTAACACATCTTGTACCGTATGACTGTACCCAGGCTTTCTCGGTAAAGATATATCCGTCAAGGCATTCACCGAAATACTCTACCATATCATTTCTTTCAAATTCACCGTGAACAAGTACATCAAGACCAATGTTTTCCTGAAGCTCAATACACTCCGCAATTTTTGACTTCATAAACTTTTCATAATCGGTTTCGGAAATATTTGCTTTTTTGTATGACGCTCTTGTCTGACGAACATCGGAAGTCTGCGGGAAGGAACCTATGGTAGTTGTAGGTAAAAGCGGTAATTTAAACTCTTCTTTCTGTATTTTTTCACGCTCCGAAAATACAGGCAATCTTGTAAAATCTTTTTCCGATAAAGCGTTTACCTTTTCTTTTACATTTGTATTGCAGCCGCTTCTTTCTTCGGAAAACAGTTTGATGTTTGCTGTATATTCAGGTAAATTGCAATAATCCTCGGTTTCGATAATTTTTTTGATTTCATTTAATTCAACCAGCTTTTCGCTTGCATATGAAAAATGTTTTTTATATGTATCCGAAAGCTTAACTTCATTTTTAAGTGTATACGGAACATGAAGTAACGAACACGAAGTATTGATTACAGTATTAATTGATTTATTCTGTAAACTCTTTAATAACTCCACTGTCTTTTTATAGTTATTTTTCCAAATGTTTTTACCGTTTACCACACCTGCAAAAAGCACTTTGTCACACGGAAAACCGTTTTTCTCAATAAGTTCGTGTGTTTTTTTACCCTCAATAAAATCAAGACCTATTCCGTCAAAATCAAGAGCGCATATTTCTTTGTAGCAATCTCTTACATCGCCAAAATAAGTTTGCAAGCGGATTTTAAGACCGTTTTTATTCTCAAGAATCTTGATGTACAATGAATTAAAGAACTCTATGTCCTCTCTGCTCATATCTTTTACAAGACAAGGTTCGTCAAGCTGCAGCCATTCTGCGCCGAGAGTTACAAACTTACTGATAATCTGAATGTATGCATCTGTAATGTTGCCGAAAAAGTTTTCTTTGGTCTTTGTGCCGATATATCTTGCAAGCTCAAGGAAAGTATACGGACCGATTATTACAGGAGTAGTTTTTACTCCGTTATCCAATGCCTCGGTAAAAAGTTCAAAAGGTTTGTTATCGGATAATTTCAAAACCGTATTATCGTCAATTTCAGGTACCATATAATGATAGTTTGTATTAAACCATTTCTTCATTGCAAGAGCTTTAACATCTCCCTTTTCTCCCTGATAACCTCTTGCAGCCGCAAAATATTCGTCAAGCGGAGATAAACCGAGGTTTTTGTATCTGTCGGGAACAACATTCAAAAGAAAAGCCGTGTCGAGCATTCCGTCATAAAAAGAAAAATCGTTTGAGGGAATAAAATCAAGCCCGCTGTTCTTTTGTTCTGTAAGGTTTTCTGTTCTTAACTTTTTTGCTGTATCGAAAAGCTCTGACTGTGCAATTTCATTTCTAAAATATTTTTCACTCGCAAATTTAAGTTCACGAAGTTTACCTATTCTCGGATAACCGATTATCGAAGTTTTCATATTTATTTACAAATCCTTTCAAAGAAGTCTGTAAATATTATACAGCTAAAGTAAAAAAAGTGTTAATACTAAAAAAATAGCGTTAGATATAGTTTTAAACTATATCTAACGCTGCTTTTATAAATTATACGATTAACTTAATTTTCTGTTTTATAATCCATATACTTGCATTTTTAACAAAAAAGGCTATAATACATATTGGAAAAATTTTTAGGAGAAATAGATTATGAAAAAGTTAAGAGGACAGATTTCGGAATCACGCCGACTTGCAATATTGCTTGCGGTATCGGGCGGATTTATGGACGCCTATACTTACACTTTTCGCGGTGAAGTATTTGCAAATGCACAGACGGGCAACATAATTTTGCTTGCAATCAATTTATCGGAAGGAAATTTTGAGAAAATGTTGCAGTACCTTTTTCCGGTAATTGCCTTTGCGTTCGGAATAATTCTTGCGGAGGTAGTGCACCGCTTTTGCACGATTGACAATATCCTGCATTGGCGACAATACACCGTCTTGCTTGAATGTATTATTTTATTCTCTGTAGGATTTATATCCCAAGAATACAATATGATTGCGAACTCGCTTGTTTCATTCGCCTGCGGTATACAGGTTGAAAGTTTCAGAAAAGTAAAGGGCAATGCTTCGGCAACCACAATGTGCATCGGCAACCTGCGTTCAGGTACACAAAATTTATTTAATTTTATTTTTAATAAAGATAAAGAATGTCTTAGAAAATCGCTTATATACTACGGAGTTATATTCTTCTTTGCTTTCGGAGCGGTTATTGAAAATGTTATAATCGGATTTTGTAAACAATATACAATCTGGTGCAGCTGCATATTGCTTTTTGCAGGTTTTCTTCTTATGTTTTTGCAAGCCGAAGAAGAGGATAAACAGACTTGTAAGTTAAAATAGATTTTTGGGTTGTATTTTAAATGTTGGGATAATATTAATAAATTATGGTTTAGCTGATTGCTTTATCAAGCAATTATAAAAGTTTGGTCGACCTTTTCAAAGGTCGTGGGTGTGGGCAAAGCCCACAAATACTTTCAGTTTATGCAATTTAACGATAGCCAAACAGCTTGCTGTTTGGCGGCTTGAACAAACAGGCGAAAGCCTTTGCGAGAGCAACAAAAGGAAATAAACATCATTTTCATAGTCAACGCAATGCGTTGACTATGTTTTTAGCATTTCTGTTTATAATGGCTGTCGCCTGTTTTAACATACTTAATTTTAGCACGCAAACTGCGTGGCTGTTTGCGCCTGATAAATTGTTATATCGGAAGATTTTATGGGCGCTGCCCAAACCCGCAATTTTTGAAAAAATTGAGTAAACTTTTTTGTTTTTGGGAGGATAATTTAGCGTTAGCTAAATTTCAATGCCCGACTGACACTCCGCTAAACCATAATTTACCCCAACTTTTGATAAAAAACAACAAAAATTAAGACAAAATAAAATAGCCTGATAATAATCAGACTATTTTGCAGCCTTCCTTTGTCGGATGGCAAAGGAAAACTTTATCATATTTTTCTTTTAATGCGTCAACGCACTTTTTAGCCTTGCGTTCGGAATTATAGACTGCAAAAACAGCCGAACCCGAACCCGACATACTTGCTCCAAGTGCTTTGCGCTTGTACATAATTCTTTTAATATCATTCACTTCTTCAAGCTTTAATGCAAGCTCAAAATCATTGAATAAAGTAGATGTAATTCTGAACATATCACGGCTGAAAAGTGACTTTATCATTTCATCTGTATAAGGTGGGTGCGGATTTAACGCATCCACTTTTTTATATGCCTCGGCCGTGGAAACACTTATATTATCAGGTTTGCAGATAACAATATGCGATGCCAAAAAATTAGGCATTTTTTGAAGTTTTGTACCGATTCCCGTAGCATACTTTGTGCCGCCCACAAGGCAGAACGGAACATCCGCTCCTATTTTTTCAGCAATTTCGTGCAATTCATCGGGCTTTAAAAATGCGTCAAACATCTTATTAAGTCCCATAAGAACAGCCGCACCGTCTGTACTTCCTCCTGCAAGTCCCGCTTGAGTAGGAATAACCTTATCAATATTTATATGTACGCCCTGTCCTTCGTTACGGGTAGCAATAAAAAATCTTTCCGCCGCTTTGTAACAAATATTTTTTTCATCACAAGGGACGCCCTCATAATTACATGAAACGGTAATCTGACCGCTGTCATTATCGGTAACGGTAATTGTGTCATATAAATCAACACTTTGCATTATCGACAAAATATTGTGATAGCCGTCAGGTCGTTTGCCAGTGACATCAAGCGTAAGATTGATTTTTGCAGGTGCAAGAACCTTAATTTCCATTTTTCTGCTCCTCTATAAAGTCCCTGATACGCTGTAAAGCGGTTTTAAGATGGTTTAATGAATAAGAATAAGAAACTCTTACAAAACCCTCGCCGCATTCGCCAAAGGCTGTTCCCGGAACCACTGCGACATGCTTGTCCATAATAAGCTTTGTACAGAAGTCCTCTGAAGTCATACCTGTGCTCTTAATACAAGGAAATACATAAAATGCACCGTAAGGCTCAAAACAAGTAAGTCCCATTGCGTTGAATGAATCAACCACAAGGCGGCGGCGCATATCATATTCATTGCGCATATTTACAACATCAGGATCTCCGTTGCGCAAAGCCTCAATAGCCGCATACTGTGCGGTTGTAGGCGCTGACATAATGCCATACTGATGCAGTTTTGTCATTTGTGCAATAATCGGAACAGGACCTAAAGCGTAACCAAGTCGCCAGCCTGTCATTGCATAAGACTTTGAAAAGCCGTTAATAACAACAGTACGCTCATACATTCCGTCAATAGCGGCAATAGAAATGTGGTTCTTTCCGCCGTATGTAAGCTCGCAGTAAATTTCATCCGAAAGCACAAACAAATCGTGCTTTTTAATTACCTCTGCAATAGCCTCAAGGTCAGCTTTCTCCATAATAGCGCCTGTTGGGTTATTAGGAAACGGCAAAACAACGAGCTTAGTTTTATCGGTAATTGCCTTTTCGAGGTCATCAGCTTTAAGTCTGAACTCATCTTCGGCCTTTGTATTAATTATAACTGCCTTACCGCCTGCCATATGAGTAAGCGGTTCGTAACAAACAAAAGACGGCTCGGGAATAATTACCTCGTCACCCTCTGAAACAAGACATCTGAAAGCAAGGTCAATAGCCTCACTGCCGCCAACGGTAACAAGCACCTGAGTTTTGCCCTCATATGATATATTAAAGCGTCTTGCATAATAATTGGCAATTTCTTCTCTAAGCTGTGCGAAACCACGGTTCGGTGAATACCATGTCTTGCCGTTTTTAAGAGAATTTATACCCTCTTCACGGATATGCCACGGTGTCTGAAAATCAGGTTCACCGATACTCAAAGAGATAACATCGTCCATTTCGCTTGCAATATCAAAAAATTTACGAATACCCGACGGTTTTATTTCTTGTATAGAATTATTTAAAAATTTTGAATAGTCAATCACAGAATTAAACTCCTCTCATCCGACCCTTCAAAATCGATGAGATTCATTCCGCTGTCTTTGTAGCGACGCATAATGAAATGTGTGCCTGTTGAAAGCACTCCGTCGATTGTGGAGAGTTTTTTAGATACAAACATTGCGATATCCTGCATAGATTCGCCCTTAACTATCAGCGCAAAATCATATGTACCCGCCATAAGATACACAGAATCCACCTCGTCAAATGCCATACACATTTTCGCCATTTCGTCAAAGCCTGCATCCTTTTTAGGAGTAACCTTAAGCTCAATAAGTGCCTCAACATAGTTTTCCTTGGTATTCTCCCAGTTTACAACTGCCTGGTAGCCTTTGATAATGCCCTGAGTTTCGTATTCCTTTATTTGAGCCTTGATATAATCTTCCGGCTCACCGAGCATTGTCGCTATCTCGGCTGTGGTAAAGCCTGAGTTTGTACTTAAAAGCTGTAGTAATCTATCCATAATAAATCCTCCCCTGTGAATTTATACTTTCCTCGACAAAAATCGGGTACTTAATAATTATACCGCCTGTCTGACGGGATTGTCAACTGTATTGAGCATATTTATACAAACCGCAACAGATATTGATAACAGTTCATTTGACGGCGAATACACATCGAGTTCATAACTTTCCGTACTCGAAAATACTCTCTTTTGCACTGCAATAACCGTATTGTCAACATCCTGTACGGAAAAACTTTTTTGCGCTATATTTCCGCAAATTTTCCAATTTACACCGGAGCAAATACAAACAAGTTCATTGCGGTTTACGCCCATTAAAATGCGCATTTTTTTACCGCCTGCGTTTATATTGCAGGCAATAATGTTTGACACCGACAAGCATCTTATCTTAACAAAAATTTCGTCAGCACTGTGAATAATAATTTTTCGGCTTCGTTTGCTTTTTGAAAATTCCGCAAGATATTTTTCTATGCCCGTTTCGTCATAAATTTCAAAAGCGCCAAAATCCGCACAAACATCTCTTTTAATAAAATATTTCACAAAAAGCCCCCTTGAATTTCAGATTTACTGATTTTCAAGCTCATCAAGCCAAATTCTTACGCTTGCGTCACTTGGCATTCTCCAGTCCGAACGAGGAGAAAGCGTTACTGAGCCTACCTTTGGGCCGTCAGGCAAACAACTGCGCTTAAACTGTTGAGAGAAAAATCTCTTTAAAAATGTAACAAGCCATTTTTTTATTGTATCGTTATTGTACTTTCCCGCAAAGGAATGCTTTGCAAGATAATATATTTTTGACGGAGTAAATCCAAAACGCACAAAGTAATAAAGGAAAAAGTCGTGCAATTCATAAGGACCGACCACATCTTCGGTTTTCTGTGCGATTTCTCCGTTTTTATCAGGCGGCAAAAGCTCCGGACTTACAGGTGTATCGAGCACATCAAGCAAAACCGTTTTTAATTCTCCGTCACTGATTTCAGCCTCGTACGCTGTAAGGTAACGGACGAGTGTTTTAGGAATAGAAACATTCACCGCATACATACTCATATGGTCGCCGTTGTAGGTTGCCCAACCAAGCGCAAGTTCCGACAAATCGCCCGTACCGATTACAAGACCGCCGTACTTATTTGAAAGGTTCATCAGAATTTTAGTACGCTCTCTCGCCTGCGAATTTTCATAGGTAATGTCTGTTACACTTTCATCGTGCTTAATATCTATAAAATGCTGTCTTACCGCTGCGGTAATATTAATTTCTTCAAAAGAAACATTATAAGCCTCTGCAAGTTTTTCGGCATTTGATTTGGTACGCTTTGTTGTACCGAAACAAGGCATTGTTACAGTGTGAATATTTTTTCTGTCAATACCGAGCATATCAAAAGCGTGAACGCAAACAATAAGTGCAAGTGTACTGTCAAGACCGCCCGAAAGTCCGAGCACAACATTCTTAATTCCTGTATGAGCAAGTCTGGTTGCAAGTCCTGTTGCCTGCATTGTTATAATTTCCTTGCATCTTCTGCTAAGGTCATCTTTTGCCGACGGTACAAACGGAGTCTGCTCAAATTTTCTTGAGAGCTTTGTATCGGTAAGCGGCATATCGAAATAAATTCTTCTGACATTTTCATTGTCGTAGCAGAATGTACTCATTCTTCTGCGCTCGCCCATAAGTTTTTGAACATCAATATCCGCATAAGTAATGCCTGTCGTAAAGCGCTCGCTTTCGCTCAACAAAGATGCGTTCTCACATATTATATTCTGTGCAGAATAAACTGTGTCTGTTGTGCTTTCCCCAAATCCTGAATCGGTATAAATGTATGCACAGCAAAGTTTGCCGCTCTGCATTCTCACAAGCGAGCGTCTGTATTCTGCTTTGCCGATGGTATCATCGGAGGTTGACGGATTGCAAATAACCGTTGCTCCCGATTTTGCAAGAGCTATTGACGGAGATTCCGCTACCCATAAATCTTCGCAAACCTCCACACCAATGGTAAAATCGGGCATATTTTTATTTTGGAACAAAACTTTATCGGTCAAAACAGTTTTCCGGCCTGCATACTCAATTTCAAAATCCGTATTTTTTCCGCTTGTGTAATGTCTTGCCTCGTAAAATTCTGAATAATTCGGAATATTTGCCTTTGGCACAAGAGCGAGTAATTTGCCCTTAAAAATAACTGCCGCACAGTTGTAAAGAGCCTCCCTGAAAGCAACCGGAACGCCCACAACGGATATAATATCAAGATTTTTGGTTTCTTCAATTATTCTGTAAACCGAGCTTTCTGCTGTTTTAAGAAGAGTTTGCTGTAAAAACAAATCGCTGCAAGTATAGCCGGTTATACATAATTCGGGAAAATTCACAAGTGCGGCACCCTCAATATTTGCCTCTTTTATTTGCGCAATTATTGCGTCGGTATTCTTTTTACAATCAGATACTCTGATAATAGGTGTAGCCGCCGCAACCTTTACAAATCCGTATTTCATTTATATCAATTCCTTTTCAGAAAAATAAAAACCGCAGGTAAACATACCTACGGTTATTATAGCCTAAAAATTGTAATTATACAAGTATCAAAGCAGACTTCTGTGGAGTCTTTTTTGATGAAAAAGATAGCGTGTTTCAAGCATCGGTTCAAACTTAGCTATGTAACAGCTTGTGTAACCCATTATCAGCCAGAACCACATTACCATAAACGATATATCGTAAAGCAGTGCCTTTTCAAATAACGCATAGAAAAGATATGCGCTTAAAAATGCGAACATACACGGATAAGCGTCATTTTTAAAGGTCTTTTTTTGCAGGAATAAATGTTGTGCGGCGTGTTTTGCAAAGCGGAAACCGAATATACCGAAAATAACAAATCCGAGCACACCTGTAGATACAAGTATAGTTAAAAATCCGTTGTGCAAATCATTGTTATGGTAAGTATATTTTAAAGTACCGTTTGCATATTCCTGACTGTAGAACACGATGTTTCCGTTACTTATTCCAAAGACAGGCGATATTTTGAACAAATCTAAAGATTCTCTATACAGCTTAAAACGACCGCTGTCAATATTGGAATTTTCGTGTTCAAATGTTATCGGCCCTTTGTCGGACGGCGCAGCGGTTTTATTATTGTCGGAATCATTTTGCTTTGGCTGTTCATCGGTATCCGACTGCTCTTTTTCTGTAATTTCATCAAGTAAAGAATAAGTCTTTGCCGTAACAACAGCAAACCCCTGCTGACAGATTTCCCTGAACATAAGTGAAGAACCCACAAGAAAAGTTCCTACAAGTACAAGCGCCACTATTCTCATCGTGACTTTTGCGGGAGAAAGTCCGTCTTTTGCAGCAAAAAACTGATATACAATATAAACTATCATATATGCAAGAATAAGTACCATAGACGCATTTGAATCGCAAAGCAAAAGCGAAAACAAGCTTGTACACACACAGGCAACTATCCATATTTTGCTGACTTTCCTTTGATTAACCACATTTTGAAAATCAGGTTTACACAGAATATGACAGCAAAAAATTGCTACACAGGAAACAAAACCAAGCAAATTAGGATTTATGTAAATACCCGTAAATCTGTTTTCGTATATTGTAAACTTAATCCAGTACCATTCAAACCTTATGTTAAACATAAGGCAGAAAATACCGATGAAGTTTGCAATTGTAGTAATATACACAATACCTCTTGCCACGGTATAAAGCTCGTTTTTGAAATCAAAATCAGGTTCTGTGTGCATACCGTAAAATATAAAAAAGCATATCAGTATATGTAAAAACATTAACGCACTGTAGAAAATAGTATAAGTAAAGTTTAACAGCATGGTTAAAAGAGAAACCGCAAGGAATCCCCACACCCACAAGCCAAAGCGCAGTTTAAAAAATGTATTGTTTGTTTTTTGCTTATAATAGGTAAGCCATATGCCCCAGCAAAACAAAAATGCTACAAGAATATATGCAGGAATTTGTAAAAATGATACATTACAAAAAAACAGAGTAAAAATATAAACCTTTCTGTAACAAGAAAAGCTCTTTATTTTTTTCTTTAGCTCTTTCATTATACACCCCCTGTTACCTAAGTACCTCTTTAACTGTTTTAAACATAAGTTTTATGTCGGACAAAAAGCCGAAATTTTCAAGATACATAAGATTATACTTCATTTTTTCGGGTAAAATAGTTTCAACATAAACCTTATCCGCATCTTCGACATTTTGTAAAAGTTTTTCCTCGTCTTTATACATAATAGAAGCAAGCGAGGTTATTCCCGCAGGCATAAGCAAGGTTGCATTGTATTCGTCTTTGTACATATCCACATACTTCTGTACTTCCGGACGAGTACCAACAAAGGTCATTGAGCCTGCAAGTACATTAAAAATCTGTGGGAGTTCGTCAAGACGATATTTTCTTAAGATTCTGCCCACCTTAGTTACTCTGGCATCTCCGCTTGTTGTTACAAGTGTGCCGATACGGTCGGCATTTTGCACCATAGTACGAAATTTAAAAATCTTAAATACCCTGCCATAAGAAGTAACTCTCTCCTGCCTGTAAAAAACGGGGCCTTTCGAGGTTGCTTTAACTATTACGGCAATAACCGCAATCGGTATTATAAGAATAACCAGAATAATAAGGGAGAAGATAATATCCGTAATCCTTTTTAATACAAGAGAAAAAGACTTTTTGGCAATAATATCGTAATAATGCTTTACCTCATCATTTTGAAACTTAGGAGGTAATTTTTCAAAAGCTCTCATAGTTCCACCCTTCATTAGAGCAATTTTGCCGTAAAATTAAAATATCGCTTATATAAGCACAATAATCTGTTTAAAGACAGTATTATTTAGCATTATATATCTTTTGAAAAGTTTTTTCAAGCGTAATTATAGCTATGATAATACAAATAAGTTTGATTTTAACTGAACACTTTTTACATACAGTAAAAATCGACGACTGAGAAGTCGCCGGTTTTTAGGTAATTTTATGGAGTAATTAAGCACATTGAAAGGAAGTTATTGTCTAATATATATATAATATATCATACTCATTGTAATTTATCAATACTTTTATCAATATTTATGTAAAAAAAATATATATTTTAATTAAATACGAATAATGCTTGACTAATCGCTTAAAAAATTGTAAAATAATCTTGAACAATTAAAACAGCAATGGGTAATTATTTTTTATAATTCTTTTTAATTTGGTTTTATAATATAAATGCTGTTTTTATTTGCTAAGTGCAAACGAAAGGATATATTTTTATGGATAACGAATTTAATGTAGATCTTATTACTTTAATCAGTGATGAGGGCGAAGAAATAGAATTTGAAATTCTTGATATTATTGAAAATGAAGAAGGTAAGTTCTATGTACTCTTCCCTTACTATGAGAACCCGGCAGACGCTGTAAACGATCCCGGCGAATACTATATTATGGAAGTATTTGAAAAAGACGGTGAAGAAGAGCTTGCCGAAATCGAAGACGATGAAAAGCTCGACAGAATCGCTGCTATTTTTGAAGAAAACTATTACAATGATGACGAGGAAGACGAAGAAGAGTAATTTTTCTCTTTCTGTCATATAATATCAGTAATGGCAATTTGACAAATTCCCTGCCTGATGCGTGAATGATTTTAAAATAACCCTACAACTCTTAAATCGGGAGCCCGGCTCTTTAATCGGTGTGCAGACCTCCCGCTTTGGCGGAAGAAGGAAGCCTAATGTTTAAAGGAGAGCACCCACCTGCTTTCTCGTAGGCAGGTTATTATAAAAATCATACGGTCAGGCGGGGTTATTTTGTTTTTTATTTAATATTATTACATATCAAAAGCAGACTTTGCCTGCATTTGTGCCGATAAGGCCTTTTGCGGGCTGCGTTTATATTATTAAAAAAATAAATTTCAGGTGATTATAAATGAATATTTCTGTTTTGGGTTGCGGTCGCTGGGGCAGCTGCATTGCCTGGTATCTTGATAAGATAGGCAACAATGTAATTTCCTGCGGACTTGCCGACGCTCCCGAATTTATACAGTTAAGTACAACACATAAAAACGACTACCTTACTTTTCCCGAATCAATAGAGGTTACTTCTGACCTTGCAAAGGCGGTCAATCACGCAGAAGTAATTGTTATTTCTATTTCATCTCAACATTTGCGTTCATATATGCAGAGCATCGCTCAAAACAATCTTGACGGCAAAACCATTGTGCTTTGTATGAAAGGTGTTGAGGCAGCAACGGGTCAAAGACTCAGCCAAGTTGTCGGCGACTTTGTTGACGAAGAAAAAACACCTATTGCCGTATGGGTAGGCCCGGGACATCCGCAGGATTATGTAAAGGGTATTCCAAACTGTATGGTAATCGACAGCAAAAATCACGAAATAAAAGAAAAGCTTGTAAACAGTTTTTCAAGCTCACTCATAAGATTTTATGTCGGCACAGACCTTATCGGAAGCGAAATCGGTGCAGCCGCTAAAAATGTTATCGGCATTGCCGCAGGTATGCTTGACGGCTTTGGCTATGCGTCATTAAAAGGTGCGCTTATGGCAAGAGGCACACGAGAGATTGCAAGACTTATAAAAGCTCTCGGCGGCAATGAAATGAGCGCCTACGGACTTTGTCATCTCGGCGACTATGAGGCAACTTTATTCTCAAAATGGAGTCATAACCGCAGTTACGGTGAAAATTATGTAAAGGGTATTAAATTTGAAAAACTTGCCGAGGGTGTTATGACATCAAAAGCATTGTGCAAACTCGGCAAAGAAAATAATGTTGAGCTTCCGATTGTCGAAAGCGTTTACAGCGTTTTGTTTGACAATGTAGACCCTAAAGACGCACTCGGAAAGCTCTTTATGCGCTCTGTAAAAAAAGAATTTTAACAGGAAGGTGCAAAAATGAGCAATAACCCAACTAATCAAGAAAAAAACAAAGAGCCTAAGCAAAAGGCTCAAACCACGGTTAAAACTGCTGTTGCAAAGCATTGCCTTACCGAAAGCATAGCGGTGAATATAATATGCGGACTGCTGTTTTTAGTTTTTGGCTACATTGCAATAATGAGTATATTTCAGACCTGCGTTATTGACCCTGCAAACTACAGCTCCGAAGTTATTTTGTTTCAAGACGATTTATTTGTAATAAATATATTCTGCCTTGTGATATTTACAGCTTTGCTTTTTAAGATTAATAAGCATACCGCATTTTTCGCCAAAGTAAATATGAAATTTATGGAGGCAGGCTTGTTTGCTTTTTCTGCAATCATCGGACTTGTATGGATATTCTCTGTACAATCAATTCCTGCGGCAGACAGTTACAATATTTACGAAACCGCCTCTCAAACGGCACAAGGCAATTATGCATTTTTACATAACGGTTCCGATTTTTATAACAAGGATTTCTACAGCGGATTTTCATACTACAATTGTTATCCGTTCCAACTCGGCTTTGTGCTTATAAGCGAAATCGTTTACAGAATTTTCGGTACAGACAGCACAATGCCTCTACAAGTTATAAATGTACTTTGCGTTGCGGCGGCATATCTTGGCATTGCAAAAATCACAAAGCAGATTTTCGGCAGAAACAAAATTGAATTTATAGTAATTCTTGCACTTGCCGGTTGTATTCAGCCTGTACTTTTCTGCACATTCGTATACGGCAACATAATCGGTATGTGCTGTGCAATATGGGCGTCACACTTCCTAATCAAATATTTCCAAACCGATAAATATCTTGTGCTTATCCCTTGCGGAGTTCTGCTCGTTGTATCGGCACTTGCAAAGTACAACAACTTAATTTACCTTGTTGCCTTTGTAATTATGCTTATCATTCACACTGTAAAGGCTAAAAAATGGCAGAGTATCGCATTTGCACTTGCTCTCTGTATTGCCGTTGTCGGTACAAGTAATCTTGTAATCAAAAGCTACGCATCAAGAGCAAACACCGAACTTAAGGGCGGTGTTTCACAGGTACTTTATCTTGATATGGGACTTAACGAATCCTATATGGCTCCCGGTTGGTACAACAATATCGCACTAAGTCTTTATACAAGCAACAATTGTGATATTGATGCCGCAGAATCGCAAGCATGGTCAGATATTAACAGCCGTCTTAATAAAATGAAAAACGATTCCGAATATGCAATTAATTTCTTTGGCAACAAAATTTTAAGTCAGTGGAATGAACCGTCATACGAAAGCATTTGGGTAAGCAAGGTTAAAGGACACGATGTTGATGTACAGGAGGGTCTTGGCAAGGCTGTTTATGACGGCAGTACAGGACAGTTCCTTGAATTGTACTTTAACTTCTATATGATGGCAGTGTTTATACTCTTTACACTCGGCATTTACTTTATGTTCCTGTATAAAAAGACAAACATTTCTACGGTATTGCTGCCGCTTGTATTGCTCGGAGGATTCGGCTATCACTTGCTTTTCGAAGGAAAATCGCAGTATATACTGACATACATTGTTCTTCTTCTCCCCTATGCCGCATATGCGCTCTGCACAATTCTTGAAAGCGAATATACAGGCATAAAGAAAGTAGTAAACAGCTTAAAAGAAATCCCCGACAAACAACCGAAAGGCTTTAAAGATACCAAACTTTACGGCAAAATCTTCAAAAGAAAATCTAAATAATACGAAAAAATGCAGTCGGTTTTGACTGCATTTTTTGTTATACAAAAAGCCTGCGAAAATCGCAGGCTTTCAATGTTGTATAAATATTCTGTTACCGAATTATAATTACATAAGACTCTTATAAAGTTCGGCAATTTCTTCTACGCTGGTATCTCTTGGGTTGCCGGGACGGCAAGCATCATCATATGCCGACTGTGCAAGGAACGGTACATCTTCAGGTTTGACAATTTCTTTTAAATCCGCAGGAATACCTACATCTTGAGAAAGTTTTTTAACTGCGTCAACTGCTGCCTTGCGGTATTCGTCAACAGTCATATTCTCTGTACCATCTACACCCATTGCGGCGGCAATGTATTTGTACTTATCACCTGTGGCAGGAGCGTTATACTCCATAACTGTCGGAAGAATAATGGCATTTGCAACACCGTGCGGTGTGTCGTACAAAGCGCCGAGCGGATGAGCCATTGAGTGAACTATACCAAGTCCGACATTTGAGAATCCCATACCTGCAACATACTGACCGAGAGCCATTCCCTCTCTGCCCTCCGGTGTGTTATCTACTGCGCCACGCAAAGACTTTGAAATAATTTCAATTGCCTTTAAATGGAACATATCGGAAAGTGCCCATGCACCCTTTGTTATGTAGCCCTCAATTGCGTGCGTAAGTGCGTCCATACCTGTTGCGGCGGTAAGACCTTTTGGCATAGTTGACATCATATCAGGGTCAACTACTGCAACTACAGGAATATCGTGAACATCTACGCATACCATTTTTCTGTTCTTTTCAACATCTGTAATTACATAGTTAATTGTAACTTCAGCGGCTGTACCTGCCGTTGTCGGAACTGCGATAATCGGCACTGCTTTGTTCTTTGTGGGTGCAACACCCTCAAGCGAGCGAACATCCGCAAATTCGGGATTATTAATAATTATGCCGACTGCCTTTGCCGTATCCATTGAAGAACCGCCGCCGATTGCAACAATACAATCTGCTCCGCTCTCTTTAAATACTTCAACACCGTGCTGAACATTCTGTATGGTAGGATTAGGTTTGATATCTGAATATAAAGTATATTCAATGCCCGCATTTTCAAGCACATCCGTAACTTTTTTTGTAACTCCGAATTTTACAAGGTCGGGGTCAGACGCTACAAGCACCTTCTTAAAACCTCTTCCCCTAATTTCTTCGGGTATAGAATTGATTGCACCTGCACCGTGATAAGAAGTTTCGTTTAATACAAATCTATTCATATATTTTTCATCCTTTGCTAAAAAATTTTTGTAGCTTTATTATATAACATATTTACTAAAAAATCAAGATTGTTATATAAATTCTATTATTTTTATCTTAAAAAGCTAATAGACTTGTACTTTATAAAAATAATGCTATAATAAGTATAGATGATAATTTAGGAGTTGATATATATGTCAGTTGATATTTATTCTCAAGCAAAACAGGCTTGCGAAGAGCTTTGTAATGTTGCCAAACTTAAGGAAGGCAGTATAGTTGTAGTCGGCTGTTCTTCAAGTGAAGTTGCCGGAGGAACTATCGGCAAAAACTCTAATCTTGAGGTTGCCGAGCAGGTTTTCAAGGGTATTTATGAAGTGCTTAGCGAAAAGAAAATCTATCTTGCCGCTCAATGCTGCGAACATCTGAACCGTGCAGTCATTGTAGAGCGTGATGCCGTTCCGTATGCGGAAATTGTAAATGTTGTTCCGCAACCAAAGGCAGGCGGTTCTTTTGCCACAACAGCATATAAAACATTTAAAAATCCTGTTGCTCTTGAAGAAATCAAGGCTGACGCAGGACTTGACATTGGCGGTACATTAATAGGTATGCACCTTAAAAAAGTAGCTGTTCCCGTAAGACTGAGCCTTGACCATATCGGCAACGCTATTTTACTTGCCGCAAGAACCAGACCGAAATTTATCGGCGGCTGCAGAGCGGTTTATGATGAAAATATGTAAATAATAACAAACAAAAAAGGCTCAATAATAAATGTTGGGGTAACAATAATAAATTATTGTTTAGTGCACAGTTTAGCCAAGCAATTATAAAAGTTTGGTCGACCTTTTCAAAGGTCGTGGGTGTGGGCAAAGCCCACAAATACTTTCCGTTTATGCAATCTAACGATAGCCAAACAGCTCGCTGTTTGGCGGCTTGAACACAACGGCGTTAGCCTTTAAAAGTGCGATAGCAACAAGAAAGCCATTCGATATATAATGAAAAGTTAATCATTTCTTTTATAAAAGGCTGTCGCCTGTTTTTCAAACTATGTGCAAGCACGCAAACAGCGTGGCTGTTTGCGCCTGATAAATTGTTATATCGGAAGATTTTTATGGGCGCTGCCCAAACCCGCAATTTTTGAAAAAATTGAGTAAACTTTTTTGTTTTTGGGAGGATAATTTAGCGTTAGCTAAATTTCAATGCCCGACCGACACTCCGCTAAACCATAATTTACCCCAACTTTTGACAAAGAACCACAAAAAAATAAGCACGATGCGTTTAATGCACCGTGCTTTTGTTTACCACTCAGTAACTTCTTTAATAAATATTTTATCTTTATATCTTCCGTTTTTATTAGCCTTGGCAAGTCTTAATCTGTCAAGTTCACCGTCTGTCATACCTCTTGCATTGGCAATGGCATAAACAACTTCAAGAATATCGGCAAGCGCCTCGGTATTTTTATCAATCTGATACTCTGTACACTCCTCTGAAAGCTTTAATTCAAGCATTTCAAGGTATCTTTCGTCAGAAAGAATTTCGGTTTCACACATCTGACCGTTTTCTTCAATGATCTTCGGAATTTTATCTCTCACAAGTTTATTATACTTCTTAATCATATACCACACCTCTTATCCGTTGAAAATCATATTAATATGTAATTATTATACACAACAGCAACAAAAAAGTCAATAAAAGGAGTATTTTGCAATACCCCAACTATTTAATTATACCACAATGCAAAATGCACTTCAATAGATTTTGATAAAATAAAAATATAAATATTTTTAATATTTATATTGACAACAGTTGATTTATTCTGTATAATATAGACAAAGAAAAGGAACAAAAGGAGGTTTCTAATATGAAAGTAAAAGTCCATTACATAAGACATATCAGAGATTTCATGCGGAGCCTTCCCCCAAACAAACAATAACCTGATACATTAGAAAAGGTTATAATATCTCGTTTGTTTGTCGGGCAGCTGATAATTTCAATGTTATTAAACATATTATTAATTTAAATCAGACAAGGTTTCCGATTACTACCAATCAAACAATTGCATTCAAAGCGTACGAATACAAAAAAGAACTTCATATTTTTTATATAGATTGTCTGCGAAAGTAGTTGTTAGGTTATTATTCGTAAAAATGAGCTTTAAAGTAATCACAATTCTAAGGTAATCAGGTTTATCCGAGATTATGATTACAACTTAATATAATTTAAAATTTTGTTAATGGTGGTCGTACCAATGTACAGATAAAATTTATCTAATAAAAATCTAAAGATTGGAGATAAGACCGATGTACGAGGAAGTTTATATTTAGATATACTATAGTATAGGAGATAATTCCGATGTAAACTTTAACGATTTCTAAATTATACATAATTGGAGATGAGTCCGAAATTTAGTTTATAAAAAGCCGATAACATAAGTATTGTTACCGGGTAATGATGATAATAAATTAAAATTTCAATAAAACAATACCTACCGACAGAGAATACTCTGTCGGTAGATTTTTGTTTTGCGGCTTTATTAAGTTGCGTAAACTATTTAGGCTCTATAATAAATGTTGGGGTAACAAATAGATCCTACAAAAATAATTTTAAAAAAAGTAGAGCATATTTGTCTAAAATCCGTTAAAATGGAATTGACTAGAAACCAGAAACGGAGGAACAAATATGCTCTACAAATATTTTACCGAAAAACTCTTAGGATTGCAAGATGTTGATATAGAAAAAATTGAAGAAATTGATAATTCAATCCATATTAACTGCCGGTTAAAACGAAAACCTCACAAATGTCCTTATTTAACTGATAAGGTTCACGATTATCGTGAACAGCCTATAAAGGATATTCCTGCCTTTGGCAAGCACATCTTTATTCATCTTTATAAGCGTCGATATCGTTGCTCCTGTGGCAAGCGTTTCCCTGAAAATGTCGATTTCCTCCCTCGTTATCATCGTATGACTAACAGATTGTCTTTGTATATCATTGACAAATTGAGAAATGAAGTTTCTTTTTCAAGCGTTGCAAGAGAGGTTAACCTCTCTGTAAGCTCCGTAATCAGGGTTTTTGATTTAGTTTCCTACGCTCCTAAAAAGCTCCCATCTGCTATTTCTATTGATGAATTTAAAGGCAATACGAACAGTGAAAAGTATCAATGTATTCTCACCGATCCTGTCAACAAGGTTGTTTTGGACATTCTTCCAAAAAGATATGCGCATTTCCTAACTGAGTATTTTAACCATTTTGATAAGTCACAGCGTGACAAGGTTCAGTTTTTTGTCAGTGATATGTGGAAACCCTACTCTAATATTTCTTCTGTGTGGTTTAAAAATGCCTCACAGATTGTTGATAAATACCATTGGATACGGCAAGTTATCTGGGCTTTTGAGGCTGTTCGTAAGCAGGAACAAAAGAAATTCAGCAAATCTCATCGCAGATACTTCAAGCAATCAAGACAGCTTTTACTAAAAAGATTTGACCTCCTTTCTGACGAACAAAAACAACAGGTAAATGTTATGCTTTTTACTTCTCCAACTCTTTCTACTGCTCATTTTTACAAAGAGGATTTCCTTAAAATCCTTGATTGCAAAGACCGACAGTCTGCAAAAACAGCTTTTTCTGATTGGATAAATTCTGCTTTAGACTGTGGTATTGCACAATTTGTAAAATGTGCTAACTCTATGCTCAATTGGCTTCCAGGTATTCTGAATTCTTTTTCTTCTGCTATCACCAACGGTTTTACCGAAGGCTGCAACAACAAGATTAAGGTACTTAAGCGTAATGCTTATGGTTACAGAAATTTTAAGCGTTTCCGTAACCGTATTTTACATATGTTTTCTCACCAAATGCAAAAACAAGCGATAGCTTGATTTACTATCGCTTGTTCGTTTCAATTCTTCTTTTTCGGGTTTACCCCAACTATTGACATAGAGCCGACAAAAAACTTTTAGATAACAAAAAAACAGAGTAGCTATAAAAACTACTCTGTTATGGCTCCCCCAACTGGGCTCGAACCAGTGACATCATGATTAACAGTTTGAATTTGCTAAAATAGTTTGTAACTGTTCTTCAACTGTTCCTATTCCCTTGCACCTTATAAGAGGTATATTAATCTGTTCAAAAAGTTTGTTTTTAAATTCGTCTTTTTCGTTGCTGTGGCTGTTATCGTCAAGCTCTATTGCAACTACAATTTTCAAAGTTTCTTTATCAAGCAATAAAAAATCAATATGCTTTGACCGGATTTTTGCAAAATACTTCATATAGTCCGATTTACTTGTCACTTCCACAAAGTCAGCAAGCCGAACCTTTGCAAGCGGTATTAAATTTTTTTCTTCTGAAATCTTCTGTAGCTGCTTATAAAAGTAAAATTCATTCTTCGTAAACAGGTATTTTCTTCTGTAAAAACTATAGATTTCTTCTTCCGGCTCTACTGCTCCGGTAGAGTTAAGCGTTGCGTCAGCGCCGTTACTATTACTTTTATGTAGTTTTTCGTTCGTTTTTTTATTTCTCACAAGCTGTGAAGCAATTTCCAAGACTATTATTATAATTCCTATAACAATCAATATTCCCCAGTTCATTTCTACACCTTATTTCATCTCTATTTTATTTATCTTGTTTTTACCCGATATATTTAATTGATTTTTGATCCAATACGGTTTTTCATCTTTAGTAAGTCCCAGTATGTAATCAGTTGAAACATTAAAGTATTTTGCATATTTGATTAAAAAGTCATAAGGTGGTTCATTTCTTCCGCTTTCCCAATTTGATATCGTTCTTTGCGTAGTGTTTAATATATTTGCAAGCTCTGTTTGTGTTAAAGCTCTGTCTTTTCTTAATTCTTGTAAAATTTCGTTATATTTCATAGTAACATTACACCTTTTTATTTTATTTTACCATAGCCCGAATATTTCTATTGACTTTTAGCCCAAAAACTGCTATATTATAATTAGCCCGAAAAGGGCTATACAAGTAAAAAGGGGACATTAAAATGAAATATATTGCACATTGTAAACTAAAAAACTTTACCACTTCTAATTTACAAATATTATTTGATTTTATAAATTTAATTGAATTTTATTCTGATGATTACGGCGACTTAATATTTATTGAGTCAATTCTAGAATAATCACTCGGTTTAGGCAACATAAAAAAGACACAAATTAGAGCTATTCTCCCGGTATGCATAACGGAGTATGTAACACTACGATTTTTAAGTTACTTAATGTCAAGTCTTTCCGAGTGTCCCATAAAAACTTAAAATAACAAAGGAGTGAACAAGATGATCGAATTAAAAAAAGTATTAGGCTATAAGATTGGCGACTTTAAAACAGATGACGGCGAAATGCTCCATTATATTCATTTATACTGTGCTTTTCCAAAAGATGATGTAGTAGGACTTGCAGTTGAAACATTTAAGGTAGCTACTGATGATGTTCTTGATGATGTTAAATTCGGCGACTATGTAGAGCTTTATTTTAATGATAAAAAGCGTGTAGTTCTGATTAACAAAATTCCTGCAACTGATGATATTAAAGCAGCTTTCTACGATTCAGAACAAAGCATTGACAATTTGGAGGATAAGTAATGAACAGTATTATTTATTTTGGCTGTGGCATAGGTTTTGCATATCTTCTTAAAGTGCTGAAAAGCAAGAAAAACAAAGATTTCAAATGCGGTGATGAAGATGTATGTTCAAATTGTAAGTTTCATTCTGTTGTTATTGACTCAATATCAGAGGTAGAAACAAATGGCAACGATTGATGAACTTGTAACAAGCATAAACAATCAAAACGATATTATTTTGCAAGGTTTTATTGTAGTTGTAGCTATACTTGCAATTGTTATCGGACTTATAACCGCAAAGGCATTTTCTTTTTGGAAGTGGTAAAAATGAATTATGTAGTCGAAATTATGTCTTTGTTTCCATACGGTTTTGGAGCAGGATTTATAATCTATACTTGTTTAAGTTTACTAAGCATTGGAATTTATAAGGCTATTGGTCTTCTTAATTTCAAAGCTTGATATATAAGAAAGGAGTTTTTTTCATGAGTAAAGTAAAAAGTTTTCTTAAGCGACACAGCAAGAAGTTTGTAGCTGTTGCATCTGCTTCTATGATTGCTGCAGTATCTGCAATTTCTTCATTTGCTGCCGAAAACGGTACACCTGTAAGCTCATCAGATATGCAAAGTAGTTTTTCTACCGCTATTTCTTCAATTCAGAGTGATGTAATGGGCTACATTATGCTTGCTATTCCTGTTGGTTTGGCAATTTTCGGTGCAATTATCGCAATCAAGAAAGGCATTTCATTCGTTCGCAGTCTGATTGGTCGTTAATTATGTTTACCTCTCAACAATTTAGGGGCAGGGTTTAAAATGCCCTGCTCCTATTGTTTTGTATTTAGCTTTTAGATTGTGAGGTCCGTCGGGGACATATATTATATTTTTTGTAACTATCCTCTGAAAAAAGTTTTATAAAAAAGTGCTTGCAGTCTTTACTCGAAAAAATCAAGTGATACAATTTTATAGCCGAGTGACTTAAATTTAAGTTTTAGCTTTTGAGTTGCTCGGCAACATAAAGCTATCACTTGATTTTGTAGAGTCAAGACCCAGCTTGCTGGCTTTTTTATAAAAGTTTTTTCAGACACGCAAAAAAGGGGACATAAAAATGGCTATTTCGTTGTACAGCGGTACACCTGGTTCATATAAAAGTTATCATGCAACTGAAGATATTATTAAATGGCTTATGCGTGGTAAAAATGTAATTGCAAATTTTCCTGTTGATGCTAAAAAATATAATAGTAAAAGAAAACTTGGTAAGTTTATTTTTTTGACAAATACTGAACTTACAGTTTCATTCTTACTTGACTTTGCTAAAGCAAATCATAGTCCGGGGTTAAAGCCACAAACCCTTGTTGTTATTGATGAGGCAAGTATATTATTCAATCCCAGACAATTCGAGCGAAAAGATCGCATGGAATGGGTTAATTTTTTCGCAAATCATCGGCATTTTAATTATGAGTTTATTTTAATTGCTCAACAAGACCGTATGCTTGATAGACAGATAAGAGGTTTATTAGAGTACGACTACAAACATAGAGCATTGAAAAATTGGAATTTAGCATTTGCATTACTTTCGCTCGCTTGTAAAGGTTTATATCATGTTGTTGAGTATTGGTATCCGTGCAAAATCAAGACTGCAACACATTTAAAAAAATTCAGTCAGCGGGTAGCTAACTGCTATGACACAATGGCATTATTTAAATTTTCTGATGATAAGAAATCAGATGTACAAAACAAAACTAATTTAAAATCAAGCTTTTTTGATAAATCAAAGATTAAGGAGGCTTTTAACAATGAACAGAGTGTTAAAGTATCTGAAAAAACATAAAATTTGCAAGAAGTTGTTGTCATTGTTATTGTGCCTCTTAACTGTTGTGTGTTTCGGCGGTGTGCTTGAACCGGTTAATGCTGTCGCCGGAGTTGATGACGCTATTCTTTTTTTCCTCGGTGCTTTTCTTGTTTGCTGCGGAATGACATTTACATCTACAAGTGCAATATCGACTGCAGCACAAAATTTTTATGATTCGTCGCCTGCTGATGTTCAAGATATTATAGATTATAATGCTCATCAAGTTGAAGTTGATTCAGCTTTAGGAAATGGTTTTATTGCTGTTATAAAGTCCGAATGGAAAGCGTTAATAGATGAGTTCGTAAGACAGTTTCCGCAATACTGCAATATTGATTTAGATTATAGTAATATAGTTAAAAATCAATTAACCGAAGATACTTTTTTCAAGACACTTGCAGCTGGCACTGTAGTCAATATATCGAATCCTTGGAAGCGTGATACTAATATTTTTATTCAGACATCTGCTTATACTACATTAAGTTTTTACGGTATGGATACACTAAGAAAAGTATATGGTTCTAAGCTTTATAATCAAATTACTCAACATAGTTCAAATTTTCAAATTGAGAATAATACTCAATTCGCTGTATTAAGTGTTCCGGCTCTTGATTTATCTGAAATATTACTTATTGGATATAATAACTTTGATACAAGTATAGATTGTCCTTTGTTTTATTTAAGTAATTATTCTGATGTTCTTATTAAAGGTGTTCAAGTTGGTGCTATTGGCTCTTATTCTTTACTTTTATATAAAAACGAAATTTGTCAAGCTTCTTATGATTCTGCATCACAATCTTATACACTTACTACTTCTGGTGGTAATGTAATTAGTCAATGGCTTGCTGATGATGTCATTAGCAGTAATGATAATCTTATTAATTGTGATGATTTAACAATTTGTAAACAAGATTTAACACGACTTCTTCTTGGTGAAGATGTGTTCTCTGTAGGTGTTGACGCTGCACACCTTCCCGGCATTGACTCTTTCCCCTCTACTGCTGATGATATAACTGATGTTGGCACTTACCCTGACAGTATTGGTATCAGTGTTCCACAGGACTTGACAGATACAATCTCAAAGACCGCAGAAGATATTAGAACAGTTGATAAAGACAAAACAGATACTAAAGACGACACAAAAGAAGATCCTGACACCAAACCGAACAAGCCTTCAATTCCTGGTTTGAGCTTGCCGGAAATCCTCTTTAAAGAAAAATTTCCGTTCTGCTTGCCGTGGGATGTTTACAATGTTTTTGCTAATCTTGTAGCTGAACCCGAAGCACCTGTTTTTTCTATTCCATTTAAATTTGAAAGATTAGGTATTGACTATGAATTTACTATTGATTTATCTGAATTTGAAGATATTGCAAAAATATCAAGATTTTTTAGTAGTATAGCATTTGTAATTTTTTTAATATTAGCAAGCCGTAAGCTTATAGGTGCAGAATAATGGAAATTTTTGGCGAAATTTGGAATTGGATATGTGACACGCTATATGACTTGTTAAAAAGCATAATAGATTTACTTCCTGATAGCCCATTTACTATGCTTTCAAATTCACCGATAGCTGATTATTTACCTTATATCAATTATTTTGTTGATTTTGAATTTATAGTAAATACTCTGTTATTGTGGCTTATAGCTGTTGCTGGCTATTACACATATAGCGTAATTTTAAGAATGATAAAAACTATTGATTAAGGGGTGGCGGTTTCACCGCCGGGGTTCCCTAAATCAATAGTTTTTATAAAAAGAAAATTGGCGAAATTTTGTTAGTTTCGCCGTGCGCAGCGGGCTAACAGCTGTGCACAACCTACATTTATAGCATAATTTTTTTAAGGGGACGATTTTATGAACGCACATATTTTAGATTATCAAAATAATAAGATTATATTTGACTGGTTATCTTTTACAGATAATATATCAAGTCCGTTTGATATAATTGAATTATTAGGAATGCAGGATTGTCCTTTTCAAGAAATTGGCGGTATTCGTGGTATTCAAGGATTTCAGAGTAGATTATATTTCAACTCTATCTCAATACATTATGACGGGTTTAAAGGTTATGTATGGGTTGAAATGTCAGGTCAAGGTTGCAGAGCATTTGAAGAATTAGGTCACGGAAATTATAAGAAGATTTTTGATTATATTCTTGCAAACCCTGATGATGTAAATATAACTCGCTTAGACATAGCTTATGATGATTTCCGTGGCTATCTTAATATTGAAAAAATAGCAGATGATACAGAGAAAGGAAATTTTGTATCAAGATTTGATGATGCAGAAGTTATTCGATCCATTAAGAAATCTCGTGAACAGAAAGGTATATCTGTTACACACGGTTCTATGCGTTCAAATATCTTTATTCGTATATATGATAAAGCAGTAGAGCGTAATCGTTCATCTGAAATACCTCATTGGATAAGATGTGAAATGCAGTTAAGGCGTGAGAGAGCTTTTGAATTTATAAGATTATATATGTGCGAAGATGAAACAATAGATCATTTATACTTTATAGTACTAAATCATTATTTGCGATATGTTGAGCAATTCGGCAACGATAAAAATAAATGGCGTTGGGATATAGCAAGTCATTGGTTGCAATTTTCTACATCTGTAACATCTGAATCTAAATCATTGTTTGTTACTGTCGGTCTTGATTATAATGCTCTTAAACTCAATAGTTATGTAGAAAATCATTGTGCTGGTTTTATTTATACTTATCTTCAAATTAATTCTATTGATAAGCTTCTTGAAGTAACTGATAAATTTAAAGCTAAACTTAATCCAAAATATAAGCTATTGCTTGCAGAGGACAAGGCATATAAGGAGAAAATTTCAGAAAATGAATGTGCTTAGTGCTTACAACGAATTTATGCAGGAACAAAAATTTAGAGGAAACTCTAATTATACGCTTGACTATTACAAACGCTCATTAAAAATGTTTTTGAATTTTTGTGGAAATGATATGGATATTGAGGATATTGATGTAGTATTGTTTAAATCATATCAATTATATATATCAGAAAATCTTAATATTAATAGAGTTTCTGTTCGTACATATGCCCGAGCTGTCAAAGTATTTCTGCGTTGGCTGTATTTTGAAGAATACATTGATATTGATGTAAATAAATTACTGCTTATGAAAGCAAATAAGGATATTATTGTTCCTTTATCAGATGATGAAATTAAATCTTTACTTAATGTCTATGATAATTCTTCATTTTTAAAATGTAGGAATAGATGTATTATTATGCTTATGCTTGATTGTGGACTTAGACTTGGAGAAATCGTAAATTTAAAGATTACTGATATAGATTTAAAAAATCGTTTTCTTATAATCAATGGTAAAGGAGCAAAACAAAGATTAGTTCCATTTGGCACCACAGTTTTTAAGCAGTTTATAATATATAATAATTATCGCAATAACATTAACACAGATTTAGACAGTTTATTCCTTACACAAAGAAAAGTAGCTTTAACACACAATTCAATTAAAATGCTTTTTGCGAGAATTAAAAAAACAAATGGATTACAGAGAGTTTATCCTCATTTACTTAGGCATACATTTGCAACAAATTTTATTTATCAAGGTGGTAATCTTGAAGTGCTGCGTGTGCTCATGGGGCACTCAACAATTAATATTACTCAAATTTACATACATTTAGCAGCTCAAAAACATTTACTTAATGACAGCTATCAGAGCGACCTTGACCGTTTACTCTGATGTGTAAAACTGACATCATAACTTTTAAAATTGAGCAAAAGAAAACAGAGTAGCTATAAAAACTACTCTGTTATGGCTCCCCCAACTGGGCTCGAACCAGTGACATCATGATTAACAGTCATGCGCTCTGGCGAGTGTAGGGAAAAACATCAAAACATCGATATAAACTTTATCTAAATTCTATTTTTTCTAATAGTAAAAATATTAATTAATACTGATAATAAAATTGGGGAAAGACTTACTATAAGTTTAGCCAAAAATCCATTTTGTTCTATATTAACACCAAATAATAACATAATACATAGAGCAACCGATATAATTATAGCACTTAAATTAGGTAAAATATACCTATCAAAAAATTGTGATAAAGTTGCTTGTTCCCACCACACTTCAATATTTTTTGTAATGAATTCGTGTATCTGCTCTACTTCATTACAAAGAATAAGATATTTACATTCATCTCTTATTAAGTCTATTTTTTCTTTTATTCTTTGTACGGAAATTATCTGATTAAATGAATTATATCGGTTGTAACAATTATCAATTAACTTTTGCAGAGAAGTATATTTCTCTCTTAATTCTTCATCATCCATTGATATTCTTTGATTCAATTCTAACATACATGTTCTGAATAATATTTCAGATTTTTCAGAATATAAAGCAATTTCTAACTTTAATATTAATTCTAATATGGTTTTATACTTACACATTTCAGAACTATCACTAGGTTTAAAACTTATAAGTTGATTAATAAATCTTTGAAATTTTTGGTATTTATCGTTATGTAACAATTTGCGCGGCATAGCCGTCAATTCGCTCCATATGTCTGCACGCATTGGTGGATTATCTAAATGGAAAGATATCCTATGATTTTCTTTTTTAGAAAAATCATTTTGGAAAACCACCAAAGTAATTAAACTACATCGTTCAACTTTACCGTCCTTTTTTACTGTAATAGGTAGCTTGATTTTCTTTTTAGTAGGGTTGTTTATTGCTATTAACAACATCCCTTTCCAGCCTGGATCCAATGTTGTAGATACATTTCCTAATCCTTTTGCGGAATTACGAACACGAGAATGAAATGTTCCCGCAATCTTGCTATCTGTCTGAATATATTCATATGATAATATTAATACAGTATCATTTGGATTAATGTAAGTATAGCTGCCTTCTTCACTGTCAAAAATCATTTGCGGAACACCTTTTTTTATTGAATAAACTAAATTTGAAGGAGAAATATTATATCCAATTCCTTTCGCTTTTTGATCATTGAACGGAGCAATTAATATCCCCTGATGGTTCTTTCTGCATTCAATAATATCAGGTGCTATAAGCATGGCACTAAACTTTTTTCTGTTATTTTTCATAAAATCACTTCTATCATAAAAATTGTCATTTTACAACTATATTTTCAGTTTTGTCACCCAACCATAGTTCATGCTCATCTTTAAGAGGAAGCAAAGGAGTATACAACTGCATATAGGCTCTGCCGATAGCACCAGTAAACAATATAAATTCAGGTCTGCTTTCGTTGCTTCCTGCGCATAAAACATGTTTATATGATATTCCAGAATAAGGTTCTATATAGTAGATTTTAGATATCTCCATATATTTTGCTTTTTTAGAGCACAATTCACACGGACTTGATGTCGTAAATAAACAACCGCCTTTTACAAGTATTTTTCCAGTTGGTCCTAAATTTAGAAAAGCAGTTTCTTCGGCATGAAGCGAACGTGGATGAACTTGATTCTGCTTGTTAGTAATTTTATTATATAAATCCTTAAAGCAATAGTAGGGCAGCTTTCCATTTTTGTATAAATTATTTTCAGAAGTGTATACTTCTTCAACATTCTTTTTGATTCTGTTCATCAACTCTTCGTTATCATCATTTTCATAATCACTATATGTCTCAACAGACCAATGATTTATAAGTTCCTTTAAATTTCTATAGGAACAAGGTATCTGATCTTCAGGTTGTTGATTCCAACCTATAGACAACAAATGATAATCTTTATCAGTAATAACCGCACCAACCTGTCTTGAAATACAACCGGAATTTAATTTAGCAGTATATGCAATTTGCATACATCTTTCTAAATGCGTTGGTAATATTAAGCCAGGATGCATGGCAAGTGATACATATTTAATCAATTCATATTTTATTTTGAGACGTGAAGCATTATCTTTTATATTATTGATAAATATATCTGCAGAATCTAAACAGCTCGAAACATTTTGAAGAATAAAAGGTAAAACATTATTTAACTTAAGCTCAACAATTTGAGTTACAATTTTTGTTGCGATATATCCATTGTTTTCTGAAAATTCGGATTTTTTCTCAGAATCCACATATTCTTTACATATCTTTTTAAAATATGATAGAGTTTCAATTGTATCTATTTCTTTTACTTGATCCCGATTTAATCCTTTATGCTCCAAACGTTTTTTTCTTTCGTCGTCCTCTGTATATATTCCAAGCAAATAATAGTTGCTGTATCTTTGTTTAAGAAACAATGATTCAAATGGATTTTTTATTGAATCTATAACAACTAAAGTATGCTTATTATGTTTATTTTTAGAATCATTAGATTCAATTTATTTAGCTTGAAAAGATATTAATTTGTTACACCAAATTGTATTATAGCTACTTAATAATTTTATTGCTATATTAATATCCTCCGCAATATAAACATAACCGTTTTCTTCAAAATGCACATCACCGATTAAATACGGTTTTTTACAAATTCTTAAATTTATTCCAAGCATCTGCATTGCTAATATTGGTAAACTTTTGGAATACTTTTTTATTTCATCCCAAAATTCATGAACCACTATCGGTAAAAAATCATAAATATAACGCCTTAATATCCAAAAATATAACGGATTTTTAAATGTGGTTTTATTCAACCTTTTATCTTTGTATACCATAAACATTTTATACAAATCTTTGTTTTCAATCCAAATACATGTGCCATCTTGATAATACTCAATTTTATCACCTGTACCGTCCAATTCAAATGTCTTTGCCTCACTTATCATACATTCTTTATCATGATATTCATTAATATCACTATCAATATTAATTGTGAATTTTTCTTGAAAATCTTTATCTGGTAAATTATTTAGGTATTCTCCAATTAATTCATTATCACCAGGATCTAATTTAAACCATTCTGCAAAATTAAAATACATTTTTAGTTTAAAAAATTTTTCACGAATTATATTTAATGTCTCATTTTTATTGGAAGCTATTTTTTCACATAAACCCACAAGAAAATTCAATAATTCTTCTTCACTTTTTTGTAATACAGTAGCAGTAATTAAAGCACTCACTTTTATTCTATAAAAATGTCTCCAATTTACTTTTGCAAAGTTATATAATATACGATATTCATGTTCATTATACAGATTATTGTGTATTGAACCAGGTGTAGACAGAAAAAGCCTTTCAAAATCTTGTTGACATATTTTAGAAACAGTTGATGAGCCAGAACCAGTTTTACCACAAAGACCTATAACTATAAAATCCTCTTGTGAAGTGTACAAATTATTTATAATCTTATAATGAATCGGTTTCTCAACTTCATTATTTCTAATTACATCTGTTTCAGCATTCTTTGAAGTACTGAAACCTTCGTTCTTTAACTGTTTAGAATTTATAGATAGTTTTTCCATTGTTAATATCTCCTTTCTTCATATTCTTATTTTTTAACAAATTGAATTTAATTCATCATTTTATTTAAAACCAATATAATTACATATTATCCCATAGTTATATGCTTAGTAAAATTCACGAAACACACTTCAATGGTTTGTATAAAATTATATTTTAATTCCGTTTCTTACTAAAAAAATAAGGAATTCCGTCAAAGAATTCTATTAAATTCTCAAATGCTACCTGAGGTAATTCTTCAACATAGCTTTCATAATTTATTCTTTTAGATTCGGTGAAACCAAAATAAGTATGTCCTTGTATATTAGTCTTTATCCAATCAAGATTTTCTTTTGCATCAGCAATTTTGGAGTCATATTCACCTTCAAATAACTCAATTCTTTCCTGTGCATTTTCATTCTGCTTTCTGAAATATTTTAAACATTTATCTTTATTCTCAGATAATCCATTTCTAAGCCTTTCATACACTTGATCTTCACTTGCATATATGTTATGACTTACAAGTAACTCTGGAGAAAATAAATAACCTTCAATAGAGCTAAATTTTGTAATATGCGTTTTTGAAATTGCTTTTGAAGCAAATTCACTATCAAGATTACTATTTAATTGATTCTCCAAAATTTCTTTAACCATGTCTTCTGACTTTGTATCTGCATCTCGGATTATTGCAAATTCATCACTCATTGTTGTTTTTTCTAAGAACCTCAGTGTTGCATAAAATCCAATGGTTTTGCATGATTTTGTATCAATAACTGATAATCTTTCTAAGTCAATATCGTAGTATTTATCTAAAATACGCTCAACTATATACTTATCATCCTGACCCTCAACAAACAGTATAAAATCTGTATTTAATACATCCTGACTAGAATATCCTATTTCCTTTAGCACATCGTCAATAGTTGTATTTTCAGCAATACTGCAATATCTTTCTTCATCCAACTTAACCTTTCTTATATTTTGCGTACTAAACTCTCTCAACATTATTGGTGAATGTGTTGTAAAAATGACTTGATTATTCTCCGTAATTTCAGATAGCGTTTTAGCCATAGACTTTTGCAATTGAGGATGTAAATACAGCTCAGGTTCTTCGATAATAAAAATTGTATGTTTAGCACTTATTGCTTGATACGACTGCAATAAAGATAATATATAAACGCTACGAACACCTGCACCAACATTTGAAAGTTCAACCTCGGCATTAAGCACAGGATCAAACAATTTTGTAAGAATTGAAAAGGACTTATCTATATTACTCGTTGCCTTAATATTTACCTTAAAACCTTTTTGATAATTTTTGGCAAACCGTTCCGAAATACTACTAGTAAACTTAGCTGAAGTGTTTTTTGTTTTATAGTTAATAAGTTTTTGCAGTTCTTCAATACTTAAATCCATTGGTGCTTTTTCATCAATTTTGCTTATACAGTTACCATCACAATCATCTATGTTGCAATTATAACAATCAATTTCTTTATTACTAAACAGCTCTGATTTTAATATGGTATTAAAAATATTTGCTGTGATCGTTCTAGCCTTTCCTGTTTCCTCTTCAAGAAAATTACGAGAATCATCAATAAAAGCCACTGACGGCAACAGATAAACAATATCTTTGTTAACAGTATATTCAACTTTTGAAGTGCCTTTTTTAAAAACTAAAGAAGCATGTATTAAGCCTTCCGAAATAGAAAATTTTTTATAAATAGCATTAGTCCATATAGGCTCAAAACTTTCTCTTGTAGATGTGTCTTCCAATGAATCTGCATTTAATACTTCATTTCTCAAACTTTTAAACTCAGAAAATGTTTTATCTTCAAAAATTGTTCCGTTTTTAACATCATTATAATCAGCTGCCGTTGAAGGAACTTTTGCAAAGCCAATTTTGCTGTCTAAAAAGAAATCAGATATATAATTCTCATCGCATTCTAAAACTACTTCAATCTCAAAATCATCAAAATTTTTATATATATCTTTTTCCTGAGGTATGTAGTCGCCAAAAAAGGTTCTTATTGCAGTTAAAAAGGCACTTTTTCCTGCATTGTTTTTACCAATAAGAACTAAAGCGCTATCAATATCTTTAATTGTCTGATCTTCAATACCACGAAATCTTTTTATATGTAGTTTTTTTATCTTCATAATATTTCCCGCATTTCTTTGATATATTATTTCTTATTCAAATATTTGCACAACACTTGAACATTAGGTATGTCCTTCCACAAATTATAATCACCAATAACAGCAATTCTATATTTTGCTCTTGATACTGCAACATTGATAATATTGGGTTTCTGCCCCACCCAATGGGCGGCTCCGATACCTGATTGATTATCACAACCCAATACAAGTATTACCTCGTTAGCCTCCTTACCTTGAAATGTGTGCACAGTACCACAATGTTCCTTTACCCATTCTTCTATCTTTTCGTTTTTAATATATTGAGACCGGCGTAAAACCTTACGCATCATTCTGCTTAAATTTTCCGCAACTAGTCTGAATGGGGTAATAATAAATAGATCCGGAAAACCATTAAAATCTTCAACAGCTTTAGCAAATATTTTTTCTGCAAAATCAATCTGATTAATTACTGTATGATCCTTATTTCCGTTTTCTTTGCCCTTAATATCAAACCATACCGAATAATCAATCACAAAACGAGTATCCTCCTTTGGTCCAATAGATTTTAAAAACATTTTGTTTTCATATGCGATCTGATTTGATATATTAAACATCGGATTTATACAGCGCCTATGAACAACTAACGGACAACCAAGCCAAATTTGTTCTCCGTTTATGTTTCTATAACCACCATATTCATTCATCTGATCGGCAAGCATCTGAACAGAAATTTCTGGTATTCTATAATACTCCGGAATATTATATTCATCAGCAAAACGCTTAACTAATTCTTTTGGCACAGTTAATACAGGTTCAACCTGCAATGGATCTCCAACTATAATTGCTCTTTGTGTTCTCCACAAGGCACCCAAAGCACTCTGAGGAGTTGCTTGTCCTGCTTCATCAATAATCAGTAATCCAAGTTCTTCTTGCTGAATATTAGATAAAAATGATTCTACTGATGCAAAAGTAGTAGAAACAACCGGTATTACTAATAACAAAGTGTTAAGTAATTCTCCATATGAATTTACACTATCCTCATTTGTATACTTTCCATCCCACAAAGAAAACAGCCTTTGTAAATTTTGCTTTACGCATTTACTTGTTAATACGAATGACTTATTCAGTTGGAGAGCCTGATAAAACAGTTCTTCTCTAAGTGCATTATATTTTTCATATACCCATGGACAGCTTTCTTGAGATTTTTCATTCTTTTCAATATTGTCCCAAAAACTATCGTCCGCCCAGTTATTCTGAAAAAGGCTTCTTTCTGACTCTATCTTCTTCTCGATAGCATCTATTTCTTTTTTAACGCTCTCCAGTTTTATTTTACAATCAAATAGCTCATCGCTGATGATGTCTATATCTTCTTTAATCTTATCGCAAACTCCTTTTTGTTCTGAAATTCGGATTATAATCTCTTCCTTTTTTATATTAAGAGTTTTCCATTCATTTACTACCAAATTGTGCTTAATAAACTTCAAAAATAACCTCTGAAATAAATTCATATTTGAAAACAAAAAATCAATTCGATCATTAACTGAATTAAAGTTGTCAGTTAATTTACTTAATTTTTTGTTTTCACAATCTAAATTTTTTTGCTTTTCAGATAATCTTGTTTCAGCTTGATTGTAGTTATTCTGTGCCGTAGTGTTTGCTGAAATAAGTACTGTCTTTTTATCTAACAGTGATTGGGCATCTGAAATACGTTTTCTTTCATCCAACACATTTTTAAGTGCTGAAATAAAATTGTCTCGGGCAGTACTCCAATTTAAAACCGGATTATCATAATAATGCTTGAGCGTAATTCCATCTTCAGCCCACCAAAGACGCTCTTTTAAATTATTCAGATTGCCCTTTTTTCCTAACTTTGCAGAAACAAGACCCCAAGCAGGTTGTCCGATAAGTTTGCTTGCAACATCAGAAAAATAGATATCACCAGAATTGCTACCTGTTTGTCCGGAGAATCTTCCGGTTCTGTCATTAGATATAGCTTTTGGGAGTTCTAAAGAAATGTTTTCAACCGCCGCATTATTATTTGAGGCAACCAAAATTCCATATTTTTTTAATCTTTTATCCATACAATAATAAGAACGATTATATTGATCACACGGATTTTTAAATTCAGCTATACTAAATGCTTGGTCAGGTTTATCAAATTCAACTAATAGCTTTGCTCTTTCTATAACATTGGATACAACAATTTCTTTTAATAATGTTGTTTTTCCTGTTCCCGGTGGTCCATTAATTGAAAAAATATCTTTTTCTCCACTGGTACAGATATTGATACCAATTTGTTGCATCAATGAAGGATTATATGTGGATGGCCAAGCTCCCAAAGGAAATCTCTCAGCAGTAACCCACTTTTTCATTTCATTAATATCTGAATCAATGCATTTGCGCTTTTGCGCATTTTCATTCTGATTTCCGGCAAGGACATATTCATTTAATTTTTTATTTGGATTATCAATTACATTTTTAATATCATTAAGATAAAAACTTTGAAACAACTCGGTTGACGTATCAACATCTGCAAAACTGCCGTCATTTTTTCTAAACTGCTGTTTCTTACGAGCCCATAAAGAAAAATCTGACATTTCGTCAGGCAAATTCAATATACAATTTACATCACTAAATATCTCATTTAAGGTAGATTCATCAACAGGTAATTTATTGTCATCCTGCTTTTTTATTATCAGTGTATCAATAGTATTTTGAAACACTTTAACATCGTCTGGATTTAATTCTGAATTAATAGACCCGGATAATACAATCTTAGAAACAGCCCACACAAAGCTTGAAACCGAAAATGAATTTGGAATATAAAAACCTTCTTCATCAACTTTAAAGGCAAATATACAAGTTATGGAATTATCCGGCTCAATACTTTCCTCTTCAGGAATATTAATTTCAGCTAACATCCATTTTATTAAATCTATTGACTTTATCTTACCAAAGTACAAATCATAACTCAGTCTTATTTTTTCATTCTTTTGCTCTTTTAGCCACGGTAATTTAACTTTATTTAAATTTATATCCTTTTTTATATCTACCGGCCAACACGGAGTAAAATATTCAATTTTATACCAGTAATTTAAAATATCATTAATCATTTGAAACTCCAAGATTATAATAAAAATCTGTATTGTTATAAAATTTAAATATATTCTAATTTAGAATGCCATTAACACCTGACTATCTATAAGAGTTCAGACATGTGTTTCGTTTTGCAAAATTCTTATAAAGGATAACTTACAATTATTAGAGGTTTACTTATGTTTATGTGTTTTTCTAGTGGTGATAGATATACTGTGGCTAAATCCTGTTTGTATCATTTAAAAAATTTCGGAATAAATGTGTGGTATGACTATCATGAATTAATACTAGGTGATGGTAAAAAAGAAAAAAATTTTGAATATGCTATAAAGAATAATCAATATTTTTTAATATTGTATAGTAATAATCTGTTTAAAAGTCCATGCGCAATTGAAGAAGAAAAAAGAATTTTTAATGAATTAAATACACGAAATATAACTATTTTTCCCTTGCTGTACAATATAAAGTTTACGGAATTGCCTATATCTTATCAAAATAAATTAGAAAATTATATATATAATGAAGTTGATGATACAAAAGGAACATTATCTTCAATTAATCAAATTGTAACAAAGATTTTAATAGATAAAATAAACAAAACAATGTACGATAAGACCCCTACTTTATCAAATTATAGTAAAAAGAATCTTAGTGATGATTATATAAAACAATTATTAGATACTTATAACCATATATCTGATGAAAATTTCAATGCACGAATAACAATGTTGTTCGCTATTTATTATTATATAAAATGCAATTATGGAATTGATCAAAAAATAAATTATGTGTATAAAATAATTGAGTATTTATTTGCTTTCACAAAGCTAAACATAGAGCATAATCATAAAGAATTGATTATAGCAGAATTATCTATGATAATTCTGCTTGACACTATTTTTTAAATTTTCATTAATTATTGAAAGAATTATTCTTGACAGTATTTTAGGATCATTTTCGTTTTCAAGAGCGTTTATGTATTTTTCTAAATAAGGATATTTAATAAGATTGTTTTTTACATCTTCAAGTATTATTCTTGCTGTTCCACCAGTACTACCAATAGGTATAATAATTCTATTAGGATTATTTTTTGTAATTTTATATTCTTCAAACATTCCGCTTTCTTTACTACCTGAACCATACAAAAAAATTGAAAAATTTGTTTTTTCTATCATAAAAGTTCTATGATTTGTTTTATCTTCATTAGATAAATGCTCATTAAAAGGAAACATTTGTAAATGTCTCCTAAAATTAATTACATTTTCTTCTATCATTAATTTTGTTGCTTCAGAAGCGATATAATAACCAATTTTATTACCATACCCATTGACTATAGTAAAACCGTTATTATAAAGTGTTCGAGTAATTATTTTACATAATTCATCTATTTCATACAGTTTTTTTTCGTCTTTTCCTTGATATGACCCAGAAATAAAAACATTTCTTTGATTAGTATAATAGTTAATTTCCGTTAATATTTCAGAAATTTCATTATAATCATCAATTAACAAAACATCTATTTGATATCTATTTTCTAAATCAGCAATATAATTTTTAAAATCTTTAGATTGAGAATTTTTAATTATTGTAAAATGGTGTGGCTGATTATTGTTAAAAGCTCTTCCTAATTCTGAAATACAAGGTAATACTAAAGAATCTGTAAAACTATATCCTAAAAAAAGAAAAGTTTTTGTTATTAATTCTCTTTTGAAAAAAGCTAAATAATAATGATGATTTTCATGATATTTTTCTAAATCACTTTTTGTAATTACCGCATTTTGAATATCCCTTATATCACCGTTAAGCTTAAATATATTAACATTTTTGTTTAAATCACAGCCAATTAAATCAGATTCTTTACTAATAATATTTGTTATTTTACCTATTTTTGATAGGTTATTTTCAAGGACTTGATCGAAATTCGTAGTCCATATAGAATTACATTGCATTAACGATAATTGATCAAGAGCTTTTGATGACACTAAAATCCTATTTATTTCTTTTCCAACCTTTTTATATAATTCATTTGTGCCAAATCTATTTGCATAAAATTGGGCAATATCGTAAATTTGATATTTAGTATTTTCGATATTAATATCCATTTCTTCAGCTAGTGGTAAAAAAAGATTTTTCCATGAAGGTAATCCCGCATCCACACTCATTCCGGCTCCTAAAAAAATAGCAGCACTATTATTTTTGCATTTTTCAGCGAATTTTTTTACGAACTCTTCTCTTTTTATCATACTTTCACATCCAATAATTAATAATTGTAAGTTATCCTTTATTCATTATTTTCAGGTAAGGTCAATAATACATTTCTGTTAACAAAATACGCTACACATCTTACATTCAACTGGTGTATGTCTATGTAGTACTTAATCTCATTCTAAGAAAAAAGTATTAAGCCTTAACTAAATCTATATTTCGGGTATGTAATATAAAAACATTTATAATTACCCTTTATGGTATTAATTATAACATAATTTGACAAATATTTAAATAACTTTTACGCAAATCAGTTATAAAATTTCACATAGTGTTTTTATGCATTTTGTATAATACAATTTTGTTTATTGCTCAATAAATAAAATTTTTAGGCAAAATAAATATAGATATTTGAATAGACTTTCTTTATTTTCTATTGCATAATAATTTTATTAAATATAAGGAGCTATATGCGATGGAAATAAAAAATGTACAAGCAAATAATCTAACAACTGATTATCTAAACTTTTGCCTTTCAAGAAAAAATCTTGATCAGAAAACGATAAAATCATACACTATTGATTTAAGGCAGTATTTTGAATTCACTATGGAATCTGCTATTGAATGGACAAACAAAAAATCCATTGAGCAATATATAAATTTACTGCACTGTAAGTACAAACCTAAGAGTGTTAAGCGTAAAATTGCTTCGCTAAAAGCATTTTTTCACTATCTTGAAATTGAGGAACTTATTGATATTAACCCTTTTCATAAGATACAAATCAAGTATAAAGAACCCTTTATTCTCCCAAAAACTATTCCCATAAATAATATTGAGCAAATTATTAGGTTTGCTTATCTACAACTTACCAAAGCGAAAACTGAGTATGCTAAAAAAGTTGCTCTGCGGAATGCACTCATACTTGAGTTACTGTTTGCCACCGGAATGAGGATTTCAGAATTATGCACACTCACGACTGAACAAATTGATTTTAATGATTACATAATCAAAATTTACGGAAAGGGCTCAAAAGAACGCCTGATTCAAATCTGCAATCAAAATGTTCAGGAGTTGCTCAAAAAGTATAATCAATCATTTAAATTTGAAATAGCAAACAACAAATTTTTCTTTATAAACAGGCTTGGCAACCGTCTATCTGAACAATCTGTTCGTAATATGATTACCAACTATGCAATCGGTGCAGAAGTGCCGCTGCACATTACTCCGCATATGTTTCGTCACTCTTTTGCAACTCTACTGCTTGAAGAAGATGTTGACATACGCTATATTCAACAAATGCTGGGTCACAGCTCCATTACCACAACGCAGATTTACACGCATACGAGTATCAACAAACAGAAGAATATTCTGTCTTCCAAACATCCGAGGAATAAACTTGAAATTGGGATATAATAAAAGCCTTGCGGGATTTTTTAACTCACAAGGCAATCAGAATACTTTATTCACTTTTATCAAAATCATTTTCTATTACATCGGAAATAAGGTTTGAAAAATCAACAGCATTTTTTGAAGTAATAACAGGTTTTCCTGTTCTTTCCTCAATATCTTTTCGTGCATTTCCGGCGACTTCTCCGCCCTCTTTTGCAACACTTCTGTTTTCAGAAAAAGACTGAGGATTCTTCTCTTTGGAAATCTCGGTTGTAGTAGCTTCTGCCAACATATTTAGAACCAATTCAAGCGTACTCATATTATCTCTCAAATTTTCCTTTTTAAGTCCTTTGAGATTTTTGTACTGCCGAGTTGTCATTCCTGACCATGCTTTTGTAATTTCATCAGTCAGAATTGCATATTCTACACCCTGCTTTACACCACGAGAATCCCATTCATCAGTAAGCTCTTTTCTTACCTGTATAGCCTGAAGTCTTTGATTTATCCACTCTCTGCTATATCCTTTTTTCAGGTATGTTTCAAGAGCTCGCTCTATGGTAAGTTCAGGGTCTATGGTTTCATCAATTCTCTCTCGACCAACTTCTGCAAGCCACATTTTAAAAGGTTCAGCTTTTGGCGACGGGATTGACTGTATTATTCTCAAAAGCTGCTCTGTATTTGCAACATCGGTTTTGTAATTCTTACCATCCTTAGGAGATGACATTTTCAGTTGTACGATATTTTCGTACAACTGGTTTGCTCCTTCAGCTTTAAGCTTTCGCTTAAGATCGCTCCAGTAACGACGAGGTTCATTACTGTCAGTCAGAACTGAAATTACATCCACAATAGAAAAATACCATTCTTCCTCTGACTCATTCCACGCAGTACGTATCTTTTTATCTTCAAAAATTTGTATTTTATTTTCTTCACTCATATATATTCACCCACTTCTAAGCTAAAAATATTATAGCAGACTGAATTTGTAAATTCAATCAATTAGGCTTTATAGAGATAAGAATTGTTCATAATTAAGGTCGAATATAATCTCTAATTCATAACCTCGTGATACTTTCACTTCTCTTATGAGCTGACAGGCTATCATTTTCTTCTGCTCCATTGTTGAATTGTCAAATTCGTCTGCCCAAGTTCTGAATTGTGAATAATAAAAATCAAGCCTGCCCATCGCATTTTGCTGATTGGCAAGCTTGTACTTTATATCACTTAATTCAATTTCTTTTTTATGTAGTAAATCGTTTGTATTATCAATAGACGTTGACAGCATATCGGGTGTGAAACGGCTTTCACCGAGGAGTGATCGTCCTATTTCGGCAGATAATTCCACTACCTGTCTTTTTAGCTTTTCAATTTCTTTTTCAAGCTTTGTCTGCTTCCTCCTATGCTCCGATATTTCGGATTTGTAGCGTTTTTCCAGTGCTATATCTTTTGGTGTTGATTTGATTTTGGCGAGATAATCTCTTAATGTTGCAAGCACGGCACCGTCAATTCTGTGTGCCACATAAGCCGACTGTCCGTCACAAGCACCTCGTTTCATTGCTTTATTTGTGCAAATGTATCTCTGCCTGCGAACCTTATACTGACTGCCATCTGCTCTATCATATTTATCAATGTAACTTGTTGATGCCATCTTTTGACCGCAATGAGCGCAATAGATATTTCCAGAAAGTAATGTACTGCCTTTCGTAGTTCTTGCAATTTGTTTCTTCTCTTCATTTTTGTTAGAACGCTGACTTAATATAAATTGTGCTTGTTCATATACATTTTCATCAATGATGTGAAGTCTTTCTATGTATGGGGATTCAACACCGCCTGATATAAAATAACCGCAGTAAATCTTATTTTTCAAAATACGATTTACTGTGTTGCATTGAAATTTACTGTTGTTATGAGTTCTTACTCCATGACTGTTCAGGTAGTCAGCCATTCGATATGAACCATAACCCTCTTTGACTGTCATTTCAAATATCTTCTTAACTATCGGAGCTTCATCATCGTCAATAACTATGTCCATAAGCTCTTTTCCCTTTTTATTGACTTCACCGTTTTTTATAAGTTTGTAACCGAATGGTGCAACACCTCCGGTAAATTTGCCGTCTAACGTCATTTGGTTAAGGCGAGTTTTAACACGTGCTGACGTTTTCTGACTCTCACCGTTGGCTTGCCAAAATCGTATGTAATTCATAAGCTTGTCCACATGATTATCCATACGCTGTTCGCCCTCGTTAACGCTCCACACCTCTATGCCGTGCTTGATAAACCATTCGACGACAAACGGGGTTTCGTCATCAATTCTGACTATTCTGTCAAACATAAAGACAAGGAGTACATCAAATTCTTTCTTTTCTGCGGCGGCTTTCAAATCCTGAATAGCATCTCGATTGCGTGCCGAAACCTTGAATCCCGACACGCCCTTTTCCTGAAATTCTTTCAGAATTGTCCAGCCATTGTGCTCTGCGAATTCTCTGCACGAGGTTTTCTGCATTGGAATATCATCTTTATCAACCTGACCTTTGGTTGATACTCTGTACAAGCAATATACTCTTTTCATTTTATCACCCTTTCGTACGATTTTTGCAAACCAACAATACTACATAATTCCTATAATATCCAGCGAAATCCAAAAAATAAATTGAAATAAATTCAGCATCCAATCTGAGTTTTCATTCTGTTCTCAAATGTATCCAAAAGATTTTCGAGAATATTCCTTTCAACATGGTTATTTCTGTTTTTAGAAAAGTAGATTGTGACCTTACAGTCATTTATAACAGATTCTATTTTGTGTTCAGAATCAATTTTATTTTCATTTATATAGTTTTCGTTCAAATTACCACCTGTTCCTTATTTTTTGTTTTTGTCGTTTATATGATCTTCCATCTGCTCATCAGCTTTTGTCGCTGCATTGCACAGGCACATAACGCAAACGCCGATAAAAGCACCGACAAAAAGGCCAATAATAAATCCTAACATTTTAACACCTTCTTTCAGTAATTTTCTTCTAAATACCCCGACAGCAGAAAGCAAAAAATCTTCTGCTGTCGGGATAAAATCAATCGTTTGGGATAGTTCTAAATTTCACACTATCCGATTGTCGCTATTTATCCTCAATGCCCTGCGACAAGGAACACATCAAACGGCTATTGCATTTAGCTCCATTGGAATTTCACCACCGTGAGGATCTCCCACAGCCGCCATCTTTGGTTGCGACGGTTTTATCACGCTCGACTTTTGACTTGACGGAAGTATCATTATACCATCTGCCTGTCATCGCCGTCATTGAATTTGCCTTTCAATGTCTGAGTCCTGAAGATATATAAAATATGTTCGCTCATGTGGCTTGTCCCTTCCGAACAGCAGAAGGAAAGTATCTGATGTGCTGATATTCAATTTTCAAAGAGCAAGACCTGTTCTCTGAAAAAAGAAAACAGGCGAAAGAATTTTTATCCCTTCACCTGTTTCCTCACTTAAAAGCGTTTTGACAAGCCTATTTTTGAAAAAAATTTATTTTCAGCGTTTTCAACAAAATATCCCGTGTGATTTTATTAAAGATTTTCTCTTCTAAGAATTTCTTCTTTTAGCTTTTTTCTTGCTCGTCTAATAATTAATGATACAGCTTGCCTCGTACATCCTTGAATTTCCGCAATTTCAGAACAAGTAAATCGTTCCCAGTAGAATAGTATTATTCTTTCTCTCTGCAACGGTGACAGGCAAATAAGCATTTCCTTTAATTTTCCGTTTCTTATTTTAGAAATAATAATATCTTCTAGCGGAATATTGTCAGACAGTGTTTTCTTATGCAAGGTGATTTCTGATTGCTCAGAGTGTTCAATATGCCTGTCGAACTCGTTTAACTGAGAAATGTCATGTAGTTCATTATCATTAAACAAGCTAAACACATCATTATTAACTTCAACTTTATTTTCATCACCTTGTCCATCTTTAAAAACAACATAAAATTTTCCGTTCTCCCCAAAAATTGTATAAGGATTATCCTTTGATTTTCTTCTCTTAGGACGTTTGTCCATTAATTTTTCCTCCAATCAATCTGAATCTTTTAGTAATTCAGGTTGTTTGGAGGACTTCTGTTTTTAAAAAACATAACTGCCCTTTCTGCTTTCAATGCAAAAAAGGCAAAAAAATAATGCCGACAGGCAATAGCGTTAAAAGCTATTACTTGTCGGCATTTTAATATTTTTTTACGAACAAATGTCCTTAATAATATTACCGTCCTTTATTTCTATAATATGGTGGCATTGATTGGCTATTTCTAAATTGTGTGTTACTATAACTATTGTAATTCCATTCCTGTTTAAATCAAAGAGCATTTTCACTATTTCTTCCGATGTTTTACTGTCCAATGAGCCTGTAGGTTCGTCGGCAAATATGTATTCTGGGCTTGTAACCAAAGCACGAGATATAGCTACCCTCTGTTTTTGACCGCCGGAAAGCTGTGATACTTTTTTAGATTTCAATGACGCAATTCCTGTTTTCTTTAAAGCTCTCATTACTGAACCTTTTTTATCCTTTATTTTTTTATTAAAATATAAGGGTGTCATTACATTTTCAAAAACAGTAAAATCGTCAATCAATGCAAAATCCTGCAATACTATTCCAATCTTAGAACTTCTAAGCTTTGATTTTTTACTTTCGCTAAGTTTATTGATATCAATATTATCAAGATAATATTCTCCGTCAAAATTATCAATGCATGACATAATATGTAATAATGTGGATTTACCCGCACCGCTTTCTCCTATAATTGCAACCGTTTCTCTATCGTCAATTTTTAGGTTTATGTTGTTTAACGCATGAACCATATTTTTTTTCCCTTTTAAATATATCTTGTTCAAATTTTTAATTTCAATCATAGTTGCCTCCGATTATCTTTTATATTTAAAAACTTCTATAGGTGGGTTTTTCTTTAATATTCTATAAGGAATTAACGATAATGATAACAGTATCATAATTATAGCTATTATAGCAATATAATTAAGCCAACACATACTTTTTTGCATAACAAAAATAAATATTACGAAGAATACAACCAATGTCAGAACAATATAGATAACAGTATATAATAAACTTATCAAAAAACATTTTTTGGTTGAAGCACCGCATAGATATAAAATGGAATAAAAATAAAGATTCTTATAAGTAGAAATAGCAATGCAACCAATCATTCCAAACAACGAAACTAAAGATAAAGTTAAAAGAATCGGACCTAATGCTCTAACTCTTGCATAAGCATCTTCTTTTCCGTTTTCTAACACATCAAAAAAAGTTCTGACATAATAATAATTACTAAACAGTTTATAAGCTTCATTTAAATCGTTTGAATTTTTTAAAACTATAGCTTCAGTCATTCCGGTACTAATAATTTCTTTTGGCAAATAATTATATAATGTTAATAACGGAATTTCAAATGATTCATCTGCTTTGCCTAACATATCTTTTGTATTCAATTCTGTACCGCCATTATTAAAAGTACAGTAGTAAGAAGTTTTTAATATACCAACAATCTTTCCCGTAAAACCATTTTCTGAATCAATATCAATTATGTCACCAATATTAAAATGTTTATTTAAGGAATAAGGTATTACTACAGGAATGTTTTTTAAATCATCTGTACACTCGTTTAGCCATGTTCCTTCTAATAATTCGGGAGTATAATCATTTACAAATTCATCGCTATATCCATAAAGGGTATATTCTCCTAAGTAAGCTACACCACCCAATTCACAATAATCTATTGAATTTTCAGGTAATTTATTTAATAATCTTTCCGGAACAGAATTACCACCATTATCAACTATTATTCCGTTTATATCTGAAAGTCCACTGCTAACATACTCATCAACTGTAACGAAGTAACTATTTGCAGTAACTAAAATATCGCTTAATAATAAAGTGGAAGCAACTAATTGTATTATTATAATTATGCTCATTAATATATTCTTACAGAAAAGATGGTATGAAAATTTAATTAACTTCATTATTTTGTCACCCCAATCTTTTTTCGGAAATAGATATATTTTTTACATATTTTGAAATTACAGGAGCACTAGTAATAATAATAACTATAAAGTACACTATAATCATACTAATGTAATCATATATTCCTAAGCTGTATGTAAAATCCTCATATTGTACATATTCAATTATGCTTGGCAAGACACATCTTGAAAAAATACATCCACATACAAATGATATTAAAGCAATAATGAAAATTACATTAGCTAAGAGAAAAATGCAAGTTGTTTTTGTCGCACCGTTCAATCTATAAATATAAATAATTTTGTTATTCTTTTCTAATATATATAAATAGACAAATGCTACATTTATCATTGATAACAAAAATATTCCTATATATATAATAGTAGTAGAATCATTCCATAAGCTGTCAATATTTTTTATTCTTTCCGGATAGATTATTTCTGCATTTTCAAAACATTCCGTCAATTGAGAAATAATTTTATTATTTTCATCGTCATCAGGATATTTATCTAAAACAATTGATACAGATTCATTATTATGCTTCACATCATTTATAGACGATATAGGCAATATATTATAACCGCCAACTGAATATGTACCAATTACAGTATATTTATCATTACATATTGATATTTTATCCTCTTCTATCACACCTTCATCACCTGATATTATTACATGTTTGTTTGTCACAAATTCGTCTTGGTTGAAATATCTACCATGCTTAATGTGATTGGGATAGTAAAGATAGTCAAACATTATTCTTGTATCATCAATATTAGCTTTTATGGAGACGGCATTTAATTCTAAATCACACTTATTATTAAAATGCTCTATCTCTTTTAGCATCATATTATCATCGATGAATGCACCATTAAACGATACAGTATAGGTCTTAGAATTATCATATTTTTTATTTGCATTTGTATAGCTTGCAAAATACGAAAACACAAAAAGAGATGCAAATATAGATATTATCTGTATTAAGCAAAGAAATCCAACCAATAACTTATTATTTTTTAAAAAATGCCAAAAGATTTTAATTGATAAATTTAACATTAGCTTTATCCTCAAAAGGGTGCCCTTATAGTATAAGGACACCCTCAACTTGAATATCTACTTATGATTGAGTTCCCACAACATTGTATATTAATGTATTTCTGTTATTGCTCAACGTGAAAATGTGTTTAGTGCTACCAACAGTAGTACCGTAGCCTGCCTCTTTGTTTACATAATTTGAAGAAGAACCGCTTGCGGCCAAGTCACCGTTTGTTTTATAAATATAAACTTTGACATTTGTTGATTTTAAACCGCTGCTGCTATTAATTTTGGAATAAGCGGTATCAGAATATGTAGGGAAAGTACTGCCTTTCCAATGTTGTGCGGTGACTGTTGCACTACCTCCACCAGAAAACGAAAGCGATTTTGTATGCTTTTTCTCAGTCTGATCGGACTTACTAAGTATGTACGATCCCGAACTTGTTGTGGTTGCAGCTGATGCACTAAAACAACCTAATACTATCGTTGAAACCATTAGTATACAAAATCCTAATAAGAACATTTTCTTTTTCATTGTAAAGCCTCTTTCTTTTTAATATATTTATAATTTTTCGCAAATTATTAAAACATCAGAAACTCCTCCTTCCTGAGAATACAATAAATAATTTCTTTTGTATTTATGTTCTTCATTTATATTTGTTGAGTTTGTCTACAGTAACCTGAAATCATAAATGCTTAGTTTAATCCTAGTTTAATTTGTAATTTGGACTTTTCTCATTAATAACACCAAGGTGCTCATTATAACTCCGCATATCAAAGAGTACCCTATGTTTCTGAGTTCTGTTAAAACACAAAATAATGATATGATAAATATACAGACTGAAATTAAAACAGCTAATGTTTTGTACCACTTTTTCTCGTAACTATTCAATGGATTGTTTTCTGTGTCAAGAGGGGACATTAATATTATCAACACCACACAAAGCAATTCAAATATTATGAGTAAATAAGTAAATATATTACCAACACTATTTGCATATTTAATTAAGCACAACATTATTATGCTTGAAATAACAGAAAACGCATAACACCTGACCGGCGTTTTAGCGTGATAGCCGCCTGCAAACTTACGGATAGCTATAAAAGAAAAATAGAAAACTAAACTTTCAATAAATAAATTGAAACATAAACCTATTATCATAACAGTTGCAATATGTATTAATGATGATAAAATAATATTAACAGCATATTCGTAAAGTTCTTTATCTTCGTTTTTTATAAGGTCGTTTGATACAAAAAACTCTATGAGTTTCGAACTAAACTTTTCCATTACTTTATCTTTTTAAATGCATCAAGTTTTGTTGGAGCCTTAGGCTGATACATTACAAAGCAAGTGGACGTATTAGCATTTATTGAAAGTGCTAATGTAAAACAAGCAATAATTGCAGGTGAAATTTTGCAGATAATGGTTTTAATTGTCTTCATAGTATTATTTCCTCCTTTTGTTGGAATTTTAACACATATTAAAAATAAAAACATAATTTTTGCAAAAATGATATCAATTTCATTCAAAGTGATGTATTTTTCTAATTATTTCGTCAAAAATAAAAAATTTATACCTAAAACAATGACATTTTTTGCAATATATGTTATAATTATGTCATAATTCACGGGAGGTTTTCCTTTTGAAAGTATTGATTTGTGACGACGACAAATATATTGCCGATGAAATACAAAGCAAGCTGACTGAATTTACGGATAAGCATAAAATATATTTTGATATTGATGTGTTTTACAACGGCGTCGCTCCTATGAAAAGCGATGCCAGTTATGATATGGCGTTTATCGACATTGAAATGCCGCAGGTAAACGGGCTTACTTTGGCGGCTCATTTAAAAGCTTTTAATCCCAATATAATTATTTTCATAATTACTTCCCACGAGTCTTATCTTGACGACGCAATGGATTTGGATGTGTTTCGCTATCTGTCAAAGCCTATTGACAATGACCGTTTTTTCAGAGCATTAAATACGGCTATTAACTATTATCATTCCAATACTCAAATAATAACTCTTGAATACTATGACGAGTATTATTCTGTTTTCACAAGCGATATAGTATATATAACTATTGAAGAAAGAAAGGCTGTTATTATAACACGGCAGAAGAAGTATTATACAAATAAAAAATTAAGTTATTGGAAAGAAAAGCTAAAGGATTACGATTATTTTGCACAACCGCATTACAGCTATCTTGTTAATCTGAGGTATGTCTCGGATTTTAATAAGACTGAGCTTAATATTAATGTAGATTTAAAAAGTGAAACTCTACCTATATCTCAAAGGAACTATTCAAACTTTAAAAAGGCATATTTTGCATACATAGGGGTATAAAAATGGTATATACAATTTGCTATGCATTTATTTTTCTTGCAGAAATTCTGATATCACTGTTTTATTTTGAAAACAAATTTGAAAGAAAGGCAAGTAAAAAGTTTCTGATAATCTCATTACCGACAGCTTATACAATTCTGTACTTTGCAAGGCTGTTTAATATAACCGTTGTAAATATGCTCGCATTTTTTGTCTGCAATTTCTTTTTGCTTCGTCTTTGCTACAAGGCAAAAATAAAGTCCGCAATATTCCATTGCAGTATACTTTTAGTATTTAATGTTACTACAGAATTTGTTGTTATGTTATTTTCAGCTGCCATACTCGGGACTGAACTACTCGCCTGTCTTGATAATTCGGTAAACCTTATTTTTCAATCAACCATCAGCAAACTGCTTTATTTTTCTTCAATGTATATACTGTCTAAGGTATCATCAAATGAGCGTCGTAAGGAAAGTCCTGCTACGTCGCTTATGCTGTTTCTTCTGCCAATATCAAGTACTCTGATTATATATGCAATATTATATTCACTTGCAGAATATGAATTAGGACAAGTCTTTTTAACCTTGCTTTTAATCGGCATAGTGGTGTTGCTTTTTTCAAACATAGCGGTGTTCTGGGTTTATGAATTCACTCTGAAAACTCAGAGCCGCAATATGGAATTGGAATATGAAAAGCAGAAACTAAAATCTGCAGCTGAGTATTACGATTTACTCAATGAGCAAAATGAAAACTCAAAAATTGTTATGCACGACATAAAACGGCATTTAAACGCCATTAAGAGCATCGCCAAAGACAAGGCTGTTACAGAGTACATAGACGATTTTATTGAAGACTTCAGCATAAATAAATCTGTTGATTACTGCAACAATCCTATGGCCAATTCAATCGTCAACAGGTACAAATCCTTCTGTGACAAGTTCGGGGTGAAGATGAATATTGACATCAGAAGTGCTGATTTTAGCTTTATGAGCGAACCCGACATAACTGCTCTGCTTGACAATCTGCTTGAAAACGCAGTTGAAGCGGCACAAAATACAGAGAACGGATTTATAGATTTTTCGGCTTTCGTCCGCAAAAATAAGTATCTGTCAATACAGCTTACAAACTCGGTCAAGAATATTGTAGCCGTCAAGAACAACCGCATAGCATCATCAAAAAAATCTGACGCAATACATGGAACGGGACTGAAAAGCATTAAAAGAGTAGTTAAAAAATATGACGGTGAAATAAATATGAAATTCAATGAGGATGATATGACCTTCACCTCAAACATTGTGTTTGAAATTCGGAGATAACGCAGTAATCGAATCATATAATTCCTTGACTAATGAAATGCATTATATAATGAGAAATTCCAATACCTAATAATACTGATATCAACAAGATGAGATCTAATTGATGGAATTAAGAATCGGAAAGAAATTGCAAATATAAAAGTTTTGCAGTTGGATTTATTGTTATTATTTTTGCCTATTAAACATTTTATATAGCAAGCTACTTTTACCCCCATGTTCACGGTAACACTGTTCAGTTACGATTTATCTAGGCTTTTTCGAGTTTTATAATAATCATGTAAGTGCTTAAGTATCGCTCTTTAGAAATAAATTATATTTTCTTAGACTTATATAATCTATCTGCATTGATACTATTGTCTGTTTCAACAATTATTTATGTAATTTTGATGTTAAAAATCAAATTATAGTATCAGGAAAAGGAATATCTAATGAAATGTTTTAAAAATCGCTATAACAATTTATCATATATAATTTTCACAATACTATCTTTGTTTTCAATAAGTCTGATTTTTAACAATAATGTATGGTTTGATGAAGCTTATACACTGTCGCTAATTCAGCACAATTATTCAGAAGTAATTGAAATATTAAAATCGGATATGCATCCTCCGCTATACTTTATATCTCTGAAATTCTTCTGTGAGATTTTCGGTTATTCGATTTTAGTAACTAAAATTTTTTCGGTACTCGGTTACATTGCAACGCTTTTGCTTGGCTGTACCGTGGTTAAGAAGCATTTCGGTTCGGATACATCAATGGTATATATGCTTACTATAGGGGCAATTCCTATGTCGCTTTATTTCAGCGTTCAGCAGAGATCGTATCAATGGTCCATATTTTTTGTTACACTTTGCTTTACGGAAGCTTTGCTGTTTCT